>NZ_CP150317.1:3217500-3770000 GCF_051526795.1 Sorangium sp. So ce204 | reverse complement strand
AGCGCGGCGGCGTGCGCGCCCGGGATCGCGCACAGGAGATCCTCGAGGATCGACGTGAAGGAGGACGGCGCCTGGTCACGTGGAAGCCGGCGTCGGGTCCGGTTGCGACCTCCGTTGCGCGAGGTGGTCATGGCTCGATCCGCACGAGCTCGAGCAACGCATCGACGGCCCCCGCGATCTTCGGCTCGCGCCGTGCCACCTCGAGGAACCTCGCCTGGGCGGCGCGCGCGCGGTCCGCCACGACCTCGTCGCGCACCAGGCCGCGTCGCTCCTCGACAGGCACCACCTGCGCCGGGATGCGCTCGAGGAGCATGATGACATGCACGCCGAAGGCCGATGTGGCCGGTGCGGTGAGATCTCCGCGCGCGACGAGGGACGCGGCCGCGCGGGAGAAAGCGGGGTCGAACTGCTGCGGCTCCGGCGTGAGCACGCGGCCCGCCTCCGTCACCGGCGAGAGCGCCTGCGCCACGACCTCGAAGCCATCGGCAGGGACGCCCTTCGCGGCGCTGATGAACGCCTCTGCAGCCGGATCGGGGGGCGGTTGCGGCGTCCCCGCGGCGCGGGGCGGCTCGGTGCGCTGAGCGACCTCGCGCGAGGACAACACGGCCGTCCGGATGGCGTCGGCGATCGCCTTCACCCTGTCACGGGTAGCCTCGTCAGCGTCTTCCGGGAGCTTCACGACGGCGTGCACGGTGCGGTACCCCTCGGGACGATCGAGATCGAGCCAGTGGCGCTCGGTGGCGACGCGCAGCTCTTCGTCGGTCACCGGGCCGGCGTTCGCCGCCTCCTCTTTCAGGCGGTGGAGCATGCGACGGGCGAGCACCAGGCTGATCTCGCGCCGCACGTCGGGGTCCTGTTCGAGGCCGCGGGCTCGTGCCTCGGCGGCCCAGAGCGCGTCGTGGACCGCAGCGTCCCGGGCCTGCGCAGGCGGGATCTGCTGCGCCGCCGCGATGCGCGCCACCGAGTCGACGGCGACGTCGCTCGCGCCCACGCGGGCCGCCACGTCGGGCGGCAGCGGCGCCGCCCCCCTCGCGGACGTCGATAGAACAGCCCAGGCCGCGCACGCGCACAGACATGCGACGGCCGCGATCGCTCGGCGCCCAGGGCTCACGCGTTACCCCCGCGGGGACGAAGGATCTCCGTGGACGCCTTGAGCGAGAGGCCGCCGATCACGAGGAGGTAGATCGCCTTGAAATCCTGGCGATCACCGAGCGCGTGAACCCCGAAGGCAAAGGAGAACGCTGCGGCGACGAGGAGCAGAACCGCGAACACATCGACTGCGCGGGACACGCCGATGAGTGTAACGCGATTTGGTGAGGAACCGGCGGGGATGCGGGGACACCAGGGAGCGGCGGCGGCCGGGAGGCCACGGCCGCGCCGCCGCTCACCGCAGCGTCATCGCGACCGCCCCCAGGACCGCAAAGACGATCAGGACCACCAGGTGCCGAACGGCTCGGTGGGGGAGCCGCCGTCCGCCGCCCGTGTGCCGGCGGCCACGAGCCACCGCGACGCCGGACGCCGCCGTGATCAGCGCGACGGCGCAGGCCACCGCGACGGCCTGGGCCAGGAGGGCGCGCTCCGGGTCCCGGATGCGCCAGGCGAGCACGAGGATCGCGAGGCTCACGAGCGCTCCGAACGCGACGATCGCCGTCGCGAGCGGAGGGAGGTGGGCTCGGGCCTGCAGGAGCGGGGCGTCTGGCTCCGGCTCCGGCTGGCGCCGCACGTCCCAGCGATCGCGCCAGGAAAGCGCGAAGATGCCCCAGGCGATCGCGCCGATCGCCGCGCGGACCGGGTCGAGGCGCGAGGGCTGAAGGGAAGGAGAAGCCAGCAGCCAGGTCAGCGTGACCAGCGCGAGGAAGACGGAGATGCCGAGGTGCCGGGCGACCCGGCGGTGCGTGGCGGCGAGCAGCGGCGCAGCGACCCCGCACAGGAAGGCGAGCGTGGCGGCGATGCTGGCGACCACGGGCGCGCCACGACCGAAACCCGCGGGCGCGACCGTGATCATCCAGGCGACGACCGCGGCGAGCAACGCCTGCGGGGCGCGCCCGCCGCCCGGGCCCAGGTCGAAGCGCGCCGCCCCCGGCAGCGGCGCCTCCGGGGGGTCCGAGCCTGACGCCCCGTCGACCCCGCGCGTCAACGCGCCGCCGCGTCCGACGGAGGCCGCCGCGGTGGACTCCTCTTCGCGCGGAGCGCCGATCGAGATGGCGCCGGGGGCATCCGTGCTCATGAGCGAGCGCTAGGCCAGGTTTCTCAGGAGGTTGCCCACGGGCAGCACGTCCGGCGCTGGCGCACCCACGCCCGCCTCGTCGCCCGCGCTCCCCTCTTCCCGGGCGACCTCGAGCCCGAGCCGCTTCCAGAGGCCCGTGTCGAAGAGGTGGCTCGGGCGCACGTTGCCGAGGGCTGCGAGCATGTTCTGCCGCGTCCCGGGGTGGCGCGCGTCGAGATCCGCGAGGAGCTGGCTCACCGCCTTGCGCTGGAGGTTGTCCTGGGACCCGCACAGGTCGCAGGGGATGATCGGGAACCGCTCCTCCGCGGCGAACGCGGCGAGCTCGGCCTCGGCGCAGTAGATCAGCGGACGGATCACGATGTTGTCGCCGTCGTCGGAGATGAGCTTCGGCGGCATCGATTTCAGCTGCCCCGCGAAGATCAGGTTCAGGAGCAGCGTCGTCACGGCGTCGTCACGGTGGTGGCCGAGGGCGATCTTCGAGCAGCCGAGCTCGCGGGCGATGCGGTACAGGATGCCCCGGCGCAGGCGGGAGCAGAGGGAGCAGTACGTCTTGTTCTCGGGGATCTTCTCGGTGACGATCGAGTAGGTGTCCTCGGAGATCATCCGGAACTCGTGGCCGCCCGCCGCCATGTAGTCGGTGAGGAGGTGTCCCGGGTAGCCAGGGTGCCCCTGGTCGATGTTGACCGCGATCACGCTGAACCGGACCGGCGCGCGCCGCGCGAGGTCGACGAGCAGCGCGTGCATCGCGTAGCTGTCCTTGCCCCCCGAGACAGCACAGAGGATCCGATCGCCGTCGGCGATCATGTCGAAGTCGGTGATGGCGCGCCCCATGGCGCGCGCGAGCTTGCGGCGGAGTTGCACGGTTTAGCCGGTGAAGCCTTCGATGAGGCGGAGGAAGGTAAGCACGCCGTGGCCCGTCCCGCCCTTGGAGAAGATGCCGTACGGCTTGTTCGCCATGGATGGGCCAGCGATATCCACGTGCACCCAGGGGACGTCCCCCACGAACTCGCGCAGGAACAAGGCCGCGGTGATGGCGCCTCCCCAGCGGTCGGCCGTGTGCTTGATGTCGGCCCAGTCGCTCTTGAGGCCGTCGCGGAGCTCCTCGATGAGCGGGAGCTGCCACATCGACTCGCCCGCGGCCTTCGCGGCGCTCCGCAGGCGCTCCGCGAGCTCCTCGCGGTTCGAGAAGAAGCCGGACACGGTCGGCCCGAGGGCCACGACGCACGCGCCCGTGAGGGTCGCGTTGTCGACGATGAGGTCCGGCTTCAGCGCGCGCGCATAGGCGAGGCAGTCGGCGAGGACCAGGCGCCCCTCTGCGTCGGTGTTGATGATCTCCACCGTCCTGCCGTCCAGAGAGCCGAAGATGTCGCCGGGCCGGTATGCGGCGCCGTCGGGCATGTTCTCTGCCGCGCCGATGACGCCGTGCACCTCGACGTTCGGCTTGGCGGCCGCGACGGCGGCCATCAGCGCGATCACGTTCGCGGCGCCGCCCATGTCGCCCTTCATTTCTTCCATGCCCGGAGCTGGCTTGATGCAGATCCCGCCGCTGTCGAAGGTGAGCCCCTTGCCCACGAAGACGAGCTTCCGCTTCGGCTTCCCGGGAGGAGCGTAGACCATGTGGACCAGCCGGGGATCCCTCGCGCTCCCCTGCCCCACCGCCATGATGAGCTTCATGCCCCGCTTGGTGAGCGCGGCCTTGTCGAGCACCGTCACCTTGAGCCCGTGCTGCTTGCCCACGGCCACCGCGACACGCGCGAGCGCCTCCGGATAAACCTCGTTCGGCGGCTCGTTGACGAGGTCGCGCGCGACGCAGATCGCCTCGCCGACCTGCTGGCCGAGCGCGACGGCATCGCGCGCCGCCTTGCCCACCTTGCCCTCGATGACCACGGTGCCGCGGGAGAGCTGGACCTTGGGCAGACGATCGCCCGTGAAGTAGCGGGTGAACCGGTAGGCCCCGAGCACGAGCCCCTCCGCGGCGGCCCGCTCCCCGCGCTCGACGCCGGGAGGCACCACGACCGCGACGCTCTCGGCGCGCACCCCGTTCGCGAAGCGCGCCCCCTTCGCGGCGAGCAGCCTGCACTCGACGTCGGTGACCTTGCCCGACCCGAGCCCGATCAACAGCACCCGGCCGGGCTTCAACGCGCCGTTCGTCGCGAAATCGATGCTCTGATCCCTCTTCCCCGTGAAGTCGTCACGCTTGACCTGGTGAGTCACCGACTCGCCCAGCGCGGCCACGAGCCTCGCCAGCACGCCCTCACCCGTCGAAGCGCCTTCGGGCACGCCGATGACGACGACGTCGACGGCGATGCTCAGCGGGTCGGACGAGGCGAGGTTCACTTTGATCGGCATGCGGTCTCCTGAGCCCGGGATGTGGAGGGTGTCCAGCGCGGCATCTAAACACGAAGGGCTAACCCCGTCGACGTGCACGATGCCCGCAGGCGGTCGGCCCGAGGTGCGGGCGGGAGCGCGCTCCCGCTCCCAGGCGCGCGGCCCCGCACGGTACCGCGCAGCCCCGCACGGTTCTGCGCGGCTCCCGCACGGGCTTCGCGCTCGGCGGCCCGCCGTCGGAGCGCCTCGCGCGACGCTGCCCTCCGGACTGCGGGTCCGGGCCGGCCCGGCCCGAGCGCCGGATCGAGGGGCGTCAGCGCGCCGACCGGTAGATCTGGATCACGTCGGCGAGGAGCTGCAGCGCCTCGGCGCGAGGGCGCTGGAACGCGTTGCGCCCCATGATCGACCCGAAGGAGCCGCCCGCGGCCATCTCGCGCACCTCCTCCAGGACGGCGTCGGTCGCCTTGGACTCGCCGCCAGAGAAGATCACCACGCGCTTGCCGCCGAACGTCGCCTGCACGACGTGCCGGGTCCGGTCGGCGAGCGTCTGGATGGGAATCTTGTATTTCTCGTACATCTTTCTCGCCTCCTCCTGCTCGATATGAGCGGTCGGCGGCTTGACCTTGATGATGTGTGCGCCGAGCTGGGCCGCAATCGTCGCCGCATAGGCGCAGACATCGATGGCCGTCTCGCCCTGCTTCGACAATCCGGCGCCGCGCGGATAGCTCCAGACGATGACGACCAGGCCCCTGCGCCTGGCCTCGAGGGCGATCTCGCGAAGGTCCTCGTACATCCTGTTTCTCGCGCCGGACCCGGGGTAGATGGTGTAGCCGACGCCGACGCAGCCGAGGCGGAGCGCGTCCTCGACGGAGCCGGTCACCGCCGACACGGGCTGCTCCACCTTCGCCAGCGTGTCGCTGTTGTTCAGCTTCAGGATCAGGGGCACCTGCCCCGCGAACCTGGCCGCGCCCGCCTCCAGCGATCCGAGCGGCGCCGCGTAGGCGTTGCACCCGGCGTCGATCGCGAGCTGAAAGTGGTAATCGGGGTCGTAGGCCTCGGGGTTCGGAGCGAACGATCGCACCGGACCGTGCTCGAAGCCCTGGTCCACCGGCAGGATCACCATCTTTCCGGTGCCCGCGAGCGCGCCATGGTTGAGCAGCCGGACGAGGTTCGTCAGCGTGCCTGGGTTCTCGGATGCGTACCAGGAGAGGATCTGCTCTACACGCGTGGTGAGCGCCATGAATCACTCCGTCGAAGGTGCTGCTGCGCCAGGAAGCGCGTGGCCCGCCCGGGGCGTGAACCCGCCCCGTCATGCCCGCGGCGCCGTGTCAGGGCGCTCGGGCGAGCGGGCTCGGGCCGCATCTTCAGGACTTGGACGAACGTATCGAGCCCAACGCGCGGGCGGTCCAGCGCCCCGAGGATGTTGTACGAAGCCATCGGATACGCAATTCTCGAAACTGCGCCGGACCGCCCTCGGGGCCACAGCGGCCGACGCGAGCACGAGCACGTGGCGGGGCGGTAACGTCCTCGCCGCCAACGCGGAGGGATCATGTCGGACCAACGGGATCTGAGCTGGAAGCCGCCGGAGGCGCCGTCACGCATCGGGATCACGCTCGAGACATACATCCTCGAAGGAATGCTCGGGTTCCCCTCGGCGACAGGGGTGTTCACCTCCCTCCTCAACCAGCTCGGCCTGGTGGCGAAGCTCGTGACATCCAAGGTCCGGCGGGCCGGCCTCGCGAACGTCCTCGGATACACGGGACAGACCAACGTCCAGGGCGAGGTCGTGCAGAAGCTCGACGAGGTCGCCAACGAGACGCTGCTCAGCGTGCTCGGAAGGCGCGGGCACTGCGCGGCCGTGGTGAGCGAGGAGCTCGGGGAAATGAGGCTCCTCTCCACGGACCCACGAGCGAAGTACATCGTCGTCGTGGACCCGCTCGACGGCTCGTCCAACATCGACGTGAACATCTCTATCGGCACGATCTTCGGTGTGCTCCGGAAGAGCGACGCCAAGATGGGCGCCGATCCATCGGACTTCCTTCGCCCCGGCCGCGATCTGGTCGCGGCCGGCTACGTGCTCTACGGCTCGTCGACGCTGCTCGTCATCACGACCGGCCTCGGCGGCGTGCACGGCTTCACCTACGACCCGACCGTGGGAGAGTTCTTTCTCTCTCACGAGAACATCCGGATCCCCGAGCGCGGCTCGACGTACTCCATCAACGAAGGCCACAGCGCGCGATGGCCGGAGGAGGTGCGCCGCTGGAACGCGTGGATCAAGGAGGACAGCAAGCACGAGGGTCGGCCGTACGGCGCGCGCTACGTGGGATCGCTGGTCGCGGACGCGCACCGGACGCTGCTCAAGGGCGGCATCTTCGCCTACCCCGCCGATCGCAGCGGCCAGGGCAAGCTGCGGCTGCTCTACGAGGCGAACCCGTTCGCGTTCATCTTCGAGGCCGCGGGCGGAAAGGCGAGCACGGGGGCCGAGCGCATCCTGGACAGGGTCCCGAGGTCGCTCCACGAGCGCGTGCCGCTCGTCCTCGGCTCGCCCCGCGACGTCGAAGATTTCGAGCAGTTCGTGCGCGGCGAGCGCTGAGGCTGCGAGAGAAGGGCGCCGCCCTCACCGGGACGAGCCGCGGCGCGGGGGGCGACCCGCGGGTCAGACCCCCTGCGCGTCGGCTCCCCAGATCACCTTGTGGAGCTGGACCTGCACCCGGACGCGGAGGCCATCGTCGAGCACCCACTGGACGAGCTCCTTCGGCGACAGCTTGCCCCACACGCACGAGGCGAGCAGCGTCACGCCGCGCGCGTCGAGGCGCCGCTCGCGGATGGTGTCCCGCATCCACGCATAGTCCGCCCGATCGGCGAGCACGAACTTGATCTCGTCGCGCGGCGTGAGGTGATCCAGGTTCGACCAGCGGTTCCGGTGGGATTCCCCCGAGCCGGGCGCCTTCAGGTCCATGATCTTGTGCACGCGCGGATCGACGCGCGAGACGTCTGCCTCGCCGCTGGTCTCGACGAGGACCGTCCGGCCCGCGTCGCAGAGCTCCGCGAGGAGCGGGAACGACCCGGGCTGAAGGAGAGGCTCGCCCCCCGTGAGCTCGACGAGCGGCGTGCCGAGGGCGAGCGCGCGCTCGAGGACCTCGCCGCGGCGGAGCCGCTTGCCGCCGTAGAAGGCCTGCGTCGTGTCGCACCAGGCGCAGCGCAGGTTGCACCCGGTGAGCCGGACGAAGGTGCACGGCAGCCCGGCGAACGTCGATTCACCCTGCACGCTGGCGTAGATTTCGTGGACGACGAGGGTGTCTTCTTTCAAGGAAGCGACGCCTCCGAGGCGCCTCGGTCCGCCTCGGCGGCGCCACGCCGCCGGCGACCCGAGGTGGGGGCGGGAGCTTTGGCCGCGCCGAGCGCGCAACGCAAGCGGCGCGGGGCGCTCAGCTGGAGATGACGCTGACCTCGCCCGCCGCCACCGCCCGGAGGATGCCGCCGGCGCCGCGGACCAGCAGGTGCCCCTCCGGATCGATCCCCGCCGCGACGCCGACCACGCCGCCGACCTCGACGCGGCGGCCGCGCAGCCAGTCCATCCGGGCGAGATCCTCCGCGAAGGGCGCGAGCTCGCCCGCCTCGAACCTCGCCGCCGCGTCGCCGATCGCCTGGAGCAGCTCCGCGGCGAGGCGCTCGCGCGGGACGTCGTCGATCCCGAGCATCGCGAGCGACGTGGCCCGCGCCGACAGATCCGGCGGGAAGCTCGACGCATGGACGTTGAGCCCGACGCCGACGATCACGCTGCTCACCGACTCGCCGCGCAGCTGGGCCTCGACGAGGATCCCCGCCAGCTTGCGGCCCCCGGCGAGCACGTCGTTGGGCCACTTGAGCCGCACCTCGACGGCGGAGCCGCCGCCCGACGCGCCGCGGGACGGAAGAGGCGCGAGCCGCCGCTCGATGACGGACGCGACGGCGAGCCCCATGACGAGCGCGATGGGAGCCACGCGGCTCGCCGGCAGGCTCGGGCGCAACACAGCCGACAGGTAGAGGTTCTCGCCGGGCGGGGAGTGCCAGGAGCGCCCGCCGCGCCCCCGACCCTGGGTCTGCGCGTCGGCCAGGAACGCAGCCCCGTGCGGCGCGCCGGCTGCGGCCGCGCTCCGCGCGTCGTCGTTCGTCGACGCGGTCTCGGCCGCCACGGCGAGCGGCCGCCCGAACGACGCGCCCAGCCGCGAGAGCTCGCGCTCTATCGCCGCCCCGTCGAGCCGCCTCACAGCGAGAGATCCAGCGCGATGTCGGCAGCGCGTGCCGAATGCGTCAGCGCCCCGACGCTGATGACGTCGATGCCCGCCGCGACGAGCTCGGGGATGCGCTCCAGGGTGATGCCGCCGGAGACCTCGAGGAGAGGCCGGCCGTGCTGCGCCGACCGCACGCGCGCGGACGCGGCCTTGACGTCGGCCAGCGTGAAGTTGTCGAGCATGATGATGTCGGCGCCGGCGGCCAGCGCCTGATCGAGCTCCTGCAGCGAGGCCACCTCGACCTCGACCTTCGTCGTGTGCGGGGCGCGCGCCCGCGCGCGGGCGATGGCGGTCGCGATGCCGCCCGCCGCGACGATGTGGTTGTCCTTGATGAGCACGGCGCTCCCGAGGCTGTCGCGGTGGTTGTGCGCGCCGCCCACGCGCACCGCGTAGCGCTCCAGCCCGCGGAGACCGGGCGTCGTCTTGCGGGTGTCGGTGATGCGCACGCTCGACCCAGCCGGGATCGCCTCGGCGTAGCGGCGCGCCTCGGAGGCGACGCCGCTCATCCGCTGCGCGAGGTTGAGCGCGGTGCGCTCCGCGCTGAGGAGCGAGCGCGCGCGGCCACGCACCGTCCACAGCACCGCGCCGGCGCCGACGGCGGTGCCGTCCGCGACGAGCACCTCGCCCTCCACCTGCCGATCCAGGCGCTGAAAGACGCGCAGGAACACGTCGCCCCCGCACGCGACGAGCGGCTTGCGCGCGACCGCCTTCGCGGTCGCGCGCGCGGAGGCCTCGACACAGGCCTCGGTGGTGAGATCGCCTCCCGCGAGGTCTTCTTCCAGAGAGCGATCGATCAGGGCATCGAGCAACGGCGCAGCCAGCACGGGCATCTCCTCGGCGCCGCTCCCACGCGGCGCTCCCAGGTATACTCGGTCCCGCACGCGCGCATCAGCGCTGTCGCGCCCACACGAGCCGCGACGACGCGACGCGTCATCGCGCATCCTTGGGGTGGCACGTGCGCCCTGGAGCGTGCGACCTCAGCCGTATGGGCGCCCTGGACGGGACGCGGGCGGACATGGAGGGGGCTCGCTGCGCCGAAAAGCAGGGCGGATCGCGATCATCGCGACGCTGTGTCGCACAAATGGGGCTGACGTTCGTCTACCAGCCTGTGAGACTCTCCGAGCAACTCCAGCGCCCTCAACGGAGATCGATGCGTCCGCAGGCAGGCCAGGTCATCAACAACAAGTACCGACTCGTGCGCCTCATCGGCGATGGCGGCATGGGGAGCGTCTACGAAGCCCGCCACGAGGTGCTGGGGACGACGGTCGCCCTCAAGTTTCTCCACCCCGAGCTGTCCCGCCGCTCCGGCCTGGTGCAGCGCTTCCTCCAGGAGGCGCGCGTCTCCGCGCAGATCCAGAGCGCGCACGTGGTTCGCGTCAGCGACGTCGACCAGACGGCGTCCGGCCTGGCGTTCATCGTGATGGAGTACCTGGAGGGGAAGACGCTCCAGACCCTGTACGAGGAGCTCTACCGGGCAGGCATCCGTCTCGGGTACCCCGACGCGCTCGAGTACACGATGCAGATGCTGGAGGGCGTCGAGGCCGCCCATCGCGCGGGCGTCGTCCACCGGGACCTCAAGCCGGACAACGTGATCATCACGAAGTCCGCCAAGGGAGAGCCGCTCATCAAGCTGCTCGACTTCGGCATCGCCAAGCTGAAGGTCACGGGGGAGCTCGATCGCGGGTTGACGCGCCCCGGCGTGATCATGGGCACCCCCGAGTACATGGCGCCGGAGCAGGCCTACTCCGCGGACTCCGTGGACGCGCGCGCCGACATCTTCTCGCTGGGCGTCATCGTCTTCGAGATGCTGGCCGGTCGCCGGCCGGTCGGCGGCGATGAGCCCCAGCAGATCGCGGGAGCGTACCTTTCGGGCCAGATCTCGCGGCTCTCCGACCTGGCGCCGGAGCTCGCGCCCGGCCTCTGCGCGGCCGTCCACCGCGCCATGGCGGCCTCGCCGCCGGATCGCTTCGCGACCACCGCCGAGTTCCGCAGCGCCCTGGAGCCGTTCGCCCGAGCCGCCCGCGCCCCGTCGGCGCTCACCCCCGCGCCGTCCGAGGTCAGCCTGGCGCGGTCGTCCGGGGCCGCCCTGGCGGCAGCCCTCGCGGCGCCCGGGATGCTCACGCCTTCCGCGGCGGCGCCCGCGACCAACGCGATGGGGGACGGTCGCGCCAGCTCCGTTCCCAAGACGATTCCGCCGGAGGACGGCGGCGCGCAGCACGCGTCCAGCGGCCCCCCGGGCGGCCTCGGGCCCTCGACCCCCATGGGCGGCTTTTCCTCGGATGCCCGAGGGCCCTCGGCGTCAGCGCCAGGGTTCACGCCGAGGCCGGAGCCCTCCTCGGGCCCGTATTTCGCCCAAGGGGGCTATCCCCAGCAAGGTGGGTATCCCCAGATCGCGCAGCCGGCGACCGTGAGCGCTGCCCCCTACGCTCTCCCCCAGGGGGTGCCCGCCACGAGCCACGAGCCGGGACCCTTCGATGTGGCGCCGCGCCCGGGAGGGACGGCGGTCGGAGGCGCGCCGTTCATGGACAGGAGCGCGGCCCCGGGCGGCGGATTCAACGGCGGCCCAGCGCCCGGCTATGGCGGCGCATATGGCGGCGGCGCGCAGGGCTACATCCCTGGGACGGCGCCGATGGATCCCTTGCCGAGGATCTCGCAGAGCGCCTCGGCGCACGGCGCGCAGCGGCCCGCGCGAGGCGGGACGTCGCTGTTCGCCATCCTGCTGCTCGCCACGGGGGATCACGGGGGCCGTCGTCGGTGGTCTGTACATCGCCAACGAGCTGGGCCGGAAGGAGCAGGCCGACGCGGGGCCGGCCCTGCTGCCGACCCTCCAGCCGGCCAACACGGTGCCTTCGGATCCCAGCCCGCCCGCGACGACGCCCCCCGCCGTGACGCCCCCGGCGGTGACGCCACCTCCCGTCGAGCCGCCCGTGGTCGCCAAGCCGCAGCCCCGGCCGACCACGACGGCAAAGCCGCCGGCGACGCCGAGCACGACGGCGCCGACCACGACGGCGCCGACCACACGCCCCAGCGGGACGACGATCATCCCCCAGCTTCCCTGGGTCATCCCGTCGACGCTGCCGCCATTCCCGTTCCCCGCGCCGACCAGCGCGCAGCCGCCGGCCAACCCCCAGCCGAACACGACAAGCCCGCCGACGACGCCGACGACGAGCCCCCCCGACACGCCGCCGGACAGGCCTCGACGGCGCGTGATCATCGTACCCAACAACTGACGCGCCGGGCGCGTACGGTAGGTAGGATGCGATCTCGATGAGCAACCAGAATAGCGGTCCGCCGCCGGGATGGCCTGCGCCCCCGAGCGGCATGTACGGCCCTGGCAAGACCGTGCCCGGCGAGCCTCCGCTCGCAGGGCCCAACTCGCCGCAGGGCGCCTTCCCCGTGCCGCCCGGCACCGCGCCGCACGATCCGAACGCCGCTGGCGCAGCCGTCCCGCGGACCCTCGTCGAAGGCGGGACCAACAGCGCGCCTCCCGGGGGCCCGTACGGCGCTCCCGCTGGCCCGTACGGCGCGCCGCCAGCGGGTGCACCGGGCCCGTACGGGCCCGGTGCGACAGCGAATTACGGAGGACCACCTGGAGCAGGAGGCGCTTACGGGCAGCCGCCCCAGCCTCCCAGCCCGTACGGCGGCTCGCCGTTCGGGGCCCCAGGTGGCCCCGGGGCCGCCGGAGCGCCGGGGTTTCACGCCGGAGGCGCTCCCCAGCTGCCGGGCAGCGGCGCGCTGTACCCGGCGCCGATCCCCGCGCGTCCTCGCGCGAAGAGCTCCGGCGCGACGCTCGCGCTGATCGGCATCGGCGCGTTCGTGGTCATCGGCGGGCTGACGACCGCCTTCTTCGTGATGCGCAGCCGAGGATCGTCCGAAGATGCCGCAGTGCTGACGCCCATCGAGGCGCCCCCGGCGCCTGCGTCGGTCGCCGGCGATCCTGCGCCTCCCCCGCCGACGGCCGCCACACCCGCGGCGACCGCGCCGGAGCCGCCCGCGCCTGCCCCCGTGGCAGCCCCGAAGCCGACGGCGCAAGCACAACCCAAGCCGACGGCGACGGCCCCTGCGCCCACCGCCACAGGGACGACCCCCGCGCCTACCGCCACGGGGACGACCCCCGCGCCCACGGCCACGTCGACGACCCCCGCGCCTACCGCCACAGGGACGACCCCTGCGCCGACCCCTTCTACGTCCTCGACGGGTCGTCGAAGGATCGTCCTGCCAGGCAGCCGCTGAGCCCTCCTGCACCGCGCCCTGTGCTGCTGGCAGCGGCGCGGCGGGTCCGTTCCATGCCTAGGTTCCCCCAGCCCGCTTGACAGGGCGGTCACGGTGATCAGGTTCCGATGCCATGAGCAAATCCGGGATCGCCGCAGTGCTTTCGTTCCTTATTCCGGGCGTTGGGCAGCTCTACAACGGCGCGTTCCTGCGCTGCATTTTCTGGCTGATCATCACCCCCGGCCTGTGGATCGGCTCGGGCGGCTGGCTCGGCTGGATCTGCCACCTGATCTCCGCCTACACCGCGTACCAGTACGCGAAGCGCGCCGGCGGCTGAGCCGCGCTCCCCGGGACGGCGCGCCGGTTCGCGCGGCGCGCCCGCTCACGTAGCCTTCGCGAAGATCCGCTTCAGCACCTCGCCCGTCGCCGTCGGCTGACGCGCCACCTCGCGCGGGGTGCCCTCCGCCACGATGCGCCCGCCGCCGGCGCCGCCCTCCGGGCCGAGCTCCACCACGTGATCCGCGCACGCGATGACCGCCGGGTGGTGCTCGATGATCACCAGCGTGTCGCCGCGCTCGACGAGGCGATCGAGCACGCGGACCAGGCGCGTCACGTCCGCCAGATGCAAGCCGGTCGTGGGCTCGTCGAGCACATAGAGCGTGGGCTTCGGCCGCGCGCCGGCCGTCAGCTCCGCCGCGAGCTTGAGCCGCTGCGCTTCGCCGCCCGAGAGCGTGTGCGACCCCTGGCCGATGTGGAGATAACCGACGCCGAGATCGCACATCGTCGAGAGCGGGGCGCGGATCTTCGGGTGGGCCGCGAAGACCTCGACAGCCTCCTCCGCGGTGAGGTCCAGGAGCTCGCCGACGGACAGACCGAGGTAGCGCACGTCGAGCGTCGCCGGCTCGAAGCGCGCGCCGCCGCACGCCTCGCAAGGCGTGGTCACGTCCGGCAAGAACGACATCTCGTGCGCGATGACGCCCTGACCCTCGCACGCGGGGCACCGCCCGCCGGAGGCCGTGTTGAAGGAGAACCGCGCAGGGCCGTAGCCGCGCACCTGCGCGTCGGGGCAGGCGGCGTAGAGCTTGCGGACCTCGTCCCAGACGCCCAGGAACGTCGCGGGGATCGAGCGCGGCGTCCGCCCGATGGGCGACTGATCGACGGCCACCGCCCGCAGGATGCTCTTCGGCAGCCGCAGCGCCTTGTGCGGGCCCGGCTCGGGCGCCTCCAGCTCCAGCGCGCGGCGCGCGGCGGGGTAGAGCACCTTCTGGATCAGCGTGCTCTTCCCCGAGCCGGACACGCCGGCGACCACCGTCATCCGGCCCGCGGGGATCCGGAGCGTGTCCCCCTGGAGGTTGTGCGCGCGGGCGCCGAGGAGCTCGATGTGCTCGCGCGCGGGGGGGCGCGCCGGGCGCGCGCTGAGCAGCGCATCCTCGCCGGCGAGCGCCCGGGCGGTCGGCGAGTCGGGGTTCGCGAGCACCGCGCGCGACGGCCCCGCCGCGACGATCCGGCCGCCTTTGCGCCCGCCCGAGGGGCCGAGGTCGATCAGGTGATCCGCCGCGCGGATCGTGTCGGCGTCGTGCTCCACCATGAGAACGGTGCTGCCCATCCCGGCGAGCCGCCGGAGGTTGCCGAGCAGCCGGTCGGTGTCGCGCGGGTGCAGGCCGATGGTCGGCTCGTCGAGGACGTACAGCGCCCCGGTGAGGCCGCTGCCGAGCTGCGCCGCGAGCCGCAGGCGCTGCATCTCGCCGCCCGAGAGGGTGGCCGCGCGCCGATCGAGCGTGAGGTAGCCGAGGCCCACCTCGCAGACGAAGTCGAGCCGGCGGCAGAGCTCCTTGTGCGGCGCCTCGGCGATCAGCGCGCGGTCGCCCGTGAACCGTAGCCCCCTCGCCCACGCGGCCGCGGCCGCGACCGACCGGCCGGACGCCTGGTGGTAGCGCTCTCCCGCGAGCCGGACCGCCCGCGGGATCGGCGCGAGGCGCGAGCCGCCGCAGGCCTCGCACGGGTCGGGCGTCGCGAGCGCGTCGTCGTCGAAGTCCGAGGCGCCCGTCCCCTCGCAGGACGCACACCGGCCCTGCTTCGTGTTGAAGGAGAACCAGCGGGGATCGAGCTCCGGGACACCGACGCCGCAGCGCGGGCAGGTGCGCGTGGTCGAGAGCAGCTGCTCGCCGCCGCGGCCGCCGGCGAGCTTGACCGCCCCCCGCCCGAACGCGAGGGCGCGATCGAAGAGGGCGCGATCCAGGCCGTCCATGCGCCCCTCGTACATCACGAGGTCGATCGAGTGCTCGCGGCGCTTGTCGAGGCGAGGAGGGCTGTCGGTCGCGCACGGCTCGCCGTCGGCGAGCGCGCGGGTGATGCCGGCCCGGGCGGCGGCGGTGAACACGTCGAGGTACGTCCCCTTGCGCGCCACGACGGCGGGGGCGAGGAGCGTCCGCGCGCCGCGCGTCGAGACGAGCGAGCGGTAGACGTCGTCCGGCGAGCGCGCCTCGATCGGCACGTCGCAGTCCGGGCAGCGCGCCTCGCCGACCTTGGCGTAGAGCAGCCGCAGGTAGTGCGCGATCTCGGTCACGGTCGCGACGGTCGAGTTGGCGCCGGAGCGCGTGGTGCGCTGCTCGAGCGCGATCGAGGGGGGGACGCCGGTGACGCGATCGACGTCCGGCCGCGGCAGCGTGGGGAGGAACTGGCGCGCGTAGGGGGTCAGCGTCTCGAGGAAGCGCCGCTGGCCCTCGGCGAAGACCACGTCGAACGCGAGCGTGCTCTTGCCAGAGCCGCTCGGGCCGGTGACGACGACGATCTCGCCGTGCGGGATCACGGTCGAGACCTCGGCGAGGTTGTGCTCGCGGGCGCCCTCGACCTCGATCCGACCCCGGTCGAGCGACGCGCGCGCGGCGGCACCGCCGCGCTTGCCGGGCTTCGGGGCGGCGGGGGCCGCCGCCGCAGCGCGCCGCGGGCGCCGAGCGCCGCCGTCGCCCCGCTGCGCGAACCACTCGGCCAGCGAGACGCCGGTCCGCGTCGCCGTCCGGGCCACCTCCTCGGGCGTCCCCTCGGCGACGACGCTCCCGCCCTCGCTGCCCGCGCCCGGGCCGAGATCGACGACCCAGTCCGCCGCGGCGATGACGTCGAGGTCGTGATCGACGACGATCACGGAGGCGCCCTCGGTCACGAGCACGGAGAGCGCGGCGTTGAGGTGCGTCACCTCCTCGGGGTGAAGGCCGGCGCTCGGCTCGTCGAGCAGGAAGAGCGCGCCCGCGCAGGGCTCGCCGAGCGCGCGCGCGATCTTCAGCCGCTGCGCCTCACCGCCGGAGAGCGTCGAGAGCGGCTGCCCGAGCGTGAGGTAACCGAGGCCGAGCTGCTTGAGCGGCGCGAGCGCCCGCCGGATCGCGGGCTGCCCAACGAAGACCTCGAACGCCTCGTCGATCGAGAGGTCGAGCACGTCGGCGACCGAGCGGCCGTCGAGCTTCACCTCGAGCACCTCGTCGCGGAACCGCTTGCCCTTGCAGGTGGGGCAGGTCAGCGACACATCGGCGAGGAACTGCATCTCGATCGTCTCGCTCCCCTCGCCCGCGCACGCCTCGCAGCGCCCGAGCGCGACGTTGAACGAGAAGTGGCCGGGCCCGAGATCCCGCGCCGACGCCTCCGGCTGCTCGGCGAAGAGCGCGCGGATGCGGTTCCATGCGCCGGTGTAGGTCGCAGGGTTGCCCCGCGAGGTGCGCCCCAGCGGCGCCTGGTCGACGAGCGTGACGGTGCGGATGTCGGCCGTGCCCTCGATGCGCCTGTACAGGCCGGGCGCCTCGACGTCCTTGTAGCCGCGCGCCCTCGCGATGTGCCGGTAGAGCACGTCGTTCACCAGCGTGCTCTTGCCCGAGCCGCTCGGCCCCGTGATCGCCACGACGACGCCGAGCGGCACGTCGACCGTGACGTCGCGGAGGTTGTTCTCGCGCGCGCCGTGGATCGCGATCTTCCCGCTCGGCGCCCGGCGCTCCGCGCGCGCCGGCGCCAGCGGGCCGCGCGCGGCGAGCCCGTCGGGCGGGCCGTCGAAGGTGACGCGCCCGCCCTGCTTGCCCGCGCCGGGGCCCAGCTCGACGACGCGATCGCTCGCCCGGATGACGAGGGGCTCGTGCTCGATGACGAGCACGGCGTTGCCGCGATCGGCGAGCTCGCGCATGGCCGCGATGAGCGGCGGGATGTCCGTCGGGTGCAGGCCGACCGTCGGCTCGTCGAGCACGAAGAGCGCGCCCGTCAGCGACGTGCCGAGCGCCGCGGTGAGCGCGACGCGCTGCGCCTCGCCGCCCGAGAGCGTGCGCGCCTGGCGGGCGAGCGAGAGGTAGCCCAGCCCGACCCGCTCGAGGTACCCGAGCCGCGCGATGAGCTCGCGGCGCGCCATCTCCCCCTGGCCCGTCTGGGGGCGCTCGGCCTCGAGGCGCGCGCGGGCGTCGCGGAGCTCGAGCTCGTGCCACGCGGCGAGATCCAGGCCGCCGACGCGGTAGAGGAGCGACTCGGGGGCGAGCCGCTTGCCGTTGCACGCGCCGCACACGTCGTAGGTGCGGTAACGCGCGAGCAGCACGCGGACGTGCATCTTGTAGGTGCGCGTCTCGAGCCAGCGGAACCAGGCCTTCACGCCGGGGTACTTCCCCTGGGTCCACGAGCCCTCGCCCTCGAGCACGAGCGCGCGCTGCGCGTCGGAGAGGTCGCGCCACGGCTTGTCGGTGCGGATGCCTTTCCGCTCGCAGAACGCGCGGAGCAGCTTCCGCTCCCACGTCGTCGAGCGGCCGTTCCAGGGCCGGATCGCGCCGCCTGCGATCGACTTCGAGGCGTCCGGGATCACCTTGTCGTAGTCGATGCCGAGGGTGCGGCCGAAGCCGCGGCACGAGGGGCACGCGCCGGTGGGGGACTGGTACGAGAACAGCCCGGGGCGCGGCGGGTCGAAGGCGCGCGCGCACGAGGGGCAGGCGAGCCCGCGCACGAGCCGGAGCCGCGTGGGCCCCGCCCCCTGGCCGCCCTGCTCGTCGGCCTTGCGCTGCAGGTGGAGCGAGGCGTCGCCCCCGCTGCCCTTCCACGCCTCCTCGATGGCGGCGCCGAGGCGCCGGCGCTCCCGGGGGGCGACCCGGACGCGATCGACGATGACCTCGACCTTGTCCGCGCCGCTCATCGCCTCGGACGGCGCCACGGTGTCGATGTCGCGCGCCTCGCCGCGGACGAGGAGGCGCCGGTAGCCGGCGGCGAGCAGCGACTCGCGCACGTCGAGGAACCGCTCGGTCCCGGCGACCGCGATCGGGTACGTGACGAGCGCGGTCGCCCCCTCGTGCGCGCTCGCGGCGAGGTCGGCCGCGCGCGCCGGGTCGGTCCGCGCGGCCGGCGCCTCGCAGGAGGGGCAGACAGGCACCGCCTCGCGCGCGAAGAGCGCGCAGAAATACGGCTCGAGGTCGGCCATCGTGGCGACGGTCGATCGCGAGCTCTTGACCGGCGCGCGTCGGTCGACGGCGACGCCGGCCGCCACCGGCTCGAGCGCGTCGATCGGCGGCCGCTCGAGCCGCTCGAGGAACTGGCGAGCGTAGGGGCTGAAGCTCTCGACGAACCGGCGCTGTCCCTCGGAATAGAGCGTGTCGAGCGCGAGCGACGATTTGCCAGCGCCCGAGACGCCGGCGATGGCCACGAGCTCGCCGGACCGGAAGTCGAGGTCGATGCCCTGGAGGTTGTGCGTGCGGGCGCCGCGGAGACAGATCGAGTGCATAGGACGCGCGGTAGGGTGAACCCGCGGGGACGCCGTCCGGAGTGGACACGGCCGCGTGAAAACCGCGAGTGTTTAGCCCTCTTTCAGCCCATCGTCGCGAACGATCGTACGTGGGCGGCGTGCCGACCCAGCGTGCTGCGGCATTGCGTTCCGCGTCGTCGAATTATCACGGTCCGTGGCGACGGGTGCGCACGACGCTCGGGCGACCCGACAAGCCGAGCGCGGGAGGCGCGCCCGGCAGGCGCGGCGTCTGGCCCGAGCGGCCCCATCGGGCCCTCCCGAACGGGACGATCGAGCCGAGGCGCACCGAGAAGAAGCCGTCCTCGAACGTGATCGAGTGGACCTCGCTCCACAGGGGCGTCGAAGCGTCGCGCTCGTCGTAAAGGGCGAACACGACATCGAGTTCCTCGTCACGGCAAGCTCCCGTCGGCTCCGATGAGCCCTCCTCGCATCCGCACCTTGGGTGAGGTCGACGTCCCCTGGTTCTGCGTCGGCTGCCCGAGCGTGAACACCATGCGGTAGCGCGAGCTCCTCGCGACCTCGCCAGCGGTCACCGTCTCGGTCACCCCGACGCGCCTGGGCGTCTGCCCGCTGCCGCCGTGCCCGCCGCCACCGTGCCCATCGCCGCCCTGCCCGCCGCCGCCCTGCCCGCCGCCGCTCCACCCCCCATCGCCGTCCACGGTGCCGCCGTCCGCGGCGACGCCGCAGCTGCAGCTGCACCCGGGGAAGAGCGCAGAGCTCACCACGATCGCCCCGAGCCAGGCCGAAAAGCGCAGTCCGCGATTCACTGAGTCCTCCAGACCGACGGCAGGTCGAGCGAAAGGACCATTGGATGAGCGGCGGCGATCGGCGTCAAGCGAGGACGCCGGCGCCGCAGCGGGACGCGCCGCGCGAGCGGCGCGCAGCAGCGGCGCCGTGCGGGCGCGGCCCCGTGAAGCGGTGTGGACAGGCGGCGGCGCGCGCGCTATGCGGCCGCGTGAGCCGCGCTGGCAAAGAGAAGGAGCGAGAGGGGGAGAAGCTCATCGTGCGCAACAAGCGCGCGACGTTCGACTACACCCTCGACGATCGGTTCGAGGCAGGGTTGGTGCTGCTCGGCAGCGAGGTGAAGATGCTCCGCGACGGCGCGGCCGAGCTCACCGACAGCTGGTGCGCCATCGAGAACGGGGAGGCGTTCCTGAAGGGGGTCAACATCCCCGTGATGCCCGGCGCCGCCTTCGGGCACGAGGCGAAGCGCCCGCGCAAGCTGCTGCTGCACGAGAGCGAGATCGAGGCGATCCGCAAGAGCGTGGAGCGGGAGGGCATGACCGTGATCGCGACCCGCCTCTACTTCAAGAACGGGCGCGTGAAGGCCGAGATCGCCCTCGCGAAGGGGAAGAAGACCGTCGACAAGCGCGAGAGCCTGAAAGAGAAGGACGCCACCCGCGAAGCCCGCGCGGCGATGGAGCGGGCCCGCGGCGGCGCCGCCCGCGCGCGGAGCGCCGGGCTGCGGAGGCCGGAATGACGTCGCACCTCACCTGGTCCAAGGGCGGCGAGGCAGAGCTCGTCGAGATCGACGGAGATCGCGTGCGGCTCCACTCGACCGCCTCCTCGGCGCCCGGAGCGCGCGTGGAGGGCTCGCTGCAAGCGACGGGGACGGCGATCCGGGTGAAGGTCGCCCGGTGCCGCCTGCGCACACCCACCGAGCCCAGCGACGCGGCGCCCGGTGAGCGCACCTACGAGCTCGAAGGCCGGCTCATCGATGCGACGCGCGAGGTCCGCGCCGAGCTGGCGCGGCTCGTCGTCGGCGAACGCACGGGCTGAGCCACGACGATCCGTCCAGCAGCGAACGCCCAGGCTGTTCTGCAGCGGCAGCGCGGCGCGGCTCGTCCGGCGGCGGGTGTTGCGATGGCTCAGCGCGACCCATACGCTGGCTTTCTATGAAAATTACGTCGCGCCCTCGTGTAATTCTGCGCCGCTGCTCGACGTATGACGTTGCGAAGATCCGCGGCATCGTGCGCAGCGGTCTCGAAGAGCTCTCGCTGCGCCCGCACGGCCGGACGCTCATCAAGCCCAACGTCGTCGCGTCGGGCGCGCACTTTCCGCACGCGTACACGCGGCCCGAGTTCGTCGAGGGGGTGATCGGCGCGCTCAAGGATCGCGACGACGGGCGCGTGCGAGAGCTCGCCGTCGGGGAGCGGTGCGGCATCACGCTCCCGACCCGCATGACGTACGAGAGCGCCGGCTATTACCCGATGTTCCGCCGGACCGGGGTCAAGCACTACCACTTCGAGGAAGAGCAGCAGGTCGAGATCCCGCTCACGCACGAGGGCCGCCTGCGCGACTACGTGTTCACGCCGGAGCCCGTCGCGAAGGCCGACTTCTTCGTGAACTGCCCCAAGTTCAAGTCGCACCCCTGGACCACCGTGACCTTCTCGATGAAGAACTACATCGGGATCCAGGACGATCGGCACAGGCTCATCGATCACGATCACCGGCTGAACGAGAAGGTCGCCGATCTCCAGTACATCGTGCAGCCGCAGTTCATCGCGATCGACGCCATCACCGCGGGCGAGGGGCGGATGCTCACGCCCTCGCCGTTCGACCTGGGCCTCATCATCATGGGGAACAACCAGGTCGCGTTCGACTCGGTCTGCTGCCAGATCATCGGCGTCGATCCGAGGAGCGTCGAGCACATCCGCCTGGCGTCGGAGCGCGGCTTCGGCCCGATGGACCTCGGCGAGATCGAGATCACGGGGGACGTGACGCTCGAGGAGGCGAAGCACAAGGCCAAGGGGTTCAAGGTGGGCCTCGTCCGCGTCGAGAAGTACTTCGAGGGCACGAACATCACGGCCTACGCGGGCTCGCCGCCCGAGCCCGAGCGCACCGACTACTGCTGGGGCGGCTGTCCAGGGGCCATCGAGGAGGCGATCGAGATCCTGCGCGAGTACGACAAGGAGTGCGACGCGAAGATGCCGCGGATGCACGTCGTGTTCGGCGCCTACGAGGGCCCCATCGACGCAAAGCCGGGCGAGAAGGTGATCTTCATCGGCGACTGCGCGACGTACAAAGGGAAGATCGGCGATCAGCTGGTCAGCATCGAGAGCCTGTACCGGGAGCGGAGCGCGCGGGACCCCTACACCGCGAAGCACGATGACGTCCTCGCGAAGATGGTGAAGGTGACGACCAAGCTCGCGATGGCCCGGAACGAGACCACCCTCCGGCTCGAGGGCTGCCCCGTGAGCGTGGCGGAGCAGGTGCTCACGCTGGTCACGCTGGGCAAGACGAAGAACCCGTACTTCGCCCCCGACCAGCTGCTCGACTTCAACAAGGCGTACGTCGCCTGGCGCGGGGCTTCGCTCGCGAAGCGGATCGCCGGCAAGCCCTACCAGGTCCACGGTGCCTGCCCGCGCGGCGACGCGGCGCCCGAGCTCCCGTCCGAGCCGCCTAGCTCGCAGGCCGCAGAGTGAGATCGAAGAGGACGTCGAGCTCGTCCCGCACCTTGAAGGCGCCGAGCGGCCCCTTGACCTCGCGGACGCCGAGCGCGGCCATCGACAGCTGACAGGTGCCCGTCACCCCGATCGCGCCGTCGCCGCGATCGCGCGAGGAGAGCCGCGCCACCAGCGAGGCGCTCCCCGAGGCGACCTGGACGCGCACCTCGGCGCGGTCACGCGTGGCCCCCGAGGCGCGCACCGCCACGATCTCGGTCCCCGCGAGCACCTCGCCGCGCAGGCGCCGCTCGATGTCGCCGCGATCTCCCGCGGAGAGCACGTCGGGATCGACGCGATCGCCGCGCAGGACCCCCGCGACGGAGAGCTTGGCCACGGGGACCTCGAGCTCGGCGGTCCACGACTCGCCGTCGAGCCGCACCCGACCGCGCAGCTCGGACGCCGTGATCTCGAGGTCGTGCGCGAGGCGCGCGAGCATCCCTACGGCTCGGGTGTGGATCGTCAGGCGGGACGCGTTCGGATCGAGGTGCAGCTCGCTCATCGGATGGAGCTCCTTTTCATCATCATGCAAGGGCGCGCCGGTCAGCGACGCTTGGAGCGGCGGGGGCCGTCGGGCACGAGCACGTAACGGCTCGACGACGGCTCGGGCTGCCGGAGGAGCTCGGCTCGGAGCAGCGCCTCCGCGAGCCGCGCCTCGATGACCTCGTCCGTGACGCCTGGCTCGAGGGTCACCACCGCGGCCTGGATGTCGCGCGCCAGGGCGTCGAACTCCGCGCTGTCGAAGGCGTAGATGTCGTCGGGGAACAGGAGAGCGAGCGGCTTCCGCTCCACGGCCGTGTTCGTCAGCGCCGCCAGGTCGCTCTCGACGATGAGCATGACGCGAGCCCGCAGGCACATCCCCCTGCAGCGCGTCGCCAGCGCCTCGGACGAGCCGACGAGCAGGACCGATCGAGGCGCGTTGACCGCCTTGGTGGCCTCGTCGTCCCCGTGCTCCTGAGTCATTCCCCGAAGAGTACGTGAACGAGCGGATGAAGCCATCCCTCTTGCGCCGCTCACGCCATCGTCGTGAACGTCAAGCAGCCGGTCGGGGCAAGGCGAGCCGAGCCGCCGCGGCCCGGCCCAGCCCACACACGATTCCCTCACCATTCCCTGCAGCGAGCCGCCGCGACGAGCGCGAGGACGAGGGCGCTCGACGCGAGGAGGGCGACGCTCGCGGGCTGCCCGAGCCCGAGCGGCGAAGGGCCGCCGAGGAGGTTGACGGCGTTGCCCCGGGGCAACAGTGCGCCGATCACCCCGGCCGAGCCACCGAGCAGGAGATCGGCCGCGAGCGGCACGAAGCGGCCGAGGCCACGCCGGAAAAAGGTCGCACCGAGCGAGAACCAGCCAGCGTAGGCGGCTCCGGTGAGCGCGCCGATCCACCCACTGACGAGCATGTCTCGGACGAACGGCGCAGCGCCGGGACGATGAGCGACGGCGACGACGACGACGGCGAGCAGCGCTCCCACGAGGGCGGAAGCGAGGGCCGTGGCCAGGGCGATGCCGAGCGCGACATGGTGGGACGAGGCGCCGAAGCGGGCCGCCGGCCAGGCCGCGTCGCGCAGCGTGGTGCGATCGGCGGCGTCGGCGGCGAGGGCGAAGATCGTGAGCGGCGTGGCGAGGCGGAACGTGGAGAGCAGCGCCCGGTCCACGGCCCCGGAAGACCCGAACGCGATCTCGATGACCGCGGCCGCGAGCGCGAGCGCGGCGCCGAGCCCGAACGAAAGCAGCGGACGCCGCGCGCGGAGGCGGCTCAGGGTCATCTCCATCCCGAGGCGGACGCCCGTCAGCGCGCGCCCGCCCCGCTCGGCCCCCCCTTCCGCGGGAGGAAGCGGCCGCGCTGCGGCGCTCGATGCACTCTCACCCACCATCGTGGCGTCCTGTCTCCGTGGCGTGCGGCGAACCGTCGGCCCCCGGCGGGTCGGCCCCGATCCGTCGCCCGGCAGCGGCATCGCCGTGCGCCGACAGCGGCACACCAGCGGGCGCTGCCGGGCCGAGCGGCGCCGGCGCGTCGAACGCCGCCACCGCAAACGGCCCCTCGGGCGCGCCCGGCAGCGGGGCAGCGCCCTCGATCGCGGGTGCGCCGAAGGGCCGGCTCGAGCGAGCGGCGGCGAGGTGCAGCGCGGTCGCCGCCCGCACGTCGTGCATCGACGGGGGCGGCGAGGAGATCGCGAGGAGCGTGACGTCCTCCCTCGCGGCCGCATCCAGGATCGCGAGCGCTGCCGCCTCCCTGTCCGCGGCCCGGATCCGCAGCGTCGACGACGCCTCCGCCGGCCCCTGCTCCCACGCGCCCGCGCGCACGGCGGGAGCGCTCGCGAGCGCCGCGGCGAGCGCGCGAGCGCCGGGCGCGCCGGGCGCGCGCTCGTGCACGAGCACGTGGATCTCGACCTCGGGCCGCCCCGCGCCCGGCGGGTCCGCGCCCGGGGCAGCGGCGAGGCGCTCGCCGGCGCCGGGCTCCGTCCGCGCGATGACGCCGCGATCGAGCACGTGGATGCGGTCGGCGAGGGCGCTCGCGTCGACGGTCGAGGACGTGACGAGCACGACGCAGGCGGAAGCTGCAGCGAGGGCGCGCAGGCGCTCTCGGACCGGCTCCGGAGACGGCACGGCGACGTCGGCGAACGGCTCGACGAGGCAGAGCAGGAGCGGCCGCGGCACCCCGAGGGCGAGCGACAGCTCGACCGCCCTGGCCTCGGAGAAGCTCAGCGAGGCCGCGCGGCGGGTGAGGAGCGGCGCGAGGCCGAGCGGCTCGAGGAGCGCCGCGGCGCCGCTCGCGGGCGCGCCGCGGGCCCGGAGCGCGACCGACATGCACGACGCCACCGACGCGCCGTCGGGCAGCTCCGGGGCGGCGGCCAGGACGCCGATCCGCGCCCGCGTCGCCGCGCTCCGGCGCGGGTCGCGCCCCGCCACGAGGGCGCGGCCGGCGAGGGGGGCCGCGCGCCCTGCGAGCACCTCCGCGAGGGCGAGCGTCCCGTCCTCCGGGGCGCCGAGCACCGCGTGCACGCCCGGGCCGAGCGCCAAGGACAGGCCCGAGAGGCCCCCTCGAGGGCGCCCCTCTTCGCCGGCGCCGTCGCGCGCGCGCACGCCCTCGAGCACCACGACAGGATCGCCCGGGCTCATCCTGCAGGGCCTCCCGCCGAGCGGGCCGCGAAGGAGAGGAACGCGCCGAGCGCTCCAGGGATCGACCACCTCGAGTCGCCGGCGAGATCGGCGAGCCCCCAGGGGACGAGGGTCAGCACCAGGAACAGGGCGCGCCCTCGCGCCCCGGCGACGCGGCCGCTCGCCGAGGCGAGGCCGCCGAGCGTCACACCGGAGACCACGCCGAACAGGGCGAGCGCGGCGCCGTACGCGAGGTGCCGGAGGCCGAGCAGCAGCGAGCCGGAGAGGAGCGCCGCGAGCACCGAGAGCGCGGCCAGCGGGAGCGCGACGACGCGCCCGACCTCGAGCATCGCGGCGAGGCTGCGCACGCCGTGGAGCGAGGCCCGCGAGATCCCCCGCGCGGCGGCGAGCGCCTCGATGCCGTCGCGGCGGTCGGCCCCGGGGCGATCGTGCGCCGCGGCGAGGGCGATCGGGCCGGCGGCCGCCCACGCGAGCCCGCGCGCCGCGGAGCCGAGCAGCGCCTCCAGCGAGGTCGTCCCGTCGTCCAGCCGGAGCACGAGCGCCATGACGCCGCACCCCAGCGAGACGAGCGCCGCCATGGTGAGGCCGAGCCGCCCGCCGCGCGCGCCGCGGAGCCGCGCGCAGCCGAGCGCGACGGCCGCGCGCAGCGAGCGGCGCGCGGCCGCGCGCCGCCGCGCGGGATCGTCCGGACGCTTGCTCGTCGCGTCGCGCGGTTCGGGGTCGTGCGGGCGGGTCATCGGAGGGAGCGTGCGGACGGCGCAGCGGCGACGCGCGCTGCTAGCGCTGCCCTTCCAGGCGCCCGGGCGCAAGGCGAATGTGCCACGGGCCGGAGCGCGCCGCCGGAATGTGGTGCCGCCGCGCGCCAGCGCCACCCGTCGCGACGCCGAGGGGCCTCAGTCGTACGAGAGCCCGCGGCGGCCCTTGTGCTTGCGCTTGCGCTCCTTGTCGGCGACGCCGATCTTGCCCCACTCGTAGGTGATTCGACGGCGGAAGGCGCCCAGCGCGTCGCCGCCGTACAGGAAGAGCTCGCGCGGCGAGTCCGCCTCGCCGATCGTGGGCTCCCAGAGATCCGACGGGACGAACGTGAGCAGCGCCGGCGCGCTCATGCGCATCCGGGCGATGAGGAGCCCGCACGTCGTCCCGTCGCCCGGGCGCGACCGCTTCGCGCGCTTGGCGCGGCTACGCGGCGCCCCGTTCACCCCGGCCGGCCGCGCGCAGCCGCCGCCGAGCACGAGCTCCTCGTTGCCCCGCGGGTGCCAGGTCCACATGCGCTCCACGCTGAACGCCCCCTCGGCCGACCCCGCCCGGGGCGCGTTGCGCACCTCCTCCGGCGCGAGCGCCGCGAGCTGCGCCGCCGCGCGCGCGTCGACGAGCGGCTCCAGCCGGAGCGGGCGATCGCGCGTCACCTCGAGCACCACCTCGAAGCTGTTCACCTCGCCGGCACAGCAGCGGACGCCGACCTCGGGGCGGCGCGTGTCCGGCTTGGCGCCGCGCCCGTGGGCGCATCGCCCCACGAGCTCGCCCGTCGGGCCGTTGCCTCCGCGCAGGGTGACGAGCCCCGGCTTGCCGCTGCCCCGCTGCCATTGGCTCGAGGTCCAGGTCCATACGCCGCCATGGAGATCGTGCACCCCGAACGCGCTCACGCACCCGGCGTTCACCCCGTTGGGCGTCAGGACCCGGCTCTGCCCGGTCGCGCAGACCTGCGCCTTGTACGTGTCGCCGTACTCGTACGTGGTGTTGTCCGGCCCCTTGCAGGCCCGCTCGATCTCGAGCTCCGTGCAGAGGCGCTTGCCCTGCGCCTCGCACAGCGCGCGCGCCTCGTCCTGCGCGATGTTCGTGGTCGGGATCGCGCCGACCTCGTTGGGGTACGAGAAGATGTCGATGTAGAAGCCGTGCATCACGACCTGCGCGCCCGCCATCTCCTCGTCGGCGATGCGCGGCAGCCGGTCCGGCGGCGTGCCCGCGATGAGCACGCCCTTCGGGATCCACGCCATGCCGGGGCGCGGCTCCGGCTCGGTCTGGCTCACGTCCCAGGGCGGGGCGGCGTCGAGATCGGCGTCCGTGCCCGACGGGGCGCCGCCGCGATCGCAGCCGGGAGAGGCCGCGAGGAGGCCGGCGAGCGAGGCGGCGGCGGCGAGGGCCTTCCCCCCCGGCGCGCGGACGGAGCGATGCTCGCCGAGGCCCACGGGCTCACTCGGCGTCGCGCTCGCGGAGGTTCAGCTCCTTCATCTTGAGCTGGAGCCCCTTGCGCGAGATCTTGAGGAGCCGCGCGGCGTGGGTGACGTTGCCGTGCGTCTGCTTGAGGGCGCGCTCGATGAGGTCGCGCTCGAGCTTGCTCATCGCCGCCTTCACCTGCTCCTTGAGGCCGTCGGGCGTCGACGGCGCGGCGGAGGTGTCCGCGGCGGCGGCCGCGAGCGGCAGCGACGCGCCGGGCAGAGGCGTGGCGCCGCCGCGGATCTCCTCCGGCAGGTCGTCGAGGCGGATGCGCGCGCCGTCGGCGAAGAGCAGCGCCCGCTCGACGACGTTCTCGAGCTCGCGGATGTTCCCCGGCCAGGCGTGCGAGGCCAGGCGCTCGAGCGCCTCGGGCTCGATGCTCTCGATGCTCTTCTTGAGGCGCGCGTTGAACTTCGCGACGAAGTGGGTGCAGAGGTGGGGGATGTCGCTCCTCCGGTCGCGCAGCGCGGGGAGCGCGATCGGGACGACGTTGAGCCGATAGAAGAGGTCTTCCCGGAACGTGCCCGCCGCGATCTCCCGCTTGAGGTCGCGGTTCGTGGCGGCGACGAGCCGGACGTCGACGTGGATGGTCTTGATGCCCCCGACCCGCTCGAACTCGCTCTCCTGCAGGACGCGCAGGAGCTTCACCTGCATCTCGTTCGGGATCTCGCCGATCTCGTCGAGGAAGAGCGTGCCGCCGGAGGCGAGCTCGAAGCGCCCCGGCTTGGAGCCGACCGCGCCGGTGAAGGCCCCGCGCTCGTAGCCGAAGAGCTCCGACTCCATGAGGTCCTTCGGGATGGCCGCGCAGTTGACCTTGATGAACGGCCGGTCGCGACGGCCGGAGTTCTCGTGCAGCGCCCGCGCGACGAGCTCCTTCCCGGTGCCGCTCTCGCCGCTGATGAGCACCGTGGTCGGCGTGTCGGCGACCCGCTCGAGGATCGCGTAGAGCTCCTGGATGGGCGGGCTCTCGCCGATGATGCCGAACCGGTCAGAGCCCCCCCGGGGCTGCGCCGCGGAGACGTCCCGCGTCGCGTCCGCGCTCGCGAGATCGCGGGTGCGGAGGGCCTTCTTCACGACGACGCGCACCTCGTTCTGATCGAACGGCTTCGTGATGTAGTCGAACGCGCCCGTCTTGAGCGCCTCGACGGCGTTGTCGACGGTCCCGTGCGCCGTGAGCAGCACCACAGGCCGCGACGGGTCGTCGCGGAGCGCGGCGCGGAGCAGGTCCATGCCGTCGACCTTGGGCATCCGGAGATCGGTGATGACCAGATCGATGTGGTGCTCCTTCAGGAACGCGAGCCCCTCCTCGCCGTCTTCCGCGGTGTGGACCTCGTAGCCATCCCGGCCGAGCTGGGCGCTGAGGACCCGCCGGAGGTTCGCCTCGTCATCCACGACGAGGATCTGCTTCTTTTCGGGGAGCATCACCGGGCGAGACTAGCAGAACCGGAAACCAAGCAAGCGCCGGGACCGTCCCTCGACGATCCTGCCGGCCGGTCGGCCACCCACGCGCCGCGCGGGCGCGCCGGCGGCGTTCCCCGCCCCGCTCCCGCGGCCGCCGCCTCGCTCTGGACTCCCATGCCGTCCCCCGGCCGTCGCTTCGCTCGGGGCTCCTGTCCCGCTCCCCTGGCCGCCCCTTCGCTCGGCGCTCGCCACGCCGGTCGGCAGGCCGAACGCATTGCCTCGAGGTCCGCAACTATTCCTTTTTCTCGCTGCCGGCGAAGCGGATCAGTATGCTGCGGCCACTTCTCGGAGGGCGGCTCGGATGCGTGTGCTTCGGACTTGGCTGGTCGGTCTCGGCGCGGGGATATTCCTCGCCGCGGGGTTGGCCTTAGCAGGAGATCCGGCCATCGAATACCCCGAGTGCTACCGCACGGCGACCCCCGCCGACCTGGAAGGCGCCAAGGGGGCGCACAAGGCCGCCACCCAGTTTTACGAGCGCGCTGACTACGATCGCGCCATCCAGTACTGGAAGGACGCTTACCAGCTCGACTGCTCGGCGCACGGCGTGCTGATCAACATCGCCAACGCCTACGAGAAGAAGGGCGAGCGGGCCGAGGCGGTCACGGCGCTGGAGACCTACCTGGCCCGCACGCCGGACGCGAGCGACGCGCAGACGATCCAGGACAAGATCCAGAACCTCAAGAACGCCCTCCGGCCGGCGCCGAGCGCCAGCGCGAGCGCGTCCGCGTCCGCGCCGGCGGTGCTCCCGACGGCCCCCACCGCCTCGGCGGTCCCGGATCGCCCCAGGGAGGAGCCTCCGCCGCAGCCTCCTTACGGCTATTCGCCGTGGGTCGCGACGGGCGCCGGGGTCGTCACGCTGCTGGTCGGCGGGATCCTCACCTCGAGCGGCTTCGCGGACATCAGCGCCGCCGAGGATCGTTGCCCGTCGCGCAAGGGCTGTACGGAGGAGGTGGCCGAGAAGGGCAATCAGGGGCGCACGCACGCGACGGTCGGCGGCGTGCTGCTCGGGTTGGGCGCCGCCGGCGTCGCCGGTGGCCTCATCTGGGAGCTCGGGTTCAACCAGCCCTGGCCGAGCAAGCTCCAGCTGACGCCGGTCGCTGGACCGGGCGCGGCCGGGCTCGGCATGACCGGCCGCTTCTAGGGCTGGCGACCTGGCGCCGGGCGCGACGGCGACGGGGTCGGGCGCCCCGGCCGCGCGGGACGGCGGGGAGGCAGAGGCTGGCAAGCGAGCGCCTCCTCGCGAGCGAGCGCTCACCGGCGCATCGTCTACTCTCCTGTCGTGCATCTCAGCTCCTACGCCCGCTCGCCCCTGACACGGCGCCGTCTGCGCAGGATCGCGCTCCCCTGCGCGCTGCTCGCCGCGCTGACGGGCACGATGACGGCGGTGCTCGCCGATGGCGACGCCGCTGCGCCCGCGATCTCGCGGGTCGGCCGTCTCCTCGTGCCCACGGCCGTCGCGGCGCTCGCCGATCCCTCCGCGCCACCCAGCGTCGCGATCCTCGCGACGCCTCCGGGGGCGGCCCGGACCACGCTCCACATCGCGCCGATCGGCGGAGCCAAGGCCGGTCCCGCGCTCGCCGCGCTCCGGCACCTGAGCGACGCCGTGGTCCGCGCCCGCGTCGTCCCGCGAACGCGGCTCGTTGTCGCGACCGCCGAGACGAGCCCGTCCAGCGACCGCTCGTTCAACGCGAGCCTCTTCCGGATCCAGCCGGGCGCAGAGCCCGTCGCGCTCTGCGACGGCGTGGTCCACGCGAGCCGCCCGCTCGTCACCGCCGAGGGGCGCGTCTTCGTCTCGCGCGGCGTCGCCGGCCCGGAGCGGCAGCCCAACAACAACCCCACCCAGATCCGGGTCGACGCGCTCACCATCGACGAGGTCGACCTCGCCACCGGCGCGATCCGCACCGTGCACCGGCACACCGGCCACCTCGCCTTCCTCGCCGGCGCGTGGAACGGCGAGCTCGTCCTCTACCGCGTCTCCCCGGCGTCGGCCGACATCGTCCTCGTGGACCCCGACTCCGGCGCGACGCGGGTGATCGCCCCGTCGATCCCGCCGTTCGCGCGCGATTTCTCGATCGACGCCGCGGCGGGCGCGCTCGTGTTCCAGGAGCGGCACGAGACCGACCCGGGCCTGTGGGTCATCGATCGGATCGATCTCGCCCGGGGCAAGCGCACCCGGCTCGGGGCGAGCGCGAGCCACGGCCTCGCCCCGTACGCCTGGCCGGGCGGCGGGCTCGCGTACACGCCCGAGCGCGCCACCGGCTTGTCCGTCGTCGGCGCGCGCGCCGCGATCCGCAGCCCGCTCGGGCCCGGCATCGACGCCATCCAGGCCGTCTCGCAGGACGCGGCGTGGGTGGCGGCGCTGCACACGAACCCGTCCGCGTTCGCCGTCCCCTTCGCGATCCGGGTGGAGAGCGGCGAGGTCGCCACGATCCCTGCGCCACCCGGAGCGCGCATCGCGGTCGCCGGCTTCACCGTCGCGAAGGAGGAGCCGTGACGGGCCGCCTTCTCTTGATCCCGGCGGCGCTCTCCGCGGCCGCGCTGCTCGCGCCGGCCGCGCGCGCCGCGTACTGCCCCTGCTTCACGGCGTCGAGCGCGTACAACGATCGCGGCTGCGCGATCGAGGCCGTGCCCGGGATCAACCCCTCCGTCGCGGAGTGGAACGCCATCTTCGATCGCGTCTCGCGGGGCCCCGAGGCCTGGGGCGACGCCGGTCCGCCGGCCTTCAACCTCGGTCAGGGCTGCGATCTGCCCGAGGCGCGGCGCAACGTTCCCGCCACGTTCCCCTGCGAGCTGCTCAAGGCGATCGCCATGCAGGAGTCGGGGTGGCAGCAGTTCTGCGCGCCGGACCGGCCCATGGATCAGGTGGGGGAGAGCTCGCGGACGATCATCTCCTTCGACTGCGGCTACGGCGCCTCGCAGATCACGAGCGGCATGCGGCGCGGCGACAGCCCGGATTTCGATCCTCGCCGCGTGGCCGCGGAGCCGACCTACAACGCGGCCACCGGCACCCAGATCCTGGCCGCGAAGTGGAGGGCCACGCGCTGCGTCGGCGACCGGCAACCCGCGTTCATCGAGCACTGGTACAGCGCCGTGTGGGCCTACAACGGGCTGGCGTACGTCAACAACCCGAACAACCCCAACTACGATGCGGGCCGCGGCGTCTACGACCCGGCGATCGGCGGCGCCGTTCCGTACCAGGAGCGGGTGTTCGGCTGGATGGAGCACACCGGGGGGCGCTGGGAGAGGACCGAGGTCGCCTACCCTGACCTGGGCGAGATCGGCGGCACAGGCGCGCCGCCCGCGCTCTCCGATCCCCGCTGCGCGTCGCCGACCGACTGCACGCGCAAACGTCCCCTCCATCTCACGCGCTGCGCGGACGACGGCGGCGAGACGGGCAGCGGCGGCGAGACGGGCAGTGGCGGCGAGACGGGCGGCGGCGCAGGCAGCGGCGGCAGCGCAGGCGGCGGCGGCGGTGAAGGCGGGAGCGGCGGCGCAGGCAGCGGCGGCAGCGCAGGCGGCGGCGGCGGTGAAGGCGGGAGCGGCGGCGCAGGCAGCGGCGGCAGCGCAGGCGGCGGCGGCGGTGAAGGCGGGAGCGGCGGCGCAGGCAGCGGCGGCGATGAAGGCGGCGGCACGGGCGGCCGCGGCGGCGCAAGCGGGAGCGGCGACGATGCCGGTGACGCCGGCGGCGCGCCGATCGCGACCACAGGCCACGGAGGCGCTGGAGCCCCGCTGGGCAACGACGACGACCACGACGGCGAGACGACGGTCGGCATCTACGGCCGATGCTCCTGCGACGCGCCCGGGAACGGCGCGGCCGCGGGCGTGGCGTCCTGGCTCTCGCTCGGCGCCGGGGCGCTCGCGGTCGCATGGCGCCGGAGGCTTCCGAGGCGACGCCGCGCCGACTAACCTCGACATCCATGCCGCCTTCGCTGGGATCCGAGCACATCGCGGCGTGGGCTGCCCGGCGCGGCCTCGCCTTCACCGCGCGCCCCGACGAGACCTGGTTCCGCCGCTGGGAGCCCTACGACACGATCGCGCCGCCCTCCGCGTACCTCTCCGCGTGCACGTGGACGGCGAACCCCGGGCACGCGGTGATCGCCGAGCCCTGGTATGCCGAGGGCGAAGCCGAGCCCCTCGAGCGGACGCTGCTCGGCTTCGCGGCGCACCCGGCGCTCCAGCGCCGCGCCTCGATGCGCGTCGGCGAGCATTTCCTGACGCGCGTCGCCTTCATCGAGAGCGCTCCCCCACCCCGGGTCACCCTCGACGATGCGCTCTGGGACGCCCACGTGACGACCTTCGCCGCCTCCCAGCGCGAGGCCGCAGGCGCGTTCCACCCGCGGCTGCGCAAGCTCCTCGCCCGCCGCGGTTTCCAGGGGCACCTCGAGCTCCGCCCTGGCGGCCTCGTGGTCCACTGCGCCGGCCTGCAGCCCATCCCGGAGCACTACGAGCGGCTGCTCGGCGTCGTACGCGAGCTCGTCAGCGCGGCGATCCCGCACGCCTGAGCGCGAACGAACGCGGCGATCGCGACGCCCGCGAGCCCCCGCGGGGGCGGGGCCGGCCAGGCCCGCCGACCAGCCCCGCCGACCAGCCCTGTCGACGCGTCCGCCGCGCCGTTCTAGGCTCAGAGGCCATGGCCAAGGTCCTGGTCGTCGAGGATGAGCCGGCCATCGCCGAGTCGATCGCCTACTTCCTGCGCCGCGACGGGTTCGCGGCCACCGTCGCCACCACGCTCGCGGCCGCGGAGCGGGAGATCGACAAGGCCGACCTCATCATCCTCGATCTCATGCTCCCCGACGGCAGCGGCTTCGACCTGATCGGGCAGGCCCGGCGGAGCGCGGCGCGCGCCGCGATCATCGTCCTGTCGAGCCGCGACAGCGAGGCCGACCGCGTCGCCGCGCTCGAGACCGGCGCCGACGACTACGTGACCAAGCCGTTCTCCCCCCGGGAGATCGTGGCGCGGGTGCGGGCCGTCCTGCGCCGCGCCGCGCGGCCCTCGCCGTTGGCCGGCGCGCCGGCGCCGCTGCCGCTCGTGGTCGACGAAGCCACGCGGCGCGCGTACGTGAGCGGCCAGAAGGTCGACCTCACCCGCGTCGAGTTCGATCTGCTCGCCTGCATGCTGGCGGCGCCGGGAAGGGTCTTCACGCGCGCGCAGCTCATCGATCGCGTCTGGGGCGACGGGTTCGCGATCACCGACCGGACCATCGACTCGCACGTGAAGGGGCTCCGGAAGAAGGTCGTCGAGGCCGGCGGCGACGCCGACCTCATCGAGACGGTGCGCGGCGTCGGCTACCGCGTCGCGGACAAGCCGGGCCCCGCGGAAGGCGGCGGTTGACGCGTGCTGCGCCTCGTCGTCACCGCGGCGGCGGCGGTCTCGCTCATCCTGCTCGTCGCGCTGTTCGCCTCCCGCCTCGTCCGCGCCCGCACGGCGGGGATGAGCATCCGGATGCAGATCTTCATCGCGCTCGGCGGCATCGTCGGCGCGTTCGCGTTCGGGCTCGGGCTGCTCGTCATCGATCGCATCGAGGCGCGCGCGACGCTGCTCGCCGAGGGCAGCGCGCGCGACGAGGCGGCCGCGTTCGCCGCCGTGGCCGCGATGGAGATGGAGGTGCGCGGCGTCGATCTCGCGGCGGTGCGCGCGCTCGACGGCGAGGCCGAGGGCCCGACCGCCCAGAGCATCGCGCTGCTCGATCCCGAGGGCCGCGTGCTCCGGGCGCGCGGCGCCTCGCCGGGCGAGCCAGGGACCGTCTTCGTGACCGCGCCCATCCAGGTCCGCGGCCAGCGCGTCGGCAGCGTGCAGGTCGTGAAGCCGACCATCGTGGTGCAGCGGATGGTCGCCGACTTCGCCCCGCCGATCCTCGTGCTCAGCACGGTGCTCGGCGCCGCGGCGGCGATCTCGTCGTTCCTGATCGGCCGCACCATCGCGACGCCGATCGAGGCGCTCACCGAGTTCGCGGTGCGCGTGAGCGAGGGCGAGGTGCGCGCGGCGACGCCGCCGGCGCAGGGCCGCGAGGTCCAGCGGCTGACGCGCGCCATCGACTCGATGCGGCGCCAGATCGAGGGCCGCCCCTTCGTCGAGACGTTCGCCGCGGATCTCTCGCACGAGCTCAAGAACCCCGTCGCCGCGATCCGCGCGAGCGCCGAGGTGCTCTCCGAGGGCGCGCTCGACGACGCCGAGGAGGCCGCCCGCTTCGTCGCGCGCATCCGCGAGGCGACCACGCGCATCGAGGCGCTCCTCGGGGAGCTGCTGTCGCTCGCGCGCCTCGAGGCGCGCGGCGTGGAGCACGCCGCCGTGGTCGACCTTGTCGCGATCGCAGAGGCCGCCGCGGCGCGGGCGCGAGAGCGCGGCAGCCGCGTCGAGCTCGACGCGCCGAGCTCGGCGACGGTGCGCGGCGACGAGCAGTGGCTGTCGCGCGCCCTCGACAACCTGCTCGACAACGCGCGCACGCACGGCGACGCCGCGGCCCCCGTCCAGATCGCCGTGTCTCGCGTGGGCGGACAGGTCGCGATCTCGATCCGCAACCGCGGCGAGATCGGGCGGCACGTCGCGGGCCGCCTCTTCCGCCGCTTCGTGACGACCCGCGCCGACCGGGGCGGCACCGGCCTGGGCCTCGCGATCGTCAAGGCGATCGCCGAGGCCCACAGCGGCTCGGCCGAGTGCACCCACCGCGGGCCGCCCGAGGTCGAGTTCAAGCTCTCGCTGCCGGGGGCCTGATCCTGTGAAAGGGTGAGCTCTCTCGCCACGCCGCCCCTCCCCGGCGGCCCTCTTGGTTTCCGGGAGGTTTCCTCGGTTTGACAGCGCGCCGGATCGGTGGTGCGAAGGCGCCGCGGTGGTCGTCGGGCGAGCGGGCTGGAGCGCTCGCGCACCCGTCAGCGGACAGAGCGCCTTGAGCTCTCCCGCGCCATCCTCCACAGAACCTCCACAATCGCATCACCGTCGGCCCCCCCGCCGCGCCCATGCTCGGCGCAGAGTCTCTCGTCGTCCCCACCCAGGAAAGCCCATGACGTCCAGCAATCTCCCCAAGCACGTCGCGATCATCCTCGATGGCAATGGCCGCTGGGCGGCGGCGCGGGGGCTCCCCCGCATGCAGGGGCACCAGCACGGGGCGAAGGCCGTGCGCCTCTCGGTGCGCGCCTGCCGCGACCGCGGCATCCCGTACCTCACGCTCTACGCGTTCAGCGTGGCGAACTGGTCGAGGCCCAAGGACGAGATCGACGCGCTGATGCGCATCTGCCAGGAGTTCGCCGAGGGGGAGCACGACGAGCTGATCCGTCGAGGGATCGCGGTTCAGGTGGTCGGCGATCTCGAGGACATCCCGACGCCGACGCGGCGCGCGATGGAGAAGCTCGTGGAGGACACCGCCGGGGGCACCGAGATGACCCTGGCGCTCGCGCTGAGCTACGGCGGTCGCCGCGACATGGCGAACGCGATGCGCGCGCTCGCGGTCCGCGCGCGGGCCGGGCTGGTCATCCCGGAGGAGATCAACGAGAAGTCGCTCCGGAACTTCCTGACGACCAGCTCGATGCCGGATCCCGATCTCATCATCCGCACCGGCGGAGAGAAGCGCCTCAGCGACTTCCTGCTCTTCGAGGCCGCGTACGCGGAGCTGTTCTTCACCGACACGCTCTGGCCCGATTTCACCGAGGCGACCTTCGACGAGGCGGTCGCGACCTACAGCCGGCGACAGCGGCGTTACGGCCGGACCGGCGAGCAGGTCCGCCGCCTGGCCGCGTCGACCTGAGCGGACGTCGCCGGGCGCTCCCCGCGCCCACGGCGCTGGCGACGCTCGTAACGCTCGTAACGCTCGATTCCGCGTCCGCGATGCAGTACGAGAGATGCGCTTGTCGTCCAAGCGCCCGTAGCTCAGCTGGATAGAGCAGCGGCCTTCTAAGCCGCGGGTCGCAGGTTCGAATCCTGCCGGGCGTGCCGAACGTCCTCGGTGCGTCGCTTGACGGTCCTGCCCAGCGCGGACCACCATGTCCCTGACGCCATGGATAAGAGGGTCGTGCTCGTGCTGGGCGGTCTGGTGCTGGGCGCGGCCGTCGCGCTCGCGGCGGGGCGAGTGCGCGCCCAGGGGCTCACGCCGAGCGTCCCCGCGCCGCGGTGGGAGCAGGACTGCGAGCAGGCGCACGGCGTGGACGAGGCGCGTGCCATCGCGAAGGCGCGGGGCGAGGGTGGCTGGGAGCTCGTGGCGCTCGACGCCGGCGTGATGTGCTTCAAGCGGCCGGTCCCGGCGCCTCCGAAGCCGGCCGATCCCTGGCCGGGTTACTGACGCACCGCCGCTCCCCTGCCCGCCGTTCGAGGCGGAGGAGCGCCCGTGGCGGCGCAGCGACGGCCCTTCTCGGCCCGCGCGCTGCGTGTCAGCGTTCGGCATGATCGAACTCGGCGATCGGCGCTATGCGCTGCCCGCGCGCAAGACGGTGGTGTTCTGCGTCGACGGGTGCGCGCCGGAGTACCTCGACCAGGCGCTCGCGGACGGGCTGATGCCGCGGCTCGCGGGCACGCTCGCCGCCGGCGGCCTGTACGTGCGCGGCCGAGGCCAGGTCCCGAGCTTCACGAACCCGAACAACGTGTCGATCGTCACCGGCCAGCCGGCGCGCGTGCACGGCATCTCGGGCAACTATTACCTCGACGCCGCCACGGGGGAGGAGGTGCCGATGAACGATCCACGCTTTCTGCGCGTCCCGACGCTCTTCGAGAAGATGGAGCAGGCGGGCGTCAGGACCCTCTGCGTCACGGCCAAGGACAAGCTCCGCGCGCTCCTCGGCGCCTGCCGCGAGGGGGGTCCTCGCCCGATCTCGCTGTCAGCCGAGAAGGCGCACGAGCAGGCCATCCCGGAGCACGGGATCGGCTCGATCACCGCCGCGGTCGGCCGCGAGAACCCGTCGATCTACGACTGGGACATCTCCCACTACGCCATGGAGATGGGCCTCGCGCTGCACGAGCGGCTCTCGGCCACGCTGCTCTACGTGTCGCTGACCGACTACGTGCAGCACAAGGAGCCGCCGCGCGGGCCGATGTCCGATCGGTTCTACGCCCGCTTCGACGCCCTCTTCGGCGAGTACCTCGACGCCGGCTTCGTCTGCGGCATCACCGCGGATCACGGCATGAACGACAAGACCTCGCAGGACGGCTCGCCGAACGTGCGCTACCTGGACGACGCGCTGCGCGAGGCCGGCCTCTCGGGCTTCCGCGTGCTCCTGCCGATCACCGACCCGTACGTCGTGCACCACGGCGCGCTCGGGTCGTACGCGACCGTGTACCTCGGCGCGCCGGACGACGGCGCGCGCGCCGCGCAGGTCCTCGGGCGGCTCCCGGGCGTGGAGGTCGTCCTGACCCGGGAGGAGGCAGCGCGGCGCTTCGCGCTGCCGCCGGATCGGATCGGCGACCTCGTGATCCTCGGCGATCGGAGCACGGTGCTCGGCAAGAGCGCGGCCTACCACGACCTCTCCGCCGTGCAGCGCGGGCTCAGGTCCCACGGCGGCCTGCACGAGGCGGAGGTGCCGATCCTCGCGAGCCACCCGCTCCGGCCCGGAGAGCGCGCCTGGCTCCTCGGCGCGGAAGCCGCCGAGGCGGACGCGGACGCCGCGCGCGGCCGGCCGAGCGCGCTGTCGAACGCGGACGTCTTCGATCTGGTGCTCAACCGACTCTCGACCGCCATGGCCTAGCGCCGACGATCGAGCGCCTGAAGGGGGGACAGCGATGGGCTCGATGCTCTCAATCGATCGACCAGCGTTCCATTTTCCGTGCCTGATCGGGGGAAGGCCGGTGAACCGGGACGAGGTCATCCTCGTGCGCTACCCGTTCACGGGCGAGGTGATCGGCAGCGTGCCGAGGCTCGACGAGGGGGCGGTGCTGGAGGCGCTCGCGAGCGCGTCCTCCGGCCCGCCGCGGCTCTCTCGCCACGAGCGCAGCGAGATCCTGCTCCGCGCCGCGGCGCACATCGAGGCGCAGGCGGGGGCGGTGGCGCGGCTCATCACGTGGGAGAGCGGGCTCTGCCTCAAGGACACGGCCTACGAGGTGCGGCGCGCGATCGACGTGCTCCGCTTCTCCGCGTACGAGGCGCTCCGCGACGACGGCCAGTGCCTCGCGTTCGACATCTCGGCGAACGGCAAGCCCCGGCGGGGGTACACGCTGCGCGAGCCGCTCCGCCTGGTGACGGCGATCACCCCGTTCAACCACCCGCTCAACCAGGTCGCCCACAAGGTCGCGCCGAGCGTCGCGAGCGGCAGCTCCATGGTGCTCAAGCCGTCGGAGAAGACGCCCCTCTCCGCGATCTACCTCGCGTCGGTGCTGCACGAGTCGGGGCTGCCGCCGGGCATGCTCAGCGTCGTGACCGGCGATCCGGCGGAGATCGGGCGCGCGCTCGTGACCCACCCCGCCGTGGAGCTCGTGAGCTTCACCGGCGGGGTCGAGATCGGCAAGCGCATCGCCGGCCTGCTCGGCTACCGGCGCGCGGTGCTCGAGCTCGGCGGCAACGACCCGCTCATCGTGCTCGACGACGCGGATCTCGACGAGGCCGTGCGGCTCGCGGCGTACGGCTGTTACAGGAACTCGGGGCAGCGCTGCACGGCGGTGAAGCGGCTCATCGTGAGCGAGCGCGTCGCCGACGAGCTCGCCGGGCGCCTCGCCGCCGCGTCGGCGCAGATCAAGGTGGGCGATCCGCTCGATCCGGCGACCGACATGGGGACGGTGATCTCCGAGGCCGCGGCGCGGCAGCTCGAGGCGGCGGCCGAGGACACGATCGCGCGCGGCGCCCGGCTGCTGTTCGGGAACGAGCGCCGCGGGGCCCTGTACGGCCCCACCGTGATGGATCATGTCCCCCGGGACGCCCCGTCCGTGCAGCACGAGACCTTCGGCCCGCACGCGCCCATCCTGCGGGTGAGGGACATCGACGAGGCGATCGCGGTGGCGAACGGGACGAGCTACGGCCTCTCCGCCGGCGTCTGCACGAACGACCTGGGGCGCGTCCACAGGCTCGTGCGGGAGCTCCGCTGCGGCACGGTGAACGTGCGCGAGGTGCCGGGGTACCGGTCCGAGCTGTCGCCGTTCGGGGGGATCAAGGACAGCGGCATCGGGATCAAGGAGGGCGTCGTCGAGGCGATGAAGGCGATGACCAACGTGAAGCTCTACACGGTCCCCTGGGAGTGAGGGGGCGCCGGCGCTTCCCCGTACCGCCTCGGCGCGCGCCGTTGTAAGCGGATCGGCATGAGCGGAGAGCCCCTATCGGAGCGAGAGTTCGACGACGTGGCCGATCGGTCGCTGCGCGCGCTGGATCGAGCGATCAACGAGATCCCCGACGGCGTCGAGGCCGACCTGCAGAGCGGCATCCTCACCCTGGAGTTCGAGGACGGCATCAAGTACGTCGTCAACAGCCACCGCGCGGCGCGGCAGATCTGGATGGCCGCCGAGCGGGCCGCGTGGCACTTCGACTACCGGCCGTCCGAGGACCGCTGGGTGGCCCAGAAGTCGGGCGACGAGCTCTGGAGCACGCTCGAGGCCGTGCTGTCCCGGAAGCTCGGCCGCGCCGTGAAGCTCGCTCGCTGAGCCCGCGGTCCCGGGGCGAGGCGCATCACAGGGCGAAGCGGATGCCGAGCCCTCCGACGAGGCCCGTCACGGAGGCGCCGACCCGGAGGTCGAACGCGACGCGGTCCCACGGGCGAAGCGCGAGCCCGATCTCGGGCAGGACGAGCCACGGATAGACGAGCGGACGCAGGCCTTGAGGCCGCCCCTTGGGACGGGTGAACCAGCTCGGCTCGACATAGCCGGGGTAGTGATCCGCGTCGTAGTCGAGCTGGTTACAGTACCGGAAGCTCCCGACCGGGTTGTTGGGCCCGCGGCATTTCACATAGCGGTACGGGTCCCCCGGCACGAAGGAGCCCGGGTCGCCGGGCACCGCGTCGCCGGGATATGCCTGGGTCCGGTAGAGATCGCCCATGAACGTCCAGCCCACGCCAAGGCCGGCCCCGACGCGGAAGGCGAACAGCTCGTCCCGATCGAGCGGGATGTTCCAGACCAGGCGGACCCCCGCCTGGAGCGCCTGGAGATCGCTCTCGACGATCTCGTAGTCGGTGTCCGGGTGTCCCTTCGGCTTGAACGGCGTCTCGTCCATCCAGAAGCGCGCGTAGGCGACCGAGAAGACGAGATCGAACCGCCGCCCGAGCCGCGTGGACAGCGAGATGTCGCCGCCGGGGACGAGGACGTCCCGCCCCCCTTCCCCGAGGAGCCCGAACATGAGCTGAGGGATGAAGAAGCCCTGGAAGCCTGCGCCGAGCCACACGTCGCGCTGCTTGCGCGGACTGGGCGGCGTGGGCTCGGGCATCTCGACGGCGGGCTTCGGCTTCTCGTCGGGGCCCGTCGCGACGCGCGGCGTGTCCTCGGCCGGCTTCTCGGCGGCGCGAGGCGGCTTCTTCGCGACCGGCTTCTCGGCGGCGCGAGGCGGCTTCTTCTCCGGCGGCTTCTTCGCGACCGGCTTCTTCGGTGGCTTCTTCTCCGGCGGCTTCTTCGCGACCGGCTTCTTCGGTGGCTTCTTCTCCGGCGGCTTCTTCGCGACCGGCTTCTTCGGTGGCTTCTTCTCCGGCGGCTTCTTCGCGACCGGCTTCTTCGGTGGCTTCTTCTCCGGCGGCTTCTCCGCGCTCGGCTTCTCCGCGCTCGGCTTCTCCGCGGCCGGCTTCTCCGGTGGCTTCTTCGCGACCGGCTTCTCCGGCGGCTTCTTCCCCCCGGGCTTCGGCTTGAGGCGCAGCTTGATCTCGCGCCGCTGCTTCTCCTTCAGCGTGATCTTCTGCGACGTCTCCTCGTGGCCCTCGGCCCTCGCGACGATCACCAGCACCTCGCCCGGATCGAACCGGTGCGGCGCCGACGGCTCGCTGATCACCTCCCCGTCGATCTCGACCACCAGCCCCTCGTACGGCTCCGCCGGCGTGACGACGAGCGTCGGGATGCGCGCATCGAGCTGAGCTGCCTTCTTCTTGGCCGATGTGATGGCCGCGACATCCCGCGCGTTGTAGCCGGGCGCCTTCTTCTCGCTCGCGACCTTGTGATAGATGTCGCTGGCCTTCAGCAGCTCGCCCTGCTTGACGTAGCAGTCGGCGAGCGGAACCGCCGAGCTCGGGCGATGCCGCTGGCTCTCGGCGGACTCGAGCAGCGGGATCGCCCGCTTGCAGAAGCCGCCTCTGGCTGCGTTCATGCCCTGGTTCGCCTCCTTGTCGCCGGGTCCGGCGAACACCGGAGGGGCGAGCAGCACAGCCAGGAGGCCGAAGAGAGAAGCGATCGGAAGGCGCAAGAGGCGCTCAGTCTACCATCGCCCCCACGGGGCGCGCGGGACGGACCGGGCGCCGCGACGCTGCGACCGCGGATGTCGCGAACGGCGCGGCCGGAGGTAAGGAGCAGCGCCAGGGATCGCCCACATTGGCCCCTGCGTTGCCTGGCGGCTGGCTCGACGGAGCGAGCAGGGCCTGGACCGCCCACCGTCCGGGCAGATACCGCAGACCCCGGCGAAAGCGCGGGATCTCGTCAGGATCCAAGAGCGCTCCCCGGCGCGCCGAGCGCCGCAGACGAAAAGCTCGACGGATTCCGCTTTACACCTTCGACGCTGGCCGAGAGCCCCTGTAAGCTCCCCCGGAATGGCTTCCGGCGCAGGTATCGAAGGACCGCACGGGCTGGGCGAGAGCACCAGCGCAGAGGGATCGGGCGGCGGTGTTTTGTCCGGGCCCGTGCGACGCACATTGAAGGCAGGCGAGATCCCGAACACGCTGATCGAGTGCACGCACTCGGTCGAGTGCGCGGGCTGTCCGCTCATCGCGGGGGATTACGCGGAGCAGCTCGGCACCAAGCGTGCTCGGGTCGTGTCCGCAGCCGCGCACTACCCATCGCTCGGGCTGCTCCAGACGAGCTCGGTCATCCCGGCCGATCCGATCACCGGCTACCGCGGTCGAGCGAAGCTCATCGTCGCCCCCTCCGGCGCGATCGGGCTGTACGGCCGCACGGGACATCACGAGGTCGTCGACATCCCGGGCTGCCGGGTGCTCACCCCGGCCCTCGCCGCGGTCACCTCGCGGCTGCGCGAGCTGATCGCGTCGCCGCCGCCGGAGGTCCGGCCGCTGCTCCTCCCGTACGACCCGGCGAGGGGCGGCGTGCTCCGCGCCCTCGATCTGCGCGAGGTCCACCTCGCGCCCGGGACGCCGCTCTTCGCGGAGGTGGGAGCGACAGAGGACAACCCGGCGTTCGTGCTGGTCACGTTCGTCCTGCAGCGCGAGCGCGCGTGCACGCGCGAAGAGCTGCGGGAGGCCGGCCGCGCCATCCGCCCGATGCTCCCGCGCGTCATCGGCGTCGCGGCGAACTTCCACGACGCGGAGGCGCCGCAGATCCTCGGGCCCGAGACGATCGTGCTCGACGGTACCGCGCACGCGGAGGACCGGATCGGGCAGACCTACCACATCGCCGCGTTCGGCTCGTTCGTGCAGGCGCACCGCGCGCAGGCCGCGCGCGTGCACGCCCTCCTGCTCCGCGAGATCGCGTCGCTCGAGAACGACGGGCCCGTCATCGAGGGAGAGGCCGCGCTCGGCCCCGCCTCCCGGCGCAAGGAGCCGCCGCGCATCCTCGATCTGTACGGCGGCTCGGGCGCGATCTCGCTCGCCCTCGCGCAGGGCGGCAACCGGGTCCTCATGGTCGAGTCGTTCGCGCCCGCGGCGGCGAACGCCCGCGCAGCGGCCGAGGCCCAGGGCCTCAGCCAGCGCGTGGAGGTGCGCACCGGCGACGTCGCGGAGATCGTCGGCTCCCTCGTCAACAGCTCGGAGAAGTTCGACGGCATCGTGGTCAACCCGCCGCGCCGCGGCGTCTCCCCGACGGCGCGCGAGGCGATCGCGCGCCTCGGCGCGCCGCTGCTCGTCTACGTCTCGTGTGATCCCGACACGCTCGCGCGCGACCTCGATCACTTCTGCCGCCTCGGGTACTCGTCGACGGAGCTCACGCCGCTCGACATGATCCCGCTCACGGAGGAGATCGAGACGATCGCCGCCCTCCGCCGGACGCCCCCGCCCGCGCCGAAGGTCATCTACGACGACGACGGCGTGCTGGTCGTCGAGAAGGGCCCCCACGAGCCGGTGGCCATGCAGCCGGAGTACCTCGGCTCGCTGCTCGCCCGGTGCGCCCGCATCCCGGGCAGCACGACGACGCCCATCATCGTGCACCCGCTGGATCCGGGCACGAGCGGCCTGGTCATGCTCGCGCGGAGCGAGGAGGCGGCCGCGCGCTGGGGCGAGGCGCTCGCGAAGACGGGGCGCCTCATCTACCTCGCAGCGGCCAAGGGCGTCACGCCGGGCAAGGGCGCGATCACCCGCGATCTCCGCGAAGGGACGCGCACGTACACGGCGCGCACGCGGTACCGCCGCCTCGCGGTCGCGTCGGGCCACTCGATCCTCCGCGTCATCCCGGACGGCGGGCGCACGCACCAGATCCGGCGGCACCTCGCCGCGATCGGGCACCCGATCCTCGGCGACGAGCGCTACGGTCACGTGCCCACGAACCGGTACTTCGAGGAGAAGCACGGGCTCGATCGCTCGTTCGTGCACCTCGTGCGCATCGAGATCGAGCACCCCCGCACCGGGGTGAAGATGATCATCGAGTCGACGCTGCCCGGCGATCTGCGCTCCGCGCTGGAGCGCTCGACCGGCCCCTCGGTCCTGCGCTTCCTCGAGCAGAAGCACGCCCTCGGCGAGCAGCGCGCCGTGCCCGTCCTGACGACCGCGAGCGACGAGCCCGCGCCGAGCAGCAGGATGATCCCGCTCCGCCCCGAGGACGCGGAGTCCGCGCCTCCTCCCTCCATCCGCAGCCCCGGGCCCATCTCGATCCGCGTCCCGGATCTGGACGAGTCGCCCCGGACCATCCGGCACCCCATCATCTCGACCGGCGACGAGGACTGAGCGGCCCGCGCGCGCCGTGTGGATCGGCCACCCCGGCGAGGCGGGTCCGCTCCTGTGCCCGACCCGCCCACCTTGGTGCGATGCGCTGCGAGCGGATCTGGTAGGCTTACCGGCCGCATGTCCACGTTTCCAGAAGACCGCCCTCGCATCCTCGTCGTGGACGACGAGAAGGTGATCCGCGACATGCTGGCCGACTTCCTCGGCATGGAGGGCTACTACGTCCGCACTGCGGAGGACGGCTCCAGCGCGCTGAACGAGCTCACGAAGGGTCACTACGATCTCGTGATCAGCGATCTCAAGATGCCGCGGATGGGCGGCATCGCGCTGCTGGACGAGATCGGCAAGACGGCGCCGAACGCGCTCACGGTCATCATGACGGGCTTCGGCACCGTCGAGACCGCGATCGACGCGATGAAGCGCGGCGCCTACGACTACGTGCTCAAGCCGTTCAAGCTGGACGAGGTGGTGCACGTCGTCCAGCGCGGGATCGAGAAGCAACGGATGGCCGCCGAGAACATCCGGCTGCGCGAGGCGGTGTCGCTCTACAAGGTGAGCGAGGCCATCGCGGCGAGCCTCTCGCTCGACCAGGTGCTGGAGACCGTCGCGGACAGCTGCCTCCACGAGGTGTGCGGCGATCTCATCTCGACCTGGCTCGACGACGGCGAGGGCGGCTTCTTCGAGCGCCAGCACCTCCGCGGCCCGTCCATGCCGGCGGGCGCCGACCTCGGGCGGCTCGACCCCGCGCTCGTGCTCGAGCACTTCCGCCCCGACGCGCAGCTGCTCGAGCAGGGCATGAAGGGGCTCAGGTTCTTCGCGGCGGAGCCGGCGCTCCCGCTCCAGTCGCTCGTCGCCGTGCCGCTCCGCATCCAGAAGCGGCTGATGGGCTTCCTCGCCGTCGCGTCGTTCACGCGGACGAGGCGCTTCGACGAGGGGCAGCGCAAGCTGCTCAGCATCATCGGTTCGCGCGCCGCCGCGGCGATCGAGAACGCGCGCCTTTACCAGGATCTCCAGGCGACGTTCCAGCAGACGATCGAGGGCCTCGCCAAGGCGATCGACAAGATGGACCGCTACACGTCGGGCCACTCGGATCGGGTCGCCGTCTACGCCGTGCTGCTGGCGCAGCGGCTCGGCCTCGGCCCGCACGAGATCGAGATCGTCCGTCAGAGCGCGCTCATGCACGACATCGGCAAGATCGGGTGCGTGCTCAACCTGAACAAACCGGGCAAGCTCACGAACGACGAATACGAGGTGTTCAAGCGGCACCCCGCCTACGGGCGCGACATCCTCGACCCGATCAAGTTCCTGCACCCGCTCATCCCCGGCGTGCACCTGCACCACGAGCGCTGGGACGGGCGCGGCTACCCGCTCCGGATGCGGGGCAACGAGATCCCGATCATCGCGCGCATCATCTCCGTGGCCGACACGTACGACGCCATGACGAGCGACCGCTCGTACCGCCGCGCGCTCCCCCACGAGGTCGCGGTGACCGAGATCGAGCGGTGCTCGGGCTCGCAGTTCGACCCCGAGGTCGCGGCCACCTTCACGACGCACATCGAGGCCTACCGCGAGGAGCGGCGGGCGCGGGGCGAGAAGGTCCCGGAGTAGCCAGCCATGCCGACCACCTCGCTCCGCGACCTCCTCCAGCCCGCGACCGGCCAGGCGACGGCCGTCGAGGCGCCCCGGCCGAGGCGCGCGCGCGCCTTGTGGATCGGCCGGCGCCGCTATGCCCCGATCCACGATCTGCAGAAGCAGCTCGTCGAGGCGCGCGCGCAGGGGCGGATCGGCGACACGATCCTGCTCCTGGAGCACGATCCCGTGATCACGCTCGGCCCGCGAGCGAACCCCGAGAACGTGCTCCTCGACGCCCGCGCGCTGGACGAGCGCGACATCGACCTCGTCGCGACGGGGCGCGGGGGCGACGTCACCTACCACGGCCCCGGCCAGCTCGTGTGCTACCCGCTGCTCGATCTCAGGCCGGACCGCTGCGACGTGCGCAGGTACGTGCGCTCGCTCGCGGAGGTGATGATCCTGCTCGCGCGCGAGCACCACGTCGAGGGCGGCGTGGTCGACGGCATGATCGGCGTCTGGGTCGATCGCGCCGCCCCGGAGGCGTGGGGCGGCGCCGAGTGGGCGCGCGAGATCGCGAAGCTCGGCGCGATCGGCGTGCGCCTGTCGCGATGGCTCACGATGCACGGCTTCGCGTTCAACATCGCGGTGGACCTCAAGGCGTTCGAGCTGATCGTGCCCTGCGGCATCCGAGAGCACGGCGTGACGTCGCTCCACCAGCTCACCGGGCGGAAGCTCACCGTCGCCGAGGTCGCCCTCGCCAGCGCGCCGCAGCTCGCCCGCGGGCTCGAGCTCGACGTCGCCTGCGTCGAGGATCTGTCGGCGGTCACGGATCTCGCGGGCGCGCTCCTCGCCCCGGAGGCCGGCGCCGCCGAGGGCCGGAGCGCGCCCTAGCCGCGCGCGCCGGCCTCCGGGGCGAGGAGCGCGCTCGCACGTCGCGCGCGCGCTCCGCGGGTGACGCCGCCCCGCGGGACGTGGAACACGCTGCGTCGCGGAGGCAGTGTCGCTCGGCCGTGCCGTGGGCTAAAAGCCGTCCCGTGTGCGCGCAGCCCACCCCACGGCCTCGTGAGCGCGACGGGGGCTCCCCGCTCCACCGCGACGCCTCGACCGCGCGGCCGCCCTGGCGGCGCCCCCTCGCCCTGGCGCTCGCGGCGGCCGCCGTGGCCGTGCCCGCGCTCGCTCTCCTCGGCCCTGTCGCGGCGATCCGCGTGGGCACGCGCACCGCCGCCGCGTGCCTCGCCTCGATCGAGGCGCCGCGCGGCCCGGCGCTGCCCGACTGCAGGCCCGAGATCCGCTGGTTCGCGCTGCCGTCGCGGCTGCCCTGGACCTACAGGGCGGCGAGCGCGCTGGCCGAGGAGCTCGGCGTGCGCGCGGCGGTCGCCGACTACACCGACGCCGCGGTCGGCCGGCCGGACGGCGCGGCGCTCGCCGGCGCGACCGAGGCGGTGGCGACGGCCCAGGCCACGGTCGCCGCCGGGACCGGGCGCGTCACGTTCGATGAGCTCGGGCCCGCCCGCGGCGCGCCGAGCCTAGGCCGCGAGGCGGCGAGGCTCGGCGATCGCCGCACGCTCCTCTCGCAGCCGGACCGCTGGACCGACTGGCACGTGCGCGTGCACACCCTCAGAGCGGCGCTCACCGAGGGCGACCCGCAGCGCGCGCTCGCGATCGCCAAGGGGTACGCGGCGATGGAGCCCCGCGACGAGGATCTGCGCACGACCACCGGCGCGATCCTCTGCCTCGGCGCGAGCGCTGAGGCGAAGCGCGGCATCGAGCTCCTGACGCTCAACCAGGACGACCGGGCGTCGAGGCGCTACGCCGGCATGGCGCGCAACTGGGGCGAGGTCCGCGCCGTCCTCGTCGCCTGCGCCGCCCGGGCCGGCGTGGAGCCTCCGCCGATGCCGGAGGCCCCCGAGGCCGGCGTGGCCGACGCCGTGGAGGCGCGGCTCGCGCAGCGCGCCCGCCTCGCCGCGGCCCGGAAGGACGCCGTCGAGGCGACGCGGCGCGCGACGCGCGCGATCCGCGACCTGCTCGGCACCTCGGCCGCGCTCGATCCCGAGGCCCGCGGCGATCTGCTCGCCGTCGTGCTGGCGGAGGACGAGGCGCTCGACGCGGCCGAGGCCGCCGCGCTCGCGCGGCCGGAACCGGAACCGGAAGAAGACGACGGGGGCGAGCCCGCGGCAGGAGAGGCAGGCCTCGACGGCGCCCCGGCGCGCGTGGAGGCCCGCGCGGCGACGGCGCTGCCCGCGGGCTCGCTGCGCGCGCTCGACTGGCTCCCGGAGCGCGGGCTCGCGAGGCCCGCGATCGCCGGGTCGTTGCGCGCGCGCGCCGCCGCGCGCGCCGCCGAGCTGGCCGCCGCCCCCCAGCTCTCGCCGTCCCAGGCCGACGCGCTGCGCGCGGCCGCGGGCGCGCTCGCGCTGCGCGCCGCCCGCGAGCTCGCGCTCGAAGGCGACGCGCCCCGGGCGGTCGACGCGCTGGATCGCCTTGGCCCGCTCGCCCCGGAGCTCGCGCCGGAGGCGGCCCGGGCGCTCGCGCGATCGAGCGTGTGGGCCCTCGTCGGCGAGCGCGATCGCGCGCTCGATCTCGTGGAGCGCGTCGACCTCGCCGCCGCGCCGCCAGCGCTCCGCGCGGCCGTGCTCCTGCAGCGCGCCGAGCTCCTCGCCTCGCGCGGGCGCCGGCGCGACGCCGCGCGCGCGGCCGTGCTCGCCGACGAGGAGGCCGCCGCCGCGCGCGCGGTGGACCCCGCCGGCGAGGCGATGCTTGCCCGCGCGGAGCTCGCCCTGCTCGACGCGCGATCGCGGTGGACCCGGCTCTCCCTCGCGCTCCCTCCGGGCGACTCGCCGCTCCGCCAGGGCAGCCCGCCCGCCCAGCTGCCCGCGGACCACGCCGCCGCCTGGCCGTGGGTCGGCTTCGCGAGCCTCGACGCGCCCTGGGCGCGCGACGGCCAGCCGGCGCTCTCGCGCGCGCTCTCCACCTGGAGCGCCGCGCGCGACGCGCCGCCGCCCGCGCGCCGCGCGCTCCGCTACGCCGCCCTCCGCCGGCGCGGCGACGCGCCGCCCGCGCTCGTCCCGTACGCCGCGCTGTCGGCCCAGCTGCTCGGCGACGGCGAGGGCGATCCCGAGGTGTGGCTCGACGCCTTCCTCGCGCTCGACGCCTCGCGCTTCTCGCTCCGGCGCTACGCCTTCGCCCGCGCCGAGGCGGCGCGATGGCGTGGAGATGAAGGCAGCGCGGCCGCATGGCAACGCCGGTACGACGCCCTGCGCGCCGTGGCCTCCGACCCGGCCCGCGCCGAGATCGCGCGCTACCTCGGAATCTGACGCTGACGGACGCTGACGGACGCTGACGGACGCTGACGGACGCTAACGGACGCCGACCGACGCCGACCCGCGCGGCGGGCCCGCGAAAAACCTGGAGATCCCGCGGCCGCACACCTGGCGGCGGAGGGGCTTCATTCCTACGCTACGGCCTGGCTCGCGGAGATCTGCTCGCGGGGGAGTCCTCATGTGTCCTCATTGCGGAAAGAACGCGCCCGTCATCCACCGCGGGCTCGCCGCGTACTGCACCGCGTGCGGTCGGGAGCGCCTGCCGTTCGCGGGCAAATCGGTCAGCCTGGCGGGGCAGCCGTCCAGGGTCGGCGGCGCGGTCGCCGGCGTGCTCGGCTGGCTGGTCCTCATCGGCGGGACCGCGCTGGCGCTCCTCCTCGGCCTGGGCGCGGCCGCGCTGTTCCCGGGGTCGATCGCCGGCCTCGCGCTCGGCCTGCCGATCGGCTTCGTCGCCCTCGCGATCGGCCTGCTCCTCCTGCTGGGCGGGCGGAAGCTCTCCCGCTCCGGGGCGAAGGCCTCGCGCGACGCCCAGGTTCAGGCGATCTTCTCGCTCGCGTCGCACCGCCGCCGCCCGCTCACGGCGCAGGAGGTCGGCGTCGCGCTCGACCTGCCGGCCCCGGAGGCGGACGCCCTGCTCACCGAGCTCGCCAAGGAGCGCCCCGGCGACGTGGGCGTCGAGATCGGCGAGCGCGGCGAGATCCTCTACACCTTCCCCGGGATCTCGGGGGCGGCCGCCGTCCGCTTTCCCCGGCCGTCGCTCCGCATCGATCCGGGCGAGGGCGCGGCCGACCCCGCGGCGCGCATCTACGCCGACGAGATCGAGGACGAGGGCGCGGAGGCGCCGCGCGCTCCCCGTCGCCGCGAGCAGCTCCGCTGAACATGTCCTGCGGCGCGCGTGCTAGCCTCGGCCGCGCGCGCCCATCGAGCGCCCGGCGCGCGCCGTCGTCGCCCTCGATCCATGGTTCATCGCGGGGGCGCTCCGGGCTGCTCGCCGCAACCGACCATGAGATGCCCCCCTGTCGCCCTGCTGACCTCCGCCGCGCTCGCGCTCCTCGCGCTCCTGGCCCCCTCGCGGGCCGACGCCTTTGAACGGCAATGGCATGCCGGCGCCGGCGTCGGCTACGCGCTCCTCGCGGACGGCGGGACGTACCCGGGGATCGGCGGCAGCCTGCACCTCGCCTACGGGCTCACGGACGCCTTCAACGCGGTCGCCGAGGTCAACACCGCGTCCCACCCGGGGGGCGATCTCATGCTCCTCGGCGCATCCGCCGGCGCCACGTACGTCATCGATATCCTGCAGTGGGTCCCCTACGTCGGCCTCATGACCGGCGCATACGACAGTGTGCGCCTCGCGCCCTGCGGCGCGTCTGGCCAGCCGGGCTGCCACCGGGGGCAGTTCGGGGTCTCCATCCCGTTCGGCATCGACTACGCGTTCAATCGCGAGTTCGCCGCCGGCTTCGCTGGCAAGTACACCCTGCTCCTCCCTGGCGCGGGCGACGGTCCGGGGAGCTATTTCACGGCGTTCGCCCGCGCGGAGTTCCTCTGGGGATACTAGAGCGGGGTGCAGGCTCGTAGGATACGGGCCCAGCCGCGAGGCAGGCGAGCGAGGCGCACGAAAGTACGCCGCAGCGAGCTTCACTCTGCGGAGGATCCCGTGGCGCACGACGATGCGCCCCGCTCTGGGCCGTGTGCGCCTGGAGAGAGGAGGAGCGGACCGTGGAACAGCTCTGGCAGCGCATTTCCGAGGGCCGGCACACGGCCTTGCTGAACATCGTCCCCGGGGATCCGCCGGCGCGGCTCGGGCTGCGGATCGTGCGGGTGCGCTGCGACGTCCCCGAGATGACGCTCGGACCGCTGCGCGACGCGCGGACCCAGATCGAGCGCCTCGCCGGCGGGGCGCAGGCGACGATCGATCAGGCGCGCGGCCGCGCCGCCTCGGGGCTCCGGCGCCGCCTCCTCGGCGACGTGCACGAGCTGATGGTGGACGCCGAGTTCATCGAGACCGCGAACCGCCTCGCACAGCAGGCGGATCGCACGTGGGCCATCGTGTTCGACGCGGTCGAGCACGCCGATCCTGCCACGCTCGACGTGCTGCGCCGGGTGGTGTCCCGCCCCGACGCGCTCCGCGTCGCGCTCGTCCTCTCCTTCCGCCTGCACGCGCCGACCGGCCCCGCGGGCGGCCTGGTCGACGCGATGCGCGCCGCCTGCGGAGCCGACGCGCTCCTCCGGCCGGCCGACGGCGCGATCACGCTGACGAGCGCGACAACGCCCCCGCCGCCGCAGCCGCAGCCGCATGTCCCGGTGCGCGAGCTGCCCGGCGAGGTGCTCCGGGTGCTCCGCGCCGGCGCGATCGTCGGCTCGGGGTTCGAGAGCGAGCTCGTCGCCGCGCTCCTCCGCGTCGACGCGCTCGACGTGCTCGAGGCGCTGCAGCGCGCCGCGGACGCGGGTGTTCCGGTCGAGGACCGCGGCGACGGGCGCTTCCATCTCCCGCAGGAGACCGTCGATACGCTCCGCGGATCGATCCTCCCGTCGCTCGCCCGCGTGTGGCACCGGCGGCTCGCGACGCTGCTCAGCGAGGAGGGGACCACGCCGGACGCCGCGGCCGCACGCGAGCCGCGCGCCGCGCCGGGCGTCGTCTCGGCCGATCACCAGGCGGCCCATGCCGCGGCGGCGCCGGCCCATGCCGCGGCGGCGCCGGCCCATGCCGCGGCGGCGCCGGCCCATGCCGCGGCGCCGCCGACCCAGAGCGCGGCCATCCTCACGTCGACCGTCGAGCGGCACGTCGCCGGCGGGGCGAACCTCGGCGTGCCTCGCGGCGACGACCCGGCCACGAGGGCCGCCGCGCAGGCGAAGGCCGGGGCGGCGCCGCTCTCGACGGCGCCGCCGTCCGCGTCGTTGCCCGCCATGGCGACGCCGCGCACGGTGGCCGCCGCGCCCGCACCCCCACCGCCGGGCCTGTCGCCGGCGACGGCGTCACCAGCGGCCGCTTCGCCCGGCGTGCCCGTCGCCGGCGGGCCGACCCCCGAGGCCGGCGGCGCGGCGACCGCCGATGAGTGGGAGAAGACCGCCGACCCCACGCTCTCGGTGGCGCGCGGCGGGGTGCCGCGGGCGGCCGAGACGCTGAGGCCGCCGCCAGCCGTGGCCCCTGCCGGCGGTGCGTCCATGAGCAACACGCGCCGCGCGCCGCCGCGCGTCACCCAGGACAGGCCCGCGCCGATGGCCCCCGCAGGGCCCGGCAATCCCGCGTGGCCCTACGCCGATCTGTTCCACCGCAGCCCCGAGAGCCGCCGCGTCTCGGAGCCGCCCGAGTCCCTCATGTTCGACGCCCCGCCCGACTCGCTCGACGCGCCCATCCCGGGGCCGATGCGGGTGCCCCGCGATCTCGCGTCCCTCGGCGGCGCCTTCCCGGACGAGCCGAGCCGCTCGGCCCGCGGGGCCTCGCTGCGCGTCCCTGCCGCGCTGTCCGAGCGATCGTCTTCCGGATCCCGCCACGCCTTCTCCTGGCCGGCGGCGGCCGACTCCGTCGCCGGGCGCGCCGCGGCCGAGTCCCTGCGCGCCGCGGCGCCGCTCGGCGTGTCCATGTACCCGGCGCCCGCGGCGCCCGATCGCGCCGAGGCAGCGGGCGCCGCGAGCGCGGCGGCGCACGGCGCTGGACGCCACCTCCACGACGTGCGCGCGGCGGCGCACCTGACCGAGGCGGGCGAGCACGAGGAAGCGGCGCGGCGCTACTGCGCGGCCGCGGTCGAGGCGGCGGACATGGGAGCGTACGCCCAGGCGCTGAGCTACGGGCGGAAGGCGCTCTCGCTGCTCGACGGCATGCCGGCCACGCCCGCGCGCCGCCGGCTCCGCATCGGCGCGCTCGCGGGCATCGCCCGGGTGCAATGGCAGGCGGCCGGCCCGGACCCCGCCAGCACGCTCGCCGACGCGCTCGAGGTGCTCGACGCCGCGCGCGCGCTCCTCGCGCAGGGCGACCCACCGGAGCTGCACGCCGACGTCGCCGCGCTCATCGCTGGCGTCTGTTACGACATGGGCGACGCGCGCTCGCTGGAGCGCGCGCTGGAGGAGCTCGCGACCGCGAGCCGCCAGCTGCTCGACGCCGGGGACGCGCTCGGCGCGGCCCGGCTGCTCAACGATCAGGCGGCGGTCCACGTGCGCATGGGCGATCCCGTCCGCGCGACGCACCTTCTGATCGAGTCGCGCCGGACCTTCGAGGAGCGGGCCCGGGTCGATCCGTCGGCGCGCGTCGAGCTCGCCGAGACCGACCACCTCTTCGCGCGGATCCCGCTCCACGTCCCCGCCCGCCCCGGGCGCGAGTCCGACGCGCTGTCGATGGGCCTCGACCACGCGCTCGCCGCGGAGCGCGCCTACAAGCAGCTCGGCGACACCCGGGAGCTCGCCCGGGTGTGGGAGACGATCGGCCGGCTGGAGCTCCGCAACGGCCGCCTCGACCGCGCGACGCAGCGCCTGACCGCGGCGATCGAGGCCGAGGAGGCGCTCGGCGACCTGCTCGGCCTGGCCCGCTCGACGGCCGCGCTCGCGGAGGTGCTCTCGGCGAAGGGGTTGCACCGGGAGGCGCTGGCGGTGCTGGCCGAGTCGATGGTGATGAACCTCGAGAGGGGCTCGCCGCTCGGGCTCGCGTACAACCGCCGCGCCCTGAACGCGCTCGTCCCGAACATCTCGCTCCAGGGCGAGGAGGCCGAGGAGCTGCGGAAGCTCGCGGCGCAGCTGGCGGCGGCGGAAGCGGCCCTCGGCCGCGCGAAGCTCCCCGGCGAGCTCGACTGAGGCGGGCCCGCGCCGCGCGGCCTCTTGACCTTGCCCGCGCCGCGCGGCCTTCGACCTTGCCCGCGCCGCGCGGCCTTTGACCTTGCCGGCGCGCGCCCGCTCCGGCGAAATGCGCCGCATGTCGTCCTCCTCGACGCAGCGCGTGCGCCATGGCGCCGCGCGGCGATCCTTGCTCGGCTTGCTCGGCTCCCTCGCCCTCTCCGCGGCGTGCGCGCCGGCCCCGCCGGTCCCTCCGGCGGCTGCGCCTCGGCCTGCCGCGTCCGCGCCTCTGGCGCCGCCTTCGCCCGCCGGACCGCCGCGGCCTGCTGCGCCCGCGCCGGAGCGGCCCGGGTACGCGGGGCACGGCGCGGCGAGCGTCTCTCCGGAGATCCTGGCGCGCTACGCGCCGCCTCCGCTCCCGGACGACGTCTCGCGCCGGATCCAGGCCATGCTCGACGTGCGCGCGCCTTCCGGAGGCGTCCTCGGGCCGGATGGCAAGGCGCTCTACTTCACCTGGACGATCACGGGGACGAGGCAGGTCTTCCGGCTCGACGGGCCGCAGCGCTTCCCGCTGCAGCTGACGGGCGGCGAGGATCCGACCGTCGTGGCGGACGTCACGCCGGACGGCGCGCGCCTCGTCCTCTCGCGCGACCGCAAGGGCGAGGAGAACCCCGGGCTCTACCTGCAGGACGTGAAGGGCGGCCCGCTCGTCGCCATCCAGCACATGCCCGGCGTGCAGACGCAGCTCCAGTTCGTCTCCGACGACGGGCGGCACGTTTACTATCGGGCCAACGACGTCAAGAAGGACGCGTACGTCATCTACAGGTACGACATCGCGTCGAGGCAGCGAGAGGTCGTGTTCGATCGCGAGGGCATCTGGCGCGCCGTGGACGCCGCGGGCGACGGCCGCCTGCTGCTCGCGAAGGACGTGGGCTCCAACATGAGCGAGCTCTTCGAGTGGGCGCCTTCCGCGAAGGCCGCTCCGGGCGCCGACCCGCTGACTCCCCTCTTCGGGCAGGGCGAGCGCGAGGACTACAGGGCCCTTTACGGCGCGGCCCCCGGCGAGGTCCTCGTGCTCACGCCGCGCCTCGGGGAGCACCGCCGGCTCTACAGCTGGAAGGCGGGGAAGCTCACGCCGATCTCGCCGGAGATCCCGTTCGACGTCAGCGCGTTCTCCGTCGATCGGGCGAAGAAGAGGATCCTCTACACGGTGAACGAGCGGGGCTACACGCGGCTCCGCGCGCTCGACGCGAGGTCGCACCGCGAGATCAAGCTGCCCGCGCTCCCGGCGGCGGATCACGTGACCCCTGTCTCGACGACGCGGGACGGCCGGTTCACGACGCTGCTCCTGGAGACCTCGACGTCGCCGGCGACGGCGCATGTCCTCGACTGGACGACTGGCAAGCTTTCGCAGTGGCACGCTCCGAGCATGCCCGAGGTGGCGCCGGGCGCGTTCTCGGCGGCCGCGCTGGAGTCCTATCCAGCGCGCGACGGGGCGCAGATCCCGATGTTCGTGCGCCGCCCTGCGCGGTGCGAGCGGCCGTGTCCCGTGATCGTCCATTTCCACGGCGGCCCGGAGGTGCAGACCAGGGCTGGGTTCAGCGCGCGGGCGCAGATCTTCGTGGACGCCGGGTTCGTGTTCGTCGAGCCGAACGTCCGCGGGAGCGACGGTTACGGCAAGACATGGCTGCACGCCGACGACGGCGCGAAGCGGCTCGACGTCATCACGGACATCGAGGACGCCGCGAAGTTCGTCAAGGCGAGCTTCGGCCACGAGGGCCGGCCGCCGAAGGTCGGCATCTTCGGCGGCAGCTACGGCGGCTATTCTTCGCTGATCGGCATGACCATGTTCGCCGGCGCGTACGACGCGGGCGCCGCCGTCGTCGGCATGAGCAACCTCGTGACGTTCCTCCAGAACACGGCGCCTTACCGGCGCATCCTCCGGATCTCCGAGTACGGTGATCCCGAGAAGGATCGGGACGCCTTGCTCAAGCTCTCGCCGATCACGTACCTCGATCGGGTGAAGGCGCCGCTGCTGATCGTGCAGGGCGTGTCCGATCCGCGGGTCCCTGCGGGTGAGTCGGTGCAGATCCAGCAGGCGCTGGAGGCAAGGAAGATCCCGTCCGAGCTCATCCTGTTCGCCGACGAGGGGCACGGCGCGCAGAAGCGGGACAACCAGGTGCTCCAGTACGGGCACCTCGTGCGTTTCTTCCGGGCGCACCTCGGGGGCGGGGACGGCAGGTAAGGAGAGAAATGAACCGCCATGGCGCCGAGGACGCCAAGGACGCCAAGGACGCCAAGATTCTTTCTCTCCTTGGCGTCCGTGGTGTCATGGCGGTTCTAAATTCCGCTCTCTCCTGGCGGTTTCAACCCGTCGAGCTCCGGCGTGAGCAGCGGAATCGTCACGCGTGCTCGTGCTCGTGCGCGTGCTCGTGCTCGTGCTCGTGCTCGTGCGCGTGCGCGCTGGCCGGCAGGCGTCGCGCGGCGGTGGCCACCTCGGCGGCGCGGGGGGCGCGCGGCAGATCGCCGAAGATCTCGGGCATCAACGACGTCTTGCCGTGGAGCCGGAGCACACACTCCACGAGGAGCTTCGCCGCGCGGTAGGTGTTGAGCCACTCGTCGCGCGCGGCCTTCATCTCCGGGGTGATGGCGCGGCGCGCGAGCCGGGTCTTGCGCACGCTCCGGATGAGCGGCTCGAGGGCGTCCCGGGAGCGCTCGAGGTCGGCCGTCCACGCCTCGCGCTCGGGCAGCTGCCCCTCGTGCTGCTCGATCACCTCGATCGCGTGCGTCAGCGCCGCGGCGAGCGCCGCGGGGCGGCGGCGCAGCACGGTGGCGAGCGTCTGGCCCTGGAGGAGCTCGCGGGCCAGCGCGACCCCGTTGGGCCGCGAGGCGGCGTGCTCCACGAGGCGGCGCAGCAGGCCGCGGCCCGCCGCGACCGGATTGGCCCTGCCGCCCCTCGATCCGCGGACCGCGCCGGGAGGCACGGGAGCGGCCGTCGCGTCCAGCTTCGCCTTGCGCAGGGCTTCGGCCGCGGCGTCGAGGCGCGCCGTGACGGTGCGCAGCGCCTTCCCGAACCCCGCGTCGACCGGCACGACGAGCTTCTGTATCTGCGACGCGGTGAAGCGGCCGTACGTCTCGATGTCACGCTGGTAGATGTAGGGATCGGGCATGGGAGCGACTCCACCGCGCGCGTGCGCGTTCAGGGCGGGCGCCATCATACCTGTCGCCGGCGCCGACGAAAGGAGTCGAGCTCGCGAGAGCGGGAACGGGGGCGCAGCCGACGACAGCCTGCCGCCGACGTCGCGACCTGACCAGACCCTCGTCTCCAGCCTGCCGCCGACGTCGCGACCTGACCAGACCCTCGTCTCCAGCCTGCCGCCGACGTCGCGACCTGACCAGACCCTCGTCTCCAGCCTGCCGCCGACGTCGCGACCTGGCTGAGCCCTCCTCTCGCACCCGCCTCAGAGGTCTCGACCTACCCCAGGGCACGCGCCACGACGTAACCCCCAGGTCTGGATCTGGGCGTTCCTTCAAAATTCTACCGATCCCTGGATCGTACCCCCTCACGCCCACGGTGATGAGCGCGCTCCACGGTCGCGACGTTCCGGATCCCCCGCACAGGTCCGCCTCACGCGCCCTCTGGATCCCCACGGCCGGGGATCCTGACGTGAAAGGCGGTCCGCGCGCAGCGCCCTGGCTCGGCGCCGTCGAGCCGAGGCGCTCATTCGCAGTTCGCGTTCGGGCAAGGAGTGCACGCAGCGGGCGAGCAATGGCCGTCGACCTCGATATTCCTCGCGCAGAGCGCGTCCAGCACGCTGCCGAACGAGCTCTCGCCGGGGTTCCCCGAGAGAGAGACCCGCGCGCAGGATTGGAACACGACGTCGTTCAGCGGAGACGCGTCCTCGATCAGGTTGTCCGACAGATCCAGTCTGACGATGCGCTGTACGCCCAGGAGGGGTGTGAGGTCGGTGATGGCGTCGGAGCGCGCCTCGATCCACGTGAGACCCGTGAGCCCCGTGACCCAGCTCAGATCCGCGCCGCTCGATCCGATCTCGCTGATCTGCACCACCACCAGCTGCGGGTGGCTGGCGAGCGGGGACGTGTCCGTCAGCGGATTGCGATCGAGCCCCAGGTTCTTCAGCTTGGGCACGTTCGCGGGATCGAGCCCCGCGATCGACGCGATGTGATTGCCGTCGAGCTGAAGGTTCTCGAGGGCTGGAAGCTCCGCTCCGAGGCGCGCGTCCTCGACCTCCGCATCCGCCAGGATCAGCGCCCTCAGGGAGCCGTGGCGCGGCAGCGTCCCGAGGCTCCTCACGTCGGTGTTCGTGAAGTGCGCGACGTTCAGGGCCGGAAACTTGGAGAGGCTCGAGAGCTCGGCGATGTGCGTGCGATCGACCGCGAGTTGGTAGAGGGCCTGCACGCCGTCCAGCCCTTCGAGCGCATCGAGCGGATTGCCCGACAACATCAGGTGCTGAAGCTCCGGAAGGTCATTGAGGTCGCTCGTCGACGAGATGAGATTGTCCTTCGCGGACAGCGTGGAGAGCGCCGGGTGCCCGGAGAGCGCACCCAGCGAGACGATCCCATTCTCGTCCAGGTACAAGGAAGTGATCCGCGGCAGGCGCGCGAGGACCGAGATGTCCTCGATCTCGTTACCTCGGAGGGACAGCTGCTCGGCCGACGTGGCGCACTCGAGGCCGCTCAGGTCCTCGATGCCGAGTCTGCTGAGGAGGAGCAATCGAGGAACGGCGACCGCCGCCCCCGGAATCGGCTCGTCGGCGCCGAGGCCAAGCATCTGTCGGAGGCCCGCGGCGAGCGCCGGATCCGGCACCTCCAGAATACCGCTGCAGCCCTCCGGAGCGGGCCTGGCGTCGACGCTCGCGCCCGGAGCGCCGCCCGTGTCCGACGCGCTCCCATCGTCGTCGAGGGGGGCGCAGCCGAAGAGGGAAAGGTACGTGGCCAACACGAAGCAGCTTGGCGTTCGGATGAGCATGAGGCGGCTCCAGCAAACCCGATGCCGCCGAGCACGGCCAATTCTGGCGCATCCCGCTCATCCCCCCGCCTGATGGGCCAGGCTGCGCCACATCCCTCGCGCCGCGTCGCAGCCGGCTCGCTCGACGGGCGCGTTCGTCAGCGGCGCGCGCCTTCTGGCGCGCCGACCACGGCGATCGCTCCGTTCTAGCGTTTCATCTAGGATTTTATCCCGTAGGATATGCAGCGCACGGACGGGACCCGTCGGCTGCCCTCGCTCCCGCCCGTGAACCCCGGAGTTTCCGCGGTCGGCGCCGGCCGAGACCACCTTGGCATCCGCCCTGCAATACCCCCCTGCGTCCACGCCAGAGTAGCTCAGCGGTTAGAGCGCGAAAACAACTCCGGACGGTGTTCTCCGGCGCGATGAGCGCCGGCAGTGAGATCCGGGGTTACTTCCCTTCTAAGGACGAGGCAGCGGGTTCGACTCCCGCCTCTGGCACCAGGGTGCAGCGCGGCAGTGAGCGTCACGGTTCCTTCGTTTTGACACGACCAACCCCGTGACCACCATCCTCCGCGCTGCGCCCGCTTTCTCTAGCGGGGCGCACCTTCAACCCGGCGCCCCGCTCTCGACCCCTCGCCGCGCGTGCGTCGAGGATGGAGGTGTCATCATGGCGTTCTTTCAGCATCTCAAGCGTCAGGACAAGCGCAGCGCCGACGCGCACCTGAACTGGATGGGCGGCCGCTCCTACGACATCGCCGATCCGCTGAAGCGCCTGCGCCTCGCGGCCTCGTCGTGCTTCTTCGGCGAGCCCATGTATTACCACCTCGATCCCGCGGATCCGCGCCCGGCGAAGGCCGTGAGCGCGGCGAAGGCGAAGACGTCGGCGAAGGCGGCGAGGAAGGCGGCCGCCCGCGCGCGCCTCTCGGACGCCGAGGTGCGGCGCCTGCGCGAGACGCTCGGCGCCGTGGACCCGGCCGAGTGGCGCAAGCTCTCGCCGGCGGCGCTGATCGAGAAGGCCATCGACGAGGCGCTCGCGGCCGACCCGGAGGCGACGCTCGCCGAGGCGGCGCGGCTGCGCGAGGAGGAGCACATGCGCACGACGCCCCAGGTCATCCTGGTGCGCGCGGCGAACGCCGCCTCCGTGCGCGGGACGGGCCTCGTGCGCCGCTACGCGCCGTCCATCCTGAAGCGGGCGGACGAGCCGACGGTCGCCCTCGCGTACCAGCTCTACCGCTTCGGCAAGCCGGTGCCGAACGCGCTGAAGCGCGCGCTGCGCGACGCCCTCGAGCGCTTCGATGATCACGCCCTCGCGAAGTACCGGCTCGAGGGCAAGGGGAGCAAGACCGTGGACGTCATGAACCTCGTGCACCCGAAGAGCCCCAGCGTGGACCGCCTCGCGAAGGGCGCCCTCCGCGCGACGGGCCGCACCTGGGAGGCGATCGTCTCGGCGCGCGGCTCGAACCGGTGCGCGTGGCGCAAGGCGCTGCCGGTCATGGGCCACATGGCCCTGCTGCGCAACCTGCGCAACCTGATCGAGGCGGGCGTGCCGTTCGACCAGTTCTTGCCGAAGCTCGTCGAGACGGCCGCGGAGGGCAAGCAGCTGCCGTTCCGGTACTACAGCGCTTACCGCGCCGTGAAGGGCTGCGCGCCGGGCGCCGTGCTCGACGCGGTGGAGAAGTGCCTGAACCGATCGCTCGGCCAGGTGCCGTACTTCCCCGGCCGCGTGATGGTGCTCTGCGACAACAGCGGCTCCGCGCAGGGCACGACCACGAGCAGCCTCGGGACGATGCAGATCTCCACGATCGCGAACCTCACGGGGGTCGTGGCCGGGATGCGCTCGAGCGACGGGCACCTCGGCGTGTTCGGCGACCGGCTGGAGACCTTCGCTGTGCGCAAGCAGGAGAGCGTGTTCTCGCAGCTCGAGAAGGCGGAGCACCTCGCCCGCACGATCGGGACGGCGACCGAGAACGGCGTGTGGCTCTTCTGGGATCGCGCGATCCGCGAGCGGCAGCGCTGGGACTCGGTGTTCGTGATGAGCGACATGCAGGCCGGCCACGGCGGCCTGTACGGTACGCGGCCGAAGGACTACGCGGACTTCGCCTGGAACGGGCACTACATCGACGTGGCGAAGCTCGTGGCGACGTACCGCGCCCGGGTGAACCGCGACGTGCGCGTGTTTTTGGTCCAGGTCGCCGGGTACCAGGACACGCTCGTGCCCGAGTTCTACGACCGCACGTACATCCTCGGCGGCTGGGGCGAGGGGCTGCTGCGCTTCGCCGCGGCGATGGCGCAGGACTAGCGTCCCGTCCCTGGAGAGCGCGAACCCAAGGAGCGCAGCAGCGGGTGCCGAGTCCGCTGCTGCGCCAAGAACGGCCGATGGATCTGGGCGTCGGGCGACGACGCGGAGCGCAGGGTCACAGCGGCTGACGGCACGACGCATCGCGGGCGCGCCTTCGCGCTCCTCGATGTGGTGAGCCTCGTGGCCTCGCTGTCGCCGGCGAGCGCCGCCTCGGGCTCGCGGGGGGGCCCGCCCTTCCCCTCCGGGCCTGCGCCAGCCCGAGACGATCCTCGATCCGGCAGGCGCCGATCAGAAGCTCAAGGCGTTCGGCGCCCGCGTCGCGCGCGACGTGCGGCGGTGAAGGTCGGCGCGGGCTGCGCCGTCACTCGCATGCGTAGCCCACTCCGCTGCAGTCGTTCGGGCACTCGTCGCAGTAGACGCAGGAATACATGGCATGGGCCAGCGCGGCGCCCGCCGGGAACGTCTCCTCGCATTCGGCCACGCATTCAGGATCCAGCCCGCACGTGACCGTAGTGCACTCCAGGTAGAGGACGCATGAGTCGCTGCCCCCGCAGGCGTCGAGAGCAGCTGAGCAGTTGCCTGCGAACGCGCATTGGACACACCCGCTGGCATAATCTCCGCAAACGTTCGTGTTGTCGCAGACGAGCTCCTCCTCCAGGGCGAAGGCGTCTGTCGCGTGGCTCTCGCTGTCACACCCCGCCTCGCCCGGCGCGCAGTCGCTCGCTTCGCCTGGTGAGGCGACCGTGCACGACGCCGCGGACACGGCAGCTCCCGCGGCGACGCAGAACAACATGAGCGAAGACGCAATCCTGAAGCGCAAAGCGAGCTTTTTCGATGTCATTGATTTTCCTCCAGCAGACGTGGTGGCAAGGCGGGCTCTAGACCCAATACATCGTTGAAGACAAGCCTGTCACCGCCCCCCCCGCAGCGTTAACCTAATCAGCGGAGCCGATCAAGCGGCAGCTGCTCTGACGCAGCGGCGTGACATGTCACGTGACATCGGAGAGGCGTGACATGTCACGTGACATCGGAGAGGCGTGACATGTCACGTGACATGGGAGAGGCGTGACATGTCACGTGACATGGGACATCGGAGGCCCGACTCCGCACGCCGGCGGTGAAGTGAAAGCGGCTACGCTGTACGGCGTGTCATCGGAGCCGGCGCGGCGCGCGCAGGGGCCGTATCAGGGACACGTCAGGTCGTCCGCAGCGCAGGCCTCGCTCGGCGGAGCGATGTCCGCGCGCCCGTTCGCCGGCTGCGAGCTCCGGATATAGAAGTCGCTCTGGACGAAGCGATCGACCCGCGTGAACACGATATCCACGCTCGGGGAGCTCCGCCCCTCGTGCCAGGCGCTCTGCGCGCCGCCCATGGACTGACCCTTGTCCACCACCCGCGCAGGGCCGCCCTGGAGGAGGATGCCTCCACAGGTGCCGACGGCAACGTCGCTCGGTCCGATGAGCTCAGCGCTCGCATGGAGCGACGCCGTGCACCCCTGACGGAGCGATCACGACGCCACAACGCAACACGCCGCGAGCAGCCTCACCGACCGGGTCGGGGGCCGCTCACGGCGAGCGCATCACGACGGTGGCAGAGGTTCGCTCAGGCTTTGCCGCCGAGCCCGAAGCCATCGTGCAGCGCACGGACGGCGAGCTCGGCATACTTCGTCGAGACGAGGCACGAGATCTTGATCTCGCTCGTGGAGATCGCCTGGATGTTGATCCCCTCCGCCGCGAGCAGCTGGAACATCCGCGCCGCCACGCCCGCGTGCGTCCGCATCCCGAGGCCGACGATCGACACCTTCACGATGTCCTCCTCGTAACGGATGCTCATCGCGCGCACGCCGCTGGAGACCTTCTCCATCACGAGCTTCGCCCGCGGGAGATCCGCCTTGCCGACGGTGAACGTGACGTCCGCCTTTACCTCGCCGGACGTGCCGCGCGTCTCCAGGCCGTAGCTCGGCGCGTTCTGGATGATCATGTCGACGCTGATGTTCTCCTCGGCCAGCGCGCCGAAGATCTGCGCCACGACGCCCGGCTTGTCGTCGACGCCGACGAGCATCACCCGCGCCTCGTTCCGGTCGAGCGCCACGCCCGTCACCGTCACGCTCTCGAGGGACTGCTCCTCGCTGACGACCCACGTGCCCGGCACGTCCGAGAACGATGACCGCACATGCACCGGGACACCGTACTTCATCGCAACCTCCACGCTCCGTATCTGAAGGACCTTCGCTCCCAGCGAGGCGAGCTCCAGCATCTCTTCGTAGCTGATCCGCTCGATCTTCCGCGCCGTCTTGCAGATGTTCGGGTCCGTCGTGTAAACGCCGTCGACGTCCGTGTAGATCTCGCACTCGGCGCCCACCGCCGCCGCGATCGCCACGGCGCTCGTGTCGCTGCCGCCCCGGCCGAGCGTCGTGATGTTGCCCGCGTCGTCCACGCCCTGGAACCCGGCGACCACCGCGATCTTCCCCCCGGCCAGCGCCTCGTGCAGCCGCTGGGCGTCGATCGCCTTGATCCGCGCCTTCGTATAGGCGCTGTCCGTCAGGATCTTCAGCTGGTGGCCGAGGAAGCTCCGCGCCTTGCCCCCCTGCGCCTGGATCGCGATCGCCATCAGCGCAGCCGAGACCTGCTCGCCGGTCGCCGCGAGCGCGTCCATCTCCCGCGCGTCGGGCACGGGAGCGATGTCCGACGCCAGCTTGAGCAGCCGGTTCGTCTCGCCGGACATCGCGCTGACGATGACCACGACGTCATGACCGGCCTGCTGTGTGGCGAGCGCCCGCGCGGCCGCCCGCTGGATGCGCTCAATGGACCCGACGGACGTGCCGCCGAACTTCTGGACGATGAGGCTCACGCGAGGTGTGGCCAACTAGTCCAACACAGCCGCCCGGGTCAAGGAGAAATTCGGCAACGGCGCGCGCCGGACGAGCCCGTCCCGCGCACGACACGCCGCGGAGGAACCGCTGCGACCCCGCCAAACCGGGGATAGCCCGGACAACCGTGCCCGGTGCGCCCCCGATCGCCGGGAATAAACCCCAGGTTCAGCCGCTTCGGGTCGGCGCTGTTGACAGAGATCCACCCGCCGCTACGATGGCGCCGCCATTCGCCTGGGTAATGGGTGATCCAGGGTGCCACAACGGCGCGCCCGCCGGTCAGTGCGGGGGGGATCGCCAGGGGCGAACGACGGAGCAGGGCGCTCCGCTTCTCAAGGAACCATCTAAGGAGGTCATTTTGGCTAGCGATGTGATGATCGAGGCGAGCTCGCTGACCAAGCGCTATGGGTCGCTGCGCGCGCTCGACAAGGTGAGCTTCGAGGTCCATCGCGGCGAGGTCGTCGGCTTCCTGGGACCGAACGGGGCCGGCAAGTCGACGACGATGCGCATCCTCACCTGCTTCCTCTCGGCGTCGGCCGGGACGGCGCGGGTCCACGGGTACGACGTCTTCGACGACCCGCTCGATGTCCGGCGCAAGCTCGGGTACCTGCCCCAGCGCGCCCCGCTCTACGGCGAGATGAACGTCTGGGAATACCTCTCGTTCGTCGCCGACATGCGCGGCCTCGATCACTCGCTCTTCAAGAAGCGGATGAAGGGGATCGTCGAGGTGTGCGGCCTCGCCCAGGTGCTCGGCAAGGACATCGGCACGCTCTCCCACGGCTATCGCCAGCGCGTCGGCCTCGGCCAGGCGCTCGTCCACGACCCCCCGATCCTCATCCTCGACGAGCCGACGAGCGATCTCGACCCGAACGAGAAGGCGGAGGTCATCCGCTACATCAAGGAGATCGGCAAGGAGCGGACGATCCTCCTCTCCACCCACAACCTGTCCGAGGTCGAGGCCGCCTGTGCCCGCGCCATCGTCGTCTCCAAGGGGCGCGTCGTCGCCGACGGCCCGCTCGACGACATCCGCGCCAAGAGCGGCAAGGTCCGGTACGTCATCACCGTCCACGAGAAGAAGGTCTTCGAGGGCGGCGACGGTTACCGGTCGGGCGCGCGCAAGCCCCCGACGGCCCAGGAGGTCCAGGAGGCGCTCTCCGGTCTGCCCGGCGTCACCAGCGTCACCGAGCTGCCGACCGGCGACAGCGCCCACAGCTTCCAGCTGCTCGGCGCGCTCGGCGGCGACATCCGGCCCGAGCTCTTCCAGCTCGTCGTGCAGAAGGGCTGGCTCCTCCTCGAGATGCGGCGCGACTCGCAGAGCCTCGAGGACGTGTTCAAGGCGCTCACGCGCGGCGACGAGCGCAAGGACCGCGGCCGCAAGCTGATCACCGACGACCTCGACGACGAGGACGAGGCGGGCGCGCCGGCCGACGACGAGGACGACGAGGACGACGAGGACGAGGACGACGACAGCGCCGGCGACGAAGCCAAGGACGGCGGCGACGGCGACGAGGACGAAGGCGCGAAGGAAGAAGCGCCCGCCAAGAAGAAGGGCTGAACGGTATGAGCACCACCCTGACCATCGCGAAGCGGGAGTTCCGCTCCAACTTCGATTCCCCCCTGGCCTATGTCGTGATCTGCTTCGGGCTGATCGCGCTCGGCGTCATCTTCTTCCTGATGAACGGCGGCTTCTGGCAGGCGGACCGCGCCTCGCTCGTGCAGCTGTTCAGCTGGGCGCCGATAGGGCTCTCCTTCCTCATCATCCCCGTCATCACGATGCGGCTCATCGCCGAGGAGAAGCGGAGCGGCACGCTGGAGATGCTGATCACCCTGCCCGTGCAGGATCACGAGGTCGTCCTCGGCAAGTTCCTCGGCGCGTGGGGGCTCGTCCTCGTGCTCGTCTTCTCGACGATCCTCTACCCGCTGATGATGTTCGTGTGGCCCTGGCACCTCGGCGCGCTCGACAGCGGGCCGGTGCTCTCGGGGTACATCGGCCTCGTGCTCTACAGCGCGGCGGCGGTGTCCATCGGCCTCCTCATCTCGTCGCTGACCGACAGCCAGGTGATCGCGTTCTTCATCACCTTCCTGGTGCTCGGCTTCCTGCACGGCGTGGACAACCTCGCCGACTACGCCCCGTCGCTCTTCCGCGACGTCCTCTCCTTCATCAGCTTCGACACCCGCCTCACGCCGTTCGCGCGCGGCATGGTGTCCACCCGAGACATCGTCTTCTTCCTCTCGATCACAGCGGGCTGCCTCATGGCCTCGTTCAGGGCGCTCGAGCGCAGGAAGTGGGCGTAAGGACCAACCATGGAACGGAAAGCCAAAGCCGCGACGCAGACAGGCGTCTACCTGGCCATCGTCGCCGCCATCCTCGTGGCGGCCAACATCATCTCGTACGGCGCCTACAAGCGCTTCGACATGACGAAGGCCGAGAGGTTCACCCTCTCGAAGGGCTCGGCCCACCTCGTCCGCGAGGGGCTCAAGCAGGATCTCCAGATCGACGTCTACGTCACCCGGGGGCTCCCGAAGCACGAGGCGTTCATCCAGGACCTCACCGACCTCATGAACGAGTACGAGCAGGCCTCGAACGGCAAGCTCCACTACGCGATCATCGAGGCGAAGACGGACGAGCAGCGCGCCGCCGCCAAGGAGGCGGGCCTGCAGGAGGCCGCCTTCGGCGAGGGGAGCGAGACCGGCCAGGATCAGGCCACGATCACCCGCGGGTTCATGGGCATCGCCTTCAAGTACGGCAGCGAGAAGGAGGCGATCCCGATGCTCTCGCCGGACCAGGCGCAGGGCCTCGAGTTCTGGATCACGAACACCATCCGCGAGATCCGCGACAAGGCGGACGCCATCGACACCAAGATCGGCGTCGTGACCGGCAAGGATGAGATCAAGCTGACGGACGCGAACCTCGTCGCGTCGCAGGGCGGCCGGGGCGGCGGCCCGTCGATGCGCGCGCTGCTCGAGCACCACTTCCCGTTCTACAAGTTCGAGGACGTCGATCTGAAGGGCGGCGACAGCGAGATCAACAAGGAGCTCGCCGGCCTCGTGATCACGCAGCCGGGCAAGGAGTTCACCGAGAAGGAGCTGCGCCGCATCGACCAGTTCATGATGCTGGGCAACAAGGCGCTCGCCGTGTTCGCCGGCGCGGTGAACCTCAAGGCGTCCGACCCGGCGATGAAGGCGTCGCTCAACACCTGGGGCCTCGAGAAGCTGCTCGACGGCTACGGCGTCGAGATGAAGAAGGAGGCGATCCTCGACTGGAGCCGCTCGATGGCCATCCCGGTGCAGACGCAGTCGGGCCAGATGATGTGGTTCCGCGCGCCGGGCATCCTCCAGCTCCAGGAGGACAGCCGCTTCGACGAGAAGGAGCAGATCCTCGACTCGTCGTTCCCCGGCTTCTTCCGCCTCCCCGAGCTCTCCTTCCCCTTCCCGTCGACCCTCGTGCCGCACCCGGAGAAGCAGCCCGAGGCGACGATGAAGGTCGTGGCGCGCTCGACGCCGAAGACGACGGTCGACGTGTCCGAGGCCATCGACATGAAGTTCTCGGCGGACTGGAAGCCGAAGGGCGAGTACGCGCAGCGCGCGATCGCGGTGACGGTCGAGGGCAAGCTCAAGAGCGCCTTCGGCGGCCAGGAGGGGCTCGGCATCAGCGCGCCCGCGGAGAGCGCGGACAAGGGCCGGATCCTCGTGCTCTCGGCGTCGCAGTTCCTCGCGAACCCGTTCGCCCGCTCCGGCAACCCGCCCCCCATGCCGCCGCAAATGGCGATGATGGGCGGGATGGGCGGCGACGAGGATCTCCTGATGCTCTCGCAGCCGTACGCGCAGAAGTACCTGACCGCCACCATCCTGGCGTTCAAGAACACCCTCGACTGGATGGCGGGGGACAGCACGCTGCTCGCCGCGACCGCGAAGATGTTCGGCGAGACGAACCTGACCTACGCGGGCATCGAGAAGCCGAAGCAGGAGGCCACGGACGACGAGGCCACCCTGGCGAAGAAGGCCGAGGAGTACCGGGCGGAGCGCAAGACGGTGCAGCAGCGCGTGCAGTGGACGCTGACGCTCCTGCCGGCGGCGCTCTTCGCCGTGTTCGGCCTCATCCGGTGGCGGCGTCGCGAGAGCGCCCGCGAGAACATCACGCTCGACTGAGCCAGAGCCCCATCGGGTGAAAGAGCCATGAAGACCGAGCACAGAATCTACATCGCCCTCGCCGTCCTCGCGCTCCTCGGCCTCGGCGTGTACTTCACGCAGAAGAAGCAGAAGGACGAGCTCGCCGCGCACTCGGCGACCGCCGCCACGGCGGATCTGCCGAAGGTGGGCGTCTCGAAGGATGACGTCGAGAAGGTCACGAAGATCGCGATCAAGAACGCCGACAAGTCCGACGTGACGCTCGAGAAGAAGGGCGACACGTGGGAGGTCACGAAGCCCGTCAACGCCAAGGCGAACGCGGCGAACGTGCGGAGCCTCCTCGACAACCTGAAGGAGCTCAAGCTGAAGGAGGTCATCGACCGGACGAGCGGCACGTACGGTCAGTACGAGCTCACCGACGAGAAGGCGCTCCACGTCGTCGCGTACAAGGGCGAGGAGAAGGCGCTCGACCTGTACTTCGGCAAGAGCGGCTCGCGCGGGCAGATGGCGCGCGTCGACGGGCAGGACGGCGTCTACGTCGCGGGCGGCTACTCGAGCTACCTCTACACGCGGGAGCCGAAGAACTGGCGCGAGACGTCGATCCTCAAGTTCGAGGACGAGAACGCTATCCAGGTCTCGGTCGAGAACAAGAACGGCCTGTTCAGCTTCTCGAAGAACGGCGACAAGTGGGCCGGCACGTTCGCTCAGCGCGACAAGGGCGGCAAGCTGGGCGCGGCCTCCGCGAAGTGGGAGAAGTTCGACGAGGCCAAGGTGAAGGACCTGCTGCGCGCCTTCAAGAACCTCGGCGCGGAGGACTTTGGCGACGAGAAGTCGGACACCGGGCTCGACGCGGCGGCCTCGAACGGCGGCATCATCACGATCAAGCTGAAGGACAACGCGGGCGACTTCACCGTCAACGTGGGCAAGATCGCGAAGGGGTCGAGCCGCTACGCCACGAAGGAAGGCGGCGACGGCACGATCTACGTCCTGTCGTCGTGGTCGGCCGACTGGGCCCTCGCAGAGGCGAAGAGGTTCGAGAAGACCGAGAAGAAGGACGACAAGAAGGGCGAAGACGCCCATGACGACGAGGCGGCGGGCCACATGGGCCTGGACGGCGTCGAGTAGCCGGCGACGTCGCGCATGAGAGCGGGAGGCGCTGGGAGACCGGCGCCTCCTTGCATTTTGTGCGCCCGCCTCCCGAAGCCGCGTCGGCGTCGCTGCGGCCCAACCAGACAACCTCAACCCGGGTCGGCGCCGGAAACCTCAACCCGGGTCGGCGACGGCAACCTCAACCCGGGTCGGCGACGGCAACCTCAACCCGGGTCGGCGACGGCAACCTCAACCTGGGTCGGCCGGCAACCTCAACCTGGGTCGGCCGGCAACCTCAACCCGGGTCGGTGCTATCGGCCCGTGTGGCTCCCGCGCCACGCGAACCTCGATTCGCACTCAGAGGCCGATGTGACGAATATTCGACGCACTCTGCGCACGATTTTTCGTCACCTATGACCACCGCGCCCGGTCGCATCAGAGGCGTTCACGGCGGAATCAAGCCCAAACCCTGGATTCCCGTGTTTTCTGTTTGCCCTGGCTCGATTTTCGCTTATGGCTGCGCTCACTCAGGCCCCCGCTGTCCTTATCGGACGGATCACGACATCCGGCCGACCTGAGCCGCCAGAGACCCTATGCGCACGTTCGTCGAAGTCCTCCAGCAGAATTCGGTGCACGCCGACCGCGCAGTCACGTTCGTTCGCAGCTCCGGGGAGGAGCGAGCGATCAGCTACGCCGAGCTCTGGCTCGAGGCGAGGCGCCGGGCCTACGCGCTTCGCAAGCTCGGGCTCCGCAAGGGCGACCGCGTCGCGCTGATCCTGACGGAGGCCGACGAGTTCGTCCTGACCTTCGTGGGCGCGCTGACGGCAGGCATCGTCGCCGTCCCGATGTACCCGCCGCAGTCGCTGGCCAAGCTCGAGGCGTACGGCGAGACGGTGCAGCACATCCTCGAGGCGTCGGGCGCCAGCGTGCTCGTCACGAACGAGCAGCTCAAGGAGATGATCGACGCCTACCTCGCGGCGAACGGAGAGAGCCGTGAGGCCCTGCCAGGCCTGCGCGTGGTCCTCGAGCGCGACCTGCGCGCGGTCGATGGGTCAGACGCATCCGACGCATCACACGCGGCCGAGCCCTGGCGCGTGTCCCTCGACGACCTCGCGTTCCTGCAGTTCACGTCGGGGAGCACCTCGCGGCCGAAGGGCGTGATGGTGACCCACCGCAACCTGACGGTGAACAGCCACGCCATCATGTTCGACGGGCTGCGCTCCACGCCGGAAGATCGCGGCGTCAGCTGGCTGCCCCTCTACCACGACATGGGGCTCATCGGCTTCGTCATCGCGCCGCTCTACGCGCTCGTGCCGGTGATGTTCCTGCCGACGACGGCGTTCATCCGCCGCCCGTCGCTCTGGCTCGACGCGATCCACAGGTTCCGCGGCACGATCACCTTCGCCCCGAACTTCGCCTTCGCCCTCGCCACGCGCGCCGTCACCGACGCGCAGGCGGGCAGCTGGGACCTCTCCTGCGTGCGCGCGCTCGGGTGCGGCGCCGAGCCGATCCAGGCCGACGTGCTCCGCGCGTTCCTCCGCCGCTTCAGCGAGCGGGGGCTCCGCCCGGAGAGCATCCTCCCCTCGTACGGCATGGCCGAGGCCACGCTGGCGATCACGTTCAGCGACCTCAAGGCCCCGCTCACCACCGATCGCGTGGACGCGAAGGCGATGCAGGCCGGCAAGGCGTGGCCCGCGAACGGCGGCGCCTCGCTGGAGCTCGTCTCCTGCGGTCGCCCCCTCCCCTGCCACGAGCTCATCATCGCGGGCCCTGACGGATCGCCGCTCGGCCCGCGTGAGGTCGGGGAGATCTGGGTGCGCGGCCCGAGCGTCGCCGCCGGCTACTTCAACGAGCCAGAGGCGACGGAGGCCGCGTTCGGAGGGGGCTGGCTGCGGACAGGCGATCTCGGCTATACCGTCGCCGGCGAGGTGTACCTGTGCGGTCGCTCCAAGGACCTCATCATCCTGGGCGGCAAGAACTACTTCCCCCAGGACATCGAGCGCATCGCGTCCTCCGTCGAGGGGGTGCGCGACGGCCACTGCGTCGCGTTCTCGTGCCTCACCGCCGAGGGGGCCGAGCGCGCGATCGTCGTCGCCGAGGCCAAGCGGAGCGTCGCCGGCGTCGCGCAGGCGATCACCCAGGCCGTGCGCGCCCAGCTCGGCGTGCAGCTGTCCGAGGTCGCGCTGATCAAGCGGGGGACGCTGGCGAAGACGTCGAGCGGCAAGGTGCGGCGCCGCGAGATGAGGCGGCGCTTCGAGGCCGGCGAGCTCGAGGTCGCCTCGGACATTGACGAGGGCGCGACGCCCTCTCCCCATGGCGACGTGGTCCGCGCGGGCGGCCCTGTGTCGCGAACCGAAGGGGGCCGCGCGGGCGGCGCCCCGGCACGTGTCGAAGGAGTCATCGATGGGATCCAGTAAGGCCGAGGTCGAGGTCAGCTACGACGTCTCGAACGAGTTCTTCAGGCTCTGGCTCGACGAGCGCATGAACTACACCTGCGCCGTCTACGAGTCCCCCGAGCAGTCGCTCGAGGCCGCGCAGCTGAACAAGCTCCGGATCCTGTCGGACTTCGCCAAGGCGGGGCCCGGGAGGAAGGTGCTCGACATCGGCTGCGGCTGGGGCGCGGCGCTCGAGTACGTGGCCACGGCGCGCGGCGTGACGCGCGCCGTCGGCGTCACCCTGTCCACCGCGCAGGCCGCCGAGGTGAACGCCCGGAAGATCCCCGGCGTCGAGGTGGTCGGCGGCGACTTCCGGACCTTCGCGACGGCCGAGCGGTTCGACAGCCTCATCTCGATCTGCATGATCGATCACCTGTGCTCGCCGGAGGAGGCGCGCCAGGGCAAGGCGATCGACATCTATCGGGCTTACTTCAAGAAGGCCTGGGAGCTCACGAACAAGGGCGCCTGGTTCGGCCTCCAGACCATCCTCCGCAACCGGACGCCGCGGATGACGCCCTGGGGCGGGCTCCCCGCCGGCACGAGGAAAGATCTGGAGGACATCTACTTCGTCACGAAGGAGATCTTCCCCGGCGGCCTGAACCCTCGGCTCGAGGACATCATCCAGGCGGCGAACCCCTACTGGGAGGTGATGCAGGTGAACACGCGGCGCGAGCACTACCAGCGCACCACCGCGGAGTGGCTCCGCCGGCTCAGGCTGAACGAGAAGACCATCCGGTCGACGTGGGGGGACAAGGTCTTCGACGACTACGATCGTTACCTGTCGACGTGCGTGAACGCGTTCGACAAGCACTACAGCTCCCTCGCTCAATACGAGCTTCGCAGGATCGACTGAACCATGACGGACAAGACCAATCTGCTCGAGATTTTCAAGACGGTTGCCGCCCGGGTGGACAAGCGCGAGTTCCCGAACGTCACCGCGGCTTCTGTGATCACGGAGCTCGGCATCGACTCGCTCTCGATGATGCAGATCGTCGGAGAGATGGAGACCGAGCTCGGCGTCATGATTCCGGACGAGGATCTGGTCGAGCTCATCACCGTGGGCGACCTCTGCAAGAAGGTCGGAGAGCGGCTGGAGGCGACCGTATGAGCCGGCTGGAGGAGAAGATCTTCCAGGAGTACATGACGTTCTTCGAGAAGGCGGAGCGCGAGCGCCGCTGGAACGTCTTCCAGGACATCCCCTGGGAGCGCGTGAACAAGGACGCGAGCGAGGAGCTCGCCCTGTGCGCGGAGACCTTCTGCTCGGTCGAGATGTACCTGCCCGACTACGTGTCGAACGGCATCAACCTCGTGCGGAAGTACTTCGGCCAGGCGTGGTTCCAGGCCAACTGGGCGTATGAAGAGTCGAAGCACTCGCTCACGCTGATGCAGTACCTCCTGCGCTCGGGCAAGCGCACGGAGGAGCAGCTCAGCGATCTGCAGCATCAGATCTTCGCGAAGAAGTGGGACCTCCCGTTCCACACGCCGCGGCAGATGACGTTCTACGGCTGCGTGCAGGAGATGGCGACGTTCGTCATCTACGTGAAGCACCGGGAGCGGGCCGCGACGGAGGGCGACGAGTGCCTGCGGACGATCTACGACTACATCGCCCGCGACGAGATCGCCCACTGCCGCTTCTACCAGAGCGTCGTCAAGGTGCTGCTCGAGGAGGACCGGCCGGGCACGCTCGCGGACATGGCGCACGTGTTCGCGAACTTCGAGATGCCGGGCGTCGGGATCGTCCCCGACTACGACTCGCGCATCCTGAAGATGCGCGAGGCCGGCGTCGACCGGAACGTGTTCATCCAGAAGGTCTACATGCCGATCCTCAAGTACCTCGGCGTGGGCCGGCACGAGATGCTCGCCGCCCAGCGCGCCGCGCTCGAGCTTCGCCGCGGCGGTGAGCGCCGTGACCCCTCGATCGAGGGGCTCGCAAGCGCTCCCAACCTGGACAACACTGCGCCCCAGGCGCTGTCCGCCTGAACCTTCCACCTCCCCCCAACGAGCAAGAGCAGTCCGATGCGAAGGCGCGTCGTCGTGACCGGGATCGGCGCCGTTTGCCCGCTGGGCAACGACGTCGCCACCACCTGGCAAAACCTCCTCGCCGGCCGATCCGGCGTGGACTACATCCGCGATTTCCCCGTCGACAGGCTCCGCAGCGACATCGCGGCCAGCGTGAAGGGGTTCGATGTCGCGAGATACCTGTCGCCCAAGGAGGCGGAGATCTATGGCCGCGTGACCCACTTCAGCCTCGCGGCCGCGGTGGAGGCGCTGCGCGAGGCCGGCATCGCGCCGATCGAGCGCGCCTCCGCCGCGGAGGACGAGGCGGCGGAGCGCGCGGGCGCGCGGGCCCAGGGCGCGCCGCCGCTCGCGGCCGCGGCGCCGGCGAGCGGCTTCGACCGGACCCGCGTCGGGTGCCTGATGTCCACGGGCATGGGGTCGGTCGAGATCTTCGAAGAGCAGGTCGGCAGGAGCGCGGCGCGCGGCCCGCGGGCCGTGTCGCCCTACTTCATCCCGGGGGTCATGCCGAACGGCGCCGCGGCGCTCATCTCCATGCGATACGGGCTCATGGGGCCTTCGTACAACCTCGCGAGCGCGTGCGCGACGGGCACGCACTCGATCGCGACCTCGGCCCTGATGATCGAGGCGGGCGAGGCCGACGTGATGGTCGCGGGGGGCGCCGAGGCCGCGACGCGGCTCAACACCGTCGCGGGGTTCGGCAACGCGAAGGCGCTCGCCAGGGCCGTCGACGGCGACCCGGCGCGCGCGAGCCGCCCGTTCGACCGGCGCCGCCAGGGCTTCGTGATGGGCGAGGGAGCAGGCGCGCTCGTGCTCGAGGAGGAGCAGCACGCGCTCGCGCGCGGCGCGAAGCCGCTCGCCGTCGTGGCCGGCTTCGGGATGACCACGGACGCGGAGCACCTCACGCGGCCGCACTCGGGGGGGCTCGGGCTCGCGCTCGCGCTTCAGCGCGCCCTCGCCAGGGCGGGCACGGCGCCGGAGGCGATCGGCTACATCAACCCGCACGCGACCTCGACGCCGCAGGGCGACGCCGCCGAGGTGCTCGCGCTGCGGCGCGTCTTCGGCGAGCGCCTCGCGCGCATCCCGATCTCGGCGACCAAGTCGATGATCGGGCACCTGCTCGGCGGCGCCGGCGCCGTCGAGACGATCGCGGTCGTGTGCTCGCTGCGCGACCAGCTGCTGCACCCGTCGATCAACGTGGATGAGCTCGATCCGGAGTGCTCCCTGGACGTCGTGAGGGAGCGGCGGGCGGTCGATCTGCGTCACGCGGTGAAGTGCTCGGCGGGCTTCGGCGGGCACAACTGCGCGCTTGTGCTGGAGCGGGCGTAGCGCCGGCGACCGCGCCACGGCTGGCGGCCCCCCGCGCCCGGCTCTACGTAGGGCCCATGGCAGCCCACAAGAACAGGCTCGCGAGCGAGTCGTCGCCGTACCTCCTGCAGCACGCGCACAACCCGGTCGCGTGGTACCCGTGGGGCGCCGAGGCGCTCGATCTCGCGCGCCGAGAGGACAAGCCGATCCTCCTGTCCATCGGCTACGCCGCCTGCCACTGGTGCCACGTGATGGAGCGCGAGTCGTTCGAGGACGAGGCGATCGCCCGGCACATGAACGACCTCTTCGTGAACATCAAGGTCGACCGGGAAGAGCGGCCCGATCTCGACCACATCTACCAGCTCGTCGTGCAGCTCATGGGCCGGAGCGGCGGCTGGCCGCTGACGGTGTTCCTCACCCCGGATCAGCGCCCCTTCTTCGCGGGCACGTACTTCCCGCCGAAGGACGCGCTCGGCATGCCCGGCTTCCCGAAGGTGCTCGACAAGATCGCCGACGCCTTCAGGAACCGGCGCGACGACGTCGAGCAGCAGGCGCAGGAGATCACCCATGCCATCGAGCGCGCGCAGCGCGCGCCGGCGCGCGCTGCAGGCGTCGTCGCGCCCGCGCCGTCCGATCTGCTCCGGCGCGCGTCGCGGCAGCTGCTCGCGCGCCTCGATCCCCGCCACGGCGGCATCGGATCGCGGCCGAAGTTCCCGAACACCATGGCGCTCGACGTGCTGCTCCGCCGCGGCGTGCTGGAGGGCGATCGCGTCGCGGCGGAGGGCGTCGAGCTCACGCTGGACAGGATGCGGGACGGCGGCATCTGGGATCACCTGCGCGGCGGCTTCCACCGCTACTCGACGGACGAGCGCTGGCTCGTGCCCCACTTCGAGAAGATGCTCTACGACAACGCGCTCCTCCTGCGCCTCTACGCCGACGGGTTCCGCGCGTTCAAGAAGCCGATCTACGCCGAGACGGCGCGCGAGATCGTCGGCTACCTGTTCGCCGAGATGCGCGCCCCGGAGGGCGGCTTCTACGCGTCGCAGGACGCCGACTCGGAGGGGCGCGAGGGCAAGTTCTTCGTGTGGACGCTCGAGCAGCTCCGCGACGCCGTCGGCGAGGATCAGCTCGCGTACGACGTGGCCCGCCTCGTCTTCGGCATCAGCGAGGAGGGCAACTTCGAGGACAGCGGCGCGACGGTGCTCTCGCAGCACCGCACGCTCGATCAGGCCGCGGCGGTCATCGACGACGGCACGGGAGGCGGCCCCTCGACCCACCTCGATCGGTGCCGCGACGCGCTCGCGCGCGCCAGGGTCGCGATGCTCGCGGCGCGCGACGCGAGGCCTCGGCCGGCGCGCGACGACAAGGTGCTCGCGAGCTGGAACGGGCTGCTCATCGGGGCGCTCGCCGACGCCGGGCGCGCGCTGGACGAGCCCGCCTGGGTCGACGCCGCGGCGCGCGCCTTCGCGCTGCTCGAGCAGAAGCTCGTCCGCGGCGGCCGCGTCGGCCGCTATCTCAAGGACGGCGCGCCTCCCGGCGCGAAGAGCGAGCAAGGCGGCTCCGGGGCGGCCGTGCGCGACGTCCGGCCAGGGTTCCTCGACGATCAAGCGTACCTCGGGAACGCGGCCCTCGACCTCTACGAGGCCACCTCCGACCCGCGCTACGTCGACGTCGCGCGCGCGATCGCCGACGCGATGATCGCACACCACTGGGACGAGGCCACGCCCGGCTTCTTCTTCACGCCGGACGACGGCGACGCGCTGATCGCGCGCACGCAGGACATCTACGACCAGGCCGCGCCCTCGGCCGCCTCGATGGCGGCGCTCCTCTGCCTGCGCCTCTCCGAGATCGCCGACGAGCGTTACCTCTCACCGGCAGAGCGGCAGCTGGACGTCCTCGCGCCGACCGCGATCGAGAACTCCTTCGGTCTCGGCCAGACCGTGTGCGTGCTCGACCGCCTGACGCGCGGTGCAGTGACGGTCGTGGTGGTCGGCGAGGCGGGCTCGGCGTCGGCGGCCGAGCTCACGCGCGAGGCGTTCAAGGCGTACCTGCCGAACCGGGCGATCGTGCTCGTGGATCCGGCTCGGCCGGAGAGCGCCGCGGCGGTCAAGGTCGTCGCCGAGGGCAAGCCCGCGCGCCCTGATGGGGCGGTCGCCTACGCATGTCGCGGGCGGACGTGCTCGGCGCCCGTCACGACGGCGGCCGACCTCAAGGCGCTGCTGGCGTGACGCGGCACGCGCCGAGCTCGCACGGGCCGCGATCCGGGGCGCCTCCGCAGGTACAGCCGGACACCGGGCCCGGCGCGTGGGTCTGCGCGCATCCACGTCCGACGCCTTCGGCGCGGGCGTCGCTCGGAGCGCAGACCTCCACGTCGAGCCTCGAGTCGTCGTCGAAGTCCGTGACGAAGGTGCAGCTGCAGCGGTAGGGCGTGCCCTGCTCAGGGCGGCACGCCGGCGAGAGCACCACGCACAGCAGGGCTCCCGCGCGCGCCGCCCGGATGAGCCACCTACGGCGTGACGGTACCGCCACCCTTGTCGCCGCCAGCCTTGTTCCCGCCCGTGTTGCTCTCGCGGATGTGGAACTCGACGCGCCGGTTCTTCTGGCGCCCGGCCTCGGTGTTGTTGTCGTCGATCGGCCGCTTCGGACCGAAGCCCGCCGCCGTGAGCCGGGCGGGATCGATGCCGCCCCGCTCGATCAGGTACGTCCTGACCGAGTGAGCGCGATCGTTCGAGAGCTTCTCGTTGAGCTGGTCCGAGCCCCGGTTGTCGGTGTGGCCCTCGATCGCGACGAGCGTGATCTCGGGGTTCACCTTCAAGAGCCGGACGACCTCGTCGAGGATGCTGTAGCTGTTCGGCAAGATCCTCGCGCTGCCGGTCGCGAACTGCACCTGCTTCAGGATCTGGATCTCGCTCGACCCCGTGATGCGGCGGATGAACTGCGGGCAGCCGTTCTTCGTCGGCTCGGGGCTCGGCTGGCCCGGCTCCTTGGGGCAGGCGTCCTTCGCGTCCGGGATGCTGTCCTCGTCGGCGTCGTCCTCCGGGCAGCCGTCGGCGTCGTTGATCTTGTCGAAATCCTCGGGCTGATCCGGGCACTTGTCGCTGGTGTCCGGGATGCCGTCGCCGTCGCGATCGGGCAGCGCCGGGCAGCCGTCGTCGCGGTTCGGCGGCTTGCCGTCCTCGGGATCGGTCGGGCAGAGATCGATGTCGTCGGGGAGCCCGTCCTTGTCCGTGTCCGCGGCGCGCGGCGGGACCGCCTGGAAGCGCCTGCCAGGAGACACGGGCTCGACATCCTTGATGCCGAACGAGTAGCCGATGACCCCAACCATCCGGAAATCCGGCGCGTAGCCGCCCGACAGCCGCGTTCCGGCGCCGACCCCGAGCCACCCCTTCTTCCGCTGATCGAGCGCGAGCCGCCCCTCGGCCATCCACTCCAGCGGCGTGTTGTCGCCCGTGAACGTCGTGCCGCGGCCGAGGCCCGTCGATCCGAAGATCTGCGCGCCGAGCCGCAGCGCCCCGTTCCGCAGCGGGAGGAAGCCGCCGACCCCCCACCTCCACTCGTTCGTCACGGCGAAGTCGTTGAGCGATGAGTACGGACGGAAGTGCACCCCGGTGTTCAGGACGAAGAACATCGACTTGAGATCGATCTCCCCCGAGAGCCCGATCATCGCGCTCGCGGCGTTGTCGCCCGAGAACGAGAGCTTGCTGCCGGTCGGCACCCACGCCGTCACGTTGGCGCCCAGCTTGAAGAAGCGATCCTCGGTGCGGTACAGGATCGCCCGCCCGTCGAGCCGGATGTCCATGAGCGCGGCGGTCGACGGGCTCGCCGCGTCCTCTGCGCCGGCGACGCTCGGGTCGTTCGTCGGGTTGCTCGTCTGGAGGGCGATGATCGGCAGCCCCACCTGGAACGAGAAGCGGTCGAGCAGCTCGACGCCCCCGTTGAAGTAGCCGATGAGCTGCGAGGACACCGGCGAGCCGTGTTCCCTGCTGAACCGCCCCGCGGCCTGCTCGTCATTCAGCATGTTCTCGACCCGGAAGGGATTGAGGCCGAGCCCGAGCCCGAACTGCCCGAAGAAGCGCGTCTCCGGCGCCACCTGCGGTCGCCAGAGCGCGATCGAGTCGTCGGGAGCGCCGGCCATGTAGAGCCGGTCCAGGTAGAACGTTCTCGTCTGCGCGCTCACAGGGAGCGCGCTCAAGAACAAGGCTCCCGCCGCAGCAGCCGCCAGCGCGCGTCGCTTGACGCCCCGTGCGGGCGCGTGCTGCTTTTCCCCCTCATGTCCTCCGGTGCGCGTCAAATTCCCTCCTGTGACCCGCTCTTGAACGACCGTTGCGGTCGATCGGAGGCTACACGCTAACCCAGGCCTCTAGAAAGGTGAGAGAGAACGGCGAACGTGGGCAAGGCGCGTCATCTCCCGTCACCGCGCGTAACCGCCCGTGACCGCGCGTCACCGCGTCGTCTGGTGTTGACCTGGGCCAAATGCCGTGCTTTCTTGCGCGCCCGCTTGACGTGCGGCCAGGATGCCGCCGTTCGCGGTCCAGACCGAGGGACCACCAGCCATGAAGCGCACCTACCAGCCCCATAACACCCGCCGCGCCCGGACCCACGGCTTCCGTGCGCGTATGGCGACCGCCGGCGGTCGCAAGGTCATCAACAACCGCCGCCGCAAGGGCCGCGCCCGGCTCGCGCCCACCATCTACAAGAAGTAACGCGGCGGTGATGGCGCCAGCGCAACCGCGCTCGTCGGCGTCCTCCTCCTCGTTCCCGCGCGAGCGCCGCATTCGCAGGCGAGCAGAATTCGTCTGCATCCAGAACGGTGGTCATCGCGTCAGCACCCGCCACCTGCTGATCCTCGTCGCGGCCCCCACCGAGGGCGCTGCTCGCGGCGGGGCCCTCCGCGGCACCAAGAGCGCTGCCGCGCCTGTCCCATCCGGGGCGCCTCGCCTGGGCCTCGTCGCCTCGCGCAAGGTGGGCGGCGCTGTGGCGCGCAACCGCGCGAAGCGCCTGCTCAGGGAGGCGTTCCGGAGATTCCCGGAGCTCTTCCCGGAGCGCGTCGACATCGTGGTGATCCTCCGCACCGGCGCCGGCTCGCTCGGCCTCGATGACGTCCTCGCGGAGCTTCGTGGCGTGGTTCCGGTGCTCCGCCGCCGGGCAAAGGAGGCGCTCACTGCCGCGTCGCGCGCGCGAACGGAGGTCGTGGCCGAGCGCCGCGCAAGCGATCCACCGGCGCCCGCGCCAGACCCGACTGACCCGACCAACCCGACCGACCCAGCCGGCAGCTAGAAGATGGCGCGGCATACCTTGCGCCCTGGTGCGCTGGGCCCCAAGCTCCTCGCTCTCTCACGGCTCACCGCATGCTGGCGACGCTCCTCCTCGCGCTGATCCGCGCCTACCAGATGACGCTCTCCAGGCTCATCGTGGCGTTGATGGGCCCGGTCTGTCGGTTCGAGCCCTCCTGCTCGCGCTACGCCGCCGCCTGCATCGTGGACCACGGGGCGCTCCGGGGGAGCTTGCTTTCGCTCAAGCGACTGTGTAGGTGTCACCCGTTTCATCCAGGCGGGTTCGACCCTCCGCCACCTCGTCTTCGCCGTGCCGCGGCTGCCCGGATGCCGCGTCAACGGGACGCTGACCCGCGGGATACGACACGCTGTTCGTCTACTGGCGCGGAGCTCGCCTCGCGCGCCTCATCCCCCTGTCGAGCGGGCTTCAGCGGCCGGGTCACCCTCATGGACTAATCCCGCTCGGCCATCGACAAGGCCCCCTGCGGCACGGCGCCCGACACGCCGCGGAGCGAAGCCCGCACGAAGCGACCCTGGGCAGCCTCGTGAGGCGTCACGAGACGCCCGTAGCGAAGGGCGCGGCTCGAGATCCTGGGATCGACGAAGGACTTCATGGAACGCAGCAATATCGCCAAATGGCTGTTCCTCGGCCTCGCCATCATCCTGTTCTTCCAGTTCGGCAAGCCGCTCCTCTTCGGTGAGGGCGCGCCGCAGCTGCAGCCGCTCGACGTCAACGACAGCACGGCCCCCGCCGAGCGCGCTCCCCCGGAGATGTGCGTCATCGACGGAGACCGCTTCAAGGCTGAGCTATCGACGCACGGCGGGTCGCTCCGGCACCTCTGGATGACGGACCCGAAGTACACGACGGGGAACGGCGAGCGCAGGCCGATGGACCTGGTCACGACCTCGCTCGAGTCGCGGATGCCTCTCAGGACGGACCTGCACCTGCCTGGCGGCAGCGCGCAGCAGGTGCCGTTCGACGACCTCGACTGGAAGCTCTCGGCGCAGGACGGCAAGAGCTGCACGTTCACCTACGCCGACAGCGCGACGAGGCTCACCAAGGTCGTCGCGGCCACGGGGCGTCCCTTCGAGCTCTCGGTGCAGATGACGGTCGAGAACCTCGCGCAGGAGCCGCGCAAGCACCGGCTCGCCGTCGAGCAGACCGCGTGGCGGACCCAGAAGGAGACGGAGGGCCATCTCGGCCTGATCTCGGAGTGGATCACCGAGACGGTCGCCGCGACCGACCAGAAGACCGAGCGCCAGCTCCCCGACGCCTTCGAGCCGGGCGACTTCAAGGACCCGGAGTTCACCGCCGAGCGCTGGCGGCGCACCCCGGGCAACGCGCGGTTCGCCGCCGTCTCGAGCAGCTACTTCAGCAAGATCGCGATCCCGCTGGAAGGGCCAGGGCAGCCCACGGCCGAGACGCAGATCGAGGACGTCTGGGATACCTCGAAGTTCCAGGACAAAAGCAAGGACCCGAGCTACGGGCACATCTATCGCGCGCGGCTCGCCTATCCGGAGCACGAGCTCGCGCCCGGCGGCGCGGTGACCTACAAGCTCCTGTCCTTCACCGGGCCGAAGGAGCGCGAGCTGCTCGCCGCCGTGGATCACGGGGCGAGCGAGGTCATCAACCTCGGCTGGTTCTCGCCGATCGCGAAGCTCCTCGTCTCGTACCTCTATGTCCTCTACGGCGCCGTGGGCAGCTGGGGCTGGGCCATCGTCCTGCTCACCATCACGGTCCGGCTCCTGCTCTTCCCGCTGAGCATCCAGCAGATCAAGAGCGCCGCGGCGATGCGCAAGCTCAAGCCGGAGATGGATGAGATCAACGCGAGGTACAAGGACGACGCCGCCCAGCGCGGCCTCGCGATGCAGGAGCTCTGGCGCAAGAACAAGGTCGCGAACCCGGTCGTGGGCTGCTTCCCGATGCTGCTCCAGATGCCGGTATGGTTCGCCCTCTACACCGCGCTCCAGACCGCGGTGGAGCTCTACCACACCCCGTTCGGCCCCGTGATTCCGGACCTGTCGGCCCCGGGAAAGTACTTCATCATTCCCATCGTCCTCGGCGGCTCGAGCTTCATCCAGCAGAAGCTCATGCCCCCGCAGGGCGACCCGGCGCAGCAGAAGATGATGCTGTACCTGATGCCCGGCATCTTCACCGCGATGATGCTCTTCCTCCCGGCCGGCCTCGGCGTTTACATGTTGACGAACACCTGGCTCGGCATCGGGCAGCAGGTGCTCGTCGAGCGCTACCTGAAGGCGAAGAACGAACGGGCCGGCGGCATCCAGGTGCGAGAGGTCGCGAGCGCGGAGCCCCAATCCGCGATGAAGAAGACTCCGGGCGACGACGACAAGTCGGCCCCTGCTCTCGGAAAGGGAAAAGCACGTGTCCGTGGATAGTGAAGTTGCCGAAAGGGGAATCGACGCGGCGGACGTCGATGTCGATGCCGAGGCGCAGGGCGCTGGCGACGCGGCCGAGTTCGAGGAGGACGGGCGCGCCGACATCGCGCTCGACTTCGTCATCGATGTGCTGGCGGCGATGGGCATGGACTGCACCGTCGACCTCCTCGAGAACGAGGAGGAGGATCCGCCCGAGGAGATCCGGCTCGAGATCGAGGGGAAGGACGCGGGCCGCGTGATCGGCAAGAAGGGGCAGACGCTCTCGGCGCTGCAGTTCCTCGCCAACCGCGTGATCAACCGGCCGGGCAAGAAGCGGCGTCATGTGATCATCGACGCCGAGGGCTACCGGCAGCGGCGCGAGGACACGCTCTCTTCCATGGCGCGCAGGCTGGGCAAGCAGGCGGTCGAGGAGGGCAAGATCATCACCTTCGAGCCGATGAACCCGCAGGACCGCCGCGTCGTCCACCTGGCGCTGGCGAAGTTCCCGGGCGTCGTCACCAAGAGCGACGGCGAGGGAGAGGCCCGCCGCGTGCAGATCATCCCCGTCCGCCGCTGAGGCTGAAGGCCCGGCACGAAGCGCGCCCCCAACGCGCACCCAACGCACGCCCAACGCACGCCCAACGCACACCTGACGCCCACCAGGCGCGCGCATCAAGAGCGACTGCGCCGCTGCCGGCGTTGACACCGGATCGCCCGCATGCATAATGCCGCACCTCTCCGGTACCCCCCGGGGAGGTGCGCGGGCACGCGCTCGCGCCCATGTTCTCCCGGAACCGCAACCGGGTTCCATCTGCGTTCATCGCGTGAAGCACGAGGGCCGCGCGCGGCCCCCGCTCCGCCGGACGCAGTCCCCGAACGGCGGCGGCCCAGCCCCCTTGAGCACGGGCACGGGACCGCGAAGACGGATCCCCGACCCTTTGAAGGATTGACCGACCATGCAGACCTCGAACATCCTCGCGAAGATCGAAGCTCCCCTGTTCCGCGAGGGGATCCCGGATTTCCGGGTCGGCGATACGGTGCGCGTCCACTACCGGATCGTCGAGGGCGAGAAGGAGCGCATCCAGGTGTTCCAGGGTGTCGTTCTGAAGCGCCACCGCGCCGGGGTCCGGAGCACCTTCACCGTGCGCAAGGTGAGCTTCACGGTCGGCGTCGAGCGCATGTTCCTCCTCCACAGCCCCCGCATCGACAAGGTCGAGATCGTCTCGCGCGGCGTGGTCCGCCGTTCGCGGCTCTTCTACCTGCGCAACCTGGCAGGCAAGGCCGCTCGCGTCCGCGACGCAAAGGATTGATCCCGCCGGCCGGCCCCCCGGCCGCGAGCAGAGCGCTCCCGCAGAGCAGATTGCCAGGGGGACAGCCGGCTCCCTGGTTCGATCGCGCGCGCAAGCATCCATGGCACGGCGCGGAAGCAGCTGTGCGCTGGGCGGCGACGCGTGCATGCGCGCGCACGCACCGCGTTGCCGGCCTGTAGCAAGGGTTCCCGCATACTTCTTCCTTGATCCTCGGCCGAGCGGCCACGGTATGCTCGCGGCGGCGGTGCCCCAGCGCCGCGAAACCCGAGAAGGATCACCATGCTCTGTCCGCGTTGCGGTGCGCCCGCGACCCCCGCCGATAAATTCTGCGCTGTGTGCGCCTCGCCGCTCACCCCGTCGGGGCCTGGAGCGTTCGGGGCTCCTCCGCCGCCGCCGCCTCCTCCTCCGCCGTTTCCTGCTCCGGGCTTCGGTGCGCCCCCCGAGCCTCCCCCGAACTATGGCTCGCCGAGCGGCGGTTTTGGTCCGCCCCCGCCGGCGCCTTTCGGGGCTCCTCCAGGCCCGCCTCCCGGGTTCCCGCCGGCGCCCGAGGGCGGCCCGGCCGGCTTCGGTCCGCCTCCGCCCTTCGGGCCGCAGCCTGGTGGCTTCGGTGCGCCCCAGCCGCCGCCTCCGGTGCCGCTGAAGCCGCCGCCGTTCCCGCCGGAGCCGCCGATCTACGGCGCGCCGGGCGGAGGCTACGGCTCGGCCCCGAGCTTCCCGGAGCAGCAGGGCAGCTATCCCGGCCCTCCGCCCCCGCGGCCCGGCTTCGGCCCGCCCCAGCAGCCCGGCTTCGGTCCGCCGCCGCAGCCGCAGGGCGCGCGCTGCGTGCAGGGGCACGCGATCCCGGCGGGCGGCTCGTTCTGCATGGAAGGAGGCCACCCGATCGCCCTCGACGGCATCCAGATGAGCGGCGATCCCTTCAACCAGACGGCCTATGCGCCCAACCAGCAAGGGGCATCCGCGCCGCCGCCGATACCGCAGGCGAGCGGCAGCGGCGCCTACGGCGAGCCGCCGCAGCCACAGCAGAACCTCGCCCCGCCGGGCCCGCCGCCCGCGTACATCCCGCCTCCTCCCGCGGTGCGTCCGGCGACGCCGGCGCCGCCGAGGGCCGCGGGGCAGGAGAGCCGCCGCACCCTCGCCGGCTTCCTCGTCAGCTTCCAGGACGACGCGCTCGGCAGGTTCTGGCCGCTCTGGCAAGGCAAGAACATCGTCGGCCGCGCCGAGACAGGGCAGAAGGTCGACATCGAGATAGCGCACGGGACGACCTCGACCCACCACGCGACGCTCGAAATCGACGGCGGTCGGATCGTCCTCGCCGACCTCGGCTCCACCAACGGGACATTCCACAACGAGGAGGCGATCGGCTTCCAGGGCCGACGCGAGCTGCGCGATGGCGACAAGATCCGCTTCGGCGGGTTCAGCGTCATCCTGCTCAGCGTGGCCGCGCGGGCCTGACGGGCCCATCGCACGAGGAGAGGCGTTGCCGAGCCTGGCCCCCTTCCCCCGCGACGTTCGACCGGCACCTGGCGCCCCTGCCGGGCTGCGTGAAAACCAACCGGATAGCCGCCGCCAGCGCGCGGCGGCCGCCCCGCTCGCGCAGGGAGCGCTCCTCGGCTCCCTCGCGCCCGCTGGAGATCCCCACGCATGACTCCCTCTCATGACGCGACTCGCCCGATCCACTCCATGAGCGCCTCCGCCCGTCGCGGCAGGCGCGAGGGCAAGGCCTTGCGCTGCGCGAGGCTCCTCGCGCTCGCGGCCGCTGTCCTCGCGCTCCTCGCCGGACAGCGCCGCGCCGAGGCCGCGCCCGAGGCGCACGTGCTCCGCATCGACCCGCGCGCGAGCACCGTGGACGGCTCGCCCGTGCTCACGACCGTGCTCGAGGTCGTGCAGAACAAGCGCCTCAGCGACCTCACCCGCAACTGCGCCGCGCTCACCGGCAACGCGAACCTCGACTGCGTCGCCGACGCGATCGAGCAGCCGTCGGCGCTCTACTCGTCGTTCGACTTCCCGGACAAGAACGCGATCCTCTCCGTCACGGTCGACGGCACGGATCTTCCGGCGAAGTTCGAGTCGAAGGCGCGGTGGGGCGACAGCGCCGGTCAGCCGGGCGTCGGGACGGCGTGGCTCATCCTCATCGACGCCGCGTCGAGCATGGGCAACCGCTTCGACGAGGCGAAGGCGGTCGCGAGCGCGTTCGTCAACGCGATGCAGCCGAACGACATCGTCGACGTGATGTTCTTCAACGATCGCGGCGTCGTCGAGGACTCGAAGTGGGTGAGCAACAAGCAGGCGGCCGCGCAGGCGATCGCCGGCGTCGCGCGCACCTACCCGACGCAGGGCCGCACGCGCCCGCTCTTCACGATCATCAAGAACGCCGCCACCGACGCGTTCAAGGAGCTCGGCAACGCAGGTCAGGGCGTCCAGGTGCCGATGCACCAGGCGATGGTGGTCCTCTCGAACGGCTCCGCCGGCGCGGATCCCAGCTCGACCGCCGCCGCGTCGAACCTCCTCCGCGAGTACCTGACGAAGGGGCGGTTCCCCGAGAACAACGACGTCCTGCCGAAGACGCCGGTGCCCGTCATCTCGATCTGGTTCCCGAGCCAGCTCGTCGAGGAGTTCACGGCGAACGCCCGCGAGTTCATGGAGGGGATGGCGAACACCGAGATCGGCGGCTTCTTCAGCGTGGTGCGCGACGGCCAGCAGCGGCGCGCGGCCAACATCGTCAACGCGATCCGCACCCGCTTCAACAAGATGCACATCGTGAAGTGGCGGGTCTCGTGCGTCGCGCCGAGCATCACGCAGACGTTCAAGCTCGCCTTCATCAACACGGATCCGCCGATCGCCGGCGACGCCACCTTCCAGAACGTCCCCGTCGGCATCGATCCGACCGCGTGGCCGCTCGACGTCGACCGCGACGCGACCGACCGCGCGGCGAAGAAGACGCCGATCTATCCCGGCGGCACGGTCAAGATCTTCGGCAACTTCTGCTGGGGTGGCAACGCGCAGCGGGCCGAGATCTACATGGTCCCGAAGAACCAGGCCGCGCCGCAGTCGCTGCAGGGCGGGAACCTCGAGGACGCGAAGAAGGCCCAGCGGACGCTGATCGAGGGCGGGATGCGCGGCAAGGCGATCTCGGCCGGCGACAGCGTCGTCGAGTTCGAGCTCCCGGACACCGACAAGTTCCTCGTCGGCAAGGGCGACCAGACGACGGCGCGCCTCATCATCTACGACAACCAGGCGCGGCGGACGAGCGCGGTCACGGCCGACAAGATCCTCACGCTGAAGGCGAAGGAGGCGCCGCTGCCGTACCTGCTCATCGGCGGCGTGACCTTCGGCGGCGTCGTCATCGTGCTGCTCCTCGTCTCCATCTTCCGCGGCGGCGGGAAGCGGCGCGGCGGCACGGTGGCGGCCGCGCCCCCGAGGCCCATCGTGGCCGGGAGCGGGCCGCCTCCGCCCTACGCGCCCGCGCCGCCGCCTCCGGGTGACTTCGGCTATGGCGGCGGGCCGATGATGGGCCCCCCCATGGGCGGGGCCAGCCGGGCGACGCTCTCGGGCCCGGCGGGCATCTTCACCGTGCACCCCGGCGCCGAGGTGCGCGCCGGGCGCGACGGCGCCTCGTGCCTGATCGCGCTGTCGGAGCCGCGCGTCTCCGGCACCCATGCGAGCGTGAAGCTCGAGGCCGGCCAGCTGTTCGTGCGGGACGAGAACTCCAACAACGGGACCTACGTGAACGGCCAGCGCATCGCCGCGGCCGTGTGGACGCTCGTGCCGCCCGGCGCGTCGTTGCGGTTCGGCCCCGTCGAGTTCAGCGTCCGTTTGGAGTAGCGTGTCCGGGGCCCGTTCTCGCGCCCCGAGCGACGCCCCCCCATGATGCCCCCGACCGAGTCCTCCCCGCACCTCAAGATCGAGTTCGCCCAGGCCAGCGATGCTGGCCGGGACCCGAACAAGCAGGTCAACGAGGATGCCTGCGGCTACGCCGAGACCAAGTTCGGTTACCTGTGCGTCCTGTGCGACGGCATGGGCGGACACTATGGCGGCAGCGAGGCGAGCCGCACCGCCATCCAGACCATCTTCGAGATGATCGAGCGCACGCCCGCCACCGTGGATCCGAGCGGGGCGCTCAAGGCCGCGATCGAGGAAGCGGGGCGCCGCGTCTACCAGCTGGGCGGGCCGCCGGAGAACCGCGTCCGGCCCGGCTCGACCGTCGTCGCGATGGTCCTCCACGAGCGCGGCGTCGATGTCGCGCACGTCGGCGACAGCCGCGCGTACGTGATCCGGAGCCACCAGATCTACCCCCTCACGCGCGACCACTCGATGGTGCAGGGGATGATCGACGCGGGCATGCTCACGGAGGCGCAGGCGATCGGCCACCCCGACGCGAACAAGATCACGCGCGCGCTCGGGATGAGGCCAGAGGTGGAGGTCGAGGTTCGACCCGAGCCGATGGAGCTCTACCCGGGAGACGTGCTGATCCAGTCGAGCGACGGGCTCACCGATCTCGTGCTCCCCGGCGACATCCTCGGGTGCACGCGGCAAGCGCTCGCGTCGGGCTCGGTCGATCACGCGTGCCGGATGCTCGTGCAGCTCGCGAACCACCGCGGCGGTCACGACAACATCACCGTGCAGATGGTCCGGGTGCTCGAGACGGGCAGCCGCTCGCTGACCATCGCGCACGGGCCGCCAGGGGCGGCGGGCCCGGGCGACGGCGTCCATCCTGCGCGCGCTTCGCGCCCTCAGGAGACCGTCGCGATGCCCCGGTCCGATGCGGCGGCGATCGGCCAGCAGCACGCCACGAGCACGCCGCTCCCCCACGGCCATGGCGCCCCTGCGGCCGCGAGCGGCGCGGCGGCGGGCATGGCGGCCGCAGGAAACGCGCCGGCGCCGTACCCGGCGTCCATCAACAACGCGATCACCGTGGTCCCGACGGGCTCCCCCGACACGCCGCGCCCTGCGTCCACCAGCGACGCCGTCACCGTGGTCCCGGCAGGCTCCACCGGCGCGCCGGGGCTGCGTCCAGCGTCCCCCCGCTCCGCGGCGACCGCGGCCTCGGCGGGCTCCGACGACGTGCCGGCCGTCGCGCCGACAGCCACCGACGACGTGCCGGCCGTCGCGCCGACAGCCACCGACAACGTCCCGGTCATCGCGCCGACAGCCACCGACAACGTCCCGGCCGTCGCGCCGGGTGCTGCCCATGGCGCGCCGGCGCTTCGCCCCACCACCGTCGACAGCGCGCCGGCCGTGAGCCCCACGGCCACCGACGAGCTGCCTCCCGTGGCTCCGGCCGCTGCCCCCAGCGCGAAGGCCGTGAGCCCCACGGCGGCCGACGGCGGGTCGGCCATGACGCCCACGCCGATGGACTCCGCGCTGGCGCTGCCTCCAACCGTGCCAGGCGCCCATCCCCCGGTGGCTTACCCGAACGCGCCCGACGCGCCCGCCGTGCTGTCTCCCCTTCCCCTGAGCGCTCCCGCGCCGCCTCCCATGGGCCGCGCCGCGGCCCCTCAGCCTGGTTCGTTCGGAGCGCCGCCTCACCCAGGCGCCGCTTACGGCGCTCCGCCCCACCCCGCCGTCCCCTACGGCGCACCACACCCTCCTGGCGCCGCCTACGGCGCGCCGCCCCCTCCTGGCGTCCCCTACGGCACGCCGCACCATCCTGGCGCCGCGTACGGTGCGCCGCCTCACGTCGGCGCCGCCTATGGTGCGCCTCTTCACGCGACCGAGCAGGATGTTCCGCCGCCTTCGGTGGCCTTCCCGGGGCACAACCCAGCAGCGCCCGGTGGTCCCCCGGTCGCCGCCGCCCCGCCCCCCCACCTCGCGCCCGCGCCGCTGCACGCTCAGGCGTACGCCGCGACCGGCCCGCGCCCCGCGCCAGCACCGAGCTTCTCCGGCCCCGTCTCGTCCTCCGGGGCACCGAGCGTGCCGAGCACCGTGCGCGCCCCGCGCGGCGTCTACATCGCCCTCATCGCCTCGGCCTCGGCCGTGATCCTCGTGCTGTTCGTCTTCCTGCTCTGGAAGCTCCTCGGCAGCTGAGGCGGAGCGGAAAGACGCGGAAAGACGCGGAAAGACGCGGAAAGACGCGGAAAGGCCGCCCCCACCCACCGCCCCGCACGGACGAGCGGAAACCTCGACGGACACGATCACGACGACCGAGCTCGGCTCGCTCGACGCGCTCGACTCAGACGACCACCGCACAACGGCCCCGCTCGTGGAATGCGATTGAAGAAAGATCGGATTCCGGATTAGCCTAACTTTCCGGAGGTCCCTCCATGCCTGGCGACCAAGAGCTCGAGCACGGCGACGACATGCATGGCGCGCCTGAGGATCTGGAAGAAGAGGTGCCGGAGTCGACCCGTACACCCTCTCTCGAGGAGGCCCGCGCCGGCTTCATGCTGCTCGATCTGTGACCCGCTGAACCCCCTGTTCCCGGAAGTCACGACGCTCCGCGCCGACACGCCGTTCGTCGATCGGGCGAGAGCCTCCCGCCGAACGGCGCCCATCGCCGCGCGCGTGCGGAAGCGCGCTCCTCTCCCGCGAGCGGCGCCGCGACAGCGTGGCGCGCGGCGGCGCACGGGACGCGCCTCTTCCCTTGCCCTCCCCGACGGCCTGTGGTGAAACGCGGCCCGCATGATCCCGGGGCTAGGCAAACAAAGCATCACGATCGGCAGCGCCCCCACCTGCGATGTGGTGCTCGTCGCTCCCGGCGTCCTGCCCGAGCACGCGCGCATCGTCAACCAGGGGGGTGGCAAGCTGCTCTTCTCCTGCGGGCAAGGGCCGGCGTCGGCGAACGGGCGGCCCCTCTCGCCGGGAGAGCAGGTCCCGTTCGACTTCCGCACCCAGTTCGTTGTCGCGCAGACGCCGGTCCCGCTGAACCATCCGGCCATCACGCTGATGCTGGCGTCGCCCGGGAGCCTCGCGCCCGCGCCCGGCCAGGTCGTGATCGGACGAGACCCCGGGCGCGCCTCCCTGGTGCTCCAGCACCCGAGCGTCTCGAGCCAGCACGCGACCGTCACGCTCGATCGCATGATGGTCATCGACCACAACTCGACGAGCGGCACGTACGTGGGCGCGCAGCGCATCGCCGCTGGCTCGCCGACGCCCATCGATCCGCAAGGCGCCATCGCGTTCGGGCCCGTCCCCGTCCAGATCAGCCTGCTCGTCCAGCTCGCGCAGGCCGCCCGGCAGTCCGCGCTGCCGGCCGCCTCCGGCGCCCCGCCCGCGGCGAGCGTCCTGCCGCCGCAGCCTGCCGCTTCCGGCTACGCGCCGCAGCCTGCCGCTTCCGGCTACGCGCCGCAGCAGCAGCCCGGCGCCGGCGGTTACGCGCCGCCAGGCGTCGCCGGCGGTTACGCGCCGCCGCAGCAGCCCGCGCACGCGGCGTCCTCGGTGCCCGCCGCCGGCGCGCCCGGGAGGAAGAACAAGACGGTCCTCGGCCAGCTCGACTTCTCCGGCGGGGGATCGAACGTCAAGAAGATCGGCCGCACGCCCGACAACGACATCGTGCTCGCCCACCCCCAGGTGTCGAGCCACCACGCGCTCCTGCACTCGATCAACGGGCAGCTCTACGTCGAGGATCGCGGCAGCGCGAACGGGACCTACGTCCGCGGCAACCGCATCGCGCCCGGCCAGAAGATCGCCGTGCAGAGCGGCGAGAAGATCTACATCGGGCCCATGCCCCTCCAGATCGAGATGGGGGGCGCGGGCGCCGTCGAGGTCGTCCAGGAGGAGTACTCCGCCGATCGGTGGGCAGGGCGGCCGCTCTACGAGATCGAGGCGTGGAGCCTCGCCCTCCAGGTCCCCGACCGGGACAACCCGAACGAGCAGAAGACCCTGCTCGACAACGTGTCGTTCAAGGCGCTGCCGGGCGACATGATCGCGCTCATGGGGCCGTCGGGCGCCGGCAAGACGACGCTCCTGCTCACGCTGAACGGCTACCTGCCGCCGACGAGCGGCGTCGTCCGCATCAACGGCGAGGACCTCTACAACATCTACGACACGCTCCGCGGCTCCATCGGCTACGTGCCGCAGGACGATCTCGTCCACCCGGAGCTCACCGTCTTCGAGGCCGTCCGCTACAGCGCGAAGTTCCGCCTCCCGCCCGACTACACCGAGGCCGAGATCGACGCCCGCGTCGAGCAGACGATCAAGGATCTCGGCCTCGAGGGCGTCAAGAACCTCCAGATCGGCAAGCCCGAGAACAAGATCCTCTCGGGCGGGCAGCGCAAGCGCGTCAACATCGCGCTCGAGCTCGTCACCGATCCGGTCATCCTCTTCCTCGACGAGCCGACCTCGGGCCTCGCCGCCGACGACACGACCGCGCTGATCAGCCTGCTGCATGACCTCACGAAGGCCACCGGCAAGACGATCATCATGACGATCCACCAGCCGGCGAAGGACGAGTTCGAGAAGTTCAGCCACGCGCTCATCCTGGGCTACGGCGGCATCCCGATGTTCTTCGGGCCGACCCGGCCCGACGCGTACCGCTTCTTCGGCAGCTGGAAGGAGCGGCACGGCCAGCAGAACGACGTCGACAACCCGCGCGACATGTTCGAGATGCTCGCGCTCCGCGAGCGGCCCATCTTCGATCAGCTCCGCGCGCGGAACCCGAACGCGTCGCGCGGCGACGCCAGGAAGCTCGCCGCCATCGAGTGGCGCAAGGAGTTCTTCAGCGACGGCAACCCGACGTACCGCCGGATGTACTCCGGCCGGCGCGAGATCGGCACCGGCCAGGGGCAGCGCGGCATCCCGGCCGGGCGCGCCACGACCAAGGGGCAGCTCGGCCTGCTCCTGTCGCGCTACTTCAAGGTGAAGAAGCGCGACATCGGCGGCACCCTGATCATGCTCCTCCAGGCCCCGATCATCGGCATCCTGCTCGCGATCGTCTTCGGCGGGCAGGAGAAGGCGATCCCGGCGTGGTGCCTCGGCGCGCTCCAGGAGCTCGGCCGCCGCGCCGGCGGCGCGGACCAGAGCACCGACGTCATCAAGGGCATGGAGGTCACCACCGACCACACCGCGGCGATCTTCTTCCTCGTCGTCGCCGCGGTCTGGTTCGGGACCTCGAACGCGGCCCGCGAGATCGTCAGCGAGCGGGCCATCTACCTCCGCGAGCGCATGGTCAACCTGGGGCTCGTCAACTACGTGCTCTCCAAGTACCTGCTGCTCGCCGGCTTCTGCCTCGTCCAGTGCACCGTCCTGCTCGCGATCGTGTTCTTCGCCCTCGGCTTCCACGGCGGCATGCAGGCGTTCGGCATGCAGCTCGCCGCGCTGACCGCCACCTCGCTCAGCGCCGTCGCGATGGGGCTCCTCCTCTCCACGGTGGTCGCCTCGTCCGAGGCGGCCATGGCGCTCACGCCGATCGCGCTCATCCCCCAGGTCGTGCTCGGGGGGCTCATGGTGCCGATGACGACCGTGCCGCACCTCCGGCCGCTCATGTACATCATCCCGGCGCGCTGGGGCTTCGAGGGCGCGATCGCGCCGGAGCGGCTCGCGACCGCGGAGGATCCAGCGTGGGTCATCGATCTGCACCGCACCGACACGAGCGCCGCGGACTTCATCGAGGGCGGCAAGTTCAAGTGCGCCATCGCGCAGATGGCGGCCGACAACTACGCGGGCGCGTGGGGCTTCACCACGTACGATCAGACCTGGATGCCCTATGCGGTGCTCGCCGGGATGACGTTCATCATCCTCGTCACGCTCTGCGCGGTGCTGAAGCGGCGCGACCCGGTGTGACGTCGTGACAACGCAGGAGCCCGCCGCTTCCCTCCGCATCGATGACCGGCGCGCGCGCCGGCGCCCGCGCGCGCGAAGCCACCGCAGGCCGGCCGCCGCGGCGCTCCTCTCGCTGCTCGCCGCCCTCTCCCCCGGCCTGGCGCAGGCGCAGCAGCAAGGCCAGGAGGGGCAGGCGGCGCCGCAGGCGCCCGAGGGCGGGGCGGCCGTGCCCCGAGGCGCGGGCGGCGCGATCGTCACGCCGCCTGCCTCCACGGCCGCGCCGGCGGGGAAGGCGACGCCGCCGCGGGCGCTCAACTACACGCCCCCGGAGTACCCGCCGGAGGCCGAGAAGCAGGGGCGCGAAGCGTCGGTCACCCTGCAGCTCGACATCGACCGCGACGGGCGCGTGAAGCACGCCGTCGTCGTCGAGAGCGCGGGGCACGGGTTCGATGAGTCGGCGCTGGCCGCGGCCCAGAAGCTCGAGTTCGAGCCCGCCCGCCGCGCGGACGGGACCCCCGCCCCGGCCCGCATCCTGTACCGCTACTCGTTCACCCTGAAGACGGCCTCGCCGCCGCCGGCCGCCGGCGAGCCCGCGAGGCCCGCCGAGAGCCTCCGCGGCGCCGTGCTCGCCAGCGGGGGCGACGTCCCGCTCGCCGGCGCCACCGTCTCGGTCGCGCGCGTCGCGGGCGCGGGCGCAGCGACGCCCGCCGCGCCGCCGGAGCTCACGACCGACGAGGGCGGCGCCTTCGCCTTCGCCGCGCTGCCGCCGGGGCGCTACCAGGTCACCATCGCGGCGCCCGGCTTCGAGCCGCTCTCCGTCGAGGAGGCGCTCGCCCCCGGGGAGCAGCTCGAGGTGAAGTACCGGCTCCTGCCGCAAGGAGACGGCCTCGAGGTCACGGTCCGCGGCAAGCGGCCGCCGCGCGAGGTGACGAAGCGCACGATCGAGCAGCGCGAGATCAACCGCATCCCCGGCACGAACGGCGACGCCCTGCGCTCTCTGCAGAACCTGCCGGGCGTCGCCCGCCCGCCCAGCATCGCGGGGCTGCTCATCGTCCGCGGCTCCGGCCCGCAGGACACGCAGACCTTCGTCGACGGCACGCAGGTGCCGCTCATCTACCACTTCGGCGGCCTCTCCTCGGTCGTGCCGACCGAGATGCTGGATCGGATCGACTTCTACCCCGGCAACTTCAGCGCCAAGTACGGCCGGGTGCAGGGCGGCATCGTCGACGTCGCCCTCCGCTCGCCCAAGGAGGACGGCAAGCTCCACGGCCTCGCGCAGATGGACCTCATCGACGCGCGCGTCCTGCTCGAGGGCCCCGTGCCGTTCCTCGAGAACACCCGCTTCATGGTGGCAGGACGGCGGAGCTACATCGGCGAGTCGTTCGGCCCCGTGCTCGAGGCCGCGGGCGCAGGCGTCACGCAGGCGCCGGTCTATTACGACTACCAGGTCCTCCTCGAGACCGAGCCCACGCCCTCCGCGCGGCTCCGCCTCACGTTCTTCGGCTCCGACGACGCCCTCGAGCTGCTGCTCAGCGACCCGGCGCCCAACGAGCCGGCCCTCTCCGGCAACGTCGGGCTGCACACGGCGTTTCAGCGGCTCCAGCTGCGCTACGATCACGAGCTCACCGACAAGGACCGGCTCGACGGCGTGCTCGCGATCGCGCGCGACGACGCCGATTTCGGGATCGGGCCGATCTACTTCCAGCTCGATCTCAAGACGATCTCCGGCCGCCTCGAGTACGCGCGGCGCATCTCGAAGGGCACGGTCTTCAACGCGGGGCTCGACGTCTTCGCCGGCCTCTACGCCGTGAACCTCCGCGCCCCCGGGCCGAACCGCCCCGGCGAGCCGCCGAACCAGCCGTTCTCGACGCGCACCCTCCAGGAGGTCTCGCGCGACGGCGAGTTCTTCTACCCCGCGGCGTACGCCGAGCTCGAGCTCGCCCCGACCCCCCGGGCGAAGATCGTCCCGGGCCTGCGCCTCGACTACCAGGACCTGAACAAGCAGGCCACCGTGAGCCCGCGCGTGAACGGGCGCTTCGACGTCGTCCCCGGGTTCCCGCGGACCACGGTGAAGGGCGGCCTCGGGGTGTTCCATCAGCCGCCGCAGTTCCAGGAGGTGATCCCGCCGCTCGGCAACCCCGGCCTGAAGTCGACCCGAGCGCTGCACTACGCGGCCGGCGTCGAGCAGGAGCTGACCCGGCACATCGAGGCGTCGGCGGAGGGGTTCTACAAGCAGCTCGACGAGCTCGTCGTCGGCGTGAACCGGCCCGGGTCGATCCAGCTCGACTACCAGAACGTCGGCTCGGGCAGGGTCATCGGCGGCGAGTTCCTGCTCAAGTACAAGCCCGACGATCGCTTCTTCGGCTGGGCCGCGTACACGCTGTCCCGCAGCACGCGGGTGCCGGAGCCCGGCGAGCCGGAGCGGCTCGTCCCGTTCGATCAGACCCACATCCTGACGGTGCTCGGCAGCTACCGCCTGGGCGACGGCTGGGAGTTCGGCGCCCGGTTCCGCCTCGTCTCCGGCAACCTTGTCACGCCCAACGTGTGCAACGTCAACGAGCAGAGCTGCGACCCGTACCGCACCAACGCGCTCTTCTACGCGCCCACCGGGACGTATACGCCCATCCCGTTCTCCGGCCCGAGCAGCGAGCGGCTCCCGCCGTTCCACCAGCTCGATCTGCGCCTGGACAAGACCTGGAAGTTCAAGACCTGGCGGCTCTCGGCCTACCTCGACGTGCAGAACGTCTACAACAACGCGAACAGCGAAGCGATTCAGTACAATTACAACTACACAGCCCGACAGTACGTCACCGGGCTGCCCATCCTGCCGAGCTTCGGGATGCGAGGAGAGTTCTGAGATGCGCGGGGCGCAGGCGATGAACGGCGCGGCGAAGCGCGAGCGTCCCGAGCGCCGCGGGCGCCGGTGGCGGCGCGCGGTGCTGGGGACGCTCGCGCTCGCGGCGATCGCGTCGCCGGCGATCGCGTCGGGGTGCGTCGCGGGCTTCGATCCGCCGAGCCTCGTGAGCGGGCTCCGCGTCTTCGCGGTGGTCGCCGACAAACCGTACGCCAACCCCGGCGACCAGGTCACCTTCCGGATCCACTACCAGGACGGGCTGGGCGGCCCCGAGGACGGGTCGCGCCCCGTCTCGGTCTACTGGTTCGGCGGGTGCGAGAACCCCGTCGGGGACGACTACTACGGCTGCTACGCGCAGCTCGAGGGCATCGCCTCCGAGATCGAGGCGTGGGTGGAGCGAGGCGATCCGACGGTCCCGCTGCCCGACCTCAACGGCGTGCGCCCCGGCTTCGGGGACACGTACACGATCACGATCAGCGACGACATCCTCACCGGCCGCAAGCCACCCGCCACCGGGGGTCCGGCCTCCGGGAGCGCGTTCGTCTTCTTCGTCGCCTGCACCGGGGAGCTCGGTCTCGTGGAGGACCAGGGCACCGGCCGCGCCGGGACGTTCCCCGCCGCCTGCTTCAGCGGCGGGCGCCGGCTCGGCCCGGACAGCTTCGTGCCCGGCTACACGCAGATCTACGCCTTCGAGGGGGGTCGCGAGAACGCGAACCCGGAGCTGCAGGGGCTCACGCTCGACGGCGAGCCCCTGCCGGAGGACTTCGCCGGCATCCCCACCGTCCAGCGCTGCCGCGTGAGCGCGGAGGCGCGGCGCGAGGCCGGCTGCAGCGCGGAGGATCCGTTCGTCGAGTGCGACGCCTACGAGCTCGACGCGATCGTCGACCCCGCCACGGTGGCGGAGGGCGATCCCAGCGCGCAGCACCAGGCGCTGAAGGAGATCGTCTGGGTCGACTACTTCGCCGATCTGGGCGATCTCGACGGGAGCATCAAGCTCGTGAGCGACGCGAACGAGGGGTACGTCGGCGATCACGCCGTGAGGTGGATCCCGCCCGCCGAGCCGGGCGTCGCCACGATCACCGCGGTCCTGCGCGACGCGCGCGGCGGCTCGTCCGTGGTGCAGCGCCTCATCCGCGTCACCGAGTGAGGGATCGACCGGATCCTCTTCTTCCGGCGCGCCGCCGCCGGTCGAGACGCCGCTCGACGCCTCGGCGGGCTTCTTCCGGGCGCTCCGGCTCAAGAGCCGCCGCGTCGCGATGGGCGCGAGCCGGGGCGTGTCGGTCTTTCGTCTTCCGTATCCTGTCTGCGTCTCCCTGCCGGGCACGCTCAGCGTGCGTCACATGCCCACAGGTTCCAGGAGTACTCGGGCGACACCACCTGGTGCTCGCTGCGCCTCACGAACGCAGGATGCTCTTCCAGCAGGCGCTCTTCGGTCGGGCAGCAGAGGACCACCAGGACCTGCCGACCCGTCTTGACGCGGAACTGGTGCAGCTTGTCCAGGACGCCGCGAAAAAGGGAACCGCTGAACGGACGGAACATATAGATCAGCAAATTGCTGTCAGGAAACTCGAAATCAAGCGCGTTGGCGTGGCTCACCCGGATGGACCTGCACTTTGTCGCCCTGTCCCCCGCGCGACTCTCCAGATACTGGCCGATATTTCTGTTCGCGATCTCGCAATGGGCCGGGGACACTTCGACCCCGATGATCTCCTTGAAGGGGAACCACGACGCGATAAGGACCGCACGTCCCCAGCCACAACCCAGGTCGACGAACGAGAACTCGCCGGGGTTCAGCTCCTTCGTGACGGTTCGAAGGATGTGCCGCATCACTGGCTCTGGTATGGGCACGTACCTGATCGCGTTCGTCAGGACGTTCTCATCGGTGATGCCCGCGTCCCTCGCCTCCACCGAGCCAGATGTCGTAACTCCATATCTCCGGTCGAAGTCGTCCGTCGCGCCATTTGCCAGGAGATATGCCGTTACGTCTTTGATCGTCTTCCACGCACCGAACATCTTGTAGTTGTTGACGGCGATCTGGAGCTTCGCTCTGGTGTCCGGATTGAAGTTCATGGGATATCCTAAATACCTCTGTGGCGCCGGTCGGAGGTGCGCACCGGTCGAATTGGCCCAGAATGATTCACGGGGAGATGCCTTCGGGGGTTCCTCCCCAGTCACGGCTCAGCCCCACGCACGAAGGCGCTCTTCAATGAGGGGAGGCGGAACACTTGAAATTGAGAATCATTTTCATGAAGGGATGCTGCCACACCGCCGAGGAAATGGGAAGCCCGTCATCCGCAGGCGCTCCCCGCTCAACCCCTGCCCGCGTCTCCGCGTTCCGCTTCAGCGTCCGCACGGCCCTTCGATGAGCGACATCTTCAGCCGCAGCCCGCTTCGATCTGCGCGAGCTGGTCGATGAGCTGCGCGGGGTCGCGCGCGGCACACAGCGCATCGGCGGCCCCGAGCCTGGCGAGCCTGGCCGCCTGGGCGAGCAGCTCGAGGTGCGCGCGGCCCCCCTCGGCGCAGACGAGGACAACGAACAACCGGAGCGGCGCCCCGCCCGGCGTCGGCACCGCGAGCGGCTCGGCCAGCGTCGCGAGCGCGGCCGAAAGGCTCGCGCCGGGGACGATCGCGTGCGGGACCGCGACGCCGTTGCCGAGCGCCGTGGACGACTCGCGCTCGCGCCGCAGGATCTCCTGGGCGAGCGCGCTCGCCGAGATCGGGCCGCCGGGGGGCGCGAGCCGGGACGCCGCGACGTCGATGACGTCCTCGATGTCCGCGCACGAGAGGTGCAGCACGACGCGCTCGGGCGTGAGCAGCTCGCAGAGCCGCCGCGGGGGCCGCCCCCCGAAGGCCGCGCTCGCCGGGAACTCGGCGTCGATGAACGCCTTGATGCGCGCGAGCTGCGGGCCGCTGAGGTTGCGCCGCGCGAGCTCCACGCAGAGCGCCTTCGCCGACGGGACGCGGTCGAGGTAGCGGGAGACGAGCGGCTCGACCTGGTGGCCGAGCTCGAGGAGCACCGCCGGCGGGAGCTCGAGCGCGCCCGCGATCGCCGTGAGCCGGTCGGGCGTGGGGATGGCGTCGTGCCCATGCTCGACGCGGCTCAGGTAGGCGCTGGAGACGCCGATGCGTTGCGCGAGCGTGCGGAGGCTCAGGCCGGCCTCGACGCGGAGGAGCCGCAGCGCGGCACCGAACTCGGCGAGCGAACGCGCGCGCGCGGCGCTCTCGGCGTCGGAGGTAGCCGGCATGGGATCAGGAACGATCGGGCTCGACCGCGAGGGCGGCCGGGAGGACCTTCGGGACGGGCGCCGTGGCCGGGGCGGACACGGCGGCGGGCTCGTGGTGGCGCACGACGAGCAGCGAGGTCGGGCACCCCTGGATGATGTGCTCGGCGCGGATGCCGAACCGACGCTGCGCGAGGCCCCACTCGGGACCGACGCCGACGAGGACGAGATCGTAGCCGCGCTTCGCCTCCTCGAGGGCCGCGTCCGCCGGGGAGTCGTGCTCCACCACCTTGAGAAGCACCTTGGACTTCTGCAGCGCGCCGCCCTCCTCGCCCTCGAACACCTCGTCGACCGTCCGCTGCGCGCCGAGCGTGTCGTCGGACCTGCGCTCCGGCTTGACCACGTGGAGGATGGTGACGTCGGCGCCGACCTGCTGCGCGAGCCGGCGGGCGAGCGAGAGCGCCGCCCTGTCGTGCAACGTGCCGTGGAAGGGCACGAGCAGCTTGCGGACCGCGGCGAGCCCGCGATCGATGAGCACGCCGACGTCGGTGTGGGCGCCGCGCATGACCTCGTAGACGGTGCCGCCGAGCACGGTCTGGCTGAGGAGCGGCTTGTGCCAGCCGACCAGCACGAGGTCGGCCTGCTTCACGTCGGCGACGTTGCAGATGTCGTGGCTCGGCTTGGGCGAGACGAAGGAGAGCGGCCGGACCTCGGCGCCCAGCTCCTTGGCCCGCGACAGGAGCGGCGCGAGCGCGGCCGCCCCGTGCCGCTCGGGCCCCTGGTCGAGGTAGAACGAGCCGCGATCGGTCGGCGGGATGAGGCGCAGCGCGTAGAGGCGCCTCGCGTCGGGGCCCGTGCCGGCGAGGGCGCTCGCGAGCGTCACCATGCCGGGGCCGGAGCGCTCGTAGGAGACGCACATGAGCACGGTGAACACCTCGGCTGCCGTGGGCAGAGGCGTCCGCTCCGGCACGTCGGCGAGCTCCTTGGCGAGCTCCTCCGGCGGGTAGATCCAGCGCAGGAGCGGCGTGGTCATGAAGGTGGTGACCAGCGCCATGAGCACCATCATCGTGAACAGCTTGGGCGAGATGATGCCCAGATCGAGCCCGAGGTTCAGGACGATGAGCTCCATCAGGCCGCGGGTGTTCATGAGGATGCCGAGCGCGCTGGCCTCCCGCCAGCTCTGGCCGGTGAAGCGGGCGGCCACGGCGCTGCCGCCGAACTTGCCGAGGCAGGCGACAAGGATGATGAGGCCGCACATCATCCAGCCGTCGGCCGAGTTGAGCAGCCCGATGTGGGTGCGCAGGCCGCTGTAGGCGAAGAACAGCGGGAGCAGGAAGACCACCGCGAAGTCCTCGAGCTTCTCGGCGAGGCTCTGCGCGAAGCCGGTGCCCTTCGGCATGATCGCGCCGAGCATGAAGGCCCCGAACAGCGGGTGGATGCCGATCATCTCGGTCATCCAGCTCGACACGATGAGCAGGAGGAGCGTGACGGCGACGAGGTCCTGCGAGAGCCCTTCCTTGCTGGAGCCGCGCTCGCCGAGCCGGACGAGGAAGGGCCGGACCACGAGCAGCATGCCGGCGATGTAGGCGACGGCGAAGACGGTGGTCCAGACGGCGCCCACGAGCCCCGTGGCGCGCGCGATCGAGACGACGAACGCGAGGATGCACCAGGCGGTCACGTCGTCGACGGCGGCGCACGTGATGGTGAGGGCGCCGACCTTCGTGCGCAGCAGGCGCCGCTCCGTGAGGATGCGCGCGAGCACCGGGAACGCCGTGATGCTCATGGCCACGCCCATGAACAGCGTGAACGACGAGAACGGGACGGAGCTGTCGGAGAGCCGGGGGTACAGGTAGAGCGCGAGGAGCCCGCCCAGCGCGAACGGCACGACGATGCTCGTGTGGCTGATGATGACCGAGGCGTGGCCGCGCCCGCGCAACAGCTTCGGGTCGAGCTCCAGCCCGATGAGGAACATGAAGACGATGAGGCCGACCTCGCTCACCAGCTTCAGGAGCGGCAGCGACTCGTTTGCGAACAGGAGCGCCGACGTATCGGGGAAGAGCCAGCCGAACAGCGACGGGCCGAGCAGGATGCCCGCCGTCACCTCGGCGATGACCATCGGCTGCTCCATCCGACGGGCCACCAGGCCCACGAGCCGCGCGCAGGCGATGATCAAGAACGCCTGGATGAGGAAGCGGCTCAGCGGGTTGTGGATCAGGATCTCCATGCGGAGCGCTCCCTCCTGGTGGTAAGTGTTAAGTTATCGCTTACCAACGGGCTGTCTCGACTGTCAAGAAAAGGATGCGCAGCGTCAAACGGCCGAGCTCGCCCGTTGATCGCGGCGCATCCGGTGTGCGCCTGCGCGGCATCCTGTGCGTATTCCTGGGTGTTCTGGCCACCCGTTGTGACTCCGGCCGAGCTGCCCCTCGGCGCGGACGTTGAGATCACACGGAAGCGCCCAGGAGCTCGAGGATCCAGAGCACCAGCATGTGCCCTGGATAGAAAATCTGCAGGGCATGCCTGTGCAAAAGACGATGGTCGTTCTTGAGGCGCCGCCCCGCCTGCAGGAGAACCCAAGGCAGGAAAGTGGCAGCGAGGAAATACAGAACGGTGGCTTGCACCGCCCCGCCAGCGCCGTCTTCTCGGATCCTCGCCTCGAGAGGGTAAAGGTTGATCGAGGCCAGCAGGACGAAAAGGAGCGGCCAGGCGCCGCGCTCGCCCTTCAACGCCAGCACGAGGACGGCGGGCAGGCAGACGCCTGCGAGGCCGAATTCAAGCGTCGTGGGCATCCACACCGTGAGGGGAACAAGGGCGACGATCACGTTGCGCCAGACGGGCGCGAGGCGCGGCAGAAAGGTGGCGACGGCGCACCCGGCGGCCAGCGTGAAGACGACATTCACCATGTCATTCTGGTGCCGCGCGACCTGCGAGATCGGCTCCGTGAACGCGGCGAGGAGGAGCAGGCTCCCCGCCTGGCGAAGCCCGTCGCCGCCCGCGCGGATGACCGCGACGGCGGAGGCATAACAGAACAGCGGGAAGGAAGCGCGGCCGATCAGGAACATGACCGTGCTTCCATAATCGAGCAGCAACGTGTTCACATGGTCGACGACCATGCAGAGCGCCGCACAGATCTTGACGAAGTCCAGCGCACGACCGTCGAGGCGCGGCAGACACAACGAAGAGGGCGGTCGCGCTGTCTTCATGTCGCTTCTCCCTGCGCCGGCGACCGCTCCTCGGGCGCCGTCCTCATGCCTGAGCGCGCAGCAGGGACGCCTGTGAGACGACATCCCCGACCGCCACCAGGATCTGGCGGTCTCCCTCGAACGGGCTCCTGGCGTGAGCCACGGCCAGGTTGTCCAGGAGCGCGATATCCCCGAGCCGCCATGTGAAGCGGACCGCGGTCTTCACGGTCACCTTCAGGACCTCGGCGATCATCTCGTCCGGAATAGGGCTGCCGTCGCCGAAGCAGACGTTCCGAGGCAGGTCCCCTGGCGCGAGGACCGCTCGAAGCGCCGAGGCGGTCCTTGCATCGAGGCAGGACACGTGGTGCAGGAGCACCTGATTGCAGAAGCTCCGCTCTCCGGTCGATGGGTGACGTATCGCCGCAGGCGCGCGCGTCGCGATGCCCAGCGTCCCGTCCTTCTTCCACTTCCACTCGACCCCTTGCTCCCTGCATTGCTGTTCGACAGCGGCGCGATCCTCGGTGCGGAAGAAATCCTGCCAGCGCACATCGACGCCCCGGATGAAATTGCGCACGTACAGAAGGCCCTTCCGCTCGAAGAGACGCACGAGGTCGGGATCGAGGGCGCGGTAGACCTTCCGGCTGTCGACGATGGGGGTCTCCCCTCCGGTGAAATCGGCGCGCCCACAGAAGAAGAGCTGCCGCGAGGGCAGCCTCGGGGTGTGCGCGCCCTCGTGATGAAACAGGATCGCTCGGTCCTTCGGGTACACGGTCGCATCGTAGACGAACTCGGCGCTACGGCGCTTCACGAGATCGCCGTAGCGGGGCTCGAGGGCCCCGCAGAGCGCGCCCGCCGCACGCTGGAAGGCCGCCTCGTCGGGTACGCGGAAGCCCCTCAGCAGGACGGCCCCATGCTCCACGAGCGCGCTGTCGACGCTCGCCCGGTGGAGCGCGAGCCAATCGACGAGATCCCCCCCGTCGCGCTCCGGCTGCACGAGGTAGGGAAGCGAAACCCCTGGGCCCGGCGCCACGTGGTTTACCGGGCTCAACGTCCATTCAGGCAATGATGAAACATTCATCGACGCTCATTCTCCCGTAGATTGACTCCGCCCTAGCCGCTCACCGAGCGGCGGACCCCGTCGCGCAGGCGGTCATCGAGGATGATGCTCGCGTGATCCCCCTCGAGCACCACCGACGAAGCCAGACGCAGCTTCGACTCGAGATCGCGCACGTTCACCCCGCTCCCGCGCCGCTCGAGCGACGCGCTCGCCCACCAGACGTGCACATCGGAGGAGATCGGCCTCAGGTGATATCCATCCATCAGCAGCTGAGTACTGGCGGAGTCGAACAGCTCGCGCTCCTCGATGAGATCGAGCTTCTTCTCCGCCAGACCACGCTCGATGAAAGAGCGGAGTATACGCCCGCGGGTCCCCTGGCCCGCGACCTCCCAGAGACGCTCCCACTTCGCCCGCAGGAGCGATCGCTCGATCCAGCCGGACAGGATCTGCTGATGCTCGGAGCCCACGAGGTCCTCCGGAGCGCCGCTCGTCCGGTCGTCCTCATCCAGAAGACCCGTGGGGTCGACCAGGCCGACGAACCCAACGTCGAGGCCTCTCCGCTCGCACACCCGCGCCACCTCGATCGCGATCACCCCACCGAGCGAGTACCCGAGCAGGTTGACGGCGCCGCCGCGCCGGCTCCTCTCGATCTCATCGACGTAGTGCTCCGCCATCGAGCCGATGGAGTCGTCGACCCACCCCTCGAGATAGAACGATCTCGACTGGACTCCGTAGATGGGCCGCTCGCCTTGCAGCTGCAGCGCCAGGGGCCTGTAGTGGAGCACGTGCCCGCCGCCGGCGTGCAAGCAGTACAGCGGGCTCCGGCTCCCGCCACCTCCCATGGCGACCAGCGTGTTCAGCGTGTCTGACCGTTGCTGCCCGGCGAGCGCCTCCGCCAGCTCGGCGACGGTCTGGGACTGGAACGCCAGCGCAAGAGGCACATGACGCTTCAGCGCGCGACCTAGCGCCTGGGTCATGCGCACGGCCGACAGGGAGTGGCCCCCCAGCTCGAAGAAGTTATCATGGATACCCACGCGCGGGACGCCCAGCACGTCGGACCAGATCTCCGCCACCTTCTGCTCGATGTCGTTCCTCGGTCCGACATAGCTCCTCTGAAGCTGCCCCCCCTCGGGCGCCGGCAGCGCCCTGCGATCCACCTTGCCGTTCGCCGACAATGGAAGCGAGCCGAGCAGCATCAACATCGAAGGCACCATGTAGTCCGGAAGCACCGACTTCAGGCCCGCGCGGAGCTCGTCACGGAAGCTCCCCTGCTCCTCGACCCCCGCGGCGTCCAGCCCTTCCCGCGCCGGAACCACGTACGCTACGAGCCGCCTGTCTCCCGGCGCGTCCTCCCGCGCGACCACCACCGCCGCGCTCACCCCCGGCTGCGCCAGCAGCCGCGCCTCGATCTCGCCGAGCTCGATCCGGTAGCCACGAACCTTGACCTGGTGGTCGAGGCGGCCGACGTACTCGATGACTCCATCAGGGCGATATCTCGCCAGATCGCCGGTTCGGTACAGCCGCTCTCCAGGCGCGTCCGCGAACGGGCTCGGGACGTACGCCTCGGCCGTCTTCGCCGGGTCACGGACGTATCCGCGCCCCACGCCGACGCCGCCGACGCAGAGCTCTCCCGTCACGCCCGTCGCCACGAGGTCGAGGTTCTGATCGACGATATAGAGCTGGGTGTTGTCCACGGGCAGGCCGATGGGGACGTAGCCACCCCGCGCGGCGGGCAACTGACGCACGTCGCGCACGGTGTACAGGGAGACATCGTCCGAGCACTCGGCGGGACCGTAGGCGTTGATCAAAGGGACCTGCGGATAGTGCGCCAGCCACCGCTGCGCGACGTCCGCGGGCAGCGCCTCGCCCGTCGGCAGCAGCCAGCGCAGCCGCAGCCGGTCCGCCGGCGGCAGCCTCCCGCTCGCCAGCGCGCTCGACACCAGGCTGGGGACGCTCTCGAGGACCGTGATCCCCCGCTCTGCGGCGTGGTCGAACAGCGCGATCGGATCATGCGCGATCTCGTCGGTAACGATGTCGACCACGGCACCGCAGAGAGGCGCGGTCAGGAGCTGCCACACCGAGATGTCAAAACATTGAGAGGCCGTCTGCGCGATGACGTCGCCCTCCGTCAGCCCCAGGTAGGGCACCTTGCTCAGCTGGTTGTTCAGCATGCCTCGCTGCTCGACCATCACGCCCTTCGGCGTTCCGGTCGACCCCGATGTGTAGATGACGTACGAGAGGTTCCTCGGACCGCCATGGATCCCCGGATTCGTCTCCGGGACCTCGCGCCGCGAGAGCGACTCCACGAGGAGGAGCTCCGCCCGCTCGCCCTCCGGAACCAGCTGCAAGACCCCCTGGAGGAACGGCCGGAGCGACTCCCGGCTGATGATCACGCGCGGCCGGCTCAGCTTCACGATCTCCGCGACGCGCTGCGCTGGGTGCCGCGGGTCCAGCGGGAGATACCCCGCTCCGGCCTTGAACGTCCCGAGCACCATGCCGAGGAGCTCCAGCCCACGCTCGTCCAGGACCGCGACAACGTCATCCAGCCCGACCCCCAGCTCGATCAACGCGTGCCCGACGCGGTTGCTGCGCGCGTTCAGCTCGGCATAGCTCCACGACCGCTGGCCGCACGTCGCCACGATCCGCTCAGGAAACGACCTCACCTGGCGCTCGAAGAGCTCGACGTAGCTCGTCGTCGCCGATCGGTCGGCCCGCGTGCGGTTGATGTTCTCCAGCATCTCCCGCTCCTGCTCGTCGAGGATCGAGATGCTCCCCAGCCGCTTGTCTTCTCCGTGGATCAGCTCCTCGAGCGCCACGCGGAAGTGCCGCAGCAGCATCTCGGCCTCGTCCCTGCCGAAGATCTGGCTGTTGTACGAGAGGTGGAGGCCGAGGCGTTTCCCCGGATACAAGACCACCGTCATCGGGTAGTTGGTGTGCGTCCTGTTGCTGAGGTTCTCCGCTCCGAAGAGCGCCCCCTTCTCGACCACGGCCTCGTCGAACGGCGCGTTCTCGAACACGAACAGGCTGTGAAACAACGACTTTCCACGGACCTCGCTGCACTGACGGATCTCGGTCAACGCCAGGTGCTCGTACTGTCGAATCTGTACGTTCTTCTCGAATATCTCGCGGATCCAGGCGGACGCTCGCTTCGTCCTGTCCACACCGACGCGAAGCGGAATGCTCTGGATGAACAGGCCGAGGATGGACTCGGCGTCCTTGATCTCCACCGGGCGCCCGGCGACCGTCACCCCGAAGACGACGTCATCCAGGCCTGAATGGCGCGCGAGCACGAGCGCCCACGCTGCCTGGGTGATGGTGTTCGGCGTGAGCTCGAGGCGCTTCGCCAGCGCATCGAGCCGACCCGTCGCATCCTCCGACAAATACTCGTAGACGTCATCCACACGATGGTTCGCGAGACCACCGTCGTCCGAGATGGCCGCGGAGCCGATCGGCGTGGGAAACCGGAACCCCTCCAGATCCCTTCTCCAGAACGCGCGCGCCTCGTCGACGCTCTGCCGCGAAAGCCAGGCGACATAGGTCTTGAACGGCGGCACGCCCGGCAGCTCCGGCTCTCGACCGAGGACGAGCGCATGATAATAAGCGAAGAAGTCGCGCAGCACGAGCGAGCCGCACCATGCATCCATCAGGATGTGATGGTAACTGCTCATGAAATAGCTCTCCTCGGCGCTGCATCGGATCAGGCGGGTCGTGAACGACCTGGGCTTCGACAGATCAAAACCTCGTCTCAGCTCTTCCTTCTGCAGGGCGTCGAGCGCCGCCCGCTGCGCCTCCTCCCCGATATCCGTCCAGTCCATGCACTCACAGACGGATCCCGGGTCCTCGTGGACGACCTGGATCGGACCCACGTCGTCGTGGAACAGGAACGCCGTGCGCAAGATCGGGTGCCTCTGGACGACGCGCCTCCACGCCTCCTGAAAGGCCGCTGTGTCGACAGGCTGCTTCACCCGGTACACGTTCTGCATGTGGTAGATGCCGGACCCGGCGCTCAGGATCGAGTGCATCCAGAGCCCCTGCTGCATCGGGGTCATCGGGTAGATGTCCTCTACGTCGCGGTAATCCAGCGCCAGCGAGTCGATGACCTCTTGTGACATCCGCAACAGCGGGAAGTCCGAGGGTGTGGCGCTCCCGACGTCGCCCCTCGAGCAATGCGCTATCACAGCACGCAGGTGGCGCAGGTACGCGTCCAGGAGCGCTCTCGCCTGCGTCTCGTCATGGATCTCCGCGCTGTAGCCGAGGTCGACCTTGAGGCGCCCACCATGGATCAGCGCGTCGACGTCCAGCCACGCGCGCCGGGCGCCGTCGGGCCCGCGCGATGCGCCCGGCGACTCGCTCGCGACCTTGAACAGCCCGCCGTCCGTGAACAGCTGATCGAATTGCCCGAGGTAGTTGAAGGTGATCTGGGGACGGGCGCCCTCCAGCAACGCCTTCCCCTGATCGTTCAGGTAACGGCACACACCGTAGCCCAACCCCTTGTTCGGGATGGCCCTGAGCTGTTCCTTGACCGACTTGATCGACGCGCCAAGATCTCGCCTGTCCGGGGTCAATCTCACCGGGTACAGCGTCGTGAACCAACCGACTGTGCGCGTGACGTCCACGCCCTCGAAGAGGTCCTCCCTGCCGTGCCCTTCCAGCTCGACGAGCGCGCTCTCCCCCTCGGACCATTCGCACAGGGCATGCGCCAGCGCAGTCAGCAGCAGATCGTTGATGTGCGTGCGATAGGCCCTCGGAGCCCTGGACAGCAGCTGAGCTGTCTCGGATTCGGAGAGCTCGGCGCTCATCGACCTCGCCGATGCCACGGTGTTCTTTCCGTGCGGGTTCGCCGCTGGTAGGCTGCGCGCGGGGGCGCAGGCGACGCTCCTCCAGTAGTCGAGCTCTCGCCGGATGGTCTCGCTCTGGGCGTACTCCCGAAGCGCCTCTGACCACTGCTTGAACGAGCTGGTCTTCGAGGGCAAGACGAGCGGCGCGCCGCCCTTCACCTGACGGTACGCCACCAGGAGATCCTCGAGGAGGATGCGCCACGACACCCCGTCGACCACCAGGTGGTGAATCACCAGGAGAAGCCGCCCCGGCCGTTCGCCTCCGAGGTCCATGTAGACGGCCCGCAGGAGAGGACCTGACTCCAGGTTCAGGCTGCGCTGCGCGTCACCCGCGACGCGCGCAATCGCTCCGTGGATGTCCGTCTCCCGGCTCAGATCGACGCGTCGCGCCGCGCTGGGCGTCGCGCCTTCGTGGTATCGCTGCCTCCGTTGCTCTCCGTCCTCCTGGAAGCGGAGCCTCAACGCGTCATGATGCCGCACGACGGCCTGAAGCGCCTTCTCGAGCGCAACCATGTCCAGCCGCTCGGTCAGCTCGAACAGAGCGCACTGGTTCCAGTGGTTCGCGTCCGGAAACCGCTGCTCGAAGAACCACCGCTGGACGGGCGTGAGCGGCACATCCCCCTTCACGAGCTCGGCCGCGGGCTCCCGAGCTGTCACGATGCGCGCCGCGACGCTCGCCATCTCCGCGATCGTCGGGTGGGCGAACATCTGCTTCGGCGTGAGCTTGATGCCGACCTTCCTCGCGCGCGCGACCACCTGCAGCGTGAGGATCGAGTCTCCACCCAGCTTGAAGAAGCTGTCGTGAATTCCGACGCGCTCGACGTTCAACACGTCACGCCAGATCTGGACGAGCTTCTCCTCCACCTCTGTCCGCGGCAGGGCGCCCTCTGCCTTCACCGTCCTCCCCGGCTCCGGAAGCGCCCTGCGGTCGAGCTTGCCGTTCGCCGTCAGCGGGAAGGTCTCGAGCCAGACGAAGTCGGTCGGGACCATGTATTCCGGGAGGCGCCGCCGAAGCCCCGCCTGGATCGCGTCCCCGTCGCGGTATCCATTCTTGCCGATCACGTACGCCACGAGCCGCGCGTTGCCGGCTTGACCCTCGTGCACGAGGACGTGGGCGTCGGCGACGTCGTTCATGCCCATGAGCTCCGCGCGCACCTCGCCCAGCTCGATGCGATAACCACGCACCTTCACCTGCTCGTCGATGCGGCCCAGGAACTCGATGCTCCCGTCTTCCAGATACCGTGCCCGGTCTCCGGTCCGATACAACCTCTCTCCATCGCCGCCATACGGGTCCGGGACGAACCGCTCCGCCGTCAGCTCCGGGCGGTTCAGGTACCCTCGCGCGAGCCCCGCCCCGCCGATGTAGATCTCTCCGATGACCCCGGCAGGCACCAGCGCGAGCTCTCTGTCGAGCACATAGACCCGGCTGTTCGCCAGCGGTCGGCCCAGCGGCAGCGTCGCGCTCTGCGCCGCGCCCTCCGGCCTGTGCTCATGCGTCAGCACCCCGACCGTCGTCTCGGTTGGACCATAGTGGTTGATGAGCCGGCAGCTCCCGTGATGTTGGACCTTCGCCACGAGCTCCCACGAGGTCGCCTCTCCACCCAGGATCAACGCCTGCCTTGGCAATACACGCTCCGGCTGCGCCGCCTGCATCAGCCCCTTCAGATGGCTCGGCACGATCTTCAGCACATCCACTTTGTGCTCGTGCATGTACTCCGCCATCGCGTCCGGATCGAAGATCCGCTCTTCCGAGAGCAGGTGCAGCGCGCGGCCGGAGCACAGCGCCCCGAACAGCACCGTGTTGCCCAGATCCGCGGCGACGGTCGAGACCATCGCCATGGCGGCCTCCTCCGCGAGCCCCAGCCGTTCGAGCAACGCCTGCACGTAGCTCGCCACGCCTCGGTGCGTCACGACGACGCCCTTCGGACGCCCCGTCGAGCCCGACGTGTAGATCACGTAGGCCGCGCCGTCCGGGGACACCGGGGGGCTCTGCGTCGCCTCCGGCGCCCCAGCGACGTCCGGCGCGTCCGGCGCGACGACCTCCACATCCAGCCCTGCGAGCGCCTCTCGACCGGCCGCGTCCGCGAGGACGACCCGCGCTCCGCTGTCCTCGATCATGTCGCGGAGGCGCGCCTGCGGGAGCTTCAGGTCCATCGGCACATACGCCGCGCCGCTCTTCAGCACCCCGACCAGGCCGACCACCAGCGCCGCGCTCCGCGGCAGCAAGACGCCGACACGCGACTCGGGCCCGATACCCCTGGCTCGCAGCCAGCGCGACAACCTGCTGGCTCGCCGATCCAGCTCGCCGTAGGTCAGCGATTCCCGCTCGAACTGGACAGCCAGCGCCAGAGGTCGCCGCTCCGCCTCCCGCGCGATCCGCTCATGGACGCGGGACCATTCGAGCGCGGCGATCGGCGCGCTTCGCACGCTGGCATCAGCGCCGTCCGCGCTCCGCGCTCGTCCGATGGTGACCAGCGGAGCGTCGGCCCGGCTCATCAGCTCTGTCGTCAGACGCTCGAAGAGCCGCAGCATCGACCGCGCGGCCTCGTGCGTCACGCGGTCGCAGTGGTACGAAACCGCGACCTCGATCCGCTCCCCGGGCAGCACCACCAAGGACAGCGGATAGTTGTTCCTGCCTCGGAATGTGATGACATCTCCGTCCAACGACTCTTCCGGGCGACAGACCGACACGCGCACGTCCACGCCTTGCAGGCCGCCGACGACGTTGTCCACCGGGTAGTTCTCGAACACCACGATCGACTCGAACAGCGGATTGTCGCGGCCGAACGCGCCGAGCGCGTTGATCCTGGGCAGGGTCGAGTGCTCGAACTGCCGGAGCTCGCCGCTCTGCGCCTGGAGCCGGCGCACCCAGGCAGCGGCCTGCTCCCTCGGATCGATCCGCACCCTGACGGGCAAGGTGTTGATGAACATCCCGACCATGCCGTCCACACCGACGATCTCCGGGGGTCGCCCTGACACGGCCGCGCCAAAAACGACGTCGTTGCTCCCCGTGTACGCCTTGATGACGAGCGCCCAGACCGCTTGAAAGTACGTGCTCAGCGTCACTTTCCACTCGCGGCTCACGCTCCGCAGCCGTTCAGACACGGCGCGATCGAGGAGCGCTCGCTGTTCGGCGTAGCGAGGCTCGACGTCGTGCCGCGGGCTCCGGCGCCCGGGGAACTCCACGGGACTGTCGTATCCGGCGAGGACGGCGCGCCAGTACCTGACCGCCGCCTCTTGATCTCGCTCCTTCAGCCAGTGAACGTACCTTCGGTACGGAGGTACGTTCGGAAGCGACGCGACCGTCCCCGCAGCTTCCGCCCGGTACTGGGCGAGCACCTCGGCGAGGACGTTGGCCACGCTCCATCCATCCATCGTGATGTGGTGGTGCTCCCATACGAAATAGAAGTCCTCCGGACCGACATCGATCAACGTCAGCCGCAGGTCCGCGGCGCGCGCAACGTCGAACCCTCGCGCGCGTTCTTCGCGCAGAAACGAGGTCAGCCTGCCCTGGATTTCATCCGCGCCGACGCGCCACGAGAGGGTGCGGAGCGTCGGCTGCGACTCCCGGTAGACGATCTGGATCGGCTCCTTCGTCTTCTGCCACTCGATGTCGCTCCTCAGCGCTTCGTGCCGCCGCACCACCTTGGCCCAGGCGCGCACGAACGCGTCCTTGTCCAGGCGCCCCTGCAGCCGAACACAAAGCTGAATCAGATAGGGATCCCCGCCGGCGGGCGCCTCCAATGAATGAAAGAGGAGCCCCTGCTGCAAGGCAGTGAGCGGATAGATCGCTTCTACGTTCTTCTTGTTACGCATGGACCAACCTGCACGTAAGTAATTAGGGCGATGCCGCGATGCCGCGATGCCACCGATGCCGCGGGGCTCAGTCGTCAAAGAGCGAGTTCAGCTCGTCCTGAGCGAGGGCGACCTCCGGGAAGTCCGAGGGAGTGACGCCTCCGGCGTCCTCACTCACGCAATGCCGGATCAGCTCTTGCAGCCAGTGAATGTATCGCTCCGCCAGGAGCTCGATCTGCCTCGTGTCGTGGATGGCCGCGCTGAAGGTCCATTCCAGCAAGAGGCGCCCGCCCGCCACCATGCCGTTGACCTCCAGCCATCGGTCACGGGCATTTCCTCCGCCCCTCGACGTCCCCGTGGACTCCGAGGCCGGTCGAAACATCCCGCCCGCTCCGAGCACCTGATCGAACTGTCCGAGGTAGTTGAAGCTGACCCGCGGCTCGGGACCGGTGGCCAGATCGCTCCCTTTCTCGCTCAGGTAACGCAGCACCCCATACCCGATGCCCTTGTTCGGCACCTGCCGCAGCTGTTCCTTGATGCTCTTGATCGAGGCGTCCAGGCCGCCTCGATCCGGCGTCAGCCGGACCGGATATACCGAGGTGAACCACCCCACGGTCCGCGTGACGTCCAGGCCCTCGAACAGATCCTCCCTCCCGTGCCCTTCGAGCTCGATGAGCACGCTCTCCTCGGCGGACCACTCGCACAGCGTGTACGCCAGCGCGGTCAGCAAGAGGTCGTTCACCTGCGTCCGGTACGCGTGAGGGGCCTGGGTCAAGAGCCGCGCCGTCTCGGCGGCGTCGAGCTCCACGGTCGTCGTGCGAGCCAGGGCCACCAGGTTCTCCCCTCTCGGGTTCATCGCCGGCAGCTCGGCCGGCGCCTGTCCCACCACGCCTCGCCAGTACTCCAGCTCCCGATCGAAGCCGCCGCGCTCCGCGTGCTCCTCCAGCACCCGGGACCAGCGCCGGAACGAGCTGCTCTTGACCGGCAGACGAGCGGGCACGCCGGACAGGAGCCCCTCGTACACCACCTGGAGGTCCTCCAGCAGGATTCTCCATGAAACGCCGTCGACGATCATGTGGTGAATCACCAGGAGCAGGCGTCCCGGGCGCGCAGCTCCGAGATCCATGTACACGGCCCGCAACAGCGGCCCTTCCTCCAGATGGAGGCTGCGCTGCGCTTCATTCGCCGTGCGCGTGATCGCCGCGGCGACGTCCGGCTCGCCGCTCAGGTCCACGCGCCAGCACGTCTCCGGCTGGTTCGATTCGCTGTACCACTGCTTCCAGCGGCCTCCTTCCAGTCGATACCGAAGCCGCAGCGCGTCGTGGTGCTCGACGATCTGGTCGAGCGCTCTTTTCAGCAGGTCGACGTCGAAGCGCCCGTGGATCTCCAGCAGCACCGACTGGTTCCAGTGGTGCATCTCGGCCAGCTGCTGCTCGAAGAACCAGCCTTGGATGGGCGTGAGGCCGACCTCTCCCGACGCGTGATCCTGCTCGACGCTCGCCGGCGCCATCGCCCCCGCTACCGCGGCCAGCGCCTCGAGCGTCTGGTGCTGGAACAGATCCTTCGGCGTGATGCGGATACCGATGTTCCGCGCCTTGCCCACCACCATGAGGGCCACGATCGAGTCGCCGCCGAGCTCGAAGAAGTTGTCGTGGAGGCCAACCCTCTCGATGTGGAGAGCCTCTCGCCAGATCGCCGCGAGCGCCGCCTCGATCTCGCCACGAGCTTCGATATAAGGCTTCTGCACATGGGTCAGATCGGGCGCCGGCAGCGCCTTGCGATCGACCTTGCCGTTCGGTGTCCGCGGGAGCCTCTCCAGCAGGACAAAGAAGCTCGGCACCATGTACTCCGGCACCGCCGCCTTCAGCTGCGCGCGGAGCGCCTCGCGGAGGCGCGCCTCGTCTTCCGTCCCCGGAGACGCGAGGCTCGGCTGCTTCGGGACGACGTACGCCACGAGCCGCTTCTCCGCGGGCGTGTCCTCCCGGAGGACGACCACCGCATCCTCGACCTCATCCGCCTGAAGCAGCCGGGCTTCGATCTCTCCGGGCTCGACGCGGTAGCCTCGGATCTTGACCTGATGATCCTTCCGGCCAACGTACTCGATCACGCCGTCTGGCCTGTAGCGCGCCAGATCCCCGGTTCGGTACATCCGCTGTCCGGGGGTGTCGCTGAAGGGGTTTGCGACGTACGACTCCGCGGTCCGCGCCGCGTCCTGCAGGTAGCCGCGTCCGACGCCGACGCCCGCCACGCAGAGCTCGCCCGTCACGCCCGCCGGCACCAGATCGAGGTGCTGATCGACGATGTACAGCTCGGTGCCGTCCACGGGGAAGCCGACGGCCACATACGGCGTCTTCTCCTCCGGAGCGCCACGCAGGGTATACAGCGCGACGTCATCCGAGCATTCCGCCGGACCGTAGGCGTTGACCAGCGGCACCCCTCGGTACTGGTCGAACCACATCTCGGCCACCTCGACCGGAAGGGCCTCTCCCGTCGGGAGCAGCCAGCGGAGCGGGAGCCGCGCCGCGCTCGGCAGAGATCCGCTGGACAGCGCGCTCCGGATCAGACCCGGGACGCTCTCCAGCACCGTGATTCCGCGCCGGGTCACGTAGTCGAACAACGCCACGCCGTCATGCGCAACGTCGTCAGGCACGATCTCGACGCGCGCGCCGCAGAGCGGCCCCGTGAGGAACTGCCATACAGAGATGTCGAAGCACTGTGACGCCGTCTGCGCGATCACGTCTCGCTCCCCCAGGTCGAGGTACGGGACCTTGCTCAGCTGGTTGTTCAACATGCCGCGCTGCTCCACCATGACGCCCTTGGGCCTCCCGGTGGACCCAGAGGTGTAGATGACATAGGCGAGGTTCGCCGGTCCGCTGTAGATTCCCGGGTCATGCTCGGGCAGCGCCATCCGGCGCATCGACTCCAGGAACATCACCTTGGGGAGGTCGTCCCCTGAGGCGGACGACAATGCTTCTTGCAAGAGGAGCCGGAAGGATTCGGTCGCCAGCACCACGCGCGGGCGGCCGGACTCCAGGATCTGGCGGACGCGCTGAGCTGGATGGCGTGGGTCCAGCGGAAGGTACCCGGCCCCTGCCTTGAGCGTCCCGAGGATCATGCTGAGCAGATCGACGCTCCGGTCGTCCAGGATCGCCACCACGTCGTCCAGGCCCACCCCCTCGCCGATCAGCGCGTGCGCGACGCGGTTGCTGGCGATGTTCAGCTCGGAGAACGTCAGCGCTCGCGCGCCGTCCGCAGCGGCCACCCGGTCAGGGTGCCGAGCGACCCGCTCCTCGAACAGGCTCGCGTAGGACGTCCACGCGCGACGCTCCTGGCGAGCAGCAGCGCCGTCGCGCGTCGCTCTCCCCTTCCGGATCAGCGCCGTACGCTCCGCGTCGCTCAGCAGCGGAAGCCGGCCGATCCTCTCCTCTGGAACGGAGGTGATCGACTCGAGCAGCACCCTCCAGTGCTCCGCCATCCGCTCGATCGTCCCGCGCTCGAACAGGTCCGTGCTGTATGTGAACGACGCGTACAGCCTGTCCCCCTCTTCCGCCGTGTCCAGGGACATGTCGAATTGCGTCGTGCCGCCCTTGAGCTCGAGCGCCTCCATCCTGAGCTCATCCAGCTCACCGAGGGCCTCGTACGATCGCCGCTCGTGATTGTGCATCACCTGGAACAGAGGTGTGCGGCTCAAGCTCCTCTCCGGGTTGAGCGCCTCGACGAGCTTCTCGAACGGCACGTCCTGATGCGCCTGCGCTCCGAGCACAGCGTCCTTCACCCTCTCCAGCGCGTCTTCAAAGCTCAGGCCTGCGTCGAGGTGGGTTCGAAGCACATGCGTATTGACGAAGACCCCGATCAGCGGCTCCACCTCCAGGTGGTTGCGGTTCGCGTTCGGCACGCCGACGCGGATCTCCTCCTCCGCTGAGTACCGATGGAGGAGCACCTTGAACGCCGCGAGGAGCACCATGAACAGCGTGGCGCCCCGCTCCTGCGCCAGCGCCCTCAGCCGTCCGGAGAGCTCGGTGGAGAGCTCGAAGCTGTGCTTCGCGCCGCGGTAGCTCTGCGCCGAGGGCCTCGGGTGATCCGCCGGCAGCGAGAGCACCGGGTGCTCGGTCCCGAGCCGCTCCTTCCAGTACGCGAGCTGCCCTGCGAGCTCCCCTGACTCGAACCGTCGACGCTGCCATGACGCGTAGTCGACATACTGTACCGGCAAGCTCGACAACGCCGGCGACCGGCCCTCGCTGTACGCACGATACAGCGTGACGAAATCCTTGACCAGGATGCTCATCGACCAGCCGTCGGACACGATATGGTGCATCGTCACGAGCAGCACATGCTCGCTGTCCGAGAGCTCCAGCAACGTCACCCGAAGCAGCTCGTCTCGCTCGAGGTCGAACGGCCGAGAGGCCTCCTCTTCGGCCAGCTCGCGCGCGCGCCGCTCGCGCTCTGCGCCCGGGAGCCCGCGGAGGTCCACCCTGGGGATGGCCAGCCGAGCGGCATCGCGGATCACCTGGTAGCCCTGTCCGTCCTCCTGCCCGAACGTCGTGCGCAGCGCCTCGTGACGCTCGACCAGCGCAGCGAAGGTGTCCGCCAGGGCCTCCGGGTTCACCCCTCCCACGAGCTTCACGGCGAACGGCACGTTGTACGCCGCGCTCTCCGGCTCCAGTTGCCACAGGAACCACAGTCGCTGCTGTGCATAAGAGAGCGGCTGGCGCTGCCCTCGGTCCACACGAACGAGGGTCGAGCGAGGGCCCTTCGCGCCGAGAGCGACAGCCTCCTCGACGCGCCCGGCGAACTCGACCAGAGTCCGTCCCTCGAACAGCGCCCGCAGCGGCAGCTCCACCTCGAGGGCGCTCCTGACCCGCGAGATCACCTGAGTCGCCAGCAGCGAATGCCCTCCCAGCTCGAAGAAGTCATCGTGGATGCCCGCGCTCTCCACGCCGAGCACCTCGGACCAGATCTCGGCCAGCTTCCGTTCGAGCTCGCTCCTCGGCGCGACGTAGCTCCTCTGCACCTGGTCCCCTTGAGGCAGGGGCAACGCCGCGCGATCCACCTTCCCGTTCGAGGTCAGCGGTAGCTCATCCAGGAGCACGTACACGGCCGGCACCATGTACTCCGGGAGCGCCGCGAGGAGCGCCGCGCGGAGCCTGTCACGGAAGCCCCGGGCCTCCTCGGCCGCCGCGGACGAGAGGCCAGCCTGCGCCGGGACCACGTACGCCACGAGCCGCTTCTCTCCCCCGTCGCCCTCACGCCCGAGGACAACGGCTCGCTTCACCCCGCTCTGCTCGGCGAGCCGCGCCTCGATCTCCCCGAGCTCGATCCTGTACCCGCGAATCTTGACCTGATGATCGATTCGCCCGATGTACTCGACGGCGCCATCCGCTCGGTACTTCGCCAGATCTCCTGTCCGGTACAGGCGCTCGCCGGGCGCCTCGCAGAACGGGTTCGGCACGAAGCGCTCCGCCGTGAGCTCCGGCCGGTTCAGGTATCCACGCGCCAACCCGGCTCCTCCGACATAGAGCTCACCCACGACGCCGGCCGGGACGGGCTTGAGCTCCGCGTCGAGCAGGTACCAGGTGAGGTCCCCGATCGGCCGGCCGATCGGGCTCACGGAGGCGCCCCGCGCGTCCTGCGCGGTCAAGGGTCGATAGGTCACATGGACCGTCGTCTCGGTGATGCCGTACATGTTGACGAGCTGCGGTGACCGGTCCCCGAAGCGCGCGAACCACGGGCCCAGGCTGCCCACCTCCAGCGCTTCACCGCCGAACACGACGTAGCGCAGCGGCGGTCTCGGCGCGGCGTCCCCCCGCAGCTCCGCCACGTGCATGAGCTGGCGGAACGCCGATGGCGTCTGGTTCAGCACGGTCACGCCTTCCCGACACAACAGCTGATAGAACTCGTCTGCCGAGCGACTCGTGTAATAGGGGACGACGACCAGCTTCCCGCCGTGGAGCAGCGCCCCGAAGATCTCCCACACCGAAAAGTCGAAGGCGTACGAATGAAACAGCGTCCACACGTCGGAGGCGTTGAAGCGGAACGACGCCTCCGTCACCTCGAACAACCGCAGCACGTTGTGGTGGGAGAGCAGCGCCCCCTTCGGCCTGCCGGTGGAGCCCGACGTGTAGATGCAATAGGCGAGGTTCTCCGGGTGGGTCGAGGTCTCCAGATCCTCTCCGCTGTAGCCCTCGATCTCGCGGACGTCGCGGTCCAGGCACCAGACCGCGCTGTCCCCCTCCGGGAGCCTCCCGAGGAGCGCGGCCTGCGTCAGGACCACCCGGGGTCGCGCGTCGCTCACCATGTACGCGAGCCGCTCAGGCGGATAATCCGGATCGAGCGGCAGGTACGCGCCGCCAGCCTTCAGGATCGCCAGCAGGCCGATGACCATCTCGATCGAGCGCTCCACGCAGATGCCCACGAGGACATCCGGCCCCACCCCGAGCTCTCGCAGCTTCCTCGCCAGCCGGTTTGCTCGCGCGTTCAGCTCGGCGTACGTCAGGGCGTCGCCGTCGCACGACACCGCCGTAGCTGCCGGAGTGCGCCCAGCCTGCTCCTCGATCAGCTGGTGCAGGCAGCGCTGGGCTGACATGGGCCGGAGCTCCGCGTCCGCGGCGCCCCTCGCCAGCATGGCTCGGGGCTCTGCCGGGACCTCGAGCGGCGCGCCGTTCCACATCTCGAGCACGTCCGAGCGCTCCGACGCGTCGAGCAGGGGCAGCCGACCGACGCGCGCGTCCGGGTTCGACACGATGGCCCCGAGCAGGTTCATCCAGTGCCGCGCCATCCGGTCGATCGTCGCGCCGTCGAACAGGTCGGTGCTGTACGTCAGCGACGCGTGCAGCCCAGACTCGTCCTCTTCTGTCGCGAGCGTCAGATCGAACTGGGTCGTCCCGCCGCCGAGATCCACGTCCTCGATCCGAAGGCCTGCCGGCGTGTCCAGCGGCGTCCGTCTCGCTCGCTGATGATTGAACATCACCTGGAACAGCGGGTTGTGGCTCATGCTCCGCTGCGGGTTCAGCGCCTCGACCAGGTGCTCGAACGGGAGATCCTGGTTCATCTGAGCCTCGAGCGCCGCCGCCCTCACGGCGTCCAGCATCTCCCCGAAGCTCATGCTCCACCGGACATCCGATCGCAGCACCTGCGTGTTGACGAAGAGGCCGACGACCCGCTCCACCTCCACCGCGGCACGGTTCGCGATGGGCACCCCCACCCGAATCTCGTTCTGTCCGGAGTAACGATACAAGAGCACCTTGAACGCAGCCAGCAGCACCACGAACAAGGTCGCTTGCTTCGCGTGCGCGAGGTCCCTCAAGCGGCGCAGCAAGACCGGATCGACCTCGAACCGACAAGTCGCACCTCGATGGCTCTGGAAGGCCGGTCGCGGGCGATCCGACGGCAGCTCCAGCATCGGATGCTGCGTTCCGAGCTGTGCTTCCCAGTACGCGAGCTGACGCCGGAGCTCTCCCGATTCCAACCACGCTCGCTGCCACACGGCGTAGTCTGCGACCTGGATCGGAAGGCTCGGCAGCTCCGGCTCGACCCCCTCGCTCACGGACCTGTACAGGCGCGCAAACTCCTCCACGAGCACGTTCATCGACCACGCGTCCGACACGATGTGGTGCATCGTCACCACGAGCACGTGCTCCTGATCCGCGAGCCTCAGCACCTTGACGCGCAGGAGGGAGCCGGCGGGGAGATCGAACGGGCGACCGATCTCCTCCTTCGCCTGCTCGCGAGCTCGGTTTTCTCGGTCGCTCTCCGCGACGCCGCGAAGATCGACGACCACCACCTCGACGTCGCCGGCGTCGACGACCTCCTGGTAGCCCTGCCCCGCCTCTTGCTCGAACCTCGTACGGAGCGCCTCGTGCCGCGCGACCAGGGTAGAGAACGTCCTTGTCAGCGCGTCCAGCTTCCAGTCTCCCCGGAGCCGCACGACCCTCGCGATGTTGTACGCCGCGCTCTCCGGCGAAAGCTGCCAGAGGAACCACAGCCGCTGCTGCGCGTAGGAGAGCGGCAACCGTCGATCACGGCCCACGGGGCGGAGCGGCGGCCTCCGGCTCTTCACGCCCTCTCGCTGCGCCTGCTCGACCCGAGCGGCGAGCTCGACGACCGTCCTCGCCTCGAACAGGGCCCGCAGCGGCAACTCCACGTCGAGCTGCTTTCGCACGCGCGACACCACCTGGGCGACCAGGAGCGAGTGGCCCCCGAGCTCGAAGAAGCTGTCGCGGACGCCGATGCGCTCGACGCCGAGCACCTCGGACCAGATCTCGAGGAGGCGCTTTTCCAGCTCGCTCCTCGGCGCAACGTAGTCCTTCTGCACCTGGCTCTCCCTGGGCAGAGGCAGCGCGTTGCGGTTCACCTTGCCGTTCGCCGTCAGCGGGAGCTCCGCCAGCAGCACATAAACGGACGGCACCATGTACTCGGGCAGCGCCGCCTTCAGCGCCTGGTGGAGCTCCTCGCGGAAGCGCCGCGGCGCTTCGCCGGTCTCCGCCTCCAGGCCGGCCAGCGCCGGCACCACATACGCGACAAGCCGCTTCGTTCCGGGTGCGTCCTCGCGCGCGACCGCCACGGCCGCGCGCACCCCGTCCTGCTCCAGGAGCCGTGCCTCGATCTCTCCGAGCTCGATGCGGTGCCCTCGGATCTTGACCTGATGGTCGCACCTGCCGATGTACTCGATGCACCCGTCCGGGCGATACCTCACGAGGTCCCCTGTCCGGTACAACCTCTCGCCGGCCACCCCGCCGAACGGGTTCGGAACGAAGCGCACGGCCGTCAGCTCAGGGTGATGGAGATAGCCTCGAGCCAGCCCATCTCCGCCGATGTAGAGCTCTCCCACCACGCCCACGGGCGCCGGACTCATCCTCTCGTCCAGCACGAACATCGTCGTGTTCCCGATAGGACGCCCGAGGAGCGGCTCGGGGCGATCGCTGTCGAGCGCGTGGCGCGACGACCAGATCGTCGTCTCCGTGGGGCCGTACAGGTTCCAGACGCGGCCCGCGTGCTGGATCAACCTGCCCGCCAGATCCGCCGGCAGAGCCTCTCCTCCGCACAGCACCTTGCATCTCGGCATCGCGCCGAACCCCGGCGATTGGCTCAACATCCGCCACGTCGCGGGCGTCGCCTGCATGACCGTGATGCCCTCCCTCCCCACGTGCTCCAGGAGCGCCTCGGCGTCCGATGCCACCTCTCGCCCGACCAGAACCACGCGCGCTCCCACGAGGAGCGGCAGGTACAGCTCCAGCCCCGCGATGTCGAACGACAGCGAGGTCAGACCCAGGACCCGATCGCTCGCATCGAGACCGGGGCTCTCCATCATCGTGCTCAGGAAGTTGACGACGGAGCGGTGGCAGACGACGACCCCCTTCGGCCTGCCGGTGGAGCCTGAAGTATAGATGCAGTACGCCAGATCTTCCGGGTGTGTCAGGCTCGGCAGGTCGCCCGTCCCGAGGCCATCCGCCTCGATCCAGTCACGGTCGAGGCACCACACCACGCCCTGCGTGCTGGGCGCCCTCTCCAGCAATCGCTCCTGCGTCAAGAGCACCGTCGGCTGCGCGTCGCGCACCATGTAGGCGAGGCGCTCCGCTGGATACTCTGGATCCAGCGGCACATAACCGCCCCCCGCCTTCAAGATCCCGAGAAGCCCGATCATCATCTCGAGGGACCGCTCAACGAACATGCCGACCAGCACGCCCGGCCCGACGCCGAGCGCGCGCAGCCTCCGCGCCACCTGATTGGCCCTCGCGTTCAGCGCCGCGTAGCTCAGGAGCTCGCCCTCGTACGACGCCGCGATGGCCTCTGGCGTGCGCCTCACCTGCTGCTCGATCAGCTCGTGCAGACAACGATCCGATGGATACTCCATTCGCGTCGCGTTGGTCCCCTCGAGGACCTTCCGCTCGACCTCGCTCGCGATCGAGATGTCTTCAACGCGCTTGTCGGAGCCGTCCGCCAGCTGCTCCAGCGCCCCCTGCAGGTGCCGGAGGAGCGCCTCCGCTTCCTCCCCGCCGAGGATCTCACGATGATACGAGAGCCGGATCCGGAAGCGACTGCCCGGGAACACCTCGATCGTCACCGGGTAATTGGTGTGGGTTCGGCTTCTGACGCTCTCCAGCGCGAAGGCGGCCGCCCCCTCGGCGGCCTCCGCGTCGATCGGCGCGTTCTCGAAGACGAGGAGACTGTGAAACAGAGATGTCCCACGCACAGCGCTGCACAACCGGATATCCGTGAGCGGCAGGTACTCGAACGGACGGATCTGCGCGTTCTTCTGAAAGACGTCACGAATCCAGGATGAAATGTCCTTCCTCCGGTCCACCCGGACACGGAGAGGGATACTGTGAATGAATAGCCCGACGATGGCTTCCACCCCGTCCAGATCCGCCGGGCGTCCGGCGACCGTCACGCCGAACACGACGTCATCCAGACCGGAGTGGCGGGAGAGCACAAGCGCCCAGGCGGCCTGAACGAGGGTGTTCGGCGTCAGCCCCCAGCGCTTCGACGACGCCAGGATCCGCGCCGTCGACTCTTCAGTCAAGTGGACGTGACAGTCGCCGACCTGCCGATTCGACAGCTCGCCTTCGTCCGACACGGTGGTGAAGGGGAGCGGCGTGGGGTACTGCAGACCCTCCAGCTCCTGTCTCCAGAACGCGCGCGCTTCGTCGGCGTCCCTTCGCATCAGCCATTCCACGTACGCCCTGAAGCGCGGCACGGACGGCAGCTTCGGCTCTCGTCCCTCGACGATGGCCTGATAACAGGCGGCGAAATCACGCAGCACGAGCGAGCTGCACCACGCATCCACCAGGATGTGATGATAGCTGCTCGTGATGTACATCTCGCTCTCGCTCACGTGGATGAGCCGCATCCTGAACAGCTGTGGCTTCGACAGGTCGAAGCCCAGCCTCAGCTCGTCCTCGAGGATCCTGTCGAGCGCCTCGGCCCGCTCGTCGTCCCCGAGCGTCCTCCAGTCCAAGCACTCGGACCACGCGCTCACGTCTCCGTACACGACCTGAACCGATCCGATGCCTTCATGAAGAACGAACGCCGTGCGCAGGATCGGATGCCGCTGCACGACGCGGCTCCAGGCCTCGACGAACGCGCTCGGGTCGAGCGGCCTCTTGACCCGATAGACGTTCTGCATGTGGTAGACGCCGGACCCGGCGCTCAGCAGGGAGTGCATCATCAGGCCCTGCTGCATGGGCGTCATCGGGTAGATGTCCTCCACGTTCCGGAGATCGATCCCGATGGAATCGATGGCGGCCTGAGGCGCGCGCAGCAGCGGGAAGTCCGATGACGTCGCTCCTCCGAGCTGGACCGTGGCGCAGTGCTCCAGGATCGTCTGCAAGTGATGAAGCCAGAGATCCGCGAGGGACTTCACATGCGCGTCCTCATGAATCGCCGAGCTATAGACGAAGTCGATCCTGAGCTGCCCATCATGGATCAAGGCCTCGACGGCCAGCCACGTGCGCCGCGCGCTCTCGGGGTCCCGGGGCTGGGCGGCGGGCTCCTTCGCTATACGGAACAGCGCGTCGCCTTCAAAGAGGTGTTCGAACCGTCCGAGGTAGTTGAACGTGACCTGCGGGTTGGCTCCCTCCGCGAGCGTCCTTCCGCTGGCGCTCAGGAAGCGCAGCACCCCGTAGCCGAATCCCTTGTTCGGAACGCTCCTCAGCTGCTCCTTGATGCCCTTGATGGACCGGCCGAGATCGCCGCGCTCTGGCGTCAGCCGGACGGGATACAGGGTCGTGAACCAGCCGACGGTGCGGGTGACGTCGATCCCCTCGAAGAGATCCTCTCTGCCGTGGCCCTCCAGCTCGATGAGCACGCTGTCTCGTCGACCCCACTCGCAGAGCGCGTGCGACAGCGCAGTGAGCAGCAGGTCATTGACCTGGGTGCGATAGGCGCGTGTGGCCTCCGAGAGCAGCCGATGCGTGTCGGATTCATCCAGCTCGACGCTGACCATCCTCGCCGAGCCCACGCTGTTAATCCCCCGGGGGTTCGCGGCTGGCAGGCTCGGCTCCGGCCCTTGGACCACGCGCTGCCAGTACGCCAGCTCCTCTCCGATCGTCTCACGCCGGGCGTGCCTGGCCAGCGCCTGCGACCACTGCTTGAACGAGCTGGTCTTCTCGGGCAGCACCACCTCATCGCCGGCCTTCAGCTGCTGGTACGCCGTTCGCAGATCTTCCAGGAGGACTCGCCAGGACACGCCGTCGACCACCAGGTGATGGATGGTCAGCAGCAGTCGGCCCGGCTGCCCTCCGAGATCCATGTACACGGCTCGCAGCAGCGGCCCCTTCGCCAGATCGAGGCTGCGCTGCGCGGCCTCCACCGCGCTTCCGATCGCCGCCGCGACATCGGTTTCGGCGCTCAGATCGACACGACGAGCGAAGACCGGCTGTGCCCCCGTGCCATAGCGCTGCTTCCACTGGCCTCCCTCCCTGCGGTAGCGCAGCCTGAGCGCGTCGTGGTGAACGGCGAGCCGCTGGAGCGCGCTCTCCAGGAGCGCGACATCCAGATCACCCCGCACTTCCAGCAGCAGCGACTGGTTCCAGTGATGCGGCGCCGGGATCTCCTGCTCGAAGAACCACCTCTGGATAGGCGTCAGCTCCACGTCCCCTGCCGCGCTCTCGCCCGAGCCCTCGCGCGCGGCGCGCGCGGTGACGAGAGGCGTCGCGACCCTCGCCGCCTCGGCGACTGTCTGGTGTTCAAACAGCTGCTTCGGCGTGAGCTTGATCCCGACCTTCCTCGCGCGCGAGACGGCCTGCAGCGCCAGGATGGAGTCCCCCCCGAGCTTGAAGAAGCTGTCGTGGATGCCGACGCGCTCGACCTTCAGGAGCTCACGCCAGATCTGGACGAGCTTCTCCTCCAGCTCGTTCCGCGGCAGCACGACCTGCGTCTCCACGTGCCCCGGGGCGGGCAGCGCCCGCTGGTCCAGCTTGCCGTTCGCCGTCAGCGGGAAGCTCTCCAGCCAGACGTACTCGGCAGGCACCATGTGCTCCGGCAGCCGCGCTTCAAGCGCCGCCCGAAGCGCGTCGCTGTCCCGATAGCCATCCTTCCCGATGACGTACGCCACGAGCCGCGCGTTCCCCGCCTGACCTTCGCGCACGAGCACATGCGCGTCCGCCACCGCGGACGACGCCGAGAGCAGCGCGGCGCGCACCTCCCCGAGCTCGACGCGGTAGCCGCGCACCTTCACCTGATTGTCGGCGCGCCCCAGGAACTCGATGCTCCCATCCTCGAGGGTGCGCGCTCGGTCCCCCGTCCGGTACAACCTCTCTCCACGGCTGCCGTACGGGTTCGGCACGAAGCGCTCCGCCGTCAGCTCCGCGCGGTTCAGGTACCCGCGCGCCAGGCCGGCGCCCCCGATGTAGATCTCTCCTATCACGCCCACCGGCACCGGCTGCATGTCGCCGCTGAGCACGTAGACCTGGCTGTTCGCCAGCGGGCGGCCCAGCGGCAGCGTCACGCTCTCCGCCGCTCGCTCCGCCCGGTGCTCGTGCGTCAGCACCCCCACCGTCGTCTCCGTCGGACCGTAGTGATTGACGATACGGCAGCCGCCGCTCTGCTGGATCTTCTCCACCAGCTCCCACGGCGTCGCTTCTCCTCCCAGCACCAGCGTGTGCCGCGGCAGCACGCGCTCCGGCCGCGCCGCGTGCATCAACCCCTTCAGATGGCTCGGCACGATCTTGAGCACATCCACCTCGTGCTCATGCATGTACGCCGCCATCGCGTCCGGATCGAACACCCGCTCTTCCGACAGCAGGTGAAGCGGGCGGCCCGAGCACAGCGCGCCGAACAGCACCGTATTGCCCAGATCTGCCCCCACCGTCGACACCATCGCCATGCTGGCCTCTTCGGGCAGCGACAGCCGCTCCAGCAGCGCCTGCACGTAGCTCGCGACCCCCCGGTGCGTCACCACGACGCCCTTCGGCCGCCCCGTCGACCCCGACGTGTAGATCACGTACGCCGCCTCATCCGGCGACACCTCCGCGCTGAGCGCCTCCTCCGGCCCCAGGGCGACCTCCGCCGCGTCCGGCGACACGACCTCCACGTCCCGCCCCGCGAGCGCCCGCCGGACGCTCTCCTCGCCCAGCACCACGCGCGCTCCGCTGTCCTCCACCATCTCGCGCAGCCGTGCCTCGGGCAGCGTCGGCTCCATCGGCACGTACGCCGCTCCGCTCTTCAGCACCCCGTACAGCCCCACGATCAGCGACGCGCCGCGCGGCAGACACACCCCGACACGCGCCTCGCGCCCTATCCCCCGGGCGCGCAGCCAGTTGCCAAGCCGGTTCGCGCTCCGCTCCAGCTCCCCGTAGCTCAGCGCCCGCCCCTCGACCCGCAGCGCCACCGCTCCCGGGCGCAGCGCCGCCGCGCGACCGATCAGCGCATGAACGCTCTTTTCTTCCCCGGCAAACGGCCCCGGGTTCCAGCGCCCGATCGCCTGCTCCTGCTCCGCGGCGTCCATCCAGCGCAGCACGCCGGTCGGGCGAGTCGGCTTCGCCACGGCGTCGGCGAGCAGCACCCCCAGCGTCTCGCCCATCCGCGCGATCGTCTGCGCCCGGAACAGGTCCGTCCGGTAAACGAAGCGGCACGAAAGCCCCCGCGGCGTCTCCGTCACGTGCAACGTCAGGCCAAACCTTGCGACGTGCTGCTCAGGCCGCTCCCAGCTCACCTCGAGCCCGCGGATCGCGCGGCTGAGCTCGTCGGCCTCTCGATGCCACGAGAACAGGACGTCGAACAGCGGTGAGTTGTCGTTCCGTCGCTCTGGCTGCAGCGCCTCGACGAGCCGCTCGAACGGCAAGTCCTGGTTGGACTGAGCGCCGGCGACCGTCTGACGGACCCGCTCGATGTGCTCGGAGAAGCTCCTCGAGCTGTCAACGAGGGTCCGCAGCACCTGCGCGTTGACGAAGAAGCCGACGACCCCTTCTATCTCCGCCCGATGACGGTTCGCCACCGGCACGCCGACGCGAACGTCCTTCTGCCCGGCGTAACGGGACAAAAAGAGGCTGAACCCGGCCAGCACCGTCATGAACAACGTGGCGTTGTGCTGCTTCGCGAGCGCGGCGAGCGCCTCGGTCAGCTCGCCCCCGAGCTCGAACCAGTGATCCGCGCCTCGATGCCCCGCGATCACCGGCGGCTTCCCGTCGGCCGGCAGCGCGAGCGCGTACTCCTCTGCCCCGAGCTCCGTCCTCCAATAGCTCAGCTGCTTCTCCATCGTCGGCCCGGCCGACAAGCGCCGCTGCCATAGGGCGTAATCGGCATACTGGATCGGCAAGCTGGGCAGCGAGGGACGGCGGCCGCTCTGTATCGCGTCATAGAGCTCCATGAACTCCGCGATCAGAATATTGTTGGACCACTCGTCGGTGATGATGTGATGCATCGTCAGCAGCAGACGATGCTCTCGCCGGGACAGCCGCACGAGCTTCGCTCGCAGGAGCGGGCCCTGCTGCAGCACGAAGGGGAGGCGGGCCTCCTCGTTCGCCAGGTCGCGCGCCCGCGAGGCGCGCTCTGCCTCCGAGAGCTCCGACAGATCGACCTGAGCGAGCGCGACCGCCGCTGTCGGGGAGACCACCTGGACGGGATGCCCGTCCTCCTCCGCGAAGGTCGTGCGCAGCGCCTCGTGCCTCTCGACCAGCTTGCCGATCGCGCCCTCGAGGGCCGCGACGTCGAGCTCACCGCGCAGGGTGAGCACGCTCGGCATGTTGTACAGCGGGGTGCCTGGCTGCAGCTGATCGATGATCCAGAGACGCTGCTGCGCGAACGAGAGGGGCACGCGGGCGGGCCGCTTGTTCACCACGATGGGGAGCCGCGCCGCGTCTATCCCTTGATCGGTCAGCCACTCGACGAACAGCCGCTGCTTGTCCTCCGGCAGCGACGACAGGCGTTCAGCGACCTTCCTCAGCTGCGTCGACTCGGCATTATCGATGTGGCTCATTCTGAAGTCCCCAGCTCGTCCAGCTTCTTGAACATCGCAGCGACGTCGATGTCTGTGACGGATCGGCTCGCATCTCGGCTCACGACACGAGCGAGCTCCTCCACCGACCCAGCCTCGAACAAAGTACGAAGTGACAGGTCCACGGCCAGGTCGCCCCTGATCCGTGAGGCCATCCGGGTCAGCAACAACGAGTGCCCGCCGAGATCGAAGAACCTGTCGTGAACCCCCACGCGCTCGACCCCGAGCACGTCGGACCAGATCTCCGCCAGCTTTCGCTCGATCTCGTTCCTGGGTGCGACATAGCCCGTCTGTACATGGCTCCTCTCGGGCACCGGGAGCGCCTTGCGGTTCACCTTCCCGTTCGCGGTCAGCGGCAAGCCGTCGAGCAGCACGTACACGGCGGGCACCATGTACTCGGGCAGCACCGCCTTCAGGCCGGCGCGGAGCTCGTCGCGGAACCGCCCTGTCTCCTCGCTCCCCGCCGATGTGAGCCCAGCCTGCGCCGGAACGACGTACGCGACGAGCCGCCGTTCCCCGGGCACGTCCTCCCGTGCGACGACCACCGCCTCCCTGACCCTCTGCTCGCGGAGCAGGCTCGCCTCGATCTCGCCGAGCTCGATCCGGTGCCCACGGACCTTCACCTGATGGTCGCTTCGGCCGAGGTACTCGATGTCACCTCCTGCGCGGTACCTCGCCAGATCCCCTGTCCGGTACAGCCTCTCCCCGGACGCGCCGCCGAACGGGCTCGGCACGAAGCGCTCCGCCGTCAGCTCGGGGCGACGATGGTATCCACGTGCCAGCCCATCACCGCCGATGTAGAGATCCCCGGCGACCCCTATCGGGACAGGGTTCAGCGCCTCGTCGAGGACGTAGATCGCCGTGTTGCCGATCGGGCGCCCGAGCAGCGGCTCCGCGCTGTTCGCGCCGAGCGCGTGGCGGGACGACCACACCGTGGTCTCCGTCGGACCGTAGAGGTTCCAGACCTCTTCGAAGCGCTGGAGGAGCTCTCGCGCAAGATCCTCCGGCAACGCCTCCCCACCGCAGAGCACCTTGCACCTGGGCATGGCGCCGAAGGCCCGCGACCGGGTCAGCATTCGCCACGTCGCCGGCGTCGCCTGCACGATCGTGATCCCTTCGCTCGCCACCCTCTCGATCAGCGCCTCTGCGTCCGACGCCGCCGCGCGCTCCACCAGCACCACGCGAGCCCCCACGACCAGCGGCAGGTAGAGCTCCAGCCCTGCGATGTCGAACGACAGCGACGTCAAGCCCAGGACCCGGTCCTCCGGCCCCACCCCGGGGCGCTCCTTCATCGTGCTCAGGAAGTTGACGAGGCTGCGGTGGCAGATCGTCACCCCCTTCGGCTTACCCGTCGATCCTGAGGTGTAGATGCAGTACACGAGGTTCTGCGGCGCCGTGATGCTCGGCAGGTTCTGGGTGTCATAACCCTCCACCTCACCCCAGTCCCGATCCAGGCACCACACCGCGGCTCTCGCGCTCGGCGCCCTCGCCAGCAGCCGCTCCTGCGTCAGCAGCACCTTTGGCTCCGCGTCCTCCACCATGGTGGAGAGCCGCTCCGCCGGGTACTCCGGATCCAGCGGGACGTACCCCCCACCCGCCTTCAGGATCCCGAGGAGCCCGACCATCATCTCCAGAGATCGCTCCACATGGATGCCGACCAGGGAGTCCGCTCCGACCCCGAGCTCGCGCAGCTTCCTCGCCAGCTGGTTGGCTCGCGCATTCAACGCTGCGTAGCTCAAGGCCCGTCCTCCGTACGACACCGCGACCGCCTCCGGCGTCCGGGCGACCTGCTCCTCGATCAGCTCGTGAAGGCAGCGCTCTCTCGGATACGAATGCTGCGTCCGGTTCCACGTCACGAGCGCCTCCGAGCGCTCCGACTCGCCAAGCAGGGTGAGCTCTCCGATCCGCGCGCCGGGGTTCGACAAGACCGCGTCGAGCAGGTTCCTCCAGTGCGACACGAGCCGCTCGATCCCCCCCCGCTCGAAGAGGTCCTTGCTGTAGGTCACGCTCGCGCGCAACGAACGCTCCTGCTCCTCCGTCTCGATCGAGAGATCGAACTGCGTCGCCTCGGGCTCCTGCTCGAGCTTCTTGACCGTGAGCTCAGGCATCTGCTCCAGCGCCTGATGCTCCCGCTTGATGTGGTTGTAGAGCACCTGGAACAAAGGGTTGTGGCTGAGGCTGCGCGGCGGGTTGAGCGCCTCGACGAGCTGCTCGAAAGGCAAGCTCTGGTTCGCCTGCGCTCCACGCACAGCGTCCCTCACCTGAAACAGCAAGTCCTCGAACGTCGTCCTGCCGTTCACCCTCGTGCACAGGACGTGCGTGTTGACGAAGAACCCGATGAGCGGCTCCACCTGCGGATGACTGCGGTTCGCGTGCGGGACCCCGACGCGAATCAGCTCTTGCCCCGAGTACCTGTGCAGCAGCACCTTGAAGGCCGCCAGCAGGACCATGAACAAGGTCGCGCTCTTCTCTCGCGCGAGCGCTCTCAGGCGATCGAGCAGCTCGGCGCCCAGCTCGACGTGGAGCGTCGCCCCTCGGTAGCTCTGCACCGCCGGGCGCGGATGCGCTGCGGCAAGCTCGAGCACCGTATGCTCCGGCCCCAGATGATCCTTCCAGTACTGGAGCTGCCGCTCGAACTCGGCAGATTCGAGCCACCGCTGCTGCCAGACGGCGTAGTCCGCGTACTGTATCGGGAGGCTCGGCAGCTCGACCGCCTTCGCCTCGCGATGCGCGCCGTAGAGCTTCACGAGCTCTTCCACGAGGATGTTCATCGACCATCCGTCCGACACGATATGGTGCATCGTCACGAGCAGAACGTGCTCCTCGGCCGAGAGCTTCAGCAACGCCACCCGCACCGGCCAGCCCCGCTGCAGATCGAACGGGCGGCGCGCCTCCTCTTCCGCCAGAGCCCGCGCTCGCGTCTCGCGCTCGACGCCGGAGAGTCCGCTCAGATCGAGAAGGGGGATCTCGACCGCATGGGCGTCGAGGACGACCTGATACACCTGCCCTTCTTCTTGCTCGAACCTGGTTCGCAGCGTCTCATGCCGGGACACGAGCGCCGTGAACGCGCTCTGAAGCGCCTCGATCTCGAGGTCGCCCAGCAGCTTGACGGCGATCGGCACATTGTAGGCCGCGCTCTCCGGCGACAGCTGCCACAAGAACCAGAGACGCCGCTGCCCGAACGAGGTGGGCAGCCGCCCGCCTCGCGCGACGGCCTCGATGTCGCCTCCTCCACGCCCGCCGTCGCCGGCTTCGTCCGTGTCGAGCGACGCCGATAGCTCGGCGATGCTGTGACGGTCGAACAGGTCCTGTATATCGAGCATGACGCCCGATTTCCTGGCCAGCGCGATCATCTGAAACCCGAGCAGCGAGTCTCCGCCGAGCTTGAAGAAGCTGTCGTGGATGCCGACGCGCTCGACCTTCAGGAGCTCACGCCAGATCTGGACGAGCTTCTCCTCCAGCTCGTTCCGCGGCAGCACGACCTGCGTCTCCACGTGCCCCGGGGCGGGCAGCGCCCGCTGGTCCAGCTTGCCGTTCGCCGTCAGCGGGAAGCTCTCCAGCCAGACGTACTCGGCAGGCACCATGTGCTCCGGCAGCCGCGCTTCAAGCGCCGCCCGAAGCGCGTCGCTGTCCCGATAGCCATCCTTCCCGATGACGTACGCCACGAGCCGCGCGTTCCCCGCCTGACCTTCGCGCACGAGCACATGCGCGTCCGCCACCGCGGACGACGCCGAGAGCAGCGCGGCGCGCACCTCCCCGAGCTCGACGCGGTAGCCGCGCACCTTCACCTGATTGTCGGCGCGCCCCAGGAACTCGATGCTCCCATCCTCGAGGGTGCGCGCTCGGTCCCCCGTCCGGTACAACCTCTCTCCACGGCTGCCGTACGGGTTCGGCACGAAGCGCTCCGCCGTCAGCTCCGCGCGGTTCAGGTACCCGCGCGCCAGGCCGGCGCCCCCGATGTAGATCTCTCCTATCACGCCCACCGGCACCGGCTGCATGTCGCCGCTGAGCACGTAGACCTGGCTGTTCGCCAGCGGGCGGCCCAGCGGCAGCGTCACGCTCTCCGCCGCTCGCTCCGCCCGGTGCTCGTGCGTCAGCACCCCCACCGTCGTCTCCGTCGGACCGTAGTGATTGACGATACGGCAGCCGCCGCTCTGCTGGATCTTCTCCACCAGCTCCCACGGCGTCGCTTCTCCTCCCAGCACCAGCGTGTGCCGCGGCAGCACGCGCTCCGGCCGCGCCGCGTGCATCAACCCCTTCAGATGGCTCGGCACGATCTTGAGCACATCCACCCCGTGCTCATGCATGTACGCCGCCATCGCGTCCGGATCGAACACCCGCTCTTCCGACAGCAGGTGAAGCGGGCGGCCCGAGCACAGCGCGCCGAACAGCACCGTATTGCCCAGATCTGCCCCCACCGTCGACACCATCGCCATGCTGGCCTCTTCGGGCAGCGACAGCCGCTCCAGCAGCGCCTGCACGTAGCTCGCGACCCCCCGGTGCGTCACCACGACGCCCTTCGGCCGCCCCGTCGACCCCGACGTGTAGATCACGTACGCCGCCTCATCCGGCGACACCTCCGCGCTGAGCGCCTCCTCCGGCCCCAGGGCGACCTCCGCCGCGTCCGGCGACACGACCTCCACGTCCCGCCCCGCGAGCGCCCGCCGGACGCTCTCCTCGCCCAGCACCACGCGCGCTCCGCTGTCCTCCACCATCTCGCGCAGCCGTGCCTCGGGCAGCGTCGGCTCCATCGGCACGTACGCCGCTCCGCTCTTCAGCACCCCGTACAGCCCCACGATCAGCGACGCGCCGCGCGGCAGACACACCCCGACACGCGCCTCGCGCCCTATCCCCCGGGCGCGCAGCCAGTTGCCAAGCCGGTTCGCGCTCCGCTCCAGCTCCCCATAGCTCAGCGCCCGCCCCTCGACCCGCAGCGCCACCGCTCCAGGGCGCAGCGCCGCCGCGCGACCGATCAGCTCATGAACGCCCTTCTCTTCCCCTGCAAACGGCCCGGCGCTCCAGCGCCCGACCGCCTGCTCCTGCTCCGCGGCGTCCATCCAGCGCAGCACGCCGATCGGGCGAGTCGGCTTCTCCACGACGTCGGCGAGCAGCACCTTGAGCCGCTGGATCATCCGCTGGATCGTCTGCTCCTTGAAGAGATCCGTCCGGTAGATGAACTGGCCGACGAGCCCGCGAGGCGTCTCCGTCATGTGCAACGTCAGATCGAACTTCGCGAGGCTCTCGACCGACGGCTCATGCATCAGCTCCAGATTGTGGTCGATCTGAAGATGCCCAGCGACCTCCCGATGCCAAGACAGCATGACCTGGAAGAGCGGGTCGTGAGAGAGCCGGCGTTGCGGCTGCAAGGCTTCGACCAGCTGCTCGAAAGGCACGTCCTGGTTGCTCTGGGCCTCGGCGACCATGCTGCGGATCGAGGCCAGATAGTCATCGAAGCACGATGAGCCGACCACCGTGCTTCGAAGCACCTGCGTGTTGACGAAGAACCCGACGAGCCCCTCGGTCTCCGACCGATTGCGGTTCGCGGTGGGTACGCCCACCCGGATGTCGCTCTGCCCCGAGGTTCGATGCAGGAGCACGTGAAACGCAGCGAGCACCGTCATGAAGACGGTCGCGCCGCGCTGCTTGCTGAAGCTGAACAGTCGTCCGGTGAGCGCGCTCCCAACGTCGAACGTGATGTTTGCGCCCCGGTGGCTCGGTATCGCTGGACGGGGAAAGTCCGTCGGCAGGAGCAAGGCGTACTCGTCGGTGCCGAGCTGCTTCTTCCAGTAGTCGAGCTGCTTGCCCAGCACGGCGCCCTCCAGCCAGCGCCGTTGCCACAACGCGTAGTCGGCGTACTGAATCGAGAGCTCCGGCAGCTCGGCGTCCTTCCCGCGCACGAAGGCCCGATATGCATGGGCGAGCTCGGACGCCAGCACCCCGTTCGACCATTCGTCGGACACGATATGATGCATCGTGACGACCAGCCAGTGCTCGCCAGGCGACAAGCAGAGGAGCTTCGTCCTGAACAGCGGGCCCCGCTGCAGGTCGAACGGGACCGCCGCCGCCTCGTCCGCCAGCGCGCGCGCTCGCGAGAGCCGCTCCTCCGCCGGCAATCCGGACAGGTCGATCCGGGGCACGTCGATCGAAGCGCCCGCCGCGATGACCTGCGCCGGCTCCCCGTCCACCTCGTCGAAGGTCGTCCTCAACACGTCGTGACGCTCGACGACGGCGCCGATGGCTCGGGTCAGCGTCGCCACGTCGAGCTCGCCACGCAGCACGAGCACGGAGGAGAGATTGTAGAGCGCGGTGCCTGGTCTCCACCGATCGATCAGCCACAGGCGCCGCTGGGCGTACGAGAGCGGAAGGATCGCAGGCCTGCCCGCGGCGACGATCGGCAGCTTGGTGATCTCGATGCCCCTCTCCTCGAGGCGCATCAGAAACAGATCCTGCTTATCGGGCGCGAGAGACGAAAGGCGCAGGGCGATCTCTCTCATCTGTCGGGTCTTGCTGCTCGCGACTTCGGTCATTGGGCCTGCTCCAGCTCCTCCAAGAGCTCCGACATCACAGCCATCTCCGCGGCTGCGTCGGAGTCGTCATATTCCCGCTCCATGATCTCGGCGAACGACGCGATCGATGTCGCCTTGAACAGCGTGCTCAAGGGGAGCTCGATGGCGAGGCGCTGGCGGACACGCGACGCGATCTGGACGGCCAGGAGCGAGTGGCCTCCCAGCTCGAAGAAGTCGTCGTGGACACCGACGCGCTCGACCCCGAGCACCTCGGACCAGATCTCCGAGAGCCTCCGCTCCAGATCGTTCCTCGGCGCCACGTAGCGCTTCTGCGTGTCCTGCGTGTCAGGCGCGGGCAGCGCCTTGCGGTTCACCTTCCCATTCGCGTTCAGCGGAAGCTGATCCAGGAGCACGTACACCGGCGGAACCATGTACTCCGGCAACACGCCTTTCAGCCATGTGCGCAGCTGCTCCCGGAACGCGTGCGCCTCCGGCTCCGCGGTCTCCGCGCGGACGAGATACCCCACGAGCCGCTTCTCCCCGGGCGCGTCCTCGCGCACCAGCACAGCGGCTTGTCGGACTCCGTCGTGCTCGACGAGCCGCGCCTCGATCTCGCCGAGCTCGATCCGATGACCGCGGATCTTCACCTGCTGATCGACGCGGCCCACGTACTCGAGGAGGCCGTCTGGGCGATAGCGCGCGAGATCGCCGGTCCGGTACAGCCGCTCTCCTGCGTCCTCCGCGTACGGATCGGGCACGAAGACCTCGGCGGTCTGCGCGGGATCTCCGAGATAGCCACGACCGACCCCGACGCCGGCGACGCACAGCTCCCCCGTCACGCCGACAGGGACCGGTCGCAGCGCGGCGTCCACCACGTAAAGGCGGGTGTTGTCCGTCGGGCGACCGATCGGCAAGCGGAGCGTGTCGGCCGGCGGAGGTCCGTCGATTCGATGCAGCGCGACGTCATCGGCGCACTCCGCGGGGCCGTAGGCGTTCACCAGGGGGATATCCGGGTACCGCTCGAACCAGAGGCGAGCCAGCTCCGGGGGCATCGCCTCACCGGTCGGAAGCATCCAGCGCAGCCGGGGCAAGGCCACGGGCGGCTGAAGGAGCATGCCCTCGATCAGCGACGGCACGCTCTCGAGCACGGTGATCCCCGTCTTCTGCACATGCTCCAGGAGCGCGACGGGATCGCGCGCGATGTCGTCCGGCACGATCTCCACGCGTCCCCCGAACAAGAGCGCCGCCAGGAACTGCCAGACCGAGATGTCGAAGCTCTGCGAGGCGGTCTGCGCGATGACGTCGTCCTCGGACAGATCGAGGAACGGGATCTTGCTCAGCTGGTTGTTGAGCATGCCCTGGCTCGTCACCATCGCGCCCTTCGGAGCTCCCGTGGAACCGGAGGTGAAGATCACGTAGGCGAGCTGATCTCGAGGGACAGCGCCCGCCGCCGCCGCTCGCTCGGGGAGGTCCGCCGACGAGGCGGACTCCAGGCGGAGGATCGACGGTCGTGGCGGCGACAGACGCGCTACCGTCGCCTCGATCGCCGTGGCGTGCGGCGCGTCGCTGAGGACCACCGAGGCTCCGGCGAGCCTCAGGATCTGTGCTGTCCGTTCGGCAGGATGCTTGTCGTCCAGCGCCAGATACGCTGCGCCTGCCTTGAAGACCCCGAGGATCATGCAGAGCATCTCGAGCCCGCGCCCGGCGAGCACCGCGACGAGCTCGCCGGGCTTGACCCCGGCTCGCCTGAGCGCATGCCCGATGCGGCTGGCGCGCCTGTCGAGCTCGCCGTAGCTCAGCGCCTCGCCCTCGCAGGCCGCCGCTGTCCGGTCCGGAGACCGCGCGACCTGCTCCTCGAAGAGACCGATGAAGCCGCGCTCGAGGCGGTGGTCACGCCGCGTGTCGTTCCACGCCTTCAGGAGGCGCGCCTCCTCGGGCGCGGCGGTCGGCAGCTTGCCCAGCTCCGCGTCCGGGTTGCGCGCCATGGTCATCAGCAAGCGCTGAAAGTGCGCCAGCATGCGGGCGACGTCATCCGCGTCGAACATCCTCTGGTCGTACGAGATCTGCAGGCGCAGCCGTCGACCCGGGACGACGACGACGGTGATCGGGTAGTTCGTGTGCGTCCGGTTGCCGCTGAAGTCGGTCCTCCGCTCGATCAGGGAATGGTCCAGCGGCGCGTTCTCGAAGACGAACAGGCTCTGAAAGAGCGCATGCCCGTAGGGCACGACGCTGCACGCCTGGATATCCAGGAGCGGCAGATGCTCGTACTGTCGCATCGCGACGTTCTGGTCCTGCAAGCGCCGCAGCCAATCCGCCACCGGGACCTTGTCGGAGAGCGGCGGCACCCGGACCCTGAGCGGGATCGTGTTGATGAACAGCCCGATCGTGTCCTGGATGTTGGCTATCTCGGCCGGGCGTCCTGCGACCGTCACGCCGAACAAGACGTCGCGGAGACCGCTATACTGGGACAGCAGCATCGCCCAGGCGCCTTGCGCGAACGAGTTCACCGTCAGCTGACGCTTGCGCGAGAGCGCGCGGAGAAGCGCGGTCTCCTCCTCGGTGAGGTCCACGAAGCGATCGGCGATCTGTGAGAAGCCCTGTCCGTCCCGGACCGGCCTGTCGATCGCGAGCGGCGTCGCCGCTTCGAAGCCCTCCAGCGCCTCGCGCCAGTACCGCCGCGCCGCGTCGACGTCCTGGCGCTGCAGCCAGCCGATGAAATCCCGGAACCGCGGGGGTCGGGGCAGGGCCGCGCGGCGCCCCTCCAGCGACGCCTGATACAGCGTGAAGAAGTTCATGAACAGGAGCGAGCGACACCAATCGTCGATCAGGATATGGTGGTAGCTGTTCACGAAATTGTAGGTCGTCTCCCCGGTGCGAATCAGCCGGATGCAGAGGAGCGGCGCCCTGCTCAGGTCGAACCCTCGCCGGCGCTCCTCCTGCAAGAGCTCGTGCAAGCGTCGCTCCTGCTCCTCGCCGCTCAGCTCGCGCCAGTCCAGATACAGGACGGGAGAAGTGACAGCGCGATGGATGATCTGCAGCATCTTGCCTTCGAACTGCCAGACAAAGGAGGCGCGCAGCGCCGGATGGCGCTCGATCACACGCTCCCAGGCGGCGATGAACGCCTCGGGGTCGATGCCGCTGCTCAGCCGGTAATGATCCTGCATCAGGTAGATGCCGGATCCAGGCTCGAGCAACGTGTGCAGCAGGAGCCCCTGCTGCATGGGGCTCAACGGGAAGATATCCTCGACATCCCGGGCCGGCACCGGCAGGGCGTCGATCTCTTGCTGCGTCAGCCCCGCGAGCGGAAAATCAGACGGCGTGAGCCGGTCCGCGACGCTCCGCTCGCCGTCCGAGCTCGGGTCACCACCTGCGGTGTCAGGCAGAGCCGTCGAGGGCTCGCCGACGCGCGCCGCCGAGGCCAGCGACTCCAGCGTCTGGTGCTGAAAAACATCCTGCGGAGTAAGCTGGATACCGGCGCTCCTCGCCTTCCCCACCACCTGGAGGGCGATGATCGAGTCGCCTCCCAGCTCGAAGAAATTGTCATGAACGCCGATCCGCTCGACGCGCAGCACCTGCCCCCAGATCTCCGAGAGGCTTCGCTCCAGCGCGCTCCTCGGCGCGACGTAGTCCCGCTGCGCCTGGCTCGCGTCCGGCGCGGGCAGCCGCTTCCGGTCGAGCTTGCCGTTCGCCGTCAGCGGCAGCGCCTCGAGCAGCACGATCACCGGCGGGACCATGTACTCCGGCAACACCGCCCTCAGCGCGGCGCGGAGCTGCTCGCGAAACCGGTCCTGCTCCGCGCTCCCCGCCGACTCGAACCCGGGCTCCGCCGCGACCACGTAGGCCACGAGCCGCTTCTGACCAGGCACGTCCTCACGCGCCACGACCCCCGCCGCCGCGACCCCCGCCTGGTCCAGGAGCCGCGCCTCGATCTCTCCGAGCTCGATCCGGTACCCGCGGATCTTCACCTGGTGATCGCTCCTGCCGACGTACTCGATCACGCCGTCCGCCCGGTACCGCGCCAGGTCTCCTGTACGATACAACCTGTCGCCGGGTCCCCTGCCAAACGGGCTCGGCACGAAGCGATCCGCCGTCAGCTCCGGGCGATTCAGGTACCCACGCGCCAGCCCGTCCCCTCCGATGTACAGGTCCCCGATCACGCCGACGGGCGCTGGATTCATCACCTCATCCAGGACGAACATCTCTGTATTGCCGATCGGCCGGCCCAGCAGCGGCTCCGGACGCTCCAGGTCGAGCATGTGGCGCGACGACCAGATGGTCGTCTCCGTCGGACCGTACACATTCCAGACACGCCCCGCCTTTCGCACGAGCGTATCGGCGAGATCCGCCGGCAGCGCCTCTCCGCCGCACAGCACCTTGCACGGGGGCAATGCGCCGAACCTCGGCGCCTGGCTCAGCATCCGCCATGTCGCCGGCGTCGCCTGCACGACCGTGACCGCGTCGCGCTCCATCCGCTCGAGGAGCGCTTCCGCGTCCGACGCCACCGCTCTATCCACGAGCACGACCCTCGCGCCCACGATGAGCGGCAGGTACAGCTCCAGCCCGGCGATATCGAACGACAGCGAGGTCAAGCCGAGGCACCGGTCGTCCGGCTGCATGCCAGGGCTCTCCTTCATCGTGCTCAGGAAGTTGACCAACGCACGATGGCAGATCGTCACTCCCTTCGGCTTGCCCGTCGAGCCTGACGTGTAGATGCAGTACGCCAGGTGCCCCGGATCCGCGAGGTTCGTCAGGTCGCCGGCGTCGTACGCGTCCACCTCGCCCCAGTCCCGATCCAGGCACCAGACCCGAGCCTCGGTGCGCGGCCCTCTCCCGGCCAATCGGTCCTGCGTCAGCAGGACCTTCGGCCGCGCGTCCTCGACCATGTACGAAATCCGGTCCGCCGGGTACTCAGGGTCGAGCGGCACGTACGCCCCGCCTGCCTTCAAGATCCCGAGCAGGCCCACCACCATCTCCAGCGAGCGCTCGACGTGGACGCCCACCATCACGTCGGGCCCGACCCCGAGCTCTCTCAGCCTTCTCGCCAGCCGATTGGCTCGCGCGTTCAGCTCCGCGTAGGTCAACGCTCTGTCCTCGTGCGACACAGCGATCGCGTGCGGCGTGCGCCCCACCTGCGCCTCGATGAGCTCATGGAGGCAACGCTCTCCAGGGTACGCGCGCTGCGTCTCGTTCCACGTCACGAGCGCGTTCGAGCGCTCCACCGCATCGAGCAGCGGGAGCTGCCCCACAGGCACGCTGGGGCCCGAGACGATCCCCTGAAGGAGGTTTCGGAAGTGGCGCGCCATCCGCTCGATGGTCGACCCATCGAACAGATCCGTGCTGTACGTCAGCGCGACGTTCAGGCCGCGTCCTTCCTCCGTTGTGTCGAGCGACAGATCGAACTGCGTCGAGGAGCTGGGGCGCGCCAGCTTCTCGACCCGAAGCCCGGAGATGCTCTCGAATCCCCCGTGCTCGTGCTTCTGGTGGTTGTACAGGACCTGAAACAGCGGGTTGTGGCTCAGGCTGCGCTCCGGGTTCAGTACGTCCACCAGCCGCTCGAACGGGACGTCCTGGTTCGCCTGCGCGCCGAGCGTCGCCTCCTTCCCCCGCTCGAGCAGCTCCTCGAAGCTCGCCGCTCGGTCAACCCGCATCTGAAATACATGGGTGTTGACGAAGAGCCCGATCAACGGCTCGACCTCGACGCGATTCCGGTTGGCGCTGGGAACACCGACGCGGACCTCCTTCTGCCCGGAGTAGCGGCACAGCAGCACGCTGAAGGCGGAGAGCAGCACCATGAACAGCGTTGCCCCCCGCTCCTGCGCGAGGTCTCTGAGCCGAGCGCACAGCGCCTCGTCGATCTCGCAACGGAACGTGGCGCCTCGGTAGCTCTGTATCGCGGGTCGCGGGCGGTCCGTCGGCAGCGCGAGCAGCGGGTGCTCCTCCCCGAGCTGTCCCTTCCAGTACACGAGCTGCCGCTCGAGCTCCCCCGACTCCAGCCACCGCCGTTGCCAGATCGCGTAATCCACATACTGGATCGGAAGGCTCGGCAGGTCCGGCTCGACGTTCCTGCTGTACGCGCCGTACAGGCGCGAGAACTCCGCCAGCAGCACGTTCATCGACCAGCCGTCTGAAGCGATGTGGTGTACCGTGACGGCGAGCACGTGCTGCCGCTCCGCGAGCCGGAGCACCTTGACTCGCAACAGGGAGTCACACGTCAAATCGAACGGCTTCTCGCCGTCCTCTTCCACGAGCCGTCGCGCTCGCTCCTCACGCTCGCCCTCCGGGAGAGCGCTCAGGTCGACCACGGGGATCTGGACGGAGGACGCCTCGCCGATCACCTGGTAGCCCTGTCCCTCCTCCTCCTCGAACCTGGTGCGCAGCGCCTCGTGCCGCGCCACAAGCGCCGTGAACGTACTCTCCAGCGCCTCGAGGTTCAGCGCGCCCGTCAGCCTGACGGCCGCCGAGATGTTGTACGCGCCGCTCTGCGGCGACAGCCGCCACAGGAACCACAGGCGCTGCTGCGCGTACGACATCGGCAGACGCTGCCCGCGATCCACGAGCGCCAGCGGCGGTTGCCTGCTCGTCGCTCCTCCCGAGGCCGCCTGCTCGAACCGCGCGACGAAGGCAGCGAGCGTCCTCGCCTCGAACAAGGCGCGCACCGGCAGCTCGACGTCGAAGCGCTTCTTGACCCTCGAGGTCACCTGCGTGGCGAGCAAGGAATGACCTCCCAGCTCGAAGAAGTCGTCGGACATGCCGACTCGCTCGACACCGAGCATCTCCGCCCAGAGCTCCGCCAGAGCGCGCTCGATCTCGCGCTCCGGCGCGATGAAGCTCCTCTGTCCCACGCTCGCGGTCGGGGCCGGAAGCGCCTTCCGATCGAGCTTGCCGTTCGCGGTCAGCGGCAGCTTGTCCAGGATGACGTACTGATGAGGAACCATGTACTCCGGCAGCTCGGCCTGGAGCCGATCACGGAGCTGCGCCTCCAGCGGCCCCCGGCCCTCGGTCGAGTCGACAAGCCCAGGACCGGGCACGACGTACGCCACGAGCCGCTTGACCCCCGGTGCGTCCTCCCGCGCGAGCACCGCCGCCTCCTCGACGGCCTCATGCGCGGCCAGCCGCGCCTCGATTTCGCCGAGCTCGATGCGGTAGCCGCGGATCTTCACCTGATGGTCGCACCTGCCGACGTACTCGATGACACCGTCCTCTCGGTACCGCGCCAGATCGCCGGTTCGATAAAGCCGCTCTCCCGCCGCGCTGCCGAGCGGATTCGGCACGAAGCGCTCCGCCGTGAGGTCCGGGCGGTTCAGATAGCCGCGGGCGAGCCCGTCTCCTCCGATGTAGAGCTCTCCGACCACGCCGACCGGCACCGGGCCCATCATCTCGTTCAGCAAGAAGATCGTCGTGTTTCCGACGGGCCGTCCGACGAGCGGCTCTGCGTCCTCCCCGTCGAGCTCGTGACGCGACGACCAGATCGTCGTCTCCGTCGGACCGTACAGGTTCCAGATGCGATCCGCCTTTCGCGTGAGCTCCTTCGCCAGATCCGGTGGCAAGGCTTCCCCTCCGCACAGCACCTTGCACCTCGGCATCGCCGCGAATCCAGGTGACTGGCTCAGCATCCGCCACGTCGCCGGCGTCGCCTGCATGACCGTGACGGCCTGCCGCTGCACGCGATCGAGCAGCGCTTCGGCGTCCGACGCGACAGCGCGCCCCACCAGCGCGATCCGCGCGCCCACGAGGAGCGGCAGGTAAAGCTCCAGCCCCGCGATGTCGAACGACAGCGAGGTCAGCCCGAGGACGCAGTCGCTCGAGCCGATACCGGGGCTCTCCTTCATCGTGCTCAGGAAGTTGACGACCCCGCGGTGACATACGGCCACGCCCTTCGGCTTGCCCGTCGAGCCCGACGTGTAGATGCAATAGGCCAGGTTCTCCGGGTGCGTGACGCTCGCGAGGTTCTCCGCGCCGTAGCCCGCCACCTCGCGAAAGTCCCGGTCGACGCACCACGCGAGCGCTCCAGAGGTCGGCACCTCTCCGAGGAGTCGCTCCTGCGTCAGAACCACCTTCGGTCGCGCCTCCTTCACCATGTACGCGAGCCGGTCCGCCGGGTACTCGGGGTCCAGCGGCACATACGCTCCGCCCGCCTTCAAGATCCCGAGCAGGCCGACCACGAGGTCGAGCGACCGCTCCATGTGGATGCCCACCAGCGAGTCCGGGCCCACGCCGAGCTCGCGCAGCTTCCTCGCCAGCTGATTCGCTCGCGCGTTCAGCTCCGTATAGCTCAAGACGTCGTCTTCGTACGACACCGCCACCGCCCTCGGACTGCGCCCGGCCTGCTCCTCGATGAGCTCGTGAAGGCAGCGGTCCCTCGGGTATTCCAGCCGTGTCGCGTTCCACTTCACGAGGACGTCCGAGCGCTCCGATTCGCCCAGCATCGAGAGCTGCCCGACGCGCGCGGCAGGGTCCTCCCCGATCGCCTGGAGCAGGTGCATCCAGCGTTGCACCATCCGCGCGACCTCGTCGTGGTGGAATAGATCCGTGCTGTACGTCACGGTTCCCTTCAGTCGATCGCCCTCTTCCAACGTGTCGAGCGACAGGTCGAACTGCGTCGCCGTATCGGGGCGCTCCAGCCTCTCGATGCGAAGCCCGGCGAGCTCCCCCAGCGCGGCGTCGTCGAGCCTCTGGTGATTGAACATCACCTGGAACAGGGGGTTATGGCTCAGGCTGCGCTCCGGATTCAACGCTTCCACGAGCTTCTCGAAGGGCACGTCCTGATGCGCCTCCGCGCCCAGCCAGGCCTCCTTCACCTGCTCCAAGAGGAGGTCGAAGCGCACGCCGCCATGCACATGGGTCCGGAGCACGTGGGTGTTGACGAAGAACCCGATGAGCCGCTCCGTCTCCAGGCGGCTCCGGTTGGCGCTCGGGACCCCGACGCGAACCTCGGTCTGCCCGGAGTGCCGCGCGAGCAGCACCTTGAACGCCGAGAGCAACACCATGAAGAGCGTCGCGTTCCGCGCGAGCGCGAGCTCCCTGAGGCGAGCGGCCACCCTCGCGTCGATCTCGAAGCGGATCGTCGCGCCCCGATGGCTCAGCGCCGGAGGCCGGGGGCGAGGCGAGAGCTCCAGCACCGGATGCTCGTCGCCGAGCCGCCTCTTCCAGTAGGCGAGCTGGCGTTCGAGCTCTCCGGACTCCAGCCATGTTCGCTGCCAGACGGCATAATCGGCGTACTGGACCGACAGGCTCGGCAGCTCCGGCTCACGGCGGCTCTGGTACGCGCCGTACAGGTCCACGAACTCCCGTGCCAGCACGTTCATCGACCATCCGTCGGACACGATGTGGTGAACGACCGTGAGGAGCACGTGCTCGCGCTCCGTCAGCCGCAGCAGCTTCACCCGCACGAGCGGCCCCCGCTCCAGATCGAAGCCGTCCTCGAGCTCTCGCGTCAGGAGCGCGCGCGCGAGCGCCGCCCGCTCGCCCGCCGGCTCGTGCTGGAGATCCACCACGGGGACGTCGAGCTCCGCGGCGTCGCCGATCACGCGGTAGGCTCGCCCTTCGTCTTGCCGGAACGTCGTCCTCAACGTCTCATGGCGGGCGACGATGGTTTGAAACGCCCGCTTGACGAAGTGGACGTCGAGCTCCCCGGAGAGCCTCAGCGCCCCGGCGACGGTGTATGCGGTGCTCTTGGGATCGAGCTGCCATAAAAACCAGAGGCGCCGCTCCCCGTGGGACAGCGGCATCCGGCCGTCGCGCTCCACGCGCGGGATCGGCTCGGGTCCGCTCTGCCGTCCCTCTGCCCGATATCGCTCGATGACCCGCGCGAGCGCCTTGAGCGACGGCGCCTCGAACAACGCCCGCAGCGCCACCTGGACGCCGAACGCCTCGTTGATGCGCGCGAGCATCTGCGCGGCAGACAGGGAGTTGCCTCCCAGCGAGAAGAGCGTGTCGTCGCTCCGGACGACCGGCGCCTTGAGGACGTCGCGCCAGATGTCCGACAGGCGCCGCTCCGTCTCGGACTGCACGTCGGCTGTCCCGGCGACGACCTCGCCCGCGCCGCCGGTCATTCCCCGCACGCTCCCGCGCTCGTACACCGCGAACGCGTCCAGCGAGCTCTTCTCCCACCCTGCGCGGCACGCCGCTCGCCGGAGCTTGCCGCTCGACGTGATCGGCAAGCTCCCTGGGTTCAACAGCAGGACGACGCTGACCGCCTCGCCGTGCTCCTGCGCCACCGCCTCGTTGATGGCGCGGCACACCGCCTCCGGCTGGATCAGCTTCTGAGCACGGCGGCTCACCTCGGCTGCGATGCCGATTCCCTCTTGCCCGTCGACCTCGACGGAGAACGCGGCGACCCGCCCTGCGCGCACCACCTCCACCTGATCCTCGACGGTCCTCTCGAGGTCCTGGGGGTAGAGGTTGTGTCCGCGCACGATGATGAGGTCCTTCAACCGACCCGTGATGAAGAGGCTGCCCTCGTGCTGGAAGCCGAGATCTCCGGTGCGCAGGTAGACGCGGCCCTCCCTGCTCGTGAAGGTCCGCTGCGTGGCGTCGGCGTTCTGCCAGTAGCCGTGCGCCACGCTCGGGCCGGATACCTGGATCTCGCCGATGCGCCCGGGCTCGAGGGCGCGGCCTGTGTCAGGCTCGACGATGACGATCTCGTGCAGCGACTGCGCCTTGCCGCAGGCGACGATTTCGCGCTCGCCGTCCGCCGGGATCGCGACGTCCTTCGCGAGCCCACGCGCGTCGAACGACGTCGACGTCACGCCGTCGCCGCGCCGTACCCCCGCGACGATGAGCGTCGCCTCCGCCAGTCCGTAACACGGGTACAGCGCCCGCGCGTCGAACCCCACGCCCGCGAACCTCTCGGAGAACGCCCGCAGCGTGCTGGCTCGCACCGGCTCGGCCCCCGAGAACGCGAGCCGCCATGACCGCAAATCCAGCCCATCGAGCATGCCGGGCTTTATCCGCTCGACGCACAGCCGGTACGCGAAGTCCGGCCCGCCGCTGACGCTGCCGCCGTACGTCGAGATCGCCTGCAACCAGCGGATGGGCCGCTCGATGAAGCGTTGCGGCGCCATCAGCACCATCGACAGCCCGCTGAACAGCGGTTGCAGCAGCGTGCCGATCAGGCCCATGTCGTGGAACAGCGGCAGCCAGCTCACGACGACGTCGCTGTCGTCCATCATGAACGCCTCGCGGATCGAGCGCTCGTTGGCGATCAGGTTGTCGTGCCCCACCATGACGCCCTTCGGCGCGGAGGTGGATCCGGACGTGTACTGCAGGAAGGCGATGCTCCCCTCGCGCAAGGACGGCATGCGCCACGCCGTTGCGTCGGACGTCGGGATGTCATCCGTCGAGACGAGCTCGATCGACGACGCGCGGGGCACGTGCTGACCCAGCGACCGCAGGGGCTCCAGCAGGCCACGCTCGGTCAGGATGAAGCGCGGCGCGGCGTCGCGGATGACCGCCATCAGCCGGGCGAGCTGCTGCTGCTGCATCGACTCCGGCGGGTACGCCGGCACCGCGATCATCCCCGCATAGAGGCAGCCGAGGAACGCCGTGACGTAGTCCGCGCTGCTCGGATACAGGAGCAGCGCGCGTTCCCCGGCCGGCGCCAGCGACTGAAGACGAGCCGCGATGGCGCAGGCCCGCTCGTGGAGCTCCTTGTAGGTGAGCACCTCGCTCGCGCTCTCCCCGTCGGTGAGGAAGCGCAGCGCGACCCGCTCCGGGTGGACGCTCGCCCGCTCGGCGAGCAGCTCGACGAAATTTTCAGCACGCGTACAAGCATCCATAGACATTTTCCCCGGCGCCACGTCTTCTCTCAACCCCGGTCTTCCGAGTACCCCTGGGCCATCGCTGCGATCACCCTGCGCGCCCCCTTGAACGGGTTGCGCGCGTGCGCGGCGAGCATGTTGTCGAGCATCATGATATCCCCCGTCTCCCACGGGAAGGCGACCTGCAGCTCACCCAGCACACCGCGGACCTCGTCCAGAATGGAGTCTTCGATCGGCTCTCCATCTCCGTAATACACGTTGCGTGGGAGCTCGTCCTCGCCGACGGCGTCGAGGAGCGCCTCACGCACCTCGGGCTCCAGACCGGAGATATGAAACAGGTGGGCTTGATTGAACCACACCATGTCTCCGGTCCCAGGATGGCGAGCGACGGCCTGGCATATCTGTCGTGTCCGAAGCTCGCCGTCGTCCTTCCACTCACAGGCGATCCCATGACGGCGGCAGAACTCGTCCACCGCATCGCGGCTGTCCGTGTTGAACACCTGCGGCCAGGGCACATCGAGGCCGTTGCCGAAGTTCCGCACGTACATGAGCCCATGCTCCACGAAGCGCTCGCGAATGCGTCGATCCACGCGCCGGTACACCTCGCGGCTGTCCGCGATGGGCGTCTCTCCGCCTTCACCGGGCGCCACGGCACAATAGAACCAGATCTTCAGCGGCCACTCACGGCTATACGACTGCTCATTGTGCAGTGGGATGTGCTGGTGTGCAGGGTACTCCGTCGACGAGTAGACGCCCTCCGTGATCTTCGTGCGCGGCGTCGATCCGAACTCATAGCCAAGCAGCGGATGCCCGAAGGCCGCGCAGAACTCGCGGAAGCCAGCGACGTCATCGACCTGGAAGCCTCGGAAGAGGATACCCCCGTGCTCGGGCAAGCTCCGCTCGACCTGCTCCCGAAGCGCCGGGAAGACCTTCATGATGCCCTCACCGCCGCGAGCCGGCGACACCACGAGCGGCAGTCGACCATACGGTGTCGACGACCGTATCCTGAGCGACTCGCCGGTGAGATCTTCCGCCTGAACCGTGTTCATCACAAGCTCCTCGCGCGACCGCCGCGCATCAAGAACACTCCGCGCAGCCCCGCGAGCAACGCGCTCCAGCGCCTGCGCACACCACGACCACCGCGCGACGAGCACGAGCGCGCGCGATCCATCGAGATACCTAACAGACGCGGAGATTCGGTCTCGTCTCCGCGCCGTTCAAGAGCCTCGTTCAAGCCGATCTGGGCCGCGGGTCCGACGCGTGCAGCCGGCGGACCCACGAGCCGCTCGCCGCACTACTGCTGCGCTCGATCCATGTGCTTGCGCAGGCTGAGAGGTCGCATGTCCGTCCAGTGCTCCTTGACGTACTCCAGGCACTCCTGCTTCTTCCCGGTCTTGCCCACCTCCGTCCAACCCTTCGGAACGTCGAGGTAATCTGGCCAGATCGAGTACTGCTCCTCGTGATTGACGACCACCTTGAAAATCGTATCTTCGCTATCCCAGCTCATCGCCATCCCTCTTCTTAGGTGTCGCGTCAGGCGCTCATGAAGGCTCGCGCCCGTTCGCCGGCGTGCAGCGTGTCTCCGTCGGCGCGCGGGACGAGCCTGCCGAACTCCAGCTTGATGCAGCGGTCAGCCAGGTGAAAGTAGCGATCGTCGTGGGTGATCGCGATCACGGTCTTTCCCCTGGCTTTCAGCTCGGGCAAAAGTCGTTTGTAGAATACCTCCTTGTAGGCCGGGTCCTGATCGGCCGCCCATTCGTCGAACACATAGAAGGGACGGTCCTCCAGGTAGGAGATCAGGAGCGCCAGACGCTTCCGTTGGCCCTGCGACAGCTTCGTCGTGGAGACGACGCCATCGACGACCTTCACCTTGTGGTCGAGCTCCAGCTCGACGAGGAGCGCTCGGGCGCGCTCGTCGAGCTGAGCCCGCTCCAGGCCGATCAGGCTCTCGAACAGGTAGAAGTCCGAGAAGACCGCGGAGAAGTGCTGCCGGTACGCGTCGCGCGTCTCCTCGGTGACCGGCTCACCGTTCAACAGGATCTCCCCGCCCTCCGGGGCATAGAGGCCGACGAGGAGCTTCGCGAGCGTCGTCTTGCCGCTCCCGTTGCCGCCGATGAGGAAGACAATCTCCCCGGGGCGGAGCTCGATGTCGATCGGCCCCAGCAAGAACGACCGGTCCTCCCTCTCCACGTAGTAGCTGTGCGTGACCCGGCGCAGGCACAATCTCTCGACCGGACGCGGCGGAGGGGCGTGCGCCGGCGTCTTCCCGTCAGGCAGGCTTCCGGTGAGCTGATGAACGCGCTCGAGCGCGATGTGAGCCCTGCTGAGGTTCGGGATCGCCTGGAGCACGGCCTCCATGGGCAGCATCATGTACAGGAACACGAGGGCATAGCCGGACATCACGTGGGCATCGACCGCGAAGAGGCGGCCAAGGATGAATAGAACCGCGCCGATGAAGACGAAGAACAGAGAGCTGCCCCAGCTCTCCGCGGCGACGTAGATCGTCATCCCTCTGGCGCGCTGCGCGCGCACCCGCTCGATGCTGTCGTTCAGCAGCTCGGAGAGGAAGGCCTGCTTTCGCGGCCTGTGGAGCTTGAGCTCCTTGGCCCCGTCGAACAGGGCCCGGAAGTGATGAAAGAGCTCGTCCTCGTGCTTGCGTGAGGCGCGCAGATGGCCGATGGCCCTCGTGTGCGCGAGGTGGTACCCGAGCGAGCCCAGGAACACCATGGTCGCCGCGAAGAGGAACACCTGCCATGAGAGGACGCACAGGTAGACCAGAGAGCCGAGCACGACGGCGCCATGCATGACCAGGTTGGGGATGGTCACGAAGAACTGAGAGAGGGTGCCGATGTCCTCCGTGAGGATCGCCAGGATGCGCGCTGCCCCCTGGACCTCGAGATCCCGGAAGGGGGCGTCGGCGACCTGGCGGCTGACGTACGCGCGCATCCGGGCGAGCGTCCCCTGGCTCAGGTGCACGAACAGGGATTGAGAGAGCCAGCGCAAGATCAGCACGAGCAGGCTGAGCCAGGCGAACCTCGACCCCAGCGCAGGCATCGCGCCGGCGTTTGCGGCCAGCGCTTCATTGATGACGGCGACCACCGCTGCGCCGCAGAAGCCGCTGGCCAGGCTGGTGATCAAGGCCGCCAGGATCAGCCAGCGCGACGACTGAAACAGGAAGGCAAACAGCGCCGCGCCTCGCCACATGTCCCGTCGTCTCGGCGTTGTTCCGCCGGGCTTCGCCTGTGCTTCCAACGCCATCTCCATGCGCTCGCTGCGCCGGGTCGTGACCACGCCTACACGAACCGGCATTCCCTTCGACCACGGCGAGGTGTCGCCTCGGACGCGGCGCAGCATGTGCGCCGGCATGCTCTATTACACAAGCCGAATGAACTTGAATATTACTTTCAACTTCAACTCAGCGGCGTGTATCACATTCTCTGGACGCTTGTCAAGTTTTTGGTGACGCGCTGCATGTCTCGTGGGTGTACCGCGGTGGTCTGGCCCACGCGCTGCCCGGCCTGGCGCCGTGCTGGCCGCGCTTGACGGCGGCCGCGAGGGTTCGTCGGTCGCCGGGCCAACGAGGGTGGGTGCGTCGCGGCGCGGGCCACGAGGGTGGGCGCGTCGCGGCGCGGGCTACGGGGGTGGGTGCGGCGCGGCGCGGGCCGGTCCTGCGGCGCGCCTGTCGGGTAACCGCTGCGCGAACGACGTCTCGCGCCGAGGCCACCGCGTGCGCGCGGCAGCGGCGTAGGTCGCGCCGGCGGCCGCGCCACGGCCGCCCCCCCGCCCGCGCGCGCGGTAGCGGCTACCAGTCGGTCGGCGTGTAGTCTTTGAAGAACTGCCCGTACGCGTGCTGGCCGCTGAGCAGCCCGGAGAAGATGGGGTCGCAGATGCGGGCGGCGCCGTCGACGATGTCGAGCGGCGGGTGGAAGCCGTGCTCTTCCAGCTTGCGGGCGGCGAGCGCCGCGGGGTCCTCGTCGGTGACCCACCCGGTATCGACGCTGTTCATGAAGATGCCGTCCTTCGCGTAGTCGGGCGCGGACGTGCGCGTCATCATGTTGAGCGCGGCTTTCGCCATGTTGGTGTGAGGGTGCCTGTCCGTCTTGTAACGGCGGTAGAACTGCCCCTCCATCGCCGAGACGTTGACGATGTGCCTGTCGAACGTGGGCCGTCGCATCATGAGCGGCTTCAGCCGGGAGTTCAGGACGAAGGGGGCGACCGCGTTGACGAGCTGCACCTCGAGCATCTCGACGGTCGGGACCTCGGCGAGGGTGAGCCGCCAGCTGTTCAGCGTCCGGAGATCGACCTGCTGGAGATCGGCGTCGTAACGCCCCTGGGGGAAGAGCAGCTCGTCGATGCGCTCATCGCCCGGAGCCGGGATCTGGGAGAGCAACGCGGGCTCGCGCAGGCCCGCGGTGGGGTCGGCGCCGGCGACGAGGGGGAGCGTGCCGCACGCGCGGAGCGCGTCGTACTCGCGGAGCGGGGGTTGAGCGCCCTGCGGGAGGGAGCGGACGGGCGCGGTCTCGCCCTCGATGAGGTGGCCGTAGAAGCCCGGCGGTCGCCGCACGGTCTGGCAGGCGTTGTTGATGATGAAATCGAGCCGGTCGAGCGTGTGGAGGAGGTGGCGCGTGAAGAGCTCGACGCTCGGCGTGTGCCGGAGATCGAGGCCGTAGATCGCGACCCGTGATCCCCAGGCGTCGAAGTCGCGCTCTGCCGAGAAGCGGCGCGCGGCGTCGTGCGGGAAGCGGGTCGTGACGATGACCCGCGCGCCGGCGCGGAGGAGCATGATGGCCGCCTGATAACCGATCTTGACGCGCGCGCCCGTGACGAGCGCGACGCGGCCGTCGAGCGGCGCGGTCTGGCTGCGTTTGCGGTAGTTGAAGTCGCCGCACGCGGCGCACATCGCGTCGTAGAAGAAGTGGACTTTGCGGAACTCGGCCTTGCAGACGTAACACTTGCGCGGCCGCGCGAGCTCCGGAGCGCCCGGCTCGGCCGGCGGCCCGGGCTCCTCGGCGGCCTCGGGCGGCGACGCGGGCTCCTCGGCGGGGTCGGCCCACGACAGCGGGGGCGCGGCCGGGGCGAGCGCGTCCGGCGTGCGGAACACCGGCTCTCGACGGGCGACGCGGATGCCGACCGCATCGAGCAGGGCGGCGTCGGCGGACTTCTGCGCGTGCCGGTCGCGCTTGCGGAACGCCCGGGCGAGCTCTCGCTGCTCGGCGCGCTCGGGACGCGAGACGCGGCCGGCGGCCAGGAGGAGCCGGCGGCGGTCCTCGGCGCTGATGGAGGCGAGCTGCGCGCGATCGAGGGCCAAGGCCTCCAGCACCTTGAGGCAAGCGTCGAGATCGGCGGCAGTGAACGGCCGGCCTGCGCCGGCGGCTTCGCGGTCGGGACTCATCGAAGCGTGCGTGCATAGCACGCGGAAGACCGCGCGCGAACCGCGGCGGCGCCTCGGGTCCTGCCGGCACGCTTCGAACCGCGCCGCATCGCGCCGCTCCGCATCGCGCCGCTCCGCATCGCGCCGCATCGCGCCGCTCCGCTCTGCTCTGCTCTGCTCCGCGCCCAGAGCCCCGCGGACGAGCCGCGCAAGCCGCGTCCTGTTCGCCGGCTGACGATTGTACACTACGCCCGCACATCCCCCTGAGCCCTCGGAAACTTCAGCAGAGGATCTTATGCTCGAGTCGCCACACAGTCTGTTCGCGACGGAATTCATGCCCCATGGCCATTGCTACTTCTGGCAGCCGGGCATGGTCTGGCTGCAGGTCGTCACCAACCTGGCGATCGGCTTCGCCTATCTCTCGATCTCCCTGACCCTCGCCCATCTGGTCCGGCGCATCCGGGACATCCCCTTCCAGTGGGTGTACCTCGCGTTCGGCACCTTCATCGTTGCCTGTGGGTTCACGCACTTCATGGATGTGTGGGTCATCTGGCAGCCGTTGTACTGGCTGGATGGGGCCCTCCGGGCCATCACGGCGATCGCCTCGGTCGGCACCGCGATCCTGCTCTTTCCGCTGCTCCCCAAGGTGGTCGCGCTGGCGGGCGCGGCGCGCGTCACGCGCGAGCACGAGCTCCGCACGGAGGAGCTGAACCGCCAGCTCTCGGCGCTCTACGAGAACACGCGGGAGACGCTCGCGGAGGCCATCCCGCAGCTCGTATGGACCGCGACGCCGGACGGGGAGTTCGACTACTTCAACCGGCGCTTCACGGAGTACGTCGGCGAGCGTCTGCCCAGCGGCGCGGCCTGGACGGCCGCCATCCACCCCGAGGACGCGGATCGGGTCGTGGCGCGCTGGAAGGAGAGCTTCGCCAGCGGAGACGCCTACGAGATCGAGTACCGGATCCGGCGCAGCGACGGGGTCTACCGCTGGTTCCTCGTGCGCGGGTTGCCCCTGCACGACACGACCCGGCGGATCGTGAAGTGGTTCGGCACCTGCACCGACATCCAGGAGCAGAAGATCGCGGCCGAGGAGCGCGAGGTGATGCTCCAGCAGGCGCGAGAGGCGGTGAGGGCGCGAGAGATCTTCCTCGCCGTCGCGGCCCATGAGCTCAAGACGCCGATCACGCCGCTGCGCGCCGAGGTGGAGAGCGTGCTGCGCGCGGCGCGCGCCGCGCGCGCAGACCGCCTCACGCCCGAGCGCCTTGTCATCAAGCTATCGGTCGTGGAGCGGCAGATCGATCGCCTGGAACGGCTCGTCTCCGACCTGCTCGACGTCTCGCGCATCGCCGCTGGACGGATCGAGCTTCAGATACAGGAGGTCGACCTCGCGGAGGTCGTGTGCGAGGTGGTCGATCAGCACAAATACGACCTCGCCAGGAACTCGATGTCGCTCCAGCTCGCCGCCGACGCCACGGGAGGCTGGGATCGCAGGCGCCTCGACCAGGTGGTGAACAACCTCCTCACCAATGCGCTCAAGTACGGCCGCGGGCGTCCGATCACGATCACCGTGTGGTCAAGCGATGTCCGCGCGTGGCTCACGATCACGGACCAGGGCATCGGCATCGCGCCCGAGCAGCAGGCCATGATCTTCAACCAGTTCGAGCGCGCGGTCTCGGAGCGGCACTACGGCGGGCTCGGGCTCGGGCTGTGGATCGTGCGGCAGGTCGTCGGGGCCATGGGTGGGACGGTGTCCGTCGCGAGTGAACCTGACGTCGGGTCGACCTTTACCGTGGAGTTGCCTCGACAACGTGGGAACCTCGATGACACCGAGACCAAATCTCCTTAAGCTGACACGATGAAGCACATCCTGTTGGTGGAGGACAACGAGGATATTCAGATCTCGCTCCGCGATGCGCTGGAGGAAGACGGTGCTTACAGCGTCATGACGGCTGGAAACGGCGCGGAGGCGCTCGCGCTGCTCGAGCGCGGCGAGCGGCCGAATATGATGCTCGTCGACCTGTTGATGCCCGTCATGGACGGTGTGGAGTTGATCGACCGGATGCGGCGCGACGCGCGGTTCGCGGGCATCCCGGTCGTGGTCCTGTCGGCCGCGTCGATCACGTCCCCGCCGCCCGGAACACCGTTGCTCAGGAAGCCGATCCGCTACGAGGCGCTCCTTGGAGCGGTCCAGAAGGCGTGCGGGTGTTGAGAGCGGTGCGCTCGCGCACAGAGGACGCTACTTGCCGGCGGGCGCGTAGGGGCAGGGAGCGCCGCCTTCTCCGGTCTCGGTGAGGGCGCCCGTCGCAGGATCGAGGGTGAGCGTGGTCGGGAACGGGTGAGCGCCCGGACCCTGCGACCCTTCGGAGACCGAGAGCAGGAGCGTCCTGTCGGCGCGCTTGAACGCCCCCTTGCGATGGACGATGCCCGACCAGACACACGCCACGTTCGGCGGGCAGGGAGAGACGCGATCCTCGGCGACGAAGCTGCCGTCTTTCGCGAGGGAGAGCCGGCGCTCGTACTTGCGCGGACCGCACGCTGCGGAGCTCCACGTGCCGAACAGCGCTTCCTCGCCGGGCGCGGTGGTCGCGCTCCGCGCCGTCGTGGCCGGCGCCTGGGGCGTCGCGGTGACCGTGGCAGAAGCCTGCGGCGCGGGCGCGCCCGGCGCCGCGGTGGACAGCGGCTCCTGAGGCTCCACGGGTGATGACGGCTCGGGCGCCGGCTCGCGCGGGCCGTTGACGGTGCACGCAGCGAGCGGCGCCAGCAGCGCGGCGAGGGGGAGGATGAACGTTCGCATCACACCCGCTCATCCCATGGCGGCTCAACCCGCGCAACGCGTGCACCGCCGGAGGCCGCGGCGATGCGCCCGCCCCGCGAGCGACGACACGACGGGGAGCGCCGCGCGGAAGGCCGCGATCGGCGTGCGCTACCCCAGCAGCGCGAGCAGATCCTCCCGCGTCAGCGAGGCCGCCCTGTCCGCCTCGCCCAGCGCGGCGCCCGCGATCGCGCGCTTCCGCTCCTGCAGCGCGAGGATCCCCTCCTCCACCGTGTCCTTGGCGACGAGCCGGTGGACCATCACAGGCCGGTGCTGTCCGATGCGGTGGGCCCGATCGGCCGCCTGATCTTCGACCGCCGGGTTCCACCAGGGATCGAGCAGGAAGACGTGATCCGCCGCGGTCAGGTTCAGGCCGGTGCCGCCCGCCTTGAGCGAGATGAGCATCACCGGCGGGCCGCCCGGCGACTGGAACTCGTTGACCACCCCGGCGCGATCGCGCGTCCCGCCGTCGAGGCGGCTCCACGGGATCCCCGCCGCGTTGAGGTGCGGCTCGACGAGGTCGAGCAGCGAGGTCCACTGCGAGAACACGAGCGCCTTGTGGCCGTCCGCGACGCACTCCTCGAGCGCCTCGATCAGCCGCGTCACCTTGGAGGAGGGCGCGCTCCGCGCCGCCGGCGCCGCGCCGCCGGCGCTCGATCCAGGGATCAGCGCCGGATGGCAGGCCGCCTGGCGCAGGCGGAGCAGCGCCTCCAGCGCCGCCATGACGCTCGCCCCCTCCGCGAGCTTCTCCACCACGTCCTTGCGGGTGGCCGCGCGCACCGCGTCGTAGAGCTCGCGCTCTGCCTCCTCGAGCTCGCAGTAGAGCACCATCTCCGATCGCGGCGGCAGCTCCGGCGCGACCTCGCCCTTCAGCCGCCGCAGCACGAAGGGGCGGATCTTCTGCCGCAGCTCGGCCGCGGCGCCCTGCACGCCCTCGGCGATCGGCCGGCCGTAGCGCTCCTGGAAGGCGCTCCGCCCGCCGAGGAGGCCGCGGTTCGTGAAGTGGAGCAGGCTCCAGAGCTCCTCGAGCCGGTTCTCGACCGGCGTGCCGCTCAGCGCCACGCGCAGCTCGGCGCGGAGCGCGAACGCCGCCCGCGCCGCCTGGCTGTCCGGGTTCTTGATCGCCTGCGCCTCGTCGAGCACCACGGCCTCCCAGGCCTGCGCCGCGAGCAGCTCGGCGTCGTTGCGGAGCACGGCGTAGGTCGTCAGCGTGACGTCGGCCGCAGGATCGAGGGCGCGCCGCGTGCCGTGGTAGATTGCGAACCGGAGGCCCGGGCGGAAGCGCCGGATCTCGTCGGCCCAGTTGTGGACGACGCTGCGCGGGCACACGACGAGCGTCCGCCCGCGCAGCGAGCAGAGCGTCTGCAGCGTCTTGCCGAGCCCCATGTCGTCGGCGAGCACCGCGCCGAGGCCGGCGTCGCGCAGGAACGACAGCCAGTCGACGCCGCGCCGCTGGTAGGGGCGCAGCGTCGCGGTCAGGTCGGAGGGCAGCGGCGCCTCCGGGAGCGACGCGAAGCCGTCGAGCAGCGGCATGAGCTTGTCGAAGCCCGACGGGCGCGGGTACTCGATCTCGTCGCACAGCGCGGCCAGCGCCGGGAGCGCCGCGGGCGGCACCTCCTTGTCTTCGCGCCGCGCCGCGAGCAGATCGGCGACGCGCGCGCCGTACTTGTCGAGCCACTCCGAGGGCAGCGGCGCCCACCCGCCGCCGAGGAGCGGCACGAGCGGCAGGCCGTCCTGCCACGCGCGGATCACGGCCGTCGCGTCCGCGCGCTTCGGGGGCGCGCCGGCGCCGTCGCCTTCGTCGCCCGCGCCGTCGTCGCGCCCCGCCGAGAGCTCGAACTCGACGTCGAAGGCCCGATCCTGGATGACGAAGCGCGGCACGAGCGCGGCCTTGCCGAAGATCTCGCCGCGCGCGTCGGCGAAGGCGCGGGCGTCCCACGACTCGAGGCGCGAGGCGAAGCGGATCGCCTCGACGCCGTCGAAGTCGACCCGGCGGCCCGGGATGAGGTGGAGCTCGTCGCGCAGCCGGATCAGCAACATGCGCTCCGCGGGCTCATCGCGGACGGGCACGGCGCCGGACAGGTGCACGAGCCGGCCGTTCTCGATGCGCGCCTCCGGCGGATCGCCGTACACGAGGCTGGGCACGACGGAGAGCGTGTGCTCCTTCTGGCTGAGCTCCAGGAGGATCCGCGGCCGGGACGCGCCGCCCGCGCGCGGCAAGCGCTGGCTCTGGATCGTGACCGGGACGCGCTTGGTCAGCTCCGGCAGGACGTCGGTCACCAGCTTGCCGAGGTCCCCCCGCGGGAACACCCGACGGAGCGGCAGCCGCTCGAGCTTCGGCCCCGTGAGGTCCATCTCCCGGAGCAGGTGCAGCGTGCCGCCGCACCGCACGACGCCCGACGCGATCACCTCGTCGACGCGCGGGTCCCGCTCCACGACGAGCGCCGCGCCATCGTCGTGATCGCGCACCGCCGCGCGAGGGCCGATGGCCTCGCTGGAGACGCGCACGGGCGCGCCGTCGAGCTCCACGTCGGCGACGCCCGAAAGCGCCGCGAAGAGCTCGGGCTGGCGATCCGAGGGGAAGTAGCCGTGCTGCTTCGTGCCCACGAGGCGGTCGATCGCCAGGTCCTCGTGCGTCGGGTAGAGCTCGGGCAGCCTCGGCCCCGGCCGCTCCGGGCTCGCTGGGGCCCGCACGGCGCGGCCAGCGAGGCTGGCGAGCGAGATCCGGAGCGGCTCCTCGGCGCCGCTCGCGTGCACGATCATCCGCTCGAGCGCGAGCACGAGCCCCTTGCGCCGGAGCCGGTACCGCAGCCGCGCCGGCGGCGTAGCCGCGGCGGTCGCGCCGCCTTGCGCGGCCGGCTGCCCTTGCGCCGCCGGCTGGCCCTGCGCCGCCGGCTGGCCCTGCGCGGCCGGCTGGCCCTGCGCGACCGGTTGCGAGAGCGACAGCGTCGCCGCGACAGCGTGCGCGCAGGGGTCGATTTTTCCACCGCAGTCGCACGTCCACTCGGCGTCCGCTGGGTAGAGGGTGACGGTTGGTGCAACGGGCTGCCCGGCCGCCTTGACGCGGACCACGATGGCATCGCCGCGATCCTCCCGTCCGAAGGCAGCGCCCTCACGGGCGAGCTTGACGCCCTGGGACCAGAGGCCTGGAAGACAGGCTTTCCTGATGGCTTCGAGAAGACCCTGCACTGAGACTCCAGACACCGACGGCTGGCCGCGGGAGCTCGCGCGCTCTCCCGGGACCAGCGCGACTTCTTGGGATGTTCACAGAAAGACGAAGATGACGGAAAGGGGTTCAGCCGTCTTCTTCGTCTTCTTCCGCTTCTTCTGCTGCCTCGCCTTCCAGGTTCCGGGAGCTTGCCCGGCATGAGCGGGGCGCTGCTGTAGCAGGTATCCGCGCGGCATCACGTCGCGAGCTTCACCGACGCGTCAGGTGCTCACGGTAGCGCGTCGTGAGCTCCATCCAGCGCAACGTGAGGATCGGCTCGCGCTCGAGCCGATCCTGCCAGCTGCGATCGACGGCCTTCCACAGGTCGCGGTCGGCGATGCCGTGGCGCAGGAGCGCCTGGTCGAACGACGAGGCCGCCCCGATCGACGACTCGGCGCAGAGGACCGCGTACTGCTGAAGGCTGAGCGAGGGCAGCGCGCTCCGCGCGCCCGGAAGGTCGCTCCGCGCGGCGGGCGCAGGGGCCGCACCGCTCGGCGTCGCCAGCGCCGGCACGGCAGGCGCGGCGCCGCTCGCGTCGAGATCGCCGGGAGATCGCCGGAGGGTGACCCCCGACCGCGCGTTGCCGCCATCGAGCTCCAGCGGCTCGGCCTCCGGCGGGAGCTTGATCGAGGGCAGCGGCAGGGCCCGCGGCACCTCGACGGTCTCGTCGGCCTCGCCCTCCGAGGGGGGGCGTTTTCCGCTCGACGTGGGGACGATCACGGACTGCGGCGGCGAGGCCGCGCGCCGCGGCGGCGCGGAGGAGGCGCTCCCCCGGCCGCCTCGCCGTGAGCCGGCGCGCTCGCCGTCGGGCGCCGCGAACGACAGCACCGGACCGGCGTCGGTGATGTCCATCTGCAGGATGATCTCACCCGTCCTTCCGCGGACGACGAGCCGATCGCCCGCCGGCGTCACCTCCATCTCGTAGCGCCGCCCGGAGGAGAGCGAGACGGTCGCCGAGGGGACCGGCTCGCCGCTCGCCGCCCCCCGCGAGCCCATCTCATCCTGAGGACGGAGCCCGGCCTGATGCAGCCCGCGCTCGCTATCGGGTGGATCCCCACTCATCAGGATCGAAGCCTAACGCAGCAAGCGCACGCCCCGCGAGCGCTTTCGACGCGTGCGTCGCAGGCGTCGCCTGTGACGCGTGCGACGCGTGCGACGCGTGCGACGCGTGCGACGCGTGATTCAAGCGTCTGAGCCCGGTCCCAGCACGCCGCCTGGGGCCACGCGGCTCGCTTTCCTGCGATCGGGCGCGGCGCATCCGAGCCCGACCGACCCCCTCCGACGCGGTGCGCCCGGTCGCCTTGGCTCGCGCCTGAGCGCCGCGGCCTGCGCTCGGTCGCGCAGGGTTGCGCAGGAGCGCGCTCGGTCACCCAGGAGTTGGGTCGAGGGTGCACCCCGACACCGAGCGCTTACGTGGCCCAGCGTGTCTTCATTTCACGAGGTGCCTCGCTGCTATCAAGCCCGGGCTCCGCCGACAAAAATCGCCGCCGTTGGCGTTTTCTTGGAATTTCTCGGCGCTGATCGCAATGCGTCGAGAGAGGGTCATTCCTGGCGCAACCCCGCCCATCTTCGCTTGAAACGGGCGCGTCTGTAGTAAAGCGGGCTGCGAACTCTTCCCGACAGGAGGTCTATGAAGACTACCTCTCTCGCCCTTGCGCTGCTGTTCACCGCGTGCACCCCAATCTACACCGAAATAACTTACGAGACATGCGACACCGAGTGTGAGAACGTGCTCAACCAGGACGCATGTCTAGCGGAATGCGGGACGTGCGTGGATCAATGTGAAAGAGAGCCCTACGGGCCCGAACGCTGGGATTGCATAGCGGAATGTCGAATGTGCGCGAAAGTGTGTAGAAACCAGCCTGACCGCGACGCGTGCACCTTGGCATGCGACGACACGTGCAGCGGCGACCAGTGTGGCGAGCCGGCTCCGGAGGGCTTCTATGGCCCGGCGCTGCTCTGGGTCGGCAGAACCGTGGACGAGCCGAACTGCCCCGGCAGCGCCCCGACCAAGGTGTACAGGGGGTACGAGACCGCTGACTTCCCCTTCGGGTGCAGCCCATGTCGGTGCGGCGAGCCAGCCTGCGCCTTGCCCGCCGATCTCAGGACGGCCGCCTCGCTGAAGTGCGATGGCTCGCCGGTCTCGGTGCATGAGCCCCGGGACATGCTGAACGGCACCTGCGTCGTGCCCAGCGGCGCCCTGGCGAACGATCATCAATCGATCGTCCTCGGCGCGACCCGGGTGACGCCTTGCGAGGCCAGCGTCGAGCCCCCCCCGGTGCCACAGTTCAACTTGCGGTGGTATCGCTCCGGCGTGGCGTGCGGAGGCACCCCCAAGGAACCCACGTGCGCGCCTCCGTCGACGACGTGCGAGTCGCCCGATCAGGAAGACGCCTTCGCTCGGTGCATCATGTACCTCGGCGAGGGCGAGGTGACCTGCCCGGAAGATTATCCGGAGGACGTCGTCCTCTACGACGGCATGAGGGACGAACGCCACTGCACGCCGTGCGAGTGCGGTCCTCCGACAGGCAGCGAGTGTTCCCTGGCGCTCCTTTCCTTCCGGGACGGCGCGTGCGGCGAGCTGATCACCGCCGGTACCTCTTCGAGCGATGCCCCGGGCTGCGTCGCCGCCAAGCCCGGGAAAACGCCCAAGAGCATGATGGCTGTCTGGCAGGTCAACCAGCCCGGAAGCTGCGAGCCGAGCGGCGGAGAGCTGCGAGGCGAGATCGCCCTCACCGGTCCGAGCACGTTTTGCTGCCAAACACGTCCAGGCGAGAACGGGTGACGGCCACGCGCCGCGATGGGCGGCGCAGCGCCGCCCGAGCCACACGATTCGGGCTTCTCCTGAACCACGGTCGGGCTTGACCAGAACCTGTGATGTCGGGCAAAGGCGCCAAGTAGATGGATCCGTGGGCATGACGGAAAAATCTCTCGGTAGGGAGAAATCGACGAGCCAAAATGCAATGCGACCCGCGCGCTCGAGAGCGCACACAAAAGCCTTTACGTGCGCTCCAAAGTCAGTATCTACAGGATCACGACGTGGGAGCGGCGACGTCGAGCCGGCCTCCGTCACGCGGCAGAGGTGCACTGTCCTACGGGCGCCGGAGACGTTGAAGAGGGGGGCCACATGGCGGGGTGTTGCGGCCGGACGGGAGACAGCGGCGTGCATCGGGTCGAGGTGTCCACTCCGCTCCGTACCGCACCGATCCCGCCCTAGCCGGGACGCCGATGCGACGCGCCGGTTGTGCCGCCGTGCTCGTTGTCTTGATGGCGACGACCCCGGTGCACGCGGATACGCCTCGGTCTGAATCGGGACGGGAGACTCAGGAGGACGACCACATGTTCCGCGGCGAGATCTCCGCGTCACCGCTGCTCGCGGTGGGCCTCCTGCCCGCGCTCGGCGGAGGGGCGTCTTTCGCCACGGCGTTCCGCTGGCCCAGCCTGTCGATCGGCGTCGAGGCGCGGATGTTCACCTCCCTGGCGGACACCTTCGCGGACGGCGTCCTTGTCCATGCGAGCCTCGCGATGCCGACGCTCGACATCTGCGGTCATCGCGGGGTGCTGTCGGTGTGCGCCGTCTTCGACGCCGGCGAGCTGCGGATCACGAGCGACCCCGGCGTCAGCATTCGAGCGCGCCAGCCGTGGGTCAGCTCGGTCGGCCTGCGGGTCGCGGGCGACTGGCGCTTCTCCGAGCAGCTGTTCCTGCGCGGGTTCGCCGAGCTGCACACGAACCACAGCCGTCCGTCCCTCTGGGTGAACAACAGAGAGGTATGGCGGGTCCCTCCGCTCTCCGGCGTGGTCGGCGTGGGGCTCGTGCTCCCCGTGGATGCCTTCTGAGCGGTCACCCTGGCCGCTCCCTGGACGGGAACGCGGCCGATGACACCTGGCCTGAACAAGCGGTCACCACGCCGCGATGAGCACCATGTCAGCAGCATCAGCAAGAGACACCGGGGCTGACGCGGCAACGCAGGACCGACCCGGCTCCGCGCGCCGGCGATCCCTGGTCGGACTTCGGGCGGGCGGAACCAGCGTCCGAGCGCCGTTGTGGCTCGTCGCCGCGGCCGCGGCCCTGCTGTCGCCCTGGCGCGCCGGCGCCGCGCCGCCCCGCGCCGCGGTGCAGCTCGAGTACCGGCGCGCGCCGGGGGCCGAGCGCTGCCCGGGCGAGGGGCTCCTGCGCGAGGAGATGGCCAGGCAGCTCGGCTATGACCCGGTGGAGCCCGAGGCGGCCGCGCAGGCCAAAGCCCTTGTCTTCCGCGGTCCAGGGAGGGAGATACACGCCACCATGGATCTCTACGACGCGGATGGATCCATCGCATGGTCTCGGCACCTGGTCGTCTATCACGACGACTGCAAAGAGCTTGTCATGAACATGGCGCTCTCGCTCCGCGTCGCGCTCGATCCGAGCCTCCACGTGCCGCCCGCCCCGCCCGCCCCTCCCCCCCCGCCGCCCTCCCCTGCCCCGCCCCCGCCCGACGCCCTTGCCGCCGCGCCCGCGCGGCGGGCGTGGCCCGACGTCAGGGTCGGCCTTGCGGGGTCCGCTGTGTTCGGAACCCTGCAGGAGACGACCGCCGGGACGGCGCTCCACGTCGCGCTCCGTTATCCATCCTTCACCCTCGGCGTGGAAGGCCACGTTCAATTGCCGGTCACGGTTCAGCTCGACGAGGCGACGAGCATCTCGACCTGGCTCGCGGCGGCGAACGTGATGCCGTGTTCGCAGCGCCGTCACCTCTTCGCTTGTGCCGTCGCGTCGGTCGGGATCGTGACCACCTCCAGCACCGGCGCCAGGATCATCGACACCTCGTCGCTCTGGCTCGCCACAGGGCCGCGCGCGGGCGTCGAGATCCCGATCACCGATCGGATCGCCATCCAGTTCTATGGCGACATCGTGCTGCGCCTCTCGGAGTTCCGCGTCGAGAGCCAGGAAGGTGTGCTCTGGACCCCGCCGGCCTACGGCGGGCTCGTGGGCTTCCGTCTGGACGTGCATCTCGATCCGCGGAGCGAGGCGCCCGCGCGTCGCGCTGCCCTCCCTCGGGGTGCCGAGGCAGCGCATTGACAAGCTTCGCGACGACGCCGTCGCCACGCTCGAGGGGGGAACAGAGATGGGGTCACCGTCACGCAAAAACACATCCGCAGAGCCTTCCCACGCCCGCATGGCGGAGATCGCCGACGAGCACTTCTCGTTCATCGCCCGCTACCTCGCCCGCCTCGGGGTCCGCGCGCAGGACATCGAGGACGTCGCCCAGGAGGTCCTCGCCGGCGCCTACCGTGCGCTGCCGCGGTTCGATCCCAGCCGGGGCACCGTGCGATCGTGGCTCATGGGCATCGCGACCCACCAGGCGTCGAACCATTTCCGACGGGCCCACCGCCGCCACGAGCGCCTCCGGCCGTTCGACGATCTCGCGGCGCTGCCTGACGTCACCCCCGACTCCGAGCAGCACGCCATCGCGAGGGACCGGCGCTGCGTGCTCGACAAGCTGCTCCAGGAGATGCCCATGGAGCGCCGCTGCGTGTTCATCGCCCATGAGCTCGAGGAGATCGACATGGCCGAGATCGCCCAGCAGCTGTCGATCCCCCTGAGCACCGCGTGGAGCCGGCACCGGCTCGCCTGGGTCGACATCGAGGCGGCGATGCGTCGTTGGCAGGCGCGGCAGCGCGGCCGCGGGCTCGCGCTCATCCCCTTCAGCGCCGGCGCGCTCGTCCAGGAGGCGCGCACGGGAGGCGAGGGCGCGCCGACGTGGCTCACGCGGCTGTACCGCAGCGTCCGCGGGGCGTTCTCTCCGGGGCCATGGAAGCTCCCGATCGAGGGCGGCGCGCCGACGCGGGCAGGCTCGCTCCATCTCGCCGCGAGCATCGCAGTCCCGCTGGCGAGCGCCGCCGCCGTCATCGCGCTCACGCTCGGCGCGCTGCGCGCCGCCTCGACGCCGGCCGCCGCCGGAACGCGCGCCGCGACCGGGCTCGCCATGGCGGCCATGCGGACGCCGCCGCCCCCGCCCGCGCCGCCGCCGCCGTCCCCCGCCGCGCCACCGCTGCCTTCCCCGGCCGCGCTGCCGCGGTCCCCGGCCGTGCTGCCGCCGCCGCCCGGCGCAGCTGCAGCGGCGGACGATCCGCAGGGCGGCCGGATCGCGGCCGCCGGGAACCCGCGAGCGACCGGCGCGGCGCCGCCCGCGCAGAAGGCCGCGCCCCGTCCGTCGGGCGGAGCGACCTTGCCCTCCGCGGGACCGTCTGGGGCGTCGAACGATCAGGAGATCGCCGCCGAGCGCACCCTCATCGACGGCGCGATCACGGCGCTGTCGCGCGGTCGTTATGCGGAGGCGAAGCGCCGGCTGATCGAGCACCGGATGAGGTTCCCGGCTGGCCGCCTCACCGCCGAGAGGAACGCGGCGCTGCGCGCGCTCCGCGCGAGGACGGCAGCCGCCGGGCCCCGCCCGCTGCTCTAGAGCACTGCTCGGATGACAAGGCGTTGAACCGCCGAGGACACCAAGAGAGTGGAGCGCTGGCTCCTATCGACCTCTCGTCCGCCTCTCCTCTCCGAGCCGCCGCAGCACGCGCAGCCGAGAGCTCGGTCGAGGGCGATTCCCCCGTTCAGTTCCCGACGACTTCAGTGCTGCTCTCCTGCACAGGATACCTTCACCAGCCCAGCCGCCGCAGAGCCCTGCTCTTCCCGTCCTTGGCGCTTGGGGGCGAGACGCGGGGGATCGCGCGCGCACAGAAGATCATTTTTCAGAGCTGATGGCTTTTTTTTGAGATGGGAGATCAGCTCCTCCTAATTAAGCGAGCATGGGACAACCGCATCGCACTCTCGCACCGTCGATGCCGCTGGATAGACAGCGGGCCTTCGTCCGGCTCTTTCGGGGGAAGACCTACGACTCCGTATGGAATTGGCTTAGGCGGCTCGGGGTCCCACGCCGTGATCGGCGAGACATCCTCCAGGATGTGTTCCTCGCCGGATACCAGAGCTTCCCGTCCTACGACCCGCTCCGCGCCCGACCGGAGCGGTGGCTCAACAGGATCACGGTCCACGTGGCCGCCCACTACCGCGACCGCGCGCACCACCGGCGCGAAGAGCTGTCCTCCGGCCACGCCCCGCGCCGCGTCGCCGACGAGCGCCCGAACGCCGAGGAGCAGATCGACGCAGAGCAGACGCGCTCCCTCATCCTCTCGCGGCTCAGGTCGCTGCAGGCCGAGGAGCAGCAGATCCTCATCGCGCACGACCTCGAGGGCGTGCCGATGGCGACGGTCGCCGAACAACACGGGATCCCGCTGTCGACGGCGTACAAGTGGCGCACGCGCGCGCTCGCGTCCCTGCGCGCGCTGCTCGAGGAGCCCCGCGCAGAGCGAAGGCAGCAACGACCGCCGCGACCGACGACCGCGAGCGACGTCACCGAGGCGGCGCGCTCGGCGAGCGCCGCACGCTCGGCGAACACCCCACGCCGGACGGCGCTGGCAGAGCGACCCGCCCGCTCGCCCACGGCGGGCACGAAGCGGCCGGCGGCGCCCTGCCGCACGCAGCCGAAGGGCGCCCCGTTCCTGCGGCGACCGGGCGGGGAGCGGGCGCACTCGCCAGCGCGCATATGACCGGCGGAGACCGCCGGCGCGGTCGGGCCAGCGCTCGCGCGAGCGCCAGCGTGAAGCCCGGATCCGGCGCCCCCCCATGGCCCGATAGCCCGCCCGCGCCAGCGAGACAAATCTTCAGGCCGATCGCAAGACGTACGGGATACGGGATACGGGATACGGGAGTACAGGGCGCCGTGCGACGACCAGAAAGCGCCTCCGGCCCACGCGCGGGTAGTCGGGGCGTATGTCGTCGCGCTATGCTGGAGCCTCAACGATGTACTACTCGACCGACGACCTTCGTATTGCAGGGCTCAGGCCCTTGATCCCCCCCGCGATCCTTATCGAAGAGATCCCCGTCAGCCCCGCGGCCTCCGAGACCGTGGCCTTCACGCGCAAGGCCGCCGAGCGCGTGATCTCGGGCGACGACGACCGGATCATCGTGGTGGTGGGCCCCTGCTCCATCCACGACCCCAAGGCCGCCCTGGAGTACGCCGCGCAGCTCCGGGAGGCGCGCGACCGGCTGAGCGACGATCTGCTCGTGATCATGCGCGTGTACTTCGAGAAGCCGCGCACCACGGTCGGCTGGAAGGGGCTGATCAACGATCCCGACCTCGACGGGAGCTTCTCGATCAACAAGGGGCTCCGCGTCGCCCGCGGGCTGCTCCGCGACATCGCCGAGCTCGGCCTCGCGAGCGCGAGCGAGTTCCTGGACACGATCTCGCCGCAGTTCATCGCCGATTTCATCTCCTGGGGCGCGATCGGCGCGCGCACGACCGAGAGCCAGATCCACCGCGAGCTCGCCTCCGGGCTCTCGTGCCCCGTGGGCTTCAAGAACAGCACCGAGGGCGACGTCCAGATCGCCGTCGACGCCGTGCGGGCCGCGCGCGAGGCGCACCATTTCCTCTCCGTGACGAAGCAGGGGATCTCGGCGATCGTGGCGACGCGCGGCAACGCGTCGTGTCACGTGATCCTGCGCGGCTCGCAGCGCGGGCCCAACTACGCGGCCGAGCACGTCCGCGAGGCGGCCGACCGCCTGACCAAGGCGGGCCTGCCGCGCCGGCTGATGGTCGACTGCAGCCACGGCAACAGCCAGAAGGATCCTGCGCGCCAGAGGATCGTGGCCGAGAGCCTGGCCGACCAGCTGCGCTCGGGCTCGCGGGACATCCTCGGCGTGATGATCGAGAGCCACCTCGTGGGAGGCCGACAGGATCTCGCGCCGGGCAAGCCCCCCACCTACGGCCAGAGCATCACCGACGCCTGCCTCGGCTGGAGCGACACCGTTCCGGTGCTCGAGCTGCTCGCGCAGGCGGTGCGGGACCGGCGCGCCAGCAAGGCGGCGTGAGCCCTCCGCGCAGCGCCCGCGGCCGTGCGTGACGCCTGCCGCCGTGCGTGACGGCGCGGCTGGCGGCGCGACCCACCGCTGCGCGCGGCCGTTCCCTTCAGAAAATTTCACCATGAGCACAATCCGCGGCCCGCGGCACGCTGCAGCCACGGCCGCCTGGGTTTCATGCGCCGCGGGTCCGGCGCCGCTGCCGTCCGGGCGAGCGACACGCTATGCCTGCACCCGGGAACGCCGCGGAGGGAGCCGCCATTCTCTCGGAAATCCTCATCATCCTGGCCCTCGTACTCGTGAATGGCGTCTTCTCGGGCGCCGAGATCGCGATCGTCACGGTCCGCAAGACGCGGCTCGACCAGCTCGTCCAGTCGGGGAGCCGCCGGGCGTGGGCGGTGAAGCGCTTGCGGGGCAACCCGGAGCGCTTCCTCGCCACCGTGCAGATCGGCATCACCGTCGTCGGCGCGACCGCGAGCGCCTTCGGCGGGTCGACCCTCGCGAAGGACCTCGCGCCGGTCCTCCGCGCTGTGCCGTGGGTCGGGGACGCGGCGGACGAGCTCGCGTTCGCCGCGGTGGTCGCGCTCGTCTCCTTCCTGTCGCTCGTCCTCGGCGAGCTCGTCCCGAAGTCGCTCGCGCTCCGCGCCTCCGAGCGGTACGCGATGCTCGTCGGCCCGCCGCTCCGCGAGCTCTCGTCGCTCGCCCGCCCGCTCGTCTGGCTGCTCACCGAGAGCTCCAACCTGGTGCTGAGGCTCTTCGGCGACCGCACGAACTTCGTCGAGGCGCGCCTCTCCCCCGAGGAGATCCAGCAGATCGTCGACGAGGCCGCCGAGGCGGGCTCGGTCGACAGGCGCGCCGGCGAGATCGCGTCCCGCGCCATCGATTTCGCCTGGCTCACCGCGCTCCAGGTGATGCTCCCCCGCGGCCGCGTCGTGGCGCTCCCGCGCGACGCGGCCGCCCCGGAGGTGCAGCGCGCCGTGCTGGAGCACGGCCACACGCGGATGCCGGTCTACGAGGGGTCGAACGACAACGTGATCGGCTACGTCACGATGCCCGAGGTGCTCGCGCTCCTGTGGGGCGACGGGCAGTTCTCGCTGGAGAGCATCCTGCGGCCGGCGTACTTCGTCGTCGGGTCGATGCCGGCCGTCGATCTCCTCGCCGAGCTGAAGCGGCGCCGGCTCCAGCTCGCCGTCGTCGTGGACGAGCAGGGCGGCATGATCGGCATCATCACGATGGAGGACCTCGTCGAGGAGCTCGTCGGCGAGATCTTCGCCGAGAACGAGGCGCACCCGCCCCACGCAGAGACGATCCGGCGCGAGCCGGACGGGTCGGCGCTCGTGCCCGGCGACATGCCGGTCCACGAGGTCAGCCGGCAGCTCGCGATCACGCTGCCGGACGACGTCCGCTGGTCGACGGTCGCGGGGCTCTGCCTGGGGCTCGCCCGGCGCATCCCCGCGCCCGGCGACGTCGTGACGACCCCGGACGGGGCGGAGCTCCACATCGTCGACGCGAGCCCGCGGCAGATCCGCACGGTGCGGGTCCGCATCCCGCCCGCGCATGCGAGCGAGCCCGAGGACGAGGAGCGGCGCGGCGAGGGCTGAACCGGCGCGACGCGTCAGGACGCCGGGACGGACGCGCCCGGGGGCCTCCGCTGGAAGCGGTCGACCACCACGCAGCGCCGGGCGAGGAGGACGAAGACGACGGCCGCGATCAGGAGGAGCGCCGCGAAGAGAAGAGGTATTGAAGCGCGCCCGTGAGCACGTTGAGCGCGGCGACGCCGGCGGTGATCGGGTTGCCCGTGATCGCCGTGCCGGCCGAGCGCCGCGCGGTGCACGCCGCGCACGGGTGGTAATTGGCCTTCGCCGCGTGCTCGTGGATCAACATGGTGTTGATCATGAAGAACGTTGAGATGTTCTTCATCCCACCCTGTGGTCAAGGTGTGCGACGGTGGCAAAACGGCGCGCGCGCCGGCGCAGGCGACGATCGACGATCTGCGCGCGGGATTCAGGCTGCAAGGATTGACATCCTGGAAGGCCATCGTCGTATCCTCCCGGTAGCTCCGCGTTACGACCCCCGTCGTCGGCGACTCTGCCGAGGGAAGGTTCATGGAAAAGCTCAAATCGCGCTTCAGGCTCGCGCCGACGTATACCCTGCTCTGGCTCGCTGCGGCGGCGCTCGCCGCCGTGGCATCGTGTTCGGACGGCGGCCCCAGCACGAGCGCGTGCGTCGCGCCGGAGACGGAGTGCGACGGCATCTGTATCAACACGGGCACGAGCACGAGCCACTGCGGCGCGTGCGGCGTGGCGTGCGGCAGCGACCAGACCTGCCGCGACGGCGCGTGCGTGGACGTGGCCGCGTGCGACGACGGCCTCGCGTCGTGCGGCGACAGCTGCGTCGACACCCAGAGCGACGAGGCGAACTGCGGCCGCTGTAACAACGCCTGCGAGGAGGGGCAGACCTGCGAGGCCGGCGAGTGCCAGGACGAGGGCGGCTGCCCCGGCGGGCGCACCGACTGCGGCGGCACGTGCGTCGACGTCGCGTCCGACCCGAGCAACTGCGGCGAGTGCGGCGCCGCGTGCGTGGACGGCCAGACCTGCGAGTCCGGCGAGTGCCAGGACGGCGAGTGCTCGGAGGGGCTCACCGACTGCGACGGCGCCTGCGTCAACCTCCAGAACGACGCCGGGCATTGCGGCGCGTGCGGCACCGCGTGCACGGACGACCAGACGTGCGTCGCCGGCGAATGCGAGGACGGCTGCGGCTCCGGGCTCACGGCCTGCAACGGCGTCGAGGTCTGCGTCGACCTCCAGACCAACGCCGATCACTGCGGCGAGTGCGGCGCCGCGTGCAACGACTCGCAGGTCTGCCAGTCCGGGGCGTGCGCGTGCACGGTGAGCCCGGGCAACGATCTCGGCAGCGCCGTGCCGCAGATCGTCAACGGCACGACCGCGGGCCAGGCGAACACGTATTCCCCGACGTGCTCCGCCACGAGCGCGGGCGAGCGCATCTACTCGTTCACCGCCGCGACCGCGGGCGTCTACTCGTTCGACAGCACGAACTCCGGCTACAGCGTCGTCCTCGCCCTCCTCGACGCGACGGGGTGCTCCGAGATCGCGTGCAGCGCCGACCCGAGCGCGGTCATCACGGCCGACCTGGCCACGGGCCAGACCGTCTACATCGTGGTCGACGGCGCGGAGGGCGAGGCGGGCACCTTCGAGCTGAGCGTGACGCGGGCGAGCGCGCCGAGCTGCCCTGCGGGCACCCTCGCCTCGTCGGTGCCGCAGACGATCACCGGCAGCACGATCGGCCGACCCAACAGCGTGCGGCCGACCGTGACGACGGCCTGCCGCGACTCGAGCAGCCCCGACGCGGGATACGCGTTCACGGCGCCGGTCGCCGGCGACTACACCTTCGATACGTTCGGATCGGCGTTCGACACGATGCTCCACGTGCACGACGCGACCTGCAGGGGGGCTCAGCTCGCGTGCAACGACGACACGACCGTCGAGCAGTCGGAGGTCACGGTGACGCTCGCGGCGGGTCAGACCGTCGTGGTCGTGGTGGACGGCTCGACCGACACCAGCGACGGCGCGTTCACGCTCAACGTGAAGCGGGCCGTCCCGCCGCCGGTATGCGACGGCTCGGGCACCTGCGGCGACGGCAGCTCGGGGTGCATCCAGTGCGCGTTCGACACCAGCTGCGAGGACGAGCTCTCGGCGTGCACGGAGAGCACCGCGTGCATGGAGTACGTGAGCTGCTTCCGCACGTGCGACACGGACGCCTGCAAGGCGGCCTGCAGGACGGCAGACCCGGCCAGCGCGGCCCTCTACGACGCGATGCTCCAGTGCGCCCTCTGCGACGTGTGCCGGAACGATTGCAGCGGCTCGTCGGAGGTCGTGTGTCGCTGAGCGAGCGGGTGAAATAGAAACGCTGCGTCACCCGTGTTACGAACGGGATGATGCAGCGCATCCTCCACGGCCACTTCTGGACGGTCGCTCCCTGGCTCAAGCATCAGATTCACGCCCCGCGGCTCGCTCCGTCTTCCCCCTTCTCGGTCCACGTCGATGAGACTCCTGCCGGGCCCGTCCGGCTGCTCGGCAGGATCCGCCACCGAGAAGACGCGGGCTCGCTCCTCGTCGTCGTCCACGGGCTCGGCGGTACGAGCGAGAGTTATTATGTGGTCGAGGCCGCCCAGAGGGCCGAGCGCGCGGGGCTCGCCTGCCTGCGCATCAACCTGCGCGGCGCCGGGGGCGACGGAGACGACATCTACCACGCTGGCCTGTTCTCCGATCTCCACGCCGCCATCACCTCCCCCGAGCTCGACCGGTACGAGCGCGTGCTCGTCCTCGGCTACTCGCTGGGCGGGCATATCGCCCTCCGTTACGCGGCGTCGGGCGCGCTCGACGGGCGCGTCCACGCCGTGGCGGCCGTCTGCCCGCCGCTCGACCTGGAGCGGGCCGTCGCCGCCATCGATCAGCCCGAGCGGTGGGTTTACCGCAGGCACGTGATGTCCGGGCTGAAGGAGATGTACACCGCCGTCGCCTCGCGCCGCGCCGTGCCCGTGCCCCTCCAGGAGGCGCTCGCCATTCGCACGATCCGCGAGTGGGACCGGCGCATCATGACGCGACGCTTCGGCTACCAGAGCGCGGAGGCCTACTACGCGAGCGAGAGCGCCGCGCCGCGCCTCCGCGACATCGCCGTCCCGTCGCTGATCGTCGCGGCGGAGGCCGACCCGATGGTGCCGCTCGACACGGTGCGGCCGGCGATCGAGGCCCACCCGCGCTCGCCGCTGCTCGACGTGCAGTGGCTCCGGCACGGCGGGCACGTGGGCTTCCCGCGGACGCTGAGCCTCGGGTTCGGGGCGGCGCCGGGCCTCGAGTCCCAGGTCATCCACTGGCTCACGAGGCATTGACCCGCGGGCGCAGGCCCGCCCGTGCCCGCGGCGCTCTGGCCCGGGCTCCCCGGGGCGCAGGAGCGCGATCGGATCACCGCGCGGCCGCGGCGCGGCGGCGTCACCCGCGCGGCGCGGCGGGCGTCAGCGCATAGACGTCGACGTCCACGCCCGGGCTATAGAGCACGTGCGGCGCCCCCGCCGGGGCGGGCAGGCCGGCCGCGGCGACGACGCTCTCCTCGACGTGGGTCACCTCGGCCCGGTGGAGCGGATAGGGCGCGTGGTGCACCTGCCCGATCCTGAGCGCGCCGCCGCTCGCGGCGAACAGCAGGTAACGCTCGGCCAGGAAGTGCTCGAAGGTCCCCGGCGCCGCGGCGCCGCCGTCGATCGCCGCGCCGACGCGATAGCGCGCCTCGAAGCGCGCAGGCACGGGGCCCGGCCAGCGCCGCTCGCTGCGGTAACGGACCTCCCCGTCCCTCGACTCGAGATCCATCGAGGCGTGGTGATAGGGCAGGTGCCAGCCGACCCGGGCCGCGACGACCGCGATCGCCTTGGCCGCGTCCAGGCTGAAGAACCAGACGCCCGGCGCGCGCCCCTCGTGGTGGACGTAGGTGCGGACGTTGAGCTCGTGGAAGTTCGAGATCCCGGGCACGCTCGGCGACCACCAGGGGCTGACGTCGCGCATGGTGAAGGCGACGACGCCGACGTACGCCCTGCCCTCGAAGGTGTCGAGTTCGAGCGCGGGCGGCACGACGGCGCGCAGCGCGGCGATCGGCGTCTCCCAGTGCAGGAAGAGCAGCTCTCTCCAGCGCTGGAAGCCCGCCGGGCGGCCAGGGGGGCGGAGCGTGGGGGCGATTCGATCCACGGCGACCTCAGCATAGGACGGCGCGTTCAAAAGATCTCCTCTCGCGGCGGGCAATGGCATGGGGATATCCTGCGCGCGGGCCGAACGGGCACGGAGCGGAGGCAGGATGAAGAAGCTCATCAATGCGCCGGACGATCTCGTCGATGAGGCGCTCGAGGGGATGGCGCTCGCGCACGCCGAGCTCCTCCGGGTGAACGCCGCGCCGCGCTTCGTCACGCGCGCGGAGGCGAAGGGCAAGGGCAAGGTCGCGCTGCTCTCCGGCGGCGGCAGCGGGCACGAGCCGCTGCACGCCGGGTTCGTCGGGCGCGGCATGCTCGACGCCGCCTGCCCCGGCGCCGTGTTCACGAGCCCGACGCCCGACCAGATCTTCGAAGCCACGCGGGCAGTCGACGGCGACGCCGGCGTGCTCCACATCATCAAGAACTACACCGGTGACGTGATGAACTTCGAGATGGCCGCCGAGCTCGCGCGCGAGGCGGGAATCCCGGTGGAGGGCGTGCTCGTGAACGACGACGTGGCGGTCGAGGACAGCCTGTACACGGCCGGACGGCGCGGCGTGGGGACGACCGTCCTCGTCGAGAAGATCTGCGGCGGCGCCGCCGAGGCGGGCCGCCCGCTCGAGGAGGTGGCGGCGCTCGGCCGGCGGGTCAACGCGCATGGCCGCAGCATGGGGGTCGCGCTCTCCGCCTGCACGGTGCCGCACGCCGGCAAGCCGTCGTTCGAGCTCGGCCTGGGCGAGATGGAGGTCGGCATCGGCATCCACGGCGAGCCCGGCCGGCGGCGGGCCAAGCTGGAGCCGGCCGACCGGGTGGCCGAGATCCTGATGCAGCCGATCCTCGACGACCTGCCGTTCGAGCCGGGCGACGACGTGCTGCTGTTCGTCAACGGCATGGGCGGGACGCCGCTCCTCGAGCTCTACGTCGTGTACCGCAAGGCGCGCGCGATCGCGCAGGGGCGCGGCCTCAAGGTCGCGCGCAGCCTCGTGGGGTCGTACATCACGTCGCTCGAGATGGCCGGCGCGTCGGCGACCCTGCTCAAGCTCGACGACGAGATGCTCCGCTGGTGGGACGCGCCGGTGCACACGCCGGCGCTGCGCTGGGGGACCTGAGCCATGGACGCCTTGAACGGCGCGCACATCGCGGCGTGGATCGAGCGCGCGGCCGACGTCATGGAGCGCGAGAAGGCGCTCCTGACCGAGCTCGACGCGGCGATCGGCGACAGCGACCACGGCGTCAACATGGCGCGCGGCTTCACGGCGGCGCGCGCCCGGCTCGGCGACCTCGATCACGGCGACGTCGGCGCGCTGCTGAAGGGCGTCGGGATGATCTTGCTGTCGACCGTCGGCGGGGCGAGCGGCCCGCTCTACGGCACGCTGTTCCGCGACGCGGGCCAGCGGGCGGCCGGCGCCGCGGCGCTCGATCTCGCGGCCCTGGCCGGGTGCCTCGAGGCGGGCCTCGACGGCGTGAAGCGGCGAGGCAAGGCGTCGCCCGGCGACAAGACGATGGTCGACGCGCTCTCCCCCGCGGTCGACGCGCTCAAGGCCGCGCTGAGCGCGCCGGCGCCCACGGGCGACCCGGCGCGCTCCCCGCTCATGGACGGGCTCGCCCGCGCCGCCGAGGCGGCGCAGGCCGGCGCGCTCGCGACCGTGCCGCTCATCGCTCGCAAGGGCCGGGCGAGCTACCTCGGTGAGCGCAGCGCTGGGCACCAGGACCCCGGCGCCACGTCGTGTTCGCTCTTGCTGCGGAGCCTGGCCGCGACGGCAGGCGTATGAGCGGAGCGGCGGGCCGCGTCGGGCTCGTCCTGGTCTCGCACAGCCGGCAGCTGGCCGAGGCCACCGAGGCGCTGGCCCGCCAGATGACCGGCGAGGCGGTCGCCATCGCATGCGCGGCGGGCGCGGGCGACGGCGGCGCGGAGCTCGGCACCGACGCGACCGCGATCGCCGCGGCGATCGAGCGCGTCTGCGGGCCGGCCGGCGCAGTCGTGCTGATGGACATCGGCGGCGCGATCCTGAGCGCCGAGACGGCGCTCGAGCTCATCGATCCGGCCATCGCCGCGCGCACGCGCCTCACCGGCGGGCCGATCGTGGAAGGGGCGATCGCGGCCGCCGTGCGGGCTGCGGCGGGTGGCACGCTCGATCAGGTCGCCGCGGAGGCGCGGCAGGCGCTCGTTCCGAAGGCCGAGCAGCTCGGCGAGGCGGAGCGCCCCGCGTCGGCGGCGGTGGCCGCGACCGACGCGGGCGCGCCGGCCGCGACGGTCGAGCTCGCGATCGCCGATCCGGGCGGCCTGCACGCCCGCCCCGCCGCGCGGCTCATCACGCGCGCGGTGGCCTTCGACGCGGCGATCACCCTGGAGAACGTGACGGCCGCGCGCGGTCCGGTGCCGGCCTCGAGCCTGATCGCGCTCGCGTCCCTCGGGGCGCGCCGGGGCGACGTGCTGCGCTTGCGCGCGACCGGGCGGCAGGCGGCCGAGGCGGTCGAGGCGCTCGCCGCGCTCCTGCAGCGCGACGCGCCACCGGCCGCGCCCACGGCGCCCCTCGCGTCGTGCCACGCCATCCCCGTCGCGCCCGGCGTCGCCCTCGGCCCCATGGTCCGGCTCGTGCGGTCGACGCCGGAGGTCCCCGAGACCACGGTCGACGATCCTGCGGCCGAGTCCGAGCGGCTGCGGCGGGCGCTCGATCTGGCAGCGCAGGACCTCGGCAGCGCGCTGCGCGGCACCGACATCCTCGACGCCCACCAGGCGCTGCTCTGCGACCCGGCGCTCGTCGACGAGGCGATCTCGCGCATCGAGCGGGAGCGCTGCAACGCCGCCTGGGCCTTCCGCCAGGCGATCGACGCCGCGGCCGCGATTTACCGGCAGCTCGACGACCCGTACCTGCGGGCGCGCGAGGCCGACGTTCACGACGTGGGCGACGCCGTGGTGCGCGCCCTGCTCGGCGGCGCCGCGGCGGTGCTGCCCGACGGGCCGCCGGCCGTCGTCGTGGCCGAGGACCTCGCGCCGTCGGAGGCCGCGCGGCTCGATGCGGGGCGGGTGCTCGGCGTCATCGACCGGCGCGGCGGTCCCACCTCGCACGCGGCCATCCTGCTGCGGAGCGCCGGCATCCCCGCGGTCGCCGGGGCCGCGGCGCTGGTGCCTGACGCTGGAGGCGCGCGCGCCGGCCTCGACGGCGCGACAGGCGAGGTGTGGCTCGACCCGGATCCCGAGACAACGATCGAGCTCCAGCGGCGGCAGGCGGCCCTCCGCGCGTCACGGCGGCCGCCAGGCGCCCGGGACGGCCGGTTGCGCCTCGCCTGCGGCCGCGAGGTCGAGCTCTGGGCGAACGTGGCTGGCCCCGCGGACGCGCGCGCCGCGCGCGAGGCGGGCGCCCTCGGGATCGGGCTCCTGCGCACCGAGATGCTGTTCCTGGACCGCGTGGACGAGCCTGGCGAGGACGAGCAGGCGGAGCTGCTCGCGGAGATCTTCGCGGCGTTCGCCGGCGCTCCGATCGTGGTCCGCACGCTCGACGCCGGCGGGGACAAGGCGCTGCCGTACCTCGAGCTCGACGCCGAGGCGAACCCCAGCCTGGGCGTCCGCGGCGTCCGCCTCTCCCTCGCGCGGCCGGCGCTGCTCGAGGCGCAGCTCCGCGCGATCCTGGTCGCGGGGCGCGGCCATGACATCCGGGTGCTGGTCCCGATGGTCTCGATCGCCGCGGAGGTGAGCGCCGTGCGCGCCGCGCTGGAGCGCGCGCACGAGGCGCTCGCGGCGACGGGCGCGGCGCACCGCTGGCCCGTGGCCACGGGCATCATGGTCGAGGTGCCGTCGGCGGCGCTCATGGCGGAGCGCCTCGCGCGCCAGGCGGACTTCTTCAGCATCGGGACCAACGATCTGACGCAGCACACGCTGGCGGCCGAGCGTGGTCACCCGCGGCTGCACGCGCTCGCGGATCCGGCGCACCCGGCCGTGCTGCGGCTCGTGCGCGGGGTGGTGGAGGCGGGGCACGCCGCGAAGCGGCCGGTCTCGGTGTGCGGCGAGGCCGCCGGCGATCCCGGCGTCGCGCCGCTCCTCGTCGGGCTCGGGATCACGCGCCTCAGCATGGGCGCCTCCGCGTTCGACGCGGTGGAGGACGCGCTCGCCGGCGCCTCGTTCGCCGATCTCGCCGCCATCGCCGAGGCGGCGCTCGCGGTCGACGACGCGGCGGCGGCCCGCGCAGCCCGCGCGGCGGCGCGGCGTCCGGGCTGACGTCGGTGCCGTGACGGAGCGGCCGGACGCCTGGCCAGGGACCGCCAGACGTCTGGCCAGTCCGGCGCCCGACCTCCCGAGCGATCCGGCCCGCGACCGCCGATCGCCGCTCGCTACAGCGCCCCCGCCGGCGCGGCGCCCTCGTGCGCGGAGCGCGCGGTGGTGTCGCCCGAGGGCTGATTTGCCCGCGCCGGGCGTCCCAGCAGGCACGCGCCCTCGCCGGGCAGCTCCGTCGCGGCGTCGCACGCCGCGAGCTCCCAGCCGGTCGCCTGTTCGGCGTCGGTCCCGGTGAGGTCGGCACCTCGGAGGTTGGCGGCGGTCAGATCGGCGGCCGCGAAGGTCGACTCCATCAGCGCGGCGCCCGAGAGGTCCGCCCCGGCGAGGCGCGTGTTCCGGAAGCTGCTCTGGCCGAGATCGGCTCGGGAGAGATCGAGCCCCGACAGATCCAGCCCCTCGAAGCTGCGGTGACCGCTCCGCGCGAGGAGGCGTACCGCGGTGGACCGTTGCGCGGCGTCGCCCGAGGCGAGCGTGGCGCGCAGCCGGAAGACCGCGAGGCGCGACGGATCGAGGCCGTAGACGAGCGTCGCGGCGAACGCGGCGAGCACGAGGCGGGCGCCCAGGGAGCGCGCGGCGTTGCGTTCGGCGCCGACGAGAGGCAGCGCGAAGGTCAAGAGCGCCGCGCCCAGCGCGCTGCCGGCGTGCGCTGCCAGGAGGAGGCCGCGCGGAGGGATCTTCGTCAGGGCGACGGCGGCCGCGAGGACGAGGAGCAATGCGCCGCCGGCGAGCGCGAGGCGCAGCTCGGTCGACCGCGCGAGCTCGGGCGCGCCCGGCGCCCTCCGAGGGCCACCGGGCACGGCGGCGCGGCGGACCGCCGGAGGCTCGCGCTCACCGGCAGCGCGGCGCGGGGCGCTGATCGCCATGCCCTGGCGAGGAACGTCGGTCGCGGGGGGCATCCGCTGCGACTCGGGTACCCGCTGCGACTCGGGCGGCGCCGAGATCCGCTGCGATGACCACGCCGCCTCCATCCGCCGCGAGTCCGGCGCCGCCTCCATCCTCCGCGAGTCTGGCGCCGCCTCCATCCTCCGCGAGTCTGGCGCCGCCTCCATCCTCCGCGAGTCCGGCGCCGCGGGGCGACGGCTCCGCGCTGCGCTCTCGGGGACCGCGTCGGCGCTCGCGAGGGCGTCGCGCAGCGGCGAAGGGAACGACGCGATGTCGTCGAACGACGCGCCCGCGCTCGCCAGCGCCAGGATGGCCTCCTCGTCGAAGCCAGAGCGCGCGCACGCCGACGGATCGACGCGCGCGCCCACGAGCGAGCCCGCCGAGGAGAACGAGCGCGGGAGCTTGGCCCCGCGCAGATCCGCGGCCGCGAGCAGCGCCCCGCCGAGCAGCGCCCCCGAGAGATCGGCCCAGCGCAGGTCGGCCCCGGTGAGGTCGGCGTTGACGAGCGACGCGGCGTCGAGCCGCGCCCCCCCGAGGTTCGCGCCGGTGAGCTTGGCGCCGTCGAGGCGCGCGCCCGCGAGGTTCGCGCCCTGGAGGTCGGCGCAGCGCAGGTGCGCGGCCGCGAGGTCCGCGCCCGGGAGCTCGATGGCGGTGCTCTCGCCGCCGCGGCGCGACGAGAGGGCACCGAAGAGCGTGTGGAGAGCTGCGGTGTCCATGGCGGCGCCGCCTACTCGTCCGGGTCGATGGTGCCGATCGTGCTCGCGAACACCACCTGCCCGTCCTTCATGTAGCCGTCCAGCGCGAACCACGCGTGCGTATTGTCCCCGTCGAGGTCGCCTCGCGCATAGGCGGCCCACCTGCGATCCACCGGCACGTCCTCCGGGAAATGGTTGACGGAGACAGGCATGGGAGAGCCACCGAGTCGATATCGATACTGGTACGACTGAGGGTGGCTGACCGAGAACGCAAGGCACTTCCAGCCAACGGTCGGACTCCCGGTGTTGTAGTCCACCCCCGGGCTGGGATCGGGCTGATATTTCTGCCCCTGGACACGATAGAACGCGTTGGGCACGGTGACCGCATCGCTGCACAGCGGCTGGACCGGCGCGGTGCCCGACATCGCCTGGAGGCGCTCGGCCGAACCGACGACGGCCCTGGCGATGCCGCCGACCGTCTGCTTGGCCTCGGCCGATTTGGCGAGCACGAGGTACCTGGACACCCCCTGGGTCCCCAGGGCGGCCAGGATCGCCACGACCCCGCCCGCGACCATCACCTCGACGAGCGAGAAACCTCGTTGACCTCGCCCTCGCGCCGCCCACTCCACGCCAGGTCGAAAATTTCTTGCCACGATACAACTATATACCGGGGCTGTTCATCGATAAACAAGCACAACCCAGGGCGCTCCGGGCCATGGAGCGCTGTTTGGTCGGGGGTTGTGGGGAGTGTGGTCGAGCGGCCGGCGCGACGCCCACGTAGGCCACGGAAGAAGCGATGGGGCGGCGCGGTGAGCGAGGGTGGGCGGTGAGCTCAGGCGCGGGGGCCAGCGGTCTTGGGCGGCGGATCCCCCGCGAGGAACGCTTCGAGCGCGTCGGCGATGCGCTCGCCGGTCTTGCCGTCCCATCCCTCGGGCACGGAGCCTCGCTTGGCGCGGCCGTCGAGGATGGCGTCGACCTCGCGCGCGATGAGCGCGGCGTCGAGCCCGACGACGATGTTCGTGCCCTGCGTCACGGTGATGGGCCGCTCGGTGCCCTGACGCATCGTGAGGCACGGGATCCCGAGCGCGGTCGTCTCTTCCTGGATGCCGCCGGAGTCGGTCGCGACGAGCAGCGCATTGCCCATCACGGTCACGAAATCGTCGTATCCGAGCGGCTCCATGATCCGGAGCCCCTTCGTCTCGCGGAGGCGCGCCGACAGCCCGAAGGACTCGGCGCGGGCGACGGTGCGCGGGTGGACGGGGAACACGGTCGGCAGGCGCTGCGCGATCGCCTCGAGCGCGTCGAGCGTCTCGGCGAGCCGCTCGGCGCTGTCGACGTTGGCCGGGCGGTGAAGCGTCGCGATCGCGTACTTCTTCGGCTCGAGCCCGAAGCGCGAGAGCGCGTCCGTCTGGCGCTTGAGGGCGTAGTGGACCGAGTCGATCATCACGTTGCCGACGAACCGGATTCGCTCGGGCGGGATGCCCTCCGCGAGCAGGTTGGGGTGGGCGTCGTGAGAGGGGGTGAGCAGGAGATCGGAGAGCTGGTCGGTGAGGACGCGGTTGATCTCCTCGGGCATCGTCCAGTCGCGCGAGCGCAGCCCGGACTCCACGTGGACGACGGGAATTCCGAGCTTGGACGCCGCGAGCGCGCCTGCGAGCGTGCTGGTGACGTCCCCGACGACGACAACGACCTTGGGCCGGTGCTCGATCATGTCGGCCTCGGCGCCGACGAGGACCGCCGCCGTTTGCTGGGCGTGCGAGCCGCCGCCTGCCTTGAGCGTGTGATCCGGCGTCGGCAGGCCGAGATCCCGGAAGAACACATCGCTCATCGTCGTGTCGAAGTGCTGCCCCGTGTGGAGCAGCCGCATCGGCAGGCGGCGCGCCTTGAGGGCGCGGCAGATGGGGGCGAGCTTCATGAAGTTCGGGCGCGTCGCGGCGACGAGGTAGATCATCTCGACCGAGGATGATGCCGTGGTACCCGGCGCAGCACCAGCGTTTTGACGGAGCCGCGGGCGCGGCCGGCGCGCGATATCGTCGCTGCCGTCGCTGTTACCGCTGTCACCGCTGTCACCGCTGTCACCCACGATTCCACGACACCTACGCGCCGCGGTTCGCCATCGCGCTCGCGACGCCGCCCACGTCGGACGGGTCGGACCTGCGCTCGCGCTCCGCCGAGCGCCGCGCCCGGCGTGTGCGCCACCACCGCTCGGCGGTCATCACGGGCAAGATCGACATCGCCACCAGCGTCGACTTCACCCACGCGTCGAGCGAGAGCGGCGCCGAGCCGAACAGCGTGTGCATGAACGGCGCATAGACGAAGCAGAGCTGCAGCGCGAGCAGCGCGCCGATCCCGACGTAGACCCAGGGATTCGAGAAGAGCCCGATCTTCAGCATCGAATCGCGCAGCGACCGGCAGTTGAGCACGTAGAAGATCTGGAACAGCACGACCGTCGTGACCGCCGCGGTCTGGGCCTCGCGGTAGGCGAGCTCCGAGACGACGCCGCCGCGCACCTCCGTGATGTACTCGTAAAAGAACAGCCCGATCGCCCCGGCCGTCATGAGGACCGCGACGATCGCCGTACGCACGAGCACGAACCGGCTCAGGATCGGCTCGCCCGGATCCCGGGGCGGGCGGCTCATCACGTCCTTCTCCATCGCCTCGAACGCGAGCGGCAGGGAGAGCGCCACCGTGGCGACCAGGTTGACCCAGAGGATCTGGACGGCCGTGATCGGCATGAGCGGCGCGCCCCCGACGATCGGGAAGGTCATCACCGCCACGAGCAGGATCAGCGCCTCGCCCAGGTTCGTCGGCAGCACGAACGCGAGCGCCTTGACCAGGTTGTCATAGACGCGGCGCCCTTCCTCGACCGCCGCCCGGATGCTCGCGAAGTTGTCGTCCGTCAGCACGACGTCGGCGGACTCCTTCGACACCGCGGTCCCCGTGATCCCCATGGCCACGCCGATGTCCGCCTGCTTGAGCGCCGGCGCGTCGTTCACGCCGTCGCCGGTCATCGCGACGACCTTCCCCTCGGCCTGCAGCGCCTTCACCAGGCGGAGCTTGTGCTCCGGCGCGACGCGCGCGAACACGTGCGTGGACGTCGCCGCCGCGCGCAGCTCGGCCTCCGAGAGCCGCGAGAGCTCCGTGCCGTTCATCGCGCGCGCACCGTCGGGCACGAGCCCGAGCTGCCCGCCGATCGCCCGCGCGGTCGCCAGGTGGTCGCCCGTGATCATCTTCACGGTGATCCCGGCCGCGTGGCACGCCTTGATCGCGTCGATCGCCTCGGGCCGCGGCGGGTCGATCATCCCCTCCAGGCCGAGGAGCTCGAACCCCTCCGGGAGGTGCTCCTCGTCGAGCGAGGCCACGTCGCGGCCCGCCGGCCGCGAGGCCACGGCGAGCACGCGCATGCCCTGCGCCGCCATCTGCTCGACCTGCGCCATCACCTGGGCCCGCCCCGCCTCGCCGATCGCGGCGCGGCCGAGCACCGCCTCGGGCGCCCCCTTCATGAAGATCACCCGGTCTCCGCCGGGGGCCTCGTGGAGCGTCGCCATGAGCTGCCGCTCCGACGAGAACGGGACGACATCGACGCGCCGGTGCTCCCGCCGCGTCCCCTCGACGTCCACGCCGAGCTTCTGAGCCGCGACGACGAGCGCCCCCTCGGTCGGGTCGCCCTCGATGCCGCAGGCGTCCCCCTCGCGCTTCATGCGGGCGTCGTTGCAGAGCAGGCCCGCGCGGAGCAGCGCGCGCACCGCCTCGGGCACCTCGCCGACAGGCGCGCCGTCGCGGCGGAGCTCGCCTTCGGGCGCGTAGCCGACGCCGGTCACCTCGAGCGCGGCGCCGGCCTGCTCGAGCGCCGCCTCCCCTTGCGCGCCGGCGGCGGGCGTCCACAGGGCCCGGACCGTCATCTCGTTCCGCGTCAGCGTCCCGGTCTTGTCCGAGCAGATGACGCCCGTGCTGCCCAGCGTCTCGACCGCGGGCAGCTTCCGGATCACCGCGCGGCGCCGCGCCATCCGCTGCACGCCGATGGCGAGCGAGATGGTGATGATCGCGGGCAGCCCCTCCGGGATCGCGGCGACCGCGAGCGAGATGCCCGCGAGCATCGCGTCGACCGGCGGGTAGCCCCGGAGGAGCGCGACCCCGACGATGAGCAGCGCGACCCCGACGATCGCGATGGTCAGCACGCGGCCGACCTTGGCCATCGAGCGCGTGAGCGGCGTCTCGATCTCGGTCGCCTCGTGGAGCATCGAGGAGATGCGGCCGAGCTCTGTCGCGGCGCCCGTGGCGACGACCACCGCGGTGGCCGTGCCGCTGGTCACGAGCGTCCCGCCGAAGGCGAGGTTCTTGCGATCGCCGACGCCGGCGTCCTCGGGGACCGCCGCGACGTGTTTGTCCGACGGCACCGACTCCCCGGTGAGCGCCGACTCGTCCACGTGAAGGTTCTTCACCGAGAGCAGCCGGGCGTCAGCCGGGACCTTGTCGCCGGCGTCGAGCACCACCACGTCGCCGGGGACCACGTCGGCGGCGGGGATCACGCTCCGCTGGCCGCCGCGCACGACCGTGGCCGTCTGGGGCACCATGTCGACGAGCGCCTCGATCGCCTTGCCCGCGCGGAGCTCCTGGACGAAGCCGATCGCCGTGTTGAGCACCACGACCGCCAGCACGACCGCGCCGTCGATCGCCTCGCCCATGGCCATCGCGAGGGCCGCCGACGCGAGCAGCACGTAGATGAGCGGGTCGTTGATCTGACGGAAGAGCAGCTTGAGCGGGCCGTCTCCCTTCGCGCGCTGGATCACGTTGGGCCCGACGTCCTTGAGCCGCCGGGCGGCCTCGTCGTCCGCGAGGCCGGCCTCGGCACTCTCGATCCTGGAGAGCACATCGGGGGCAGACAGGCTGTGCCAGGCGATCGCGGCCGATGGGGGGAGGACGCGTTGGGACATGGAGTCATCTCCTGCGGCGGCAGCCGCGCCGTGCGCGCTGAACCGACCGGCTGTCGCTGCTCATCACGTGGTCTTCACGTGCTGGCGCGTGGTTTCCCCCGTCGTTCGGCACGTCTCATGCCAGACCGCGCCACAGCGGAACCGGGCTGTTCAGCACCCTGGGCGGCTCGCGCACAGGTGTTCGGCGGGACCTTTTCACCCCGGCGGGGAATTTTGCCCCGCGACGCTCGCCCCGCCCGTCCGGCGACACGTCAGAGAGGGGTGCGGGCTCGCGGCGCTCGGGGCCCAGCCTAGCCGCGCGCGTACGCGAAGGTGCCGTCGATGTTGAACAGCCGCGTCGCCTGGACGAGCTCGGCCACGGTCACGCCGAAGCGCCGCACGAGCCGGTCGGCGACGTCGCGCCGGAGGATGTCCCTGCGAAAGACGTGCAGCGTGCGGGGGGCGAAATACCCCTCGAGCTCCGCGAACGTGAGGCGCTGGTAGTCGGCGGTGCCGGGGACGGGCCGCCGCGACACGACATCGTAAAAGAAGAAGATGCCGCCCGGCCGGAGCAGACGGAGCGCCTTGTCCATGAGGCCTCGCTTGAGCTCGGCGTTGGTCACCGACGACAGGACCGCGAACATCATCACCACATCGAACGGGCCCCCGACGTCGGCCGTCAGGAAGTCGCCCGCGACGAAGCGGACGCCGGCGAAGCGCGAGCGCGCGAGCTCGGTGCGCTGCGCGACGAGATCGATGCCTGTGAGGCGCGCCGGATCCGCGCCGAGCTCGACCAGCCAGGCCAGGTTGGACCCCGACCCGCAGCCCACGTCGAGCACCGACATCTCGCGCAGCGCCTCGGGCGTGCGCACGCCGCACGCGACGAGCGCCTCGCGCACGCGGCGCTGCCGCTGCCGCGCGACGAGGTACGGGTGGGCGTTGAGCAGGCTCGCCCAGGGGTTCCCGGGCAGGAAGCGCTCGGTGTAGTGCCGCTTGATCGCCTCGAGATCCCGCTCGAAGCCGCCCTCTTCAGCCATCGGTCCGCCTCCCTCCCCCGCGCGCCCCGCCGGCCCGCTCCATCAAGGCTGCCCCACGGCCCACGCCGGCAGGCGCTGGACCCCCCAGCGCACTGCCTTGAGCAGCCCGAGCGCCACCGTTTGCTCCACCGTGAGCCGGCGATGCGGCTTCCGCCGCGCGAGGTACGCGTCGAGGTAGCGCAGGAACTCGGGGTCCGGCTCCATGCCGCCCACCTCGCGCCGGATGCGCCGGTACTTGCGCGTCTTCCAGATGAAGTTCTCCCAGCTGTCGAAGTAGTCGTGCCGCATCAGGAGGTCGGGCACGTAGACGACCCGCAGATCAGGGAAGTCCTTCGCGATCCGGTAGACGAGGTAGACCCCCTCGGCGCCGTAGAACTGATCGGGAAAGCCCCCGGTCGAGAGGTAGACGCCGCGCCGGATCGCCATGTGCCCCTCGGTCGCGAGGACGTCGTCGACGACGTCGTCGCCGCGGTCGTAGTGCCCCGCGAGCGTGCAGAAATAGGGGTGGTCCTTGGGGATGATCCGGCCGCGCATGGCCGCGATGCGGGGGTCCTGGAAGACGCGGCAGACGACCTCGACGAACGTCGGCGCGATCAGCCCGTCGTCGTCGATGAAGGCGACGTACTCGCCCCGCGCCCAGGCGATGGCGGCGTTGCGCGCGGCGTTCAGCGGGATGCCGTCGGTGAGGCGCAGCTCGACGTCGACGAGCGGGGCCGAGCGCGGCCGCAGGTGCTCGATGCCGCCGCTGTCCGCGAGCAGGATCTCGAACGGCACGTCGAGCGCAGCCGTCTGGCCGCGCGCGTGCTGGAGGCACTCGATCAGGTAGTCCTTCGCCTTGTAGGAGATGACGATCAGCGTGAGCTTCGGCGACGGGACCTCGCGCCGCACGATGAGGTCCTTCACCTCGGGCGCGTATTTCGCGCGCCACGCCGCCTGAAGGGCGCGCTCGGCCTCGGGGAGCCCCGCTCGATCCTGGAGAAGATGGTCAGGCATGGCGGGCTCGCATGCCACGGGGGCCGCCGCGCAGGCAAGGATGTCGAGCGGGCGCCGCCGCGCAGGCAAGGATGTCGAGCGGGCGCCGCCCGGAGAGCGGCGCCGGCGCGCGCGCTCGGCGCGGAGAGCGCCGCGTCAGGCGCGCGCGCTCGGCGCGGAGAGCGCGGCGTCAGCCCCTCGGGCCCGCCGCGACGTCCTCGAAGAGGCGGGCCAGCGCCCCGGCGCTGGCGCGCGCGCTCAGCGCGGAGAGCGCCGCGTGATCGGGCTCGACGAGCGGCCGACCGGCCGCGCGCGCGTCGAGCGCGTCCTCGATGCGGCGCTCGATCGCGGCGGCGTCGCCGGCCGCGTGCGTCCAGCCGAGGCGGGTCGCCTCGAGGATGCGCTCGACCTCGGGGGACGCGAAGGCCGCGAGCACGGGCGCGCGCGCGAGGAGGTAGTCGTAGAGCTTGCCAGGCAGGAAGTACGGCTCCTCGCCGCAGCCGGCGAGCAGCGCGAGATCGGCGCCCGCGACGAGGCCGAGCCCCTCGGCGTACGGCAGCACCGTGCGGTACTCGAAGAGCCGCGACACGCCGAGCTCCTCGGCGAGGCGGAGGTCGCTCCCCGCGACCCGCCCCAGGTTGAGCAGCCGGATCGCGCCCGGGCCGAGCGATCTCCGGCGCGCGACGGCCGCGAGCGCGCGGACGAACGGCGCGAGCGTGCGCTCGCTGTAGCAGTTGCCGAAGTGCACGAGCGTCACCGCCTCGCCGCGCTGCGGGGCGGCCGCCGCGTCCGGATCGAAGCCCGTCCGGATGCACGCGACGCGGCGCGCGATACCCCGCTCGACGTAGGCGTCGCGGGTCATCTCGGACGTCACCGTGAAGGCCGCGGCGGCGCCCACAACGGCCCGCTCGACGAGCGCCGCTGCCGCGCGGCTCCACGCGGGCCGCGTCGCCATCACCGGGCCGAACGACCACGGATCGCGGAAGTCGACGACGACCGGCCTGCCGATGGCCCTGCCGGCCAGCACGCCCGCGAGCACGGCCTCCCACGGCGGCCCGCTCGCGAAGATCACCTCGGCGCCGACCTCGCGAGCGAGGCGCGCGATGCGGGCCGCGAGGGTCGGGACGCGGCCTGCATCCGGGCCGATCACCGGGACGTAGCGGATCTCGGCGGCGACGCGCGCGAAGCCCTTGCGCCGCGCGACCGGCACCGGCGCCTCGGTCGGCGCCTCCAGGGTGCCGTCGGAGCCGAGCGCGCGGCGCGGCATGCGCGCGAGCTCGGCGTCCGTGAGGTAGTCGCGGCGCACATCGCACGCGGGCAGGTCGGCGTCGGTGAACGATGGATCCACCCGCTCGCCGGGAGGCGGCTTGGCCGCGAGCACCGTCGTCTCCCAGCCGTGCTCCGGCAGAAATTTCGCGAAGCGGTACGCGCGCTTACCGCCGATGCTGAACCGCGGGGGGAAGTAGTAGCTCACGAGGAGCGCGCGCTTCATCGCGGGACCTATATCACGGGCTAGCCGGGCGCCGCGCGCGCGCGCCTCGGGAGGCCGCTCCCGCCCGCGCATGTGCTACCGAGCCGCCATGCAGGACGAGCAGCCCGCCCCGGTCGAGCCGAGCGCGCCCTCGCGGGCCCCGGAGGTCGCGCGGGCTGCCAAGGCGGCGCCGGGCCCCGGCGAGGCGCAGGGCACGTCGCTGGCCGACCGGATCGGGATGATCGTCGGCGGGCAGGTCGTCAACACGCTGATCGTCCTCGTGCAGGGCATCGTCGTGGTGCGGCTGCTCGGCAAGGCCGAGTACGGCGTGCTCGCGTTCGCGACGATGCTGTTCGTGACGGGGCGCGATTTCGCGCTGCTCTACCTCCCGGAGTCGTTCCTCTATTTCGCGCCCAAGGTGACCCGCGCCGAGCTCCGCGGGCTGGTGCGGCAGAGCATGCTGCTCCTGGTCGGCCTCGGGGCGCTGTCCGCGCTGGCCTTCTCGGTGTTCGCGCTGGTCCCCAGCGTCTTCCTCGACGGCCGCGAGGGCGTCACGCAGCTCCTCCTGCTCATCGGCCTCATGAGCGTGATCGCCTACCCGGCGAGCGTGTTCAGCCCGCTCTTCATCGCCACGAACAACCACCGCAAGTCGGCGGGGCTCGCGCTGGTCGTCACGCTCTCGAACGCCGCAAGCGCGATCGTCCCCGCGGCGCTCGGGTGCTCGATCGCCTGGATCGTGGCCGCGCAGTGCGCCGCGCAGGCCCTCCGGCTCTGGCTCTCGTACCGGCTCTACGCGCGGCTGTTCCACGACATCGCCCCGGCCCCGTTCCCTGGCGGCGTCCGGGCGCAGCTCGCCTACGCGCTCCCGCTCTCGGTCACGCGCTTCGCCGGCCTCTTCAACCAGAAGCTCGACAAGTTCGTCATCGGCCTCTTCTTCAGCGCGGGCCTGTACGCCGAGTTCTCCGTCGGCTCGCAGGAGCTCCCGCTCGTCGGCGTCCTCGCCTACTCCGTCGCCTCGACGATGCTCCCCGACCTCGTCGCCCGCGTCGAGGGCGGCCGGACGCCGGCGGAGGGCGCGAGGGCGGCGATCGACCTGTGGCACTCGGGCGTCCGCAAGACGACGCTGATCATGCTCCCGATCGCGGTGTTCCTCCTCCTCTTCGCCGAGCCGCTCATGCGCGCCATCTACGGCGACGCCTACGCCGGCGCCGCCGTCCCGTTTCGCATCTACTCCGCGCTCCTGCCGCTGCGCGTGACGGCGTACGCGATCCCGCTGATGGCGTTCGGGAAGACGCCGATGATCCTGCGGATCCAGGTGCTCTCGATGGTGTTCAACGCCGCGGCGAACCTGGTCCTCCTGCCGACGGTCGGCATGGTCGGCGCGCCGCTCTCGGCGGTGCTGACCCAGGTGCTCGTGATCGCCTTGACGGTGGCCTGCATCGCGCGCTTCTCCGGCGTCGGCCTCCGCGGCGTCTTCCCGTGGGGCCATTACGGGCGCGTCGCGGCCACCGCGATCGTGGCCGCGGCGCCGCTCGCCGCGCTCCTGCTCACGGGCGCGACCGACAGGCGCCCCGCGCTCTGCCTCGCGCTCTGCGCCCCGCTCTACGCGGGACTCTACCTCGCGGCCGCGCGGGTCACCGGCGCGCTCGCCCCCGAGGACCGGGCGTTCGTGGCGCGCTGGCTGCGCCTCGAACCGCTGCGGAGTCGCCACGGCTGACGCATCCGCGCGCGTCGCACCGTCGCTGTCTCGGGCGGCGAACGAGGGCTGCCGGCGTGAAATCCGCGCAGGCTGCTTCAACGCGCCCTCGCCTGGAAGGCGGAAAAGATTGACAGTCGTCCGGTCGTCTCTCACGCGTCCCGCGCGGCGCCCGCCTTCGGGTGGATTTCCCGCCGATCGGTGTTCTAGGCTTACTTGCCGGCCTCATCGGCGCCTTGTGCGATGGAGACGACCATGAGCGAAGACCAGGAAGCAGGGCTCGTCCTCCGGGTCATCTCGGGCCCCCTGGCCGGGCAGACGGCGCGTATCCCTGGCGACCGTCCGCTGCTCGTCGGCCGCGCGCCTGAGTCGGATCTCTCGATCACGAGCGACGGTGAGCTCTCTGCCCTGCATTTCTCGGTGGAGCAGATCGACGGCAGCTACCTCCTCCGCGACCTGGGGAGCCGCAACGGGACGCAGGTCAACCGGGAGCGGGCGCGCGAGGTGTCGCTCCGGGACGGCGACGAGATCCGCGCGGGGGGGACCGTCTTCGCGGTGGTGCGCCGCGAGGTGAACCGCCGCTACGCGCCGACCGAGCCCGCGCCGCCCTCGCGCCGCGCGCGCAGGCCCGCGGCGCTCGCGACCGGGGCGCCGTTCGCCGCGTCGGCGCGGGCGCGGCTCCGGCAGGAGCGCTCGCCCCTCTTCGCGGTGGTCGACGCCGCCCGCGACCCGCGCATCCGGCTGCTGCTCGGCGAGGCGGGCGAGCAGACCGCCTCGCTCTACACCGGCTTTCAGGGCGAGATCCTCGCGGACGTCGGCCCCACGCTCGTGCACCTCCCGCACGGATCCAGGCTGCTCGACGCGCTGGTCGACGGAGGCTGGGGCGACTGCTGGGGCGTCTTCCTGACGAGCGACCGCCCGTTCGGCGACGTGCGGAAGCACCTCCGCCGATTCCTCCTCGTCGAGAACGGGACGGGCAAGCAGCAGTATTTCCGGTTCTACGACCCGCGCGTGCTCCGCGGCTTCCTGCCCACGTGCGGTCCTCGAAAGCTCGAGGCGCTGTTCGAGGAGGTCGAGGCCTTCGCCATGGAGGCCGAGGATCCGGGGAAGCTGCTCCGCTTCACCGCCCGGGGCGGCAAGGCGCTGCGCGAGGAGTCGGCGCTGGAACGCGAAGGCTGAAGGCGCGCGCCGGCCCCGCGGGCCGGCGTGGGCCGGCGTGGATCAGCGCGGCGGCGCGCCCGCGGCGCTGCCTGGGTCCTGGGCGGGCAGGTCCCAGGCGACGAGGCGCAGGAGCTCTGCCACGCTGAAGGCCTGCGCGAAGCTGCCACCAGGGTGGTGCGGCGGCTCGCCGGAGGCGACCTCGGGCACCTGGCCGAGCGCGATCTCGTTCGCGGCCGCGGAGGCCGCGAGCCGGTGCAGCAGCGGGATCACGTGTTCGCCGAGCGTGGAGAAGCGCCGGGCGGCGCGCGCGTAGAACCCGAGCAGGAACGGCCAGGCCGTACCCTGGTGGTAGGCGCTGTCGCGCGCCTCGGGGCCTCCCTGGTACCGGGGCGCGTAGGCCGGATCGGACGGTGAGAGCGTGCGCACGCCGGCGGGGGTCACGAGCTCCAGGCGGACCCGCTCGAGCAGCGACGCGGCCCGCTCCGGCGTGAAGCAGGCGGGATCGACGGCGACGGCGATCAGCGCGTTGGGGCGGATCGACGCGTCGCGGAACGCGCCCTCCCCGTCCGCGCGCTCCGAGATGACGTCGTACGGGTAGCCGGTCTCCTCGCACCAGAAGCGGGCGGCGAAGCCCCGGCGCGCCGCGCTCGCGGCCGCCTCCGCCCGCCCCGCGAGGCGGGCGTCGCCGGCGGCCCGCGCGAGGCGCGCGAGCGTCTCCGACCCCCTCGCCCACAGCGCCGTGAGCTCGACCGGGCAACCGGCGCGCGGGGTCACCGCGCGGCCCGCCACGCGCGCGTCCATCCACGTGAGCCCGTCGACGGCGCCCTCGCCGAGGCGCCCGGCGGCGAAGAGGCCGTCGGCGGTGACGTGGATCCCGTTCCGGGTCCCGCGCACGGCGGCCTCGAAGGCGTCGCGGAGCGCGCCGAGCAGCTCGCCCGCCACGAACGGGTGCGTGTCGCCGACCGCGTCCGCGAGCAGGCGAGCCGCCTCGAACAGCCAGAGGGTCGCGTCGGCCGCGTGGAAGTCCGCCGGCTCGCCCGCGTCGGGGAGCCGGTTCGGCACGAGGCCGTCCTGCATCGCGTCGATCATCGCGCGGAGGACGCGGATCGCCGCCTCGGTCTTGCGCGGCACGAGGTAGAGGCCGGGCAGGGAGATGAGCGCGTCGCGGCCCCACACCTCGAACCAGGGGTAGCCCGCGATGACGCTGGGCCGCGCCGCCGCGTCGGCGCGGAACGCCTCGGCCGCGATGGAGAGCTTCCGCTCCAGGAGCGGGCGCCGGGGCCCCGGGTCCTCGGCGCGGATCGCCGCGCTCGCCGCCGCGAGGAGGTTCTCCGGCTCGTCGTCGGGCAGCGCGCCCACCGCCACGAGCAGGTGCACGGGCTCGGCGCCGATCACCGTCTCGAAATGGCCCGGCGTCCAGAGATCCTCGAGGAAGTCGAGGCCCCGATCCTGCTCGCCGAGGTACTCGAAGCGTCGCCACCAGTCCTGCGAGCCGACGAACGTGCCCTGGTAGCGGAAGCAGATCCGCGGCAGCGCGCGGTTCGGCTGCACCCGGACCTCGCCCATCACGGGGCGGTCGCGCCCCGAGCCGGGCTCGCCGCGCGCCGCCCCTGCGCGCAGCTCGACCTTCTGCGAGATCCCGCCGTTCTCGCGGAGCAGCTGGTGGATATGGCGGGCGGCGAGGAGCGGGCGCAGCGTCAGCATCACCGGATCCGCCCCGCTCCAGGCATAACGGAGGACGGCGGCGTTCTCGCCGCGCACGAGGCCGAGCGTCACCTCGAGCTCGCCTCCCGGGACGGCGTACGCCCAGCGCGGGAGCGGATCCTGATCGAAGCGCTCGAGGTAGAACGAGCTGCTCTCCGGATCGATGCCCGGGAACTGGTGCTTGGCGAGGTCCCACCGCGGCCACGAGGCGCGGCGCTCGGACGGCGCGCCCTGCTGCCGGACCGGGCGGACGCAGACGTCGACGTGCGAGAGCATGACGTGCCGGCGCCGCGGAGGGTCCAGGGCCGCGACGAGCAGGCCGTGGTAACGGCGGGTGTGCATGCCGGCGATCGTCGAGCTCGCGTAGGCCCCCGCGCCGTTCGTGTGCAGCCACTCCTTCCGCGCGATCGAGAACTGGCCCCGCACCTCGACGTGCGGCCACGGCGAGGCGTGCTCGAGCGCGGCGCCCTGGCCGCGGTGCGCCGCGGGCGTGGACGACAGCGCGTCGTGGGTCGGAAAATTCCGCCGGGATCCGTCCGAGCTCATCGACCGCCGGTTGCCTTCCTGAGCGAGTCCTCGGCTGCGGCGCGCATCACCTCGACCGGCGCCGGGAGGCCGGTCCAGAGCGTGAAGGACTGCGCCGCCTGGCCGACCAGCATCCCGAGCCCGCCTTCGGCGCGGAGCCCTCGCTCGCGCGCCGTCCGGAGGAAGGGCGTCACCGGGGGGTTGTAGACGAGATCGTAGAGGCACACGCCCGGCGAGAGCGCGTCCCACGGGATGATGCCCGTGACCTCCTCCCCGGGCGGCCCCCCGAGCATGCCGGCGCTCGTGGCCTGGATGATCAGGTCGGCGGCGACGGTGAACTCGCTCCAGTTGAGCCGCAGCGCCACGGAGGACTTGCTGCTGATCGACCTGTCGGTCGGGATCGGCCAGGGCGCGGTGAGCGCGCCGAGCTCGGACGCGCGCTGCCCCGCGGGCGACTCGAGCATCGCCTCGGTGCTGGTCCACGAGCGGGTGGTCACGCTGATGAGGTGATAGCCGAGCAGCTTGCACGCGGCGATCGCCGCGAACGCCGCGCCGCCCGCGCCGATGATCACCGCGCGCTGGCGAGGGCTCGAGCGCGCGCCGTACGGCCCCTCCGGATCGTCCCCGCGGGGCGGGGCGGATCCCAGGAGCAGCGCGAGCTCGTCGCGGAGCGCGACCACGTCGGTGTTGTACGCGGTCACGCGCCGCGCCTCCGACGCGCAGAGGACGTTCGCGGCGCCGACGTCGGCCGCGCTCGCGTCCACGTCGTCGACCATCGACATGATCGCGCGCTTGTGCGGGATCGTGACGTTCGCGCCGGAGATAAGGCCGCTCCGGATGTCGCTGACGAAGCGCGCGAGCTCCGCGCCGGTGGGCACGTCGAACGCGCTGTAGATGTGCGGCAGGTGGTGCGCCCGAAACGCGGCCGAGTGCATCGCCGGCGAGACCGAGTGGCCCACCGGGTGCCCCACGAGACCGAACATTCGCCGCTCAGCGTTCGACATGGTGCCTCTCCTCAGGGCCGGCCTCCGCGCCGCCCTGCCCCACCGAGACCTGGCCGGCGGCGCCCGCGCGACCGAGGGTCGGGGCGTGCTCCTCGGCCGCGAAGCCGAGCCCGAGCTGCTCGCACGCGGGCGCGCCGGGCTGCGTCCTCTTGCGCCTCGGCGCGCGGCCGGACGCGGCGCGCGGGCCGCCGCCCTGGCGCGCAGGCGGCGCGGGCGCCGCCGCGGCCGCCGCGGCCGACGCTGCCGGCGCGGGCGCGTGGCCCTCGACGAGCGGCTCGTCCGGACCTGCGGTGACGACGACCCGCGCGAGCAGCGCGCCGTGGTGCACGCGCACCGCGATCGGATCGCCCGGCGCGACCTCGCGGTGATCGCGCACCGCGCGCCCCGACGCGTCCGTCGCGATGGCGTAGCCGCGCGCGAGCACGCGGAGCGGCGACATCGCCTCGAGCCGGGCCACGTCGCCCGCGAAGCCCTCCCGCAGGAGGGCGACGTGGCGGTGCGCGGCGGCGGCGAGGCGCACCGACAGCGGCCTGAGCGCCCCGCGGGCGCCCGCGAGCACCGCGCGCGGGTGGCGCGCGGCGAGCCTCCGATCGAGGCGCTGGAGCGCGGCGCCGTCCTCGACGAGGATGCGTTCCATGCGGCGCCGGAGCCTCGCCATGGCGTCGTCGATGCGCTGCTGGGGCTCCGCCAGGATCTGCGCGGGCGAGCCGAGCCGGGCGCGCTGCCGGTCGAGATCGGCCCGAGCGCCCCGGAGCCGGTGGGCGATCGCGCGGCGCATGCGGGCCTCGAGGTGCTCCAGCGCCGCGCGCCGCGCGGCCGCGTCCGCGACGAGCATCTCTGCTGCCTGCGAGGGCGTGGCGGCGCGCGCGTCGGCGGCGAGGTCGGTCAGCGCGACGTCGATCTCGTGCCCCACGGCGCTCACGATCGGCACGCGCGCGGCCGCGACCTTCCGGACGACGATCTCCTCGTTGAACGCGCTGAGGTCGTCGGCCGAGCCGCCCCCGCGCCCCACGATGATCACCTCGATGCCCGGGAACTCCTCGAGCAGCGCGATCGCGCGCACGATCCGCTGCCCTGCGCCGGCGCCCTGCACCGGCGTGCGCGCCAGGATCAGCCGCGCGCCGCCGCGGCGGAACGCGACGGTCACGATGTCGTGGATCGCCGCGCCGTCGCCGCTCGTGACGACGCCGATGATCCGTGGATCGACGGGCAGCTTGCGCTTGCGCTCCGGCGCGAAGAGCCCCTCGGCGGCGAGCTTCTCCTTGAGGCGGAAGAGCGCCTCCAGGAGCGCGCCGCGGCCGGCGAGGCGCGCGTCGTCCGCGGAGAACTGGAGCCGGCCCCGAGGCACGTAGACCGTGGCGCGGCCGGTGAGCACGACGCGCGCGCCGTCGGCGAGCAGCTTCCGCGCGCGCGGCGCCGCGGTCCTGTACATCACGCAGTCGATGGCCGCCTCTTCGCTCTCGTCCTTGAGCGTGAAGTAGGCGTGGCCGCTGCCCACGACGCGCAGGCCCGAGATCTCGCCCTCGACGCGTACGTCCGCGGTCGACCCCTCGAGGATCCGCTTCAGCCGGCGATCCAGCTCCGCGACCGAGACCACCTCCGGCTCGGCGCCCCGCTGGCGGCGCGAGGGCGGCGGGCCCGTGAGCTCGCGAGGCTCGGCGACGGGAAGGGCCGCGAACGAGAGCTCGGGCGGGATATCGCGGCGCTGCACAGGGCAGACGTACCCTTTTGCTCGGCCTGTGGAAAGACTCTCGCGGGCCTGATCCCGCGTCAGGCGAGCCCGCCGTCGGGCGCGCGGCGAGGCTCGGCGCGGAGCGGCGGAGCGACGGGCCGCTCGCGGAGGCGATTTCGTGTGAGAGGGCCGGCTCGTGATCCGCAAGGTCCTCCTCCCCGACCGCGGTGAGATCGCCGCGCGAGTCCTCCGATCGCTGCATGAGGCCGGCCTCCAGGGCATCGTTGTCTGCAGCGACGCAGGCGGCGATCACCGCCATGTCCGCCTCGCGAGCGCGTCGTACGCCATCGGCCCCGCGCCTGCGGTCGAGAGCTACCTCCGCTTCGACCGGATCTGCCGCGTCACCAGGCGTTCCGGGGCAGGCGCCATCCATCTCGGGCACGGAAAACCGCGAGTTCGAGGAAGCATGCGAGCGGACCTCGTCGCCGAAGGGGGATCGCAACGCCGCGTGACACGTCGCAGCGCACGCCATCCGCGACCCGCCAGGGACGTCCTCGCAGGTCGTAACCGGTCGTAACCGGTCGTAACCGGTCGTAACCGAGCGGGTCATCGACAACGCGCAGCACCCTACGCAGCGCGTTGTCCCAAAGTCCCCTCGCTCCGGCCTCGGTCAATGCTATTCTACCGCCAACTTTCGGCCGGGGTGGAGGTGCGATGGGACGCGAGGCGAAGGGCCAGAAGGACCCGCTTGGGTCCGTCGCGATGCTCCCGTCGATCGAGGTCCGAGCCCACGAGCCTCCCTCTGCGACAGGCAGGCCGGCGACGCAGCGCGCGGGCGAGCGGGCGAGCGACGCCGCCGTGACGCCTTTCCCCCGGGCCCGGTGGTTCGACGCGACCGCTCCCGACGTGAGGCCGACGGGGGGCACGGACACCCGGCGGCGCTGGGCGATCCCGCTCTTCCTGGCCGCGCTCGTGCTGGTCGTGACCGCGCGCGGCCTGATATTCCGTGCGCTGTTGCCGGTCGCCCTCGTGACGGCGGCGGTCGCGCTGCTCGCGCGGGGACGGCGGCAGCTCGTGCCCCCTCCGCAGGTGAGCCGGCGCGGGCTGAGCCTCGAGGGCGATCAGCTGCTCCTTCGAAGCCAGAGCAGCGCCGCGCAGCACGTGCTGCTCACCACCCGCGAGCGGTTCGGCGTCACGCTCCTCGCGACGCCGCGCCGGGATCGCATCGTCGCCCTGCTCAGCTCCAGCGCCGGGATGTCCTCCATCGGGGCCGGCTTCGACGGCCCCTCGCGGCGCACCTTCGCCGCGCTGCTCGACCACGCGTCCGTCGTGGGCTCCGACGAGGTCGGGCTCGAGGCGATCGGCCCGGACGGCGAGCCGATCTCGCTCAGCCCCGCGGCGCTCGCCGCGCTCCTCGAGGAGCTCACGCTGCGCTCTCCTGGGTGCCTCGAGCGCTTCCTCCTGACCGACGCGCGCGGCGCCGCCCTCGGCCTCGACAGCCGCGAGCTCCGCGCCGGCGGCCGCGTCTTCGATCTGACGGCGCCGCTCGAGTGGCGCGCGTTCGTGTTCCAGGAGGCGCTCGGGCAGGCGATCGCGGTGTACCAGGGAACGTGGGTGCGCCAGGGTACCAGCGAGATCTCCCTCGTCTGTCTGCTGCCCGCGATGACGCCGCCGCTCGACGGGCTGGGGACATCGCTCGGCCCGCTCGATCGCGGCGCGCTCCGTGACCTCCGGCTGATGCAAGGCATACCGGAGAGCCCGCCGCCCGCCGATCAGCGCGTCGCCATCGATCGCCTGCTGATGGTCCCGATCCGATCCGCGCTGGACAAGGCGCCCCGGCCCGCCGCGCAGGCGCCGCGCGCGCGCGCATGACGCATCCACCGTGAAGAACCCAGCGCCAGGGTTGTCCTGATGGGCCGACGAGACGGCGCGCCAGGGCTGCCCTGACGGAGCGAAGAGACAGCGCGCGGGCGTCGTGCTTCGCTTGACTCCCGCGCGCGGGCACGGGTAAACCGCGCTCGGTATCCAGGCGATTTCGAGTCACCACGTCCCACACGACATCCGGAGGCGATCCATGGCCGTCGATATCCAGAAACTGTTCAACGAGGAGCTGCCCGCTGCGCTTGTGAAGCATTCGGACGCGGCCAAGCAGATCGGCGGGAAGTACCAGATCAACGTGACGGGCGAGGGCGGCGGCGAGTGGCTGATCGACCTGTCCGACAGCGGGCCCAAGCTCTCCTCGGGCAACCCTGGCAACGCGGATGTCACGATCTCGCTCAGCAGCGAGGATTTCCAGAAGCTGCACGAGAACCCGCAGGCGAACTCGATGCAGCTCTTCTTCGCGGGCAAGCTGAAGGTCACGGGCAACCAGATGCTCGCGATGAAGCTCCCGAAGCTGTTCCAGCTCAACGCGGGCTGATCCGGGCGCCGGCCGAGATAGGGCGAGCCCACCTGCGCCGCCGTGCGCCCTCTCATCGACACGCGCGTCCTCGATCTTTCGAGGCTGTTGCCAGGCCCCTTCGCGACCCTCGTGCTCGCGGATCTCGGCGCGACGGTGGACAAGGTCGAGGACGTCGCCGGCGGGGACTTCCTGCGCCAGCTCCCCCCGCAGATCGCCGGAGAATCCGCGGCGTTCCAGCTCTTGAACCGCGGCAAGCGCAGCGCCCTGCTCGACCTGAAGACGCCCGAGGGGCGCGACGCCTTCCGCCGGCTCGTCGCCGGCTACGACGTGCTCTTCGACCAGTTCCGCCCGGGGGTGCTCGATCGGCTCGGGCTCGGTCACGCGGCGCTGCGCGCGGACAACCCGCGGCTCATCGTCTGCGCGCTGACCGGCTACGGCCAGACGGGCGCCCTGGCGGCGCGCGCGGGGCACGATCTGAACTACATCGCGCGCGCGGGGGTCCTCGGCGCGCAGGGGCCCGCCGAGGGGCCGCCGCAGGTGCCGGGCTTCCAGGTCGCCGACATGAGCGGCGGGATGTGGTGCGTGATCGCCATCCTCGCCGCGCTGCGCGAGCGCGAGCGGACCGGGCAGGGCGCGGTGCTCGACATCGCCATGACCGACGGCGTGCTCGGCTTCGCCCTTCCCACGCTCGCCGCCGCGCTCGCGAGCGGGGGAGAAGCGGTCGGGGAGACGGCGCGCGCGGGCGCCGCGCCGCTCACCGGCGGGCTCGCGCCGTACAACACCTACCTCTCGAACGACGGGCACGCGATGGCCCTCGCCGCGCTGGAGCCGAAGTTCTGGGCCTCGTTCTGCGAGGGCGCCGGGCTCGATCCCGACCCGAGCGCGCTCGTCCCCGGGCCGCACCAGGCCGAGCTCAAGCGCAAGCTGGCCGCCGTCGTTCGGGAGAGGACGCGCGCCGAGTGGGAGACCGTCGCCGCCGAGCGCGACTGCTGCCTCGAGCCGGTCCTCGATCCGCGGAGCGCCGCGGCGGATCCCCACCTCGCCTCGCGCGATCTCCTGTTCGAGATCGCCTCGCCGCGCGGACGGATCCCCCAGCTGAGGACGCCGGTCACGCCGGCGGGCGCCGCGTTCGCGCCGGCGCCTCGAGCCGGCGAGCACACGCGCGCCGTGCTCCGCGACGCGGGCTTCTCGGAAGAGGACATCGACGCGCTGATCCGCGCTGGCGCGGCGCGGGAGGCGCGCTGACGGCCGTCGCTCGCGAGCGCGCCGCGCGCCGAGCGCCACGCCGAAGACGCGCGCGGCGCGCCGGCAGCGGCGACCGAGCCCGTGCTTCGCGTCAGATCTTCTTCAGCTCGTCGACGAACTCCCAGTCGGCGATGAGGTGCTTCTTGAGCATCAGCGACAGGAGCGCGGCGAACATCGCCTCCCAGCGCACGTTGTTGCCGAGGATCTCGCTCGCGTCGGCGCCGTGCGACACCGCGCGCAGCGCGGAGACCAGATCGCGCGCGGTGAGGCCCGAGTCGTCCGCCGTAGGAGGAGGCGGCGGCTCGGACTGCGCGGTGGCGCGGGGGGACGGGGCTTCTTTTCGCTGCTGCTGCGGCTGCTGCTGGGATTTGGACCCGCGCGCGGGGAGCGTGATCGTCGTCCCGTCGAGCAGGGTGAGCGAGACCATCCGCCGGCGACCGCGGCCTTGCGGCGCGGGGATGTTGCGCACCTCGCGCTCGCTCGGGGGCTCGTCGCCGTAGTCGGGCACGCTCTCCGGGACGGGGCGCGCCGCAGCGCTGGCGCGTCCGAGCACCGCGCCGAGGAGGACCGCGGCTGGCGTGCTCGACGTCGGCGCCCCGTCCAGGCTCGGCGCCCCGTCGCCGGCGGAGGCCGAGACGGGCCCCGGCGCGGAGCTCGGGCGCATCGTCTTCCGGCGCTCCGGCTGCGCTGCCTGCGCCTGCGCCTGCGTGGACTGCGCCTGGGCCGCCTGCGTGAACTGCGCCTGCGCTGGCTGCGCAGACTGCGCGGATCGTGCCGCCTGCGCCGCCGCGAGCAGCTCGGGCGTCGGCGCGACCTTCAACGTCGGCCGCGAGCGCTCGTCCGGCCGGCCGCGGATCTGCCGCTCCTCCGGGGAGCTGCGGACTTCCCTGGCCGCGGGGCGAGGCGCTTCCCACGCCAGCTCGTCCTCCATGACGCCCACGTCGGAGGGGTCGACGTCGGAGGTCTCGATCGCCGGCCCCGCGTCCTCCATCAGCCGCGCCCCGGATCGCGAGACGGGCCTGGTGAGCAGCAAGGGCTCCGGCGTCGATGGCGTCAGCGGCGTGTCCTCCGCGTGGCGCGCGGTCTCGGGCGCTCCGGAGAGCTCGGACGAAGGCGGCGGGTCGGCGGGGCGCGCCCGCGACTGCGGCTCGCTCGCCTGGGCCTGCTTCGCGGGCGCGGGCGGCGGCGCCGAGCGGGCGCGCGCTCCGTAATAGACGCGGATGGCGTTCCGGATGTCGCTCGGCGGAGCGATCATCGCGCGCACGGGCAGGCCGGAGAACGCCATGCACTCCTTCATGCCGTCCTCGTTCGTCGGATCGTCCATCGCGACGTACAGCGTCTCGCCCTGGTTGCGGACGTGGCGAACGTAGATCGGGACGAGGCAGTAGCGCTCGGCCACGTCGTGCGGGACGAGGTTGAGCAGCTGCCGCGAGAACTCGATGTGCAGGAGCGACACCCAGGGGACGGCGAGCTGGTGCGACAGGATCTGCGTCAGCTGGGTTTCGTTGATGAGCCCTTGCTCGACAAGGAGCGTCCCCAGCCGCCGGCCATCCGTGCGCTGCTGCTCCAGGGTCCTCTCGAGGGCGTCCTGGGTGATCATCCGCGCGTCGACCAGGAGCTGACCGAGACGTAGGCGAGGCGTAACCATCGCGCCCGAGGTTACCCCAAGAAGGATCCAGGACCTAACAGACGGCTGGACGAGCCTCCCCGCCCCCTCCAGACGGCGCCCCCGCGGGCCGAGGGAGACCTCGACTCCAATCGTTATCCCGAACGTGGTAAGGTCCCGCGCGTGTCCACAGTGGTCTGCCCGCAATGCGCGAATCCGTGCGAGCAGGCGCACAAATTCTGCCCGGTGTGCGGCTTCCCGATCTCGGAGTTCAACCGGACGTCCGACGATCCGCTGATCGGGACGACGCTCCCTGGCAACTACGTGATCCTGGAGCTCGTCGGGGTGGGCGGCATGGGCCGCGTGTACAGGGCCGAGCAGAAGGCCCTGGGGCGCACCGTGGCCGTCAAGATCATCCATCCCCACCTGCTCGGCGACGAGAGCGCGTCGGTCCGGTTCATCACCGAGGCGCGCGCCGCGAGCCGCCTCAACCACCCGAACTCGGTCGGGGTCATCGACTTCGGTAAGAACGGCGGGCAGCTCTACCTCGTCATGGAGTTCCTGCGCGGGCGCGACCTCGCCCGCGTCGTCTACGAGGACGGCCCGCTCCCGTTCCGCCGCATCGTCGACATCCTCTGTCAGGTGCTCGCGGCGCTCGCCGAGGCGCACCACCTCGGCATCATCCACCGCGATCTCAAGCCCGAGAACATCGTGCTCGAGCCGATGCGCTCGGGCGGCGACTTCGTGAAGGTCGTCGACTTCGGCCTCGCGAAGCTGAAGGGGGAGGTCGCGACGACGAACATCACGAGCCCCGGCATCGTCTGCGGGACCCCGGACTACATGGCCCCGGAGCAGGGGCGCGGCGATCCGATCGACGCGCGGAGCGACCTCTACGCGTGCGGCGTCATCCTGTTCCAGCTGCTGACCGGCCGGCTCCCGTTCGAGGCGGAATCGCCGACGCAGGTGGTGCTGATGCACCTCTCGTTGCCGCCGCCCGATCCCGCCCTGCTCGCGCCGGAGCGCGAGATCCCCGAGCCGCTCGTCGAGGTCACGCTGCGGGCGCTCGAGAAGGACGCCGCGCGGCGCTACCAGTCGGCGGACGAGTTCGCGGCGGCGCTGCGCGCGGCGCTCGGGACGTTCGACACCCCCTCGGGGCGCTTCTCGTTCTCCGACGCGACGGTCATCTGCGGCTCGTGCCGGGCCATCGTGCCGCGCGGCCAGAAGTTCTGCGGCGAGTGCGGCGCCAGGATCGCGCAGGCCCACTCGCCCGCCCCTGCGCCGCGCGCGGCGCCCCAGGCCGCCCGGCGCGATCGCGCCCCCTCGGCCCCCACGCTCCCGCTCCCGTTCGCGGCGCGCGAGGACGACCTCGCGTGGCTCGACACCTGCCTCGCCGACGTCGAGGGCTCGGTCGTCGCCGCGCGCATCGTCGGCGAGCACGGCGTCGGCAAGACCCGGCTCCTCCGCGAGTTCCTCGACGTCGCCGCGAGCCGGGGCGACATCGTCATCCAGTCCGGCCCGGACCCATGGGGCGCGGAGGTCGGTTACTACGCGCTCCGCTGGGCGATCGCCGGGCTCGCCGAGCTCCCGCCCGACGGCGGCAACGCGTCGAACTGGAGCGGCGCGACGCCAGAGGCGCGGCGCGGGCTGCTCGAGATCTTCGGCAAGGGCGATCGCGGGACCGACGTGCGCAGGCACGCCTGGAACAAGCCGACGGCGGGGGGCCTCTCGCCCGACGATCGCCGCTTCATCGCCGCGGAGGCCCTGCGCTGGGCGCTCTCTCGCGCGCAGCAGACCGCCTTCCCGCACCGGGTCCTGCTCGCGATCGACGACCTGCACGCCGTCGACGGCGCGAGCCGGAACGCGTTCGCCGACGTGATCGCGGAGCCGCCGCTCGCGGCGCTGCTCATCGTCGCCAGCCACACGCCGGGCTTCGAGCCCGAGTGGGGCGGCGCCGTGCGCGCGCTCGGCGGCCTCCCGAAGGACATCGCGCTCTCGCTCCTCCGCAGCAGCGTGGGCCTGGACCACCGCGCCGCCCGCAAGACGCCGCCGAGCATGGGCGGCCTGCGGCTGTCGCCGCGGCGCGACCCGCCGGACGGCGCCGCCGATCAAACCCCGCTGGCCCTGCCGCCGAGCGCGGCGAGCCCGGCCGTCCTCGGCGGCGAGGCCGCGACGGTGCCGCCGCTCTACATCGACCAGCTGGTCCGCTACACGCTCGAGGGGGGCAGCGATCCTCCCGCGCGGATGGCCGACCTCGTCGCCGCGCGGATCGAGCGGCTGCCGCAGGACGCGCGCCGCACGCTGCAGGCGCTCGCCGTCATCGGCGACGCGGCGGACCGGGCCACGCTGCAGCGCCTGCTCCCGGACATCCGCGCCTTCGACGACCTGCTCGGCAAGCTCGCGTCGGCGGGCATGATCGAGGAGCACTCGAGCGGCATCCGCACGGCGCACCCGCTGCTCCGCGACGTGACGCTCGCGACGATCCCGGCCGGCGTCCGGCGCGATCTGCACGCCAAGGCGACGTTCGACAGCGCGGGCGACCCGCTCGCGCTGCCGCTCGAGGTGCAGGCGATCCACGCCTACCACGCGCAGAACGCGTTCGTCGCGCTGATGCTCCTCGAGCAGGCGGCGGACCGCTCCGCCGCGCGCGGGGACAGCGCCGGCAGCGTGCTCGCGCTGCGCCGCGGCCTCGATCTGGCGCGGCGGGAGATCTTCCGGGGCGAGCTCGACGATCCGGTGCGCGCCGTCCTCATCTTCAGCCGGAAGCTCGGCGAGGCGCTCGCGCGCGCCGGTGATCTGACCGACGCCGACGGCGTGCTGCGCGAGGCGCTCGACCTCGCCGGCCCAGGCGGGCCTGATCGCGCGCTCGTCCTGGGCGCGCTGGCGCACGTGGCGCACCAGCGCGAGCGCACGGGCGAGGCGTCGATGTACCTCCGCGAGGCGATGGACCTCGCCCGGCAGGGCGCCGACAGCGACGTGGTGCAGTCGCTCGACAAGATGCGGCGCGAGTGGATGTCGCGCTGAGCGAGAGACGGTGAACGACGAGGAACGATCGCGAGGGCCCGGATCGCCGGCGAACGCAGCGGCATCGCCGCCGCGCGCGCCGTTCATCGCGCGGTGGGACCTCGACAAGACCTACCTCCGGACCGACTTCGACACGCTGCGCGACCTCGTGCGGACCGCGATCGAGCGGCCGGATCAGAAGCGCACCGTGCCGGGCGCGGGGTCGCTCCTGCGCGAGCTCGGCCGCGCGGGCGTCGAGACCCACATCCTCTCGGGCAGCCCGGAGCAGCTCCGCTCCCGCATCGAGCAGAAGCTGCGGCTCGACGGCGCGCGCTGGGCGTCGCTCACGCTGAAGCCCAACCTGCAGAACATCCTCCGGCTGCGCTTCCGCGCGCTGCGCGGGCAGCTCGGCTACAAGCTGCCCGCGCTGCTCCAGCGGCGCTGCGAGCTCGCGGATCAGCGCGACCCGAGCGGCGCGCTCATCCGCGAGGTGCTGCTCGGTGACGACGCGGAGGCCGACGCGTTCGTCTACTCGCTGTACGCGGACGTCTGCGAGGGCCGGGTCACCCCGCTGGAGCTCGGCGAGGTGATGCGGCTCGGGCACGCGTACGACGACACCATCGTCGATGCGATCCGGTTCGCGAGCTACGTCGAGAAGGGCCCCGTCGTCGAGCGCATCCTGATCCACCTCGACCGCCAGTCCTCGCCCTCGGATTTCCGGATCTTCGGCGACCGGGTCGTCCCCTTCTACAACTACCTGCAGGCGGCGTTCGTCCTCCACGAGGACGGCCGGATCGCGGCGCACGCCGTGCTCCGCGTCGCGCAGTCGCTGGTCGTCGCCCACAACTTCGACAGCGTCGCGCTCGCGCGGAGCTACGTCGATCTGTCGCGCCGCGGGCACGTCTCCGGCAAGGGCATCGCGTCCCTCGCGGCCGCTTACGGCGAGCTCGCGCAGCGCAGGGCCGCGGGCGCGAGCGATCTCGGCGCGATGGTCGCGGAGCTCACGCGGCTCTGCAGCGATCTGCGCCCCGCCGTGAGCCGGCCGCACGCGGACATCGACTACCGCGCGCTCGCCGCCGGCCACAACCGCCGCTCGAAGCGCGGCCGCTGACAGCGGGCGTGCGAGGCGGCTGCGCCGGCGCGGCGCCGCCGCGGCGACGCCCTCGCGCTCACAGCCAGGCGTTGTTGAGGATCTCGCCGACGCCGCCGGCGCCCGGGACGATGTACTGGATGCTGTTCAGGCCGCGCTCCTCGTCCCAGTGCGTGCCCGGCTCGGTCTTGAGCACGCGCGCCGGCGAGAGGCCGCGATCGAGCCGGAGCGCGTAGATGATGGCGTCCGGGTGCGCCTCGGTGACGCGGCGGATGTACTCGGGCGTCACGATGAGGTGCATGGCGATGCACTTGGCCGGCCGCCCCTCGAGCGCGGTCTTGTAGTACGTCATGGCGCTGACCATGGACGAGCCGGTGGCGCCCATCGGGTCGGGGAAGAGCACGTGGCGCCCCTCGACGTCGCGGCCGATCTTGGCGTCGTGCCAGGTCGCGCCGACGACCTCGCCCTGCTCGTTCGTCTGCCGGCTCATGAACAGGTGATCCTGCCGGACCAGCGCGGGATCGAGGACCTCGTTCAAGAGCTCGTAGACGACCTGGGAGGGCATCGTCCCGGCGCGCGCGATGCCCACGGTGACGGCCTTGGTCGCGCGCGACAGCGCGGCGCCGCGATACACGGCCTCCGGGTGGGAGGAGATCATCCGGGTCGGGATGTCGACGCGCGCACGCCCCAGCTCGGCGGCGAGGACGGCGCGCGCCAGGTTCTGGTAGAGAACCCCGACGAGACGCCCGACGTCGGGCTGGACCGTCTCCGGGGAGCAGGCTCGAGCCAGCAGAGTCCATGCGAGCGGGTCATCGAGCAGGTGCACGCACGGACCGTACCGGTGGGCGATTTCGGGGGGCCGGAATCGACTCTCAGCGTACGCAACGTCGACCATCGTTTTTCTGTTACACTACCTGGCCCGGCGCGGGGTATTCCTCCGGGTGCGCGCCGGTGCTCTCCCCGGGAGCGGAGTGGTTTCGAAGCGATGAGGGCGCCCGCCCAGCGGGCTGTCCCGGTGGACTTGCAAAGGAAGGGATGTTCGGTGGATAGCGACCTTGCCGAGTCGGTTACGGCGCTCAAGGATGCCTTTGTCCGAAGAGGCATCCCTGCGAGGTTCGGAAAGGCGGCTCCAGCGGCGGTGGAAGAGCTGCGCAAGACGCTGCGGGTGCCCGCGAGGTACCGCGCTTTCCTGCAGGAGGCCGACCCGCTCGACGTCGAGACGGTGACCCCGGTCGAGCGTGTACGCCTCATCCCCTCCGAGAAGCTCGCGGCCGAGCAGCAGGCGAACGGCGGCGACAGCTCCCTCGCAGGCTGGCGCAAGAGCTGGATCCTCATCGCTCGCAGCGCCCTGCTGGGAGATCCCTATTTCCTCGACATCTCGAAGCTCGACGCCGAGGGGGACTGCCCCGTGTTCACCTGCATGACGGGGACCGAGTCGCTCAAGCCGGAGCTCTGCGCGTCGAGCTTCCAGCAGTTCCTGCGCATCCTCGCTACCTCGATGGAGGTCGCGTCCGGCTTCGGAGAGAGCGGCCTCGACGACGACGACGAGGCCATCTTCCGCGAGGCGCTCGCGCCGAAGATCAAGACCATCGACTCCGCGGCGCTCCGCGCGGGCCACTGGACCTGACGTAACCTCCACGGCGCGCTGCTCGCCGGGCGCGCCGCGGATCGAGCTGACCGCGCCATGGCCAGGTGCCTCGTATGCAACGCCGAGAACCCCGGCTCCGCCCGGTTCTGTGTGGCGTGCGGCGCGTCGCTGACCGCGAAGGAGGCGGGCGCCGGCGCGGCGGCCTCGGCGCCTCCCGCGCCCGGCCCGCGGGCGACCGTCCCAGGGCAGCCGCTGCTGGGCGCGCTGGCGCCCGAGGATCCAGCGCACAGGGCCAGCCTCTCGGCCCTCGCGGCCGGCGGCGCGAACGGGCCCGCGGCGAACGTCCACGCGCCTCACGTCGTCCCCGCGCCGCTGGCGGGCTCGCTGCCGCGGCGCGCGCCGGGCGGCCACCTGCCGGCGGGGACGCTCGTCGATCAGAAGTACGTGGTCGAGCGGGTGCTCGGCGAGGGCGGCATGGGCGTCGTCTACCTCGCTCGGGACGTCCACACCGGCCTGCACGTGGTGCTGAAGGCGGTGCGCCAGGAGCTCGGGCACCGGCCGGACGTGCGCGCGCGGACGCTCGCCGAGGGCCGCGCGCTCGCGCAGATCGATCACCCGAACGTCGTCCACCTGAAGGCGGTGGTGGCGGAGCGAGACGACCTCTGGCTCGTCATGCAGTACATCGACGGCGAGAGCCTCGAGCAGACGCTCGCCAGGTACGCCGAGGAGCGCCGGCGGATGCCCCTGCCCGAGGCGCTCTCGATCTTCCGGCAGATCGCCTCCGGCATCGCGGCCGCGCACCGCGAGGGGGTGATCCACCGCGATCTCAAGCCGGCGAACGTGCTCCTCCGCGGCAAGGACGGCGTCGCGAAGGTCACCGACTTCGGCATCGCCAAGGCCGAGGCGGACGCGCTCGCGGGGCGCGGGCTGACCAAGGGGATCATCGGCTCGCTCTATTACATGTCGCCGGAGCAGGTCCTCGGGCGCCGCGACCTCGACAAGCGGGTGGACATCTACGCGCTGGGCGTCGTGCTCTACGAGATGCTGGTGGGGCAAGTGCCGTTCGACGCCGAGAGCGACATCGAGATCATGCGGCAGCACGCGGAGGCGCCGCTCCCCCTGGTCAGCGCCGTGCGTCACGACGTCCCTCCGGAGCTCGACGCCTTCCTCCAGAAGGCGTGCGCCAAGGAACGGGCGGGTCGCTTCGCCAGCTGCGAGGAGCTGCTCGCCGCGCTCGACGCGATCGCCCACCCTGCGCCTGCCGCGGCCGCCGCGCCGCTCGGCGCGTCGAGCCGCCCGCCGCCGCCCGCGGCCACGACGGTCGACGAGGTCCGCGAGCGGCTGCGGTCGCCGTCGGGCGCTGCGCTGGCCAGCGGGCCTGCGGGGTCGCAGCGCGCGCGCGGCTCATGGCTCGCGATCGGCGCCGGGGCCCTCGTGATGTTCGGCGGGGCCGCCGCGCTGCTCGGGCTGGGCGTGCTCGACAGGCCGCGCGAGGGTCGCCGGCGGGCCGCCTCGTCGAGGGAGCAGCGCCCGGCGGCCAGCGCGAGCAGCACCACCCCGGCGACGAGCGCGGAGCAGCCGCAGCCGTCGCCGCTCGCCAGCCTGACCGGGCTGTGGGTCGGCAACGGGCGCGAGCTCGAGGCCGTCCTTGCCGGCGAGTCGCTCGAGTTCCGGGTCCGCCGCCCGGAGCAGTTCGCGCCGCAGGACTATGCCGAGGGCGAGGCCCGCTTCTCGCTGCGCGAGATCCCCGGCGAGACCGGGGTGTTCGCCGTCGAGGACCGGCTCCGCTTCATCGCCCCCGAGTCGCGCAAGTTCGATCCGGCCCGCTCCAGGGGCACCTGCCAGGACGTCCGCAGCGCGGTGGAGGGCCACCCCCTGCGCGCGAGCTTCGACGGGGCCCGCCTGAGCGTCGAGTTCGCGAAGATCGAGCCCTCGACGAGCAATTTCGTGGTGGAGCGCGGCAAGGTCGTCAGCTGCGTCGGCCTCAGCGCCCTCCCCGCCACGCGCGTCGTGAGCACGCTGTCGAGGATGTGAGCATCGGCGCGCTGGCGCTGAAGCCCGCCCGGCAACGCGCGTCGCCGAGCGGGCTCAAAGTCCACCCACGGCGGGCACCGGCTGCGGCTTCCCGGCGTGGATGACCGCGCAGCGGACGGTCGTCGACGAGGTCGGCGCGCTCGCCCGCCCGCCGCCCAGCACGAGCGTGCCGAAGATGCTGCGCGCCGCCGCATCGACCTCCGCGGCGCCGCGCGGCGGCACCGGGTTCCCGCTCGCGTCGAACACCGTCACCGCCTGCACGACGCCGCGGGCGATCTCGCCGTCCGGGAAGGACATCATCACCGTGGCGCGGACGTAGGCCGAGGCCCCCTCGACGATCCCGAAGCTGTACGGCTTCTTCGCGAAGGCGCCGCAGAAGCCGCTCGTGCCCATGCCGCCGTCGGGCCCGTAGTTCGCCGACGCCCACTGCCCCACGTTGACCGTGAGCCCGCTCTCCCCCGAGCCCTGCGCGTACTGGACGCACTGCGCGAGCGCGGGATCCCACATCGCGCCCGTTGGGCAGCGCCCGACCTTCGCGCACGCCTGGCCGGTCCAGACCTCGTCGCGCGCGCAGGTCTGCGAGAGCGGGACACACGCGGCGGTCGGACCGTCGACGATGAGCTCCTGGCCAGGCGGGCACCCGAGCTTCTGCCCGGCGCCGACCGCGACGCCGATGTTGGTCGCCACCTGCTCGCGCGGCACGCAGTAGCCCGTGCTCTGGTCGATCTCGTCGCCGGGCCGGCAGCGATCGGGAGCGCACCCGCCGGCCTCGTAGTGGCGACCCACGCCGCAGTAGGCGTTCGCCGCCTGGGGTGTGAGGCACTGGCCCGCGACCGAGAGGTAGCCCTTCAGGCACCGGCAGCGGTTCTGCTTCGTGTCGAAGCCGGCGCCGTCGCTGCACGACGAGATCGAGCAGCGGCAGCTGCTGCCCTGGCAGATCTTGAGGAAGCAGGAGTTCTCCGGGCAACCGACGAGCACGGCAGGCGCCAGCGCGAGGAGCACGACCGAGAGCGCGGTGGAGGCGAGACCAAACGAGCCGGACCGCATCGGGCGACCCTACTCGATCCGCTCAGACCGGGGAACTCGGGGAGCGACGCGCGGCGGCCGCCGCGATGCGCTGCCGCGCCCGCGGCGGTCGCAGCGGCGCGGCCGACGTACCGGCGGCCGGGGTGGTGTGGTAGGGGGTGTCGCCGTCCACGCGGAGATTCCACCGCGCCGGGCCCTATCAAGCCATGCTGCCCATCTACATCGAAGGTTCGCCTCAGTTCGAGTCCACCCTGTCAGCCCTGCGCACCCGCGGCACGGGCGACCTCGCGAACGTCACGCCGGCCGTGACCGAGATCATCGACAACGTGCGGCGCGGGGGGACGTCCGCCGTGCTCGGGTACATCGAGAAGTTCGAGCGGAGGACGTCGAAGGCGCTCGTCCGCCACGCAGGCCCCGAGGCGGAGGGCGGCTTCGGCGGAGCCGAGGCGCTCGCGAGGCTCTCGCCGGAGGTCCGCGCCGCGCTCGAGACCGCGGCAGCGAGGATCGCGCGTTACCATGAGCGGCAGCGCGACGCGGGCGACCTCGGCCCCGCGAACGTGACGGCGAACGGGCCCGCGCTGCAGGCCGGCTTCAGCTACGAGGAGGAGGGCGTCCTGCTGGGCATGCGCGTGCGCCCGCTGCGCCGGGTCGGCGTCTACGCGCCGGGCGGCAAGGCCCGCTACCCCTCCAGCGTGCTCATGTCGGCCATCCCCGCGCGCATCGCCGGCGTGCGGGAGATCGTCCTCGCGAGCCCGTCGGCCGACGACGCCACGCTCGCCGCGGCGCACCTCTCCGGCGTGACGACCCTGCTCGACTCGGGCGGCGCGCAGGCGATCGCGGCCATGGCCTACGGGCTCCCGGAGCTCGCGCCGGTCGACAAGATCGTGGGGCCCGGCAACGCCTACGTCGCCTGCGCGAAGAAGCTGGTCTTCGGGGATGTGTCGATCGACGGCATCACCGGGCCGAGCGAGATCCTCGCGCTCGCCGACGAGTCCGCGGATCCCCGGCTCGTCGCCGCCGATCTGCTCTCGCAGGCCGAGCACGACGAGGCGTCCTACGCGCTGCTCGCGACGACCTCCGCGAAGCTGGCGGAGGCGGTCGCGCGCGAGCTCGACGCGGCGCTCCCCGAGCTCACGCGTCGCGCGATCGTGCAGGCGTCGCTCTCGACGCACGCGGCGGCGCTGGTCGTCGGCTCGCGCGCTCGCCTCGCCGAGATCGCCGATCAGCTCGCGGTCGAGCACGTGGCCTTCCACGTCGCCGACGCCGAGGGGCTGTTCTCGGAGATCGGCACGCTCGGCGCCGCGCTGCTCGGCGACCTAACCCCGGTCGCCGCGGGCGACTACCTCGCGGGGCCCTCCCACGTCCTCCCGACCGGCGGCTCGGCCCGCTTCGGCGCGCCGCTCGGGGTCTACGACTTCGTGACGCGCGCGAGCCTCATCCGGTACTCGGGCGCGGCGCTCCGGACGCAAGGCCCGATCATCGAGAAGCTGGCCCTGGCCGAGGGCCTGCAGGCGCACGCCCGCGCCGTGTCGCTCCGCCTCGCGAGCAAGGCGACCGACCCTGCGAAGCGCGGCGCGTCGCAGTCCTGACACCGCGCTGCCGCCCGGCGCGCCGCGCCCTCGGGAGCGCGGCGCGCGAGGGCGCGCTGTCGACCGCGCTCCCCTGACCTATCGAGCTCGGTTCAGCCGAGCGCTGCGCGCGCCGCCGCGAGCGGCCGCCTTGCGCGGCCTCGCGGCGCCGTGCGCCCCCGCCAGGCTCACTCGGCGCGGAGGTAGCCCGCGTTGATCATCTTCAACACGGACTGCGCGGTCTCCAGATCCGTCGCGGGGCTCTTGTTGAGGACCATCGCGAGGTGCCCGTGGTTGTAGACGACCTGGAGGACGTCGAGATCGACGGGCGAGAGATCGCGGAGCTGCGGCTTGAGCGGCTGGGGGATGACCAGGCGCGCCGACAGGTCCGGGAGCTGGTGGCGGATGTTGTTCAGCTCGTCGATCTGCCGGAGCCCCTCCATGAGGAGCTCCTGCACCGTCGCGCTGATCTCGCCGGTCATGACCCGCTCCTCGGCCGCCTCGAGGTCGAACGTCCCGCCGGCCCAGGTGAGGATCCGGTAGACGCTCTTCAGCGGCGGGACGTCGGTCAGATCGTTGATGGTCGCAAAGGTCACGATGCCCTTGCGCAGGTAGATCTTGCCGACGTCGTCGTCGGAGCGGACCACGAGGACGCCGCTCTTCTTCGATGTGCCGAAGAGCTGCAGCAGATCCGGGAGCGGGATCTCGTCGATCGACCCGGACATCGACCGGGTCTGACCGCTCCTCAGCGATGGCTCGTCCATCCGTTTCCGCGCCGGCGGCGCGCCCGGGTCGGTGGAGACGACCTTGAGGATGCTGGTGCCGATGAGCACCCGATCGCCTTCCTTCAGGGTCGTCTTCTTGATCTTCTCGCCGTTGACGAACGTCCCGTTCGTCGAGCCGAGATCCTCGATCACAATCGACTGTTCGGTGCAGGCAATCCGGGCATGGCGCCGGGAGACCATGTCCTCGACGAGGACCATGTCGAGGTCGCTGGAGCGACCCACGACGATCTCCTGCTGCTCCCCGAGGGGGAATTCGCCGCCTTGGTACTTCCCGGAGATGAAGCGCAACGCTAGTTGCCGCGTTGCCGACACCTTGGGAGCGTGGTTATCCATCGCAGGGAGTAAAAACCTTCGTGCGCTTACGAGAGCGCCAGCAGGGGGCAAAGCTTAGTTTCACCGAGCAAAGGTGGTCAAGAGATCCGGTCCGTTCTTTCAAATGAGTCGGCTCGTCCGATCCTGACGCAACGCGCCGGCCCCCCTCCCTCGGCCGCCACAGGGGCGCGCCGCGGGGGTAGGGGCCAACGTACTCGGCGCACGCGAGTGTATCCAATTTGAGGGAAAGAGGGCGACTGGCTCCGTCGAAACGGTCGGCACCGCCGGTTTCCGGGGCCCCCGGGCCCCGGGCGGCGCGCCGGGCCGCCTCAGCGAGGAATCCTGCGGTCGCTCGGCTCATTGCCCTTGCTTTCGAGCCCGGCATGTTGAACGGCCTCGGCGTGAGCTCCGAAGCGACGCGACCCACCCTCTCCGCAGGCGATCCGCTGGGCACGCACCGCGTGCTCGATCCACCGGGGGCCATGCCGCAGCCGGCAGAGCGGCTGGACGCCGACGCCTCGCGCCACTTCGAGACCGAGATCGTCGTCGATGTGCAGACGCTGAACATCGACGCCGCGAGCTTCCGCCAGATGGAGGAGGCCTCCGGCGGCAGCCCGGACGGCGTGGCCCGGCTCGTCCTCGAGACGGTGGCGCGCCGGGGCAAGCAGCACAACCCGGTCACCGGCTCGGGCGGCATGCTGCTCGGCGTCGTGCGTCGGGTCGGCGCGCTCGCCGAGCACCGCGGCGTCGCCGTCGGCGATCGCGTCGCGACGCTCGCGTCGCTCTCGCTCACGCCGCTCTCGCTCCGCCGGATCATCGCCGTGCGGCCCGCGTCCGCGCAGATCGACGTCGAGGGCACCGCGATCCTCTTCGGGTCGGCGCCGCTCGCCCGGATGCCGACCGACATGCCCGAGCGGCTCGCCCTCGCGCTGCTCGACGTCGCGGGCGCCGCGCCTCAGGTGGCGCGCCTCGCCGGCCCGCGCGACAGCGTCGTGGTGCTCGGCGCGGGCGGGAAATCGGGCCTCCTGTGCGCGGCCGAGGCGCGGCGCTGCGTCGGCCGCGCCGGGCGCGTCATCGGGATCGAGGCGTCGCCGGGGCTCGCCGCCGATCTGCGCTCGCTCGCGATCTGCGACCACGTCGCCGTCCTCGACGCGCGCGACCCCCTCGCCGTGCGCGACGCCGTGCTGCCGTTCACCGGCGACGCGGGCGCCGACCTCACGCTCTCGTGCGTGAACGTCCCAGGCGTTGAGCTCAGCGCGATCGTCGCCACGCGCGATCGCGGCAAGACGTACTTCTTCGCGATGAGCACGAGCTTCACCGCCGCCGCCCTGGGGGCCGAGGGGATCGGCAAGGACGTGGATCTCTACATCGGCAACGGCTACGCCCACGGACACGCCGAGCACACGCTCGCGCTCGTGCGCGAGCATCCCGCGCTCGAGCGGCTCATGACCTCGCGCTACGGCTGAGCGCCCCGCTCGACGCGACGCGCGCGGCGCGCATGCGCCCAGACGCCGCGGGCGCTTCTGGGACGCGCCCAGACGCCGCGGGCGCCTCCGGGGCCACCGGCTTCAGCCTGGCCGCTCCTGAGGGGCCGCCTCGGCGGGCGAAAGCGCCGCGGGCGACGGCTGCGGCGCGCTCAGCTTGTCGACGGCGGCGGGGAGGATCACGGCGAAGGTGCTCCCCTTCCCCTCGTACGACCGGACCTCGATGCGGCCGCCGGCGCTCTGCGCGATGCGCTGGCTGATGGACAGGCCGAGCCCGGTCCCCTTGTCCTTCGTCGTGAAGAACGGCAGGAAGATGTTCGCGAGCACCTTCTGGGAGATCCCGGGGCCGTTGTCGGTGACGTTGAGCTCGACGAACGGCTCGTCCGAGCCCGAGCCGGGCCGCGTGCCGCGGCCGAAGCGGACGCGCGTCGAGATCACCACCTTGCCCCGGCCCTTCATGGCCTGAACGGCGTTGCGGAACAGGTTCATCAGCACCTGCCGCAGCTGCTCTGGATCGATGGCGACGCGGGGGAGGTCGGGATCGAGCGTGACCTCGACCTCGAGCTGGTCGTTCCTGCGCTCGATCGAGAGCACCTGCAGAGTGCGGCGCACGATCGCGTTCACGTCGGTCGGGACGACCGAGCCCTGCGCCGGCCGCGCGAGATCGAGCACCGAGCCCACGACGCGATCGAGCCGATCGACCTCCTCGAGGATGATCCCGAGGAACTCGCGCGACGCCGCGTCGATCTGCGCTTCCGGCACGGGATCGGCGAGCAGCTGCGCCGCCCCCTTGATCGCGCCGAGCGGGTTCCTGATCTCGTGCGCGAGCCCGGCCGCCATCTGGCCGAGGAGCGCGAGCCGGTCGCGCTCCTTCATCTGCGCGTAGAGGCGCGAGTTCTCCAGGACGACGCCGATCTGCGCGGCGAGCGTCTCGAGCAGGGTCAGCTCCTCGGGCGAGAACGCGTCGCGCACGCGCGTGTCCGCCACGACCAGGAGCCCGATCGGCTCGCCCTGCTCGTCGCGCGCGCACAGCACCACGCCCGAGCAGAGGCTGCCGAGCACCTCGGCCGCCGCGAGCACCGCGTCCTCGGGGACCTGGGGCCGCACCTCCGTCCGCCGCGCGAAGTTGCCGTCGTCGTCCGCGTCGCTCTGGCTGCGGCGCGCCCGCCGCTCGCGCGCCTCCCGCTCCAGCTCCTCCATCGCGAGCGGCCCGCGGTCGAGGCGATCGAGCAGCGCCCTCGCGGTCGCCACCTCGATCCGCTCGGGGACCCGCGGCCCGAGCGAGGCGAGCCGGTCGAAGCCCGTCCCATCCTGATCGCGCAGGTAGAGCGCCGCCGCCGTGACCCGGCGCGACTGCTCGAGCGCGCTCATCACGATCGAGCCCATCTCGTCCACCTCGAGCGTGTGCACGAGGCGCCGCCGGGCCTCCGCGAGCGAGCGGTCGAGGTCGAACCGCTCCCGCAGGAAGAGGCGCTGGAGCTGCTCCTCGACGCGCTCCCGCAGCGGGTCGAACAGCACGAGGATGACGATCGCGGCGAGCACCGCGTTCAGGTACATCGTGTTGAAGCCGCCGATGAACGTGAGCAGGAGATAGAAGATCAGCGCGATCAGGAACGCGACCGCCGTGGCGACGAGCAGGCGCGCGAGCATCTCGTAGGCGTCGAGCAGGCGCTCGTGACGGAGGGCCTGGGCGAGGACGAACAGGAACACGATCGAGAGCGCCGCGCCCACGGGCGGCGGCTCCGCGCCGAGGAACCAGGCGAAGTCGGCGACGCTGGCGAGCCCGGCGAGCGCGCCGATCACCACGAGGAACCGCACGCGGCGCTGCGTCGCGCGCGAGGAGCTCTGCTTGCCGCGCTGGCCCAGCGTGTACAGCCCCGCGGTGAGCAGCGCGAAGACGTAGAGGAAAATGCAGCCGCGCGTGAGCCAGTCGAGCCACGAGCCCGGCTCCCGGCTCACCAGCACGAGGACGAACAGCGGGATGACGAGCACCCCCGCGAACCGGAGCAGCCGCGAGCGCCGATCCGGGTCATGGGGGATCATCGCCTCGAAGAGCTGCAGCGCGAACTGCGGGAGAAGCACGGCGAGGATCGCCGTGAAGCGCTCCCAGATCGAGGCCTGGAAGAAGCCGAAGAGCGACTGCGAGAGGTACCAGAGCCCGACGTCGGCGGCGAACGCGGCGAAGAAGAGGTGGACGCGGCGGACGCGACCTCGCAGCAGCGTCGACGCCGCGATGGCGAGGGCAAGGGCCCCGCAGACAAGGGTCGTCCGTGTGCGGAGATCGATCCCGAGCGGCGCCACGCGCGAAGGCTACCGCGGCGAGCCGCGCGGCGACCGCAAAACGCGCCGGGGAGCGGGGCCGGGCGGCGCCGGGGCGCGGACGCGCTCAGGCCGCCCGGGCGCGCGGCTCAGCGCGTCCCGTCGCTCTCGGAGGGAGCGGCGTCGCGTCTGTCCGCGCTGCTGGGGCTCCACGGGAGCGGGTCCGGGTTGCAGCGCTCCTGCGATCGCACCTCGATCGTCGTGGGCGCGCCATCACCGCTGGACGGCGGCGCGACGTCGCGCGGCGGGAGCGACGCAGGCGAGACGAAGTCGGTGACGGGTACGACGACATCGCCGTCGGTGCCATCGCTCGATCCGGACGCTTCTTCGGAGATCATCGGGTCGAGATCGCTCCACGCTTCGACGCTCTGCTCCTCGTGCTCTGGGGACGCGATCGCGCAGCCCGCCAGCAGCAGAGGCGCCGCGAAGCCCCCCGACAGCCAACTCCTCCAGCAACCTCGCATCACTTCAATCCTCCGAAGTCCCGCCAAAGCCATACTGTTTGACAAGCTGGGAAAGCCGCGGGCGTTTCATGCCCAGGAGCACGGCGGCGCGCGTGATGTTCCCACGACTCTCGTCGAGCGCCCTAGCAACGCACTCGCGCTCGATCTCGCGCTTCATGTCGCTGAGGCTGACCCCTCCGCGGACATGAGCGTACGCGAGCTCCAGCGGCGTGCGATCCACGGGCGTCGATGGGGAATGTGCCACCAGCGTCGCCTGATCGGGCGCCGACGCGCGTGGCCCGCTGGACGGCTCTCTGGGCGCGTCTCTGGACGGCTCTTTCGACGATTCTCTCGACGATTCTCTCGACGATTCTCTCGACGATTCTCTCGACGATTCTCTCGACGATTCTTTCGACGATTCTTTCGACGATTCGAAAGCAGGGTGCATGCCAGCCCTCGGTGTCATCGGAGCGCTCACCTGCTCCGCGGCGTCGAGCTCCCGCAGCCCTTCGACGTTCGTCGTGAAATCCTCGAGATCGATCACCTCGCCGTCCGCGAAGATCGCCGCGGCGCGCAGGGCGTTCTCGAGCTCGCGCACGTTCCCCGGCCAGGCGTGCCGCGACAGCGCCTCGATGGCCCGGCTGGACAGGCGCTTCGGCGCCACGCCACGCTCGCCGCCGATCCTCTCCAGGATCGCGGCCGCGATCGCGGGCAGATCCCGCGGCCGATGGCGCAGCGCGGGGACCTCCAGGACGACCTGCCGGAGCCGGTAATAGAGATCTTCCCGGAACTCGCCCCGGGCGACCATCGCACGCAGGTCGCGGTGGGTCGCGCAGAGGATCCGCACGTTCGCGCGCAGCGGCGTGACACCCCCGACCCGCTCGAAGGTCTTGTCCTGCAGGACGCGGAGCAGCGCGACCTGCGTGCGCGGCGAGATGTCCCCGATCTCGTCGAGGAAGAGCGTCCCCCCCTCGGCGAGCTCGAAGCGCCCGCGGCGGCGCGACGCCGCGCCGGTGAACGACCCCTTCTCGTGGCCGAACAGCTCCGAGAGCAGCAGCGTCTCGACCAGGGCGGCGCAGTTGACCTTGATCAGCGGGCCCGCGCGCCGCGCGCTCACCTCGTGGATCGCCTCGGCGACGAGCTCCTTCCCGGTGCCGCTCTCGCCGTGGATCAACACGGTCGCGTCGCTCGCGCCGACCTTCTCGATCTGGTGGATGAGGCTGAGCAGCGCCGGCGTCGTCCCGACCATCCGCTTGATCGCGGGGCCCGCGCTCGCCGGCCTCGGGGCGCGAGCCGCTCCCCTTCCGCACCCGGCGCACGCGCTGGAGCCGCAGAGCTCGCAGCCCCTCGGCTCCGCCTCGGCCGCGCTGCGCGCGCACGCCTCCAGCCGGGCGAGCTCGGCGAAGCTCCGGCGCGCGAGGAACTTGCGCGCGATCTCGGGCGGGAGCGACTCGGCGATGCGATCGCGGAGGTCGATCGCCGCCTCCAGGTGCGAGCGCGCCGCCGTGGGCTCGTCCTCGGGGGCGCGCGACGCGCGGTCCCCGGCGGACGACGCGTGGTGAAGGAGCACGTGCGCCTCCAGGGCGCACTCGTGGCTGTGGGCCTGGCGCGACAGCGCGAGCGCCTCCGCGGCGATCTGCCCGAACGGCGCGCCGGCGGCGCGCGAGCACATCGCCTCGAGGAGGGCGATCTCGGCGCGGTGCCGGTCGGAGGTCGCCTCGGCGCGCGCCCGCTGGATCATCTGACCGGCCTGCAGGAGGTCGCCGTCGTGCAGCGCGATGCGCGCGGCGATCGCGTAGCACTCGCCGAGCTTCGAGCCGGCGCCGCAGGCGAAGGCGGCCGTGAGCTCGGACCAGGCGTCCACCGTGCGGCGGCACTCGAGGTGGATCTGCGCCGCCACGTAGGCGACGTGCGTGATCCGGACGCCAGGGATGACGTGGCCGCAAGCCTTCCGCGCGAACGCGAGCGCCTGCTCGGCCTCCTCGATGAGCCCGAGCTGCAGCCGGATCTCGGCGAGGTTCGTGATGAGGTTCACGAGCGCGACCTTGTCGCCGATCCTCCGGAAGATCTCGATCGCGCGCTCGAAGAGGCGCAAGGCCTCCGGGTACTCGTGCTTCAGGTGGGCGATGACCGCGAGGTTCGTGAGCGCATAGCCGGTCGCCGCGCGCTCGCCGCGCCGCTCGCCCTCCTCGAGCACGCCGGCGAGCATCGTGCGCGCCTCGTCGAGGCGGCCGCTGGAGAGCAGCGCGATGGCGCGGTTCAGCCGGGCGCGCAGCTCGCTCACGTGCTCGCCTGCGCACGCCGCCTCCCACGCGTCGGCCGCGAAGTGCAGCTCCGCCTCGGCCCAGGCCTGCTGCGCGAGGAGCAGCTTGCCGAGGATGTTGCGCGCCTGGAGGCGCGTCGCGATCTCCCCAGCGCCGGCGAGCCCCTCCTCGGCGCGCGCCTTGGCCGCCGCGAGGTCGCCCGTCTTGCAGCAGAGCTCCGCCATCTCCACCGCGCCGCGCGCCCGCTCCTCGGGCGTGGCCGCGAGCGACAGCGCCCGCGAGAGCACCATCGCGGCGGTCGTGAGGTCGCCGCGCGCGCTCGTCGCGCGGCCGCGCACGAGCAGCGCGGCGAACGTCTCCCGCTCGCGCTGGGCCGCGGAGGAGAAGTCGATGGCGAACTCGATGTCGCCGAGCCGGAGCGCGAGCGTCGCCGCGCGCAGCAGCCGCTCGCCCGGCGCGGCGCTCCCGCCGGAGAGCGCCCGCATCGTCCGGGCCCAGCGCTGCCAGAAATCGGCGCGCGCCGACGGCTCGCCGACCGAGGAGATCGCGAGCATCGCCGCGGCCTCGGCGCGATCGTCCTGGCCCAGCGAGGCGAGGAGCTCGCTCGCGCGCGAGAGGCTCCACGGGTCGGACGACTGCTCCTCAAGCGCCTCCGCGATCGCGAGCACATCCTCGCGATCGACGCCGGCCGGGTCGACGATCGCGCGCCGCGCGGCGACCCACCCTCGATCGTCGACCTCGATCAGACCGAGGGCGGCGAGCTCCTGGGCGACCCCCTGGCACGCCGCGTCCCCGGGCCCGGGCTCCGCGCGCCGCGCCGCGAGCTTTCGGAGCTGCGCGGACGGCCAGGGCCGCTGGCTCAGCGCGAGCCGGTCGAGCAGGCGCGCGGCCTCGCGGCTCGGCGGCTGCCGCGCGGGGCGCTGCTCGGGCGGCGCGGCCAGCACGGCGGAGCAAAAGCCCTCCAGCGCGTCGAGCCGCTCGATCTTCGCGACGACCCGGCGCTCCGCGTCCGCCGCGAACGCCTCCCAGAAGCGGTGCAGATCGTCCGGCGACGCGATGCCGTCGATCGTGAGCGCGCTCGTCCAGGGCCGCATCGCGCCGTCGCTGCACACGATGACCAGCGCGGAGCACGACCCCTCCGCGATGAGGCGCGTGACCTCCTCCAGCACCAGGCTCCCCCAGCTGGTGGCCTCTCCCTCGGCGACCAGCAGGATCGCGCCTTGCGCGGCGGCGCTGATGCCCTGCGCGACCGCCGCCGGATCGGCAGAGGTGACAGCGCAGCGAAGCGCGAGATCGCGCCATGGATCCCGATCCGCGGCGTGCGCGGCCGAGATCAGCGAGCGTCCCACACCTCGAGCGCGGCGCGCGAGGTGGGAACAAACGGCGTCCAGGACCGACCGCTGTCCATGGACGTGGAGCACCCCACGCGACGCGGCATCACGGACGCGCTCATCGAGCGCCCGGAACCCCCCGGAGTCGCTCGTGATGACGGAAGAAACGCAGGCTGCGGCAACGGATCCCAAGGCAACAAAAGCGTACCTCTCCGCCGGACCGCGCATCAATGGATCCCGCCGTCGAATATAATGAGGCGCCTACCTCACCATAAGAAAATTACAGTCTTATTGCGGTGTTCCGTCCAGGACCCGCTGGATGGCGTCGAACGCATCCGCGGGAGCTTCGCCCAGGACGCGGGCCAGCGGGAGCTGCGTCGCCGCGGCGGCGACGTAGAGCGGTACGAGGTGCGGCGCGAGCCGACGGAGCGCTTCGAGGTGCCGCGCGACGCCGGCCGCGTCGCCGCGGCGCACCGGCCCCGTCAGCGCGTCGGGCACGCCGAGGACCTCCACGTTGTCCGCGACCGTGCGGAGCAGCGGGCCGAGCATCTCGGCCGCCGTCCTCCGATCGATGCCCGCGCGCTCGAGCAGGTCGACGCCGGCGGCGGCGAGCGCGGCAGCGCCGTTGGCGACCAGGCCCGCCGCCGCGTGGTAGGCGACGCGGTCGAGGCCGGAGAACGTGCGCGGCGTCATGCCGAGGCACACCCCGAGCGAGCGAGCGGCGCGCACGGCGGTCGGATCGCCGTCGATGTGGAGCTGGCCACGCTCCAGGAAGGGCGCGAACGAGGGCGAGGCGAACGAGATCATCGGGTGCATCTGCGCGACCGAGACGCGGCCGCCTCGCGCCCCCGCGAGCGCCTCCGGGCCGAGCGCGCCGGCGCAGTGCACCACCGCGACGTCCCTGTGGCCGACGAGCCCGCGGTCGCGCAGCGCCTCGGCGCACGGCGCGATATCCCGATCGCGCACGGCGAGGATCACGAAGTTCGCCTCGATGCGCTCCGACGGCAGGCCGTCCCGCGCCGGCCGGAGGGTCACCCGTAGCCCCGCGTCGCGGATCGCGCGCGCGAGCCCGCGGCCCACCTTGCCGCCGCCATAGATGAACACCTCCAGGAGGGCGTTGTCCTCCGGGTGCACCGGCGACGGGCGCGTGCTGTCCATCTCGCTCATGGATCGCTCCTGTAAAGGCGGTGCGCGAGCACGTAGTCCAGCACGGCGCGCGGCACGCGCTGGTGGACGGCCTCGAGATCGCCCGCCGCGAGCGCGCGGCGGATGTCGCTGCTCGAGATCCGAGGCAGCTCCACGTCCGCGGGGCGCAGGTGAGGACGAGCATCGGCCGGCCCCGCGTCGAGGCGCTCCGCGGCGGGCGCGACGACGCCGGAGCGGCCGAGGACGATTGGCGGGGCGAGCTGCTCGATGCGGTCGAAGCGGTGCCACCTCGGCAGATCGGAGAGCACGTCGGCGCCCACGAGCAGGCGCATCGCCCAGCCCGGGTGCGCCGCCGCGAGGTGCTCCAGCGTGCGCAGCGTGAGGCTCTCGCCGCCGAGATCGCGCTCGACGGGCGACACCGACACGCCCGGGAGCCACCCGAGCGCGAGGTGGCACATGGCCAGGCGATGCTCGAACGGCACGAGCTCCTTCGAGAAGGGGTGGCGGTAGACAGGGACGACGAGCACCTCGTCGATCGGCGCGACGGAGATCGCGTAGGTGGCCGCGAGGACATGCGCGACGTGGGGCGGGTTGAAGCTGCCCCCGAAGATGGCGACGCGGCGCGCCTCGGGCGCGCGCGCGGCCGGGGCGCGGGCGGGCGCGTCAACCGTGCGAGCCACCTTGAACCCTCAGCCTGGGGCCGGCGGCGGACGGGCCCACGATCTCGCGCGCCGTCACCGCGCCGCTCGCGTTCATCACCTCGATCCGCACGCCGCCCTGCCCGTCGTCGAGGAGCGCCGTGCCGCCGTCGGAGCCGATCGGCCCCGGCGAGAAGAACGTCCGCGAGCCGACCTTCTTGATGAGCGGCTCCGGGCTCTTGCCGAAGACGAGGAGCGACGCCGCCACGATGTCCTCCTCGTCGAGCGCGGCCTTGTCGAACACGAAGAGCGCGACGCGCCCGTCCAGGATCTCGATGGTGCGCCGGCCCGACGGCAGGCTCATCAGCACCCGGAGGCGCAGCCGAGCGCGCTCGGACGCCACGAAGGCGTCGATCTGGTCCGGGGTCGCGGCGGCGCACCGAGCGGCCCGATCGAACAGCGCGCCCTCGGTGGGGTCCGCGCCGACCAGGCGCTGCGCCCAGCCCACGACGACCCTGTCGAGCGCGTCGTCCTCGGCGACGTAGATGACCCGCTCGGCGTGGCCTTCGTCGAGCAGGTGCTGCGCGCCGCGAGCGAGCGCGGGCAGATCACCCTGAGCAGGGCCGAGGACGCCGAGGCGCATCGGACACAGCATAGATCACCGCGCCAAGGTGAGGACACCTTCTCCACTCCGCCCGCTCGCGCGTCCTGCGCCGCCGCTGCCTCTGCTCGCTCCCGCGCCCTCCTCTGCCGGCGCGGCGCGCGTCTGCTAGCGTCCGCCCATGTTTCGGCGAGCTCGCGCGCTCCAGCATCCAGTCACCATCACCCTCGACGGGGCGGACGTCCCGGCGGAGCGGGGCGAGCCCCTGGCCGTGGCGCTGATCGCCTCCGGGCGCGTGACGCTCGCGCGGAGCCCGAAGCTGCACCGTCCCAGGGCGCCTACCTGCCTGCGCGGAGGCTGCGACGGCTGCCTCGCGCGGGTCGACGGGGTGCCCAACGTGATGACCTGCCTGCGACCGGCGGCCGGTGGAGAGCGCATCGAGGTGCAGAACGTCGTGGGCTCGCGGCAGGCCGACCTGCTCCAGGTGACCGACTGGTTCTTCCCCCAGGGGATCGACCACCACCACCTGATGGCCGGCGTCCCCGGCCTGTCCGGGGTCATGCAGTCGATCGCGCGCAAGCTGGCGGGTCTCGGGCAGCTGCCGAGCGCGGCCCTCCCCCCCGAGCGCGCCGCGCGGCTCGACGTGGACGCGGCCGTGATCGGCGCCGGGCCCGCGGGCGTGGCAGCCGCGTCGGCGCTCTCGGCGCGTGGCCTCCGCGTGGCGCTGGTCGACGACGGGCTCGCCCCCGGCGGGTCGCTGGCCGGCGCGCCGCGCCGCGCGGCGGAGCTCTTCGCGCGATACCCGCTCGACGGCGTCCGCGTGCTCCGCCGTCACGTGGCCGCCGGCGTTTACCTCGGCGAGCTCCTGGTCGCCGGCGACGCGGGCGCGACCGTGATCAGGGCGCCCGCCAAGGTCTTCGCCACCGGGGCGCACGACGGCGTGGCGGCGTTCCCGAACAACGATCTGCCCGGGGTCTTCTCGGCGCGCGCTTTCTGCCGGCTCCTCGCGTGCGGCGTCGAGCCGACCGGCCCCGTCGCGCTCGCGGGCGAGGGCCTCTGGGCCGACGAGCTCGCGAGCGCCCTCGGCGACCGCATCGCGGTCCGGATCCCGCTCGCCGCGCTCGCCGCGGTGAACGGGATCTCGCAGGTGAAGAGCGTGACGGTGCGCGACGCGCCCTTCGCCCCCGACAGCCCGACGAGCGACGTCCGGATCGTGGCCGTCGCGGTGGACGCGCCGGCCGCGCCCGCGTTCGAGGTCGCCGCGCAGGCGGGCGCGCGCGTCGAGATCGACCCGCGCGCGGGGTACGCGGTGCAGGTGGACGCGCGCGGCAAGGCCGGCGACGGCCTGTGGGCGATCGGCGAGTGCACCGGCGCCCCGCTCGATCTCGCCGGCATCGCGCGGGCGGCGACGATCCTCGCCGACGACGTGCTCGCGGCGCGCGGCGCGCCCGCGTGAGCCTGCGGGCGCGCGCGTCGGGATCGACCCGCGCGGCGGCTCAGCCCTCGATGATCAGATCGAAGAGGCCGAGCCCGCCCGCGAGGAACACGACGTCGAACACGCCCATGAGCGCAACGTAGTCGGTGAGCTCGCCGATCGACGCGCCGCCGAAGAGCTCCCGCGTCCCCGCGACCGCGGCGAGCAGCGTGGGCGCGAGCAGCGGGAAGAGCACGCTCGCGAGCACGAGGTCGCGGGCGCGGGTGCGCACGGTCATGGCCCCGAAGAGGGTGCCGCTCGCGGCGATGCCCGGCGTCGCCGCGAGGCAGAAGAGCGCGAGCCCCGGGCCCGTCTTCACGAGATCCACCGCGAAGAGGAGCGCCGCGACCGGGATGATGATCACCTCGACCGCGATCACGAACGCGCAGAGCCCGAGCGCCTTGCCGGCGAAGAGCGCGCTCCTCGCGATGGGCAGCACGAGCAGGCCCGAGAGCGCGCCGTCCTCGCGCTCGCGCTGCCACGTGCGGCTCAGCGCGAGCACCGACGCGAACGCCACGCTCACCCAGATGACGCCGGGCGCGACCCGCTCGGCCGCGTCCTGGCCCGCGTAGAACGCGAGCGACGCGATCACGGCGACGAGCACCGCGAAGAACCCGCTCGTGGTGACGATCTCGCCTGTGGCGAGCTCGATCGCGAGGTCCTTCCGCGCGACGAGCGCCGCCTGGCGCGCCCAGCCGGGCCGGCGCCGGGGGAGCGACGCGCGGACCGAGGGCGCCGTGCTCTCCGAGATCACGGCGCGGAGGTGAGGCTCAGGTACGTCTGGTCCTTGAGCCCCCGCTCGTAGTCGGCGAGGAGCCGCATGCCCTCGGTCGGCTTGAGGAGGTCCTGCTTGATCGCGCCGTCCACCTGGGCCTTCACCTTCCCCACGAGATCGCGGTTGTCGTACTGGGTCAGCGCCAGCACCTCGTGGATCTTGTTCCCGGCGATCGTCTCCTCGATGTAGTACCCGCTCTCCTCGTCCTCATCGAGGAAGACGTGCACCTCGTTGACCCGGCCGAAGAGGTTGTGGATGTCGCCCATGATGTCCTGGTACGCGCCGGTCAGGAAGATGCCGACGTAGTACGGCTGGTCGCCCGAGATCGGGTGCAGCGGGAGCGTGTCCTTCACGTCGTTGAGATCGATGAACTTGCTCACCTTGCCGTCGGAGTCGCAGGTGATGTCGACGAGCGTGCTGTCGGCCGCGGGGCGCTCGTTCAGCCGGTGGATCGGCACGATCGGGAAGAGCGCGCCGAGCGCCCAGTGATCGAGCAGCGACTGGAACACCGAGAAGTTGCAGATGTACTGGTCGGCGAGCTGCTTGCGGAGCTCGCCGAGATCGTCCGGCACCTCCTCCGGCTCGAGCGACGACGCGATCTTCTGCATGCCCTCGGCGATCTCCCAGAAGAGGATCTCGACCCGGGCCTTCACGTCGAGGTTGAGGAGGCCGAGCTCGAACATCTTCTGCGCCTCCTCCTTGATCTGGAGGAGGTCGTGCCACGACTCGCCGAGGTTCGGCCCGGAGATGTTGTCCTTGATGTAGAGGAGGTTCTGGATGAGCTTGTGCTCCTCGGTCTGGATGTCGATCGGCGACATCGGCGTCTTCTCGATCGAGCCGAACGCCTGGACGACCAGCACCGAGTGGTGCGCGACGATCGCTCGCCCGGACTCGGAGACGATGTTGGGGTGAGGCACCCGCTCCTCGTCGCAGATGTCGGCGATGTTGTGCACGATGTCGCGCGCGTACTCCTCGACCGAGTAGTTCATCGAGGAGTGGAACGTCGAGCGCGAGCCGTCGTAGTCGATGGCGAGCCCGCCGCCGACGTCGATGTACTCGATGCGCTGCCCCATCTTGCGGAGCTTCGCGTAGTAGCGCGTCGCCTCGCGCACGGCGCGCTTGATGATCAGGATGTCCGGCACCTGCGAGCCGATATGGAAGTGGAGGAGCTTGAACGAGGAGCTCATGCCCGCCTCGTCCATGATCCTGATCGCCGCGAGGATCTCGGCGGTGGAGAGCCCGAACTTCGCGTTCTCTCCGCCCGACGTCTTCCACTTGCCCGCGCCCTCGGTGAGCAGCCGCACCCGGAGCCCGATCATCGGCTCGACGTTCATCTCCTTGGCGACGCGGGTGATCATCCGCACCTCGGAGAGCTTCTCCGCGATGAGGATCACCTTCTTGCCGAGCTTGCGCCCGATCAGCGCCGTGCGGATGAAGTTGTCGTCCTTGTAGCCGTTGCAGACGATCAGCGACTCGGGGTCGGTATGGACCGACAGGCCGGCGAACACCTCGGGCTTGGAGCCGACCTCGACGCCGTAGTGGTAGGTCTTCCCCGCGTCGAGGATCTCCTCCACGACCTCCCGGAGCTGGTTCACCTTGATCGGGAACACGCCGCGGTACGTCCCGCGGAACTTGCTCTCGGCGATCGCCCTGTTGAAGGCCTCGTTGAGCGCCCGCACCCGGTGATGGAGCAGATCCTGAAAGCGGATGAGCAGCGGCGTGCGGAGCCCTTGCTCGAGCGCCGCGTCGACGACGTCGCGGATCGCGATCTTGCTGCCGCGCTCCTGGAGCGGCGCGACCGTGAGGTTGCCGTCCGGGCTCACGTCGAAGTAGCCACGACCCCAGCGGTCGATCATGTAGAGCGACTTGGCGTCTTCGGTCGTCCAGACGTCGTTCTCGGTCTCGTGCGCGCTGCTCACGGTCGTTCTCCTTGGCGGGGGCCGCGGCCGGCGGCGCCAACACCTTCTCTGGGAGGGCCCCCAGGAGGGGGCTTCTGGCTCATCAGGGGGACGTCAGATCGTCGGTCCGACGCAGGACGGCGGGAGGCCGCGCGCTGGCGACGCGGCTCATTACGATAGGAACGCCTGACCTTCAAGGGCAGGCAGCCCGGTCACAACCGGCGGGAGGGGGCTCCGAGCAGCGCGCGCTCAGGCCTGGGCCTTCGAGGCCGCCTTCGCCCGCTTCGAGGCCGACTGGTAGAGATCGTAGAGGCGCGGGACGGGGTACGCCTCGAGGCGCTTCCTGTACCCCTGGTCCTTCGACCGGTTCAGGACGGTCAACGTCTCGTCGATGAGCTTCGCCCGCGTCCCGAACTTCTCCTTTACAACGCTGAACGTCGCGTGGAGGCGGAGGAGCTTGGCGTTCGAGACGTGATCCAGGCCCTTCGTGCCGCCCCGATCGGAGCTGACGCGCCCGAGCCAGAGGTCCTCGGTCGCGAACCCTTTCACGGCCTCGACGAGCTTCGCCTTGTCGCCGAAGCGCTCCTTCACGATCGCAAGCGGATTTTTGCTGGCCATTGCTGAGACTCCCACGGGCAGGCGAGGCCTGCGCCGGACATGCGCGAGATGACTCGCGCGGCTTTGAAGAGGGGCGCGATCTAGCAGAGCATGGCGGGGCGCCGCAAGGCCGCGCTGCGGAGGGGCGGCGCCGGCGGCGGTCGAGATCCCGCGTCGCCCGAGCGTCGCCGCTGTGCTGGGCCGCGGATCGTGGTACACGGCGCGCCGATGCTCAACCTGGGGAGCTGGCTCGTGGCGCACGTCGACCGGCTCCGGCCGCTGAAGCCGCCCCTCTCGGACGTCAGCTCCCGCCTCGCCGCGCCCTCGTCGGCCCTGGGGAGCACCGTCCTCAAGGCCCTGTTCCCGGTCGTCGCGTTCATCGCGCTCGCGCCCGTCCTCTGGCTCTTCTTCCGGCGCACCTGGCGGGAGCTCGACGTCGAGGCCCACGAGCACCAGCGGCGCACCCTCGCCGCCGGCGGCTACGACCGCCGCCCCGCGGTCCTGTTCACCATCACCGCGGTCGTGCTCATGCTGCAGCAGTACTACGGCGGCCGCGCCGTCTACGACGAGCACATCCGGCCGTGGCTGCGCGAGATCGAGCTCGCCCAGTCGCTCTCGCCGGCCGGGACGCTGCTGCCCATCTCGATCCGCCGCTACGACGAGCTCTACGGCTACGTCTGGTGGTCGTTCACCCGTGTCTTCGGCTACGTCGCCATCCCCATGGTCGCGTGGAAGGTCTGCTTCCCGAAGGACAGCCTGCTCGACATGGGGCTGCGCGTCCGGGGGCTCGCGAAGCACGCGTGGATCTACCTGCTCTGCCTCGCCGTCGTCGTCCCGGCGGTGTTCGTCGTCGCGAGCGCGCCCGATTTCGGGACCTACTACCCGTTCTACAAGCAGTCCTCCCGCTCCTGGTTCGACCTCATCGCCTGGGAGACGATGTATTTCGCCCAGTTCTTCGCGCTGGAGATCTTCTTCCGGGGCTTCTGGCTCGCCGGCCTGCGGCACACGCTGGGCTCCGGCGCGATCTTCGCGATGATCGTCCCCTACTGCATGATCCACTTCGGCAAGCCGTACCTGGAGGCGGCCGGCGCCGTGGTCGCCGGGATCGCGCTCGGCTCGCTCGCGATGCGCACGAAGAGCATCTACTCGGGCTTCCTGGTCCACGTCACGATCGCGCTGCTCATGGACCTCGTCGCGCTGTCGAACCGCGGCGCGCTGCCGCGATCGTTCTGGGGGACGTGACGTCTTCTGATGTCTTCGCGGCCGGCCCGCCGGCCCTCGCGCCGCGGGCTCAGCCGAGCGTGCGGGTCAGCTTGCGCATGATCTCCGCCCGGCTTCGGTCACGGATCCCGCGCCGGTAGAGCGCCTCCAGCCCGCCGGCGGCCGCGCGCACCGCCTCGCGGTGCTCGCCGTCCCAGGGGAGCACCGCGAGCCTCCGCCAGAGGATCTTCTCGAGGAGCCGGGGCTTGCGCCTGGCCAGCGCGCCGCTCGCGAGCTCGATGACCCGAGCCGAGGTCGGGTCGGCGCGCATCGCGCGCACGAAGAACCCCACGGCCGCTGTCACGCGGCGGCCGCCGTGCATCGCCTGTACGCCGGCGTCGCACAGGGCCTCGGCCCGCTCGCGCGGGGTCGCGGCGCGCCGCGCGCGCTCCCGCGCGGCCTGCACCTCGGCGCTCAGCGCGTCCCGGCGCCGCCGGGCAGGGCGCATCTTGACGACGAGGAACAGGATGAAGAGGGCCGCAACCCCCGCGAGCACATGCCGCCAGCCGATCTCCATGGCGCCCGCCTTACTACAGCGCCCGGGACGTGCTCACCAGACCGAGCTTCCACGACGGGGGGCGGCGCGCCCGATCGCCTCACGACGGCGTCCTCGGGATGAAGGCGCGTGCCCGGAGCGTTGCGCTCCAATCCAGAATCCAGCTTCAGCTTCCTCCGATTCCACCGGCACGATTTCCGCCGATACGGTGCGGTTTGCGCGAGCGGACGATCGCAACCTATGCTGAACCGAGAGATGCCTGCCCCGTCGACCTCCGGGCCTTCCCTTCGCGTGCCCCTGCGCGCCCTCGCCGCCTCGCTCGGGCTCGCCGTCCTCGCGCTGCACCCGGGCAGCGCGCTCGCCGACATCTTCACGTACACCGACGCGGATGGAACGGTGCACTTCGCGAACCGCCCCAGCGGCGACGCGCGGTTCAAGCTGTACATCAAGGGCGACGGGCGCCGCTCTTCGACGACGCGCGCGGGGGTGACGCCCGTCGCGCCGAGCGACAAATCGCTCGAGCGCTTCAGCCGCTACGACGCGTGGATCCGTCAGGCCGCCGCGCTCTATCAGATCCCCGAGGAGCTCGTCCGCGCGGTGATCAAGTGCGAGAGCGACTACGATCCACGGGCCGTCTCGCCCGTCGGCGCGCAGGGGCTGATGCAGCTGATGCCGGAGACGGCGCTCCGCATGCAGGTGCGCGACGCGTTCGACGCGCGAGAGAACATCTTCGGTGGAACGCGGTACCTGCGCATCCTGGCCAACCTCTTCAACGGAGATCTCGATCTCACCATCGCCGGCTACAACGCCGGTGAAGGGGCGGTCATGAGGCACGGCGGCATCCCGCCGTACCAAGAGACCCAGACCTACGTGACGCGCGTCCGGACCTACTACGCGCGCTACCGCACCACCCGGGACACCACGGTCGCGTCGATCGAACCCTGACCGGCTCGCGCGCCCGCCAATCGTGCCCGCCAACAGCGAGCGCGCTCGCCAACCCCCCGCCCGCCCGCCAGAGGCGCCGCTCGGCGACAAGCGGCGCACATCGCCCCCGGCGGGGTACCGCGATGCTACGCTCCCAGGAACCGCTGCCGCAGCCTCTCCCGGGCAGGCCCCGAGACGCGCAGGCGCAGGCACGCGGCCATCCCTCGACGCTCTCTTTGCTCCGCGCGAGCAAGGGTCCACGACATGACGACCACCTCGAGCCTCATCGAACTCAGCAAGCGAAGCCACGACATCGCGCCCCTCAAGCCGCCGGTGGACCCGGCGTCCCTCCAGCACGCGAACCTGCTCGAGCTGCCCGATTTCCGGAGGATCCCGGCTTACGCCGACGTGACCGACGAGCAGTTCATGGACCACCGGTGGCAGGCGAAGAAGTCGATCACCCGCCCCGACAAGCTGCTCGACACGCTGCGCGGGATGGTGTCGGACGACTTCATCCGGGACGCGACCGAGGGCTTCGCGCGCGCGCCGATGAGCGTCCGGGTCTCGCCGTACATGCTCTCTCTGATCGACTGGAACGATCCGTACGGCGATCCGCTCCGCACGCAGTTCATCCCGCTGGCCTCGCGCTTCCTGCCGGATCACCCGAAGCTCGGGCTCGACTCGCTGCACGAGCGCGCGGACGCGCCCGTCCCCGGGCTGACGCACCGGTACGCCGACAAGGCGCTCTTCCTGCCGCTCGACACGTGCCCCGTGTACTGCCGCTTCTGTACGCGCAGCTACGCGGTGGGCATCGACACGGAGGAGGTCGAGAAGACCCACTTCAAGGTCGACGAGGAGCGCTGGAAGCGAGCGTACGCGTACATCGCGTCACGCCCCGAGCTGGAGGACATCGTCGTTTCCGGCGGCGACGCGTACAACCTGCGGCCAGAGCAGCTCGGCGCGATCGGCGAGGCGCTCCTCAGGATGCCGAACATCCAGCGCATCCGGCTCGCCACGAAGGGCCCGGCCGTGATGCCGCAGAAGATCCTGACCGACGACGAGTGGATCGACGCGGTGACGCGCACGGTCGAGCTCGGCCGGAAGCTGCACAAGGAGGTCGTGATCCACACGCACTTCAACCACCCGAACGAGATCACGGGCGTCACCCGCGACGCGATGAACAAGCTCTTCGAGCGGGGGATCACGGTCAGGAACCAGTCCGTGCTCCAGCGCGGGGTGAACGACACGCCCGAGACGATGAAGCTGCTCGTGAAGCGCTTGGGGCACGTGCACGTGCACCCCTATTACGTCTACATCCACGACCTCGTCCGCGGCGTGGAGGACCTCCGGACCACGCTGGCGACCGGGCTCGCGATCGAGAAGCACGTGCGCGGCTCGACCGCCGGGTTCAACACGCCGACGTTCGTCGTCGACGCGCCCGGCGGCGGAGGCAAGCGCGACGCGCACTCGTTCGAGCACTACGACCGCACGACCGGGATCTCGGTGTTCGAGGCGCCGAGCGTCAAGCCGGGGCAGCGGTACACGTACTTCGATCCGATCGATCAGCTCCCGGCCGAGGGGCGCGCCCGCTGGGCGGACCCGGCGGAGCACCAAAAGATGATCGACGAGGCGCTCCAGGCCTCGCGCTGAGGCGGGCCAGCTCCGAGGGTCAGGGATCCCACCCGGGATCGCTGGACTGCGGAGCTAGGCCTCGGCCGGCGGCTCCTCGTAGCGGGCGAGCGCGCCGGCGAGCTCGCGCTTCACGCGGTCCACGAGGTCGGGCGGCTCGACGACGCGCGCGGTCTCGCCGAAGCCGAGGACCCACGTCGCGAGCTCCGTCATGTCGCCGATGAGCATCGTGAGCCGCACGCCGCCGCCGGACAGCGGCGTGATCTCCTGAGACGGATGCACCTTGCGCGTCCGCACGAACTCGGTGACGCGCTCGTCGAAGTCGATCACGACGCGCCGGGGCTCGCCCCCGCGCCAGATGCCGAACTGGCCCTGGAAGTAGTCGTCGATGGAGAAATCCGGGGGCAGCTCGAACCGCTCGGTGACCGCGCACTCCGTGTCGCGCATGCGATCGAGCAGGAACGTGCGCACCTCGCCGCGCCCCACGTGGAGGCCCACGCAGTAGATCGCGTCCTTGTAGAGGACGAGCGCGTACGGGTGGATGAGCACCCGCTCCTCGCGCCCGTCCCGCGAGCGGCGGTAGCGGCACCGCAGGGGGCGCAGGTCGGCGACGGACTGGAACAGGTCGTCGAGCTCCTCGGTGCGCGCGGCGTAGTCCTTCGGCGCGAACGGGAGATAGAGGAAGCGCTCCTCCAGCCGCGCGTCGGCGACGCCGGCGTTCGGGCCGCGCCCGGGCCTGCGCGCGACGCCGAGGAGGCGCTGCGCGGCGAGGTCGATCTCCTCGAACAGGGTCGAGCCGCGCATCGGCTCGAACAGCCGGCGGGCGGCGAGCAGGGCGTACGCCTGCGTCCGCCGCACCTCGACGCGCCGGGGCGCCTCGCTCGGAGACAGCCGCCAGAGGCGAGGGCCCCCGGGGCGCGTGGCGACCGACACGAGATCGAGCTCGCGCTTGACCTCGACAAGGTAGCGCCGGAGCGAGCGCGGCGTGACGTTGAGCTCGCGCGCGAGATCGTAGATCGTCAGGCCGGAAGGGTGCTTCTGCAGCAGGCTGCGCAGCGAGTCGAGCCGCCGGTGCTGGGTGAACGGGCCGCGCGGCCGGCCGCGCTGCGCGCCGCCCCGCGCGTCGTCATCGTCCTCGTCGTCGTCGTCCGGCGGAGGAGGCCTCTTCGAGGCGGCCACTGGAGCACCCGCGTCCGCCCGCGGAGGGCCCGCTGGAGGGCGCACGCTCGGCGAGGACGGGGCGGCTGGAGGGCGCACGCTCGGGGCCGCCGTGCTCGACCTGACGTCGAGGGCCGCGTCCCCGGTGAGCCGCGGCGCCGCGCCCGCGCGCGGCTTCGAGGGCGGCGTCGCGCCGCTCGAGAACGGGTCGGCGGTGTGGCCGACGCGCGGGCGCGGAGAAGCCGCTGCCCCGCTCGATTTGCCGGCCCCCCGCGCGCGAGTGGACGCGGTGGCAGGCGCATGGGCACCCCCAGGGCCTGTGCGAACAGCGCGCGCCATCAGCTCAGCGCTGTATCGCATCACCCCCTCCCGTCCAAGATGTTTGTCCCGCGCCCTGCCGACCGAGCAGCGATCGCCGACCGGGCGCGCGGCGGCGGCGCTCGCGGCGCGCCAGGAAGCGGCGCTCAGCGCTCGCCACGGCGCCGTGAGCTCGCGAAAATGTCGTTGGGTTACGGGAATTTCGCCGCGGCGAGCCGCGGGGACGCAGCGGCGAGCGGCGCGGAGTGGAGCGGAGCCGCCGCGCCGCCGGCGGGCGGCTCACCAGGGACGATCGCGCATCGTCTTCTTGTACTGCTCCTTGTAGAGGTCGTGGCACTGCTTGCAGCTCGCCTTCGCGCCGTCGACGTCGCCGGCCTTCGCCTTGGTGATGCCGGCCTTCGTGATCGCCACCCAGCTGCCCATGCCGGGCGGCGGCTTGCTGGCCACGTACTGCAGCGCCGTCGCGATCTTCGCGGCGTCGCCGCTCGAGGTCGCGGAGGCCATCGTGCTCTTCATCCAGGCCTGCATCGGGCACATCTTCTGGCCCTTCGCGCCGCACTCGAACTTCTTCTCGCCCGCCTGCGCGGCGCCGGTCGACGCCGGCCCCGCGGCCGCGGCGGCAGACGCAGCGGCCGTCGCCTTCGGCGCGGCCGTCTCCGCCGGCACGGCGGTCGCCGCGGCCGTCTCCGCCGGCGCGGCCGACGCAGCGGCCGTCGGCTCGGCGGTCGCCGCGGCCGGCACCGCCGCCGTCTCCGCCGGCGCGGCCGTCGTCGCCGCAGGGGCGGCGCTCTCGGTCGGCTTGCCCTCGGCCACCGCCCCCGGGGTCGCGTCGCTCCCCTTGCTATCGCAGCCGAGCGTGGCGAAAGACAGGCTCGCGAGCAACAGCGCGAGCGGCGTGATCGTTCTCCTCATGCAGTCTCCTTGGGTGATGATCGGAAGCGCTCCTGACGAGCGCGAGGCCGAGGGATGCGTGCCGCGGTCCTCTGTGCGCCGCGCAGTGTAATCGGGTCGCCGTCCGTCCGCTGCGGTCGCGCGCGTCGGTCGGGGCGCCATGCGCGGCGCTTCACTCGCGCGTGCCGGGCGTCGAGGCAAACGTCGACCACTGGAAGTTGTCGAGGAGGGCCACGGAATCGTTCCAGGGATCACCGGTGTCCCAAAGTACGAAGCGCAGCTCCATGATCTCACCCGGGGTGACATTGCCGTTCATGACCAGCCATCCGGTCCCGCCGCCCGCGCGCTCGCTCGATCCGCACCAGCCAGGGTCACCGCTGACGTGGGCGGGCGGCCTCGTGGCATCGAACCCCGTCCCGCGGAGCTGGGTGATGCTCGTGCAGGTGGTCGTCGTGCCGGGGGTGGCGCCGTCGGCGCACCCGGTCGGCCCGTTCACGCACTGGGTGAAGAGCCCGGTGCCGCCGAACGCGAGGTTCGCTCCCAGCGGGTAGACCGGCGCCCCGGCGGGCGGCGGATCATAGAAGGCGAGGTTCCCGTCCGCCGGGTTCGCCGCCTCGCCTGGAAAGGGCTCGAACGTCGAGTCGAGGAGCGCCAGAAAGAAGTCGTTGAACCGGCTGCACACCCACTCCGGATACTCGGACGAGAGGAAGAACGTCGAGACGCTGAACGCGCTCGCGTTCGTCGGCACGCGGACGCGCAGCTTCAGCATCACGGGATCGTGGGCCATCGCGCCGCCCTGCGGGTCAGGGCACCCGGGCGCGTTCGGGAGGTTGTCGCCGTTCGCCTCGAGCCAGTCCGCGGGCACCCTGCTCGACGTCCCCATGTCCTGGCCGCCCTGGAACGGGGCGAAGCTCGGCCTCGTGTTGTTCGGCGCCGCCTCGGCCGCGGCGACGCCGGTCGAGAGCACCGCGAGCCGCGCGCCCCGGAGCGGCGTGATGCCGGAGCCGAAGCCCTGGCGGATCGATCGCTGGGCCGCGGCCGGCGCGCTTGCGCCGTCGGCGCGGTGGAAGCTCGCGGAGAGGACACCCCACGTGCGCTGCGAGCGCGACGGCGGGCTCGCCGTCGTTGTGACGCAGAGATCGATCGCCTTCGCGTAATCGAGCGCGGTCGGCGAGTCGCTCGCGAGCCCGGCGTCGCAAGGCGCGATGTTGTCTACCGCGCCGTCGCAGTCGTCGTCGATCCCGTTGCCCGCCACCTCGAACGCGCCGCGGTTCACCAGGGCCGGGGTGCCGCACCCGTCCGACGGGGAGTCGCAGCAATCGCCGTCGCAGATCGTCCACCCGTCGCCGTCCTGATCGGGTGGGTTGTCGACGGCGCCGTCGCAGTCGTTGTCGACGCCGTCGGCGCACACGTCGAGCGCCGGCAGCACCTGGTGGAGGCATGGCCCCCACGAGAGGCCGCTCGGCCTGCAGGTGGAGACCCCCGGGGCGCAGGGAGCGACCCCCTCGGTGCCCGGCGATCCCTCGTAACACACCCTCGTGTCGCCCGGCGCGCACGAGCAGCGCCCACGCTCCGCTTCGTCGTGCTCGCACCCGTCCGCCGGGTCGTGGTTGCAGTCGAGGAACCCGTCCTCGCAGGCGGTGAGCGCGCACGCGCCCGAGATGCAGGCGATCCCGGCGTGCGAGAGCTCCGGACAGGCGCGACCGCAGGCGCCGCAGCTCAGCGCGTCCGTCTGGAGATCGCGACAGACACCATCGCAGCACGCCGCGCCGCTCTCACACGGGTGCGCCGCCGAGCAGCCCTGAACGCACTCGCCCTCTCCGGTGCACAGCGCGCCCAGGGGACAATCGTCGTCGACGATGCAGGCAACACAGGCGTGCTTCGCGGGATCGCAGGTGAGCGGAGCTGCGCAGTCGGACTCGGCTTCACAGCCCGAAAGGCAGCGCTTCGCCTCGGGATCGCAGTACTGACCGGGCGGGCACGCCAGAGGGCCAGGCAGACAGGCCACGCAGTCGCCCGTCTCCCGGTCGCACAGCGGGGCGCTCGGGTCCGCGGCGCAGTCGGCCGGACAGCCGGAAGCGCCCTCGCCTCCCGCGCCTCGCGGGATGTCGGGGCCTGCCGCGCCGGCGCAGGACGGCGCCACGCCGGACGCCAGCGCGAGCCCGACCACGGCGGCGAGCCCTCCGCTCCAGGCCAGCGGGCGGCGACGGACGGCGCGGGTTCTTGTCGACATCGGCAAGCGGCTCCCCTCCTCCTCGGCGCGACGCCCCCGAGGGGTGGCCGGCCGCAAGGATCGTAGACTACCCGGTCAGCGCCTGGAAACACGGCAGATCGGCGCGGATGAGGCGCCTCGCCCGAACGTCACGTCATCGACGCGCCCCACACGACCACGGCGCGCTTTGCGACGCGCGACACACTGCCGCGGCGCGCTCGGCTGCGCCGAGCGGAGGTGCGACCGGGGCGTCGCTCAACGCGTGTGCTCGTAGAGCGTGAAGGCGCCGTCGCGCTCGATCCGGCGAAACGAGGGGTGCGCCGCGGTGAACACCGGCTTATCCGGCCGCTCGTTCCGGAGGATCACGTAATCGTACGCGACGCCATGGACATCCGGCTTGAACCACTCACCGCGGTTCGACGGCGGCGCGGGGAGGCGACGCTTCAGCGTGAAGGGGAAACCCACGTTGTGCCAGCCGTCCGCGCTGAAGCCCCCGTGCATGATCTGCACCCACGACGAGAAGTGGTTGGTGCCCTCGATGATCAGCGATTCATCGGTCCGTGGGGGCAGGGTCAGGAAGAGGACCTCGGCGCCCGGCGGGATCCGCTCCACCATCCGGGCGAACGGCGCGACCCGCTCCTCGAAGCGCGCGTATTTCTCCGAGAGGTGGAGCGGCAGCACGAGCGCGGCCGCCACGGCGGGGGCCATCAGGAGGCGCGAGCGGCCCTGGAGCGGCGCCGTGATGGCCAGGAAGCCGAAGAAGCAGATGAACGGCGAGAAGCGCCCGCTCACGAACCACCAGTCGAAGGGGCGAGCCAGGTGCAGCGGCACGAGAAAATAGCAGATCGCCATCGCAGCGCAGAGGGCGAGAGAGCGATGGCGGTGCAGCCGATCGAGGAGCGAGCCAGCAGGCGCGGCTGGCTCGCGCGCGGGAAGGCTGCGGCCAGGGAGGAAGCGCCGGGCGACGCGCGCGACGCCAGAGAGGCCCAGCAGCGACGCCACCGCGAGGAGCACCCAGAAGAGCCGGGTGTCGAGATCGCCCGATACCGAGTCGAGCGTGTACTCGGGGAACGATCGGAGCATCTCGTGCCATGGCACCCAGACGCCCTGGAACCGCGGGCCGCTCCGCAGATCGACCATGGGGCTCTTGAAGGCGACGAGCTGCCACAGGACGAGCGCGACGGCGGGCGCGAAGAGCGGCAGCGCGACGGCGATCCGCGACCACCGGGGCAGGTGGCACAGCATCAGCACGGCGACGCAGACGTAATAGCCGAAGAGGATGAGCGGATGGCTGAGGCCGCAGCCGACGCTGAGCAGCGCGACGGCGGCCCCGCGCGAGGGGCTCGGCCGATCGAGGTAGACGTCGAGCGCGAGCACGCCGGCGAGCAGCAGCGCGACGCCGACGAGGAACGGCAGGAAGCCGCACGCCCAGGAGAGGGTGAAGGCCAGCGGGAAGGTGAGGACCGAGAGCCAGGGGCTGCGCCGCGTCTGGCGCGCCCAGCCGAGCGCCGCCGCGGGGATGGCGAGCACATAACCGGAGAGCACGACGCGATTCGCGTTCTCGAGGCCGACGCCATAGGCGATCACGTGCGTCAGGATGTGATAGGCGCCGTAGGGGGCCGGACGGAGGCTGAGCTCGTAGAAGTCCCTGAAGCGCGTCCACGGCTCATCGAAGCTGTGCCAGATATGGACGGCCGCGAGGTGGTTCGGCAGATCGAGCAGCGGAAGGAACCGCACCCGCCATATCGGCACGACGGCTGCGACGGCGAGGAGCACGAACGTCGCGACGAACGCCCTGTCGCGGGGCCAGCGATTCCCGCTCCCGATCGCGGGAGGCGCCTCCGCGCCGGGAGGTCGAGGCGGCGGGGCGGCGGACGCGCCGGCCCGGGGCGTGGGATCGCTGTCGGGCGGGCTCGAAACGGGCATTTCCATGAGAGGTGTGGCGCTCCCCTTCCCTCCGCTGCTGCGCGAGGAGCGGGTAGGCCGCGAGCGTTAGCACAGCGCGCCGCGCGGATTGCAGCGCCGCGTGTCTTCCTCTAGTTTCCCGGGCGTTTCGCCGGGTGGACACCGCACGAGGGACGACCACTGGCCAGCCGGAGCGGCTGGCCGGGCCGACCCCGGCCGGCTCTCAGGAGATGACGTTTGCGTGCACATGCCGGGGCACGTGCACGCAAACGTCGCTTGATCTCGGGGGGAGGATCGGCCAGCCGCTCCGGCTGGCGCTTACCGGCCCTCGATCGTCTGCGACTTGATATGGAACTCGACGCGGCGGTTGCGCTGCCGGCCTTCCGGCGTGTCGTTGGACAGGAGCGGCCGGCGGGAGCCATAGCCGATGGAGGTGAGCCGCTCCGACTGAACGCCCTTGTTGATCAGGTAGACCCTGACCGCGATGGCGCGGTTGTGCGCGAGCCGGTCGTTGTAGTCGATGGTGCCCTGGTTGTCGGTGTGCCCCTCGATGCTGAGCAGCTTGATCTCGGGGTTCGCCTTGAGCAGGCGCACGACCTCGTCGAGGATCGGATAGCTCTGCGGGAGGATCCTGGAGCTGTCGAACTCGAACTCGACCTGCTTCATGATCTCGATCTCGGCGGAGCCCGTGATCCTGCGGATGTAGAAGGGGCAGCCGTTCTTCTCCGGGTCTTCGACGACGACCTGCCCCGGCTCCTTCGGGCACTTGTCCTCGGCGTCGGGGATGCCGTCCTGGTCCGCGTCCTCCTCGGGGCAGCCGTCGCGATCGTCGATGCCGTCCTTGTCCTCGGGGTCGTCCGGGCACTTGTCGACGACGTCGGGGATGCCGTCGCCGTCGCGGTCGGGCATGTCCGGACATCCGTCGCTCGGCTTGGGCTGCTTGCCGTCCTCGGGGTCCTCCGGGCAGAGGTCGATGACGTCGGGGTAGCCGTCGCCGTCGGTGTCCTTCTCCGCCGTGATCACGTAGTTGAAGCCGGGCGAGCGGGCGTCGGAGTCGGCGATGCCGAACGAGCCGCCGACGAGGGCGACCCCCCGGAAATCGGGCGCGTAGCCGCCGCTCATGCGGGTGCCGACGCCGGCGCCGACGTAGACCGCCTTGTCCTTGGTGAGGAACATCTTGCTGTTGAGCTGCCACTCGATGGGCGAGGCATCGAGCTCGCCCGCGGTCTCCTTGAGGAGGCCGAACGAGCCGAAGATCTCGGCCCCCAGGCGGAGCTTGCCGTCGAGGAGCGGGACGTAGCCGCCGACGCCGTACGTGAGCTCGCTGCCCACGACGAGCTCGTTGAGCGCCACGCGCGGCCGGATGGCGACGCCGGTGTTCAGGGTGACGAAGAAATCCTTGAAGTCGTACTCGGCGCCGAGGCCGAACGAGCTGCTCACGCCCCTGTCGCCGGCGAACGAGTAGTTGTTGCCGATGGGCACGAAGACCGCGCCGGTGACGCCCAGCCGGAAGCGGCGCTCGTCGAGCTCCAGGGCGACGAAGCGCGCGTCGACCCGGAGGTCCATCGGGGTGGCGGTCTTCAGGTCGACGCTCTGGTTGAGGCCGAGCTCGCGGTGGTAGGTCTGGTTGCCGTCCTGGAACAGGACGATGGGGAACGCGACCTGGAGGGCGCCGCGGCCGAGGATCTCGACGCCCGCGTTCAGGTAGGTGATGAGCTGGGAGGTGACGGGCCCGTCGCCCTCGAGCCGGTCCTCGATGGCGAGGTTGTCAACGTAGTTGTCGTCGCGAAGCGGGTGGACCGACACCCCCAGCCCGAGCTGCCCGAAGAAGCGCGTCCGTTCCCCCATGTGCGGGCGCCAGACGCCGATCCCGTCGTCGGGGGCGCCGGCCATCCTGAGGCGATCGAGGTAGAAGGTCCGGTCCTGCGCGCGGGCGGCGGAGGGCGCCAGCGCGGCGAGGGCCGGTGCGGCCAGGGCCGCTGCGGTCAGCGCGCAGCGAAGGCGCGACGGGCGTCGCGGCGCACGGCCCGGCAGGTTTCGTCGATCCATCACGGTGAGCTGTCCTCCAAGCAACGCTCGAAAAACGAGGTTGACGCGGGCGTTCCGCCGCATGCGGGCCGGCGTCCGGGCGGGAGACTACTCGGGCCGGGGGAGGATGTCTCCTGGGTCGAACCAGGAGGTGCGAGGAGGGCGGCGGGAGGGCGCTGCTGTGTCCGGGGCGCGCGGGGTCGAGGCGGCGGGCTGGCGCGCGGGTGCTTCCGCGTCGTCGGTGCGGTGTGTAGCGTGGGCCGCGTGGCGACGGTGAAGAAGCGGCGAACGGGCTACGGCGCGGGCGCGCGGATGGCTCCGCTGGCAGTTGCGGCCGGGATGACCAGCTGCGGCCTGATGCTCGGGCTCGACGACTTCAAGGACGCTCCGCGGGCGGGTGCTGGGGGCGGCGGAGCCGGTGGCGGCAGCGGCAGCGCCTCGAGCTCCAGCGCAGGAGGATGCGCGCACGACGAGCGCGACTGCGTCGGCGATACGCCCCGACAGTGCGCGGATGGGGAGTGGGTTCAGCAGCGGCCTTGCAGTGGAGAGACGCCAGTCTGTGCAAAGGGCCGTTGTGTACCGTGCACCGAGGGCGAGCGAGGGTGCTCAGGTGAGAAGCCGAGGCGCTGCGAAGGGGGCGCATGGGTCGAGGAGGCGCCGTGCGCGACGCCGTTCCCGGGGTGCCGCGACGGGGTGTGCGTCCCCACGAGCTGCCAGGGCGGCGACGCGCCTGGCACGGGACTGAGCTGCGGGGCCGACGGGGACAACGATTGCTGCGCCGCTGACGTCGTGGCGGGAGGAACGTTCGACCGCAGCAATAACGAGAGCTACCCAGCCACCGTCAGCGACTTCAGGCTCGACAGATACGAGGTCACGGTAGGACGATTTCGGACGTTCGTGGAGGCGCTGAAGGGGACGCGCAGGGATCCCCCGGCGCTCGGAGCGGGGGAGCGCCCCGGCGTGGCCGGCAGCGGGTGGCGCTTCGAGTGGACGTCCTCGCTCACCGCAAACACCCAGGAGCTAAAAGCGCAGCTCGAATGCGACTACTACCCGACATGGACCGACGAGCCGGGGCCCAACGAACACCGGCCGATCCATTGCGTCACGTGGTATGAGGCCTTCGCGTTCTGCGTATGGGACGGGGGCTACCTGCCCACCGAGGCCGAGTGGAACTACGCCGCCGCTGGCGGCGCGGAGCAGCGAATGTATCCGTGGGGTGAGTCGAGAGAGCGCGGGTTCGCTGCCAACGAGTGCAGGGGGAACGGCTCCTCCAGCGGATGCGGCATCGCCGCGTTCCTGCCTGTTGGCTCGTTCTCGCCGTCCGGCGATGCGAAGTGGGGCCACGCCGACATGCTGGGAAACGTCTCGGAGTGGACCCTGGATTGCAGCGGTGATTATCCGATGCCGTGCGAGGACTGCTCGAACCAGGGCTGCTCCGTCTCATCAGGATACGTGGTTCGCGGTGGGAATGCCATCGCCCCGCTGTACGATACAGTGTTCAGAAACAGGGAAGACCGCACAGTCAGGACCCAGGGCGTGCGCTGCGCCAGAAAGGCCCAGGCTGAGTGACAAGCTCGACCGATGAGGCGCCGATTTCGGATGTCAGCGTCGGCACCTCCCACGAGATCCGTGGACAGAGATTGACCCGGGGCGCTCCGCCGCACTCCGATTAGGCCGAGGACTGAGGTAGCTTGCAACGGCGATCGACGTCTCGCGCGTCAAACCACGAGGAGCGAGGAGCGCTGCGGAAGGTGGCGCGTGCGGCGCCCACGCCGGCTTCACCGATGCGCCACAGCGAAGCCGAACTCTCTATCATCTGAAGGTTGCGCAATCACGGCATCCTCAGTCATAGGACTTGCCACCACTGAGCGCCCGAAATAGAGGTAGACGACATTCTCCTCCGTCATGGCGACCGTAAAATCCGAGTAGCCGTCCCCATTGACATCTCCAGGCGACCCCAGACGCTGCCCTGTCCGGTCTTCAATAGCATTTCTGTAAATTGCGACATCCGGCTCGCCCAGGTTCGATTCACCATCACCCAGATACAGAAGCACCTTGGGCGACCGGTCGGCAACTGCAACATCATCGAACCCATCATTATTGACATCACCAACCGCCGCGACCGTCAAGCCAAACGAGTCGCTTCCCGTGAGGGTCACGCTCGGCGTCGTCTCTAGCCCCTGCGGCCCACCGAGGTAGACATACGCACGATTATCTCTATGAACTCCAATGATGACGTCGTCAAATCCATCGCCATTGACATCACCAGCGGCACCGAACGAGGTAACGAACCGGGATTGACCGGAGGGGTCTACGAGCTCTACCTTCGGCGCAGAATCGACCCCTCGGCCCGGGTTTCCTTGATAGACGCGCACGACGTCACGATCGATTGTGTGAAACACCACCATCACGTCGGAAAACCCGTCTCCGTTGACGTCACCCGCCGATGAAACGAGCGAGGTCGCGTTCTCCCGGTTCTCTACGCGCTCGCCGAGCTCGAGATCGATCGGCGCGTCGAGCCCCGACGAGCTCCCCAGATACAACGACGCAGTCAACCAAGAGCGCTCAGTTGTCCCGACGATAACATCAGCGAATCCGTCACCATTAACGTCGCCAGCAGGCGCCATATAGGGCCCGATATACCCCTCCACCGAATTACCATCGACATCAAAACGACCCAAATCGAACCGATCCCTACTGCTGCCACGATACACGAACGCCTTATCTCTATAAGGCGCCGCAACCAGCACATCGGCATACCCGTCTCCATCGACGTCACCGGCGCACGACAAAGACATCCCGAAGCCATCGTTGGCCTCGATGGGACTGGAGACGATGCCATCGTTATCCAGATTGAATTGCGCACCAGAGGTTCCGTAGTAGAAATATATGGCGCCTCTGGTAGGACTGCGACCGTAGGCGCTGATGGCGACATCGTCATAGCCATCAGCATTGTAGTCGCACTTGGTCCGGCCAACATTGACCCACCGCTCGGGCGAAAAATCTGAGCAGCTCCCCTGCACGCAGGCGCGCACACGCCAGTAATATCGCCGCCCAACGGGCGGAAGCAGCGCTATCTCCAGATCCTCTGCCGGCTGGTGCTCCGTAAGCTCGGTGATGACCGAGACGGCCTCATTCGCGCCTAGATCGGTGCCATACTCCAATTCGTACTCGATGGGAGCGCCGGACGGCGACGTCGACGCCTCCCACACAAACCGGGGCCTACGCGAACCGGCCTTCCGTTGGGCCCCCAGATAGGCGTCGTTCCGCGGGAGCCGCAGGACGGGTACTGTCGGCGGTCCCCTCGATCCGTCGCCGCCGCCAGACGTCGCCTCCCCGCTACCATCGCCGCCAGACGCCACCCCCCCGCCGCTGCCAGCCACCGGATGGGTAGGCGTGTCGACGAACTCGTCGAGGCCGAGGATCTTGCTGCAGCCCGTGAGAAAGACGAGTGCGAACCATCCCACTTCAGGCCCGAAGACCACATTGGATCGACGAGTTCTCATGACATTAACAAAAAAAATCGTACCGAACACACCGATGTCAAGCGGCGGCCCTAGTTTGCCACGGGAGGGATCTCGACATTATTGATGGGCAGGAATCCAGCACCGGCGGGGTATGCGTAAGAAACACGATAATTTTGCTGAATTGCACCCCATCCCCAGACCGTGACGCCGAAGGGGAGTTCGCTCCGCATCTCGTGTCGACCGTTCACGCACCCATTCACCGACTGCCACTCCCCGGTCATCAAATCAACAACAGTATACTCGTAGCTACCGTCACCAACAGGAGTCCACCCCGTGAGCTTCCCAACACAATCCAGCTCAACATCGGCAAATTCACCATTCACCCTCGATCGGGTACGGACGACAACGAGGCTCGTCTCCGGGTAAGTCGGATCGGTAAAAAACGCGTAATAATCGAGATACTGAGACGGCGGGATTACATTGACCCACTCTGGGTCCCCAATACCCCCGAAGAGAGAACCACCCGTCATATACTGACCGACATAGAACGGATGGTTAGCATCCTGACTTTTGACAATAAAAGGCTCACCTGTCGCGAACTCATACACTTCGCCCAGCCGCAGCTCCTCAGGCGCATTCTCTGGCCTCGATGGCTCCCAAGTGAGCCGCGTGCCGTCAACCATGCCCACAATTCGGTACGGCGGCGACTCATCCTGCTCCGTTCGGTTCCGGTGTCGAACCGCGACGTACTCGCTCCCGGTAGCTCTGACGGGCGCGATTTGCTGCTGTCCAGAGTCGCAATCACGAACATCACTGCCCGCAGGCACGAGCATGCAAGCATGCGCCCCGAATAGGCCAACAGGCTTGGTCGATTGAATTGGACTCCCGGTCAGCTCAGCCCGCTGTGTAATCTGCAGGAATTCGCCAGCATTCAGCGTATACGTCTTCGCTTCACCCGCGCTCGCGGGCTCAACGCCGTCCCCCGCCTCTACATTCACCTTGGGAAGGATAGTAACCGCAGTATCATCTTCATGAGCGACGATGGCCAACGAAGGATAGGCACCATTGTACGCTGGAGACTGCGACTCTGACTCCGAGTACCCATTTATAGCCACGTAGTTGCTATCCCACGCACTCGTCGGAAGCAGAAGCGTAGCCGAGGTGAATGACGCCTTACCTCCACCGTACGGAAGGATCTGGTAGGCCACGACTGGGAAGTCGGTCGTGATGTGAAAGGCCTTTCCGCGACCGGTGATTGGCTCGCCCGGAAACTCTGGGACGCCGGTTTCCTCATCCAGCGCTCCGGGCGCTGGGCAGTCCTCAATACCGCCCCCAGCAGACAACCTCGACAGGAACAGGACAGCAACTTGCCCCGCGGCAAGCTCATTGGTGTCAGCATACTTCGTGTAGGAAACGCTCTTCGTCTGCTCGTTCCATTCGGGAATGTAGGCGAAGGTGTTAACTGGAAGCTGCTCGCCATCGCGCTCAACGTTGATGTGAACCGGCAAGTTCCACGTATTCGCGACAATTGCAGCGAAACATGCGCCCTGGGTGGTCGGCCGCAGCGCCGTCTTCAGCGCCCAGTAATCGCATCCGTACGAGCTCTTCGACTCCCGCGCCGCCGTGCACGGGTCCGGCACGCACTGCGCATTGAGGCACCCCTCTTCAGGCTTGCACTCCTCGATCGTCGCACCATTGCAGCTGATGACCTTCTTCAGATCGTTGGAGCACGTGTACTCGCACCGCCCCCCCTCCCCGAAGGTCCCCGTGCTCCCCGCCTCCCCACCGGCGCCGCCGGTGCCGCTGCCGCTGCCGTTGCCGCTGCCGCCGGTCCCGGTGGGGCCCGAGCCGGAGCCGGTGAGCCCATGACGGTACGAGTCCGTGCACGCGGCGAACGAGCCCGTCACACCGGCTGTCGCTGCAAGTAACCCCACAATCGCGTGTCGACGGTATCTAGCCATGTTCGCCATCTCTACAGGGCTCCTTCCCCCACAAGCATCCTGAAACTTCGCGCCTTCGAGCGTAACACGGTTCGCCCGCCATGGGGAGGCTCGCGAAAGCGTTCGCATTTTTTCGGGGGCGTCGCGAGAGCGGGTTGCATGTCCCAGGAATGCAATGGACGACCCCCATCGCGCCATCGCCCCCTGGCGTCCGGACGGACACAGAGCCGCTGTTCAGCCAGCCGTCCTCACGCCTCCCCTGCGGGTAGGTCGAGGTGGTGCATCAGATTTGGCCACCGCGACTTCCACGTACGTCGGCCCCACTCCGCTCAATGGTCGTCGTCGCCGTCCGACGCAGCCCCCGCCCGGCCGCTGCCGAAGACGCGGAAGAGCACGTACAGCGATGGGAACAGCAGCACGGATCCGACGCCGAGCACCCAGACAAGCAATCGCAACGTCCTCGGGTTCGCCGCCGCGCCCTCGAGCGTCACGTCGGGCACCACCAGGAACGGGTACTGCGAGGCCGCCCAGCCGAGCAGGATCAGCGTGACCTGCGCCGCCGCCGCGAAGCGCGCCAGGCGGAAACGGCGGGTCCACAGCGCGAAGAACGCCGCGGTGGCCGCGAGGCCCGTCGTGACATGGAGCGGCCACGTGATCGGATGATCCGTCAGCCCCTCTCGAATGAGCGGGGCGCCCCGGAACGACGCCGCGAACGACGCCAGCGCGAGCGCGGCCACCACGCAGCCCGAGGCGAGCGCGCGCCGCCGGAAATCGTCGACCAGCGCAGGCTCCTTCGCCTCGTTCGTCAGGTACACCGCCGCGAGGAACGCGAACAGCGCCAGCGCGAACAGCCCCACCACGAACGGAAACAGCGAGAGCCACGGCGCGAAGAAGCCGCTCGTCACCACCCCCGACGCCACCCGGATCCGCCCGGACGCCACCGCGCCGACGATCATGCCGAGCAGCACCGGGGCGATCACGCTCGCGAGCGAGAAGACGAAGCCCCAGCGCTTCTGCCGCCGATCCCCCCGGGAGTCGTAGCTGCGGAAGCTGAACGCCGAGCCGCGAAACACGACGCCCACGAGGAACAGCGTCAGGGGGACGTGCAGCGCGATCGAGATCGCCGCGAACGCGGGAGGGAACGCGGTGAAGAGCAGCACAACGACCAGGATGAGCCACACGTGGTTGGCCTCCCAGATCGGGCCGATGACCCGCTCGATGAGGGCGCGCTGCTCCCGCTTCCGCGGGCCGGAGGCGAGCAGATCCCACACGCCGCCGCCGAAATCGGCGCCCCCGAGCAGCGCGTACAGCACGAGCGCCGCCATCATCACCCCGCCGATGAACCACTCAGTGCGCATCAGCCTCGCCTCCCCCGGACGCACGCGGCGCGCCGCCGCCGCCGCCGCCCGTCACCCCGAGCGGCGCCGCGCGGAGCTGGCGCACGAGCAGGTAGACCACCACCACGCCGAGAAAGACATAGAGCGCCGTGAACGTCCAGAAAGGCGCCGCGAGGTGCGGGAACGGGGTCACCGCGTCGCGCGTGCGCATCGCGCCCCGCACGATCCACGGCTGGCGACCGAGCTCCGTCACCAGCCAGCCCGCCTCCATCGCCACGATGCCGAGCGGGCTCGCCAGGATCGCCGCCCAGAGGAACCAGCGCTGATCCGGGATCCCCCTGCGGCGCCACGCGAGCACCGCCCCGACCACCGCCAGCAGCGCCATCGCGGAGCCCGCGCCCACCATCACCTGGAACGAGAGGTGCGTCGCTGTGACCGGCGGCCACTCGTCCCGCGGGACCGCATCCAGCCCGGGCACCACCGCGTCAGGATCCGCGTGCAGGAACACCGAGAGCCCCGCCGGGATTTCGATCGCGTAGTCGACCTCGCCCCGCTCCACGTCGGGCAGGCCGCCGACGAGGAGCGGCGCGTGGGCCGAGGTCTCGAAGTGCGCCTCCATCGCCGCGAGCTTGGCGGGCTGCCCCGTCCCGACCGCCACCGCCGCGTAGTGACCGACGAGCGGCTGCGCCAGCGCCGTCACCCCGGCGATCGCGAACGTCACCGCGAACGCCTTGCGGAACAGCGGGCTCGACGGGTGCCGCAGGAGCACCAGCGCGTGGATCCCCGTCATCACGAACGCCGTCGCCTGATAACACGCGAGGATGCCGTGCAGCGTCTCGTGCTTCCACGGCGGGCTGAACATCGCCGCGACCGGGTCGATGTTCGCCGGGCGCCCGTCGACCATCGTGAACCCGGCAGGGTCGTTCATGCAGGCGTTCACCAGGATCACGAAGAACGCGGACAGCGCGCCGCTCAGCGCGACAAGCGCGCCCGAGAGCAGGTGCAGCCTCGGCGAGAGCTTGCCGCGCCCGTAGAGGTAGATGCCGAGGAAGATCGCCTCCGTGAAGAACGCGAACCCCTCGAGCGAGAACGGGAGCCCTATCACCTCTCCGAACGTCCCCATGAAGCTCGGCCACAGGAGCCCGAGCTCGAACGAGAGCACCGTCCCCGACACGGCGCCCACAGCGAACAGGATCGCCGTCCCCTTCGCCATGCGCTTCGAGAACTCGAGGTAGTCTCGATCGCCCGTCCGGTGCCAGAGCGCGTCCGCGATGACCATGATCAGCGGCAGCGCCACCCCGGCGGCGGCGAAGATCATGTGAAATGCCAGCGACAGGCCCATCTGGGCCCGGGCATAGAGGAGGCTGTTCATGAGGCCCTCTGCGGCTCCCTTCTCCCGCGCGACCGCTCCCTGTGCCGTGCCGCTCTCCTGCGGGGACGGTCCGCGCGCTCCCGCCGACCATAGGGGGGCCCGCGCCAGGGACAAATAGGGGCGAACCCGGGTAAGCTCGACGCCGATGCAGACCCTTGTCGAGCTCGTCGCCAAGAAGCGCGACGGCGGGCGGCTGTCCGAGGACGAGATCGCGCGGATCGTCCGCGCCCTCAGCGACGGCGAGCTCGCCGATTACCAGATGGCCGCGCTGCTCATGGCGATCTTCTTCCGCGGCATGGACGACGCCGAGACGGTCGCGCTCACGCGCGCGATGCTCCACTCGGGCGACGTCCTCGATCTGTCCGGCGTGCCCGGACGGAAGGTCGACAAACACTCGACCGGCGGCGTCGGCGACAAGGTCTCGATCTGCCTCGCCCCCCTCGTCGCCGCCTGCGGCGTCCCCGTCCCGATGGTGTCCGGCCGCGGCCTCGGCCACACCGGAGGCACCCTCGACAAGCTCGAGGCGATCCCGGGGTTCGACGTCGCGCTCGACGCCGGCGCGTTCGCGCGCATCGTCCGCGAGGTGGGGACGTGCATGATCGGGCAGACCGCGCGGATCGCGCCCGCGGACAAGCGCATCTACGCGCTGCGCGACGTGACCGCCACGGTCGAGTCGATCCCGCTCATCGTCGCCAGCATCCTCTCGAAGAAGCTCGCGGAGGGCATCGACGCGCTCGTGCTCGACGTCAAGGTCGGGCGCGGCGCGTTCATGAAGACCCTCGGCGACGCCCGCGCCCTCGCGACCGCGCTCGTGCGCGTCGGGACCGCGGCCGGCAAGCGCGTCTCCGCGCTGCTCACCGACATGAGCGCCCCGCTCGGGCGCGCCGTCGGCAACGCCATCGAGACCCGCGAGGCGATCGAGGTGCTGCACGGCCGCGGGCCGGGCGACCTGGTCGCGTGCACGCTCGCCCTCGGCGAGGAGATGCTGATCGCCGGCGGCGCGGCGGCGAGCGCGGCCGAGGCGCGGCCGAAGCTCGAGGCCGCCATCGCGAGCGGCGCGGCGGCCGAGGTCCTCGCGCGGATGATCGCCGCGCAGAAGGGCGATCCGGCCGTGGTGCAGGACGCCGGCCGGCTGCCTAGCGCCCCCGTCGTTGTCGAGGTCGCCGCCCAGGACGAGGGGTACGTCGCCGCCGTCGATCCGCTGGAGATCGGCCTGTCGGCGGTCGCGCTCGGCGCCGGGCGGACGCGCGCCGACCAGCGCGTGGACCCCGCCGTGGGGATCGAGCTCGCCGCGGTGCGCGGCGATCGCGTGGACCGCGGCGCGCCCCTCGCCCGCATCCACGCGCGCCGGGCGGACGACGCGCGGGCCGCGGCCGATCGCGTCCGCGCCGCCTTCCGGCTCGGCCCGGCGCCCGCCGAGGCGCCCGCGCTCGTGCTGGAGCGGATCGAGGCATAGGCGCGCGCGGCGGCTCGCCGGCGGCGCGGGGCCCCACTAAGCTGCCGGCATGCGGACCCCGAGGCGCGACCTCACCACGCTCGGCTACCGGCGGATCATCCAGCTCCTCGTCTACCTGGTCATCATCCCCGGCGTGCTCCTGTCGGGCGTCGGCTTCCTCCTGCTCGTCCTCGGCGAGGCCCAGTACAACCTCATCATGGGGATCATCGTCCTCACGTTCTGCGGGACGCTCGCGACCGGGGTCATCCTCGTGTGGGTCTTCCTCCGGCGCGAGCGCAACCTGTCCGAGCTCCAGGCCGATTTCGTGTCCAAGGTCTCGCACGAGCTGCGCACCCCGCTCACGTCGATCCGGATGTTCACCGAGACCCTCACGCTCCGGCGCGGCGACACGATCAGCGAGGATCGCTGCATCGAGGCGCTCACCAAGGAGAGCGCCCGCCTCCAGCAGCTCATCGATCGGCTGCTCGACTGGGGGCGGATGGAGAGCGGCCGGCGCGTCTACGAGCTCTCGGAGCACCACCTCGGGGAGATCGCCGACGAGGCGATCCACGCCTTCGAGCCGACCCGCGAGAAGCGCAGCGTCGACCTCGACGTCTCCATCGACGCGAACCTCCCGCCCGTGCTCTGCGATCGCAGCGCGCTCGTCGACGCGATCGTGAACCTCCTCTCGAACGCCTACAAGTACGGCGGCCAGCCGAGGAAGATCAGCGTCTCCGCCCACGTCCTCAACCGGTCGGCGCTGCTCACGGTCCGCGACAACGGCAAGGGCATCGCCCGCGCGGAGCACAAGCGGATCTTCGAGAAGTTCTACCGGGTCGACGATCTCCTGGCCCGGCAGCAGGAGGGCTCGGGGCTCGGGCTGTCGATCGTCAAGCATGTCATCCGGGCGCACGGCGGCAAGATCCTCGTCGACAGCGAGCCCGGGAAGGGCAGCACGTTCACCCTCGTGCTCCCGCTCCGGAGCGCGCCCAAGGCGAGCGCCGAGCGACGCGCTCCGAACGCCGCGCACGCCGCGCCCGCGGTCGCCGCGGCGCACAACGACGCGTCGGATCACGGCGCCGACGCGAGCGCGCCGCCGTAGCGCGGCCGCCGCCGGTCAGGACGTGAACATGCTAGAGGACGTCCTCAGCATGACCCGAACCCCTCAGACACCGGCGCGGACCGTCCTGCTCGTGGAGGACGACCCCAGCATCGCGATGGGTCTCGAGATGAACCTGACCGCCGAGGGCTACCGCGTCCTCGTGGCCGAGGACGGGGAGCGCGGGCTCGCGCTGGCCCGCGGCGGCGGGATCGATCTCATCATCATCGACGTCATGCTCCCCCGGCTGAACGGCTTCGAGCTGCTCCGCATGCTCCGGAACGAGCGGCGCACCCTGCCGGTGATCATGCTGTCCGCGCGCGGCGCCGAGATGGACAAGGTGATGGGCCTCGAGCTCGGCGCCGAGGACTACATCACGAAGCCGTTCAGCCTGGCCGAGCTGCTCGCGCGCGTGAAGGCCGTGCTCCGGCGCGACGCGATCGCGCGCGCCGACGGGGCGCAGCTGCGCGCCGGCGACATCGTGATCAACGCGGCGACGCGCGAGGTCCGCCGCGGCGACGCGCTGATCGAGCTCACGGCGACCGAGTTCGACGTGCTGCTCTGCCTCGCCGAGGCGGGCGGCAGGGTCCTGTCGAGGGAGCAGATCCAGGCCAAGGTCTGGGGCCCGACGCACCACGGGACCCCGCGCACCATCGACAATTTCATCCTCCAGCTCCGCAACAAGCTGGAAGAGAACGCAACGACGCCGCGCCACCTGCTGACGGTGCGCGGCGTCGGCTATCGCTTCGTCCCCTAGAGCGGCGGTCACCCGCTTCGGATACGGGCCCACCTCGACGTTTTCGGTGCTCAGCGCACAGGAGTGCGCTTGCGCGCCGAAAACGCCGATCTGGGCCCATCTCCTGTGCGGGAGACCGTCGCTCTGTTCGGCGGTCGGAGGGCGAGCGCTCCGGGGGGCGCCCTGTCAGGGCGCCTGACAGAACTTGTTGATGTTGTCGACGAGGGGATCTTCCTGCTTGATCGCCTTCTCGATCGACGCCTGGGCGGCGTTGCTCTTCTCCGCGTCGTTGGCGTCCGCCGCGGTCGCGAGATCGCGCGCCGCCTTGGCGACGTCCTTCGCCATGGCCTGGTACTCGCCCGAGAACTTCTGCAGCTCCGGGGTGGTCAGCTTCACCTGCGCCGCGTCGGCCGCCACCTTGTCCATCGCGTCGGCCATCGCCTTCAGCTCGCTCGACCCGCCCTGGTCGGTGCCGGCCTTGGTGCCTTTCTCGATGCTCTGAACGCCCTTGTTGATGACCTCGATGAGCGCGTTGCACTCCGAGACCTTGTTCTGGCCGCAGCCGCCAGCGCCGGCGACGAGCCCGAGCGCCGCGACGAGCGCTGCGAGGGTGACCTGGGTGCGCATTCTGCTGTGTCTCCTCATGTGGTGAGCGAGGCCGGTCCGCCCATCCCTAAACGCCTAGGCATGAACCCACATTTTGCGGGTACGTTTCAACATGGAATCCGCGATCGACGTCCACGACCGCCGCGTGGGTCAGGACCGCACCCGCCAGTTCCCCTGGAAAGTTCGGCCGATGTCGTCGGCTGTGGGATCGGTGATGATGAGCTCCGGCCGGCCGCCTTGCGCGAACACGATCGTGTTCTGCCGGAAGACGCGGCCGAAGGCGATCGCCTCGTCCCGGTCCATGCCGTGGACGAGCCACGCCGGCTCGCGCCAGATGCCCTCCGGCTCCGCCTCGGAGCCGACGCACGGCTCCACCCGGTAACAGCCGAGGATCAGGAGATCGCGGAGGACGTGGTGGCGCTGATCGTTGACCCGGCGGGGGATGAGCATCGAGCGCGGGTTGTAGGCGGTGAGCACCGCGAACTTGCGGGTCAGGAGCTCGGGGAGCCCGGCCTGATCCTGGACGATCTCGCCGTCCAGCGAGACGCGCAGCGTCCCCGCCGGGGTGGGGAACTCGTAGATGGTCGAGAAATACGACCGGAGGAGCGTCTGATCCATCGTGCAGCGGTGGTGTGAGGGGGCCGCGGCGCTCGGCGCACCGGGTGCGTCGCCTTGCAGAGGGGCCCGTGGCGTGAGCGCCCGGGCCGCCGGGCGCGACGGCGCAGGGTTACCAGAGACGCGCGGCTCTGGCTACTCGCCGGCGCCGCTCGCGGCCAGACCACCGCCAGACCACGCCAGACCGGCGCGCGCTTCCCCTGCCCCGCCCGGTGCGCTAAGCGTTCCGCGCGATCGACCGGCCTGCCCGCGCGCACCGCGCCGGCGGCCCTGACCCCCTGCGCCCGATGCCACGATGATCGAGGTCGAGCACCTCTCCAAGTCCTACGGCCCCCACCAGGCGGTGAGCGACCTCTCGTTCCAGGTGAGCCAGGGGGAGATCGTCGGGTTCCTCGGGCCGAACGGCGCGGGCAAGAGCACGACCCTCCGCATCCTCGCGGGGTTCCTCGGCGCGACGTCCGGCCGGGTGCGGATCGCCGGCCACGACATCGCGGAGGAGCCGATGCGCGCGCGGGCCTCGCTCGGGTACATGCCCGAGACCTCGCCGCTCTACCCGGAGATGCGCGTCTCGGAGTACCTCGCGTTCCGCGCCGAGCTGAAGCTCGTGCCGCGGCGCGCGCGCGGCGAGGCCGTGGCGCGCGCCCTCCGCGACGCGCACGTCGAGGACGTCGCGAGCGTCCTGATCGGCCACCTCTCGAAGGGCTACCGCCAGCGGGTCGGCCTCGCGGACGCGCTCGTCGGCGACCCGCCGCTGCTCATCCTGGACGAGCCGACGGCGGGCCTCGATCCGAACCAGATCCGCGAGGTGCGCGCGCTCGTGCGCCGGCTCGGCCGTGACCGCACGGTGCTGCTCTCGACGCACATCCTCTCCGAGGTCGAGGCGACGTGCACGCGGGCGCTCGTGATCGCCCGCGGGAGGCTCGTGGCGGAGGGCTCGATCGACGAGATCCGCGCGATGCGCCGGTCGTCCGGCGCCCGCGTCGTCGTGCGCGGCGCGGTGGACGCGGCGCTCGCGGTGGCGCGCGGCGCGGCGCAGGTCCGCTCGGCCGAGGCGGAGGACGCCGGCGAGGCGGCGCGGCTCACGGTCGAGTTCGACGCCGGCGCCGACGCGGGCGAGGCCGCCGAGCGCCTCGTCGCCGCGCTGGTCGCCGCGGGCCTCGGGGTGCGCGAGCTCGTCCCCTGGGCCCCTTCGCTGGAGCAGGTCTTCTCCGAGCTGACCGCGGCCGACGACGCCGGCGCGCGGGGCGGCGCCGGAGAGCCGGCCGAGCCCGGGGCGGAGGGCGGCGAGGCGCCTCGGCCGGCGGCCGGGGACCGGAACCAGAAGAAGAAGGGCAGCGCGGCCCGGCGCGGCGAGGGCGGCGCGGTGAAGGAGCGGCGGTGAGGGGCTTCTGGCCGATCTTCAAGCGGGAGCTCTTCTCGCTCTTCGTGACGCCGCTCGCGTGGGTGCTGATCACCACGTTCCTGCTGGTGCAGGGCGTGCACTTCTTCCTGATCGCGACGCAGTTCGCCGGCGAGGTGGAGCTCTCCGCCGACACGGGCCCGGTGCAGGTCTTCTTCGGCCAGACGATCCTGATCTACCTGCCGCTGCTCTTCGTCTGCCCGCTGCTCACGATGCGGCTCTTCGCGGAGGAGCGCAGGAGCGGCACGATCGAGGCGCTCCTGACGGCGCCGGTCGGCTCCGCCGGCGTGGTGCTGGCGAAGTACGCCGCGGCCCTCGTGACGTACGTCGCGATGTGGGCGCCGACGCTGCTCTACGTCGTCCTCATCGGCAGGACCGGCGAGCTCGACTGGCGGGTCGTGGGGTCGAGCTACCTCGCCGTCTTCGCGGTCGGCGCCGGCTACCTCGCGATCGGGACGATGACCAGCGCGCTCACGAAGAGCCAGCTCATGGCCGCGGTGCTCAGCACGATGGCGGTGATGGGCATGTTCATCCTCGGCATCGGCGAGTTCATCTTCCCGGACGGCCCGGCCCACGACCTCTGCGCCTACGTCTCGGTGTGGACGCAGATGAACGACTTCTCCCGGGGGATCGTCGATCTGCGCCGCCTCGTGTTCGACGCGACGGTGGTCGCGCTGCCGCTGTTCGTGACCGTGCGCGCGGTGGACGCGTGGAGGTGGGGCTGATGTCCGGAGAGCGGCCCGCGCAAGCCGGGGCTCCGCCGCCGGGCACCTCGCTCGGCGAGAAGCTCTCGACGAGCGTCGGGATCATCGCGGCGATGGTGCTCGCGGTGCTGGTCAACTTGCTCGTCGCCCGCCACTACAAGCGCTGGGACTGGACGCAGGGCGGCCTGTACACGCTGAGCGACGCGACCGTCTCGACGCTGCGCTCGATCGAGGAGCCGATCCGCGTCTACGTCCTGCTCTCGGAGGGCGACCCCCTGACGCTCTCGGTGCGGCACCTGCTCGACGCGTACCGGGCCGAGAACCCGCGGATCGAGGTCGAGGTGACCGATCCCGACCGGCGCCCGGCGGAGTTCCTGGCGGTGCAGCAGCGCTACGGCGTCGTCGCGGGCAAGACGGACGACGGGCGCATCGTCACGGACGCGGCGATCATCGTCGCGCGCGGCGATCGGCCCCATTTCCTGACGGCGAGCGACCTCGTCGAGGTCGAGGACGAGGACGACCTGCGGTCGCGCCCGCGGCTCGAGCAGGCGCTCACCGGCGCGATCCGGAGCGTCCTGCGCAGCGAGCGGCCGCTGATCTGCTTCGCGGCCGGGCACGGCGAGAAGTCGATCGAGGCCGGCGGCGCCGGCGGGCTCGCGGCGCTGAAAGACCGGCTCAACAAGAACAACTACGAGGTCGTGGCGCTCGGCGGCCGCCGCGGCGCGGACGGCCACGACCACGGCGACGAAGACGAAGAGGAGGCTCTCGCCGCGCCGGCGGAGCCCGCGCCGGAGGTCGATCTCGACCGCTGCCGGGTGCTCGTCCTCGCCGGGCCGAGCCGGCCGGTGCCGGCCAGCGACGTGGCCCGCTACCGCGCGTTCATCGAGAGGGGCGGCAGCGCGCTGATCGCGCTCGGGCCCGTGCCGGACGAGAGCGATCAGCGGTACGTGGACCTCGGGCTCTCGGGCCTGCTCGCCGTGGCGGGGGTCGAGCTCCGGTCGGACTTCGTGTTCGAGCTCGACCCGAAGCTCCGGTCGACGCAGGGCTTCGGCGAGACCTTCGCGCCGATCGTCAGGCCGCACCCGATCACCGAAGGACTGATCAAGGCGGCCGATCTCGGGCTCGGCCCGGTGCTCACCGTGGCGAGCTCGCTCGCGCCCACGGCGAGCGGGCCGGTGGTCCCGGCGCCCCTGCTCGTGACGAGCGACAAGGCCTTCGGCATGGTCGATTTCTTCGGCTGGGCCCGGGATCCGTCCGAACCGAAGCCGCGCGACGGCGATCACCCGGGTCCGCTCACGGTCGCCTGCGCCTCGGAGCTGCCGAAGCCCGCGGGGTCCAGCGCCGCGCACGGGCCGCGCGTCGTGGTGGTCGGCTCGCCCGGCGTGCTCTACGGCGCGAACTGGCAGAGCCCCGAGCTCCGCGGGACAGCCGTGCTCGTCGAGAGCGCGCTGTCCTGGCTCGCGGCGAGCCCGCCCATGCTCGACATCCCGGACAAGCCGGCGTTCACGGCGGGCCTGCGGATCAGCGAGGACTCGCTCGCCGGGATCTTCCGCTACGTCATCGTGTACATGCCGCTCGCCGCGGCCCTCCTCGGCCTCGCCGTGTACCTGGCGCGGCGCGGCTCCGAGCGCCGCCCCGGCGACAAGGGGGGCCCCGGCGCGCCGGCCGGACGCGACGCGCGCGGCGCGCCGGCCGGGGCCGGGGCCGAGCGCGAAGGATCGCCGTGATGCGGCCGCTGCGCCGGCACGCGACGACGCTGCTCCTTGTCGCGCTCACCGCCGCGGCGGCCGTCGCGCTGCTCGTCCTCGACCGGGGCTCGGTGTCCACCGACGAGGCCGAGCGGCGCAAGAAGCACCTGATCGAAGCGTGGCGACCCGACGAGATCACCGAGCTCACCGTCACGATGGCCGCGCCCGGCGCGCCGCGGACCGCGCGGCTCACCCGCGGCGAGGTCGACGACGCCGGCCAGCGCCCCTGGAACGTCGAGATCGACGGGCAGCGCTACCCGGCCGACGAGCCCACGGTCGACCAGCTCCTCGGCACGCTGGAGTTCGCGACCGCGGAGCGGCGCGTCTCCGCGGAGGCGAGCGACCCGGGCGCCCTCGGCCTGGCCCCGCCCAGGCTCTCGATCGCGCTCGCGATGGGCCCGCGCCGCGAGCGCCTGCTGCTCGGCGGCGGCGCCCCGACGCCGCCCGGCGCGGTCTACGCCGAGGTCGCGGGCCGAGGCGTCTTCGTCATCACGAAGCAGCTCGCCTCGGCCCTCGAGGTGCCGCCGGATCGCTTCCGCTCGCGGAGCTTCGTCCCCTACGTCGCCGCGGAGCTCTCGGGCCTCACGCTCGAGGGCGACGGCGGATCGCGGCGGTTCTCGCGCGCCCCCTGGGGCGGCGGCCGCGGGGCCGGCTTCCGCTTCGCGGAGGGCTCGCCCGAGGGCAGCGGCGTCCGGGTCAGCGCGCCGGCGCTCGATCTCGTGCTCTCGGCGCTCGACCGCATGCAGGCCGAGGCGTTCCTCTCGGAGGAGGAAGCGCGGCAGGCCGCGTCCTCCGGCGGCCCCCGGGTCACGCTGACGCTGGAGCCGAGCGATCCCGCGGCGAAGCGCGGCGTGATCGACGTGGGCGGCGCCTGCCCGGGCAGGCCCGATCACGTCGTCGCGGCGCGGCGCGAGCCCGCGCGCGCGGCCGCCTGCGTGCCCGCGAGCGTGCTCGAGCCGCTCACCGAGGAGGCGTCGCGCTTCGTCGATCTCGCGCTCGTCGCCGCGCCGCTCGACGAGGTCGCCGAGGTGAAGCTCGCCGCCGGCGAGCGTTCGCTGGAGCTCGCGCGCGCCGGCAGCGAGTGGCACCTGCGGGCTCCCCAGGACCGGCCTGTCCCGACGGAGACGGGCCGCGCCCTGGTCCAGGCGATCCTCGACGTGCGCGCCGCGCGCCTCCTGCCCGGGGCGAGCGATCGCGCGGCGATCGGCCTCGCCTCGCCTCGGGCCACCCTCCGCGTCGTCTCGACGCCGCCGGGCGCGGTCGCCGAGGGCGAGCCGCAGGAGCGGATCGAGACGCTCGAGATCGGCGCCGAGCAGGCCGGCGTGGTGCACGTCCGGCGGCTCGAGGACGGCGCGATCGCCGAGATCCCGGCCGTGGCCGCCGGCGCGCTCCTTCCTTCCGAGGTGTCGCTACGCTCCATGAAGGTGTTCGATTTCACCCCCGATCGGGTCAGCGCGCTGCGGATCGAGCGCCCCGGCCTGGTCCAGCGGCTCCGCCGGACGGGCGAGGGCGCCTGGCGGCTCGTCGATCCGACAGGCGAGGGCCTCGCGGCCGACAGCGGGCTGGCCGACGAGCTCGCCGAGCTGCTCGCCGGCCTCCAGGCCGAGCGCTGGATCGCCGAGGAGGCTGGCCAGAGCCACGAGCTCGGCGCGCCCCGGCTCGTGGTCGAGGCCGAGCTCGACCCCGCGCCGGAGCCCGGCGGTGGAAGCACCGGCGCGGCGACGCGCGCGGCCCGGGTGGCGCTCGGCGCGCGCGCAGGCGCGGGCTCCTTCGCGCGCGCCGGGGACGGCGCTGCGGTGTTCGTCGCGCCGCCGGCGCTGGAGGCCGCGGCCGGTCGCCTGCTGCTCCGCCGCGACGTCTTCCTCGTCCCGCCTCACGAGATCGCGCGGGTGACGCTGGCCCCTCGGGAAGCGAAGCCGGTCGTGATCGAGCGCTCGCCGGAGGGCTTCACGATCGCGGGAGCGGCCGATCAGGCGACCGCCGCCGCGCTGGCCGCGAGCGTCCGGGACGCGCTGGCCGAGCTTCGGGCCGAGGGCGCCGTCGCGCTGGGCGAGCCGGAGCGGCGCCATGGCCTCGGCCCGCCGCGCCTCCGGGTCACCGTCGAGTTTTCCCGGCCGCAGGCCGCCCCGGCGGAGGAAAGCGGCGCGGTCCCGTCGCGGGCGCCGGTGGGGTCGTTCACGTTCGCGATCGGCGCGGGCGACGCCTTCCGCGGCACGAACGTCGTCTACGCCCGGCGCGACGACGTGCGCGCGGTCTACGCCATCGCGCAGTCCCGGGTGCGACCGCTCCTCGAGGCGGCGGGCATCGCGGGCGACTGAGCGGTCCGCGGCCCGATCGAACGGACTATTTCGTTCTGATGGCTCACCTGTGCTAGGCGACGTGCTGGACATGGCGAAGGCGGACATGGCGAAGAGGCAGCGCCCGCTGACGGTCGACATCCCCCGTCCCGGCGATGAGCAGCCGGTCTGGTCGCGGGTCGGGGTGATCGCGCTGGTGGGGTTTGTCGTCGGCGTCGCGTGGCCCAAGCTCGCCGGCGTCCGCATCGGCCCGACCGTGCCTTCCGACGTCAAGGCGACGGCCGAGGCCACGGCGGCGCCGGCGTCCCCTCCCCCCGCGGCAGCGGCGCCCGGGACCGCGGAGCCCGAGGCCAAGCCTCCCGAGGCCGCCGCGAAGAACCAGCAGCAGATCGTGGTCGGCCCTGGCAGGATCACGCGCTGCTCCGACAAGAAGAACAAGAAGGTCGAGGACTGCGGAGAGCTCCAGTTCGATCCGATCGCGCTGCCCCGGCTGAAGGAGCTCGCCCAGTGTCCGGCGGCGCTCGGCGTGAACGGCAAGCTCCCGATCGGCTTCGAGCTCAACTTCGAGAAGAAGGAGGTCCAGGTCGTCAAGGGGAAGAAGACGAGCCTGCCGGCCTCGACCGTCAGCGGCATTCTCCAGTGCGCAGCGCGGGAGTTCTCGAACGTGTCGCTCGAGGAAGTCCCGCACAAGTACCGCCGGTACTCCCTCGTTTACACTGCCACCTTCTATCCCCCGGGCGCGCAGGCCGACGCCGGGAAGGCCGAGGCCGGCGGCGGCGAACAGGAGCAGGCCGCCGGCACGACCACGAGCGAGACCGCCGTGAGCGGCCTGGCCACGGTGAGCTGGGATACTGCGCTCGTCCGCGGCGCGCCCAAGGAGGGTGATGTGGTGATGCGGCTGGTGCGTGGCACTCGGGTCAAGCTCGTTGGCCGGCAGAACGATTGGTACAAGATCGAGCACCGCGGCAAGACGGGGTGGATGTACCGGGGCGCCATCGGCCTGTAGCCGGGGGCCGCGAGCGTCGGCCTGATGGGAGACACGCGGGCGGCTTCAGGCGCGGATCCCAGGGCCGCGCCCGAGCGATGGCGCGTCGGTTCGCGTAGAATGGTTGGGCCGATGACGCGCAAGTTTTCGCTCCCCCTGCTCCACCTGGCCCACGCCGACCGCGCGACGGCGCCTGCGTCGGCCACGCCCACGGTGGACGCGGTGCGTGAGCGCCTCGGCGGGCGCGCGTCGACCGAGCCCGGCGTGGGCGAGCTGGTCCTGCTGACCACCACCACGGGCAAGGCGCTCCCCGGGGTGGTCCTGTACAGGGGTGGCACCACCGTCGATGTGTGGATTGACACCACCACAACGGCATCATCCACCCGGGACGAAGCGCGAGGCCTGGACCTCGCGAGCGCCGCGACCCGCCGGGGCGTGGTTCACCGAGCGCGCCCTGCCGATCTCGCGCCGTTGCGCGTCGCTGCGCCGGAGTCGCTCCTCGCCATCGCGGCCGACGCGCGCGTCTTCGCGGCCCTGAGCGAGGGCCAGCGCATCCGGTTTCAGGACGGCGGCGATCTCGCCGAAGGCACGCTGGTGGAGAAGTGCCGCTTCGGCGGCCTGGTGCGGCGCGACGACGGCACCCTCCTCGGCATCGGCTTCCGCCGGCTCTGGCCGGCGCGGTCCGAAGGAGCCAAACGAGGCCAGCGGAACTGAGGGGGAACTGAGGGGGAACTGAGGGGGAACTGAGGGGGAACTGAGGGGGAACTGAGAGGGAGACGGTATCGCACACTGGCCAGCTCCCTGGGGTACGGCCGGCGGCGCACGTGCGGGCTTGTGCCTCCTCCGCGGACGCGATAAGAGAGCCACCGTCATCGTAGCTCGCGCGCTGCGCGTCCAGCTCGGAGGATACCCCTTGAAGCTCGCCCCCTCGTTCACGATCGCCCTCGCGCTCGCGCTCGCCATGCTTCCGGGCTGTGGTGCTTCGCTGTCCGGCCTGTGCGAGGACAAGTGCGATTGCACTGGCTCGTGCAGCGAAAGAGACGAGGTGGAGTGCGTGGACGCCCTCGAGGACGCCGAGAGATCCGCGGAGTACGACGGCTGCCAGGACCAGTTCGACGAGGCCATCTCCTGCATCGACGATGAGTTCGTGTGCGACGGCAGAGACGTCGCCATCGCCGGGTGCAACACGGTGATAGAGAACCTGCGCGAATGCGCCGGACTGCCCGTGTCCGGCGCCGTCGTGGCCCAGTTCTTCTGATCGACGGCCGGCGCCGAGCCTGTCGCGCGCGCCGCGTGGCTCCTCTGCGCCCCTCGCGACAGGGCACCTCTCGCGGGGCGCGCTCGCGGCGCTCGGGTAGGTGTCGCGGCAGGCCTCACGCGGCGCCTGCCGTCCCGTCTTCCTGCAAGCTGCTCCTGCGCGCGGAGGGCCTTTCCGGTCGCCAGGGTTCGATCGAAGCAGCGCCTGGCGCGCGCCGAGAGGGCGAGATCGCTTATTCGCCGAGGTGGGTGCGGACCTTCGTGAGCAGCGTATTGCTGTCGAAAGGCTTGATGAGGTAGTCGGTACACCCGTTCGCGAAGCCGATCTTGATGCTCGTCTGATCGCTCCTCGTCGTCATCATGATGATCGGCACGGTCTTCGTCGCGTCGAACGCGCGGAGCCACCTGCAGGCCTGGAAGCCGTCCATCGCCGGCATGACGACGTCCATCAAGATGAGATCGGGGCGCTCCGAAATCGCCTTCGCGATGGCCTCCTTGCCGTTGCGCGCGATGACGATGTCGTAGTCGTCCACGCCGAGCGTCAGCTGCTGTGACAGCAGCGAAGTCAGCGAGTCGTCGACGACGAGGATCTTCTTCTTTCGAGCGGTCTCGCTGGGCTGGCTACTTGGCGCGGACGGCCGGCTCCGCGGCGCCGAGTCGGAAGCGGAGGCCGTTTCCGGAGAGCTCTTTCGCGAGGAGTCGACACGACGATCGGCCATGAGGGAGCCTCCATGAGGAGGCGCCGTTCCCTGGGACGCCTCCGGAGTGTTCAGGTTGCAACGAGTGATCCCCCCGTCACCTTATCAGGATCGCTACCGCACCGGAACCAAGTTCCACTGTCACCCGATGTGGCCAAACCCGCGAAAGTACTCCTGAACAGACAGCTGCGCGCTCCCCCGCAGCGAGCCGCCGAGGCCAGCTGGCGAGAGGAGGAGTTACCCGCAGACCTGCGAACCCACGACAAGCGGCTGCGCCGTGCGGAACGGCTGCTCACGCTAGCGTGTGAGGACGGTACGGCGGCGTTTGCTCGCCGATCCAAGCAAGAGAACGGTAGTGCCCAGGGACGGAATCGAACCGCCCACACGAGGATTTTCAATCCTCTGCTCTACCAACTGAGCTACCTGGGCTTGCTGCGGGCCCCGCGCTTACGCCGGAAGCGTCGGTCACGGGCGGGCTACGTTACGCGGATGTGGTCGAATGTCAAGGAATTCTTCGGCGCGCTCCGCGGAGCGATCGAGCAGCCGGAAGGCGGCCGCGAGCCACGAGGCGCGCAGGTAGGCCGCGGCGGCGAGCGCCGCGAGCTGCGCGGCGAGCGCGGCCGCGACGCGCAGGCCGCTGCTGACCCCGGCGAGGTGCATGCCCAACGCCCCGCCGGCGAGCGCGACGGCCGCGAGGGCGCCCCGGGACGCACAGGCCCAGACGGCCGCTAGCGGAGCGCCGCGCAGCGCGTCGAGCCCTCTGGAGACGGCGGTGTAGAAGCCCCGCTGCTCACCGACCACGGCGACCCGCGCGAGATCGTGGAGCAGGGCGATGGCCGCGACCGGCACCAGCGCGACAACGGCGACGGCGATCGCCGCAAGGTCGCGGCCGCGCGGCAGGATCGGGAGCTCCGCGCAGAGCTTCGTCCCGGGGAGCAGGACGAGCGCCGCAGCGGCGACCTGCGCCGCGAGCGCGACGCCCCAGAGCAGCGCGAGCGGGCCCAGGGCGCGCGCCGCGCGGCCTCCCAGGTCCTGCGCGGAGAGCGGTCCCTTCTGGCTCAGCGCGGCGAGGAGCACCGCGAGCGGGAGCAGCCCGAGCGCGGCGGCCAGCAGGGTGCCCAGGCCGAGCTGCGTGGCGAGGGCAGCGGCGGCGTGCGCCGAGAGACGCGCGAGCTCGCTGAGCATCAGGCCGCCGGGATCGAAGAGCATCGCGTCGCCGCGCGGGTATTCGCCGACGATCTGGGCCACGAAGACGGACAGCGGCGCCGCGACAACGAGCGAGGCGAGCGCCCGGTAGCCGAAGTACAGCGCGACCGCCGCTGGCCGCTCGTGCGCGGCGGGGCGCCCCGCCGCGCGCCCTGGCTCGGCCCCCGCGGCCCCCTGCGAGCCCGGATCGCTCGCGCCCCGCTCCGCCGGCGCGCTCATGGCCCGAGGAGCGTGAGCGCGAGCCCCACGGCGAAGCTCGCGCGCGAGAGCACGCCGGGCGCGAGGAGGTCGGGGCGCGATCGGCGCGCGTTGTTCGCAAGGTCCTCGTCGAGCAGCACCCGGTGGTCGGGGTCGATCACCACCGCGACGAGCGGAGAGGCGCCGGCGTAAGGGATCGCGGCGGTGCTCTCACGCGCATCCCACCGCGCCCGCTGCACGCTCCCGTCCTCGCCGTGCAGCGCGACGTCGACGGGGAGCACGAGCGAGCCGCGGCGCCGCACGACGGCGCGGCCGCGGTAGCCCGCCGCCTCGATCCCGGCCTCGCCCGGCGCGGGCGCCGCGGTGTCCGCGGGCCATGCGTCGAACGCCTCGACGGTGTAGTCGACCCACGCACGCTCGAAGAGCCCGGCTCGGAGCGCCTCGGCCGCCTCGTCGCCCACCTCCCGCCGCACCGCGTCGAGCAGCGCCTCGGGGCCGGGGTGCCGGAAGCGGTTCTCGCGCGCGTAGCGGCCGACGGCTCGCCGCACGAGGTCCTCGCCGTACACGCCCTCGAGGGTCGCGAGGAGCACCGCGGGCCTCCCGTACACGAGCCCGAGGTAGTCCTTTCCGTCGACGAAGCCCGCGGCCGGCTGGGCGACGGCGCCGTTGTGGCCCGACGTGAGCGCGTCGGCGCGGTACTGCGCGCGGAGGTCGATCTCGAGGCCGAGCAGGCGCGCCCACGAGCCGTCGCCGTAGCGCGCGCGCAGCGCGCCCGCTTCCGCGTAGGTGGTGAGGCCCTCGTCGAGGAACGGGTAGCGGTGCTCGTTCGTCGCGACGAGGCCGTAGAACCACTGGTGCGCGAGCTCGTGCACCGTGACCGCCTCGACGAAGCGCACGCCCACGGCGGGCCAGAGCCAGCTGCCGCCGGTCGTGATGAGCGTCGGATACTCCATGCCGCCCGCCTCCTCGGCGCCCTCCGGCGGGTGCACGATCGTGAGCGTGCCGTACGGGTAGCGGCCGAACGCCGCGCCGAAGCGCTCGAGGCCGAACCGGACCAGGTCGATCTCCAGCGCCGCCTCGCGCTCGCTCCCCTCGGGGAAGAGGCACCGGATCGCGACGCCGTCGCCGGTCGTGGCGCGCAGCTCGCGGAAGCGGTCCCACGCGGCGAAGGCGAAGTCGTGCACGTCCTCCTGCACGAACCGGCGGATCGCTCGCCCGTCGGCCCGCCGCTCCTCCACGAGCCGGCCGGTCGCCCCGACCGCGAAGCGCTCCGGGACGTCGACCGTCACGTCGTACGCCCCGAAGTCGGCGTAGAACTCCGAGAGCCGGTGGTAAGGGAAGTGCGCCCAGCGCCCGTCGGGCTCGAGGCGCGCGATCTTCGGGAACCACTGCCCCACCATGTGGAAGCTCCCGTGGTGACCCGTCCTGAGCGCGAGCGACGGGAGGTCCGCGTCCCACGCGAGATCGATCGTGATCGCCTCGCCCGGCGGTACGGCCCGCGGCAGCTCCACCCGGATGTCGGTCTCGTCGTCGGGATCGCCGGGCGTCGTGGGCTTCCCGCGGGGCCACACGTCCGCGCCTTCCATCTCGCGAACCGCGAAGCGGGTCACCTGGATATGCCCGTAATCATATAGCATTTCGCCACCGCGAAAGCCGTCGATGGACGAGCGGAGGAACACGGTGCGCGGGTCCTTGAAGCCGTTCAGGTAGAGGTGGACGAACAGCTCGCGCTGCGGCTCGCGCGACGCGTTCCGCCAGACCAGCGTGCCCTCGCCGTGCATCGTGTGCTGCGCCGGATCGAGGCTCGCGCGCAGCGTGTAGCTCGCGATCGGATCGGCGTGGGCCGCGAGCTCGGCGTCCGGCGGAGGCGCGGGCGCCGGAGCTGCCAGCGCCGGCGCGGCGCTCGCGCCGGAGGGAGCGGCCGGCGACCGCCGGGCCGGAGCGTCGGGCTCGATCGGCTGGACCGTCGAGAGGAGCGACGCGCCCATGCGGCCGGCGAGCAGCGCGAGGAGGAGACCGACAGCGGCCTGGAGAGCCGTGCGCACCGGTGCAACCTAGCGAGGTTGCGGCATCGCGGAAAGGCGGGTCTGGGGACGCGGCGGTCGCGGCGGTCCGCTCGGAGCGATGAGGCGACGCCGCGACGTCAGGGGAGGCCGGCGCCTAGACGCTGCAGACGATCCCCTCCTGCACGAGCTCGTACAGGAGCCGCAAGGCCTCGAGCGACTGCATGCCCGACACGTCGAGGATCTCGTCGATCGAGCTGTAGCCGTCGATGCACGAGAGCAGGAAGCCCGCGCGGTGATCGAGGTTCAGCGAGCGGAGCTGATCCGGCGACACCGCGAGCCGCAGCACCCGCGAGCCGTCTCCGAGGCGCGACTGGTACATCTGCCGGAGCGCCTCGACGCAGCTGTCCGCGTACTGCCGCGCCATCCAGTCCTTCGGGTTCTCCTCGAGCAGGCCCTCCGCGAGGATGAGGGCGCCGCCGAAATCGCCCTGATCGAAGCGGTGCTGCATCTGCTCCCGCGGCCCCTGGGCGCTCAGCTGGGGCTCGGTCGCGCGTGAATGAACCCCCTTGTCGACCTTCGCGACGGCCGCGGGCGCGCGCTCGGTCTCGGAGCGGCGCGGAGCGCGCGCCGCGCCCTGCGCCTCGCCCGAGACCCTGTACGAGGTCGAACCGGCGAGCGCGCCCGTCCCGCCACGGAACGCGGGCTCGTCGTCCTCCACGATCAGGCCGTAACGGAGCGTGCCGGGCGGCGGCGTGATCGGCGGCTCGTCCACCGGAGGGCCCGGCTCCTCGAACCCGAGATCGAGGCGGAAATCGATGCCCAGCGGCCCGCCGTCGTCCGGACGAGGGGCGCGCCCCTTCGCCGCCGGGGGGAGGTGGACGTCCCGCGCATCGACCGGCGGACCACCGAAGACGTCGATCTCGCCAAAGCTGCGCGGGTACGACGGGCCCGGCTCGCGCAGGAGATCGTCGTCGAGCTCCGACCCGAAGTCGCGCTCGGGGTCGAGCGATCCGAACCCCATCCGCCCGCCGGGCCGCGACGGGACCCCGGGCTCGTCGCACTCCAGGCCGAGCCTCGCCGCCTCTCGGCCGAGAGAGCCGTGTTTGGCCGAGAACGAGGAGCCGGGCGGCGGCTCCCAGGGGATCGTCCTGCGCGGCGGCGGGGCGGGCGGATACCCCTCCGGCGGAAAGGCCTCCGGAGGGCGCTGCCGCTGGGCGGTGATCTCGGAGCTCGAGTGAGAGCGGCGGGTCATCATCTTTGCCACGTAGTCGCTGACGGGGATCGGCGGCGGGAGCGTGATCTTGCCCTCGCCGTCCGGCTGCAGAGGCGTGCCGGCGGGCGGGGTTTCCATGCGGGGTGAGCCCTTCTCCTCGCGGGCGAGCGCAGCGAGCGCGAGGAGCTCCTCCGAGGCGACCGGTTGGGTGTCCTCGAGCTCGTCCACCTCGTCGAGCCCCCAGGAGGAGTCCAGGGTCTTGGAGTCAGGCGGCACCGACCGCATCGTCTTCCCTCATCGCGGCCACCCATCACCCCTGTGGCCTGGCTACGACGCCCTTGAACATCCGGTGGGTGCGCGAGAGCGCCTCCATCTGCTCCTTGACCGCGGCGGCGTCGCGCCGGCCGATGGCCTGACGCGAGCGATCCACGATCCCGCGCGCCTTGCCGATGGCGTCGCGGCCGAAGTCGCTGGACGCCACGATCTGCTCGACCTGCGGGAACATCCGCTCGATCTCGGCGATGAGCTTCTCGGCCTCCTGCCGGACGCCCTCGAACTGGTCGCTCGCGCGGCGATCGACGAGGTACTCCTTCGCCGCCTCCATCATCTCGCCGACCTCCTCCTTCGTGAGGCCGCTCGACGCGGTGACCTGGATCGACTGCTGCTGGCCCGTCTCCAGATCCTTCGCGCTCACCGAGACGATGCCGTCGCTGTTGATCTCGAACGTGACCTCGATCTCGACCTGCCCCTTCGGCGCGCGGCGCAGGCCGGTGAGGATGAACTCGCCGAGCAGCTCGTTGTCCGTCGCCTTCTGGTGCTCGCCTTGCATGACCAGGATCTTCACGGCGGTCTGGTTGTCGCGGCTCGTCGTGAAGATCTTCGACCGGCTCGTGGGCACCGTGGTGTTCTGCGGGATGAGCTCCTCGAAGTTCGACCCGAACGTCATGATGCCGAGCGCGTGCGGCGTGACGTCGAGCAGGATCATCTGCTTCGTCTCGTCCACGAGCGCGGCGCCCTGCACCGCCGCGCCGAGCGCGACCACCTCGTCGGGGTGCACCCCCTTGCAGGGCTCGCGCTCGAAGAAGTCGCGGACGGCCTCCTGCACCCTCGGCATGCGCGTCATGCCGCCGACGAGCACGACGTCCTCGATCTCGTCGCGGTCGAGCCGCGCGTCCTCGAGCGTCTGGCTGCAGATCTCGATGCACCGCTCGACCAGGTCCTCGCACAGCTCCTGCAGCGTGGCCCGCGAGAGCGTCCGCTGGAGGTGCAGCGCCTCGTTCCGCGCGCTCGAGATGATGAAAGGCAGGTTGATCTCGGTCTCCAGGACGCTGGACAGCTCGCACTTCGCCTTCTCGGCCGCGTCCTTGAGCCGCTGGAGCGCCATCCGGTCCTGCCGCAGATCGACGTCGTGCTGCTCCTTGAAGCCCTGCACCAGCCAGTCGATGACGCGCGCGTCGAAGTCCTCGCCGCCGAGGAACGTGTCCCCCGCCGTGGCGATGACCTTGAAGACCCCGCCCGCGCCGATCTCGAGCACGGAGATGTCGAACGTGCCGCCGCCGAGGTCGAAGACGGCGATCGTCTTCTCGACGTTCTTGCCGAACCCGTACGCGAGCGCCGCCGCCGTCGGCTCGTTGACGATGCGGATGACGTCGAGCCCCGCGATCTGGCCCGCGTCCTTCGTCGCCTGCCGCTGGTTGTCGTTGAAGTAGGCGGGGACCGTGATGACCGCCTTGGAGACCGGCTCGTTGAGGTAGTCCTCGGCGAACAGCTTCATCTCCTGGAGGACCATCGCGCTGATCTCGGGGACCGAGTACGTCTTGTCGCGCAGCTGGATGCGGACGTCGCCGTGCGGCCCCTCGACGATCTTGTACGAGGCGGTCAGGATCGCGTTCTTCACCTGCGGGGACGACCACTTCCGGCCGATCAGCCGCTTCGCGGCGTAGACCGTGTTCTCGGCGTTGGTGATCGCCTGCCGCTTCGCGATGTGCCCGCAGAGCCGCTTCCCGGCCTCGGTGATCGCGACCATGGACGGCGTCGTCTTGTACCCACCGCGATTCGGGATGACGGTCGGGACGCCCTCCTCGACGATGGCAACGCACGAGTTCGTGGTGCCAAGGTCAATGCCGATGACACGCTCCATCGATGCCGCTGCTCCTCTTGTGATCTTCGGCCCGAACGGCCGCTGAGGCCACGATGCTAGACCGTTTCGCGGAGCCGAGCGGGCCAATCGTGCGCCGGCCATGCGGAAGGCGCCGCCCCGGGCCTGCCCGAGGCCGGCGCGCCTTCTGTAAGGGCCGGCGCTAGACTTGCTTCCCCTGCTGTTTGGCCTGCTCGCGCGCCTGCGCGACGAGACCGCGCAGCCTACCATCGTTCCCTGCGAGCTCGGCGGCGCGATCGAGCTCGCCGGCCGCGCTCTTCGCGAGCCCCGCGGCCGCGTACGACAGCGCGAGCGTGATCCGGTACTCCACGGAGGTTGGCACGAGCTCCACCGCTCGCCGCGCAAACTCCACCGCCCGCCGCGAGCTCTCCCCGGCCAGGAGCGTCGCGTGCGCGACCCGCTCGTGCGCACCGGCGTCGTCCGGGCGGCCGTTACACACCTTCACGTAGCTCAGCGCCGCCTCGACCCAGCGGCCGTTCTGTGCCTCGTACTCGGCCTGCTTGAGGTACCCGTCCGCCAGCGCCACCGCCGCGAGGCGCTCCACCTCGGCCGACGCGCTCTGGAGCTCGGCGTCCTCCGGAGCCAGCGACGCGGCGATCCGGTACGCGTTGGCCGCGCTCGCGAACTCGCTCCGCTCGAGCGCGGCCCGAGCCACGTCGGAGTACCGCGCGATCTGGCTCCGGAGCGCCTCGTTGCGGGCGTTCTCGTAACGCGCCTTGAGCGCCTCGACCGCCCGTATCGACTCCGGCGAACGCACGCCGGAAGGGGTCTTCGGCGGCGCCGCAGGGGCGCCTGCCGCCGCAGCTGGCGCGACGGCCGCTCCAGGCGCAGCGGTCGCCACGGCCGGCGGGGTGGCCGCCCGAGGCGCAGCGGTCACCGCGACCGGCGAGATGGCCGTCCGAGGCGCAACGGTCACCGCAGCCGGCGTTGCAGCCGCCCCGGACGCAGCGGCCGTCGATGCAGAGGGCGCCCCTGGCGGAGCGCGCCGCAAGCCTCCGGTGAGCTTGCGCGCGAACGTCTCACGCCGGTCCTTGGCGGTGGGGGCAGGCGCGACAGGCGAGGCCGGCGCTGCGCTCCGCGCCGGCGCGCCTCCGTTGTCGGGCGAGCGTCCTCCTGCGGGCGGCTGCGCCGGCGACGGCTGAACCGGCGCGGCGGCGCCGGAGGACACAGCGGGCGCGCCCTGCTCTGCGGGCGCGCGCTCGGAGGAATAACGCCCGGGCGACGCGCCCATGTCGCGCGGATCGGCGAACGCGGCGCGCACCGTGGCGTCGACGGCGGTCGTTATCGTGGCGATGTCGCGCGGCGTCTGCTCGATCAGCGCCGCCATCGTCCGGTTCTTGTGGGTCTGCTCGAGGTACGCGTCGTACTCGGCGCGCCGCTGCTTCGACGTCAGCGTGTCGTGCGCCAGCGTGATGCGCGTGAAGATGGCCTCGATCTTCGGCTTGTAGGAGCCGAGCTGCTTCCGGAAGTAGGTGTCCGGGTGGAACTCCGGCGCGAGCTGGTAGTAGGCGCTCTTGATCTGCTTCTTGTCCGCCTGATCCGCGACGCCGAGCAGCGCGTAATAGCTGAGATCCTCGAGGCGGTAGTAGAGGTCGAGGATCCGCCGTTTCCGGTCGGAGGCGAGCTCGACCGGCTCGTCGAGCTCGGCGGGATCGTAGAGCGGCAGGGACTCCACCTGCTGCAGCGCGTCCCGACCGAGCGGGGCGGCCTCGGACCCGGACGGCATCGTCTTCTCCGGATCCACCGCGGCCGCGCGCCGCGCGGCGTCCCGCGGCGGAGGCTGTCCGGAGGGCTCCCCGTCCAGGAGGATCGCGCCGAGGTCGCGCAAGCGGCGCAGCGCCTCGACGGTATCGCCGTGCGACATGCCCGTGATCAAGGACAGATCCCGATCCGTCAGGACGCCGTCGATGCGGGACAGGAGGAACGCCTCCGCGGGTTTCAGCGGGAGCGACTTGAGATCGTACCCGGGCTTCGGCCTTGGAACACGGAACGTCATCGGGTCGAGCGGCGGCCCCCTCCCGCTCGAGTCTAGCGACGAACGCGCGCCCGTCGCAATTGCAGACCACGGCGAGCGCGCCCTTCAGCGCGGCTTTTCCCCGGGGCCCGTCAGGGCCTCGGTGATCACCCGGTCCTGGATCGAGATCGCCCGCTCCAGCAGCCCGACCGCCCGCGCGCGGGCCTGCGTCGCCGCCTCGCGATCCCCCTTCGCTTCGAGCGCCTTCGCGCGGCGCTCCTCGACAACGCCCGCGACCTCGTAGAGGTGGCCCTGATAATGAGAAGGCGCCGGCGCCAGCCGGAGGCCCGCGTCGATGTCGCGCGCCGCGGCGTCGAACTCGCCGGCCTCGCTCCGGAGCTCCGCCAGCCGGGCGTACGTGTCCGCCGTCACCTCGGCGACCTCCGGCGGGGCCCCCGGCGGCCTCGGCGCGGCGATGATCCCCTCCAGGGCGCGGAGCGCAGCGGCGCGATCGCCCGCGCCGAGCGCGACGTCGGCGGCATGGTGCGCCGCGCGCGCCCTCGAGAGGAAGGCGAGGAGCGTGGGATCGACGACCTGGGCCGGGGCGCACGCGCACGCCGGATCGCCCGGGCCCCCGGCGGCGCGCGCCCGCTCGTCGCCCGGGGCGCACCCGAGGTGCGCCGCCGCGAAGAGCCCCAGGCAGACGGCGACGAGGCGCGGGCCCCGCATCAGCGCACCCCCCACGCCGCGTAGCGGTTCTGGCGCAGATCGGACGCGCGCGCGGCGGCGATGCGATCGATCCGCTCCGTCTGACCGCCCTCCCGCGGAAAGGGCGCGGCCGGATCGAAGAGCGCGGCCGTCGAGCGCGCCTCGATCAACAGGGGCCGCGCGGCGAGCGCCGCGGCAGGAGCAGCGGCCGCGGGCGCGCGCGCGACGGAGGCGCGCTCCTCCCTGAGCTGGCCGACGATCAGCGCCACGGCCGCCGCGGCCGCGGCGAGGGTCGAGAGCGCCGCCATCGTCACCGGCGCGATGCGCCGGGGGCCGCGCGCGGGCGCGGCGCGGAGGGCCTGGTCGATGAGCGCGCGCCCCGGGAGCTCCGGGAGCGCCGCCGGACGCCACGCGGCCCGGAGCGCGACAGCGAGCTCCGCGAGCTCGCCGCGCGCGTCAGGCGAGCCGAGCGCCCCCTCGCCGCCGGAGCCGCCGCCCCGCCCCGGCCCGCCGCCGGAAGCGGCGCGGGGCCCCAGCGCCTCCCGCAGGCGCTCGGCGGCGCGCAGCTCGGCCTTGGTCGGCGGCGCGCCCTCGTCGCCGAGCGCGCGCGCGAGCAGCGCCTCGTGGTCCGCCCTGTCGAGCCCGGCGGGGCGGGCCGCCGCCCTGAGCGCGTCCGCGAGCGGGACCTCGCCGCGATCGAGCGCCTCCGCGAGCGCGCGCGCCGCGCCCAGCTCGTCGTCGGACGCAGGCGCGACGGGCTCCGCGCCGGGCACGACGAGCGCGAGGCGCCGGCCGCGATCCCCGCCGGCGCGGCGCTGAAGGGGCCCGTCGCCGGTCGGCGGCGAGCGCGGATCCGAGGGCGGCCGCGGCTTCATCGCGCTCCTTCCTTGCGCTCCGCGCGGGGCGCGGCGAGCGCCTTCTTCAGCGCGGTCATGGCGCGGTGCAGGACGACATCGAACGTCGCCACGCTGACCCCGAGCGCGAGGGCCACCTCGTCGCGGGGCCGCTCGTCGAGCACCCGCAGCCGGATCGCCTCGGCGTAACGGGGGTTGAGGCGCCCGAGCGCGTCCTCGACGCGCGCCCGCGCGTCGGCGAGATCGCGCTTCTCGCAGAGCTCGGCCTCTCCGCGCGCGGTGAGGTCGGTCTCCGCGGCGTCGATCTCGCGCTGGAGATCCTCGGGCTCGAAGAGCGCCTCGCGGCGGCGCGCGCGGAGCATGTCGAGCGCGATGCGCAGCGCGATGACGCGGAGCCAGGGATAGATGCCGCAGCTCTGCCACTGGAACTGATAGAACCGCTCGATCACGCGCGCGTACGTCTCGGCCAGAGCGTCCTGCGCGGCCGCGTCGGAGCCGAGGCGGGGCAACAGCACCGCGCGGTACAGCGCTGGCCCGTGCTTGCGGAGCAGCTGCCCGAGCGCGAGGCGATCGCCCTGCGCCGCGCGGTCGCACAGCAGGCGCTCCGCCTCGAGATCGGGCCTCGCTGCTGCCACCGCCGTCACAGCGGCGACGATACCCGGACGCAGAACGGAGCGCACCGGTGTCCGCCTCGCGCCCCTCTCGGGCCGGCGCGCCCCGCGGGGAAGGAGCGCCTGCGCGCCGCCGGCGAGACGCCGCGCGCCCCCCGCGAGGAGGGCGCGCGGCGGCTCGCCAGCGGCAGGCGGAACCGACCGCGGGAGGGCCACGGCATTCACCCCTCGACAACGGCCCAAACCCGTGGACCTTACGGCCAGGAGCCGCCACATTGTGCCGGACTCCACGCCGAGCGTCCGGCGTGAAAGGAGCCCAGGTGACCCTCGATACAGCGTTCAGGTCCCCCCCACACCCCGGCGCCGGGCAGCGCTTCGGGGCCGCTCTGTGACGGCGGGGCCGTCCGGCGAACGGAGGCGCGCGCTGCACTGCGCGCGCTGCGGCGCCCTCAACGGCGGCGACTTCAGCCGCTGCATCCGCTGCGGCGCGCCGCTCCTCGCGCCTGTCGCCCACGCCGCGCCCACCCGAGGACGCATCGACGGGCGAAGCCTGCTCGCGACCAAGATCCTGGGCGGGCTCACGGCGTTCGTGTTCGTCGGCCAGCTGATGGCCGCGCACTCCCGCGATCTCGGCCTCCTCTCGGCGTGGGACACGTCGAGCTACCTCCGCTTCGGCGCGCTCCTCCTCGCGCCCGGCGTGCCCTTCGAGCCGTTCCGGCTGCTCTCGGCGGTCTTCGTCCACATGGGCGTCCTCCACTTCGGCATGAACATGGTGACGCTCGGCATGCTCGCCCGCGCCGCCGAGCCCGCCGTCGGCTCGGCGCGGTTCGCGATCGCGTACGTGCTCACGGGCCTGTTCGGCTTCGGCGCGAGCGCCGCGTGGAACGTCTTCGTGCAGCCCGAGGTCGTGTGCACCGCGGGCGCGAGCGGCGCCGTGTTCGGCGTGATAGGCCTCCTGCTCGGCTGGCTGCTCCGCCGCCGCGACCCGCGGTGGAAGGACCTCGCGCTCCAGGCCGTGTTCTACATCGTCCTCTTCGGCTTCGTCGTGAACGCGTCGAGCACGGGCGTCCGCATCAACAACGCCGCGCACATCGGGGGCCTCGTGAGCGGCGCGCTGCTCGGGCTGAGCTACGCGGGCCCCTCGCGCGGCCGGTACGAGGGCGTGATGAACGCCGGCGCGCTCGCCAGCGTGCTCGCCTGCCTCGCGGCGCTCGCGCTCGCCCAGCGCTCGCCGGTCTGGCGCGCCGTGGAGTCGCTCGACGGAAACGCGCGGCAGGAGGCGCCCGGGCCCGAGCTGCACGGCCAAGCCAAGGGGCGTCCCGAGGACGCGCTCGCGGCGCTCGGCCCTCGACCGGCGGGCTCGCTCGTGCCGGGGGCTCCTGACGCGACGCGACGCTGATTGCGGCGCACGGCTCGAACGTCTAAGCGCCATCCTCGCATTCACGTGGGGGCGGGCCAATCCGTCCGTTCCCTCTCAGGAGACGTCATGGTCCGAACCTCGTCGCACATCGCCTCGTGCGTGCTTGCCGCGTCTCTCCTCAGCGGCTGCCATGTCACCATCCAGAGCGGCAACACGCCGGCAGAGGCCTCGCCGCCGCCCCCGCCGCCCGCCAAGAAGGCCTCCCGGTCGCGCAAGCCGGCCAAGCCCGACCCGGAGCCCGAGCGGCGCAGGACCCCGAAGTGGCGCCTGCCCACGAACAACGCGCCGCGCATCGCCGCCCCGAACGCGTTCGGCAACGGGGAGGGCGGCGCCTTCCGGGGGCTCGCGTACGTGATCCCCGAGAACACCCAGAAGCTCCCGACCTTCGACGGGCTCGTGCCGTTCGCGGTGCTGTTCACGGACAAGTTCGAGGTGAAGTCGCAGGACTTCTCCGGCGGCTTCCCGGGCGCGCTCGCGCAGAACGAGTGGTTCGCGATCCGGTTCGAGGGCGAGTTCAAGGCGCCCCAGGAAGGCGTGTTCCAGCTCAGGCTCACCTCGGACGACGGCGCGGTCCTCTACATCGACGACAAGCGCGTGGTCGCGAACGACGGCGTCCACAGCGCGAAGACCGTGGACGGCGAGGCCCGCCTCACGGAGGGGACGCACCGGCTGCGGCTCGATTACTTCCAGGCGCAGCGGGGCCAGGTCGCGCTCATGCTCCAGATCGGCCAGAAGGACAAATTCGAGCCGCTCGTCGGCCTCCGCTGACGGCGCGCCGCGCCGGCCGCGCCTCCCGTGCCCCGCCCTGGCGGGCACGGGACGGGGGTGGCGCGCGCGCGCGCGGCTGGCTTTCATGCGCCCGCGCACGTCCCGGCGCTCTCGTTCGCCTTTTCGTGTATCGTCGCCGCCGCCCATGGCGTCGGTGAACCCACTGTCGCGCGAGCTCGTCTTCAAGATCGTCTATTACGGGCCCGGCCTGGGCGGCAAGACGACCACGCTGGAGTACTTGCACGCCACGGCGAAGCCCGAGTACCGCGGCAAGCTCGTCTCCCTCGCGACGCCGGTCGATCGAACGCTCTACTTCGACTTCTTGCCGGTCCGGCTCCCGCAGCTGCGCGGGATGAACGTGAGGCTCCAGCTCTTCACGGTGCCAGGGCAGGTCTACTTCAACGCGACCCGGAAGCTGGTGCTCACGGGCGCCGACGGCATCGTGTTCGTCAGCGATTCACAGGCCGTTCGCGCCGACGCCAACATGGAGAGCATGGAGAACCTGCGCGAGAACCTCGCCGAGCAGGGGCGGGCGCTGGAGCACGTCCCGCACATCTTCCAGCACAACAAGCGCGATTTGCCCGGTTTGCTGCCGCTCTCGGAGCTCGACGCGATGTTGAACCCGTCCCGCGTCTTCTCGCTGGCCACGTCGGCGAAGACGGGGCTTGGGCTCTACGAGGGGCTCGAGGAGATCAGCGCCGCGGTCCTGCGCGCCTTCGAGAGCCGCCTGCCCGACGCGATGGGGAGCGGGCTGGGCGGGTTCGACGCGATCGAGGGCGGGCTCGCCACCGCCCTGCGCGACGCGTCGCCGCCGCCGTCGGCGCCGCTCGACGCGGTGATCTCGCGGCTCGCGCCGCCCAGCAAGCCGTGGTCGACGATGCCGCCGGACTCGACGATCGCGACGATCGGCGATCCGAGCGAGGGCGCCGCCGCGCCCGGCGCGACCACGTCACCTGGCGGTGAGCTCGCGCCGCGCAGCGCCGGCGTCAGGGATCCGGTGAGCCGCGGGCTCCCTTCGTCGCTGCGGCTCGCCGCCCGGAGGCTGGCCGCGCCGGCGGACGCCCCGGCGACCGCGCGCGCGGACGGCCCGTCTGCGGGGACGAGGCACCTCGCCCAGCCGGGCCTCTCGTTCGTCGCGCTCTGGCCGACCGCCGAGCGGGAGGCGATCGCAGAGATCGAGGCGACGATCGCCGCGGAGCGGTATGCCGTCGCGCTCGAGCGCTGCGACGCGCTCGTCGCGGGGATCTTCGACAAAGCGGCGGAGCTCGCGGGCTCGAGCGGCGCGGCGCGCGATCCAGCGACGGTGCCGGCGCTGCTCGGCCTGGACGGGCGCCGCTACCTCGGCTTTCGCGCCGTGGTCCGCAGAGCGCGCGCCGGCGGCGAGATCACCGAGCGCGACGCGCTCAAGGCCCTCGCGTTCGTCATCGAGGCGCGGCTCGCAGAGAGCGCGATTTGACGCGAGCCACGCGGCGGGCGCGCGCCCGCCGCGCCGTCAGAGCCGATCGAGCGAGGCGACGCCGGAGTAGCGGCGCATCGACACGCTCATGAGGAGCGCGATCGCCACCATCACCGTGGTCACGCTCGATCCGCCGTACGAGAACAGGGGCAGCGTGACGCCGACGACGGGCAGCACGCCCGACGTCATGCCGAGGTTGATGACCGCGTGCCAGAAGATGATCGCCGCGCAGCCGACGCCGAGCACCGCGCCGAAGCGATCCTTCGCCATCGACGCGATGCGGATCCCCCACACGACGAGGAACGCATAGAGGCACACGAGGACGATGCACCCGACGAACCCCCACTCCTCGGCGAAGACAGGGAACGGGAAGTCCGTGAACTGATCCGGCAGGAAGAGGAACTGGTTCTGGGTGCCCCGCAGGTACCCGCTGCCGAACAGACCGCCGTTGCCGATCGCGACGCGCGAGTGGTGGGCGTGCCAGCCGCGGTGCAGGAGATCCTCCTCGGGGTGGAGGAACACGAGCACGCGCGCGCGCTGGTAGTCGAGCAGCACGTACTCCCAGATGATCGGGATCGCCACCGCGATGGACACGACGAACAGCGCCGCGCTCCTCCACCGCACGCGCGTGACCGCCGCGATCGTCAGGAAGACGAACACGAGGATGGTCGCCGTCCCCAGATCGGGCTGCTTGAGCACGAGGAGCGCGGGGACCGCCGTCAGCGCCGCCGGGATCGCGAGATCGCGGAGGGTGCGGCCCTCGTTGCGCGGATCGTCGTGCAGGAACTTCGCCAGCGCGATGACCAGGAACACCTTCATGAACTCGCTGGGCTGGAACCGGAACGCGCCGAACTCGATCCACCGGGCGGAGCCGCGCACGTCGCGCGCGAGCACGAAGACGAGCGCCAGCGAGAAGACGCCGAACGTGTAGAGCACGTAGCCGAGGCGCTCGAGGTGCCGGTAGTCGAGCGCGATCAGCACGCCGCCGATGATGCCGCCCATGAACAGCCAGTACACCTGGCTGATGTAGAGCTCCGCGCGCGCGCCGGAGTAGACGCTCGTCGCGCTGTAGAGGTTGACGACGCCGAGCACCGCGATGGCCACCGCGGCGATGAAGAGCGGCCAGTCGAAATGATCGCGATCGCGCGAAGAGAGAGAGTCACCCCGGATCATGGCGTGCGCCCCGACGCGGCGGGCGCGCGGCCCGCGCTGCTCTTGCCAGCGCGCGGCCCCTCGTTCGGGCCGCCGCGGCGCTCCTTCGCGAGCTCCTGGTACGCGCGGACGACCTCGAAGGCGACCGGCGCCGCGTGCTTGCCGCCCGTGCCGCCGTGCTCGACGAGCACGACCACGGCGACCTCGGGCGAGCGCGCCGGCGCGTAGCCGGCGAACCAGGCGTGCTCGCGGTTGAAGTACCAGACCCGCTCGGCCTCGACGCCGCGGGTGAGCCGGTGCGAGACCTGCGCCGTCCCCGTCTTGCCCGCCATCTCCACGCCCGCGACGCGCGCCTTGAACGCCGTGCCGCCCTCCTCGTTCACGCCGGCGACCATCGCCCGGTGCACGAGGGAGAGGTTCTCCGGCCGGATGTCGATCTGGCGGCGCACGCGCGGCGTGAACTCCTGGACGACCGTGCCGGCGCTCGTCTCGACGGCCCGCACGATCTGCGGCTGGTACAGCGTGCCGCCGTTCGCGAGCGCCGCGTACGCGAGCGCGAGCTGGAGCACCGAGACCGTCGTCGCGCCCTGGCCGATCGCCGCGTTCAGGCCGAACCCGAGGCGGAACTGGCCCTTGTTCCGGAGCGTCATCCACGCCCGGGTGGGCATCCTGCCCCCCGCCTCGGCGTTGATGCCGAGCCCCGTCCGCGCGCCGAGCCCGTAGCGCTGGCCCATCTCCGCGATGACGTCCATGCCGACGCCGTACTCCGCCGCGAGCCGGTAGAAGTAGACGTTGCACGACTCGGCGATCGCCTGCTGCATCGCGACCGGCCCGTGCACGTGCGTGCACCGGAAGGTGCGCTTGCCGAACGTCAGCGCGCCCCGGCACCGCGAGGACTGGCGGGGATCGATGAGCCCCTTCTCGAGCGCCGCCAGCGCGGTGAACGGCTTGAACGTCGAGCCGGGCGGGTACGCACCGGACAGCGTCTTGTCGAGCGCGGGCTTCAGCGGATCCGAGTAAAGTCGCCGGAACGCGTCGCGGATGACCTGCTTCCCCGAGCCGCCGGAGAGCGCGTTCGGGTTGTAGCCGGGCTTCGAGTACAGCCCGAGGATCCGCCCGGTGCGCACGTCGATGACCGCGACGCCGCCGGCGAGCTCGCCGCGCATCGCCTTGTCGATCGCCTTCTGGATGTCGGCGTCGAGGGTCAGCCGGAGATCGCGGCCGGGGATCGGGTCCACCCGCCGCGGCTCCTCGATGATCCCGTCGCCGCCCGTCCTGCGCCGCCCCTTGGCGTCGACGAGCACCTTCTCCCAGCCGCGCGTGCCGCGCAGGTAGCTCTCCCAGGCGCGCTCGATGCCGGTGACGCCGATGCGATCGCCCTCGATGTACCCGACGCTGCGGAGCGACGCGAGCCGCTCGGCGTCCACCTCGGCCATGTAGCCGAGGACGTGCGAGCCGACCTCCTCGTACGGGTAGTAGCGCACCGGGACGGGCACCACGTCGACCCCCGGCAGCTCGGCGTCGTGCGTCGCCAGCGTCGCCACGGCGTCGCGCGAGATGTCCTCCTTGAGCAGGATCTGCTGGTTCTTGCGCGGTCCCTCGTCGGCGCGGATCGAGGTGATCAGCGCCTCCAGCCGCGCGCGCTCCTCGATCCCGATGCCGAGGTACTCGACGAGCTTCGGCCAGATCGTCTCCATGTCGAGGCGCCGCGGGACGACGTAGACGTTGTACGACGGCCGGCTCGCCGCGAGCACCTTGCCGTTCTTGTCCCGGATGATCCCGCGCGTGGTCGCGAGCGTCACGCGCCGAACGATGTTCTCGCGAGCGATGGCCTGGTTCTCGTCGACCTCGAGGATCTGCAGGTAGAACAGGCGCCCGAGGAGCACCATGAATCCGACGACCATGCCGAGCGCGATCCACCGGAAGCGCCGGCGGAACTCGCTCACGTCGGAGCGCTGGACGAGCAGGCTCACCGCGGGCTCTCCCCTGGCCGCGGGACGTTGATCGTCGCCTGGTGCACGCGCTCGGCCATCCGGAAGACGAACGGCGCGAACAGCGCCGTCGAGACCGCGTGCGGCGCGACGAGCCGGGCGAGCGCGCGGGTGCGCGCGGCGTCGCCCCCGAAGATGGCGGTGAGGATCACGATGAGCACCCCCTCGACGAGGCCGAAGACGAAGGCCAGCGCGATCTTCGTGAGGAGCGTCTGCGCGGCGAGCCGCACGCCGGCCGCCCGCGAGACGACGAAGGTCGCGACGGTGATGAAGGTGAACAGGCCGACCGGCGCGCCGGTGAAGAGATCGAGCAGGTACCCGAGCAGGAACGCGAGCGCGGCGCCCCGCGCGATCGAGTACTCGTGCACCCCCATGAACACGACGAGCGGCAGGAGCAGGCTCGGCGTGGAGCCCGGGATGTTCAGCTTGCCGATGAGCCGGAACAGGTTCGACTGAAGGATCAGCAGGGCGGCCCCCATCGCCAGGAACGCGGAGTTTCTCATCGCGTCACCTCCGCTGCGCCTGGGGGGGCGTCTCCTCCGGGGGTGTCGTCGTCACGATGAGCACCTCCTCCAGCCGGGAGAAATCGACCGCGGGCGCGACGTACACCTGCTGGTAGATGCCGAAGTCGCGGCGGACGACCTGCGTCACGGTCCCGACCGGGATCCCCTTCGGGAAGCGCCGGCCGACGCCGCTCGTCACGAGCAGATCGCCGACCTCGATCTCGTCGGTGCGCTGCACGTACTCGACGCTGCAGGAGTACTTGCTCTCGTCGCCCGTGCCGCGGACGAAGCCGCGCGCGCCGGTGCGCTCGACCACCACATCGACGCCGCTGCCCCCGTCGACGACGAGCCGCACGTCGACCGTGTCGCCGGCGCTCTTCAGCGTGGTGCCGACGACGCCGTCCGCGGAGAGGACCGGCAAGTTGGAGCCGATGTCCCGCGCCTCGCGATCGAGCGTGACGCGGACCACCCGGAAGAAATCGTTGGTGCTCTTGCCGACGACCTGGGCGCTCACCACGTCGGTCCGGAGGCTCTGGCGCAGGTCGAGCAGCCTGCGCAGGCGGCGGTTCTCTTCCTCGAGCGCCTCGAGCTTCCGCACCCGCTCCCGGAGGCGGGCGATCTGCGAGGCCTGCCTGGCGTTGTCTTCCTTGACGTCGACCAGGTAGATGTAGTCGCCCCAGAGGTTCGAGAGCCCGCGCGCCAGCGTCGCGGCCGCGTACTGGATCGGCGCCGCGATGCTGATGATGATCCGATCGGCCCCCGTGTTCTGCTTGGGGTCGCGCATGCTGGCGCGCAGGAACCAGAACGGCACCGCGAGCGCCAACAGCACGATCACGAAGTCGCGGTAGCGTTTGAGGTTCACCGTGGCTCCCGGACCCAGGTAGTACGAGGCGCCCCGCGAGGCCACCCCTCTCGACGCCGCGCGCGGCGCCCACCCCGGCGCGGGGCGGCTCGCCGCGCGCCGCAAACACCCCCGCCGGCGTGCTCACGGGCGGGACACGAAGACGACCCTCAGCTGATCGTGACCTCTTTCAAGAGCTCGAGGTGATCCAGCGCCTTGCCGCTGCCGAGCACCACGGCGCTGATCGGGTCGTCGCACACCATCACGGGCAACCCCGTCTCCTCGCGGAGGAGCACGTCGAGGTTCTTGAGGAGCGAGCCGCCGCCGGTGAGCACGATGCCCTTGTCGACGATGTCGGCCGCCAGCTCGGGCGGCGTGCGCTCCAGCGCGATGAGCACGGCGTCCACGATGGCGTTCGTCGGCTCGCTCAGCGAGTCGCGGATCTCGTCGGAGTTGACGACGACCGTCTTGGGGATGCCCGCGACCATGTCGCGCCCCTTGACCTCCATCGTGAGCTGCTGCTCGAGCGGGTACGCGTTGCCGATCGTGATCTTGATGCGCTCCGCGGTCTGCTCGCCGATGGCCATGTTGTACTTGCGCTTCATATAGGCCATGATCGACTCGTCCATCTTGTCGCCGCCGACGCGCACGCTCTGCGAGTAGACGATGCCGGCGAGGGAGATCACGGCGACCTCGGTCGTGCCGCCGCCGATGTCGACGACCATGTTGCCGCTCGGCTCGGTGATCGGCAGCCCGGCGCCGATCGCGGCCGCCATGGGCTCTTCGATGAGGTAGACCTCGCGCGCGCCGGCGCCCTCGGCGCTCTCCTTCACCGCCCGCTTCTCGACCTCGGTGATGCCGAACGGGACGCAGATGATGATGCGCGGCTTGACGAGCGTGCGGCGGTTGTGTGCGCGCGCGATGAAGTACCGGAGCATCGCCTCGGTGATCTCGAAGTCGGCGATGACGCCGTCGCGCAGCGGTCGCACCGCCTGGATGTTGCCGGGGGTGCGACCGAGCATCTCCTTCGCCTCGCGGCCGACGGCGAGCACCTTCTTGCCGCCGCGAGCATCGCGCTGGACGGCGACCACCGAGGGCTCGCAGGACACGATCCCCTTGCCCTTCACGTAGATGAGGGTGGTTGCGGTGCCGAGATCGATCGCGAGATCGTTCGAGAACAGGCCGTAGAGCCAGTCGAAGATCATCGCTTCGCCCTAGAAAGGAAAAAGGTTAAGCCGAGCACCGCGGAGGACGCAGCAGCCCGACCAGGCGCCCGCTTGCGCGGGCCCTGCGGCAGCGGCCAGCGGTGCAGCGTGGCCTAGCCCTTCGAGATCTTGCCTTCTTTGTGCTCGGTGTGCTTGCGCTCGGTCGGGCAGAACTTCTTGATGACGAACTTGTCCGTCATCGTCCGCTTGTTCTTCGTCGTGTGGTAGTTCGCGCGGCCGCAGTTGCCGCACGTCAGCTTGATGATGTCGCGCATCGGAGGTCTCCGAAGACAGGGCCGACCTGTTTCCACAGGCGGCCCTGGTTGAACCCAGGCACGGGCAGCACGGGAGCGCTAGCACCGCAACCGGCGGGGGGCACCAGAGGACGTGTGCCGGATCAGCGACGCCCGACCGCCCGTCTGGAGGGCGCTACCCTACGAGAAACGATGCAGTTGTCAACCGGGAGCGCTCATTCGTCGTCCCAGTCATCACCGCCGCGGCCGCGATCCCAGTTCTTGTTGTTGCTGCGCCGGCCACCACCACCGGCGCCACCACCGCCGCCGGGAGGACCGTCCCCGTCGTGACCGCCGCGCCGCCGGCGATCATCGAAGGTCTTGCGCGCAGGCGGCGGAGGAGCTCCGCCGCCGCCACCACCACCGCCGAAGCCGCCGCCGCCGCCGCCGAAGCCACCGCCGCCGCCGCCGACGAAGCCGCCGCCACCGCCGCCGAAGCCGCCGCCACCGCCGCCGAAGCCGCCCGGACGGTCCTCGCGCGCCGGCCGCTCACCCTTCGGGTGAGCGAGGTTGACGACGAGCCGCCGACCGCGCACGTCCACGCCGCGCAGGGCATCGATCGCGGCGCGCGCCGCCTCGGCGCTCGCCATCGTCACGAAGCCGAACCCGCGCTTGCGACCGTCAGGATCCATGGGGAGGTGGACCCGCACCACCGGACCGGCGCCGGTCGAGCCGATGAGCCCCTCGACTTCCTCGACGCTCGCGTCGTAGGGGAGATTGCCGACGTAGAGGGTGCGATCGGGCGCTGCAGCCGGCCCGCCGCCGCCCATACCGCCACCGCCGCCAGGGCCACCTGGCCCGCCGCCGGGGCCACCGCCGGGGCCCATCGGGCGCCCCTCGCGCCGCGGCGGCTCGGCCTGGAAGGGGCGGACCGAGATGGACTTGCCGCCCTGAAATGAACCGTCGAGCGACTCGCGCGCGGCGTTGGCTTCGCCGGTCGTCGAGAGTGTGACGAAGCCGAACCCGCGCGGACGACCCGTCGCGCGATCTTTCGGAAGACTGACCTCGACGACGTTGCCGCCGGTGGCCTCGAAGAGCTGCCGCAAAACGTCTTCGGTGATGGAGTCGGGCAAGCCCGCCACGAACAACTTACGCGAATCTTCAGCCATTGTAGAAAAACCTGGGGTTGGCCCCTGCGTTCCCTCTTATTTGGTCCACTCGCTCCGTGATCGATGTCGATGACGCGGAGCCTTTCGCGAGCGCGCCTCTCGATCGCCCCTCCCGCCCCTCCGTCGGCGGAAGGAGCGACCGAGCTCAATCGAGCGAAGGTCGGCGGGCCGACCCTCTGGTGCAAACTCCACCCCACGATATCTGGCGCCCCTGGCGCGTCAAGGGACCCGCCACGGGCGGGCGAGCCAAATGAAGGCCCGGAAGGAGCCGTCCGTGACCAGGCCGCATCCGGCCGCACCCCGCCGCGCCTTCGTCCCTCAGGCGAGCGCCGGTCCAGGCGACCAGGGACCCAGCAGCACGCGCTCCGTCACAGGCGGGTTTCGCCAGGCCGGCGCTCGGGAAACCCGGCGCTCGGGAGGGCCGAGCGGCCCAGCGCCGCCCGGCGAATGAGCGCATCGCGCGGCGTGGATCTGCCCGAAACCCGAAACGACCGGTCCAAGGCGCCCAGGTGCGGGATCACCTCTCGGCCCGGGCGCGGGAGGCCCGAGGCGCCTCGGCCTCATCGTCCTCGTCGGACGGATCGTCGTCCGCGACGCGCGAAGCGCCGTCCAGCGGGCTCGCCCCGGCGCTCGACGGCTCGCCGCGCGCCGCCATGCGCAGGAAATAGAGCCCCACCGCGAACAGACCGAAGCATGCCCACTGCGCGGGCGTGAGACCGGCATAGCGCGGATCGCCGCCGACGACCGTGCCCTCCCGCTCGCGCAGGAAATCGAGCGCGAACCGCACCGGAGCGTACGCGGTGCACATGATCCCGGTGTAGAAACCGAGCGGACGATGGGGGTTCCGGCGCCAGAGCACCGCGAACGCGATCGCGAGCGGGATCGCGAGCACACACTCATACAGGCCCAGATCGAACCGGCCGACATGTCCCGTCCCGAGCGGGTATTGGACCGCGAACCATGCGTCGGAGATACGGCCCGGATGATCGTGGACCGACGCGCAGCCCGCGCGCCCGAAGACCCACGCGAGCGGAAACGCGCTGTTGACGACCTCGCAGTAGGGCATGATCCGCTCGCGGCGATAGAAGCGCCACGCGAAGGCGCCGCTCAGCGCGCCGGTGAAGCCGCCGAAGCTCGACAGGCCGTCCCAGAGCGCGAAGAGGTAGAGAGGATCTCGGGCGACCCGCTGCGGGTGATAGAAGATCGCGTCGAGGACGTGCCCACCGATGAACCCGGCCGCCACGACCCAGAAGATGAACTCGCTCATCTTCTTCTCGTCGAGGCGCCGCTCGCGCGCGTGCCGCGTGGCGACCACGGCGCCGATGTAGACGCCGAGCGCCACCAGCGTGCCGAACGGCTTGATCGAGGGCGGCTTCGCCGGATCGATGAGCTGCCCCACGAGCGGGATGTGCTCCAGGAAAGCGAGCGGGATCTCGGGGAGCTCGATGTAAGGGATCAGAGGGCCTGACACGTCGCTCCCCTAGCGCAGCGACGAGGCGAAAGCCATCCGCCGTCGATGACGTCGGAGCGACAAGGCCGCGGCGGGGGCGCGCTCAGCGCGGCGAGGGCGCCGGGGACGCAGCGAGGCCGCCTTCGCCCGGTCGAGCGCCGCGCCGCCGCGCCGCGAGGCCACCGCGCCCGCGCTAAGTCCGCCGCGACGCCGCGCCGGCGTCGTCAAGAGTTCGCCAACCGCGGGGGACAGGCGTAAACCTGCCGCATGAGCCGCTCCCCCGTGCGCGTCGCCACGCTGACGCTCAGTGACACCCGCACCCTCGACGATGACGAGGGCGGACAGCTCCTCGGCGAGCTCCTGAAGCGCGCCGGCTTCTCCGTGACCTCCCACGCCGTTCTCCGCGAGGAGCCCGAGCTGCTGCGAGCGGCGATCGTTCAGATCGCGGACGCAGGCTCGGCCGACGCCGTCGTCACCACGGGCGGGACCGGGATCGCCCCGCGCGACAGGACCCTCGAGGCGCTCGCGCCGCTCTTCGAGAAGACGCTCGACGGCTTCGGCGAGGCGTTCCGGCGCCTGAGCTGGGACGCGATCGGGCCGAACGCCATCCTGTCGCGCGCCGCGGCGGGCGTCGCGCGAGGGCTCGTGGTGATCGCGCTGCCCGGCAGCCCGAAGGCGGTGGAGCTCGCCGTCACGCAGATCATCGGCCCCGTCCTCGCGCACGCGGTCACGCTCGCGTCCGGCAAGGGCGGCCACCACCACCGGCACCCGCAGCCCGCGCAGGGCGAGGAGCAGCGCGGATGATCCCCTTCGAAGAGGCGCTCGATCGGCTGCTCGCGACCGCTGCCCCGGTCGGCCCCGAGCGGGTGTCGCTCGACGACGCGGCTGGGCGCGTGCTCGCCGAGGACATCGCGGCCGCCGATGCGATGCCCGCCTTCGACTACAGCGCGATGGACGGCTACGCCATCGCCTCCGCCGACCTCGCGGGCAGCGGGCCCTTCAGGCTGCCCGTCCGCGGCGAGAGCGCCGCTGGCCGCCCGCTGCCGGCGCTCCAGCCGGGCACGGCGTGTCGGATCTTCACCGGCGCGCGGCTGCCGCCCGGCGCCGACACGATCGCGCCGCAGGAGGACGCCGCGCGCAGCGGCGACGAGATCACCCTGCAGGAAGCGCCGCGGGCGGGCGCCTGGGTGCGCCGCCGGGGCGCGGACCTCGCGGAGGGCGCCGTCCCTCTGCGCAGAGGAGCGCGGCTCACCCCGGGGAAGGTCGCGCTCGCGGCCGCGCTCGATCGCCCGAGCGTCCTCGTCGCGCGCCGCCCCGTGGTCACGGTGATGTGCTCCGGCGACGAGCTGCGCGCGCCCGGCTCGCCCGGCCCCGCGGGCACGATCCCGGAGTCGAACAGCTACTTCATCGCCGCGACCGCGCGCGCTGCGGGCGCCGCGGTCCGCATCGCGCCGTTCGTCCCCGACGACGCGGCGCGCGCCGCCGAGGCGGTGTCGACGGCGCTGCGCGGGTCCGATCTCGTGGTGACCGTCGGCGGCGTGAGCGTCGGCGACCACGACATCGTCCGCCCCGCGCTCGAGGCAGCCGGCGTGTCGCTCGATTTCTGGCGCGTCGCCATCAAGCCGGGCAAGCCGCTCGCGGTGGGGCGCGCCGAGCTCTCGCGGTGCGGCGTCGTCCACGTGCTCGGGCTGCCAGGCAATCCGGCCTCGGCCTCGCTCACGTTCGTCCTCTTCGGCGTGCCGCTGCTCCGCGCGCTCCAGGGCGACGCGGCGCCGCGGCCGCCCCGCGTGATCGTCCGCGCGGGCAGCGCGCTCAGGCGCCAGCCCGGTCGCGCCGAGTTCCTCCGCACCCGCCTCGACGCCTCGAGCGGCGAGCTCGTCGCCCGCATCGCCGCGAACCAGGCGTCGGGCGCCGTCACGAGCTTCGCCGAGGCCGACGCGCTCGTCCTCGTGCCCGCCGATCGGGAGCGCATCGACGAGGGTGATCGCCTCGAGGCCATCCGCCTCGCGGAGATCTGACCGCGCGCCGCGCAACGCCGCGCGCTCCCCACGGCGCGCGGCATTGCCTCCAGCGCGCGGAATTGCCACGCGGCCGGCGAATTTACGTCATGAGCCCGCGCCCGATCACACAGCGCTCGGGCGGATGGCTCACCTTGACCCTCGCGCGGGGGCGCCGGAAGATGGCGGAGCGATGCTCATCCTCGGGATCAACGCCTACCACGGCGATGCGTCGGCCGCCCTGCTCGTCGACGGCCAGCTCGTCGCGGCGGCGGAGGAGGAGCGGTTCAGCAGGATCAAGCACTGCGCGGGCTTCCCGCGGCTGGCGGTCGAGTACTGCCTCGGCGCCGCGGGCGCGCGGGTCGAGGACATCGATCACATCGCGATCAGCCGCGACACGAGGGCGCACCTCGGCGACAAGCTCCTCTACGCGCTGACGCGGCGCTCACCGGCGGGGCTCCTCAAGGGCTCGCTCGGCGCGAGCGACCCGAAGGTGCACCTCGGCGCCGCGCTCGGCGTCGACCCGAAGCGCATCCGCGCCGCGTCGCACAACGTCGAGCACCACCGCGCGCACCTCGCCTCCGCGTTCTTCCCCTCGGGCTTCGACGAGGCGGCGGTCCTGTCCATCGACGCCTTCGGCGACTTCGTCAGCACGATGTGGGCGCGCGGCCGCGGCAACAAGCTGGAGATCCTCCGGCACGTCGGCTTCCCCCACTCGCTCGGGCTGTTCTACTCGGGCCTGACGCAGTACCTCGGGTTCCCCAAGTTCGGCGACGAGTACAAGGTCATGGGGCTGTCGGCGCACGGCCTGCCGGATCTGCTCGACAAGCTCCGGCAGGTGGTGCGCGTCAAGGACGGGGCGTTCGAGCTCGCGCTGGAGTACTTCCAGCACCACACGAAGGGCATCGCGATGACCTGGGAGGGCGAGCCCCGCTACGGCCCCATCCACTCCGAGCGCCTGATCGACCTGCTCGGCCCCGCCCGCAGCCCGAAGAGCCCGATGGAAGATCGCTTCATGGCGGTCGCCGCCTCGACGCAGGCGGCGTTCGAGGAGGTCTACTTCGAGCTGCTCGCGACGGCGAAGCACCTCACCGGCTCGCCGCGCCTCGCCCTCGCGGGCGGCTGCGCCTACAACAGCGTGGCCGCCGGGAAGATCCGCCCGAAGGGGCTGTTCGACGACGTCTTCATCCAGCCCGCGGCCGGCGACGCGGGCACGTCGTTCGGCGCGGCGCTCTACGTCCACCACCACAAGCTCGACAACCCGCGCGGCTTTCACCAGACGCACAGCTACTTCGGCCCGGCCTTCTCGCAGGAGACCATCGACGAGCTGCTCCGGAAGGAGCAGGTCGCGTTCGAGACCCTCCCCGACGAGGACCTGATCCCCCGCGTCGCCAGGGCGATCAGCGAGGGCAAGGTGGTCGGCTGGTTCCAGGGGCGGATGGAGTACGGCCCGCGCGCGCTCGGCAACCGCAGCATCCTCTGCGACCCGCGGCGGCCGGACATCAAGGACGCGATGAACGAGCGGATCAAGCGCCGCGAGATGTTCCGCCCCTTCGCGCCGGCGCTGCCCCTCGAGCGCGTCGGCGACTACTTCGAGCAGACCTCGCCGGACCCGTTCATGGTCAAGGTCTACAAGATCAAGCCCGAGCGCCGCGCCGAGATCCCCGCCGTGACGCACGTCGACGGCACGGGGCGCCTCCAGACGGTGACCGCCCAGGAGAACCCGCGCTACCACGCGCTCCTCAGCGAGTTCGGCCGGCAGACGGGCACGCCCGTCCTCCTGAACACCTCGTTCAACGCGAGCGAGCCGATCGTCTGCACCCCAAAGGAAGCGCTCGACTGCTTCCTCCGGACCAAGATGGACGTGCTCGTCCTCGAGCGGGCCTACCTCGAGCGCGCGCCGGCCCTCTAGGCAGACCGCGCGCGCTCCTGGCAGGCCGCGAAAAGCCCGCCGGAAGCGGCCGGGGAGGCTCGGCCGAAAGTTCGTGGTTGACGTGGAGCGAGGGGACGGCAAATGGGCGTCCCCGGCATGTGGAAGAACGGGACGCCGGGCGCCCTGCCCCACCTCGACGGAGCGCCGGAGCAACCGGCTCCGACGACCGGGGGTGCTCGGACGCCTTGCCTCGAGCATGATGCCGGCCCGCCGCGCGGCGTGCGCGCGGACCTGGTACCCCATGGGCCCACGGCGCTGCATGCGCTCAAGGCCCCTCCTGCGTAAGGGTCCGCGCCGCGGCGGCCCAGGCGGTCAAAGAGGATGGATGCGAATCGGATGAAGCTCGTACTCGAAGACGGGACGACCATGACGGGCCGGTGCTTCGGCGCCCCGCGCGCGGTGAGCGGCGAGGTCGTCTTCAACACCGGCATGACGGGGTACGTCGAGACGCTCACGGATCCCTCGTACAGAGGCCAGATCCTGACGATCACGTACCCGCTCGTGGGCAGCTACGGCGTGCCCGCGCCGCGCAAAGCGGGCAGCGTCGACGGGCCCTACGAGGCCGACCGCATCCAGCTGCAGGGGCTCGTGGTCCAGAGCTACGTGGAGCGCTACAGCCACCACGCCGCGGTCCGCTCGCTCGGCGCCTGGCTCGCCAGCGAGGGCATCCCGGCGATCACCGGGATCGACACGCGGACGCTGACGCGGCGGCTCCGGGAGGTCGGGACGATGAAGGGCTGGCTGTTCCCGGCCGAGATGGACCTGGAGCGGGTGAAGCGCTCGGCCGAGGCCGTGGACATGCGCGAGGAGGTGTTCCGCCTCGTCTCGCCCCGCGAGCCCGTCACGTACGAGGGCGGCCCCCTGAAGGTGCTCCTCATCGACGCGGGCGCGAAGGACAACATCGTCCGCTCGCTCCTGCGGCGCGGGGTCACCGTCATCCGCGCCCCCTACCACGCGCCCATCGCCGAGCTCGCCGAGAGCGCCGACGGCATCCTCATCGGCAACGGCCCCGGCGACCCCAAGGACCTCGGCCCGCTGGTCGCCGCGGTGCGCGGCCTGCTCGGGACGTACACGAAGCCGATCTTCGGCATCTGCCTCGGCAACCAGATCCTCGCGCTGGCCGCCGGCGGCGACACCTTCAAGCTGCCGTACGGCCACCGCGGCGTGAACCAGCCGGTGCAGGACCTCCTGAGCCGCCGCTGTTACGTCACGAGCCAGAACCACGGGTACGCGGTGAAGCACGAGTCGCTGCCCGCCGAGTGGGAGCCCTGGTTCGTCAACATCAACGACGGCACCAACGAGGGCATCCGCTCGCGGCTCCGCCCCTTCTTCAGCGTCCAGTTCCACCCCGAGGCGACGCCCGGGCCCGAGGACGCGGGCTACCTGTTCGACGACTTCCTCCGCCTCTGCGGCGCGATGAAGGGTTCCTCCGATTCGCGACTCAAGACCGCGGGGGCCGCTGCCGCGGATCCCCGCGCCACCCCCACCGCAGGAAGGAGCTGAGCCATGTACGGCGCGTATCTCCCCAAGAAACCCAGGCGCGTCCTCGTGCTCGGCTCCGGCGCGCTCCAGATCGGTCAGGCCGGCGAGTTCGACTACTCGGGGTCGCAGGCGATCAAGGCCCTCAAGGAAGAGGGGATCGCCACCGTCCTCGTGAACCCCAACATCGCCACCATCCAGACGAGCGAGGGGCTCGCCGACCGCATCCACCTCTGCGCGGTCACCCCGGAGTTCGTCGAGCGGATCATCGTGAAGGAGGAGGTCGACGCGATCGCCCTCTCCTTCGGCGGGCAGACGGCGCTCAACTGCGGGCTCGAGCTCCACGACTCGGGCATCCTCGACAAGTACGGCGTGCGGGTGCTCGGCACGCCGATCAAGGCGATCCGCGACACCGAGGACCGGCGGCTCTTCATCGAGCGCCTCGACGAGATCGGCGTGAAGACCGCCCGCAGCCGCGCCTGCCGCTCGGCGGCCGAGGCCATGGCGGCGGCGCGCGAGATCGGGTTCCCCGTGATGCTCCGGGGCGGCTACGCGCTCGGCGGCAAGGGCAGCGGCATCGTCGAGAGCGAGCGCGACCTCGAGGACGCCGTGCGCCGCGGCTTCGCCGGCGGCGTGCCCCAGGTGCTCGTCGAGGAGTGCCTCCGCGGCTGGAAGGAGATCGAGTACGAGGTCGTCCGCGACGGGCGCGACAACTGCATCACCGTCTGCAACATGGAGAACCTCGACCCGATGGGGATCCATACCGGGGAGTCGATCGTCGTCGCCCCGTCGCAGACGCTGAACGACGAGGAGTACCAGCTCCTCCGCTCGGTCGCGCTGAAGACGATCCGCCACCTCGGCATCGTGGGCGAGTGCAACATCCAGTACGCGCTCGACCCGCACAGCGCCGATTACCGGGTCATCGAGGTGAACGCGCGCCTCTCCCGGTCGAGCGCCCTCGCCAGCAAGGCGACGGGCTACCCGCTCGCCTACGTCGCCGCGAAGATCGCCGTCGGCTACACCATGCCGGAGATCGCCAACGCGATCACCCGCAGGACGACGGCGTTCTTCGAGCCGGCGCTCGACTACCTCGTCTGCAAGGTCCCGCGCTGGGATCTCGGCAAGTTCCGCGGCGCGTCGATGCGGATCGGCAGCGAGATGAAGAGCGTCGGCGAGGTCATGGCCATCGGCAGGACGTTCCCCGAGGTCATCCAGAAGGCGCTCCGCATGCTCGACATCGGGGTGAAGGGGCTCGACCCCGACGCGTTCACCTTCAAGGACCTCCGCGACGAGCTGCAGAACGCGACGCCGCTCCGGATCTTCGCCGTGGCCCGCGCGCTCCAGGAGGGGATGTCGGTCGACGAGATCCACAACCTCACCAAGATCGACCGGTGGTTCTTGAACCAGATCGAGCCGATCGTCCGGATGCACCGGGATCTGAAGACGCTCAAGGTCGCCGTCCCCGCGCAGGCCGACAAGGCCGCGGCCGCGCAGGAGCCGGCGTTCGAGGAGGCGACCCTCCGGGAGGCGAAGCAGCTCGGCTTCAGCGACCGGATGATCGGCACGCTGACCGGCGCGCCGCGGGGCTCGATCCGGGAGGCCAGGAAGCGGCACGGCATCGTGCCCCACCTCGCGCAGATCGACACGCTCGCGGCCGAGTTCCCCGCCGAGACGAACTACCTCTATTCGAGCTACCACGCGTCGGCCACGGACGTCGCGCCGTCCTGGCGGAAGAAGATCATGGTGCTCGGCTCCGGCGCTTACCGCATCGGATCGAGCGTCGAGTTCGACTGGTGCTGCGTCAACGCGATCCGCGCGGCCTCGGAGCTCGGCTACGAGACCATGATGCTGAACTACAACCCGGAGACGGTCAGCACCGACTACGACACGTGCGACAAGCTGGTCTTCGACGAGATCAGCTTCGAGACGGTGCTCGACATCTACGAGCGGGAGCAGCCCTACGGCATCGTGGTCAGCATGGGCGGGCAGGTCCCGAACAACCTGGCGCTCCGGCTGCACGAGGCGGGGGCGCGCATCCTCGGCACGAGCCCGGGGAGCATCGACACCGCCGAGGACCGGAAGAAGTTCAGCGATCTGCTCGACCGGCTGGAGATCGACCAGCCGCGCTGGGCGCACGTCGTCGACGCGGGCCAGGCGGGCGAGATCGTGAACAAGCTCGGCGGCTTCCCCGTCCTCGTGCGCCCGAGCTACGTGCTGAGCGGCGCGGCCATGAGCGTGGCGCACGAGCCCAACGAGCTCGATCGCATCCTCGCCCGGGCCAAGGCCGTCTCCCCCGTTTACCCCGTCGTCGTGTCCAAGTTCGAGACCCACGCCCGCGAGGTGGAGATCGACGCGGTGGCCGATCGCGGGGAGATCATCCTCTGGGCGATCAGCGAGCACGTCGAGAACGCCGGTGTCCACAGCGGCGACGCGACGCTCGTCCTGCCCCCGCAGTCGCTCTACATCGCGACGATCCGCAGGATCAAGCAGATCGCCCAGCAGGTGGCGCGGTCGCTCTCGATCACCGGCCCGTTCAACATGCAGTTCTTGGCCAAGCACAACACGGTCAAGGTGATCGAGTGCAACCTGCGCGCGTCGCGGAGCTTCCCCTTCGTGTCGAAGGTCACGGGGAACAACTTCGTCCGGGAGGCGATGCGCAGGATGCTCGGCGTGGCGCAGCCGGTCGAGAACCGCGGGCTCGACCTCGATTACGTCGGGGTGAAGGCGCCGATGTTCTCGTTCTCGCGCCTCGTGGGGGCCGATCCGATGCTCGGCGTCGAGATGGCGAGCACCGGCGAGGTCGGCTGCTTCGGCGACGACATGCACGAGGCGCTGCTGCACTCGCTGCTCGCGACCGGCTTCAGGTTCCCCAAGAAGGGCGTGCTGCTGTCGCTCGGGCCGCTCGAGGACAAGTACTGGTTCGCCGACGAGGCCCGCGTCATCGCCGAGCACCTGAAGCTCCCCATCTTCGCGACCCCGGGCACGGCCGAGGCGCTCCGGGCGCTCGGGCTCGCGTGCACGAGCCTCGCGAAGCAGCCCGACGAGGGGGAGACGGCGATGAGCGCCATCGAGCAGGGGAAGGTGGATCTCGTGATCAACATCCCCCGCGAGTACGATCAGCTCGGCCGTCCGGACGGCTACCTGATCCGGCGGCGCGCGGTCGACGCGAACATCCCGCTCCTCACGGACCTCCAGCTCGCGCGGGCGGTCATCGGGGCGATGCGCGCGAAGAGGATCGAGGATCTGCGGACCCTGTCCTACGACGAGTACCTCGCGCGGAGCCCGGTGGCGCTCCGGTGATCTGAGGCGCCGACGCGGCGAGGAGTGGCTCCGGGTGGCTCGGGAGGTTGTGCCGAGCCGCCCGGCCCCGCGGCGGATGCCCCCGCACGGGACCTGCCGGCTTCATGGGAGCGGGGGCGGGCTCACGAACCCAGACGGCGGGCTCGCCCTCAGTCGTTCGTGACGATGAACCAGCCGTTCACCATGCCGTTGCCGGTCGACGTGGTCGATCCCTGGATCGAGCTGGTCCCCTCATTGCGGACGCACATGCCGACATTCCATTCGCCCTCTGGCAGCACCGTCGTGGCAGAGACCGAGTAGGTCGTGCGGGTCGGCGTGAAGTAGTGGCTCGCGAAGGCGCCGCCGAAGAAGTTGACGAGCTCGCTGGTGCCGCGCCGCTGGTAACAGAGGCCGAGCGGGGCGACGAACGCAGCGCGGGACGGCTGCAGCCCGAGCGGCGCAGAGGCCGATCCGGTCACGCGCTGGCTGCCGGTAATGGTCACCAACCCCGTGGGGCCGACGAAGACATACGCGGCGCTGCCACCATCAAAAAGGGGAGCAACGTTGCCCGCAATCGCGATTGTCGCGACCACACCCGTCGGCCCCTGAGGCCCTCTCGGTCCCTCCGGTCCCGTCGGTCCCTCGGGTCCCGTCGGTCCCTCGGGTCCCGTCGGTCCCTCGGGTCCCGTCGGTCCCTCGGGTCCCGTCGGCCCCTCGGGTCCCGTCGGCCCCTCGAGTCCCATCGGTCCCTGGGGCCCCATTGGCCCCTCGGGCCCTGTCGGTCCCTCCGGCCCCGTCGGCCCCTCAGGCCCTGTCGGTCCCTCCGGCCCCGTCGGTCCCTGGGGCCCTGCCGGACCCGTCGGTCCCATCGGCCCCGCGATTCCGCTCGAGTTGCCCACCCAGTTGCCGCTCTCGTCGATGACGACCCTGCCGCCGATCTTCACCAGCTTCGGCGTGATCTCACCAACAGCGTTGTTCGCGACCATCGCATACGGGATGCTCCCGATCGAAGCGCGAGGCTGCATCTCCTGATCGTCCCCGACCGTGATTCCGATGTAGCGAACCGAGCCGTCAAAGACCTTCGCGGATTGCTCCTCGGTGAAGTCGAGCACCGTGGAGAAAAAGCCTTCGTCGAACGAGAGCGCGATCACCTCGCTCCAGAGCGGCTCGTCGTCGTCCTCGGCGGCGTAGATGGCGAACGTCACCGAGAGGACGTCATTGACCGGCTCGCCGTTGGCCGTGAAGAGCCGCCCCTGATGCGAGATCTGCATCGGCACGGCGGCGGCCGCGCCGCGCACGAAGCCGACGGAGGCGGCGAGAAGAACACCCATCGCGAGGACACGCCGTCCCATCCCGTTCATGGCACGCTCCCGTTCGCCCCGACCAGACCGCCCTGCACGCGGTAGCTCGGTGAGGTCGTCTTTCCCTGATTCTGCGTCGGCTGACCGAGCGTGAAGACCATGCGATAGCTCGGACTCCTCACGACCTTCCCCGCGCTGACCATCTCGCCCGCGGCGATGCCCCGATCCCCCACCTCGGGACGCCCACCTGCGCCACCCCCGCCCGCCGAAGCCACAGGATCGCCTGCACCAGCCCCGCCGGCCCCCCCGAGCCCCTCACCCCCCGACCCGGCCCCAGCCACGGACACGTCGGGACTGCCACAGCTACAGCCCGGAGACACGGCGAGCGATGCAACAGTCAGGCCTAGCCACACCGGGAATTGCAGTCGCGCCATCAACGTGTTCCCCTCTGCTTCCGGGGCTTACGATCCGGACCAGGAAGGTACGCGCCCGGCCACCAAGGTTCAATCTAATCCCGAGCCATTGTGCGACATCGCCGCTTTACGTCGGGGTCGACAGGCGGCGCCACGGGCTCGAAAGCGCGCCGGCGCGCGCACGCCGCGATCGCAAGGAGATGTCCGAGGCGAGGTGAACGCCGAGAATCCTGTCCCCGCCGGCGGAATGCCCTCGCCCCACGCTCTCCTGCCCTCCGCGCGCCCGCGCGGTAGCAGCTCCGCCGATCGCTGCCTCAACGCGCCGCGCCGCCGGGCCCACCTTCAGCCGCGCCCGGTGCCCCCCGACCGGCGGGGCGTCCGCAGAGGGAACACGCCTTTCCACACCGGTTTCCGCCCACCCCCGCCACGTGCAGAGCGGCGATCACCCGCACAGGAGACGGGCCCAGATCGGCGTTTTCGGCGCGGAAGCGCACGCCGGTGCGCTGAGCACCGAAAACGCCGAGGTGGGCCCGTATCCGAAGCGGGTGACCGTCGCTCGCTCTAGAGCGGTTTTCAGCTGGGTCTGGTACAAAAGCTGCTGCTCGGGCTCACTGATTCCCTATGCTGCAGGGCATCCCCGCTGGCGGAGCGCGAGAGCGCTCGCCGGGCGGCGCCATCCTCCGGGTTGCGCCGGCACGCGAGGGAGGTGGGCGACGCGGTGGACGGATGTAGCCGGCGTGCTGAAACCAACCTTTGGCGTCGCGATCAGTTACCAGACCGATGGCTCGGCCCATGGCTCGGTATACCTGCGGAACCGAGCGCGGGGCGGCGGCGCGGGTGAGCTCCTTGACTTTGCTGCCGCAGCCTTCCACCGGCGACAGGTCAGGCGAATAAGGCGGCAAAATCCAGAACTTTGCCCCGCGCTCCTCGACGGCAGCGCGAGCACCGGGAGCACGGTGTGCACCCAGCCCGTCGACAACGATCACATCGCCGGGCTGCACTCGAGGAGCGATCCGGTCGCGGATGTACGCCTCGAAGATGGCGCCGTTCATGGACCCCTCGAAGGCCATCGGTTCTACAGCGCCGCCGAGATTCAGCCCGACGATGAGCGTGATCTTCGGGTCGGTGTTACACGGCACCCTGCCGTGCGCCCGACGCCCGCGACGCGCACGACCGTACCGCCGCGCCATCCCGCGATGCAGACCGAACTCGTCGAAGAAGGTGATGTGGCGTGCGCCTACTCTTCGTGCTCGCCGCCGGAACTGAGCGCGGCGCTTGCGGACGGCGGGCCGATACTGCTCGCTCGCTCGAAGCGTTTTTTTTTCTCGTGATGCCCAGCCGCTGCAGCGCCCGATGCATCGTCGGGATGCTGACACGCACCTCCTGCCGCTGCTCGAACTGCTCAGCCAACTCGGCCAGCGTCCGGTCGTTCTTTTCCTCGACCAGCTTGCGCACCTCATCCAGCCCCGCCCGGTCGATCTTCGGCCCCACTCCACCACCGTGCGGCAAGGGCGCAAGGCTGCCTGTCGCGCGCACCTGGGTGAGGTAATTCTGCACAGTGTTCGGCGCGACCGAGAAACGCTCCGCTATTTCCCGAATGCTCCCCTCGCCGTTGACGTAGGCATCGACGATTCGCCGGCGCAGATCGAGACTGTACGGGCTCATGGGGCAGACCTTGGGCAGGTCCTGTGCCACGATCCGGTGCGGTCGAGCTCGGGCTGTAGCAGACTCGGCTGAAAGCCGCTCTAGAGATCGTCGCAGACCGGGGCGGCTTCGCCAGGCCCCTCGCCCGCGACGCCCGGCTGGCCCTGCGCCCCGCCGCCGCTGTTCAGCTCCTCCGAGATCGCCCCGGGGTTGAACGTCATGAACCACCGGAGCGACCACCAGAGCAGGTTGAACCAGGCCGGCACAGGCAGCCTGCGCGTGGCCCCGACCTCGGCGAGCCCCGCCGCCGCGAAGACGACCGGCAAGATGGTGCCCAGATCCGCGCGGTAATCCATCGCCTCGCGCACATCGGCGTTGATCCCGGCAAAGGCGTGCGCGACCGCGCGGGCGACGCGCGTCGGACCAGGGTGCCCCTCGGGCCGCGGCGCCCCGAGCGGGTGGCCGTCGTCCTCGCGCGCCCCGTCGACCAGCCCGGCGAGCCGGGCGCGGAGCCGCTCCGGATCGAGCCCGCCCTCGGAGCGCTCGACGATCACCGAGCCCGTCAGCGGGCGGATCGAGACAACCTCGCAGGCGGGATCGGCCGCGAGCTGCTCCGCGATCCGCTCGCACACCCGACGATGGCCGGCCAGCGCCGGCGCGCGCAGGCGGACGCGCCGCTCCAGGGCGTGGACGACGAGGACCGCCAGCGACGTCATGACGACGGCTCGCCGTGGAGCTCCGAGGCGCCGTTGCTCTTGCGCGCAGCCCGCTCGCCGCGCGCCCCGCCCGCGGCCTTCTGGCGCACCCGCTCGGCGACCTCGGCGAAGAGATCCTCGAGGTGCTCCCGCTGGCGCTCGAGCAAGCCGAGGCCCAGCCTGCCCAGGTGGAGCCCGAGCGCCGCGATCTCGACGACCACCGGGCGGAGGTGCTGCTTCTTGCCCATCAGGAGGACGGCCGTGCCGACCCCCAGGGCGAACGACGGTGGATGGAACTTCATGATGCCATGTCTCCCTTGCGCAGCCCCGCGACGCGCGCGGCGCGCACGCCTTGCTTGCGTCTCGCGGCCGCCCCCGCATCCTCGCCTGCGCCCTGGTCCGTTTCCGCTTCCGCTCTCGCGCCTGCTGCTTCCGCTTCTGCTGACGCGTCCGATTCCGCTCCTGACGCCGAGCCCGACTCCGACTCCGATTCCGAGTCCGACTCCGATTTCGACTCCAATTCCGATTCCGATTTCGACTCCAATTCCGATTCCGATTTCGACTCCAATTCCGATTCCGATTCCGCGCGCCTGCCGTTGACGATCACGATCTCGCGGCCAGCGCTCGCGGAGCGCCCCAGAGGACCGCGGAGCAGCGCGGGCAGCGCGCCCACGGCCACGGCGAGCGCGAGCTCCCCGGCGCGGAGGCGCTGCGCCCCCAGCAGGCGGCCCAGGGACCTGGAGCCGAGCGCGAGCGCCTGGAGCGCGGACGTGGCCGCGAGCGCGCGGGCCACGTGCGGGCTGTCCCGGCGGAGCGCGGCCGCCGCGGCGCCCTCCCCGGCGCCGGCGCGGCAGGCCAGGATGTGGAGCAGCTGCGCGGTCACCAGCGCCGTGAACGCCCTCGTCCCCGCGGTGGCCCGGCCGCCGAGCGCGTACGCCGACAGCGACGCGCCGGACATCGCGGCCGCGTCCACGCCCAGCGCGCGGAGATCGGCCGCGCCGAGCAGCCGCGCCGCAGGGTCGCGCGGGGGGCGCCGCATGACGCCGGCCTCGGCCGGCTCGAGCGCGAGCGCGAGCGCCGGCGCCACGTCGGTGAGCAGGTTGATCCAGAGCAGCTGCAGCGGCGTGAGCGGCGAGGCCCCGCAGAGGGCGCCGACCAGCATCGTGAGGACCTCGCTCGCGTTCGTCGCGACGAAGTAGGCGATCGCCCGGCGGACGTTGTCGTGCAGCCGCCGCCCCTCGCTGACCGCCTCGGTGAGGCTCGGCAGATCGTCCTCGGCGAGGACCACGTCGGCCACGGCCCGCGCGATGTCCGTGCCGCGCTTGCCCATGGCCACGCCGACGTCGGCCGCCTTGAGCGCGGGCCCGTCGTTCACGCCGTCGCCCGTCATCGCCACGATCGCGCCGCCCTGCTGGAGCGCCCGCACGATGTCGAGCTTGGCCTCCGGGGTGACCCGGCTGTGCACGGCGTCCGGCGGGATGCCGAGCTCGACGCCGATCGCGCGCGCGGTCCGCTCCTGGTCGCCCGTGAGCATCAGGGCGCGGATGCCGGCGCCGGAGAGGGCCTCGAGCGCCTCCCGCACGCCGGGGCGCGGCGGGTCGCGGAGGCCGACGAGGCCGGCGAACTCGAGCGGAGCGTCGTTGTCCGGCCGGCCGTTCTGCCGCCACGCGAGCGCGAGCACGCGCAGCCCCCGCGAGGCCATCGCGTCGTTGTGCCGGAGCGCCTCGCCGCGCTCGTCGCCGGCCCCCTCGCGCCGAGGCGGCGCGTCGCAGCGCGCGACGACCTGCTCGGGGGCGCCCTTCACGAGCTCGATGTGCCCGAGCTCCGGGTGGTCGTGGACCGTCACCATGAACGCGCGCTCGGCCGAGCGGCGCGCCTCGCTCACGCGCCGCGCCGCGAGGCGCCGCGCCGACACGGGGTAGCCGGCGGCGAGCGCGAACTCCACGAGGGCGCGCTCGGTGCCGCTGCCCTGGACGACCTTGCCCGCCTCGCTCAGCTCGACGTCGGCGTTAAGGGCGGCGATGCGCGCGAGCGCGTGCACGCGCGGGGCGGCGGCGTCGACCTCGCGCCCGTCCTCGCCGATCAGCGCGATCGCGCGCCCAGGCCCCGCGCCGCCGCCCCGGCGCGCGGCGCGCTCCACCCGCAGCGCGCCCTCGCCGGGGAGGAAGATCTCGGCCACCTGCATCCGGTTCTCGGTGAGCGTGCCGGTCTTGTCGGCGCAGACGACGCTCACCGCGCCGAGCGTCTCGGCAGCGGCGAGGCGGCGGATCACGATGCCGGAGCCGCGCAGGCGGCGGCTCGCGAGCGCGAGCGCCGTGGTGCCCACGGTGGGGAACCCCTCGGGGATAGCGGCGACGCCGAGCGCGACGGCGCTCCGCACGAGCGCGCGGAGCGGCCTCCGGCGCGCGAGGCCGACGACCATCACCGCCGACGAGCTCGCGAGCGCGAAGGTCGCGAGGCGCCGGCCGATCCAGGCGAGCTCCTGCTCGAGCGGCGGGGTGCGCTCGGACTCGCGGGAGAGCGCGCGCTGGATGTCCCCGAGCGCGGTCCATCGGCCCGTCGCGACGACCACCGCCGCGCCCTCGCCCGAGGCGATCGTGGTGCCCGCGTACACCATGCCGCGGCGCTCGGCGAGCGGCGCGCCGCCGTCGACCCTCGCTGGGCACTTCTCGGCGGGCTCGCTCTCGCCGGTCAGCGTGCTCTCGTCGGCGGCGAGGCCGTGCGCGTCGACGACGCGCGCGTCCGCCGCGACCGGCTCGCCGGCGCGCAGCGCGAGCACGTCGCCCGGCACGATCTCCGACGCGGCGAGCCGCTGCTCGCGCCCGTCGCGCACGACGCGCGCCCACCCGACGCGGAGGTCGCCCCACGCGTGCAGGAGCTCCTCGGCGCGCGACTCCGTGTACGTGCCGATCGCGGCGTTCGCGCCGACGACGAGGAGGACGGCGCCTGCGTCGATCATGTCGCCGAGCGCGAGCGACAGGCCCGCCGCGCCGAGGAGCATCGCCGTGGGCACCGTGAAGATCTGCCCGGCGAGGATCTCGATCGACGAGCGGGTCGCGACGCCGGCGAGCTCGTTCGGGCCGACCGCGCGGAGGCGGCGGCGCGCCTCGGCGGCGGGGAGCCCCTCGCGCGGATCGACGCCGAGCGCGCGGGCGACCTCGCCCGCGTCCTCCGCGTGGGCGCAGAGCGTCACGTCGACGCGGCGGGCGCGCTCGCCTCCGCCCTGCCCGGCCGGCGCGCTCCCACCCTGCCCGGCCGGCGCGCTCCCACCCTGCCCGGCCGGCGCGCCCTCACCCTGCCCGGCCGGCGCGCCCTCACCCTGCCCGGCCGGCGCGACCTGGTTCCCCCAGGCCCGCGCATGCCACGCGCGGCGCTCGCCCTCGCCCGCCGCGCCCTCGCGGGGGCGCGCGCAGCGGCGCGCCGCGCGCACGAGCGCGCCCACGCCCTCGGCCATCGCCCGCACGGCGCGGCGCGCGGACGGCGGCGGCGGGGCGCCGGGCACGGCGTGGGCGCCGAGCACGAGCGCGGCCTCGTCAGCCGCGTCCTCCCCCACGCGCACGAGCACCCGCCCGGTGCGCGCGCTCGCCCGCGCGGACACGACGCCGGGGATCGCCGCGAGGTCGCGCTCGATGCGCGCGGCGCGCGCAGCGTCTCCGAAGAGGCCGGCCACCTCCGCGCGCACCCGCGCGATCCCGGCGGGCCCGTGCAGATCGCGCGCAGGCGTGCGATCTGCACGGGCCCGCCGCCGCGCGCCGCCGCCGGCCCTGCGCCCGCCACGAAGATCGATCCAGCCCTTGCCCCGACGCTCCATGATCCTCCGCGCTGAGGCGGAGGCCTTTTCAAAGGTCGAGCCAGCGCCTGTGTGCGAGCGAGCCACATCGAGCCGCCGGGCCGGCGCAGCGGCGCGCCAGCGCCCTCGTCGCTGTCACGCCAGCGCCCTCGTCGCTGTCACACCAGCGCCCTCGTCGCTGTCACACCAGCGCCCTCGTCGCTGTCACACCAGCGCCCTCGTCGCTGTCACGCCCGCGTCGCCACGGAGGCCAGGAGGCTCTGCAACGAGCCCGGATCGATCGGCTTGACGAAGTGCATATCGAACCCGGCCTCGCGGACCCGGCGCTGGTCCCGCTCCTGGCCATAACCCGTCAGCGCGATCATCAGCGAAGGGGCGACGTCCGCGCTCTCCTCCAGGGCTTTCAAGGTCCGCGCCACGCCGCAGCCATCCATCCCGCCGGGGAGGCCGATGTCGCACAGGATGACCTCCGGCCGGAACGAGCGGGCCGCTTCGACCCCCGCGGCGCCCGACAGGGCCACCTCGACCTGGTGGCCGTTCATCGCGAGGAGCGCCTGCAGCATCTCGGCGGCGTCCTCGTTGTCCTCGATGATCAGGACGCGCAGCGACCTCACGGCGCCCGCCGACCTCGAGTCGGGGCCCGGCGGCGGCCCGGCGCGCTCCGTGGACGCCTCGGGCCCGCGCGCGAGCGGCAGGCGGAGGACGATCTCCGTCCCGTGGCCGACGCCCGCGCTCTCGGCCGACGCCGCGCCGCCGTGGAGCTCGACAAGACCCTTTACGAGCGCCAGCCCCAGCCCGAGCCCACCCCGGTTGCGGTCCAGGCTGCGCTCGGCCTGGCTGAACGGCTCGAACATGCGCGCCAGCGTCGCCGGCTCCACGCCGACGCCTGTATCGCGGACGCGGATCACGGCGGAGCCGTCCGGCGTCGCCGACAGCGCGACCGTCACCCGACCTCCGGCGTCGGTGAACTTGTTGGCGTTGTGGAGCACGTTGCTGACCGCCTGCGACAGGCGCGTGGGATCGCCGGAGACCCAGAGCGGCTCGATCGGCAGATCCAGCCGGAGCTCCAGGCCGCTCGCCTCCAGCGTGCTGCGGTAGTCCTCCGCGGTCTGCCGGAGCAGCCGGGGCAGGTCGCAGCGCTCCGCCCTCAGCTGGATCCTCCCGCGCGCCACGCGGGACACGTCGAGGAGGTCGTCCACCAGCCGGGCCATGTGCGCGACCTGCCGCTCGATCACGCCGCACGCCCGCAGGAGCGACGGCTCCTCGATCCCGGTGCTCCGCAGGATCTCCACCGCATTGCGGACGGGCCCGAGCGGATTGCGCAGCTCGTGCGCCAGCATCGCCAGGAAAGCATCTTTGCGCTGGTCCGCTTCCCTCAGCGTCGCCTCCCAGGCGACGCCGGCCCGCTTCCGCTCGGTGATGTCGTAGGCGATGGTGACCAGGAGCCGCCGGCCTGCCGCGTCCCTCCCCAGCCGAGCGGAGCTGAAGACCCACGTGCGCTCGGCGCCGCTCGCCGTGGTGAGGGTGAGCTCGTTCTCGCCCGAGGCCTCATCCATGTCGAACAGGGACGCCACACGGGCGTGGATGGCAGCGCTCCTCGCCCCGAACGCCCTGTCGAGCCACGCCGTGACCGTGGGGATCTGCTCGCGGGTATAGCCGCTGATGTCCGTCCACGCGCTGTTGACGCAGACGACGTGCCCGTCCTCGGCGTAGATCATGATGGGGAACGAGGTCGCCATGATGGCGCGGCGCAGCCCCTCCTCCCGCTCCCCCAGCTGGAGCTCGGCCTCCTTGCGCTCGGTGATGTCGATGATCGAGCCGACATAGCCGAGGAACTCGCCGCCCGGGCCGAGCCGCGGAGCGGCCGAGTCGATGCACCAGCGGTACACGCCGTCGCGGCGGCGCACGCGGAAATCCACCCTGTAGGCGTCGCGCCGCTCGCTGGCCCGCACGAACGCCTCGATGGCCACCGACCGGTCCTCCGGGTGCACCGCGTCGAGCCAGCCGATGCCCAGAGCCGCCGACTCGGTCTGGCCCGAGAAGTCCAGCCAGCCCCGGCTCACGTACGTGCAGCCGCCGTCGGCGCCCGTCATCCAGCTCATGACGGGCGCGAGATCGGCCACCTTGCGGAAGCGCGCCTCGCTGTCGCGCAGCGCTTCCTCGGCGCGCCGCTGGGCGGTGCTCTCGCGCCCGGTCTCCACGACGAGCCGCCGGCGCTCCGCCCCTTCCACGAGCCGCAGGCGGCTCTCGACGAGGATCTCCCGGCCGTCGCGGGTCGTGCGCCGGATCTCGCCGTCCCAGAGGCCGTCGCGCGTGAGCGCCGCCTCGATCTGCGCGAGCGGCGCCGGCAGGACAGCGCGCAGGAGCTCGTGGCTCGACCGCCCGAGGGCGTCGCGCGCCGGGAAGCCGTAGAGCTGCTCGGCCCCGGCGCCGAAATACACGATGGCGCTCGCGCCGCCGAGCTCCCACGCGAGGGCCGCCTCGCCGAGCCCATCCAGGAGGGCCGCCTTCAGCTGCAGCTCCCCCGCGGCCTGCCCCCTGCCGCCGCGGCCGTCTTCGGGCGGGGCCGCGTGCGGGACGGGCGAGGGGGCGCAGAGGCGGGGGCGCACCGCCTGATCAGCCAACCCGCAGCAACGCTCCGACCGCACCGTCAGCAGGCATCTCCGTCGAGCGCGCCGGCTCGAAACCCAGGCCAGATGTCCCCGATGAACACACCCAGCATTTGTCCGCCTCGAGCGCGTGCTGCAAGCGGCGCGAGCGTGAATCGTCACGCGAGATCCCAGGAATACCAGGCGATCTGCGCGTGCCTGGCGAGCGCGAGCAGGCGGCGCGCTGGTCGAGCGTCGATCGCTGGCCGCGCCGCTAGCCGCGGCCGAACCGCTCCACGAACCGCCGGTGCGCCTCGAGATCGGGGCCCTCGCCGCCGACGAGCTCCCTCTCGCGGTAGCCCGTCGCCACCGACAGCACGTCGATCCGCCGCCCCTCGGCCCTGAACCGCACCCGCCACGACGTCACGGCGAGGCGCATCGCGTCCCCGTCGGCGCGGATCCGGCGGTAGGGGTGCGGCTGCGGGCCGAGCGCGAGCACCCGGTCGACGCGCTCCCGCAGCGCGAAGCCGTGCGCCTCCTCGATCCACGCGGCCTGCTCGGCGGCGCGCGCGCACCACGCGACCTCGAAGCCGGGCTCGGGGTCGACCGGCGCCGCCCCGCCCGGCTCCTCCGCGAGCGGCGTGAGCCAGCCGGTGCGCGCGTGCGGGTGGGCGTCCGCGTACGGCACGTAGGGCTTGAGATCGAGCACCGGCGTGCCGTCGATCATGTCCACGCCGCCGACGCGCAGGGTGAGCCCGTCCACCCCGAGGAGCCTCACCGCGCTGAGGCCGATGGGGTTCGGGCGGTGCGGCGAGCGCGTCGACAGCACGCCGCGCCGCTTGCCGGCGCTCCGCGGGGGCAGCACCTTCGGGCGCCACCCCTCGTTGAGGTGGAACCAGAAGACCACCCAGAGGTAGTCCCACCCCTCGATGTCCGAGAGCGCGTGCTCCAGCCCGAGGCCCGGCACGAGCTCGATGGTCCCCTCCGCGCTGCCCGCGGCATGGGGCTGCCGCGGCGCGCTCACCTTGTCGGAGAACGGCGTGCGCATGACGCCGATGGGCGTGAACGTGACGGGCTTCAGCATCGCGCCCCGGAGGCGTCGGGCACCTCGACGATCAGGACCGACGGCCCCTCGAGCTCCACCCAGCCGCGCTCGATCGGGGGCCGCCGCGCCGCGCCGCCGAACCTCGGCTCCTCGCTGAACGCGAGCGCCCGCGCCTCCGGGCGGCCGAGGTCGAGCGAGAGCGCGCCCCGGAGCGCGCAGAGCGCGATCACGGCGGCCCCGCCGCCGCGGCGCTCGATGCAGATCGCGTCCGGCGAGAGCGCGTCGGCCGAGAAGGCGCCGCGCGCGCGGCTCTGCAGCGCGGGGTGCGAGGCGCGGAGGCGGAGGAGCTCGCGGTACCACGCGAGCACGCCGGCGTGCTCGGGCCGCTGCCGCTCGGCGTGGTCGAGCTTCGAGCGCTGGAACGTCCGCGGATCCTGCGGATCGGGCACCTCCGCGCCCGCGAACGCCGCGAAGTACTGGAACTCGCGCCGGCGTCCCTCGGTCACCAGCCGGCCGAGCTCGGCCTCGTGATCGGTGAAGTACTGGAACGGCGTCCGCGCGTTCCACTCCTGGCCCATGAACAGCAGCGGCGTGTACGGCGTGAGCAGGAGCAGCGCCGACATCGTCCGGAAGGCCGCCGGGCTCACCTTGTCCCCGAGCCGATCGCCGGCGGCGCGGTTGCCGATCTGATCGTGGTTCTGGATGCAGTGGACGAAGCGCGGCGGCGGCACCGGATCCGCGGGCGTGCCCCGCGGCTTGCCCGCGTGCTTGGAGATCTGCCCCTCGTAGAGCCACCCTTTTCGGATCGTCGCCGCGATGTCCTCCGCGGTGCCCGTGTGATCCTCGAAGTAGCCGTCGCGATCCCCGGCGAACAGGACGCGCAGCTCGTGGTGGAAGTCGTCGGACCACACCGCGTCGAGGCCGTACCCGCCCTGCTCGACGGGCGTCACGAGGCGCGCGTCGTTCTGGCTGTCCTCGGCGATCACGAGGACGCGCCGCCCCTCGCCGGCCGCCCGCGCGCGCTCGCCGATCTCCCGGAGGATGTGGGGATCGGAGTCGTCGACGATCGCGTGGGTCGCGTCGAGGCGGAGGCCGTCGATGTGGAAGTCGCGGATCCACATCTCGACGTTCTCGAGGACGAGCGCGCGGACCTGCTCGGCGCCCTCGCCGTCGTAGTTCACCGCGTCGCCCCAGGGCGTCTTGTGCCGATCGGTGAAGTAGCGCATCGCGTACGCGCGGAGGTAGTTCCCGTCGGGGCCGAAGTGGTTGTAGACGCAGTCGAGGATCACGCCGATCCCCGCGGCGTGGGCCGCGTCGACGAGGCGGCGCAGGCCCGCCGGGCCGCCGTAGGCCGCGAGCGGCGCGAAGAGGTCGACCCCGTCGTACCCCCACCCGCGCTCGCCCGGGAAGCTCGCGACCGGCATGAGCTCGATCGCCGTGATGCCGAGCTCCCGGAGATCGGCGAGCCGCCCGATGAGCGCGTCGAACGTGCCCTCCGGGGTCGCCGCGCCGACGTGGACCTCGTAGAGGACGAGATCCTCGAGCGCGACGCCCCGCCACCCCGCGTCGGTCCACGCGAAAGAGGGGTCAAAGACCGCCGACGGGCCGTGGACCCCGAGCGGCTGCGCGCGGGAGTACGGGTCCGGGAACGGCCCCTCGCCGTCGATCCGCACCTTGTAGAGCGCGCCGGCCCCGAGGCCCGGCGCCGTCGCCTCGAAGTAGCCGCCGCCGGTCGGGGCCGCAGGCAGCGCGCCCGTGACCTCCTGGCCGTCGGCCCCGTAGGTGACGATCTCGATCCGATCGTGGTCGGGCGCCCAGACGCGGAAGCGGACCGCGCCGCCCTCGAGCCACGCGCCCATCGTGCGCTTCGCCTTCATGTCACTGGCCTCGCTGCGCCGCCCGCAGGAGCAGGGCGACGGGGAAATCGGAGAGCACGCGGTCGAGCGGGAGCGACGCGCCGTCGCCCGGCTCGGGCGGCGCGCCCGAGCCGCGCGGCGGAGCGGCGGGCAGCGACGCCTCGAGCTCGGCGCCGGTGAAGAGATCCGTGTAGAGGCCGGGCTCCACGTCGACCGAGGTGCCGGCCCACGCCGCGCCGATCGGCGGGGAGCAGGCGCCGCCGAGCAGCCGCGCGCTGAACCGGGGCGCGACGACGACGATCGAGCGCCCGTCCGGCGCGCGGCGCGCGAAGGAGACGACGTGGGCCTCGCGCTCGCCGATCGCGGCGCGCGGCACGTAGTCCCCGTCGGCCCCGAAGAGCGCGGGGTGGCGCCGGCGCAGCTCGAGCGCGACGTGCGTGACGAACAGCTTGACGCGGCCGTCGCGCGCCTCGGCGCAGAGCTCGCGCGCGAGCGCGCGGCCCCCGCCGCGGGGCCGCGAGCGCGCGCGGATCTCCGCGAGCGCCCGCTCGCGCACGGCGTAATCGACCGAGCGGCGGTTGTCCGGATCGACGAGGCTGAAGTCCCACACCTCGTTGCCCTGGTAGATGTCGGGCACGCCCGGCGAGGTGAGCTTCAGGAGCGTCTGCGAGAGCGAGCCCCACATGCCGTGGTACGCGACCACGCGCGCGAGCGGCAGGAGCGCGCCCACGACCTCCGCGGACGAGAGCGCCTTGCGGACGAACGCCTCGACGGCGGCGTCGTACTCGGGCTGCGCGTCGATCCAGGACGTGTTGACCTTCGCCTCCTTCGTGGCCTTGCGCATGTAGTCCGCGAGGCGGTCGGCGTACGCCGAGAGCGCGTCGCCCTCGGGCGCGCGCGGGCCGCTGGCGGCGCCGAGCAGCGGCTCGATCGGCAGGCTGCCGAGCAGGGTCTGGTAGAAGAGGTACTCCTCGTTGCTGTCCGGCGCGAGGCGGCCCTCGATCTCGGCCTTGAGCGGCGCGGCGGCGGCGGCGGCGCGGTGGAGCGCCTCCTCCCAGGCCGACGGCAGCTCCGAGAGCACGCTGATGCGCGCCCGCACGTCCTCGCTCCGCTTCGTGTCGTGCGTCGACGTCGCGAGCATCGAGTACGGCCACGCCCGGTGCCGCTGCACGTTGCCGCGGTGGAACGCGAGGACGCTCGATCCATAGCGCTCGGGCTCGCCCCCGACCTCGTTCAGCGACACGAGCCGGTTGTAGATGTAGAACGACGTGTCCTCGAGCCCCTTGGCCATCACCGGCCCGGTGAGCTGCTGGAACTTCATCACGAAGTCGCAGAAGAGGTGCCGGTCCTCCTCGGGGAAGAGATCCGTGCCGTCGAGCATGAGGACCGAGCGCACGAACGTGAAGATGGAGGCCTCCATCGTCGGGTTCTGCCGGCGCGCGAGCGCGACGGCGCGGCCGATGGCGACGCGGTCGTGATCGGAGATCGCCGGCGTCCGATCGTTGATGTAGGTGCGGTAGACCGGGAAGCACGCGATGACCTCGCGCAGCGCCTCGTTCAGCGAGCCCAGGGTGAAGTCGCGGAAGCGGCGGTCGCGCTCGGTGAGGCGGTTCAGGGCGTGGGTGAGCACGTTGAGCTCGCTCGCCAGGGCCGTCCGGAGGATCACCTTCTTCTTCTCGTAGACGAGCGCCTCGAACGGCATGTGCTCGCCGATGAACCGCTCGTAGATCGCGGTCATCGGCCCCTCGCTCGAGGCGTCGACGAAGAGCTCGCCCACGAGCGCGGTGAAGTCGTAGCCGCTCGTCCCGTGGACGGGCCAGGCCTCGGGCAGCGTCTCGCCGCGCGCGAGGATCTTCTCGACGACGACGTAGAGCGGCGTGCTCGGCGAGCCGCCCGCGCCGCGCTCCGAGAGGGCCGCGCGGAGGGCCGGCTCCAGCCGGGCGAAGCGCGCTTCGGGGCGGCGGCGCGGGTCGAGGAAGCTCTTCGGCTCGGGCTCGTCCGAGGCCTCGGCGAGGAAGCGGCGCCGGCAGCGCTCGATCAGGTAGCCCTGCTGGAGCTGCTCGAAGTAGCCGATCGGGTCCCAGAGGCCGTCGGGGTGGTCGATGCGCAGCCCCGTGACCTGGCCCCGCTCGCAGAGCTCGAAGACGAGGCGGTGCGCCTCGGCGAACACCGGCCGGTGCTCCATCCGGATCGCGGCGAGGTCGTTGATGTCGAAGAACCGGCGGTAGTTGATCTCCTCGGCGGCGGTGCGCCAGAAGCTGAGGCGGTAGGCCTGCTCCTCGAGCAGCGCCTCGATCGGGTCGAAGCTCAGCGGATCGCCCGGCTTGCCGTTGATGCGCAGGACGCCCTCGGCCACCGCCGCCGCGACGTCGGGCGAGTCCGCGACGAGCGACGCGAGCCGCCGCCTGAGGATCTCCTTCTCCCGGCGCCGCTCGATCACCTTGGCCCGCTGCGTCTCGGTCCGCGGCGGCATGTTGCGGAGCCCGGTCAGGATGCTCTGCAGCTCGAGGAGCGCGTCGTGCTCCTCGCCGAGCGCGGCGACGAGCCCGGGCACGAGCGGCCCGATGATCATGCCGTACGTCCGCGGGTTCACCGGGAAGACGTGATCGAAGTACCGCAGGACGAACGCGCCGCTGTCGAACTCGATCTTGAGCTCGCCGCGCTCGAGCACGCGGCCGAAGTGGTCGCCGAGCACGGGGAGCAGCACCTTGTGCTTGAGCTCCGTCTTGAGCGGCGCCCAGTCGATGTCGAAGAACGGCGCGTAGAGCGAGCTCGGGCCGTTCTGGAGGACGTCGTTCCACCAGGCGTTGTCGGAGGTGCCGACGCCCATGTGGTTGGGGACGAAGTCGAGCAGGAGGCCCATGCCGTGCGCCGCGAGCTCGCCGGTGAGCCGGTCGAGGTCGGCGCGCTCGCCGATCGCCGGGTTGAGCGCGTTGTGGTCGACGAGGTCGTAGCCGTGCATGCTCTCCGGCCGCGCCTTGAAGAACGGCGACGAGTAGAGATCGCTGACGCCGAGGGCGTCGAGGTAGGCGACGACCTGGCGCGCCTGCTCGAAGGTAAAGTCCTTGTTGAGCTGCACGCGGTAGGTGGCGCGCGGCAGCCGAGGCGCCACGCCCTCGCACGCCGCGTCGGCGAGCCGCGCTGCCGTCGCCTGCAGGCCAGCGCCCTCCACATGGCCGCTCGTCTGCTGTTCGTCCGACGTTCCGGTCATCCCTCGGTTGCCTCCGGCGGCAGAATCTACTGCGAACGAAGCGATGAGCACCCGCGGATCTGCGCAGCTCGCGCGGCTCCTGTCGTTTCGGCGTGCGGCACGAAGGAACGGCCTGATGCGCCTACGGAGAACGCAGCAGCGATGAGGCTGGCGCCATGGATCACGCCGGGGTCACGCGCAGCTGCGGAGGAGCGGTGACGAGCTCAGCCGCTATCGGAGGCACGCCGAGCTCAGCCGTCGTCGAGCGTGCTTCGCACGTTCGACTCGACAGGAGCTCTCCTGCGAGGAGCGCGCTTGCTGCTCAAAGGCATCTGCGAACACGCGCCCCAGCATGACCAGAGAGCGTGTGCGCATCATTCCACCCGAACCGGACGACGCGAATGCGTGGCGCACCCCGCATGACGTTCGCATGACATTCATCGAGCGGCATGACGGGGCATGACGGGAGGCGAGGATCGAAGACGCGTGGGTCACGCTTGCTTTGTGAGGTGGCTCCGTAGTATATCCCACCGGCGTCCGTCAAATTCAGCATGGACGGCTGGTTATGCGCAAGATTGGCGTTGGAATCATCGGCTTCGGCACGATCGGCGAGCGGATCGCTCGCCTCCTCGCGCAGCGCCCCGATTTCCAGGTCGTCGCTGCGTGGGACCCATCCGCCGAGGTGACCCAGCGCATCGAGGCGTTCGACCGGGCTTGCCGGCGGAGGACCGCCGACGAGGTGGTCGCTGCTCCGGTTGAACTTATCTACATCGCCTCGCCGCCGGCGACCCACCTCGATCACCTGCGCCTCGCCGCGGGGGCGGGCAAGGCGATCCTGTGCGAGAAGCCGCTCGCGGTGGACGTCGAAGCGGCGGCGGCGACCGTGGATCGGCTCGAGCGGGCCGGCGTGCGCGCCGCCGTCAACTTCGGCTTCGCCGTCTCGCCGCCGGTGCAGGCGCTCTGGGACGCGCTGCGCGCCGGGCGCCTCGGCGAGGTGCGGCAGGCGCGCATCGACGCCTCGTTTCGCGCGTGGCCTCGACCGTGGCAGCCGGCCGGCGGCTGGCTCGCCGGCCGGCAGGAGGGCGGTTTTGTCCGCGAGGTGCTGTCGCATTTCGTGTTCCTGGCGCAGCGCGTGCTCGGGGCGCTGCGCGTCGAGCGCTCGCGCGTCGATTTCCCGGCGGACGGCATCGGGTCGGAGACAGCGATTCATGCCCGGCTGACCGCGGGGGCCATTCCCCTCGAGGTGAGCGCCTGCGTGGGTGGAGAAGAGGACGACTTCAACGCCTTCACCCTGATCGGCGAGCGTGGAGCGGGCCGCACCCACCACTGGTATAGCGCCGAGATCCAGGACGGCGCGGGCTGGGTCGATCTCTGCCCCGCGACGCCGGAGCAGGCCCTCGCGCGCAACCGGACGGCGCTGCTCGACCACCTCGCGGCGATGATGCAGGGCGGCTCGCACACCCTCGCCAGCTTGCGTGAGGCGCTCTCGGTCCAGCGCTGTATCGAGCGCCTCCTCGCTGGTGGGGCGACGGGCCTGTAATTCGAAGCCGTCGTTCGTCGTCCGTCGCGATCAGTTTCCAGCGGTCATCGTCAGTCTCCGTCAGTCTCCGTCAGTCTCCGTCAATCACCTTCAAATACAGTCATTCGCCGCCCGTTCAGCCAGCGGAACGGAGCTCGCTCAGGTCGCCCCGTGGAATGGACTTCACGTTAGCTCACGAGAGTGGACTCCCATGGCTGAAAAACTCTTGACGAAGGTCACCTCGCTCCTGGGGACCCTTCGAGAAACGACCGTGCTCCCCCTCGAGTGTGATGGGGTCAAGCTCTTCGCCAAGATCGAGGGGCACAACCCGGTAGGGAGCTTGAAGGATCGCCCCGCGCTCTGGATCCTGCACCAGGCGATCAAGCGGGGTGAGATCCACGACAAGACCGTCCTCATCGAGTCCTCCTCGGGGAACTTCGCCGTCGCGCTCGCGTTCTACGCGCGCCAGCTCGGCCTCGAGTTCATCCCGGTGATCGATCCGAACACCACGGAGGCCTACGAGTCCCTGTTGCGAAGGCTCTGCCCGAGCGTCGTCAAGGTGACCGAGCCGGACGACATGGGCGGCTACTTGAAGGCGCGGCTCCAGAAGCTCCGGGAGCTGCGGGAGAGCATCCACGATTCGTACTGGACCAACCAGTACGGCAACATGGACGCTGTCGGGGCCCACTACCGCTTCACGGGCGAGGAGATCTGCTCGGCCTTCTCCGAGCTTCACTACGTCTTCGTGGGCGTGAGCACAGGAGCGACGATCGCCGGCATCTCCCGGCGGGTGAAGGAGGCGTTCCCGAACGCACGCATCATCGCCGTCGACGCGCAAGGCTCGGTCATCTTCGGGGGCGCTCCAGGGCCGCGGCACATCGCCGGCATCGGCGCCAGCGTCCGATCCAAGCTTGTCGACGAGGCGAAGATCGACGACGTCGTCCTCGTCTCGGAGGTCGAGACCGTGCGCGCCTGCCGCGAGCTCCTCACGCGGCACGGGCTGCTCGTCGGGGGCTCATCCGGCTCGTGCTACGCCGCGGTGAAGAAGCTCCTCCCGAGGATGCGCTCCACGAGCCGCCCCTCGGTGCTGTTCGTCTGCGCCGACCGCGGCATCTCGTACGCTGACACCATCTTCAATGACGCCTGGACGTCCAGGCTCGGCGCGTAGAGGACACGCCCCGGAGGATCCGGTCAGAGGGGCTCTCCTTTCGCGCCTCGTGACGAGCGAGGCAGAGCGGAGCCCGGGCGGCCGACCACCAGCTTTCAACCCATGTCTCTGACCGGCGATCGCGCTGCCTCGGGGGAGCGACGCCAGGCTCGGGGCCAGCGTGAGACAACGGAGATCGCATCAGAATGGATTTCTCGATCATTACGGGCAAGGTGATCCACGAGATCATCCACGCCGACATCCCGGCCTGCGTGGAGCGCGTCAAGAGCGCCTACCTGATGCACGAGGACGGGCAGACAGTGAACCCGGACAGCTATTTCCTGCGGTTCCCGGAGCAGCCGAAGAACCGCATCATCGCGCTGCCCGCGTTCCTCGGGGGAGACGTCGGCGTCTCGGGCATCAAGTGGATCGCGAGCTACCCCGACAACATTCGCCGGGGGATCCCGCGGGCCTCGGCGGCGCTGCTCCTGAACAGCTACGAGACGGGCTACCCCTTCGCCTGCCTCGAGAGCTCGATCATCTCCGCCGCCCGCACGGCCGGCTCGGCGGCGCTGGCGGCCGAGTGGATGAACGGCGGCAAGCGCGCGGTGAACAGGCTGAGCATCATCGGCAACGGCCTCATCGCGAGGTACATCTACGACTTCCTCCTCGCGCTCGGCTGGGAGATCGGGTCGGTGCTGCTGCACGATCTGAATCAGGCGGAGTCGCAGCGGTTCGCGACCCAGGTGTGCAAGCCGGGTCGCCACGGCGCGATCGACTGCGTCTCAAGCGCCGAGGCCGCGATCACGGGCAGCGATCTCGTCGTCCTCGCCACCGTCGCGGGCGAGCCCTACATCCTGGATCCGGCGCTGTTCGCGCACAACCCGCTGGTGCTCAACATCTCTCTCCGCGATCTCGCGCCGGAGATCCTGCTCGGGTCCTACAACATCGTGGATGACGTCGAGCACGTGATGAAGGCGAGCACGTCGCCGCACCTCGCGGAGAGGCTGAGCGGCGGCCGGAGCTTCGTGACAGGGACCCTCGCCCAGCTCATGCGCGGCGAGCGCCGGATCGGCCGCGACAAGCCGGCGATCTTCTCGCCCTTCGGGCTCGGGGTGCTCGACCTCGCGGTCGGCCGATGGGTCTACGACGTCGCGAGCGCGCGAGGCCAGCGCGTCGTGGTCGACGACTTTTTCTTCGAGATGGCGCGCTGAGGCAAATGAACCGCGCGCCTCGCGTGGCGCGTCCGTCCGGTGGCGACGGCGATCAGGAAGCTCGATGTCGCCGGCGTGAACATGCCGTCTGTAACAGAGGTAGCTTGTAGATGACGACGCTCGAACAGCAACCGCGGTACGCCACACTGATCGATCTGCTCGAGGCGCGGAGCGCCGAGACGTGCGGAACCAGCTTCCGCGACGACAGCGGGAAGATCGTGGCTCGCATGAGCTACGCCGACCTCGCCCGCCGCGCCCGCCAGGTCGCCTCCGCGCTCCGCCAGGTCGCGGAGCCCGGAGAGCGGGCGATCCTGCTGTACGAGCCTGGGCTCGAGTACATCGTCGCCTTCTTCGGCTGCGTCTACGCGGGGCTCGTCGCCGTGCCGGCGTACCCGCCGGATCCTGCGCGCATCGAGCGGACGCTGCCGCGGCTCTGCGCCATCCTGAAGGACGCGCGGGCCGGGCTGGTGCTCTCCACGGGCGCGATCACGTCGATGGCCGTGCACCTGTTCCAGCGCGCGCCGGAGCTCGGCGCGGCGCGCTGGGTCGCGACCGACGAGCTGCCGGCGGAGGGCGAGGGCGCCTTTCGGCCGCCGGCGGTCGGCCCGGCGTCGCTCGCTTTCCTCCAGTACACGTCGGGATCCACGGGCACCCCGAAGGGGGTGATGCTGAGCCACCGCAACCTGCTGCACAACCTGGAGAGCATCTCACGGTGCTTCGGCGCGCACCGGGGCAGCACAGGGGTGATATGGCTGCCGCCCTACCACGACATGGGGCTCATCGGCGGCATCCTCGAGCCGCTGTACCACGGGTTCAACGTGGCGCTGATGTCCCCGCTGACGTTCCTGCGGCGCCCGTTGCTGTGGCTGCAGGCCATCTCGGAGGAAGGAGCCACCATCAGCGGCGGACCGAACTTCGCCTTCGAGCTGTGTGTTCGCAAGAGCTCGCCCGAGGAGCGGCGCGCCCTCGATCTGCGCTCGTGGGAGGTCGCCTTCTGCGGCGCGGAGCCGGTGCGGGCGGAGACCCTCGATCGATTCGCGGCGGCCTTCGGGCCGTGCGGCTTCAGGAAGACGGCCTTCTATCCCTGCTACGGGCTCGCGGAGGGGACGCTCATCGTCTCCGGCGGGGAAGCGGGCAGCGGCGCCATCGTCGGCGCCTCGAGCGCGGCGGCGCTGGAGCAGGGGCGCGCCGAGGAGGCGGCCGCCGGTGAGCCGGGGGCGCGGCTGCTCGTCGGCTGCGGCCGCTCGCTGCCGGACCAGGAGCTCGTCGTCGTGCACCCCGAGACGCTCACCGCCTGCCCCGCCGGGCACGTCGGCGAGATCTGGCTCCGTGGTCCCAGCGTGGCCCAGGGCTACTGGGGTCGCGCCGAGGAGACGAAGGGCACCTTCCGCGCGCGGCTCGCGACCGGCGAGCCGGGCGAGTTCCTCCGCACGGGCGACCTGGGCTTCCTGAAGGACGGGGAGCTCTTCGTCACGGGGCGGCGCAAGGACCTGATCATCCTCCGCGGCCGAAACCACTACCCGCAGGACATCGAGCTCACCGTCGAGCAGAGCCACCCGGCGATCCGGTCGGGGTGCTCGGCGGCGTTCGCGGTGGAGGTCGACGGCGAGGAGCGGCTCGCCCTCGCGCTGGAGATCGACGTCCGGAAGGAGCGAGACCTGCGCGCGCGCCTGTCGGCCTGCGAGGCGGCGATCGGGGCGATCCGGGAGCGGCTGGCCATGGAGCACGACCTGCAGCCGCACGCGGTGGCGCTCCTGCCGCCGGGCAGCATTCCCAAGACCTCCAGCGGCAAGATCCAGCGGCACGCGTGCCGCGCGGCGTTCCTCGGCGGAGAGCTCCAGACCGAGCTGCTCTGGCGCGCCGACGAGGTGAGGAGCGGCGCGCGCCTGGAAGCGGACGCGGACGCGGCCGCGGCGCCCGCGATCCAGCCGGCGCCGCCGCGCGCGGCGCCCCGAGGTGACGCGGCGACCGTGGAGGAGCTGCGCTCGTGGCTCTGCGGTTACCTCGCGAGGGCGCTCGGCGGGCCCGCGGGCGGGCTCGATCCGGAGGCGCCGATCACGCGCTACGGCCTGGATTCGCTGCGCGCTGTCGAGCTGTCCTCGAGCCTCGAGCAGGAGCTCGGCGCGCCGGTGCCGCTCGACGTGCTCCTGCGCGGTCCGAGCCCGGACGCGCTCGCGCGGCACGTGGCGGCGCAGCGCGCGGCGGCGTCGCGGCCGGCGGGAGGGCTGGCGCCGGCGCTGGCTCCCGCGCTCACGTCCCGCCGAGCGCCGGGCCCGCTGCCGCTCGCCCCCGTGCAGCAGCGCCTGTGGTTCCTGGCGCAGCTCGATCCCGACAACCCCGTCTACAACATCCCTGTCGCCGTCGATCTCTCCGGCGAGCTCGACGTGGCGGCGCTGCAGCGCGCGCTCGACGCGATCGCGCGCCGCCACGAGCCGCTGCGCGCGAGCATCGAGGAGCGAGACGGGAAGCCGGTCCAGGTGATCGCGGCGGAGGGGGCGCTGCCGCTCGAGATCGTGGACCTGACGGGCCTGCCCCTGTCCGCCCGGGAGGTCGAGGCGCAGCGGCGCTCGCGCGAGGAGGCGCGGCGCCCGTTCCAGCTCACGCGCGGCCCGCTCGCGCGCGCCACGCTCCTGCGCATCGAGCCGCGGCGGCACGTGCTGCTCGTCGTGGCCCACCACCTCGTGGCGGACGGCTGGTCCTTCGGGGTCCTCGCCAGGGAGCTTTCGGCGCTTTACGGGGCCTTCTCGCGAGGGCTCCCGCCCGGGCTCGCGGATCTGCCGCTGGGGTACGCCGACTACGTCCTCTGGAAGCACGAGCGCCTCGACGGCGGCGTCGCCGCGGATCAGCTCACGCGCTGGGGCGCGAGGCTGGCCGGCGCGCCGGAGCTGCTCGAGCTGCCGGCGGACCGCCCTCGACCCGCGGCGCAGACCTACCGGGGCGCGAGGTCGCCGGTGCGCTTCCCCCGCGCTCTCCGCGAGGCCCTGGAGGCGATCTGCCGGCAGGAGGGCGTCACCCCGTACATGGCGCTGCTCGCCGGCTTCGCGCTCTTGCTGGGGCGCTGCGCGGGCCAGGACGACGTGTGCGTCGGCTCCGCCGTCGCCGGCCGCCCGCCGGAGCTGAGCGGGCTGTTCGGCATGTTCACGAACACCGTCGTCCTGCGGGTCGATCTGTCCCGCGCCCGGACCTTCCGGGAGCTGCTCTCGCAGGTGCGCGACGTCGCGGTCGAGGCCTACGCGGACCAGGACGTGCCCTTCGAGCGGGTCGTCGAGCACCTGCGGCCGGCGCGCAGCCAGAGCTTCTCGCCGCTGTTCCAGGCGATGTTGATCTTGCTCCCGGACCGGGAGGTCGATCTCCCGGCCCTGCCGGGGCTCGCGGCGCGCCCGGTGGAGCTCGATCCGGGCACCTCGATGGTGGACCTCACCCTCTCCCTGAGGAGCGGCGAGGACGGGTTCGAGGGGTACTTCGAGTACAGCGCCGACCTCTTCGACGGCGCGTCGATCGCCCGGATGGCCTCGCGCCTCGGCGCGCTGCTGCTGTCGGCGGCCTCGAGCCCCGATCGCCGCCTGTCCGAGGCCACCGTGATGGACGAGGACGAGCTGCGGCTCGTCACGTCGGGCTGGAACGCGACACGCGCGGCATGGACGACCGACGCGTGCATTCATGAGCAGCTCAGCGCTCAGGTCCGCAGGACGCCGGACGCGACAGCGTGCGTGTTCGAGGGCGAAGAGATCACGTACCGCGAGCTCGACGCGCGGGCGGGCGCGCTCGCGGGCGAGCTGCGTTCGCTCGGCGTCGGGCCCGAGGTGATCGTGGGCCTGTGCGCGGAGCGGTCGATCGAGATGCTCGTGGGGCTGCTCGGCATCCTGAAGGCGGGCGGCGCTTACCTGCCGCTCGATCCCTCGTACCCCTCGGACCGCATCGGCTACATGCTCGACGACGCCGGCGCGCCGGTGGTCGTGACCGAAGAGCACCTCACGACGCGGCTCGCAGGCTCGAAGGCGCGCGCGGTGATGCTCGGCAGGGGCCAGGGCCGGCCGGAGACGGGCGCGCCGCCCGCGGCCGGCGCACGCCCGGCCAACGCCGCGTACGTCATCTACACGTCGGGCTCGACGGGGAAACCCAAGGGCGTCGTCGTGCCCCACCGGAGCGTCGCGAACTTCTTCAGCGCGATGGATCGAGCGCTCGGGCCCGTCGCTCCCGTCGCGCCGGGGGCGCGCTGGCTCGCGGTCACGAGCATCTCCTTCGATATCTCCGTGCTGGAGCTCCTGTGGACGCTCACACGCGGCCTGACGGTGATCCTCCAGGGCGAGCAGCGGCGCCGGGCGCCGCGGCGGCAGGCGAAGGGCCGCCCCGGCGCGCGCCGGCCGCTCGGCTTCAGCCTCTTCTACTTCGCCGATGACGCCGACCAGGGCGGCGGCGACCGGTATCGGCTCCTCTGGGAAGGAGCCAGGTTCGCGGACCGCCACGGCTTCATGGCCGTGTGGACGCCCGAGCGCCACTTCCACGCGTTCGGCGGTCTGTACCCCAATCCATCGGTCGTCGGCGCGGCGATCGCGGCCATGACGGAGCGGGTCGCGATCCGCGCCGGCAGCGTCGTCGTCCCGCTGCACCACCCGGTCAGGATCGCGGAGGAGTGGGCGCTCCTCGACAACATCTCGCGCGGCCGCGTCGGCGTCTCCTTCGCGTCAGGCTGGCACGCGCGCGACTTCGTGCTGGCCCCGGAGCGGTACGCGGACCGGAAGCGGATCATGCTGGAAGGCATCGACGCCGTCCGCAGGCTCTGGCGCGGCGAGCGGCTGACGTTCCCGGACGGCGCGGGGACACCGACGGAGATCCAGATCCGGCCGCAACCGGTGCAGCGCGAGCTGCCCGTCTGGCTGACGGCGGCGGGCAACCCGGAGACGTTCGAGGCCGCGGGCCGGGGCGGGATGAACATCCTCACGCACCTGCTCGGCCAGAGCATCGAGGATCTCGCGGAGCGGATCGCGATCTACCGCGAGGCGCGCCGCCGCGCGGGGCACGAGGGCGAGGGGCACGTCACGCTCATGCTGCACACCTTCGTCGAGCGGGACGCCGATCTGGTGCGCGCCCGGATCAGCGCGCCGTTCCGCAGCTACCTGCGCAGCTCGGCCGATCTGATGAGGGGGCTCGGCCGCAGCCTGGGCATCGATCTGGACGGCGCTGTCCGCGAGGAGGACCTGGACCTGCTCGTCTCCCACGCCTTCGACAGGTACGTCGAGACGAGCGGCCTGTTCGGGACGCCGAGCGACTGCCTGGAGCGGGTCGCCCAGCTCAAGGAGATCGGGGTCGACGAGATCGGCTGCCTCATCGACTTCGGCGTCGAACCCGACGCCGTGCTCGCGAGCCTGCCGTACCTCGACGAGCTGAAGCGCCTGAGCGAGCGAGAGGACCGGCGGAGCCTGGAGGACACCTCGGCGCCGCGGCAGATCGAGCGGTATCAGGTGGATTACCTCCAGTGCACGCCGTCGCTGCTGCGCGGCATGATGCTGGAGCCCTCGGCGGCGGCCGCCCTGTCCAGCCTGCGCGCGCTGCTCCTCGGCGGTGAGCCGCTGCCTTTCGATCTCGTCGAGGAGATCCGCAAGACGTTCCCTGGCGCGCTGCTCAACATGTACGGCCCCACGGAGACGACGATCTGGTCCTCCACGCACCTCGTCGAGCGGGCGGCCGGGGCGGGGTGGGCGTCCATCGGGCGGCCCATCGACAACACAGCGCTTTACGTCTGCGATCGCCACCTCCAGCTGGTGCCTGTCGGCGTGCAGGGGGAGCTGTACATCGGCGGCGAGGGCGTCACGCGAGGTTACCTGTCACGCCCGGCGCTGACCGCGGAGCGGTTCCTGCCGGATCCTTTCTCCGGCGACGCGGGGGCGCGCATGTACCGGACGGGGGACCGGGTGCGATGGCTGCCGGACGGCACCGTCGAGTTCCTCGGCCGCACGGACCACCAGGTCAAGCTGCGGGGCTTCCGCATCGAGCTCGGCGAGATCGAGGCGATGCTCGCGCAGCACGAGGCGGTCGCGGCCGCGGTTGTCTCGGTCCGCGAGGACACCCCCGGGGACCGGCGGCTCGTGGCCTATGTCGTGCCGGCGCCGGAGCGGTCCGTGGACGAGGCGGAGATCAAGCGCTTCGTGCGCGATCGGCTGCCGGACTACATGGTCCCGTCGGTCGTCGTGGCGCTGAGCGCGCTCCCGCTCACGGCGAACGGCAAGATCGATCGCAAGGCGCTCCCGCGGCCCTCGGGGGAGCACGCGATGGCCAGCTCGACCTTCGTCGCGCCGCGCACCGAGGTCGAGGGCCGCGTCGCGCAGATCTGGGCCGAGGCGCTCGGCGTGCCCGGGGTGGGCGTCGAGGACGACTTCTTCGCGCTCGGCGGGCACTCGCTCCTCGCGACCCAGGTGGTGGCCCGGCTGAGGAGCGCCTTCGGCGTCGATCTGCCGCTCGGGCTCATCTTCCAGTCGCCCACCGTGGCGGCGATCGCCCGGCACATCGAGGCGAGCGCCGGCGCCGCCGAGCTCCTGCCGCTCCGGCGCGTCGAGCGAGCGGGGCCGCTGCCGCTCTCGCTCGCGCAGGAGCGCATGTGGTTCCTGCACCAGCTGAGCCCCGAGAGCGTCGCGCAGAACGTGGCGTGGAGCGTGCGCTTCTCGTCGGCCATCGACCCGGTCGCCCTCGAGCGGAGCGTGACGGAGCTGTCGAGGCGGCACGAGATCCTGCGCACGAGCTTCCCGAGCGTCGACGGGCGGCCGGTCCAGCGCATCGCCCCGCCGGCGAAGGTCCCTGTGCCGGTCACCGATCTGCGGGGCTTGCGGCCGGACGCGCGGATGGACGCGGCCCGCGAGCGGCACCTCCGGCTGGCGCTCGAGCCGTTCGATCTCGACGAGGGGCCGCTCCTGCGCGTCGAGCTGCTGCGCCTCCGCGACGCCGAGGACGTGCTTGTCGTGGCGCTCCACCACATCATCACCGACGGCTGGTCGCTCGGGGTGCTCGCCCGCGAGATCACGGCGCTCTACCAGGCGTTCTCCAGCGGCCGGCCCTCTCCCCTGCCCGAGCTGCCGATCCAGTACGCCGACTTCGCCGTGAGCCAGCGGCAGTGGCTGAGCGAGGAGTCGCTCGCGGCGCAGCTCTCCTACTGGAAACAGGCGCTCGCCGGCGTCCCCGCCGTGCTCGAGCTGCCGTCGGACCGCCCGCGGCCGCCGGTGCTGAGCTACCGCGGCGGGCGGCACGCGATCCGCGTCTCCGCCGCGATGACCGAGGCGCTCAAGGCGCTCAGCCGGCGCGAGGCGGTGACGCTGTTCATGACGCTCCTTGCGGCCTTCCAGGTCCTGCTCCACCGCTATTCGGGGCAGCAGGACATCGTCGTGGGCTCCCCCGTGGCCGGGCGGAGCAGGCAGGAGCTCGACGGGCTCATCGGCTTCTTCCTCAACACCGTCGCGCTGCGCGTGGACCTCTCCGGCGATCCGAGCTTCCTCGATCTGCTCGAGCGGGTGCACCGGACAGCGCTGGAAGCGTACGCGCATCAAGACTTGCCGTTCGACAAGCTGGTGGAGGAGCTGAACCCGGCGCGGAGCCGCGCCCACGCGCCTCTCTTCCAGGTCATGTTCATCCTGCAGGACCCCACCGGCGCCTCGCGGGCCGAGGCGCTGGAGACCGAGGAGGTCTTCACCGGAACGGCGATGTTCGACCTGACCCTGGCGCTGACGGAGGCAGACCAGCAGCTCGGGGGGCACATCGAGTACAACGCCGATCTCTTCGATCCGCCCACGATCGCCCGGATGGCGGCGCACCTCGAGCAGCTCCTCGAGGGGATCGTGCGCGACCCGACCCGCCCGATCTCGTCGCTGCCGCTCCTGCCCGCCGACGAGCGGCGGACCCTCCTCGACGACTGGACCCGCACCGAGATGCCGTTCCCCGAGGAGGAGTGCTTCACGACGCTCTTCGAGGCCCAGGTGGAGCGGACGCCGGGCGCGATCGCCGCGGTGGGCGAGGGTGGAGCAACGCTGAGCTACCGGGACCTCGACGAGCGCGCGGACGCCCTCGCCCGCGCGCTCGTGCGCCACGGCGCGGGGCCGGACGAGGTGATCGCGCTGCTCGCGGAGCGCGGCCTCGACTTCCTCGGCGGGATGCTCGGCGTGTGGAAGGCCGGGAGCGCCTACCTGCCGCTCGATCCGTTCCACCCGCCTCACAGGATCGCCCAGGTGCTGGAGAGCAGCGGCGCGCGGCGCGTGCTCGTCTCAGGGCCGCTCGAGGCCGCGCTGCGGCGCGCCCTTTCGGGGATGGCGGCCGCGCCGCAGGTCATTCCCCTCGAGGAGGCGCTCACGCCGGGCGCCGAGATAGCGCGCGCTCCGCTGCCGCACGCTCGCCCGTCGAACCTCGCCTACGTCATCTACACGTCGGGCTCGACGGGAGCTCCCAAGGGGGCGATGGTCGAGCACCGCGGCATGCTCAACCACCTCTTCGCGAAGGTGCGGGATCTCGAGCTCACCGCGGAGGACTGCGTCGCGGAGACCGCGTCTCAGTGCTTCGACATCTCGGTCTGGCAGTTCCTCGTCGCGCTCCTCCTCGGGGGTCGCGTTCACATCCTGGGAGAGGAGGTCGTCCGGGATCCCGCCCGGCTGCTCGCCGCGATCGAGGAGCACGGCATCTCGATCGTGGAGCTGGTCCCTTCCATGCTTCGCGCGGTGCTGGCGGAGGCGCGGTCATCGGAGCGCGCGCCGCAGCTTTCGGGGCTCCGGTGGATGGTGGCCACCGGAGAGGCGCTGCCGCCGGAGCTGTGCGCGCAGTGGATCGAGGCCTATCCCGCGGTGCCGCTCCTCAACGCGTACGGTCCCACCGAGTGCTCCGACGACGTGACGCATCACCGCGTGCGGGAGGTGCCCACCGCGGCGCACGTCCCCATCGGGCGCTCGGTCGCGAACATGCGCCTCTACCTCCTCGATCGGCGGAGTCAGCCCGCGCCGATCGGGGTTCCTGGCGAGCTGTTCGTGGGCGGCGTCGGCGTGGGGCGCGGCTACCTGCGGGATCCCCGGCGCACGGCCGACGTGTTCCTGCCCGATCCGTTCTCGCCCCTGCCCGGGGCCCGCATGTACAAGACCGGCGACCTCGCGCGGTACCTGCCGAGCGGTGAGCTCCAGTTCCTCGGCCGGCTGGACCACCAGGTCAAGGTGAGGGGCTTCAGGATCGAGCTCGCCGAGATCGAGTCGGCGCTCAAGCGGCACCCGGGCGTGGCCGAGGCGGTCGTCGTGGCCAGGGAGGATCGGCCGGGGGACAAGCAGCTCGTGGCGTACGTGGTGCCGGCCGCGGGCTCGCCGCGCTCCGCCGCCCTGCTGAAGGAGCACGCAAGGGAGCTCCTTCCCGAGTACATGGTGCCCGCGTTCGTCGTGCTGCTCGACGCGCTGCCGCTCAACGCGAACGGCAAGGTCGATCGCAAGGCGCTCCCGGCGCCCGATCGGAGCGGCGCGGCCGAGAGTTTCGTCGCGCCGAGGGACGCGCTGGAGCGGGATCTCGCGGCGATCTGGGCCGCGGTGCTGGGCGCCGAGCGCGTGGGCGTCCGGGACGACTTCTTCGATCTCGGCGGCCACTCGCTCCTGGCCGTGCGGCTCATGGCGGAGATCCAGGCGCGCACCGGCCAGCGGCTGCCGCTCGCGGCGCTGTTCCAGGGGGGGACGGTGGAGCGCCTCGCCGCGCTCCTCCGCGATGAGCGGCGCCTCGATCCGAGCTCGCCGCTCGTGACGATCACGCCCGGCGCCGAGCGGCGGCCGTTCTTCTGCGTCCACCCCGTGGGGGGCAACGTCCTGTGTTACCGCGAGCTCGCGCGGCAGCTCGGCGCGGAGCAGCCGTTCTACGGGCTGCAGTCCCCGGGGCTGGACGGGGCCCAGGCGCCGCCGGCCAGCGTGGAGCAGATGGCGGCGCTCTACGTGAGCGCGGTGCGGTCGGTGCAGCCGTCGGGGCCTTACCTGCTCGGCGGCTGGTCGATGGGAGGCGTCGTCGCGTTCGAGATGGCGCGGCAGCTCGAGCGCAGCGAGCAGCGCGTGGAGGTGCTCGCGCTCATCGACGCGCAGGTCGAGGGCGTCCGGCCCGGGGCGCCGCCCACGGACACGGATCACCTCCTTCACGCCCTGTTCGACAACGATCTGGCCCGGGTCGCGGGTGGCAGCCCGCCCCCCGAGGAGGCGTTGCCGGCGCTGCGCCGTGTCTTCATGAGCAACATGAAGGCTCTCTATGGTTATGAGCCCGGACCGTACGGCGGGACGATCACGGTCTTTCAGGCCATCGACGGGCGGGCTTCATCGCCGGACGCGGTGGACGCCTGGCGGCGGCTGGCGCCCTCGGGCGTCGAGGTCGAGCGCGTGCGGGGCGACCACTATTCGATCCTGCAGGCGCCCGGCGTCGAGCCCATCGCCCGGAAGCTCCGCGCGCTCATCGAGCGGGCCCGGCGCGAGGCGCCCTGAGCGGGCCGGCGCCGGGCATCGACCGGCCCCATGCCGGCCCCGCGCGGGGCCGGCGCGCCTCTTCGCGGCGCTCGGGTGCAACGAAAGGAACGCCATCGGTGAGATTGACGACGACCATCTGCACATCCCTCGACGCCGTGGACGACGCGGAGCTCGACAACGTCACGGCGGAAGCGGACGTGTTCCTCGATCGCCGCTGGCTGCGGATGCTCGACACGCTGGATCTGGCGCCGCTCGTCCGGGGGGAGCTGTCCCTGCGTTATGTCCTGGTGCGCGAGGGGACCCGCCTCATCGCCGTTTGCCCGTTCCTCGTCACGCGCAGTCGCTCGATCTACTATCATTATTCGCTGGAGAAGTTCTTCTTCGTCTCCTGGCAGGACGAGCTCGTCAGGATGAACCCAGAGAGCGCGCGCTGGAGCCAGTGGGTCGTCCGGGCGGTCAACGCCTACCGGGCGTTCGCGCGGGCGGCCCGCTCGGGGATCGACGGGTGGGTGCTCGCCGCGAGCCCGCTCAGCTACCGTGGGGGCATCGCCGTGGCGCCCGTCGATCCGGCGGCGGTGCAGGAGGCGCACCGCGCGGTGCTCGACGCGCTCAAGGAGGAGGCGCAGAGAGAGCGGCTGCCGCTCTGCTTCTATGGCGTCGACGCCGAGCGCGCCGAGCTCAGGAGATCGCTTCGCGGGAGCGGGTTCGAGGAGGTCTTCCTCGTCTATGACAACCGGCTGGACACCGAGTTCAAGGCCTTCGACGACTACCTCGCGCGCTTCCGGAGCAAGGAGCGAAAGTCCTTCAGGCGCGACATGAGGATGGTCGGCGAGGCCGGTGTACGATTCACCGTGACGCCGGATTTCGGCTCCCTGGGCGGCGATCTCGAGCGCCTCTACGAGACGACGTACTCGAAATACGGTGAGGAGCACTTCCGTCACCCAAAATCGTTCTGGGCTCGGCTCGAGCGCCACCTCGGCCCGAGGGCGGAGGCGATCGTGGCGCGCAACGGCTCCACCGTCGTCGGCTTCGCCTCGATCCTCCACAAGGGGGACGACCTCTGGGTCTACCGCGTAGGCCGCACCGAGGATCAGGGGCTGGACGACTCGCCGCTGTATTTCAGCCTCGTCTTCTACGAGCCGATCAAGCGCGCCGTGGCGCTCGGCGCCAAGCGGATATGGCTCAGCGGCGGCACGTGGAAGACGAAGCGACGCCGCGGCGCGGTGGGTCACCCCCTGTACAGCTACATGTGGTTCCCCTCCTCGTGGTCACGAGCGCTCCTCATGCCCTACCTGTCCCTGTTCTCGCAGATAAGTCACGCCGAGATGACCAAGGTCGTCGCCCCGCCGAGCGCCCCGGAGACGGGATCCCCGGAGGCTTCGGGCGACGCGTGAGACACGCGCGGCGCCGCCCGCACCAGGCTCCATGCCACGGATGAGAAATCATGTCTGTCACGATGAGACTCGCCGCCGAAGCGCCTGCTTCAGACATTGAGGGCCAGGCGCGCCGCCCGTCCGAGCAGGACGTCGAAGGCGGCGCGTCGAGCCACCTGGTGCCGCTGGCCGGTGGACCGTTCGGGTTGTGGCCTGTCGCGTGTGTTCGCGGCGCGGGGTTCGCGGCGCAGACCATCCTGTCGCTCGCGGCCCCCGGGACCGCCGCCATGCTCGACAGGGTGCTCGACGCCGGAGGGGCCGCCCCGGCGAAGAGCGTGATCCACGCGGATCTGCAGCGCTCGTTCGAGGTGGAGACCGCGCGTGTCAGCGAGGCGCTGCGTGCGGCGGTGCAGGACGACCGGTTCCGCGAGGCGGTGGTCTGGCAGAACCGGCGCGCCCTGCACACGGGGCTCGACGGCCTCCTGCGCAAGCCGCCCGGCCACCGGGACAAGAAGACGCGGCAGAGAGAGGCGCTCGTCGCCTCCTACCTGCAACGTTATTGCGTCAAGAACGACTCCATCGGCTTCTTCGGGCCCATCGGCTGGTGCCGGATCGGCCTCGGCCCCGAGGCGATCGCCGCCCGGCCCGGGCCAGGCCTGCTCGCCGCGCGGAGGGTCTACTTCGAGAGCTGGGCCATCGACGCGATCGCGTCGCGGTTGAGCGCGGACCCGGACCTCAGGCCGTTCGCGGCGCCCCGGCTGCTCCCCTACATCCGCGTCGATGGGGGCGCTCTGCAGGTGCCGACCGTCGGAGCGATGCCGCTCACGCCGGCGCAGGCTGCGGTCCTCGAGGGCTGCGACGGCGTGACCACCGCGAGGGCGCTCGCGCGGCGGCTCACCAGCGACCCGTCGCTCGGGCTCGGCGGTGAAGCGGAGGTGTTCGAGATCCTCGACAGGGCGTGCGCGATGGGCGTCATGGCCTGGGACTTCGAGGTCGCGCTCCAGCTGTCGCCGGAAGAGGCGCTGCGGCGCGCGCTCGCGGGGATCGAGGATCAGGCGCTCCGCGAGCGCGCGCTCCTGCCGCTCGACGAGCTCGAGCGGGCGCGCGACGAGGTCGCCGCCGCGGCCGGCGACTCCCGGGCGCTCGACGCCGCCATGACGCGCCTGGAGGACACGTTCCACCGGCTGACCGGCGCGGCCACGACGCGCTCCGATGGGGAGATGTACGCGGCGCGCACGCTCGTCTACGAGGATTGCAGGCGCGATCTCGACCTGGAGATCGGCGCTCCGCTGCTCCAGAAGCTCGCTCCGCCGCTGTCGCTCCTGCTGCTCAGCGGCCGCTGGGTGACCTACGAGGTCGCGCGCCGTTACCTCGGGGTGCTGCGGGACCTGTTCGAGCGGCTCTCGGCGCAGCAGGGCGGCGGCCCGGTCGAGCTCACGGTGTTCCACAAGGCCCTCGCCGAGATCGAGCCGTGGATGCGGGAGATGCGCGGCATGCCGGAGTGGGTCGGAGAGGTGCAGCGCGAGCTGCAGCGCCGCTGGGCCGAGATCCTCGGGGTGCCGTCCGGCGCGCGCTCCGTCGAGCGGGATCCGGCCGCGCTGCTGGCGGACGTGCGGCGCGCGTTCGACGTGCCGCGCCCGGGCTGGGCCAGGGCTCGTTATATGTGCCCCGATCTGATGATCGCGGCCAGGGACGTGGAGGCCCTACGCCGGGGGGAGTGCGAGCTCGTCATGGGCGAGATGCACCTGACGCACACGCTGACGGCGTCCTGCTTCGCTTTCCAGCACCCGTCGATGCGCGGGCTCATCGATCTCTGGGAGCTCGACAACCCGGCCCCGAGCGTCATCCCCGTGCTGCCGAAGGCGCAATGGTGCCAGCGCATCAACGAGATCGCCCTGGGCTCCGGGGACTTCCGCTATGCGTTCTCGCCGGAGCCTTCTCCCGCGCCTGCGGCGCGGACGCTGCGCGTGGCGGATCTCGTCGTGGTGGACCAGGACGGGGCGCTGGAGGTCCACGCGCGGGGCGGCGGCTACCGCGGCGGCCTCCTCGATTTCATGGGCATGATGCTCTCGTCGATGGTCACCAACGCCCTCGACGTCCTGCCGGCCGAGGACCACACGCCGCGGCTCAAGATCGGCGATCTCGTGGTCGCGCGCGAGCGCTGGCGCTTCGTCGCGTCGCAGGTGACCTTCGCGCGCGAGGAGGAGCCGCTCGCTCGCTGGCTCGCGGCGCGGCGCTGGCAGCGCGCGCACGGGCTGCCGCGGTTCATCTTCCTCAAGTCGCCCTTCGAGGCCAAGCCGTACTACGCGGACCTCGACAGCCCGATCTTCGTGGACACCCTCGCCAAGATCCTCCGGCGCGCCGGCGAGCTGGACGCGTCGGCGAAGGTGAGCGTCTCCGAGATGCTGCCGTGCATCGATGATCTCTGGCTGACGGACGCGGACGGCAAGCGGTATACCTGCGAGCTGCGGCTCGTCACCTTCGACGCCAAGGGACTCTAGGACCTTCGCCATGCCCACCATCCCTCGAATCGACGCCCTCCACACTGAAATGACCGCGTGGCGCCGTGACCTCCACGCCCACCCCGAGACCGCGTTCGAGGAGGCCCGCACCGCGGACTTCGTGGCGGAGAAGCTCTCGTCCTTCGGCGTGGAGGTCCACCGCGGCCTCGCGAAGACCGGCGTCGTGGGCACGCTGAGGGCCGGGTCCGGCCGCCGCGCCATCGGGCTCCGGGCGGACATGGACGCGCTGCATGTCCACGAGGCGAATGCGTTCGCCCATCGCTCGCGGAACGAAGGGAGGATGCACGCCTGCGGCCACGACGGGCACACGACGATGCTCCTCGGCGCCGCCAGGCACCTCGCCGAGACGAGGGCCTTTGACGGCACCGTCCACTTCATCTTCCAGCCCGCCGAGGAGAACGAGGGGGGCGGCCGCGTGATGGTCGAAGATGGCCTGTTCGAGAAGTTCCCGGTGGAGGCCGTCTTCGGCATGCACAACTGGCCTGGCATTCCCACCGGCCAGTTCGCCGTGATGCCCGGGATCATGATGGCGAGCTTCGATATCTTCGAGATCAAGATCACGGGCCGCGGCGCCCACGCGGGGATGCCTCACCACGGCGTCGATGCGATCGTCGCGGGGAGCGCGCTCGTGCAGGCGCTGCAGGCGATCGTGAGCCGCGGCGTGAGCCCGGTCGACGCGGCGGTGGTCAGCGTCACGCAGTTCCACGCCGGCGACACGTGGAACGTGCTCCCGGACGAGGTCACGCTGCGCGGCTCGGCGCGGGCGCTCAAGCCCGAGGTGCAGGCGCTCGTCGAGGGCGCCATACGCCGCGTCTGCGACGGCATCGCCGCCGCTCATGGCTGCAAGGTCACGGTGCGGTACGAGCGCCGCTACCCGCCCATCATCAACACACCGAAAGAGGTCGCCATGGCGATCGCGGCGATGACGCAGGTGATCGGCGGTGACAAGGTGCTCACCGACATTCAACCCACGATGGGCGCCGAGGACTTCGCGTTCATGCTGCGCGAGAGGCCCGGCGCCTACGTCTGGCTCGGCAACGGCGTCGCCGGCGAGAGCCGCATGCTGCACAACCCTGGTTACGACTTCAACGACGCGATCCTGCCCATCGGCGCGAGCTACTGGGTGACGCTCGTCGAGCAGACGCTGTCGAAGGGGGCCCTCGCCTCGCCGTGAGCGTCGACCCGACGGTGGTGCCTTCGCGCGTGGTCCCCGAGCGCCGCGCCGTCGTCCAGCACGAGCGCTCCGACATGACAGGTGCCGCCTTCGAGCGCCGGTCCGCCGCCACGCGCGATATCCAGGGCGCAACGAGCGGCGGCGACTCCACCCTCGACGGAGGCTGACGCCACAGCGGCCCTCCGTAGACTGGATTGCGGTCCATCCTGACAGGTGAGGTGATGTCGCGTCGCCTACCCTGGCGGGCATCGTGATGGCGCGATCGACGCGAGTGTTCGCGACGATGCGCCGCCGCGAGGAGGCAACCCATGCCCGCGAACCGCTCTCCGCTCGCCGCGATCGCGCTCCTGTCGCTGCTCGCGCTCCCTGCCTGCTCCGCCGACGATCCGCCTGCCAGCGCCGAGGCTCCGCCCGCCGCTGCCCCGCTCTCGCACGGCGATGCCTCGGACGACGGTTGCCTGCGCTTCCCGCGCACGGTGGGCGGCCTGGGCGCCGGCTTCGAGGCGCCGGAGAGCGCCTATTGGGACGAGGGGACGGAGGCGTGGTACGTCGCCAACATGGCCGGCGTCCCTGACGAGATGCTCGAGAGGCCCAGGTTCAAGGACGGTCGCGGCTGGATCAGCAAGCTCGACCGGTGCGGCAACATCGTCGAGGCGAAGTGGCTGTCGGGGATGAACGCGCCCAAGGGCATCCGCGTCGCGCAGGGCAAGCTGTACACCTCCGACATGGATGAGCTCTTGATCATCGATCTCGCCACCAGGGACGTGCGCAGGATCCCGGCGCTCGGCGCGATCTTCCTCAACGATCTCGCGCTCGCCGAGGATGGCACCGTCTATATAAGCGACAGCTTCACCCGCACCGTGTGGCGCTGCAAGGAGGAACGATGCGCCCCCTTCTTCTGGTCCCCGCTCCTCAACGTTCCAAACGGCCTGCTCGTGGACGGCGACAAGCTGGCCATCGTCACGCTCGGCACGTTCAGGGATCCTTCCTCGCTGGGCCAGGTCTGGATGCTCGATCTCGAGAGCAAGGAGCTCACGCGGTTCGGGACGCTCGAGGCGAAGCTGGACGGCATCGAGCGATACAGGGATGGATACCTCGTCTCGGTGAACGCGCCCCCGGCCGTCTACTGGGTCACGGCGACGAGCTCGACCCTGGTGCGTGATTTCAGGGCCGACGGGCTCACCGCCATCAACGACATCGGGCTCGATCCCGCCCGGAGGGTGGTCGCGGCGCCGGCGTTCTTCCAGCACACGGTGACGTTGTTCCGGGTGCCGAGAAACCCTCGGTAGCGCCGAGGTCGGTCCGTCCGACAGATCCGAGCGACGACGTCCTCGCCGCGGCGCTCCCCGCGGTCGTCGGTCACGACGTGCTGCGCACGAAGGCCGCGACGTGCTGGGCCGTGGATTCCGGGTGCTCGTGGTGCGGCCCGTGGCCGGCCCGCGGGTAGGTCAAGAGCTGCACCGTCGGCAGCTGCTGGTTGAGCGCGTACCAGTTCTCGACCGGAAAGATGATGTCGTGATCCCCGCCGACATGCAGGATCGGAAGGTGGGTGACCTTCAAGGCCTCCAGCACGGCATCGGCGGGGAAGAGCGGGCTGTGCGGCCTGTTGCCGAGGTAGGCAACGGCCCAGTCGACGGGGACGGGGACGCTGCGATCCTGCGTTCGCTGCGCGATGCGGCCGACCGAGCGCCGCGCGGCCTCCCGGCTCGCCGGGGACCGCGGCTCGAAGAACAGGATGATCTCCTCGTCCAGGCCGTACGAAGCAATCGCCGCCGTGTCGTAGAACAGCTGCTCTGCGGGCTTGACGTTCGGACCGGGCGGCGCGGTGCCGATCAGGACAGCGTGGCTGAGCCGCTCCGGAAACATGGCCACCGCGACCTGGGCAGCCAGCCCGCCGAGCGACCAGCCGCCGATCACCACGTCCTTCAGGTCCAGCGCCTCGATCAGGTCCATCGCGTCCCTGGCGAGCGAGGGAGGGGCGTAGCTCCTCTCGCCCGTCGAGAGGCCGAGGCCGCTGTAATCGAACGTGATCACCCGGAAGCCGTGGGCCGCCAGGGCGTCGAGGAAGGCGGGATCCCAGACATCCATGTTGCCGCGGAAGCGCGTGCACAGCACGATCGGCTTTCCCACCCCCACGGAGCGATAGGCGATTTTCCGGCCGCTCGACTCGACAAACTGGTTGGGCGCGGTGACGGCGCTGGAGATTGCATTCATGACACGGCTCCTTGACATGGGTCCTCGGAGCGGACGATGTACCGCGACACGGCCGGCGCAGAGAACCCGACCAAGGTCGGGTGTCGAGGTCAGGCCCCGTTGCCTGGATCGCGCGGGCGGCGCGGCGGGCGCGGACCGCCCTCCGCCAGGCGAGCGCCTCACGGATCGCGCGAATCAGCTCCTCGGCGCGGAACGTCTCGGTGAGGAGCTCGAGGCCACGGACGCCTCCGTGATCACGGCGCCACCTCGATAGCGAACTGGAACGTCACCCCGAAGGTCTCGTTCTCGCTCGCCCACAGCTTGCCGCCGTGCCGCTCGATGATCGAGCGGCTGATCGACAGGCCCATGCCGAGGCCGCTCTCCTTGGTGGTGTAGAACGCGTCGAACAGGCGCGCCTTGTCGTTCCCGACGCCGAACCCGACGCCGGCGTCCTCGACCGCGACGAGCACGAAGGACCCGCTCGATCGCCGCTCGACGAGCGAGCTCACCACCACGCGGCGCCGCGCCGGGGGCACGTCCTTCGAGGCCTCGCCCGCGTTGAGCAGCAGGTTCAGGACCACCTGCTGCAGCAGCACGGGATCGCCCGGCACCTGCGGCAGATCGTGGAGCAGCACCTGCCGGACGGAGATGCCGTGACGCCCGAGCTCCGGGGCCACGAGCGGGACGACCTCGCGGATGACGTCGTTGAGGCTGCACAGGCGGTGATGGGGCGCCGATCGTGACAGCAGCGAGCGGATCCGCAGGAGCACCTGGCCTGCGCGCTCCCCGTCGCCGACGATCGCGGTGAGCGACGCGCGCACCTTCTCGAGGTCGGGCGGATCGGCGGCGAGCCAGTTGAGCGCGGCGTTCGCGTCCGCGACGATCGCCGCGAGCGGCTGGTTCACCTCGTGGGCGATCGAGGCCGCGAGCTCGCCGAGGGTCGTCACGCGCGTGACGTGCATGAGGGCCGCCTGCGCTTGCTGCAGCTCGTCGGCCGCGCGCCTGCTCGCCGTGATGTCCGTCGCGGCGCCGACGAGCTCGATCCTCCCGGAGGCGGCGACGCGCATCCCGCCGAGGACGCGGACCAGCTTCACCGACCCGTCGTCCATCACGAGGCGGTGCTCGTAGTCGAAGGTGGCGCCGTCGCGCAGCGCCTGCCGCACGATGTCCGCGACCCGCTCGCGGTCGCCCGGGTGGATGCGGCTGGACAGCTGCGCCAGCGTGGGTCGGGGCTTGCGCGGGAAGCCGACGATCTCGCAGGTGCCGTCGGACATGGTGAACTCCCGGCTCTCGATGTCATAACCGAAGCTCCCGGTGCGGCTGAGGCGCTCCGCCTCGGCGCGGTAGGCCTCGCTGCGCCGGAGCGCCTCCTCCGCCTGGCTGCGCTCGATCGCGATGCTCGTCACGTGCGCGCACCGCTCGAGCAGCTCGAGGTCCGCCGTCGTCGGCGTCCGCGGCTCCGTCGCGTAGATGCCGAACGCGCCGAGCGCCCGGCCGTCGGACGACAGCATGGGCACCGACCAGCAGGCGCGGAGGCCGTGAGCCAGCGCCTGCGCCCGGAAGAGAGCCCCGAGCGGATCCGCCTCGATGTCGGCGATGACCACCCGCTCCCGACGCCACACCGCGGTGCCGCACGAGAACGCCTCGGGGCCGATCGCGGCGCCGTCGATGACCTCGGTGTAGCTCCGCGGCAAGGTCACCGCCGCGGCGTGGCGCAAGGTCCGCCCGTCCTCGTCGAGCAGCAGGATCGAGGCGTGCAGGCCGCTCGCGGCGCCTTCCACGAGGCGGACGACGCCCTCGAGGATGGCGGACGTCGGTACGCCGCGGGCGAGCATCTCCAGGAGGCGCTGCTCGCCGGCGATCCGCGCGCGGGCCCGCTCTTGCTCCTCGCTGTCGCCGTCGGCGCCCCGCGACGTCCCAGGGGCGCCGCGGTCGTCGGGATCCCGATCGGCGCGCAGGGTGGCTTCGGAAGGACGCGACGGGAGGCTCATATCCGACGCGGACTATACCGCGCCTCGCCCGCTCGGAGCCGCGAGCGAAGGCCTCCTTCGGGGCCCTGGCCCCTGGACTCGCGTGGCAGAGGATCCGTCGCGCGAGTCGACGCTCAGAAGATCGCGCTCTTCTGTGTTCCTGCCTCTCGCTTCCGCGCGGGCGCTTTGCCGGTGCTCGCCGGCGCGCCGGGCGCACGGACGGTGCGCGCCGCGGCCGGCCTCGGCGCGGGCGCCGGAGACGTCGGGACGGCGCGCGCCGCGGCGGATGATCTCGGCGTGGACGCCGGAGGCGTCGGGATGGGGCTCGCCGCGGCCGGCAGCGGCGCGGGCTCCGCAGGCTGCGGGACGGGGGGCGGCGTCGTCGCGGGCCCGGCCGCGGGAACCGTCGAGGTCGCGCCCGCCTGGGGTGCCGCAGGCGCCTGCGCGACGAGAGCGCCGCGGGCAGCGGCGAGCACCTCGCCGCTGATCACCCGCAGCTCGGCGGCGGCCTCCAGGCGCTGCGAGGACAGCGCGGTGGTGAGCAGAAGCCCCAGCCCGAGCGCCACGACGAGGCCAGCCGCCGCGAGGTGCAGCCCGGTCCGTCGAACCGGCGCGGCGGGCGCCGGCGCGCTCGGCGCGGCCGAAGGGCCGACCGCGGCCACGAAGGCGGAGATCATCGGCTCGATCGAGGGGAACCGCTCCGCCGGATCCAGCGCGAAGGCGCGGGCGAACCACGTCTCCAGCTCCGGCGGCGCGCCGGGGCACAGCGTCGACAGCGGGGGGCGCGCGCCCGCGAGGATAGAGGAGAGCACATCGGCGATGGTGCGGCCGGCGAACGGCTGCTGGCCGGTGAGCGCAACGTGCGCGACCACCGCGAGGGCCCACATGTCGAGCTGCGGGTCCGCGTGCCCGTCGCACGTGTGCTCCGGGCTGAGGTAGCCCGGCGTGCCCAGCACCACGCCCTCCGCGGTCTGGCGCGGGAAATCGGCCGCCAGATCCTGGCGGATCCACTTGGCGATCCCGAAATCGGCGACCTTGGCGCGCAGGCGCCCGTCGCGCCCCTCGCGGAGCAGGATGTTCGACGGCTTGATGTCGCGGTGCACGATCCCGAGGCCGTGCGCCACCGAGAGGGCCTCTCCGATCTGACGGAGGAGCGCGGCCAGCTCGGCCGCGGGCACCGGCCCTCGCTCGTGGATCAGCTGCCGGAGGGATCGGCCGCGCACGTACTCCATGACGAGGTACGGGCCCGCCTCGGGATCCTCACCGGCGTCGTGCACCGTGACGATGAAATCGGTCTTCCGCCCGAGCTGGGCCGCGACCTGCGCCTCGAAGCGGAAGCGCTCCATCGCGTCGATGGCCAGGTTGTGGCGCGGGAGCACGAGGAACTTGAGCGCGACCTCGAAGCGCCGGACGCTGTCGTGCGCGCACCACACCTCGCCCATCGCGCCCTGGCCGAGCGGATGCACGAGCCGGTACCGCCCGGCCACCACACGGCCCGGAAGGAGCGCGGAGCGCGCCCCGTCCCGCCCTGCGCCGGCCGCCGCAGGAGGACCGAGCGGCGCAGGCTGCCCGCCCAGCGTGGTGGCGTCGCGCGCGGCGTCTCTCGCCGAGGAATCGGGCGGTCGCTCCAGGGAGGGCGGCTGCAGCACACCGGTGATCTTCGTGCCGCCGCCGTTTCCCGGACCGGTCGATACGTCCATGGGACAACGACCTGAGGAGAGAGGCGACGACATGACCTCAGCGTATCGCGAATGCGGATGCCTTTGAACGGCGAACGCCCCGCCCTCCTCGCGCACGTGCACGTGAAGGCCCACGCGGCAGCGTCGCGAGGCGCAGCGCTGCTGTACTTGTTGATGGTTGGCGCCGAGGGTACGGGCCACGGACGCCGCCCGCCGCACCGGAGCAGCAGCGCCCCCCTCATGCCCCCCGGTCCGCCGCCGATGTGCGCGTCCAGGCCGCGACACAACATCGGCTGCACCGCACGACACCGGTCGCGCGACACGGGTTCGCGTGGCCTGAACGTGATCGAACAGCGCTTCACGGGTGACATCAACGCATCGCCGTCTGAGAGAGAGCGCCGGGGCGACTACGCCCGCTGCGCCTTCACCCGCTTGACCTTCTTCTTCTCCTTGCGCTCCAGGAGCCGCAGCACGGCCACGGACCGGTCGACGAGCAGGTAGCGCTCTCCCCCTGCCCTCGCGGGCACCGTGCGCGCCGGCTCCCCGGCGGTGCGGGTGTCGACGAGCACCTCCCACCGCTCGCCGAACTCGATCGCGGGCAGCACGAACTCCAGCGGCGAGTGGTTCGCGTTGATGAGCACGAGCAGCGTGTCGCCGGAGATCGGCTCGGCGCGCGGACCGAGCGCCGACAGGGCGTCGCCCCCGAGCAGGTAGCCGATCGCCCGGGCGTTCGGGTGGGTCCAGTCCTCCGGCGTCATCTCGGCGCCGTCGGGGCGGAACCACACGATGTCCTTGAGCCCGCTCCCGTGCACGTAACCGCCCGAGAAGAACATCCGCCGGCGCAGCACGGGCTGGCTGCGACGCAGGGCGATGAGGCGGCAGGTGAACTCGAAGAGCTGCTTCCGCCGCTCGTCGAGGTCCCAGTCGTGCCAGGAGAGCTCGTTGTCCTGGCAGTAAGCGTTGTTGTTGCCGAGCTGCGTCTTTCCGATCTCGTCGCCGGCGTTGATCATCGGCACCCCCTGCGAGAGGAGGAGCGTCGCGAGGAGGTTGCGCTTCTGTCGCTCGCGCAGCTCGACGACAGCGGGGTCGCTGGAGGGGCCCTCGACACCGTGGTTGTAGCTGTGGTTGTTGTTCGTGCCGTCCCGGTTGCACTCGCCGTTCGCCTCGTTGTGCTTCTCGTTGTACGAGACGAGATCGTTCAGCGTGAAGCCGTCGTGCGCCGTCACGAAATTGATGCTCGCGTAAGGGCGGCGCCCGCTGGACGCGTACAGATCGCTCGACCCGGTGAGCCGGTAGCCGAGGTCGGCCGCCAGCAGATCTCCCTTCCAGAAGCGGCGCACCGAGTCGCGGTAACGATCGTTCCACTCCGTCCAGAGGACCGGAAAATTGCCGACCTGATAGCCGCCCTCGCCCACGTCCCACGGCTCCGAGATGAGCTTCGTGCGCGAGAGGACCGGATCCTGATGGATGATGTCGAAGAACGAGCTCAGGCGGTCGAAGTCATGGTGACCGCGGGCGAGGGCCGACGCGAGATCGAAGCGGAAGCCGTCGACGTGCATCTCGGTCACCCAGTACCGCAGGCTGTCCATCACCAGCTGGAGCGTCTGATAATGACGCGTGTTCACCGTGTTCCCGCAGCCCGTGAAGTCCATGTAGTAGCGCGGGTTGTGCGGCACGAGCCGGTAGTAGGTCCAGTTGTCGATCCCCTTCAGGGAGAGCGTCGGGCCGAGGTGGTTCCCCTCTGCCGTGTGGTTGTACACGACGTCGAGGATCACCTCGATGCCGGCGGCGTGGAGCGCCTTCACCATCGCCTTGAACTCGGTCACCTGCTGGCCGAGCCGCCCGCTCGACGCGTAGCGGCCCGCGGGCGCGAGGTACGCGAGCGTGTTGTAGCCCCAGTAGTTGACGAGGCCGCGCTCCCAGATCTCGCGCTCGCTCGCCATCTCGTGCACGGGGAGCAGCTCGATCGCCGTCACGCCGAGCTTCTTGAAGTGGGCGATCGCCGCCTCGGAGGCGAGCCCGGCGTAGGTGCCGCGCAGCTCCTTCGGGATGCCCGGGTGCCGCTGGGTGAAGCCCTTGACGTGGACCTCGTAGATGATCGTGTCCTGCCAGCGCGTCGCCGGCGGCCGGTCGCCGTCCCACGCGAAGCGGTGGTCGACGACGACGGACTTCGGCGCGCCCCAGGCGCTGTCGCGGTGGCAGATCTCCAGGTCGTCGAGCGGGGCCGGCGGGGGCGGCGGCGTGGAGTCCTTCCCGCGCGCCTCGGCGGCGCGGCGATCGCTCGCCGTCTTGCGCCCGCCCTCGCCCTTCTCGGGCGCCGCGCCGTCCCGGCCCGCCTCCTTGGGCCGGGCAGGGCCGCCCTCGCCGCGCTCGGGGTGCCCCCCGCGGTCGTAGGCGAAGAGCGGCGCCTTCCAGTTCGGCTCGCTGGAGAGCGCGTACGCGTAGGGATCGACGAGGAGCTTCGCCGGGTTGAAGCGCTGCCCGGAGCGCGGGTCGTAGGGCCCGTGCACCCGGTAGCCGTAGAGCTGGCCGGGCTTGAGCCCCGGCACGTAGCCATGGAAGACGTGGGCCGTCCGCTCGGGGAGCTCGATGCGCTCGCGCTCCACGACGTCGTCGACGGCCTCGAAGAGGCAGAGCTCGACCTTGGTGGCGGACTGGGAGAAGAGCGTGAAGTTGACCCCCTCGCCGTCAAAGACGGCGCCGAGCGGGGTGGGCGTGCCGGGCCATATGCGTCTGGTCATCTGAAAAACCTGTGAAGCCGCCCTATTCGCGAGATCGGCGCCGCTGTCGAGAAACAAGCGCGCGCGGCCTGATTTTTCGGCCGCCGCCCCCGGGATCGCCCGCCGTCCGGCCGCTCGGCGGGCCCGCCCTCGCGCCGCGCGCGATGTCGCGGCCCCCTCCCCCTCCTGCGCGAGCTCGGCGGCGGCCGCGGCCTCGGCGGCGGCGCGGCGGCGGTACCGCACGGGCGCAGAAGGAGCATCCAGGGCGGCGCGACCCGGGATAGACTTCGCCCCCGAACGCCTGGAGCCAAGCGAAAAACGCCCATGTCTTCCCCCTCTGCTGAAAATCAGTCCCAGAGCTCATCGTCGCCTTCCGGTCCCGGTTCCGGCGCGCGCCGCCGCATCGCGGGCGTGACGGTGCCGCTCTTCTCCCTGCGCAGCGATCGCTCGTGGGGCATCGGCGAGATCGGCGATCTCCCCGAGTTCGCCGCGTGGATGCGCGCCGCGGGCCTTCGCCTCGTGCAGCTCTTGCCGCTCGGCGAGGTGTCGGGGGGCGAGACGTCGCCGTACATGGCGCTCTCCGCGTTCGGGATCGATCCGATGTTCATCTCGCTGTCCGCCGTGCCCGAGCTCCCGGCGGAGCGCCTCGGCGAGGCGCTCGGCGACGACCTCGGGGCGCTCGATCGCGCCCGGAACAGCGCGCGCGTCGACTACGATCTCGTGCGCCGCGTGAAGGGGCGGGCGCTGCGCTTCGCCTTCGACGTGTTCGAGCGCGAGCACCACGCGAAGCAGACGCCGCGCGCGGCCGAGCTCGGCGAGTTCGTGAAGCGGCAGTCGGACTGGCTGCCCGACTACGCGCAGTTCCGCGCGTTCAAGGACGCCTTCGAGGGCAGGGCGTGGTGGGACTGGCCCGAGGCGATCCGCGAGCGCAGGCCGGATGCGCTCGAGGCGCTGCGGCGCGAGCGCGCGCGGGACATCCTCTATTACGAGTACGTCCAGTGGCTCGCGCACGCGCAGTGGGAGGCGGCGCGCGCGGATCTGCGGGGCAAGGGCGTGGAGATCATGGGGGATCTCCCGTTCATGGTGTCGCGCGACAGCGCCGACGTGTGGGCGCACCAGGGCGAGTTCCGGCACGACATGACGGTCGGCGCGCCGCCCGACCAGTTCGACACCGAGGGGCAGCGGTGGGGGCTCCCGCCGTATTTCTGGGCCCGGATGCGCGAGAACGACTTCGCGTGGCTCAGGCGGCGCTGCCGCTACACGGGGCTGCTCTACGACCGGTTCCGCATCGATCACCTGGTCGGCTTCTACCGGACGTACATCTTCCCGGAGCGAGGGCAAACGCCCCCGGGGGGCGAGCGGCCCAGGGCGACCTTCGATCCCGCGGAGGAGGCGGAGCAGCGCGACCACGGCGATCGGGTCGTGCGGGCGATGCTGGCGGGGGCGGCGGAGACCGGGGCGCAGCTCGTGGCGGAGGATCTCGGCGCGGTGCCGGGGTGGGTCCGGGAGTCGCTCTCGGAGCTCGGGGTGCCGGGCTACAAGGTGCTGATCTGGGAGAAGAACGACGTCGTGTTCCGCGATCCGGCGGAGTATCCGGCGCTCTCGGTGGCCTGCTTCGGGACGCATGACACCGACTCCGTGGTGGTGTGGTGGGAGTCGCGGGACGACCGGGAGCGCGCCGGGGTCCTCGAGCTGCCGCGGCTCGCGCCGCGCCGGCAAGAGCTCGGCCCGCAGTTCACGAAGGAGACCCACCGCGCGCTGCTCGACCTGATCCTCGGCTCGAAGAGCGAGCTCGTGCTGCTGCTCCTCCAGGACGTGCTGGCCACGCGCGATCGGATCAACGTCCCGGGGACCGTGGGGCCGCAGAACTGGTCGCTCCGGCTGCCGGCGCCGCCCGCTGCGCTCGATCGCGATCCCGAGGTGCGGGCCGCGCTCGATCGGGTGCGCGAGAGCATCGAGTCCAGCGGGCGCGGATAACGCTTCATCTCCCGCCGCCTCACGCCCCCCTCGGGCCCACAGGCGATATAGTCTCACTGCAAATTCATCGACCCGCTGCAGGAGCGAGTCGGCCAGCGCGCTGACCGCGGAGGCGCCCACGCGCTGACTCGCTGCGTCGTCGCGGTATGCTTCGTGCTGTCACGAAGTATATGCCGACGAAACATTCCGGAAAACTGCCTTCTCTTAGTGTCGCCGTCGAGGAGGCCACCAGTGAACGAAATCAACGCCTCGGACACCACCTGGCTCCTGGTCTCGTCGGCAATGGTTCTGCTGATGACGCCAGCGCTGGCCCTGTTTTACGGGGGCATGGTCCGAACGAAGAACACGCTCAGCACATTCATGCACAGCTTTTTCGCCATGGGGATCGTGACCCTGGCGTGGGTGACGCTCGGGTACTCGTTGGCGTTCGCCGAATCCAAAGGCGGGTTCATTGGCGGCCTCGACCACGCGTTCCTGAACGGCGTTGGCACCGAGCCGCGCGCCGGGATGACGGTGCCTCACCTCCTGTTCATGGTGTTCCAGATGATGTTCGCCATCATCACACCGGCGCTGATCTCGGGCGCTTATGCCGAGCGCATCAAGTTCTCTTCGTATGTGGTGTTCACGCTGCTCTGGTCGCTCCTCGTCTACAGCCCGCTCTGCCACTGGGTCTGGAACCCTGGCGGGTGGCTCCTCGCGCGCGGCGCGCTCGACTTCGCCGGCGGCACCGTCGTTCACCTCTCCTCGGGCGCGAGCGCGCTCGTGATGGCGATCATGCTCGGCAAGCGCAAGGGCTACCCGACGCGCAAGATCGTGCCGCACAACCTCACCATGACGCTGCTCGGCGCCGGCCTCCTGTGGTTCGGCTGGTTCGGCTTCAACGGCGGCTCCTCGCTCGCGGCGAACGGGCTCGCCTCGGTGGCGTTCGTGAACACGCACATCGCCGCGGCGATCGCGGCGCTCGCGTGGGCGCTGATCGAGGCCGTGCGCTTCGGCAAGCCGTCGCTCCTCGGCGTGGCGTCTGGGCTCGTCGCGGGCCTCGTCGCCATCACCCCGGCGGCGGGCTTCGTCGGCCCGATGGCGTCTGTCGCGATCGGGCTCGCGGCGGGCGGGGTGTGTTACGGCGCCGTGATGCTGAAGGGCAAGCTGGGTTATGACGACAGCCTGGACGCGTTCGGCATCCACGGCGTAGGCGGGCTGCTCGGCGCGCTGCTCACCGGCGTGTTCGCCTCCACGGTGTGGAATTCGGCCGGTCAGGACGGCCTGCTGAAGGGCAACTCGGCGCTGCTCACCGAGCAGGTGATCGCGGCCGCGGTGGCGGCGGCTTACGCGGCGGTGGTCACCTTCGTGCTCGTGAAGGGGATCAGCGCGGTGATGGGCTTCCGGGTCGACGAGGAGATCGAGGACGAGGGCCTCGACGTCGCCCTCCACGGCGAAGAGGCCTACTCGCTCGGCGAGGGCGGCGCGCATGCCGTCGAGAGCGAGCCCCCGGCCAGGCCGGCGCCGGCGCCTGTGCTCGCGCGCGAAGGCGCCTGATCCAGCGCAGCGGAGGCTAGCTCGCGGAGGCCGCCTGGCGGGTGCCAGGCGGCCTTCGTCGTTTTGTCCCCTTGGTAGCCCCCTGCCCTTCCCGGCAGGGAGCGGTCACCTGCACGTGAAGGCGGGCTCGCCGGTCTCCTCGCAGCCGTGCTCGCACGTGACCTTGGCGCACCCGCAGCGGCGCAGCCCTCCGCGGTCGCCGTCGGCGCGCCGGCCGCAGTCCTCGCTCAACGTGCGGCACTCGTCCTGACAGCGCTCCTTCTGGGCCGGCGACGGCGCGCAATCGACGACCGCCGCCCCGCCGGAGGAGCCCGCGCCGCTGCACAGCTCGACGGACGCGACCTGCTCCAGCAGCGGGATGATCCCCCCGATCATGCATTGAGCGTGCGGCTCGCAGACGTGGTCCCGCAGCACCGCCAGCACGCGGACGCGCTGCCCGGTCAGCGCGCGCCAGTCGGGGCCGAGCCATCGCTCGGCGTCCTCGCTCGGCAGCATCCTCCCGGCGATGAGGGGCTGCGAGCCCTTCGTCAGCGCCAGCGTACCGACCCAGCGCTCGCGCGCCGGCGCGTCGCCAGATGGCGCCCCCGCTGTCGGCGGAGACGCCGGCGGCGTGCCGGCGGGCGCGGCGCTCGCGGCGGGCGCCGGCGCAGCGGCCCGCGCCGGTGAGGCGACCCGCGCCGCCGGCGCCGTCGAGGAGGGAGCGCTCTCCGCGCAGCCCATCGCCCAGGCGCAGCACGCGCCGGCCAGCGCCCGGGGAAGCCATCGCCGCGATCCCGCCGAGACGGGGTGGAGCCGCGGGGAGCGCACCGGGATCGTGGAAGGCACAGGACATTTTTACCATACGCCGGCGTGCCTGCGCGCCAGGGCGCGGCGGTCCGGCGGAGCGGGCCGCCCGCCGGCCGCTGCTTGGCGCCCGCGGCGCGTCAGCTCGCGGCGCGCAGCCACTGCCGGGAGAGATCGAGCACGCGCGCGTTCTCGGGGATGTCGAGGAAGCTCGGGCGGTGCGCCGCGGGCAGCGCCTCTGCCCGCGCGAGAAGCCGCTCGCGCGCGCCGGCGATGACCGCGGACGCGCGCTCCCGGTCGCCCGCCGCGTGAAGCGCCTCCGCGTGGACGAGCTCGGCCAGCGTGCTCTTGTACCCCGGCGCGCTCCAGCGCTCGTGGGCCGACGCGACCTCCCGCGCCGTGGCGAGCGCGTCCGCGGCGCGGCCCGCGGCGAGCAGGATCGAGGACAGCAGCGCCTTCGCCCCCACCTGCTCCAGCGGGAACGACGCGAGGAGCTCGATCGCGGCCAGCGCCTCGCGCTCCGCGGCCTCGAGGTCTCCCTCGCGGCGGAGCAGGCTCGCGAGCGCCCAGCGCGCGAACCCTTGCTGCAGCGGGGTGCGCCGCTCGAGCCCCACCCCCAGCATCCTCCCCGTCTCGGCGCGCGCGCGGTCGAGCGCGCCGAGGTCGATCTGCACCTCGATGCACAGGAACGTCCGGAGCCACGAGACCGGCCCGAGCTCTTCCCCCGCGGGCATCGTCTCGCCGAGCTCGCGCTCCGCCCGCCGGAGATCGCCGAGCAGCAGGGCGTTCATCCCGATCGCCACCTGCCCGACGATCGAGCCGCGCCAGTACCCCGCCTGCACGAAGCTCGCGCGCGCCGCCTCGGCCATGCACAGGCCCGTCCACAGGTCCCCGTCCCGCCACGCCTCGTGGAACGCCAGCGCGGTCTGCAGCCACCCGCGCGCGACGGGGTCCCGCTCCGCGACCGGCTCGGTCACCTCGCGCACCCGCCTCGTCAGCGCGTCGGCGAGCCTGAACTCGCCCAGCTGCGCCGCGTAGTAGCTCCCGGCCGCGAGCGCGAACGCCGCCGAGGCGACCCCCTCCGGGGAGAGCTCGACCGCCTGCAGCGTGCGCACCGTCGTCATGAGCTCGTCGAGCCTGCCGAGGTGGATGTCCGCGGTCATCTTCGCGGGCACCGTCCTCACCCAGGGCATGCTCCCCGGCGTCAGGAGGCGCTGCGCCTCGTCGAGGTACAGGAAGGCCTGGTCCCATTCGCTGCGCCACGCGTGGACCTCCGAGAGCACGCCGAGCAAGCTGAGGTGCACCGCGTCCGGCGCGCCGCACTCGAGCCCTCGCCGGGCGCGCGCGATCGCCGCGTCCGGATCGCTCCCCCGGAGCGCCTGCTCGGCGGCGCGCAGGTAGAAGCTCCCGGCGCGCGGGAGGTCCAGCCCGCGCTCGAGGTGCTCGGCGAGCATCGCGGGATCGCTCGCGCCTCGCTCCTCCAGGAAGGCGGCCGCGAGCCGGTGCCCGAGGACGCGATCCGTCTCGGTGAGCATCTCGTAGGCCCCCTCCCGCAGGAGCGCGTGGCGGAACATGAACTCCTCGTCCCCCGGAAAGCGGCTCTCCTTGCGGCGGACGATCACCTCCCCGTCGACCAGCTCCGCGAGCACGTCGTGCGGCGAGACCCACGGCGCCGCGCTCCCGAGGAGGGCGCCGACGCCGCCGCGCCAGAAGACGTCGCCGAACACGCTCGCCGCGCGCAGCACCTTGCGCGCCTCGCCGTCCAGCGCCCCGAGCCGCGCCTGGACCATCGCCAGCACCGTCTCTGGCAGCGCGTCGTCCATCCCCTCGGCCACGGCGCGGATGAGCTCCTCGAGGTAGAACGCGTGGCCATCCGCGTGCGCCACGAGGCGCGCCACGGTCTCCGCGTCCACGTCGTCGCCGAGCGCGTGGCGGACCAGGCGCTCGCAGGCCTTCCGCGGCAGCCGCGTCAGGTGGATCACGTTGAGCGCGCGCCCGCTCCAGAGCGCCGGGAACATCTCGTGGACCTCGGGGCGCGCGAGCCCGAGCACGAAGAACGGCAGCTCGCCGAGCGAGCCGAGCGCCGCGTCGACGAAGCGCACGGTCGGCAGATCGCCCCAGTGCAGGTCCTCGAGCACGAGCACGACGGGGCGCGCTGACGTCTCGGCGGCGAGGAAGTCCTCCCAGGCGCGGCGCATCTGCCGCCCCATCGTCTCCGCGTCCCCCCGGGCCGCGGAGAGCAGCGCGCTCTCCTCGCCCTCGAGCTCGACGCCGGCGATCTCCCCGAGGAACACGGCCACGCGCTCGCGATCGGGGCCGGGGACGTGCCGCGCCACGCGCCCGAGGAGCTTCTGCTTGCGGACCGCGGCGGCCTCGCCGTCCTGGATGCGGCACGCGCAGCGGATCGCCTGCCCGAGCAGGCCGAACGCGGAGCCCACGCGCAGCGGATCGCCGCACGCGGTCCAGATCTCGACGTGCTCGTCGTGCGCGCGGACCGCGCGCGTGAACTCGTGGGCGATCCTGGATTTGCCGATGCCGGGGGGCGCCGTCACGAGGACGGCGCGGGCGATCGGCGCCTCGGCGCACTCGGTGAAGAGCGTCGTCAGCGTGAGCAGCTCGCGCTCCCGCCCGACGAACGCGCACGCCTTGCCGAGCAGCGTCCCGGCGCTCCCCGCGACGTCGCGCTCGCCGTGCAGCTCCCTCCGCTCGCCCTCGCCGGACACCTCGAACCGCGCGCCGAGCAGCCGCGCCGTCACGTCGTCGATCGCGATGGACGGCCCGCCCGGGGCGGGCTGCCGCGCGTGGGCCCGCCTCGCCTCGCACGCGTCGAGCAGCCGCGCGGCCCTGTCGATCGCCTCCCCCACCGGCCGCTGCCTCGCCAGCTGCGCCCGGCCCGTCGAGAGCGCCATCGGCCGGGTCGGGGCCACCTTCCGGAGCGCCAGCGCGCAGCGCGCCGCCCGCGACGCCTGGTCGGTCGCGTCCCTGCCCGCGACGATGGCGACCACGGCGGAGCCGTCGGCGAGCGCTTCCATGTGCCCTCCGTGCGCCTCCACGACCGTCCGCAGCTGCGCCCCCACGGTCACATCGAGCGTCTGATCGAGCGGCGCGGTGTCGGCCGTGGCCGGCGTGGCCTCCCTCCCCACGACCAGCACGGAGAGCAGCCGCCGCTCGCTCGAGGTGAGCGCCTCGGGGCGCTCGAACTCGGCCCCGCGCGCCGAGGCCCCGGCGGCCCGCAGGGTGCTCAGGATCACGGCGGCGGTCGCGCCGTCGGCGATGCGCTCCTCCGGGTCCTTCGCGAGCATCAGGTGGACGACCGCGTCGAGCTGGGCGGGGACCTCGGGGCGGAGCGAGCGTATCGAGGGGACCTCGCCGAACAGGATCTTCGCGAGGATCGCGGGGAGGTTCTCGCCGACGAACACGGGGGCGCCCACGAGGCACTCGAAGAGCACGCAGCCGAGGGCGAACAGGTCGGCGCGCGGCGTGAGCGGGCTGTGCCCGACGCGCGCCTGCTCCGGGGCCATGTACGCCGGCGTCCCGAGGGTGACCCCCGTCAGCGTCATCGGCGTCGCGTCGAGCCGCCGCGCGATCCCGAAGTCCAGGATCTTCACCTGCTCAATCTGCCCGCCCACGAGGAACAGGTTGCTCGGCTTGAGATCGCGGTGGACGATCTCGCGGGCGTGCGCCTCCGCCAGCGCCTCGGCGGCCTTCACGCCGAGCGTCAGCGTCTCTTCGACGGTCAGGCGGCCGCGCAGGAGGCGCCGCGAGAGGTCCTCTCCTTCGAGCCATTCCATGGCGAGATAGGACTTCCCCGCGGAAGTCCTCCCGTGGGCCACGTGCCGCACGATCCCAGGGTGCGAGAGCTCCGACAGGAACCTTGCCTCCCGGTCGAACCGCGCCTCGTGCGCGCCCGCCCCGAGCACCACCTTGAGAGCGACGGTGGCGCCGGTCTCCCGATCGAGCGCCCGGTAAACCTCCCCCATGCCGCCGGAGCCGGCGAGCGCGAACAGCTCGAACCGCTCCCCGACGACGTCACCGACGCGCATGGGTCGAGTATCGCCCGGCGGCGAATCCCCTGTCCAGCGCGGGCGGGGCCCGGGTAGACACGGCACATCGTTGAAGAGCTCGCAAGAGCTCGCAAGAGCTCGCAACATCTCGCGATGTCCCGCACATGTTGCGCGCTCGACAAGCACCGTGGGAGACGACATGCACGTTCGAGACGTGCTCAGCCCCAGACGAGACCAGCGCGGGCGGCGCGCAGCGGGTGGGGCGGTCCACGGCGCTGCGCGCGCGCTCAGCGCGACGCGCCGAGCGTCACTCCCATCCTCCGCGACGCCCCGTATCCGAGGTCGCGTTGCGCGACGAACGCGGCGTCGCTTCCGCCGCGTCATTCCGTCTCGTGCGGAGCGATGGGACTCCTGTCGACGCGAGGTCATCGAGCGCGGACGCCAGCGACTGGTGGCTGGACAGATCGCCGAGGTGGATATCGAGGGCGACGAGGCGCATCGCGAGCTCGGGCCGCACGCCGACGAGGTGGACGCGGGCGCCGAGCAGGGAGGCAGCGCGCTGCGTCTGCCCGAGCGCGTGGGCCACCTGGGCGTCGATGCTCGGGACGCCCGTGATATCGAGCAACACGCAGCGCGCCCCGTGTCGGCCCACCCCATCGACCACCCGCTCGAGCATCTGCCGGGCGCGATCTCCATCGAGCTCGCCGACGAGCGGGACGAGCAGCACGCCGGGCAGGAGCGGGATGAGCGGGCAGCCGAGCTCGCGCACCGCGGCCGAGAGGGCGCGCTCGCGCTGATAGGCCTCCTGGAGGCTCGCGTGCTGCTCGGAGAGCGACTGCACGAGCGCGTCCCGCTCGAGGGCGGCGCCGAGGAGCGCCCCCCAGATGGAGATGGTGCCCTCGTCGCCGGCGACCTCGATCGAGCTCGGGCCGACGATCGCGAGGACCCCCCAGTCGTGGCGGAGCGTGCGGATCGGCAGGAGCGTCACCATGTACGGGCCGCCGGCGGTCGACGCTGGCAAGCGCTCGGCGGGCGGGAAATCCTCCCGCGCGCAGACGGCGCCGAGCGAGGGAGTCGGGCTGCCATCGCGGCTGTAGGCGCCGGCGATGACGAGGCGCGCGCGGGTCGCCGGGTCTTCCCAGAGCGCGAGGCAGCCCCAGACGGCGGCGGTCGAGTCGAGCCAGGAGAGCGAGCGCGAGTCTTCCTGGGTGCCGCCGAGCAGCGCGAGGCTCACCTCGTGATCGGACCGCGTGAGCGCCCCGAGATCGTCGACGAACTGCCGCTCGGTCTCGACGCGAGCCAGCATGAGCGAGAGGCGCAGCCGCTCCTGGAACTCCTCGGCTCGCTCCGCCGCGGACTCCGCTGCTTCCCTGTCCAGGCGCGCGCGGCGTCGCTTTCCGGACCGGCCGAGGAGGCGGGCGATCCCCATGAGGCTCTCCACGTCAGGCGTGAGGCGGACGGCCTGCTGACAGGCCTCGTCGATCGCGGCCGCGGGCGGGGGCGCGGCGCCCTCGAGCGCCGCGGTATATCCAGCGATCACGGCGGCGACGCCGGGCCAAACGGCCGTCGGGGGCGTCTCGGGCGGGAGCGGCAGGCGGAGGAGCAGCTCGACCATCTGCCGTTCGATGGCGTTGAGGTCGTCGTCGGGCGCCGCGCCCTTCCGGTGGAGCAAGCCGTGGAGCAAGCCATGGAGCGGGTCGCACCCGCACGTCCGCCGCCTGACGAACGTGGTCGGCGCGAGCACGGGCCCGGACGGCACGACCTGGCCTGCGAGCCGCGCCAGCACGAGCTCGTACGCGAGCGCCCCGAGGGCGTCGAAGCGCTGGCGCACGGTCGTCAGCGGCGGGGTCGACCACTGCGCGTCGGTGATGTCGTCGAAGCCGATGATCGCCAGATCGTCGGGGATGCGGTATCCGGCGGCCTGGAGGGCCGACATCATCCCGAGCGCGTTCTTGTCCGTGGCGACGACAGCGGCCGTGAGCTCTCCCCTGCGCGCGATGAGCGCCTCTGCGGCGCGCTGACCGCCGGAGTGCCAGTTGTTGTCGGCGTCGAAGACGAGGCCGGGATCGAAGGGGATCCCGCCCTCGACGAGCGTCTCCATGTAACCGTCGAAGCGCGCGCGGATGTCGTCCTGATCCATGCAACCGACGAACGCGATGCGCCGGTGTCCATGCTCGATCAGGTGGCGCACCGCGCTCCGGACGCCCTCGCGGTTGTCCGGCATGATGGTCGGACAGCCCGCCTCGGGGGCGCAGGAGCTGACCGTGACGAGCGGGACACGCGCCTGCGCGAGGAGCTCGATGCCATCCGTGGCGAGCACGACGATCCACCCGTCCACCTGATCCCGGGCGAGCGAGGGCGCCTGGACGTACGCTGGCGTGCCGCGTACCACCAGGACACGATGGCCGCGCTCCTGCGCCGCCTGATGGATCCCCCTGAGGACCGAGGTGAAATAAAAGCCGTCGAGGAAGGGCGTGAGGACGCCGATGGTGGTCGGGCGGGAGTGCATGGGCTGCGGGCTCGCGGGCATCGAAGAGGATGGGCCGGATGCTACTCGAACCGGGCGCCCGGCGGCGTGCGAGGTCGCGAGGAGCAGGAGCGCGCGTGTGGGCGGGCGAACGCGCCGGGAGATGGATCCAGCGCGGGGGACTTCCAGATGGTGCGCGGCACAGGATCCTTGTTGCTCACCGCGAGCAGCGCGCCTTCGGGCACTGGCCCAATCTGTTGGGCTGACGTGGCGTTCGCCGGGAGGAGCAAGGCTTGTTGAATACGGCGGGCAGGAGGCTTCGATCCCCCGAGAGCAGGCCGCTCGGCGCTCGCTCCATCGACCGGAAGGGCGAGGCCTGTCGACTACGCGATGGCGTCGGTCGGGCGCTTACGCCGCGCGACGCTCCATCGCCTGCACGCGCCGCTCCGCCTCCCACGAAAGAAGCTCGATCACGTTGCTCTTCGGCGGAGCGCTCGCGGCGACCGCGCCGAGCCCGGCGAGATACAGCGCGTCGAACGTCGGATCCTGCCCAGCGAGGAGGCTATCGAGGATGAGCTGCGTCGCATGGAGCTCCCGCCTCAGTTCCTCGGACCGGGCCTGAACCAGCCCGACGCTGGTCGCCTCTCGCGCTCGGAGCCACCGCGATCGCGCGCCGTCCGCCCTCGCCAGCTCGACCTCCGCGAGAGCATACATCAGGCACACCTCGGCCCCGGCCCTGTCGAGCGAGGATCTCGCCCGGCAGAGGTGCTCGTCGGCATCCGCTGCGGACAGCGCGCGCGCCGCAACGAGGAGACCCATGGCGGTGAACTGCCGGTTGTCGGGCTCGAGCCGGTGAGCCCTTGAAAGAGCGCTCCACGCCGTTTCAAGGTCACCCCGGGCCTCGGCGAGGCGGTACGCCGCCCACCAGAAGCCAGGAATCCCGGGGAACTTCGACAGGACGAGGTTCACCTCGCGAAGCGCGCGCGCTCGCTCGGCGGCCGACGTGGGCACGAGCGCGCCCGCGGTCCTGAGCTGCCGCAGCGTCGTGCAGCTCCCGATGAGCTTCGCGAAGCCACGACGGCTCCCCTCGTAACGCGGCGTGAGCCGTGACAGAAGCGCCTCTGCCGTTCCGCCGTCCACGTCGCGCTTCTCGCGCAGGATCCTCCCCCAGACCTCGCCAGCCCCCGGCGGATTTCGCCCCTCGACGAGGCAGAAGCACTCTTCGACGGAGGCAGCGAGGCGCGTCGCCGCGGGACAGGCCGGCAGGACCTCGACGGCCCGGCGCTCGAGGCGCGCGGCCTCGTGCAGCAGGACGCAGGCCTCGAAGGTCGCGTCAGGCCCCCCCTCCGCGAGGCGCGCCGTCGCCCGCAGCTTCAGCTTCCCGCTGCTCGCCAGGCTGAACTCGTACAACTCCGTTCCGCTCGTCACGGCTTGACCTGCTCCATCATGCTGACCCGGGGCGAGGCGCACCAGAGGGAAAGATGGACCTCGGCGATGTCGCGCCGGGCGCGCAGCTCCGAAGCCTTCCCGTCCTTCGCCCGCGCCTCGCGCCTCGACGCCGCGCCGCCCCGGACCGCCAAGAGCGCGCTGCGGCCCCCGGTGGCGCGCCCTGCCGCCTCGACGCCGCGGAGAGAGCCCGGCGTGACGTCGAACAGGATGTCCGGCGCAGAGCCCTTGCGCATGGTCTTGACCCGCCGGCCCGGCATCAGCGTGGAGATCGCCACGAACGTCAGCCCGTACGCTGCCAGCTCGGTCACGTGTTCCCGCTGCGCCGTCCGCCCGTCGCGCAGCCTCCGTGCGTGGGCTTCGACTCCAGGAACGAGGCGCTCCAGCAAGGGAAGATCCCAGGTCAGGTCGACATGCACGGTCCTCGACCTCCCGGGGACGACGTGGTCGACCACGAATCGGAACGGCTGGCTCCGCTTGCTCCTGGATCTGCCTGGAACCCACGCCAGAACCGGAGCGATCGTGTCGCTCACCCAGTCGTGCTCTTGATCGCTGAAGAGGTGCTCGAGCGCATAGCGAACCTCGATAACCTCTGTACCCCGCATGCGCATTGTCATCATGGAGCCCTCCTCGCCGGGTTCCGTTTCGCTCACCGCGCCGCAGCGATCCACTCTATCGCCACCTGCACGGCGCGGGCTCGCAGCCGTCGGTGCACGTCAGGCGTGCCTCTCGCGAGGGGTTCGCGATGGCAAGGGGCGAGCGCTCCTCGGAAGCCCGCGCCCGGGCGACGACGTTCGCCGCTATCCGTCCGAAATTCCGGTGACTTGCAAATCATCCGGGTGTACAGGATCCTCTCCCTTTGGCAAGCCGCCTGACATTCTCGCCCTTGTGCCGTGCCACCTCCGACGAAGCCGCCTCTTTCCCCCGCTGACGAGGTCGAGCGGCCGAGAGGCAGCGAGCGGCACAGGGTGAGCGCGCCGGCCGCACGTGCGCTCGTCTCGGCGTTGAGCGCCTGCGCGGCGCTCGCGCTCACCGGCGTGCCGCGCGCGCGGGCGGAGTGCGATCGCGCGGCCGCGGATGTGTCGTGGGTGCGCCTCGCGGGCGCGGAGGGGCGGTGCCCCTCGGCGTCCCGGTTCCGCGCCGAGATCTCGCGGCGGCTCGGGCGGGAGCTCGTCACGACGGGCAAGGCCGCCTCGATCGAGGCCGTGGTGCAGGGCCAGCCCGGGGCCTGGTCGGCCACGATCCGGACCGAGCTGTGCGACGGCGCCCCGCCGACGGTCCGCGAGCTCTCCGACGACCGGCAGAGCTGCGACGGGATCGTGGCCGCTGCGGCGGTGCACATCCTGCTCGCGACCGATCCCGAGGCCGGCCTCGCCTCCCCGACCGCCGACGCGCCGCGCCCCCCGCAGGCCCCCGAGGCGCCGCGTCCCCCGCCGCTGCCCGCGCGCCCTCCGGCGGCGGAGCGGGCGCCGGAGCCGCCGTTCCCCTGGCCGGCGCAGGCCAAGGCGACGCCGCCCCCGGCCGAGGCCCCGCCGCCGCCCCGGCTCTCGGTCTCGTGGCGCGGGCTCGCTTCCACGGGCATCGTCCCCTCGCCCGGGTTCGGCGTCGCCTTGTCGGGCGAGTGGTCGATCCTGCCGAGGTGGACGCTCGAGACGGGCGCGCTGTGGCTCCCGGAGCAGCACGCGGCCCGGCGGACGTTCGCCTTCGGGCTCACCGCGGGCTGGCTCGGCGCGTGCGTCGAAATGGTCCGGAGCCGCTCGGTCGCCTTCGGGCTCTGCGGCAGGGCGGTGGCGGGCGCCATCTACGCCGTCATCTACGGGGACGACGACGTCCCGCCGACGATCCTGCCGACCGACGTCGGCTCGCGCGCGTGGCTCAGCCTCGGGGCCGGCACGCGGCTCGGCGTCCGTGTCATCGGGCCGCTGCGGCTCGAGACAGGTATCGATCTCTTCGTTCCAGTGACACGGTACGATTTCCAGCTCGAGGGCGGGCTGCCGACGGGCCTGGAGCAGGCCGCGCTCGCCGCCGCGGTGTTCGGGGGGGTCGGCCTCACATTTTGATGAAGGATCCCCGGGCTGCCGGCATTCAGCTCTCCGTGGAGCAGTGCTTACGAGCCGACGTCCTGCGCGACGCCAAGCAGCCGCCACGGAGCCTCGTCGCCCTGCACGCCGAGCACGGCAGCTTCGTCTGGGCGACCCTCCAGCGGTTCGGCATCCAGCACCCTGACCTGGAGGATGCCTTCCAGGACGTCTTCGTCGTCGTCCAGCAGCGGCTCCCGTCCTTCGACTGGGCCTGCCCGATCACGACGTGGCTCTTCGCCATCTGCCGCCGCGTCGCCTCGTCGCACCGCCGCCGCGCCCACGCGCGCCGCGAGCGGCTCGGCGAGGTGGTGGACGACGTGCCCGACTCCGCGCGCGGCCCGGAAGAGATCACCTCCAGCCGCGAGGCGCGGCTGCAGCTCGAGGGCATCCTCGAGGCCATGGATCTCGATCGCCGGGCCGTGTTCGTCATGTTCGAGATCGAAGAGATGCCGTGCGACGAGATCGCGCGCCTCGTCGGCGTCCCCGTGGGGACCGTCTACTCGCGGCTCCACGCGGCGCGGAAGGAGTTCGCGACGCTCCTGAAGAAGTCCGAGGCCGAGCGCGCGCGCAGGGGGGCCAGATGAGCGATCCGAAGCGATGGAACCAGGAAGGAGGAGGCGCCCCGCCCGGCGCACGCGAGCTGCTCCGCGCCGCCGCGCCGATCCGACCGATGACCTCCGCCGAGCTCGCGCGCACCGCGGCCCGGGTGGCGCCGCTCGAGACGGCCGCGGGCGCGGCCGCCGGCGCGACGATGCCCGCGTGGATCAAGGGGATCTTCCTCGCGGCGGGCATCGGGGCGGGCGGGGCAGGGCTCCACGCCGCCCTGGGCGAGGCCCCGAGCGCCGCCGCGACGATCGCGCCGCCGCCGGTGCTCACCGATCTGCCGCTGGAGCGGCTGCTCTCCCGCGCGGAAAACCGCATGCCGGCCGAGGCGCCGGCGGCGGAAGCGCCGGTGGCCGAAGCGCCGATCGCCGAGGCGCCGGTGGCCGAGGCGCCGGCGGCCGAGGCGCCGCGCCCGACCCCCTCCGCCCTCCACCGCGAGGCGCCGCGGAGCCCCCGACCGGCCGCGCCAGCGCCGGAGGCGACCGCCGCGGCGGACCGCGACGACCTGGTCCGGGAGTCCAACCTCGTCGACGCGTCCAGAGCGTCGCTCGCGCAGGATCCGGAGGCCGCCCTCGCCGCGCTGGAGAGGCACCAGGCCGAGTTCCCGAAGGGGCGGCTCGCGGAAGAGCGGGAGTTCATCGCGATCCGCGCGCTGGTGCGCCTCGGGCGCGCCGACGAGGCGCGGGCGCGCGCGGCGGCGTTCTTCGCGCTGTATCCATCGAGCTCCTTCGCCGAGCCGCTGCGCCGGATCGTCGGCGCGGCTCGGTGATTGCCTCCACGACAACGGCTCCACCAGCGAACAGCAAACTCCGCACCATGTTCGAACACGCGAGCGGGATATCCTCGCCTGCGCCCGCGGCGACGACATCGACGCTCGCACGGACGACATGAAATGGACACGAAAACGACGCTCGCGCGGACCGCGAAAAATTAACGCGAGTACAAACACGAGCATTCATATCGCTTGCCCTGTACGTAAACAGCATTAATATACGGTCCGCGTTCACGGGCGGCCGCGCCGAGAGGCGGCGGCGCCGGGGCGTTTCATCGCGGAACGGTGGATTCAGCGGCTCGATGAGGCCAGGCTGCCGTGGCAGCGCCGGCCTCGGCGAGGCACGTCGCCCATGCGGCGCGCGCCGGGCGTCGTCTCTTTGCGGACCGACTCTGGCGCTCGCCGGCGGTCGTCCTCCTCGGGCCGCCCCGTCCATCCGCGAGCGCGCGCTCGCGCTCTCGCGCGGCGCCGCCGTTCTTCGGGGTCATTTCAGGAGGTTTCATGTCGTCGAAGCTGTCGAGTTCGAGCAGTCCGGTGCGCTCTCATTCTGATCCTGCCTCCCCCGGCGCGTGGCGGGGGGCGCGGCGCGCCGCGCTGGCCGCGCTCGCGATACTGCCGGTTTCTTGCGCGGATCTCGGGCCCACGGGCGGCGCTCCGGCCGATCTCGCCGAGGGTGAGATCGCGGAGGCCGGCCAGGCGCTCTCGCTTCCTTTCCCCATCAACGAGCGGAGGTCGCTCGTCATCACGAACACCGACATCCTCGGCGCCTTCAAGCTGAAGGACGTGCTCCAGCAGCTCATCGATCAGGCGGGCGTCAGCCTGACGCCCCTCCAGCTCTTCCAGCAGTTCATGGACACGAACCGGAAGGCCGCGGACGGGATCGGCCTCGGCCCGCACTGCGATGACGTGGTGATCCCCGGCTCGGCCGGGTCCATCAACGGGTGGCCGATCGACTGCCCCCGCGTCGTGGGCGAGGAGGCCGACAGGGATCCTTTCGCCGACGAGGAAGCCCCGAACGCCTACGTCGCCACGACCCTGGCGAACCGCTTCGACCTCGCCCCGCCGGACGGCGCCAACTGCGGTGAGTACCGCGTCGTCTTCGCGAGGCGCTCGGGCATCCCGGAGAGCGCGTTCCAGATGCGCAACTTCATCATCTTCGAGGGCCGGCTCCCCAACCCGTCGCCGAGCCTTGGACGGGAAGGGTGCCGCCCGGTCGTCGACTTCTGGTACAACCTGTCGGATCCGGCGAAGAGCCTGGAGATGCGGAGGGACGAGCTGCTCGCCTTCTATTTCGACGGCCTGCCCGGGGGGTTCGAGCCCGTCCTCCACATCGATCACTACGGCCAGAACGCGGGCCCGTACGGCGGCCAGATCCGGACCAACGAGTTCCTCTTCGCCCCCGAGGTCGACGGCGATCCGCCCGAGCCCTTCACCACGTGGAACCTCCGGGAGTTCAGGCTCCTTCACAGCGGCTCGGGGAGCAGCGCCACGCTGGTCGTGACGCCATCGTTCGTGAAGGACAACCCGGCCGCGCCGCTCTTCGATCCTGCCTCGACCGACGCGCGCGCCGTCGCCTTCAGGAGCACGTCGTTCCCGGGCCTCGTGGAGCGGCTCGCCGCGGCCGACGACATCAACCGCTTCGCCCTGGAGCCGAGCTATCCGACGACGATGAACGCCGGAGAGAGCCAGATGATCGGCCTCCAGAACAACTACTTCGCGACGTTCGGCGCCGGGCCCTCGGCGCTCAGGACAAGCATCCAGAGCGAGCTCACCGCGATGGGCAGCGCGCTCACCCCGGATCAGGTCGTGGGGCGCGCGTTCTCCCTGTCGTGCAGCGGGTGCCATGAGCCGATCGGCGACGCCACGGGCTCCCCGACCGTCGAGCTCGATCTCGGCACGACCGCGACGCTGGCGAAGCTGAGGCCGTTCACGCAGACCTCCGAGCAGCTGGAGGCCGATCCGGACGAGCCGGGCGGGCAGCGCTTCAAGATCTCGGAGGCCCTCACGGACGTGTTCATCCCGTTCCGGAAGAACGTGATGGCGGAGTTCCTCCTCAACGACCCGATCCTCGGGTTCGAGAAGCCGGGCGCGTGGACGTCGCCGCAGGCCCAGCTGTCGGTCCACACGGGCCGGGTGGTGGAGGGCATCTCGTCGCTCCAGGTGAACACGCCCTCCTCGTTCAACGAGATCGTCAGCTCGAGCTTCAGCTCGGCGAACCTCGCGCCGGTGGGCGACAAGATCACGCTCGATCTCTTCGTGTCTCCCGTCCAGCCGAACCCGAGCTGGGTCGGGAACATCGAAGTGCTGATCTCGATCCCGTCGGCCGGCATCCACAACCAGTGGGCCGGCAACGTCCCGCTCACCCCGCTCCCCCGGGGCCAGTTCGTGAGGATCCAGTTCGCCCAGCTGCCGACGGCCACCAAGAACGCGCTGAACGCAGGGGCCAGCGACGTGAAGCTGCAGTTCAACCTCAACGTGACGAGCAACGCAGGTCCTTACTACCTCGACAACGTGCGGTTCGAGAACTGACCGCGAGCGAGCGCTCGTGAGCGCGAGAGCGAGCGTTCGCTCATGAAGAGGGCGCCGGCCCCCCCGCCGGCGCCCTCTTCTTCTCTCGTTCTCTTGCGCTCGGATACGGATCCTCCCACGCGCGCCCACACACGACCCCTCCCCCGGGGCCGACCCCCGGCAGCGCGATCCGCTCCGACGGACAATTCATCCGTTATAATAGACATCACTCTCGGGCCTTGGTATGCTGCGCTCATGTCGAGCATTGCCATCATCACCGGAAGTGTCTCTGCGCGCTCGAAGACCTCGGCGCTCGCGGCCCGCATCGCGGCGCGGCTCGTGCGCGAGGGGTTTCGCGTCACCACCATCCACGTCCGCGAGCTCCCGGCCGAGGATCTCCTGTTCGGCCGCGTCGACTCCCCCGCCCTGGCGGACGCGGCGCGGGTCGTCGCGGAGGCGGCCGGGGTCGTCATCGCGACGCCCGTTTACAAGGCCGCGTACACGGGGGCGCTCAAGGCCTTCCTCGACCTCTTGCCGCAGTTCGGGCTCGCGGGGAAGGCAGCTCTCCCCCTCGCGACGGGCGGGACGCTCGCGCACGTGCTGGCCATCGATTACGCGCTCCGTCCGGTGCTCCAGTCGCTCGGGGCGCGGCACGTCGTCGCGGGGCTGTTCCTGCTCGACAAGGCGCTGCGGCTCGGGGAGGACGGGCTGCTCGACATCGATGACGAGCTCGGGAGCAAGCTGGAGGAGATCGTCAGGCCCTTCATCGACAGCGTGATCCGGGAAGGCCTCCCGCTGCCGGCGCGCGAGGTGGCTGCCTGAGAGCCGGTACACCCATGCGCTTGCTCACGCTCCCCACCCCCGAATCGACGACGGCGCCGACGGAGCGCGCCAAGGCGCTCCTCTTCGAGGACCCCAGATCGCAAGAGCTGCTCCACCGCGCGAGGCAGGTCGCAGCCGGCGACGCGGCCGCGGTCATCACCGGCGAGATCGGCACCGGCAAGGAGATCATCGCGCGGCACGTGCACGAGCTCAGCGCGCGCCGCGGCCGGCCCTTCCTCGCCGTGAGCTGCGCGGCGCTGTCGCCCGCGCTCGCGGAGAGCGAGCTCTTCGGCCACGAGCAAGGGGCGTCCCCGAAGGCGCTCACCATGAAGCACGGCCTGCTCGAGGCCGCCGAGGGCGGCACGCTCGAGCGGGTCGAGGAGATCGTGATCCGCACCGCCTACCGCCGCTGCGACCGCAACCTGGGGCTGACGGCGGCGCGGCTCGGCGTCAGCCGCGATCTCGTGCGCGCGCGCCTCCTGCAATCCGGCGAGATCGCGCAGCCCTCCACGCCGGAGCCCCCAGCCGCCCCGTCGAGGCCCGGCGACGCGCGAGCGGCGGCGGCGGCACTCCCGATCTCCCCGCCCTGAGGGACGCCGCCGCGCCCCTCCGCCCCGCCAGGAGAGCCCGCGCCTCGCGCCAGACCAACGAAGGTACGATATAGAGCGACAAGCCCCCCTACGCCCCGGTGCGAGCAAGCCTCGAGCGGCACGGGCCGATTGCGTGTCCTGCACAACAGATGCACCGATTGCGTGTCCTGCACAACAGATGCGCACGCGATGCGGGCTCCGACCTCGCAGAGCACGTCAGGTCGCTCTTTTCACGTTGGCGCGCAACGTGCGAGCCTGGGGATCGTGCAGGGCCGGACGGCAAGGCGAGGAGGGTGTTTGTATGAGCTCAATCCATCCCGGTGCGGCAACGAAGGCAGTCGCAGCGTCCCTGGCGCGCCCCGCGGCGAGCGCCGGCGCGAGCGTTAATCCTGGCGCAGGGGCGCCGGAGCTCTCCGGAGGGGAGCTCGAGCCGCCACCCAGCGTGACGCGCGCGCTGGCCGCCACGGCGGAGTCGGAGGGCGCCGAGCGCGCCGCGTCCTGGGAGCTCTGTACCGTGATGCTCGCGATCGCCACCGGCTGGCTCGCGTGGACGCTGCCGGAGCCGAGCGCCCGCGACGTGCTGCTCGTCGCGCTCTGTCTGGGGCTCGTCGCGATCGAGCGCCGCAGGGCCGGCGCGCACTTCAGGAAGGCGATCGCCGCCGCCGCGGGCGCGCGCGGCGCGACGGAGGGCGAGGCGTCGCGCGCGGCCTGGCGGCTGGACGCGGCCTTCTGCGCGGCGCGCGCCACGATGGGCGCCAAGCGCCGCTGAGCGAGCTCCCCCGCCGGAGAGGATCGGCGCGGCGGGGATCACAAACACATCACGGACACATCTCCCCTGACGCCGAGCCGCGCGCGCTTCCGGGCTCGCCCGCGGCGTCGACCGCCGGGCCGGGCTGCCCGCATCGCGGGCGCCATCCGCCGCCCACGTCGCGCTCACGGAACTCGGCGCGCAGCTCGCTGCGGGCGTCGACCGCGAGCAGCTCGCACGGGTCGAAGTAGTGCGACGTCCGCGCCTGCGCGGCGATGGGCGGCAGCTCGCCAGAGAACTCCGGCACCCCGGGGCAGCGATGATGCCAGAGGGCATAGCGCTCCGGGACGTCGCCGAAGCAGAGCACCTCCTTCACGCCGCCATTGCAGTTCGTGCTCACGACGAGCACCGGCGCCGGCAGCGGCGCGAAGCGGTGCACCCGGAGGACCACGTCATGGTGAAACTCGCCCTGCTTCCAGTGGGCGAGGAGATCGAACTCGCCATGTCGCTCCCGGATCTCCTGCAGCAGCGACCCGAGATCCATGGCATCGGCGAGGGATTGAACTGACGCGTTCATCATGGCGCGCTCTCCTTCGGCGGTAAGCTCTGCCGATGGTGTAGCACGGCGCCGGCGCGGAGCCGGGACGCGGGGCTCTCCCTCGGCGGCGGAGCACGCTGGAGCGGTTCGCCCGCGCCGCCGACATGGGGCCAGAGCGCGTCGAGCAGCTCCTCGTCGAGGCGATCGAGCCCATCATCGTCTGCAACGCGCCCTGAGCGGCGCCGGCGGCGCCTGGCCGCTCGCTGGGCGACACAGGCGTGCCTCGGGGGTATGCTCCGCGGATGAGTACAATCGAGCTCAGCGCGGAGAATTTCGAGAAGACGGTCGAGTCGAACGGCATCGTGCTCGTCGACTGGTGGGCGCCCTGGTGCGGCCCGTGCCGGGTCTTCGGGCCCGTCTTCGAGAAAGCCTCCGAGAAGCACGCGGACATCGTGTTCGGAAAGATCAACACGGACGAGCAGAAGGATCTGGCGCAGGCCTTCAACATCCGGTCGATCCCGACGCTCTTCATCTTTCGCGAGAAGGTCCTCCTGTTCGCGGAGGCAGGCTCGCTGCCCGCGTCGGCGCTCGACCAGGTGATCGAGAAGGTGCGCTCGCTCGACATGGACGAGGTGAGAGCGAAGATCGCCGAGGAGGAAGCGAAGGAGGCCGCCGGCGGAGGCGACGCCGACGAAGGCCCCTGAGGAGAGCGCGGCGCCCCGGGCGGCGCCCCGGCGGGCGCCCCGGTCGGCCCGGCGTACGGACGAGGGAACACCGAATCCGGACGACGACCAGAGTGTCACGCACGGAGAGAATTGGCTCTCTCCAGCGCGAGCGCACCTCCCAGCCTCCCCAGCTTCTACGTCTTGCCGTCACGTAGACGTGCTAGAGTAGATAACGAGGGAGGCTCGGTCATGATGAGCGAAACGGAGCATCCTGAGGCCGGCGCTGCTGGGCGGAAGCCTCTGAACCTGGTGCTCGAGGGGGGCGGGGTCAAAGGGATCGCGCTGGTCGGAGCGGTCGTCGCCCTCCAGGAGCAAGGATACGAGTTCCGGCGCTTCGCGGGGACGTCCGCGGGCGCGATCGTGGCCGCGCTCCTCTCGGCGAAGTACACTCCCAACGAGGTCCTGAGCCTCGTCGCCGGCCCTGACATCGCCAAGTTCGCGGACCCTGTGGGTCATGTGCCGGTCCTGGGATCTGCGTATGGCTTGCTGACGAAATTGGGGATCTACAAGGGCGACTACTTCCTCGAGTTCATCCGGGCCAAGCTGCGCGACAAGGGCGTGAGGACATTCGGCGATCTGGTGGACGGCGAGTACGTGAGGCTCGCGCAGAGGTCGCGCGTGACGCCTGATCCGAGGTGGAAGTACAAGGCGCACTTCGTGGTCTCGGACGTCACCCGTGGCCGGATGCTCATCGTCCCCGACGACATCGACGAGCGGCGCTACGGGGTCGACCCGGACCACCTGGAGGTGGCCCTGGCGGTCCGCATGAGCATGAGCATCCCCTTCGTGTTCACGCCCGTCTCCCTCAAGGGCCAGAACGGCTCGACGAGCCACATCGTTGACGGCGGCCTGCTGAGCAATTTCCCTCTCCATATCTTCGACCCATCCCTGCCGAGGGAGTGGCTGGATGAGCTGGTCCGGTGCCCGGAGCTCCGGTTCTACATGGGGTCCGGGAGAGTCGATTATGGTGGGGGGACGCCGATCGAGCCGAGGTGCGCGGAGGTGATGGACCGATGCAGACCGCTCCTGGAGTACCAGAACGCCCCGATCACGCTCGGGGTCCGGCTCCTGCAGGGCAAGCCTCACGAGATCCGGCACCCCTTCCTCGCGAGCAGGCTGGCGTACGCGCTGGTCCGCACGGCCGTCGAGGCGCATGACATCACGACGATCAGGAAGTACGAGGAGCTGGACTACGCGAGGACACTTCATATCAACACGGAGAGCATCCCCATCACCCGGTTCGATCTGACGCCGATACAGAAGGAGATGCTGTACAGCACAGGGTACGATGCGATGGATAGATTCCTCCGTCACAACGGTCTGGAGCGCCTGTTGCGCGCCAGTCGGGCAGAGTCGCTCAGGGCCAACGTGCTGGCAGGGGACCGGGGTGGTGATGGCATGTCCTTGGGACCGTCTTGACGCGGCCTGCCGACACGGTCACCGCGCCGCGGCCTCCCGACGAGCCGACGGCGCACGCGGAGACTCCTCGCGAGCCGAAGGGGGCTGCGTGCCCGCTGTCACGTCGAGGACAGGTTCGCGATGTACTTCAGGGCGGTGATGCTCGGAAGGAAGCAGTACGCTGCTCCCCGTGTCGTCACGAACCGGGAGAACCCCGTGATCGTGCGATCACCGCCTTCGGACGGGATCACGAGCTTGCTCTGCGCGGGATCGTTGTTCCCGATGAGCGGGTCCTTGGTCCCGCGCAGGTCGGCCACGAACCGGCCGGACTCCACCCACTCGGACATGACGAACTCGAACTGATCTCGGATGCTGACACAGATGAACAGGCCGAGCAGCCCGCGCTCGATGCCGTCGCGAGGAGCCGATGGGTCGTATGGAGGTCCGTACGGCATCGTCCGCCGGATCACCAGGCGCAAGCGGCTGTGGCCTCCCGCAATGCTCTGGCTCCTGGGATTGACGCGCCGGATGTGGGCGCCGATCGGGCAGCGAAAGCCTCGCAGATCCTGAGGTACATAGTCGAAGTCATCAAGGTCTTCCCGGGCGATCGGCGCGGCGGGAGAATCCGTGTCCGGTGAGAGGACGAGGGGAACACCGTTGCGCCACCTCCCGCAGATCTTGGCCGCCAGCTTCTCCTCGGTCATCCCGACCCTGGGGGCCCAACGGCGCAACGAGCGCGCGAAGCCGTCGACGTCCTGGCGCATGATGCGGTAGATGGCGAAGCTGCCGTTCTTGCCGAGCTCCAGCGGCGTCGGTACGGGGTACGCGAAGCCGGGGTGCTGGCTCGGGTACCCCAGGATGAACTGTCCTGTCGGGGCCGTGGATCGCGCCCGCCCTCGGTCGAGCGGCCCTCCGTCGACGCACACAGTCGCGACGCCGAGCTTGTACCCGAAGTGCTCGACCTGATTGGGCAGGGCGCCGCCGTCTTGGTGAGACAGCTCGGCAAAGGCACCTTCTCGGGCGAACAGCGAGCGCAGCTGCGTCGACATCGACTCCAGCACGGCGCTGTCCGCGGCGTGGAGAGCGAGCACGACGTGGGCATCTCCGGTACCCAGCCCGCCGATCCAGCGCCTGGGTGCGTTGTCCCCGGTGTCGCCGACGAGCTTCGCCCGCTCGGCGGCGCCTTGCACGAACGCCGCCGGGAAGGAATGCAGGGAGGGCTCCGAGATCCCCAGCGCATCCAGCCCGTGGTACGTGAATCCCAGGGTCAGGACGTACGCTGGGCTCGTCGTCCACGGTGAAGCGGCGGTGATCCGAGGGCCTGCTCCGGCGTCACCGTGGCCAAGGCGTCCGATCACGCGCCTCGCGGCGCTCGCCCGGGCGATCTTCGCGATCAGGAACCGCACGGCGGGCATGGAGGTGTCCCGTACGACGAGGGCCTGGATATCGGTCAAATCGAGATCCGCCATGAGATGCTCCAGGGTTGTTCGAGCCATCACGAAGATGCGCGCCCGGGACGGGCTCGCGGCGGCGCAGGAAGACCGCCGCGGGCGCGGCGTCATGTTCAGGCTCGAACTTCGTTCGTCGCGCCTCGCGCAGGCCGAACGCGGCCTCGACGAGCGGACGCTGGCAAACATCACGCCGGGAAGGACGGCGCTCGGCTGCTCATGTCCGCCGCCCGTTCTGTACCGTCGGGCTAGCCCTGGCTGCCGGACTTGTCCCCGCGATAGTCCGTGGCCCCCTGGATGGCGGGCAGCCAGGGTACGCGGTGTACGGTCCAGAGCTGGAAGGCCGGCGGCGGCAGGTCGCCGGGTCGGTCCATCGTGCCGAGGAAGATGTCGAGTTCCCGCGCCCCGTCACGGCGCCAGAACAGCGACGAGCCGCAGGTCGCGCAGAACTGGCGGACGGCGAAGCTGGACGATCGATACGCCGCAGGCGCGCCGGAGAGCAGCTCGAACTGCTCGTCAGAAAAGGAAGCGAACGCCGGCATGGGCGCGCCGGACTGGCGCCGGCACTGGCTGCAGTAGCAGACATTGACGCTCACCGGCGCGCCGCGCGCGCGGTAGCGGATCGCGCCGCACAAGCAGCCGCCGGTGTGGTGAGCCTCGGACATGGCGATCGCCTCCTGGTTCCTGGATCTCGCGATCGCCAGCCTGGCCCCTCGCGGCATGCGCCGCAACCGGCGCGCGCGCTCGGCGCGGCGCCGGCCTCACGCGGAGGCCCGGAGCGGCCGGCAGAGCCCATATCCCAGGACGCAGCCGAGGCCATACAGCGCGAAGTCCGCCGGATCGAACCCGCCGTTCGCGCCGAGCAGGAGCCGCCCCGGGGTGGTGCTGCGCGCGGCCCACAGCCACGGGGCCTCGCTCAGCTGGAGCAGCTCGATCCCGCACGTCGCGGCGAAGACCGCGAGCGCCAGCCGGTGCGTGCGGCCGGAGATCCACACGATCTGCGCCGCGGCGATCCACACGACGTCATAGAGCACCGCGCCGGCGCCGTTGCGCAGCCAGACCGGACCGCCGTGGAACCGGGTGATCAAGCCGACAGGGACAACCGCGACGATCAGGAGGGCCAGCGCGAGGCGCTTGCGAGCCGCTTCCGCCATGCGCAGAGCCTACATCGGTTTCCGCCCCCCTCTGCACCATTCAGAGCGGCAGCAGAGCGCAGAGCGGCAGCAGAGCGGCGGTCACCCGCACAGCAGACGGGCCCAGATCGGCGTTTTCGGCGCGGAAGCGCACTCCGGTGCGCTGAGCACCGAAAACGCCGAGGTGGGCCCGTATCCGAAGCGGGTGACCGTCGCTCTAGCCGCGCGCAGGGCGGAGCGCTAGCGGCGCGGTGCCGGTGAGCAGCCCCGCCGCGAGGGCGACCACGCCGCCGAAGCCGACGCAGGCGCAGCCGAGCGCGCCCGTCAGGGCGGCGACGCCGCACGCCGAGGCCCAGGACGCCCCGAGCCGCTCCGACCGGCGCAGCACCCGCGAGAGCAGCACGCCGGCGGCGACCCCGCCCGCCAGGCAGGCAGGGACGCAAATGGATACGCACCCTTCCGGGGTGCACAGGTGACCGTAAATGCGCGCCGCGTGCGCCGCCGCGAAGGGCACGAGGCCCGCCGCGACGCCCGGGAGCACGCCTCGCCCGAGCTCCTGCCCGCGCCACGAGAGCAGCGCCGCCGCGACGTAGAGCCCCGCGCCGAGGATCGCGGTGGCGACGGGACGGTCGCTCATCAGCGCCGCCACGAGCGCCACGGCGATCGTCGGCGCCGCTGCCCACGCGGCCCTCCTCGCCTTCCCCCGCTCGTACGCGCGATAGGCCCTCTCCTTCAGGCTCAGGCCGGCAAGCGCCTCACGTTCCATAGATCCTCCTCCACGCCTCCCGCAGGCGCGCAAACGCGCGCTCGCGGCGCTTGCGCAGCGCCGCGCTCGACACCGACGGATCGCGATCGACCTCCAGCAGGGTCGCCCTCAGCGTCTCGCGATCCGCCTCGGCCAGCGTGCCGAGCACCTCGCGCGCCGCGTCGTCCAGATCCCGGGCGATCGCCGCCTCCTCCGGCGTGGGCACGTCGGCCGCGATCGACGGGACCTGCTCGTCCGGCGCCTCCCTCGACCGGGACCGCCGCCGCCGCGTCGTGCGGCACTCCCACGTCGCGATGGCGAGCGCCCAGGTCAGCGCGTCCCCGTCGGGGTCGAACGAGCTGGCGCGGTCGAACACCTTGAGCAGCGCCTGCTGGGCCGCGTCCTCCGCGTCCGCGCCGCCCCCGAGCATGCGGCGGCAGAACGCGCCGATCGCCGGCCAGAGGGCGGCATAGACAGGCTCGAACGCCGCGCGATCGCCGTCGGCGAGGCGTCTCATCGACGCGTTGAGCAGCGATCGCGCGCGCGGTTCCAAGGGCGCTGGGTGCTCAGCCGCAGGGGCAGTCGGGGCACGGGCAATCGGCGCACGGACAGCCGCCCGTGAGCTGCGTCCCAGCATAGGCCGCCGCCGGGATTCCGAGGACGGCCGCGATCAGGGTCACCTTGAGCCAACGACGCATGGGATCTCTCCTTGTCTTCTCTGGCCGGCTGTCCTCGCCGGCCTTCCTCGGCTCTAGGCGCGAGCGGGGCGAGCGTGACACCCCCGGCGATCGAAATCCTGGCGGCCAGGCGCCATCGCCGCAGATCGCGGCACGAGCGACGACCTCCTCTCCGCTCGCGGCGCAGGCGCCTTCGTCCAGACTGGCACGTCGTTCCGCCGGCCGGGCTCGACGTGCTAGGGTCTCGTGCCTATGCCTGGCCGCTCGTGGTTCGTTGCGCTCGGCGCCCTGTGGCTCGCGTGCACGCCGTCGCGGCAAGACGCCGGCCCGCGCGCCGACGCGGCCGGGAGCGCGGGCGTGGCGGTCGCGGAGCCCTCGCCCTCCAGCGCGCCCTCCGCGCGCTCCAGCGCGCCGGAGCCGCCGCCGGAGGCGCTGGCCGCCTCGGCCCCGGCCGCGCCGGTCCCGGAGGTGGAGGCGGCGCGGGCGCGATCCGCGCGCGTGTACTCCAAGGGCCGCGAGGTGTGGATCCGGTCCGCGCCGCGGCCCAAGGCCCAGTGGATCGGCATGCTCTCGATCGGCGGCTCGGTCCGCCTGAAGAGCGTCGAGCCCATCCGCGGCGCCGGCGGCTGCCCGGCGTTCTACGCGGTGGAGCCGCGCGGTTACGTGTGCGTCGACGGCGAGCGCGCCACCCTGGACACCGCCGATCCCGTGCGCCAGGCGCTGATCCCCCATGCCCCGCGCGCCGATCTGCCGCTCCCGTACCGCTACGGCGAGTCGCTCGGCCTCAAGCGCCTCCTGCGCGTGGACGGCATCGACGCGCCGGCGTGGCCCGAGGGGCTCCACGATCTGCGGCACATGCAGGTCCGCCCGCGCTCGTCGGTCGCCTGGACCGAGGAGGTCGAGGCCGGCGGGGCGACCTGGCTCTGGGCGTCGGATCTGACGTTCATCCCGAAGGACAAGGTCAAGCCCTACGAGCCCGCCACCTTCGAGGGGGTGTACCTCGGCGCCGAGGCGCGCCTGCCGATGGCCTTCTTTCGCCGCAAGGCGCGCCCGAAGTACCGCCTCACGGAGGGAGGCCCGCCCGCGAAGACGGACGCCGTGTGGGAGCGCCTCGCCCGGGTCGGGCTGACGGGCCGATCGAAGCGGGTCGGCAAGCTGACGTATCTCGAGACCCGGGACGACGGGCACTGGGTGCTCGAGCGAGACGCGGTGGTCGTCCAGCCGCGGCGGGCGCGGAACCCGTGGGGCCGCCCGATCCGGCTCGGCGGCGAGCCACCCTCGGCGCCGGCGGACGGGCGCAGGAACACGTGGGTCGAGATCGCCGCCCTCGACGGCTGGCTCATCGCCTACGAGGACGACCGCCCCGTGTTCGCGACGCTGATCTCGGCCGGGCGCAACGGGGCCGAGAAGCCGGAGAAGGCCGAGCCGTTCGTGCCGCCGTCCACGACCCCGCTCGGCCAGTACAGCATCGGCCGCAAATGGGTGACGAAGACGCTCATCACGCCCCACGTCGACGCGGACGACTGGATCGAGGCGGAGGTGCCGTGGAGCCAGCACTTCTTCAGCAAGTACCTCCTTCACGCGGCCTACTGGCACGACCGCTGGGGCGAGGGGCAGAGCGGCGGGTGCGTGAACCTCTCGCCGGCCGACGCGAAATGGCTCTTCCACTGGACCGAGCCCGCCGTGCCCGATGAGTGGTACGCGGTCCAGGCCACGCGCGACGACCCGTCCACGCGCGTCGTGATCCATCGCTGAGCCGCCGCCGCCCGGCGCGCGCGGGAGCGCGCCCGCGCCTCGCGCGCGGCTGCCGTAAGCCGCTATTTCGCCGGCGCGCTGGTCGCCGCGGCGCGCTCGCCCCCCTCGCCCGCCGCGGCCATGCGGCGCATGCAGAGCTTGAGTCCGGCGCGGAGGTTGCCGACGGTCGTGACGCCGGAGAGGTCGAGTCCGAGCGCGATCATCGTCTGCGCCACGTTCGCCCGGATCCCTGTGATGATCCCCTCCGCGCCGAGGAGCCGGATGGCCTTGATCATCTCGATGAGGTACCCGGCCGTCCGCGTGTCGACCGCGTCGACGCCGGTGAGATCGAGGATCGCGTACCGCGCATCCTTGCTCACGATCGCCGAGAGCAGGTTGTCCATCGCCTCGGAGATCCTCAGGCTGTCCACCACGCCCACCATGGGGAGGGTCAGCACCTTGTCCCAGACCTCGATGATGGGCGTCGAGAGATCGCGGATGACCTCCTGCTGCGTCTCGATGAGCTCGACCTTCGCCCGGAGCTCCTGCTCGCGCCGCTTCGCCGCGGAGCCGTCCAGGCTGACGGTGATCATACCGTCGGGCTCCCCGTCCCCGTCGCGCACGGGGACATGCCATGTCTCCCAGGCGGCGCCGTGCGTCTCGTAGATGTTGTACGCGCCTTTCCCCGCGAGCGCCTGCCGGTTCGTCTCCAGCGCCTCCGGGTCCTTCGCGAAGAGATCGAGCACGTTCGCTCCGAGGAGCTGCCCCGGCTTCACGCCGGCGGCCTCGAGCCCCCTGCCGTCGTGGAACGTGAACACCCCCTGGCGGTCGTACCTGCACACGGTGATCGGCAGGGTCTCGAGGATCGCGCGGAGGAGCAGCTGCGCCTCACGGAGCTTCGCCTCGAGCTCCTCCCGCGTCTCCGCCCCCGCCGTGCTCGACCCCGCGTCCCCCGTCATGGACGCGTTCTACCGCGCACGCGCGCTGGCCGTCGAGGGGTTGTCTGTCGGTCGACGACGTTTCGCTCGGCACGCCGAGCTCCGCGGCGCTGGTTGACATGGTGTCCGATCGACACCAAGATTCGTGTGCAAATTACACGGAGGGTTGAATGTCCGTCTCCTACGAGCACCCGCGGCCGGCGCTGACGGTGGATTGTGTCGTGTTCGGCCTCGACGAGGAGGACCTCAAGGTCCTCCTCATCCGGCGGGAGCTCGATCCGTTCCGCGGCAGGTGGGCGCTCCCGGGCGGGTTCGTGCGCGTCGACGAGGCGCTCGACGACGCCGCGCGGCGGGAGCTCGCGGAGGAGACGGGGCTCTCGGGGGTGTTCCTGGAGCAGCTCTACACGTTCGGCGCCCTCGGGCGGGACCCGCGCGAGCGCGTGGTCTCGGTGGCGTACTACGCGCTCGTGAAGCTCGGGGATCACCGGGTCAAGGCCGCGACCGACGCGCGCGAGGCGGCGTGGTTCGCGGTGGACGACACCCCGGCGCTCGCCTTCGATCACGACGAGATCCTCCCGGTCGCGCTGGAGCGGCTCAAGGGCAAGGTCCGATACCGGCCGATCGGGTTCGAGCTCCTGCCGCCGAAGTTCACGCTGTCGCAGCTCCAGCGCCTCTACGAGGCGATCCTCGAGCGCCCGCTCGACAAGCGCAATTTCCGGAAGAAGGCGCTCGGCACCGGGCTGCTCGTGGAGCTCGACGAGGTGGAGCAGGACGTCGCGCACCGCGCCGCGCGGCTCTACCGGTTCGACCGCCGGAAGTACGAGCGGCTCGAGAAGGACGGCTTCAGCTTCGAGATCTGAGCCGGGGCGGGGGCCAGCGCCCGCGAGGTCCGCCGGCCGACACCGGGTGCGCGGCGAGCGCTCACCGGGGCGCGGAGGCCCCGGCGAGCGCCGATCTTCAAAACGGCAGACGCGCGCCGTCCGGGACGAGGGTGCCGGCGTTGATGTTCCGTGCGACCTCGGCCTGCAAGCGGTGCCGCTCGCTCTCGGGTGCCCCGGCGAGCAGCAGATGAAAACGGTGCCGCATGGTCTCGGTCCATCGACCGGTCGAGATCGCCTGTGCGACGAGCCCTTCGGCCTGGCCCACGATCTCCCAGTCGCCCTCTTCGGCCGGCGCGGCCGGGGCCTCTCCAGGATCCGGATGCTCGGCTGGCTCGGAGCCCGCCGCGGCGGCCTGCGCCCCGGTCGACGCTTGGGCGAGCCGGGACGAGAGACCTCGCGCCAGCGCGTCCATGTCGACCTTGCCAGGCGAGCTCTCGGCGCACCGGGCATTCAGCCCCTCGATCTGCTGGTGGACGATGCCCAGGCTTCCCCGGATCGACCTCAGGTCGGCGCGAACAGGCGCCCAGCAGAGCGTCGCCGCGAGCGTCCCCGCGGCGACCCCTGCTCCGATCAGAACAACATCGCGCAGCCAGGGATGCATGGCTCAGGGCAGGAAGCGCGATCCGGTGTTCACCTGAAGCGCCGTGCAGGTGCCCGTCGCGTTCCAGCTAAACCAGATGGCGGAGTAGTCAGAGACTGACTGAGCCGCGGCCACGATCCCCGCGGAGTACGAATAGCACTCCTTGAATACACCAGCCGCGTCCGTGGCGAAGCAGCGCGCGTAGGGGGAGCCGGTCGAATAGGCGCCCACCGCGCAGTCGATCCTCTCTACCGAGTTGGACGAGGTCCGCGCGGCATACGTGGTCCCACGCGCCTCCGACGCCACCGTGTCGATGAAGACGTCGGCGTGGTACGTGTCCCCGGCGATGGCGTTCCCCGCCGCGACGACGCTCACGAGCGCGACGACGGCTGTTGCGATCTTGATATTATCGTATTTCATGAAGCACCTCTTAACATAAAAAACGACGATTCCGACGACGCCACCATGGCGTCGGAAGACACGGCAGGAATGTTGAATCAGCCTGAGCAGCTTGCGCGGCCGGGCCTGCGCTCCGTCCCTGCCATGACGGAGCGCAAGCGAGAGCGCCTCGGGCGCGTCGTGTCTACTGGACGAGATCGTCGCAGCTTGCCCGGCGGAGCCGCTCCGCGATGTAGCCCATGAGCTCCTGACGGGAGCAGAAGGGCCGCAGCGCGATGGCGACATGCCTGGACGCGGACCTCGGCTCGGCGCTCACCGATAGCGCCGAGCCGAGATGCTCACGAGTCCGCAATCGTCAACCCGTCACCGCGGAGCGTCACAGGACGGCGTCCAGAGAGACGACATTGCACCCTGCGCCACACATGGAGCTCCTGTCCTTGCAGTGATCGCGGACCATGTACTCCTTCGCCTTGCCATCTGCAGCCCGAACCGACAGCTTGCAATCAGGCTTCAGGCAGCCGAACTCCACGGGCACCCGGAAATGCCCGGAAGCGTCGGTGGACGTCGTGCGGTTATCATGGCGCGCCCCGGGGCACATCAGCGTGACCTCGGCGCCCCCGATCGGACTGCTCGCCCCGTCACGCACGACGCCAGAGACATCGATCCCCGGGTCGCACCCGACGAGCCCTGAGGCCGTCACGATGGCCATGGCCCCGCTCCGTAACGCATGCCGGGCCCGATCAAACATGGCAACATCCTCCAAGCATGACAACATCCTCCGGAGATGAGACTGACCTAGAGCAGCGAACATATTGAAAATTGTCTGATTCCAATAGTTTACGCAGCCTCCTGGACCAGCCGCTGGGCAGCCTCGAGATTCTGGATCGCTGCGGCGCGCCGGAGGTCGAACAGGTTTCTCCTGGCGCCCATGTAGCGCGCGCTGTGTCCTTTCCGCGCCGCGATGTGGGCGAGCGCATGCTCCACAGCGGTGCGCTGCCTGAGCACGGCGCGTCCTGGTGCGGTCTGCTGTAGCTCCCGGAACTTGCTCTGCAGCGCTTCGTCTTCGGCGATGGACACGGTCCGCCCTCGTCCCGAGGCGGCTTGGGTGCATCTGGTTCGGAGGGGGCATGCGCCACACTCCTCAGGATCGAACTCGACCGTGTCGCCGGGCTCGAACGCTTCGACCTGTCCCGCCGGGCACGTGATCGTCTTGGTGCGCAGGTCGATGTTGAAGTCGCGCTTGCTGAACAAGTCGGGACTGCGAGCCCGCTGGCCCCAAGGCTTCGAGAACACCTTACCCTTCGCGTGGATCACGTCGCCAACGACGGGACTATTCACGTAGGCGCGATCAATGTGGAGTTCGGCGATGCGCAGCCGCTGATGCTGGATGTCTTTGGCGATCGGCACGGCTCCCTCTTCTTCGGGCCGATTCGCGGGCGTGACCGCGCAGGCGACAATGACGGGAAGGTCAAGGTCTCGTGCGATATGTTCCTTGTAGCCGTCAAACCGTTTCGAGCGGCTCTTTCTGCCGTGGCGCATCTCGGCATCCTCAATGGAGACGCGGCGGTCAGGCGCGACGCCTTGCCGGATGCGAACGGTCCCGTCTTCGGCTGTTTCCAGGTCCTGGCCCCGAACCTGTGTGATGGCATCGAGGTAGGGACGAAGGGGTTGCTCGACGACGTCGTCGAGGTGACGGTCCACCCACTGCTGTAGCGAGGACACCTGCCGCTCCAGCATCTGGATGGCCAGCACCTTCTGTTTCGGGTCGCTCCAGTCGAGGTCGAGCCCGGCCTTGATGCTGGGCGCCAGGAGCAGGGGGATGCGAGCCTTGCGGCATATCTCCTCGGGCGGTCGATCCATGATCTTCGACACGACGCGTACGATGCTGCGTGCAGCATGGCCGAGCAGGTTGATCGTGTCCTCAACCCGCCCGGCCCCCGCTAAAGGGCGGCTATCAATGGCCACGCGCAGCGCTTTGGACACCGCACGCCTCTCGCCCTCCGTCATAGCGCCGGACCGAACGAGCGCCACGGTCCGCTCCAGCAGCACTCGGTCCATCTCGTGCGCGAGCATCCGCTCTCGGAATGCTTGCAGCGCGCCCTGCGAGAACGGGGGCGTAGCCGCACCCAGGCAGCCGAGCACCATCTGCCAGCGCAGGTCGACCACGGACAGCTCCACCGCCTCGGCATCCGATGCGCCTACGTAGCCTTGGAGCAGCGTGACCATGCACATCAGCGCCGGCGGATGCGGCGGCTCGCCTGCCCCCGTCGTCCGGTACATGCCCTCCAGCTGCTCCTGGAACGTCTCATCGAACAGCTCGTGCCGGTGCAACCTGAGAAAGCCGAACAGTGCTCTCACGCGTGTCAGCCGCTTCATCAGCGACTGCTCCTGCCGCGACAGCTCCACCGGCGGCGACCATCGTTCCATCCGTGCACCTCCGGCCGCGGACGAGATCATGGCCCGGCGAGACGGTCGAGCCTTCCATCGAAGCGCATAGAATTACCGCAAAATCAACCTGATCGGTCCTCTAGAATGCACACGGCGGTTTTTTATGGGGGCCGCGCTCCATGAAGTTCGCAGCCGCATAGTCGCCCGTCATCAGGTACGAGTAGCCCTGCCCGATGATATGCAGGGGCAGATACGCGGCCCCGACGATGTCGTGCTGGATCACATGTGCGAGCTCATGCTCGTACGTCTCCTGGTTCGTCACCTCGTCCCTCTTCAATATCACCACGTGTCCGAGCGTCAAGCCAGCGTTCGAATCCCTGATGACCCACGGTGAATTCGTCAGGAGGATGATCGGGTCCCCATTGTTCCACACCGGGCGCGTGCTTGCTCCCGGGGTGAGGATGTTGAGCACCGTGGCCAGTCCGCCGGCCCAGTCCGCAGCATCCAAGGACGGGAACCCCGCCGGCATCCCCGGCAGGAGCCCCGTGGGGTCTGCCCTGTTGACCGGATCATTCCCGACATACACGTAGAGATTCGAGCTGCGTCCGGCGAACAGGATCGGATCCTTGCTCGTCCACCGTCCCACCTCCGGATCGTAGTCCCGGGCCCCGAAGCGCACGAGCTTCGTCTCTGGATCGTACAGACCGCCGGCGAAGCCGAACGGCGTGAAGCCCGGGTTCGTGTCGAGCAGCACGCGACCGAACTCGTCGAAGTCCATTCGCTGCGCCACGGCGCCGGTCGCGGAGTTCACCACGAGCCGCGGGTTGCCGACATGATCCGTGAGGATCCGGTACGTCACGCCGCCCTTGAGCATCAGGTCCGGCACGTGCTGCCCTCGCCCGTAGACGAAGCGCGCCACCACGTTCCCCGCGCCGTCGAGCTCCGCCGCCGGCTGGAGCTTGCTCCGGTACAGGAAGCCCTGGACCTTGACCCCGTTCCTCTGCTTCCAGATGCGATGCCCCTCGCCGTCCACCAGGTAATCGATCGACGTGCCATCCGGCAGCCCTGCGTGCCGCAGGGCGCCGCGGGCGTCGTACGTGAAGGTCGTCGTCGCATCCGTGGCCGTGTCGGTCACGCTCGTCCGGTCGCCCGCCGGGCTCGTCACGTAGGTCCTGGTCCCGTACGTGAGCAGCCGGTCCTGGTCGTCGTAGGTGCCGCCCTCCGTCCCTGCCGCCGACGTGCGCGCAAGGCGGTTCCCGTTCGCGTCGTAGTCGTAGTGCGCCACGAGCGTGCCGTCTCGAACCACGTCGGTCAGCCGGCCGGCGAGGTCGTACTCATAATCGTACGAGTGCGTCTCTCCCTGGATGGTCTCCGTCCGCTGATCGATGCGCCCCAGCGCGTCCGGGGTGATGCTCACCTCGTACACCGTCGACCCGCCCGCCTGCGCGACGTACGTTTGCGTGCCGCCGTAGGCGTCGGGGGTGACGGTATCGCTGACGACGCCGACGCTGCTCCCCGTATACTGCCCGCTCTGCGGGTGCCGGCTCAGCGTGAGGCCGCCGGCCTGGTTGAGCACGCCATCGACATCATAACCGAAGGCCGTCGCTGCGCCGCCGCTGACCGTCTCGCTGACGATACGGAAGTCGTTGTTGTAGGTCCATTGCACCGATCCCACGCCGGCCCCGGACCCGGCGACCGTCCATGTCCGGCTGGTCGGCAGCGCGCCGTCGTAACCATACGCGAGCGAGATCCCGGAGGGGCCGGTGACGCTCTGGAGATTGCCCGTCGTGGGGTGATAACCGTACTGGATGGTGCCCATCCCCAGCGGCAAGGTCACGAGCCCGAGTCGACCTGTGACCGGATCCGGCGTGTATACCGTGGCGGGCTCGCCTGGCCGGGTCGAGCTGGTGAGCAGGCGATCCCGGTCATAGGACCACGACGTCGTCCGGGCGATGCCTCCGGCCTCCGGCGCCAGGTACTCGTCCAGCAGGCCGGCTGGAGTGAAATCGAACGAGTGCTCCGGCCGGTCCGGCGGCGTCACGGTGTGAAGGAGCCCGCCGGCGTGGTAGCCGATCCCAAAGAGCTCGCCGTCTGGGCTCGTCACCTGCGTGACCCGGCCGACCGGATCGTGCACCATGGATGTGGTGTGGTTCAGCGGCTGGGTCATCGTGGTGAGCCAACCGTTGTCTTCGTAGGTGTACGTCCACGTCCTGGATCCCTGAGCGAGCGTGTGGAGCTGGCCGTTCGGATGATACGTCATCTGAAGGGGAAGGATGCCCGGGATCGCTATCTCAGCCGCTCGCCCCTGAGGGTTCAGGGTCGTCGTGACCTGCCGCCCGCTCGGCAGCGTGGAGACGGCGGTGTTCGTGGCCTTGTTGAACAGCTGCGTGAACGGGTGGCCGTTGATCGTGGTCGTTTCGGTCATCGACGAGACGCTCAGAGAATTGCCCGGCTCCGTCAGCGTCACGGAGCGCGCCCTGGTGACCTGTCGGGTCCTTCCGAGAGGCGTCGTGTTCGTCTCTTTGCTGACGATCGGCGACTGCATGCCGAAGCGCGGATCGCCCGTCACCTGCGTGGAGACCACCATGCCGTCCGGCGTCGTGACCGTCCTCGATCCGCTCGGGTCGGTCTGCACGACGGTCGAGAGGCCGTTCCATGCGGTGTGCGTGCGCCGCTCGCCGCCGTCGGCGAGCTCCTCGATCGCATGCGTGCGCGTCCGGCCCTCCGCCGTGGTGAGCGCGACGGAGTAGCCCGAGCTCGAGTCCGTCCGGCTGAGCGTCTTGAAGCCGTCCGCCGGATCATCGTCCCTGATGAGGCGCCCCTCGTCGTATTCGAACTCGTGCAGGCGTCCGAGCGGCTCGAGCATCGACATGAGGAGGCCCGTGCCCGGGTAGTACTCCAGCGTCGTCGTCTCGTTCGCCGGGTTCGTCAGCGTCCAGAGGTAGCCCTCCGCGTCCATCGCGAGCGACGTGGTCTGCAAGGTGGGCGCGACGATGGCCGTCGCGACGCCGCTCGCGTTGCGCTGGATCGTCGTTACCTGGCTGTCGACGTCGGTGACCGTCGTGAGCCGCCCCGCGGCGTCGTAGCCGAACTGGTAGCGCGTGGCCCCGAGGAGGGCGTTCTTCGTGGCGAGGTGGCGCCCCCGCTCGTCGAACACGTAAACCTCTGTGCCGTCCTCGCTCGGCACCGCGATGTTGCCGGGAGCCACGCCCGGGAACGGCGCCTTGAGGTGAAGGATGGCCGAGTTCGTCGCCTGGACGCCGTCGGCGATGAAGATCTCCCCGTTCGGCGTGAGGGCGAGGCCCCGCGGCATGCTGAACCAGGCCTTGGTCGCCGGCCCGTCGAGCCCGCAATGCAGGGTCGTGGACGAGCATAGCGCCGGATAGGCGGCGCGGTTGCCCGCGATCGTGGTGATGATGCCGTCCGGCGAGATGCGGCGCAAGGTGGGGTAGTCGGCGTCCGCGATCCTCTGGGTGATGACGTAGATGCTGCCGTCCGGTCCGAGCGCGAGCGCTTGCGGCGATCCGAGGAGCGCTGACGTCGCCGGGCCCCCGTCGCCCGTCTGCGCTGCGGCATTGCCGGGGGCGCCCCCGACCGTGGTGAGGAGTCCGTTGAGGTCGACGCGCCGGATACGGTTTCCAGCAGAATGGGGCACACCGCCGGATTCGGCGAGGTAAAAGCCGCCGTCAGGCGCCGCGGCCACGGCGGTGATCCAGGCGAAGCGAGCTTCGGTGGCCCGGACGCCATCTCCGGAGTTGCCTTCCTCTCCCGTGCCCGCCACCGTGCTGATGATCCCGTCGGGGGTCACCATCCGGACGCGCGTGCGCATGGCGATGTACAGCGTGCCGTCCGGCGCGACCGAGATGGCGTTGATGCTATCGCCGAGGGGGACGGAGGTCGCGGCCACGTTGTTGGCCGTGAACGGGTTGAGGCTGCAGCGGTCGAGCCCGGAGTTCCCGGCGACGCTCGAGATCATGCCGTCCGGGGCGACGCGCCGGATGTTGCAGTTGTCCTTGAAGTAGAGGCTTCCGTCAGGCCCGATCGCCATGAGCCCCAGGCTCGACCCCAGGAGCGCGCTCGTGGCGGGCCGATTGTCCCCGTTGTACCCAAACTGATTGTAGACGCCGGCGACGGTGCTGATGATCCCGTCGGGGCCGATCTTCCGGACGCGCGCCGTGTTCACGTCGGGGAAATACACGCTCCCATCGGGCCCGACCGCGACACCGAGCGCGAGGCCGATGTACGCGGACGCGGCGCTGATGCCGTCGGCGGCGGCGGCGCTGCTCGCGGGGATCTCGCCCGCCACCCGGCGGAGGCTGCTCTGCAACTCGCGACCGGTGCGCCTCTCGCCGTCGCCTCGATAGAGGCTCGCGGTGACGGGATCATACGCATGGTGCTCGCTGAGGCTCAGCCCGCCGAGCGCGTCGGAGCCGTTGTGCCAGGCGCCCAGCATGCTCTCCCACCTCCGGTGCAGCGTGACGTCCTGCCGCGCCCTGTTCCCCGTGATCCGATCGCCGCCGGCGCGGCCGAACGAGCCTCCGCTGCTCCCCGATCCCCCCCCGGCCGCGGTGCCGCTCATGTTGGGCTTCTTGTACTCCCCCTCATAGGTGTAGCCGATATCCACCTCGACCAGCTGCTTCCCCGGGACATCGCGGCCGAAAGCGTCCTTGCCGTCCCACTCGAAGGCATACTCCTGGTTCGGCGGGCAGGGGCACGACTGGGCGTACGTGAAGCTGCGCCCGGCGACGTTCACCTGGAGGCCGATCCGCAGGAGCTTCGAGTGGACCGTCGCCTTGGTCAGCGGGATCGGGAGGCGGTACAGGTCCCTTCGCCCCAGCGTCCGGTCGCTCTGGTACTGCAGGCTGAACGGCGTGCCGCTCACGGGCAGCCGCTCGCCGAGGACCTGGCTCTCGCACTCGATGATCGAGCCGGTCGCCTTGCAGACGTTGTCCGGAAGACCGGTCGACACGCCGGAGCCGTCGGGAGGCGGGACGGCGTCGTCCGGCGGCCCGAACGGCCAGTTCGCGTCCCACGGCGTGAAGTGCGTCACCTGGACGCGCCAGAGGCTCGTCCCCGCGGTGTACAGCGCGCCGAGCTGCTCGAGCTCCTCGGCGGTGATGCCCAGGTCGTCGAGCTCGCTCGCGTCATCGGCCACGCTGTCGCCGTCGATGTCCAGCGACGCCACCCCGCCGCTCACGGCGAGGATCTGGATGACGCGCCCGTCCTCCGACGGAATCCACATCCCCTTCTGCGCATCGTAGTAGCCGAGCGGGACGGCCATCCCGACAGGGAAGTTCAGGAAGTTCTCCACGTAGAACGGGACGGGCTGAGTGAACTCGACGTTCGTCGCCCCGGCGGCGACCGCCTCGTCGAGCCCGAGCTCCACCGCATAGGTGTACGCGCTGGCCGCTGGCAGCGTACCCGGCATGGCCTCGGGGCCGTTCGGGCCGACTGTGTACTCGGTGGCGCGCACGTGCACCTCGGCCGGCAACGCCACCGTCGTCATAGCCCCCGGCGGGCCGTTCGGGTCCGGCACGGTCATCGTCCCCGAGGTGCCGGGGGGGAAGAGCAAGGTCGCCTGGCGCGTCCCGCTCTCGTCGGTTTGCACGCTCCCCCGCGCCACCTGGATCTCCGTCGCGCTGCCCAGCGCGACGGGCGTCACCACCGGATCGCGCTCGATCAGCACCACGTCAGGCGCGTCGGACCAGTGTTGCCATGAGGTGCCCACCTGCCGTTGGGACGGCAGGTATCCGTCCTTCTCATAGCTGATCGTGAGCGGCTGGCCGCCGCGCACCACCAGCTCGAACGCCCCGTCGGCGCGCGTGAGCACCCGACCGAAGCTCTCGGCGTCCTCCACATCGTGGCCCAGCACGCTCACCTGGACGCCCGATATCGGGACACCCGCTCTCGTCGCGACCTTGCCCTTGACGACCGCGACCGTCATGACGTCGATCGCCCCCGCGCTCACGCCCGCCTGCGGCGCGTTCGGCCCCTGGTAGATGCAGCCCACGGCGTCGATGAGCCGCGTGGCCACGGTCGGATCCAGCGCCGGACACGCGACGTGCGTCACTGCGCCGGTCGCCGGGTCGCACGTGTCGATCGTGCTTGGATCGCTGTCGTCGGTCGCGATGGGCGTATGCAGGATGCCCAGCACCGGGTCGCAGGTATCGGTCGTGCACGCGTCGCCGTCGTCGAGCGTGCCCGTGCAGGTCGCCCCGGTCGTGTAACAGACCTCGAGGCTCGGCCGGTCGTCGACCTGCGGATCGTCGCTGCTCCGGAAGCTCGTGGTGAGGACCGGCGCCTCCTCCAGCAGCATGCCGTGGTTCGGAACGGTGCCCGCGAGCCACGCCGCGGTGAGCGAGGTCAGATCGGCCGTGCGGCTCCCGGCGCCGGGGAGCGACTGGAACGAGGCCGCGATCGCCGAGTCGAAATCGCTCCCATTTCCCAGGCTCTGCCAGGTCACCGTCGGCTCGGTCCACGGCGAGAGGATCCGGTGGATGTTGATGGTGCTCGAGGTGGTGTCGTCCCGGTAGATCTGCTCGATCCGCAGCGTCGAAGAGACGACCGTCGCCCCGGCGGGCACCGGTGAGAGGTCGAAGCGGAGGACGGCGTGCCGTACGCCGAACCCGGCCAAGGTGCCCGTGCGGAGGAGCACGGTCGAATCGCTCCAGGTCGGGAACGTCTCCCAGATCGTCGCGTCCTCCACCGCGCCCGCCGTCCCGCGCTGGATCGTCACGCAGGTCGGGTCCTCGGCGCCCAGCGCGAGCTTCGCGGTGCCGTGCAGCTCCTCGCTCGGCGAGCCCGAGCTGCAGCCGGCGCCGAACGCGACGGCGCTCAAGAGGACGCCGTTCGCGAGAAGGAGGGACCTTCGCCGGTACCTGCTCGGCGGCTCGAAGATCTCGAGCGCCTGAAGGGATGCTCGTCGATGTCGTCTCGCGAGCAGTCTAGCTTCTATTTCAACCGTCATTGCTTCTCCTTGGTCCGGAGCGCGTGCGTCACAGGAATGCGAAATGCGCGCGCCGGCGTCGCCTCGCGCCCGCGGTCGCCTCGGTCAATCACGTTCAGCCGCATTGACGCGCGAGGCGCGCACGAGCGCCGTAAGGCCATCCAGCGCGCGCGACCAAGCAACCCACGTGCCACCCGGCGTTCCTTCCCTCGCTCGGCATCGGCGAAGCTCGATCGTCAGATCGTCCTTCGTTCCGGGCACGCCCCCGGCGCGGCCGCGCCGGCGCACCGCGGTGCGGATCCGATCGACCCGAACACCTCGTCGCCTCAGCTCGTCCCTCGTACAGCGTCCCTCACCGCCGGCCACGTCCACCACGATCCCGTGCGCCGGCCGGCGTCATCGAGCCGCGATGTACGGCGCGCTCGCGCCGTGACATGTCACGCTGGCTCCGTGACATGTCACGCTGGCTCCGTGACATGTCACGCTGGCTCCGTGACATGTCACGCTGCGCGGTGCCCCTCGCTGCGCGGCGGTCACGCCCGTCGCATGCCCGGCATCCCCGTGCGGGCGCGCGCAAACGGCGCGACATCGCCGCGCGAGGGCCTGAGCCATGCCGGCAGGGGTCTTGGATCGAGATTTGCCAATGCACGTGAACGAACGTTGGCGAGCGTGAGCGCCGGTCGCGGCCATGCACGGTTCATCGTCTGCGAGCCGCGACGTGCAGCTCGGCCTCGTCCGCGATTCGCGGCTCAGGGACAATTCTGGCCAAATTGGAGTTTTCATGACCCACAAGAAGAAGGTAATCGTCGGTATGCTGGTGGTCGGTGCGCTCGGAGCTAGCTCCTTCGCGTGGGCCGGGTTCAAGTACACCCAGACGGCGAGCGTCGTCGTGACCCTGGACGGCGCGAGTGGGACTGCGACCGGCGACCTCGGCAGCACGAGGAACAGCGCGGACGCCAATGAGTACATCGGCTGCGGAGTTCGTGTGCTTCCGAGCGGCTGGGACATGCACTGTCAGGCGAGGGACGCCTTTGGAGATGTGGGGACCTGCTTCTCTGACGACGAGAGGATGATCCAAGTGGCCTCGTCGCTCGGCACGGATGGCTACGTGAGGTTCACTTTCGTGAACAACGAATGCACGGAGCTCGAGGTCCAACACACCTCGTATCAAAAGCCGAAGGCGCCCTGAGCCTCCCTCACCGCCGGCGCCCCCGGCGTCGCGCTCCCCAAGGTAGGCCCCGAAGGAGCGAACACCATGTCGAGCGGGTCTCCCACGAATCTGCCCCCGGCGTTCGGCCTCAATCAGAGGATCATGAGCCTCTGGGTGCCGCAGGTCGTCCACGCGGCCGCGGAGCTCGGCGTCGCGGACGTCCTCGTCGACGGGCCGCTCCCGAGCAGCGCGGTCGCGGCGCGCCTCGGTTCAGCTTCGAGATCTGAGGGCGTGCGGCGCTCATGGAAGGGATCTCCACGCGGCGTCGGCGGGCACGGGGGAGCTCATCGCGGAGCTTCGACCGCGGTCAGCGCGGCGCCCCTTCGATCAGCCCAGGGACACGCGCCATCGAGCGATCGTGGAGCCCGCCGAGCAGCGGCAGCGCGACCATCGCGCCGATCAGCGCGAGGACCATGTCCCACTGCGCGTCCCAGATATCGCCTTGCGAGCCGAGGAAGGCCTGCCCCACGTCGGACGCGACGAGCAGCGTGACCCACCACTCGAGGAGCTCCCAGAAAGCGGCGATCGCGAGGACCACCGAGAGGATGAGGAAGGTCAGCCAGCCGCCGCGGCGGAGCGGCGTCCGCCGAAGGAGCACCTCGCGGATCGTCAGCGCGGGGAAGAAGCCGAGCGCGATATGGCCGACGCGATCGTAATGGTTGCGACTCAGATGAAAGGCCTCTTTCGCCCAGCTGCCGAGCGGGGTGAGCGCGTAGGTGTAATAGCCGCCGTAGATCAGGATCAGCATGTGGAGGAAGACACCCCAGTAGACGATGTGGGACATCGGGAAGCGCCGGTAGACGCCGATCAGGACGGCGACGCCGGCGAGGCCGGGGCCCACCTCGAGCATCCAGCTCGTGCGTCCGGCCGCGGGGCTCCACACGGTGGCGATACTGAGGATCGTGAGGACGGCGAGCAGGATGAGCGGGAGCTTCGCGTGCTCCGCCGTCGTAAGGGGCGCGTCGGAGCTCGGCTCGGGCTTCGAGAGATCGGTCGTGGTGGTCATGCGCTCTCCTGGTTGCGGATCATTACCCCTCCCGTCGCTCGGTCAGCCTCGCGGCACCGCGACGCGCCCACCGTACCGTCCCCGCGGCGATCGTGACCAGCGCCGTGACGCCGACGAGGAGGAGCCCCGCAGGCTGGCGGTGGGTGAAGGCAGCCACTTCGGTGCAGGCAGCCACTTCGATGCGTGCCCGCGCGCGGCGCCCAGGCGCTGCGCCTCACGCATCCCGCTCCCCAGGGTTGACAAGGTGTACATCGAACACTAAGATTAGTGTATATAGAACACGAACAGTCGGATGCTCGCCGCGCTCAGGCCTCCACGGCCGGCGTCGATGGCGGAGCTCTGACGCCGGGAGCGCCGCGCGTGTGGCGCTCTGACGCGCCGATGTCCGGCCGCAGCGCCCCCTCGCCGGGCGCAGAAGGGATGTCCATGTCTCGCGAGGTCGCTTTCTTGACGGACGTGGTAGGAGGTTCGCCGTTCGAGCTCGCCGGCGGCACCGTGACCGGGACCGATCACGTCGTCGCGGGGCGGCCCAACCAGGACGCCTATGCCTTCCGGGCCGAGGGCGGCTCTCTCGTCGCGGTGGTCTGCGACGGCTGCGGCAGCGGCGCGCGCAGCGAGGTGGGCGCGGCGCTCGGGGCGCGGATCGTGGCCGAGCAGGTGCTCGGCGCGCTCCGGCGCGGCGGAGACCTCGATTCGCCCGCGACGTGGGAAGACGTGCGGCGCGGGGCGCTCGCGCCGCTCCGCGACGTGGCCGCCGGCATGGGCGGCAGCTTCACCGAGGTCGTGTCGACCTTCTTCCTGTTCACCGTGGTCGGACTCGCGATCTCCGGCGACAGGGCGTGCGCGTTCTCCCTCGGCGACGGCCTCATCGCGCTCGACGACGAGCTCCTGCGGCTCGGCCCCTTCCCGAGGGACGAGCCCCCGTACCTCGCGTATGGCCTGCTCGATCGGCCGCCCGGCGGCGAGGCGCCGCGCTTCACCGTGCACCGCGCCTTCCCGTCGAGCGCGCTCCGGACTGCCCTGCTCGGGACCGACGGCGCGATCGATCTGCTGGAGTCGTCGTCACGGCAGATCCCGGGGGGCGGCGAGGTCGGCCCGCTGTCGAGGTTCTGGGAAGACGACCGGTATTTCCGGAACCCCGACGCGGTGAGGCGGCGGCTCGCGCTCATCAACCGATCGGTGGCGCGGCCCGTGTGGAAGGAAGAGCGGATGGAGCGCGAAGGCGGGCTGCTCCGCGACGACACGACGGTGGTCGTCGTGCGGAGGGCGCAGGGCGCCCGCGATTGAGGCGCGGCCCTGCGCGGAGGCGCAGGCGTCGCGGAGGGAAACGACAAGGCGTCTGCGCGTGATTGAGCGTGATTGCGCGTGATTGCGCGTGATTGCGCGTGATTCGGTTCGATTGCGTCCGGAGGAGGCGACAGTGGACGTTGTTCTTGGTTCAAAGCGGGTTCGACTCGACCCTCGGGCCTCGATCGGCAAAGGCGGGGAGGCGGACGTGTTCGACCTCGGAGACGGCCGCGCGCTCAAGGTCTGGAAGACGCCCGATCACCCGGATTACGCCGGGCAGGACGCCGAGCAGCGCGCCGCCGAGACGCGCATCGAGCGCCACCAGGACAAGCTGCGCGCGTTCCCGCCGGCGCTGCCCGACCAGGTGATCGCGCCCCTCGAGCTCGCGACCGACAGGACCAGGAAGCGCGTCGTGGGCTACGCCATGCGCCTCGTGCGCGGCGCGGAGCCGCTCCTGCGCTACGGCGAGCCGTCGATGCGCCACGGCGGGCTCTCGTCGGCCGCGGTCTCCGAGGTGCTCGCGCGGCTCCACCGGGCGGTCACGGCGATCCACGACCGGGGCGTCGTGATCGGCGACTTCAACGATCTCAACGTGCTCGTCGCCGGCGGCGAGGTGTTCGTCATCGACGCCGACAGCTTCCAGTTCGGCCCGTACCTCTGCCAGGTGTTCACCGAGCGCTTCGTGGATCCGCTGCTCTGCGACCCTTCGCTCCCCCGGCCGCTCCTGTCGAGGCCGTACTCGCAGGACTCCGACTGGTACGCGTTCGCCGTGATGGTCATGCAGAGCCTGCTCTGCGTGGGGCCTTATGGCGGCGTCTTCCGACCGCGGTCCGCGTCGGCGCGGGTGCCCGAGAGCGCGAGGCCGCTCCGCCGCATCACCGTGTTCGACCGCGAGGTGCGGTATCCGAAGCCGGCGATCCCGTACCGCGTCCTGCCGGACGACCTCCTGGACGCGCTCTACCGCGTCTTCGTCGAGGACCGGCGCGGCGTGTTCCCGCGCCGGCTGCTCGACGCGCTCGCGTGGACGAGGTGCCCTTCGTGCGGCGTCGAGCACGCCCGCCCTGCCTGCCCGGCCTGCGCGGGCGCCGCGCCGGCCGTCGTGAAGGAGTCGACGGTCGTGCACGGCGAGGTGCTGGCGACGCGGATCCTGAGCACGCGCGGGGTGATCCTGGCCGCGGCCCTCGGCCCGGGCGGGCTCTCGTATCTCGTGAACGAGGGAGGCCGCTTCCTGCGAGAGGACCGGTCCGTCGTGATGTCCGGCGCGCCGCACCCCGCGATGCGCTTCGCGGTGCACGGGAGCGCCACGTTGATCGGCCGGGGCGGCGATCTCGTGGTGCTCTCGCCGGGGGCCGCGCCCGAGCGGATCCAGGTGGACTGCGTCGGGACGAGGCCCATCTTCGACGTCAACGCGCGCGCCCGCTACTGGACGCGCGGCGGGCAGCTCCTGCGCAGCGGGAGGCCAGGCGCCGCCGCGCTCTCGGGCGAGGCGGACGCCGTGCCGATGGGCGAGGTGCTCGCCGGGCAAACGCTGTTCTGGGTGGGCCCCTGCTTCGGGCTCGGCTTCTACCGCGCCGGGAACGTCTCGATAGCGTTCGTGTTCGACGCCGATCGACCCGGCCTCAAGGACACGGTCAAGCTGCCTTTCCCGGGCGGCAAGCTCACCGCGGCGACCTGCGTCTTCGACGCCGGCCCGAGCTCGCCGTCGAACGACGGCCGCAGGCGCCCCGACGAAGGCCGCGGGCGCCCCCGGGCCGGGCGCGCATGGCTGTTCCTCGCCGCCGAGCAAGCCGGCCGGACCGTGCACCGGTGCGTCGTCGTGCGCGAGGACGGCGCGGTCGAGGCGGTCGCCGACGGCGACGGGGAAGGCGGCTCGTGGCTCGGCGCGCTGACCGGCAAGTGCGCGGCTTCCGGGTTCCTGCTCTCGGCGACCGACAGCGGCGTCGTCCGCGTCGAGGTCCGCGGGGGCGCGCTCGTCGAGACGCGGCAGTTCCCCGGCACCGAGCCGTTCGTCACCCAGGCTTCCCGGCTGCTCGTCGGCCCAGAGGGCCTGTTCGTCGTCGACGCACAGGCGATCACATTGCTTCGCATCTCGTGAATCCACGCTGAGCTGACGGCCCGCGCTCGCGGGCCGATCGAGAGGAGAGAGAGACAATGAAATCGACAGAGCTCCCCCTGCCCGCCTTCTATGACGCCAAGAACGCCGAGCGGTGGGGCTATCACCCCAATGAAGAGGCGCTGCACGGCGCCGCCGCCGCGTGGCGGAAGGCGCATGGCGTGAAGCCGTCGGCCGCGGACGCGCAGAACGTCCACCTCCTGCTCATCGACGTGCAGAAGGATTTCTGCTTCCCGCAGGGCTCGCTCTACGTCGCCGGCAGGAGCGGCACGGGCGCGGTCGACGACAGCCGCCGCATCGCCGAGTTCATCTACAAAAACCTCGCGTCGATCACGAACATCACGGTCACGATGGACACCCACTTCGCTTACCAGATCTTCTTCCCGGCCTTCTGGGTGGATCGCGAGGACCGCCCGCTGAGCGCGCACCGCGAGATCACGACGGCGCAGATCGACGCGGGGGAGGTGCGGCCGAACCCCGCGGTGGCGAAGTGGCTCTGCGGCGGGAGCTACCCGTGGCTCATGAAGCAGGTCCGGTATTACTGCGAGGAGCTCGAGAAGGCCGGGAAATACAAGCTCTACCTGTGGCCGCCGCACTGCATCCTCGGGAGCGACGGCCACGCGCTCGCGGGCGTCGTGCACGAGGCGCGGATGTTCCACGCGTTCGCGCGCGGGGTGCAGTCGTGGGTCGAGGTCAAGGGCGGCAACCCGCTCACCGAGAACTACTCGGTGATGCAGCCCGAGGTGCTGACGCGCCACGACGGCCAGCCGCTCGCGCAGCGGAGCACGGGCTTCCTGAGGACGCTGCTCCACGCCGACGCGGTGATCATCGCCGGCCAGGCCGCGAGCCACTGCGTCCGCAGCTCGATCGAGGACATCTTGACGGAGATCGCGCTCACCGACCGCGCGCTCGCCAAGAAGATCTACGTGATGACCGACTGCATGTCGCCGGTCACCGTGCCCGACGGCAAGGGGGGATTCGCCGTCGATTTCACCGCCGAGGCGGACAAGGCGCTCGCCCGCTTCGCCGCCGCCGGCATGAACCTCGTGAAGAGCACCGACCCGATTCCGTGCCTGGGCGCATGACCGTGGAGGATCCGATGAGCAAGAACAAGGAGAACGACAGCGGAGCGAGCCGCGGTGGCTCGCTCGACATCGAGCAGCTCTTCGAGGCGGCGCGGGACGACGGCGCGCTCTCGCCCGAGGCGATGCAGGCGCTGCACATCACCGACCTGGGCGCGCAGATCCAGGCCGGCTTCGGCGTGCAGGTGGACGACGTCGCGTCGTCGGAGGTCGTGCTGGTCACGGTGATGCCCGACGACTCGGGATCCATCAAGTTCGCGGGCAACGCCCCGTCGGTGAGGGACGGGCACAACCTCGTGGTGGGCGCCCTCTCCGACTCCAGGCAGCGCGACTCGATCCTGGCGCACAACCGTTACCTGAACGGGGCGGTGCTGTATCCGTACTGCCCGATCGCCCAGGCCGTGAAGATGGACACGAAGAACTACGATCCCATGCTCGGCACGCCCCTCTACGATCAGACGGTGGTCTTGCTCGGAACGGTGATCGCGAAGGCGCAGGAGTTCGCGCTGAGCGGCGTCCCGGCGCGCACCGTCACGCTGATCATCTCGGACGGCGCCGACGCGGGCTCGACGTGGGCCAAGGCCAGGGACGTGTGCGCCCTCGTCCGTGACATGCGGCGGGCCGAGGCCCACATCGTGGCGGCGATCGGCATCGACGACGGGAACACCGATTTCCGCGCCGTCTTCCGCGACATGGGGATCGAGGACCGCTGGATCCTGACGCCGAAGAGCGACGCGGCGGAGATCCGCAAGGCGTTCGCGCTGTTCTCCCAGTCGGCGGTGCGCGCCAGCCAGGGCGGCGCGTCGTTCTCGAAGACGGTCGCGGGCGGCTTCGGCGGGTGAAGCGCGCGCCCCCGGCTCGCCGCCCGCTCCCCGGCGCGGCGGCGAGCCCTCTTCGCCTCTCGGCTGCTTCGGCGGAGGACCCGGATCAGGCCGCGGCCTCCCAGGGGACGACGCCGTAGCGGCGGCGCAGCTCGTCGAGATCCACCGCCATGTCGGACCAGAAGTCCCAGTCGTCCATCAGGTCGATGCTCATCTTCGTTCCGCGAACGAACGATCGCACGAGCTCGTCGGCGAGCCCGGGCGTCGCGAGCATCCCCTGCTGCGACGGCGCCAGCACGGTGAGCTGGACGCCCTGCTGGAGCTGCACCAGCAGGAACACGAGGATGCCGAACGGGTTCTCGCGGCGATACCCCGCCTGAAAGGCGATCGTCATCGCCTCTCCGCGCAGGTCCGTGCCGTAACCAGCGAGGATGTGGCTCAGGTCGTGCGTGAGCACGCCCTCGGGCACGCCGCGCTTCTCGCCGGGGAACGAGAAGCCGTTCTCTCGATAGAAGGTGAAGAGCGCCTTGCCGAGGGTGCCCTCTCTGTACGCCTCGAGCGAGCGGTAGCGCGCGGCGACCGGCTCGTTCTCCAGGATGCCCGCGAAGCTCGCGACGTTCCTGGCGAGCCCATAAAGGCCGCCCTCATCGAGCATGCGCCGCACGTTCTTTCCGAGCAGCGAGCTCCGGCTGATGTCGATGCGCAGGAGGAGCAGCCGCTGCTCGTGGAGGTGGTGGAGCTGGCGGACCGCGTGCGGCCGCGCCCCGAGCGCCGCGGCGAAGCGCTCGACCTCGATCAGCTCGCGCTCGTCGACGCGCTCGCCGCACAGGGTCATCGCGCAGAGACCGTTGATGAGCTGCTCGCGCAGCGCGGGGTCCTCGACGGCGCGCGCGAGCTCCTCGGGCGCTATCGGGGCGAGCGCGTCGATGTCGAGGTCGGTGTGAAGGAGGTGCCGTTGCACCGCGGCGATCGCGTCGCGCCGCGACCCGTCGAGGGGGCCGGCCGAGGTAAGGACGACCTTGATGGCACGCAGGCCCGCGTGCGCCTGTTCTTGGCTCGGGATGAGGTAGGTCATGCAGAGAGAATGATGCCGAGCGCGCGGCCCGTCCTTGACCGGCGGCGCCAATGTCTTGACCGAGCGCGCCGCCTGGCCGGGCGGCGGAGGCTGTGGCGGCTCGACGCCTCGGGCGCCGGGCTCCGATCCCTCGGCCATGCGCTGCGCGAACAGCGTCCGGGACATAGCTCATCTCGATCGCCCGCTGCGCCCAGGGTTCTCGCTGGCCGACCACTCGCCGCTCAACTATCTGCGGGTGTGTGCCCGAGGGCATCTCGTGGAGGCCTCATGCAGCTGAGATTCGTGGAAGGAAACCAGAAACGTCTCGGAAATATCAAGCTTCCGAGCGCGATCACACAGGGCATCAGGAGGTTCTTCGCCACGTCCAATGCGCTTCGTCCGGATGGGACCTGGCGGAACTGGGGAGCCAACCATCAGTGCAGACCCGAGAGCTTCCATGAGCCCGGGTCGATCGACGAGCTCGTGGCGATCGTCGACAGCGCGAGGGCCAGGTCCAAGAAGATCCGGATCGTCGGCGCGGGACATTCCTGGTCCGACATCGTGTGCACGGACGAATGGATGGTCAGCCTCGCGCGCATCAACGAGCTGATCGAGCTCGATCGGAAGAACAAGACCGTCACCGTCCAGGCAGGGATGCGCGTCGCGGACCTCATCGATCACCTCGACGCCGCCGGCCTCGCGCTCGTCAACCTGGGAGAGGTCGACGCGCAGCACGTCGGAGGTGTCATCGCGACCGCGACGCACGGCTCCGGAAGCACCGGCTCGTTCTCCAGCGCCGTGCTCTCCGCGAAGCTCTTGCTGTCGTCTGGCAAGGTCATCGAGATATCCAGCGCGCACAACGCACAGTACCTCGATGCGGTCAGGACCAACCTTGGCTGCCTGGGGATCGTCGTCGAGGCGACGCTCGCGGTCCGCGAGTCGTTCAACGTGCTGAAGCACCAGAAGATCTTCGGGACCGAGGCGGCGATCGCGAACGCCGCCCGCTTTCTCTCGCTCTCCGATCCGTACGCGATGAACAAGGTGTTCTTCTTTCCGTACGGCAGGCAGCACATCTACGCCGCGAAGAGGGAGGATCTGTCGGAGCCGTCCCTCTGGGACAGGCTGCGCAACCCGCTCCTCGCCGTGGGCGACAGGCTCACGTTGAGCGTCTTGATGAACGCCGCGCGGCAGGTCCCGATCGACCTGAAGCCGCGCTTCTTGACGGCGGCGCTGGCCGCGGTGAGCACGAGCTCCTACCAGGTCGGAAAGTCGTACGACCTCCTGCTCTTCGCTCACGATCCTCGCTTCAAGGTCGTCGCTGGCCACATCGAGTCCGAGATCGCGATCCCGCTCGAGGGCCTGGGACCGGCGGTCACCTCGCTGTTCGAGCTCATGGAGCGGAGGACGTTCAAGATCAACGGCTATATCCTGGCGCGGACGGTCACCAAGGAGACGGCGTGGATGAGCCCCGCCCATGGTCGCGACTCGGTGTTCCTGACCTTCGCGCACTTCCCTTCCGAGGCGGAAGATTGGAAGGCCATCTTCGCCGAGATCGAGGCCTTCATGATCGAGCGCCATCAAGGCCGGCCGCACTGGGGGAAGATCAATTTCACGAATCGCGAGTACGCGGAGAGGGCATATCCTCGGTATGTCGACTTCGCCGATGTCCGGAGGGAGCTCGACCCGATCGGCATGTTCGCGAACGACTTCATCCGGCGGCACTTCGCCGTCGCGAGGGAGGCCGTTCCCATGAGCGCCCGGCCGGCCCCCGCCTGAGCGAGGGCGCCGGAGGCCCGGACGGGCTCGCGCGATGAGCGCCCTCGGATGTGCTCTCTTGAACCCGGCTGTCGCGCCTGGTAGCCGTGCTCGCCGCGCGGCCGTCCGTGCTCCTCGCCCCTCCCGGGCGGCGGCGCCGGAGCGGTCGCGGCTCCGAGGTGGGTTGGTCATGACGGTCGTGCGATGGAAGGCATTGGAGCGGCGCGTGGTCCAGCACTCGCCGTGGCGGAGGATCGAGGACGTCACCTTCGAGCTCCCGGACGGGCAGGTCCGCACGTTCTCGCTCAAGAAAGAGGGGCGAGCCGTCTGCGTCCTCGCCATCTCCCGCGAGAAGAGGGTGATCCTGGCGCGCCAGTACAGGCCGGGGCCCGATCGGATCCTCGACGAGCTCCCAGGCGGCGGCGTCGAGCCTGGCGAGGCCCCGGAGGAGGCAGCGGCGCGCGAGCTCCTCGAGGAGACAGGGTATGTCGCCGGGCGGCTCGTGCCGCTCGGCCGCCCGCTGGAGTGCGCTTACTCGACCATCGAGCGACACGCGTTCCTGGCCGTGGACTGCGCGCGCGACAGGGCGCAAGCGCTGGATGAGACGGAGTTCATCGACGTGGTAGAGAAGCCGATCGAGGACTTCGTGGAGCAGCTCAGGGAGGGCGCCTGCACCGACCCGGAGGTCGGGTGGATGGGGCTTTACGAGCTGGGCTGTCTGAGAGCGAGCGCCTGAACCTCGCCGCGCGGCCGCGCGGCGGGAAGCGCGCACGCCGGCGCCGCGCCCCCCGCCGGTCGCTGACTGCGCTATGGTGGAGCTCATGCGCAGGCACGATCACGTCCTCCTCGCCCCCGGCGCCGGCGGCTCCGGTCGCACGCTCCACGCGCCTTCGGCCGGCAGGGCGCGCCCGCACGTGGACGACCGGCTGGCGCCGCCCGAGACGCGGGTGGAGTACCTCCACGGCGCCGAGGTCTACGCCGCCCCGGCCGATCCGCCGCACGCGACGCAGCATTTCGATCTGACCTACGTCCTCGGCGCCCATGTCGCCGAGGGCTACCGGGGCGCGGTGGACATGCTGACTCGGACCGACCTCGGCAGCGACTATGCCGCCGACGCCAGCGTCTTCGCGCAGAAGCCCGACCGCGCGGGCCGGCGGCGGCTGGAGGAGCTGGCGTTCGAGGTCAGCGACAAGCAGGCCCTCGCCGTTCCGACCACCAAGGCGCGCCTGCTGATCGCCCGCGGCGTGCGGCGGGTGTTCTGCATCCTGGTGAAGCAGCGCCGGGTGATGGAGTGGTCGCGCGAGACGGACGGCTGGCGCCCGCTGCCCAAGGATGCGGTCATCGAGGATCCCTGCCTCGTGCGCCCGCTGCCGATCCAGGCGCTCCTCGACGCCGCGTCCTCGGACGACGCCGTGGCGCGCGCGCTGCTCGACAAGCGCGTGCCCGCGCTCGAGGCGGCGCTCGCGGAGGGCGAGGCGCGCGGCGAGGCGCGCGGTGAAGCGCGCGGCGAGGCGCGCGGTGAAGCGCGAGGCGAGGCGCTTGGTGAGGCGCGCGGCGAGGCGCGCGGCGAGATCAGGATGGCGCAGGAGGCCATCCTCACGGTGCTGGAGTCGCGCGGGGTCGCCACGCCGGCCGAGGTGGCCCGCGCGATCGCCGGCTGCGAGGATCTGGGCAAGCTGCGGCGATGGATCAAGCGCGCGGCGACCGCGACGACCGCCGCCGAGGTCGTCGCCGGCTCCCGGCGCAAGCGCTGAGCGAGGGCCGCCGCGGCGCGGGCGCGCGCTGGACGCGCGGCCCCGGCGCCCCCGCGCCCCCGCGCCCGTCACTCGTGATCGCCCCCGCCGCGGCGCACGTGCTTCTTCTCGCCCGTGCGCCGCTTCTCGTCGAGCCGCCGCGCCTTCGACGCGCGCGTCGGCCGCGTCGGCCTTCGCTGCACCGGCACCTCGAGCGCGCGCAGGATCAGCGCGCGCAGCTTCTCGCGCGCGTCGTCCAGGTTGCGCAGCTGGTCGCGCGTAAGCTGGCTCACGATGAACAGCCGCCCCTCGGCGTCGAGCCGGCCGCGCGCCAGCACGCGCAGCCTCGCCTTGGCGTCGTCGGCGAGCTCCGGCCACGCGCCGAAGTCGAAGCGCAGCTCCACCTTGGAGGCGACCTTGTTGACGTTCTGACCGCCGGGCCCCGACGCGCGAACGGCGCTCCAGCTGAGGAGCGCGGCCGGGGCGGTCAGCGCATCGTTGACGACGAGGGGATCGGACACGGCGGCTCTCCTGCCCTGCGGGCGGCGCGAGCGCCGTGCGGAGCGGCTGACGCCTAGCACGCGCGCGCCGCGCCCGCCGCGCTGCGCGCAGGGCGCGGCCTGCCGGCGAGGAGGCGCGTGTGCGATAGAGTCGCCATGCAGGGCCCCCCTGATCACGCCGCCGCGCCGCCGGGCGCCCCTCACCCAGGCCACCCGCCGCCTGCGCGGCTCAGCCTGCTTCGCTGCCTCGGCGTCGCCTCCGGTCCGGCCGCCGCCCTCGCGATCGCGCTCGTCCCGAGCGGGCTCCACGCCGTCCCTGGTTACGGCCACCGCCCTGCGTACGCGGCCGCTGTCGCGGCGTGGATGGCGCTGTGGTGGCTCTTCGAGGTGCTCCCCGTCGCGCTCACCGCCTGCTTGCCGCTCGTTCTCTTCCCGCTGCTCGGCGTCTTCGGCCGCGGGCTCGCGGGCGACGCGGCCCGCGCCGCCGCGCCGTTCGTCGACGCCTACATCTTCCTCTTCCTCGGCGGCATGGCGATCGGGGCCGCCATGGAGCAGTGGAGCCTTCACCGCCGGGTGGCGCTCCACATCATGCGGGCCGTCGGCACGGACCCGAAGCGCCTCCTGCTCGGCATGCTGGTCGCGACGAGCTCCATCTCGCTCTGGATCTCCAACACCGCGACCGCCGTGATGATGGTCCCCATCGGGCTCGCCCTGCTCGCGCAGCTGGAGTCGGCCGCCGGGGGGCGCAGGCTCACGCACTACGGGACGGCGATCATGCTGGCGGTGGCCTACGCCTCCAACGTCGGCGGGATCGGCACGAAGATCGGCACCGGGACGAACTCCATCTTCTGCGGCTTCGTCGCCGACAAGCTCGGCCACGATCTCGGTTTTCTGCGGTACATGGCGATCGCCCTGCCGTTCGTGGTCCTCTTCGTCCCGCTGCTCTGGCTCGCCCTGTGGCGCCTCGGCAGGCGGGACGGGCTCGGCCCCGGCCGCGCGCGCGACGCGCTCGACCGCGAGCTCGCGGCCATGGGCCCGATGAGCCGCGGCGAGAAGACGGTCGCCGCCATCTTCGCGGCGGCGAGCGCGCTCTGGATCCTCGGCGATCCGCTGCGCGCCGCGCTCGCGCCTCCCCTCCAGGCCGCGCTCAGGGGCCTGGGCGCCGCGCTCGGCTCGGGCGCCGCGGCCGGCTTCAAGGTGCAGGGCAAGCACTACGAGGCGACCGTGGCCGTCCTTGCGGCGCTCGGCCTGCTCGCCCTGCGCGCCCTCTCGCTCGCCTCCCTGCGCAGGATGCCCTGGGGCACGCTCGCCTTGCTCGGCGGCAGCTTCGCGATGGCGGCCGGCATCGAGGGCGGCGGGCTCTCGGCGTGGATGGCCGCGAAGCTCGCTGTCGTCGCCGAGGCGCCGCTGCTCGCGCAGCTCGGGCTCGCCAGCGCCGGCACGATCGCCCTGTCGGCGCTGGCCTCCAACACGGCCACGGTGAACGTGGCGCTCAACGTGCTCCCGCAGGACCTCGGCGTGCTGTTCGCGGCCACGATCGCCGCGTCCTGCGACTTCATGCTGCCGGCGGGCACGCCGCCCAACGCCATCGTGTTCGGCAGCGGGTACGTGCGGCTCCCCGTGATGATCCGGACAGGCTTCCTGCTCAACGTGGCTGCCGCCGCGCTCATCCCGGTCTACGTGTACGGCTACGCACGGCACCTTATCGGCGGCTGAGCGCAGGGGCGGCGCGGTGCGGTTTTGTGTATAAGCGCCGGCGCAGCGGATCACCGGGCGCCTCGCAAGCGGAAAGAACGCCGATGAAGGAAATGGTCATGAACGCGACAGACGGCCTGTGGAGCGCGCCGACGCCGGCGGCGCGGCCCGCGGGCGCGGGAGGGCCGCGGGGATGAAGATCGCCACGTCGTCGTCGACCGCTGCGGGGGCGAGCGCCGCGTTCGCCGAGGCCATGTCGGCGCTTCGCGCGGGCCTCGGCGCGGAGCCCGATCACGTCTTCCTGAGCTACACGGCCTCCTATGACGTCGACGAGCTCGCGCGCGCCACCGCGGCGCTGCCGCCGCCGGTTCGCGTCCACGGATCGAGCTCGTGCCAGTCGGTCATGACCGCTGCCGGCGTTCATGGCGCCCCCGGCCCCGGCCTCGCCCTGCTCGGGGTCGCCGACGCGCAGGGCGCCTATGGCGTCGCGGCCGAGCGGATCGGCGCTGCCCCGCGGGCCGCCGGCGCGCGCGCCGCGGCGCGTGCGATCGAGGACGCCGGGCGCTCCGGCGAGCTCCCGGCCCTGCTCTGGCTCAGCGTGCAGACCGGCGCGGAGGAGGACGTCCTGCTCGGCATCGAGGACGTCGTGGGCCCCAACGTGCCGGTGTTCGGCGGCTCCACCGCGGCGGACTCCATCGTCGGCAGGCAATCGCAGATGGAGCGCGGGCTGGCCCACGAGGGCGCGGCGCTGCTGACCGCCCTCTACCCGTCCGGGGAGATCTCCTATGCGTTCAGCAGCGGCTATGCCCCCACCGAGCACCGCTGTCGCGTGACCCGCGCCGAGGGCAGGCGCCTGCCCGAGATCGACGGGCTCCCGGCCGCCGAGGTCTACAACCGCTGGACCGGCGGCCTGATCTCCGCGCAGCTCGGCGGCGGGACGATCCTGGAGCACACGGCGCTCCACCCCCTCGGGCGCCCCTCGGGCTGGATCGGCAAGGTCCCCCAGTTCTTGCTCATCCACCCGGACACGGTGCGGCCGGACAACTCCATGACGCTCGGCGCCAACATCCACGAGGGCGACGAGCTCGTGCTCATGCAGGGCTCGCGCGAGAGCGTGATCGGCCGGGTCCGCTCCGTCGTCGACGCCGCGCTGGCGGCCGCGCCGCCCTCCTTCCGCGCGCAGGGCGCGCTCGTGATCTTCTGCGCGGGGTGCATGCTCGCCGTGCGCGGCGAGCTCGATCGCGTCGTCCAGGGGGTGGCCGCGTCGCTCGGGGAGACGCCGTTCCTCGGCAGGTTCACCTTCGGCGAGCAGGGGTGCTTCACCCGGGGCAAGAACCAGCACGCGAACCTCTCCATCAGCGTCGTCCTGCTCGGAGACTGAGCTGTGATGGACGAGGCCGCCCACGAGACGATCGCGGAGCTGCGACGCGCGCACGAGGAGGAGCGAGCGCTCCGGCTGGAGGCCGAAGGGCTGGCGGAGGTGCTCCTGCGCTTCACGGAGCCGGGCAGCTTCACGGAGACGCTGGCGCGCGTCGTCGAGGCGACCGCGCGGCGGCTCGGGGCCGCCGCAGGGCTCGTGATCGCGTTCGATGAGGGGGCGGACGGCCGCGTCCTCGTCGCGACCGATCCGGGCCTCTCGGCGACCGAGTGGGAGGCCGGGCCCGCGTTCTCGCGCGCGCTCGAGGGCCGGCCGGTCGCCAGCTTCGATCTCCGCCAGCTCGCCGAGTGGCAGCGCCAGCCGGAGCCCGTGCTCGCGCGCTACGGCTCCGCGCTCCACGCGCCGCTCCACGCCGGCCCCCTGCGGTCGCTGCTCGTGCTTGTCCACCCGGACCGCGCCTTCTTCGACGCGCGCCACGTCAGCCTCGTGCGCCGCCTCCTGCCCGCGGCGTCGCAGGCGCTCGCGCGCGCCCGCGCCGAGGAGGAGCTCGCGCGGGCGCGCGACCTCGCGTACGAGCGGGAGATCACCGAGAAGCTGACGCTCATCGAGCACCAGCGCGCCGCGATCCGGGCGCTGTCCATGCCCATCATCGAGGTCTGGAGCCGGATCCTCTGCGTCCCCGTGATCGGCTTCGTCGACGAGGAGCGGTGCGCGCTCCTCATGGATCGGCTCCTCGCCGCCGTGACGGCCAGGCGGGCGCGCGCCGTGGTCATCGACGTCACCGGGCTCGACCGGATGGAGGCGAGCGCGCTCGCGCTCTTCCTGCGCGTGGCGACGGCGGTGAGGCTGCTCGGCAGCGCCTGCGTGCTGGCCGGCATCGGCCCGGACGTCGCCCGGGATCTCGTGCGGGAGGGCGTGGCGCGGGGCGACGTCGTGACGTACCGCCGCCTGCACGACGCGCTGAGGGAGCTGCTCCCGCGGTCGTCCCGGTCGGCGTGATCGCTGGAGGTGCCTCGGAGGGTCAGCCGGGCGGGCGCACCGGAAAGCGCTCGGCCATCCACGCCTGCCACGCGGGCTCGTCGCGCGCCGCCGCGGCGGGCGCCCGGTCGCCGTACAGGTACAGCCGGATCGGCAGGAAGATCTGCCCGGCCATGGGAAGGGCGAACAGGTGGGCGATACCCGGCGCCGGCTCGTCGAGCCGGAGGAGCAGCTCCGGGTGCTCGCTCGTGCCGACGCGCTCGACCACCCCGGCGAACGGCGGCGCGCCGGCGGCGGAGCTCACCCGCTGTCCCTCCGCGGCGCCAGCGAGCCCGAGCGGGCCGGTGAGCGCGCCCCACGTCGCGGCCTTGGGCTCGGATCCGGCGCCCATGAGCTGGAACGCCGCGCAGGGCTGCCCGCGGAAATGGGCCAGGTAGAGCCGAAGGATGCGGAAGAAGGCCGCCCAGCCGTGCATGTGGCCCTCGAACTGGTTGTCCCAGTCGTCGGTGCTCGCGAACCAGCTGTGCACCACGCGCACGACGCAGCTCCCGCCGGACCGCGCCTCCACGATCCACTCCGTGGCGACCTTGGGGCTGCCTGGTCCCATGTCCTCCGGGGCCTCGGCGGAGAACCGGCGAGGCGGCTCCCAGGCCGTGATGGTCGCGACCGAATCCATGCCCGGGCCGAAGTGAGAGACGGTCGTGCCGCCCTCGCGCTCCTCGAGCTCGCTCGGCACGAACCACGACGAGATCCCGGGCCCTGTCGCGATGGCGCGCCACACCTCCTCGGGGCTGCCGGGGACCTCGACCTCGGCCTCGACGCTGCGACGGCCGGACGCGTCTTTTCTCACGGGCATGATGACTCCTTTCGTGGCGATTCGTTCGGTGTGGGTGTGGGGTGAGCGACGATCACCAGGCGGTGCGATCGCCCGCCTGGCGCCGCGTCGTCGTGGTAGCGCGCGACGAGCGCCGTCACCGCGCGGGTGAGCTCGCCGGTGAAGGCGGCGCGCTCCGCCGGAGATCGGAAGCGGACCTCGGCGTCGATCGACAGCGACGCGAGGCGCTTGTCGGCCTCCCGCGAGCGCCGGAGCAGATCGCTGACCTCGCGCACGACGCGCGCGCCCAGGGCGATGAGGTAGGTCGCGGAGAGGCGGTCCGAGGCGCGCTCCGGATCCGCGGCGACAGGCCCGAGCGCGCCGGGCGACACGACGTAGGAGGCCGCGCTCGCGACAAGCAGGCGCTCCGTCAGCCCGCCCCACTTGCGCGTCCCGGCCATGCGCACGAGCCCGTGCGCCTCGAGGGCGCGCAGGTGGTAGTTGATCTTCTGGCGCGCGATCCCGAGGCGCGTGGCCAGCGTCGCGGCGGAGGCGGGCGCCGAGAGCTCCGAGAGCAGCCGGCTCCTGACAGGCTCGAGCGCTGCCGCTGCCGCGGCCGGATCCTCGATGACGTCGACGTCGAGCACACCGCCGTGGGTATCATTGACAATTTTTTTTGTCAATGACCGCAGGCCGTACTTTCCCCGCCACGGCGAGGGGCGCGATCCCCTCGCCGTCGGGCCCGGAGCCCCCGTCTACGTCACCGACCGGCGGCGGCGTCCGGGGAGAGGGCGTTCAGGTCGATGCCGCTCGCCTCGATGGCCCGGTAGCTCGCCGCGAGGCGCTGGGCCCAGGCCTCCACGCCCTCGTCGCTCAGCAGGCCGTCCTGGCGGATCTCGAGGAGCACGCAGGGCAGGCCGCGGCCCTCGCCGTGCGTGGGGATCCCGTAGTCGCCGCCCTCGGTCACGCGGTAGGGCTCGTTGTCGCCGACGCAGAGCCCGGGCTCGCGCCGCAGCGCCTCGAGGAACGGCGCGGCGAGCCTGCGGTCGCGCCCGTAGAGGACGGCCGCGTGCCACGGCCGGTCCTGGCCGGGCATCGCGGGCGTGAAGCTGTGCACGCTGAGGATCGCCGTGCGCGCCCGGCGGTCCCGCCGCGCGTCGAGGAGCGCGGTGATCGCGCGGTGGTAGGGCCAGAAGCACGCGTCGGCCCGCGCGCGGGCCTCCGCGGCGTCGATGGTGTTGCCGGGGATGGGCACGCCGCAGCTGATCTCGGGGATGGACGTCGGCGAGCCCAGCGGCCGGTTGCAGTCGATGACGAGCCGCGAGTAGCCGGAGAGCACGAGCGGCGCGTCGAGGAGCGCGGACAGGCGGCGCGAGAGGCGCGCCGCGCCGATGTCCCAGCCGGTGTGCTCGCGGAGCGCCTCGTGCTGCCTGCCCAGCTCGGGGAGGCTCCTCGGAACCGCGTTGGACGCGTGGTCGCAGAGCAGGACCGCGCTGGAGCGGCCCTCGGGGTTCACCACCTCGAACGCGGGCGGCTCATCGGGCACGAGGATGCGCAAGGCTGGCGAAGCGGACGAAGAAGAGCTCATGACGTCTCGCCCAAGACATAGCAGACACCGGCGCGCCGGCGCCGCGCGCGCTCTCGCGAGGGCGCGCGGCAGCACGCGCGGCGCGCGGGCTCAGTGCGGCGACGTCATGCACGCGCGCAGCGCGAGCTTCGCCCGGTGCAGGAGCACCGCGACGTGGCCGGCCGAGATGCCCAGCGCGCGCGCCACGTCCTCTCCGGGTTGCTCCTCGAGCATGCGCAGCGTCACGACGGCCTTCTGGATCTCGCAGAGCTCCTCGACGCACGCGCGCAGGCGGACGTGCTCCTCGGCGCGCGCGATCGCCTCGTCGGTCGCCGGGACGTCCCCCGCGGCCTCCGGGTGCGCGTCCACGTCGTCGTGCGGCCGGGCGCGGAAATGACGGCGGCGCCGGTTGCGCGCGGCGTTCCGCACCGTCCCGGCGAGCACGCCCCCCCACGCGCCGACGTCCTCCGGGAGGGCGCCCCGCTGCGCGAGCGTGAGCAGCGTGCAGAGGCCCTCCTGCACGCAGTCGACCGCGTCTTCTGGTGTCACCCCCTCCGCGCGCGCCAGCGCCGCGAGCGCCGAGCGCTCGGAGCGCACAAGGTGCGACACATGGTTGAGGAGATCGTCCGCGTCCTTGATGGCGCCCATGGTCCAGGAGGTCAGGTGTCGAGCCGCGCCCACATTACAACGGGTGGGGGCTGTAATGGATGCCGCCCTCGGGACCTGCCAGGGCATGGAGGTTCACGCCATGTCCACGAATCCTGTCCGCGAGATCGATGAGGCGAGCTTCGACGCCGAGGTGCTGGAGGCCGGGGTGCCCGTCCTCGTCGAGCTCACCGCGCAGTGGTGCCCGCCGTGCCGCGCGCTCGCGCCCATCCTGCACAAGCTGGCGGAGGAAGGCGCAGGGCGCCTGAAGGTGGTGGCGGTCGACGGCGATCGGTGCCCGGCGATCGCCCGCCGCCTCGGCATCCGCGCGTTCCCGACCGTCGTCGCGTTCGCCGGGGGCAAGGAGGTGGCTCGTCACGTGGGGCTGACCACGAAGGACAAGCTCCTCCGGCTGATCGAAGGGGGCGGGCTGCCCGGCGGTGCGGGGAGGGACCGAGCGCCCTCGCCGCCGTGACGCGACGAGATCGCGCGCTTCCACGGGCAGGCGGCCGCGATCGGCGCGTGAAGGGGCTCGGGCGCGCCCGGGGCGATCCGCCCGTGTCCTACCGTCGTGACCTGTCCGGGCGCCGGTGCGTGTCGCGCTGCCTCTCGGCGGCGGGGAAGCTGATCTTGCGGGTCGTCGACTCGTCCCCGGAGACCTCGAACGGCCCCACCGCCTGCGGATCGCTGACCGGCCTGCCGTCGTCGTCGACGAGCGAGAGCGTCCCGACATAGTCGTCGGCGACGAGCTGCACGCTCGCGTCGAACCGCTCGCAGGGGACCACCTGCCGCGTGACCTCGTTGCTCTCCGTGTTGATGAGGACCAGCTCGACCGCGGTCGCGCCGCGCGCCTTGCACTGAGCGGCGTCGGTCTTGTCCTCGATGGACCACTGGACGGTCACGAACCCCATGTCTTCAGGGTGTGCGCCTCCAGGCTCCGTCTCGCCGGTCGTATTTTCCGTGCACGCGACCACCATCGCTGCACATAGCCCTGCCAGAGCGTAGACACTTCGCATACCTACCTCGCTGTGCTCGCTGCGGACTCCAGCGCCGCGCCCCGCATCCAGCAACGCGGATGCCACGCGGCCTCGCGGCGAGCCTGCGAGCCCGGCGCTCGCGGGCAGGTCTTGAAACGGCCGAGCAGGTTCGCCATGTTCGCCATCCGATCGAACGCGAGCGGCGCCGGGCGACGAGCGGCGCCGAGTGAGGCCTCGCGACAACGGCGTCGCGCGACGCCCCCCGAGGAAGCACGACCCCGATGCGCACGCCCGAAGATGCTCGCGACAGCCCCGGAGAGGCCGCGTGGGGCGTCGCCTACGGGATCGCGGCCTACAGCTCCTGGGGCGTCGTCCCCGTCTTCTGGAAGCAGCTCCGGCACGTCGGCGCGGTCGAGCTCCTGGCCCATCGCACCGTGTGGAGCCTGCTCTCGTTCGTGGCGCTCACGCTGGCCACAGGGCAGCACCGCGCGCTCGGCGCGGCCCTGCGCGACCGGCGCGTCGTCGCGGCGATGGCGGCGACCGGCGCGCTCGTGTCGGCGAACTGGGTCCTCTTCATCTACGCCGTCGCGGTGGGGCGCGTGCTCGACGCAAGCCTCGGCTACTTCATCAACCCGCTGCTCAGCGTGCTCCTCGGCATGCTCTTCCTGCGCGAGCGGCTGCGGCCCGCCCAGTGGCTCGCGCTCGGCCTCGCCGCCTCGGGCGTCGTGTACCTGGCGGTGCGCGCCGGCGCGATCCCCTGGATCGCCCTGGGCCTGGCGAGCTCGTTCGGGGTGTACGGCCTGCTGCGGAAGGTCGCCGCCGTCGGCTCGCTCCCCGGCTCCACCCTGGAGACGTCGTTCATCGCCCCGCTCGGCATGGCCTACCTGGCCGCCCTCCACGCCGAGGGCGCCGGCGCCGCGGGCCGCGCCGATCTGCGGACCCACGTCCTCCTGGCCGCGACAGGCATCGTCACGGCCCTGCCGCTCGTCTGGTTCACCAACGCGGCGCGCCGCCTGTCGCTGACCACCGTGGGCTTCCTCCAGTACCTCGCGCCGAGCGGCCAGTTCCTGCTGGCCGTGCTGGTCTATGACGAGCCGTTCACCACGGCCCAGGCCGTGAGCTTCGCCTTCATCTGGACCGGGCTCGCGGTGTTCAGCGCCGACGCCGTGCTTCGCGCGCGCCGTTCGGGAAGTCGGGAAGGACGCGCGCGTCCTGAGCGCGCCGGAGGCGAGGCAGGAGGAAATTGAACCGCCGAATGAGCCCCGAAGAGACCGCGCCGCACGCTGCTCCACGATCGCACGGCCTTCGAGGACTGGCCCGAGCCGGATCGCAAGCGGCACCTGCGCCGCCTCTGGCTCGCTCCGCCCGGGGCGCGGCCGCCGCCGCCGGTGTTCCGCGAGCGCTACGGCGCGCTGACCCCCGGCGACCGCGGGGGCATCGTTGTACCCGGCGCGCGGCTCCACGCCCCGCTCGATCCGGCGTGAGCGGCCGCGCCCGCGAACACAGGGGCGCTCACCGCTGCTCGTCCGTAGGTGTCCCCACGTGAGCTCCTGCTCGCCGAGAAGCTCGAACCGTCACCGCCGCGTGCGCGCGCTGCATGCCCATGGCGCGCGCGCTCCGCGAGGCAGCTCACCGCCGCGTGCGCGCGCCGCACCCACACGGCGCCGGCACGCTCCTCGCAGCGCCCCTTCCCATGGCTCCCTTGCCTCCGGCCCGAGCGGCAGAGGAATGCGCCGGCGGCGATCCCGAGCCCGCGCCCGGCGGCGGGGCGCGCGTCCCTGCCGCTCCGCCCGCCGCCCCGGACGCGCACGCCGCCCGCCGCGCGCGGCGAAAGGCGCTGCTCCACGCGGCGCTCGGCGGCCTCGGCCTGGCCGCCCTGGCCGCGCTCATCCGCCACGTCGGCGCGGCGGAGATGCTCGCCGCGGTGACCCGCGCCGCGCCGTTCGTGCCTCTCCTGATCGGACTGGAGGCGGCGCGCATCGGCTGCGAGGCGCTCGCGACCGGCGTGCTCTGCGCGCCGCGCCGCGTCCCGGCCTCGGAGCTCCTTCGCATCCACGTCGTCACCTACCCTGTCATCATGCTGATGCCGGCCGGCCGCCCCGCGGGCGAGGCGGTCAAGGCCGCGCTGCTCTCCCCCCACATCGGCGCCGCGCGCGCGGCCGCCATCGCCACGGCGAACCAGTCGCTCGCGCTCCTGTCCTCGGCCCCGCTGTCGCTCCTCGCGGCCATCGCCCTCTTCCACATCGGCGGCGCCTCTCCGCTCGCCGTCGGCGTGCTCGCGCACGCCGCCCTCCTGGTCGCGAGCGGCCTCGGCGTCGCCTTCGCCGCGCGGCAGCGCACCGCCTCGGCGTGGATCACCCGGCGGTTCGCCCGGGCCGGCCAGCTCGCCGCCGCCTTCCAGGAGGCCGTCCACGAGCGCCCGCCCGTCCCGGCCTGGCCGTTCGCCGCCTGCCTCGCGGGGCGCGCCCTCCAGGCGGTGCAGTACGGCGTGCTGCTCGCCGTCGTCGGCGCCGAGGGCGGCCCCCTCCGCGCGCTCGCCGCGTACGGCGTGGGCGCCGCCGGCACGGCGGCCGGCGACCTCATCCCGGGTCAGGTCGGCGCCACGGACGGGGCCTTCGCGCTCGCCGCCTCGCTGCTCGGCCTCACCGAGAGCTCCGCCATCGCGATCTCGCTGCTCGTCCACCTCCTCCAGGCGGCCTTCGCGCTCGCGGGGATCGCCGTCGCGCTCGTGTGGCGCCGCAGCCCTCCGGCGCCCTGAGCCGAGCTCGGCCGGGCCAGGGGAGTCGCGCGCGCCTCCGGCGTGCGCTCCTCCTTGCTCCGCTCGTTCCAGAGGATCTCCAGCGCCAGCTCGACCCCCCTTGCCCTCGGCGCTCACGGACCAGCAGGGTCCCGGGAGAGTCCGGCGCCCCGGCCAACGCTCTGCAGTGCGGTCTGGAGGGGTCCGGCGCCCCGGCCAACGCTCTGCATTGCGGTCTGGAGGGGTCTGGACCCCCCTTCTGGCACAAAAAGGAGAGTGTTCAGGGACTCTTTGGCACAGAACTTCGCCGATGAATGCGTTTTCTGGCACAATTTTGCCCTGAGAATCGCTCCGCCGAGCGCTCTCGAGGGGTCCGGCCCCCAGTGTGTCGCAATGCATTGCGTTTGTGCCGGTGCCGGACCCCCCTCCCATGGCACAGAACAACGCCGTTCTGGCACAGAACCAGGTCAGTGCCCCAACCTAGGTCAGTGCCCCAACCTGGGTCGGTTCCCCAACCTGGGTCGGCTCCCTGGGTCGGCTCCCCAACCTGGGTCGGCTCCCTCGGCTTCCTCGTCCCGCCGTCCCTCGCCCGGCCGCCCGGCAAGCGCCCCCCTTCCTCCCGCGCCTCGCGGCGGGGCGGCGCTCGCGACAGCGGCAGATCGCTGGCCACCCTCCGGCGGTTCGTCCTACGGTGTGCCGTCATGACGGAGACGACCGGCGGCCCTGGAAGGGACGTGCTCACCCAGAAAGAGGCCGAGGAGCGCGCCGCGCGCATCGGCAACGCGCGCTACGAGCTCTCCCTCGACCTCTCGCGCGGCGCCCGCGGCTACCGGGGCGAGGCGGTCGCGTACTTCGACGTCCGCGGCCACGGCGACACGTTCATCGACTTCCGCGGCCGGCGCATCGAGCGGCTCGAGATCAACGGCGCCCTTGTCGAGCCCGCGTGGTCCGACTGCCGCATCCTCCTCCCGGGGAGGCTGCTCGCCCCGGAGACGCGCGTGCGCGTCGTCTACGAGAACGACTACGATCACACGGGCGACGGCTTCCATCACTTCCGCGACCCGGAGGACGGCGAGGACTACGTCTACTCGGACCTCGAGCCGTTCAGCGCCCACCGCGTGTTCCCCTGCTTCGATCAGCCGGACATCAAGGCGAGCTACCGGCTCTCCGTCACCGCGCCCGAGGACTGGGAGGTCATCGGCAACGCCCGCGTCACCCGCACGTTCGGCGCGGGCCTCGGGCGCACGACGCGCGTGTTCGAGGAGACGACCCGGTTCAGCACCTACATCTTCGCGCTGATCGCCGGCCCGTACAGCGGCGTCCGCGACGAGCACCGCGGGATCCCCCTCGGGCTCTACTGCCGCAGGTCGCTCGCGAGGCACCTCGACGCCGAGGAGCTCTTCACGATCACGAAGCAGGGCTTCGACTTCTACCCGGAGTTCTTCGACTACCCCTACCCCTTCAGCAAGTACGACCAGGTCTTCGTCCCGGAGTTCAACGCCGGCGCCATGGAGAACGTCGGCGCCGTGACCCACAGCGAGCGCATGATCTTCCGGGACCCGCCGACGGACCACCAGCGCCTCACGCGCGCGGAGGTGCTCCTCCACGAGATGGCCCACATGTGGTTCGGCAACCTCGTGACCATGCGGTGGTGGAACGATCTCTGGCTGAACGAGAGCTTCGCCACGTACATGGCCTTCCTCGCGATGGAGCAGGCGACCCGGTTCCAGCCGGCCGTGTGGAAGGCGTTCAACGTCATGAAGAGCTGGGCCTACCGGCAGGACCAGCTCGTGACGACGCACCCCATCGCCGGGGAGCTCGCCGACACGGAGCACACGTTCCTGAACTTCGACGGCATCACGTACGGCAAGGGCGCCGCCGCGATGAAGCAGCTCGTCGCGGCGATCGGCCTCCCGGCCTTCCGCGAGGGGATGCGCCGGTACTTCAAGCGCTACCAGTACGGCAACGCGACGCTGCGCGAGTTCCTGACCGCGCTGGAGGAGGGCTCCGGCCGCGACCTCGGCGCGTGGTCGCGCCTCTGGCTCGAGCAGGCGTCCCTCAACACGCTGACGGCCGAGTGGGAGCCCGAGGGCGACCGCATCGGCCGGCTCCGCGTGCTGCAGACGGCGCCCGCCGACTACCCGACCCTCCGGCCGCACCGCATCGACGTCGCGCTCGCGCGCGAGGAGGACGGCGCGCTCGTCGTCGACTCGGTGCCCGCGGAGATCGACGGCGCGGCCACCGAGGTCGCCGCCGCGCGGGGGCAGCGGGCCCCGCTCCTCGTGTTCCCCAACCACAACGACCTCACGTTCGCGAAGATCGCGCTCGACCCGGCCTCGCTCGCGTTCGTGCGCGAGCACATGGGCCGCGTGGAGGATCCGCTCCTGCGCCAGCTGCTCTGGTCGTCGCTCTGGAGCATGGTGCGCGACCAGAAGCTCGCCTCCCCCGCGTACCTCGCGCTGGTGAGGGACAAGCTGCCCGCCGAGCCGGACCTCTCGCTCGTCGACCCGGTGCTCACGAACGCGGTGACGGCGCTCGCGCGCTACGTGCCGGATCCCCTGCGCGAGGCCGAGGCGAGCGCGTTCACCGGCCTCGCCCTCGCGGCCCTGCGGTCGGCCCCCCGCGGCGACGCGCAGATCGTGTGGGCGCGGGCGCTCTTCAACGCGGCGTACTCCGCGCCGGATCTCGCGCTGGCAGCGCGCCTCGCGGACGGCGAGATCGAGGTGGACGGCCTCGAGATCGACCAGGAGATGCGCTGGACGGTCGCCGTGAAGTGGATCGCGCGCGGCATGGAGGGCGCGGAGGAGCGGCTCGCGGCCGAGCGCGAGCGCGACCCGTCGGACCGCGGCCAGCGCGCCGCGCTGCGCGCCGAGACGGCGCGCCCGGATCCGGCCGTGAAGGCCGCGGCGTGGGCGCGCTTCCACGAGGACGGGTACGGCTCGCTGCACCTCACCAGCGCGGCGATGTCGGGCTTCAACTGGTCGTTCCAGCGCGCGCTGCTCGATCCGTACGCGCAGGCGTTCTTCGAGCGGGTGCAGCAGGTCTTCGAGACGCGGACGCACGAGCTCGCGTCCGCGTATTTCACCCATCTGTTCCCCTCGTACCGCGTCGATCGGGACCTCGTCGCCCGCGCGGAGGCGCTGACCGCGGCGCTCGGGCGGGCCCCGGACGGCGCGCCGGCGGCGCCGCGGCTGCCGATGCTGGTCCGGATGCTCCGCGAGGCGAGCGACGACCTCGCGCGGGCGATCGCCTGCCGGGGGCTTTCGGCGGCGAGCGCCGAGGGGCACCGCGCGGGGGGCGGGGGCGCCCCCGGCTGAGCGAGGGACCGGGGAGAGCGGCGCTCGAGGCGACGATGATCGTGCAGCTCGGGAAGACGTCCGTCACGTGGACGCGCGCGGACCTCGAGGCGAAGCTCGCCGGCCACGCGCGCGTCCTCATCGACGTCGGCACGGGCGACGGCCGCTTCGTGTACCGCTCGGCCGGCGCCCACGCCGATACGTACTGCATCGGCGTCGACCCCGCGGGCGAGCGGATGCGCGAGGTGTCGTGGCGCGCCAGCCGCAAGGTCGCCCGGGGCGGCCGGCCGAACGCGCTCTTCGTCGTCGCGTCCGTGCAGGCGCTGCCCGAGGAGCTCACCGGGCTCGCCCACACCCTCACCGTGAATTTCCCCTGGGCCTCGCTGCTCTCGGCCCTCGTGCTGCCCGAGGCGCCGGTGCTCGAGGCGCTGCGCCGGCTCGTCCGACCGGGCGGGGAGCTCATCGCGCTGCTCAACCAGAGCGTCTTCGACGACCGGCCCTACGCGGCGCGGCTCGGGCTCCCCGAGCTCTCGGACGCGTGGGTCGACGACACGCTGCGCCCCGCCTACCGCGCCGCGGGCTTCGAGCTCCGGGCGAACGAGCTCGTCGAGGGGGACATGCCGCACCAGACCAGCTGGGGACAGCACCTCACGCTCGCGTCGGGCCGGAGGACGCGCCTGCTCACGGCCGAGGCGATAGGCGCGAGCGGCGGCCAACCAGGCTAGAACGGCAGGAAACCATCGGTGAGCGCCTGCGAGAGACGCCGGCGCCCAGGGTCACTGCGGTGGTGCGATCGTGATCGAGGGATCGAACCAGTAGTTACCGATGTATTCTCCGCCGATCGCGCAATAGAACTCGAGACCGTACTGGAGCGTGCCCGGCGTGGCGAGCGCCGGGACAAGGATGTACGGGTTGCGCTTCACGGGCGAGGTCAGGCTCGCGTCGTGACGGGTGACCAGGTACTCGGGGTTGTCATTCTCCGGCGCCCACGGTGAGTTCGAACCGACGACATAGTCGTAACCATACGAATTGACGCGAGTGTCCCGGAAGCTGACGTCTCCGATGACCGCATCCCCGCCGGTGAGGTCACCGAGGGTGATCGGATCGGTGCTCCAGCTCATCGCGACGAAGCCCACCGGGGCGCACGCCACGCCGATGTTGGAGTTCGAGTCCTGGACGGAGATGAGGACCTCCTCGTTGAAGTAGACGGTCACGGGAGTGTCCCCGCCCTGGTTGGTGTAGGTCGTGGGATCGGGACAACCTCAGAAGGCGGTCTTCCCTTCGGGGTATCTCCATCGCTCCAGCCGCAAACACTGAGTTCAACCTCAACAACGAGCCCAAGGAGCCAGCCATGGCAATCCAGCAGACCAATCAACAGATCCCGCTCACGCCCGCGATGCGTGAAATGATCGACGAGCTCAAGCGCCTCATGGCCAATCCCGTGGTCGAGACGGCGTTCAACGAGGCCGTCGCGCACGTGCGGCCCTTCGTGGAGGACGGGTCGAAGAACCCGTGGGTCGGAGCGACCGCCGAGTACTTCGTGCGCTACTTCGAGCAGTGGTTCACGTTCCTGCCCGAGCCCACAGGAGGCCTGGGGAAGATCGTACCTTTCACCTACTTCTACCTCGACAACAAGTCCGCGTTCGCCTTCCTGAACACGTTCAAGAGCCGCACGACGAGCAAGGAGTCACGACCGAGATCTTCAACTGGACCGTCAAGTTCATCAAGGAGCGGGGGCGGTTCATGGACTCACCGGAGTCGCTCAAGTTCATCGAGGCCTGGCTGAAGGATCCCGGGACTCACATCGAGGACTTCATCGTCCCCGAGGGTGGCTTCAAGTCCTTCAACGACTTCTTCACGCGCAGGCTCAACCCCGCGAGGGATCCCCGGCCCATCGCGGCGGCTGAGGACGACTCGGTGCTCGTGGCGTCCGCCGACTCGGAGATCAACTTCATCCTCTCGGACCTCACGCTGACGAAGAAGCTCGACGTGAAGTCACGTCAGCTCAACATCACGCAGCTCCTGAACGGGTCGAGATACGCGACGAAGTTCGAGGGCGGCACGGCCGTCACTTCAGCATCTTCGAGGACTTTCATCGCTCCTACTTCGTCATCAAGACCGATGAAACACGGGTACATCGCCGTCATCCCCGTTGGTCTGAACACGATCAGCGCGATGTACCCGTCGCTCGTCAACAACCGGTCGACCCTGGTCCCGGTCGGAGGCGAGCCGGTCCCGGTCAAGAAGGGCGACGAGCTCGGGCACTTCGCGTACGGCGGCTCTCTGAACATCCTGCTCTTCCAGAAGGGCGTGTTCAACGCCGTCTCGGTCCTGATGGGGAGCCGCCTTGGCTCTCTGGGCACGCCATCCACGCCTGAGGCATTCCCGACGACTTGAGGAGTCGAGCAGGGCCGCGCTCTCACGACGGCACACGTGAGACAAGCGAACTCCAGCGCGGCCCCAGGGCGGTTTCGGGGCTGTCGAGCAGAACCTCGAACGTTGGGGGCGTTCGAGCGCGTTCTTTGCGGGACGTGCCGCAGCCCACAGCGAAGCCCCTTGCGCTCGGCGCTCGCCGGAACGCCGCCTCGAGAGCCCTCACCCTCCGCGAAGCACCACCGGGAGACCCACGATGGCGATCGATGAGAGACCGAGCCTCACGGATTCCCCGCCCCCAGGGTGCGCCTGCGGGTGCGCAGCGCCTTCGCCGCGCTCGTCCGGCTTCTCCACGCTGGCCAAGCGCGCCGGCCGGCACCTTCCGCTCTTGCCCGCCGTCGCGCTGGTGCTGCTCCCGAAGTGCCCTTTGTGCGTGGCGGCCTATCTCGGGATCCTGGGCTCGCTCGGCGCCAGCGCCTGGCTGCGCGACGCATGGGGGCTGCCTCTCGGCGCCGGGCTGCTCGCCTTCGCGCTCGGCGCGCTCGTGCGGCGCGCGCTGGCGAGCCAGGACGGCCGCCCCGTGCTCGCGGGCCTCGCGGGCGCGTCGGCCCTGCTCGGGGGCAAGTTCTGGCTCGACGCGCCGCCGCTCCTCTACGCGGGCGCCCTGCTCCTCATCGGCGCCTCGCGGACGACTACTCTCTCCACCACGGCGTCCCGGCCATTTTCACTCGGCCGACGGTCGACCTCCCGAGCTACGGCCTCATGGGTATCCCCAACCCGCTGCGGTCGTTCACCCTGCCCATCTCGGTCTCCGACAACTACTGGGGGGACCAGAACCCCAATGCCGACGAGGCGCAGCCGTACTACAAGCGGGCCGGCTACACGACGGTGCGGTACCCGCTCTCGGGGCTGGTGGGCAACTTCGGGGACGCCGAGCTGACGTACGCCCACAACCAGAAGTATCCCGACCAGAACACGAACGACACGCTGCTCAACAACAACATCATGGCCTGGCTGAACGGCCCCGAGCCCATGGACCCACCTCCTCCCGAGGGCGCCAACCTGTACGCATCGTACAGGGCGTGTCTGTTCGCGCCGAACTACGCGGTCCCCGGCGTCCCGCCCGGCGCTCGGCTGACCCTCGATGGAACCGCGCTCAAACCGTTCAAGAACCCCCTCACGAGCAAGCCTTACGTCAGCACGGACTGCGTGGACATCGAGAACCAGCTCGGCTACACGTACGGACCCGGCTCATTCGACGATCTGTCCATCGACGGCCCGCCCCGCGCGGCGGCGGTAAAGCCGGGGTTCAGCGCCAGGAAGCTCATGGTCAGGGGCATCGATCGCGCCCTGTTCCAGGGGTCGTTCCTGCTGACGGCGCACGCGACCGTCGCGGACGACGGCGGCAAGACCAAGGAATACTACCTCGGCTACCACGCTGTCCTGAGCCGTTATAGCGTCAGCAACTGCGCGAACTGCCGCACTCACCTCGAGGTCATCGCCCACTTCTCCCTGAACAACATGCCGGAGCACGAGGTTCTCCGCGCGATCTTCACCGTGAAGGTTCACCATCGCGGGTCGGTGCTCCCTGCCGGCTTGAAGACCGTCCTCAAGGTCCGCGGCTGACGGCCGGCGCCGGCGCTCCTGATGAGGACAGGCGTCCGGGCTCGACGTCGGCGCGGGCGCCGGTCGCTTCGTGTGCCGCTCGGCCGGCGCCCACCCCGACACCTGCTGCATCGGCATCGACCCCGCGGGGGAGCCGATGCGCGAGGTGTCGTGGCGCGCCGCCGCGAAGCTCAGCCGAGCGCCCGGCGAGCTAACGCGTGCTCTCGTGCTGCACCGCCTCCCGCTCGGTCACCCGGCGGATGGTCTGCGCGGTGCGCCTGTCGTCCTCGCTCTGCGCGATGTCCGACAGGCTGATGATGCCGACCAGGCGGCCGTCCGCCTCGGTGCACAGGACGCGGGACTTGTGGTGCTGCCCCATCAGCTGCTCCGCGCGCTGCACGTCGTCGTCGGGCCGGCACGCGACCACCCCGCGCGTCATGACGTCGCCCGCCTTCGTGTTCAGCGGCCGGTTGTGGGCCAGCACCCGGATGGCGAGGTCGCGGTCCGTCAGCGCCCCGAGCACCCTCCCGGCGCTGTCGCAGACAGGAAGGAAGCCGATGTTCGCGTCGCGCATCTTGCACGCGGCCGTCTGGATGGTGTCGTCGGCCAGGACGCTCTGGATGTCTTGCTTCATGATCTCCTTGCACAGCATGGTTCCCTCCTTCGGTTCCGTTTGCAGCGCTCGGCAGCGTCACCGCGCACAAAAGGACCTTAGGGGACGATCGCGGGCGATGGATGGAGCATCATGATGAATGCGGCGTCGGGCACCGCTTGATCGCGCCTCCGGCCGGCGAGCGCGGCGGGCGGCGTCATGGCGGGGCGCCGCGGCGCCGGCCAACCTGGGGTGCGAGACACCATGTCAGAGCGGATCACAGGGGCGGTCATCCGCCGGGCACAGCCGGCCGACGCGGCCGTCATCGCGCGCATCGAGGTCGACTCCTGGCAGGCGGCCTACCTGGGCCTGGTGCCGGCGGCCGATCTCAACGCCCTCTCCGTGCCGGCGCGCGAGGTGAGCTGGCGGCGCATCCTGAGCCGCGACGCCGCGGCCGGGACGCGGACCTGGATGCTCTGCGCCGGGGACGCCGGGCTCGGCTTCGCGAGCGCCGGGCCGACGCGCGACGACGACGACCCGGGTGACGTCGGCGAGCTCTACACGATCTACCTCCTGCCCGCCGCGTGGGGGCGCGGGCTCGGCGCCGCGCTGCTCGACACGGCGCAGGCCGACCTGGCCCGGCGCCGCCACACGACCATGACGATCTGGGTCCTCGAGGGGAACACCCGCGCGCGCCGCTTCTACGAGCTCTCCGGCTTCGGCCGCGACGGCGCGCGGCGGTGGGCGCGGGTCGGCGCCGGCAGCCTCCCGGAGATCCGCTACCGGCGAGCGCTGTAGCGCCCCGGATCCCACGCCGAGGGCGACGCCGGCCCGTGCACCAGCGACGGCATCGAGCCCCAGCGCCCGGGCGCGCTAGCCGAAGCGCACGACGATGCTGCTGTAACCGCCCCGCGGATCGTGCTGGGAAGTGATCTTTCCCCAGGGATACTCGTACGGCGGGGCGCCGAGGATCGACGCCAGCCAGGCGTCGTGGCTGGCCTTGCGCTCCGCCTCCTCCTTCTCGGACCAGTCGTTCCAGAACGCCTTCGACTCGGCGCCCACCTCGAACAGCTCGACCCACGCGATCTTGCCGCTGCAGAAGTGAAGCGTGATGCGGAAGGTCCGGAAGCCGATGCGCTGCCGCGACATCCGGTATCCGCTCCACGGCTGCGCCTGGCTCAGGGCGTTGGCCATCCGCGCGAGCGGCGACGACAAGAACTGCGCTTCCGAGTACGAGGGCCCGATGCGAAGCCCGGATGTGAGCTCGATCTCGCCCGTCTGTCGATGGATCATCCAGCCCTCCGACCGCTCGGAACAGCATACACCACGGCTCGAGGACCGGCGCGGATCAGCCGAGCCCCGCCGACGCCCGCGCGCGACAGTCACGCGCGGACCCGGCTCCGCCTCTCCGAAGGTGGGTGTTCGACGGAGATTCACCCCTGCCCATCGCTCGCCCGGCTGCTCGCAGGACAGGACGACAGCCGCGGTCCCTCTCGCGCAGCGCGACGGACGCCGCTGTCCTCCGATGTCGACACGCCACCCACGATGTCGCGGGTGACCGAGAAGGCCGAGCAGGCCGAGCACCCACTTTCGCCATGGGCATAAGGTAGTGTCGCGCAAAGCGGTTTTCCTGCTCGTGACAACCCGCAACACCGGTAATATCGGTCACGGATCGCGCCGGGCCCCACCCGAGGTCATCCGAGGTCTTCTTGCCGCGTTGCCCTTCCTGCCATCGCCGACTCGCAGTGCTCACCTCCTGCTCGACGGACGGAGCCACGGCGCCGTCCCGCCCGGCGCCGGTCGATCTCGACGCCGAGACGCCGCCGTCCGTCGCGGGCTTCCGCGTCGGCTCGCCGCTCGCGGCGGGCGCCTTCTCGGTCCTCTGGGCCGCGACGCGGGCGGAGGACGGCGCTCCCGCCGTGCTCAAGATCAGCAGGGCCCACTCGCTGCTCGCGCGCGAGCGGTTCCGCAGCGAGGCGTGGGCGCTCGAGCAGCTCGGTCCCCCGGCCTCGCCTCGCCTGCTCCAGAACGGCGTGCTCGAGGACGGCCGCGCGTACATCGCGATGGAGCGGCTCCGCGGCGAGACGCTGGCGGCCCACCTCGAGGGCCTGCCCGCCGCGCCCGACCTGCGCTCCGCCCTCGACGTCGCGCTCGGCGTGCTGAGCTGCCTCCAGGTGGTGCACGAGCGCGGCCTGGTCCACCTGGATCTCGCGCCCGAGAACGTCTTCCTCGAGCCCGACGGCGGCGTGCGGCTCCTCGACTTCGGCCTCACGCAGCGCGAGCGCGGCGTCGTCTGCCACCCGGCGGACAGCGCGCTCACCACGCTGGGCGCCATGCTCGGGACGCCCGAGGTCGCGTCGCCCGAGCGGCTCCGGGGCGAGCCGCTCGACGCGCGCGCGGATCTCTACGCCTTCGGCGCGCTCCTGTTCGAGCTGCTCACGCTGCGCCCTCCGTTCGCGGGCGATCCCGCGAGCGTCGCGCAGGGGCACCTCGGCCGGCTCCCCCCCAGGCCGAGCGAGATCGCCCCTGTCCCCCCGTCCATCGAGGCCCTCGTCCTCGCCTGCCTCGCCAAGGAGCGCGCGCGCCGCCCGGCCGACGCCGCGGGCCTGCGGGCCGCGCTCGCGTCGGCGGGCGCCGAGGCGCTCGCCCTGACCGGCGGCGCCGCCGGCGCCGCGGCGACCGCGGGAGACGACGTCGCCACCGGCTCCACGGACCGGCACGACACGGTGGTGCTCGCCCTGGAGGCCCGCGGCGCCGAGGCCGAGGTCCGCGCCGCCGTGGCCCGCCACGACGGGCACCTCGCGCGGCAGCGCGGCTACCGCTTCGTCGCGATCTTCCCTGGCCCGAAAGAGGCGGCCGCGGAGCGCGCGCTCCTCGCGGGGCGGGAGATCGTCGCCTCGGTCGGCGCGCCGCTCGCGATCCACATCGCGCCGTTGAAGCTCCGCCGCGACGCCGAGGTCGTCCACGCCGCCGGCATCGCCGTGGAGCGGCCCGAGTCGTGGCTCCCCGCGGATCCGTGGCGCGGCATCGCGCTCAGCGCCGAGCTCGTCACCGCCCATGCCGGGTTCGACGTCGCCGCGGCGAGCGAGGACGGCCGCTACTTCTTCGCCCCGGACGCGCCCCCGCCCTCGGGCCATCGCGGCGCCGCGCGCGCCGCGCCGCCGCTCGTCGGGCGCGGCGACGCCCAGAGCGCCGCCGAGGAGAGCCGCGAGCGCGCGCTCGCGGGCCTCGGGCCCGGCCTCTGCGCGCTGATCGGCGAGCGCGGCGTCGGCAAGTCGCGCCTCGCCGAGGAGATCGCCGAGAGCAGCCGGCGCGCGCACCCCGGCGCGCTCGTGATCTCGCTGCGCGCCGAGCCGGAGCTCGGCGCGCGCCCCGGGGGCGGCCACGGCCAGACCGCGGCCGCCTTGCTCGCCGAGGTGCTCGGCGCGAGGGACTTCGCCCTCGCGGCGCCCGGCGACCCGCGCGCGTTCTGCGTCGAGCGGCTCGGAGAGCCGCTCGGAGGCGAGGTGTGGCCCGCCGTGGCCGCGATCCTCGGCTGGCCGGGCGGCCCCGCGGGCCGGCCGCCGCCGCGCCGCGGGAGCGTGATCCGGGCGCTCGCCGAGGGGCTCCGCCGGAGGGCGATGGAGCGGCCCGTCGCCGTGATCGTCGACGACGCGCACCTCGCCGACAGCGCGACGCTCGACGCGCTCGACCTCGCGACGCGGCGCGAGGCGTCGGTCTCGCTCTGGGTGCTGCTCGCCGGCGCCCCGGCGCGCTGCTCGCCGGCGCCCCGGCGGCACGCCCTGAGCGCCCGCGGCCACGCGCGCGATCACATCCGGCTCCCGCCGCTCGACGACGCCGCGGGGCTCCTGCTCTGCGCGGAGCTCCTCCGGCCCGCGGAGCCTCCGCCGAGCGCGACGCTCCGGCGCATCTGCGCGTGGGCCGGCTACAACCCCCGCGCCCTCGTGGAGCTCACCCGGGCGATCAAGCGCGCGGGCCTCGTGCGGCTGCGGGCGAGATCGAGCGGCCACCAGCTCGCGACCGCCGAGCTGGAGAGGCTGCCGCCGTCGCCCGCGTGGCAGTGGTTCGCCACGGGGCAGCTGGAGGCGCTCCCGCCGGAGCTCGCCGCGTGCGCGAGGCTCTGCGCGGTGCTCGGCTTCGAGCTCTCGGAGGACGTGGCGGCGAGCGTGCAACGCGCTCTCGAGCGCGAGGGCGAGCGCGAGCGCGAGGACGCGGCGGCGAGCGTCGACCACGTCGATGTCCCGAGCGCGCGCGTCGACGTACCGAGCGCGCGCGTCGACGTACCGAGCGCGCTTCGCGCGCTCGTGGCGCGCGGGCTCCTCGTCCCCCGCGGCGCGCACGGCGCCGCGCACGGCGAGGGCGCCCTCTGCGGCGGCGCCAGCTATGCCTTCCGGAGCGCGCTCTTGCAGGAGGCCATCTACGCGCTGCTCGCGGAGGACCAGCGCGCGGCGATGCACCGGCACGCGCTCGCCGTCTGGGAGCTCATGGCCGAGGCCCGGCCGAGGGCGCCGGATCTGCTCGAGCCGATCGCGCGCCACGCCGCGGCCGCCGGGGCGCGCGCGCGCGCGGCGCACGCGTACCTGCTCCTCGGCGATCTCCAGCGCGACCGGCACAACAACGCGGTGGCGGAGGGCCACTACGCGTCCGCGCTCCTCTGGGCCGACGGCGACGATCAGCGCCAGCGGTACCTCGCGCTCCTCGGCCGCGCGCGCGTGCGCTACCGCGTCCTGCGCACCGGCGAGGCGCTCGACGATCTCCGCTCCGCGGGGGCGCTGGCCCGGACGATGAAGGACCCGCGGATGATCGCGGAGGCGCTGCTCGAGGAGGCGACCGCGCTCGACTGGGCGGGCGCCTGGGAGGAGTCGGCGGCGCGCGTCGAGGAGGTGATCCCGCTGCTCGACGCCCGCGAGGGCCGCGCCGACGCCGCGCTCGCCGCGCGCTTCGAGGTCGCGGCCGGCCGCTCGGCCTTCCGCAAGGGCAACCTGGACGACGCCCTCGAGCGGCTCACGCACGGCGTGGAGCGCGTCCGCGAGGCCGATCACGACACGCACGTGACCGGGCTCACGCTGCTGGCCTGCGTGCTCGCGCGGTCCGGCCAGCTCGAGGAGGCGGAGCGGCGCTTCGACGACGCCGTGCGCAGCTGCGAGGAGCGCGGCGACCGGGCCCACCTCTGCGCGGCGCTCGTCCGCCGCGCGGAGCTCTGGCCGGCGCTCGACGCCCCGGACCGCGCGATGGCGGACCTCCGGCGCGCGGTCCAGCTGGCCCGCGAGGAGGCGAGCGCCCTGGCGGAGCGGGACGCGACGATCAAGCTCGCGGAGCTGCTCTACCTCTGGGGGCACGAGGACGAGGCGCTGCCCCTGGTGCGGCAGGCGCGCTCGCTCGACGAGCAGCTCAAGGACAGGCCGGCCTACAGGAGCGCGCTCCTGCTCGCGCGGATCCACGCGATGCGCGACGAGCACGCGGACGCGAGCCGGCAGCTCCGGTGGCTCAGGGCGCAGGGGGCTGTCGCGGATCTGCCGCCGTACGCCCAGGCCCTGCTCGGCGTCATGCAGCTCGCCGTGAAGGATCCGAGGTCCGGCATGGAGAGCACGCGCACGCGGTCGACGGCGCGCGAGGAGGGGGAGCCGCCCGGCGAGCTGGGCGGCGGCCTCAGCGCCGATCAGCGGGTCGAGCTCCTCTACTGGCGGGCGCGCGCCCTGCTCGACGCCGGCCGCCCCGAGGATCTGGCGCTGCTCCTCGCGCGCACCGCGCCGCTGCTCGCCCAGAGCCGGGCCTGGCGCCCGCGCTTCGCGAAGCTCCGGGCGGGCGACGGGCAGCTCGCGGGATAGCGCCGCCAGGGCGCTGGGCCTTCACCTCGGATCGACGCGGAACACCTCGCCGGTCAGCATGACGACGTGAAGCTCGCCCGCGGCATCCTCGCCGAACGAGGCCGCGGGCAGGCTCGACTCGAGGTCCGCCGTGATCTCGACGTGATCCCGCGCCCTCGATCCGTCCCACCGCAGCGTCCAGAAGCGGTGCGTCCCGTAGTCGCCGTAAACGTACCTTCCCCTGAGGCACGGAATCGCCGAGCCGCGATAGACGTAGCCGCCCGTGATCGAGCCGCCCTCTCCGCTCGAGTGGCTGTGCTCCACGGCGGGCGCGACGCCGACGCGGGAGCACCCGGCGGCGACGCAGTGGTCGCCCTCCATCTCCGGCCACCCGTAATCGCGCCGCCCGGCGCGCGCCGGCTCGATGTCGAGCTCCTCCCAGGCGTTCTGTCCCACGTCGGCGATGTAGAGATCCCCCGTGCCCCTGTCGAAGCTGATGCGCCACGGATTGCGCAGGCCGTAGTCCCAGACGAGCGGGTTCACGCCCGGGCCGGAGAGGTTGCCTGGCGGGCCGAGCCCGCTGTCCACGTCGATCCGCAGGATCTTCCCGAGCGGAGACGAGAGATCCTTCGCTGGAGAGGCCGAATAGGGCGTGACGGCCGCGTCGCCGACCGACGCGTAGAGGTAGCCGTCGGGGCCGAACGCGAGCGTGCCGCCCGCGTGGTTCCAGCCGCCGTGCCTCGCGTCGAGGAGCGTCCGGACAGGCACGCTCCCCGCCGACGTGTCGGCGACATCGGGGTTCGAGGCCGAGCGGCGGAACTCGGCGATCGTGACGTTGCCCCTGGGCGCGGCGGTGTAGAAGAGCCAGAACCTGCCACTCTCCGCGTAGCGCGGGTGAAACGCCATCCCCAGCAGCCCGCCCTCCGCGGTCGGGCTGGGCGCGCACACGAGCGGGTTCCCGCTCGCCGGCCGCGACGGCGGGCACGATGTCCCACCCCGGAGATCGAGGAACGGGGTGGACCGGAGGACACCGTCTTTGATCAGGCGGACGACGCCGTCCTTTTCGAGAACGAACATCCTCGCTCGGTCGCCCGGCGGGCTCGCGAGGAAGACGGGCGTCGCCAGGCCGGCCGCGACCTGCGTGAGCTTCAGGCGCGGCACCCCGGCGCACGCGGCGCCGGAGCCGTCGCTGCCGTCGCTGCCGCTGGTGCCGCTGCCGGAGCTCGCGCTCGTGCTGCTGGCGCCAACGCTCGCGCCGCCTGCGGCGCCGCCCCCGCTCCCTGCCCCGGGCGGCGGCCCGAGGCCCTCGATCCAGGAGCGGACAGCCGCGAGGCCCGCCGCGTCGGCGGCGTCCGACGCGAGCGGGGGCATCTGCGCCCTGGAGCCGCGGTGCTCCATCCGCAGCACGACGGCGCTCGACTCGGGATCTCCCGGCGTGATCCGGTAGAGCGCGCCGGGCTCCCAGAAGCTGGGTGTCACGCCCACGCCGGTCGTGTACGTATCGGTGCTCTCCACCGTGGTGTTCGCCGCGAGGAGGCGTGTCCGCAGGGTCGCGACGCCGGTGCTGTTGTGGCAATTGCCGCAGTTCGCGTGGAGATAGCCGAGCGCGGCGGCCGCCCGGGCGTCGCCCGGCGGGCGCACCCCTCCCGGCATCGGGACGGTGAGCCGCCCGGCGTCGCTCAGGGACGCCATCGTCTCGCCCGGTCCATCGTGGCTCAGCTGCAGCGCGCTGAAGCCGAGGACGCGCTCCGGGAGCTTCCCGTGGCACTCCCAGCAGTCCTCGGTCCGCGGGATGTCGTGCGCGGTCCCGCGCGCGTCCTCGACGCCCGCCTCGACGAGGAACGCGTCGTTCCTCGCCGGATCCCACGCGTACGCGGCGAACAGCCAGTCGTCGATGCCCGGCCCGAAACGGTGGATGAACCGCGTCTCCACGGCCACGCCGTCCGCGCGGAGCTCCTTCCAGAAGCGCGCGCCCACCGGCAGCGACCAGTGATCCATGTCGCTCGTGTCGACCGTGGAGCAGGGCGGCAGGTACACGAAGCGCCGCTTCGCCGCCCCGTCCGACCAGAGCTCGTGAGCAGGACGAAACTCACGTGCGCCCGCTGCCCGCGATCGCGTCGAGATGTCGGCGTGGAGCCCGGTCTCGGAGAGCCGCGCGGGCGGCAGCGGATCGGGCGGCAGCGCGGCCCCGTCGGCGCACGGCTCACCATCGCTCGACAGCGCCGCCGAGGCCGCTCCGAGCGCCGCCGAATCCCCCTCTCCGACACCGAGAATCGCGCCGGCGGGGCGCTCGAGCTCGCCCTCCGTCCCGGGCGCGGTGCTGCAGCCGATCGCCGCCGCCGCGCCGGCGCCGGCCAGGACGCCGCGCATCACGAGAAAGGGGGCGCCCGTCATCGCCGCCAAGCGATGTGGGCGGCGGCGCGACGGCCCGAGTGGCCAGGGCGGCCCGAGCGAGAAGCATCGTTGTTCCATACAGCAATACCCCCTTTGCTGGGTCGCCCGGCCGGATGTTTCCCTCAGGTGAAGGCGTATGTGCGCGAGGCGCGCGGTGGCCGCACCGGATCCATGGACACACCTGGGCACCGATGGACGCCACGTTCGTCATCAACGAGCATGCCACTCCGCCGCGGGCAACGCGTCGCGTTATGCCCTGGAGGAAAGCGCGCCGCCGCGTGAACTGCGAAGCGCATCACATTCCGAGGTGAGAACCGCATCACATCGGAGGCGCGATGGCGGAGTTCGCTCTGCGTGCCCTCCGTCTTCCGCGCTCGCCCGCGCTCACGCGCTCACGAGAGCGGAACGAGAACCGCGCCGCCCGCGGAACTAGGGGTTGGATCCTGCGCGAGGGCGGCGTAATATAACAGATTGTGTCATCCCCCGAACCGACGCAGAGCGCCTCGCTATTCCTCTGCATCACCTTCTTTCCGAGCGAGCGCCTGGCGACGGCGGTGCTGCGGCTGGTGTCCAGCTTCTGCGGCGCGGTGCTGGACGACGCGAATGTGAGCTCGCGGTTCTACATGGCCGCGCACGAGCTCGCCGAGAACATCACCAAATACTCCACCGGCCCTCGCGTCAGCCTCGAGCTCGCGCTGGAGGAGGACGAGCGGTCTCACATCATGAAGATCCGCGCGCGCAACGAGGCATCGCCGGAGCGGCTGCGAGAGGTCGAGAAGCGGCTGCTCGACCTGAAGACCGCGAGCGACCCGCTGAAGCACTACGACGACCTCATCACGGAGACAGCAATGGTCGAGGGCGTCTCCGGCCTGGGCCTCGCGCGCGTCCGCGCCGAGGGAGGGCTCGACGTCGACTACAAGATCGAGGGCAACGAGCTCACGATCATCGCGCACGCGCCGCTCGAGCGGTGGAGGATGAATGGACAGCCTAAGGGTTGATCGCATCACAACGGACAGCTTCGGCATCGAGCCGGCGCTGCTCGGCGATCACCTGAGTATCAAGCTCACCGGGACGGGCGACATGGCGGCGGCCGCGCCGCTCGGCGCCTATTGCAAGGAGGTCCAGCACGAGGTCCGGCGCCTCTCGCTCGCAGCCGTCGAGTTCGACATACGCGCGCTGTACTTCCTGAACTCGAGCTGCCTGAAGGCGTTCATCGCCTTCATCTCCGGCGTCACCGGCCAGGGCCCCAGCTGCAAGATCCGGTTCGTCACGGACGCGCGGCTCGGGTGGCAGCGGCGGAGCCTGGCGGCCCTGGAGCGCATGTCCCCCGGCCTCGTCTCCATCCACGACAAGTGAACGGGGAGCGATAGATCATGGCGGCGAAGCGCCACACGATCGCCCTCCTGACCGACTACCTCTGCGGCGAGTACCAGTCCGAGGCGCGCTTCGGGGTCGAGCGCGCGGCCGAGGCGCACGACGTCAACCTCATCGTGGCCTTCGGCGAGACGCGCGCCCGCCAGGGCTTCACGCTGGACGCCCGGGGCGGGATCTATTCGCTCATCGGCGCGGCGACGGTCGATGGGGCGGTGATCATGTCGTCGGCGCTCACGAACCACGTCGGCCCCGAGGGAGCGCACGAGTTCTGCCGATCGCTCGCGCCCCTGCCCGTGTGCAGCGTGGGGCTCGCGCTGGACGGCGTCCCGAGCGTCATCGTCGACAACGCGGTCGGGGGGGAGGCGGCGGTCGCGCACGTGCTCGACGACCACGCGTGCAAGCGCGTCGCCTACATCAGCGGGCCGGCCAACAACGAGGAGGCGAAGCTGCGCGCCGCGGCGTACCGGCGGGCTTTCGAGGCGCGCGCGCTCCCCTATGACGAGCGCCTCTTCGTGTACGGCGATTTTCTGATCGACGGCGGACGCCGCGCGATGCGCGAGCTCCTCGGGCGCAGGGTCGAGTTCGATGCCGTCGTCGCCGGCAACGACAACATGGCCCTCGGCGCGATGGACACGCTGAAGGCGCACGGCATCGACGTCCCTCGGGACGTCCTCGTGTGCGGGTTCGATGACGTCGCCGTCTCGCGCGTCACCAGGCCGTCGTTGACGACCGTCCGCCACCCGATCAAGGAGATCGGGGCGCTCGCCGTCGAGACGGTCGTGCGCCAGCTCCGCGGCGAGCGTGTGCCGGAGTGCAGCCTCCTCCCCGTCGAGCTCACGCGGCGCGAGTCGTGCGGCTGCGGCTACTACGCTGCCCTCCCGCGCGCGACCGGGGCGCCTCCGCGCCGCGAGCCGCTCTCCATCGCCGCGCAGCGGGAGCCGCTGGAGCGCGCGCTCGCGCGGTGCGTGACCGTCCCGGCGGCGTCGCGTGAGGCCTGGCCCCGGGAGCTGCTCTCCGCGCTCGAGGAGGAGCTGAGCGGGCGGGAGGGCCGCTTCCCGGCGGCGCTCCAGGACCTCCTCGACGCGGCGGGGCGCGAGGGCGTCGCCCTCGACCAGTTCCAGGGCGCGATCACCCTGCTCCGCGCGAAGATCGGCCGGGCGCCCGGCGGCGCCTCCGACGACCGCCTCGAGCGGCTCTGGCACACGTGCCGCATCCTGATCAGCCACGCCTCCGTCCGCGCCGAGGGCGAGAAGCGGCTGTACCTGGAGCGCGCGTCGGTCAACCTCAGCTGGACCGGCATGTTCTTCTCGACCTGCCTCGGCATGCCCACCCTCCGGCGCACGCTCGCGGCGGAGCTGCCGAAGCTGGATCTCACGCACGTCGCCATATCGCTCTTCGACGATCCCCAGCGCGCCACCCTGCAGTCGCTCTTTCTGATGGAGAACAGCCGCGAGGTGGAGCCGCCGCCCGCGAGCTTCGCGTCCTCGTGCCTCGCGCCGCCCGGATTCCTGAGCTCGTCGGAGCGCTGGAGCGTCGTCGCGATGCCGCTCACGTTCGGCGAGACGGAGCACTACGGCGTCGCGCTCGTCAACAGCGGCGCGAACGAGATGGTCTACGACGCGGCGCGCCTCCAGATCGGCTCGGCGATGAAGGCGGTGTCGATGCACCGGGAGATCGTCCGGCACGTCGAGGTGCGCGAGCGGCTGGAGCAGGAGCGGGTCCACCAGGAGACCCTGGTCGCGAAGCACATCCAGACAACGCTCGTCCCGGCGCACCTGCACGTGGAGGGGCTCGATCTCTCCGCGATGATGCGGCCGGCCGCGGAGGTCGGCGGCGACTACTACGACGTGCTCCCCACGCGGGACGGCGGGTGGCTCGGGATCGGCGACGTGGCGGGGCACGGGCTCGTGGCGGGCCTCGTCATGCTGATGATCCAGAGCATGGTCGCGGCCATGACGCGCAGGGATCCGGGCGCCCGCCCGGGCGAGGTCGTCTCGGCGCTCAACCGGGCGATCTACGACAACATCCGCGACCGGCTGAAGCGCGACGAGCACGCGACCCTGCTGCTGCTGCGCTACGAGCGCGGCGGGCGGGTGACGTTCGCGGGCGCGCACGACGACATCATCGTGTGCCGCGCGAGGACGCGGAGGAGCGAGTGCATCCCGAGCTCCGGCGTGTGGGTCGGCGTCCTGCCGTCCATCGACGCGATGACAAGGGACGCCGAGCTCCTCCTCGAGGACGGCGACCTGCTCGTGCTCTACAGCGACGGGGTGACGGAGGCGCGCAACGCGCACCGGGAGCAGTTCGGGCTCTCGCGGCTCTGCGCCACCGTCGAAGCCGCCCAGGACGCGCCGGTCGACGACATCCGCGACCGGATCCTGCGGGAGGTCGACGGCTGGTGCCCGAGCCCGGACGACGACATCACGATCGTCGTGGGCAGGTACCGCGCGCCGCGGTGACGGCGGCTCGCCGGGCTCGTCAGCCGGTGACGCGGCCCTCGATGATCCCGCCGTCCGCGGTGATGGCGACGACCACCTCGCCGTCGACGAACAGCGACACGACCGGGCCGACCCAGGCGTCGTTCTCCCAGACGCACTCCCACACCCCGGCCATGGGCGGGATGCCGCCGCGCCGCACCCAGATGCGCCCCGCGCTGCCCGCCCAGGCGCGCCCCTCCGCGTCGATCGTCGCGGCCGACAGGGCGCGCCGCGGCTCGATGATCTCCGTGAAGACGCTCTGCCCGTACCGCCAGACGACGCTGCCCTCCGCGCCGACGGCGATGCCCACGCCGAGATCGGGCCGCCCGGCGCACGCGACGAACGCCCGCGCCGGCGGCGCCGGGATGCGCTCCAGGTGCCAGTCGAGCGGCGCGTAGAGCGCGACCAGCCCCTCGCCCGTGGTCGACCGGCCGACGACGAGCCACCGCTCGTCCTCGACGCGCGCGACCGCGGCGAGCAGCGCGACGCCGTCGGCCGGCATCGGCCGCAGCCAGCGCTTGGCGATGAACGCGTGGAGGAGCGGCCGCGGATCGTTCGGCGTCGTCGAGACGAGGATGCCCATGTCCTCGAGGTCGCCGCTCAGCGCGACGTGGCTCTGCGGCTCTCCCGGCAGCTGGAAGACGCCCGTCACGCCGCCCGTCGTGTACACCGCGAGCGTCGAGGCGTCGCCGCCGATGAGCCACCGGCCGGGCCCGATCCGGTGCACGAAGCGCACGCCCTGCGGGCTCGGGAGGCCGCCGGACGACGCCTCGCTCCAGCTCGTCCCGTTCCAGAAGAGCAGCCCCGCCGTGGCCGCCGCGAGGCACCGGCCATAGCCGTCCCAGGCCACGCTCCGGATGACCGAATCGAGGCTCGGGTGGTGGAGCACGCTCCACGTCCAGCGCTCGACGACCGCCGACAGGCGCGGCGCGGGCTCCCGCGAGGCGCGCGGGGGCGCGCTGATGATCTCGGCCTCGATCGGGCGGTCCTGGCTCGGGCGCTCGGCGGCCTTGGCGTTTCGCGGCGACAGCAGCGTCTGGCCGAGCTCCCCCTTGAGCAGCACCGGCGCCTTCAGGTGCGTGGACGGGACGGTCATCGGGCCGACCTCCTCCGCGGCGCGCACGCGCGGTTCCCCCGCGCTCGCCACGATCCGCTGCTCCAGCGCGGAGATCGGCGAGGCGGGGCGGAGGTACGGCGAGAGCATCGCGGCCACGGCCACCGCCTCCTGGAGGCGCTCCTGCGCCTCGCCGGTGGACGCCCAGCGGAGCGCGAAGTCGATCGATTTGCACGCCTGCTCGTTGCCGCGCAGCGCCGGGTGGAGCCACCGCGTCTCGACGATGCTCCGGCGCGTGCGCGCCATGGCGGCCATGAGCGCCTGCGCCTGCGACTCCGCGACGATGTACTCCTCGCCCGTCAGCAGGAAGAAGATGACGGACGCGAGGTTGAAGATGTCGGTCCACGGGCCGATCGTGCTCGGATCGGCGGACAGCATCTCCGGCGGCACGACCCCGGCGTTGCCGACGACGCCGGCCATGATCGTCTCGCGGATGCCGCGCGGCCGCGCCATGCCGAAGTCGCTGATCTTGAACAGCTCGTCGTCGCCGGAGCCGCAGCAGAGGATGCTCTCCGGCGTGAGCTGCCGGTGGACGACGCCGACGTCGTGCACGGCCGACAGCCCGCTCGCGATGCACTCGATGGCGCGCGTCGCGCGCGCCGGATCGAACGCGTGGCCCGTGGCCTGGATGGTCCCCTGCACCCGCTGCCGGAGCGTCACGCCCTGGACGCCGCCGTGCACGTACTCGATGGTGATCCAGGGGAGGTTGAGCGCCTTCGTGCCGCGGCGGACCTCGAACGTGCCGGTGTCGATGAGCCGGACCACGAAGGGGGTCGGGGGGACCTGCTCGTTGAGGCGGCCGAGGGACACCGCCTCTTTCTTCACGATGACGGCCGCTGACGGACCCAGCTGCCTGAAGAGCGACGGCCGGAGGATCTTGACGACCACGGGCGTCTCGCCTTCGGGCGCGGTGCGGACCGCGTAGAACGAGACGAACATCGCCCCGGACCCGGCGCGCGACACGATCCGGTAGCCGATGTTTGACGAGAGGTCGCTGGCGATCGTGGCACCCTGCAGACCCCCGAGGGCCTCTTCATCGCTGGGTATCGTGAGCACGTGAACGACCATAGCGCACCCGGCGCGGCGTGGAACAACTTGCCGAGGGGGCAGAGCGCCGCCGCCTCGGGCGTCGCCGGCGCGCCGCCGGAGCGGCTCGGCGAGCGGCCCGCCGGTCTGCTCGCGGCGGCGAGCGCGCGGGCGCCGAAGCGCGCGCCCCCTGTAAGCCGGCCTGGGCGGCGCGCGTTGCAGGGGCATGAAGAACCAGCGCTCCCTGCCCCGCGCGTACCTCGCCGGGCTCATGCTTTCGGTCACGCCGCTGCTCGCCGCGTGCGCGGCGCAGGCCACGCCGCCCGTGGCCGCCGCTCCGGAGGTCAACTCCATCACGGTCGTCGGCCGCGGCGAGGTCAGCGCGAGGCCGGACGTCGCCCGGGCCCAGATGGGCATCGAGGTGATGGCGCCGACGGTGCACGAGGCGACGAAGCTCGCCGCGGCGCGCATGACCGAGATCCTCGCGGCGCTCAAGAACGCCGGCCTGGCCGAGAAGGACATCCAGACCAGCAACTACTCCATCCAGCTCGTGCGGCAGCCCGAGGTGCCGCCCTGGATGGCCATGGGCCACGCGCAGCCCGCCCCTGCGGTCGCGCCGGCGCCGGCGGCCCCGGCCCCCGCGGCCCCCGCGGGGCGCGGACCGAAGGCGCCTCAGCCGCCCGCGCCGAAGCCGCCGCCTGCCGACCTGGCGCCGGCAGCGCCGCCTCCGCCGTCGCACGTCTATCAGGTCAGCAACACGGTGATGGTCGTCATCCGCAACCTCGATCAGGTCGGGCCGGTGCTCGACGCCGCCGTGGCCGCCGGCGCGAACAACGTCTGGGGCGTCTCGTTCGGCCTCGACGAGACCGGCCCGCTCGAGGCGCGCGCGCGGGAGAAGGCGATCGCGGACGCGCGGGCTCGCGCCGAGGCGCTGGCCAGGCTCCAGGGCGTCTCGCTCGGCCGCGTCGTCTCGATCAGCGAGGTCGTCGAGCACGGCCCGATCTACGCCCCCCGCGCCGCGCTCGCCTCCGGCGCGTACTCCGCGGACATGGGGACGCCCGTGGCGTCCGGCGAGGTCCCGTTCGGCACGCAGGTGAAGGTCGTCTACGCGCTGGAGAGCGCGCCGGCGGGCCCGCGCAAGTGACGCCGCGGCGCGAAGGGAGGGGCCGCGGGCGCGCCTGCCCGCGCGGCGGCGGTCGGATTCCAGCTAGATCCACCGCGCGTCGCCCCAGTGGGTAAAGTCCCGGTACCCAGCACAGACCCATCTCCCATCGGCCCCTGCACAGCGCACCATGATCGCTCCGCCCCGCCCTTCCCTTCGCCGTGCCCCTGTCCTCGCGGCGCGCCCGCGCCGCTCCGCCGCGCTCGCTCGCTCGTTCGCGGCGGCGGCGCTCGCCGCCTCGACAACGGGCTGCCTCGTGCTCGAGCCGCCGACGTACGAGCACCCCGAGCGGACCGCGCCGGTGCTCACGGCGGTCTTCCCTCCCCAGCACCTACCCGTGTACATCGTCGACCAGCAGGACAGCTTCAAGAATTTCGGCGCGACGGTGCTGTCCGAGGACAACGGCACCCCTCTGCAGGGCGTCCTGTACATCGATTATGGGCGGCGCAGCAGTGAAGATTCCCCGTTCCCGCTCCCGTTCCGGAGGGTGACGTTCCCACAGGTGTTCCCGGCCGGGACCATGGCTGGCGGACAGCGCCCCTTCGAGCTCACGTGGGATCTCACGACGCCAATCCCGGCAGAGGGGGTGACGCCGGAGAAGGAGTGCCACACGGTCACCATGATGGCATCGCACGCCATCAACAAGTGCCGTTGCGCGGCCGACCCGGACGACGTGAGTTCGCTCACCTGGCAGATCATCCACTGCAATCCGAACGAGCCGACCTGCCCCACGTCGTGCCCTCCGCTGGATTGCGAGACAACCCCGTGCCTCTTCTGCGATGATCCCTCGCTCGAGGATTACTGCAAGAACCAATGACGCCGCGGGGCCGCGCGCTCGGGGGGGATTGCGCGCGCCCCTGACGCCGCGGGGGCGTGGTACATGGGGTCGATGATCGCTCCCCCTGATGTCCAGCCCTCCCTCGCGCCGCGCGGCGGGGTCGTGCGCCCTGCGCGCCGGCCGCCCGGCTGGGTCGCCCCTGGGCCGCGGCCGGCGACGCCGGATCGCCCGGAGGTCTGGCCCGGCCCCGGCGAGGACCTCTGCTATCTCTCGGGCGATTTCCGGATCCTGCAGCGGCTCGACGGGCACCGCTGGTCGGCCGACGACCTCGTGACCGCCTGGTTCGCGGCCGAGCGGGTTGCGCACGCGCCCCCGCGCCGCACGGTCGACCTCGGCTGCGGCATCGGCACGGTGCTCCTGTTCACCGCGTGGCGCTTCCCGGACGCGCGCTGCGCGGGCGTGGAGGCGCAGGAGGTGAGCGCCTCGATGGCGCGGCGCTCGGTCGCGTGGAACGGCGTCGACGCGCGCGGCGAGGTCCGGTGGGGGGACCTGCGCGATCCGGCGGTGCTCGACGGGCTCGCGCCCGCGGAGCTCGTGACGGGGACGCCGCCGTACCTGCCGGTCGGCACCGGCATCGAGTCCGCTCGGCTCCAGTGCGGGCCGTGCCGCTTCGAGCACCGCGGCGGCGTGGAGGACTACTGCCTCGCGGCCGCGCGGCTGCTCGCCCCCGGCGCGCCGTTCGTGGCCTGCGCGGGGGCGCGGCAGCGGCCTCGCGTCGAGGCGGCGGCGGCGGCGGCCGGGCTCGCGCTCGAGGCGTGGCGCGACGTCGTGCCCAAGGAGGGCAAGGCGGCGTTGTTCGCGGTCTATGCCCTGCGCCGCGCCGAGGCCGTGGCGTCGTGTGATGACGAGCCGCCGCTCGTGTTGCGGGGCGGGAACGGGCGCTTCACCGAGGAGTTCGACGCGCTCCGCCGGACGATGGGAATGCCTGTATAGCCCGGGCTCCTGCGCGGGTGTGTCGGCGGGGGCTCACCGCCTTGTCGCGGAGCGCACGAATCTGCACCCCGCGACAGGACAGCCCACATTCCAGCGGCTCCGCCTGGTTCGCCGGCCGTCAGCTCGGCTGTGACACGAGCGGAAGGGTCATCGTCTGCGCGCGGACCAGCGGCCGTCCGTCGCGCGACAGGAGCGCATCCTTCGCTTGCTGGCCCTGTGCCGTGCGCGGTCGCGCCGGACGCGCCGGCTTGTCTCCCGGCTCGGGCGCAGGCGCAGGCGCAGGCGCAGGCTCGGCGGACACCCGCTCGACCGGGGCCTCCCATGCGTGTCGGGTCCCGCCGGCCTCGTTGGCCTGGAAGAACACGGCGCGGAGCGCCCTCCCCTCGACGTCCGTCTCCACGGCCATCATCCAGAACCACGGGCCATCCGGCTCGGTTTCCTGCCCCATGAACGAGAAGGCCATCTGCCGCGACTCCGAGCGGCGACCGTGCTCGCTGCGCGCGGCCTCGAGGTGCCGCTGCGAGGGCTTGTCGGCCGGACCGCGGTACACGCGCACGGCGACGCCCTCGATGTGCGGCATGAAGTACAGCCCGTCTCGATGGACGGACAGCCATGGGTGTTTCCCGCTCTCTGCCATCTTGCAGAGGGAATGACCGAACCGCTCGTGCGCCTTGCAGCCGATGCCCCAGCTGGTGTCGCCCTCCTCGCGGTTCGCCTCGCTGAACGCCTTGTTGCGGACATCGACCGCCGTCTGCGCCAGGAGGACGAGCCGGCTCTGCTGGAGGACGGGGTTCAGCTCCCAGGGCAAGGACACATCCATCGTGTCTGGCACGGTACGCGTGTTCACTGAAAAGTCAATCGGTACCGGCGCTTGCACGTGCGCGGGGTGGGTCCGTGCGCGGCGCGGCTGGCGGGGCGGGCGCGGCTGGCGCGGCTGGCGCAGCGGGCGCGGCGGGTCGACCCGCCGCCTCCCGAGCGGCGCCGCTGCGCGCCGTGCTAGAGCGCGCTCCACGCACGGCGGCGTCGCGTGCGGGGAGGTGTCCTTGGGAGAGGCGATCGTCGGAGGGAAGGCCGCGGAGCGACCGCTGGTGGGCGTGGGCGTGATGCTGGTGCGCGACGGGCGCGTGCTGCTCGCGCGGCGCCGCGGGAGCCACGGCGACGGCAGCTACTCGTGGTGCGGCGGCCACCTCGAGCTCGGCGAGTCGTTCGAGGACTGCGCCGTCCGCGAGGTGCGCGAGGAGAGCGGCCTTGTCGTCAGGAAGCTCTCCTTCCTGTGCCTCAGCAACATCCTCGCTTACGGCAAGCACTATGTGGACATCCAGCTCCTCGCGGAGGAGTTCGACGGCGAGCCCGAGGAGCGCGAGCCCCACAAGATCGCCGGCTGGGGCTGGTATCCGCTCGACGCGCTGCCCACCCCGCTGTTCCGCCCGGTGGAGCTGGCCATCGCGAGCTACCGCAGCGGCCGCCGCTACAATCCCTGATCCCGGCCCCATGCGCGCGCAGGACGGCGCCGGCGCCGCCGCCTCCGCAGGATGAAGAGGTTCTCCGGCTTGATGTCGCGGTAGGGCGCCTGGACGAACTGTGGGCTCACCGTCCGGGCAAGCATAGCCGGACCCGCCTTGCCTGGTTGGCTGCATTTCCTTTTCTGGAACGCAGACTCATGACGCCCGCGACGTGAGGCACAAGATCACACTCATGTCGACAGCGCATGGCATCACGGCCCGTCACGTCTTCGCAGGATCCTGCCGGCACGGGGCGCCGAGCCCGGCTGGTATCGATTCGCGCCCGCGTGATGCGCTCAATCACGTTCTCGGTCCGGCTCGGCGGCCCGGCCGACGATGCCCGAGCCCCGTGGAGCACCGCGCGCGCGGCCTCATCGTCCTCGCCGAGCGTGTCGCGCATCAGGAACCCTCTCCATGCCCCTCGCCTCCCCGTACACGATCACCATGCCTCTCTCCCTCGATGGCAGAGCCGTCGTCTACCGCGCGGTCAGGAGCGCCGATCGCTGTCCGGTGATCCTCAAGGTGCTCGATCCGCGGCGCAGCCGCCCGAAGGACCGCGAGCGGCTGAAGCACGAGTATGAGCTCGGACAGCTGCTCGACGCCCGGGCCGTCATCAAGCCGCTCGCCCTCGAGACGTACCAGGGCATGCCGGCCCTCATCCTGGAGGACTTCGGCGGCCAGTCCCTCGATCACCTGCTCGGGACGCCCATGGAGATCGAGCGCTTCCTCCCCCTCGCGATCCGCATCGCGGCGGCGGTCGCGGACGTCCACCAGCAGGACATCATCCACAAGGACCTGAAGCCCGGCAACATCCTCGTCAACCCCGCCTCCGGCGAGGTCAGGATCGCCGACTTCGGGTTCGCGTCCCGCCTCCCCCGCGAGCAGCAGCGCGCGCAGCCCCCCCGGCTCATCGAGGGCTCCTTGCCCTATCTATCGCCGGAGCAGACAGGTCGGACGAGCCGGGCCATCGACAACCGCACCGATCTCTACTCGCTCGGCGTGACGTTCAATCAAATGCTCACCGGCAGGCTCCCCTTCGAGGCGCGCGACCCGGTCGAATGGGTCCATTGCCACGTGGCCCGCGTCCCCACGTCGCCGTCGGAGCTCGTCCCCGAGGTGCCCGAGACGATCTCGCGGATCACCCTGAAGCTCCTCTCCAAGATGCCCGAGGATCGCTACCAGAGCGCGCGCGGCCTCCAGCGCGACCTGGAGAGGTGCCTCGCAGCGTGGCGCGCGAGCGGGCGCGTGGAGCCGTTTGCGCTGGGCGAGCGAGACACGACAGGCCGGCTCCAGATCCCGCAGAAGCTCTATGGCAGAGAGGCGGAGATCGCCACCTTGCTGCGGGCCTTCGGCCGCGTGGTCGCCACGGGGACGCCGGAGCTCCTGCTCATCTCCGGATACTCCGGGATCGGCAAGAGCGCGCTCGTCCATGAGCTGCACAAGCCGATCATCCGGGAGCGGGCCTTCTTCCTCTCGGGCAAATTCGATCAATACAAGCGCGACATCCCCTACGCCACGCTCGTCCAGGCCTTCCAGGAGCTCGCGATCGAGCTCCTCGCCGAGAGCGAGGAGCGGATCGCGGCGTGGAGACGGCAGCTGCTCGACGTCCTCGGGGTCAACGCCCAGCTCATCGTGGAGGTGATCCCGCAGGTCGAGCTGATCGTCGGACGGCAACCGCCGGTCCCCGAGCTGCCGCCGACCGAGGCGCAGAACCGCTTCCGCATGGTGCTCCGGCACTTCATCGGGGTGTTCGCCCAGAAGGAGCACCCCCTCGCGCTCTTCCTCGACGATCTCCAGTGGGTCGACGCGGCCAGCCTCGGGCTCCTCAAGGACCTCTTGGCCCACCCTGAGATGCGCTATCTCCTCATCATCGGCGCCTACCGCGACAACGAGGTGCCCCCCACCCACCCGCTCCTGGTGACGCTGGACGAGGTGCGGAGAGACGGCGCGCGCGTCTCGGACATCGTGCTCGGCCCGATACCGCGCGAGCACCTCGCCGCGTTTGTCGGCGAGGCGCTCCGCTGCCGCCTCGAGGACGGCGCGCCGCTCTCCGATCTCGCCTACGAGAAGACGGCCGGCAACCCCTTCTTCGCCATCCAGTTCCTCCTCTCGCTCCATGAAGAGCGCCTGATCGAGTTCGACGAGCGCACGGAGGCCTTTCGGTGGGACGTCGCGAAGATCCGCGAGAAGGGCTACACCGACAACGTGGTCGACCTGATGGTCGGCAAGCTCAGGCGGCTGCCCGAGAAGACCCAGGAAGCGCTGAAGCAGCTCGCCTGTCTGGGGAATACCGCCGAGGTCGCCCTCCTGGCGATGGTCCGCGGCAGCGTGGAGCACGACGTACACGCGGACCTCTGGGAGGCCGTCCGCGCGGGCCTCGTCATCCGCGTGGACAGCACATACAAGTTCCTCCACGACCGCATCCAGGAAGCGGCCTATTCGCTCATCCCGGCGGAGCTGCGCGCCGGGATGCACCTTCAGCTCGGCCGGCTCCTCCTGTCTCGGTTGCCAGAGCAGGGGATCGCGGAGCGGGCCTTCGACGTCGCAAACCAGCTCAATCACGGCGCCCACCTCCTCACCGACCCGCGCGAGAAGGAGGCGCTCTGCCGGCTCAACTTCCTGGCGGGGACCAAGGCCAAAGCCTCGGTGGCGTACGCGTCGGCTCGCAGCTACCTGGCCCAGGCGACATCCCTGCTGCCACCGGACGCCTGGAGCGCACGGAACGAGGATGCATTCACGCTCCACCTGGAGCTCGCCGAATGCGAGTACCTCGTCGGCCGCTTCCAGCAGGCCGACGCGCTGTTCGACCTGATCCTCCAGTACGCCCGCTCCAGGCCCGACCGATCCAGGGCGTACCGATCGCGCCTGCGGCTCTACCAGATCGCCGGACGGCACCGCGACGCCGTGGCCGTCATGATCCAGGCCCTAGAGCTCTACGGGGTGATGCTCCCGGAGTCCGACGAGGAGCTCCGGATGGCCGCGGAGGCCGAGATCCGGCAGGTCTCGATCAACCTGCAGGGGCGCCCCATCGCCGACCTCGTCGACGCGCCTGTAGCCACCGACGACGGCGCGCGGGCGCTCATCGGCCTGATCGCCGAGTCGTTCCCCATCGTATACACCTCGCGACCAGCGCTCTGGGTCCTGCTCACCGCCAAGGGGGTGAGCGTCTCCCTGCAGCGCGGGCACGCCGAAGAGTCGTCCTTCATCTACAGCAATTACGGCATGGTGCTGGTCTCGATCTACCGCGACATCCCGCGCGCGCTTCAGTTCTCCGAGATGGCGCTCAGGCTGAATGAAAAATTCAAGAGCGCCACGGCAAAGCTGAAAGGGAAGCTGCTCTTCCAGAATGCGAGCGTCATCAAGGTCTGGTGCGGGCGCTTCGCGGCGAGCCTCCCGCTCATGGAGCAGGCCTTCCTCGCCTGCCTCGACATCGGAGATCTCGTCTTTGCCGGCTACTTGACCTACAACATGACATGGCTCGTCCTGGAGAGCGGAGAGCCGCTCGTTCATGTCATCGATGTCGCGCGGAAGCACATCGCGTTCGCCCGGCAGACCCACAATGACGTGGTGTACCATGTCCTCCGGCTCGAAGAGCAGTTTGCAGCGAGCCTGAAGGGCGCGACGCAGGCGCCCACGAGCTTCAGCGACGGCACCTTCGACGAGGAGAGCTGCGTCGCGGCCCTCAAGAAGGCGGGCTTCGGACTTGGCGTTACATACTACCACGTCATGAAGCAGATGGCGACATTCACCCATGAACGCTATGCCGAAGCGCTGGAGTCCGCGACCAGCGCCGGGTCGATGCTGCACCAGGTGGCATCCATGGCGATCGAGGCGATGCATCACTTCTACCACGCGCTCACGCTGACGGCGCTCCATGCGCAGGCCACTGCCGAGCAGCAGCGGCAGTTCGCGCAGACGCTCGAGGAGCAATTGCAGCGGCTGGAGCTCTGGGCCGACAACTGCCCCGAGAACTTCCGGCCCCGCTACGCCCTGGTATCCGCCGAGGTCGCCCGCACCGAGGGCCGGGACCTCGACGCCATGCGCTCCTATGAAGAGGCCGTCCACTCGGCGCGCGACAGCGGCTTCGTCCACGTCGAAGCGCTCGCCTTCGAGCTCGCGTCTCGGTTTTACCGGGCGCGGGGGTTCGTTCGCTTCGCCGACACCTACCTGCGCGAGGCCCGCTCCTGCTATGTCCGCTGGGGCGCCGACGGCAAGGTCCAGAGCCTCGACCGATGCTACCCCGAGCTCGTCGAGCGACAATCGGTCGCGCTCACCGCCACGTTCGTGGCCGCGCCCGAGCAGCTCGACCTGTTCTCGGTGGTCAAGGCCTTGCAGAGCATCTCGTCCGAGATCCTCTTGCCGAAGCTCAGCGAGACGCTGCTGCAGATCGTGCTCCAGCAGGCCGGCGGGCAGAGAGGGGCGCTGATCCTCGTCCGCGACGGCGAGCTCGCCGTCTACGCCGAGGCCACGACCGACGGGACGGAGATCCGCGTCGCGAGCCACAAGGGCGTCCCGGCCTCGGCGGCGGCGTTCCCGATGTCGATCCTCCACTACGTCGCGCGGACGCGTGAGCCCGTCATCCTGGACGAGGCCGCCGCGGCGACGCGGTTCGCTTCGGACGAGCACCTCACCCGGAGACGGCCGCGCTCGCTGCTGTGCCTCCCCATCGTACGGCAGGCGCGCCTGAGCGGTCTTGTCTACCTGGAGAACAACGTCGCGACGGGGGCGTTCACGGCCGGCACGATCCGGGTGCTCGAGCTGCTCGGCGCCCAGACGGCCATCTCGCTCGACAATGCCATGCTCTACGCCGACCTCGAGCGGAGCCAGCTGGAGATCAAAGCGGTGCTCGACAACATGGTCGACAGCGTGTTCGTCGTCGACAGGAGCGGGCGCGTCACCCTGGCCAACCATGCGGCGGCGCGCCTCGCAGGGCTCGCGAGCCCGGACGACGCGCGCGGGCCCATCGCGGAGCTGGTGCGGCGGCTCCGCTTCGACCGCCCGAACGGGACGCCCTACGAAGCAGAGCAAACGCCGCTCGTGCGCGCGCTCGACGGCGAGACGGTGGCCCTGGATGAGGGGACGATCTCGCTCCCCGGCGCGGAGCGGACCCGCCACGTGCACACGAGCGCGTCGCCCATGCGCGACGCGGGGGGACAGGTGGTGGGCGCGGTGGCGGTCGTGCGGGACGTCACCGAGCTCGTGGAGCTCGACCGGCTCAAGGACCAGTTTCTCCGCGTGGCCGCGCACGAGCTCAAGACGCCCGTGACCGTGATCATGGGTTATGCCGAGATGCTCCTGCGCACGGCGACGGAGCTGCCGCCGAATCAGCGCCGGATCCTGGACGGGCTGCTGCGGGGCGCCGACCGGATCGAGCGGATCGTGGCCGATCTGCTGTTCCTCTCGCAAGTCCAGCTCGGCCGGCTGGATCTGGTGCTCGAGCGCGTGGATCTCGGGGAGCTGGTCGACCGCCTGGCGGCGCGCCTGGAGCAGGGGGCGCGGTCGCGCCGCATCCGGGTCACGTGCGCCGAGCCCGTGGTGCTCCAGGGGGACCGCGAGCTCCTGGAGCGGGTCGTGGCGCACCTGCTCGACAACGCCCTGCGGTACTCACCGGACGGCGGCGAGGTGGAGCTCGACGTGCGGATGGCGGACGCGCTCGACGCCCTGGTGTCCGTGCGCGATCAGGGGGTGGGGATCCCCGTGGAGAAGCGGGCGCGGATCTTCGAGCGCTTCTATCGCGCCCACACCGATACGCCCCACGATTACGGAGGGATGGGGACGGGGCTGTACCTGTCGCGCGCGATCGTTGTGCGCCACGGAGGCGAGATGTGGTTCGAGAGCGAGGAGGGCCGTGGCAGCACGTTCCACGTCCGCCTGCCCCTCACATGCGAAGGTGCGACCGCACCATCCTGACCAGCTGGTCGCAGTGAAAGGGCTTCGCGATCCACCCTGCCGCGCCGATCTCCTGGGCTCGAAGGGCGGCGTGCTCGGCCGCGGTCAGGACCATGATGGGCACCGACCGGCCGTATCGGCTCTGAAACTCCCGCGCGAAGGTCCGGCCGTCCATGACCGGCATCTTCATGTCGAGCAGGATGAGGTCGGGCATGTGTTCACCTATCCTCTCCAGCGCCTCTTGTCCGTGCCGCGCTGTCTGCACCTGGAACCCCTCCACCGAGAGCGTCATCACCACGAGCTCGCGCAGGTCGTCGTCATCTTCCGCAACGAGAATATGCATCGTCACCTCGCTCCATGGCCCCCAGAGTGACCGACAGGGCTCAGGCCACCTTTCCGTCCACTCAGCGCGGGAGCCCGATGACTCCGTCGAGCTCTCCTCAACATCGATCCGCTAGCCGTCAGCCATCAACACTCATCTTCTGCACTGTACTGGACAGCCGTTCCTCGCTCCTGGCGCGCCGGCGCAGACGGACTCGACCGAGAGCGTCCTCATGGCCATTCGAGTATAGCCATTCCGATTCCCGCCGGCCTTCGGAAAGCCCCTCATCGCCGGGCGGTTACTCCCTCGGCAACCGCCTTTCCGCCGACAGGCAGGCACGCGGCCTGGCTCTGCCTGCAAGCCCACGACCGAGGTGATCGTGACGATCCTGCCGCCGTGCCGGCTCGCCCGTCGCCATGCTCGGCGGGGACCGGCCCCCCGCGCGGCGCCGCGCCTCGCCGCGGGCCGGCCGGCGAGCGCGGCGCAAAGCCACGGGCGCCGCGCAGCGTGGCATCCTGCCACAGCAGCGACATCCCGCCTGACCGTGACGCGCCGGCGAGGCGCCGTCAGACCGCCGCGTGCACCGCGCTTCGCGGCTGGAGCGCGTGTCGCTCTCCGTTGATAGGCATGCGCAGGGCACGTATCATGCGCACCATGGCAGACGCGGCGGACGGCTCGCCCGGCTTCAGCTCTGGAAGCGCGAACGGCGGCGATCCCCCCGCGCCGCTCGCGCCCGACGCCGCGGATACGCTGCAGGGCGTCGACACCGTGGTGCGCGACCGTCCCCCCACGCGGGCGGAGCCGCCGGCCGAGCGGAACGGCGACGGCTCCACGCTGAGCGACGAGGACCTCTGGCAGGCCGCGGCGCGATCGAGCCTGCACGAGGGAGGCAGCCCGGTTCAGGTGCCGCCCGAGGGCACGTTGCTCGGAGGGGTCTACCGCGTCGTCGGTCGCCTCGGAGAGGGGGCGATGGGCGTCATCCTCCTGGCGCGCGACGAGCAGCTCCAGCGGGACGTCGCCATCAAGCTGCTCCGGCCGGAGCAGCTCGACAACGCGCAGATGCAGGCCCGCCTGCTGGCGGAGGCGCGGGCGATGGCGCGCGTCCACCACCCGAACGTCGTCGAGATCCATGCGTTCGGCGAGTACGAGAACGCGCCGTATTTCGTCATGCAGTACGTGCCAGGCGTCACGCTCGACACGTATGTCCACAACAAGGGCGGCCGGCTCGGCCTCGACGAGGCGCTGAGCGTCCTCGACCAGGCCTGCCTCGGCGTCGCGGCGATCCACGCCTCGGGCATCGCCCACCGCGACGTGAAGCCGAGCAACATCCTCGTCGGCCAGGCCCTCCGCGTCGTGGTGGCCGATCTCGGGCTCGCGAAGCGGATCCCCCGCGGCGATCGGGTCGAGCTCGCCTTCTCCGGCACCCCGGCGTACCTGGCGCCGGAGGTGGCGCTCGGCCGGCAGCTCGATCCGGCGCTGCTGCCGCGCATCGACGTCTACGCCCTCGGGGTGGTCGCGTACTACCTGCTCGCCGGCCGCCTGCCGTTCCAGAGCACGAGCACGGTGGATCTGGTCATGCAGCACGCGGTTCAGCCCCCGATCCCGCCGAGCGAGATCTGCCCCGATCTGCCGCCGTCGTTCGACGCGCCGGTGCTCGCGGCGCTGGCCAAGGAGCCCGACCAGCGCACGGCGAGCGCGGAGGCGCTGCGCGAGGCGCTGCTCGACGCGCGCGGCGCCATCCCGGCGTACGCGCGCACGACGCGCGTCCTGGTCGCCGACGACAGCCCGTCGTTCCGCAGCTTCCTCGCCAGCGTCCTCGCGGAGGCGCTGCCCGGCGCGGCCATCGAGACCGCGCCCGACGGCGCCGCGGCGCTCTCGGCCATCGAGGCGAACCGCCCGTCGCTCGGCGTGTTCGACCTCGACATGCCCGGGCTGGACGGCATCGCGCTCACGGCGGCGGTGCGCGAGCTCCCACAAGGGGATTTCCCGATCATCGTGGCGACCGGCACCGGGGGCGCGGCCGACTGGCAGTGCCTGTCGCGCCTCGGCGCGTCGGCGTTCCTCGTCAAGCCGTTCGACGCGGGGCAGCTCATCACCCTGGCGCGCGCGCTCGTGGGCGTCGCCGAAGAGCAGAAGCGCCGGCCATGAGGGGCGGGGCGAAGACCCGGGCCTCCGCCGCGGCGGGGGTAGAGCCGGCGGCGTGGCGCGAAGCTTGCCGGCGGGAGAGCGCCGATGTCCGGCGTGGTCGAGGCTCCCGATGAACGACAGCGCGATGAAGGTCCTTCTTGTGGATGACGACGAGGTCGACCACCTCGTCACGCGGAGGCTCCTCCGCGACGCTCCCCGCACCCTGTACGACGTGACGTGGCTGAGCAGCTCGGACGAGGCGATCCGGGCGCTGCGCGCCGGCGGCTACGACGTCTGCCTCCTCGACTTCCGGCTCGACGCCCGGACGGGCCTCGACGTCGTGCGCGAGGCCAACCACCTCGGCTGCGCGATCCCCATCATCATGCTGACGGGGGTCGGCGACGAGGAGATCGACATGGCCGCGATGAGCGCGGGCGTCGCGGATTACCTGGTGAAGGGGAGGTTCGACGCGCAGATCCTCGAGCGCACGATCCGCTACGCCATCGAGCACAAGCGGAGCCAGCTCAAGCTCAAGCAGTACGCCGAAACGCTGGAGGAGAGCAACCGGCAGCTCGTCCAGATGCACGAGGAGCTCGCGGCGAAGAACGCGGAGCTGGTCCGGCTGAACGAGGAGAAGAACCGCTTCGTCGGCATGGCGGCCCACGACCTCAGGAACCCGCTCGGCGTCATCCTGGGCTACAGCGATTTCATGCTGATGAGCCACCGGCGCGGGGAGCCGTCGTCGCTGCTCAAGAACGGCGGCGTCGAGATCGTCAACATGATCAGGAGCTCGAGCAAATTCATGCTCTCGCTCATCAACGATCTGCTCGACGTGTCGATGATCGAGCTCGGCAAGCTCAACCTCGACAGGAAGAGCACGGATATCGTCCAGCTCGTCGAGTCCAACGTGGCGCTCAACATGGTGCTGGCGGGGCAGAAGAGCATGAAGCTCGTCGTCGAGAGCGACGAGGGCGTCCCGCGGGTCGAGGTCGACGCCCACAAGCTGGAGCAGGTGCTCAACAACCTCATCAGCAACGCCATCCACTACTCGCCTCCGGGCACGACCATCCGCGTCCGCGTCCACGGCGGCCGGGTGGAGGGCGCCGGCGGGGGGGCCGAGGTGATCCTGTCGGTGAAGGACGAGGGGCCCGGGATCGCGGCGGAGGACCTCGGGAAGCTCTTCCGGCCGTTCGGGCGGGCGAGGACGGTCAGCACCGGGGGGGAGCGCTCGACGGGCCTCGGGCTGGCGATCGCGCAGCGGGTCGTCGAGGGCCATGGCGGGCGGATCTGGGTGGAGAGCGTGGTCTCGAAGGGGTCGACGTTCTTCGTGGCGCTGCCGGTGGCGGGGGCGGAGGAGAAGGAAGAGGCCGCGTGACGGGGGCGCGACGAGCGCGGGCCCCGCGCCGCTCGACGTCACGATAGAAGGCGTCGAGCGCCCCGCAGACCGGCTCGGGTCGACGGCAACCAGCGCTGTCCGAACCGTCGTGTGGGCAGACGCCGCCAACTGTGAACTTTCGGCGCTCCGCTCCACCCAAGAACCCATCCTGCGCCACGCAGAGCAATCCGCGCTGCCTCCGTTCCGTCACAGCATTCCACGTTGAGCGGCTCCTCCAGAAGGTGGATACTCCGCTGGATGCAAGCTCACGGTCCGCGGTAGTGCGAAGCCGCGAAGACCGGCTCGATCGCGGGATGCGCCATGCCGGACGCGCCCTCGACCGCTCGCCGGGGACTCGCCGCACCGCCGCCCTCGGGCCGCGACGTTCCGACCACGTTGAACCGTGTAGGACACATCGATGTGCGCAGTCTCCGCACCTCATGCGAGGTGCCAGGGAGGAGTAGCTGTGGCGAAGAGAAGAGCGCTATTCAGAGGTGTGCTGTCAGCGCAGGCCAGCGTGATGGCCGCGCTGCTCTTGCTGCTCGGACAGGGATGCGGGAGCGACGACAACAAGCCCGAGCCCCAGGAGCAGACCCCACCCGAAGAAGAGAACGAGAAGCCTCCGCCCGAGGAGGAGGAGCCTGATCCTCCCAAGGAAGAGCCAGAGGAGCCCGAGGAGCCCGAGACCCCGGAGGGCCCCACCGACTTCGTGTCGGCCGATGATCCTTTCACCGAGGGGTACCTCGGCGAGGAGGAAGAAGAAGAGGAAGAGGAGGAGGAAGAAGAGGAAGAGAGCCGCGAGCTCGAGGAAGGCGACATCTACCGCGTCCTCGGCGACGGGCAGATCCTCAACCTCAACACCTTCCGCGGCCTGCAGGTCATCGACATCCAGGACCCGTCGGACCCGAAGTTCCTCGGCCAGATGCAGATCGCCGGCACCCCGGTCGAGATGTACGTCGTCGGCGACCGCGCGGTCGTGCTCCTGAACGACTGGGCCGGCTACCAGCTCAAGGCCGACGGCCTCACCGTGGAGCGGCGGACCGGCGGGACCGTGCTGTTCATCGACATCGCCGACCGCGCCGCGCCGAAGCTCCTGTCGCAATACCCGGTCACCGGCGCCATCATGACGAGCCGCCTCGCGCGCGGCGACAGCGCGAGCTCGCTCTACATCGCCTCGAACGGCTCGGAGCTCGAGGAGATCAACCCCGGGCAGTTCCAGTGGGTCAACAAGACCCTCGTCCGGAGCTTCGATGTCGGCGCCGACGCGCTCACCCCGCGCGGCGAGATCGAGCTCGGCGACGCCGTGACCGCCATCCACGCGGAGGCGGACGTGCTCCTCGTGGCGCGCAACGGCGGCAGCTGGTCGCAGCATCCCAGCGAGATCTCGATCATCGACATCTCGAACCGCGACGGGTCGATGGTGCTGCGCGACAGCGTGGGCACGGCCAGCTACGTGCGCTCCCAGTTCCACATGGACTTCCGCGACAACATCCTGCGGGTCTTCTCCGGTCCGCAGTGGGCCGACGGGAAGCCCAGCTACCTCGAGACGTGGAACGCGGCCGATCCCGACAACATCGTGCCGATCGACAGCGAGGAGTTCGGCGCCGAACAGTCGCTCTACGGCGCCATCTTCCTGGACGACAGGGCGTTCGCGGTCACCTACCGGCGCCAGGATCCCTTCCACGCCTTCTCCATCGATCCGAGCGGGAACGTCACCGAGGAGAGCGAGTTCATCGTGTCCGGGTGGAACAACTTCTTCCGCCCGGTCTTCGGCGCGACCCGCCTGATCGGCATCGGCGTGAACGATCAGAACGGCCGGCAGCTCGCGGCCAGCCTCTACGACATCACCGATCTGACGAGCCAGGATCCCCTGGTGGCGCGCGCCGAGATCGACGGCGGCGCGCAGGGCTGGAGCTGGTCCGAGGCCGACTGGGATCACCGCGCGTTCACCGTGCTCGACGACGCGGTGGACGCCGTGGCGGCGACCGGAGAGCCCGAGACGGGCCTCGTGCTGCTCCCGTTCTCCGCTGACAGGGTCGTGGACAACACGTGGCGGCCGTTCTCCGGCGTGCAGATCTTCACCTTCTCGGACACCACGCTGACCCGCCGCGGCGTGATGGAGCACGGGACCCCCGCGCGCCGCACGTTCCGCGCCGAGGACATCGCCACCGCGAACGTCTCGGATGAGGAGCTCACCCTCTACGCGCAGGACAAGCTCGACACGCCGGAGAAGCTCGGACACCTCGATCTCGCCCCGGATTACGTGAAGATCTTCGCGTTCGGCGAGCACCGCGTCCGCGTGAAGATGCCTTACGATCTCTACTGGACCCCCGCCGAGAGCCGGAAGATGAAGGCGGAGGTCGTGCCGAGCGCCGGGCTCACCCAGCTCGCGCAGCCGATCGCCACCTTCGATCTGCCGGCCGACGCGCAGCTCCATCAGGTGGGCAACCTGCTCGTGTCGCTGACGACCACCTTCGAGAACTGGGTGGGCAAGGTGACCCACCTCGAGGTGATCGACCTGTCCGACCCGACCGCGCCGCGGCGGGCGGGCACGCTCGACACGAGCGATCTCCCCGCCACGGGCAGCTACTACGGCGGGGGGGGCTCGTTCTCGACCGTGCACCCCGCGCGCGATGCCCTCGCCTTCCTGCGCGTCATCGGCCACTCCGAGGACCTCGGGGTCGGCTGGGCGTGCCGGACCAGCTCGGTCGAGAACCCGGGCTGCTTCGGGCAGGAAGGCTGCACGTACATGGCCGGAGAGCGGACGTGCCGCAACATCGGCGGCGAGGAGTACTGCAACGGCGGGTTCGCCGAGTGCACGGATCACCCCGGCGCGGACACGAGCTGCACGCCGGTCGAGGTCGACCGGAACGACATCGTGGGGATCACGTCGACGACTTGTTATGAGTACGTCCCGCGCCGCAGCTGGGCACAGATCGAGATCCACGTGGTCGACCTCTCCGACCCGGACCACCCGACCGTGGCGCCGGCCGTCGCGCTGCCGGACGACAACGAGACCGTGAACGTCCTCAACGACAACGGGGAGCTCTACTTCAACATCAAGCGCTCGATCGCGGGGCGCGCGCCGGACGACCCGCGCCCGCGCACGCAGTACTTCCTCACGCACCTCGACCTGACCAACCCGTCGCAGCCGGCGCTCGATCCGGGGATCAACGTGCCCGGCGAGGTGCTCGCGATCCAGGGCGCGTCGATCTACGCGAGGGACAGGGTGTGGGGCCAGCAGTTCATCGAGACGGCGATCGCGCGGCTCGAGGTGCACGAGGGGCTCGCGTACCTGCAGGAGTACCAGAAGTTCCCGGACCGCCAGGTCAACGCGATCTCCATCGACGGCCGCGGGCTGCCCGTCCTGTCCCACAGCCTGATCTGGCGTCCGAGCAGCTGGTGGTACGCTGGCTGGGATCCCAACCAGAAGCTGACCACGCTCTCGCCGGCGGGTGAGGCGCCGCCGCCCGAGCCGGAGAACGAGGACGAGGACCCCGCGCTCCCCGCGTTCGACGTGCTCTCCACCGTCCGACTCGCCTCGTGGGCGTCGCTGCGCCACACGGCCGACATGCGGGCGCTCTTCGAGGTGCCCGGCGGCGCCCTGGCGATCTCCCTCGAGCAGCCCGAGGCGCCGAAGGCACAGGCGTTCTTCCCGCTCTGGGGCTGGCCGGAGAGGTTCGTGACCAGCGGCGAGGAGGTCCTGTTCGCCGCCGGCCGCTTCGGGATTCACCAGCTCGATCGCGAGACCGTCAACCTCGTCCCCTACCTGGGCGAGTAGCCGGGCCGCCGGGCAAGCCGGCCGGGGCCGAGCGCACCGGGCCGGCTTGCCGCAATGGCGCGCGGCGCGCAGCTTCGCGCGGCGCGGCCGCCTCATCCCTCTTTTCCCTCTTCGAACGCAACGCACCGCGCAGGCCGCGCGTGCGAGGCGGTGAGATCCGGTTTCGCGGAGCGCCCGACAACGCTATGGAGGAGCCCCATGGTCGAGCAAAGCACAGCGGAAAACGGCGAGGGGCAACCGGAGAGCGCGGGGCCCGTCGAGGAGCGCGCGACGGAAGCCGCCGGAGAACCGGCGGAGGCTGTCGCGGAGGCCTCTTCCGGCGGCACGACGACGACCACGACGGCAGGCGCAGCGAGCGCGGCAGACGCCGTGGCGGCGCCGGCCGCCGCTGCGCCCGCCGCCGCTGCGCCCGCCGCCGCTGCGCCGGCGCGATCGCGGCCGCCGCGGGTCATCGACATGCGCCGGCCGCGCACGCCAGCGCCCGCGCAGGAGCCGCCGCCGCGGCGCTCGGCGCGGCCGGCGGAGCGTGGACCTGCCGACCGTAGAGCGCGCGAGCGCGGGCCGGCCGAGCGCGCAGGACGCGACGGCGGCCCGGCCGAGCGCGCAGGACGCGACGGCGGCCCGGCCGAGCGCGGGGCGCGCGACGGCAACGCGGCCGAGCGCCGCTCGCCGGACAAGGCCAGGTGGGCGCGGGATGGGGCGACGCCGCGCGGCCGGACAGGCGCCGGGGGCGCTACCCAGACCCGCGCGCCCGCGGCCCATCCAGCGCCGGGCGCCGCCACGCGAGAGCAGCGCGCGGCCGCCGCCGCGGACCCCGCGCAGAGCGAGGCGGAGCGCAACGCCGCGCTCGCCGAGGCGAAGCGCGCGCCCGCCGCGGGAGAGGCGAACGCCTCCAAGGCGTCGCGGCAGCCGCAGCCCGCCGAGACGCGCGGCGTGGCGCCTGCGCCGGAGACGACGGCGACCCCCGAGCCGCGCCGAGACGCCGTGTGGGTGCCTCCGCCGAGCGCCGCATTCCCGCGGAAGAAGAAGCCCGCGCTCACCGCCAAGGAGGCAATGAAGGCCAGAGTCCAGGCGCGGGCCGAAAAGAAGGCAGCGAAGCAGGCACCGAGCCGCGCGGCCGAGCCCACCGCGGACCAGCGCGTGGAGGCCGCCCGCGAGGAGCCCGGAGCGCCTCCCGCTGCAGCAAAGCCCCGTGACGCCGCCGTGGCGAAGCCCCGTGATGCGGCGCCGAGGTCAACACGCCGCGACCAGGCGGCGCCGGCGCCGGCGGCGGGCGCGCCGGCCGCGAAGCCGGGGCTGCTCAGGCGGTTGATGAGCCTGTTCCGGCGCTCCGGCTAGGACACCAACGATGAGGCAACCATAAAAATTTGACGCCAAAAGACGCCAAGAGGCGCCAAAAGACGCCACGAAAATAACAAAATTCTGGCGTCTTTTGGCGCCTCTTGGCGTCTTCTGGCGTCCCAACTTCTCGCTGTTTGCGTGCGGCTTCAACCCGTTTGTCGCACTGGGACACCGGTCTCGTTGATCGAGCGAGCAATGACGGGACTTTCGCTCGGCGAGAGCCGCATGGAAGCGGCGCTGTCAACCTACACCTCCACGCCCTCCAGTCGCCAGGCTCGTGCGAGGCCGTCGCGCCAACCTTCTTCGATGACCTCGGCATGCCCCACGATGAGGCGCCGGGCCGGTCGCTCCAGCATGGCGCGGATGGAGCGCGCGGCCGCGGCCCTGTCCGGAATCTTCTTTCTGGCGTCGGGGGGCACGCGCACCCGCTCGTAGAAGCCAGTAAGGCGCGCGGCGTAACGCAAGGTCCAGTGGTCCCTGGCGCAAGCGCAAAGGACGATGTCTGCGCCCAGCAGGGTTTGCGTCGGCCGATGGTAGAGCACCGTCTCGTCCCAGAACGGCACGCCCCGAAGCGGCAAGGCCTCGAGCTCGGGGACCTGCTCGCCGAACCGGGCGTCGTGGATATCCACGTCGATTCTCAACGCCTTGTTCCTGTCGAGCGCCGACGCCGGTCCCACCACCCGCGCCTCTTGGAAACGGGCCGCCGCCGCGGGTGTCCCGAGATGATGCCAGCAGTTGGGTACCACCAGCCAGCGCACGGGGCCCAGGGCGCGCAGCTGCTCTGCCAGCGCATCGGTGGGAGGAGCCGGGGTGTGCAGGAGCAAGCTGCCGTCGTCGAGGCGCACGACCGTTGTGCGGGCGCGCATCCGTACCCCGCTGAACCACACGGGGCGGTCCAGGGTCCAGATCGTGTCATCGACCACGGCGGTGAGAGCGCTGTCAGACATGCGGGCGCATCCTCCAGGCGGCCAAGGCGTTCAAGGGGCAAGGGCCATCCGTCCTCAACCCGCGGCGCCTGCTGGCCGATTCTTCCTTCTCTTCTTCTTCTCACCCTCGCGCGCCCGGTCCGCCGCCCGAAGCGCGCCGAGCTCGCGCCGGAAATCCGCGGCCGCCGCGTGGTGCTCGCCAGCCGACCGGACGACGCCGGCGATGGCGCCGCCGCAGCGCGGGCACTCGCTCCGATCGGACGTCAGCGCCGTGCGGCAGCCCGGCTCGGAGCAGAGATCGTACTGCCACCAGTGACCGACGGCCCAGCCGACGAAGGGCGCACCGACGAGCACGGCGGCGGCGAGCCCCTCACCGGCGCCGCGCGGCAGGGCGGCCGCGACCAGGATCGCCCCGCAGAAGCCCGCGAGCAGGCCGAGGAAAAGGCCCATGCCCGAGTGCGCCCGCCGCAGGCGGAAGACCGGCCGCGGATCGCCCTCCTCGAGCTTCGTCATCGCGGCGGGCCCCTCCTTCGGATCGTCCCAGACATGGCCGCACTTGTGGCAGTGCCAGCGCCTCGGCAGGAACAGCATGAGCGGCGCGGCGAGGATCGCGAGCGCGGCGGCGGCGCTCGAGCCCTCGAGGCGCAGGCGCTCGTGGAAGCAGTAGGGGAGCTCGCAGCGCGGGCAGCGGACCCCGGCAGCCTCCTCGTCGTCGTTGCTGGCCGACTCCCCCCCGGGGTGGACCTCGAGCAGCCCCTCCGCGCGCTGGAGATCGCCCTCGCGCACCTGCAGCTGCGTGCCGCCGGCGGCGCCGCTCAGCATCGGGTTGTAGCTCGCCGCCTCGAACACGTGGGACTCGATGCCGTTGGCCGAGAGCAGCGTGCGGTCCATCTGGGCCGCGACCGGATCGAGGTAGCGGCGGACCGTGATCAGCTTCCCCGTGCCCGAAGCAGCCTCCAGCTTGTCGCGGTACGGCAAGACGTCGCCTCCCCCTGGGTCGGGACCGTGTCGCCCGGCTATGGGGCTAAGAAATCCAAACGCGCTCCGAAAGTCAATCTCCCCGACGAGCGCCCGGCGGGGGCGCGCGCCGCCGGCCCCGGCAGGCGAGGCGGTCTCCCGCGATCGACTGTAATGCGACGGAGACCCGCGCGTCTTCCCGCGGCACCTGAAAGGAGCTTCTCATGAAGGTCACGCACGCCATCTTCTCGATCGCGCTCGGCATCACCTCGGTCGCCTCCGCGCTCGGCTGCTCTCAGCCCGCGAGCGCCGAGCCACAGAAGGCCCCTCGCGTGGTCGAGATCATGATCCACGGCGCCTTCGCGCCCGACAAGATCGCCGCGGTCGAGGGGGAGCGGCTGCAGCTCCGGCTCGTCCGCCACGACAGCGGCGGCTGCACCAAGGAGGTCGTCTTCCCGAGCCTCGGTATCCGCAAGGAATTGCCGACCGGACAGCCGGTGACCATCGACCTCCCCGAGCTGAAGGCAGGGGAGCTCCACTTCGAGTGCGGCATGGGGATGATCAAGGGCACCATCGCCGTCGCGCCGAGGAAGTGAGCAGCAGAGGGAAGCGCTCCCCGGCTCACCGCGAGCGAGCCCTCCGGCTGGCGGATCGGTCGACTGGTGGGACACGGTACCTCCACGTAGGCGGCGCTCCGGAGAGGGGCGCGCCGCACCTCGATCACGTCGTCACGGCGCGCAGCGTCACCTGGCACACCACCGGCCGACATGCCATCGACTACGGATGCAACTCCTACGTTCGATTGTCTTATGCTCAGGTGACCGACGGCGCGCCGATTGCAGCGTGTTTGGAAACTACCAGCGCTTGTCCCTCGGTCTGGGCGTGCTCACTTCTCTCCTGCTCGCGGCGGGCTGCAGCGGCGCGGGGAACGACGGCGGATCGGGCGGCGGCGGCCCGGGCGGCGGCGGCCCGGGCGGCGGCGGCTCGGCCGCGGGCAGCGGCGGCGGCTCCAGCAGCTCGGTCGCTGGCACCGGCGGCGGCTCGGCCGCGAGCAGCGGCGCCGGCGGCGAGTCGCCGGACCGCTGTACGCTGCCGCAGGAGACCGGGCCCTGCGACGCGGCGATCCCGAGTTACTGGCACGACCCCAGCAGCGGCGAGTGTGTTCCGTTCATCTATGGTGGTTGCGAGGGCAACGAGAACCGCTTCGAGTCGCTCGCGGCGTGCCTGGAGACCTGTCAGGGCACCACCACGGACATGGATGCATGCGCGGCGCCGGGCGATTGCGTCCTCGCGCCGCCGCGCTGCTGCGCCTCCTGCGACCCAGTCGACGCCAGCGCGTTCGTCGCCCTCCACCGCGACGCGGTGGCGGATTTCTGGAGTGCCAGCGGGTGCGGGGACACACAGTGCGAGCGATGCCCGGAGGTCGGCGAGGCCGAGCGCACCTCCCAGTACTTCGCCGCCACATGCGAGAGCGGGCGGTGCGTCGTCGTCGACGTGCGCGAAACCCCGCTGACGGAGTGCACGAAAGACGCGGACTGCGCCCTGCGGGACGGCGTCGGGTGCTGCGAGTCGTGCGACGGAAGAGGCATCGTCGCCCTCAACCAGAGCGCGGATCTCGGCGCCCTCGTTTGCCCCGAAGAGATCGTCGCGTGCCCTGCCTGCGTGCCCGTGTATCCGGAGGGAATGACGGCGGTGTGCTCGGAGGGCAGGTGTACGCCGCGGCTCTCCGAGACGCCCTGAGCCCGAGGGAGGTCCGTCCGGCGAGCGCCCGCTGCACACCTCCCTGCACGACCTGTGACGTTCCACTTCTTTTGGTATAGAGGTGAGGACAGAGCAAGGGGCACGGATGAACTGTGAATCGGATCACAAGGATGTCATTGCAGAGAACGAGCGCCTGCGGCAGCGCATCCGGGAGCTGGAGGAGGCGGGCGAAGAGCGGGATCACCTCCGCGCTGCGCTGCGCCGGAGCGAGGAGCAGGTGCGCCTCTTCGTCACCTACACACCGGCCGCGTTTGCCATGTTCGATCGGGAGATGCGTTACATCCTGGCCAGTCGCCGCCACCTGGCGGATTTCAACTTGCGCGAAGAAGATGTCCTCGGCCGGCGCCATTACGAGATCTTCCCCGACATTCCCGAGCACTGGAGGGCCATCCACCAGCGCTGCCTCGCAGGGGCCTCGGAAGGGAATGATGAGGAGCCCTTCCCGCGGGCCGACGGGCACGTCGAATGGGGTAGCTGGAGGATCTTCCCGTGGCACACGACGACCGGCGAGATCGGCGGGATCGTGCTGTTCTCGGAGGTGATCACCAAGCGAAAGCAGCTCGAGGACAAGCTCCGGATGCAGGCGAAGACGCTCCTGGAGCTGTCGGCGCCCATCGTGCCCATCAGCCAGGGCGTGCTCGTGCTGCCGCTGGTGGGCGCGCTGGACGCGGCGCGGGCGCAGCAGATGATGGAGAACCTGCTGGGCAAGGTGGTCGAGCGGCAGGCGCGGGTGGCGATCATCGACGTCACGGGCGTGCCGGACATCGACACGGCCTCGGCGAGCGCCCTCCTGCAGGTGGCGCGGGCGGTCCGGCTGCTCGGGGCGCAGGTCGTCCTGACAGGCATCCGGCCCGAGGTGTCCCAGGCCATCGTCCGCCTCGACATCGATCTCACAGGCATCGTGACCCGCCGCGATCTGCAGAGCGGGATCGCGTTCGCCACCGCGACGAGCCCGGGAGCCTCGCCGCCGTCCCCGCCATGACGCACCCTGCCGGGGATCGCGGCCGCCGGCTGCCTGCTCGGGGCGCTGACGTCCCTGGGCGCTCGAGGCGCTCTATTTCCTGGCGCGCGCCGCCCGCCGCGCCGGCCGGGAGGCCGATGCGCGCGCGGCCTTCGCCGACGCCCGCCCGCTGCTCCCGTCGGGCCTCTCGTTCGCCCGGCGCTTCGCCGCGCTGGGCATCGACGGCTAAGATCCCCCCGTGCCGAAGGAAAAGGCCAGGCCTGGCGAGACGCTCATCGCGCGCAACAAGCGCGCAGGCTTCAATTATGACCTCGGCGACCGGTTCGAGGCGGGGATCGTCCTCAAGGGGAGCGAGGTGAAGATGCTTCGCGCCGGCAAGGCCGACTTGACCGACTCGTTCTGCACGGTCCTCCGGGGCGAGGTGTTCTTGCACGGCGTGAGCATCGCCGCGATGGCCAGCGCCGCCTTCGGCCACGTGCCGAAGGGCGCGCGCAAGCTCCTCCTCCACCGGCGCGAGATCGAGCGCATCGACCTCTCGATCGCCCGCGAGGGGATGACCGCCGTCGCGACCCGGCTCTACTTCAAGAGCGGCCTGGCCAAGGTCGAGATCGCGCTGGCGAGGGGGAAGAAGAGCCACGACAAGCGCGAGACCATCAAGGAGCAGGACGCCGAGCGCGAGATGCGCGCCGTGGTGGTCCATGGACAACGAGGGTACGGACGCGCGTGACGCTCCGGCGAGCTCGCGGAGGACCCGGCTCGGGCGTCGATCGCAGGCCGGCGCCCCCCTGACGAGCCGGCTCGCCTCGCCGGACATCGTCGCCCGGAACGCCGCCCGCCGTGGAGCGCGCGATGACGTAGGATGGCGCGCGTTGGCCCGCCCGAAACGACCGCCGTCAGGCCCCCACCCGCTCGAGCTGCCAGGCGACGCCATGCGCGAGATGGTCGAGCTCGCGATGGACCGCATCGTCCAGCACATCGAGAGCCTGCCGGAGCAGCCGATGCACGCGACGCGGGGAGGCAAGCGGGTCGCGCGCTCGCTCCGCGAGCCGCTGCCGGAGCGCGGCGTGCCTTATGAAAAGCTCCTCCGGAAGCTCTTCGGCAAGCTCATCCCGATGAGCCTGAACACGGCGTCCCCCGGTTACATGGGGTACATCCCGGGCGGCGGGCTCTTTCACGCGGCCGTGGCCGATCTGATCGCGGACGCGGTGAACCGGTATGTGGGCGTCTTCCAGGCCGCCCCCCTGCTCGTGCAGATCGAGGCGAACGTGATCGCCTGGTTCTGCGCCATGCTCGGCCTGCCCGAGGGCGCCGGGGGGATCCTCACGACCGGCGGCTCGCTCGCGAACCTCGTCGCGGTGATCACCGCGCGCCGCGAGCGCCTCCCGCCGGACTTCCTGCGAGGGGCCCTCTATGCCTCGGAGGAAGCGCACCACTCGGTGACGAAGGCCGCGCTCCTCGCCGGCTTTCCGCCGGAGGCCGTGCGCGAGATCCCGGTGGACGGGCGCTTCCGCATGCGGACCGACGCGGCGGCGGAGGCGGTCGCGCGCGACCGGGCGCGCGGCCTCTCGCCCTTCCTGCTCGTCGCCTCCGCGGGCACGACGGGCACCGGTGCGATCGACGATCTGCCCGCCCTCGCCGGTCTCGCCGAGGCCGAGCGCCTCTGGCTGCACGTCGACGCGGCGTACGGCGGCTTCTTCGCGCTCACCGAGCGAGGGCGCGCGGCGATGCGGGGGATCGAGCGCGCCGATTCGGTGACGCTGGACCCGCACAAGAGCCTCTTCCTGCCGTACGGGACGGGCTGCCTGGCGGTGCGCGATCGCGAGGCGCTGCGGCGCGCGCACGCGCTCTCCGCGTCGTACATGCCGCCGATGCAGGCAGAGGACGATCTCGTGGATTTCTGCGAGATCAGCCCCGAGCTTTCGCGCGACGCGCGCGGGCTGCGGGTGTGGCTGCCGCTGAAGATGCATGGGGCCTCCGTCTTCCGGGCCGAGCTCGACGAGAAGCTCACGCTCGCGCGCGGCGCCGCCGACGCGCTCCGGCGGATGGCGCATCTCGAGGTCGTGGCGGAGCCCGAGCTGTCGCTCCTCGCCTTCAGGGCGCGCCCGCCCGGCGTCGGCGACGGGCCGGCGCTCGACGCGCTGAACCGGCGCCTCCTCGCGCGGGTGAACGCGAAGCAGCGGGTGCTGCTCACGGGGGTGGTGGCCGGGGGGCGGTTCCTGCTGCGGATGTGCATCCTGAGCTTCAGGACACACGCGGACCGGGTGAACGCGGCGCTCGCCGACGTCGCGTCGAGCCTCGCGGAGGTGCTGGAAGAGCTCCGCGACGGGCCGCTTTCGCCCGCGCGCGAGGGCGATCCGCGCGGAGGAGCGGACGACGAATGAAGGGGCGCAACGGGCGCAACGGGCGCAACGGGCGCAACAGACGCGCTCGCCCGGCGCTGGCTCGATCTCGTGGAACGGCCAACCATCGCGACCCCCTGGCGAGAAGATTCCGGATCTTGCCATGGCGCTCACGCTGGTTTGGCTCCGGCGCTCCATCTACGATCGAACCAAGGAGGTTCTTCATGCGCAAGCATCGATCTGTCTTGCTCGCGACGCTCCTGTCGGCCGTCGCCGTCGCCATGTCCGCCGTGCCGGGATGCGGGGACGACGAGGCGCCGGCGCGGACAGGCAGCGATTTCCTCTCCAGCTATGCAAAGGCCCTCTGCGACCGCACGTTCACGTGCTGCGACGCCGCGACCCGGGCCGCGCATGGCCTGGACGCGAGCTCCGCCGACGCGTGCGCCTCGCAGCTCGAAGCGATCCTCCTTGCCGTCAGCGGCGGAGGCGAGGTGAAGGGCACCTTCGTCCCGGAGAAAGCGGCGGCGTGCCTCGCCGAGGTGGACGCGGCCCCCTGCGCCGAGCTTGAAATACTGGGCGTGCTTCTGGGGGTGGACGCCGAGTTCACGCCGTCCTGCCGCGATGCGTGGGACGGCGCCGTGCCCGAGGGCGGGACGTGCGGCAACGACTGGGACTGCGCCCGGGACCGCTGCGTGCGCACCATCGACGCGAGCGGGCAGGGGACGTCGGCGTGCAAAGCGAGCGCGGCGGCCGGAGAGCCATGCTCGTCGAGGTTCGACTGCGACGAGGCGCTCCGGTGCGACCAGCCCTCACCGCCCGACGCGGGGACGTGCGCACCACGGCTCGCCACGGGCGAGTCGTGCGAGGGAAGCCTCGACTGCCAGGAAGAGCTTCGCTGTCGCCAGGACGGGACATGCCAGGAGCGCGAGCAGGCGGGCGGTCCATGCGCTTCGGACGACGACTGCGCGGCCGGCACGGCGTGTGATGGCGCCACGTGCACGCCGCTCGGCGCCGCCGGCGCGCCCTGCTCCGCCGATTCGGACTGCGCGTCCTTCACGTGTGCTGATGCGACGGGCACCTGCGCCGACGTCTGCAAGGGCGACTGATCTGGATCTCACCGGCGTCGAACGGGCCAGATCGTGCGACGCACGCGGACCGGGTGAATGCGGCGCTCAACGACGTTGCGTCGAGCCTCGCCGAGGTGCTGGAAGAGCTCCGCGACGGCAGGCTGGCGCCGGCGCGCCGGCGCACTCTGCGCGGAGGCGCGGGCGAAGACGGAAGGAGCTCAACAGACCCTGGTCGCCGGGCGCTGGCTCACAGCTCGGTCCCGTGGACTTGAACTCAAGGATCGGCCCGGGTTGTCTGGGGAAAGAGCGAACAGCAAGGCTCCGATGGCTGCTGGTACCGCGTCGCCTAAGGACGAACTTGCTGTGGCGACCAGGCGCGATCCGTCGGGGCGATTCCGCGAGGGCGAACCGTCGCGATCCGTCGTTTCCACGGGGATTTGGGGAGCGCCTGACGACGGATCGCACCCCTCGGGGGCATGGGCCCGACCCGGGCGTCACGGCCACGTCCCGGGCCTGGGGAGCTCGCCGTGACGCTGGCTCGAGCGCGGAGGTAGGCGAACGCAGCCGAAGGGGCTATGTTCAGGATGAATATGGCCGACATCGAGATCGACGCGACGCTTGACGAAGCCGTTGCCCGTGCGGTCCCGACCCTTCGCCCGCGACGCGACAAGGGCGTCGAGATCAGGTCGCTCGCGGCAGCTCCCGCGTCGGTGCTGGCGCGCAAGCTCGCGGTCACATGATGATGGAGTTCGACTTCACGTTGGCGCTCGAAGGGGCCGGCGGTCCGGGCGGCCCCTGGGGCTGTTTTCAGGTCGTGAGCTTTCGGGGCCATGAAGAGATATCCGCCCTCTCTCGTTACGAGCTCACGCTGCTCGCGAAGGGCCCCGTGCCCGAGGTCGATCCCTTCGAGCTCATCGGCAAGCGCGCCACGCTCCGCCTGAAGACCCTGACGACCCCCGACTTTCGCGTCGTCCACGGCATCATCGCCGAGGCCGAGGAGATGAGCAGCTTGCCCGGCGGGATGCTCTACCGCCTCGTGCTGGTGTCGCCGCTGGCGCGCGGCCTGTACCGGAGGCGCTGTCGCATCTTCCTCGACAAGACCACGCGCGAGATCATCGACGCCGTCCTGCAGGGCGACCCGAACCTGGTGAAGGCCGACGGCGCCACGGCCCCGCCCGACGACGGCGACTTCAGCTCCTTCAGCCCCGCGGCCGAACAGTACACCTGGCGCGTCACGAACAGCCCCCGCATCGACCAGGCGAGCGCGCGGCCCTACTGCGTGCAGTACAACGAGAGCGACTTTGCCTTCTTCTCGCGCCTCCTGGAAGAAGAGGGCATCGGCTACCATTACGAGAACGGCGGCCAGACCTGCCTGCTCGTGCTCTCGGACCGGGACGCCGGCCGCACCCCGGGCGGCGCGCCCATCGGGCCGGACCTGCCCGGGCGCGAGCTGTCAGTTCTGCGCCTCGGCGGCCGGCTCCGCGCCAGGAGCGTCTCGCTCGACGACTACGACTGGCACAAGCCCGCTCTGCCCATGCTCGCGCGCGCCGGCAGCGGCGACCTCAGCGAGTACAGCTACCCCGGCGGCTACACCGACGCGCCGTCCCAGGGCGAGCCGCTGGCCACGGCGCTCGTGGATCGCTACGCCGTCGAGGCGAGCTACGCGACCGGCGAGGGGCACGTCCGGACGCTCTCGGCAGGCTCGCTCGTGTCGATCGTCGACGCGAGGAGCACCCACGAAGGTGACTATCTCATCACCAAGCTCGAGGTCCGCGGCGAGCAGTCCGGCGTCATCCAGCACCTGCCCGCAGCCGCCGGCGATGTCCCGCTCCGATGCCGCTTCGAAGCCGCGCGCCGGCGGGACGGCGAGTCGCGCTTCCGCCCGGCGCGCGTGACGCCGAGGCCGCGGATCCAGGGCTCGCAGACCGCGTTCGTCACCTCCGCGCCCGAGGCCCCCGGCGCCACGGTGCACGTCGGCGACCTCGTGGGGTGCGTGCGGCTCAAGTTCCACTGGGATCACGAGGAGGCGCGGCTGGCGAAGGAGCCGAGCTCGTGCTGGGTGCGCGTCAGCCAGACGTTCGCGGGCGGCGGCGAGGGCGCGGTCTGGCATCCGCGCGTGGGCGTCGAGGTGATCGTCGAGTTCCTCGAGGGCGATCCCGATCGCCCGATCGTCACCGGCCGCGTGTACAACGGCGCGAAGATGCCGCCCGCGCCGTCGGTCGGCGCCCCGACGATCAGCACCATCAAGAGCCTCTCGGTGCCCGGCGGCGCGCAGTACAACGAGATCTTGTTCGACGACGCCGCCGGCAGCGAGCAGATCAAGGTCCACGCGGCGAAGGACTGGAGCACCGTCGTCGAGAACGACCGCTCCGAGTTCGTGAAGCACGACAGCACCTCGACCGTCGGGGTGAACCGCACCGAGGCCACGGGCGCGAACCGTTCGACCACCGTGGGCGCCGACAACTCGGAGATGGTCGGCGCGAACGAGTCGATCACCATCGGCGAGAGCCGGTCGATCTTCGTGGGGGGCAACCAGGCGACCACGATCGACGGCTGGCAGTCGATCGACATCATGAACGGGGTTCAGGAGATCAAGGTCCACACCGGCGATCAGAGGGTGGACGTCAAGGGCAGCCAGGACGTCACGGTCCAGGGCGAGAAGCAGTGGTTCCACATCACCGGCACCCAGGACTTCGACGTCGGCGGGAGCATTCAATATGCGGCCGAGGAGCAGTCGGGCCTCTCGTCCAAGCTGGGCCAGTCCCTCAGCGACGGCACCAAGCAGACGTTCACGGCCCCCTGGCAGGACTTCAAGGCCGTCGTCACCGAGTACAGCAGCCTCCGCAAGCAGGAGTTCTCCAGCAATGACTTCGTCGTGAACGCCGACAAGACGGTCTCCATCCACGCGCAGGAGCAGCGGGTCACGATCGACAGCGCGGAGGGGACGGTCTCCGTGGACGGCAAGACGCTCCTCCACCTCGGCAGCGTGACGCAGATCGAGATCACGGGCGGCAACATCAGCATCTCGGGCGGCGACATCAACGTCGCGGGCGGCAACGTCGTCATCGCGGGCGAGTCCGGCGGCGTCGCCGTGAGCGGCCCCACGGTGAGCCTGGCAGGGGGCTCGACCGAGGTGCACGGAGACCTCGCGGTCGAGGTGACGGCAGCGGTCATCAAGCTCAACTGAGGAAGGGCACCGTCGTCGGCGTCTTTCCTCGCTCGAAATCGTTGGCGAGGTCCATCAGCGCCAGGGCGCGCTCGGGCAGGCCGGCGGTCCGGTAGATCTGCGCGAGCATGCGCGCGCACTCTCCCGCCGTCGTCGCCGCGACCTCCGCGCCCGGGCCCCTCGCCGCGGCCTGGACCGCGGCCTCCAGCTCGGTTCGGGCCACGTCCGCGAGCGTGAGCTCCTGCGCCATCTCGGCCGAGAGCCGCCTGGCCTCGATCACAACGAGCAGCGGCGCCGCGGAGCCCGTGCCCCGGGCGGCAGCGCGCCGGTAGGCGGTGAGGGCGTCGATCTCGGCTCCGAGCGCGCGCAGCAGGCTGCCGCGCGTGAGATCGGCCGTGGCGGCGATATCCAGGACGCCGCGCTGCGTCGCGCGGGACGCGGTCGATTCGAGGACGGCGATCGCCTCGCGCTCCTCCCCGAAGCGATGGTGGTAGGTCGCCAGCGCGACGGAGAGCATTCCAAGCTCACGCTCCAGCCCGCGCTCGGCGCAGAAAGCGCAGGCCTCTCGCTGCGTGGCGAGCGCTTCGTCCTTGCCGTCGTCGCGCCGCGCGGCCAGCGCGGCGCGGAAGATCAGGTTGCGCAGCGTCGTTCCCCCGGGCCCCACCAGCGTGGCATGCGCGGGATCGTCCAGGGATCGCACCAGCTCGTCCGAGTTGGTCGATACGGGCCGCTCGCGCAGCCTGCGCGGAGGGCTGACCCCACGGGGCCAGGCCGCCCCGACGACGGCGAAGGGGTGAGCTCCGCGCGGCGCGGCAGCTGCTGCGTCCATCATCGCCGCGAGCTCCTCGTTGCTCCGTCGCTCGTCCACCGAGAGCTCGACGCGCATCGCGCGCTGGCCCAGGCGATCGAGCAGCGGCTCCAGCCGCGTCTCCTCGGACGCCGCGATCCAGCGGATCTCGCCCAGGTCCTTCGCGGTCACCAGCGCTTCGAGGTCGAGCTGCCACTGGTCCGTATCGCTCACGCGCCGGGGGGCGAGCACCACCGTGATCCCATCGACGAGCGTACCCAGCGCTCGCCGCATCGTGACGAGCTGCTGAGCGAAGCCCGCGAGCCCGCTGGCGATGCTGGGCTCGAGGGGCGGCAGCTGCTGCGCGTGTTTCTCCATCCACGCCTTGCGGTGGTCGTGGTGGGCGCGCAGCTCCTTGGCGCGGGCCGTCCACCCGGCGTCCTTCTCGTCGCACGGCGCCTCGACCACGACGAACGCATGACCGCTCTCGGGGTGCAGCTCGTGCTCCACCACGAGCTGTAAGGCCGGGCGCCGCAGATCGGCCGGCACGACCAGCTCGAGGAGGCGCACCTCGCGAGCACGCAGGAAATAGCCGAGCTGGTCGGCGAGGGCGGTCAGGGTGCGCTTGTATTCGCCGAGCATTTCAATGCAAGATTACTCGTCAGGGCTGGGCGGGGTTGAGCCAATTGGATGGGATTGATTCGTTGGCCGGCGTGAGGACTCCAAATGGGTGAACAGTCACGTCCGTGAACCCCATATCCTTGAATAGACGCAGCTGATCGTCGACACACCCCGAGCACGTCTGTGGATTGAACCATCCGCCCATGAGGATGATCGGGGTGTCCAGGGTGATCGCGGCGACCTTTTCTCCCGGCACGCCCATGAAATCTTCGAGCTCCCTGAAGTCAAGCGTGCCACCACGGTTAAGGGGGTACCAGACACCCACATCGTTCCAGACGCGGGGCTCAGCGGGCAGGTATCTTCTGATCTTGTTGATTTGAATCTGGGCCTTGAATAATCGATCGACAGCCTCTCCCTTGTATTGAAGAAGCGCTTCGGGGTGTATTCTCATGTCGGGGTGGACGACGAAGATCCGTGCCCCCGAGGCCCTCATTTTCGCCATCCAGTCGTCCACCTCGTCGGGTGATCGAGGCAGTGGGATGTGCCCCGTCTTCGGGTTGTCCAGCTTCAGGCGACACGTGGAAAGGCCGAGGACGTCGGCGTGGTGCGCGGGCGAGCCTCCGAACCCATAGCGATCAGGACCGGCGGCGAACCCGAGCGGGTCCGGGGAAAGCCACCGCATCGACGCCGGATCGAATACCCGGAATCGCGTGGCGAAGAGGCCGGTCTCCTCGTCCTCGTAGTGGCCCGCCAGCCGGAACGGACATCGTGGACCGCCCTCCTCCGCGCGCTCGTCGACGATGCGCCCGTACGCATCCATGCGGGCCGACCACGCGACGTGCCCGTCGGCGCGCACGAGCTCGCCGATCTTGCCCACCTGATCGAAGACGCAGAGGTAGGCGATGCCCCGCTCGATCTGCACGACAGGGATCGCGCTGCCCGGAACGTAGAGCCACTCCCGGCCGAGCTCACCGTCCCGGTACTCCGCGACGATACGATCGCCGTGCCACAGGAGCTCGGTCGTCCGGACGGGCTCTTTGCTCCCGCGTTCATACGTCGCCTTTCGCACGCGCCTGCCAAAGGCGTCGTAATCGAGCTCGATCCGCGTGCCTCCCGGCTGCCGCACCTCCAGCAGCTGGTTGCGGCCGTTCCATCGATAGCCCACCTCGCAGCTTCCATCGTCGGCGCTCACCCGCCGCCCGGCGTCGTCGTGATCGATGCGCCACGACCCTGCCGCCATCACGCGGTTGCCAGGGCCGAGCACCCATCCTTTGCCGTCCCCGCGGACCATCCCTCCGGGCCGAGCCGTGAACCGCTCGCGCACCTCGCCGTGCTCGACCGACAGCAAGGTGCGCCCGTCCGCGTGGCTGTAGCGCGTGACTCCCCATGCGTCCGTGACCGCTTCGAGCAGCCCGTTCGAGTACCGCCAATCACGCTCGAGCGCCGTGGCGCCGGCGCGCACCACCTGTCGCCGGAGCCGGCCGCCCTCGTCGAAGTCGACGCGCATCGTGACCTCCGAGCCCCCCTGACGGAGCGTGTGGACCAGCGCGTCGCCGGCCTGGCCCACCCGGATCGCCAGCCCCTCGCGCTCGATGTGATAGCCGCCGCCGGGGACCACGCCATACCGTGTCACGATCCCCTCGGGCGACCGCATGGAAGAGAGGTCTCCGTGCGTATCGACCTCGTAACGCACCTGGAGCCGGCCGGCATGTTCGTCCACGCCCAGGCCACTCTTCAGGTAGACGAGCTCCGTGCTGATCGAGCGCCCTCCTTGCTCGTGCACCGCCCGCGTCAGCCGCCCTCGCTCGTCGCGGGAGAAGTGACACCGGCCTCCGTCGAACACGTCCTCCGCGACCCGCCCGCCACCGTCGTAGCGAACCCGCCTCTCCTTGACGCCATCGTGGATGGCCTCGGCGCGCCCCGCAGCGTCGTAGCGGACGCGCAGCGTCGCCCCATCGAAGAAGCGCTGCCGCGTGATCAGGCCGTCCGGATCGATGTCCTGCTCCGCCCGGTCGCCCAGCGCGTCCACGGCGCTCACCACGCGCCCCCGCGCGTCCATCGAGTAACGCACGCGCTGCTCACCGAGGCGCTCCTCGATGAGGCGCCCCTGGATGTCGCGTTTGAGCATCAATGGGCCGACGATCGATCCCTCGACGCCGACGAGGCGGCCCTCGGTGTCTCGCCGGTAGCGCAGGGTGGAGCCTCCCCTCGTCTCGGAGAGGGGCCACGCCTTGCCCCCATGATCTGCGCTCATCAAGGTGGCGCCGCTCGGCGACGTCACCGCCACGAGCGAGCCCTCCGCGTCGGTGGCCATGCGCAACGCGCGATCATCGCGCGCGATCGCGACCACGCGATCCCGCCGATCGTAATGGAACTGCACCGCGCCCGCTCCGTCCGCGACCTCGACCGGGCGGGAGCGCCGGTCGAAGCGGGTCCGCGCCGAGGAGAGGGCGCCCTGCTGCGCCCCCACGCAGTTTCCCCACGCGTCGTGAAGAAACGTGACGCGCTCCTCCCCTGCGCGTGACAGCGAAACCAAGAACCCACGCTTGTCGTAGTCCGCGGACGTCACCCGCTGCTCCGGATCGGCCGCGTGGATCATGCGGCCCTCCTCGTCGTGATCGAACCTCCAGCGCCCGCTGCCGGGGAGCTCCAGCGCCGACAGCCGGTCTCGCTCGTCCCATTCGAGGAGGGTGCGGTGCCCGTTCGGCGACGTCACCTCGGTGAGGTTGCCCCGCGCGTCATAGCTCGCCTCGAGGCGCTCGCTGCCGGGCCGCTCGATCGCCGTCAAGCGCATGAAGTCGTCGTAGGTGTAGCTGACCACCGCGCCGTCGTGCTCGCGCACGCGGACCACCGCATACCAGTCGTTCATGCGGTACTCGGTCCGGGCGCCGTGGCTGTCCTCCACCTGGGTGACGCGGGCCTGGGTGTCGTACGTGAGGACGTGGTCGAAGAGGCCGCCGTCGCCCCAGGTGCGGACGCACCTGGCCGAGGAGTCGCGGCCGTCATAGCCGAAGTAGTAGCTCTCGCCGACGCGGTTCGTCTCCTGGACCATCAGGTGGTCTTCGTAGGCGTACCGGGTCACCGCCCCTCCGGCGTCGTGGACCTCGCAGAGGTCGCCGCGCGCGTCGTACACGTATCGTGCCGCCACCTCCCACGCGCCCTCCTGCTCGGGGTGCGGCAACGCCAGCGTGACGAGGCGCCCCTGCTCGTCGTTCACGAGCCGCACGGCGCGGCCGACCGCGTCGACGATCTGCACGAGCAGCCCGCGATCGTCGTACTCGAAGCGGACGGTGTGCCCGCGCCTGTGCCACGCAACGAGACGGTAGGTGGGCCCGCCCGTGCGATCGGGGACCACGCGGGCCAGCTCGCGGCGGCTGCCGTCCTCGCTGCTCACGGTGAAGCGATCCTCGTGCGCCCGCCGGAGGGTCAAGCGGTCGACCGGATCGGTCACCTCGTCGCCCACCCTGAGCTGCCGCGCCGGATGGTCGAAGGTGTCGAACTCGATCTCCCGCCCGTCGCCGAGGCGGAGCACCATACGGCCCGGCTCCGGCCAGAGCGCCTCGTCATACGCGTGGCTCCACCCCCAGCCGAGGGAGGTCTGGCGGTGCGACCAGCTCGAGTAGTACGTGCGCTCGAAGACGAGCCGCCAGGGCCCGCGGAGCTCGGCGTCGATCGCGCTCGTCAGCATGCGACCGGTGGCCACGTCCACCGGGTGGCCGGTGAGGAAGCAGAACAGCCGCGGCCACCGGTTCCGCAGCCGGTCGAACCGCGAATGCGAGAAGTACCTCCGGATGCGCCTCCCGACCCCCTCGCGCAGCGGAGCGGTGATGAACTTCGACGGAAGGATGCTGAACGCGGCTGACAGGAAGTCGATCGTCGTGCCGCCTCCGACCAGCACGGGCCGGCCTTTGGGCACGGCGATGATGAACGACAGAGGCAGCGGGATCGGATCGCTGCAACTGAGCCCGGTATCCCCCATCCGGCTCATGCTCCCTCCCATCGCGTTCACGCTGTCGGAGCCGGTGATGATGACCGCCTCGTTGGGCGGGATGGGCGGGTCCGGCTTCACGACGTCATCGGGGCGAATCGGCGGTTTCAGGCGCGGAAAGGGCAGCCATGAGCCCATGTACGGGTAGTGGAGGATCGGCAGCCCGCGGACCTCGGTGCCCGCGTTGGTGGCCGGCAACCAGTTGACGAGCACCGGCCCGACGAAGCCTCCGCCACCCCCCAGAACACTCCCCAGGACGTTGGTGAGCGCGATGCCGGCCACCAATCCGCCCAGATCGAGGACGAGACCGACGAACGGATGCGGAAAGGGGCAGACGAACGGGGGGATGGGCGGGCGGAGGACGATTTGAAGGTGGAAGTCGAGCCCGATGACCGGATCCAACCAGGTGCTCGCCAGTCTGGCCATTGGTCAATATCACCCCTGCCGCAGGCGGGTGAGCAGCTTGGCCGCCTCCGCCGCGAGCTCTGGATCCGCGGCCACCTTCTTCGTCCAGACCCGCAGGATGCACGACAGCGCCTGCCGCTGGATCTTCAGCGCGTCGAGCGCGTCGCCGGCGCGCCGCCGCTCCTGCCCCACCGCGATCCGGGCGTACTCCGGCAGCGAGATCGGGCCGCGGAAGCCCTCCACCGCGGCGACGTAGGCGCTGTCGTAGGCGGCCCGCAGCCGGCCTCCCCGCCGCGCGCCTTCCTCCTCGAGCGCGGCGCGCCAGCGCCGCTCCACGCTGGCCCACGCGCCTTCATCGAGCGCGTGCGCGCGCAGCACCTCCAGCCGCGGCGCGCGGCCTTCAGCGATCTCGGCCGAGATCGCGGCGTAGCGCTCCACCGGGACGTCCTCGGGGCTCACCGCCGGCTCCCGATCGGGCGTCCTCGGGCTCTCGACGAACGGGAGCGCTCCTCGGAGCGCCACCAGCTGGACGACGGGGACGGTGACGGGCGCGTGCTCCATGAAGACCTGCACACGCGACGTTTGCCGCTCGATCGCCTCGACGCTCGACGGCGCGGGCAGCGACGCTGGAGCGTCCACCGCCTCGCCTGCCGGCGCGCCGGCCTCGGCCGGCATGAACGGCAGCGCGGGTCGCTTCAGGGAGCGCGGCCGCGCCGTCACGGGGATGGCGTCGCTCGCCTGCGGGCCGGCCGTCACGATCACCGCCCCTTCCTCCGACGGGTGCGCGAGGTGCACGATCGCCCTCCAGGTCAGCGTGCAGATCGCCGCGTCCGTGTCGATGACCACGATGTCGCAGCGCAGCTGGAGCTCCTGCGGAGCGCCCCCCGCCCGCCGGACCGTCGCGAGCGGCGTCACCTCCTCGAGCGCGGTCGTGAGGTGCGGGTGCGCGGGGTGCAAGTGCTCGAGCTCGATGCGCTCGCCGGCCCGGACCTGATTCGCTTGCTGATCGGCCGGCGCAACATTGAAGTAAGCGGCGTCGATGTCCGCGGGCAAAGGTTGCTCGGCCCAGCGATCGTGTCGAAACACGGCCGCGTGCCGCCCGAGGTGCGCCGAGCGCTCTGGCCAGGCCGGCGCGATCGGGCCGAGCCCCGCCGGCGGGATCGGCCCGATCGCGCTCCGCAGCGCCGCTCCCACCGGCGTGAGGTTCGGCGCGGGGCGCGGCCCCGCGGCGTCCGGCGACACGCTCTCGGGCAGCCCGGCGGGGTTCCACGTCCCTGGCCCTCCCGCGGCGCGTTCCCAGCGGAGCGGCATCCGCGTGAACGGCGCGGCCTTGGTGAACGATCCATCCGGCATCCACCAGCGATCGCCGTGCACCTCGACGGCCTTGCGCGTTTCGCCCACCGCGACCCGCGCCACGAGCGAGGTGACCGGCTCGCCCCGCGGCGCGTGCGCGTGGCCGACCACGACCACGTCCACGCGCCGCTTGAACGGCGCGAGATCGCTCGCCGCACGCAAGCTGCCCCGCCCGTCCTCCCAGGCCACATCGGCCTCGAACGGGTTGACCTGGACCGCCGCGAGCGGCGAGGTGCCGGGCCGCAGCGCGAAGGTCGCCTTGCAGACGATCGTGAGCGCGAACGCTCCGGGCCGGGGGCGCCACAGCTTCGACGCGACGGGGAGCTGGCAGGCGGAGGAGACGTGCACGGCGGGGGCTCAGGAGTTGAGCAGGATGCGCCGGCCCTGGATATCCACGTCGTCCGTGGCGTCGATCTCGACCTTGCCGGCGGTCTGCCGCAGATCGCCGGAGCTCGTCAGATCGATCCCGCCTCTCGCGCGCACCTCCAGGCGTTCGCAGTCCATGCGGATGTCGCCCCGGCTCTGGAGGTCGATGGCCGCCGAGGCGAAGCGAAGGACCGGGCCCTCGGGCGTGAAGCGAATGGAGAGCTCGACCTCACCCGCCGGGCTGCGGATGGTCAGCCGATCGGGCTCGTTCGGCGCGACGGCCGCGGTGTGGCCCGTGGACAGGGTGAGCGTCGGACCGGGCGGCGTCAGGTCGACCATCGCCACGAGAAGATCCGCCGGATCGTCGGCGCCGGGCGCCTCCTCGCCGGGCTCAGGGGCGGGGTCGCGATCTCGAGCGCCTTGCGTCTTCCTCATCGTCCATCTCCACCGTGCTACCCCTGGGCCGTTGAGGGAGCGCTGTGAGGGAGGGTACACGACCACGTCCTCGTGGTCGCCGACTCCTGTCGTCTCTCATCCCGCCCATCTGCGTGTTCGCGAACATGGTGCCTGCTCGACCCAGGTGGAGCTGCTCGCCGTCGATCTTGACGAGCTCCTGCGCGGTCACCAGCGTGTTCTCGCCGAGGGCTCCCGAGGCCGCGCAGGAGCCACGCAATCATACCATAGGACACTCAAATGGGTGCGCAGGAAGGTCGCGGAGCCTGCGCAGGAGGGTCGCCGGGACCACGCAGGAGGGCTGCCGGGGCCGCGCAGGTGCTGGAAGAACTCCACGACGGCCATGAACGACCGGGAGCCGGAGCGCTGGTGTACTAAGATGCCTTGATCAGCGTCCCCACCGTGACGTGCGGGAAGGTCAGGCCACCGAAGCGCCGAACGCGCTCGTGGTGATGAGCCGGGTGATCTGGATCGGCTCCTGATCCTTGAGCGCCTTGCGCAGCGCGCTGTTAAGATCGTCGATGAGATCCTGCGTGACGGATATGCTCGATGATCACCTCCCGGTACGCGGCGTCGGTGGGCCGCAGATCGGTGGTGAACATGAAGAAGCCGAGGTAGATGTCCCTCGTGGGCGCGGCGGCGATCATGTCTCTTCCTTGCTCACCGGCGCTCGGGGTGTGGGGCCAGAGGTCGCTCGATCTCCGGGCGTCACAGCCCGATCACCTCGCGCAGGTAGGTGCGCGCCATCTTGGCGTATCCCAGCGGGGACCCCCTGGCCGGATCCTGCTCCGCCTCCACCACGAGCCACCCCTCGAAATCGGCCTCGGCGAGCGCCTCGAGGATCGGCGGGAAGTCGACGCTCCCCTCGGCATCACCCGGTACCGTGAAGACGCCCTTCAGGATCGACTCCTTGAAGGACAGGTTCTGCCGCAGCGCCTCCTCCATCACGGGACGGCGAATGTTCTTGAGGTGGACGTGCTTGACGCGCGGGCCGTGGGCCTGCACGAGCGCCAGCGGGTCGTCGCCCGCGAAGGTGATATGGCCGGTATCGACGAGCAGGTTCACGAGGCCGGGCCTGGTCATCGCCATCAGACGATCCACGTCGGCGCGGGTCATCACGCCGGTCCCCATGTGATGGTGGTAACAGAGGCGCATCCCCGCGCCGTGGGCGATGCGGCCCAGCTCGTTGAGGCCGTTGGCCAGCGCGTCCCACTGGCCGTCGGTGAAGACGGGGCGGTTCGGGACCAAGGCGATCGGCTGCTGGTGCGACGAGCCGCCCAGCTCGGCCACGACGAGATCGGTGCCGCCCATGGCCTTGATGAAGCGGAGCGACTCCTCGAAGTCGGCGATCGTCTTTGCGTGCATCGCCTCGATGGTGAAGTACGTGCTGGTCCAGGGCTCGGAGACGCACAGGCCGCGCAGATCGAGCTCGCGCTTGAGCACCGCCGTGTCCGTCGGGTACTTGTGCCCGACGCTGCACCCCTCGAAGCCGGCGAGCGCCATCTCGCTGACGCACTGGCCGAACGGGATGCCGATGTCGATGTCGAGGAAGTCATCGTTCCACCACCCCGTCGGCGTGATGCCGAAACGGATCCTCTCGCGCTTGAGCTTCGCCTTCGTCGTGTGCATACGTCGCCCCTCCTCCTGGTTCCGCTGGATGCCGTTGGATTCCGTCGTTCGCCTCGCCGATCGCCTCCCCTCCCCTGGATCACCTCGAGATCTCGTCGTCGCGTCGTCAGGTCAGGCGGGCTCCCGGACGGGCGGCGCCGCCTGGTCGAGGAGCGTGAAGGCGCGGAGCGCCTCGGCGACGCTCCACGCCTGGGCGATGCAGCCGCGCGGCGCGAAGGGGGCGTCACCATCGAAGATCTCGCTGATCGAGCCGAGACCGGCGGCGTTGATGTGGTCGCCCATCGGCGCGAGCAGCCGGCGGGCTGTGACGGGATCGCCGTAAACGCGGAGGTGCGCCTCGATGAACGGGCCGATGAGCCAGCCCCAGACCATGCCCTGGTGGTAAGCGGCGTCGCGGCGCTCCTGATCGCCGCCGTAGAGCCCCTGATACGCCGGATCCGACGGGGCGAGCGAGCGCAGCCCATACGAGGTCAGGAGCGCCCGCGCGCACGCGTCGACAACGGCGCGCTGTCGCTCGGGGGAGAGCAGGCTCTCGGGGAGCGACACGGCGAAGATCTGGTTCGGCCGGAGCGCCGCCTCGGCGCCCGCGGGCCCGTCGAGGACGTCGTAGCAATAGCCCGCGGCGGCGTTCCAGAAGCGCTCGAAGGACGCGAGGGCCCTCGCCGCCATCCCTTGATATGGCTCGGCGGGCTCGCCGAGGCGGGCGGCGAAGGCGACCATCACCCGCAGCGCGTTGTACCAGAGGGCGTTGATCTCGACCGGCTTGCCGATGCGCGGCGTGATCACGCGATCGCCGACCTTGGCATCCATCCAGGTGAGCTGGACGCCGTCCTGCCCGCCGCGGAGCAGGCCATCGCCCGGGTCGACGTGGATCCCGTACCGCGTGCCCCGGATATGCCAGTCGACGATGTCCCGCAGCACCGGGAACAGATCGCGCAGGAGCCCGTCGTCGCCTGTCGCCTCGTGACAGGCGCGGATGGCCTGGAAGTACCAGAGCGTGGCGTCCATCGTGTTGTATTCGGGGTGCGCGGCGCCGTCGGGGAAGCGGTTGGGCAACATCCCCTGATCCACGAAGGCGGCGAACGTGCGGAGGATCGGCGCGGCGATGCTCGCCTGTCCCGTCGAGAGCGCGAGCCCGGGGAGGCTGATCATCGTGTCGCGGCCCCAGTCCTCGAACCAGGGATAACCGGCGATGATGCTCTTGCCGGGGCTGCCGCCGGGGGTCTGCGCGCGGTCCACGACGAACTGGTCGGCGGCGAGGACGAGCTGCGAGACCCAGCCGGGGGCGGCGGCCGCGCCCGGCGGCCGCGCCCCGCTCCACGCCGAGAGGAGGGCCCGATCGCGCGCGCGGCGGCGCGGGAGGGCCTCCCGATCGACAGCGGTAAAGCCGTCTCCGGCCGCGGCGAGGAACACAACCGTCTCGCCGGGCAGGAGGGTCGCCTCGAAGGTCGCGACGTGGAGGTGGTCGTCGCGGTCGAGGAGCCCGCGCGCCGTCTCGGCCGGGAGCGCGAAGCCGCGGTAGAGCTCCGTCGCGGGGGTGGCCGCGCCGCCTTCCAGCTTGAGGAACAGCGGCAGCGCGTCGCCGGCCGTGACGACGCGGACGCCGCCCGAAGCGGCGCTGACCTCGGCCGGCCACGCGACGGAGCCTGTGTTGTGGAAGACGCGGTTGTTGGCGATGGCGCGCGCGGTGAGGCGCAACGGCTCTCGCGCCTGGAGCGCGGTGTAAGCGACGTAGGTGGTGTTCTGGCCGTGCTCCATCCAGATGCGCTTTTCGAGCAGCGCGTCGGCGCAGGCGTAGCGCCAGCAAGGGATCGAGCCCTCGAGCGAGAAGTGCTCGATGTTGACGAAGCCGCTCGGCGCGACGGCGCCGCTCGCCCAGCGGTTGGTCGCGAGGTCCCAGGCCGCGCCCCGGTAGGTGACGGCCTCGTCGAGCTTGACCAGCATCAGCCGCCGATCGACGGGCGGCCGCAGGGCGGCGACGAGCAGCCCGTGGTAGCCGCGCGTGAGCGAGCCGGCCACCGTCCCGGAGCCATAGCCGCCGATGCCGTTGGTGACGAGCCACTCGCGGTCTTCGGCGATCCTCAGGTCGCCGCAGATCTCCCTCCCCATCCCGACCATGCGCTCCTCCTCCGGGACTTCTATCGCCCACCGAACCGGCTCGACGCAACCCTCGAATTCGCCGGCGGGCCCTCGATCGGCCTCGCCATCGGCCGATCCCTCGCGACACCACGTTGCCCCCCGTGCCGCGCTATCGCTCGCCGACGACGGGCAGCGACCGGCGCGCCGGCGTGTCCTCGGAGGACGGGATGCGCGGCGGATCGGCCCACGACCCGAACCCCTGCGGCTTGGCTCCGGCGGGGTGACCGCCGATCGCCGTCCACAGCAGCCCCTCCACGTACGAGGACGGCGAGACAACGAACGTCACGTCCTTGGGCGCGGGGCCGTAGGCCTCGGTCCAGGCCGTGGGCAGCTCGTACCAGACGCCGGAATACCACATCTTGAGGATGTTGCGGGCGATCGGCCCGAGCTTCTCGTGGCCGAAGATCTCCCGGCGCAGGAAGGCGTCACGCGCCTGCCTGTCGCTCCCCTGCCCCGCCCCGCCGTGGATCGCGAGCAGCTCGTCCACCACGGCGGCGCCGACGACCTCATCAGCGGACTTCAGATACGCCTCGGCCTGCCCGGTCCCGTGCAGATCGAACACGGCAAAGGCGGTCACCTCCGCGGAGAAGGCGAGGAATCGATCGAGGCGGCTCGACGCCGCGCTCGCGCCGGCGACCGCGGCAGGGGCGTCCGCGTCCGGGTAGAGCTCGAAGGTCGGCGCGGCGGTGAACTCGCTGTTCGGCAGCGGGTTGCGGATCAGCTGGGTGATCAGGTTGCGGAACTCGAACATCTGCGGCACGGCGCTCATCAGCAGCGCCGGCTCGCCGTTGTAGGCCCGCGTCAGGGTCTCGAGGAACTTCGCGTAAGCGCGGTTGAAGGCCACCGCCATGTCGTACAGCTCGGAGCCGGCCGGCAGCTCGGCCAGCTTGACGTCGGTCTTGATGGGATACGCGCCCTTCCAGTCGACGGTGAACGCCGGCCCGGTCGGCTGGCCCGGCTGGTCGCCCGGCTGGTAGTAGCGACCGTGGGTGAGCTGCTCGAAGCGGTAATAGTGCGACAGCTCCTTTTCCCGGTCGTAGATGCTGGACTCGGTGCCCTCGCCCTGCTCCATGATCAGGGTGATGGCCCGGCGCGCGCTGGCCAGATCGATCACGGGCAGCAGCTCGCCGCCGCCGGAATAGTAGTACTCCGGGGTGATCTGCCGCCCGCGATCGCCGACGAAGATCGTCTCGCCCCGGGCCTGCGCCTCCGCCTCCAGGCGCACGAGGCCGTCCTCGATGGCCGCGTAGAACTCACCGATGCTGTAGTACTGCATCTCGGCGTCTCCGGGGTGCGCGCCCAGCACCGTGGCGCCGGCCGGGGCGGCGCGGCGGACAAGCCGCCCGCCTGCCTTCTTCGGCCGCTCGATCTTCTTGAAGGTCTCGATGGCCTCGATGCCGAAGGGGGCGATGTGGACCTGGAAGTCGGTCTCGCCGTCCGGCAGGTAGGCGGGGTAGCTGGGCACGAAGCCCTTGACCGTCAGGTCGGGCGTGCCCTTGACGGCGTTCAGCAGGTTCGCCGCGAGGGTCAGGTGGAGCATCTCCTCGACCGCCACCACGCGCAGGATGTGGACGGCATCCGGGTTGGTCCCCGGCTTGATCGAGTAGAGCGCCGCGAGGTACGGCGGGATCGTGGCGTGCTCCAGCTGGAGGGCGTGCTGCAGGTAATGGTGCAGCTCGGCGAGCGTCTCGATCTTGTTGCGCGGCGCGGGAGGTTCGGATCGTCTCGAGTTGATCATGGGCGCACCTCGCTTCAGTGGAGCTGCTTGAGCATCGCGCGCGTGCTCCGGTAGCAGAGCGCGGCGAGGGTGAGGGTCACGTTGGCGGTGCCGACCGAAGGCATGCTGCCGGCGCCGACCAGATAGAGGTTTTCATGATCCCAGGAGCGCTGGTCCGTGTCGACGACCGACGTGCGCCTGTCCGATCCCATGAGGTGTGTGCCGGCCAGGTGGTTGCCCCCCCGGATGGCGTACCCCTCGCCCTCGTAGGCGACATAGCCGTAGTCGCCGGGGTCGTACCGGGAGAAATCCACGACGCCCAGGCGCGCGAACATGGTCCTGGCGAACTGCCGCGCGTACGCGGCGCCGCGCATCGTGTACTCCGGCACCGTGAAGGAGACCACCGGGCGCATGTTGCCGAGGCGGTCGGTGTAGCGCGGATCGACGGTGACGCGGTTGCTCTCGCTCGGCAGCACCTCGAGCATGAACGCGAACAGGAGCTGGCGCGAGATGCGGTCGACGAGCCCGCGGCGCAGCTCGTCCCCGAAGTGGTTGTGCTGGTCCACGAGCTCGGCCAGATCCGTGAAGGGCGAGCCCGTCGCCCACCCCCAGCCGTCGTTGTGGATGTCCACGCTGAAGGCCGCCTGGCTCCGCCGGAATGGCCCCGTTCGCAGATCGATGATGCCGCCGGTGCAGCTCGTGCCGCGCGTGGTCCCGCAGACCTCGGGCATCAGCCCCCAGCTCAGCAGGTAGGAGTGGTCCATCAGGTTGCGGCCCATCAGCCCGCTGCTGCTCCGGACGCCGGATGCCAGCAGGAGCCGCGGGGTCTCGATGGCGCCGGCGGCGAGCACGAAGATCTTGCCCTTGACGGTCACCGTCTCGTGCTCTGACGACTGCGGGTCCTTGTAGACCTTGACCTCCAGCGCGGTGACGCGCCCGCTCTCGGGATCGATCACCACCTTCGAGGCGACCGCCTGGACCATCAGGTCGACCCGCCCAGTCTCGAGCGCCTTCGCCAGCGTCTTGCCGGCGTGATACCGCGCCTGCACCGGGCAGAGCGGCACGCAGTTGGTGTTGCCCTGGCAGCGCTCCCCCTCCTCCACCTGGTGGGTGCTCACGGCGCCCACCGGCACGTAGCCCTTGCCGCCGTCGTATGCGGGGTTGGGGACGCCGTTGCGGGCCTGCGGGTACGCGCGGATCCGGATGGAATACGCCTGGTCGTGCAGCTTGACCTCGGTGCCGTCGATGCCCTTGCCGACCCTCTGATCGAGGTAGGACAGCGGCAGGCCCTTCATCGGGTACACGTAGCCTTCGGGGAAGCGGAGCCCCAGGTACGTCTGCTCCCCGACGTCGGCGGAGACGCCCATCTCGCGCTCGGCCACCTGGTAGTCGGGCTCGATGTCCTCGTAGCTCAGCGGCCAGTCGACGCCCTGTCCGAACAGCGTGCGGACCTTGAAGTCGTCCGGCAGCATGCGGGGGGTCTTCGCCTCCCAGTGCATGGTCGTTCCGCCGAACACGCGCGTGTAGTTGGTATCGGTGACGTAGGGGCCCGACTGCACGACGTAGGGAGCCGGGTCGGTCTCGCCCGGCTGGAGCTTGCGGAGCTCCGGGCTGCGCGGCATCCGCGCGTTCGGGTTCTCGGGGAACGGCGACTGGTTGTCCTTCGACGACGCCGCGAAGAAGTTGGCAAGGTAGGACTCATAGCCGGAGATTGACCGGTTCGTCCCCGCCCCCGCCTCCAGCAGCAGCACCCGCTTGCCCGCTCGGCTTAGCTCGTTGGCCACGATCGCGCCGGCGATCCCGGAGCCCACGATCACGGCATCATAGCCGTCATCGGCGGCCACCGCGCAGGCGTCCGTCCGCAGCGCCGTGTCAGTTTTCAACAGCACGTCCCGCCCTCCCTATGTGGATGATGCCCCCCGATGTCCTAAATCAGAAGAGCTCGGTCGCTGTCAACCACTTCATTGTATCGGTCACGTGACGCCGGGATCGGCGCTCCTGCCGCTGGAATGAGCGCGGGTCGACGCACGCGAACCAGGCGCGCCGCGGCGTTCAAAAGATCGCTCCGCATTGCCCGGCGCCCCCGGAGGAGCCCCTGCCTGCCCCGGGAGCACCGCCAGGGTTTCTGCGAGGATGAGGCGGACGCGGACGAAGGTAGACGTAGCGGACCCGCACCGTGATCGGCTGCGCGCCTTCGAGGGGGCGCCCGGAGGCGTCCTTGCCGTCCCACGAGAACGTCGTCTCGCTGTTCGGCTCGCGGGGGCAGGCGAATCGCTCCTCGAAGCGCCGGCCGGCGATCTCGACGACCAGGTCGATGCGCTCGAGCGAGGCGGGCACGCCGCGGCGGCTGAGCGGGATCGTCAGGACATCAATCCGAGCACAAAGAGCGCGTCGGACCAGAGCGGCCAGAGCGTGCGGTACGGGTGTGTCGCCAGCACCACGCCGCCGCTCGGCAGGCGGCGGACGTGGAAGGGGGCGTGCTCTTCGAGGAAGCGGACGTGGCCGCGCGTCGTGATGTCTGCTCGCCAGGCAGGCGGGCCCTCGCCATCGGCGGCCGCGTCGATCTGGCGGAGCAGATCCATGAGCTCCTGCGCCTGGGGTTCCGCCGCACGCCATGCGTCGTCAGGCACCGCCGCCGCCTCGAGCGCTTCGAGCAGCGTCTCTGGCGGCGTCGCGAGCGCCTTCAGCACGGTCTCGCGCGAGAGGGAGCGCGTGAGCTCGCTCGTGCCTTTCACGGGCACGCGCGCGCCGCGCGGCGCGGCGTCGACCCGCGCGTGCAGCGCCTCCAGCGAAATGCCCGCGATGCGCGAGACGCTCTCCTTGTCGTGGACGCTCACCCAGGAGAGGGCGAGGTCGCGCGCGAGCTCCGCGGCGTTCGCGTTGTAGGTCGCGCACATCTCGATCGGGGCGAGCCATTCCTGGTTGATCGTGCAGGCGCCGGTCGGCACACGCCCGCTCGCGTCCGGCGCGCATAGGCGAAGCAGCAGCTCCTCGATGTCACCCTGAACCAGGTGGTAGGCGACCGCGGCCTCAGCCTCCACGGAGCGCGGGGCGTAGCTGCCCACGAGGATCTCGTAGGGGAAAAAATCCCACGTGCGTTCGCCCGCAGTCAAGCGGAGCGGGCCCCAAGGGTGGCGACGCTCGCATTCGTCGGTGTAGCACTTGAGCTCGAATACCATGTCGCGTTCGGAATCGTTCAGCCTCATGCCGGAGAGGAGGTGAGCGTTGTTCGTTCCTCCGAAGTGGACGCGGTTCATCGCGAGCACTTCGTCCACGGAGCGCGTCTCGCACCCCTCCTCGGAGCTCATCATCAGGCTGATGAGAGCCCCCGGGCTGACGAGCGCCGACAGCGCCGCGGCGAACGCGTCGAGCCGTTCTGCGTCGTCACACCACGCATAGAACCAAGGTTCTGATTCGCTCATAGCCGGATCACCATGATGATTTTGTCGGAGTCTATCAGGGTCACTCTCTTGCGCGTGCTTAAGTTGAACAGGTAGCCGTCCCGAACGATAACGTTTTCATCATCGAATTTCGCACCCTGCTCCATGATGAGCTCGTACCGAGCCACGTCCCCATCCAGCCCCTTCTCCTTCAGCGCCTTCATCGCGTTCGTGAGTTGCTTGCGCACCTTGCTGACCGGGATCTTTCCGCCCTTCGCCTCGCTCACGATCAGTTGGTGCCCGCTGGATATCGACACGAAGTCGGGCGCCGCCCCCTCGCTGCCACCAGGGCTTGAGTGCTTTGGAATGCCGACCACCTCGCGCACGCCGTCATCGCCGACCCCGACGAGCGATCGACCGTCGTCCACCAGGAACTTGGCCGCCTTCGTCTCGAAGATGTCCACCTCGACCTTGGTGATCGCCCCCGTGAGCGTCTTGTACCCCCGGACGCGGTTCGTCTTCACGATCTGGGCGAACGCCTCCTCGATCTCGGCGATCTCCCCGGCCACCCGGATCGCGGCCGGCCGCAGCCCGCTGGCGGTCTTGATCACCCGCCACATCGGCCCGATCGCCGCGACTCCGAACCCCACCCCCGAGAAGATCCGCTCCTCGTCGCTGAGCTCCTGCCCCGACGGCAAGCACCACGCCTTGCCCGTCACGGCCTCGCACAGGTCGAGCGCCGGCCCCACCACCGGCACGAAGCCCACGCCGAGGCGCGTCGTCGCGTGCACCAGCGTCTGCATCACCTCCGCGTACGCCCCGAACCCCTCGGCGACCGTCGACATCGCCCCCGCGAACGCGCTGATCGTCTGGTAGAGCTGCGTCTGCTCCAGATCGAACCCCTCCCCCGTCCACAGGTTGAGGTTGTCCTTCATCTGGTCCGCGAGCGCGTCGAACCGCGGCTTCAGCACCGTGTCCACCTGCACCCGCAGATCTGGCGGGATCGGCGTCTCGATGAACCAGTCCGACGCATCCATGAGCTGCCGCACGAACCCGGTGATCCGGTTCTGCGCCTTCAGGAACGCGTTGGTCTCCGCCAGCGACACGCCCATCCGGTCGCGCAGCGCGATCTCCAGCGCCGCGCTGTTGGCCCTCCACGCCCGCACGTTCGCCACGAAGTCTGCCCGGAGGACCACCACCCGGCCGCTCACGTCCGCTTCCAGCGCCGCGAGCACCGCGTCCGCGTACGCGGCATAGGGATCCCTCCCGTCGTCGAACGCCCCCTCCACCTCCGCGATGTCCGGCACCTCGACCCACGGCACCTCGCTCTCCCCGAGCGAGTACGCCTGCGGATCGTCCGGATCCCACCCCTCGGCGCGCGCGTCTTCCGTCGCCAGGTCCGCCACCTCGTCCGCCTGCGCGCCGAACTCGTCCATCAGCCGCGCGAGCTCGTCCTCCAGATCGCTGACGCTCTGCTTCAGGTCGTCGACGAGCTGCTCCATCGCCGCGCGCGTCGCCGGCGCGACCGCGTCCTCATACCGGTCCAGGATCGCCTCGAGGTCGGTCCGCGAGATCTCGTCCAGCGGCCGGCTCACCAGGTCCTTCAGCTCGGTGTCGAGCTGCTGGAGCAGGTCCATCTTCTCCGCCAGCAGGCCCACCGCCCGTGCGTTCGCCACGAGCGCCTCGCGCTCCTTGGCGATCTCGGCCAGCAGGACCTCGATGTCGCGCGCCAGCGCCGGGTTGATCTCCGCGAGGCTCAGGTCGAGGGTTGTGTCGCCGGAGAACGCCGTCCCGCTGCGCCGCACATGGAAGAGCGGCTTGTTCAGCCCGAGCGGCTCCGAGACGAGGCTCACAAGCTCGTGCGCGTCGGTGCACCAGTCGTCACCGCCAGCGTTCCGCACACCGAAGTGGAAGTCGTTCGCTCCGAACCGGAGCAGCACCGAGTCGAACTCCGCCTCCGCCTGGTGGCTCTGCGAGCCGTCATCGTGGGTCACCAGCGTGTCCGGAACCTCGTAGGTGGGGAGCGGCGTGTCGTTCACATGGAAGTACGTCCCTCCGTTGTGAGCGAGGAAAGGGGCCTCGCACGACGCGCTGGATTCCGTGCTAACCCAGTCCAGCCTGTACGGCGTGCCGGCGCACGCGAACGAAGGCGCCAGCACCGCCAGCGCCGTGACCAGCGCGACGAGCCTCTGGAACACCGCGGCGCTCCAGCCAGGCCGCGCAACGTCCTTGGAGCCTCTCATGTCCCCTCCGCGCCGCGCACGGCGGCGTCATACGCGATCGCGGCGCCCTTCACGTCCCCCGCGTCGAGCCTCGCCTGAGCCGCGTCGAGCTCCGCCGCGGCCATGCCCTTCTCCCGCAGCGCCGCGAGCCCCGCCGCGATCTTCTGCGGCACCCCCGTCCTGAGCTCGGCCTCCGCGGCGTCGAACCGCCCTCGAAGCTCCGCGCACCCGGCCTCGCGCCAGGACGGCGCCGCCATCGGCGTTCAGAAGCTCGGCATCGAGCTCGGGCTGCAGGCCTTCCGGCGAGTAACGTGGCGCACCGGAACACGCGGAAAGCTCGCCAGCCGCTTCTGCTTTCGCAGAGTGAAGCCGGCCCATGACGATGGGTCCGAGCCCAAGGACGGAGAGGTCCTGTGGCTCGTGATCGAGTGGCCGCACGACGAAACGAAGCCGACGAAGTTTGCCCTGACCACGCTGCCTCGCCGGATGAGCAAGAAGCAGATCGTCAGAACCCTGAAGGAACGATGGCGCACGGAACTCGCCTACGAGGAGCTCCAAGGGGAGCTGGGGCTCGACCACTATGAAGGACGGTCGTTCCCTGGATGGCACCATCACGTGTCCGTAGTCCTGTGCTGCTATGCGTTCATTGTTGCTGAACGCGTGCGGCATTTCCCCCCCTCGGTCCGAGGGGAAGCGCAAGGCTACGCGCTCCGTATCGCGGCCTGAGCGCCACTTCGCCGACTCCTTCACTACTCTCCGCCTCGCCATAGCGTACGCCCTCATCGCATGGCTCCCTCGATGCCCTCTGTGTCACCGTCGAGGGATCCCACACTCTCCAAAGGGTCAACTGCATTCTTTTACGGCGGAGTGCGCAACTGAGGGCGGGGTTGTGTCGACAGACACGAGATGAACCGCCAAGACACCAAGGACGCCAAGGAAGAAGTGAGGAGCGAGCCCGGCGCAGAGTTGGATCGCCTCGCCCACCGCGTGATCGGCGCCGCGCTCGAAGTGCACCGAACCCTCGGCCCTGGCTTCCTCGAAGCTATCTACGAGGAAGCGCTCTGCGTCGAGCTATCCTTGCGCCGCATTCCGTTCGCCCGGCAAGTGCCCATCGGCGTGGATTACAAGGGGAATCTAGTGGGTCAGGCTCGTTTGGATCTCGTGGTGGATGGTCAGCTCGTCGTCGAGCTCAAGGCCAGCGAGTGCATTGCCCCGATCCACGTTGCGCAGCTTCTGTCATATCTCAAGGCGGCAAGACTACGGCTTGGCCTCTTGATCACCTTCAAAGTGTCCTTCCTCCGTACCGGTGTCAAGCGCGTGGTGCATTCCCCGTAAATTTGGCGATCTTGGCGATCTTGGCGGTTCCTCTCTTTCCGCGACGAACCTCCCGCAGTAGTGCTAGGACACTGCTCGGCGTGGATCGCGCCCCGAGCGCCAGGTTGTCCGTCCTCAATGCGCGGACAGTCGCGGAACCGGAGAGGTGTGCTTGGAGGTGCGTGGCGCCACGGCCTGCGGACCGGCCGCGGGGGAGGGCGCATGGTCCTTCATCTTGTCGATCGGCGAACAAGGCGTTGGTCAGAGGAGAGCACGAGTCGGTCACGTCGCGAGGGAGGCGCCGGAGCCGAGGGTTGGTAGCGGCGGTGTGCCGCGGCACGGGGGAGCGGCGTGCCCGGCGCCGCAGGCAGCAGGCCACGGAGCCAGTGGAGGGGGCGCACGAAGGAGAAAGAGTTGCGCAGCCACCACAAAAGGCGCGCGACGCCACGCCGGGGCTGCGCAGGAGGCCCACCGGGGCTGCACAGGGGCCGGACGATGGTGACGAAGGACACCAACAGGGGTGCACAGGAGGGGCGCGGGGGCCGCGCAGGACAGGGACGAATGTTGCGCAGGACACCAACGGGCGTGCACAGGAAGGCGCCCAGGCTGCGCAGGACGGCCGGCGGCGCTGCGCAGGAGGGTCGATGGGGCCGCACAGGACGGCGCCGGGTCGTGTGCAGGAAGGTCAATGGGCTGTGCAGGACGGCCGACGGCGCTGCGCAGGAGGGTCGACGGGGCCGCACAGGACGGCGCCGGGTCGTGTGCAGGAAGGCCCATGGGCTGTGAAGGACGGCCGACGGCGCTGCGCAGGAGGCCGCCGAGGTTTGTACAGGAGGGCCAATGGGCTGCGCAGGACGGCCGACGGCGCTGCGCGACGGGCAGGACCGGCGCGATGGGAGCGGTCCAATCATCGACACGCGCAGTCGACCGAGAGGGTGTAGCTGCCTTCGGCCCCGGCGTAGCCGTCCACCACCAGGTAGGATGTCTGGCCTGGCGCGCTCGTCCAGCTCACGGTCTCGACGGTCTGTAGATCCAGCGGGGTCGAGGAAGCCATCTCGTTCGACTGGAAGGGATCGCAGGCGGAAAGCAGCAGGAGATCCAGGTCCGTCGCGAGGTCCTCGAGCGTTGCGACCACCATGCACTCGGTCGTCGAGGAGAAGGCATAGACCGTCTCACGCCCCGACTCGGCACGAGCGGTCAGGGCGTATCCCGTCCACACGTTCGCGCGCCCCTGGCTCGTCGTGCTGTGATTCAGACGATCGCCACACGTGATCGGTAACGCTCCCCCACACAGGTCGGCCGCGTTGTCCACGCCCCCGCCCGCGACGCTGCCCCCGGCGCCGCCCGGGTCGCCGCCGGCGCCGCCGTGGCCGCCCCCGGCGCCGGCCGTTCCCGCCGAGCCGACGGCGCCGCCCAGGCCGCCGTTCGCGACGGATCCGCTGGCACCGCCGCCGCCGGTGGCGCCAGAGCCGTTGCCGGCAGCACCACCCGTCGCGGACGCCTCGTGCACATCGTTACCGCACGCTGTGACCATGAAGACCGCGCAACCAAGAGCCAAGTGGAGTCGAAGCACGTTGCCTCCTTCCGTTCCGCCTGCGCCCCGCAGCATATCATGCCAATTCGGTGATCTGCCCCGAGGCGCTCCTCACCGAGAGCGGCCTCCTGCGCGCTATGCTCCGTCATGCTCGCGTCCAGAGGTCGCCTCGTGTCCCGCGCGCACGTCGCAGCGCTCATGCTCGTTCTCCTCCTGCCAGCCGCGTGCGCTCGCGGCCCGGCCGCGCCATTCGCGGCGCCGTCGCGGCCCGCCGGCATCGCGGCGCTGCGGCTCGCGGACTGGCAGCCCATACCGCTCCTGGCGCTCGAGCGCACCGCGATCACCCACCTGGCCGTGCCCGCAATCGATGTCCACACGCACCTGCACCGGGTCGTCGACGTGGCGGCCGAGGTCGCGCGCATGGACGCGCTCCACGTCGAGACCCTGGTCAACCTCGATGGCTCCTCGGGCAAGCGCCTTCTGCGCGAGCTCGAGCGCTTCGACCGCGCCTATCCAGGGCGCTTCCTGACCTATGCCAACCTCGACCTCGCGCTCGTGGGCGCGCCGGGCTGGGGCGAGCGCGTGGCCGCGCAGCTCGCGACCGACTTCGAGGCCGGGGCCAAGGGACTGAAGATCTTCAAGGAGCTCGGGCTCACGGTGCGCACGCCCGAGGGCCGGCGCGTCGCGCTCGACAGCCCGGAGCTCGAGCCGGTCTGGCGCACGTGCGCGCGCTACCGCCGGCCCGTGCTCTGGCACGTGGCCGACCCGGCGGCGTTCTTCGCCCCGCTGGACGCGAAGAACGAGCGCTGGCACGAGCTGCACGAGTTTCCGGGCTGGTCGTTCGCGGACCGGACGCGCTTTCCAACCCGCGCGCGGCTCTTCGAGGAGCGCAACCGCGTGATCGAACGCCACCCCGACGTCACCTTCGTGGGCGCGCACATGGGCAGTTCGTCCGAAGACCTGAAGCAGCTCGCGGGCTGGCTCGATCGCTTCCCCAATCTGCAGGTCGATATGTCCGCCAGCATCAGCGAGCTGGGCCGGCAGCCGCGCGCGGCGCACCGCTTCTTCGTGCGCTACCAGGACCGCGTGCTCTTCGGCACCGACCTCAAGAGCGCCAGGACCGCAGGCTACGAGGTCTATGCGCGCTTCCTCGAGACCGAGGACGACTACTTCGACACCGAGGCCGCGAACGGCCGCCAGGGGTTCTGGAGGATCTACGGGTTGCACCTGCCCGCGCCCGTGCTGCAGAAGATCTACCGCGACAACGCGCGCCGCCTGCTCTGGCCTGCAGATCCCGATCGGCTCGCGGCACACCCGTGACGCGCGGCGCCCGGCGCGACACACGATGTTCCGTCCCGCGCGACGCGCGTTGTGGGTAAGGGTCAACTTTGACCCGAAATGGTCAAGGTACCGCCATGCGCGCCGCGCTAGCGGCAGGAACGACCATCGAGCGCCTTCTAGAGCGGCTTTCAGCCGAGTCTGCTACAGCCCGAGCTCGACCGCACCGGATCGTGGCACAGGACCTGCCCAAGGTCTGCCCCATGAGCCCGTACAGTCTCGATCTGCGCCGGCGAATCGTCGATGCCTACGTCAACGGCGAGGGGAGCATTCGGGAAATAGCGGAGCGTTTCTCGGTCGCGCCGAACACTGTGCAGAATTACCTCACCCAGGTGCGCGCGACAGGCAGCCTTGCGCCCTTGCCGCACGGTGGTGGAGTGGGGCCGAAGATCGACCGGGCGGGGCTGGATGAGGTGCGCAAGCTGGTCGAGGAAAAGAACGACCGGACGCTGGCCGAGTTGGCTGAGCAGTTCGAGCAGCGGCAGGAGGTGCGTGTCAGCATCCCGACGATGCATCGGGCGCTGCAGCGGCTGGGCATCACGAGAAAAAAAAACGCTTCGAGCGAGCGAGCAGTATCGGCCCGCCGTCCGCAAGGGCCGCGCTCAGTTCCGGCGGCGAGCACGAAGAGTAGGCGCACGCCACATCACCTTCTTCGACGAGTTCGGTCTGCATCGCGGGATGGCGCGGCGGTACGGTCGTGCGCGTCGCGGGCGTCGGGCGCACGGCAGGGTGCCGTGTAACAGGTGGAGTGGGGCCGAAGATCGACCGGGCGGGGCTGGATGAGGTGCGCAAGCTGGTCGAGGAAAAGAACGACCGGACGCTGGCCGAGTTGGCTGAGCAGTTCGAGCAGCGGCAGGAGGTGCGTGTCAGCATCCCGACGATGCATCGGGCGCTGCAGCGGCTGGGCATCACGAGAAAAAAAAACGCTTCGAGCGAGCGAGCAGTATCGGCCCGCCGTCCGCAAGGGCCGCGCTCAGTTCCGGCGGCGAGCACGAAGAGTAGGCGCACGCCACATCACCTTCTTCGACGAGTTCGGTCTGCATCGCGGGATGGCGCGGCGGTACGGTCGTGCGCGTCGCGGGCGTCGGGCGCACGGCAGGGTGCCGTGTAACACCGACCCGAAGATCACGCTCATCGTCGGGCTGAATCTCGGCGGCGCCGTAGAACCGATGGCCTTCGAGGGGTCCATGAACGGCGCCATCTTCGAGGCGTACATCCGCGACCGGATCGCTCCTCGAGTGCAGCCCGGCGATGTGATCGTTGTCGACGGGCTGGGTGCACACCGTGCTCCCGGTGCTCGCGCTGCCGTCGAGGAGCGCGGGGCAAAGTTCTGGATTTTGCCGCCTTATTCGCCTGACCTGTCGCCGGTGGAAGGCTGCGGCAGCAAAGTCAAGGAGCTCACCCGCGCCGCCGCCCCGCGCTCGGTTCCGCAGGTATACCGAGCCATGGGCCGAGCCATCGGTCTGGTAACTGATCGCGACGCCAAAGGTTGGTTTCAGCACGCCGGCTACATCCGTCCACCGCGTCGCCCACCTCCCTCGCGTGCCGGCGCAACCCGGAGGATGGCGCCGCCCGGCGAGCGCTCTCGCGCTCCGCCAGCGGGGATGCCCTGCAGCATAGGGAATCAGTGAGCCCGAGCAGCAGCTTTTGTACCAGACCCAGCTGAAAACCGCTCTAGAGCGACAAACGGGTTGAAACCCCGGAAAAGAACAGGAATTTGAACCGCCAAGCGCACCAAGGACGCCAAGATTCTGTTTTGTTCTTGGCGTCCTTGGCGCCTTGGCGGCTAATTTCTCGCTCGATCAACGTGATCCGTGTCCTAGGCCGGCCGGTCGCCGCTGACCGCTGCCCGCACTGCGGCCGAGGTGCCCCATGAGCCCGTGGGGCCCGCACGCTGGCCCCGCTCGCGCCCTGAACATCGCCGAGATTGCCGCGCAGGAGCCGCTCATCCGCAGCGCCCTGCGTGGTCTCGGTGTGCGCGCCATCGATCTCGACGACGTGTGCCAGGACGTTGTGCTCGGGGCATAGATCTGCTCGCAGGCTGGACGCTACAGACCCGACCGCACGCGCGAACCTCTGGACGCGCTAAAACGCTGGCTTTTCGGAGTGTGCAGGTTCCACTGCACCCATTACCACGAGTGCGCCTTCCGACGCCGGGAGGTGCCGGTCGACGACCCGTGGGCGACCACGGCGCGGGTGAGGAGCGCGTTGACCCCGGGCACGCCGGCGAGCGCATCGACGCGGCCACGGCGCTCATGGTGATCGCCGCGATGCCGCTCTGGGCCCGCGAGGTGCTCGTCCTCGCTGCGCTCGGGCACGGCGGCACCGAGATCGCTGCCATCCTCGACATCCCGCTCGGAACGCCGGAGCCGGTCGCGGCGGATCTGGCGGACTTGGGAGGAGGCCGAGCGCTGCCCAAGGCGGTATCTCCGAGTACGTCCGGCGGCATCGGACGAGCCCCCCCACGGCGCTGAGCAGGCTCCGCATCGCTCGCGAGGCGCTGGCGCTGCGGCTCAAGAGGTGGCGGCGATGAGCAAGTACACACCGAAGCCGCCCGCCCTGACGGTAGACGACCTGACGTCATTTCCGAAGGGACGACGCCGCGCTCGATCCGTTCCCGATGCGACCCTGGAACCACGCGCGCTGGCTGGCGGCCGGCCTTGACCTTTACCTGAACGCCAGGATCAAAGCCGACCGCGACGCCTTCCAGCAGGCGATCGGCGCCATCCAGGTCCTTGACGCGCTGGGCCGGCTCTATGTACGTCGGGACGGGTAGGCGCACGCACGCCTCGGGGCTTCTCGAGATGGCCCCCAGGCTCATCTGGAGGACGACAACGGCAGATAGGCGCCAGCCGAGAGTCGCCCGCTGCGTCGCGCACTCGTGGTATACACACGCCAGCCTTGGCCCCCCGTCGAGGCGCGCGGACCGGAGCACGGAGACGCTTCCCAACCGGCGCCCCTTGCGCCATGATGCGCCCGCCGTGTACCTCAAGCGCCTCATACTCAAGGATCTCAAGGGAATACGTTCGCTCGACTTCAGCTTCGAGCGAAGAAATGGCGCGTATGACGGGTGGACGGTCATCACCGGTGACAACGGTGCCGGCAAGACCGCACTACTGCGTGCACTCGCGCTGGCCATCGTCGGGCCCGACGTGGCGCGGGCACTTCAGCCGTCGCTCCTGGGCTGGATTGGCCGGGGCGGGAACCACGCCGAGATCGCGGCAGAGATCGTTCCCGAGCGCGATGACGGATTCGCAACCGGTCGGCGGTACGAGAGGTCGTTCTGGTCTGAGTTGGACCTGGTGAAGAACGGCGGACCTGAGGTATCGCTGGTACCTGCGGCCCGACTTCGCCGCGGCAAGAAGGGACCGCTGAACGGTCCCTGGGCGGAGAATACGCCAGGATGGTTCGCAGCTGGGTACGGCCCATTCCGGCGCCTTTACGGCGCTTCTCCCGAAGCCCAGCGGCTCATGGTTGGCCCCAGTCGCGTGGTGAGATTTGCCACCATGTTCAAGGAAGATGCGACGCTCGGGGAATGCGAAATATGGCTCAAGGACTTGAACTATAAGGCATTGGAAAAGCGACCCAAGGAAATTCGAATCCTTGAGAGCGTAATGGAATTACTTAATCACGATTTTTTGCAGAATGGTATTAGAGTCGAAAAAATCGATTCCGATGGTTTATGGCTTCGAGACGCTCGGGGCACCGTGCTGCCGCTCGCAGACATGAGCGAAGGCTACCGTGCCGCGCTGGCAGTGCTCGTTGATATCGTTCGACACATGGTCGTAGTTTACGGGCTTGGGGAAGGCGACAAGAATCTGATATCCAAGAAGGGCGGCCGCGTGGTCGCCGAATATCCTGGAATCGTGCTGGTCGACGAAGTTGACGCTCATCTCCACCCAGAATGGCAGCGTCGTATCGGTTTTTGGCTCAAGGAACACTTCCCACGCATTCAGTTCATCGTTACCACTCACAGCCCACTCATCTGTCAGGCGGCCGATGAGCAAGCCATTTACCACCTACCTGCGCCAGGCAGCGAAGGTGTTCCGCGCCAACTCAGCATCGAAGAATATTGGGAGGTTGTTCGAGGTACCCCGACCGAAATCTATAGAACGGCAGCGTTCGGAATGCGGGAGACGCGGTCGTCGCGAGCGACTCAAGCTCGTCGAGAGCATGCGCAACTCAAGGCTAAAGAGAAGGCCGCGGCGCTGACCGCCGCAGAGGTTCAAAAACTGAAGCAGCTCGAGTTGTTCGCGGATCCGTCGTAGGTAGCTGCAATGCGCCGGTATATACGGGAAGATCTGCCTAACGACGTGCTCAAGTACCTGCAACGCAAGCAGACTGAGGTCGATGGCGGCAAGGACGCCCGAGCGACCTGGGAGCAGGCAAGGCCGACGAAAAAGATAGGCCAAGTCGTAGCCACACTGAAACGCATGACGGGTGTCCGAGCCCGCTGCATGTACTGCGAAGACTCACGTGGCACGGACATCGATCATTTTCGACCGCTTGTGCTGTCCCCGGACAAGGCCTTTCTGTGGGCGAATTTGCTCTGGAATTGCACCGATTGCGGTCGACACAAGTCGGCCCAATTCCCCGTGGATCACGCCAACGCACCACTGCTAATCAACCCGACAGCTGAGGATCCCTGGGATTTTCTGTTTTATGATACCGGGACGGGGAACCTTGCGGCGCGATTTGATCCGAATACAAGGCAAGCCGTACCAAAAGGCAGACAGACGCTCGGTTCGCTCGGGGAGACGTTACAGGACGAAGCGGTGGTGGATGGCAGGCGCCGCACGCAACGCAATCTATCCAAAGCGGTGCGAACGTTTTTGCATCACCCCGATCTTCCGGGGGCAGTGCATGATTTGTTAGAGAGCGTACGCGATAATGATGCGTACGGTCTCACCCGGTGGTACTTCCTGAAAGAGGGCCGCGAGGAAGCGCCTTTCTCCGAGCTCCGTGCGCAGCACCATGACGTGTGGATCCAAATCGAGGGTAGCATCACGTAGCGGGAACCCAAGCTTGGCCGCTCTTCTCGATAACTGCGCGCTGCGGATTGTTGGGAGTAGTTGGAGGCATTGTAGGCCACAAGGTCGCGCGACTTCACGGGCCGTGGCAGGCAACTGGCGAGGGAGGTAAGTGCGATGTCCCGGCCAGCTACTCGGTAAAAAGGCTGAGCTGCACCATCCTGCGCGGTCCCGGCGCGAGCGGCGGCTCTGACGGCGGGGGCTCCGGCGGCCCCGCGGATGGCGTAGGCGCCACAGCATTGCCCCTCGCCCTGGCCGAGGTGAAGCGCTCGATCGCCATGCCGGCGGCCATCGCCGCGACGAACGCGAGCACGGCGCTCGATCCGGTCGCCAGCGAGACGAGCGCCGGCCCCGGGCAGTACCCGGCGAGACCCCAGCCGACGCCGAACAGCGCGGCGCCAGCGACGAGGCGCGCGTCGATGTCGGCGCGGGTCGGGACGTCCGCGCGGTCGGCCAGGAGGGGAAACCGCGGCGCGCGAGCAAGGCCGGCCGCATCGGCGCCGCCCCCGCGCCGCCGCCAGCGAAGGACGCGGTAGGCCAGGAAGTGCACGGATACCGCGCCGGCCATCACGAACGCGAGGCTCGGGTCCCAGCCGCCGGCCACGTCGAGGAAGCCGATGACCCTGGACGGCTGCGTCATGCCGGAGACGCCGAGCCCCACGGCGAACAGCAGGCCGGCGAGGAACGCGACAGCGCCCCGCCTCATCGCGCCCCCCCGAGCAGGTGCCGGCTGACGTACACCGTGATGGCCGCGGTCGCGATGAACGTCAGCGTGGCGACGAGCGACCGGACCGACAGGCGGCTGAGGCCGCAGACTCCATGGCCGCTCGTGCACCCGTTGCCGAGCGGCGCGCCCCAGCCGACGAGCAACCCGGCGACGATCACGAGGCCGAGCGAGCCGCCGCCCCCCGCCGAGGGGAAGGCGACCGGGTGCGCGGCGGCGAGCGCGAGGCCGCCGAGGAGGAGGCCCGCGACGAACGCCGCGCGCCAGGCGGTGTCGCCAGGCTTCCGGAAGAGGAGCCCTCCGGCGATGCCGCTGATGCCAGCGACCCTCCCGTTGAAGAGCAGGAGGAGAGACGCGCCCAGGCCGATGAGGGCGCCGCCGAGGAGGGGGCCTATCACGGTGAATTCATTCACGATGCCACCTCGCCGAGAGACCGGTGGCCAGCATAGCAATGCGCGTCATCCACGGAAGACGAACCACCACGCGGTGCGCAATGCCGGTGCCCGCTCGGCGGTTGTCGGCCGGCCCGCCGGCTCGCGCGCCCCCTGCCCCGTCCGCCACCGCTCGCCGCGCCACCGCTCGCCGCACCACCGCTCGCCGCACCACCGCTCGCCGCACCACCGTTCGCCGCACCACCGCTCGCCGCGCCACCGCTGCTGCGAGCGCGCGGCGCCACACCCCGCCTGGAGCGCCGCCCGACAGAGCGGGTGGGGCTGGGAGCGGGCGTATCACACACAGCGCCGGCGGACGGCCGAGATTGTGCCGGGTCCCAGGGGTGCTGGTGTATACTGGCGGCCGATGGCCCACGCAGGCTCGGACGCGGCGGAACCGGCTTCATGGCGCAGGATTCCGCGCGTCGGGGATGTCGTCGGCGGCAAGTACCGCGTCGAGCGGGTGCTCGGCCGCGGCGGCATGGGGATCGTCGTCGCGGCGCACCACCTCTCGCTGCGCCACCGCGTCGCGCTGAAGTTCCTGCTGCCCGAGGGGCGCACGACGCCCGGCGCCACGGAGCGCTTCTTCCGGGAGGCGCAGGCCGCGGCGGCGATCGCCAGCGAGCACATCGCCCGCGTCATCGATGTGGGGCAGACCGACGACGATCTGCCCTATTTCGTGATGGAGTACCTGAATGGCATCGATCTGGAGGCGCTGCTCGAATCGCGGGGCCCGCTGCCCGTGGAGCAGGCGGTCAGCTACGTGATCGAGGCCTGCGAGGCGCTCGCCGAGGCGCACTCGCTCGGGATCGTCCACCGCGACCTCAAGCCGGGCAACCTCTTCCTCGCGAGCCGCAAGGACGGCTCGACCCTGATCAAGGTGCTCGACTTCGGCATCTCGAAGGCGTCCGAGGAGGGCGTGCTCGGCCTGAACGCCCAGCTGACCGCATCCGCCGTGGTGCTCGGCTCCCCCCGCTACATGTCGCCGGAGCACATCCGCAGCACCCGGACGGTCGACGCCCGCAGCGACATCTGGGCGCTCGGCATGACGCTCTATCAGCTCCTGACAGGGCGGCTGCCGTTCGAGACCGAGTCCGTCTCGGCGCTGTTCGTCAGCATCGTGACCGACGCGCCCGTGCCCCCGCGCAGCCACCGGCCCGAGATCCCGCTCCCGCTCGAGTGGGTCATCCTGATGTGCCTCGAGAAGGATCCGGCGCGCCGTCCCCAGACGATCGCCGAGCTGGCCACGCTGCTCGAGCCGCTCGGGTCGGAGTCCGCGCGCCAGACGGTGGCGCGCATCCTGCGCAGGGCGATGGGGAACGAGGCCGTCGACGCGCCGCCGGCGCCGGACCGCCCGCGGGCCATCGACGAGGAAGCCGAGACCCTGACCGGGCCGATCGGCCCCACGCGTGGGTCCCGGCACAGCATGAGCGAGCAGGCGAAGGAGCGCGCCTCCTCGATGCCACCCACGCGGGTCTCCGCTCCACCCTCCGTCGCGACGGCGGCCTCGCCATCGATGCCGCCCGCGCGGGTGTCGGTCGCTCCTCTCACGCTCACCGCCACGGCCTCGCCGTCGGTGCCGCCCGCGCGGGTGTCCGTCGCTTCTCTCACGCCCACCGCCGCGGCCTCGCCGTCGGAGCCGCCCGCGCGGACGTCGGCCGCCGGACCTCCCTCCGTGCACGCGTTGCCCCCGGACGAGTCGCTGGCGCCGACGGCGGCGCCGTCCAGACGGGGCGAGCGCGTCGCCGCGGGGGATCGACAGGAGCGGCGCCGGCGAAGCATGGTCGCGCCCCTCGCGGCGGCGGCGCTCATCGCGCTCCTCGGGGGCATGGCGGCGACCGCGTGGCTCGGGCGCGGCGCGGCGCCGGCCCCGGGCGCGCCGCCCGCCGGCGAGGCGGCCTCGCAGGTCGCGCCGGCGCAGGACGAGCCTCCCGCGCCCTCGATCGAGGATCCCGGGCCTTCGTCCCTCCCGCCGCCGGAGGTCGCCTCGCCGCCCACGGCCGCGGCGGCCGCCGCGGCGAGCGGGTTCGCCACGGCCGGCGCAGCGCTCGCGCCGCTCGGCTCGGCGAAAGCGGGCCGCCCGCGCGCGGTGCTCGCGCCGTCGTCGCCGTACCCGGCCAGCAGCGAGCCGGCGCCGACGAAGGCGACGCGCCTGCGCGAGCGCCGCTAGCTGCATGCGTCGAGCGCCCTCGAGCACGCGCGCTCGCCGGTGGAGGCTCGCCGCGGTGCCCCTCCTCGCGGGCGCCCTGCTCCAGGCCCCCGCCGCCCGCGCCGACGGCGAGGGCCAGGCCGACGAGGCCGACCTCCATTTCGACCTGGGCCGCGATCTCTACAAGCAGGGGCAGTTCCAGGCCGCCCTCGAGCACTTCCTCGCGTCGAACCGGCTCGTGCCGAACCGCAACGTCGTCTTCAACATCGCGCTCACCTACGAGGAGCTGGGCCGCTTCGCGGACGCGCACCGGTACTACGACGACGCGCTCGAGGGCGAGGCCGACCCGGAGGTCGTCGCCGAGGTCCAGGCCGCGCTCCAGCGGATCGCGCCGCGCGTGGCCGTGCTCCAGATCGTCACGTCGCCGCCGGGGGCCAGGATCTACGTCGATCGCAAGGACCTCGGCGCGCGCGGCACGGCGCCGCGCCGGCTCGCCATGTCCGAGGGGCGCTACCGGATCCTCGTCGAGCTCGCGGGCTACGAGCCCGTGGCCGTGGACGACGTGCCGGTGAAGCTGGGGCAGAGCAAGGAGGTCCTCATCGTGCTCCGCCGCATCGTGGGCACCGTGCGGGTCGACGTGCGCGGCGCGAGCGAGGCCACCGTGCGCGTCGACCACGACGGCGCGCCGGCCGCCTGCACCGCCCCGTGCGATCTCGATCTGCCGCCGGGCCGCCACGTGCTCCATTTCTCGCGCCCGGGCTTCGAGGCGGCGCCGCAGCCGCTGACCGTCGCCGCGCACGAGACGGTGCCGATCACGGCGACGCTCAGCCCGCTCACCGGCTCGATCCTCGTGCGGGCCGACGAGCCCGACGCCCTCGTCGAGATCGACGGCCGCCCCATGGGCTTCACGCCGTCGGTGATCCAGGGCGTCCCCGTGGGCCGGCGCCGCGTCCGCGTGAGCCTGCGGGGCTTCGCGCCCGTCGAGCGGACGATCGAGGTGACGGCCGGCCAGCAGGCGGAGCTGCGCGACGTCACGCTGGCGCCCCTCCGGGAGGTGTCGTCGGCCTCGCGCGTCGTCGAGCGCCTGGAGGACGCGCCCGCATCCATCAGCGTCATCGAGCAGCACGAGCTGCGCGCCTTCGGGTACCCGACCATCGCCGAGGCGCTGCGCGGCACGCGCGGCATCTACCTCTCGAACGATCGCGTCGTCTACTCGGCCGGGATCCGCGGGCTCGGCGAGCCGCTCGACTACGGCAACCGGCTCCTCGTCCTCTCCGACGGCCACTCGACGAACGACAACGTGCTGAACGCCTCGTTCGTGGGCTCCGACGCGCGCGACGACCTCCACGACGTGGATCACATCGAGGTCGTCCGCGGCCCAGGCTCGCTGCTCTACGGCACGGGCGCGCTCTCGGGCATCGTCAACCTCGTCCCGCGCGGGCGCGACGAGCCCACGAGCGCGCACGCCGCGGCCGGCACCTACTACGACGGCGTGGGCCACGCGCGCGCCGGGTTCCACTACAACGCCCGCAGGGACGCGGGCGTGCAGGCGAGCGTCTCCGGGGCGCGCTCCGACGGGTTCGACGTCCCGGTGGCGCTGCGGGACCCGGGCGAGGGCCCGCGCGTGCAGATCGCCGAGCGCGCCGAGACCTTCCGGGCCGGCGGCACGTCCGGGCGCGCCTGGTACGGGCCGTTCACGGCGCAGTGGATGTACCACGCGCGCGAGCAGCTCGTCCCGATCGGCTACGTGGGCACGCGGCTCAACGACCTCGGGACGAGCTACGAGGACGCGCACATGATGGCCGAGGTGCGCTTCGAGCCGCGGCTCACGCCCGACCTGCAGCTCATGGCGCGCGCCCACGTGAACCGCTTCGTCTGGCACGGCGCCTACGCGTTCGACGAGGGGACGATCTTCGAGCAGCAGCACGGCACCTGGCTGGGCGGCGAGCTCAGGGCGGCGTGGACGCCGCTCCCCTGGCTGAGGGTCACCGGCGGCGGCGAGGTGCAGGCGCACCCCGAGGCGACGCTGAGCAGCGTGCTCGCGGACGGCCGCGCGCACACGAAGCCCGTGCCGTACCGCTTCGGCGCCGGCTACCTGATCCTCGACAGCTCGCCCGCCCCGTGGGTCCGCCTCTCGTGGGGCGCGCGCCTCGACGTCTACAGCACGTTCGCGCCGATCGTGGTGCCGCGCGCCGCGGTCATCCTCCGGCCCGCGCCGGGCGGGGTCCTGAAGATCATGGGCGGGCGCGCCTTCCGCGCCCCGAGCATCTCCGAGCAGTTCTACACCGACGGCAAGACGCAGGTGCCCGCCGTCGACCCCGAGCGGGGCCTCGTGCTCAAGCCGGAGTCCATCGCTTCCGCCGAGATCGAGTACTCGCAGCGCGTCGGCGACGACTGGACAGCGCTCGGCGCCGTTCACGCGAGCAAGCTGTCGGACCGGATCACCTCCGAAGAGGACAGGCCCGGCGTGCCCGGCGTCGTGCGCTACGTGAACAGCCGTCGAGACGCGTTCGTGGCGGGGTGTGACGTCGAGCTCCGCCGCGAGTGGCGCCAGGGCTGGATGCTCGCGGCGACGTACGGCTACCAGCGCGGCGAGCTCAGGCGCGGCGAGCGGCTGATCAACGCGCCGGAGCACCTCGCGTCGTTTCGCGGCGTCGTCCCGGTGGTGGAGCGGCTCGCCGCCGCGGGGCTCCGGATCAACCTGGAGGCGCCCCGGCGCATCGGCCGCAGCTCGGCCGACGAGACAGCGGGCGCGATCGTCGCGGACCTCACGGTGTCCGGGGAGCTCCAGCGCTTCCACAGCCGCTATGTGATCGGCATCTACAACGCCATGGACACGCGGTACGACTACCCGGCCGCGGAGAGCTACCTCTCGGCCACGAGCCGGCAGAACGGCAGGACCTTCCTCGCCGAGATCACCGTCAGTTATCCATAGCTCCGCGCGTCGGGTCGTGCGCGTGCGGCCCCGCTTCGATCCGGGCCCCGGCTCCGGCGATCGTTACGAGGTTCTTGACCTTCGGAACATTGTTGGAGCTCCTGGCATCATGAGAGGAGTGGCATCTGGCGGCGGCTGCTTGGCGGCGGCGCCTCTGGTACGGCACGCGGCCGAGGCCGCCGCTGGAGGCGAAAGCGGGTGTGTTGGCCTGCAAGGCTCGCCATGGTGGGTGTCAGAAAGTGTTAGACTCCGTCATGGGAGGGCTCATGCTGCCGCTGCCGCGGCTACCTCACCGAGCGCCCGCATGACGAGCCCGCCCCCTCACTTTCCCTACACGATCGGCGAAACCGTTGCCGAGGGCCGCGGGGTTGCCGTGTACCGCGCTGTTCGAAACGCCGATGGCCACCCGGTGGTCCTCAAGGTGCTCGACCCACGAAGCTGCCGGCCGAAGGACCTCGATCGCCTCAAGAGGGAGTACGAGACGGGCAAGACGCTGGACGTCGGGACCGTCGTCAGGCCCCTCGCCCTCGAGAGGTACGAGGGGAGGCTCGCCCTCGTCATGGAAGACTCCGGCGCGGAGCCGCTCGATCGACTGCTCGGGGCGCCGATGGCGATCGGCAGGTTCCTCGACATTGCTGTTCGCGTCGCAGGGGCCGTCTCCGACATTCACCAGCGAGGCGTAGTCCACAGAGATCTCAAGCCCGCCAACATCCTCGTCAATTCCACCACCGGCGAGGTGAAGATTGCCGATCTCGGGCTCGCGTCACGGCTCCCCCGCGACCAGCAGGCCGCGCAGCCAGCGCGCCTCATCGAGGGCTCACTACCTTACATATCGCCCGAGCAGACAGGGCGGATGAACCGAGGGATCGACAGCCGCAGCGATCTGTATTCCCTGGGTGTCACGTTCTACCAGATGCTCACGGGAAAGCTCCCAATCCAGGCTCGCGATCCGCTGGAATGGATTCATGGTCACATCGCCCGCGCGTTCGCGGCGCCGTCCGACGTGGTCCCCGAAGTGCCCGAGGCGGTCGCGCGCATCGTGATCAAGCTCCTCGCGAAGATGCCCGAGGAGCGCTACCAGACCGCACGCGGCCTTCGCTGTGACCTGGAAAGGTGCTTCGAGCTATGGACCTGCCGTGGGAGCATCGAGCCCTTCCCCTTGGGCGAGCAGGACGTGTCGGGCCGCCTCGAGATCCCGCAGAAGCTCTACGGGCGCGACGAGGAGATCGCGGCGCTGCTGGGCGCCTTCGAGCGCGTGTTCGACACCGGTTCTCCTGAGTCGGCCGGCTCCTCGTGTCGCATCTGCCCAGAGAGTCCCTCGAGGAGCGAGCTTTCGACGTCGCGAATCAGCTCAATTACGGCGCCCACCTCCTCACCGACCCACGCGAGAGGGAGGCGCTCTGCCGGCTCAACCTCCTGGCAGGGCTCAAGGCAAAGGCTTCGGTCGCCTTCGCTTCGGCTCGCGGCTACCTGGCCCAGGCGACATCACTGCTGCCCCCGGACGCCTGGAGCGCACGGTACGAGGACACGTTCACGCTCTACCTGGAGCTCGCAGAATGCGAGTACCTCGCCGGCGACTTCCAGCGGGCCGACGAGCTGGTCGACCTGATTCTCCAGAACGCCCGCGCGACCCCCGACCGAGCCAGGGCCTACCGGCTGCGCATGCGGCTCTATCAGATGGCCGGACGACACCGCGACGCGGCGACGGTCATGCTCGAGGCCCTGCGGCTCTACGGGGTGACGCTCCCGGATCTCGACGAGGAGATCCAGGCGGCCGTGGAGGCCGAGATCCGCCAGGTCCCGATCAACTTGCGCGGGCGTCGCATCGCCGATCTCGTCGACGCGCCCGTAGCCACGGACGAAAGCGTGCGGGCGCTCATCGGTCTGGTCGCCGAATCGAGCCCCCTCATCTACTCCGTGCGACCGGCGCTCTGGGCCCTGCTCACCGCCAAGGGAGTGAACGTCTCCCTGCGGTGCGGACACGCCGAAGAGTCCTCGTTCGTCTACAGTTGTTACTCCATGGTGGTGGTGTCGATCCTGGACGACATTCCATGCGCGTTCCAGTTCTCTGAGATGGCGCTCAGGCTGAATGAAAGGTTCAAGAGCGTCACGACCAAGCTCAAGGGGAAGCTGCTCTTTCATCACGCGGGCGTCGTCAATTTCTGGCGCAGGCACTACGCGACGAGCCTCCCGCTCATGGACCAGGCCTTCCTCGATTGCCTCGACGTTGGAGATCTCATCTGCGCCGGCTACTTGACGTACAACATGGTATGGCTTCTCCTGGAGAACGGCGACCCGCTCGATCGCGTCATTGACGTCGCGCGGAAGTACACCGCGTTCGCCCGGCAGACCCACAACGAGGTGGTGTACCATGTAGTCCGGCTCGAAGAGCAGTTTGCGGCGAGCCTGAAGGGAGCGACGCAGGCAGCCACGAGCTTCTGCGACGGCGCCTTCGACAAGGAGAACAGCATCGCGATCCTCAACAAGGCGGGCTTCGGCCTCGGAATCGCCGTTGTTCATATCATGAAGCAGATCGCGGCATTTACCCATGAACGGTACGCCGAAGCGCTGGAGTCCGCAGCCAGCGCCGCGCTGATGCAGCACCAGGTGGCGTCTCTGGCGATGGAGGCGGCGCACCACTTCTACCACGCGCTCACGCTGACGGCGCTCCACGCGCAGGCACCTCAGGAGCAGCGGCGGCAATTCGCGCAGCCCCTCGAGGAGCAACTGCGGAAGCTGAAGCTCTGGGCCGACAACTGCCCCGAGAACTTCCAGAGCCGCTACGCCCTGGTGTCAGCCGAGGTCGCGCGCATCGAGGGCAGGGACCTCGACGGCATGCGCCTCTATGAAGAGGCCATCCGCTCGGCGCGCGACAGCGGCTTCGTCCACAATGAAGCGCTCGCCTACGAGCTCGCGTCTCGGTTCTACCGAGCGCGAGGGTTCGAGCGAATCGCCGATACGTACCTGCGCGAGGCCCGGTCCTGCTACGTGCGCTGGGGGGCGGACGGCAAGGTGAAGCAGCTCGAGACGCTGTATCCGCAGCTCCTGGAGCAACGGCCGCTCGCGCCCACCGCCACCTTCGCGGCGCGCGCCGAGCACCTCGACCTGCTCTCGGTCGTCAAGGCGTCGCAGACCATCTCGAGCGAGATCCTCCTGGAGAAGCTCTTGCGAACGCTGCTCGAGTTCGTCCTCGAGCAGGGAGGTGCCCAGAAGGGCTGCCTCATCCTCGTACGGGGCAGTGATCTGACGATCGAAGCGGAAGCCGCGATCGAAGAGCGACAAGGCACCGTGACGAAGGTCCTGCATTCCTTGCCAGTGTCCTCCTCGCCGCTCGTCCCCGCCTCGCTCCTCCGCTACGTGCGGCTCACCAAAGAGCGGGTGCTCCTCGATGACGCCGCCACGAAGGCCGGCAGGTTTTCGGACGACGAGCACATCGTCCGACAGAAGCCGAGGTCGATCCTCTGCGTTCCAATCTTGCGGCAGGCCGAGGTGATCGGCCTGCTTTACCTCGAAAACAACCTCACCACGCACGCGTTCACGCCCGAGCGGCTCCTCGCCCTCGAGCTGCTCGCGACGCAAGCGGCCATCTCGCTCGAGCACGCGCTCTTGCTCGCCAGGGAGCGAGGGGCGCGGGCGGCGGCAGAGGCCGCGGAGAGGCGCACGGCGATCCTCGCCCACGAGCTGAAGACGCCGCTGACAGGCGTCCATCTCAAGCTCGACGCGCTCTCGCGATCGATAAAGCATCAAGAGACGGTATCCTCGTCCTGGTTGTCGTCCTCGCTTACGTCGCTCAAGGGTCAGCTCGGTCGGCTCAGCGTGTTGATCGACAGCCTGCTCGACCTCTCGCGCGTCCAGGTGGGGCGGCTCGTCCTGACGCGTGAGCCGGTGGACTTGACGGCGCTCGTGCGGGACGTCGTCGGGAGGCTGAGCGAGCAGGCGGCGCTGGCAGGATGTGCGCTCCACGTCCAGGCGATATGCGCTGTCTGGGGCCAGTGGGATCGGCTGCGGCTCGAGCAGGTCGCGACGAACCTGCTGACGAACGCTCTGAAGTACGGAGCTGGAAAGCCGGTTCGGATCGTCGCCGACGCGGATGGGTCCGTCGCTCGCCTCTCGATCTTCGATCAGGGGATCGGGATATCTGAGCCCGACCAGCGGCGCGTCTTCGAGGCGTTTGAGCGCGCGACGGGGCTTCATCAAGCGCAGAGCCTCGGACTCGGCCTGTACCTTGTTCGGGAGATCGTACGAGCGCACGGCGGTCGCGTGCATCTGCACAGCCAGCTAGGTTCAGGAACAACGTTCACCGTCGAGCTGCCTATCGAGCCGGACGGCGAGATCAGCCTCGCGCAGCCATCGTGAGGCGAAGGAGGCGAGCGGGCGCGTCGAGGGCCGCGCCACTCGCCAGACCGCCGCGGCGCGTCCCCCGCCCAGAAGCGCAAACCTACTTTGGAGGTACGGGCGCGGTGACGGCGTTCGCGAGCCAGCGTGCGCCCGCTCAAGGCGATGGCGACGCGCGCTCGTCATGGCAGCATGCATCGTGCATTACTCGCATCTCAGGACTCCAGTGGGCACCAATCCCGTTTCCTCCAGTCATGGGTCTTCGTCCCATTACGCCATCATCGAGGTCCTCTACGAGGGTTCAGACACCGTTCTCTACCGGGCTGTACGCAAAGACGACGACCGTCCCGTGGTGCTCAAGGTCCTCCGGCGCGATCACGCGAGCCCTCGCGCTCCCGAGCGGCTGCGCCACGAATACGAGATCGCTCGGGCGCTCGACACAACGGCCATCGTCATGCCCTATGCGCTCGAGATGGTCGGCGATCAGCCGGCGCTGGTCCTGGAGGATTTCGGCGGCGTGTCGCTCGATCGGCTCCAGAAAGGCCCGATGCCGCTCGAGCGCTTCTTCCCCCTCGCCATCCGTGTGGTCGAGGCGCTCGCCGCGCTGCATCGGCACGACGTCGTCCACAAGGACATCAAGCCTCAGAACGTGCTCCTCAACCCGGCCACGGGCGAGGTGAAGATCACCGACCTGGAGCTTGCGTCCCGGATACCCCGCGAGCTCCAGCACCTCGAGCACATCGGTCTCATCGAGGGGACCCTGGCCTACATGGCCCCGGAGCAGACGGGCCGGATGAACCGCTGGATCGACGAGCGGACCGATCTGTACTCCCTGGGCGTCGTCTTCCACGAGATGCTGACGGGCACCCTACCGTTCCAGGCCGGCGATCCCGTCGCGTGGGTCTATTGCCACATCGCGCAGAAGCCTTCCCCGCCGAGCGCGCTCGTCCCTTCGATTCCCCCGCTCCTGTCCGCGGTCGTGCTCAAGCTGCTCTCCAAGGCCGCCGAGGAGCGTTACCAGAGCGCGGCCGGCCTGCGGCACGACCTGGACGAGTGCTTCGCAAGATGGCGGGCGACCGGCGCCATTCCGCCCTTCGCGCTCGGGGAGCGCGACCTCTCGGACCGGTTCCAGGTGCCGCAGCGGCTGTACGGCCGCGAGCGCGAGGTGGAGGCGCTGCTCGCCGTGTTCGAGCGGGTGGTGGAGCATGGCCGGCCAGAGCTCGTGCTCGTGTCGGGCTACTCGGGCATCGGCAAGTCGTCGCTCGTCGCCGAGCTGCACCGGCCGGTGGTGCGGGAGCGGGGCTTCTTCCTCTCCGGCAAGTTCGATCAAGCCGCGAGGGACGTCCCCTACCGCGCTTTCCATCAGGCGTTCCGGGCGCTTTTTCAGGAGATCCTCTGCGCGAGCGAGGAGCAGGTCGAGCGCTGGAGACAGCGTTTCCGGGAGGCCCTCGGCCCCAATGGGAGGCTGCTCGCCGACGTGCTCCCCGAGCTCACGCTGCTCCTCGGCCCTCAGCCGCCCGTGCCCGAGCTGCCGCCTGCCGAGGCCCAGAGCCGGCTGCACGCGACGCTCCAGCGCTTCGTTTCTGCATGCGCCCAGCAGGACCACCCCGTGGCGCTCTTCCTCGACGATCTGCAGTGGGCCGACGCGGGAAGCCTCCAGCTGCTCGAGCAGCTCGCCACCTACGCCGGGTCCGAGCACCTCCTGCTGATCGGCGCGTACCGCGACAACGAGGTCGGCCCCGCGCACCCGCTGCGGCTCACGCTGGCCGAGGCGCGGAAGCGCGGCGCCGCTGTCTCCGAGCTCGTCCTCGAGCCGCTCTCGGCCACCCATGTCGGGGCGCTCGTCGCCGAGACGGTCCACGCGCCGCACGCGCCGCACGCGCCGGCAGAGCAGGCCGAGCCGCTCTCGCGGCTGGTTTATGAGAAGACCGGCGGCAACCCGTTCTTCGTGCTCCAGTTCCTGATCGCGCTGCATCAGGAGGGGCTCATCACCTTCGACCCGGAGGAGGGCAGGTGGCGCTGGGACATCGCCGCGATCCGGGACAAGGAGTTCACCGACAACGTCGTCGAGCTGATGGCGGGCAAGCTGAAGCGGCTCTCGGGTCCGACGCGGGACGCCCTCACGCTCGCCGCGTGCCTCGGCAGCAGCCTGGAGCTCGACACGCTCGCGGTGGTCGCGGGCCGTCCGGCGGAGGAGCTCCGCGACGCGCTCGAGGAGGCCGTGCGGGAGGGGCTGCTCCTCCGCCGGGACGGCGCCTATCGATTCCTCCATGACCGGGTGCAGCAAGCCGCAACCTCGCTCATCCCGGCGGGACAGCTTGCAGAGATGCACCTCCGGATCGGGCAGCTGCTCCTCTCGGCACAACGCGCGGAGGAGCGCGACGACGCGCTCTTCGACGTCGTCGGCCACCTCAACCACGGCGCCGCGCTCCTGCGTTCCCAGGCGGAGCGGGATGAGGTCGCGGCGCTGAACCTCCGCGCCGGCAGGAAGGCCAAGGCGGCCGCGGCCTTCCGATCCGCCGCCGCGCTCTTCGCCGCGGGCCTCTCGCTGCTCGCGCCGGCCTCTTGGGAGGCGCGGCACGAGCTGACCTACGACCTGACCTTCGAGCGCGCGCACGTCGCGTACATCACCGGCGCCTTCGACGAGGCCGAGCGGCTGCTGGAAGAGCTCCGCGATCGCGCGAGGACCCGGCACGAGACGGTCGCCGCCTCCGCGCTCGTCGCCGCGCTGAACGTCACCCGCGGGCACTACGCCCGCGCGGTGGAGATCGGGCTCTCGTGCCTCCGCGCGTGCGACGTTGATCTGCCGCTCCACCCCACCGACGCACAGATCGAGAAGGAGACCGAGAGCGTCTGGCAGGCCCTGGGCGATCGGGCCATCGAGGACCTGATCCATCTGCCCCCCATGACGCACCCGGAGAACAAGATCACGATGGGCGTCCTGCAGAGCGTGTCCCTCCCTGCGTTCTTCGTGGACCCGAACCTGTACAATCTCGTCGTCATGCGCATGGTCAAGCTCAGCCTGCGCCACGGCAACGCCGAGCCCTCCGCTGTCGCGTACGCCGCCTTCGCGATGGTGATCAGCTCGAGATTCGGGCGATATCAGGAGGCTTACCTGTTCGGCAGGCTTGCCCAGGGCCTGGCGGACGGGAGCGGCCTCCTGACCACGAAATCGGTGGTGGTCGTCCTCTTCGGACACCATGTCGTCTTCTGGACACGCCACTACAGAGAGACGTATCCGTACACGCGCGACGGCTTCAGCGCCGCGGTCGAGTCCGGTGACCTGAACATGGCGTGCACCAACTGCATCTGGGCCGCGCTGTTCCCGCTGCTCTCTGGCGAGCCGCTGGACGACGTGCTTCACGAGGTCAAGGAGCGCCTCGGTTTCGTGCACAGGGTCGGTTACACGTTCGCGCTCAACGCCCTCCTCGGCGGCCACGCCATGATCCAGACGCTGCGCGGGAGGCCGGTCCGCTTCTCGATGCTGGACGGGTCCGAGCTGGATCCGCCGGCCTTCGAGGCGCGGCTGGAGGAGGCTGGGAAGCTGGAGGCCGCTCGCGACTTCTATTACAGCTTGAAGGCGCAGGCGCTCTTCGTGCTCGGCTCTCCCCGAGAGGCGCTGGCGGCGGCGACCCGCGCGATCGCCGAGCACCCCCCCAGGGTCGTGCCGCACGCGGTCATCGCCGAGAGCTTCTATTATCTCGCGCTCGCGCTCGCGACCCTCTCCGACGAGGCGCACGGCGCGCACGAGGCGCACGGCGCGGGCGAGGCGCGGCCATCCCCGCCGCGGGAGCTCCCCGAGGGGCTCCTCGAGTGCGAGCGGCAGCTCGGCGCGTGGGCCAGGAGCGGCCCCGACAACTTCCTCCACAAGCACGCCTTGGTCCGCGCCGAGATCGCTCGGCTCCTGGGGCGCGAGCCGGAGGCCAGCCGGCTCTACGAGCAGGCCATCGCGGCGGCGCGCGAGGGCGGCTTCGCCCAGCACGAGGCCATCGCCTGCGAGCTCGCCGCGGAGTTCTATCGCGCGCGCGGCCTCTCGACGCCCGCCGACAGCTACCTGCGAAGCGCCCGCGCCGGCTATTTCCGCTGGGGCGCCCACGCCAAGGTGGAGCAGCTCGATCAGCGCTACCCTCACCTCGTCGAGCACAAGCCGATCGCCCCCACCGTCACCTTCGCCGTACGGGCCGAGCAGTTCGACGTCCTGTCGGTGGTGAAGGCCGCGCAGAGCATCTCCGGCGAGCTCAAGCTCTCGCGGCTGCTCGAGATGCTGCTTCGCATCGTGGTCGAGCACGCAGGCGCCGAGGAGGGCTGTGTCCTCCTGGTCCGGGATGAGCAGCTGTGGATCGCGGCGATCGAGGCGCCAGGGGGCGCGGTACGGCTGCTCGACGCGGGCGAGGCGCCTTCGGCCGCGCTGCCGCAGTCGGTCCTCAACTATGTTCGCCGGAGCCACGAGCGCGTGCTGCTCGACGACGCCGCCGGCCGGCACTCCTTCGTGGAGGATGAGTATTTCCGGCGCAAGCGCCCGAGATCGATGCTGTGCCTCCCGATCGTGCGCCAGGCTCGGCTCGTCGGCCTGCTCTATCTGGAGAACAACCTAGCCACCGGGGCGTTCACCCCCGGGCGGCTCAGCGTCGTCGAGCTGCTCGCCTCGCAGTCGGCGATCTCGCTGGAGAACGCGATGCTCTATGCCGACGTGGAGCAGGAGAACGCCGAGCGGCGGCGAGCAGAGCAGGCGCTGAAGGCCAACCAGGCGACCCTCCAGGCGATCGTCGACAACTCGGCGGCGGCCGTTTACCTCAAGGATCGCGAAGGCCGAATTCTGCTCGCCAACCGGCAGGTGGGCACGCTCCTGGGCATGCCGAGCGAGCAGCTCCTCGGGAGGACCGACGCCGACCTCTTTCCTGCTCCCGTTGCCGAGATGGTCCGCGAGCACGAGCGGAAGGTGCTCGAGGCGGGTGCGCCGATGGAGTGGGAGGAGACGGTGCCGCTGGAGGATGGGCTGCACACGTTCCTGTCGATCAAATTCCCTCTCGGCGAGGGGGTCATGCCCGGCGTGCTCTGCGGCATCTCCACCGACATCACCGAGCGCAAGCGGGCCGAGCAGGCCGAGCGCTTCCTGGCCGAGGCGAGCCGCAAGCTGATGACGCTGGGGTACAGCGCGACCTTCGAGAGCGTGGCGCAGCTCCCGGTGCCCGAGCTCTCGGATCAGTGCGTCGTCGACGTGCTCTCGGAGGACAGGACGCCGGGCCCGACGGTCGTCGCGGGGGTGTCCGGCGAGCAGCTGGAAGCGCTGAAGGAGGCGCTGCGCGCGCTGGCAGAAGCGTCACCGGCCGGATCCGAGGCGGGAGATGGCCGCGCAACGCCGCTGGTGCAGCAGGTGCATTCGCTCGACCCGCGGGTCAGGCCGCCCTGGGAGCGGCTCGGCGTCCACGCGTTCCTGCGGGTTCCGCTGCTCGCGCGCGACCGGTACTTCGGCGTCATGACCCTGCTGGCGACCGCGCCCGAGCGCCGTTGTGGCCCCGCCGAGCTGCGGCTGGCCGAGGAGCTGGCGCGCCGCGCGGCGCTCGTGCTCGACAATGCCCGCCTGTACACCGAGGCCCAGGAGGCGATCCAGCGGCGGGACGAGTTCCTCGTCGTCGCGTCTCACGAGCTCAAGACCCCGCTGACCTCGCTGCAGATGCAGGCGCAGAGCTTCGAGCGACTGCTGCGCCGCCGCTCGCTCGCGGACGTCCCCCCGGAGCGGATCGAAGCGATGCTCCAGATCCTCGGCCGCCAGACGTCGCGGCTCGGGCGACTGGTGGACGAGTTGCTCGACGTCACGAGGCTGCGCGCCGGGCGCCTGGCGCTCGCGCGGGCGCCGGTCGATCTGGCGGCGTTGGCGGGCGACGTCGTCGAGCGGATGCGCCCGCAGCTCGCGGCGTCCCGCTGCCGGACGCAGCTGGATCTGGGAGCGCCCGTGGTCGGGCACTGGGATGCGGATCGCCTGGAGCAGGTCGTCGTCAATCTCCTGTCGAACGCGATGAAGTACGGCGCAGGTAGGCCTATCCATGTCGACGTGCGGCGGCAGGCCGATCGCGCGCTGCTCGTGGTCCGGGATGAGGGGATCGGGATCGCGGAGGCCGATCAGGGCAGGATCTTCGAGCGCTTCGAGCGCGCTGTGTCGGTGCGCAACTTCGGCGGCCTCGGCCTCGGGCTCTACATCGCGCGCTCGATCGTGGCGTCGCACGGCGGCTCCATCCGGGTGCAGAGCAAGCCGGGCGCCGGCGCGATGTTCGTGGTGGCGCTCCCGTTGAGCCCGCCGGAGGCCGACGAGCGCGGCATCGCGCCGGCCTAGCTAGACACCGCAGCCGTGCTCCTTCACCTCCGCGCCCACGCCACTGCCCAGCCCGTGGGCGACGCTCCACCAAGGGGACATGGTGTGACATGGCATGCCAGAGTGGGAGCCGCCACACCACGAATTCGCTCGACGGATGAAGAACGTTCAGGTTCAATTCCGTTGGTATGCAAGTTTCTACCGGATTGCAGCAGGACATCGAAGCCGTGAAGCTTGCGAGCAAGCGAGTGCGCCTCGTTGAGCGGGCGCCGCTCGCGATCGTCGAGTATGGCCGCGATCTCACGATCGAGGACTGGAACGAGGCGGCTGGACGGCTGCTCGGCTATGCGCGGGAAGAGGCACTCGGCCAGCGCATGGATCAGCTGCTACCCGTACCCGGTGACCCGGACGCCTGGCGGCGGCTCCTCGGCGAGAACGACGCCATGCCCCGGGTGTGGGCCCACGCCCGCAAGGGCGGCGACGAGGCACTCTTCGAGTGGAGCTACGAGCGCCTCATCGACGAGCGCGGCGAGGTCAGCAGCGTTGGGGTCTTCGGGCAACGTGTGACGGAGCAGATCGAAAAGCGCCTCCTCAACAAGGAGAAGGAGCGGGTCCTACACACGATCACACAGGCTCTGCCGAGCGTCCTCTGGGCCATCAATCGCGCCGGAGTTTTCACGCTCCACGAGGGCAAAGCGCTCGATCGGGCTGGGCTTGTGCAGGGCCAGCACATCGGCAAGAACGCGTTCGAGCTCTACGCGGAAAGCGTCGAGGGGATTGACGTGCTGCGGCGGGCGCTCGCCGGCGAGCCGAACCACTCGCTCACCCAGGCGCACGGGCTGTTCTGGGAGAACTGGCAGCTACCGATCCGAGGCGAGCATGGCGAGGTGCACGGGGTCGTCGGCTTCTCGCTTGACGTCACCGACGCAAAGACCAAGGAGCTGGAGTTACGGAACCAGCTGGAGCTCATCGAGCGGCAGCAGCAGGTCATCCGCGACCTGTCAACTCCTATCATCCAGGTCTGGGAGGGCGTGCTCACCCTGCCCATGGTCGGGATGGTGGACAGCGCGAGGACCGCGGATGTGATGGACGTCCTGCTCGACGCGATCACGCGTACCCGCGCGCGTTACGCCATCCTCGACCTCACCGGCGTCGAGGTGGTGGACACGAAGACCGCGAGCTACCTGATCGAGCTCGTCCGTGCCATCCGGCTCCTGGGCGCGGAGGGCATCGTCACGGGCATCCGGTCGAACGTCGCACAGACCATCGTGGCGCTCGGGCTCGATCTGGCCGACATTGCCACCTTCGGGAACCTCCGGGCGGCGCTCCAGCACTGCATCCGGGGGATGAACAAGGAGCATGCGGCGAGCGCGCCGCAGCAGCGATGATGTCGCGCCAGGGCGCGCCAATCGGGCGGGTCAGTGCCTTGCGTTCGAGGATGCAACTTCCGTGGCCATCGCCTGTCGAGGCACACCGCGCGCCGACGACGGTCAACGCCTTGCGGCAGGTCCCGCGCAGACTGGCGATGGTCATCGCGCTCCTCAACCTCGATTACGCAAGACGGTGATGGCCATTCGCCAGCCCGCGCGCGACGCCATGAGTGACGGCAAGGCTGGGTGCTCGCGGCGACATACGGCTACCAGCGCGGCGAGCTCAGGCGCGGCGAGCGGCTGATCAACGCGCCGGAGCACCTCGCGTCGTTTCGCGGCGTCGTCCCGGTGGTGGAGCGGCTCGCCGCCGCGGGGCTCCGGATCAACCTGGAGGCGCCCCGGCGCATCGGCCGCAGCTCGGCCGACGAGACAGCGGGCGCGATCGTCGCGGACCTCACGGTGTCCGGGGAGCTCCAGCGCTTCCACAGCCGCTATGTGATCGGCATCTACAACGCCATGGACACGCGGTACGACTACCCGGCCGCGGAGAGCTACCTCTCGGCCACGAGCCGGCAGAACGGCAGGACCTTCCTCGCCGAGATCACCGTCAGTTATCCATAGCTCCGCGCGTCCAGCGTGCTGCTGCGCGCGGGTCTCAGGCGGCCCGGAGATGCCGACCACGCGGACACGCTCGAGCCACGCGGAGACGAGCGAACGGTCGGTCTGCCAACCGCCGCCGTTACGGGGTGCCGTAATCGTGCCGGAAGCGGCGGAACAGGTTCCTGACCGCGCTCGCCGAGGGGACGCCGGAGACCGCGAGCGCCTCCAGGAGGGTGCCGTCATGCGGGAAGCTGCTCTGGCTGTCTCCGCCGAGCGTGAGCCCGGTCACCGTCACGTTGTTCAGCGACACCGTGGTCGAAGCGCCGTCGATGAGGATCGCTGAGCTGGCCCCGTTCACGATCACACCCACGGCGTGCGCCACGAGCGGGTTATACCCGGTCACCTGCCGGGTCACCGCGCCGTCGCTGAAGGCCAACGAGGTGGCCGTGTTGTTGTAGAACAGCGCCCCTGAGCCGGCGCTCGTCCTTCCGATGATGGCGCCGAGCGCCGTGGAATTCTTCTTGAACACGGCGAACAGGGCATAAGGCGCGGCGAGAGAGATCCCGTTCAGGCGATACTGTTGCAGGATGTTAGAAAATGAGATTGCCGGCGCGTGGTTGAGGTCGTCGATCTCGAAGGCCGCGGGGCTCCCTGGGTACTGGATCGTCCAGTGTCTCGAGTTCCCGCTCCGGTCGACGGCCTGGCCGATCCCGAGCGGCAACCGCCAGTAATGCAGGTTGCTGTACGTGGCAGAAGGGAACGTGAGCGTGATCCCGGTCGTACCGAGCGCGACAACGCCGCTCGACGGCACCAGGACATTGTTCTCTGCCCACACGCCACCGCCGTGAATGCTCCAGTCGAACCTCGCGGTGCCGCGCGGCCCCCCCAGGACCACCTCGACATGCAGCAAGCCGGTGACCGTCGACGTGCCGGCAGCGGTCAGGGCAGGCGGTGAGGGGCCGAACCCTGCGGGCGTCCCGGTCACGGCCCCGCCGGGGAGGTCAAACCCAGCTTTGACCCAGGTAAAGAGCCCCGGAAGATGGATCGGGCTGAACGGGAAGGCGTCCCCGGCGCATATCGCCGTCATCTTCTCCTGCCCCTTTTCGTTGGGATGAATGGTGTCCGCCGCGTTGTGCGCGGCCGCCGCCTCCGACGTCCACGCGGAATCGGCATGGATCACCTCGCCCCACGGAGCGAGCGCGGCGACCGCCGCCGCCTCCGCGTCGCGCTGCGCGTCCCAGGACGTGCCGGCAACGTCGTTCTCGGTCACCTCGCGCGTGTAGGTCATGGCGCGCACCACCACGCGCGGATCGGCCTCTTTGATCGCGTTCGCGAGGTCCACCTTGAACTGGACCACGTTCGCGGCCGTCGTTTTCTGGTTGGCGAAGTCGTTCCTTCCGATCTGGACGATCACCTCGTCGGGACGGTGCGCCAGGATCTTTCTGGCGAGCGCGCGGCACGCGGCGACGGAAGGCGTCGCCGTCCCGGTAAGATGCACGAGGCCATCCCCACCGCTGCCATGGGTCATGAACTCGAGGCCCTTGCGTTGCATCTGGAGCTGCCACGACGTCATGCCAGAGAACGCGGTGTACGCGCCCGCGCCCTTCGAATCGACGATGGCGATGATCACGCGAGCCGGGGGAGGCGTGACCTCGAACATCGATGCGCCTGGCACGTAGATCCCACCGGGGAAAACGCCGATGTTCTCGCCACGGACGGCGACCAGCGACGCCGTGTACGGTGACGCCATCTGAGGACCAGAATAGACTCTGATCTTGCGCGGCACGGCGCTGCGCGCGGCCGGAACGCTCACCCTGCTGAACGTGGTCGAGTTCCACGCCACGGGGAGCACCGGATCGATGGGCTCGCCGTCGGCCCAGACGGACGGATACGACCGGTTTCCGTTTCGCCGGTTCACCGTGTCGTAATACTCGACGTCAAGGACGTCAGCGTCGGTGGACAACGCGTAATACGCCAGGTTGGACATCTGGAGATGTCGAGGGTTGCGCCAGGCAGTGAGCTTTTCGTACCCCGCCTCGCTGGAGCCGTGGAGCAGCGCCGGGTGCACGTCCAGACGGTAGAAGTCGGGGTAGAGGACCCCCGTGGCGCCCACCGGGCGAATGCGGAGCCTGCCGCACAGGAACGTGGCCTGCGTCGCGCCGCTGCGAACGACGACCCGCGCGCGGTACGACAGCCCCGCGGTGACCGCGAGCGATGGCGTGATGCAGTCCGTCGGGGTGCTCGTGGGCGTGAACGACGCCGACAACAGGACGGAGGAGCCCGCCGCGTCCAGGATCTGGAGCTGGAACGCGCCGGAGCTCCCGACCCCCGACGGGAGCGACACCCTGTCGAGCTCGAGGCGCACCGCGGGGACCTCGGACGGGACCGCGAACCAGCGCTCCTTCATCGCGCCGTCCGGCGCGGCCTGGTCGTGGTTCACCCAGATCAGGCTGCGTTGCCCGTCGGCGTCGACCCCCGCCAGGGGCAGGCACCGCGGGGCCAGGTGCGGCCGCTCCACGTGCCAGGCCATCGACTCGAGTCGCCCGGGGCCGAGCGAGTTCCTATCCACGTGCAGCCCGGCCGGGTACGCGAGGCTCATGTGTCGCTCCGCGCGAGCTGACAGCCGTGCTCCCAGCCCGGGCCGACGCTGGTCCACGCGCGCGTCGCTCCCGCGGGCCCCTCGGTGATGACCGCCAGGGCTCCGAGCTGCGGACCTTCGACGATCTCGATCGCGCGACATCGAGCATCGACACCCTCCGCCGGGATGGGATCGGGGAGCTCGAACTCCCCCCCATCCGGCGGCACACCGATTGAGTCAAGATCTGCCATGGCACGTTGTCTACTCTACAGTGCCAATCCTGTCGAGGTCGCCCCTCAGGCGTCCGATGCCGGGGCGCCGGCGTGGCGGGGGTCGGCGGAGGGGCTAGCCGGCGCCGCGGCTGGAAGCGCTGACGTTCGAGGCTCGCGCGCCGGTGGGCGGGAGCTCTTCAGGCACGCAGCTCGGCGGTCGGGCCCACGTTGGATCGATGGCTGTGGACGCCCATCGGCGTCACGGGCTCGCCCGTCTCGAGGTCGATCTCCTTCTTCGGACCCTGGGGCCAGGGCGCCCTCGAGTCGAGGAGCGTCGCCCGGCGAACCCCGAGCGCCACGAGCTCGCGCGCGGCCACGGCGAGCTCGAGCCCCATGGTGACGTCGGCTCCCGCGGCTGCCGGCTCGGCCGGCGGGGGCACATAGACGACCGCGCCGGCGCCGGCAGCCTCGATGTCTCGCAGGGCGTCGAACAGATGGGCGTCGCCGAGGAGGTCCGAGACGAGCGCGGCGCGGTGGGTGTACACGATGGCGGGCTCGCCGGCGTGCGCCGGCGCGCCGCGCGTCAGGAGGAGCAGCTGCCTCTCGCGACGTAGCGTGTACGTGTGCGCCCGCCACTCGCCGCTCAGGCCTGCGGGCCGGAACGGGGCGCTCCGGACGCGCACGGCGACGTCCTCGCTCCGCACCCGGTGGCGGATGAGGTCGTCGATGGAGACGAGCCGTGAACGCCGTCGACCGGCGCGCGCCGGGCCGGGTCGCCATGAGCGGCAGCCCGAGGCGGTCCACCTGGTCCTCGGTGAGGGCGAGGCAGATCAGCCCCCGGCCGTGGGTCGCCATGAAATTGATGGCGGCCGGCGTCGCATGTTCCGCCAGGACGACGAGATCTCCCTCGTCCTCGCGCGCCTCGTCGTCGACGAGGATCACCATGCCACCGGCCCGGAGCCGCTCGACGGCAGCCTGAACACGCAACGTGGATGTCGAAACGGCCATGGATCCCTCTTTGCTCAGCGGGCCGGAGCCGGCGCCGTCAGCCCTTCGGCTTGCCGTTCGCGTCCCACTCGGCCCAGAAGCGCTCGAGTCCGGCGTCCTTCAGCGCCCGGTTGAGGAAGCGCCGATCGGTCCAGGGCTCGACCTCGAACGTGCTCCTGATCAGGCCGTACTTCTTCGAGTCGGCGACCGCCGACTTGTACCGGGCGATGGCGTACTCGTCGAGCAGCGGGCTGGCGTTCTGCTTCATGTCCTCGCCCTGCTGCGCTTCCTTGTAGTTCGCGAAGGGCGTGCCGGACTTCGACCAGAGCTGGAAGGCTTGCGTGCGGTTCTTCTCGTCGGCGACCCACGCCGCTGATTTCACCGCGAGCGTGATGATCTTCTGCACGACGTCGGGGTATTCGTTGATGAAGTCCTCCCGCGCGATGATGCCTGAATTGCTCGGGTAGGTCGGGGAATCCCCCTTCGTCGTGTAGACGATCTTCGCGATCCCCTGGTCGCGCAGCGAGAGGTAGTCCGTGCCGCCGAACACCGCGTCGATGTCCTTCGTGGCGATCGCCGCCTTCGCGGTGGAGGCATCCATGCTGATGGACCGGATGTCCCTCTCGCTCAGCCCGTGGCCCTCGAGGATCCGGCTCGCGGACAGCTGCGAGGCCGTGCCCTTCTGGAAAGCCACCTTCTTGCCGCGCAGATCCCGGACGCTGGTGATCGGCGAGTCGGCGGGCACCACGAGGTAGGCGTGTCCGCGCCGGCTTGCGCTGGCCAGGAGCCGCGTCTTGAGGCCGCTCGCCCGGCCGACCACGGAAGGCAGGTGACCGTGGGTCCAGATGTCGAGCAGGTTGTTCGCGACCGCCTCGTTCACGGCGGGGCCGGCGCCGCGGAAGAAGTTCCACTTCACCTCGATGCCATCCTTCTTGAACTCCTCGGCCAGGGTCCCCTTGAGGTGCAAGAGGGAGAAGTAGCTTCCCCCGGTGACGGGGCGATTGGCCACGCCGACGCCGGGCACCCCGACGCGGATCACACCGGGCCCGGCGGCCCGGGCCCTGCCTGCCAGAAGCGCTGCCGACACCGCTGCTGCGGCGCCTCCCAAGAACTGACGTCTTTGCATGGCGCCGCGATGTGCACCGTGCGTGCCATTCCGTGAAACCCTTGGAATCAAGGGGCTGCCGCGAGGCGCTGTTGCCAGAGAAGCACCCGATCCACAGGGGTGCTGGCGAGCGGCCCATGGCGGAGGCCGCCGCTGCAAGGCCGCTTCAGCCGCCGAGCCCTCCCGGCCGGGCGCTCGCGAAGATCGCGACGTTCCTCGGCGTCACCTCGGGCTCGAACACGATGGCCGCCTCGACCTCGTGCCCTCGCTCGCCGAGGGCACTCGCGCGATCCAGCGCGACCGCGACCTCCGTGAGCCGGGCCAGGAGCGCGCGCGGCAGCGTGAGCCGGCGCATCTGGCCGAACGCCGCGCGCGCCGCGACCTCGCGCTCGCGGAGCTCGGCCTCGGTCGCCGGGCCGAGGCCCCGCAGCGCGAGCGCCCTGGCCGCGAGCTCGCGCAGCCCGCCGTGCGCGCGCCGCCGGTTGATCCCGCGCATCTCCTCGCCCAGGGCGACGTCGAGCCCGCGGCCGCGGAGCAGCGACAGCAGCGCGTGCCGCCGCTCGCGGGCCAGGAGCTCCTCGTCCAGGCTGGCCTCGACCCCCGCCGGGCGCGCTGTCAGGTTGGTGAGCCCCAGCGCCTCGCGCCGAAGGACGAGCCCCGCCGCCCTGGCCGCGGCCGAGAGCGGGGCGCGGGCCGGCGCGCCGATCTTCTGAAGGCAACACGAGACGAGCGCGAGGTCGCAGGGCGCCTCGGCCGCCGCCGTCACCGTGCGGTCCCCGAGCTCGCCGCAGGCGTGCAGGCCGACCGCCAGGTCGTCCGGACCGAACGCCAGCGCCTGCTCGAAGGCGTCGAACGCCACGAAGCGCGCCCGCCCCCCGGCGGCCAGCGCGGAGGCCGTGGCCACGCGGTCGGGCTCGCGCTCCAGGCCGACCGCATCGCGGTCGAAGCGCGCGGCGGCCAGGCGGGTGAAGTGGCCGTGCCCCGCCCCCACGTCGACGAGGCGGCGGGCGCGGGCGGCCATGGGCGCCACGGCGCCGAGCAGGGCCTCCAGCTGGAGCCGCTTGCGCGCCGGCACCGCCCGCAGCTCGTCCAGCGACGCCGGCGGGAGCGGCTCAACCGGCCGCCGAGGCAGCCTGGCCGCCTCGTCCGCGGCCCGCGCCAGGGCCACGAGGCTCGGGGGCGTGCCCTCGAGGCCGTCGACGCACGCCGCGAGCCCCTCGGCCTCGCAGCGGGCGAGCTCGGCGTCGGAGAGCGCCAGCAGGAAGCCCGTCCAGCCCCGCGCCTCGCACCAGGCCGGCGGCGCGCCCTCGTCGACGCGGGCCTCGACGATGTCGAGCGCCGGCACGAGCACCTCGAGGGCGCGCGCGAGGCGCTGGGCGACGGAGGGCGGCGTGGTCGACGGGGGCATGCGCGAGCCGGAGGCGGAGCGAGGACTACCGGATCCGCGCCGCGCCAGGAAGGCGCCTCGGGCGCGCCGCCGGGCGGAGGCCCTGCGTCCCGGGTTGGCTGAGCTGAAACTCGCCGTTCTACCCAGTTCCTGCGCCGGCTCGCGCGCGAGATCCAGGCGCAGTACGGCGCGAGCGCGGCGAGCGCCGCGCCGGCGCAGGACCCGCGGGGACCAGCGGCTCGATCAAGCGCCTGGCGTGGGTCATGTGGTGTTCATGCCGCGCGCCCGCGGCCTCCGTTTGGAAACCGGACATTCGACGATCCGGGCAGACGACAACCAGGCATCGAGACGGCCCTCGTCATTCCCGGCATCGCGTCGCGCTACGGCTCCGACGACCGCATACGCTGCGCGCGGGCGGATTCGCCACCTGCACGCTTCTGCAGACCCCGCGAGGGTCACGGGAGCCGCCGGATCTACCTGGCTGGCTCACCACAATTTACATTCTCCAAAGGGTGTGCTCCCTTCTCCTCCAATGTCACGTCGTGCGCCTCGCTCTGTCCAGACAGGCCATAAGGGTGAAGGGTCCTCGCGCGCCGCGCAGGCGCCGGGGGCGGGGATTGCGCGGGCTCAGCTCGTGTGCACCGGTGACGTCGGCGAGGCTCGGGAGGCCTTCCGCCGCGTTTACACGGGCGCGACCCTCGAGCCCAAGCGCGGCACATCGTTCGGCTGTGCGATGGAGGTCGCCTCCTTCGGCACACTCCGTGTCGTGGCGGGCGACTGGCCCGGCGGAGGGCGGGCCTTCGTGCCGGCGGTCGGAGAGCAATACATCCTGTCTCTCTCGGCCGGCGGCGAGAGCGCCGGCGACCACGCGGGCGAGCCCTTCCGCGTCGTGCCGGGCCGGCGCGCCGCGCTGTTTTCACCAGGGCGATCCTGCTCGCTCGATGTCAGCGGGGCGTTTCACGGGCGGACCCTCGTGATCGACCGCGGAGCGCTCGACGCCCACTTCACCACGCTCACGGGCGCTGCGCTGCGCGGCCCGATCCGGTTCGGTACGGCGCTCGACATCGAGGACGGACCGGGCCGCACGGTCCACGAGGTCGCGCAGCTCTTCCGCCGTCAGATTGAGCAGCCTTGGGCCTCGCCGATGCTGCTCGCTGCGCTGCGAGGTGCTCTCTTCACGAGCCTCCTGGTACACACCCGGCACAGCCTATCGGAGATCCTCGATGCACCGCAGCCGCGCGTGGCTCCGGCGTGCGTCCGCAAGGCTGAAGAGTACATGGCCGCGCACGCTGCCGAGCCCATCACGCTGGCCGACATCGTCGCCGCGGCGGGCGTGCCGGAGCGGTCCCTGCGAGCAGCCTTCGTGGCGAGCCGGGGAATACCACCGATGGATTTCCTGCGGCGGCGCCGGTTCGAGCTCGCGCGCCGCCAGCTGGCCGAGCCCTCGGCCGGCACGTCGGTCGCGGGCGCCGTGGCCGCGCTCGGGCTCGGCAACCCCGGGCGGTTCAGCGTCGAATACAAGCGCCGGTTCGGCGAGAGCCCCTCCGAGACGCTGTCCGCGGGGCGCGCGGCCGCGGGCTTACCGCTCCTCCGGCCGCGGCGCCGGCCCTAAACGTCACGAGCGCTGGCCCCCACGAGCCACAACTCCGGCGACAACACCACCCCGGGCCAGCCGCCCACAGCTCACCATGGCGTACCGGTCGTCGGGCTCGACCTCGACGTATCGCGCAGATCGCCATCTCTCGCGCGCGCGAACGATGGCGCCTGTCCAGAAACGGCAGCGAGCTGTCCATGAACGGCAAGACAAACGCACGGGCGAGCTCGTCGCTGTTGCATCCTCGCCTGAACCTATGGTGGAAGATCGCTCCCTCATCGAACTCGGCAGGGTCGCCGCGGTCGGTCACGGCGGTGCGTCGTGATCTCCGCAGGTGAGGCATTCAGACAGCAGCAGCAGCAGCAGCAGCAGGCGGCGGCGCGCGACTGGACCTGGGCGACGGGAGCTGGCGGCGCGCACACACCGAATGCCATGCAGGGGCCTGCGTCAACATCACCTCCGAAAGCGCCGATTCGGCACTGGCATCAAACTTGAACAGACCGGCCCGACCCTTCTCCAGCCAGCGCAAGCACAACATTGAAAGGATGACCACCCATGCGGTCTCTTGCAGGCTCACTTCTCCACTCTCTGACGATCCCGGCTCTCTCCACCCTGCTGCTCGCGGGCTGTACCAGCGCCGGCCCCTCCGCGGCCGACGGCGACGAAAGCGGGGAGGCCACCGACCCCTGCGCCTCGGCCCCCTGCCAGAACGGCGGCGCCTGCGCCGCGACCGAGAGCGGTTACACCTGCACGTGCGCGCCCGGCTGGACGGGGACGAGCTGCGAGACCAGCATCGACGAATGCGCGCCGAGCCCCTGCCAGAACGGCGGCGCCTGCGCCGCGACCGAGAGCGGTTACACCTGCACGTGCGCGCCCGGCTGGACGGGGACGGACTGCGAGACCAACATCGACGAATGCGCGCCGAGCCCCTGCGTCCACGGCACGTGCAACGATCAGGTCGACGGGTACACCTGCACGTGCGCGCCCGACTGGACGGGGGCGAACTGCGAGACGCCCGTCTGCGTCGCCACCACCTGCACCGCTCAGGGAGCGACCTGCGGCTCGATCGCCGATGGCTGCGGCGAGACGCTCGACTGCGGCTCGTGCGGGTCGGGCTTCACCTGCGAGAGCGGCACCTGCCAGCCCACGGGGCCGACGTGCCCGTGTGATGGCATGCCCGGGTGGGGTCCCCCCACCCCCCCCGTCAAGTGCATCAACTACTCGGGTTCCATGGGCCCCGGCAGCATCTACTACTATCTGAAGAGTGAAGACAATGGCCACGAGGGCCCCTTCGTCGAGTTCGCTGTCAACGGCCAGTTCGGCCCGGAGCCCGACCAGTGCGGATACGTGTCGGTGGCCAACACCCTCACCACCATGCCGCTCACCAGCCAAGATCAGGCGGACGCCTGCGTACAGAGCTTCCTGAGCTTCGCCGGCAGCTGCCCCTGAGCTGGGCGACAGCCCAGGGCGGCGTCTGCAGAGGCTCGCCGTTGCCCCGTGACGGCTCCGGCAAGACGGTGAATCAAGGAGCAACCAGGGGCTAGAGCGCCGAGAGTGCCCTACGTCGCGCCAGCGAGGTGGGCTCATCGAGGAGACGACCGCACCGCCCGCGCCGCCGTGGCGGCCAGACGCTCGTTCACTTCCTCAGGGCGGGAGCGCGGTGATGAAGTCGCGGATGCACGCGATCTCGGTGTCGCTGAGCGCCGCGCCGCCGAACGGCATCCGCTCGTTGCACGGCGGGTCCGGCGTGACCTTCGTGTAGATCGCGCTGGCGTCCGGGTCGCCCGGGACGAGCACCGAGCTGCCGTTGCCGCACACGGACGCCTGGCCCCGGAGCGTGTTCTCCCACCCGGCGGCCAGCGAGAGGCCCGCCAGCTTGGAGTTCTCGTCATGGCAGCCGGCGGTGGCGCACTTCATCGCGACCAGCGCCGGCGCTTCGGAGCATCCGGTCGACCCCCCGCCGGTCGTGGCGCCGCCGCTGCCGGTCACCGCGGCGGTGCCGCCGCTGCCCTGGTCGCCCAGGGGGAACTCGTCCTCGTCCAGGGTCCCAGCGCAGCTCAGGAGGAGCGCGCCGCCGGTCAGCAGGGCGGCCGCGGTGAGCGCGGCGCGCCCGTAAAGGGAAGGCATGAACGTCACGTGCTACCTCTCTCTCAATAGACGTAGGCTCCGGCGAGCCGCAGTCCCAGGTATTGGTCGATGGCCCCGCCTGCGATGTACGCGTCGCCCTGCTCGGGCTGGAACGACGAGAAGAACCGGGCGTACTCGACCATCAGGCGCGCCTCGATGCCGGTCGCGACCGGGACCATCACCCCGGCCAGCGCGCCGATGCCCTGCACGCTCGCCCCGGTGAACCGCTCGTAGACCGGGCCTGACGAGAGCGGCAGGATGTACTCGGCGCCCAGCGCCAGCGCGATCGGGCCGACCGGGACGCGCCCGTCGAGCCCCGCCCGGAACAGGGTGTACGAGACGTTCGGCACCGTCCTGGCGAGGTCCGCCGGCGCGTCGATCTCGAAGGTCAGGAACCGGAGCCCGGCGGAGATCCCGAGCACGGACGCCTCGCCGAGCGACAGCCGCTCCCGGAGCCCCAGGTTGATGCGCTCGTAGGTGGTGCTGATCGGGTCGCCGCTGCCCACCGCCGAGTTGAGGCCGAGCGCCCGCGCATACCCCGCGGTGACCCCGAGGCCCTTGAGCACCGCGATGTCCGTCGACGCGAGCGGGTACAGCTCGCCCGAGACCGACAGCGCGGGCTGTCCGAAGACGCTGTAGGGCGGGAGGTTCTGCGTGCGCGGATCGGAGTAGTCGAACCAGCGGCCGACGAACTCGACGCCGAGCTCGATCGAGAAGAGCGCCGAGCCGGCCTCGTGCGGCTCGCGCTCGCCGCCCTTCCCGCCCTCGTCGGCGTCCCTCTCCTCGCCGCCTTCGACCTTCTCCTCGTCCCCCCCGTTCCCATCCTCGCCTTCGCCTTCCCGGTCGCCCTTCGCCTCGTCCTCCTCGGCGGGCGGCGGCGCGATCTGCGCCAGCGTCGGGCCGAGCAGCTCTTCCAGCGCCCTCTTGCGGTCGTCCCGCGAGCCGCTCAGCGGCACCGCGCTGTCCACGGCGAGGTCGCCGGCGTTCTCGTCGACGTAGACGAGGTGGACCTCTTTCTTCTTCTTCTTGTTGGTCCGCGAGACGCCGTAGATCACCCCTTCTGCCTTCGCAGCCTTGCCTGCCTTGCGGATGCGGTCGATGGCCTTCTTGCGCTGAGCCTTCGACACGAGCGTATCCCCGACGGGCTTGGTCTGGCCGGCGCCTTTCAGCGACTTCGAGAACGCGTCAGGGTCCACGACCCCCAGCGTCTCCGGCACGATGGCGAGGATGTCCTCGCGGATGTCATCCGCGCTCGGGCCTTCGATGCGCACCGCGATCGACTTCGACGCCTTGGGGGCGGCGAGCGCGGCGGGCGTGAGCGCGAACGTCGCGGCGGTCACGGCGGAGAGCCCGAGCAGGATCCGCCCGCAGAGGCTCATGGAAAGGAACAGCGTTGTAGTTCTAATGGGTTTGCGCACGGGCCTCTCGCTAGCGGCAGAGACGTCAACCGGGGCTTGCCCGCGCGTCAGCCTACAGGGGACCTGGACGAGCTTACGCAGGCTGTGGAGTGAAGGCGGCCCCTTCGATGCATGGATAAGTTGCTGGCGTAGCGTCGCTTTTCCAGGGGGGTCGTATCGAAAATTTGTCCGTCAACCGCAGGTCCCGCAGTGTGACGGAACCTGGAGCACCTGATCCCGGACGGGCCGATGTGATGACACCGTGCACCCGAGGAGGGGCTGACCAGAGCCCGCCGCAACATAGGTCACGCCGCACCCAAAGTTGCCGTCCGGCCGCCTTGCCGGATCTCGGAGAATTCCAGTGGACAATAGATCTCACGACAGCCGAACCGAGGCTTGCCGTGGTCTCCAGCGCATTGAAATTGACAAAACGCCAAGCACCATCGATCGGCGATCGCTTCCGTGATGACCGACCGAACGGGATCGGTGCCAAGACCGATCAGATGACGAAGGTCTCGGCGCGCATGACAACCCGCCCGAAGCGAAGCAAAAGGAACCCTGTCGAGGGGAATGTGAACGATCACATGGCCGGTGTCAACGCCAATTGATGGGTCGGCGGGGATATCCCCGAGCCCGAGGGAGGGCAAGGCTGGCGGGGCTCCTCCAGCGCGCCGCGTCAACACTCCGCGCTCGGGCGCCGCGGCCGGCCGCCGCTGCGCGCCCATCGGGATCGAGGATAGCCGCGCGTCGACCGAACCTGGTTGACGCCAGACATGTGAACGTTCACAATACGATTCTCCGAGCTGCCATGACCTGGCTGAGGTTGCTTCTTGCATGACAGGAGACGTCGGATGTCGATGAGCATGAAGCTGATGAGCGCGGTGTTGATGAGCGTCGGCATTGGTTTTGCGGGCGCAGCATGGGCCGCGAACGGGACCGCGGACGTCCCCGGTTCTGTTGCCGAGGGGAAGGATTTTGGCTGCGGTGCAAAAGGACAGAAGGCTTGTCCGATGCAGGGCTGGATGAAGACGGTGATGCAGTCGGCGACCACGAGCGGCGACGGCGCGAAGATCGCGTCGGCGCTGGAATACGTGGCGTCGAAGCCGCCGCCCGGGATGCCCAAGTGGGTCGCGATCTCGAAGGATGGCGCGGAAAAGGCCAAGAAGGGCGATATCGACGGCGCCAAGGCGAGCTGCAAGGCCTGCCACGATCTGTACAAGGCGGAGTACAAGGCGAAGCTCCGCGACGCCGCCTTCTGAGGCGCCTCTCTCTGCTATCCCCCTCTCCGCTCCTCGCGCCGGGCGCGCGCTCTCCTGGCAGCCCCGGCCGTCCCGCCGGGCCGAGGCGAGCGCTGGCCCGGACAGCTCCGTGCGAGCGGGTCCGCCAAACGGAGATCTGGAACCTGCGTGGCAGGTGCGTGCGCGCCGTGATGGATACTTCCGGTCGGCTGGGACACCGAACACCGGTATGCGACGGTTCAAGCTCCGCGCGACGCCCGCCACGGCGACGGCGGCGTCATCGCGCAGACGCTGCTCTGGCTGTGGCGCGGCGACTCGCGCTGAACCCCGGGAGCGACGTCAATTTTGATCACGAACGCCGCCATTGTAACCATCAACGGAGACGCAACTACAAGGAGCTCGATGTTCGGATCGCGCTTGGATTTCCTAGCCTCACCCAGCTTCCTCTAACATTTCATCCTAGCAAGAGCGTTTCATGCCAATCGCAAAACGAATCGGTGTACTACGTTCACTCATGAGCCGCTCGTTTGGCCTTGCGGCGCCGCTCGCGATCGTCGTGGCCAGCGGGTGCACGGGCGTCTTGGGAGTCGAGGGCGAGACGGCCCCGGCGGCCGAGACGCCGCCGGCGGCCGAGTGTGGCGCCCCCCCTGCGCTGGCCAAACCGCGCATCTGGCGGTTGACCAACACCCAGCTTGCCAACACCTTGCGCGACGAGTTCGACATCCAGCCGGCAGCGCTCGCGAACTTGCCGAACGAGGCCAGGCTCGACGGCTTCGCCAACCAGGCCTCAGACCTGCGAATCGCGCCGCTCCTCGCCGACGTATATTTCGCCGTCGGTGAAGAGCTCGGGGCGCACGCGCTGCAGAACCCCGACAAGTTCGGGATCGCTTGCGACGTCGACAGCTTGGCTCCTGGCCCTTGCCTGGACGGTTTCGTCACCGCAACGGGGCAAAAGCTCTGGCGCCGCCCGCTCTCGACGACTGAAGTCACCTCCTTCGGCGCGCTCTTCGCCAAGACCGCTGCGCAGGGCGAAGGTCCTGCCGGAGGCGTCAAGAGCGTCGTGGAGGCGCTGTTCATGTCGCCGAACAGCCTGCACCGCACGGAGCTCGGCACGGTGAAGGATACCGGAGCGGTGACGACGCTGACGGACCACGAGATCGCTTCGTCGCTCTCGTACCTGCTCTGGGATAGCGCGCCGGATGCTGAGCTCACCGCGCTCGCAGATCAAGGGGAGCTGCGCGACCGTACAGCGCTCTTGGCCCAGGCCAAGCGCCTCTTCGATGCACGCGACAAGGCGGCGCCGGCCATGAACCACTTCTTCGAGCAGTGGCTGGAGCTCGAGAGTCTCTCGAATTCGGTGAAAGAGGCCAGCGTTTTTCCGATGGTGACGCCCGAGCTGACCGCCGATTTGAAAGAAGAGCTGCGCCTGTTCACGAACAGCGTACTCTTCGACGAGGGAGCGGATCGTCGCTTCGACTCGCTGTTCACGGGCACGTACGCGTTCGTGAACGAGCGCACCGCTCCGCTCTACGGTTTGAGCGGGGTGACCGGCGACGCCATGGTGCGTCGCGAGCTCAATCCGACGGAACGCCGCGGCATCTTCACCTCGCTACCGTTTCTCTGGGGCCACGCGCACAGCCAAGATACGGGCCTCGTCGGGCGCGGCTCCTACGTCCGCGCAGAGGTCCTATGCCACCGCGTGCCGCTGCCGCCCGGCGGTATTCCGAATCCCGGCCGTTTTGCCGAACCGGACGCCACGGGTCGGCAAAGACTCGGCATTCATGCGAGTCCGGGCTGCGCCGTCTGTCACGATCTGTTCGATGGAATCGGTTTTGCGCTCGAGAACTACGATGCTATCGGTCGCTACAGAACGACGGAGCACGAGCAGCCGATCGATGCAAGCGGCAGCCTGCCGCTGCCGAGCGAGGAGAATGCGCTTCCCGGAATCGTGTTTTCCAACTTCGTGGAGCTCGTGGACGAGTTGGCGCAAAAGCCGGATGTCTACGGCTGCTTCGCCCAGCAGTTCGCCGCCTACGCTTCAGGATACGACTTGCCGGAGCTCGACGCCTGTGAGAAGGAGCGCCTCGTGGACGAATTTGCGCGCTCACAGCACGCGATTGATCAATTGGTGCTGAGCGTGATCGCGTCGCCCAGCTTCATCGACCGGAGGAACTAGGAGTTCGCCATGCGCAACGTAAAATTTTCCCGGCGTACGATGCTTCGTGGCCTCGGCTACGGAACGATCTTCTGTTCTGGGCTGGCCGACAACCTCTACGCCCAAACCGTTCCGCGAATCACGCGCGTCGCCATGTTCGGCTACGCAAATGGCTCTCAGTATCAATCGGAGCCGACCGGAGGCGAAAGAAATTTCGTGCTCAAGCCGCACATGGCGCCGCTCGAAGCGGTGCGCGACGACATCCTGGTGTTCAAGAACCTGACGCTCAAACGCGACGGCGGTAACGCGCACCGCTCGGCGTCGTTTTCGGTGTTCGGCCTCGGCGCGCGGACCAGCATCGACCAGGAGTTCGCCAGGTTCCTCAAGGACACGACCCCCCTGGCATCGCTGGAGATCGCGGTCGGTCAGACGTCCGGCGACGGCGGCGTCATCCCCGGACTGTCTCAGGTCGATGGCAGGTTCATCCCCAGCGTGAAAAACCCGCTGGCTGCGTATCAGCGCATCGCCGACCGCATCAGCGGGGGCGGCATGTCCATGGACACGCCGAACGCCGCCGAGCAGGCGCTGCTCCGCCGTCAGAGCGTGCTCGACTTCATCAAGGACGATGTCCGGTCCTTCCGCGGGCGGCTCGGGCCGGAGGAAGCCTCCAAGATGGACTTCTACCTCGAGTCGCTGCGCACGCTCGAACGCGATGTCGGCGGCAGCATCCCCACAGAGAGCTCGTGCAAGCAGATCGGGTCGACGCTGCTCAGCAAGGACACCATGATGAACGACATGCCGGAGCACAGCCGGCTGTATCTCGACATCATGGCGATGGCTTTCGCCTGCAACATCACTCGCGTGGCGACCATGATGTGGGGCGGCGGCGAAAACAACGAAGCCGTCAAGTTCGGTGACATCGATATCTCAGCCTGGCACTCCGTCTCACACGGCGATCCGGACGGCGCTCCTGGACAACAAATCACCCGGCTCCAGGCCTATTTCGCGGGAGAGTTCCGCTATTTCATCGAAAAGCTGAAAGGCCTTTCCGACGGCGAGTTCTCGGTGCTCGACAACACCGCAGCGGTTCTTTGCACCCAGAACGGCAGCAGCCAGTTGGGCTCCGGCCAGAACTTCGCCGAGACCGACCACCCGCCCCAACACGCACCTTTCGTGGTTGCCGGCAGCTGTGGAGGTGCTTGGGCGACCGGGCGCCTGCTCGACGCCGGTGGGCGCAATCACAACGACGTTTATGTCAGCATTGCCCGGGCGATCGGCATGGACGTGACGTCTGTCGGCCGCGCTGACTGGTGTCGAGGTCCGCTCATCACTTAGCTGGCGGCCGATCGCGGCGCGACAACGGCAGTGCCGCGCCGCTCCGCGGGTTCCCAATCCCGTGACCGAGCCCCGCAGGCTGTGGAGTGAAGGCGCGCGCGCCCGTCGGCATCGTAGGCGCGAAATCCACGCTCAGAGCGGGTTCGTCTAGCGCCACACGCATCCGCAGGTGCTGACACACCGCCCCTCAGCGAGGACGACCACGCCATGGCGCATGGGCGCCAGAGGTCCGGAAGGACGGTCCTTTCGGCGCGCTCCCCCTCCCCTCATCGCCGCGCCGCCCCTACGACGCCGCGCGACGCGGCAGTCCGCCGCCCACGAGGACCCATGGGACGAACCTTCTCCGAGCTGGACGACGACCTCATCGGCTTCCTGGCCGAGCAGCGCCTCTTCTTCGTGGCCTCCGCCCCCTCGGGCAGCGGCGGGCACGTCAACCTGTCGCCGAAGGGGCACGACACCTTCCGCGTGCTCGACCCGCGGACCGTGGCCTACCTCGACCTGACCGGCAGCGGCGCTATCGGCTGGAGAAGAACACGACGAGCATCGACGGCCTGCCGGGCCTGCCCCCGCCGTCGGAAAATGCGTGATCCTTCCGCTGACCCTCTCCTCGCCAGGCCTCGTCCCCGCCGAGCTTCCCACGGGCGAAGGTTCGCCATTTCCTTCTACGGAACATGGTGTCAAGGTGCATCCGGGTCCCCCTGACGCCTCGCGGGTGAGGCGCCCGGAGACACGACGAGAGGAGAGGAAATGAGCGGCGGGCTGTTTTCGAATGACGCGATCGCGACCGCACCGGGCTGCGCCGCCGCGGCCATCGCTTGGCGCTATCGGGGCCGTATCCATGCGACGATCGTGGTCAAGGCGACATTTTGCCTCGTGCCCGACGGCACCATGCGACGGGTCGAGCCCGAGCGCATCGTCGAGCACGACGTCCCGCATCACGACGACCCGAGCAGCAGCGCCCGAATCACCCGCGATCTGGCGCCTCATCTGACCAAGGTCGATGTCGTCCTGACGGGACACGCCTACTCACCCACCGAAGCGCCTGCGCGGTCGGTGCAGGTGGGCTTGGCCGTGGCCGACGAGGGGCGCACGCTCCTGCAGAAGTCGCTCGTGGTCCGCCACACCGCGGCATTCCAGCGAGTTCCTCTCGTGTACGAGCGGGCGTTCGGCGGGGCGGGGTATTTCGACAACCCCGTCGGTCTGGGGGCGCTCCCCGGTGACGGGCAGCCCAACCTCGTCGCGCCGGCCGAGCCGCGCAGGCCCGCGTGTCTCGGCCCGATCGGCGGGACATGGCCCTCCCGGCGCAAGCTCCTCGGCGCGTGCCAGAGGACGAGCATCGAAGCTCCGTTCGCGGACATCCCCGATGATTTTGCGTGGGAATACTTCCAGGCAGCGCCGCCCGACCAGCGGCTCGACCGCCTGCGCGGCGGTGAGTGGATCGTGCTCCACGGGGTGCGCCCCGGCGTGCCGCGCCTCGCCACGAGGGTGCCGCGCGCGCGCGGCCTCGCGAGCGTCTCCGGATTGACCGAACACGGCATCTCGGATGGGACGCTCGTGCTCACCGCGGACACGCTCCGTATCGACGCCGATCAGGAGCGGTGCACGCTCGTGTGGCGCGGGCAACTCGCGCTGCCCAGCCGCCTGGCGCTCGCGTCCCTGCGAGCGGTCGCGTCCGTGGAGGTCGAGGGAGAGCCGCGGTCATGGCCCGAGAGCTCGACGCCGGCTGCGAGGGCGCAGCCGGCGCCGATCCCCGCGGTCTCCGGCAAGTCGGAGGCCGGGGCCACCGCCGGCGCCGCGCGGCACGGCGGTGCGCCTTCGAAGGCGCGCCTGCTCCACACCGTGCCGCTGGAGGATGAGCCCGAGGGGGCGCCGCGCCCGAAGGCCGCCACGCTGCCGTTCCGTCCGGACCTGCCGCCGGCGCTTCCACCGGCGCCGGCGCCTCTGCCTCGGCGCCGAGGACGCGAAGACGTCCTCCTCACGCAACCTTTCCCCTCCGCCACGGGGATGGGGTCGCAGGTGCCGGAGCGCGACGCGCTGCCGTTCGTGGTGAATCGTCCGTCGGACGGCGCGCCGCCCCCCGTTCGCGGCGCATCTCCCGCCGAGATCGAAGAACCAGCGCACCGCGCGCCTGCCGTCGAGCGCGACGGCGCTGCTTCGCCGGCCGCGGAGCCTCCCCTGCCCGATAGCCCGCTGCAAGCGGCGCCGGGGCCCGAGGCGTCGCCGGCGGGTTCGGCGGTGCCCCCGAGCCCCGCGGCGCCGCGGGCCGCCGGGGCCGCGCCCAGGAGGTTTTACGCGGCGGAGCCGGCGGCCCTCTCCGAGGGTGAGCCTCCGCCGCCGGCGCCGCAGCCACCGCCGCGAGCGCCGGAGGCTCCCGTTCGTTCGGTGGACGTGAAGCGCGTGCTCTACGGCCGCTTCACCCGGTGACCGCCATCGCGGCGGAACATCGGGCGAGAATGGCCGTATCGCTTGACGTGGTCGGCATTCCGCGGTTTCTTGATATCCATGTCGGCAAAACACCCGCTCACCATCCGCCTGGAATCCGCGGCGTTCCGCTGCGATCACGTGCGGGTCCGCACGCTCCGCGGCCGTGAGGCCATCTCGCAGCTCTTCTCGTTCCAGCTCTCGATCGTGTGCCTCGATCCCGAGGGGCTGCCGAGGGACGAGGTCGTGGGCGCCGAGGTGACGATCGTCATGGAGCGGGACGGCGTCGTGCTCAGGCGTGTTCACGGCATGATCGCCGAGCTCGTGGACCGCCTGGAGGTCGAGGCGGAGCACCGGAGCTACGATCTGCTCCTCGTCCCGCGCGCGTGGCGCCTCACGCTGGTCGAGACGCAGGAGATCTTGATGGATCTCACCATCCCACAGATGATCCAGCAGAAGATCGAGCTCGTGGGCATCGCGGCGGATTTCCAGCAGCGGCTCCTCGAGGCCTATCCGCCGCGCGAGTTCGTCGTGCAGTACAGGGAGAGCGACCTCGCGTTCATCTCGCGCCTCGCGGAGCACCTCGGGATCAGCTTCTTCTTCGAGCACGGCGAGGAGCGCGAGGTGCTGGTGCTCACCGATCACATGGCGGGGTTCGGCGCCGTGGGCGACGGCGGCGACGTGCCTTTCCGGCCCAGGGGCGAGCAGCGCGACGTCTTCTCGCTGGAGGTGAAGACACGCCTCATCCCGGCCGGGTACGTCGTACAGGACTACAACTATCGACATCCGCGCATCGACCTGACGGCGCACCACGAGCTCCCCGCGGCATACGCGGGAGGCGTCGTGGAGTACGGCACGCACTTCAAGACGCCGGAAGAAGGGAAATTCTTCGCTCGGGTCCGCGCCGAAGAGCGCCAGTCCACGCGCGATGTCTATGTCGGGGAGAGCGAACTCCCCGCCTTCGGCGCCGGCCTCCGGTTCACGCTGGAGGGACACCGCCACGTGGAGGAGAGCGGCCTCCTGCTCGTCGAGGTCGAGCACGAGGCGAACCAGGTCGTGGGGGGGCACGGCGGCGTCGAGAGCGCGCCTTCCTACAGGAACTCGTTTCGCGCGATCCCCGCGGGCCGCGCGTACAGGCCGCCCAGGATCACGCCGAGGCCGCGGATCCACGGGCTGCTCAGCGGGGTCGTGGAGTCGAACGCGGTGGGGCGGCGCGCGCGGATCGATCCGAAGGGCAGGTACACCGTCCAGTTCCATTTCGACACGGCGGCGGGCGGCGGCGCCAAGGCGTCGCGGCCGGTGCGCATGGCGCAGCCGCACGCAGGACCGGGCTACGGCATGCATTTCCCTGTCAAGCCGGGCACGGAGGTGCTGCTCGGGTTCATCGACGGCGATCCTGACAGGCCGATCATCGTCGGGGCCATCCCCAACGAGTCGGCGCCATCCCCGGTCACGGCCTCGAACGCGCACGTCAATCAGATCAGGACCGTCTCGGGCATCGTCGTCGAGCTCGACGATTACGTCTGATCACGACGCGGAGCCCAGCGCTCGGCGCCTACATCCTCGGGAAGAGCGACGACCCCCGCCGGAGGGCCGGGATCAACTGCCGAGGTTGTGCTTTTTGCCATTGAAATTCAGGGCATTGGCGTCCAAGCGGAGCCGACTGTCCTTGGTGTGTTGCAGCACGGCTTTACCCTGCGAGAGAATCACCGCGCCGGCGCCGCGTCGCTCCAGAGCGGCGCTCTCCTGGTTCAGGACCAGCTGGCCGCCGTCCTCGAAGTTGAGCGTCAAGTCCTTGTCGGAGAGCTCCAGATAAGATTTTCCGGCAAAGACGGAGAACTTCTTGGCATGGATCTCGATGCCGTCATGTGTGATGCGGAGCTGGTTGTCGCCCACGTTGAGCTCGATGGTGCCCTCAGCCTCCGTAGCGCCGACGTCGATCTGGAGCGACGTTGCCGCTTCGAGGAGGATTAGACTCGTGCGCGGCTCCTTCGCTGAACCCTTGCGGCTGCCGATCGTGATCGCATCCCCCTTGAGCGCGATCGTGCCACCGGTCTGGTGCTTGTTGGTCGACGCCTCGATCGAGACATCTTCCGCGGAGTGCACGTTCACCGACTTGCTACCGAACACCTTCACGGAGCCCGTCGCGGCCGTGATGCCGACGTCGTCCCCCGCCCAGATCGTCGCGTCGATCAGGCCGAAGATCGCCGGGTACAAGGAAACGAGGGCGAGCCCCGCCACGCCGTGGACGACGGTATACGCGGGGCTGAAGATCGAGATGCCGCCCGCCCCGAAGAGCGTGACGCCCGGGACCACGGCGGCGGCGCCCAACGCGCCGAAGACGGGGGCGGAGCAGGCCACGGCCGCGCCGGCGATCTCCAGGAACTGCTTCCTGCGCGGCGTCTCGGCGCGATCTTCCCGGTAGCTCTGCACCGCGTCGTAGGCGAGCTTGCTAGCGACGAGCATGTCGAACACGGTGAAGGTGATTGCAAGGGCGTCAATCGCCCCGGTGTCCGGCGTGCTGTCGAACGTTGCACCGTCGTCCCGCTTGACCTTGAGGCCGGCGCTGATGGTGACGCCGCCCTTTCCCGCCACGTACGCCGTGCCGTTCGAGCTGAGGATCGCTTTCCCGCTCGATCCTTGCTGGTGCAGCTGCGCGAAGCCGTCTCCAGCTTCGCCGCCGTCGGCCTGGAGAAAGACGTCTCCGCCCGCTTGCGCCAAGATACGCCCGTTGCGCGCGCTGAGGTAGATGTTCGAGTCGGCGTCGAGGCCGCAGCCGTCGACGTTCGAGAAGGTGCCCGCCGGGCTGCTGGTGACGCCGGCCCCGAGGAAGAGGCGCGCGTGGTCGAACGGCACCTCGACCTTGAAGCGCTGTGCGTCCGTGTCCACGAAGTCGAGGTCGCCGGGGACGACACCGGTCCCCGAGAGCGATGCGGAGAGCGGCGAGCCCGAGAGGCGGAGCGTGGCCTGGGCGGGGCCGATCGCATCCGGCACGTAGGTGACCGCGATCACCGTCGGCACCGACGTGCTCGGCACCCTCGCGGGTGAGATCGTGAACGTGCCCCCGACCTCCGGGCTCAGCACGAGCTCGACGTCGCTGCCGGTCGCATTCGTGACGAAGAGCACCTCCACGCGGCGCTGCCCGACAGGCACGTCGCCGAAGGCGATCGCGCTGGGCTCGATCGCCAGGCTCGGGATGCTCGTGCCGGAGAGCGCGCAGCGCCCGAGCTCGCCCGACTGGCCTGTCGCCGTCAGGGTCGCCCTGTGCGTGCCTTCGGCCGCCGACTGGTATTGCAGGAACAACTCGGCCTCTTGCCCGGCGTCGACGGTCGTCGTGTCGCTCAGGACGCTGAACTCGGCGGTGCCGGGATCGAGCGCGAGGCTTACCGCCTCGTCCGTGCCGTTCTGCACCACGACCACGCGCACGTCGGCCGCCCCTGCGGGCACGGGCCCGAAGCGCAGCGCGGCGGGGGAGAAGGTCAATGAGCCCGATCTGCTGGTGGGGTCGGCGGTCGGCTGGGTCGACGTCATGGCGCGCCCACTATGCCGGAAGACGGCCCCGGCCCATACCCCTAAGCGCAGCCTTCTGCTATACGGCCCGGATGGGCAGCCCCGAAGACGCCGAGAGCGCGATCAAAGCAATGCAAGAGGCCATGAAGGCGAGCGGCGCCGCGACCCCTGCCGAGCCGGGCGCGATGCCGATCGACTGGTCCACGGAGGCGACGCCCGCCGCGGCGAACGGCGTGCAGGTCCTGCACTCGCCGCGCCAGTTCGCCGTCGTGTTCACCGAGCACGCGCCGTTCCCGGGCCGCAACGCGCTCGATGGGCGCGCCGGGGCGGAGCGCGCGCGTGTGGTCTCCTCGCTGCGGCTCGACCCCGAGACGTATTTCCAGGCCCTCTGCGTGATGGCGTCGAACTGGAACCGCTTCGTGGAGGCGCATATCCCGCCGCAGATGCGACAGCCGCGCTTCAAGCTGCTCGACGCCGGCGACGGGCAGCTCTACGGGATCAAGCGTCCCAAGGAAGAAGACGACGGCGCGTGACGCGGAGGAGGGACCATTTCCCCCTGGGCGCCCGGCGCCTCCGGTAGGATGGTGCGTGTGCCGGGCCGGCGCCGAGGAGCCACGATGACCGCAGACGCCGTCGTCACGAGCCGCGCTCATCTGATGGAGCTCTGCGCCCAGGGCAGGGCGCGGGGTGTGCGCGTCGAGGCGCTGGACCTCCGCGCATCGACCTGACCGCGCATCACGAGCTTCCTGCGGCGTACGCGGGAGGCGTCGTGGAGTACGTCGACACCGAGGCGGGCGGCGGCGCCAAGGCGTCGCGGCCGGTGCGCATGGCGCAGCCGCACGCAGGACCGGGCTACGGCATGCATTTCCCTGTCAAGCCGGGCACGGAGGTGCTGCTCGGGTTCATCGACGGCGATCCTGACAGGCCGATCATCGTCGGGGCCATCCCCAACGAGTCGGCGCCATCCCCGGTCACGGCCTCGAACGCGCACGTCAACCAGATCAGGACCGTCTCGGGCATCGTCATCGAGCTCGACGATTACGTCTGATCGCGACGCGGAGCCAGCGCTCGGCGCCTACATCCTCGCGAAGAGCGACGCCCCCCGCCGGAGGACCGGGATCAAACCCCCAAGAGCTGGGTCTTTCCAAAGAGGTACGAGCCCGTCGCGTCCAATTCAAGCCTGTGCGCTGTGTTGTATTTCACCACGGCCTTCTCTTTCGCGAAGTACAACCCGTTGTTACGGTCCTTGTACAGAGAGGCAATGTCCTGGTCGATGCCCAGCGTGCCGCCCCCCTCGAACCGGAGCATCGCCTGCTCGTCGGAGAGCCTCAGGCGGGACGCGCCGCCGCTGGCAGTGACGCGATTGGCGTCGAGCTTGATGCCTTCGGGACCAATGGTGATCTTGTTGTCGCCCGTGCCGAGCTCGATGTTGCCCTGGGCGTCCATCGTGATGAAGCCAGCGCCGATCCGGATCTCGAGCGACTGCGCCCCCATCTTGATCTGGCTCGGTGTCGGCGGCACTGTGTTCTCGATTCCGACGATCGAGAATTTATTCCCCTTGAGCGCGATCGTGCCACCGGTCTGGTGCTTGTTGGTCGACGCCTCGATCGACACCTCTTTCGCGGAGTGCACGTTCACCGACTCGCTACCGAACACCTTCACGGAGCCCGTCGCGGCCGTGATGCCGACGTCGTCACCCGCCCAGATCGTCGCGTCGACCATTCCGAACATCGTTGGGAAGAGGGAGACCAGGGCGAGCCCCCCCACGCCGTAGACAGCGGTGTACGCAGGGCTGAAGATCGAGATGCCGCCCGCCCCGAACATCGTGATGCCCGGGATCTTGCCGGCGGCGCCAAACACACCGACGAACGGGGCGGTCGAGGCGATGCCCGCGGCGACGAACTCGATGCATTGCTTGTAGGGCGGCGTCGATTTGCGGTCGTCCAGGTAGCTTCTGATCGCGTCGTACGCGAGCTTGGTGGCGACGACCACGTCGACCGCGGCGAAGAACTTGGTCCAGTTGTCTATCTTGTCCGTGTCCGGCGCGCTCTCGTCGAACGAATCCCCGTTCTTCCGCCCGACCTTGACGCCGGCGCTGATGACGACACCGCGCTTTCCCGCGACGTACGTCGCGCCGTTCGAGCTGAGGATCGCCTTCCCGTCCGATCCTTGTTGGTGCAGCTGCGCGAAGCCGTCTCCGTCGATGCCGCCGTCGGCCTGGAGGAAGACGTCAGTGCCCGCTTGCGCGAAGATACGGCCGGTGCGCGCGCTGAGGTAGATGTTCGAGTCGGCGTCGAGGCCGCAGCCGTCGACGTTCGAGAAGGTGCCCGCCGGGCTGCTGGTGACGCCGGCCCCGAGGAAGAGGCGCGCCCGGTCGAACGGCACCTCGACCTTGAAGCGTTGTGCGGCCACGAGGTTGACGTCGTCCGGCTCCTCCGGGACGATCCCGTTTCCCGAGAGCGATGCGGTGAGCGCGTCGGAGAGACGAATCGTGGCCTGGGCGGCGCCGACGTCGCCCGGCACGTAGGTGACCGCGATCAGCGTCGGCACCGCCGTGCTCCGCACCGTCGAGGGCGAGAGCGTGAACGTGCCCCCGACCACGGAGATCAGCTCGAGGTTCACATCGCTGCCGGTCGCGTTCGTGACGAAGAGCGAGTCCACGCGGGTCTGCCCGACCGGCACGTCGCCGAAGGCGATCGCGCTGGGATCGATCGTGAGGCTCGGGATGGTCGTGCCGGACAGCGAGCAGCGCTCGAGCTCGCCCGACAGGCCCGTCGCCGTCAAGGTTCCCGCGTGCGTGCCTTCGGCCGCGGACCGATACTGCAGGAACAGCTCGGCCACCTGCCCTGCGTCGACCGTCGTCGGGCCGCTCGCGATGCTGAACTCGGCGGCGCTGGCATCGATCGCGAGATTTGCCGCCTCGCTCGTGCCGTTTCGCACCACGACCACCTGCACGGCGGCCTCCCCCGCGGGCACGGGACCGAAGCCCAGCGGGTTCGGGGAGAAGGTCAGCGCGCTCGAGCTGCTGGTGGAGGGGACATCCGGCTGGGTCGACGTCATGGGTGCGACCATTATGCCGGAGAGACGACCGATCCCATACCCCCCAAGCTCAGCATTCTGCTATGCCGCCTGCCATGAGCAGCCCCGAGGAAGCCGAACGCGCGCTCAAGGCGATGCAGGAGGCCATGAAGATGCAGGAGGCCATGAAGATGCAGGAGGCCATGAAGGCGGGCGGGACCGCGACCCCTGCCGAGCCGGGCGCGATGCCGATCGACTGGTCGACCGAGGCGACGCCCGCTGCGGCGAACGGCGTGCAGGTCCTGCACTCGCCGCGCCAGTTCGCCGTCGTGTTCACCGAGCACGCGCCGTTCCCGGGCCGCAACGCGCTCGATGGGCGCGCCGGAGCGGAGCGCGCGCGTGTGGTCTCCTCGCTGCGGCTCGACCCCGAGACGTATTTCCAGGCCCTCTGCGTGATGGCGTCGAACTGGAACCGCTTCGTGGAGGCGCATATCCCGCCGCAGATGCGACAGCCGCGCTTCAAGCTGCTCGACGCCGGCGACGGGCAGCTCTATGGGATCAAGCGTCCCAAGGAAGAAGACGACGGCGCGTGACGCGGAGGAGTGCACTTTTCCCCCTGGGCGCCCGGCGCCTCCGGTAAGATGGCGCGTGCGCCGGGCCAGCGCCGAGGAGCCTCGATGACCGCAACCACCGTCGTCACGAACCGCGCTCATCTGATGGAGCTCTGCGCTCAGGGCAGGGCGCGGGGTGTGCGCGTCGAGGCGCTGGACCTCGCCGGCCTCGATCTGCGCGAGATGGACCTCCAGCGAACGCAGTGGGTGAGCGTGTCGCTCGCGGGGGCCAAGCTCGCCGGGTCGCGGCTCACCGGCGCGCAGTTCTCGGGGGTCGAGCTCGCCGGGGCCGACTTCACCGGCGCCGACCTGGCCGATGCCCGGCTCCTCGGCGCAAACCTCACACAGGCGATCTTCGTGGACGCCAACCTGGAGGGAGCCGATCTGACCGGGGCCGATCTGCGCGAGGCGCGCTTCCTCCGCACGGACCTCTCGGACGTCACGCTCGCGGGCGCGTCGCTCGCCGGGCTGGATCTCACGACGTGCCGTGTGGGGAGCTCCGCGCTCGGCGCGGCCGATCTGCGGGGGGCGCGCTTCTTTCTGGCGGACTTCAGCGGCGCTGATCTCACGACGTGCAAGCTGGACGAGCGCACCGAGCTCCGCCAGTGCCTGCTGGAGCGGGTCGAGGGCACGGGTGTGAGCTTCCGTGGCGCGAGCCTCGAGGATGCCAACCTGTCCGACGCCAGGCTCGAGGGCGCCGATCTGCGCGGGGTCAAGGCGGACCAGAGCTGCTTCGCGCGGGCGGATCTGCGGCGAGCCAAGCTCATGGGCCTACAGGGCAAGCGCGCGGACTTCACCGAGGCGAGGCTCGATGGGGCCGATCTCTCGCTGGCCATCCTCGTGGACGCCGAGCTCGTCCGCATCATGGCGCCGGGGGTGCAGCTCCGAGGCGCAAAGCTGGGTCAGGCCAGGCTCTGCAAGGCCGATCTGCGGGGCGCCTCGCTGGAGGGCGCGTCGCTTTCGTGGGCAGACCTGTCCCACGCGGACCTGAGCCACGCCACGCTGGCCGATGCCATCCTCGATTTCGCGAACATGCATCGCGCGAACATGAGCCAAGCGCGGCTCTCGGGCGCGAGCAGAAATGGCCTTCGCGGGACCGATCCAGACCGAGCGGCGGCGGAAGACTTCTCTACGAGCGGGTGACGTCATGAAGACAGGACATGGGGCAGCGCAGCGAGGAGGAGTGTCCGTCCAGCCCGTGGTCGAGGCGCTCGTGCTGGGCGTGGAGGAGGGGCGCGTCCGCCTGCGCGGCGTTTCGCGCTCGGAGACCGAGTGGACGGCCCGCATCGCGGTGCCGGGTTATCGCCCCACGAAGGGCGATCGCGTGCTCGTTCAGGAGGCGGACTCGGGCACCGTCTACGTGACGGGCGTCGTGCACGCCGCGCAGCCATCCCAGCTCGTGGCGCCTTCCGGGGCCAGGGCGACCGTCGAGGGGCAGGTGCTCGCGCTCTTCGATCCCGGAGGCGCGCTCGTCGCGAGCCTGGATGGTGCCACGGGCGAGCTGAGGATCTCCGCGACGTCCGATCTCGAGCTCTCGGCGCCGGCCGGCCGCGTGATCCTCTCGGCGGGCGTGGACGGGAGCAAGATCGAGCTGACGCAGGACTCGATCGCGCTGGCGAGCGAGAAGGCGCGCGTCTCCGCGGGAGCGCTCGCTGTCGATGCCGTCAAGGCGGACTGGGCGGTGGGCCAGTGGGAGCTGCGCGCCGGCCGCGTCATCGAGCGCGCCAAGGATGTGTTTCACGACGTGGAAGGGCTCCTCGAGACGCGCGCCGGGCGCCTTCGCACGCTGGTGTCGAGCACCCTCGAGCTGCTCGGGCGCCGGACGACGATCACCTCGGAGAAAGACACGCGCATCGACGGCGAGCGCGTGCTGCTCGGCTAGCGGCAGGAAAAGCAGGAGAGAGCGCGATGATGCCAGCGGGATCGAAGGGTGGGGGCACGTGCATGGGCATGCCCGACGTGTGCAAGGTTCCGGCGCCGCCGGCCCCGCCCATCCCGATACCGTTTCCCAACATGGCCATGGTGAGCAACGCCACGGCGACCTCGACGAAGGTGATGATCGAGAACAAGCACGCTGTCGTCGAGATGTCCGAGATACCGACCAGCACCGGCGATCAGGCAGGGACGGCGGGGGGTGTCGTCTCCGGGACGGTGGCGCAGAAGGTGGTGTTCAAGCGCGGCAGCTCGAAGGTCAAGATCGAGGGGAAGGGCGCCGTGTACCTCACGGCGCAGACGGCGCATAACGGCGCCAACGCCAACATGCCGGCGGGGCTCCACGACTCTCCCAGCCAGGCCAAGGTCCTGGTCGCGCCCTGAGCCATGCTCGATCTGCCGGTTCGCCGCAGGGAGACGGTGCCCGTCGTCACCGATGGATCCATCGCCGCGGCCGTCCGCCCGTGGCAGCTCCTGCCGCCGCAGGACGCGCTCGTGGTGGTGGTCAAGAGCTCGATGACGATCGTCCCGGAGGGGCTGGCCGAGCCGCTCCCGCCGGGCGATCAGGAGCCCCCGACCGGGGACGTGTACTTCGACGAGGATCCACAAGGGACCCTCAGGTACGCGTCCGACCATGCGCCTTTCAAGCCGAGCGCCGATATCTTGATGGTGGGGCACGCGTACGCGCAGCCGCAGCGATCCGGCGTCACGAACGTGCAGCTCGCCTTCGGCCAGGCGTTGCGGCTCTCGCTGGCGGCGATCGGCGATCGGAGGTGGCAGACGAGCGGGCCGTCGGCGCCGAGCCCGTTCGATCGCATCCCGCTCCGCTACGAGCGGGCCTTCGGCGGGCCGGGGTACGAGGAGAATCCCGTGGGCAGGGGTGTCATCCAGGGGGTCGCCGGACCCTGGCTGCCGAACCTGGAGCGAGGGGACAAGCTGCTTCGCGGCGAGCTGGATCGCCCGGCCCCCGTGTGCTTCGCGCCGGTCCCCGCCACCTGGGCGCTCCGGGCCTCGCGGCTGGGCACGTACGACAGCGCCTGGCTCAAGGAGCGATGGCCGTATTTCCCGCGAGACTTCGACTGGCGGTACTTCAACGCGGCGCCGCCCGAGCAGCAGATCGCCTATCCGCGCGGCGACGAGGACTTCTATCTGGCGGGCGTGCACCCCAGGCTCCCGGTCATCAACGGCAAGCTCCCTGGCCTCGCGCCCCGGGCCTTCGCGCAGCAGCCCCGCGAGGCAGGCGGCAAGCTCAGGGAGATCCCGCTGAACCTGGACACGGTGTGGTTCGACGCGGACGCGCTGAAGGTCTGTCTTGTGTGGCGCGGCATCCTCCATGTCACGCGTGAGGACGCGCCCGAGATAGCGCTGCTCTATGCGTGCATGGATGACGTTCATGCCAAGACGGCGATCGAGACCGTACAGCAGCGATTCCTTGCCCGGATCGAGGGCGAGACGGCTCCTCGGGTCTCGAACGCGCCGGGCCCCGAGGCCCCGCCGCCCGTCGGCAGCGCCGAGGACGGGTTCCTGGCGGGGCCGGTAAAGCTACCGCCCGCGATGCCGAGGGACGAGGCAGCGGCGCTCGTGGCGTCCGGGGCCGTCCTGTCGGGCGTGAGCTTCTTTCATTGCGACCTCACCGACATGGACTTTCGCGGCAAGGACCTCACGGGCGCGCGTTTCAGCGGTGCCAAGCTCGAGGGGGCGCTCTTCGACAGCGCGGTTCTCGCGGATGCTGATCTCGACCGCGTCTCGGCGGCGCGCGCGAGCTTCAAGGGCGCGAACCTCTCCGGAGCGAACCTCTCCGGAGCGGACCTGACGAATGCGATCTTCTCTGGCGCGACGCTCACCGATGCGACGCTCGCCGATGCCAGCGCTTCCGGGGCAGCGTTCGACGGCGCGGAGCTCGCGCGAGCCAACCTGGCCGACGCGACGCTGAACGGCGCCGCCTTCGACGGGGCCAGCGCCGCCGGCGCGACGTTCTCGGGCGCGGCGCTGCGCCTCGCCTCGTTTCGGCGCGCGGTCCTCGACGACGCGCAGATGTATGATTGTTCGGCCGAGGAGTCGACCTTCGACGACGCGTCCATGGTGCGGTTCAGGGCGGATGACGCGAAGCTGTCGAAGGGCTCATTTCAGCGCGTCAGGGCATCCGGATGCTCGTTTCAGGCCGCCGAGCTCCGGTCGGCGAACTTCACGGAAGCGGATCTGAGCGCAGGGATCTTCTCGTACTGCGAGCTCGATCATGCCGTGTTCCACCGGGTGACGGCCAAGGGCGCTCGTTTCCGGCACGCCAGGATCTCCCGGGCGCATGCGGTCAGGGCGAACTTCATGGAGGCCGATTTCGAGGGCGCCGATCTGAGCCATGCCGATCTTCGTGGCGCGAACCTCTACTCGGCCGAGACGTGGAGGGCCACCTTGGATCAGACGCGCCTGGATCAGGCGCTCTTGGCAGGCTCGAAGCTCGCCAGGAGCTAGGCGGAGGGCGGGCGCCTTCGCCTTCGGAGCATCCTCAGGAGGCGCGTGATCTCAGAGCCCGCGGGTCTCGCCGACGTCGAGGATCCAGAGGCGCTCCGGGTCGCCGCGGCCCTTCAGGAAGGCCTCGCGCGCGCGGACCGGCGGCTCGCCGATCGGCTCGTCGGTGAGCTTGTACGTGCCCCAGTGCATCGCGACGAAGGTGCGCGCGCCGAGCAGCTCGGCGGCCTGCACGGCCTCTTCCGGGCCCATGTGCTGCGGCTCCATGAACCAGCGCGGGGCGTAGGCGCCGATGGGCAACATGGCCCAGTCGATGGAGCCGCCGCTGCGCTCGCCGATCTCGGCGAAGCCGTCGAAGAAGCCGGTGTCGCCCGAGTGGTACGCGGCGCCCTCGGGGCCGCGGATCACGAAGCCGCCCCAGAGCGCCTCGTTCCTGTCCCAGGGCATGCGCATCGACCAGTGCCGCGCGGGCACGAGCGTGATCTCGACCTGGCCGACGCGGACGGACTGCCACCACGCGAGCTCGTCGATCGCGCCCGCGCCCAGCTTCGCGAGGAGCGCGCCGTTGCCCTGCGGCACCACGAAGCGCGGCCGGAGCGGCGCGCTCTTCTTGCCGAGCTTGCCCGGGTGCACGGCGTGCGCCGCGAGGAGGCGCGACAGCGTGGGCGTGTCGAGGTGATCGCGGTGGTTGTGCGTGATCAGCACCAGATCGATCTCGGTGAGGCCCTCGAGCGGGATGCCCGCCGGGGCGAGCCGCTTCGTGGTGCCGAGGCCCGTCGCGAGGATGGGATCGATCAGGATGCGCAGGCCGCCCAGCACCAGCAGGAACGACGCGTGGCCGATCCACGTGAGCGAGGCGCGGCCGCTCTCGACGAGCGAGCGGTCGTATGTGCGGTGCGGCGTGACGAAGCCGTCGGCGACGGCCTTCTCGCGGGCGCCGAGCTTCCACTTGAGGACGTCGGCCGCGCCGCGCGCGGGCGTGGTGGCGAGATGATCGAAGCGTCCCACGCCCGGCGGTATACCACGCCGAGCGGGCGGCGAAGAGGGTCAGCCCGCGTTCGCGAGGGACACAGGCGCCCGCCGCAACGCGAGCTTCCTCAGGAACGTCACCGGGTCGAGGTAGTACGGATTCTCGTGCACGTGTCCGCCGATGATCACGTGCGAGCGCGTGGCGAGCACATCGGACGCATGCCGCCCACCTCGCTCGTGCAGGCCCCCGCCGTCGAGCTCCTCGCGCTCTATCGATCCCGGAGCGCCGTGAGCCGAGCTCGCACCACGGCCCATCCTCTCCCTGATCGCACGCCTCCGCACACAGCTTCCGGGCCCGCGCGTCTCGCTCTTCCTTCTTGCAACTGGCCAGCGAAGGTGGCCTCCTGAATCACGGGGACGAATCGCCTGGTTGATGCTGGTTGAACACCACGAGAGGAGCACTCCATGCAGCCTCGAACGACAGCGAGCGAAGCGCTCGACGCCCCGAATCGAAGGTCCGGCGCGCCGCCCATCGACATGGCGCTGAACCACGGCACCTACTGCTCCGAGCGGTGCGCCGACGTCCTGCGGCGCCACGCCGGCAACATCGCCCTGCGGAGCTATCCGGCCGGGGACAACGGAGATCTCCGGCGCGCGCTCGCCGCCGACGCGGGCGTCAGGCCGGAGAACGTGCTGGTCGCCAACGGGAGCGGCCCGCTGCTCAAGACCTGCATCCCGTTCCTGATCGAGCGCGAGATCAAGCGTTCGGCGACGCGGACCCTGCGCTATTTGCTGAAGCGCACGGCATATCCCATCATCACCACCCGGCTCACCTACTCCAAGGTGCCTGCGTCCGGCGTCCGCGTGGGGCTGCGATGCGAGCTGCTCCCGCTCCATCCGGAGAACGGCTTCGCGCTCGACGTGGGGAGGCTCGAGTCGCGCCTCTCGCGGCAGGACGGCCTGGTTTACCTCTGCAACCCCAACAACCCCACGGGCAACGTCCTCATCACGCGGCAGGAGCTCGGTCCGCTGCTCACCCGGTTCCCGGACTCCCTCTTCTTCATCGACGAAGCGTACGTGCACTACCTCGAGGAGAGCCCGAACACCCGGATGGCAGACCTGGTGCTGCGCCATCCCAACCTGATGGTCCTCCGTAGCTTCTCCTTCGCCTACGGGCTCGCGTCGGTGCGCGTTGGGTACGCCATGGGGGACGCGAAGGTGGTGGCGCAGATGGAGGCCAAGATGACGCCGCACCGCGTAGGGCAGCTGGCCGCGGAGCTCGCGATGGCGTCGCTCCAGGACGGCGGACACCTCGGGTTCGTCCGGCATCAGACAGCGAGGGAGCGAGCCAGGCTGATGGCGGCCATCGGAGCGCATCGCGCGCTGGAGGCCTATCCGTCACAGACCAATTTCATCCTGTGCCGCGCCCGCGGCGCGTGGTCCGGGGCGAAGATCCACGACGCGCTGCTCGCCAGAGGCGTGAAGGTGAAGGCCTTCGAGCCGTTCGGCGACGAGCGGTACGACGAATACTTCCGCGTGACCGTCGGCCTCCCGGCGGAGAACACCTTTTTCATCGAGCAGCTCGACGCCCTGATGAGCCCGCGCCGCAGGGAGGCGCCCTCCAGGACGGCGGCGCCGGCGGTCCGCCAGGTCGAGCTCTCGGAGCTTGCTTAGCCGGCGCACGCTCGTTCTGGTCCAGCGGCGGACCACGGACAGCGTGACGGCCCGAGCGGGGCTGATCTACAAGGGCCCCTGGGCAGCGCGGCGCTCAGGCGACAGCCCCCTGGCGCTCCAGCGCCCACGCCTCGGCGAGCGCGAGCGCCCGGGCGTTCTCGGGGATGCTCTCCAGGAAGCTCTGGCGCAACGCCGGCCTGCCGATCTTCGCGGCGCGCTCGAGGAGCCGCGAGCGCGCCGCCTCGATGACCTGCGCGGCGCGCTCGCGCTCGCCGGCGGCGCGCAGGGCCTCGGCGTAGGTCAGGCGGATCAGCGACTCTCCCTCCTCGGCCATCCCCGCCTCCTCGATGAGGCGGAACGCCTCCTGCGCATGGAGAAGCGCGTCCGCCGCCTCCTCGGGCCCCCCTCCCATCCGGGCGCGCGCGAGGATGGCCAGCGCCACCGCGCGCAGGAGCGGCGCCACGTCGAGCAGCGCCGCCGCCGCGCCGGCCTCGCGCGCGGCGGCCTCGCCGTCGCCCGAGAGCAGCGCCGCCCGGGCGAGGTACGCCCGCGAGAGCCCCTCCATGCGCCGGTTGCCCTGCCGGCGCGACGCGTCGATGGCCTGCTCGAGCAGCGCGCGGGCCTCATCGATCTGGCCCGCCTGGAGGAGGGCGTGCCCCAGGTTCTGCCGCGCGGTCGCGAGCACCTCGTGCAGGTCCATCCGTGTCGCCTGGACGACGGCCGCGCGCAGCAGCTGCTCCGCGCGCTCGAGCGCGCCGAGCTCGGTGAGCATGAAGCCCATGTTCAGCTGGACGGCGCAGGCCTGTCGGCGGTCGCCGGCGCGCCCGAACGCCCCGACCGCCACCTCCAGCGCGTCCACCGCGGCGGCGTGATCGCCCGCGATCGCGGCGCGGAACGCGACGGTCTGGTGCAGCCCCCCGACCGCCTCGTCGTCGACGGCCGGAGGCTCTCCCGCGAGGCGCAGGCTCTGCTCGAGCAGCGCGTCGGCGGTCGCGTGCTGGTTGGCGAGCATGAGCTCCGCCGCGCACCAGGAGAGGCAGAGCACCACCGCGCTCAGCGCCCCGTCGGCGGGCGCCGTCGCCGCGAGCCGCGCGGCCCACGCCCCGGCGCGATCGACGGCGCCCTGCTTGCTCGCGCCGATCAGGGCCGCGGTGAGCGCGCGGTACCATGCGCCCGCCCCCGGCTCGAGCAGCGCGACCGCCTCTGTCGCGCGCGCCTCGGTGGCCGACAGCTCGCCGCGCCACAGGTGCGCCTCGGCCTGGACCAGGCGCAGCGCGCCGAGATCCCGCCCGCCGGCCCCGGAGGCCGCGCCCCGCTCCGCGCGCGCGAGCGCGGCCGCGAGGTCGTTGCCGCGGAGCGCCTCCTCCGCCGCGGCGCAGAGCCACCGCACGGCCCGCTCGGGCTCGCCGCCGCGCTCGCAGTGCCCGGCCAGGACCAGCGCGTCCCGCTCCCCGGCGTGCTCCAGCCACTCGGAGGTGAGCCTGTGCCCGAGCCGCCGATCCGCCTCGGTGAGCATCGTGTACGCCGCGTCGCGCACGAGCCCGTGCCGGAACACGTACTCCACCTCGCCCGGGAACCGGGACGCGGGCCGCCGCGCGATCCACTCTTGCTGCTCCAGCGCGAGCAGGCAGCCCGCGAGCGCGGCGTCGTCCCGGTCCACCCCGAGCAGCCGGGCGATCGCGCCCCACCAGAACACCTCGCCCAGCAAGCTCCCGGCGCGCAGCGCCCGGCGCGCCTCCAGATCGAGCCCCTCGAGCCGCGCCTGCACCATGGCGAGCGCTGTCTCGGGCGCCTCGCCCGCGTCGCGGCCCTCGGCCCCCTCGGCGCCCTCCGCCGCCACGCGCAGCATCTCCTCCAGCAGGAACGGGTGCCCCGCCGCGCGCCGGACGAGCCCCTCCACCTGCTCCGCGGGCGCCTGCTCCCCGAGCACCGCGCGCACCAGCCGCTCGCAGGCGAGGGCCGGCAGCGCCCCGAGCCGCATCGCGGTCGCGCCCCGCTCGGCCCACAGCCCCGGGAACACCTCGTCCACGTCGGGCCGCCCGAGCCCCAGCACCAGGAGCGGCCTCGACCGGAGCTGCCCGAGCGCCGCGTCCACGAGCTGCACGGTCGGCAGATCGCCCCAGTGCAGGTCCTCGAGCAAAAGGAGCACCGGCCCCGCGCGGCACTCGGCCTCCAGGAAGGTGAGCCAGGCGCGCCGCACCTGGTCGGCCATGAGCATCGGGTTCTGCCGCGCGGCGCGCAGCTCGCGCCGATCCGCGTCCGGGAACGGCGCGCCGATCACCTCGCCTAGGAACTCCGTCACCCGCGCCTGCTCCGCGGCGTCCACCGATCGCGCGACGCGCGCGGCGAGCTTCTCCCGCGCGAGCTCCCGGGGCTCGCCCTCCGCGATCTGGGCCGCGCGCCGCACCACCTGGGCGAGCAGCCCGAGCGGCGCCCCGGCCCGCACCGCGTCGCCCTGCGCCGTCCAGATCTGGGGCGGCGCCTCGCGGCCGCGCATCCTGCGCGCGAGCTCGATGCGCAGCCGCGACTTGCCCACGCCGGCCGCCCCGATCACGAGCGCCGCCTGGGCGCACGGCTCCGAGGCGCACTGGTCGACGAGGAGCTCGAGCCAGCGCAGCTCGCTGCTCCGCCCCACGAACGGCGTCGGCTTGCCGAGCAGCGCGCGCGCCTCCTCCAGCGGCTCCTGCTCGCCGAGCAGCGCCGCCCCGCGCTCGCCGTGCGCCACATCGAAGCGCGGGCCGAGGAGGGACGCGGTCATCGCGTCGATCGCGATCGGCCGGAGCGCCTCCTCTGCGCCCCGCTCCGCGGCCGTGAGGTTCGCGACGGCGCGGTCGATCACGGGCCCGAGCGGCTGGGTCCCGTCCACGACCTCCCAGCCCGTCGCGAGCGCCACGTCGGAGGCCTGGACCAGCGCCTTGAGCGAGAGGGCGCACCGGGCCGCGCTCGCCGCGAGATCCGTCGGCGCCTCGGCCCCCGTGAGCAGGGCCGCGATCGACCCGTCCCGGAGCAGCTCCACGCGCGCGCCGTGCAGATCGGCGGTCCTCCGGATCTCTCGCAGGAGGGCGAGCGGCCAGCGGCGCTGATGGGTCAGGCCGCGCGCCGGCGCCGTGCTCGCCTCGCTGGCCACGGCCTGCGCCGGCTGCGGCGGGCGCGCCGGCTCGGCCCGGCGCGCCGCCAGCACCACGCTGACCAGCCGCCGCTCGGCCGTCGTGAGCCCGACCGACGGCGAAAGGGGCGCCGCGCTCGCCTCGCGGATCTCCGGCGCGCGCAGCTCCGCCGCGACCGCGAGCGCGTCCCCGGGCCGCAGCCGCCGATCCTTGCCCAGGAGGCGCGAGAGCAGCGCGTCGAGCGCCGGGGGCGCGCCGGGCCACGGCTCGCGGAGGCGGGGCGCCTGCTCGAAGAGCACCTTGGTGAGCAGCGCGACGACGTGCACCCCCGCGAACGGCGGCCGCCCGGTGAGGCACTCGAACAGCACGCACCCGAGCGCGTACAGGTCGGCGCGCGCGTCGATGTCGGGCTCGCCGCGGACCTGCTCCGGCGCCATATAGGCGGGCGTCCCCACGGGGGCGTCGGGGTGGGTCAGGGTGTACGTGACGTCGGGGGCCCGCGCGATCCCGAAGTCGAGGATCTTCACCGCCGCGACGTCGCCGCCCGGCAGGAAGAGGTTCGCCGGCTTGACGTCCCGGTGGACCACCCCGCGCAGGTGCACGGCGCCGAGCGCCTCCGCGGCGCGCGCGGCGAGCGCGAGGCTCTCGTCGAGGCCCAGCGGCCCGCGCCGGAGCCGCGCCGCGAGATCCTCGCCGTCGAGCCACTCCATGGCCAGGTACTGCCGGCCCTCGGCGGTGACGCCGTGGGCGACGTGCCGCGCGATGGCGGGGTGGTGGAGCCCCGCGAGGACCCGCGCCTCCCGGCGGAACCGCTCGGTCTGCTCGGCCTGCTCGGTTTCCGCGTGCAGCCCCACCTTGAGGGCGACCGGCTCCCCGGTCTCGCGGTCGACGGCCCGATAGACCGCGCCCATTCCCCCGGATCCTGCGACGCGATCGAGCTCGAAGCGACCTGCGAACAGGTCCCCGGGGCGCATGCGCCGAGTATCGGGCACGCACGCCGCGCGTGCCAGGGCGGAGCGCGCGGGCAGGACCGACGCAGCGTCCTCTGCCTCCTTGCCTGGAATCTTCCTGCCTTCGAGCACGCCGACACGGGCAGCCTCGGCGCCGCCGAGGCCGCCTTTCGCCGACGCCTCCCACCTCGGCTACCTGGCTCCGTCCGGCTCGTGTTTCTCCCGGGGGGCCTTGCGGGATCCATGACAATGGCCAGCTGCGCCGCGCCGGATGACGAAGCGTATCGACGTCGATGGGGGGAGAGCGCACGTGAGCCACACGCTGTCGCGCATCACGGTGCTGCTCCGTGAGCGAAGCGAGGAGATCATAGGCCAGTGGATAGCGCGCCTGCGGAGTGAACCGAAGATCCCACGGACCCGCGCGCTCACCGATGAGGACTTGAGAGATTACACGCCGAAGCTCCTCGACGACCTCATCGACTCGCTCGCGCAGAGCGCGCAGCCGGGGGGGCCGGACGGAGCCAGCGGCCCGGAGATCGGCAGCTCGGAGGCCGCCAAGGTGCACGTCTCGCACCGCATCGCCGAGGGCTACTCCCTCGCGGAGGAGCTACGCGAGCTCGGCGTCCTTCGCGCCGTGATCGTGGACCTGTGCGCGCAGGAGGGGGTGGTGCTCGGCGGCGAGGAGGCCCAGCTCGTGCACTCGGCGCTCGACGAGGTGATGATCACCGCGGCCGTCGAGTACGAGCGCGCGAGCTCGGCCGATCTCCGCCGTGACGTCGCGCTCCACGAGCTGTTCATCGCGGTCCTCGGGCATGACCTGCGCAACCCGCTCTCGGCCATCCGGTTCGCCACCGCCGCCCTGCTCAAGCGCGAGGACGTCACGACCGCCGTGGCGAGGCTCGCCCAGCGGATCGCCGCGAGCAACGAGAGGGCGGTGCGGATGGTCGAGGAGCTGCTCGACCTGACGCGCATCCGCTCCCACCGGGGTCTTCCGGTCGAGCCGGAGCCCGTCGACCTCCGCGCGATCTGCCAGCGCGTGGTCGAGGAGCTCGAGCTCGCCCACCCGGAGCACACCATCCGCTTCACGGCCCACGGCGACGGGCGGGGCAAGTGGGATCCGGGCCGGATGGAACAGCTCCTGTCGAACCTGATCGGCAACGCCGTCGACTACAGCCCGCCGGAGGAGCCGGTGCACGTGGAGCTGCGCGGGCACAAGAATGGCGTCGTGATCGAGGTGACGAACCGCGGGACCCCGATCGCGCCCGAGCAGCTGCCCGTCCTCTTCGATCCGTTTCGCCGGGGCGAGCAGAGCCAGCGGGTCGTACAACGCTCGAAGGGCCTCGGGCTCGGGCTCTTCATCGTCAAATCGATCGTCGACGCGCACGGAGGCTCCATCCAGGCCACGAGCACGCTGGAGGAGGGCACCACGTTCCGCGTCAAGCTCCCCCGTTCGTCGTAGCGCGGTCGCCTCGCCGACACACGCCGTGGCGCGGCGCTGGCTCAGACCGGCCTCAACGACGGCCAGGCCAGCTCGACGCCCTCGCGGACCAGGAGCGCCTGGAGCTCTTCGCGGAGCGCGCTCCGCGCGCGCACCTGCCGCGGCAGCACGCGGCGCTCCAGGCAGAACGTCGCGAGCAGCCCCGCGGCCTCGCCGACGCTCCACTCCACGGGGTGGACCCGGTAGGCGCCGTTCGTGATGTGCGTGACGCCAAGGTTCTTCCCGCCCGGCAACAGGTTCTCCACCCGCACCGGAATGAGCGCACCCAGCGGTATCTGGAACGGCCAGCAGCCGAGATCGAGGTACCCGGGGCCCCCGACGCGCGGGTGCAGATCGATGCGATAACACCCGATCCCGACGCTCTCCACGAACGTCGCGGGGCCGTCGGGCCGGAGCGGATACGCGATGTGCTGCTCGAGCACCGTGAGCTCGGCCCGGATCCGGCGGGACTCGCGGATGTAGGGCGCTGGCGCGAGGCCGTCGACCGTGCCGCCGACAACGTCCCCGCGGAGGCGCAAGCCTGGATATCCGACCCCGCCGTCCGGGCGAGGCGCCTCGGTCTGCATCCAGTACAGGAGGCTCAGGCTGAGCTGCCGCGCTCCCTCCAGGTGCCGCGCGGCCTCCACCTCGTCGACGCCGCAGACGGGCCCGAACCAGTAGTCGTTCTGCGGCCAGTTCACGATGGTGATGTCGCTCGGCGCGAACCCCGCTTCGAAGACCGTCCTGTCGAGGATCCGCCGGAAGCTCCACCAGGGATGCCGGTCTTCCGCGGCGAACAGGCCTCGCGTCAGGGGATCGAGTGTATCGGGTCGAACCGCCGTCCAGTCCAGCAGCCGACCCGGCCAGCCGGGCGGCTCGAGGGAGCGCCAGCGCTCGTACTGAGAAGGCCTGTCGATGACATGGTCCTCTCCGGGGTGGTGCTCGATCGCAAAGCAGACGGTGATCGCCTGCTGGGCCCTCGGATCCGCGCGCTCGGGGGCGTGCGGTTCGCCGGTCTCCGCGCGCGACTCCGCCCCGAGCGCGTGCTCCACGCCCGCGAGCGCCAGGAGCTCGCCACGAGGCGTGGCGTCGATGAAGAGGTCGGCCACGAGCAGGACGTCGCGCCCCGACTCCAGCCCTCGGACCACGACGCCGGTCACCCGATCGCCGTGCGTCGACGCCGAGATGGGCCGGTGAGCGTGGAGCGCGACGAGGCGCCCGTTGAGCCGATACGGCGCGATCATCTCGTGCAGGACGGCCACCGCGACCCGCGGATCGTGGCACAGGCGGCTGACCCAGCCGTTGCCGGGGTTGAGCGCGGGGAGCGCCCTGGCCGACGCGGTGAGCGGTAGATGCCTGCGGTAATACGCGCGGATCCCCTGGCGCAGCGCGCGGTAGCTCCGGGTCGCCCCCATGTCCTCGATCCACGGGTGCTCGTCCGGGGGGACCGCCTGGTTCGTCAGCTGGCCCCCGAGCCAGCGAGTCTCCTCCGTCAGGACGACGCGGCGGCCCGTCCTGGCCGCCGCGAGCGCAGCCGCGAAGCCGCCGAGCTCTCCGCCGATGACGGCGACGTCGGTCCGGATCACGTCCATCGCCAGCTCCCCGCGCTCATGCGCTCTTCCGCGCGGGCTGCACCGCCGGAGCTCGCCGCGCGAGGAGCTCGGTGACGAGCTGGTTGGTCTCCCTCGCCCTGGCCTTCAGGCCGGGGAGCAGCCGGCGGATCTTCGCGCGGATCTCGTGACGTGTGTCCCACGAGCGATCGAGCCTGGCGATGAGCTGCCCGGAGCTGATGCTCCCGAGGGGCGGGGTCTCCATCTCGAGGTCCTCGATGAACCCCGCGACCTTGGACGCGTAGGGCAGCGCGACGAACGGGGTCTCGCGGAGCGCCGAGAAGATCAGGAAGTGCAGGCGCATGCCCACCACGAACTCGAGGTGCCCGACGAGGCTGAGGATCTGCTGCGGCGTGTACCGGCGCCTCAGGACCTCTGCCCGCTCGGCGTTCTTCATGTGGGCGACGACCGCGTGGCTGTGCTGCACGTCCGTCCGTTCCATGGATACGAACACGACGTCCGCGTCGAGGCGCTCGACGACGAAGTCGGCGGCGTTGGCGAGCAGGCCATAGTACTCGTCAGGGTCGATGTCGGGCGCCGCCGGGCCCGGCTCCCTGACGGAGAAGCCGACGAGGTGCCGCTCGAACTCGACCCCTTCGGCCCGGATGGCCTCGATGGGCAGCGCCTCCTCGCGCAGCAGCAGGGCCGGATCGGCCGTGAGGCGGATCTCGCGATTCACCCCCACCTCCTCGAGGAGGCGACGCCCCTGCTTGTCTCGCACGGTGACGATGTCCGCGGCGTTCAGCGCCGCCCGCACGGCTTGCTTCGCGCTCGGGTCCGACAGCGGCCCGGCGCTCACGGCGTAGATCACGACGGGGACGCCGCGCTCCTCCGCGATGAGCGCCTCTCTCAGATAGACCGGCGCGTCCCGATCGTACAGGATGCCTCCCCCGCCGAGGACGAAGAGATCGAGGCGCTCGATCTCGGCGGTCGATTCCATTCGTGTGAGCTCACGGACCGGGACGACGCGCTCCACCTGGTGGCGCATCTTCGTGTCCTCCGGGCACAGCGAGAACACGGTGATCTCCGCTGGCATCGACGCCCGGAGCTGCGTGACGATGCCATCGAGGATGGCCTCGTCGCCGAGGTTCATGCCGCCGTAGGACCCTGAAATCCCGATTCGGAACGGTCGGTTCGCCTTGTCCATCGTGGGCTCCTCCCGCGAGCGCCTCCGCTCGATCGCCGTGCCCGCCGCGCCCGCCGCGCCCGCCGCGCCCGCCGCGCCGTCACGTCGCGTCGAGCGCGGCCCTCCGCCAGCTGCGACCTGCTCGGTCGTCCGAGATCGTCAGCGCAGCGCAGGACCTTGCCACGGCGGCGGCGAGGCGCAATGTCCGCCGGCGGAGGACGCACCATGGGACACGCGCAGGCGCGGACGACGCGGAGTGGCTCGAGAGAGCCGGGCGACGAGGCGCGCCCGGCCAGGGAGCTGCGCGCGGTGCGAGCCGCGGCGCGGGCCGCGCCGGCCGTGCCCGTGGGTGATGTCGTGGACGAGGCCTGTCAGCAATCCTTTCCTGCGAGCGACCCGCCCGCCTGGACGCCTGTGAGAGCCGGCCTGCCGCGCGACGACCGGCCAGAATGCCCCGACGTGGGATGACCGAGCGCGGCCGCGTGGTCCTGCGCGAACCGCTCGAAGCCGATCGGCTCAGGCCCGGCGCGCGGCGTTGCGATAGCTTATCGCTCCCGAAAAGCGGCCGAAACAGGCGCCGTCCGATCATGGCAGGGTCCCCGCGGCGGTGCTCGCCGGAGGGGCGCAGCTCTCCTCACCTGGAGGCATTGCGCGTGGTGACCCCTGCCGACCTCGCCATCAAGGATCTAGGCCCCTGCCGGCACCCCTCGCCCGTCGCCGAGAAGCTCGGCGAGAGGGCCACGGTGTACGTCGGCGAGGCCGACAAGGTGCTGTTCAACGATCGCCTGTCCGCCGTCCTCGCGGACGCCTCCGGCGCGCGGCCGCCGGCGTTCGAGCTGGCCGGGCCGCGCAACCGCGTCTTCTGGGATCCGAAGGAGCTGCGCGCCGGCATCGTGACGTGCGGCGGGCTCTGCCCCGGCGTCAACAACGTCATCCGCGGCCTCGTGCTCACGATGGCGCAGAGCTACGGCGTGCCGGAGATCTTCGGCTTCCGCTACGGCTACGAGGGGCTCGTCGCCCGCTTCGGGCACGCGCCGATGCGCCTGGATCCCCGGAGCGTCGAGGAGATCCACCGCATGGGCGGCACCGTGCTCGGCACCTCCCGCGGCAACCAGGACCCGCACCAGATGGTGGACACGCTCGAGGCCCTCGGCATCAACGTCCTCTTCGTCGTCGGCGGCGACGGCACCATCCGCGGCGCGATGTCGCTCGTCCGGGCCATCGAGGAGCGCCGCCTGTCGATCGGGGTCGTCGGCGTGCCCAAGACCATCGACAACGACATCAAGTTCATCGACCGCAGCTTCGGCTTCGAGAGCGCCTTCGCCGCCGCCGTCGACGTCATCCGCAGCGCGCACGTGGAGGCCTCGGGGGCGAAGAACGGCATCGGGCTCGTCAAGCTGATGGGCCGCCACTCGGGCTTCATCGCGTGCGCGGCGGCGCTCGCGTCGGCGGACGTGGACGTCGTCCTCATCCCCGAGGTCCACGCGGAGCTCGACGGCCCGTGCGGGCTGCTCGCGCACCTCGAGCGCCGGCTCGCCCGCCACGGCAACGCCGTGATCGTCGTCGCCGAGGGCGCCCTGCAAGGACACTGCACCTCCAGCGCGGAGCCCATGGCGACGGATCTCAGCGGCAACCTCAAGCTGAAGGACATCGGCCTCTTCCTGCGCGACCGCATCAACGCGCACTTCCGGACGCGCGGCGTCGAGGCGACGCTGAAGTACCTGGACCCGAGCTATCATATCCGCAGCGTCCCCGCGTCCCCGTCGGACAGCGTGTATTGCTGGAACATGGCCCGGAACGCTGTCCACGCGGCCATGGCGGGCAACACCGAGATGCTGATCGGCCGGTGGCACGGCCGCTTCGTGCACGTGCCCATGCCCCTGGCCGTCCGCATGCGCAAGCAGGTCGACCCGACGGACGACCTGTGGATGGCCGTCGTGGAGGCCACGGGGCAGCCGCTCGCGTTCTACTAGCGCTCCAGGCAGGAGTCCGGCCGGGGATCCGGAGGGAGATTTCAACGCAAAGGCGCAAAGGCGCAAAGGCGCAAAAGAACAATTGGATCGACCATCGCCCCGCGCGCCGCGGGCGCGCCCCGTGCCATCATGGCCGGCATGAAGATCTCGCTGCCCTCTCGCTCGCTCGTGCTCGCTGGCCTCGCCTGCCTCGCCGGCTGTACCAAGGAACCCGCGCCGCAGGCCCCGACGGGGGCCGAGACCTCGCCCGCGGCGCAGCCCCCGCCGGGGGCCGAGAGCGCGCCCGCGGCGCAGGCCCCGCCGGCGGCCGGCGAGCCGCGCGCTGCGGCGGCGGAACCTCGGTGCGAGGCCGACGCCGACTGCGTGGTGTCCTGCGCGCGGGCCGGGCAGTGCTGCGACCAGCTGTGCCCGCCGTGCGACCAGGCGTTCCACCGCGACGCGCTCGCGGAGCTCCAGAAGTGGCGCGCCGCGAGCTGCGCCGCCGAGAGCTGCCCGGTCGCCAAGTGCATGGCGCCGAAGGAGGACTCGGTCGCTCGCTGCAAGGCGGGCGCGTGTGTTGTCGAGCGCGTCCCGCACGTCGACCGATGAGCCGGCGCCCGGGATGAAACCTCCCCGACACCTGCGCGAAACCCAGGCAACACCTTCCCAGAGCGCCCACGGCGCGTTTTGCCACAGGCTGCATCCGCGCCACACCGCTCGAGCTCTACGCGAGCGGGCTGCGGTCTCCGGCCTCCTTCATGTCGAGATCGCCGTCCGTGGCCCTGCGCTTGCATTGCGCGGCGCGTAGGGCGCGGGAACATCGCGATCCCGGCGGCGAGCTCTCCTGGAGCCCACGGCGCTCGCCGTGCTGGAGGACGGACCCTCGCCGGGATCGCAGCGGGAGGTCCCTTGGGCATCGAGATCCAGCAAGACCACTTCAAGACCGTCGATTATCGGCTCTTCAGGACGCGGCTCCAGCAGAACCTCGCGGCGCTGGAGATGGTGCTCGCCCGGCCGGGGTTCGGCCACGGGGAAGCGACGATCGGCGCCGAGCTCGAGATGTTCCTCGTCGATCGCGAGGCGCGCCCCGTGCCGATCGGGGCGGAGATCGCGCGCGCCGCGGCGAGCCCGATGATCACGCCGGAGATGGGCGCGTTCGACATCGAGCTCAGCACCCAGCCTGTGCCGCTCGCCGGCAGGCCGCTCTCGGCGCTGCGCGAGCAGATGCGCGCGACCGTCGAGGCGATCCGCGAGCGCGCGGCGGCGCGGGGCGCGCGCGTGGTCCCGGTCAGCATCCTGCCGACCTTCCAGCGGCGCGACTTCAGCCCTGCGACGATCACGAACCTGCCCCGGTATCGCGCGCTCGCCGCGGGGCTCTGCAGGCTGCGCAGGGCGCCCTTCCATATCCGGATCGACGGCGCCGAGCCGCTGGAGCTCACGTCGGACGACCCCGCGATGGAGGCGGCGAACACCGCCTTTCAGATCCACCTCCGGGCCACGCCCGACGCCTTCGCGCGGCTGTTCAACGCGGCCATGGTGATGACCGCGCCCGCGCTCGCGGCCGCGTGCAACTCGCCCACCTTCCTCGGCCACCGGCTGTGGCACGAGACGCGGGTGGCGGTGTTCAAGCAGGCCGGCGACGATCGCCCGCCGGCGCCCGGCGCGGACTGGAAGATGCCGGCCCGCATCGGCTTCGGGACCGGCTGGGTGCGCGACGGCGCGGCGGAGCTCTTCATGGAGAGCGTCGCGCTGCACGAGCCCATCCTCCCCGTGTGCGGCGACGAGGACGTCGTCGGCTGCGCGCGGGCCGGCGGGATACCGCAGCTCCACGAGCTCCGCCTGCACCACGGCACCGTCTGGAACTGGAATCGACCCGTGTACGATCCCGCCGGCGACGGCCACTTGCGGATCGAGCTTCGCGCCCTGCCGTCCGGGCCCACGCTCGATGACATGCTCGCGAACGGGAGCTACCTGCTCGGGGGCATCCTCGCGCTCGCGCCCTCCATCGGAGAGCTCTTGCCGTCGTTCCCGTTCGAGCTCGCCGTGAGGAACTTCTACCATGCGGCGCACTACGGCCTCGACGCCGAGCTCGTCTGGCCGGCCGTACCGGGGGCCGCGCCGAGGTGCGTCCGGGCGCGCGATCTCCTCCTCTCGCTCTTGCCGCGGGTCGAGGAGGGCCTCGTGACCGCGGGCGTCGACGGGGACGAGGCCCGCCATTACCTCCGGATCTTCGAGGCGCGGGTCGCCAGAGGCATCACCGGCGCCACATGGCAGCTCCGCGCGCTCTCGGCGCTGGAGATGGGCTCCGCGTCGCGCGAGGAGGCGCTGAGGAAGATGCTGGAGCGGTACATGGCCGAGGTCGACTCCGGCGCGCCCGTGCACGCCTGGGGGACCCCGCGCGCGGGCGCGACATGAGCTCGCCGATGAGCCAGGACGCCACGCGATCCCTCGCGGAGCAGCTCGACGCACGGCTCGCCGCGCCGGGGGCGATGGACGCGGCGCGGTTCGAGGCGTTCCTCGAGGCCCAGCGGCGGCTCGGGCTGGTCCACGGCGCGCGCCCGCTGTGCCGCCATCTGCGGCCGTACCTCATCGCCGAGAAGGACCTCGCCACGATCGCCCGCGCGGCCGAGCAGATCGCCTCCGCGCTGGAGAGGGTCGCGCAGCGCGCGATCCGGGACGACTTCCTGGCCGAGGAGGTCGGGCTCTCCGCGGACGAGCGCGCCCTCGCGGCCATCGTGCCGGGTCCGGGGCCGCTCCACACGGTCGGGCGCCTCGACATGCTGATCACCGACGGCGGCTTCTCCTTCATCGAGTACAACGCCGACTCCCCCGCCGGCCTCACCGACCAGATCCTCGTCGAGCGGACGCTGATGGCGCTCCCCCACCTCGCGCCGCTCCGGGACGGGCATGGCCTGCGCACGCCGGCGCCGCACCGCGCGCTCCTCGGCGCCCTGCTCGAGGGCTACGCCGCCTGGGGCGGGCGCGAGGCGCGGCCCGCGATGGCCATCGTCGACTGGGCCGCGGTCGACACCTCGGCCGAGCTCAGGGTGCTCGCCGACCTGTTCTCGGCCGAGGGGCACCGGACCAGGATCGTCGATCCGGACGAGCTCACGTACGACGGCCGCCGCCTCGGAGCGGGCGGGGAGCGGATCGATCTCGTCTACCGGCGCGTGATCACGCAGGAGCTCGTCGGGCGGCGCGGCCTCAATCACCCCCTGGTCCGCGCCTACTGCGATCGCGCGGCGTACGTGGCGAACTCGTTCCGGATCAGGCCCCTCAACAAGAAGGCGGCGTTCGCGGTGCTGAGCAACCCCATGTTCTCGGGCCTGTTCACGCCCGAGCAGCGCGCGGCCATCGCGGAGCACATCCCCTGGACGCGCCGGGTGACCGCCGGCCGCGCCGCGTGGCGGGGCCGCGAGGTGGATCTCGTCGAGCTCCTCCTCGGAGAGCAGGAGAGCTTCGTGCTGAAGCCGAACGACGAGTACGGCGGCAAAGGCGTGCTGCTCGGGTGGACGGCGACGCCGGCGGCCTGGAGAGAGGCAGTCCGGGCCGCCGCGGAAAAGCCCTGCATCGTGCAGGAGCGGCGCCGCCCGCGCACCGCGCGCATGCCGACGTTCCGCGGCGGCGCCGTGGAGGAAGAGCAGGTCTATTTCGACCTTTGCCCCTTCGTCTTCGCCCGCGGCGTGGAGTGCCCGCCCTCCACCTTCACCACGCGCATGGAGGGCGCCATGGTCCGGCTCTCCGCCTCGGAGGTCAGCAACGTCTCCGCGGGAGGCGCGGTCACGGGGCTCGTGATCGTCGACGGCGCGCGCGCGCCGAGGGAGGGTGCCCGTCATGTGTGAGCTGCTTGGCATGGTGTCGAACGTGCCCACGGACATCGTGTTCTCGTTCACGGGGCTCGCGCTCCGCGGCGGGCAGACGGGGCCGCACGCGGACGGCTGGGGCGTCTCGCTGTACGACGGGCTGTTCGCGCGCACGTTCCTCGAGCCTCACCCGGCCTTCTCGAGCCCGCTCGCGCGGTTCATCCGCGAGAACCCGATCCACACGGCCCTCGCCATCGCGCACGTGCGCAAGATGACGCGCGGGGGAGCGGCCCTGAAGAACACGCACCCTTTCATGCGGGTCCTCCACCGCCGGCACATCGTGTTCGCGCACAACGGCACCTTGCCCACGGTCAGGGATCGGAAGCTCCACGTCGAGACGCCGGTCGGCGACACCGACAGCGAGCACGCCTTCTGTATCCTCCTCGAGGCGATCCGGAGCGCGTACGGCGAGAGGTACCCGGGCGACGCGCGGGAGCTGGGGCGCCTGTTCTACGAGCTCGGGAACGAGCTCGGCGCCGATGGAGTCTTCAACTTCCTGTTCGCGGACGGCGAGCACCTCTTCGCCCGCTGCGGCGACCACCTGTCCTGCATCCTGCGCCAGGCCCCGTTCGGCGAGGCCACGCTCGTGGACGCGGATCTCAAGGTGAATTTCAACGACCTCCACGGCGTCGGCCCCGACGCGCGGATGGCCGTCGTGGCCACGGAGCCGCTCACGCGCGACGAGCTCTGGCGCAAGGCGACGCCCGGCACGCTGTGGGTCTTCCGCGCCGGCGAGCTCCTGGCGACGTTCCCCGAGGCCCGCGAGGGCTCAGGCGCCGAGCTCCCCGGGCCGAGCACGCTCCCGGGAGCGGACGGACGGGCTCCTTAGAGCGGTTTCCGCCCCCGCCTCTGGTGCACGCGACGCAGAGCGGCGGTCTCCCGCACAGGAGACGGGTCCAGATCGGCGCTTTCGGCGCGGAAGCGCACTCCTGTGCGCTGAGCACCGAAAACGACGAGATGGGCCCGTATCCGAAGCGGGTGACCGCCGCTCTAGCTGCGCGGGCGCGTGAACAGGTCCCGGAAGAAGTCGCTCAGCGTGTGCTCCTTGTAATCGCGGAACTCGCCGGCATCGAAGTAGACGCCACCGCAGACGCTGCAGTTCTCGTACCAGATATGCGACTGCTCCGGGTCGACCATGCGCACCATCGGCGTCGAGCAGCGGGGGCACGGCACCCGCCGGATCTGGTTGTTCTTCCGCCCCACCGAGGGGTCGCCGGTGTCGATCTGCTGGGAGCCCGCCATGGCCTTGAGGGACTCCTTCTCGCGGCTGTCGAACCAGATCCCGCCGCACGCCGTACACCGGTCGACGTCGATGCCGCCGAAGGTGACGATATCCATCGAGGCCGCGCATTTCGGACAGTTCACGTCATGCTCCAGTGCGGCAGGCGCCGCCATCGGGAGCGATGGTATCAGACGACCCGGATCGCGGGAAGAGCGTCGATCGCCTCGCCGGAGGCGGCCGGCGGCATGCGCGGCCGCCAGCCGGCGGGCGGGCTGTCCCCCACCGCGCGCGCCGCGCGGCGCGCGACGTCATTTCGAGCCCATCTTCTCTTTCACGATCTGCTGCAGCCGATCGAAGTGGGGGCTGTCGCGCCGGACGGCGATGCCAAACTGGGATGTACCGAGCTTCGACTTCGAGTAGACGACATAACCGGACATCTCGCGGTGGGCCGTCAGATTCTCGGTCATCTGCACGTAATGAGGGTGTGGCATGTAGATGAGATCGGGCTTGTAGGCCCCGAAGAACCTGTCCGCGGAGAACGGCTCGAGCGCGAAGCGCGGGTCGTTGAGGCCGGCCATGTCGATGATCGTCTTGTTGAGGTTCATCGCGCCGAGCATCCCGACCTCGGTCGTGGCGATGACGAGGTCGTCGGGGAGCTTCGAGACGCGATCGATCGCGAACCAGTATTTCTGTGGTCCCGAGGTGTTGCCGTGCTTGACGATGTTGAAATGCCCGAGCCGCTTCGCCGCGACGGCGCCGGCGAGGTCCCTGCCAGCCGCGGCGAGGGGAGCCGACAGCTGGAGCCAGAGCATCGCCAGCGCGGCAATGCCGGCCAGGGGCAGCGCGGCCGGCGCGGGCTGGCCGATCGAGTCGGAGAGCGTCCGCGCGAGCCGGGCGGCGCTCCGGCAAGCGAGGTAGATGAGGCCTGGCAGCGGCGCGTAATAGAACCGCTGCGAGAACCCCATGATCGGCACGACGAACAGCCACGAGTACGCGAGGCACAGGAGCGTCGCGGCGAGGACCCCTTTGTCGAACGCCGAGGACTCCGCCCAGAAGGCCCGGGGGCCGCTCCTCCGCCCCTCGCCAGCCGGCGCGCCGGGGCTCGCCTGCCGCGCGCCGAGGCCCACGAGCACGTCGAGCGCGATGACGGTGAAGAGCGGCCAGAAGAACTCGAGCCAGTCGACGAGATCGATGGTCGGCCGCCCGCGGTAGGCGCGGAGGATCCCTGATCCGTAGAGGTTCGTCGACTTGGCATAGAACGGCAGCGGGAGGGGCGAGCCGAAGTACAGCTTGGCCGCCGCGAGGTGGAGGGCGAGGACGCCCGCCGTCGCGGCGAGGGCGGCGAGCCCGAAGCGCCGGCGGTCGCGGTCGCGCTCGAGCGCGACGAGCGCGAGCGGCACGAGGACGGCGTAGGCCGTGAGCTCTGGCCGCACCGAGAAGGCGAGGCCGCCGAACGCCCCGAGCGCCACCCCGCCGGCGACCCGGGCCGCGCCGAGCAGCCGCAGCGTGAGGAGCAGGTACGCGGTGAGGAAGCAGAGCCCGAACGACGTGTCCATGCCGCTCACGAAGTGGTCGGTCAGCGTGGACCGGGCGGCGCAGAACGCGACGAGGGCGAAGCAGGACAGGCGCGCGACCTTGCCGTCCCCGGCCGCCCGCAGGACGAGCAGGACGAGCAGGACGAGCAGCACTGGCCCCCAGACGAGGCTCTGAAGCATCGCCGCGAGGCTCGTGTTGCCGCCGGCGATCAGATGAAACGGCACGGCGGCGACGATGAAGGCGAGCGAGGTGAGCCCGTAGGACGGCGGCCCCTTCGGGTTCCACGAGATGCTGTGGCCGGTGATGAGGTTGTGCGCGTACCGCTGGAACATGTACGCGTCGTCCCAGAGCGTCGTCAGGTCGAAGCGCACCGCCGTCTTGCACGCCAGCAGCGCGAGGCAGAGCGCCATCGTGATCCAGAAGCAGGCCGAGGCGAGCCTGCGCACCGCCTCACGGGGCAGCGACGGAGAGCGCTCCACGACGTCCTCCGCCGCGCCCTGCCCTGCCGGTGCATCGGCGGACGGTTCAGCTCGCTGCTCCTCCGGCAGCGTGGTTTCTACGTGCGTCGTCATCGTGCTTCGCGCCCCGACTACATGGTTCCGGCCGGAAGCCCTGCTTCCGCCGAAGGGTTCGCGTCACCGAGGCGAGCGCCGTTGGAAGGCGCGCGGCGCTCGGATTCCCTTTGCAGATCGACGCGTTGCGCCGTCTGCGTTGGCCACCGCCTCAGAGGTCGCATGCGGCGACCATAGTCGCACCTGCAGCGCGCCGTACATCCGGAACCGGCGTGGAAAACTTGCCTCGGGCCGGTCAGCGCACCGAGGCCCCCGCGCCGCGCGAAGAACACGGTCTCCTCGGGCCGGTCAGCGCACCGAGGCCCCCCGCGCCGCGCGAAGCACGAGGCCCCCTCGGGCGCCCTGGCCGGCCAGCCCCGCGAGGCCCAGCCCCGCGAGGCCCAGCCCGCGAGCGCCGGACAAAAGCAGAAAAGCCCGCATGACGTCCGCCATGCAGGCTCTCTTCTGAAGCGTCTCTCGCACGCTGCGACGCGCCGCTCACACCCGAGCACCGGGCGCGAGGCTCGTCACGTTCCATGGAGCAAGGTCAAGCCGCACGACCTATTAGTACCGGTTAGCTCCGCCGATTGCTCGGCTTCCACACCCAG
>NZ_CP150317.1:0-3212500 GCF_051526795.1 Sorangium sp. So ce204 | reverse complement strand
GGGCCCGCTCCAGCGCCATCCCTTGCGGGGTGTGCTGACACGGCCGTCGACTCGATCGAGGAGCGCCCGTCGAGCGGCTAGGAGATGCGCGAGCTTCGCTCGCCGACTCTCCGCCTCCGCCGACGCGGGGGGCCCTATCTAGAGCCCCTTCGCGAACCTGTCAACCTTCTCTTTCGACTCTTTTTATTGAGTGTTCGGCGAGTGTTTTTCGCCGAACTGGCCGAGCTGATCGAGGAGGTCACGGTGCCAGAGGGCGGTCGACCGAGGTGGCCGACTGTTCCGCCGGTTCGCGAGAGGCGCACCCTATATGGGCACCTCGTGGCTGTCAACGCCAATGGTCGAGAGCGCGGCTGCGATCGGAACGATCGGGACGAGGCGGGCGAACTGAAGAGGAAGGCCTCGGCGCGCGGGGTGGCTCGGTTCGCCGGGCCGGCGCGGGGGAGGTGGTTCCGAGCCCCCTCCCCTCGGGCCTACCGTGGGCGCCGGCCGCGCCGATCGTGAAGAGGCCCAGCGACGCGCCGTGGTCGCGGGGGTCGCGGGTCCACCTGGAGCGCGCGGACGTGGCGCGATCGCGATCGCGATCGGTGGCGCCGGGCGCGATCGCGATCGCCCGCTCGGGCCGAATCACGGGCCTAAGTTACTGAATTTACATTGGATATCGTCGGCACGCGGGCTGCTACGGGGGCGCTCGGAGAGGAGCCCCGATGCCGATGATGAGCCGAGATACCTCCGATACGTCCGTCACGTTCTCCCTCGCGGAGCTCGCGAAGCTCGAGGAGGCGCGCGTGCGGGAGGAGCACCTCCAGCGCGCGAGAGCGTGCGAGAAGGAAGCCCGCGAGCAGCGCGAGGAGGAAGCGCGCCGGCGCGCCGCGGAGGCGGCCCGGGCCGCGGCCGAGGCAGAGACGCAGGCGCGGCGCGAGCGGGAGCAGGCCGAGGCGGAGGCGCGCGCGGAAGCGCGGTCACGGGCGGCGCTCGAGGTGGCGCGCATCGAGGCCGAGGCGAAGGCGCGCCTCGAGGCGGAGAACGCGGCGCGCGCGCACGAGCTGGCCGTCGTCCGCGCGCGCGCCGAGGGACGGCGCCGAAGCCTGACGCACGCGCTCGCCGCCGCGCTCGGCCTCGCGCTGTGCGGCGGCGCAGCGGCCGCCCACGGGGTCGCGCAGCACGTGGCAGGCCTCCAGCGAGAAGCCCAGCGGCTCCGCGATGCTCAGGCGGCGCTGGCAGAGGAGCGCGAGAGCGCGAGGGCGGCCGAGCTCGCGGCCCTCGATCGGCGCCACGCGGCGCTGCGCGGCCGGCCCCTCGCCCGCGACGCCGCGGAGGCGACCGCGACCGCGGAGGCGGCGCGGAACGCCCTCGATCCTCGGGCGCTGGACCACAACCGGCTGCGGGCGTTCGGGGACGCGCTCGACGCGCTGGAGACACGGCTCGACGCGCTCGAGAGGATCGCGGCGCTCGATCGGCGCCACGCCGACCTCGCCGCATGGGCCGCGGAGCGGCGGCGGCCCGAGGCGACGGCGGCGGCCCAGGTCGCCGCGGCGCGCGCGAGGACGCCCGGCGCCGACGAGGGCGCGCTCCGCGCTTACGAGAGCGCGCTCGCCCACCTGCGGGAGGCGCTCTCCCGACCCGCGGCGTCGGGACCGCGACCGCAGGTGGAGGTGGGGCCCCAGCAGCCCAGGTGCACGAACCCGGGCGACCCGATGTGCGGGTTCGACGGGCGGTCTCTCTGAGGCGCTGAAGCCGCGCTTCTCTGCGGGAAGCTCCGCGGAGCTCCGGGCGAACGACACCACCGTCGCCCCCAGCGCTGCGCTTCCACGCTCCGGAGGCGCATGGCACCCTGCGAGGAGAATGGCCAAGGACGTGTCGAGCACCGTCGAGCACCGGAGCCCGGTGCGACCCGAGGCCGGGAGGCGGCGGCCAGCGCTTGTGTGCGCGTTCCCGCGGCCCATGGCGTTCGCGCTGCCCGACTCCGGGAGCGTCATCGGCCGCGCCTGGCTCGCGGAACGCGGCCTCGCCGACGCGGAGGTGTCAGGCAAGCACCTGCGGATCGATCGCGCCGGCGGCGCGCTGCGCGTCGCGGACGTCGGGTCGCGCAACGGCACGTGGGTGAACGGGTCGAGGCTCGCGCCGCGCGACCTCACGCCGCTCGACGACGGGGCGGTGCTGCGGCTCGGGCGGGTCCTGTTCGTCTTCCGCGAGGAGCTCCTCGGCCCGCTCGATCCGGCGCCGCCGGTGGGCGGGCTCGTCGGGCCGTACGGCCTGCGCACCGTGGCGCAGCCCCTCGAGGGCCTGCCGCGGAGCCGCCCCGGCAACGTGCTCATCGAAGGAGAGACCGGCGTGGGCAAGGAGCTCGTCGCGCGCGCCACGGCGGCGGCGCTCGGGCGCGCGGCGCCGTTCGCGGCGGTGAACGTGGCCGGCGTCGCCCGCGGCGTGTTCGAGTCCCAGATGTTCGGCCACGTGGCGGGGGCGTTCTCGGACGCGCGCAGCGCCGCGCCCGGGATCGTCGTGGCCCACGACGGCGGGACGCTGTTCCTCGACGAGATCGGCGAGCTCGATCCCGATCTCCAGGCGAAGCTGCTGCGGCTCCTGGAGAACCGCGAGGTGCTGCCGGTCGGGGCGCAGCGGCCGGTCCACGTGAACGTGCTGGTCGTCGCCGCGACCCACAGGGACCTCGAGGACATGGTGGAGCGCGGGGCGTTCCGGCGGGACCTGTTCGCGCGGCTCGCGATGGCGCGCATCCACGTGCCGGCGCTCCGCGAGCGGCGCGAGGACCTCTTCAGCGTGGCAGGCGAGCTCGCGCGGCGCGCGGGCGTCGCGCTCCCGGCCGAAGCGGTCGAGGTCGAGGCCATGGAGCGGCTGCTGCTCGAGCCCTGGCCGAGCAACGTGCGCGGGCTCGACGCGGCCCTCGCGGAGGTGCGCCGCCTCGATCACGCGCCCGGGCTGCGGCTGTGGGCGGTCGAAGAGGTGCTGGGGAAGGCGCCGGACGACCAGAAGACCGCGCTCACGCAGGAGCGCGTCGAGGCCGCCCTCGCGGCCGCCGGGGGCAACATGACGTCGGCCGCGGAGCGGCTCGGCGTCTCGCGCGGCAAGCTGCTGCGCTTCCGCAAGCGCGCTCAGCAAGGGGAGTGAGGATGGCTTCAGGACGATCGCGCCGTCGTACCAAGCGTGACGAGAAGCTCATCGAGCTGCTCGAACGTCTCGCCCATCCCGCTGTACGCGCCCGAGGCCAGGGCGGCGTCGCGCGCTTGCTTCGATCGATAGAGCTCGTGCAGCACCTGCAGCGTCTTGCCGCCTTTTTCCTCGAGGGTCACGGTCGTGACGGCGCCATCGTCGCCCGCTTCGTCGTTCGTCCACACGATGCGCGAATGCGGTGTCACTTCGAGGTACGTGCCGAAGAACGCCATCGGCTGCGCGGCATCATGACCAAAGACCAGGCGGTAGCTGCCGCCGGTGCGAATATCCGCTTCGTAGGAAAGTAGAGGCACGGGCATCGACTTCGGTATCCACCACCGCCTGAACAGCTCCGGCGTGGTCCACGCCTGGAACACGATGCGCGCCGGGGCATCGAAGGTCCGTGTGACGACGATCTCGCGATCGGACTTCGGCTCCACCGTCGTGCGATGACTCGTCAGTTTGGGCTCACTCTCTTTACTTGCGTCCATCGACGTTCTCCTTTCGTTTCAGCTCCTCGATGACCTTGTCCAGCTCGTCGAAGCGTGCGGCCCAGAGCTGGCGGTACCTCTCGATCCACGCCGTCTCTTCGTCGAGCCGGCGCGGGCCGAGCTTGCAGGTACGCACGCGGCCGACCTTCTCGGTGGTGACGAGCCCAGCCCGCTCGAGGACGCCGACGTGCTTCTTCATGCCCGTGAGGGTCATGTGAAACTTCTCGGCGAGGTCCGTGATCGAAGCGTCGGCTCGTCCGAGCTGCTCCAGAACGCCGCGCCGGGTCGCGTCGGAAAGCGCGGCGAAGGAAGCATCGAGGCGGGCACTCGAATACTGAACCATGTGGTTCAGTATCTAACGCGCGAGTCGGCGTCGTGCAAGAGGAGATCGAGCGTGTGCTCCGTCGCGAGCCGACTTTGATTCATCAATTTGCGACCATTTGCAGTGACAGCGGAGATCCCGCTTGAGCGCCAAGGGGTGCGCCAAGCGTCCGGACTCCAGGGGGCGTTCGGAGTTTCCTGACGACCTCACGCGCCTGCACACCCGAGAGCCGCACGAGCTGGGCGTGGGCCAAACTCCGCCGGTGCCAAGTCACACCCTTTGGAATATATAAGTAGCTGGTCGCAGTGCGTCGCGTTGACGAGCGAGCAAGGTTTTCGATGATCGTCGAGAGAGGCTACGCGCTCCGCGAAAAAATCGAGGAAACTGCCGATTTTGCACTGTACCGCGCATACCACGAGGGCGACGGCGTCCCGGTTTTGCTGAAAATCCTGTGCGCGGAAAGATCGACCGGCGCCGAGGTCGTGCGCTTCAAGCACCAGTACGAGCGCATCGCGCGCCTCGCCTCGCCCCGCCTCGTCGCCCTGCGCGGCGTCGAGGCGCTCGCCGGCTCCTTGGTCGTCGTCCTCGAGGACTTCCCGGGCCGCGATCTCGCGCAGATCCTCGCCGCGCGCCCGTCACACAGGATGCCGGTCGGCGAGGCGCTCGATCTCGCGGCTGCGCTCGCCGAAGGTCTCGCCGCGGTGCACGTGGCCGGGCTCGTCCACCGCGATCTGCGCCCGCAGAACGTGCTCGTCGGCGCGCGCGGCGCGGTCAAGATCAATGGCTTCGGCGCCGACGCCGAGATCACCCACGCGCACGAACGGCTCTACGCGCCGGCGGTCATCGCCGACGTGCTGCCCTACGTCTCCCCCGAGCAGACAGGCCGCATGAACCGCGGTGTCGACTACCGGACCGACCTCTACGCGCTCGGCGTCATTCTGTACCAGATGCTCACGGGTCGGCGCCCCTTCGAGGCCCTGGACCCGATGGAGCTCATTCACGCGCACCTCGCCCTCCCGCCCACGCCGCCCTCCTGCGTCGATCCGAACATCCCCGAGGCCGTTTCCGACATCGTGCTCAAGCTGCTCGCGAAGAACGCCGAGGAGCGTTACCAGAGCGCCGAGGGCCTGCTCGCCGACCTCAATCACTGCCGCGAGGCCCTGCGCGGCGCGGGGACGATCGAGCCCTTCGTCGCGGGCCAGCGCGATCGTCAGGACCTCTTCCGGATCCACCAGAAGCTCTATGGCCGCGAGCATGACATCGAGGCGCTCACCGCCGCGTTCGAGCGCGCGCTCGAGGGGGGCCGTGAGATCGTCCTCGTCTCCGGCTACTCGGGGATCGGGAAGTCCTCGCTCGTACACGAGATCTTGAAGCCACTCGCGCGGCAGAAGGGCTATTTCACGAGCGGCAAATACGACCAATACAACCGCGGCGCGCCCTACAGCGCGGTGATCCAGGCGTTCGACGGCCTCGTGCGGCAGATCCTCACCGAGAGCGATGCGCGCATCCTCCGCTTTCGGAGCGCGCTCCTCGAGGCGCTCGGGCCGAACGCGCAGGTCGTCTGCGACGTCATCCCGTCGCTCTCCCACGTGATCGGCCCGCAGCCGCCCGTCCCGGCGCTCGGCCCGATCGAGGCGCAAAACCGCCTGAATCGGTGCTTCTTGCTGTTCGTCTCGGTGTTCGCGCGGCGCGCGCACCCGCTCGTCCTGTTCCTCGACGATCTTCAGTGGATCGACCCCGCGAGCCTCGGGCTGCTCCGCGCGCTCCTCGCCGACGACTCGCTCGATGCCCTCTTTTTCTGCGGCGCTTACCGTGACAACGAGGTATCGCCCGGGCACCCGTTCATCCTGGCGATCGAGGAGCTCAAGCAAGCCGGGCTCGTCGTGCGCAACATCGTACTCGCCCCGCTCGCGCGCCCGCACCTGATCGAGATGCTCTCGGATAGCCTCAAGCGCAGCGACTGTGGGCCGCTCGCCGATGTGGTGCAGAAGAAGACCGGCGGCAACCCGTTCTTCGTCAAGGAGTTCGTCCGGCCGCTGCACGACCACGGCGTCCTCGCGTACGCAGCCGGATCAGGCTGGCGCTGGGATCTCGCCGCGATCGACGCGCTCGGGTACACGGACAACGTCGCAGACCTCATGGTGCGCACCATCGCGCGCCTGCCGCCGGCGACGGTGAAGGCGCTCAACCTCGCCGCGGCGATCGGCAACCGGTTCGACCTCGACGTGCTCGCCGCGGTGAACGAGTGCTCGCCGGAAGACGTGTACGCCCGCCTCGATCCCGCCGTGAGCGAGGGGCTCGTGATCGCCGGGCGCGGCGGCTACCGCTTCGCCCATGACAAGGTCCAGGAGGGCGCCTACGCGATGATCCCGGAGGCGGACCGACCCGCCTTCCACCTCCGGATCGGCCGGCTGCTCGCGGGCAAGCTAGACCTCTCGGAGAGCCAGAACCTCTTCGACGTCGTCGGCCACCTGAACAGCGCAGGCGACCTCGTGTCGGCCCCCGCGGAGCGCCTGCACCTCGCCCGCATGAGCCTCGAGGCCGCATGCCGCGCCGAGGACTCGGCCGCCTTCGGCGCCGCGCTGCGCTACCTGCAGTTCGGCCTCCTGCACCTTCCGGAGGACGCCTGGGCGTCACAGTACCCGCTCCGCCTCGAATACGCGAAGAGAGCCGCCCTGATGCTCTCGCTCTGCGGCCAGCATGACGACGCCCTCGCGATCCTCTCCGAAGGCCTGGAGCGGGCCGCGAGCCGGCTCGATCGCACCGAGGTGCTGCGGCTCAAGATGAACGTGCAGGTGCTCAAGAACGACCTGCCAGCCGCGCTCGCGGAGGGGCTCGAGGCCCTGCGCCCGTTCGGGATCGACCTGCCTCTCTTCCCGGACGACGCCATGCTCGACGCCCAGGTGCGGGCGACGATGGATCTCGTCCGGGAAAGGACGATCGAGGCGCTGCCAGGCCTGCCGCCGCTCGCGGACCCGGAGATCCTCGCCATGCAGGACGTGCTCCAGGAGCTCTTTCTCCCCTGCTACTTCCTGGCCACGAACGACCTCGGCATCACGGTCGCGAAGATCCTCGAGAACACGCTGCGCCACGGGCTCTCGAAGAACTCGATCTTCGGCTGCATGAACTTCGGGATGCTCCTCTGCGCCCGCGGCGACATCGCGCTCGGCTACCGCTTCGGCCGCGCCGCCATCGACCTCGCGGACCGCTACACGGACAAGAAGTCCGAGGCGATGCTCCGCAATATGTGGGGCGCCTTCGTGCAGCATTGGCGAGAGGGCTACGCCGCCTGCAAGGCGTCGCTGGTCGCCGGGGTGCACGCCGGGCTCGAAACGGGCCAGTACATCTGGTCGTTCTACAACACGGCCAATGGCATCACGAACAGCCTCCTGCGCGGCCTCCCGCTCTCCGACCTCCTCGCCGAGGCGCGGAGCTACCAGCCGATGCGCAAGCTCGACGAGTTCAATGCCATCACCTGGGCGGTCGGCGCGGTCGGACAGATCGCGCACCAGCTCTCGGTCGAGACCGAGCGCCCCGCAACGCTCAAGGGGGCGTGGGTCGATATCGACGAGGTGATCGAGGAGTCCCGCCGCATCGACAACCAGGCCTCGTTCTTCTTCGCCCACTTCTACATCGTCATCCTCTGCGTCTTCCAGGGGGCGTTCGAGGAAGCGGCGCGCGCTGCGCTCTTGCCGAACATCGAAATCCCGGCCGTGGCGGCCTGGCATGGCAACCCCGCGTTCCATTGCTACGCAGGCATCGCGTTCACGCAGGCGGCGGACGTCGTCTCCCCAGCGGAGCGCGCGCTCTTCCTCGCCCGCGCCGAGGTCTCCGCCGAAAAACTCTCGCGCTGGGCGGACCTCTGCCCGGAGAACCTGGCGCACCGCCGCGCCCTCCTCCTCGCCGAGCTCGCGCGCGTCCGCGGCGACGCGCGCGCCGCCGGGGACCGCTACGACGAGGCGATCGCTCTCGCGCAGCGCGGCGGCTATCTCCACGACGAGGCGCTCGGCAACGAGCTCGCGGGCCTCTGCTTCCGCGCGCTCGGCAAGGAAACCATCGCCGGCGCCTACCTGACCAAGGCGCACAGGGCGTACGGCCGCTGGGGCGCGACGGCGGCGATGCGGCGCCTCGAGAACGCGTACCCCGACCTCGTCCCGGGCGAGAGCCTCCGCGGCGAGAGGAGCCGGCAGGCCGGCGCCGCGCTCGACGTCGGCTCGGTGCTCAAGGCCTCTCAGGCTATCTCGGGCGAGATCGTCCTCGACCGCCTGCTCGACGCGCTCATGCGCATCATGGTCGAGAACGCCGGCGCGCGGCGCGGCGTCCTCCTGCTCCTGCGTGACGGACGGCTCGTCGTCGTGGCCGAGCACCACATCCGGGATGCGTCGGTCCACGTGCTCGGCGCGGCGCCCCTCGAGGGCCGCAAGGACCTGCCGGCCAGCGTCGTCACGTACGTGGCGCGGACGCGCGAGACCGTCCTGCTCGACGACCTCGCGATCGACGGGCCGTTCGGGGGCGATCCCTGCTTCGCCGGCGGTGCGCCGCGCGCCTCGCTCGCCGCGCCCATCGTCTACAAGGGCCGCCTCGCCGGCGTGATCTATCTCGAAAACGACCTCACCCGCTCTGCCTTCACCCCCGATCGCGTCGAGGTGATCCGGCTGCTCTCCGCCCAGGCGGCCAACTCCATCGAAAATGCGCGCCTCTATGCGGATCTGCAGCAAGAGAACGCGGAGCGACGGCGCGCCGAGGAGGTGCTCCGCCATTCCCTCTCGCTCCTCGAGGCCACGCTCGAATCGACGGCGGACGGCATCCTCGTCGTCGACGACGAGCAGCGCGTCCTGTGTCAGAATCACAGGTTCTCGGCGATGTGGCGCATCCCGGACGAGATCCTCTCCACCGGGTCGGACGACACGTTCCGTACGTTCGTCTGCGACCAGGTCCTCGATCCCGAGGCGTTTCTGCAAAGGATCCGCGCTCTCTATGCCTCGCCCGAGGAGTCCAGCTTCGATGCCATCCCGTTCACGGACGGGCGCGTCTTCGAGCGTTATTCGCAGCCCCAGCGCCTCGGCGGGCGCGTGGTCGGGCGGGTCTGGAGCTTCCGCGACATCACCGCGCGCGTGCGCGCCGAGCAGCAGCGCGATCAGCTCCTCCTGGACGAGCGGCGGGCGCGCACGGCAGCGGAGGAGGCCGTGCACCTGCGGGACGAGTTCCTTTCTATCGCCTCGCACGAGCTCCGCACCCCGCTCACGAGCCTGCAGCTCGCCATTCAATCGCTGGGGAAAAGGCTCGCGCGGAGCATGGACGTCGAGCGCGTGCGCTCCGCGGTCGCCCTCTCTGGCCGCCAGATCAAGCGCCTCACCGACCTCATCGATATGCTGCTCGACGTCTCCCGGATCCAGGCGGGGAGGCTCGAGCTGTATACGGCGCCCGTCGAGCTGCGCGCGCTCGTCGACGAGGTCGTCGCCCACCTCGGCGATCAGATCGCGCAGTCAGGCAGCGTGGTCGCCGTGCGCGCGGAGCAGCCGGTCATCGGCCGGTGGGACCCGCTCCGCCTGGAGCAGGTCGTGACCAACCTCCTCACCAATGCGATCAAATTCGGGGAACGCCAGCCGATCGACATCACCATCACCCGGGAAGATCGGGTCGCGCGGCTCTCGGTGACCGACCGTGGGATCGGGATCTCGGCCGAAGTGCAGGCGCAGCTCTTCGAACGATTTCGCCGCGGCGTCTCGTCGAAGCATTACGGGGGGCTCGGGCTCGGCCTCTACATCACCCGCACCATCGTCGAGGCGCACGGCGGCCGAATTCGCGTGTCGAGTGAGGCCGGCCGGGGCTCGACCTTCTGCGTCGAGCTGCCGCTCTCGACCGAGCGCGCGGGGGATTTGTCGTCGTAGCGGTTACCTGGAGCGGCGTCGTGAGCTCGGCTTGGTCACCTGTCCCTCGGTTTGTCCGTTGCTCCCCGCTCGACGATTCCACGTTGTGACGGCGAGGAAGGCGGCGCACGGGCGACGCGAGGCCGCCCGCCCGCTCGGTTCAGGCCGCCATCAGCAAGGACCGCGCTCCCTCCACAGCCTGCAGGGCGAGGCTATCCGGAGGCGCGCCGAGCGCCGCCGGGCGATCTCGAGCGCGGGCGCGGGCCGCTCTTCGCCGCCCGCTTCGGCTTCGGCGCGTCCGCCCGCGGGAGGAGGTTCTCCCCTCCCCACGCCATCACCGCGTCGATGAAGGCGCGGAGCTGCGGCGGCATGAACTCCCGCTCCGCGTAGACCACCGCGATGTGTGATTCCGCCTGGATCGCGCCTTGTAACACGTGCAGGAGGGCGCCGCTCTCGAGGTGAGGGCGCACGACCTGCTGCGGCAAGAGCGCGATGCCGAGGCCCGCTAGCGCGGCGTCGCAGAGCAGGAGGAGGTCGTTCGTGAAGAGCGCGCCCTCGACCTGGAACTTGCCGCCGGAGGACGGCCAGTGCGTCTGCGGCAGCTCCCCCCGGGCGAAGCCCATCATGCAGCGGTGGCTCCGCAGATCACGGCGCGTGCGCGGCGTGCCGCGGGCCTCGAGGTACGCGGGCGAGGCGACCGCGAGGAGCGGCATGCGCGCCAGCGTCCGGGCGATGAGGCCGGGCTCGAGCGCGCTGCTCGCGCGGAGCGCGACGTCGTAGCCGCCGCGCTGGAGGTCGACGTGCTGGGTCGTGCTGTGGACGTGGAGGCGGACCTCGGGGTAGCGCCGCGCAAAATCGCAGATCATCGCGTTGAAGCTCGTGTCCACCATCGGCGGCACCGAGACGCGCAGCTCGCCGCGCACGGCGCCGTCGGCCTTGCGCACGCTCGCCTCGGCGTGATGGACCGCGTCGAGCACGACGCGGGCGTGGCGGTAGAGCGCCTCGCCCGCGTCGGTGGGGGCGAGGCTGCGCGTCGTCCTGCGGAGCAAGCGCACGCCGAGCCGCTCCTCCAGCCGCGCGAGGCGGCGGCTGATGGTGGCGCGAGGGACGCCGAGCTCGGCGGCGGCGCGGGACAGGGATCCGGCCTCCACGGCCTTCGAGAAGGCGAGGAGCTCGGAGGTCTCGAGGGGTTCGTCCATCTGGATCAAATCCTGGCAGCTGCTTCCAATTGTTGATGCATTGTTACAGGCGTGTCCAGGCCTCAGAATGCTCGCTCATGAACGACAGGGCGCGCACCCTCCCCGAAGCCCGAGACCGAGGCCCGCGTCGGCGAGCACGCGCTCGCGACCTGAGGCGGGATCTCACGGAACGACTCGCCCCACCTCACCCACTCACCACCGAGCAAGCACCATGAGCGACCAACTCCTCCAGCAAGTCCTCGTCGAAGCGCGCACCCACAACGGCTGGCTCGCCGAGCCCATCGACGACGCGACCCTGCACCGCCTCTACGAGGCCCTGCGCCTCGGCCCGACCGCGGCCAACAGCGTGCCGGCGCGGATCGTCTTCGTGAAGAGCCCTGAGGCCAGGGAGCGCCTGCGCCCCTGCCTCGCGGAGGGCAACGTCGAGAAGACCATGAGCGCGCCCGTCACCGCGATCATCGCCTATGACACGCGCTTTCACGAGAAGATGCCGAAGCTCTTCCCGGCGCGCCCGACGATGGGCGAGGCCCTCGCCGGGATGCCGCCGGAGCAGCGCGACTTCTTTCTCCTCCAGAACGCCTCGCTCCAGGCCGGCTACCTGATCCTCGCGGCCCGCGCGCTCGGGCTCGACTGCGGGCCGATGGGCGGCTTCGACCGGGAGAAGGTCGACGCCGCGTTCTTCGCCGACGTGCCCTGGAGATCGATCCTCCTCATCAACCTGGGCCACGGCGATCCGGCGAAGCTCTACCCGCGCAACCCCCGCCTCGATTTCGAAGAGGCCTGCCGTATCGCGTAGTCGACCGGCTACCGCCGCCGACGGCGACGGCTGCACCTGGACCTTCGCTGTCCACGGCAACACCGCGTTGCTCGACCCGCCGGCGCAGCGCCGCGGCCCGCTCACGCTTCATCACTGGGCCCTGGCCGGCGACGGCGGCCACGCCGTCGAGGTCCGAAGCGGCGAGCGCGTCGGCTGCCGCGTCCTCCTGACCATCGGCGAGCGCACCCGCCAGCAAGAGCTCATCCGGCCTGGGGCATGCCGTCCTCGTCGAGCCCTCCGCGGGCTGTGGCGTGAAAGCGGCCCGTGACGACCACACGAAGGAGCGCACCTCCTGCATTCCCGCCGCTGTCACCCGCCAGCGAGGCAGCGGTAGAAGCGTTCGTGCTGGTCGGGAGCCTAAAAAAACGCTGACAGCCTGAGCAGCGACAAGAAATGGAGGCCCTGGGCGCCATCTGGTTCAACCCGTCTTTCGTTGCAGTTTCGCGGCGAGCCCTGCGGCGAGGTGCTCGGTCAGCGCGCGGACCGTCGTCGATGAAAACCGTCCAGGGGGGCTCAGCGCAAAGACGGGAGCCGGCGGCGTCACGAAGCCCTCGAGCAGCGGGACGAGTCGGCCGCGCTTGATATCGTCGCGCACGAGCCAGTCGGCGAGCAGCGCCACCCCGAGGCCCTGTCGCGCCATGAGCGCCACTGCCTCGCTGTTGTTGGCGGCGAAGCGACCACGGACAGCGACCGGGACGCCTTTGCCAGGCTCCCTCCCGAAGCGCCAAACGGTCGACGCGTTCGCCTCGCCGTGAACGAGGCACTCGTGGGTCCGCAGGTCGCTCGGGGCGCTCGGGCGGCCGCGCGCTCGGAGGTACGACGGCGCGGCGACGAGCACGCGACCGCTGTCGGCGAGCTTCCGCCCGCGGGCGCTCGTGTCAGCGGGGACGCCGACGCGAATCGCCAGGTCGAAGCCCTCGTCGACGAGGCTCACGTACCTGTCGGTCATCACGAGCTCTGCGCTCACCGCGGGGTGGCGCCTCAGGAAGTCGCCGACCGAAGGGACGATGAAGAGCCGACCAAAGACGACGGGGATGCTCACGCGGACACGGCCGCGCGGCTCCCGGTCGCTCTCGTTGAGCTCGCCGCTCAGCTCGTCGAACGCCGCGAGCAGCTCCCGGGCGCGGGCCATCAGACGCTGACCGGCCTCCGTGACGCGAACCGATCGCGTCGTGCGCTCGACGAGGCTCGCGCCGAACTGCGCCTCGAGCTCGGCGACCCACTTGCTCGCTGTCGACTGCTTGATCTTGAGGTCCCGGGCGGCGGCCGAAAAGCTGCCTCGCTCGGCGAGGCGCGAGAACAACCGCAGCGCTTCAAGTCGATCCATCATGCCCCTTTCGGAATAAGTCATAGCATGAATGCGACATTTCGTCCCCTCCTGGAATGAGTCATTCCTGCCATGTCGATGACGGCGACCCACCAGGAGGCAATCCGTGACGACCACTGTTGACGAGCTCGACCCCGCGCACACCTACGTCGACCTCAGCGTCCGGCACATGACGATCACCGGCCTCGCGCGGGACGCGACGCTCGAGACCGGCGGCGTCGCCGTCGGCGACGCGGTGAAAACCACGACCTGCGGCTCCAGCGAAAGGGGCGAGCGGCGGAGGACTTCATGTGCAAGCGCATGAGGGTGGCGTTCCTCGGCCTCGGTGCGATGGGCGGGCGGATGGCCTCTCGCCTCGTGAACGACGACATCGAGCTGAAGGTCTGGAGCCGTTCGGGAGTACCGTCATGGGCGCCGTCGCTGGGCGCGTTCGCCGCGCGAACGCCGGCCGATGCCGCCAGAGACGCCGATGCCGTCTTCGCGATGGTCACGGACGACGAAGCGTCGCGCTCCGTGTGGCTCGACGACGACGTCGGCGCGCTGCGCGGGATGCGCAGCGGAGCGGTCATCGTCGAGTGCAGCACGCTGAGTCCAGGCTGGGTGTCGACGCTCGCCGGGCGCGCGAAGGACGCTGGGCTCGCGCTCATCGACGCGCCCGTCGTCGGCTCTCGCCCGCATGCCGAGAGGGGTCACCTGATCTTCCTCGCCGGCGGAGACGCCGCGGCGCTGGAGCCGCTCCGTCCGATCCTCGGCCGCATGGGCGGCGCGGTGAAGCACGTCGGCGCCTCGCCCGCGGGAGCGTACGCGAAGCTCATCGTGAACACCTTGTTCGGCGTCCAGGTCGCGGCGCTCGCCGAGGTCCTCGGGTTCGCGGCGCGAGCGCGGCTCGATACGGCGGCGCTGATGCACGCGCTCGAGGGGCTCCCGGTCCTGAGCCCCGCCGCCAGCGGCGCCGCGGCGGGGATGCTGGCTCGTCGATTCGAGCCGATGTTCCCGGTGTCGCTCGCCGCCAAGGACCTGCGATACGCGCTCGAGGCAGCGGAGCGGGTCGGCGGCGACCTGCCGGTAAGCCGGGGCGCGAGCGAGGTGTTCGAACGCGGCCTCGCGGGCGGACTCCGCGACGAGAACCTGACGGCCGTCGCCAAGCTCTACGACGAGGAGTGAACCTCGCGCCGAGCGCTCCGTGTCCGACAAGGTCCATCGCGGCTCATCACCTGCGTGTGGAGCCCCCGCGACAGCACGAGCGCCAGCACCATCGGCGCGTGGTCGAGAGGGCCGCCGCGTCGCGCTTGATCACCGAGCGCGGCGCGACCGGGGAGCGGCGCGCCCCGCCGCGTCGTCGAGCCCGAGGCGACAGCGCATCGCCGCGGCGACCCGCTCGCGTGCCCAGCGGTGCGCGGGATCGGCCTGGAACCGCTCGTGCCACAGCAGCGCGAAGGGGACCGGCGGCAGGGCGATCGGCGCCTCGCGGACGACCAGCCCCAGGATCCCGGCCACCGCGTCCACGAGGGGCATCGGCGCGTTCATCAGGAGATCCGAGCTGGCGACGATCATCAGGCCGGCGAGGAACGACGGCACCTCGACGCTCACCCGGCGGACCAGCCCACGCCCCGCGAGCTCGTCGCTGATGACGTTCGGGCGCTCGTTGCCGATCCGCACGACCACGTGGGCGTGCGCCAGCCAGCGCGCGACCGTGAGCGGGCGGTCGAGCGCCGGGTGTCCGCGCCGGCCCGCCACGCCGAAGCGCAGATCGCCGAGCGGGCGGGCGATGGCGCTGTCGTCGACGAACCCCGCCGGGGCGAGCGCGAGCGATGGATCACCCGCCGCGAGCGCCCGCCCGAGATCGGGCGTGACGCTGGAGATCCGTAGATCGACGCCGGGAGCATCGCCGGCGAGGTCGGCGAGCAGCCCCGGCACGAGCGGGATGAGCAGGTCCGGCATCGCCAGCGCCAGCGTGTGGCGGCTCGTGGCCGGGTCGAAGCACGACGGCGGCGCGACGGCGGCCTGCAGCGCCCGCAGCGCCGCCGCGAGCGGCCCGGCGATCGCCTCGGCGCGCGGCGTGGGCACCAGCCCTTCGTCGCCGCGCACCAGCAGCGGGTCGGAGAGCGCCTCGCGCAGCCGCCGGAGCCGGTGGCTCATCGACGACTGCGTGAGGCCCATGCGCTGGGCGGCCCGGGTCACGTGGCGCTCCTCCAGGAGAACGTGCAGCGCGTGCAGATGGCTGGGGTCGAGCCCGTCGAACATCCAATCGAACATTACCATGATCGAAATGAAAATCATCGATGAGCACCATGACGCCGGCCCGCTAGAGTCGAGTCCATGGCCGAAAACGTTCGCTCTCATCGCCTGCGCCCCGGAGACCTCCTCGCCCCGTTGACCCTCGAGACGCTGTGCCACGGGCCGCTCCGGATCCCGTCGGGGGGCCTCCTCCACCTCCAGTTTCGCCGCTTCGCCGGCTGCCCGGTGTGTAACCTCCACCTCCGCACGTTCGCCCGGGGGCGCGAGCAGCTCGCGGCGGCGGCGGTGCAGACCGTCGCCTTCTTTCACTCCTCCGCGGAGACGATGCGGCCCTACCACGCCGATCTGCCGTTCCCCGTCGTCCCCGATCCGGAGCGCCGCTGGTACCGGCAATTTGGCGTCGAGCGCTCCGCGCTGGCGGCGGCGCACCCGAAGGTCGCGTGGTCGGCGATCCGCGGCATGGTGAGCGCGCGGTCCAACCCGTTCCACGGGGAAGGGGGCAAGGACGGGCTGCCCGCCGACTTCCTCGTCGGCCCCGACGGCGCGCTCCTCGACGTGCACTACGGAGCTCACGCCGCGGATCACTGGGAGCTCGAGCAGGTGATCGCCCTCGCGCGCTGACGTGGCGGAGCCGCCCGAGCAGCGCGCCGAGCGAGGGTGAGCTCACAGGAGATCTCTGGGGAGCTCGCTCCCGCTCATCACCTGCCGCACCTCGATGGCCATGTTGAGCGGCTCGCCGCCGAGCCCGGGCGCGGCGGACGCCTCTGCGGCGAGCTCGCAGGCGCGCTCGGGGCTCCCGACGTCCACCACCCAGAAGCCGGCGAGGAACTCCTTGGCCTCGGGGAACACGCCGTCGGTGATGGGCTTGCCGTCCTCGCCGGCGCGCACGAGCCTGGCCTGGTCGGGCGCGGTCAGTGCTTCGATCCCCACGAGCTCGCCCGACTCGCGGAGCTTCTGGTTGAAGCTGTTCAGGAACGCGAGGTGCGCCTGCAGGTCCTTCTGCGGCCAGCTCATCAACTGGTAGGGCTCTCGGGTCGGCACGTGCATCATCAGGAGGTATTTCATCGTCAGCGCCCTTTCAGCGTGCGCGCCCCGCATCGGGCGCGCGTTCACAGAGGAGTCGGAGCCCAGGCGGCGTTCTCGACATCGCGGAGCACGATACTCGAAGAATTTCTTGGCGGCTGGCAGACGATGTGGGGAAGAGGAAGGTCTGCACCCACATCATAACAGCCCTCCGCGCCGAAGGCTCGAGCGCCGGGAGGAGCGTCGCCTGTCAGCGCCAGTGGAAGTCCCACTCCTGGTTGGCTGCGTCCGGCCGGCACGCGTACACGCCGACCTGCGCGCCGGGATACGAAGCGCCGCCGAAGATATCGACGCACTGCCCGAGCGACTTGATAGGACCGTTCAGGTAGAAGTACTCGTTGTAGAGGCCTCGGCCGCAGCCGTCCCACAAGACGATGGGAGAGCCCGGCACCGGCATGCCGCCGGATACGTTGAGGCAGCGGTCGACGGCGAACGTCGCCTTGATCTCGCCGGCGAGGAAGCTCAACGTCTGGTACGACGCGGTGTTGATGCACGGCTTCAGCGTCGGCCGCGTGCCGAGGGGCGGGGTGCCGGGCGGCACGTCGACGCACAGATCGGTGCCCGTCAACTGCAGCCTGCTCGCCGCCGTCGCCGTCCAGCGCTCGCGCGCCGACGGCACCTCGCCGCAGCGGCGCACCTCGAGCGTCGAGCCGGCCGTCGTGCCGGTGGCGACGACGCACATGTTGCCCATGGCCCGCAGGCGCATGCCTTCGAACGAGAACAGCTCGTTGGGCGCGCCATCGATCAGGCCCCACGAGATGAGCGGCGTTCCGGACGTCGGCGAGACCGCGCCGCCGCCGACGTTCATGGCGAGCATCTCTCCGCCGATGGTCGCCCGGAGGTGGTGCCCGCCGGACGAGTGCGGCAGCTTCGACCAGGTGTCGTTGGGGGCATCCATGCACTGCCACGCGACGATGTCCTTGCCCCACTCGGTCGTGCCACCGTCGATGTTCAGACAGCGACCTCCGAGCCCCACGATCGAGCCGCCGTGCTTGCGCCCATAGACGTTCTGTGCGCCGATGACGTCCCAGGGAGACAGCGTACGATTCGTGTCGGCCAGGTTGCTGCAGTAGGTGGCCGCCATGATCGAGTCGGTGTCGGCCACCGGCGTCACCTCGCTGGCCCCCGTGTAGGCGACGCCGCAGTAGCCGCTCGGCAGGCAGACCTTGCCGTCGCCGCTCGCGCACTGGGCATTGGACGTGCACTTCATGCATTGCCCCGTCCAGTCGTCGCGGTCGAACTCGTGTGAGAACCCGAGCGCGTGCCCGAACTCGTGCATCGCGACGACCTCGACGCGGCCGTCGGTCGTGTCGAGCGTCATGTGCTGCGCGCCGCTGGGCCCCGGATAGCCCGCCCCGCTGTAGCTGCCGCCTCCCGCGGTGAGGTGGACGACGAGATAGCCGTTCGTGTTCGAGCCGCAGGGGCCCCAGTCTTCGAGCTTGATGTCTGCCGCGCGCTGCCACGAGTTGTCGACAGCGTCGCGGGCCCGAGCGAAGTACTCGAAGCGCCGCTGCCGCTCGCCGCTGGATACCAGATCGTCGATGCGATAACACACCGGCACCCAGCCGCCGGGCCAGGGGGTGCCGACCAGCTGGAGCGCGTCGTGGGTCGACGCGATCAGCTCCTCGTTCGCGGCCGCTTCGTCGCCCGGCTCGCTCGGTCCGCAGCCGGCCATGGCGGCGGAGACCACGGCGATGGAGACAGCTGAATGGCGCAGGACGAGCGATGAGAATCTGCGTTTCATTGAATATGTTCCTTCGTTCTGCTGGCGGCATGAAATGTCGAATTGAATCGCACGGACCAGCGAGCGCTCGGATGCGCTGCGCGCCACGAGCGCCTCGCCGTCGTCGAGAGAGGCTTATGCGCGCCGCCCGCCGCCGCTGACATCACGTGTCGATTCGTTCATCGCTCGCTCCCCGGTGGCCGCGCCGCCGCGCGGCCCGAGGCGCCTCGTCGGAAGGGAGGTATTCCCGGTGGGGTTGCGCTCGCAGGTTCCCTCACGGTCCCCCGATGCGAGGCTGCCGCAGGCCCCCGGCTCGCGGGTCGCAGCCAGCGCGCTCCGCGCTCCGCCGCCGCGTGGATTCGTACCGCCGGGTCAGCGATCCCTGGCGCGACGGTTCAGCGGCGTGAGGCAGGCTTCCCTACACCGCCGGCGGGCTCCCGCTCCGCCCAGGCGAAACGCTCACGCCGCCGCGCGGACCGGCGGCAGGCGGAACGCGGCCCCCTCGGAGCGGCTGCGCCGGCGGAACGCGCCCGGCGCCTCGCCCGTGTGCCGCTTGAACGCGCGGCTGAACGCGAACTCCGAGTCGTACCCGACCTCGGCCGCCACGGCGGCCAGCGAGCCGTCGCCCTCGGCGAGCAGCTCGGCCGCCCGCTGCATGCGGAGCTCGGCGAGGTAGCGGAGCGGCGGGACCCCCAGCTCGGCGAGGAACCGCCGCGCCAGCGCGGCGCGGGAGAGGCCCGCCGCCTTCGCGAGCGCCTCGACGCTCCAGCGCTCGGCCGGCTTCTCCTGCATGAGCCGGAGCGCGCGCGCGACGCGACGGTCGAAGGCGCGCGCGCCTCGGCGGTCGAGCGCGCGCGACGCGCGCCCTTCGCGCGCATGCTCGTGGCAGTGCAGCGCGTAGGCGAGCAGCGGCTCGAGCAGCGAGCGCGCCAGGTGGGCCTGCCCCGGGGAAGCCTCCGCGAGCGCGGCGCGCAGCAGGCCCACGACCGCAGTGAGCCCCGGCGCGCGCCGCACGTCGCCGGCCGGCAGGTGGACCACGGGCGCGAGCGCGGCGAGCGCCCCGCCGGGCGCGGCGGCGTAGGTCGCCGAGATCAGCTCCGCCTCGGCGAGAGCGCGCCCGGGCGGCGGCGCGACGCAGCGGAGGCTCTGCTCGCGGGGCCCCGCGCCGCGCGGGCCGAACCCGAGGAGCACGACGTCGCCGGCGTCGAGCTCCAGGGCGCACGCGCCGTCCTGCGAGAGGCGAAAGGCGCCCTGCACGACGACGTGAAGGCTCGGCGGATCGCCCGCGCTCGCGCGCCAGGGCGCGCCAGGGTGGCCGTGATGCCGGGAGACCACCACGCCGCGGGGAAGCAGCCGCTCCATCTCGTCCGCCATGCCCCATGGTTGCCCCCGCCGAGGCCGCTCGTCCAGCGCTCGCTCGCGGATCGAGACGCGCGAGCATGACTCCGCGCCTCGCGGTCATGGCGCGCGGGCGAGGGCCGCCGGAAGCTCGGGGCCATGACACGCCTCGATTCCACGCCGGATTCCACGCCGAACGACGAGCCGCACCCCCGCGCGCTGTCCGAGAAGGTCCAGAGCAGCCTGCTGAGGAGCCGGACCGTCCTGATCTTCGGGGAGATCACGAGCGAGCTGGCGCAGGCCACCACCGCGCAGCTCCTCGCCCTCGCGAGCGATGATGGCGAAAAGCCGATCCGGATCCTGATCCACTCGCCGGGCGGGCACGTGGAGTCGGGGGACACGATCCACGACGTGATTCGCTTCATCCGGCCCGAGGTCAAGGTGATCGGCACCGGCTGGGTCGCCAGCGCGGGCGCGCTGATCTTCGTCGCCGCGCGGCGGGAGAACCGGTTCGCGCTCCCGAACACGCGCTTCCTCCTGCACCAGCCGCTCGGCGGCGTGCGCGGCCCCGCGTCGGACATCGAGATCGAGGCGGCCCAGATCCTGGCCGCGCGCGAGCGGCTCAACCGCATCTTCGCGGAGGCGACGGGGCAGGCGCCCGCGAAGATCGCGCAGGAGACCGAGCGCAACCTGTGGATGACGGCGCGCGAGGCCCAGGAGTACGGCCTCGTGCATCGTATCGTCGAGAGCGCGCTGGAGGTCTGAGCGCGCCGACGTGCTGGTCGCGGATGATGGGTATGCCGCGCCTCGCGCCGTGAGGGCGCGCGGCGCGGTCAGAGGCGGTATCCCTCAGAGGCTGCCGGGGCCGGGGAAGTCCACGCCCCACCAGTAATGGTCGCGGAACTCGTTCCAGAGCGCCGCGCGCGTCTGCCCGGTCTCCGTGACGAAGACGCTCTCGTCGTACGGCAGCGCGTCGTAGGGCGCGAGGCTCCTGTTGAAGGCCGGGATGAACCCGGGCTTCTTGAACTGCTCGATCCAGAGGAGGAACGTCGCCATCTCACCGTCGTTCTGCACGAAGTTCCCGGCGGTCCGGACGGTGAGGTCGTGATGCCCGGCGCGCAGGCGCAGCGAGTCTGCGAGGCCCTCGATGATGTATCCGTTGCCGGTCCCCACGTCGTCGAGCTGATAAACGTGCGCGAGCTCGTGGTAGAGCGTGCCGATGATGACGCGCCGCACGTCGTCGCCGCTGTTGTACACATCGTTGATCCAGAGCGCGCTGAACGACACCGTGGCCACATCGCCGCTGTACTCGGCCCAGGCGTACCCCGGCTGGTCGACCACCCTGACGTTCAGGGTGTTCCTTCGCTTCCAGAAGGCGCCGGGCTGTGTATAGAGCCCCTCGACCACCTCGCGCGAGATCTCGCGCACGTCCCGCACGAGGGTGCTGCCGATCGCGTCGTTGAAGCGCTGTCCGCCCGTCGTCGTCGACTGGTTCTGGTACTGGACCGTCTGCGGGAGGACGGCGCGGTACGGATCGTCGGTCCGGAGGAGCTCGATCTCGCTGAGTTGCAGGACGGAGGTGTCGCTGGTGAAGTTGAACCGGTACTTCTGGTACGCCGTGGCGTTGTTGATGAAGTAATGGTTGCGCTGGAACCTGTTCGTGAAGCTCTGGCCCGCGCGGGTGTCGAGCGTTGTCCAGGTCACGCCGTCGTTGGAGCCCTGGAGCGTCCAGGACCTCGGGTCGCGCGCGGGGGAGTCGTTCGCAGAGGAGATGGCGTACCCGTCGATCGTGAACGCGGTGGGCAGCTCGTAGCGGATCCAGCCGGTGCTGCTGAACGTGAGCCACTTGCTGATGGGGCGGCCGTCGAAGGCCCTCGCCGCGGTCTCCTGCGGCCCGTTCTCCCCGCTCGCGGTGATCACGGGCGGCGTCGGCAGGACCGGCGTGCCCGGCGACCCGAAGAGCGCGAACTCGGAGAGCTGGATCTGGGCCCAGCCCCCGAGGTTCTGCTGGATCTCGAGGCGGAACTTCCTGTACGCCTGCGCGCCGGCGACCGTGTACGATCTCGTCTGGAAACGCGCCGAGAAGCTCTCGTTCGAGCGCGTGTCGAGCACCGTCCACGTCATGCCGTCGTTCGAGCCGAGGAGCCGCCAGGCGCGCGGATCGCGCTCCGGGAAATCGTTCGCCGAGGAGATGCTGTACGAGCCGAGCACGTACGCCTCATTGTTCGGCGAGTCGTACTGGAGGAAGCCCTGGCCCGCGAAGATGAGCCATTTCGTCCCGACATCCTCGTCGAAGGCGTTGTCGAGCCGCTCGCCCGCGGGAGAGTCGTAGGTGCTTGCATAGAAGGTGCCGCCCTCGAGCCGCGCATCCACGAGCGCCTGCTCGGCGGCCTCGACGTCGCCGTCGCCGAGCTCCTCGCCGAGGGCGCACGCCGAGAGCGCCGCCATGGCTACCAGGGCCGCGGTGTGTTGAAGAATCTTCGTCATCGCGTCTGCCTTCCTTTCCTGTTCGGATCGCTCGGGGCCAGGACAAGCGACGTCGTCGCACGCCAGGCCAGGAGCGCCGTTCTGCCTCAGGTCAGCCAGACACGCCCCGCGGGCCGCGCGGCCTCGACGAGGCTCGCAGATCCCGTGGATGCATGCCCACCGGGCGCGACGAGCTTCAGCCGTCCCGTGTTCTTCCGGAGACGCCTCTCGAGCTAACGAGATGATCGCCGCGCTGCGCGAAGCGCGCTGTCCAACCTGGCAGGGCGGCAATATGGCACCTCTCGTCGGGGGCGCAAGGCGGCACCGGCGCGAGGCCCGTTGAGCCACACGATCTCGGCGTGAATGCGCGCCGATCACCACGTTTCATACAGCTCTTGACAACCCCGCTTCACACTTCTTAACGCGAGCGTCAGATAAAGAGAGTAGAAGTCCCCCGCCGTTCGGCGATACTCGGCGCCCTCATGACGCCGCTTCCTGGAAGGGAATACCGCGCTCGACGAGATGTACGGAATCCGGGATCGGGGGAGGGCTGGACTCCGGCGCTCTCGACGAGGCGTCGTGGAGGAGCAGCTCTCAGGGGCGAGACCCCTCCCGCCATGGCGGAGAGCCCTGGCGGGAGCGTCCGGCTCACCAGCCCGTGGTACTCGTGGATCGCTGCATATCCCCCGCTATGGCCGCCGGCGCCTTGGCGACGCTCGTCCTCGAGGGCGTGCCCGTGTGGATTCACGTGGACCGGCCACCGGCTCAGCCCTTGTCGTCCTCGTCGTGGCGACGAAACCAGGCGCCCGTCTCGTTGCGTCCCTTGGGGGCGCGGTCGAGCCCTGCGCGGGAGCCTCAGGGCCGCTCGGACGCGGCCCTCGCCGAGGCCAGGCTCATGCGGCGAACGGCGGGGCCCAGCGGAACCCCGTGACGGTGATCCTATCCATTCGAGGCCTCCGCCGGCGCGGCGCCGTTCTCGCCGGTGATGGCGTCGATCTTCTGGAGGACCTTCGGCCATCCCTCGCTCATCTTGCGGAGCGCATGGTCGTTCTTCGGGGTCTGGAAGCCGGAGTGCACGAGGCGCAGCCGGGTGCCGCCGCTGACCGTGGTGAGCGTCCAGGTAACGACCGTCTCCAGACGCGAGCCATAGCCGGCGTTGGCGGCGTGTCCGCCCTTCCAGGTGTAGACAAGGCGCTCGTTCGGCGTGACCTCCAGCACTTCGCACTGGATGACGCCATCCCACTCGCCGGCCGGCGTGGTCTGGTAGGTGAAGCGGGCGCCCTTGGTCGGCTCGAAGCCGATCGGCTTCATCAGCCAGCGGCCCATCAATGCGGGCGTGGTCAGCGTCTTCCACACCATCTCGGGCGTGTGGGGAAACACCTCGTCAACGACGATCTCTCGGCTGTCGGCCACGATGGCGGCACTGTTCATGGATCGATCTCCTTCAGGAGGGTTCTGAGGTCGGCGAACCGCTCGCGCCAAAAGACGCCGTAGTGGCTCATCCAGTCGACCAGCGGCGCCAGCCCCTCCGGCTGGGCGCGGTAGTAGACCTTGCGCCCCTCGGGGCGCTCGGCGACCAGGCCGGCCTGCTTCAGCGACTTCAGGTGCTGAGAAATGGCGCCCTGGGTCACGCCGCTGCCCCGCGTCAGCTCCACCACGGTGATCTCGTCGGAGCTGACGATCCGCTCGAACACGGCCCGCCGAGTGGGATCGGCAAGCGCGCGCATGACGGCGTCGATCGCGGCGGCTTCGGCCATGCCCAATACATTAGTCAATACTCATCAATTAGCAAGTACTAATCTATCGTGACACACCCCAGGCGCGGCCTGCGCTGGCACCTCTGCGCCTCGGCCCCCGGCGCGGCGCCTCCGTCGCCGCGTCCTCAGGCAGCGCAGCGCAGCAGGATCTTCCCCTGAACGACGCGCGCCCGCAGCGCATCGAGCGCGTCGGCGACACGCTCGAGCGGCCATGTCGCGTGGACGACCGGCTCGAGCGCCCCGCTCTCGACGAGCGAGAGCACCTCGTCCATCGTGCGCGAGAACCGCTCCGGCGCCTCATCGACCACCGTGAACAGGTCGCTCATGGCGAGCGATACGCTGCGTCCGAAGCCGTCCGCGAGCGCGGCGCCGAGCTCGACGCCCGGCGGCCCTTCGAGGAAGCCGAAGGACACGAGGCGGCCGAAGGGCGCGAGCAAGCCGAGATCGCGCGCGAGCGTCGCGCCGCCGGTCGCGTTGAGCGCCGCATCGACGCCGCGCCCATCGGTCAGCGCGCGCACCCGCGCCGCGACGTCCTCGCGGCCGTGGACGATCGCGGCGGCGGCGCCGTTGCGCGTCGCATGATCCACCTTGGAGGCGTCGCCGACGAGCGCCACCGCGCGCACGCCGAGGTGCCGCGCGAGCTGCAGAGCGGCGGTCCCGACGCCGCCGGCCCCGCCGTGCACGAGCACCGCCTCGCCGGGGGCGATCCGGGCGCGCTCCCGCAGGAGCACCCACGCCGTCGCGTAGTTGACGATCGACGCGGCGGCGCGGTCGAGCGGCACACCGTCGGGCACGATCGCGGCGCGGCGCGCCTCGACGTCGGCGAGCTCGGCGAACGCGCCGGTGTGCGGCGTGCCCATCGCGACGACGCGCGCGCCCGCCGCCGGCCCCCGCGCGCCCTCGCCGAGCGCCTCGACCGTGCCCGCGAGCTCGAGGCCGAGCCCCACGGGCATCGGCGTGAGGGGGAGCTTCCCGTCGGCGAGGAGCAGATCGATGTGGTTTACCCCGGCGAACGCGACGCGCACGCGCGCGTGCCCGCGTGGAACGGGGCCGAGCTCCCGCTCGCCGATCACAGCGCCGCCCGCGCCCGGGCCCGGCCTTAGCAATGCAGCTCTCATCCGTGCTGTCCCTCCGCGTTGAACAGGCCCCAACGTGCGGGCGCGCGGTCCGCCAGTCCAATGGATGCACCGGATGCTATGCATTCACGCCGTGAATCTCTCTGCGCTCGACCTCAATCTTCTCGTCGTCCTGGAGGCGCTGCTCGAGGAGCGCAGCGTGACCGCCGCCGGCAAGCGCGTGGGCCTGAGCCAGCCCGCGACGAGCAACGCCCTCGGCCGGCTCCGCGCGCTGCTCGGCGATCGCCTGCTCGTCCGGCGCGGCCGCGCGCTCTTCCTGACGCCCCGCGGAGAGCAGCTCCGGCGCGACGTGCGCCCGGCCCTGGACCGCCTGCGGGCGGCGCTCGCCCGCCGCCCGGCGTTCGACCCCGCGGCGCTCTGCGACGAGCTGCGGGTGGGCATGAACGACTACGCCGCGTACGTGCTGCTGCCGCGGCTCGTCCGGCGGCTCCGGGCGCGCGCGCCGAGGGCCAGGCTCGCGGTGCTGCAGTTCGAGACGCGCGACGCCGTCCGGGCGCTCGACGCGGGCGAGGTCCACGTCGGCCTGGCAGTGGAGGGGCCCGGGCTGACCGGGCTCGCGTCCCGGCCGCTCCTGCGCGACGACTTCGCCATCGTCTGCCAGCCTCCCGCGCCGCGCACGCTGCGCTCGTTCCTCGCGCGGCCGCACCTGCTCGTCTCACCGTACGGCGGGCGCGTCGGGGTGGTCGATCGCGCGCTCGCCGCCCAGCAGCTCGAGCGCGACGTCCACGTCACGCTGCCGCACTTCCTGATGGCGCCGCACCTGCTTTCGGGCACCGATCTCATCGGCGTCCTGGCTGGCGAGGTCGCGCGGGACATCGCCCCCGCGCTGAAGCTCGTCGTCGCGCCGCCGCCGCTCGCTCTCCCGGGCTTCACGCTCTCGGCCGTCTGGCACCCCAGGCTCACGGACGATCCGGCGCACGCTTGGCTGCGCGAGCAGCTCGCGGAGGCCGCGGCCGAGCAGCAGGCGTCGGCGCGGTGACGCCGGATCGCGCGACGTCGCGCGAGATCGCGCGAGATCGCCTACAGAGGGGCGAACGTGCACGCACCGCCGGCGCAGACGGGCCTGGACGCGAGGCACGCAGGCGTGCCGTAGGGGCAGCCCATCCTCCGATGCTCGCGACACACGGTCGCGTCGAGGTGGACGATGAGGCGCCTCATCTGCTGGACGCCCGCCCGGTTGACCACCTCACCACAGGTGCCGCCGCAGTCGGTGCTCGTATCGACGATGGAGCAATCGTTGTCGGAAGCGCATGCCCGGTAAGCGGCCCGGACACGCTCCACCTGGCCGGAGGCGCGGGCATGCAGCTGCTGACAGGCCCTCCAGTCCACCTCTCTCTCGTCCTCCGTGCGTTCCATCGTGTCGGCGAAGCCCGCGATCGCGAGCCCGAATGAAGCCATGGCAAAGAGCGCGGAGATCCCCAGACGAGTCCGGTTCGTTTTCATGCTGCCTCCATCGCGCGCGTGCTCGTGTTCGCCGGCGACGCGGGCGCATCGCGCGGCGACTCGCGTGTCATGAGGCTCCACCCGCGGAAACGGAAGGCGCTCGACGGCGCGTGCCACGGCACAGGTAACCGCGAAACGCCTGTTCTACGTGCCGAGGCCGCGGCCGCCCGCAGGGTTCGCTGCCTGCGCGGGGTGAGCCGCCGGAAACCACAGCCGGAAGGTCGAGCCCTGGCCCGGCGGGCTCTCCGCGGCGATGCTGCCGCCGTGCGCCTCCATCAGCCCCTTGACGATGTAGAGGCCCAGGCCGAGCCCCGTGTTCTTCTCGCGCGCCCGCGGGGCCTGGAAGAAGCGATCGAACAGCCTGCCGAGATCCGACGCCGCGATGCCCGGGCCGCGATCCTCGACCGTCAGCGCCGCGCCTCCCGACTCCGGACGGAGGGTCACGCGGATGGGCGAGCCGGCGCCGGAGTACTTGGCGGCGTTGTCGAGCAGGTTCGTGAGGATCTGCGACAGCCGGGCCGGATCGACGAAGACCTCGGGCACACGCCCCTCCACGTCGAGGGTCACCGGGTGCTGCCCGAGGGTCGGCTCGATCTCGGTGAGCAGCGCGCGCGTCGCCTCCTCCAGCGACACGGACTGGCGCTCGAGCGAGACCCGCCCGAGCTCGATGCGAGAGACGTCGAGCAGGTCCTGGCTCATGTGCGAGATCCGGCGGCCTATCCGGCGCAAGCATTGGAGTTGCTGGATCGACACGACGACCGAACCGTCCTCGCGTTTCGCGAGCAGCCCGTCCAGGAGCAGCGTCATGGCCGCGACGGGGTTGCGGAGATCGTGAGCGATCACGGCCGCGAACTCGCTGCGCAGGCTGTCCGCCTCGCGATGGGCCTCCTGCGTGCGCTCGACTTGCTGGGCGTAGGCGATGGCCAGCGCCGACTGCGCGGCGAAGAGCCGGACCATACGCTCGTCCTCCTCCGCGAACTCGGCGCCACCGTCCTTGTCGCACAGATAGAAGTTTCCGAACACCTTCTGCCCGATGAGCAGCGGGACGCCGAGGAAGGACGTCATTGCGGGGTGATGCGCAGGGAAGCCGCACGACCGCGGATCGGCGTGGATATTCGACACCCGGCTGGGCCGCGGGTCGTGGATGAGCGCGCCCAGGAGCCCGCGGCCCTCGGGTAAGCGGCCGATGTCGCCGGCGACCTTCTCGGTGATGCCGACATAGATGAAGTCGGAGAGCCCGGTGCCCTCGGCGTCGAGCACCCCCAGGGCGCCGTAACGGGCGCGGGTCAGCTCGCAGGCCTGCTCCACCAGGCGGCGCAGCAGCGCGTGCAGGGGCATGGCGGCCTCGATGTCCATGGCCACGTCGCGGAGCAATCGCAGCCGGCGGGCCTCGCGGCGCTCGGCGTCGCGCAGCCGCGCTTGCCGCAGCCCGAGCGCACAGGCGCCCGCCACGCCCCGGAGCAAGCGGCGCTCGATCCGGTTGAGCTTCCCCGGCTTGCGCCGCGCGAGCCCCAGCACCCCGACACGCTCGCCCCCCGCGCTCAGGGGGAACGCAAACACCGCGTGGAGCCCGAGCTCGAGCAGGCGCAGGGTGCCGCGGAAGGGGCCCTCTGGCAGATCCTCGATGCGCGCGACCTCCTGGATGTCGCCGGTCTCGACGGCCAGCGCCATGACGCTGGCAGCCAGGTTCAGGTTGCAATCTCGCGCGAATACCTCGGGAACGCCGACCGAGGCGACCAGCCTGAGGCGTTCGCCTCCCTCGGTGGCGACGAGAAACACGGCATCGGCGCGAACGGCGGCGGCCACCTCGTCGAGCAGCCCATGGGCCAGGGCCGAGGGCTCGTCCGCGCTGGGCAGCGCGGTGCCGACGCTGGCCACGAGATCGGCGAGCCGGATCGCGAAGGGCTGATCGGCGACGTTCTCGAAGACAAGCAGCGCCTCGCCGGCCGACGCGCGGCAGCGCACGAGCAACAGCAGGCTGCGGCCGGTCGGTCGATCGTACCAGACCTCCTCGTCGCTGAAGGACTCGCCGCGAAGCGCGCGCCGCCACGGCAACTCTCTCTCGGCGAGGACCGCCTGGCTCCCGAGCCGTGATATCTCGAAGCGCTCCGACAGGCGTTCCGGGGTCGGTGACTCCATCTCCAGGAGCTCGCTCAAGGACGCGCTCGCCTGGGCTCCATCCGTGCTGGTCAGCCTCATCACTGGCCAGGGGAGCAACGACTCCACGATCATGCGGGAGCTTTTGGTGCGCCCGCGGGCGACCGTCCAGATCACGCCGGCGGCGAGCGCCGGGCGCATCGGGATCGATGACGTGAGGTCGAGCGGCGGCTCCGCCAGGTCGCGCTCGGCAGGGGCTCCGACCCGCGGACCTACGGCGCCTTGGCGCAGCGGAAGCCGATGCTCCAGCCGCGCGCCGTGGAAGCGCTCGGGCGGCGGTGCGCGGAGCGCACATACTGGCTCTCGACCGTATCCCACCCGCCGCCGCGGAGCACACGGCGGGAGTCGTCGCAATCGTCCCTGTCGTAAGGGCAATAATGGCTCTCGGTCCACTCCCAGACGTTGCCGGCCAGGTCCAGGGCGCCGGCGGGCGATGTCCCGGCCGGCGATCGCCCGACGGGGGCGGTCGCCGGGGCCGCGTCGTCGTCGTTGTACATGCGAGGCCACGGCCCCTTCCCCACCTTCTCCAGCCGCTCCGTCAGCATCCGGCTGCACTCGGGCCCGCAGGCGTTGAGGCGCTCGCCCGAGGGAGGCGCGTGGCCCCAGGGGTAGGTCCGAGCGTCCTTGCCGCGCGCCGCGAGCTCCCACTCCGCCTCGGTGGGCAACCGCTTGCCGGAGGCGGCGCAGTACGCCTTCGCCTGGTACCAATCGACGCAGTTGATGGGGTGGTCCAGCGCCTCGGGGCCGTTGCAGAACTGGCTCCAGAAGGAGCGGCCGCTGGGCGTGAGCCCCTCCGACTCGACGGTTTGCCGCGGGCGATCGCAGGCCTTGCAGTCCGAGTAGGCCTTCACCGTCACCTCGGTGACGTCGAGGCAAAACCGACTCACGGTCACGCCATGTCGCGGCGTCTCGTCGCTGGGCGTCTCCGCGTCCGCGTCGGAGCCCATCTGGAACTCGGTGCCTTCGACGAGCACCATGCCGGCAGGGCAGCCGCCCGATCCGGCCGACGGCTCGCGCAGGAAGAGGTACCCCCCCGCGCCCGCGGCGCACGCGGCGGCGGCGAGCGGCGCGGCGCGGCGGAGGCGCCTCTCTCGCGCGCGCTCGCCGCCTCCGCGGCCCCGCGCCGCCGGCCGCTCCGCGGCGCGCTGGTGGAGCACGGTGTGGCCAGCCGCGGTGTCCGGGACAGGGGCTGCCGTCACAGGGCCGCCCGCGAGCGCGCCTGAGCTCTCGAGCGTGCCCGAGGTGACAGGCGCTCTCGCGAGCTCGCCGGCGCCGCGGGGAGCGCCCAGAAGAGCGGCCGGCGCGGCCACGGTCGTGGCGAACGCGGCCGGGTGATGGCGGCCCGCGGGGGCGTCGACATCCGCCGTCCGGACCTCCAGGCTCAGGAACGCGTCGACCATCTCGCGCGCCGACTGGAATCGGCAGGTCGGATCGACGGAGAGCGCCTTGGAGAACCAGTCGTCGATCGACGCCGGCAGGCCCGGCCTCTGCTCGCTGGCGGGGCGGAACCTCCCCTTCAGGACCGCCGCGCCGACGGCGACGAACGAGCTGCCCTGGAACGGCTGCGCGCCGGTCAACGCCTCGTAGAGGATGACGCCGAGCGACCAGAGATCGGAGCGGAGATCGACGTCCTTGCTCCCCTCGAGCTGCTCGGGGCTCATGTACGGCGCCGATCCGATCACCATCCCTGTCTCGGTGAGCGCGGGGTTCGCCGCCGGCACGGCCGTGTCGCCCGCGACCTTCGCGACGCCGAAGTCGAGCACCTTGACGAAGAGCGGGTATCCCTGGCCCCCCTCCGTGATGAAGACGTTGTGGGGCTTGATGTCGCGGTGCACGATGCCGAGCTCGTGGGCGCTCTCGAGCGCGCTCCCCACCTGCCGCGCGAGCGACCTCGCGGTGGCGAAGCTGAGGCGACCGCCGCGCTCGAGGAGCTCGGCCAGCGAGAAGCCGCGCAGGAGCTCCATCACGAGGTACGGCACGGCGCCGTCGACGACGCCGTAGTCCATGACCTGCACCACGTGCGGGTGCGCGATCCGCGCCGTGGCCCTCGCCTCGCGCTGGAAGCGCGCGACGAGGGCAGGACGCTCCGCCGCCCGCTCGGGGCGGATGAACTTCACCGCGACGTCGGTGTCGAGGGCGAGGTGCCGCGCCGCCCACACGACGCCCATCCCGCCCTGCCCGAGAGGCCTCAGCAGGTGCAGCTTGTCCGCGATGACGGCGTCGGCTCGGAGCTCCACGAGGACCAGGCGGATGGTACCACCGGCGCGCCGGCGGCCGCATCGTGGCCGGCGGGAGCCTGCCGTCAGGCGGGGGGAACCAACTCCCCCACCCTGCCGGAAGGATGGAACCGCCAAGGCGCCAGAAGACGCCAAGAGACGCCACTATTTTTGTGTTTTACCTGGCGTCCTTGGCGTCCTTGGCGCGCTTGGCGGTTCAAAAGACCCCGCCTCCGGCCAGCGCGGCTACGGCTTCGCCTTCTCGTCGAGGAAGCCGGTCACCCACGCGAACGGTGCGTTCCAGTTGATCGTGATCTCGTTCACGCTCCAGGCCTCGATGTTGTCAACGAAGCACCGCTGCGGGACGCACCCCTTGAGGCCGGCGCTCTGGGCGTGAGGATCCTGGAGCGAGGAGTTCGGGCCGCCGGAGACGGCGCCGGGCGGCGCCTTCGGGAACTTGCTGTTCGCCTGGTGCGACCAGAACCGGTGGTGCGGGTTCTCGAGCGGCTTGTCGCCGTAGCCGGTCACGTACGACTGCCCGAGCGGGTTGCGCCCGAGGAGGTAGTCCATGCCCAGCACCACGCCGTCGAGGTACTTCGGCTGCTTGGTGAAGTCGTGGGCGAGCGCCACCACGAGCATGTTGTTCAGCACGCCCGAGTTCGAGCCCCAGTCGTACTTGCCTTCACGCGTCCGGGCGATGAGCGTCCGGTACCCCTCCTTGTCGGCGATGGCGAGGTACTGGTCGGCCGCCTTCGCGATGCGGCCGCGGATCTCCTTCTGCCACGCCGCGTCCACGTGGCCGGGCACGATCGCCATCGACATCTGGCCGAGCGCGTCGGTGACCCGCCAGTTCATCGACGCCGCGCCCCCTTCGACCTCCGTCGGGAAACGCGCGTTGAGCGGCGAGGCCTGCAGGAACTTCTTGTACTCCGGCTTCCCCGTCGTGACGAAGAGCTCCGCCGCGGCCCAGTAGAACTCGTCCTTGGCGTCCGTGTCGTCGTAGGGCCCACCGCCCTTGTCGCCGCCGGGCGGCGCGTAGAGGGCCGGGTTCTGCTTCGCCGCCGCCCAGGCGCGCTCGGCGGCCTTCAGGCACTTGGCCGAGAACGCCGCGTCCACCGTCTTCCAGATGCGCGCGCACTGCGCCCCCGTGGCCGCGACGTTGAGCGTCGCCGCGGTGCTCGGCTTGTGGAGGAAGCGCGCCTGCTTGTCCTCGTGCGGCGCGAGGCCGAGGCCCGTCCACGACGCGTCGTGCATCTTGTGGTGGACCATGCCGGCGAGCGGCTTGCCTTCCGGCACCTGCATGCCCATCAGGAACTCGAGCTCCCAGCGCGCCTCGTCGAGGATGTCGGGCACGCCGTTCTTGCCCTCGGGGATGTTGAGCTTGCCGTCCGCGAAGTCGGCGCTCGAGGCGCCGATGTGCTTCGTGCGCTCGTACCAGTTGAGCAGCGTCCAGACCGAGATGCCGCCGTTGACGACGTACTTGCCGTGGTCGCCGGCGTCGTACCAGCCGCGGGACGCGTCGAGCGCATACTCGCAGCCGCTGTCCTTCAGGCAGGGCGTGCTCTTGTCGTGGAGGTGCCCCGCCGGGCGCGCCAGCTCGGGCTTGCCGGCGAACGGCATCTTGATCTCGATGCCGCTCCGGTTGTGGTAGAAATACGCGAGCGCGTCGTACTTGAGCTTCTGGTAAAGGCCCGTTCCAATGTCGAACGGGAAGCTCTTCTCCTCGCCCACCTTGAGCACGTAGCCCTGGCCAGGCGCCTTGACGGCCGTGAAGTCGACGAGGTGGACGTGATCGCCGGAGGCGCCGTCCTTTCCGAAGACCTTGGTCTGGCCGTGGGCGACCGCCTTGCCGGAGGCGTCGAGCAGCTCCCACGCGACCGGCGCGGTCGCCGCGCTGTTCACGGTGGCGATCTTGATGGCGCCGGGCAGATACCCGACCTGGTTCACGGCGACCTTGGGCGCCGCCGCCTCGGTCACGGGCGCGGCGGCCTTGAACTGCGGGTCGTCCAGGCGGATGTCGTCGATGCAGACCTCGAACGGCTCCTTGGCCGACGCCATGCCGCCGCCGATGTGGAACGCGAGCTCCGCCGTGGCGTCATCGGCCTTCCCCATCGTGAACTTGCCGGAGAAGGTCTTGGGCTCGGTCCCGAGGATCACGGTGTCCGACCAGTACTCCTCGTAAGGCGGCCCCGACATGCCGACCTTCGGGCGCGCCTTCGTGGGCGAGGACGCCCAGGCCTTGTACTGAAGGGTGTAGCTGTGCCCCTTCTGGATCACCATCTCCCGGTGGCGGAACTGGGCGTCCCAGTTGTTCGACCCCTTGTTCGTCACCGTGACGCAATAGGCCCCCTTCTTCACCTCGGCGCTGCCCGCGCCAGGCGCGGTGAACGAGGTGGTCCAGGGCAGGCTCTTGTTGTCGTCGAAGTCGGACGCCTTGAGCAGGTTGGTCTGCGCGGGCCCTTCGCCCCCCGCGGCGCTCGCGTCAGCGCCCGGGCTCGCGCCGGCAGGAGGGGCGGCCCCCGCGCCGGGGCCCTGCGTTACCACGCATCCAGCGCTCAGGCCGAGCGCGAGCGCGAGCGCGGACACCCGCCCCGCTCGGGGGAGGATCGACTGCTTGAGAAAAAGGTCCTTCATAAGTCCTCGGTTCACGGCTGGGAGCAATCGGCGCATAGAAGGCGGCGATTCCGTCCGTCTTGTCAAGCGCAATCCTTACGGATGCGCGGGTTCGAGGCGTCGCGGCGGCCGTCCCGTCGACCTTCGCCAGCAGCCAGCGACGCGCGACCCGCCGTCACCCGCCATCCCGCGCGGCCCTGCGGAGCGCGGCGATCCCGCGTGATCTGCGGCGCGCGGAAGGCCCAGCAAGTTCGCGCTGGTACCCGTGGCGAGGCCGCACTAACCTCCGCCGCACCTCGCGCCGTACCAGGATGGCGATCGAGCACCCCAGGAGACGACATGGCAAAGCACAGCTTCTCAGTCCCCTTCAACGGTCCCTCTCAAGACATCGTCGCGAAGGCCAAGGCGGCGATCGAGAAGGCCGGCGGCAAGTTCACGGGCAACGAGGGCAAGGGCGACTTCTCGGTGCCGACGCCGGCGGGGACCGTGAAGGGGACGTATGCCGTCTCGGCTCAGAGCTTCTCCGTGGACATCACGGACAAGCCCTTCATCGTGCCCGGCAGCACGATCGAGTCCCAGGTGCGCAAGTTCCTCGAGACGGCCTGAGCCCTCTCGGAGCGCACGCCGGCGAGCGCGCCCGCCCCGGAGCGGGCGCGCGGTGACATCGAGTCGCGACGGTCTGGTGACGGTGACGCTCGACGCGGCCGTGGACCAGACGCTGCTGAGCCATCTCTCTGTGGCTCGCTCAATCCCTGTCTTTTTCGCGTCTTTGCGTTGAAATCGGCTCCGTGACCGCCGCGTTCAAGGCGGCGGCGCCTCGCCCGTCACACGCCGTCGCCGGCGAGATGGACCTTGAGCACGCTCTCTTCCGCCGGCACGCCGAGCCGAAGGGGAAACCCGTAGTGCCCTGTCCCGCGGTGCACGTAGAGCCGATCCGGGCCGCGGGCCCACAGGCCATGATCGGGCATCTTCACGAAGAGCTGGAGGGCGGTCCAGGAGCCTCCGAGGCTGACCAGGCCGAGCTGCCCGCCGTGGGTGTGGCCCGAGAGCACGAGATCCCCCTCCCCCTCGCCGAGGTGGCGGAACGCGCCCGGATCGTGGAGCAGGACGAGCCGGAGCGCGCCCTTCCTGCGCGGGTGACGGGCGCAGACCGCCGCCATGCGCTCGGCGCGATCGCGGTAGTGGAAGTCCATCCCGAGGACCTGGACCGGCCCGGCGGCTGTCTCGACGAGCGCCGCGTCGTCCACGAGCAGGCGCGCCCCCGCGCGCTCCAGCGCGGTCGCGACGTGGCGGGGCGACTCGTGATCATGGTTGCCGTGGCACGCGAACACACGCCCCTCCAGGGCGCGGAGCGGGGACAGGGCCTCGGCGAGGTGATCCGCGGTGTCCTGCGATTCCATGGTCAGGTAATCGCCGGTGAGCACGACGAGATCGGGATCGCGCTCCACCGCGCGCTCGCAGATGCCGCGGAGCCGAGCGACCGACATGAACGGACCGAGGTGCGGATCGGTGATCTGGACGATGCGGAGGGGCCGGCGCGCGACGGGCGCCCCCTCGCGCGGGAGCGGGTGGCGGCGCAGCCCGTCGACGGGGGCGCGATCGACGACGAGCTCGATCTCCTCGCGGCGGGCGGTGAGCGACTGGAGGATACCGACGACGGCGAGCGCGAAGGGCACCCAGAGGCCGTACGGCGTGGCCCCGAGCGCGCTCGCGATGGCCCACGGGAACGACAGGAAGATCGCCGCCACGAAGTAGGACGCGGGGATGCTCACGAGCGCCCGGTAGGCGAGCGGCCGCATCCGGGGGCGCGAGAGCAGGAGGAAATGCAGGTACACCGCGCCCTGGAGATACGCGAATCCCGGCGCGAGCGGGCCGACGTGGCCGAAGAGCGCGCACGAGATCAAGGTGTGGATGCCGAGCAGCACGCCGACGAACCGCGCGTAGAGCCCGCCCCGGCGGCGCCTCGCCGCTGCCACGACGACGAGCCAGGCCAGGGCGGAGGCCGCCCAGAACAGAACGATGGGGGACACGAACTTCAATCGACGGCTCCAGGCGATCCAGGCGCACAGGACCACCGTGGTCTGCTCTGCCTGGACGGACGCGGAGTGTCCCGCGTCCAGCGCGTCCGCGCCAGGCGCCACCGGAGGCCGACCGCCTGGCGTGTGACGCGCGTGCGCCCGCGCCGCCCGGCGGCGTTGCGACACAGGCGCCTCGCTGGTAGGGAGGCGCGATGCTCCTCTTCGTGAGCCACGCGCTGCGCGCGCTGGATCCCGGCGATCTGGGCGGCGATCCCGACAGGGCCACACGAGGATCGGCACGTTCGACGAGGGGCTGAGGCCTCTTCACGTCCATGGCGCCTTCCGGTGCTCCGGGAGGGCATCGCCACGAGGGTCGCCCCGATGATCCCCTACACCAGGCGCGCTTGGCTGCCGATGCTGGTCTCGCCGCGGGGCTCCCTGTCGCCGGGCGTGATGCGTCGCGTGCTGGCCTTCGGGGTCATCGCCGCCGCGCTCTGGCTCGCGCACAGGCACATCCCCCGCGTGTCGCTCTCGATCGGCGTTCACGAGGTCGCCGGCGCGGTGATCGCGCTCATCCTCGCGTTCCGCACGAACACGGCCTATAACCGCTTCTGGGAGGGTCGCACCCTCTGGGGCTCGATCGTGAACGCGAGCCGCAACATCACGCGCATCGTGAACGCGCACGCCGCGGTGGACCCGGGCGCGGCGCGCGAGGTCGCCGTCTGGGTGGTGGTGTTCGTCCACGCCGCGCGGCGCTCGCTGCGCGGACAGGCCGAGCGCCCGGAGATCGACCGGCTGCTCCCGGCGGAGCAGGTCGAGGCCCTCTCGGCGCACCCGCACCCGCCGCTCCGCGCGGCGCAGCAGGTCTCCGAGCGCCTCGCGGCCTTCGTCCGGGCCGGGAGCCTCGAGCGCAACATGGCTGTGTGCGCCGAGGAGCAGCTGAGCGTCCTGGTCAACTGCCTCGGGGGCTGCGAGCGCATCCTCAAGACCCCCACGCCGCTCGGCTACATCCTGCTGCTCCAGCGGGGCGTGGCGCTCTACCTGGCCACGCTGCCCCTCGCCCTCGTCGAGGCGCTCGGGGTGCTGACGCCCGTCGTGACGATGCTGGTGGCGTATCCCGTCCTGATGATCGAGGCGCTCGGCGGGGAGCTCGACGACCCGTTCGGCCACGAGCCGAACGACCTGCCCCTCACGCGCATCTGCGACACCATCGAGCGCGACCTCCTGGGGTCGTCGCCGCTCAACCTGGTGATGGCGTCGAAGGCCGAGAGCTACCAGGACTGAGCGCGGCGCGGCGGTGGCGGCGCCTTTCTCGCCTCTTCCCGAGGAGGGCGGTGGAAGGCGCTCTGCACCTCGGCCGCCGGGGCGCCGCCGCGCGCTCCTGGCAATCGGCTGGACACTATCGTAGATCTGCGTCGCTCGCGGGCGCGGCCCCGCGTCGCCGAGGCCTGGACGCACCCATGACCGATCGCTACGCCATCATCGGCAATCCCATCTCCCAGACCAAGTCGCCGGCGCTGCAGACCGCCTTTGCCGAGCAGTGCGGGCAGGACATGGTGTACGGCGCGATCCTCGGCGAGCTGGATGGCTTCGCCGCCGCCGTGCGCGAGTTCCAGGAGAGCGGCGGCAAGGGCATGAACATCACCATGCCCTTCAAGCTCGAGGCCTTCGCGCTGGCCGACGAGCTGACGCCGCGCGGCCGCGCCGCCGGAGCGATCAACATGTTCACCTTGCGCGCCGACGGCACCGTCCTCGGCGACAACACCGACGGCTTCGGCATCGTGCGCGACATCACCCATAACCTCGGCCGCCGCCTCGAGGGCGCGCGCGTGCTGCTCCTCGGCGCGGGCGGCGCGGTGCGCGGCGCCCTGTTGCCGCTCTTCGACGAGCAGCCGGCCGAGATCTTCGTCGCCAACCGCACCGCCAGCAAGGCCGTGGAGCTCGCCGCCGAGTTCGGCCCGCGTGCCGGCGCCGTCCGGCTCGCCGGCGGCGGCTTCGCCGACATCGCCGGGCGCTTCGACGTCATCATCAACGGCTCCGCCTCCTCCATGACCAACGAGGTGCCGCCCCTGCCCGCCGGCGTGTGGAGCGAGGGCTCCCTGGCCTACGACATGGCCTACAAGAAGGAGCCGACCGCCTTCGTGCAGGCCGCGCGCGCGGCTGGGGTGGGTCAGACAGCCGACGGCCTCGGCATGGTGGTCGAGCAGGGCGCCGAGTGCTTCACCCTGTGGCGCGGCATGCGGCCCGACACAGCGCCCGTCATCGCTGCGCTGCGGCGAGCCTGAGCGGCGCGCCCGGCATGGATGAGCGATGAGCGATGAGCGAGCCCATCGAGCTCAAGCAAGGACGGCGATCTCCCGCAGTTGTGGCTTGACGTCTCCGAGGCATTGGGTTCTTTGTTCGCCGTGAACATGGGTGCGCCGCGATGACGGTGAAGGGCAATGGCTTCGAGGTCGTCTTCGGCCGTCCGGCGAAGGTCCTGGCAGAGGCGCCGGGGCGCGTGAACCTGATCGGCGAACACACCGATTACAGCGGCGGGTACGTGCTGCCGACGGCGATCCCGCAGAAGACGCGCGTCGAGCTCGCGCCCCGGGAAGACAGGCTCATCCAGGTCGCGACGACGAACGTGCACGGCGGCGCCCAGCTCTCGTTCCGCGCCGGCGAGGAGGCGCGACGCGGACTGTGGCTCGACTACATTCAGGGCATCACCGCGGTCCTCCGCGGCCGGGGCGCGTCGATCCCCGGCTTCGACGCGAGGATCGAGTCGACAGTACCGCTCGGAAGCGGCCTGTCGTCGAGCGCCTCGCTGCTCGTGGCGCTCGCCCGCGCCCTGCGGTCGATGCTCGGCCTGTCCATCGACGACGTGGAGATCGCCCGGATCGCGCACGCCGCGGAGCACGACTTCGTGGGCGCGCCGGTCGGGACGATGGATCAGATGGCCGCGAGCCTCGCCGACGAGAGCACGGCGCTCTTCATCGACACGAGGACGCTCGCGTTCGAGCGCATCCCGCTGCCCGCGGAGGCCGAGCTGCTCGTCGTCGACTCCGGGGTAACTCACCAGCACGCGAGCGGCGACTACAAGACGCGGCGCGCGGAGTGCGAGCGCGCGGCCGCGGCGCTCGGCGTCCCGGAGCTCCGGGACGTCGATGCGATCGTGGAGCCGCGCATCGCCTCGCTGCCGGCGCCGCTCGACCGGCGCGCGCGCCACGTCGTGACCGAGAACGCCCGGGTGCTCGCCGCCGTGGCCGCGCTCCGCGCCGGGGATCTGGGCCGCCTTGGCGAGCTCTTCGACGCGTCTCACCGGTCGATGCGCGACGATTTCGAGGTGTCCGTGCCGGCGGTCGACGAGCTGGTGGAGAGCGCGCGGGCGCAGCCGGACGTCTTCGGCGCCCGGCTGACCGGCGGCGGCTTCGGCGGCGCGATCGTGGCCCTGGTGAAGCGCGGGCGCGCGGCGAGCGTTGGGCGGACCGTCGTGGAGGCCTACGCGCGCACGCCGGGCCGCCGGGCGAAGGTGCTTGTAGGCGGGCCCGTCCCCTAGCAGCGAAGCTCGGTGTCGGCGTGAGGCTCGTCCACCACGGGGAGGGGCCTCCGCGGGGAGGCAGGGCCCATCAACCGGGGTACCAGGTGACGCGCGGGTCATCGGGCGCGCGCACGTAGTCGAAGGCGGCGTCCGTGAGCCGCGCCAGGTCGTACTGCGGCCGCCAGCCGAGCAGGAACTTCGCCTTCGAGTTGTCCAGCCAAGTCGAATGGAAGGGCGTCTTCACCCTCACGCTCGGCAGGCCCCGCGTCGCCTCCAGGTAACGCGCCAGCTCCCCGTAGTCCACCGGCTCGTCCATGCAGATGTTGAAGGTCTGCTGGCGCGCCTTTTCATGATTGATGGCCTTGACGATCGCGGTGACCAGATCCTCCACATGCACGAAGTTACGCTTCACCGGCTCGCCGCGTCGGTCGAGCATCACCGGCACGGCGCCCGAGCGGACGTACCCCTCTGCCGCCTCGGTACCGACCAGATCGCGCCACCTCGGCCCTCCGAAGACGTCGTCCCCGAAGGATAGCTGCGCCTTGAAGTCGTCCTTCTCCATGATCCACGGCGCGCGCAGGCAGCATCCGTTGAGCTCATACTGAATATAGTACTGCTCGAGCATGACCTCCTCGAGCACCTTGGACAGCGCGTAACAGCCCGGGTAGGCGCTGTGCCGCTGCGCCTCGGTGACGGGGACGGGGTGCGGATAGAAGAAGTGGCCCATCCCGGCGTCGCCACCGACCAGGATGAATTGCTCGAACGCAGGGCTGACGCGGCAGGCCTCCAGCAGCCAGAACATGCCTTTGACGGCCACGTCCATGATGCTCTCGGGGGTCTCCTTGCTGGTCGCCAGGTGCAGCACGTGGCTCACCGCCTCGGTCGCCTCGTTGACGACGGCCCTGTCCTCGATGGCCCCACGCAGCACCTCCACGCGCGCCGACCGCTCCAGCATGCGGTTATGGCACAGCGCACGGACCTTCCACCCCTCGAACGCGGGGTTCGACAGGAACCTGCGGATGAACGCCTGGCCGACCTTGCCCGCCGCCCCGGTGACCAGAATTCGCTTGGCCTCGATCATTCTATCGCTCCTCACTCTCAAGCATCATCGATGACGACCGTACTCCTCCCCCCTGGCTGCGGGGGCCGAGCGGATCAGGACCTGCTGCATGACGATGAAGACGAGCAGCAGCAGCCCGATGCTGATGTGACGCCAGGGCGACGGCAGCCGTCCATCCAGGTTGATCTCCGCCCGCTCCATGCCCGAGATCATCACGCCCATCGCGGTGCCGGCGACGACCGAGCGAACGGAGTTGGTGCAAAATTCAATCAGACGGCGAATGCCTCGGTACGCGTGGCGAGCCGAGCAAGGCGCAACGACAAGGATGCGTCGGCGCCAATGTGAACGATCACATGGGCACCGTCAATTCCAATCGACCGGCCCGTAAGGTTCCCGAGCCCGAGGGAGCACGAGGCTGGCGGGGCTCCTCCGGAGCGCCGCGGCGAGGGGGCGGGCGCTCTCTCCGGCGTCCACCGCGAACGGGAGCCGTCCGAGATCCTCCGCACCGGCGGTGATCCCCAGGACGGCGCGCGCCAGCTCGCGTCAGGCGGCGAGGTGCTCGTGTTTTGATGGAACCGCCGCTCGCCGCCCCCGCGGGGAAAGCCCATGGCGGGCGGCGAGCAGCGCGCCGTCGCGCTGCTCGCCGCGCGCTCACTCCGCGCAGCGTGTCACGTCGCTCGTGTCGGCCTGGAAGCAGGTGACTTCCTCGCCGCCCCCTTCTTCACCGCAGTCCCGATAGTAGTCCGCCACATAGCCGTAGCGGTCGTCGAATCGAACGCTGTCGAGCTCGCAGTCATCGCTCTCGCGCGCGGCTCGGTCGAACAGGGCCTCTACCGGATCCGCTTGCTCGGGCGCCTCAGCGAACGTCCAGTCGCCGCTCGACCCGTCAACCCCGCGCTGAGCGGTGGCGACGACGGTATCGCCGGAGACCGCGGCGAGCGTACAGCCGCCGTCAAAGCCGGTGCCGCAGATCGAGATGACATACTCCTCCGGCCGGTCGGAACGCCACTTCTCGCGGTTTGCGTCGAAATCCGAACCGCTGCAGCCAGAGAGCAACCAACACCCCACCGCCATCAAACCCCATGTTTTCATGCCGGAGGAGCTCAGCAACTCACATGCCAACGCGAGAAGCGAGCGGGGTTGGCCGACGAGAAGGCGCGACGCATGACGCTCCGATCATGGCCGCTGACCACGGCGCTGGGCCTGCCGTCCCGGAGGTCGGGTGTCCTTCCCCATCAAGCGATGATCGGGTCGACGGCCCATGGCCGTTCCTCTCACGCCTGCAGCACGCGCAGCGAGCCCCGCACCACCCCGTAGCTCCCCTCGGCCCGCAGCCCGCGCGCGACCTCGGCCGGCGCCACCTCCCCGGCGAGCAGCCGCCGGTACGCCTCCACCACGCGCCGCGCCCCCTCGGCGTCCTCCCGCACCAGCTCGATCCGGAACCGCCGCACGCCGCAGCTCGCGAGCCTCGGCACGAGGTGCGCCGCGCTCTGCGGCGCCGCGTGGAACACCGTGTTCCGACACCCCACGTCCGCCTCGAGCGGGTGATCCATGCCCGCCCGGTCCCGCAGCGACAGCGCGTGCTGCTCGCACGGGCGGCCGCAGGTGAGGTGATCCTTGCCCTCGGACAGCGTCGCCGCGATCACGCAGTGCTCCATGTGGAAGAGCGGCATCGGGTGGTGCACCACCACCTCGGCGAACGGCCCGAACGGCGAGTCGAGCAGCGACTCGAGCTGGGCGGCGTCGAGGTCGAACGACGGCGTGAACGCGGCGAGCCCCCGCGAGAGCACCTCGCGCGCGGCCAGCTTGTTCGTGACGTTCAGCGAGAAATCGCCGATCCGGGGCACGCCCGGCGTCTCGTCGAGCAGCGCGCCGAGGCCGCGGACCAGGATCGACGCCGGCCCGAGCGAGAGCAGGTACCGGTCGATCTTCTCCTCGCCCGGCTTGCGGATCCGCGGGGGCGCCACCCCGACGGAGGCCCCGGCCGCCATCAGCTCGCGCGCCGCGGCGCCGAGGCCGACCAGCTCCAGGAAATCGAGGTAGACGCCGCTCGCGCCGGCGTCGAGCGCCGCCCGCGCCTGCGCCACGTTGCGGCACAGCACGAAGAGGCCCGGCGCCGGCGGCGGCGCGTCCGGCGGAGCGACCCCGGCGACGAGCCCCTCGGCCGAGAGCGGCGCCGACGCATGGGGCCTGTGCGACGCCTCGATCAGCGCCGCGACGAGCGCCCGGCGCGCGCGGTTGAGCGCCGACGGCGGCACGAGCGCGGGCCCGTCGAGCGACAGCCCGACGCCGCGCAGGGCGAACGGCGTGTCGCCCAGCCGATCCAGCTGCTTCCGCAGCGTGGCCTCGTCGAGCGGCGATCGATCGGCGCGGCCGAGCGGGGTGTCGACCTCGACCGAGGCCGACGCCCCGCCCTCCGTCGCCGCCGAGAGCCGCGGGCGCTCGCCGAGGCGGCCCTCGAGGCGGACGTCGATCGCCACCCGGCGCGGGGCGCGGTCGAGCGCCTCGCGGACCGCGCGCGTGGCGACGGGGTCGCTCGTGCGAAAGACCCGGCGCCCGCGCAGCCCCCGCGCGCCGCTCAGCACGTCCTCGGGCAGCCGCCGGTCCGGGCCGAGCCAGACCTCGACGTCGCCCCCCGCCGGCGCGCGCTCGACCTCGCGGCCAGCGGCCCACAGGCCCCAGATGCGGCCGCCGATCTCGCCCTCGCCGGCGAACCCGCCCTCCACGAGGATCCCCTCGCCGCGCGCGAGCGGCCGGGCGGCGCGGACGACCACGACCTCGTGGCCGCGCCGGCGCGCGGCGCCGCGCGCCTCGCCGACCTCGATGCCGCGGTGATCGCAGGTGCGGCCGTCGACGAGGCGCTGGTGGTCGACGCCGCGCAGGAAGCCGGGGCCCGAGCCGCGCGAGAACGCCTGGAGCGCCGCCTCGCGGTCCGTGGTCCCGGGGCCCGGCCCCTCGCCGAGCGCGGCGTCGATCGCGGCGCGGTAGAGCCGCGCGGAGGCGCCGACGTACTCCGGGCCCTTGAGGCGCCCCTCGATCTTCACCGAGGCGACGCCCAGCGCGACGAGGTCGGGGATGACGTCGGTGGCGTCGAGATCCTCCGGGGACAGGAGGTAGGCCGCGTCGCCGAGGTCGCGCAGCGCGCCGTCGACGACGAGGCGGTACGGCAGGCGGCAGGCCTGGGCGCAGGCGCCGCGGTTGGCGCTGCGGCCGCCGATGGCCTCGCTCGTCAGGCACTGCCCCGAGTAGGCGATGCAGAGCGCGCCGTGGACGAAGACCTCGAGCTCGACGTCGGTCGCCCGGCGGATGGCGGCGATGTCGTCGAGCGAGAGCTCCCGGGCGAGGATGACGCGCGCGGCGCCGAGCGATCGCGCGAGCTCGACGCCGGCCGCGTCGGTGCAGGTCATCTGCGTGGAGGCGTGGATCGGGAGCCCGGGCGCGAGCGCCCGCGCGAGGCGCATCACCCCGAGGTCCTGGACGATGACCGCGTCGACGCCGGCCGCGGCGCACGCCTCGATCGCGCCGCGGACCGCCGGGAGCTCGTCGTCGAACACCAGCGTGTTCAGGGTGACGTAGCCCTTCACGCCGTGGGCGTGGAGGAAGCGCACCGCCTCCTCGAGCTCCGCCGCGTCGAAGTTCGCGGCCCGCGCGCGGGCGTTGAAGGGCGACGCCGCGCCGCCGCCCGCGCCGCCGCCCGCGCCGCCCCCGCGGAGGCCGAAGTAGACGGCATCGGCCCCGCCGCGCACGGCGGCTTCCATGGCGGCGCGATCACCGGCGGGAGCGAGGACTTCAGGGCGCGCGGGCCGCGACATGCGGGCGGTTCTAGCAAGGGGTGGCGCGGTTGTCGCTCTTGTCGCTCCTTGGCGCGGGCCAGCCCTACCGAAGAGCCTGCCGGACGGCGCGCCTTGACCTCGCTTCGCGACGTGAGGCACGATCGTGCAGCGGCCCACCCGGCCGAGGTGCCGTCGGGTCGCCGGCCGGCGCAGCGAGGCCCGACGACAGGGGCGGATGAGCGGAGCGGCCACGTCAGCCATCAACCACCAGCGCGGAGCCCGGGAGCCGAACGTCGGAGAGGCGCTCGCATGCTCCGCCGGCTCGCGCGCGTCGGCGGCGCGTGCCGCAGGGGGATGTCGATGAACAGACACGGATTTCGCTTCGGGCGCGCGCTCTCGACGGCCGCGCTCTGGCTGCCTGCCGCGCTCCTCTCTGCGGCGTCCGCGTGCGGCGGCGACGACGCCCCGGCGCCGCGCTGCGAGGCTCCCTACTCGGTCTGCGGCGGGGCCTGCGTGGCGCTGCACGCCGATCCGGAGCACTGCGGCGCGTGCGGCCAGGAATGTCCGGCCGGGGAGGCCTGCGTGAAGGGCGCCTGCGCGCCGCTGGGGACCGGCGGCGGCGGAAACGGCAGCGGGGGTGACGGCGGCAGCGGGGGTGACGGCGGCGGCGGCGGTGAGCCAGCCGAGTGCCGCGAGGGCCGCCACGTGAAGCGCTGCGGCGACGAGTGCGTCGACACGCGCACCGACCCGGACCATTGCGGCAAGTGCGGCGCGGCGTGCCCGCCGGGCCGCGCGTGCTCCGGATCCATCTGCCGGCAGACCTGCCTCCCGGGCCTCACCGACTGCGCCGGCAGCTGCGTGGACCTCGCCGCAGATCCGCAGCACTGCGGCCGGTGCGATCGCGCCTGCGATCCCGGGCGCCCCTGCGAGGGCGGCACCTGCGCGTGCAGCGCGGAGCCCTCCCAGGACATCGGCTCCGCCGTCCCGCAGCGGGTGAGCGGCACGACGACCGGCGCCGACGACGGCCGCTGGCTGACCTGCGCGGAGCCTGGCGCGGCCGATCAGGCGTTCCTGTTCACGGCGCCTCACGCGGGGACGTACCTGTTCGACACCTTCGAGGCCTCGTACGACACGGCGCTCGGCGCGCTGCGGGCGGACACGTGCGAGGAGCTGGCCTGCAACGACAACGCGGGGAGCGTCCAGTCGCAGATCTCCGTCGATCTCGCCGAGGGCGAGCGCATCCTCGTGGTGGTGAGCGGCGCGCGCGGCGCGCAGGGCGATTTCACGCTCCGCGTGGCCGAGCCCGGGCCGGTCCAGTGCGCGCCGACCGCCCTCGATCCCGTCGTCCCGCAGACGGTGACGGGCACGACCGTCTTGCGCGAGGACACGGTGTTCGCCGACTGCGACATCCGCGCGACCCCGGACGCCACGTACACGTTCACGGCCCCGTCGGACGGCACGTACGTGTTCAGCGGGCACGCCCCGTCGGACCTGATCGTCGAGGTCCGCGAGGACGGCACGTGCACGGGCCGCTCGCTCTACTGCGGCTACGGCAGCGGCGAGTCGAACGCGTTCGCGACGCTCGAGGCCGGTCAGACGGTGCTCGTCGCGGTCGCGGATCCGGCCGGCCCGCTGGCGAGCTTCACGCTGGAGATCGTCGAGGCCCCTCCGTGCCCGGGCGCCCAGATCGGCGGGACCCTGCCGCAGACGGTGACCGGGAACAACGAGCACCTCCGCAACGTGATCTCGGCCTGCGCGACCTTCTCGACCGGGGGCGAGGCGACCTACGGCTTCACCGCGCCGCGCGAGGGCGTCTACACGTTCGACGCGAGCGGCTCGAGCTTCCCCGTCCTCATGGAGGCGCGCCGCGCCTCGTGCGCCGGCGATCTCGTCGCGTGCGTCGACGGCCTGTTCGAGCCGGCGCTCATCACGCTCTCGCTCGCGGCCGGCGAGACGGTCATCCTCGTCGTGGACACCGCGGGCCCGACGGGCGACTACCGGCTCGTGGTCGACGAGGTGCTGTGCCCGCTCATCGATCTCGGCTCGACGGTGCCGCAGGCGGTCACGGGCACGACGGCGGATCTCTCCGATCACCTCGCGCCGGACTGCGCCTCTCGCGGGGCCCCCGAGGTGACCTATCGCTTCACCGCCCCGGCCGACGCGCTCTACATCTTCGACACGGAGGGCTCGGCGCTCGATACGGTCCTGGACGTGCTGGAGGGCTCGTGCTCTGGACCCTCGCTCAGGTGCAATGACAACGTGGACCCCGCGGGGGTCATCACCCACTCGCGGGCGAGCCTGTTCCTCTCCGCCGGCCAGACGGTGATCGTCTCCGTGGACAGCGCGTCGGCGAGCGGCGAATACACGCTCAACATCACCCAGCGGGAGGCGCCGCCGTGCCCGCTCTTCGCGCTCGACTCCGTGGTCCCGCAGTCGGTCACGGGCAGCACGGAGGGCTATCCCGATCTCCTGGCGCCCTCCTGCGCCTCGGTGCCCGGCGGCGAGGCGACGTACAGCTTCACCGCGCCTACAGATGGCTTCTACCGCATGAACACCGTGGGTTCCACGGTCGATACGGTCCTGTCCGTGCGCGACGGCGGGTGCGAAGGCGACGAGATGGCCTGCGTCAACGACAGCAGGGAGTCGAGCAAGCTCGTGTGGCTCGACGCCGGCCAGACCGCCCTGATCAGCGTCGACAGCCACGGCGCGGAGGGCGACTACATGCTCAACGTGGACCTGTTCGACGGCACCGGCACGTGCGATAAGCCCATCGAGCTCGCGCCCCTCGCCTCCCAGACCGCGACGGGGACGACCAAGGGGAGCCTCGCCAGGGTGGACGCGAGCTGCGGCGGCATCGACACGCCTGAGGTGGTCTATCTGTTCACCGCGCCGGAGGCAGGGACGTACACGATCGATACGGTCGGCTCCGACTACGACACCGTGCTCGCCGTCTTCGACGGGGACTGTTATGGTGAGGAGCTCGCGTGCAGCGACGACGTGCTCGGGGACGAGCTGTACCAGTTCACGTCGGAGGTCACTGTGTCGCTCGACGCAGGGCAGACGATCGTCATCGTGGTCGACGGCGCGATCGGTGAATCCGGCGTTTACAAGCTCAACATCCACCCCTGACCGCGCACCGTCGAGCAGCGTCGCGGGTCTATACGAGAGAGGGCGGCTCCGCCGGACGAGCTGCTGTTCAGGAGCGACGTCCCGCAGGAGCGCTACGGGTTACGGCTCCCCTTGAGCCCCGCCGGAGGCTGGAGCCGGTAGACGGACGGCGCGACGCATCGCACGCGGGGGTCCGTCCCGTGGAGGCCCTCGGCGTGCCCGAGGAACAGGTACCCTCCGGGCGCGAGGCTGGCGATGAGCTTCGCCACGATCTCGGCTTTCGTCGCGGCGTCGAAGTAGATGAAGACGTTCCGGCAGAAGATCAGATCGAACAGGCCGAACCGCTCGGGCGCGGCGTCGAGCAGGTTGAAGCGCCGGAAGGTGACGATCTGCCGCAGCTCCGGCCCGGCCTTCATCAGGCCCGCGCTTGCGCCCGTCCCGCGGAGCATGTAGGCGCGCAGGCGCTCGTCCGGGATCTCCGAGGCCCGATCGATCGGCCACACAGCGCATCGCGCCCGCTCGAGCGCGCGGACGGACAGGTCCGTCGCCAGGACGCCGATCCCCGGAACGCCCGCCGGCGCGCCGCCTGCCCAGCGCGGCGCGCGATCAGCCCTCGCGCCGCTGTGATCGGGGGAGGACAGGCAGTCGAGCAGCGACATCGCTATCGAGTAGGGCTCTTCCCCGGTCGAGCAGGCCGCGCTCCACGCGCGCAGCGGGCGGCGGACGCGCGCGCGGGGCGCTCCGCGATCCGGCGAGCCCGGGCCCGCGCTCTTCTCCCACGCCGGGAGGATCTCGCGCTCGAGGAGCTCGAACTGCTCGCGTTCCCGGAAGAAATGGGTCTCGTTGGTGCAGATGCAGTCGAGCATGTGCGCGAGCTCGCCCTCGCCGCCCGCCGCGGTCACCCGGCGGTAGTACTCGCCAAAGCTGCGGAGCCCGAGCGCGCGGAGCCGGGGCCCGAGTCGGCAGAGCAGGAGCGGCCTCTTCTGCGGGCCCAGGGAGATGCCCGAGAGGCGCTTGACGAGCCTCTGGAACAGGACGAACTCGTCGTCGCTGAGGGTGCGTGTGCCCGGCTCGGCGACCGCGATCATGGCCTGTCCCCTTCCCCGGCCGGCGTTCCCTCGAGCCGTTGATCCATGCGCACTTGCGTGAAGGCCGGCGCGGGCTCGATCACAAATTCACCACCACCCACCCCCTGACAACATCACCTTACCACGGGAGTCCGTGGCAGCTCCATGCGGAACCGCGCAGCACGAACACGTGCGCTCCCTGGTGCATCGTCCTGACCCCGGTCGGTCTCCGCGTCTTCCCGACACGCGCTGGGCGCCTGGCATCCTCGGTGCGGGTCAACTACCTTGGGGCCATGATCAGCGGCGTGGTGGAGCCGGTCCGGCTCGGGGAGACGGCGCTTCCAGACGGCCGGCGGCTGGGCTGGGCGGAGTGGGGACCGGAGGACGGCATCCCCGTGCTGCTCTGCCCCGGCGGCGCCACGAGCCGGTCGATGGGGTTCGGGGGCGACGTCGTCGATGGGCTCGGCGTGCGGCTGATCTCCGTGGATCGCCCGGGGCTCGGGGCGTCGGACGAGGCCCCGGGCCGCACGCTCGGCGACTGGGCGCAGGACCTACGGCGCTTCCTCGAGGCGCGGCGGCTGTCCGGCGTGGCGGCCGTCGGGTTCTCGGCGGGCGCGCCGTTCGCCCTTGCCTGCGCGGCGGCCGGCGTCGTGGCCGGCGTGGCCGTGGTCGCGGGGACCGATGAGCTGGCGAACCCGGTGTTCGCCGATGCGCTGGCGCCGGACGTGCGGCGGCTCGTGGAGCTGGTGGCGACCGACGCTGGGCGCGCGGAGGCGTTCTTCAGCGGGTTCAGCGCCGAGGCGATGTGGGGCTTCGTCCTCTCGACGCTCGCCGACGTCGACCGCGCGGTGTACACCGCCCCGGTGTTCGAGCGCGCTTACCGGCGCGCGATGGATGAGGCGTTCTCTCAGGGCCCGGCCGGCTACGCGCGCGACACGGTGCTGACGATGAGCCCGTGGCCGTTCGATCCCGGGAGCATCCGCGCGCCGGTCGACCTGTGGTACGGCGCGCGGGACACGAGCACGGTGCACTCGCCGGACTTCGGAGCGTCGCTCGCCGGGCGGCTGCGCGCGGCAGAGCGGCGCGTGCTCCCGGAGGCGGGAGGGTCGCTGCTGTGGACGCACGCGGAGGAGATCCTGCGCTCGCTGCTCGGGCGCACGCGCGGGCGGTGAGCCCCACGACGGGGAACAACCTGCGCGCGCCGCTGTCCCGCCGGTCCATGCCCCGCCCGGTGGCCCGGTTCTTCCTCCTCGCCTACGCCATCACATGGCTCTGCCAGCTGCCCCTGCTTCTCCAGCAGTGGGGCGCCGGCATCCCTCCCGGCGTCGCCATGGCGCCGCTCGTGCTCGGCGCCGTCGGCCCCTCGCTCGCGGCCGTCGTGTGCGCCTGGAAGGAGGGCGGCCGAGCGGGGCTCTCGGGGCTCCTGTCGCCCCACCCCGCCCCGGCGGGCTGGGGCTACGCGCCGCTCGCCCTGTGCATGCCTGCGGCGCTGCACCTCCTCGGCCTCGCGCTGCTGGCGCTCGCCGGCGGGAGCCTGCCGGCGACGCTCCTGTACACGCCCCTCACGCCGGAACACCGCGGCATCGCCGTCCTCGCCCCGCTGGGTGAGGAGCTCGGATGGCGCGGCTATGCCCTCCGGCGGCTCCTTCCGGCGCAGGGTCCCGTGCGCGCCAGCCTCGTCCTCGGCGTCGCGTGGACCTTCTGGCACCTGCCCGCGCTGTGCCTGCCGGGCGTCCCGTGGTGGTCGTGGGCGCTCAGCCTCGTGTTCATCACGTCGCTGAGCGTGCTGATGACGGCGCTGCACCTCCGATCCGGCGGCAGCGTGCTCGTCGCGTGGGCGGCGCACCTCGGCATCCACCTCGACAACGTCTCTCGCGCGCACATGTCCGGCGGCGGCGCCGCGCCGCTCCTGGTCACCACGATCGTCGCGCTCGTGGCCGCGGTCATCACCGCTCGGTGGATGCAGATGCAGACACGAAGCGCCGCCACGGCGCAGCCCGCGCCCCGCCCGGGGTGATGCGGGGGCGGCTGAGCCCGAGTCACACGAACCTGCGCCCCGCTCCGCGCGCACCTCGGCTCAGGGACGATCGCGCTCTCCGGACAGCGCCATCATTCCAGCGTCGGAGCTTGCCAGTCCACCCAGTCCGCCATGCCGAGCGAGCCGCCCGAGCCCACGACGAATTGTCCGGGCGCCTCGCCCTCGTGCTTCAGAAATCTGGCGATATTCTTGACGAGGAGATCGGTGTACTCGTTCTTGTAAGAGCAATGCGCCATCTCGGCGACCTTCGAGTGGTAGCTGACGTTCTTCTCCACGCCCAGCGCCTTGTAGACCTCCGCTCCGGCCGCTGTCGCCATATGACCGGCGGGGGCGCCCATCTGAGCCTGGTGCGGGTTCTCGAGGACGAGCAGGCCGCGCGGCGCCATCATCGCGATCAGGGCGTGGGTGTCGATCGGGAGCTTGACGGCGTTCGAGGCATTGTTCTTGAAGACGAACGGCTCGAAATTGTTGCTGAGCCAGTTCAGCCCGAAGTAGTTGTGGTCCGTCCGCTCCTTGCCCAGCACGTCGGCGATGCGGTAGGCCGGGACACCGGCGGTGCTCGTCTCGTGGGGGATCGTCAAGGCGATCCGATCATCGAAGGCGCCGATGGCGAATGCTCCCTTGCCGTTGCGCGAGCACCCCGTGACGCCGATCCCGGTCGGATCGATGATGTCGCTCCCCGACGCCTGGAGGACGTCGAGGATCCGGCTGGCGCCCCAGGCCCATGCCATCAAGAGGCCCGCGGAGTGATCTCCGCCGTAGATATCATAGAACTTCCCCGGGTTCGGCTTTCCTCTCGATTGCTCCGCGGCGCCCTCCCTGCCGATCTCGTTGTGGTTGTAGTAGATGACGGCGACGCCTTGATCCAGGATGCGGCTCTCACCCAGCGTGATGCCGCCGAACCCGCCTTTCCCGCCCACGTTGATGATCGCGGGGAAAGGCGCTTCCCCCTTGGAGGGCAGCACGATGTCGGCGCTGAAGTCGATCTTCTTGCCCTGGGCCTCGACGTGCACAGAGACCTTGTTCTCGGTGACGGTGCCTGTCACCACGTCAGGCGTCGGCTTCTCGCCGTAGATGTACTTCTCGGCTTGCTTGCGTATTTCCTGCCTTCGGCAGTGCCATTCTGCTCTCGTGGAAACGCTGGTTCCGTCGAGCTTCGTGAACGGGTCGGGCAACTTGGAGATCTTGGGCAGAGCGCTTGCTTCCGGCAGGGCGGCGACTTCGCAATCGGCGCTCTCGTTCTCGACAGGCGTGTTGTCCGGACCCGTGCCCGAGCTGGAGCTCGACGTCGCGTCGCTGCCCGAGCTGGAGCTCGACGTCGCGCCGACGCCCGAGCTGGAGCTCGACGTCGTCTCGCCACTGCTGGTCGCGCCCTCGCCGCCAGAGCCGCCGGCACCTCCTTGCCCGGATAGGTTCGGCTCGGACTGCCCGCAGGCAGCGGCTGTGAGGCAAAGACCGAGGGCGACGCGGGCGGTTCGAGTGGCAAGCGTTCGCATGGATGGACCTCCTGGAGCGAGCATAATCAACGTTCATCGGTTGGATCTACACTCACCGGAACGGCAGCTGATATCGCGGCGCAATAAGACGTCCGTACGCGCTTTCATGTCAAGAACAAGGTGGTGCAACTATTCAGCTCACCACGCAATGAACGGCGGACGATCCTGTCCAGTGAGTCCCGGTCGAATGACGGCTCTGGGAGGTTCAGTGAGGATGGCCAACTTCAGTCCGGATGATGTGTCGCATTCACGCCACAGCCAGCGGGGCGGCCGCGCTACGTCGCGGCGGCGGGCGCGCGGGCCTGCGCGAACAGGTCGGGGCGCGCCCGGTCGTGGGACCAGCCCTCGGGGTACGAGGCCACCGCCGAGGGGCGACCGCGCACGCGGCGTTCGTAGGCGTCGAGCGCCGGATAGCCGGTGAGCGACAGCCCGCGCCGCTGCATGTAGGCGAGCACCGGGTAGAACGCGCAGTCGGCGAGCGTGAAGGCGTCCGACGCGATGTACCGTGTCTTCTGGGCCCGCGCGTCCCACAGCGCGAGCTCCCGCTCCACGCCCGAGAGCGCGCCCAGGATGGCGGCTCGCCGGTCCGGCGACACGGCCTCCGGGCCGGCCTCGAAGAGGCCCTCGAGCGGGTCGTAGACACACGCGGTGGCCTCGGACTCCTGCGCGAAGGCGAGCGCTCGGGCGAGCGCGCCGGGGTCGGCGAGCGGCGGGAGGAGCGGCGGGTCGGGATACCGCAGCTCGAGGTACGTCAGGATGGCCAGCGACTCGTTCATGGCGGTGCCGTCGGGCTCCACGAGCACCGGGGCCTGGCCGCGCGGGTTGAGGGCCAGGAACTCCGGGGTGCGCGTCTCGCGGGGCTCCCGCATCACGCGCAGGCGGCGCGGCTCGAAGGCGAGGCCCTTCTCGTGAGCCGCCATCAGGACACGCCAGCTCGAGATCGAGCCGTTCACGAAATACACCGCGCGCCGCGCGCTCATCGGTCGCCCCCGGGCTCGTGCGACGCGCGGAGCGTGCGAAAATTGAGCGCCTCGAAGCCGGGGCGGTACGCGGCGACATCGAAGGTGGGATCGATGTTCTCGGCGCGGAAGAGCTGCAACATCCGCTCTGCCTCGCCGCGCTCCGCCGCCTCGCGCTCCGGCTCGGGGACCGCGGCTCGGGCTCGTGCGCGCGCCTCGGCCTCGGCGCGCTCGGACGCGGGCGCGCCGACGCCCCAGACAGCGCCGGTCGCCGGATCGTGAAACGTGCCGATGTGCCGGAACGTGAGCGAGATGCGCGAAGGCGGCGTCGGGCCGCCGCCCTCACCCTCCGTGTCCCCCTCCTGGCGAATGGCGTGATAGAATCGGCGGTTCGTCTCCAGGTCCATGACGAGCAGCGAGCCGTGCGGCAGAGGGACCTTCTGGACAGCCTCCCCGTCCTCGGCGCGCTTGGGCCGGAGCACCATGGTGCGCTGTCGTCCGAGCGAGACATTGACGATGAACGACGGGCGCACGAGGTCGAGCGTCTTGTCGGAGTGCTCGCTTATCCAGTCGCGCCCGGTGCGGTAGAGCTGGAGCAGGCAATGGTTGAGCGGGTGTCCGACGCGGCGCTCGACCTCCCTGCGAATGCGGTCGACGGCGGGGGTGAAGGGGCAGAGTTCGGGCTGCTCGTCGACCGGGTGCCGATAGAGCGGCATCGCGCCGTCGGGCGAGCGCTCGCCCTGGATCGCGACGAGGCGCGGCACCTCCCCTCCGCGGTGGCGCATCGTCGTCCAGGCGACCTCGCGCTCGACGGCGGCGAAGGCGCCGGCGTCCCCGGCGAGGCGGTCGTCGAGGGCGCCGCACCACAGCGCCGTCTCGCCCGCGCCGATGCCGGCGATGTGCACGGGCCCCGGTCCCTCGGAGAGCAGGTCGGCCCAGCTGCGGCGCCGGCCGCCGAGGCCCTCGATCTCGCGCAGCGCCACGGCGTGTTTGCCCGCGGTCCCCGCCGCGGTCGCGTCCCCGAGGAGGTCGACGTCATAGCCGAGCCGGCGCGCGTCGCGGGCGGCGGCGAGGACACACACGTTGGTCGCGACGCCGCACAGGACCACGGCGGTCACGCCCGCCTGCGCCAGCCGGGCGTGCAGATCTGTCTCGCGGAACGCCGAATACCAGCGCTTCTCGACGTGCCACTCCGCGGTCCCCGCGGGGCGCTCGGCGCGCACCGGGACGAGCGCCGGGAACAGCTCGGCGCCCCACGTGCCGCGGGCGCAGCACGCGCTGCCGGTGTGCGTCTGCCCGCGGAGCGCGTCCGGCGCCGCGTCGATCTCGCCGTAGACCGAGGTCACCCACACCACGACCCGCCCCTGCGCTCGCGCCGCGCGCGCGAGCCAGGCCACGGTCTGCGCGAGCTGGTGCGGATCGCAGTGGCGCTTCGAGAACGCGCCTCCCTCCGCGAGGAAGTCGTTCTGCATGTCGATGATCAGCAGCGCCGTGCGCGCAGGATCCCGGGAGGGCGCCCCAGCTCTCACGTCCATCGTGTCCTGGTACCACCGGCCGGTCGCTCGGCCAAGCTCCGGCGCCGCGACGCGGGGCACGCAGCAGAGAGCGCCAGGCCGAGCTCACCCAGGATCACCGAGGTTCCAGCGTCGAACAGGGGAGCGTGGGCCTCCATGACGATCGAAGAGGTCGAAGCTGGGACTCGACAGCTCGTCGAGAGGGCCAACGACACGGATGTCGTGGTCTTCGCGAGGCACGCGGCGGGTTTTGCAGCAGATGCAGCGGATACGACGCTGGCTTGGCCCTTGCTTCAGCTCGCGCCCGAGCTCTAGGATGAGGAAGTGGTGAAAACCCGACGGTGGAGCACCTCGCGAAGGGGGGTCTTCTGGCACGTGCAGTGCCTCGGCTTGATCGTGAGCGCGCAGGCGTTCGCTCAGGCGCCCGACTCGAGCGCCATGGAGCCCGCCCCCGCGCCCCCTGCACCGACACAGCCAGCGCCGGCTCCGCCTCCTCCACCGCAGCTCGCGCCCGCGGAAGCCCCGCCGCCCGCCCCTGCACAGCCTGAACCGGAGCAGCCCGCGCCGCCTCCTCCGAGCGCCGCCCAGCCGTATCCATACCCATATCCGTATCCATACCCGTATCCGTATCCGTATCGAACCCCGTATCCGTATACCTATCCATCGCAGCCTTACCCGCCTGGGCCTCCACCGTTCATTCCCCCGCCGGCTCCTGAGCGTCGACCGTTCATGCCCCCGCCGGCCCCTGAGCCTCCACCGTTCATTCCCCCGCCGGCTCCCACCGCTGACGCGCCGTCGAAGCCAGCGCCTCCGGCCAAGAGGAAGCCGCGGAGCGTGCCGTTGTCCGTGTTTCGCTTCGGCTACGGCGCCTACGGGAGCGGCACGCTGGATTTTCAGGGCCAGTGCGCCGGCAGCTGCCCGCTGTCCTTGCGCTCCGGGAGGGAGGACGTCGACGATCACACGCCGGTGCTGCTCGGCTTCGATCTGATGTTCGGGCCCGAGCCCGTGAGCCTCGGGTTTGGCTTCTGGTTCACCACGGGCACGACCCTCGAAGGACGAGAGCCCACCGTGCAGGAACGGGGCATCGGCTGGGAGTTCGCGACCCCCTTCATGCTCGGCGCCGCGGTCCCCGTGGTGGAGTCCCTCGCGGTCCGATTCGGCGCCTTCGCCGGCCCGGAGTTCCTGTTCGCGCACGACGGCAGCGCGCAAGGCAGGGACGGCGAGGCCTACGAGAACTTGTGTGACGACTTGCGGGCCAGCGGGCAAGTCAGCGAGTGCGACGTGACCTATCCGACCCGCTTCAGCTGGATCTACGGGTTCCAGGTCGGCCCCGTCTTCCGCACGTCGCGCCTCAACACCATCGGCGCCGAGCTCCTCGTCCAGCACGTCGATTATCGCCTGTTCGGGATCGACGCGGAGGGACCGAGCTGGCGAGCCAAGCAGACGTACGACTACAGCGCGTGGAGGTTCTGGCTCATGGTCACCGTCGGGATAGGAAAATGACGTTGCGCTACGGGCTCTGGGCGATGGCCCTTTCGCTGGTCGTCGGGTGTGCAGACGACAGCAGCAAGGCCCCGCCCCCCGACTGCGGCGAAGGCCGCGTCTGCACCTGCGCGCCGGGAGACGACCGGCCTGAATGCAATCCGTGCCAGGAGGGGTACCGGCCCGCGCTGATCGGGTCCCACTGTGTCCCGACCTGCAACGCCCCCGACGTCGACTGCGGTGAGGCGGGAGTCTGCGAGGAGACGGCGAGCGGGGCCGCGTGTCGCTGCGGTCCGGGGCACGCGGGCGATAGCTGCGAGCGCTGCGAGCCAGGGCTCACGCAGAACGACGCCGGCCAGTGCGTCGCCGCGCTCTCGGCCCCATCGCTGCTGACGCTGTCCATCATCGGCTCCGAGCGCGTCCTCGGCGCGCTCGTCCCGCCCGGCTGGTCGTTCCGCCCTCTGGCGAGCGTGCCGAGCACCGTGACCGACGTCGCCTATGACGCGGGCTCCGGTCGCGTGTTCGCGCTGAACGGCGGGCGCCTGGCGACCCTCGATCTCGCTTCCGGTGCGGTCGTGGATCTCACGAGCGCGGACGCCGATCTCGGGAGCGCGCTGTCGCTGGATCCAGCCGGAAACAGGGCGCTCTCCGCCTCGGCGAGCGCCATTTACGAGATCGATCTCGACACGTTCCAGGCCGAGGAGCTCTCCGCTGTGGGCGCTCGCGCGCTCGAGTACGACCCGGGCCGCGCGAGGATCCTCGGGCTGGACGAGGCGGGCGCGACCTTCGAGCTCGCTGATTCCGCGCCGGAGCTCGTCGGCCAGGCGCAGGGCTCCGACTGGCTCGCCATGGCCTTCGATCCAGGGAGCGCGCGCGCTTACTTGCTCGGCAGCGAGGCGGAGCGCCGTGAGGACCGACTCCTGCGTTACTGCGCCGGGGCCCTCGCGCGCTTCGGCGCCGTCCCGGCGTGGCACGCGAACCTCGTCGTCGACGCCAGCGGCGGGAGCACGGCGCCGCTCACGCTGGCGTACGAGGGCGCGGATCCGGCGCTGATCGTCGCCGATCTGGGCGCCCAGCCGATCGACGCGGTGACCATTGCCGTCGACCACCCCGACGCGGCCGTGTGTGTCGTCGACGACGGCGGCGGCGGGGCGGCCGAGCTCGAGATCGCGCTGTCCCCGAGCCTCCGGGCCGGCTTCCTCCTGGTCGCCGCGCCGGGCCGAGCGGTGAGCGTCGACGCGACGGCGCGCCCCGCCGACGCCAGCTACAGCTTCATCGTCCACACCAATGAGGGCCTCAGCGTCTCGGGGCCAATCGAGGGCATCACCGGGCACGACACGGCCTCGTGGGAAGCGCTGGCCCTCGACAGCATCACGAACTTCCCCGAGCGGCGCGCCGCCACCCTCGCGCTGATGGACTGGGCGTCTCAGGCCACCCTCGAGGTTCGCCTCGCGCACGAGCCTGCGGGCAACGCGCTTGCGTGGGTAGCGGAGGTGCCATGAGCGTCCTGCGCGTCTCCTGGCCGCTCCTGCTCCTCCCCCTGCTGGGGTGCGAGGACTCGGTCTCGGGCTTTCTGAGCTGCGGCGTCGAGATGTGCAGCGCCCGGCAGGAGTGCGTCAGCTCGGCGCTGGGCCCGACCTGCGTGTGCACCGAGGGGTTCGTCGGCACCGAGTGCACGACGTGCGCGTCCGGTTACAAGCTGGTCGACAACCGCTGCGCGCTCATCCCGCTCGACTGCGCCGTCAACCCGGAGCGGTGCGGTCCGCACGGCACGTGCGTCGCGACGGCCGGCGCGGACGAATGCGCGTGCGAGGCGCTGTACGAAGGTCGGCTGTGCGATCAGTGCGAGAGCGGCTACCAGGACAACGACGCGAACGGCGATTGCCGCCCCACCTGCGCGGAGGCCCAGCTCGACTGCAAGGCGCCGAGCCGCTGCTCGGACGCGGGCGGCACGGCGCTGTGCGAATGTCCGACGGGGTACACAGGGGACGACTGCTCGCGCTGCGCGCTCGGCTACCGGGACAGCGCGAATGGCTGCGTGCCCACGTGCGCCGCCTCCGGCTTCACCTGCAGCACGAACCAGATCTGCGTCGACACGGACACGGGCGCCCGCTGCGAGTGCGCCGAGGGGTACGGCGGGATCGGCTGTGCGAGCTGCGCAGAAGGCTACCTGCAGGATTCGACGACGGGCGCTTGCCTGCCCTCCTGCGACGGGGCCGGCGTCCGCTGCGGCGAGCACGGCAGCTGCGACGATTCGATCGGCTTCGCGCGCTGCGTCTGCGATCTGGGATACGCGGGGGAGAGCTGTGGAGTCTGTGCCACGAGCTTCGAGCAGGGCGCCGGCGGGACGTGCGGCCGCGCCCCCACGGCGAGCGAAACGCTGGTGATGGCGGGCTCCTTCGAGGGGCGTCCGGTGCTCGCCACGCTCGATCCGGGCTCGGGCAGCGCGCTGCCGCTGGCGGAGCTCGAGGTCACGGGGCTGTCGGGCGGCGCGACCCCGCGGGCGCTCTTCGTCAACCGCGCCGGGTCGATCTCGTCCTACGCGCTCGCGACCGGCGCCGTCGAGGACGCCGTGGATGGCAGCGGCGCCGTGGGTCCGCTCGCCTGGGATGGGGCGGCGAACCGGCTCTACGCGCTCGGTGGACCGAGGTCGTTCCCTCTGCTCAGCATCGATCCCGCCGCGAAGACGGTGGTGCCGCGGTTCGAGACGGGGCTGGCCGGGGCGGTGGATCTCGCGTTCGACGCCGCCAACCAGCGGGTGCTCGTGCTGCGCGACACCTTGTTCGCGGTGAGCCTCGCCGACGGCGCGGTGACCGAGCTCGCGCCGCTGCCGCCGGCCACGCTGGGTATCGAGATCGGCGCCGACGGCGCGCTCCTCGCGCTGTCGGCGACCGACGCGGACGAGGCCGCCGCCCGCGTGCAAGCCTGTCGCTCGACCGCGGCCGCGCTCGGCCTCGACGGCTACGCGGGCGCGACCGGCCGCTTCGTCCAGCCGGACTCCGACGTGGACCAGGTGACCCTCGCGGCCGCGACGCCGGACAAGCTGGAGGTGCAAAGCTATCTGGGCCGAGGCGGCGACAGCGCCCCGCGGACCGTGCAGATCACCGCGGACAACCCCGACGTGTTCCTCTGCCTGGCGCTCGAGGAGGCGACCCTGGTCAGCGTGGCGGCCGGGGCGCGGTTTCGGGCGCTCGTCATCTACGCGGCGGACGACCCGATCGAGCTTCAGATCGAGGACGGATTCGCGGGCGGAGCGGTGCCCCTCATCCATCTGGGCGGCTACGCTCCGGTCTTCACGCGCCCGGATCGAGAGGACATCGTCGTCTACACACCAGAGGAGTGGGCCGCGCGCGGGCTGGCCGTCGATCCGCGCTTCCACCGCCCGGGGCCGGGCGTCCTGCACACGCTGGACGGCGCGTTCTCCGTGAGATCGAGCGTGCCCCTCTCGGGAGGCGTCCTTCCCGGAGGGCCGCTGGCCCGCTGGGAGCCGGTCGCGCCATGAAGCGGGATCATTCATGACGATCGAAGAGGTCGACGCCGCGACTCGACAGCTCGTCGAGAGAGCCAGCGCTGCCAGGCCACTGCCCTGAGGCGACGCAAAGCGCGCCTGCTCCATCACCTCCGCCCCTGACGGCTCGCCAGGCTTCGATCTGGCCACGACGCACGCGCGGGCACGTCCACGTCGAACGCTACAACGGACCGCCTGCGCTCACCAGAGAACACCCTCTCCCGACCCATGGGAGCCCGAAGCTCTGGCGTGTCCGCCCACGTCGTAAGCGGTCGTACAACACGATGGCTTTGTTTCGTCCCCTTCCAAAGGGTCTTTGCGCCTCCGCCAGACACAGACGCTCTCGCCGTGGCGTCCGGCGCTCGCACCCGCGCTGTCGAGAAGGTCGAGGCCGGCGGGCCGGCCCCGCGGGCCCGCCGGCTCGCCAGCCCGCCGGCCCAATAAAAAGATGCTGTATGTCCGAGTGTTCTTGCCTCGATTGATGTTTACTTGAGGCGTGACCCGAGCGTACCTTGGGCAAAGGCGACGCTCCTTGGGGAGAGGGGGCGGTCGGGCCGCGCGGGCGAGCGCTCGAGTGGCCTTCGTTGCCTGCGAGGGGAGGCGGCGGTGTCTCGAAAGAAGATCCTGCTGGTGGACGACTCGGAGACCGTCCTGATGATGGAGCAGATGATCCTCCGGAAGAGCTATGACGTGGTCACTGCCAAGGACGGCAGCGCGGCGGTGGAGCGGGCGCTCGCCGAGCGGCCTGATCTGATCCTGCTCGACGTGATCATGCCGGCCATGGATGGATTCGAGGCCTGCCGGAGGCTGCGTTCGGAGGAGGCGACGCGGGAGACGCCCATTGTCCTCGTCACGAGCCGAGGCGAGGTCTCGCACAGGGAAGAGGGGTTTCGCTGTGGCTGCTCCGACTACATCACGAAGCCCATCGACTCCCTGGAGCTCCTCGAGAAGGTCAAGAGCTGTCTCGGCGAATGAGGTGAAGACCGACATGTCGCGTGATGGACAAGCGGAATGCGGGGTGGAGCGCGCGGCGCGCCGCGAGCGATCGTCACGAGCGCAGGTGAGCGCGCTCGAAGGGCAGAAGAAGCGGCTCGCGCGGCGCGCCCGCGCGCTCGGCCGGCTGCTCGTCCGGGTTCGGAGGGCCCGTGGGCGCCTCGAGGCCCGCGCCGCCCGCGCCGAGGCGGCGCTCGCGCTCGCCGCCGATCGATGCGCCGACGAGGAACAGCAGCGCTCGCAGCTCGCGAGCCTCTATGTCGCGAGCCGCCGGCTCCTGCCGCTCCGGACCCGTGAGGAGGCGTGCCGCGCCCTCCAGGACATCATCGCGAACCTCGTCGGCTCCGAGGAGATCGCCGTCTTCGAGATCGACGGCAGCGGGGCGGCGAGGGTCGTCGCAGCCTACGGCGTCGATCCGTCGTCAACCGTCCTCCTGGCGCCGGAAGAGGGCATCATGGGGCGCGTGGCGCGGCGGATCGAGCCGTATTTCCGGCAGGGCGCCGCGCTCGGCAGCGACCCGGCCGCCCCCCAGGCCCCCTGCGCGCGCGGCGAGGGCGACGTCATGGCCTGTGTGCCGCTCACGATGGACGAGCGCGTGGTCGGCGTCATCGCCGTCTTCCATCTGCTCTCGCAGAAACCCGAGCTCGGGCCGATCGACAAGGGTCTTCTCGAAGCGCTCGGCACGCTCGCGGCCGGGCCGTTCTGCGCGGGGCGGGAGCGCTGCGGCGCCCTGGAGGTGCGATGACGATGCTCAAGCCCCCGTCGCAGCGGTACGGCGCCGGAAAAGCGCGGCTGAGCGCGCCCCCCCCGAGCAGCCCGCTGCACCACTACCTCACGCCGGGCAACGTCGTCGCGTCGGGCGAGCCGACGATCATCACCACGATCGTCGGCTCGTGCGTCGCGATCTGCCTGTGGGAGCCGGCGCTCGGCGTGGGCGGCATGAACCACTACGTGCTTCCCAGCTGCCCCAACCTCAAGCTGCCGCCCGGGCGCTTCGGAGACACCGCCTTTCAGCAGCTCCTCGATCGTCTGGCGGCCCTCGGCGCCACGCCCCGCTCGCTCCAGGCCCGGATCGTCGGCGGCGCCTGCATGATCTCCGCCTTCCGGGAGCGGGACTCGCACCTCGGACACCAGAACGTGGCGGTCGGCCTCATGGTGCTGCGCGCCGCCGGGATCCGGGTCGTCCAGCAGGACACGGGCGGCAGCCAGGGCCGGAAGCTCATCTTCCGCACCGACGACGGCAGCGCCGCCATCCAGCCCCTGTGATCGCGATGGATGCCGAGCGGGCCGCGCTCATGCAGATGTTCGCCGCCGAGACGGCCGAGCACCTCGACGAGCTCGAGAGCGCGCTGCTCGAGCTCGAGCGGCGGCCCGACGCCGGCCACCTGCTGGAGCGCATCTTCCGCGTCGCCCACACGATGAAGGGCAACGCCAGCTCCGTCGGCGCCCACGGGCTGAGCGAGCTCACCCACGCCGCCGAGGACGTGATCGAGGATCTGCACCGGGGCACGCTGCCGGTGACCGGCGTGGTGGTCTCGCTGCTCCTCGAGACGGTCGACTCGGCGCGCCGCCAGCTCGCGGAGATGGACGGCGGAGAGGAGCCGCCGGGGTCGACCTCGCTGCCCGCGAGCGTGCTCGATCGGCTCAAGAGCGCCCGGCGCACCGAGCGCGAGGGCACCCCCTCGACGCCGAAGGGGGCCACCTCGAGCGCCGGGGACGAGGGCGACCGGAGCTCGGGCGCGAAGACCGTCCGCATCACCGTCGAGAAGCTCGATTGCATGGTCGATCTCATCGGCGAGGTGGCGATCACCCGCAACCGGATCGCGCGCGAGGTAGAGCTCGCGGGCGGCGCCGTCGGCGCGGCGCTGCGGGACGGCCTCGAGGAGCTCGATCGGCTGAACACCAAGCTCGAGGAGGCGATCCGCCGCGCGCGGATGGTGCCTGTCGGCCCCTGGTTCCGGCAGTACGAGCGCGCCGTGCGCAATCTCGCCCGGTCGCACGGCAAGCTCGCGCGCCTCGTGATCGTGCACGGCGACGTCGAGGTGGACACCGCGGTGATCGAGCGCCTCCGCGACGCGCTGACCCACCTCATCCGCAACGGCATCGATCACGGCCTCGAGCCGCCCGAGGTGCGGAAGGCGCGCGGCAAGGACGCGCGCGGGACCATCACCCTGCGCGCCGCGCACGAGGGCGGCGGCATCGCGCTCCGCGTCTCCGACGACGGCGCGGGGATGAACCGCGCCCAGATCGCGGCGCGGGCCGGCGCGCAGGGCAGGTGGCCGGACGCGGACGCGCTCTCCGACAGCGAGCTCTACGAGCTTGTGTTCGAGCCGGGCTTCTCCACCGCCACGACCGTCTCCGACCTGTCCGGCCGGGGGATGGGCATGGACGTGGTGCGGCGCCGCGTCGAGTCGCTGGAGGGCTCGATCGGGATCGAGAGCGCCGCGGGGGCCGGCACCACGCTGATCCTCCGGCTCCCGCTCACCCTCGCGACGATCGAGGGCTTCTCGGTGAGCGCCGCGGGCGAGCGTTATGTCATCCCGCTCCGCGCCGTCGTCGCCTGCGTCGGGCTCCCGCGCGGCGCCCGCGCCATGGGCCCGGGCGGCGTCCTTCACGTGCACGGGCGCGCGCTGCCGTGCGTGCGGCTCCGCGACCTCTTCGGGCTCTCCGGGCCTGCGCCGGCCCGCGAGAGCGTGGTCGTGGTGGCCCACGAGGGGGGCCAGGCCGGCCTCGTCGTCGACTCGCTCGACGGCGAGGGCAGGACGGTCATCAAGCCGCTCGGCCGGCTCTTCCGCCGCATCCGGGGCATCACCGGATCCACGGTCCTCGCCGACGGCAGGCTCGCGCTGATCCTCGATGTGGACGCGCTGATGCACGACCTCACCCGCGGCCGCGCCGGCGGCGGCGAGCTCGCGCCCGGGGATCGATGGCGGGCTCCCCCCTCGGCGGCGCGGGGAGAAGCGATGGATGCGGAGGGAACGACACGATGAACCGGCTCAGGATAGCGCTGCGTCTCTCCCTCTCGCTCGCGTTCATGGCGATGCTCATGGTCGCCATCGCGATCTCGGGGCACCTCGGCCTGACCTCCGTCGCGGAGAAGACGCACGAGATCCTGGTGACGGACGCCCGGGTGCTCGCGGTCTCGGTGCAGCTCGAGCGGGACCTCGTGGATCTCCGCCGCTACGAGAAAGATTGCTTCCTCAGCATGGGTGATCGCCCGGCCCAGCAGGGGTATCAGGAGAAATGGAACGAGGCCGAGGCGCAGACCCAGCGCCAGCTGGACGATCTCGATCGCCTCGTGACGCTGCCCCACCAGCGGGAGTCGGTCGCCGCGATGCGGCGCGACCTGGCGAGCTACGTCGCCGGCTTTCGCCGCGTGATGCAGGACGTGCTCTCCGGGCAGCTGCCCACGTCCCAGGCGGCGAACAACGTGATGACCGGCTTCAAGGACGAGATCCACCGGTTCGAGGCCGCGGTCGAGGGCTTCGCCCAGGCGAGCACGAGGCACATGGAGGCGATGCAGGCGTCCCTGAGCGCCGACGCGCAGCGCGCCTCGCGGGACATGGGCCTCATCGCCTTCGTGGCGCTGGCGGTCGGCGTGGCCGTCAGCGTCCTCGTCTCGCGCAGCATCACGGGCCCGCTGAGCTCGGCCGTTGGGCTCGCCAGGCGGATCGCCGACGGCGATCTGCGGCACCGGGGCGTGGCCGCGGGCCGCGACGAGCTCGGGCAGCTGGAGGAGGCGATGGGGGAGATGGCGGACAAGCTCTCGACCGTCCTCCTGGAGATCCGCACGGGCGCCGAGTCGCTCGCCGCGGCCTCGACGCAGATCTCGGCCACCTCGCAGAACCTGTCGCAGGGCACGAGCGAGCAGGCGGCCGCGGTGGAGGAGACGTCGGCGAGCCTCTCGGAGGTGAGCGGCTCGATCCACAAGAACGCCGAGAGCAGCCAGCAGACCGGCGAGCTCGCCACCGGCGCCGCGGCCGCCGCGGAGCAGAGCCTCGCGGCGGTCCAGCGCACCGTGGCCGCGATGCGCGACATCGCCGAGAAGGTCTCGATCGTGCAGGAGATCGCGTACCAGACCAACCTGCTCGCGCTGAACGCGTCGATCGAGGCGGCCCGGGCCGGCGAGCACGGCCGCGGCTTCGCCGTGGTCGCGAGCGAGGTCCGCCGGCTCGCGGAGCGGAGCCAGGCCGCCGCCAAGGAGATCGGCGCGCTCGCGTCGACGAGCGTGCAGGTCGCCGATCGCTCGGGGCAGCTGCTCGAGGAGATGGCGCCCTCGATCCGGCGGACCTCGACGCTCACGCAGGAGGTGGCGACCGCTTCGCTCAGCCAGGCCGACGCGGTCGGCCAGGTGAACTGCGCCATGCGCCGCGTCGACGAGGTGACGCAGCGCAACGCCGCGATCAGCGAGGAGCTCGCCAGCACGGCCGAGGAGCTCGCGGCCCAGGCGGACGCGCTCTCGGGCATGCTGCGCTTCTTCCAGGTGGGCGACGAGCTCGCGTTCCCCGAGCGCACCCGCGTGCCGCGGGCCCCCGGCGCGGGCGACGCGCGGCGCCTCCCGCCGCCCTCCCGGGAGGGCTCCCCGGCCTCGCCCGGCGCGTCGAACGGCGCCGCCGTGCTCGCGACGCTCGCCCGGGCCAGGACGAACGGGGCCCTGCGCTCCCCCGCGGCGCTGCACGAGGACGCCGAGTTCGAGCGTTTTCCGCCGCGGGGCGCGGATCGGGCCGCCTCCGCGCGCGCGGAGGTGCCGTGAGCGCCGCGCCGGAGCCTCGGTCGTCGCAGTACATCTCGTTCTTCGTTGGCGGCGACGAGCTCGCGCTGGACATCCTCCGCGCGCGGGAGATCGTCGAGCTCACCGCGATCACGCGGGTGCCGAGGATGCCGCAGGCCGTGCTCGGCGTGCTCAACCTGAGGGGGCGCGTGATCCCGGTCATCGACCTCGCCGTCCGGCTCGGGCTCCCGCCGTCGGTGCTCACGCGGCGGAGCTGCATCCTCATCGTCGAGACGGCGTTCGACGGGGAGCTCACCCGGATGGGCCTCTTCATCGACGCCGTGGGCGACGTCGTGGACCTCGACGCGGCGGCGATCGAGCCGCCGCCGCCGTTCGGCACGCGGGCCCGCCAGGGCCACCTCGTCGGCCTCGGCAAGGTGGGCGAAAGGCTCCTTTTGCTGCTCGACATCGACCGGATCCTCTCGCTGGAGGAGCTCTTCGCGGCCGCGTCGCTCGAGGCCGAAGGCGGCGCCCGCGCGGCGCTGCCGGGCGCAGACCACCCCTGACCCATCGTGCCGAGGTCGACTTACGCCTGCTGTACGCCTGCGGGGCGTGATAGGCTCGCGCCCGTGCCTCGTCACCTCTCCGCCGTCGAAATCCTCCGCTCGGTCCCGGCGCACAACCGCCACGTGCTGCGCGAGCTCGGCGTGGACCTGGACGACCCGGCGGACGCGAAGCTCTTCATCTCGGGCGTGCGCGCCGCCGAAGCGTCGATCGCCGAGCAAGAGCGCTGGGAGCGGGAGCGGCTCGGCTGACGCAGTGGACTCCCGTCCGCGGTCTGCATTCTCCGCATCGTGCGTTGTCGATCTGGCGAGGGGGCGGAAGTCCACGCGCCACGAGAACACGAGAAGACGATCCACGACCTCGCCGCCTCCGTCGCGCTCGCCTGAGCCCGCTGCCGGCCGGGACGCCGCCCACGCGCTCCTGGCGGAGGCCGGTCCTGGCACTCGAGCTGAGCGGCGGCGTGAGCGTGGGCGGGATCCAGGTCGGGACCGAGCCCGAGCTTGCCGTAAGCCCCTTCGTCGGGTGGCTGTGGCGCAGGTCGAGCGATTTCCGGTTTGAAGTCCACAGCGAGCGGGGCCTCTGCCGCGAGCGGGGGCGCCGTGCGCGCCCGAGAGCCTCCGCGATCACGGGTCGTCTCCGGGCTGGAGCGCAAACTCGAGCCAATCGAAGCGTTCGAGCAACGCTGCCTCAGCATCGTCATACTCGGAATTGAAGCAGTGATCGTGCGGGACAGGGATCTCGATCGCGCGCCGTGCCAGGCCGCGCGCCTCAGCATGGCCGACAAACTGCTCGAGCGGGCCGTACGCGTAGACAATGTCGTGGTTGTCGTAAACGATCGTGCTCTGCGAGGGCAACGATGTGACCCAGACGTGATGGCGTCCATCGCGCTCGAAGAACTCCTCGAATTCGCGAAGAAAGCCCGCCACATCTCGCAACTGCATCGGGGCTGGTGCCTGCCGCCGCGCAGGCGTGTTGCCGCAGCGGGACACCACGAGCACGTGGAGAACACCGAACGGCGCCGGCAACGGCCGCAGGAGATCGAGGATGAGGTCGATCTGGCGTTCGGCCGGCGCGAGCACCAGGCGATCGGGGCCCGTGGTGCGCTGGAGATCCCACGCGTCCGGGTATCGATGCTCGACCCAGCGGTTATCGGGCGCCAGCGAACCGAGCTTGTAGGGTTGTACCTTCATGGTGAACGGCCTCAATCGAGCACCGCCGGGGCGCTCGCGTGGACGTGCTCGACCGGAACGCCGCGCGCCTCAAACCGCCGTCGAGCGCTCCACCCGTCAAGTCTGTGGCTTCTGGCATCGCGGATCCCATCTTCGATCCTCTCTCCCGTCGAGATCGGCTCTGACCTCCCCGGACTCGTCGAATTGCCAGGCTGAATATCCATAGAAGAACCACTTCTTGATCGGGATCGGTCGCATCCCGCGAAGCTCCTCTGGCGTGTGATGCCAGTGAGGCGGAATCACCGAGAAGAAGAGGTCGTTCGCAACTCGCTTCGCTCGAAGGGACATCGACGAGAAACAGTGCCTGAACGTCCCTCGCGGCGCGACATCATCACAGTCCGGATGAGAGTAGAAGTAACGGACGCCTTGCATCACTTGCCCGAGGTTGAGCGCCGTGTGCTTCGCGTACTCCTCCAGAAAGATTGTCAGCCTCATTTCTCTATCCTCGGACAAGCGGCGTAAAGGTCAGCAGATTCGACCGAAGCCGCGGGACCAGCGCTGTGCAGGTCGTCGCCCTTTGGGGCCTCCCCCACACAAAATCTCACAGACCGACTCTGCGCCGCAAGGCCCAAATGGTGTCCAGCGCGGTCGTGTAAATGCCCCTGACACCGGCGGCGATCGCCGCCTTTCCGGGGGCCGCGAGCGCCGGCTGGGCGGCCGGGCCGGAGGAGGCGCCGCGCGCCGAACGCCGGCGCTGCGGCGCGCAGCGGGAGCGAACAGGAGAGCGCGCGCCGTGTCACGGCTCCCGGTAGCTCTCGTACTCCCAGGCGAAGTAGCGCCGGAGGTTCTCGACGCAGGCGGGCCAGGTCTCGGCCTCGCAGGACGCGACGGTCCGCTCGAGCCAGCGCCAGAGATCGTCGAAGTCGTACCGGCGCATCACGAGCAGGGGGCGAGTGGCCAGGATACCATCGCGCGCCTCCAGCCGGTCCAGCCCGGCGGGCGTGGCCACCCTGAGGGTGAAGGAATCCGCGGCCGCCCCCTTTCTGGGCCCGATGTCCAGCATCACGAGCTCGGCGAACGCGTCGGGATCGTCGGGCGCCCACGTCCGGAGATTGGGATGCCCCCAGACGCCAGCGGAGCGGATGACGAGCTTCATGGTCGGGGAAAACGAAGAGCATACCGGCCCTCTGGTCAAGGGCGTCCTGGGCGTCACGCGTGTTTCGCCGCGGAGGCGCTCGACTCCACCTGCGCGCGAGGCGTGGAGCGCGGAGCCACGACGGGTTCATCCGGGAGTCAGCCAGCATCGATCCAGCCGCGCGCGTCGCACCCGTTGCAGGGGAACTCCATGCCGCATCCGGGGACCGGTTCAGCTACGCGTTTGCCGTTGCACTTCGAGCAGACCGACGAACCCGGAGGTGGCTGCGGGATCAGCTCGAGAAGCTCGACGATGCCCGTCTTCCGGGCGCCGGCGATCAGCGCGGAATGTGCGTGCAAACCGACGACCTCGACGATCTCATCCCCGTCCCAGCCACGGAGGTCCTCGAGGACGCGGCCGTCGGAGGTCAGGTAGGTCATCGGTCCCATGCCGGGGTCGAGCAGGAACGCGTCGTACTTCTCTTCAACCTCGTCCTGCCAGGAGCTCATGGCCGCAACGTACCGCCCGGCCGCCTGATCGACGGAAGAAGCTCCAGAGAAGAGGTGTCGAATGGAATCGATGAAGTTGCCGCCCGCCTGCTCGCGCGGCGCGCCGGCAGCACTGCGGATCGCCCGCCGCTGACGTTGCTCAAGACGTCGAGCGCGCAGGCGTTCGAGCAGGGGCGGCGGGATTTCGAAGGGCATGAGAGGACCTCCTGCGGGGTTGCCGTATCTGCCTGACGAACGGTGTTCTTCTGCGTGGTCCCGAGCGGAGCGAGGGCCACATCAGCAGCAACGACCTGGTTAGAGGCTTCTCGCCTTCGGACTTCGCGCGTCGGCTGCAGCGCGTTGTTTGGTCGATCAGCGGCTGCCCAACCATTCCATGAACTCGTTTGCCGTTTCCGGGGACAGCTCGAGCACCGCTTCCGCAACGGCCGGCTGGTTCTTCGAAGCGGCAAGGGCGCTCAACGCACACACAAGGAAGCCAGCGTCCCAAGGTCTTGACGCCGCCGCCGCAACAAGAGATGGCAACTGTGACAACGCGTCGAAGTAAGCCGGGGCAAGATCCTCTGGAACTGCAATATTCTTCTTGGCTCGACAGATCTCCACCCAGGCCGGAAACTGAAAGTACGTAAAATCGGCAGAAGCCGGAGCGGATGCCAACGCTTTCACCACGTGGGGGACCGCAGCAAAAGAAGCCGAGTAAACGTCCCCTTGGTGCGCCAGGGAGCTCCAAAGAGAGAACCAGGGTTCTTGATCTCCCCCCGCAGCGGGCAAGCCATTGAGTTTTCGCAACAACTCTGGAACATCTGAAGCAGCACCGTATGCGTGCTCCAGCTCTGACCATCGAGCACTGGTGAGACTCAGCATCTTCGACCTCGAGCAGCCCAGCGGCCTGGCAATCCCCCGCGGCGCGAAGCGCCGCCGGGTGCGTTGCCGGGTTGAACGGTCAGAAGGAGCATTCCGGTGGAGATGGTCATGTTGCTCTGGCGCGGTCGTTCTGCCTGCCCAACTATCCGTCGATCGGTCAACCGAAGCCGCGGAACCAGGTCTGTCTAGCGCGTCGCATTTTGAGGCCTCCCCCACAAAAAAATCTCACAGACCGGCTCTGCGCCGCAAGGCCCAAATGCTGTGCGGCGCCACAGGGAAGATCCATCGAGCACCGGGCGCAGTCGCCGCCTTTCCGGCGGGCCGGGGGCGCCCGGAAGGGCGCGGCGGGCGCGCAGCCGGAGGCATCGCGCCAGGCTGATACAGCAGCCGCCTCATCAGGAGTTTCCGGACACCTACGGCGCCAGCCGCGACATCGGCGGCGTGCTGGGCGCGCACGGCGCCTCGCTTGCGCGAGTTCGTTCGGGTGAAATCGACACGCAGCGCGCGGACCGTTCAGCCCTCGCTTGACCTCCGCGGGTCACCCGAGGACCATCCCCGCGGCTACCGGGACGGGTGCCGGGGGGCACCGCGGATGGGAGGGAGCACCAGATGATCGACCTGTACACGTGGACCACGCCGAACGGCTACAAGCCTGTCATCCTCCTCGAGGAGCTCGGGCTCGCCTACCAGATCAAGCCCATCGACATCGGGGCCGGCGCGCAGAAAACGCCGGAGTACCTGCGCATCAACCCCAACGGGAAGATCCCCGCGCTTCGAGATCACGACCATCCGAACGGGCCGGTCACTGTCTTCGAGTCGGGGGCGATCCTCATTTACCTCGCCGAGAAGACGGGCAAGCTCTTGCCCGCGAGCGAGCCAGGCCGGTCGCGCGTCATCGAGTGGCTGATGTTCCAGATGGGTGCGGTGGGGCCGATGCTCGGTCAGCTCGGCCACTTTCGCAGCGCCGCGCCCGAGAAGATCCCCTACGCGATCGAGCGCTATCAGAACGAGCAGGACCGCATCTACAAGGTGCTCGACGGCCGCCTCGCCGAGTCCGAGTACCTCGCCGACGAGTACTCGATCGCCGACATCGCCACGTTTCCATGGATCTCCGGGGCCGCGCGCATGGGGGTAGCGCTCGAGCCCTATCCGAACCTCGCGCGCTGGGAGCAGGCGATCAAGGCGAGGCCCGCGGTCGCACGAGCGTTCGCGGCGAAGATCAAGCCCTGAAGGCCGCGCGCAGGTAAAACCTGCAGCGGATCGCGCTGCGCTCGCGTACACTCCGGGCGCTCGGCATGGATCAGCCCGTCCCCGGGGACAGCAGGGCGCAGCAGGCAGACGTCGCGGGCGCGCTCGCGGAGCGGGCCTTCGACGCGCTCGGTATCCTGCTCCGCGGCTTCGAGGACGCGGCCGAGCGTGACGGGGCGGGCGCGCTCGAGCACGCGCTCGCCCGCGGCCCGGAGCACCTCCACGGCGGCCTGCTCACCGCGATCCTCCGGCTCGTGTTCCTGCTGCACGCCGAGGACCGCGGGCTCCTGCCGGCCTCGGACCCGTACTACGCGGCGCACCTCGGCGTGCGCTCGCTCTTCCAGCAGCTCGCGGCGGAGCGCGGCGCGCGCCCGGGCGCGCTGCGCTGACTGCCCCTGGGCGGGACTGGCAGCGATTCCCGGCGACTGTAGGCGTTGCACAGATGCGCGGCGGTCTCTTTTTTGTGGTGACCCATGAGAATTTGTCGCGCGCAAAGGCAATGCAGCGGGTGAGTTCGTGCGCGGGGGCAGGCTGCGTCCGCGTTCGCTCGTGTTGCAACATGGTGTAGAAGAGCAGCGCCGCGCTGGTGCTGTAGGCGCTGCATCTTTGTCCCCTTCCTGCCTGCACGGTGAACTATGGGCGCTCATCTCCTCTTCGTCTATACAGCGCGAGCCGCAACCCTGTCCGTGGTCCTTGCCGGCGCCTTCCCTCTCGCGGCAGCGGAGCCTCCCCCGCGATCCCGCGAGGTCCAAGAGCTCATCGATGAGGCGGAGAAGGCCGCCAAGCGGCTCGAGCTCGCTCGCGCGCGCGAGCTCTGGGCGCGGGTCAACGCGATCGATCCCTCGACGATGGCCGTGTGTCAGCTCGGGCAATACGATCTGCGCCTCGATCGCCTCGAGGAGGCCGCGGCCGAGCTCGAGGAGTGCGTCGAGAAGATGCCAGCGCCGACCGATGACGTCGAGAGGCGCCGCTACGAGGTGAGGCACGCCGATCTCGCAGCGGTGCGGCAGCGCGTGGCGGAGCTCCATGTGAGCCCGCCGCCAGGCACGGCACGGCTGCTCGTGGACGGTCGCGAGGTCAGCGCGGGCAGCCCTGTCTTCGTCGCGCCTGGACAGCACGAGGTCACGGCGATGGGCGAGCAGGGGCAGGTCGTCCGTGCGCTCGTGAAGGTCGAGGCGCGGCAATCGCGCGGCGTCCGCCTCCCCCTCTTTGAGGCCCCGAAGGCTCCCGCCACCAGCGCCCGCAACCCCTGGATCATGGGCGCCGGCGCTGCCGCCTCGGTGGCACTGCTCGGTGCGGGCGTCGGGCTTCGTGTGGCCGGCGACTTCGCCGAGCGCGAAACGGCCGCCAAGGCGGCCCGCCTGTCGGACGGCTCGATGTTTCCGAGCAGCGCGCAGTTCCGCGAGGTCTACGACGAAGCGAACGCCGCCGACACACGGGCGCGCCTGTTCCATGGCTTCGGCTCGGCTGCGCTCGTCGCTGGCGCAGCGCTCGGCGCCGCGACGGTCGTGTACGTCGTCTGGCCGCGGAAAGCCGAGATCCGCCCGCGAGGCGCCGGCGCGGAGGTCAGGCTCGTATGGTAGCCGCCGGTGAGATCTGGGAAGGCCACGAGCTGCTCAGAGAGGAGCGCGGCATGGTCCGTCACTTCCTCGCGCGGCAGCTCGGCGACACGGGAACCCTCGTCTGGTTGCACATCCGCGAGGGATCGAGCCTCGATGAGGGCGTGTTCACCGAAGAAATGGCGCGCCTTCAACGCCTCTCCGACGACGTCCCGGAGGTCGTCCGCGTGCTCTACGGCGGGGTAAAGGGCTCCGTGGCGTGGGCAGCGACCCCGGTGCTCAGCGACGCGATCCCGCTCATCGACGCCGTGCGCGGGATCGCCCTCGGGCCGGCTGCGCTCAAGGTGCTGATCGACGTCGGCCGTTGCCTCGTGCGTGCGCATGAGCGCTCTGTCATCCACGGCGCCGTCAGCCCGGACCGGGTTTTCGTCGTGGGCGATGGCCGGTACGCGATCACGCACTTCGGCTTCGTTCACCTCTTTCAGCTCGGCGCGGAGGAAGCCAGTCAAGATCCGTACGGGTATGCACCGCCGGAGCTCATCTCCGGTGGACGCGTGGGACGTCGGACGGACGTCTACGGTTTCGGCACCATCATGTACGAGCTCTTGTGCCAACGCCCCCTCTCGACATGGACCTCGCCCCCGAGTCTTCCCGTCGGGATGCCTCCGATGCTTCAGTGGATGATAAAGATCTCCCTCGCGGAGAACCCCGAGCGACGGCAGCCGAGCATCGAAAAGTTGCTCGCTGCGCTGACTCCCTTCACCCGGGCGTGGGAGGAGCTCGGCGAGCCGCCGGGACCTGCCCATGCGGACATCCTTGCGGAGCCGCCCGGCGCCCGACCCGAGCCGGACGAGGGCGCGCCGGTCGCCATGGTCGCCATGGAGGACGAGGTGGAGCCGTTCACCTCGGATGAGGAGGGGGGACGAGCCGTCGCGCCGCCCACACCGCGCCCTTCCGAGGCGCCCGATACGGTCAAGAGCGCGATACCGCGAGATGCGCGGGGTGAGGCCACCCTCGCGCCTCCGCTCGCACCGCTGCCGCCTCCGGTGCCCGACGTGCCGGACCTCGATCCGATGCTGCCGGGACCGCCAGCGCCTTCGATCCCTCCGCGTCCGAGCGGTACCCCGGCGCGGCGCTCCAGAGCACGCTCGATCGCCGCGGTGTTCGTGCTGGCGCTCTTGCTGGGCAGCGCGGTGGCGGTCCTCCTCTGGCGGACGCAACCCCTCCGCGCAGCTGCACCGCACCTGGCGCGGACCGTCCTGGTCGCCGCCCTCCGAGCCGGCCGACTTCCCTCTCCTCGGCCTCCCGATCGGCGCCCCGAGCCGCCGCCACCACCACCAGCAGCCGCCGCGCCGCCCATCGCGCCGCGGCCCCGCCCGACCCGCCCCGCCGCTCCTCCACGGCAAGCCTTGAAGTCGCCAGCGCGGGAGTTCGATCCCTGCGACGGCATCATCCCTTGTCAGAACGTCCATTACTGACCAGCGGAAGGGCTTTCCGATGCGATCAACCTCTTGTCTTGCTCTTAGCGCGGCTGCGCTGCTCGGCTGCGGGGAGGACATCGAGATCCCCAGACCCCGGACGGATGATCACCCGGTGTTGCTGTGGGTGGGTGACACGCCGGATTTTCCCATCTGTCCGCGAGGTCGACTCGATTACTGGGATGGCTGGGCCGATGTGTCCATGAATCCTCAGTACCACAACGAATGCGGGCCGTGCGCGTGCGGCCCTGCGGCGTGCGCGCTGCCGGACAGGATGCTGGTGCACGAGGCGCCTCTCTGCGCGGACGAAGGGATCAAGATCGACCTCACCGGTGCAGCCGACCCGCCAGGGCACTGCACCGAGACGTCGCCCTCTGTCCCGGGCGACGCGTTCGCCTCGGTCACCCTCAAGCCGCCCACGATGGCCGACAGGTGCGATCCCGTGAAGGACCTTGTTCCTCCGCCCCTCGACGGGAAGTTTGCACGAGCTTGCCCGTGGACCGGTGAGTATGTGACAGACTTCAAAGGGCTCGCGTGTATTACACCCGAAGACGATGGTTCGTGCCGGCTGGGCTTCGACATGCGCTTCGAGTTTCAGGAGAAGATCCGAGACGCGCGGACCTGCACGCCCTGCAAGTGCGGCAACCCCGTCGGTGGGAGCTGCGTAGCGGACGTGCTGCTCTTCAGCGACGCGAGCTGCTCGAACATGCTGACATCGATCAACGGGATCGGCACGAGAGAAGATGCATGCTACACAACACACGAAGATTCGCCGCTGGCAGGTGTGCGTGTGGTATTCGCACAGGACGAGCCGGGCGCGTGCTCGCCAACAACCGATGTCTCCCTGGTGGACGGCACGATCGAGAGCGGCGAAACACGGATTTTCTGCTGCTCCATCGCAGAACTCGAGGAGGTGATTCATGCCAATGATGAGGATTGACCAAGGCAAGAGGATGGCAGCCGTTCTGCGCTCCGTCGCTCTATCGATGCTGGCCACATGGGTGCCCATCGGCTGCTCCTCGTCGGCCCCTCCCGACCATCTGCCAGAGCCAGATCCGAGCCAGCTCATCCTGCTCTATGCCGGCCCGCCCCAATATGCCCCACGATGCGATCCGCTCGGCGACGGCAACCTTTTGTGGGAAGGCTGGATAGGGACCCCTGGGCCGGAGGAATGCGAGCCCTGCGCGTGTGGACCATCGCGATGCGTGCTCCCGAATACGGTACTCGTGCACTCCTCGCCCCTTTGCTCCCACAGCGACCTCGTGGCCACGATCGATCCGGGCAGCTCCTGGAATGGGACCTGTTTTTCTCTCCGCGAGCCCGTTCCAAGCGACTCCTATTCCTTTGTCACCATCAACCCGCCGGGTGCGTCGGGCTGTCAACCTATCCCCGAGGTTCCTGCCGTGCGGCATACCAACATGGACTTCATCCGGGCTTGTGGCCCAGAAATGGAACTCGTGTTCACGGCGTTCAGCCGTTGTTATCCGCCGCAACCGAACGGAGAATGCTGGGACGGTCACGACACACGGTGGGAGTTCCCCGTCTACAACGACACGCGCACGTGCAGCCCGTGCACCTGTGGCGAGCCGAGCCGCGGCGATTGCCGCGTGCAGACCACGTTGTACGGGCAGGCAGCATGCTCCGACGAGCTCGGAACCATTCTCATCTCCGGACTGGATCGGCCGCTCTGCACGGACACGATTGAGGGGCGGATCGGCGCGGTGCGGTCCATCTTCACGAAGGACGAGCCTACCTGCGCCCCCTCGACCGACTCCACGGTGGTGAGCGGGGAAATCGTCCCCGGTGACACGCACGTGCTCTGCTGCAACCGATGAGACGCGCGTCAGCTAACCTTGCGCCGCGCGCCGCCGGCGGCTCACGCCCTCTGGCAGCTGCGCTCGATGGAGTCCACCCGCTTCAGCACGTCGAACGCCTCGCCGAGGATCGCGTCCGCGTCCATGCCGGCGCGCGCCGTCGCGCGACGCGCAGTCATCCGGCACCGCCTGCCCTACGACTGACGTTAAGCTGCGAGGTCCCGAGGCAGCGCAGCGACCGAGGGCCTCGTCAGCTTCCATGTCCGAGTTGAGCAGCGTCCGGATAGGCACGGCCTACGCAAGCGCATGCTAGCCGGCTGCATCATCGATCCTCGGCCTGAACAGCCAGCTTGTTCCTTCCCACTGCGGTCTTTCATACGCTTGAAGGTCGGCAAACTCCCCGAGAGCGTCGATAGCCTGTGCTTCGGACTTCGGCTTGGGGAAAAGATTGTCCGGAAGCACACTGAGCCCGGTAAAGCGGCCTTCAAGGTCAAACCCTGACGTCACTCCGTGGAGCATACCTCCAGCGATATCATCGAGGTCTGCCAGAAATCCGCCCCGGACACGAAAGCAATCAGCTCGTGATCGTTGAAATGACAACTCGACACGTGAAAGCGACTGATGCCGTCCGAAGAAGTACAACGATGCCTCGACTTCAAGAGGACCAACGCAACTCTCAAGCGTCAATCCATCCATCTCCCGCCAACTGCGGACTGGCCAGGTTATCCAGTCGCAGAGCAATATGCACGGCCACCCCTCGCCATCTTCCTCGCTCTCCGGTGCGTCCAGGATCGGAGCGAAGTCGATGTTGCAGGACCAATAGATTCCGCGAGGTACGCCCGCGCTCGGATTCTCGAACAAGTGCCCACTGATTTCGGCCTTCCGAGCTTTGAATGTCGGCGCTGTAGGCATCTGTCTGCTCCCGGCGGCTAACTATCATTCGATGGGTCGGCCGGAGCCGCCGGACCAGGTCCGTCGAGTTCGCCGCATCTCGTGACCTCGCCCTCGAACAATCTCACGATCCGGCTCTGCGCAGCAAGGCCGACATGCTGTCCAGCACCATCGGGTAGATCCGTCGAACACCGGCGGCAGCTACCGTCTTTCCGGGGCGCCGGGAGGGAGAGCGCCGCGGACGCGCAGCCCGAGGCGTCGCGCTGGACGACACGGCGGCCGCCTCATCGGGAGGTTGCCGGACACGAACCACGTACCGGTCCGTTGATCGGCCGGCCAGGCCCTGAAGACCGCGCGCGTCGGCCCCGGGAGGCTCCGGAGGGTCGCCCCGCCGCGCCGGCGATCCGCCGGCAGAACCTGCAGCGGATCGCGCGGCGCTCGCGTACACTCCGGGCGCTCGGCATGGATCAGCCCGTCCCCGGGGACAGCAGGGCGCAGCAGGCAGACGTCGCGGGCGCGCTCGCGGAGCGGGCCTTCGACGCGCTCGACGTCCTGCTCCGCGGCTTCGAGGACGCGGCCGAGCGCGACGGGTCGGGCGCGCTCGAGGACGCGCTGGCCAGCGGCCCGGAGCACCTCCACGGCGGCCTGCTCACCGCGATCCTCCGGCTCGTGTTCCTGCTGCACGCCGAGGACCGCGGGCTCCTGCCGGCCTCGGACCCGTACTACGCGGCGCACCTCGGCGTGCGCCCGCTCTTCCAAGAGCTCGCGGCGGAGCGCGGCGCGCGCCCGGGCGCGCTGCGGCGGCGCTTCGGGGCGTGGCCGCGGCTCGTCGCGCTGTTCCGCGCCATCTTCCACGGGCTCCGCCGCCCCGAGCTGACCCTGCCGGCGCGGCGAGGCGAGCTCTTCGACCCCGAGCGATACCCGTTCCTGGAACACGCAGGGCCAGCGAAACACGCGGGGCCGGCGGAACACGCGGGGACGCGCGCGCCGCGCGCGCCGTCGGTCGACGACGCCACGGTGCACGCGGTGCTCGAGCGCCTCCTCGTGCTCGATGGGCGCCCGCTGTCGTACCGGGCGATCGACGTCGAGCAGCTCGGCGGCCTCTACGAGGCGCTCATGGGCTACCGGGTCGAGCGCGCCGCCGGGCCGACGGTGTGCCTCCGGCCCGACAGGGTCTGGGTGAGCGCGGCCGAGGCGCTCGCGCAGCCGACGGCGCGACGGACGGCGTGGCTCGCGGCGCGGGCGGGCATCTCGCGGCGGGAGGCGGCGAGGCTCGGGGAGGCGCTCGTCGCCGCGGAGACGGCGGCCGGCGTCCTCGAGGCGCTCGGACCGCTGCGCGCGAGGGACACCGACGTGCTCGGGGCGGGGCGGCTGTTCCTCCAGCCGATCGCCGAGCGGCGGCGGACGAGCTCGCATTACACCCCGAGGAGCCTGTCCGCGCCGATCGTCGCGCGGACGCTCGAGCCGCTGCTCCGGCAGCTGGGCGAGGAGCCCGCGTCCGAGGCGCTCCTCCGGCTCGCGATCTGCGACCCGGCGATGGGCTCCGGCGCGTTCCTCATGGAGGCGTGCCGGTACCTGGCCGACCAGCTGGTGGCCGCCTGGACGCGCGAGGCCGCGCGCGGCGACGCAGCGGCGGCGGCGCGGCTCTCCCTGCCGGCCGAGGGCGCCGTGAGCCACGCGCGGCGGCTCGTCGCGCGGCGCTGCCTCTACGGCGCCGACAAGAACCCCTTCGCGGTGAGCCTGGCGAGGCTGTCGCTCTGGCTCGTGACGCGCGCGCAGGACGAGCCGTTCACGTTCGTCGATCACGCCTTCCGGCACGGCGACTCGCTCGTCGGCCTCGACCTGGCCCAGCTGCGCGGCTTCCACTGGAAGCCCGCGGCGCCGGCGCCGCCGTTCCACGAAGAGGTCGACGCCGCGGTGGCGCGCGCGCTCGAGCTGCGGCGGCGGCTCGCCGAGGAGACGGACGAGGCAATCGCCCGAGCCCGGCTGGCCGAGGAGGCGGACGAGGCGATCGCCCGGGCGCGGCTGCTCGGCGACCTCGTGGTGGGGGCGTTCTTCGCGCACGAGAAGGACCGTGACCGGCTGAAGGAGCGCGCTCGGCGGGCCGAGCTCGCGATCGCATGGCTCCGCGGCGGCGGGCCGCCTTCGGAAGAGCTCCTGTCGATGCAGCGGGCGCTCCGCGAGGGGACCCCCGGGGGGCCGCCGCCGCTGCCTGCATTCCACTGGCCGCTGGAGCTCCCGGAGGTGTTCCAGGAGCCGCACCCGGGCGAGCCCGGCGACGCCCGCGGGCCGCGGCCGGCGCGGCTCGGCGCGTTCGTCGGGAACCCGCCGTTCCTGGGCGGGAAGCGGATCTCGACGGATCACGGCGAGCGCTACGCCGCGTGGCTCGAGCAGCTGCACGGCGCCACGAAGAACACCGATCTGGCCGCGCACTTCTTCCGCCGCGCGGCCGCGCTGCTCGGGCGCCGCGGGACGGTGGGGCTCATCGCCACGAACACGATAGCTCAGGGCGACACCCGGCGTTCGGGCCTCAGGCCGCTCGTCGAGGCGGGGGGCGCGATCATCTACCACGCCGTGCGCAGCGTCCCGTGGCCGGGAGACGCCGCGGTCCACGTCGCCGTCGTGCACCTCGCGCTGGGCATGTCGCCGGGCGACGGCGTGCCGCCGCCGCGGCTCGACGGCGTGCCCGTGGGCCACATCAACTCGCACCTGCGCGCGATGCCCGAGCGCCCCGACCCGCGCCCGCTCGGGGCCAGCCGGGATCTGTGCTTCATCGGCTGCTTCCTCCGGGGCGACGGCTTCGTCCTGACCGACGGCGAGGCGCGGGCGATCCTCGCGGGTGATCCGGCGTCCGGCGAGGTGCTCCGCCCGTTCCTCGGCGGCGAGGAGGTCAACTCGTCCCCTTCACACAGCCCGCACCGTCACGTGATCGACTTCGGCGAGCGCGGGCTCGAGGAGGCCGGCCGGTGGCCCGCGCTGCTCTCGATCGTGCGGACCCGGGTGAAGCCGGCGCGGGATCGCCTGAAGGGCACCGGCATCGACGCAGGCCACCGGGCGCGCTGGTGGCAGTTCGCCAACACGCGGCCCGAGCTCCGGCGCACGATCGCGCCGCTCGAGCGGTGCCTCGTCGCTGCGCGGGTGACGAAGCACCTTTGCTTCGCCTTCCAGCCCGCGGGCCGGACGTTCTCGGACCAGCTGTGTGTGTTCGCGATCGACGACCACGCGCGCTTCGCCGTCCTCCAGTCGCGCGCGCACGAGACGTGGGCACGGCTGCTCTCCTCGACGATGGGAGAGGGCCTCCGGTACGCGCCGTCGGACTGCGTGGAGACGTTCCCCTTCCCTCGCCCGGACCACCTCGCCGAGGGCGGCCGCGTCGAGGCCGCCGGCGAGCGCCTCTACGCGGCCCGCGCGCGGTGGATGCTGGCGTCGCGGCTGGGGCTGACGGAGACGTACAACCTCATCAAGGACCCGAGGTGCAAGGAGCCGAGCATCGTCGAGCTGCGCGGCCTCCACGAGGAGATGGACAGGGCCGTCCTGGCGGCCTACGGGTTCGACGGCGTGGAGGTCCCCCCGTACGCGGAGCCCGCGACCCCGGGAGAGCGGCAGGCGCGGAGCGCGTTCGAGGACGCGCTGATCGACCGGCTGTTCGCGCTGAACGAGGCGCGCGCCGCGGAGGAGAAGCAGGCTGGAGCAGAGGGCGGGTCGTGACGGAGAACGCCAAGAAAACGGGGTACGCCATTCGTGTTCTCGGAGCGACGCTCTTGCTCGTCCCTGCCTTTGGCTCTGGCGTACTGGTCGGCAGATCGCTCCTGGACCGGAGGACGCCCGCGAAGGAAAGGAGAGCGGAGCCTACTTCGGATCCCTGGATGCGGAGAGACCGGCGAGCGCTCGCTACATGTCGAGAAGAACTGGCCGCCCGTTCGGCGCCGCGAGCGGCCGCCTCTGCGGCCGAGGCTCCTCCAGGAGAAGAGAGACAAAGCACTCCCGAACGAGAAGCCACCGTGGATGAGCTCGAGACAGAGCTGAAACGGTGCAGAAAAAGCGAGATCCTGGTCGCCGCCGAGGTCTGTAGAGCCGCGGTTCGTCAGTTCAAAGCGCTGATGGCCTTACCCAAGGATGGGTTGATGTGCGGGCCGAAATCCAGGTCTGCCGATCTCATCGAGAGAAACTTCGAGAGCTGCGCGGCGCTTTCGGAAATTCCCGCGGATTTTCGCTCGGACGAGCTCACGAAGGAAGAAGCGAGCCTGGTCGCCGAGGCGATCCGGGTTCGTGAGACGCTCACCGAAGACGAGCTGCGAAGACGAGCTGCTCCGCGGCTTGAAAGAGTTCGTCTGGACGTGCACGGAGACGCCCCCGAGGGAGACCTTCAATTCTCCCGAGAGACCCGGCGCGTCGACGTCTAACGCTGTGTGCCAAACGCAAGTCCTGAGAGCGTTCACGAAACCGCGTAGCACGCTTCCGGCGCCAGCACTCCCAACCGTTCCCCTAGAGGACCGATCAGGTTGATTTTGCGGTAATTCTATGCGCTTCGATGGAAGGCTCGACCGTCTCGCCGGGCCATGATCTCGTCCGCGGCCGGAGGTGCACGGATGGAACGATGGTCGCCGCCGGTGGAGCTGTCGCGGCAGGAGCAGTCGCTGATGAAGCGGCTGACACGCGTGAGAGCACTGTTCGGCTTTCTCAGGTTGCACCGGCACGAGCTGTTCGATGAGACGTTCCAGGAGCAGCTGGAGGGCATGTACCGGACGACGGGGGCAGGCGAGCCGCCGCATCCGCCGGCGCTGATGTGCATGGTCACGCTGCTCCAAGGCTACGTAGGCGCATCGGATGCCGAGGCGGTGGAGCTGTCCGTGGTCGACCTGCGCTGGCAGATGGTGCTCGGCTGCCTGGGTGCGGCTACGCCCCCGTTCTCGCAGGGCGCGCTGCAAGCATTCCGAGAGCGGATGCTCGCGCACGAGATGGACCGAGTGCTGCTGGAGCGGACCGTGGCGCTCGTTCGGTCCGGCGCTATGACGGAGGGCGAGAGGCGTGCGGTGTCCAAAGCGCTGCGCGTGGCCATTGATAGCCGCCCTTTAGCGGGGGCCGGGCGGGTTGAGGACACGATCAACCTGCTCGGCCATGCTGCACGCAGCATCGTACGCGTCGTGTCGAAGATCATGGATCGACCGCCCGAGGAGATATGCCGCAAGGCTCGCATCCCCCTGCTCCTGGCGCCCAGCATCAAGGCCGGGCTCGACCTCGACTGGAGCGACCCGAAACAGAAGGTGCTGGCCATCCAGATGCTGGAGCGGCAGGTGTCCTCGCTACAGCAGTGGGTGGACCGTCACCTCGACGACGTCGTCGAGCAACCCCTTCGTCCCTACCTCGATGCCATCACACAGGTTCGGGGCCAGGACCTGGAAACAGCCGAAGACGGGACCGTTCGCATCCGGCAAGGCGTCGCGCCTGACCGCCGCGTCTCCATTGAGGATGCCGAGATGCGCCACGGCAGAAAGAGCCGCTCGAAACGGTTTGACGGCTACAAGGAACATATCGCACGAGACCTTGACCTTCCCGTCATTGTCGCCTGCGCGGTCACGCCCGCGAATCGGCCCGAAGAAGAGGGAGCCGTGCCGATCGCCAAAGACATCCAGCATCAGCGGCTGCGCATCGCCGAACTCCACATTGATCGCGCCTACGTGAATAGTCCCGTCGTTGGCGACGTGATCCACGCGAAGGGTAAGGTGTTCTCGAAGCCTTGGGGCCAGCGGGCTCGCAGTCCCGACTTGTTCAGCAAGCGCGACTTCAACATCGACCTGCGCACCAAGACGATCACGTGCCCGGCGGGACAGGTCGAAGCGTTCGAGCCCGGCGACACGGTCGAGTTCGATCCTGAGGAGTGTGGCGCATGCCCCCTCCGAACCAGATGCACCCAAGCCGCCTCGGGACGAGGGCGGACCGTGTCCATCGCCGAAGACGAAGCGCTGCAGAGCAAGTTCCGGGAGCTACAGCAGACCGCACCAGGACGCGCCGTGCTCAGGCAGCGCACCGCTGTGGAGCATGCGCTCGCCCACATCGCGGCGCGGAAAGGACACAGCGCGCGCTACATGGGCGCCAGGAGAAACCTGTTCGACCTCCGGCGCGCCGCAGCGATCCAGAATCTCGAGGCTGCCCAGCGGCTGGTCCAGGAGGCTGCGTAAACTATTGGAATCAGACAATTTTCAATATGTTCGCTGCTCTAGCACCGCTTTCTTTCGCCCACACCACACGCACCCGCAGCCACACGTGCGCATAGCTGCGCCCAAGACACCGCGAGGGTCGATCGCCTCGCCTCGTATCCTTGCTCGCGCTCGCGCCTGTCCGGCCGGTCGAGCATGGGGCGACTCTCACGCCGGAGCTGTCGCGCAAGGATCTCGCGCGGCTGGCGCTGGAAATCAAGCAGCCTGTAGCGCTTCGGGTGGCGAGCCTCCCCCATTTTGGATCTCCGGCCAGGCGCGGGAAGTGATAGTCTCATGGATCATGACGAGCCTTCATTTCGCGACGCGTTGCTGCGCTGTGCTCGCAGCGCTCTGGCTGCCCGTCATCGCCTGTTCATCGGGCGGCAACGGCAACACAACGGGGAATGGCGCGGTCGGCCAGGGCGGCGGCGGCGCCGGCGGCAGCAGCAGCACCAGCAGCGTCAGCAGCACCAGCACCGGCGACGATATCGGCGGCGACATCGGGCTGACGAGCTCGGGACCGGGCAGCGAGCCGCCGCCCGACGCCGGTCACCAGACGACCTGCGACGACGCGGGCAACTGCACCTGCATCAACATCGCGTCGATCGGCCGCGAGGGCGTCTGGGGCCCGTGCAGCAGCGACAGCACCACGGCGCTCCAGGACTGGCTCAACACGCAGAGCACGGCCCAGGTCGACAACTACAACAGGGAGAAACCCACGCTCACGGCGGAGTTCCTCGCCAAGTACGACGTGATCCTCCTCCAGTGGATGGTGACGAAGGGCGCCCAGAACGACGACGGGGCGCCGTGGCAGTTCTCGCCGGACGAGGTGAACGCGCTCAAGGACTGGGTCAACAACGGCGGCGGCCTCATCGCGCTGAGCGGTTATCAGTGCAATGGACAGGGATGCACCATCCACGACATCACCGCGACCAACCAGCTCCTCTCGTTCACCGACATCCAGTTCAACGCCGACGGCCTCCTGGATCCCGCGCGGAGCGGCTGCGCGAACTGCAACTGCTGGGGCGGCTCGCTGCCGCTCGGCGGCGACCTCCCCACGAGCGTGGGCACCTGGAACCAGGACACGCCGCTCGGCAGGAACATCCAGAGCGTGGGCGCCTACATCGCGCGTTCAATCAAATCGACGACCGCGACCGTCGACAGCACCGACGGCAGGAACAACTTCGCGGTGCACGAGGAGATCGGCAAGGGCCATGTCGTCGCGTTCGGCGACGAGTGGGTGACCTACTCGGGCCAGTGGCGCGGGACGGCCGCGTGCCTCAATCCGCAGATGTACACGGACCCGAACAGCCCCTGCTACGAGAGATCCGCGGCGCAGGTCTTCCAGATCTCGCAGTTCTGGTACAACGCGATCAAATACGCGGCGTCGTCGGTCGAGTGCTTCACGATCGAGGACCCGGCCATCATCAATTGACGCCGCGCCGCGAGCGCGACGACGGCGGCTCATCGAGCGCGCCGCTCGTCGCGGACGGCCGGCGTAGGCGTTAACCACGCTTCGGGCCGCGTTCTCCAGCATCCGAACGTTTACGTGGTCGTGGCCGGCGCGCCGTGCGGCGGGCACTCCCCATCACGGCGCCTTCTGGCGCTGGGCGAGGACCCGCGCCTTCAGCCAACCGTCGATCGCCAGGTCAATCTCCCCGAGCACGCTCTCCCTGGTCCGCCCCGCGGACTTGAGGAGATCGAGCGAGTGGTCGCCGCCCTCGATGACGTGCAGGCTGGCCCGCTGCCCGAGGCGCTTCAGGACGGGCCGGAGGAGCGCGAGATCACACAGCGGGTCGCGCGTGCCCTGAAGGAACAGCAGCGGCGCGGGGATCGCGGGCAGGTGCGCGTCCCGGAGCGGGGCGCGCTTGCCCGCGGGGTGGAGCGGATAGCCGAGGAACAGCAGCCCGTCCGCGCGGACGCCGCGGGCCGCGAGGAGCGACGCGATCCGCCCGCCCATCGACTTGCCGCCGATCACGAGGCGCTCCGGCCGGTCCTCGAGCATCCTCTCGATCGCCGCCTCGAACGCCTTCTCGAGGAGCGGCTGCCGATCGGGCGCCCTCCGGCCGAGCTCCTTGTAGACGAAATTGAAGCGGAGCACGGTGTGCCCGCGCGCTGCCAGCCGCCCGGCGACGTCGACCACGAGGGGCGCGTTCATGTCGTTGCCGGCGCCATGGCCGAGCACGACGGCCACGCCGGAGCGCTTCGCCCGCGTCCTCGGGACGTGGATCACGCCCGAGACAGGGGTGCTATCGACGATCGGGATCGAGATGGATCGCTCGGCCATGAGGCCCATCCATGCCATGAACCGGCGCCGCTCGTCGAGACGCACGCCGGTCGAACACCGGGAGAGGGCGCGGCGCGCCGTGCTCGGCAGGATCCCGACCTTCACCCCCCGGATTCCTGGAGGTGCGCTCGCCTCGATCGGGTAGGCATGCGCCGCATGCGGGCTGGCGCGAGGGTGCTCTGCATCCTCCACGCGATCCGTTGTCGCGCCGAGGATCGAGAGGGCATGTCATCTTCACAGCCACCGATCATCGACGGCAAGAGCCTGTTCCAGGGGTTCACCATCCCCGGCTTCCCCGTCGGGTCGAGGTTCTTTCATGGCTTCGCCGCCGGCACGGGCGACGCCACCGCGCGCCAGGAGATCCGGAATGTGACGATCACCTTCCCCTCTCCCCGATGCCTCTGAATGACGGCGCGAAAACACGTCTCGCAACGCGATCAGCGAGGTCCATGACGACGACCTCCCGCTCGATCCGGGCAGCAGGTGCGCCCCAGCAGCAGGTGCACCCCAGGAGCACGGCGAGCCGCGTGTGGGGCGCCCTACCGACCCGGTCTCGGGCGCACATTATCCCCATGTCAAAATTCTCAAACAGACCTGGAATTCCGTTCCGGAGCCCCTTATCCTTCGGGTCCGCCTCGTGAAGCTGTATGCTTGGGAGACAGCGGCCGATATACTGCCGGTTCGGCACCACCTCGGGTGCCGCCCGCGCGCGACGTGGACCCGCGGATGATCAAGGCACCAGGTCGCGTGAGTTAGTAAATACATTTTACTTTGGAGCATGCGAGCATGAGATCAGCACCCTTTACACTTCTCCTCTCGGCGATCCTGTGTGCAGTCGGCTGCTCGGACAGCGGTGACGGGGAGACGACCGGCAGCGGCGGCGCGACGGGCGGCACCGGCGGCGGCACGACGAGCACCAGCGACGGCGCGACGACGAGCAGCGGCGAGACGACGAGCACCAGCAACGGCGCGACCAGCGGCACCGGCGGCGATGCGACGAGCACGACGAGCACCAGCAACGGCGCGACCAGCGGCACCGGCGGCGGCGCGACGAGCGGCACGGGCACCGGCGGCGAGGGCACGGGCGGCAGCGATGGTACAGGCGGCGGCGCCAGCGCCAGAGTCCCTGCGGCGAGCGCCAGCACGCTGAGGGAGGCCGGTGAGAAGGCGAACCCCCCGCTGCTGATCGGAGCGGCCATCTCCGGCGGTGGTCTCGGTAACAACGACTACAAGCGCGTCGCCGCCGCCGAGCACAACTACGTGACGGCGGAGAACGAGATGAAGTGGGACGCGCTCGAGCCCAGCGCGGGGAATTTCAGCTGGGGCTCCGCGGACAACATCGTGAACTGGGCGCGCCAGAACAACATGAAGGTCAAGGGCCACACCCTGGTGTGGCACAGCCAGCTGCCTGGCTGGATGAACTCCATGACCGGGAAGGCCAACGTCGAGGCGGCCATGCGCAGGCACATCACCCAGGTCATGGGGCACTTCAAGGACCGGCTCGACCACTGGGACGTCGTCAACGAGGCCGTCCAGACCGACAGCGACACCGGGGTCGGTAATCCCCGCATGAGGCCCACGGTGTTCTACAACCAGATCGGGGAATCGTACATCGACCTCGCCTTCCAGATCGCGAGAGAGCAGGATCCGAAGGCCAAGCTCTATTACAACGATTACAGCATCGACGCGCGCAACGACAAGGTCGACTTCGTCTACAACATGATCAAGGGGATGGTCGATCGGGGGGTCCCGATCGACGGCGTCGGGTTCCAGATGCACATCGGTCCGCCGAACAACGAGGCCACCGGAGCGGATGTGGCGGCGAACTTGAAGCGCTTCACCGACCTGGGCCTGGAGGTGCTGATCTCCGAGATGGACATCAACCGCTGCGGCGGCGTGATCACGGCGGAGGAGCAGCTCACGTACTACCACGACATCGTCGCGGCCTGCTTCAAGGAGCCCAAGTGCACCGCCATCACCTTCTGGGGGATCAACGACGGCAGGTCGTGGCTCAACAGCTGGAGCGGGGCGCTGTGCAACGGGCAAAGCTCGCAGTCGCTGCTCTTCAACGACCAGTACGGGAAGAAGGAGACCTACAACAGGGTGATGAACGCCCTGCTGGGCAAGTAGCCTCCTCCGCGAGCCGCGGCGGCGACGGCGACGGGGAACACCAGTTCACATTCTCAGAGAAAAATTGAACAGGGAGGCGGGGAGACGGGGAGATTGATGGGATTTCACTCCCCGTCTCCCCGCCTCCCTGTGAATCTTCCCGGATAACTCGGGGGGATCGAGCCCTACGCCTCGCGACCTGCGGCGCGCAGCGCCTCCCCGAGGGACCAGACCGAGATCGCCAGCAAGGCCACGTCCTTGATCAGGAACTGACCGAGCGCGCCCATCGCGGGGAACCCGCCGATCTCATCCGCCCACACCCCGGGCGTCGTGATCAGGAAGCTCAGCGTGCTCAGGAACGTCAGCACACCGAGCAGGCTGCCGGCGGCCGCGATCCGAGCGAACCACGGCCGGGACAGGATCGCGAGCCCGATCGCGATCTCCGTGACGCCGAGCAGGTTGGACATTCCCTGGAACCCCAGCACAGGATACGTCCACGAGAACAGCGGGCTGTTCTCGATGAACGGGCGGATCGCCTGCGCCTCGATCCCCGTGAATTTCATGCCGCCGATCCACAGCAGCGTGAGCGCCAGACCAGCGCGGAGCAGGCGGCCGCCGAGGGCCTCGATCCGGACGCCCCACGCGGCTAAGCTGGGCGCGGTGCGGTTCGTAACCTGGACGTCGGCGAGCTGGACGGTACGATCGGTGGTCGACATGGTGGCCTCTCCCTCGTGGATTCGGTCGCTCGGGGCTGCCTCTTCGGCGTCCCCGTCTCCGTCCCTGAGACGCCATGGGGGCTCCGGCTCTTACTTTCGGAGGGAGAATCTTTTCGAGGCGGCCGGATGAACGAGCGGAAGAACGAGGAGTGGTTGCGGCTCCTCCGTGAACCCGGCGCGCAGGCGAGCGCCGCTGTCGCCGAGCTGCGACACATCGTGCGGAGAGGCCTGCAGCGGGCACTGGCCGGACGCGCCGGCGTAGGGGACGCCCTGATCGACGACCTGACCCAGGACGCCACGCTGAAGGTGCTGGGCGCGCTCGATTCCTTCCGGGGCGCCAGCCGATTCACCACGTGGGCGATCACCATCTCCATCCGCGTGGCGCTCACCGAGCTGCGGCGAGCCCGCTGGAAGGACGTGTCGCTGGATCAGCTCACCGAGAGCACGGGCGAGCCGAGCGCCATCGCGGCTCCTGACGCGAACGCCCACGTGGCCAGGGAACGGATGATCGCCGCCCTGTACGAGGTGCTCGATACCGAGCTGACCGAGCGGCAGCGCCAGGCGTTGATCGCCGAGCTCAAGGGGATGCCCCAGGCCGAGGTCGCCGCGCAGCTCGGGATGAACCGGAATGCCCTGTACAAATTGACCCACGACGCTCGCCGCAAGCTGCGACAAGGCCTCGCCGCGGGCGGCTTCAGCGAGGACGACGTGAGAGAAGCGTTCGAACTCCCCTCCCAGGGAGGGATGCCCCCGAGAGGAGCGCCATGAAGCGCCTGTCCCAGGAAGAGATCCGCGATCTGGCCACGGCCGTCCTCGCGACGAAGCCCGACGAGCTGACCTGCGACGAATGGCTGGAACACGCGCCGTGGTACGCCGAGCTCGTCGCGGAGGGCGCGCCGGTGCCGGAGGCGCTGCGCGAGGCAGCGCAGCACCTCGACCTGTGCCCCGAGTGCGCCGAGGAGCTGCGCGCCTGCCTGCTCGCGCTGGCCGCGCGCTGACCGTCGAGCGCCTCCCGCCGTCGCGCCGGGAGCCCGAGCCTCTCGTGCTTCGGGCTCCCCTCCGGCGGCCGGAGGCGAGGACCATGACCTCGCTCGTCAGCACGTCCCTGGCTCCGGCGCGCCGGCGCGCCGCCGCGCCGGCGCGCCGGCGCCGGGGATATCACCGGCTCACTGCGGAATCACGATGGGCTCGCACACCCCGCTCAGGCACACGTCGCTGTCCGAGCAGCAGTCCGCGTTGGCCTTGCACTCCCCACCCGACTCCTTGCATTCCCCGCCTCCACCCGGATCCTCACCCGCATCGCTGCCCCCGCCGCCGCCGGCGGGCGGGTCGTCGCCCTCACACGTCGTCGGCGTGGGGCACGGCCCCGGCGTCACGGTGACCGTGTCCGACGGGTACTTGCTCGGAGAGGCGTGCACATAGCTGATGGTCGCGTCGCCGAAGCCGGCGGCGCCGAACGCCGAGGCGCTCACCCACACGTCGTAGACAACGCGGTAATCCCAGTTCGGTGTCTCCGAGTTGGGGGTGTAGCTCTCGTCCGTCTCCGGGGAGTCTTCGAGGTACGCGCCGTACCCGCACGCGTTGAGATCGCGGTCGAGCGAGGTGGTCGCCGCGACGACGGCGCCGGCGTCTCCGAGGAGCATCTTGCCCTCCCCGCCGAGCACGCCGAGCGACGCATACCCCGAGGGGCTCGCCTCGTCGGCCGAGATGTAGTCGACGTAGAAGTCGAGCACGAGCTCTCCCTTCCCGTTCGTCAGCTGGAACTGGGCCTTGTCGCTGCCCACGAGATCCTTGAACGTGTGGCCCCCGTGACCCTTCGGCTTCGGCGCGTCACCGGGCTTCGGGTCGCCGGGCTTCGGGCCGCCAGGCTGCGGGCCGGCGGGCTCCTCGCCGCCGCCCCACCCGATGGCCGTCTCGCCATACGTGTTGTCGACGAACGCGGGGTTGAGCGTCAGCCGCACGTGCACGAGCTCCTCGCTCTCGGCGATCTCGACGACCCGCTCGACGAAGGCCATCGGGGTCGTCGGGTCGCTGTTCGTGTAATAGCAGTCGACCTGGGCGGTCCCGTCCACGGGGACACCCCGGGCGCTCGCGCCGCACGAGAGCGGATCGAGATCCGCCGTGATGGGGTCGCCGGCGCCCGACATGCCGGATCCCGGGAAGCTCGGCGCCGGCGCGCCGCCCTCGTCGTCCGACGGGACGCAGTCTTCCCCGGAGACGATGCGGCCGTCTGCGCCTCCCGTGCCCGATAGGGAACAGCCCGCGCCGAAGGCCGCGAGCGACAACAGCCCACCACAGAACCACCCTGTCAACGCGAATGAACGCATCGGGATCCTCCCAACTCGAAAGCAAGCACGACATGGAGCGCAGCCGGCGAACCCGATCGCCGGCGCGATGATCTCCTCGATGAAGTGAAGGTCGCCGGAGGCGCCGGGAGCAGGCAGGGTTCGTGAAAAAAAATCGAGGCGGCCCCGCGCGCGGGCGCTCAGGGGCGAGCGCCGCCGGGGCGGGAGGCGGACGTGGCCTCCTCGCGCCCGAAGCCCTGCGGGTAGTCCTTGAGGTACCGGCGCGCCTCGGCCGCCGTCCGTTCCTTGTCGCCGAGCATCTCGATCGCGCGCAGGCGCTCCACGCGGGCGATCTCGGCGAGCGGCGAGTCCGGGTAGCGGCCGAGGAGGAGATCGAGCCGCTCGATCGCCCGCCGCGGCTGCCCGCGCCGCCGCGCCGCCATCGCGCCCTGGAGCAGCTCGTTCTCGGCCGTGAGCGAGGCGCGCGACGGGGCCTGGCGCGCGTCGCGCGGCGCGCGCGGATCCCCCGCGCCGCCCTCGCCGGCGCCGTCGCCCCTGCCGCCCTCGCCGGCGGCGCTGTCCTGTCCGGGGTCGCGAGGCGGCGCCGGCGCGTCGCCCGGGCGTCCCTCGGCGGGGCGGTCCGACCGGCGCTCCTCGTCGCGGGACGACCACGTCTCGCCCGGGCTCAGGAAGCGCTCGACCTCGCCGCGGTGCACGGCGACCCGGCCTTCGACGACCGACACGCGCGTCTCGGCCGGCTCTCCCGCCGCGTCGGGGCGCCGCTCGACGGAGAAGCGCGTCCCGTGCACCGTGACAACGGCGTCCGACGTGCGCACCGACAGGCTCGTGCCTGCCGGCAGCGGCGGCACATCGACGGCGATCCTGCCCTGCTCGAGGGCGACGACGTCACCCGCGCGGTCGCGCCCGGCGCCCACCGGCGCGAACCTCACGCGCGTCGAGGGCCCGACCTCGACGGTGGCGCCCGTCGCGAGCGACGCCTTCGCCAGCGCGCCCTCGCCGGTCCGGAGCTCCTCGTCGCTCGCGAGCGGCACGAGGGCCAGCGACGGCGGCGAGCGGGTCGCGCCCCCGGCCGCAATCTCGACCGAGCCCTGGAGCGCCGTCACCTGCGCCGCGGCGGGCGCGGCGTCGCGCGCCCGGACCACGAGGAAGACGCCGGCGGCCGCCGCGGTCAGGGCGGCCGCCAGCGCCGCCGCGCCGAGGGCGGCCCGCTTCCGCCGGGCGACGCCGGCGCGCCGCTCGGCCGCGCCGGCGACGAGCTGGTCGATGCGGCCGGCGATCCGCTGCTGGAGGTACCTCGCCTGGACCCTGGGCAGCGGCGGCACCGGCTGCTCGACCAGCGCCCGCAGCGAGGCCTCCACGCTGTCCACGCCAGCCGCCGCGGCGCGATCCTCCGGGGTGGTGTCAACGTCGTCCTGCTTCATCGTGGCTCCTCGGGTCGAGCGGGGTCGCGTGGCGCCGCCGCCTCGGGTTCACAGCGCGCCTGGAGCTCCCGCCGCCCCCGCGACAGCCGCGACTGGGCCGCGGCCACGGAAACGCCGGTCAAGTCAGCGATTTCCTTGAGGGAATAGCCCATGGCGTGGAGCAGCAGCGCGGTCGCGCGGTCGCCGTCCATCGCCGCGAGGTGCCGGCGCAGGGCCTCGAGATCGCGCTGCGCGCTCAGCTCGCGCTCGGGGTCGGCGCCCTGCGAGGGCGGCTCGGGCCCAGCGCCAGGCTCCGGCGACCCCGGCGTGCGATCGATGACCTTCCGCTCGCGCCGGCGGGCGCGCAGCGCGCTCAGCCCGACATGGCAGGCGATGACGGACGCCCAGCCCGCCAGGCTGCACTCCCCCGCGAACCGGCGTTTGGTAAGTGTGCTCACGATCTGCTCGAACGCGCCCTGCACGAGGTCGGCGTGGTCCTGCTCGCGGCAACCCAGGATCCGGTACAGGGTCCGGTCGACGGCGGGCAGCAGGTGCTCGTAGAGCCGCAGGCCGATCCCTCGCTCGCCCCGCTGGAAGGCGAGCAGGATCTCCTCGTCGCTGGCGGGCGCGGGCGCGGGCTGACCCCCGGCGCCCTGGGCGGAGACGAGCCTGAGCCGGCGGCTCGGGGGGTGTGGCTCGGCGGTTCCCATGCTCATGCACAGTAGCCGGTCCGCCCGAAAGCAGGCTGGTCAGAAGCTGCCTCTCGCGCCGAGGACTGCCCCCGCCGGCGCTGCCTCCAGCACCCCTGCGCTGACCCACCTCTGGCTCGCGCGGAGAACACCTATCACGTTGAAACCCGGAGAATTTTCACAGGGAGGCGGGGAGGCGGGGAGGAAGAAAAAAAATGAAGTTCTTTCTCCTGCCGTCTCTCGCTCCCCGCCTCCCCGCCTCCCCGTGAAATTCCTGCTTTTTCTCGTGCTTTCAACCCGTCTGTCGCGCTAGCGGTGCGGGCGGAGATGCGGCTCAATACCGCCCGTAGGGCGAAGTCGAGGCCGGCTTCGACGGGGACTGCTTCCTGTCGCTCGGAGGTGGCGTGGCTCCGGGCAGCGCGGGCGTGGCCGTCGTCGCCTGGGGCGGCGCCTTCGCGCGGAGCGCGGTGGGAGCGAGGAGGCCGGCGTCACCGCCGGAGGCGGCACACGCGGCGCAGCGGAGCTCGGTGCCGCCGCCGCGGAGGGCGGCGCGCCTCGGGCGCCCAGTACGGGGTGCCCACGAGCAGCGTGTAGGCCATCATGCCGAGCGAAAAGATGTCCGCGGCGGCGGTGAGCTTCGTGTCGCCCTGGAACTGTTCGGGAGGCATGTAGATCGGCGTGCCGATGTGGATGGTGGCGCCGGCCCCGGTCGCGCCGTCGGCGACGAGCTTGGCGATGCCGAAGTCGAGGATCTTCACGCGGACCGAGCCGTCCTCCCGCTGCGTCAGGAAGAGGTTCGCGGGCTTGAGGTCGCGGTGCACGATGGACGCGGCGTGCGTGCGCTCGAGGGCCAGCGCCGTCTGGTAGAGGTAGGTCATCACCTCGGCGGGCGGCAGGCGACCGGCGCGCGTGAGGCGCTCGCCGAGCTCTTCGCCGCGGAGCAGCTCCATGACCAGGAACGGCATCCCGGTCGCCTCGTCGACGCCCGCGTCGAAGACGTCGACGATGTACTCGCTCTCGATCTTCGCCGTGATGCGCGCCTCGCGCTTGAAGCGCCCGCGCATCTCCTCGCTCTGGAAGGGGTGCGGGTGCATGACCTTGAGCGCCCGGTGGCGATCGGTCTCGAGGTGAATCACCTCGTGGACGGCCCCCATTCCGCCGGCGGCGATGAGCCGTACGACGCGATAGCGATGCGCGAAGACGGTCCCCTCCGCAAGTATGACCGACACGGCGAAAGGCTCTCGCGCCGGCCGGGCGGCGTCAAGGAGCCAGGCGGCGCGGGCGTCTCCGCCGGCGAGCCGCCATGCTCGCTGTCAAGGCAGGCGTGGAGGAGGCGATCGCTACCGCGTCTTCACGCACCGGGCCCCGACGAAGTAGTGGCGTTCGAACGGGTACCCGACGATGCGGCTGGAAGAGAGCAGGAACGGCGCACTTTCGTAACAGCCCCCGCCCCGGACCGCCCGGGTCGAGGCGTCGGCCAAACTGGCGCAATCATCGCATTGGCTGGGGTAAAGTGCGTACGAGTCCAGCACCCACTCCCACAGGTTTCCGCTCAGATCCGCCTGCCCCCACTTCCCATCTCCCGCCGGCGACCGCGACCCGGCAGGCTGGATATCGCTGGGCGTACACGCGCCGGGCGCTGACCCGTCCCCGGTGCAGTCATACACCGCATGGCTCGGATCGATCGTCGTCGAGCCTGCCGGCGTCGACCACGGGTACTGCCGCTGCTCGATCCCTCCGGCCGCCGCGTAGTTCCACTCCGCCTCTGTCGGCAGCCGGCCCCCATCCCACGCGCAGAACGCGAACGCCTCGTACCAGTTCAGGCAGTTCATCGGCAGGTGCTCGTTCCCGCCGGGCTCATCCGTCCAGGTCTGGTAGGGCGACTTGCACCCCGCGACGGCGGCCTTCAACGCCGTCGCATCTGCAGGCAGATTGCTTTCCCAGCCCGCATCCCAGCCGGTCCCCTCGATGAGCGGGTGCACCCCCTCTCCCGCCACAGGACGGCTCCCGGGATACGCCTCCACGAACCTCCGGAAACGCCCCACCGTCACCTCGAACCGATCCAGCGAGAACCCGCTCACCGTCGCTGGATACGCCGGATGGTTGTCCCGGTTGAAGGTGCCACCAGGCACCGCCTCGCTCGCGCAGCAGTCCTCGTCGCCCGCTGGCCCGCACGTCGTCGCCATCCCGACACAGCTCGGCGGTGTCGTCCTGCACGTCCCTCTGCTGCAAAGGGGCGCTGCCTCCGGGCACGGCGCCGCGTCCTCCCACTGCCCGCGCTCATCGCACCGCTGCGGCCGGTTCCCCCAGCAGCGAACGACCTCCGGGCGGCACTCCCCGATGCACGTCCCCTCCACGCATGCCTGCCCATCGCACTCCGTCCCGCCCGGCGTGCACTGTGCGCCGCCTCCGTCTCCCCCGCGCCCGCCGGTGCCCGCGCCGCTGCCGGTCCCGCCGCCCCCCTCCCCGCCGGTCCCGCTGCCCGCGCCGCTGCCGGTCCCGCCGCCCCCCTCCCCGCCGGTCCCGCTGCCCGCGCCGCTGCCGGCTCCGCCGCCCCCCTCCCCGCCGGTCCCGCTCCCACCACTGCCGCCTTCCGGCACACGATAGCTGTCCTCCAGCCCCGCCAACGTGGCACACCCGCCCGCCGTGAGCGCCCACGCCGCCCACAGCCATCTCGCGCGCTCGCTCTTCCTCTTCTCCATATCTTCCCCTAAGCCGCCGCCCAGCCGCTGTCCACCGCCGCGCGTGATCGCCTTACTGTTTCTCCCCTTTCGGGCGAGTGTCTCGCTCGAGCGAACCGTCCTCTCCGTCTCCAGCTCTCGCTCATCGCACGTAGCGCCTAGCGCGCGAGCTCCCCGCGCTGCGCGCTCCTGCTCCCCTCGTATCGAGGGTTATGTCGTTCTCGTGATCCGGGGCTCGACGAACAAGACAATGAACCTCATCGAGGGGATGCGCGTCGACCACGCGCCCGGTGCGCGCCGGCCCGTCCCCGGCAGGGCGACAGTTCGCTGCCGCGCGGGGCCCATCGGTGCTGAGGAGGCCGTGGACCTTGTCATGAGCGAATGCGCGGCCTGGCGCACACGACCCTCGGCGGCAGGTCAGGAAGGTCGGGCGCCAGCAGCTCGGCGATGCGGATCCCGTCGGATGCCGTCGCGGGGAGGATCGCGACGCCCCGGACCCGCGCGCGCGTGGGGTGGTAACGCAGGCCGCGAGGCTCGTCGGGGCCGCTCCGGACCTCGGATGTCTTGCCGCCCGCGTTCCCCTCGACCTCGACGAGCGGCACGCCCTCGGTCTCCGTGTGCTTGCGGAGCGCGCCCTGCAGCGCCGGCGTGAGTGATCTACCGAGGTACACGACGGGCGACGTGCACGCGCTCGTGGCCGGACCCGGGGGCCAGTCGCCGACGGCCGGCGGATCGCGCTCGCGCCCTTCCGGATCGTGCCACCATGGAATCTGCACCTCACCGAGCGTCAGGGGGACCTCGACGGGCGCGTTCGAGTAGACCTCGAAGCGAGAGGGCGACCGCGTCTCGCCCGCCGACGCATTGACCCAGAGCCGCTCGCCGGACGCTGCGACGCGCACCGGCCAGGCGCCGCCCGGCAGCGGCACGGCGCTCCACGCTCCGCCCCGCGGGCGGTGAAGCAGCTCCGGCCTCGGGCGAGACGGCGCGGCGTCCGCCACATCTCTCGTCACGACGAGCCACTGCGTCCCGTCGGCGGTGCCCGCGCAGGACGCGATGCGTACTTCCGGGAGATCCTGCTCTTCCCAGCGACCCTCGCCCCACCGGAACAGCGCGTCGTGGGTGCACAGGTACGCCTCACCCGCCTCCGTGCCTGCGAGCTGCACCAGGCTCCACGGCGACTCGTCGTCGAGCGGAAGCGACAGCGGCACCGCCGGCCCGCGCCCCGGACCGAGCAAGAACGCCGCCCTGTCGTCGAAGCGTTGATCGCTTATCACCAGGAGCTGCCCAGCCGTCACCGCCGCCGCTTCATGGCGCTCCCAGCGCTGCGCGACGTTCCCCAGCCGGGGATCGGTCGGGGGGCCGCCGGCGGGGCCCGGCACAGGCGCGCCGAGGGAGCGCGGCTGGACGATGAAGGAGGTTCCGGAAGCAGCATGCCCGAAGCGGAGGATAGCCGGCCCGGCGGTCGTCCGTGAGGGCGCAGCACCGGGCGCAGAACGGCCGTCGCTCGCTCATGGATGGCCTCCAGCACGTCGCGCAGGGCGCGTTACGCGCCTGTCCTCGAGCGCTGAGATCCGGCGTCTGGCGCTCGAGCGACAAACGGGTTGAAACCCCGGAAAAGAGCAGAAATTTGAACCGCCAAGCGCGCCAAGGACGCCAAGCGTGTGTTTTGTCCTTGGCGCCTTGGCGGCTCATTTCTCGCTCGATCAACGTGATCGTCGGTGTCCTAGCGTGTCGCGCAGAGCGGCCCGCGCCCGCCCTGCAACGCGGCCGCCGGCAGCCCGCCGCGCGCGAGCGCCGCCTCGGACACGCGCGTTCGCCCGGCCACGGCCGCCATGAGGCCCGGGCAAAGGCGCGCCGCCGCGCCGAGCGCCGCCTGGCCGGGCCGCCGCACGAGGCCGTGAGAGAGGCCGGTCGCGAGCAGCACCTGCCCGAGCACGTCGCGCGAGAGCCGGCGCTGGAACGCCTCCGCGCTCGCCCCTTCGAGGTACGCCGTGGCCGCGAGCCGCGCGCTGTGCAGCGCGATCGACATGCCGTCTCCGGAGAAGGAGGGGATGACCGCCGCCTGATCGCCGAGGCGCCATATCCCGTCCGCGCGGCGCTGGACATGGCCGTACGGGATCGCCGAGAGCGCGAGCGGCCGCGCCCGGCACGGCTCCGCGCCCGCGAGCCGCGCGTCGAGGTGCGGCGACCCCTCGCGCATCGCGCAAAGGAGGCGGTCCCAGCGCTGCCCGAGCGCGGCGAAGCGGCCCTTGCGGACGAGGAGGCAGAGGTTCGCCCGGCCGCCCTCGACCGGCTGCAGACCGGCATAACCGCCCTCGAACAGCACGAGCTCCACGTGCCCGTCGAGCTCCGCCGCCTGCCGCGGCGACAGGCGCCAGTGCAGCTTGAAGGCGACGAGATCGTCCTGCAGCCCGGAAGGCCGCCTCAGGCCCCGGACGTCGTGCTTGCCGGTCGCGAGGAACGCGGCGCGCGCCTCGATCGCGCTGCCGTCCTCGAGCCGCGCTTCCCAGCCCGCGCCCGCCCGCGCGAGCGCCTGGACCCGGACGCCCCGCCGGATCGACGCGCCCGCCGCGGCGGCGCGCGCGAGCAGCGCCTCGTCGAGCACGCGGCGCGACAGGCTGAGCGCGGAGAACGGCAGCGCGGCGGCCGCGACCCGATCGCGCTCGACAAGGCGCACGGCCGCGATCGGCACCGCGCCGAGCGCCGGAAGATCGAGCCCGAACGACGCAAGGTAGAGCGCGGCCTCGCGCGACAGGAACTCGCCGCAGACCTTGTCCGCCGGGCTGGCCTCGCGCTCGATCAGCGCGACCTCGCGCCCCGCCTGCGCAAGGAGAAGCGCGACCGCCGCCCCGGCCAGGCCCCCTCCGACGACGACAGCGTCGTTCACGGGACCTTGAGCCTCCCGACGGTGAGCCGGAACGGCATCCACCACCGGACCTCGACGGCGCGCGGATCGAGCCCGGCCTCGGCGATGAGACGCCGCCAGTCGCTCGCCGAGAAGGCGCGGGCGATCGACACCGGACCGTCGTGCTGCACGAAGCGGTGCCAGCCCGCGAGGCGCGAGAGGTGGCGGAAGAAGTGATAAGGCAGCGGGTGGCGGTGCAGATCGTTGATGAACCAGCCGAGCCGCGCCTTCGCCTCCATCCAGGCGAGGAAACGGACGACCCCCGGATCGGGGAGATGATGCGTGAAGAGCGAGCTCAACACGACGTCGATGCCGCCGGGCGGCTCGTAGGCGAAGGCGTCGGCGGTGACCCAGGTGATCGGCCGGCCCGGCGGCGTCGCCTCGGCGGCCGACCGGCGCGACCACGGGTTGAGGTCGACGCCGGTGAGCGAGACGGCGATGCCGCGGGCGCTGGCCCACGCGTCGATCGCCCGCAGCATGTCGCCGTGGCCGCTGCCGACGTCGATCACCTCCAGCGGCCGGTTCTCGGGCAAGCCGCGCAGGCCGCGCGCGACGAGGCGCTCGAGGAACGCGAACGTCGGCCGGTGAGCGAGCGTCAACCGGTTGACCTGCGCCAGATCGACGAGGCAAGCGCGGAAGTCCTCGAAGTCGACGGGCTGGGTATCCATCAGCTCGTCGAGCGTGGATCGACGCGAGAAGTCGAGGGCGCCCATCGGTCTAGTCCGTATGGAACAGCATCGTCTCGGCGGTCAAACCTGGACCGAACGACATGGCGCACCCGCGCATGCCCGGCCGCGCGTCCGCGACGATCGACTGGAGCACGAACATGAGGGTCGCCGAGGACATGTTGCCGAAGCGCGCGAGCACGTCGCGCGACGCCGCGAGCGCCGCCGGCCCGAGCTCGAGCGCGTGCTCGACCGCGTCGAGCACCGACCGCCCGCCGGGGTGCACCGCCCAGAGGTCGATCTCGCCTGGCGCGACGCCGTCGAGGATCGCGCCCGCGGCGGCCCTGAGCCCCCGGTCGATCGCGGCCGGCACGCGGCCGGACAGGAACATCTCGAAGCCGAGGTCGCGGATGTTCCACGTGATGAGCTCGCGCGTCCCGGGCACCACGACGGCGTGGAGCCGGTCGAGCGCGATCCCTTTCGGCTCGGCGCTGACCACGGCCGCGGCGCAGCCGTCGCCGAACAGGAGGAACGACAGCATCTGATCCATGGCGATGGCCTCCTGCAGGTGCAGCGTGCACAGCTCGACGTTCACAACGAGCACGCGCGCCTCGGGCGCCGACCGCACGATATGCCGCGCGAGCTTCAGCGCGTTGATCGCCGCATAACACCCCATGAAGCCGATCATCGTGCGCTCGACCGACGGATCGAGGCCGAAGCGCGCGACGAGCTCGAGGTCGATGCCCGGCGCGGAGAAGCCGGTGCACGACGTCACGATGACATGGGTGATCCGGCGCGCCGCGCTCCCGAGGTCGAGGCCGGAGACGGCCTGCGCGGCGAGCTCCGGCGCGTGCTTCTCGTACAAACGCATGCGGTCCGCGGTCGTCGGGAAGCTGCCGCGCAGGTAGAACCGCCCCGCGTCGATCGAGGCTCCGCCCACCTCGACGCTCGGGGCCAGCACGGAGAATCGGTGTGAAATCTGCGCCTTGTCGGCCATCCGCCCGAACAGCACGCGGCTGCGCTCGTCGCTGAACAGCGTGCTCGCGAACCGGACAAAGGAGGAGTGCACGTCGTGCGGCGGCACGGCCGTGGCAATGCGGTTGATGTAGGCGGTTACCGGCGGCCGTCCCTCCGCGTCCGGGCCCCGGCAGGCATCATCGCCGTGCATCAGGCCTCTTCGCGAGTCGTTAAAATTGGTCACGCTCGCACGAAGCGGGCACGGAGCATGCCACTTGCGGAGGCGCGCAGCCGACCGGCGGAGGGGGAACGTGGCGTCCGCGACGTCGACCTTGCTGGTGCCCGCAGCTGCCGGCTGCGCGCCGGCTATCCACGCTGTCCTGGTCGCACCCCGTCCAATCACCGTGCCGGCGCGCGCGCCCGCTCAGCTTCGCGCGAAGGCGACATGCGGCCCGCGCCGTGGCGCGAGAGGTAAGAAGTTGAACCACGGCGCGGGTGGCGGTCGATTACCTGCCAGGTAATGGGCCCTTCGCGCGGACCCACGCGATGGCGAGCTGCGCCGGGGGCTCCCTTGTGGACGGCGACACGTCGGGCGCTGTCATGGCGGCGCCATCGTGAGCCAGTCTGCCGCCGTGCACGACGCCGTGGTGCGCCCTGCTGCCTGTCAGCTCCCGAAGGCCGCGAACCGCCCCGTCCGCGCCTGGATCACCTCGTCGAGCCAGCGCAGCAGGCCCGCCAGCGGCGGCTGCTCCTGCGCCTCCCGGTGCCATCGCCGGATCTCGCGGCGCCCGGCAGGTGTCTCGATGTCGAAACAAACCTGCGTCTCCCCGGGGACGCCCATTCGCTTCGACGCCGCGTCCACCGTCGCGGCAGAGCCCAGCAACCCATCGAGCGCCGCCAGCTCCGACTCCGACAGGGGCTCTGGTCCCCGGTGGATCTCCTCCCCGAGCGCCTGGCCCGCGAGCGTCACGCTCCCCCCGGCGTCGACGCTCACCACCCACGCGCCAAACCGACCGTTCGGGCCGTACGCCGCGCCGCCTCGGAAGACCATCCTCATGATGACGAGCATTGTGCCCCGGCGAGCCGAAGCTGAACAGCGTGGAGTCGACGGCGTCCCGGCGCCCCACAGCCGGTACCGGAGAGCACGTCGGCCTGATGGATCCGAGTCATGCGTCCGCTTTCCGGGAGGCGGCCGCGGGACGGCCGCCTCCCGGCAGGTCAGCAGGCGTGGAACAGGTTCGCGAAGTAGGCCTGCGTGAACTGCGTGTCCACGAGAGACCCGCTCGCGTTGAAGCACCGGACACCGACGTCGAGCAGGTCCGGATCCGAGGCGGGGGTGCTCCAGCCGGTCACGTTGCAGTATTCGGGACCCGTGCCGTACGCGGTGGCCAGGGCCGCGCCGCTCGGGACCGCCGTGCCGCTGCCCATCTCCGGATACTTGATCAAATAGCGCCCTGTCGAGAGCCGCTGCGCGGTGAGGATCTCCGTGATGTCGTTGCACTCGGACGTGATGCGGTGGTGCTGGAACGCGAGCGAGGGCGTGTAGCTCGCCGCGGTCGGGTTGTGCGCCCACACGAAGCCGCCGCTCTCGGTCGCCGCGTCACGCACGTCGCGGAGGTACCTGAGCGAGAAGCGCGAGTCCGCCGGCACGCCGCCCGGACCGAAGCAGCGCACCTCGACGTCCGTGTCCGCCCCCACCCGCTGCCATTCCGCCGTCTTGCAGTACTCGGCCCCGGTCCCATACGCCGTCACGAGCATGGATCCGCCGTCCGACGCCTGCCCGGCGAGCGTGACGATGTAGCGGCCCGTGCGGGTCCGGTTGACGGTCGACGGCGCGCCCCACTGATACGTCGGCGAGGGGGTGAACACACCGGTGCTGGGCCTGTCCACCCACACATAGGCTCCGTCGCTCGAGACCGCCGTGCCCCCCGCGAAGCGGGCATACGAGACGACGAAGGGGGAGTTCGCCGCCTGGCCAGCCGCCGTATGGCAACGGATGTTGACCTGGAGCGCCGCCCCGGCGGTCCCCCACGAGGCCACCTTGCACCGCTGGCCGTCTCCACCCGCCGCGTTCACCTGGACGTTGCCGCCGCTTCCGCTCAGGCCGTCGAACGTGGCCGTGTACACCCCGACCCCGGAGCTCGCGACACGCGTCGCGCCCCCGGACGAGTTGAACGATCGCACCGGGACGAGCGCGGATCCGTTGTAGAAAGCCCACCCGGCGGCGTCGCCCGTGCGCAGCGCTTCTTCGCTCGCGCCAACGCTCTCGCCCGCGGGCTCTTCCACCATGGGCTCCTCCGCCGGCGCGGCGGCGCACGCCGGCGCGGCCGCCGCGAGGAGCAGCGCGAGAACGGACCGGGGACCACGGCGGAGCGACTCGATCGTCAGATTCGTCTTCATGTGTTTCTCCATGGCTGCCATCGCGGCCTTCTCTGGCCGCACGACCCGAGGGCGGAGCTCCGCTGTCGAGGGCGACAGCGGCTCTGCCCTCCTCTGCGTCGGGCGCCGTCCCCACCATTCGCAACGGCTGTGCCAGCGCGATCGGGCCGAAAAGCCGGGGCATCGCGCCAGCCGTGGAGCGCCGTTGCGCGCGGGGCTGCGCAACTGCGCGAGCGCTCGCTCAACGAGCTCTCAACGCGCTCTCAACGCGCTCCATGTCGTTGCTCTCCCCGCCGCCCTGGCTGCCCGCGGCCACGTCGAGATCGCGCTGCACGCCACTGCGGACGTCACGTCCCTGAGGCGCTGGCCTCGGAGGACGCGCCGGCTACGGCGCCTCGACCACCGTGCGCGACGCCTTCGCCAGGATCACGTCGGGGAGCAGGAACGGCACCAGGTGCGTCTGGTTCTTTCGCCAGAGCTCCGCCTGATCGCGGAAATGTGGGCTCTCGGCGTCCCAGACATTGCCTCCGGGAATGGCGTTCCACGCTTTCGGCCCCGCCGGGTCGAGCTCCACGACGAGCCGTTGCGACGGGCCGTTGACGTACCGGAAATCCGGTGACTCGTCGAGCGCCCACGAGAGGCGGTAATCCGAGGAGTCCACCGCGAACTGGTCGCCGCCACGCGGAAAGCCGCCGCTCCAGAGGGGATCGCTCGGCGGAGGGATGCTGAGGCTGCCGAAGAGGGGGACGAGCGCGTCGAAGGTGACCGTGTGAAAGGCGCCCCAGCGTGGCGCCGCGGCCCCGGAGCCGCCCTGTTGCTCGAGCCAGGCGAGGGCGTCGAGCAGGGCGCGCAGCACGCGCTCGTCCCTGGACTCGACCGCTGGCGTGCCCATGTCGTCCCACAGCGCGCTGTCCTGCGCGGCCGGATCGAAGGTGGCGAGCTGCTCCCGATCGGCGGAGAACAGGTGGAGGAGCGCCTTCGCCGAGAGCTCCCGGGAGAACGACGAGAAGCCCATCTGGCCGAGCTCGTCGCCCAGCACCCGGCGCACCACCCGGACGAGCCAGAGGTTGAAGACCAAGGTCGCCTCCGAGGCGCGGGCGTCGATCGCGCCGGGGCCATCCCCCTCGTCCGCGAGCGGCATGGCGGTATCGAGATCGATGCCGGCGGCCGCCTTGTAGTCCGCCTCCTTGCCCCAGCCGTCGAGGAGCGCCCGCAGGGCGACGATGCGCTGCGGGTCGTAGGCGGCGTCCGCGACGATCGCGCTCAGATCGGGGTGAGTACCGGGCGTCTTGCGCTCCGCCTCGGCGCGGTCCACGGCGCGGAGGAGATGAGGCACGAGCCTCGCGCCGAGCGCCGACTTGATATCGCCCTGGATCGCCGCGCAATCCTCCGGCGACAGAGGTCCCTCGTGGGCATCGATCCGCTCCTGGATGCGGCCCTCGCGAAAACCGATGTCGAAGCTGCAACCCAGGTACATGGGGGTGCCGTCGGGGAGCGTGCCGTTCGATGGATCGTTGTCCAGAGAGTCCCCGATGGGGTCGTTGTTCGCCGTGGCGATGTATCCCGCCGGCGGGTTCTTCGCCCGGGGAATGAGGTGCTCGGGGAGCGTCCCCGTCCACTCCGCGGTCCCGTCGCCGGGGAGCACCATGCAGGGGAGGACGCCCGTATAGGTGGCCGCGTCCCAGGCGAACGCCTCAGGAGACCGCGTCGGGATCGCCGCGTGCGTCGTCCAGAGGATGTCGCCCGCGGCGTCGCCCATCACCCAGTTCTGCGCGCCGACGCTGAACTTCGAGAGCGACTCCTGCGCATCATCGACCGAGCGAGCGCGCAGCAGGCCGAAGATGGCCTCGAGCTCCTTCGTCGGCGCAAGCCCCGTCCAGCGGACGCTGAGCGCCCCCACGGCCGGGTCCGGATCCACCACGGCGTGGTCGACGATGGTCGGCAGCAGCGGGCCGTGATGGGGCACGATCGGGACACGGTAGGTATAGGGCTCCCTGCCAGCGATCGCGATGACCTCCTCGACCGTCTGGAGGGGCACTGGATTGCCCTTGAAGAGCACGGCCTTGCCGTCGGGCGTGAGCTCCTCGGCATAGACATCGGTGACATCGTACATCGCGACCGTCGCTCCCCACCCGACGTGCTCGTTGTGGCCCAGGATGATCCCCGGAATCCCGGGGAAGGTGACGCCCCCGACGTGAACATCGCGGCTCGCGTCCTTGCCCTCGGGCGCGGTGACATGGATCGAGACGGCATACCAGACGGCCGGCGCGCTCAGCGACAGGTGGGGATCGCTGGCCACGAGCGCGTGCCCCGTCGCGCTCCGGCTCGCGTGGATGGCCCAGTTGTTCGAGCCGAAGCCCTCCGGGGCGACCTTGCTCCTGGCGCGCTGGACCGCGCTCAGGTAGCCGGTCAGCGACGACATGAGCTTCGCGCGGCCCGGCGCGGCGCGGCCCGGTCGTCGCGCGCGAGGCGCTCTCTTCGCCGCCTTGTCCTCCGCCTTCTGCGCCTCCTCCCGCGCCGGGGAGGCGGGGTAGCCGCTGCTGGTCACCGCGGGCTCGGAGGGGGCGAACCGCAGGAAGTCCCGCTCGAAGCCGGCGCGCTTCTGCGCGAGCGGATCGGCGCTGCTCGACGCGAACGTCGTCCGGGCGGCGTCGAAGAACCGCTGCATGGTGATGTCCAGCTCGGCGTCGAACGACAAGAGGTAGCTGTGGAAGCGGCTGATCACGAGCGAGTCGACGCCGCTCCAGTCGGTGAACGCCTTGGCGGGCATCCCCGTCGCGCCTTCGGGGAGGAGGATGTCCCCGGCGCGGATCTTCCTGAACACCTGGGTCACCCCGTCCGCGTAGGCGTCGAGCATCTGGCGGAGCTCCCCCTCGGGGAGCGCGCCGTACTGCGCCTTGGCGATCCGACCGAGCCCGACATGGCGGAGAGCGATGTCCTGATCGATGGTGGTGGGATCGAGATCGCCGAAGAGCTCTGCGAGCCTCCCCTGGGCGGTGCGGCGCAAGATCTCGAGCTGGAGCGCGCGGTCGCGCGCCGTCAGATACCCTTCGACGCGCATCGCGTCCACGAGGTTCTCGGCATAGATATGGGGCCTACCGTCCCTGTCCTGGACGACATCGACGGCAGAGAGCAGGCCGTCGATGGTGAGCCGCCCGTCGACGGGCAGATCCGGCCGATCGCCGAGTGGACCGAACGTCGCCGAGGAGGGCGGGCTGCCGTCGGGCGCGCCCGCGTCGGGGTCGCTGGGCGCGCCCGCGTCGGGCGCGCTGCTGCCGGGAGCAGGGTCGTCCGAGCACCCGAGCACGCCCGTGAGCCCGGTGACCAAGGCGAGGACGCAATGTGCCGAAGACAATGACAGTCGCATGAACGCTCCTTGGTAGGATGGAAGCGAGCCACCGCGGCGGTGTCGTCGGGCGACGCGGTGGCTGGAACAGCACGTCGTCAAGCGAGGTAGGGTTCGGAGCTCCTTTCGCGGCAGCGTGGGCCAGGGCACGACCGGCAAGAGGGAGCGTGCCTTGGCGCGGTGTCTGGGCCAGCATGACGATGCCATGACGGGAGCGGAGGCGGAAGGAGTACAAGGCATGGCATGAGGCCGCGGATGTGGCGCCGCTCTGCCGCCAGAAGATCCATGCCGGGTGGTGACGGGCGAAGGCGCGCCAGGACGCCTCCGCCTCATTCGGTGGTGCAGTCGGGCGCCGAGCTCGGGTCGGCCACCCACGCCGCGAGGCGCGCGGTCCCGGCGTCGCCCCACGCGTCGTGAGCGAGCTGATTGAGCCGGCACCACTCATGACGCGTCTGCTGGATCGCGAGCGACTTCGCCGCGAGGTGCTGCTCGACGCGATCGGTCAAGGAGGTCTTGTCCTTGCTGAGCTCGTCGTGGGTCATCGCCGCCGGGGGCGGACAGTCGTCGCCTGGCTCGTAAGCGACCGTGCCCGAGACAAGGCCATAGGCGGTCGTCCGCCGCTCGTGGAAGGTCACGATCGCGTACTCCGGGTACGGCGCATCGTCGTCGCGAGTCACCGACGTCCCCCTCGGCTTCTGGCCCTGCACGACGATGAAGCCCGTCGACGGCACCGCGGAGTACGGAGGGAGCGCGGGGAACGCCGCGAGCGACTGGTCCACGAGGGCGTCGCCGCCGAGCTCGACCCAGTTCGTGTGTGCGTAGAAGTCCTGCACCGCGTGAAGCGAACGGGAAAACGCCAGCAATGCCAGCGCATCACCACCCAGCTGCGCGACGCCCGGGCCCAGCGCCGCCACCGCCTCGGCTTGCTTCTCGGCGATGAACGCGGCTCCTCCGCTGAAGTTGCAGTCATCGAAGTGAGCAGCATTGCTGAAGTGGAACGCGGCGTCCGTCGACACATTGCCGATCTTCAGAGCGCTGATCACCGCAGGCTTCAGGAACGCCAGCGCGGTGCTGGTGATCTCTTCGTGGTTCGGCTCACCCGGTGCCGTTGAAAACGCATCGGAGCTCTCTCCGAGCGCCTCGGCCGTTCCAGGCTCGCCGGCGCAGCCGAGCGTCAGCGAGAACCCCGTGACTCCCACGATGAACGCAGCGTGCTGATGAATACCTTGCAGCATGCCTTGTATAACTGCAAAGCGCGGTCCAGGCGTGCGGGCTGAGCGTTCGTCGAGAGAGACGCGCGGAAGGAGCTTGCGTGAACGGGCTCACGCCCGATGAGCGCACCTCATCGCCTGTCATTCCCGTCCACGCGCGAACCGCACGCGTGCCTCACTGCGGCATTCCGCCACACGCTTCCCCAACGACGCAATGGCGTTCCGTCGTTGCTCCGCCGCCTCGGGCGGCCGCCCCTCCGCGAGGGCCCGCCGGTCCTCGAATGTCGGTCACGTAGGTCATCGCGGGCTCACGGCGGTGGAGTGAAAGCGGCCCCCTCGATGCATGGTCATGTGCGGCGGGCGGTCGGGACCTCGTAGGCGAAGAGCCGCGCTCATCGAGGTGGTAGGCGGAGACGTCACGGTCGATCTGCCGCCCGCCGGCGCTCGTGAACATGCGCCGGGGGAAGACGCGCACGCGGGCCTGCGCGGCGCCGGAGAGCAGCTCGAAGCGGCCGGCGCTGAAGCGTCGGCCGCCTCGCGCGCACGGGCGTCGCCCTGGCCGGGCGAGGCCCTCTGAGCGATCATGCCCTCGTGGAAGCCCTGCTCCTCTCCGCGCTGGGTGTCGCGCTGGCGTTCGGCCTCGGCGGGGCCGGGCTTCGATGGGCGCTGAGGCGCGCCGAGCGAGAGCGCCTGCGCCGGGCGCGCGTCGAGTCGATCGCGCAGCTGCGGCCAGCCCGCTTTACCGCCGCGAGAGGCCGAGCGGTGCCCGTCGGCGAGCCGCTCGTTTCGCCCTTCAGCGGGCGCCCGTGCGTCGCCTTCCGGGTCGTGCGCTGGCGGCAGGAGCGCAAGGGCGGCTTCGGCCCCAACGGCATGGGCTTCGTCTGGGTGGTCGACGACGACGCCGAGTGGGCCCCCGACTTCGCCCTCGACGACGGCACGGGCCAGGCGCTCGTCCGCCCGAGCGGCCACGTGCGTTTCGACCTCGCGGACGCGGAACCGCCCCCGGACGCCGCCGACCACATCGACACCTTTCGCAAGCGCTACGGCCACGAGCGAGCGTCGTTCTTCGCCGGCTTTCACGGCGCTGTTCGCTATCGGGAGACGGTCATCGAGGTGGAGCAGCCCGTGCTCGTCGCGGGCACCGCCGCCGTCTCGATCGGGCTCGACGCGAACGACGAGCGGGACGGCCATCGCGCGCCGCCTCGGCCGCTCGAGCTTCGGCCCGACGACGAGCCGCTCTACATCGGCGACGGTCGACGACCGGACGCGTGATCCCTATGTCCACCGGCCCCGATCGTGGATCAGGCGACGGAGGACGCCGGCCGGCGGCCGGGCGCATCCCCGGGTGCGGCGCGGAAGCGCGTCGCCACCAGGTAGTCACACCAGCGCTCCACGCTGGCGTGGATCGGCGGCATCACCAGACCGACCGCGCGGGCGTGGGCTTCGGCCGCGCTGGTGTCATACACATCCTCGGCGAGGAACGACAGGCTCTCTCGCGTCACCCCGGTGAGCGCCTCCGGCAACAGGCGCACAAGGCCGAGGGGCAGCACCCACGCCGGGGGGCTGCGCCTCAGGTGGGCGGCGATGCCGCGGACCAGCGCGGGCAGCCGCGGAGTCGCCTGGTCGAGGACGCAGAGGTCCTGTTCCGCGGTCTCCGGGCGCTCGGGCACGCTCGCGAGGAAGCGCGCCAGGTAGTCGACCGTCACCAGCGGCAGGAAGGTGCGCTCGCTGCCGGCCAGGGCCGGCAGGCGGCCCCGCCAGAGCTGCTCGACCATCTCGCCGACGCCCGTGAGCTGCGTGGTCTCGCCGGTGCGCGAGTCGCCGATGACGGTGCTCGGATGCACGGCCGTCCAGCGCAGCCCGCGCTCGGCCGCGAAGCGGCGCACGGCGAGGAACGACTCGTGCTTCGACCCCTCGTACGCGCCGTGGTGGCGGTAGAGCCGGTCCCGCGCTCGCTGCGTCAGCGCGCTCTCCGCGCCCGACCGGGCGCTCGCGTGCATCATGCGGTAGCCGCCGAGGTAGACGAAGCGCCGCAGGTGGGGCCGCCCGAGCGCCCACTCGGCCGCGTGCAGCGAGCCCTCGACATTGCAGCGCCGCGCCTCCTGCACGCCGAGCCCGAAGGCGAAGCGCGCCGCCAGGTGATAGACGTCGCGCACCTGCTCGAAGCGCTCCGACAGACCGAGCGACGCCGCCTCGACGTCGCCCTCGACCACCAGGAGCCGCCGCGAGTCGCCGCCGTGCGCGTCGACGAACGCGGCAAGCTCGGCGGCCCGCTGCCGCGCCCGGCGCACCGGCGCTGCCACGGCCTTCGTCCGGGTCAGCTCGGCCAGCAGCCAGCGCCCGATGAACCCCGTACCCCCCGTCACCATGACCTCGACATCGCACGCTCTCATAGGCCGCCCAGCATGCGTCGCTGGACCCATGAGGAAAATGGGATGTATCTCATGCCAGGCATGAGCGAGATCGATGTCCGGAGCATCAACCTGAACCTCCTCCCCGCCCTCGAGGCGCTGCTCGTCGAGGGCAGCGTCAGCGCCGCGGCGCGCCGCGCCCACGTCAGCCAGTCGGCGATGAGCCACTCCCTCGCGCGCCTGCGCGAGCTCTTCGGCGATCCCCTCCTCGTCCCTCTCGGCCGCGGTCTCACCCCCACGCCGCGCGCGCAGAAGCTCCGCGCGGCCCTGCCCGCCGCCTTCGAGCACCTCCGCCGCGCCCTCGCTTCCCCCGAGCCCTTCGATCCGCGCACCTCGGCGCGCACCTTCCGCGTCGCCACCGTCGACTACTTCGAGCTCACGACGCTGCCCGACGTGCTCGACCACCTGGGCGAACACGCCCCCTTCGTCCGCCTGGAGATCGAGCGCTTCTCCCCTGACGTCACCCCCGCGCTGATCCTCGGCGACATCGATCTGGCCCTGTTCGGCGCCTCGCAGCCGGTGCCGGCCGCCGGCCTCCGCCGCGCCCCGCTCTACCAGGATCCCTTCGCCGTCATGGCCCGTAAAGGCCACCCGGCGATCAAGCGCCGCCTCGATCTCGACACCTATGTCGCCCTCGGCCACGTCCTCGTCAGCGTCGAGGGCCACCGCGACGGCGCCGTCGACCGCGCCCTGGCCCGCCTCGGCAAGGCCAGGCGCGTGGCCCTGCGCCTGCCTCACTTCATGTCCGCGCCCCTCGCCGTGCGCAGCTCCGACCACCTCTGCACGATCCCGAGCAGCGTCGCCCAGCGCGCCCGCGAGCTCTTCGGGCTTCGGGTGTTCGCGCCCCCCTTCGAGCTGCCCGCCGCCCAGGTCGTCGCCGTGTGGTCGCAGCGCCACGACGACGACCCGGCGCAGCGCTGGTTCCGCGACCTCTTCTTCTCGGGCCGCGCCCTCTCGCCGCGCCTGCGGGCCCTGATCCGAAGGGGCGCGGCTTGATCCGGGGATGTTCTATGGCTGCGCCGCCTGACCACGGCGGCGTCGGCGGGTGCGAGGGTGTCATTCTTGGCAGGGTAAGGAGTGCCACGAACATCGAGGAGCTGACTCTCGTGAATCCATCGAAACAGCGAATCGCAACGTGCGCCAGTCGACACGTCCGTGCGCATCTCGCAAGAATCGACATTTCGCAAGAGCCGAGAACAGTCCATCTGAGCGGTACGCGCGGCGCGCGAACGTTACGAAAAGTAGCACAAAATCAGCTTGAAGACGACCGGCAAAGTGGGGAATAACTTTGGCGGCACTCGCGGGTCGGGCCCTCGTCCGCCATCCCATCGCCCGGCCCCAGCGGGATCCTGTTTCACGACACCTCACGAGGAGCGCTCAACATGCGTCTACGCACTGCACGTCCCACGATCTCTTTGGCTTTGTTCGCAGTGCTGCCCTGGATGCTCGCCGCCTGCGGCAGCGAAGGCGGATCGGGGGATCCCAGCGGTTCAGGAGGAAGCCCTGCAGCCAGCACGGGGGGCGTCGGCGCCAGCGGCAGCGGCACCGGAGGGGCGCCGACGGGAACTGGTGGGCCGTCCTCTTCGAGCGGTACCCCGACCGGGACCGGCGGCGACGCGACGACGGGCGAAGGCAGCACCGGTGGTGGGGGCCCGGCCGGAACGGGCGGAGCGCCGGGAACCGGTGGTGCCGGGGGCAGCGGCGACGGCGGCAACGCCGGGAGCGCCGAGTGGGGCGAGGTGGAAAACCCTGGCGCCGGGTGCACCGTCGGACCGATGCCGAGCGTCGCTTCGCTCACAGCGAACTCGAAGCTGCCGGACCCGTTCAAGAAGATGGACGGCAGCCGCATCGCCAGCAAGAGCGAGTGGGCCTGCCGGCGCGAAGAGATCCTCCAGCAGGCGTACAAGTTCATCTACGGCGACAAGCCCGTCCCGGCAAAGGGAGCCGTGACCGGTACCGTGAGCACCAGCAGGATCACGGTCGAGGTCAAGGACGGCAGCGGCAGCGGCTCGTTCAACCTCACCGTGAACATGAACGGGGCGACGGCGCCCGCCCCGGCCATCATCGGCTACGGCGGCCTGAGCGGCATGCCGGTTCCGAGCGGCGTCGCGACGATCACCTTCTCCGCGATCGAGTCGCAAGGCACGAGCGGCGCGAAGAACGGGCCGTTCTACAGCGTGTACGGCTCGAACCATCCCGCGGGTTACCTCACGGCACAGGCCTGGCAGATCAGCCGCGTCCTCGACGTCCTGGAGCAGAACCCCGGCGTCATCGATCCGCGCCGGGTGGGTGTGACGGGTTGCTCACGCTGGGGCAAGGGTGCCTTCGTCGCCGGCGTGCTCGACAACCGCATCGCCTTGACCATCCCGGTGGAGTCGGGTCTCGGCGGCACGATCGGCCTGCGCCTCGTCGAGGTGCTCGATAGCTACAGCGGCTCCGAATGGCCCTATCATGGCATCAGCTACGTCCGCTGGCTCTCGGAGGTGGCGCTCGGTCAGTTCACCACGGGCAACAACGCCGGGGCCGACAACACGAACAAGCTGCCCGTCGACATGCACGAGATGATGGGCCTCATCGCGCCGCGCGGCCTCTACATCGTGGACAACCCGAGCACCATGTACAACGGGCTCGATCGGAACTCGGCGTGGGTCACCGCCAACGTCGGCAAGATGATCTTCGAGGCGCTCGGCGTCGGAGACCACATGGCCTACACGGGCGCAGGTGGGAGCCACTGCAGCTGGCGCTCGCAGTACACTGCATCCCTCAACGCCATGGTCGACAAGTTCCTGAAGGGCAATAGCGCCGCGGCGACGGGCAATTTCGCCACGGACCTGCCCAACAAGCCCAACCACATGGATCACATCGACTGGACGGCGCCGACGCTCGCCGGCGAGCTTTGATCCAGCGCGGAGGTAAACGCATGAACCCTAGCTCGTTCCTCTCTCTCGGGGTCGCCCTGGCCCTGACGCTGGGCGCCTGCGGCCCTGGCGAAGACGGTGACGCCACGGGCGGCACCGGAGGTGGTGGAGCCTCGGGCGCCACGGTGGGCTCGGGCGGCCAGAGCTCCGCGGGAGGCGCCGGCGGCACGCCGGAGACCAGCGGCGCCTCATCGGGCGGCGCCAGCGGCGGCACGACGTCGACCGCCGGGCCGAGCGGCAGCACCTCCAGCGGCGGTGGAGCCGGAGCGGCCACCAGCGGAGCGACGGGGTCGGGCGGCGCTCCGGGTGGCGAGTGCACGCGCGAGCTCCTGGATGGCCTCCTGGACGACTACTTCGCCGCCCTCGCCGCCGGGGATCCTTCCAGCCTACCCCTGGCACGAGGCGTGAAGTTCACCGAGAACGCCGTGCAGGCCGAGATCGGCACGACGGACTTCTGGAAGAACGCTGGCGAGGTGAAGCATTCCCAGCGTGCCCTGGATACCGAGGCGTGCAGCGTCGGCGCTCAGGCGGTGATCCCGGAAGGCGGGAGGGATCTTCCCATCGCCCTCCGCATCAAGGTGGAAGGCTCGGAGATGACGGAGATCGAGACGATCGTCGTCCGCCCGGGCGACTACACGGCATCCTTCTCCGTCGCCTCGAATCCAGCCGCGATCATCGCCATCGCGGACGACATCGGCTGGCACGACGAGGTCCCGGAGGCCCAGCGGGCCACCCGGGAAGAGCTGACGAGCTGGATCGACAAGTACTTCCGCGCGTTCCCCTCCGGCGTCTGCAACGTCACGGGAGACTGCAAGCGCCTGGAGAACGGGGGCGGCAACTTCGCTTGCGGCGCCGGAGCATCCTGCAGCGCCGGCGATCCTGGGTCCGGCGGCACCTTCACCCCGCGCGTCATCCTGGCCGACGAGGTGCGCGGCATCGCCATCGGTCTCACCATCTTCGACTTCATGACGGACGGGCATCTGGACATGCATATGATCAAGATGTCCGGCGGTCAGGTGCACGCCGTCCACGCCATCCTGCGCGACACGAACGGCAAGTCAGGCTGGGAGTGACGGCGACCTCCCTCGCCGCTCGCGTCGAGCCGCTCACCGGTTGACGCTCAGTAGAACACAGCGATACGGCAAGCAAAGGTCTGGCTTGACGTCTCCGAAACGTTTGGACTTCCTGCTCGCTGGACACGCGCGCGCGGCTGGCTATGCCCGCGTGCGCGCGTCGCTCAGGTAGTAATCGCGCTGCGCCGGATAGTAATCGGCGAAGCTGGGCAGCGGCTCGCCGAGCCGGGAGGCGGCGAGCATGTCGAGGTAATACTCCCAGCCCGGCCCGGTATCGCCGGCGAGCGCGGGGTCGGTGAGGTGCTGGACGAAGGTGAGCTCGGTGGTCTCGCCCTAGGCGGTGACGCTCTGCCAGACATCCTCGATGGGAGCGCGAAAGCTGCGCGTGATGCGGTACTCGCGCTCGCGCTGGACGTCGCGCACCAGGCCCGCCTCGCGCAGGACGCGCAGGTGCCGGCTGACCGCCGGGCGGCTCACCGGAAACGCGCCCGCGATGCCGCCGGCCGAGGCGGCGCGGTCGCGCAGCATCCGCAGGATCTCCCGCCGGATCGGATCCGCCAGCGCCTGGGCAACCGCGTCCATCGGACGAATGCGTAACTGATCTGTTACGCATTAATCAAGCCGCACGACGCAGCTTCTCCCGCTCCCTGCGCGGCGAGGCCGGCGAGGAAGCGCGCGAGCCCCGCCGCCGGAGCCGCCGCCGAAGAGATCACGAACGAGCGCCGTACTCCTCCTGAGCGCGATGCGCGGCTCGTCGAGGAGGACGTCAGAGCTCCCAGCGCCGCCGGGTCCGGTTGAACCCGGCGGCGCTGGGATACCGCATCTCACCGGTTCGAGGCCCCGCAACGCGGGCAGCAGCAGCAGCAGCCGCCGCGCCGATCGCCCACTCCGCCGGCCACGAGGTCGAGCTCGTCGAGCTCGAGCTCCACGATCTCCTCGTCCACTCCAATCACGGTCTCTTCGACCGCTCCAATCGACTTGTCCATCATGGTTGTTCCCTCGCTGCCAGATCACATCGACCCGGCGGCGGCGCCCCTAGCGAGCCGTGTGCCAGCCTTCGAAGCTCGCGCCGCGCGCCGCAGATCCCCGCAATCGCAGAGCCCAGCAAGCCGGCTTGCACACGCGGGCGCTCTGGCCGGCCGAGCGCGGCGTCAGCCGTGAACGTGAGCAACCCGTTGCGCAATTGAGCAACTCATGAGCTCAGCGCCCCCCACGACTGGCGCTCTCCAGCGCGCGCGCGCCGGCACATGCGTTGCAGCCCTGGCCACGATGCTCTGGCCCTACAGGAAGCAGCAGCTCGCCATCGCCGGCGCTGCCCTCGCCGTCCCGCTCGCCGGCGCGCTCGCCCTGGCCGGCCTGCGCGCGCCGGACGTCGCAGCCCTCCAGCCGCATCTCGGCGCCTTCCGCGCAGCGGCCCTGCCGGCCACCCCGGCCGTCACCGGAGCTCGCCGGGACACCGCCTTAAAGGCGCCGCCCGCTCACCGCGGCTTCGTCGGCGTCCTCCTCTCGCATCGATCGGTCAACCTCGCCGCGCGCAACGACGGACGCCTCCGCGCCGTGCACGTGCGCCTCGGCGATCGGGTCGCCGCCGGCGATCTCCTCGCGACCCTCGATCTCCAGACCCTCCGCTCCGACACCGCCGTCGCCACAGCGGCCCTCCGGGGCGCGGAGGTGGCGCTCGACCGAGCCGGGGAGGAGCTCGCCGAGGCCGAGGAGCGCCACCGGAGAAAGCAGGCGCTCGCCGCGGAGGGGCTCGCCTCGGGCGAGGACCTGTCGGCCTCGGAGCACCAGACCGCGGTGGCGAGGCTCCAGGTCGACGCCGCCGCCGCAGAGCTCCGCGAGAAGCGCGCGCGCGTCGGCCAGCTCCGCGGCGTGGAGGCAGACACGGAGATCCGCGCCCCCTTCGCCGGCCGGGTCGTGGCCCGCTACGCCGAGCCGGGCGAGAGCGTCAGCACGACGCTGCCCATCCTGCGGCTCATCAGCGACGACGGGCTGCTCGTCCGCTTCGCCGTCCCCGAGGAGCACCGGGCCGAGGTGGACGAGGGCGCCAGCGTCCGCGTCCGCGCGGGCGGCCTCGAGCTCCGCGGCACCGTCGAGACGATGGCTCCGGAGATCGACGCCGTGTCGCGGGCCCTCGTGGTCGAGGCGCGCATCGAGCCCGGCGACGCGCCGCGCGAGCCGCTCGTGGCCGGCGAGATGGCGCGCGTCTTTCCGGCAGAGGGCGCGCCGTGAGCCGCGCCGCCAGGATCTTCCGCCCCGAGGCGCTCGAGTTCTCCGCGGCCGGCAGGAGCGCCGAGGGCGAGGTGCTCGCCCTCGCCTCCCCCTGGACCGGCTGGGCGTACTGGCTCGTGCTGCTCGCCTTCGCCGCCGCGCTCCTGCTCTGCGCCGCCGCCCAGGTCCACCAGATCGCGAGCGGGCCCGCCGTCGTCCAGATCGCCGGCCGGAGCGACGTGACCGCCGCCGTGGCCGGCTCGGTGAGCGCGATCGAGGTCCGCGCCGGGCAGCGCGTCGAGGCAGGGCAGCCGCTCGTCCGCCTCGAGGCCGCGCGCGAGTCGGCCGAGCTCGACCGCCTCCAGCGCGAGCTCGACGTCCAGCTCGTCAAGCTGCTCCGCGAGCCGGCCGACCAGGCCGCGCGACAGGCGCTCGCGTCGCTGCGCGCGGAGCGAGAGCTCGCCGCCGTGAAGCTCGAGGAGAAGACGATCCGCGCGCCGCACGCAGGGCGCGCCGGCGATCTCCGCATCCGCAGCGGCCAGCGCCTCGAGGCGGGAGACGTGGCGCTCACGCTGCTCGGGGATGACGCGCGCGGCTCGGTCGTGGCCATGCTGCCGGGCCAGTACCGCCCGCAGCTCCGCCCGGGGATGCCGCTCCGCTTCGAGGTGACCGGGTACAGCTACGCCTACCTCGATCTCGAGATCGCGTCCGTGGGCACCGAGCTCATCGGCCCGGGTGAGGTGCGCCGGTCGCTGCGCCAGCCCATCGCCGACACGGTGAAGACCGACGGCCCCGTCGTGCTCGTCGAGGCGCGCCTCCCGTCCGGCAGCTTCCGTGTGGACCAGCGGTCGCTCGACTTCTATCCAGGGATGAGCGGCGTCGCCGAGGCGAAGGTGCGCTCCGAGAGCCTCCTCATCGCGCTGATCCCCGGGCTCCGCCTGGTCGACGGAGGCCGCCGATGACCGCTGCCGGCGACACCGGCGGGCTCGCGGCCCGGCTGCCGGCCTTCAAGCGGCTCCGGATGACCGCGCGACCCAGGCGGATCCCGTTCGTGCAGCAGCTGACCGACACCGAGTGCGGTGTGGCCTGCCTCGCGATGGTGCTCGCCTATCTCGGAAAGAGCGTGGGCCGCGAGGAGGTGCGCGCGGTGCTCGCGGCCGGGCGCGACGGGACGAGCGCGCGGAAGATCGTCCAGGCCGCTCAGCACTTCGGGCTCCGCGCCCGCGCGGTGAAGCTGAAGCTCGAGGCGCTCGCGCACCTCGCCCCGGGGGCGATCCTGCACTGGGACTTCAACCACTTCGTCGTGTTCGAGCGGCTCGGCGGGCGCGGCGTGGACATCGTGGATCCCGCGGTGGGCGGCCGCCGGGTGCCGCTCGAGGAGGCGAGCCGGCTCTTCACCGGCGTCGCGCTCGTCTTCGAGCCTTCGGAGCGGTTCGAGCCGCGCGCCGCGGCGAAGGGCCGTCGCCCGGTCCACCAGGTGCTCCTCGCCTCCGGCAGCTGGGCGCGCATCTTCACCACCTCCTTTTTCCTCCAGCTGCTCGCGCTCGCCTTTCCCCTGCTCACCGGCGCCGTCGTCGACCGCGTCGTGCCCCGGGCCGATCGCCACCTGCTGCTCGTCGTATCCGTCGGGCTGGCCTCGATCGTCTGCTTTCATTTCCTCGCGTCGATGGTCCGCTCGCACCTGCTCCTGAAGCTCCGCGCGATCTTCGACGCGAGGATGACCGCGAGCTTCCTCGACCACCTCATCTCGCTCTCCTACGCCTTCTTTCAGCGGAGATCTGCGGGCGATCTCATGATGCGGTTGAACAGCAACACGACCATCCGCGAGATCCTCACCGCCGGCGTCCTCTCGGCGCTGCTCGATGGAGCGATGGTCCTCCTGTACCTCTTCCTCTTGCTCCTGGTGAGCGCCACGCTGGGCGCCGTCGTGATCGCGCTCGGCGCGCTCCAGATCGCGGCCGTGCTGCTGGTGCGCCCGAAGCAGAAGGAGATCAACGCCGCCTTGCTCACGAAGCAGGCGCGCCTCCAGGGCTATCAGATCGAGATGCTCGCGGGGATGGAGACGCTCAAGGGCATGGGATGCGAGCAGCGGGCCGAGGTCCACTGGTCGGACCTCTTCGTCGAGGTCCTCAACACCTCGTTGCGGAGCGGCCGGCTCAGCGCGCTGTCCGAGTCGGTGAGCGCCACGGTGAGCATGGGCGCGCCGCTCATCGTCCTCTTGATCGGCGCCAGCCAGGTCCTGAGCGGCGCGCTCTCGCTCGGATCGATGCTGGCCCTCAACACCTTCGCCGTCGGCCTGCTCAACCCGCTGTCGAGCCTCGTCGCCACCGCCGCACAGCTCCAGCTCCTGGATGGCTACGCTGAGCGCATCGACGAGGTGATCCGGGCGCCGGTCGAGCAGGAGCCGACCGCCGCGCGCGCGCCACACCAGCTCCGCGGCGCCATCGAGCTCGATCGGGTGTCGTTCCGCTACGGGCCGCTCGAGCCGCTCGTCGTCGACGACGTCTCGGTGCGCGTGGCCCCCGGCCAGCTCGTCGCCATCGTGGGGCGCTCCGGGTCGGGCAAATCGACGCTGGCGAGCCTCCTCCTGGGCCTCTACGCGCCCTCCTCGGGCCGGGTCCTCTACGACGGCGCCAACCTGCGCGAGCTCGAGCTGCGCTCGGTCCGGCGGCAGCTCGGCATCGTCTCCCAGCGCCCTTATCTGTTCGGCACCTCGATCAGGGACAACATCGCCTTCTCCGATCCGGACCTGCCCTTCGAGGCGGTCCAGCGCGCGGCGGAGCGGGCGCAGATCCACGACGAGATCGCGAAGATGCCGATGGGTTACGAGACGCTCCTGCTCGACGGGGGCGGGTCGCTCTCCGGCGGCCAGCGGCAGCGCGTCGCGCTCGCCCGCGCGCTCGTCCGCGAGCCGGCCATCCTGCTGCTCGACGAGGCCACGAGCGCCCTCGACGCGATCACCGAGCGCAAGGTGCAAGAGCAGCTCGCGAGCCTCCGCTGCACGCGCGTCGTCATCGCCCATCGGCTGAGCACGATCCGGGACGCGGACGTCATCCTGGTCATGGACCAGGGCAGGCTCGTCGAGCGGGGGACCCACGCCGAGCTGCTCGTGCAGCAGGGCCTGTATGCGGAGCTCATCGCGGGCCAGCTCGCCGCGCACGAAGAGGTCATCTGAGCCGCCCGGCCTGCCCAGGGCGCGCACGAGAATATAGCGTCGTCTTTCCAGGAGGACCGGATCGCATAGAAGAATGTCATGCCCGCTCGACTCGACCCGGAGGCTGAACGACTGAAGTTTCCTGACATCCACAAAAGCGATTGAACCTCCTGCCCGCCCAGACGGCCACGAGCCCCCTGCCGCGCGCCGCATGATTGACGGCCTCTGGCGGGAGCGCCAATGAATGTACAAGCCTGGCGCCGGTCGCCTCCGTCGAGGGCACGAATGCGTCTCTCCTTCGACGGGTCGCTCGCGCTGGACACATCGGCTTCAGCCGCAGCAGGGCCGACATCCTCGAGCGCATCGATTACGTCAATCAGCCGAATCAGCGCAGGCGCAGCTGCACCCCCAGCATGCCCGTGAAGCCGCCCTTCGGCAGCGCCGCCTCGGGCTTCGGGTGGGCGCGGAGATCGGTCTGGTGGATCCGCACGAACGCCTCGGCGCTCCCGAGGAGGGCAACGCTGCCCTCGGCCGGCCATACGAGGTCGATCGCCGTGCGCGTCCCGAGCGTCCACCCGTGCCCTGTCTCTTCGGGCTTCTTCGGGTCGCCCGGGGAGGCCATCACCCAGTCGGCGGCGGCCTCGATCCTCGCCCGGACGAGCGCGTCGAGCGGCGCGATGGGCGCGGCGATGCCGCCGCCGCCCCCGAGCGCGAGCCACTGGACGGACAGCCCCGGGGCCGGCTCGCGCAGGGCCGTGGCATAGGACGCCGAGAGGGTCCCGAAGAACCCCGAGCGCCGGTCGAGCGCCGTGGCCATGACCCAGGCGCCGGCGCGGGCGGGGCCCGCGGCGCCGGCGGGGCCGCGATCGAGCCCGTTGCCGACGAGCCCGCCGGCGGCGAGGAACCAGCCCAGCAGGCGCGGCGGCGGCGCGGCGGCCGCCGGCTCGATGCCGGCCGCGGCCGCCGCCGCGCCGGTCGGCTCGGGCGGCGCCGGGGCGCCGGCGCGCTCGGACGCCAGGGCCGCGACCAGGAGGCCCGCGGTGCGGTAGCGGTCGGGCAGCGGATCCTCCTCGCGGAACTCGATCTCGCGCGACGACAGCGTGCCTTCCGGGGCGCCGACGGAGGCGACGTCGACCCGCAGGCGGCGGTGGTCCGGGCCGTCCAGCCAGACGACGGCGAGCGCGCGGACCGGGGTCCCGGCGCGCTTCGGGTCGCCGAGCGCGCACCCGCCGCCGCCGGCGGCGCGGGAGCACGCCTCGACGAGGAGCGCCGGGAGCTCGCCATGCACGGCAGGGCCCGACGCGATGTCGACGACGATCGGGGCCGGCACGAGGATCTACCTGGGGCCGACGCTACCGAGCGGGAGGGGCGAAGGCAAGCCGGAGGCGGCCGCCGCCGGGGTGACCGACCCCACGTCGACGCGCAGATCGAGGACGATCCGGCGATCGTCGCGGGTTTGCTCGAGCGCAGCCAGGTTGTCCGTGGTCACCGGGTACGATAGGTTCAGCTCATGGCCACCGCCTCCCTCCGGCTGCGCTGAGCAGGACAGCGCGTCCCACGCCGCGCCCCGCGCGTTCCGCGCAGGCGCGCTGGTCTGCCGCGCTGTCGACCCGTCCCTGAACCCTTGTCGGAGGTCGGGGGCGTGATGCGCGCGCAGACGCGGGGGGGACGCCATCCGGTAGCCCTCGCCGGCATCTGCTCCTGCTCAGCGCTCGACGACCTCCTCGGACGTGTTCGCCGGAGGTCGTGTCATGCCTGCATCGAAGCGCTCGAACCGCGCGTGCCGCAATTCCCCTGTTCACGAGGCGATCGTCATCGCCGTTCAGCTCCCGGAGGCCGCAGAGGCCGAACTTCATCGATCGCTCGCCGAGCTCAAGCAGCTGCTGCTCGGCCTCGACATCACCGCCGTCGCGGAGGTCGTCCAGAAGAGGAGCGTGCGCTCGTCCCCCGCGTATCTCGGCGAGGGGAAGCTCCGCGAGCTCGCCGCCCTCACAGGCGGCACAGGCGAGGTGCCGAGGGGACCGGACGCGCGCCGGGCCGACCGCGCGGCGTCCGAGCCGGCGGAGCGCCTCGTCGTCGTCGCCGACGACGAGCTCAGCCCCGGCCAGCTGCGGAACCTGCGGGCGGCGCTCGGCGTCGACGTGCTGGATCGGACCGCCGTCATCCTGCGCGTGTTCGAGTCGAGGGCCCGCACCCGCGAGGCGAGGCTCGAGATCGAGCTCGCCCGGATCGAGTACGAGCTCCCGCGGATCCGCGACGATCACACGCTCGGCGATCGCGAGGGCGGCGGCGGCCGCGCCTCCCGCGGCCACACGAACGTCGAGCTCGCCAAGCAGCGCGCCCGGGACCGGATGGCCGCGGTGCGGAGGGAGCTCGATCAGCTCAAGGAGAGCGCCGAGCAGCGCCGCCTCGCCCGCGCAGACAGCTTCCGGGTGGCGCTCGTCGGCTACACCAACGCGGGCAAATCGTCGATCATGCGCCAGCTGACGGGCAGCGACGTCCTCGTCGAGGACAGGCCCTTCGCGACCCTCGGGACGACGGTGCGCCAGCTCTCGCCGCCGGCGACGCCGGCCGTGCTCGTCGCCGACACGGTCGGGTTCATCCACCGGCTGCCCCATGCGCTGGTCGCGTCGTTCCACTCCACGCTCTCCGAGGCGCGAGAAGCGTGGCTCCTGCTCCACGTGGTCGACGCCGCCGATCCAGCGTTCCGCTCGCAGATCCGCGTGACGGAGCAGGTCCTCGCGGACATCGGCGCCGCGGAGACGCCGGCGCTGCTCCTGCTCAACAAGGCGGACCGCCTGGGTCGCGAGGAGCGCGACGCGCTCGCCCGCGAGCACCCGGGCGCGCTCCTGATGAGCGCCCTCGATCGCCGGGACGGCGACGCGCTCCGGGCGCGGATCGAGGCCTTCTTCGCCCAGCACCTCGTCGAGCAGACCGTATCGATTCCCTACGATCGTCACGGTGTGCTCGCCGAGCTGCGCGATCGGCTCCAGGTGGTCCGGGAGGAGTACGGCGACGAGGTCTCCGTCACGGTCCGCGGCACCCCGGAGGCGCTCGGCAAGCTCGCGGCGCGGCTCTCCGGCGGAGGATAGCGCAACCCCGCTCGTCCCGATGAACAGGAGTCCACACCCGCTGCCGGGTCCTCGGAGGACGATTGGGTCGAGACGTTTCCCGAGGGAATTCGAGGCGAGCGGCAGCCGGGTCAGTCGTCAGGGGCAGGCCATCTTCTTGGGCCAGCAGAAGTCGCCGCAATGACAGTCTTTCGATGCCGGGCAGGGGCCGCAGCTCTTGATGTCGAGCGGAACACACTTCCCAGGCTGCCAGCCCTCAGGGTGAAACTGGCAGTATTCGTTGCTCTGACACTGACAGCTGCCATAACACGTGACCCATTCAGGCGGCGGACCAAAGTCGACGTTGAGACAAATTCCTTCGCTACAGTACCATCCGAGCGGGCAATCACAGTCCACCGAACAGCTGGTATGCGCCTGAGCGCTCTCGCCGAGACCCTCGTCGCTGCTGTTCGGGTCGATGCTCACCATACAGCTGGCCGACAGAGCGATCACGATGACGGCGCTCATTCTTCGAAGCATGTTGCGCATGCACACTCCTCTCGGCGTGAGAAGACACTACGCCGCGTGCTGGGGGTCAAGTAGTTTGGCCCCTCACGGGCAGGAAATCCAAACGCGATCCGACCGTCGAGCTCCTCGTAGCGGCCATCCCACCTGCCGTACAGCCACGCTGCACGCGCTGGTGAACATAGAGCACCAAGCACGATCCGCTGAACCACCTATAAATCCAATGGATCCAGTTGTTTGGATCGACCATGCAATCTTTCTACACCACGCTGGCGCAGCAGCGTAACCTGCTGCGCATGACCTTCGACCGCGCATACTGGGAACAGCTCTGGACAAAGACGCTGCGCGAGCACCCGGACAAGGTCGCGCAGCGTCCGCCGAACGCGCACCTGATCGCCGAGGTCGCCGCCCTTCGTCCGGGGCGTGCGCTCGACGCGGGCTGCGGTCATGGAGCGGAGACACTGTGGCTCGCCGCACACGGATGGGAAGTCACGGCGGTCGATTTCTCGGCGAGCGCGCTCGCTCATGGTCAGTCGACGGCCGAGGCGTTGGGAGCGGACATCGCAGAGCGCATCGCGTGGATCGAGGGCGATCTGGCCGTGTGGACGCCGCCGCGCGACCACTTCGACCTGGTGGTGTGCCTCTATGTTCATGTCGCGGGATCGGTGGAAGAAATGGTGAGGCGCATGGCGAGCGGGGTCGCGCCGGGCGGCGCGTTGTTCATGGTCGGCCATCGTCCGATCGATCCCGCGACGGGAAAGCCGACGGCGGCGGCGAGTCAGGTGCAAGTCTCCGTCGAGAGCGCGGCCGCCGGGCTCGATCCGAACGGGTGGGAGCGCGTGGTGGCCGAGGAGCGGCCGCGCGCGGTCGCTGGGACGGGCGTCGATGCCGTGATCCTCGCGAGGCGCGTGGCGTGAGCCCACGGGTTGTGACGTGAGCCCGCGGGCGCACGCCTCGCGGAGCATCGCCGAGCCCCGGAACGCCATGCGATAATCCCGGGCCATGCTCGCGCGCCTCCGGGGTTGAACGCCGTGACCGACAGCCACTCCTTCTACCACGCAATCCAGCCGCCGGAGCCGCTGCGCCCGTTCATCCGCAGCCTCTGGATCTACGACAGCTACCGTCCAGCGCACCTCGTCGATCGGGTGCTGCCCACCGGGACGCTCGAGATCGTCATCCCCCTCGGCGGCAAGCGGCTCTCCTGGACAGAGCCGACCGGCCGCGACGGGACATGCCGCACCGCCCTCGTCTCCGGCCCGCGCCAGTCCGCGTTCGACGTGCCCACGGCTCCTCAGGCGCGGCTCGTGGGGGCGCACTTTCACCCCGGCGGCGCGTGGCCGCTCTTCGGCCTCCCGATGGACGCCCTCACCGACCAGCACCACCCGCTCGACGATCTGCTCGGCGCATCCGCGCGCGATTTCGTGGAGCGCATCGACGGCGCGGCGACGAACATGGAACGGCTGGCGACGCTGAGCGCGTATTTCCTCGATCGCGCCCGGGCGCGCCGCGCGTCGCACGCCGCCGTGCTCGCGACGGTCCGGCGCGCGGCGCGCGGCTCCACCGAGGGCGCGATCGCCGCGGAGGTCGCGGCCTCGGGGCTGAGCCACCGCAGGTTCATCGAGCTGTTCCGTCGCGAGGTCGGCCTGACGCCGCGTGACTTCCTGCGCGTCCAGCGGTTCCAGCGGGCGCTCGACATCGCCGCGCGGAGCGGGCGAGCCGGGGCCGATCTCGCCTACGAAGCAGGGTACTCCGACCAGTCGCACTGGATCCTCGAGTGCCGGAAGCACTCGGGCCTGACGCCGCGCGAGCTCCTCGCCAGGCAGCGGGGCGCGCGCCCCATCCCGCCGGCCGAGAGGGGTCAAATGCTTCCTATTCGCTGACCTGGCGCGCGATCCAGGCTGCGCGCATGCACATCATCTTCGGTTCCAGCGGCGTCGTGGGGAGCGCGGTCCTGGCGGAGCTTCACCGCAAAGGGCTGCCCGCGCGCGGCGTCTATCGTTCGAGGAGGCCGGCCCACCACGCCGGCGAGGTCGCGCGCGTCGATCTCGAGACCGGCGACGGCCTCGACGCGAGCCTCCGCGGGGCGACGACGGTCTTCCTCGCGACAGGAGACATGCTCGATCAGGTCACCGCCGAGCTCCGCGTGGTCGAAGCGGCACGGCGCGCCGGAGCCCACCGGCTCGTCAAGCTCTCGATCATGAGCGCGGAGAGCGAAGCGTTCTTCTATGCGCGCGTCCATCGCGCGATCGAGCGCGAGGTCGAGGCCTCCGGGATCGCTTACACGCTCCTCCGGCCAGGCGGCTTCATGCAGAACTTCATCAACTACCACGGTCACGCGATCCGGACGGAGGGTGTCCTCCGCCTGCCGTGCGAGGACTTCGAGGAGAACGTCATCGACGCGCGCGACATGGCCCGCGTGGCGGCCGAGTGCCTGTCATCGGACCGCTTCGAGGGCGAGGCGCTGACGCTTTGCGGGCCGGAGCCGCTCTCGTACGCGTCGATGGTCGCCGAGATCTCCGGGGCGACCGGCCGGAAGGTCACCTTCGCGTCGATCTCGGCGGAGGCGTTCCGCGCGGCGATGCTGCCGTATGCGGTATCCCAGGAGCACGTCGACGGGATCACGGCGATGCTCCGCTTCCATCAGGAAGGTCGGGGGCCGAAGACGAGCGACGCGGTGCTCGACGTGACCGGCGCTCGGCCGCGCTCCTTCGCGGAGTTTGCGCGCGAGCACGCGTCGAGCTGGCTCCCGTAGGGCTGCGGCGAGCTTCCCGGGCGAGGTCGTCAGGGGCGGGCGCCCTCGCCTTCTGGTCGGTCCCAGCGACGTGTCGGCGACACCTGTGGTGCCCTCGACAGCCGCCAACGCTATCCTGCGGGCATGTCCGGAGCCGCTTCCGCCCGTCGCCTCGCCATCGCGGACGATCTGTTGGCCATCCCCGAGCGCGAGCGTTTCCACGAGGTCATCGGTGGCGAGCTCGTTCGCAAGGCCATGTCCCCGAAGAAATCCACAGCAGGGAAGACAACCCACAAGGGCGTGAGGGGCGCAAGAGGAAGTCAAAAACCATCGCGCCTCTGGTCCCTTGCGCCCCTTGCGCCCTTGCGGTTGAATCTTGACGTGATCGATCCTCTGGGATCGGTCTCGCGGTCCGCGCAACAGCCACGGTGGCTACCGATAGGCCGACCTCGTGGCGAATACGGGCGCGCGGCCTCCGCCCACGTCAGTCGCCGGCGAGCTCGAACGCGCCTTCGCACACCGCATCGATCGAGAGGGTAGCGCCGTTCGCCAGCGTCAGTGTGTCGCCGGCCTCCAGCACCCGGTAGCGCCAGGAGCCATCCGCCTCGCGACGATAGTGCTCGACCCGCGCAGACGTCTGCGAAACGAGAACGTAGTCGGTCAGCGAGGCGAGGCGCTGGTACGCCGCCCACTTCTTGCCGCGGTCGTGGGGCTCGGTGCTCTGCGAGAGGACCTCGACAAGGATGCACGGGTTCGTGAGGACATCGCTCGTGCCAGGTTCCGTGTCCACGGGGCCGCACACAACGACCGAGTCCGCATGGACGTAGCGCTGCCCTTGCTCGGCCGAGATCCGCTGATCGGACGTCAGCACATGGCACCCCTTGCCGCGAACGGCCGCTCGAAGCTCCGCGATCATGGCGCCTGACAGCAAGTTATGCCGAGGGCTGCCACCCGCCATCGCGAACACCTCGCCGAGATGGTACTCGTGCTTCGCAGGCTGGCTCCGCTCCCACGCCAGGTACTCCGCGGCGCTCATGTTCCGCATCGCGGCGGGATCACCCATGGCGCCGAGCCTAGCGCGACCCCGCATGGGGAACCAGCCCCGGGGAGGCTCCCATCACCCTGGGTCGCTGAGCTCATCGGCTCGGGCGAGGACGCGCGCGATGGCTGCGCTCGCCCTGGTCACGAGAGCACGGTGCGTGGGCAGGGAGGACCGATGTCGGGATCGCCCCGCCCTACGGGACCACCTCGATCCACTCCGACGCTCGCACGGTGGTGTCGGACTTCGGATCCATCCAGAGGAGGCTCGCTCCGAGGACACCGGTCCGGCGGTTCCGGGCGAAGGTCACGGGCGGCGCCGGGCCTGCGTCGAATTCTCGCAGCCGCTCGAGCGCCGCGATCAGCCCCTCCCGCGTCGCGTGGGCGCCGGCGCGCTTCAGCGCCTCGATCGCGATCTGCGCCGCGACGTAGGCGCTCGCCTGGACCCCGAGCGGCCCCGGCGCCACGCCCGCCCGGCGCAGGAAGGCCCGCAGCGCGTCCTCCGAGGCCCGCTCCCGCTCGCCCAGGGAACCTGGGTGCAGGAACAGCACGCGGCCCGCGAGGTCGCGGGACAGCGCCCCGGCGTGGCCGGCGATCGAGCCCGCCGAGGCGTAGATCGGCACGGCCGATCCGGCGGCGTCCAGCGCGGCCCGAGCGCTCGCGAGCTCCGCGCCGGGGCCCCAGAAGAGCACCGCCTTCGCTCCATGCGCACGCGCCGCATCGGCGACGTCGCGCGGCGAGAGGCGGCCTGGCTCGAAGGGCAGCGTCGAGAGCGGCGGGAGCTCGCGATGGGCGGCCTCCTCGCGCGCGCCCGAGGCCCAGGCCTCGCCAGCGCGGTCGCGCGTGTGCACGACCAGCGCGGCCGCAGCCGCGTTCACCGGAGCACCGGCGAGGTGCTTGACCGCCACGCGGGCCAGCACGTCGGGCCCCGGCAGCACCTGGAACACCATGTCGTCGGCCCCTGCCGCGACATCCCGCGCGCGGCCAGGGGCGCCGCCGGCCAACCCGGGTGCGCCCGCCACCGGGGCGCCGCCGGCCAACCCGGGTGCGCCTGCCCCGCTGGCCAACCCGGGTGCGCCTGCCCCGCTGGCCAACCCGGGTGCGCCCCTCAGCGCCAAGGGCCCCACGAGCGGCGCCCGCTCCTCCGAGAGGCGCGCCCGCAGCGCCGGATCCCCGTCGAAGGCGCTCCCCACCAGCGCCAGCACGCCCCGGTCCAGGAGGCGCGCCGTCGCCCCGGCCTCACCCGACGGCCCGGCGCTGTCCTCCACGCGCAGCTCGAGCCGCCGCCGGTAGATGCCGCCCTGCGCGTTCACCTCGGCGAACGCCGCCCTCAGCACGTCGCGCGCGGCCGCGCCCACCGGCGCATCCGGCCCGGTCAGCGGCAGCGCGGCGCCCAGCGCCACCGAGCCCGCGGTGACGCCAGGGTCCAGATCCCGGCCGACGCAGCCCAAATATTCAACAAGATCCGATAGATCCGCCTCTGCCAGGTGGTACCGCGGCATCACCGGGCTCAGCCGCTGCCCCGCGGGCCCTCGCCCCTCGCCGATCGCCGTCGCCAGGGCGGCGGCGGTCATCGTCCCGTCGCCTGTCCCCCTGCCCTGCCCTGCTCCCCCACCCCGCTCGCCGCTGGCCGCCAGGCGCCGCTCGGCCGCGAGCGGCGGTGCCGTGACGCCCCCCTCGGTCGTCCCCTCCCCGCTGGGGCCGTGGCAGCCCGCGCAGGCGGCCTCACGGCCGGAGAGCGCCGCGGCGCCGCCGGCGATCGCGCCCTCGATGGCCCGGCCGTCCTCGGTCGCGCCGCGCTGGTAGATGCGCTTGCCGCGCCGGGCAGCCGGCGAGAGCTCCTCGCACGACGCCGCCTCGCCCGCCGCAGGCGCGTGCGCCCGGGGCGCTCGCTCATCACGGCCGAGCGCCCACGCCGCGGCCGCGCAGATCCCCACCGCCGGCACCGCAGCCAGGAGGCGGAGCCGCGCCCTGCCAGGACGACGTGCCCCCGGCCTAGCCACCATCCACGCTCCGCGCCGCTGCCCCTTGCGGCGGTAGGAACGCCCGGACCTCGTCCGCGAGGCGCCCCGGCGGCGCGATGCCCTCGACCCGTGTCCAGCGGCCCTCCGCCTCGCGTCCGATGAGCGTGATCGGCGCGTGCCGCTCCTTGATCGGCGCGCGCCCCCCGAGCGCGTCCAGCACCCGGTTCACGCGCTCGCGCCGCCCCGTCAGGAAGGACCAGCCCTTCCGCCGGCCGAACTTCTCGGCGTAGGCGTTCAGCCGCTCCGGCGTGTCCATCGCGGGGTCCAGCGAGATCGAGACGAGCCGCACCTCCCGGTCCAGCGCGCCGCCGAGCTCGGCCTGGAGCCGGCCGAAGATGGCCGTCATCGGCGAGCAGATCGTCGTGCAGGTCGTGAAGATGAAATTGACGGCGAGCACCCGGTCCCTGGCGAGCTCGCGCAGGCGGACGGGGCGGCCGTCCTGATCCACGAGCTCCTCGTCCAGCACCTCGACGCCCGTCGCCGGCGAGGCGCGCACCTCCGCCGCGCCGTCCGCGGAGAGCCCAGGTGGCCCCGCGGCAGCGGCGACGTCCGGAGGGCGCCCAGGCGGCCCCGCGGGAGCGGGGGCGGCGTGCTCGCCAAGAGTCTCGCTCCCGCCCCCGCGGCCGCACGAGGCCGCGGCGAGCGCGCCGGCCAGGACCAGCGCTTTCGATGCACCGAGCAACAGGAAACGCATGTCGGCCTCACCGTGGGTCGTTGAGGTGCTGGACGGCGCGCGCGAGCGCCTCGGGCTCCTCGGTGGCGAACGCTTTCAGCCACATGCCCGTCGACGTGTCGCCGACGAGCAGCGTCATCGTGTGCTCGTCGGGCCGCTTCACCTGGCCGCCGAGGCGCTTCAGCACCGTGGCGACGTTCTCGGGCGTGCCGGTCAGGAAGTACCAGCCCTCGCCCGCCTTGAACTTCGCGGCGTACTCCTTCAGCGCGGCCGGCGTGTCGTTCTCCGGGTCGACCGTGATCGTCAGCATCGTCACCGCCTGCCCGCGCGCCCGCAGCAGCGCCTGCACGCGCGCGAGGTTCGCCGTCATCGTGGGGCAGACGCCCTTGCACGAGGTGAAGGCGAAGTTGATGAGCACCTTCCGGCCCCGCAGCAGCCCGTCGTAGAAGCGGTGCGCGCGGCCGTGCTGGTCGACGAGCTCGGTGTTGGTGAAGTACCGCGCCGCGGCGGCGTCGTCCTCCCGGGAGACGCCGCCGATCTTCATCCGCTCGACGCGCGGCGCCTTGCCCTCCGCGGGCGTGAAGCGCGCGGCCGAGGAGATCGCGAGCGCGAGGGCCGCCGCGGCGAGGGCCGCCCCGGGCCTCATCGCGCACCTCCGCCCTGCGCGCCGGCGCCGCGCGCGGAGACCCGCAGCGGGACGAACGGGAGCGCGCCGACAGGCGCCCCGCGCCCAGGGACGGCGGCGAGGAAGCGGTACTGGCCCGGCGCGGGCGGGGTGAACGCGACGGAGAACGTGCCGTCCCCCTCGGCCCGCGGCGCGCCGCGGAAGCGGTACCCGGCCGGGAACCGGACGACCATCACCTCGATGTCCTCTGCGTCGAGCGCGTCGAGCGGAGGACCCCCTTCGCCGGCGGTCGCGCGGAAGCGCAGCGTCGCGGGCTCGCCCGCCGCGAGCCGCAGATCGGGCTCGAAGAGCGGCGCGATCGCGATGTCCTTCACGGGATCGCCCCCGCAGCCGGACGCGTCTGCCTCGCCGTCGCCCGGGGCGCAGCGCGCGGGCGCCACGGTGGCCTCGAGGCACACCCCCGTCCGCGGGCGGTCGAGGAGGAGCTCGACGTCGTAGAGCCCCCCCTCGCCGAGGCGCACCGTTGTCGCGTACACGCCCGGACGCACCTCCTTGAGCGACCTGTCCTCGACGAGGATCGATCGCGGCTCGCGGCCGTAGCTCGGCAAGGTGCCGATCGGGGCCATCATGCCCTCCACGTAGACGTAGAGCGCTTTGTCGGCCGGGCTCGCGACGAGGGCGCCGTTGCCCTCGGGCAGGGGCGCGATGGGCGTGGCGAGCGCGGCCGGCCCTGGCGGCGCCGCGGCGGCGAGAGGCGGGCCCTGGCCGACAGCGATGTCGACGAGGGGCGGGGCCGCCGGGCCGCCGAGGGCCGACCGGTCGACGAGCGAGACCCGCGCGGCGCCCCGGTTGCGGATGTAGGCGAAGGACCCGGTGAAGGTGACCGCGTCCGGCGCGGCCAGCCCGGTGAGCGTGTGCGCCACCGCGCCCGTCGCGCCGTCAAGAACGGCGACCTCGTTCGCGGACGGGTTCAGCGCGAACGAGAACCGCCCGCGCGGGTCGAACTGGAGCGCGCCGAGCCCGGCCTTCAGGGCGACGCGCCCGGCGACGGCGCGGCGCGCGACGTCGAGGATCACGACCTCGCCGCGCGCGGCGTTCGCCGCGTGGACCACGCCCGCTTCATCGCTCGCCGCGATGGAGACGACCCCCTCGCCCACCGCGATCTCGCCGAGCGGCTCGAGCGTCTCGCCGTCCACCACGGCCACCGACTCGCCCTGCTGGCTCGTGATCCACGCGGCGCGGCCGCCGCCGGTGAAGGCGATCTCGTGGTGGCCCGGGCCCACCGGGAGCGTCTTCAGCACGTCCGTCGAGCGGGCGTCGATGACGCTCACCGTCCCATCGCCGTCGTTGCCCACCCAGACCGTACGCCCGTCGGGGGCGACAACGACGCGCGACGGATCCTGGCCGACGGGGACGTTCGTCCGGACGAGCCCCCGCCGCGTGTCGACAGCGGCGAGGCCGTGCCCGCCCCGGAGCGTGACGTAGAGGCTCTCCCGGTCGGGGTGCATCACGAACGAGACGCCGCGGCCCGCGAGGCTGACAACGCTCCGGAGCTGCGTCCTGGCGAGGGCGACCTGCGGGTTGATGGCCGAGAGGGTGTTGTCCTGGTTCAGCGTCCAGAGGAGGTAGGCGTTCATGTCGACCTCGGGGCGCACGGACAGGAGGCCCGCCATGAAGCTCTTGATCTTCCCCCGGCACGCCGCCTCGTCCGGCACTGCGTCGACCGCGCCGCTGGCGAGGCTCGCCGCGGGCGCGCCGCTGGCGAGGCTTGCCGCTGGCGCGCCGCTGGCGAGGCTCGCCGCGGGCGCGCCGCCGGAGAAGCGCGCCGCGGCGGCGCCGTCCGCCCCGGCGCGGCGCGACATCCAGCCGAGGGGCGTGAGGCCACGGACCGGCGCGCCCGTGGACGCGTCGGTGATGGTGAACTCGGCCACGACGTCGGAGCCCGCCACCGCCGCGGCCGGCGCCGCCCCGAGGCCGGGCCCCCCGCCCTGCTGGCCGCGATCCAGCGGCCGCAGGGCGAACGCGATGGAGAGCCCATCGCGCTCGACCCGGCTCTCCTGCAGGGGAGCCGCCGGCTCCTCGGGCTGCGCCGGCGGCGCGAGCTGCGCCGGCTGCGCCGGCCGCTCGGCCCCCGGGTCCTGCGAGGCAGGGAGCGCCTCTCTCCGGCCGCAACCGAGCGCCGTCGAGGCGCCGAGCCAGGCCAGCGAGAGCCAGAGTCCGCGCGCGCCCATCGAGGCGCCGTCCACCGAGATCCGTCGCATCACAGGCCCCTCCTCCCGCTCACGGCTTGACCCGCCAGATGCCCCAGAGCCCGCCGGTGAGCATGGCGTTCGACTGGTCCATGTAGAGGCGATCGCCGGGGACATCGAACATGCCGCCCGACCTGAAATAGGGAGTCACCGTCCACGCGGTCATGGGGCCGATGCCGCCGTGCGCGCTCACGGCGAAGCTCTTGTTGTTACGGCCCTGGTACCGGGATCCCGAGCCTTGCGCCCACGGGTTGTACGCCCACTCCGTGTTCGAGAGCCCGAACGAGTGCTGGCGCCGGTGCCCCGAGGCCTGCAGCACCCGGAAGCGCACGCGGTCATAACGCCCCGCCGTGAAGATCGGCGTCGCCGGATCGCCGCGCCCCGCCGAGCTGAAGACGCCGCTGACGTCGAGGCCCGGGCGGGCGCCGAGCGGCGCGTCCGGCCCCACGCCGAGCCGCGCCCAGATGGGCTCGGCGCGGTAGTTGAACGCCTTGTGGCCCGTGAAGTCGGGATCGGGAGGGCCAGCGACGTTCGCGAGGGTGGCGCCGCAGCCCAGGGCCGGGTTGAGGCAACGGAAAGCCTCCTGATCCGACTGCAAAGGCACCTCGTCCTGGTAGAGGAGCACGAACTCGCGGAACCAGATCTCGGAGCCGTTCTCGTCCCGGTACTTCACCTGGGCCGCCGCGCGGGAGTCCCGGCTCGGGTACCAGACGGCGCCCTCCGGCTCGACGATCAGCGCGCCGATCCCCCCGTGCATCGGGTGGTTCACCACGTCCGCCATGTCCTTGAGGTTCACGGCGCCGAGCTCGATGGGCTGCCAGCGGACGTCTCCCCGCGCCGTCACGGAGATGTCGCCGGCATACCAGGTGTACGTCCGCTGCTTCCCGCGCTCGACCGTCTGATCGGGGTTTTCGCCCACGTTCGCGCCGTCGCTCGCCGTGACGTCATACGCCACGAGCTGCGGGTGCAGCGAGACGCGGTTCGACGGCTTCACCTGGTTGACGTTGAACCCGTCGACGATGGGAGCGTTGTAGTTCCAGTGAGGCGACTTCGGCGGATCCTCGGGCAGGTCGTTGACGAGCGTGACCTCGACGCACTCGCCGGCCGCCGCGCGCAGGACGAGCGGCTCGGGCGGGCGCGCGCCCGAGCGCAGGGCGGCCAGATCCTCCTCGAGGACGAACAGGATGGCGTTGGGATCGTGGAGCCCGTACGTCGGGTTGTACGTGAGGCGATCGCCCGGCAGGTTGCCCTGCGCGGTGATCGCGTGGACGACATACGCCCTCTTCTGCGCCTCCGGCGGGCACACCTCGACCTCCCGGCGCCTGCCCCTCGGCAGCGACGCGCCCGAGAGCGGCAGGAGATCCGCCTGCCGCTCGCCGTGGACGCGCAGGATGCCCCACCGCCCCTCCCAGAGATCGTCCGTCGGCGCGCCCGCATAGAGGTAGTCCGCGCCGCCCGCCGCGTTCTTCCGGAAGAGGGGCGCCGCGTCGAGCGCGAGGTCCGCCTGCTCCGAGACGCCGATGGCCTGCCCGTTGGCGTAGCCGCTGTCGGGATCGGTCGGCTCGTTCAGCCACTTCTTCCCGTGCACGGTGAACACGTGCTGCTCCGCCTGCGCGCCCTGGGTGAGGCGGATCAGCGTGCGATCGCCGTCGTACGCGCGGAGCAGCGGCGTCGCGGGATCGCCGTGGACGCGCGAGCTGAAGACGTTGTGCATGGCGCCGGCGTCGCCGCTCTTCTGGACGACCGCGCGCGTGCTGCAGTTGCGCTCGGCGATCCGGAGCGGGATCGGCTCGTTCCGGTAATTGATGAGCCCGACGCCCGAGTCACGCCACGAGATCGCGTCCGGGGTGGAGGGCCCATGGGTGATGGCCACCGGCAGCGGCGCCGGCGCCTGCGACGACGGGTTCACCGGCCGGCCGCACTCGTCGTAGACGGGGCCGTAATCGGCGATGCTCAGGTTGAACTCGCGGAACGGGCTCCGGGGGTCGCCCGGGGGAAACAGGATGTCGGCGCGGTAGCTCGTCGGCCCGCCGTCGCTGCGATCGCCGAAGAGCGCTCCGGTCTCCGGATCGCGCCAGATCGAGCCGGCCGGCTCGACGACGAGCCCGCCGTAGAGCCCGTGGTGCTGGTGCGACGAGGCCGAGAAGTGATCGTGGGTGAAGGCCGTGCTCAGCGCGCGGTCCTGGCCGGCCTCGCTCAGGATCGGATCGGCATACCAGCGCTGTGTCGTGGTCTGCGCCCCGAGCGACGGGCTTGCCATGCGCGGGTGGCGCGTCGGGTCGTCGAGCCGCACGCGCGCCCCGGGCTCGCCGCTCCTGACGCCGGCGGCGAGGGCCCCGCCGAGCGCGTTGGCCGCCTGGATGCGCGCCACCACCTCCTCCATCGCGAGGGCCCCGTCCTCGTAGTTGAAGCCGTTCGCCCCACCGTCCGAGGAGGTGACGTCGAACTTCACGAGGTGGATGTGCTGGCCGATGACGTCGGTGGGCGTGAAGACCTGGAAGTCGTCCGCCGCGAGCGCCGCCGGGATGAGGTTCGTCGCGTGGAACACCACGCACTCGCCGGATTGCGCGCGGATGAACAGCGGCTCCGGCGCCCTCGTGCCGTCGAGGGTGGCCTCGACGTCCTTCTCGAGGACGATCATGCGCGCCTGCGCGTCATGCCAGCCGGCCCGGTTCACGGGGGCGTTGGTCTGGACGTAGGCCGCGCGGTAGGTGCGCACCGGCGCGTCCGGCGGGCACGGGTCCGCGAAGGGGGCGCCCGCGGCCGGCGGCTGGCCGTTCACGAGGAAGAGCGCCGGCTTGCCGGCCGCCGTGAAGGCGGGGTAGCCCTTGACGGGGAAGCCGTAGCGCTCCGGCGCCAGCACGGCGCCCGGGAACTCGCCCGCGTGGAAGTTGGCGGCCGCCACCTCCGACGGGGTGCCGTCCTTCGGCAAGAGCTGCACGTCGGCCCTGGAGAGCTGCACGTCGAAGAGGCCGCGGCCGCCGGCCACCGCGCCTCCCGGCGGGACGTTCGCGATGTAGTGGCGCGGGAGCCCGCCGTCGTGCTCCATGTCGCGGGGCGGCTGCGACGGCCGGTGCCCGGCGACCGCGGCGACGTAGAACGGATAACCCGGCATGGGGTCGCGCTCCACGGTCTTGCCGTCGGCCATCCTGACCGACGTCCGCTCGTAGGTCGGCATCGGCGCCAGCGCGACGCCGGGGATCGGCACGACCGCGGGCGTGGGCGTCCCCGCCGCGAGCTCGCCGTCCGGGAGCGAGCGGTCCGGCGTGCCCGCCTCGAAGACGTCGTGAGTGCGCCAGAGCCCCCACATGCCCTGCGCGAAATGGGCATACAGGTGGCAGTGGAGGATGGCGTCTCCCACGGTGAGGTTGCGGTTGCCGCCTCCGCCATAGGTGATGTCGTACGTGTAGGCGGCCCTCGGGCCGATGGTCTGCGAGTCGATGTACGCGCTCTTCTCGTTGCCCGGCGACCGCAGCCACTGGTGGCCGTGGAGGTGGAAGACGTGCGTCTCGCTGGGGCCGGCGTGGAGGTTCCTGATACGGACGGGATCCCCGAGGTAACCGTGGGATACGTTCGAGGGGTCGTCCGGATAGAGGGCCTCTGTCGCGTTGCCGGCGTCGTCCCGATCGATGTTCAGCGCCGGATCCCCGTTGACCCACGAGCTCAGGAAGAACTCCTCGAACTTGCACTCCTCGCAGCGCTTGCTCGGGCCGATCTTCTGCTTGTTGGCGAAGACGGCGCTGCCCAGGCTGGCGGCGCCGTAGTTGATGCCGAAGCCGGTGCGCACGCCGTTGTAGCGCGGGTCCGCCTGGTACTCCGCGATGGGCTGCACGACGCTCAGGATGTCGTGGAAGAGCACCGTGAACTCGCGGAAATAGCCCATGTTCTCGGAGGCCGGGGAGCCGACCTCCGTCTCGTCGAAGCCCGCGATGATGGCGTTGACGTCGCCGTGCACGATCTCGCCGGCGTCGTCGATCATCTTCAGGATCGGCTGACCGGACGCGTCGGCCGCGTTGTAGTCGATGCGCGGCGTGCCGTCGGGGTTCGAGGGGCTCAGGGAGGCGGCCGAGAGCTCGGCGGCCGTCACCTGCGAGCGGTACGCGACAGCGCCCGGCGGCTCGACGGTGACGGCGCCGTACAGCGTCTGGGAGACCCGCCGCCCGGGCCCGGGCTCCGAGCCGACCATGGCGCCGCCGCTGTGCATGAGGAACGTGCCCTCGCGGCCGGCGAAGAGCTCGTACCTGCGCGTCTCGCCCGGCGCGGCCAGCGAGCTCTCGTTGTTCCCGACGTCGCCTGCGAGCGCGTCGATGTTCCGGATCTGGAGCCCGACCACCTGGATCGAGGCGTCGCGGGTCGACGTGGAGGTGCTCGGCAGCGCGCCTGTCGCGGGCGTGAGCCAGTTGGTGAACGAGATGGAGAGCCTGTCGCCGGCGTTGACCCGCAGGACGAGGGGCCTCGGGCGCTTGCCCGGCCGCAGCGTCGCGTTGCCAGGACCGATGGGCCTCGACGGATCGGCGGCCACCACGTCCCGGCGGAGCGCGTACACCATGCCCCCGGGGTTGAACGCGCCGAGGCGATCGTAGACGAACATCTGATCTATGGCCACGACGTCCGCGAACACCGTCCTTCCAGACGCGGATGCATGGAAGTCGTAGCGCACCTCATCCTGGCTCTCCAGGACGCTCTCCTCCTCCGGAGGAGGCCCTTCGGAGCCCGAGCACCCAAGGACAGCCACACTCACCATGGCCCATCCGGACCGCCAGCGAAGCCTCATCAGCACGGGGATCTCCTTGCTCCTTTGGAGCCGAGCAGGAGCGCTCGCGTCGAACGCTTTTTGTATGAACGCCAGGCACGAGCACGCCGACGGATGCGCGCAACGCAATGCGCGGCCACCCGCCGACCGAAGCCTGGCAGTTGTAATAAAACTCTGTCTCCCAGCCCCCAGCTGGTCAAGAATCTTCGCGTTCAGGCCCCCGCCGAGCCGCGAGAACAGGCGCTGTTCCGAACAGACATGCGCGGGACACGCGCTGTCCCCGCGGCGGGCGGAGCTCGCCCCAGAGCGGCGGTTTCAGGCGTCAGAAGCCGACGCAGACGGGCTCGTCGATGCGCAGCACGGATTCCTGGTTGAAGCGAGCCTTGTATTCCTTGCGGATCGCGTCGATGGCGTCCGAGGCGACCTGGCCGCCGTCGTGGAGGAGCATGATCAGCCGGCTGTCCTCGCGGATCAGCTTCCCCGTCGTCGCGAGGTACTGGCCGTCGACATCGAACTGGGTGAGCCCGTCCTTGAAGCGCGGGGTGATCGCCGTGTCGACGAACTGCTGCCACTCCGCCTGCGTCACGGGGGGCAGCTCGAACCGGTCCAGGCCGAAGAAGAGCTCGGTGCGCGTCATCGGATCGCCGCGCCCGCAGGCGGCGCCGGCCGGGCCGGGCGAGGGGTGCGCGGCGTCCTTCGGGGTGCCGTGGCACGCAGTGGTCGCGAGGGGCGTCGCGAGGGGCGTCACGAGGAGCACGGCGAGCAAGGCACGCGGGAGCGTTCGGCTGCGCATGGCGGCGGTCTCCGGGGTGAGGGCGTTCGGGCGCGAGGCGCGCGCCACCGTACCACGGCCCCACGCCGAGGGCGGGCGGACCCGGCAAGCCGGTCCGGCGCGGTCCGACGTCGCGCCGCGGAGGCCGGCCGGAGGCCCTAGGCGATGTTGTACGCGAGCAGCGCGATCCCCGCCGCGATGAGGACGATGCCGCCGATCTGCAGCGCCGTCAGCGTCTCGTGCAGGAAGTAGACGGAGAAGACCGAGATGAGCAGAAAGCCGCCCGACGTCATGATCGGATAGGCGATCGACAGGTTGATGCGCTTGAGCGCCAGGACGTAGAACAGGATGTTCGACGCGAAGAGCACGAGCCCCAGCACGAGGTGGTAGTTCTTGACGAGCGCGAGGCCCTTCTCGACGAGGGACAACCCCTCCATCGAGGTGACGCGCCGCGACGCCAGCTTCATCAGGATGTTCGCTGTCGCGTTGAAGACGAGGGCGATGATGAGGAAGAGGTAACCTTGAGCCATGGCTGACGTGCGGCGAGCGCGCTCCCCGGGGAGCTCGCCGTGCCCGGGAGGGCACCGGCGCGGCGCGCAGCAGTAGCAGATCCGGGAGGATGGCGGGAACGACAAAGGGCGGGGCGAGGCCCTCGCGGCGCGGCCCCTCGGCGCCTCAGGCGGGCGGGGCGCCGCTCTCGTCGCCGAGGAAGCCCATCACGGTGGCCACGTCGTACGCGTTCTCCCAGTGCTCCGTGATCAGGCCCCCGCGGAAGCGCCAGACCCCGCAGAACGGCATCGCCAGGCTCGCGCCGCCGAGGTGGGCGCGCAGCACGCCGAACGCGGCGCCGAAGTGATCGTTGGCGAAGATGTGCTGCACGTCCATCCGCAGCGTGCCGCCGGTCATGCGGATCAGCTCGCGCTCGTGGGTGGCGGCGGCCGCCTTGCCGACGACGCGGCCGGCGGCCCTGTCGCGGCAGAGCTCCCGGTGCGCTGTGTGCAGGACCATGTCGTCGGCGACGAACTCCCCGATGCGCGACAGATCGGCGTAGAGGGTGCGCAGCTTCTGGACGTTCGGGTGGGCGGCGCTGGTTGGCTGCTGGGTGCTCACGGCGTCTCCTTCGTGTGGGCGGACCCCGATTCCGACGCCGAGGGACGCCACGTCTTCGCGGCGGCGGCGGCGTCCTCGATGGCGGCCAGCTCGCTCTCGTCGAGCTTCATGTCCGCCGCGCGACAGTTCTCTTCCAGGTGCTTGATGGACGAGGTGCCGGGGATGGCGAGGATGGACGGCGACCTGTGCAGCAGCCAGGCGAGGGCCAGCTGGGCGGGCGTCGCGCCGCGCTCCTTGGCGAGCCCGGAGAGGACGCTGCCGGGCTTGGCGAGGTCGCCGTGTCCCATGGGGAACCACGGGATGAACGCCATGCCGTGCTGCTCGGCGTACCGCAGCGCCTTCTCCCCGGAGCGGTCCGCGACGTTGTACAGGTTCTCCACGGCGGCGATCTCGGTGATCTCGCGCGCCTTGGCGAGCTGCTCCACGGTGACCTCGGGCTGCCCGGAGAGGCCGATATGGTGGATCTTGCCCTGCTCCTTGAGCCGCGCGAGCTCGCCGAGCTGATCGGCCAGCGGTACGGCCGGGTCGATGCGGTGGAGCTGATAGAGCTCGATGCGCTCGAGCCCGAGGTTCCGCAGGCTCATCTCCACCTGCTGGCGGAGGTACGCCGGACGCCCGCACGGGACGATGTACGGGCGCCCCTGGACGGTCCAGTCCTCCGGTCCGGAGCGCAGCAGCCCGCCCTTGGTGGTGATCACGAGCCCCGCCGGGTACGGATGGAGGGCGCGGCGGATGATCTGCTCGTTGGTGTCCGGGCCATAGGCGTCTGCGGTGTCGATGAAGTTCACCCCGAGGTCGACGGCGCGCCGCAGGAGCCGGACGGCCGCGTCCGGGTCGGCCGGCGGCCCCCAGTAGCCCGGCCCGGTCAGGTACATGGCGCCATAACCCATGCGGCAGACGGGACGGTCGCCTCCGAGCATGAACTTCAGCGACGGCGTCTTGAGCGATGCGTTGGTCATCAGCCTTCCCTTCCCCTTCTCACACGATTTTCATGGCAGGAGCGACAGGGCCGCTGTCACGCCGCGGAGGACGAACGCGCTCCGCCCCTGCTCTGGCCGTGATCGTTCACCCAGGAGCCGACGGCCATCTCCGCCGTGATCCCCGGGCCGAACCCCGCGATCACGCCGCGCGCGCCGTCGGGCATCGGCCTGTCCGCGAACAGGCGTCCCAGGGAGTCGAGCACCACCGCGCTCGCGATGTTGCCGTATTCCGTCAGCGTGGCCCTGCTGTACCGGAACGACTCCTGGGGCACCTCCAGGTACCTGCACAGATCGTTGAGGATGCGCGGACCGCCCGCGTGGACGATGTAGAAGTCGAGGTTGCCCACGTCCCAGCCGTGGCTCGCGACGAGCCGGCGCATCACGGGGGCGAGGGGCTTCATAGTCCCGGGGACCCGCTTGTCGAGCCGGAAGTGAAACCCGGTGTCCTTGACGGCGTACGAGATCCACTCCTCGGTGTCCGGGATGAGATACGCCTCGTTCCGCTCCAGCCGGATGCCGGTGCCTCCGCTGCCCCGGACGACGACCGCGCCCACCGCGTCCCCGAAGAGGCCGTCGGACAGGAGCGATCCGACGTCATCGTCCGTCGGCTGGTAGCAGAGGGAGCAGAACTCGCAGGCCACGATGAGCACGTTGGCCTCCGCGTGAGCCGCGCAGAAGTCGTGCGCGCGGCTGATGGCCGCCGCCCCGGCCGCGCAGCCGAGCTGCGCCATGGGGATCTGGCGCGTGTCGTGCCTGAAGCCCATGGCGTTGATCAGATAGGCCGTCATAGACGGCATCATGAAGCCGGTGCACGAGACGAAGATGATGGCGTCGATGTCCCGCGCCGTGAGCTCGGCGTTCTCCAGCGCCTGCCGTATCACTGGCGGCACCCGACGCTTGGCCTCCCGTTCGTAAATTCTATTTCGGATCTCGAACCCAGGGTGAGCGAGCGCCTGCTCCAGAGGCTGCACGATGTGGCGCTTCTGCACCCCGGTGCCGTTGATGAGCCGCAGCACGAGCTTCAGCTGCGGGTTTCTCGCGTGCAGCCGCTCCGCCAGCTTCAGCGTGTCTTCCCGCGTGATGATGAACTCCGGAACCGCGACCTCCGGCCTGCACAGTGTGGCCATACTTCCCCCCTACACATGATGAACTCGGAACGTCCGCCGTCGGCCGAGCCGCAGCGAACGGCGCCATGGATCGGCACACGGAAGCAAGGACGTCGCGTCGATCGACCGCGCCGCCGGCTCTACAAAGCCCGGAGTTCCCTCCGGACGCCCATGGCGCCGCAGCGTCGGGCCGCCAACGATTCCATCGAATACCGCAGGAAACACACATCGTCAATGGAAGGCGTGCGATTCCTAACAAGCCCTGTCCGACCAGCGAACATCCGACTCGACATCCGTGCTCAACGTCGATTGTGCCTCATCCGCGCGCGATCTGCGTGCGTTCCGCGCGCGTTCCGCGCGCGCGTGCGTCCGCGCTCCCCGGCGGAGCGCAGCGCGGGCGGCGGCGCCCCCCGCCCCGCGCGGCGAGCGCGCCAGACGCACCCGGGTCTGCCCCGGGCAAGCCACCTCTCGCGCTCGCGGCGGACGGCGCCCCCTGCGGGCGGAGCATTGGCGCGCACACTCAGAGTTGCAGTCTCGCGGGAGCGCCCCCTCGGCGTCGGCCGGCGGCGCGCGCGAACATGGGTGTTCGCGCGCGAACGACCGATGAAGTGATGCCCTTTATCGGAGCCCTGCTATCGTGGGGTCAGGGGCCGCTGTGGTCCGCCTCCACACTACCCCGGCAGGTGCCATTCCTGCTTTTTGCCGTCAACTTCGCCTCGCGACGTAAATCCACCGATGCCTGCCGCTGCGACGAGCGGCATGGGCTCGAGATGAACAGCGCCTCTCGCGCGGGGACGAAGGCCGAAGGACGAAGGCGAGAAAACCGTTAAACGACGACGGGGATCCACCGTGAGCGCGCACAACACGACATCGCTGCATACGGACAGCACGACGAGCACGACGACGCCCGCATCGGCCGAAAACCACGAAAGCCACGCGATCGACAGGCCATCGCTCCGGAGCGCAGCGCCTCCGGAGCGCGAGCCGACGCTGCGCCGAGCGCCCGAGGACGGCCAGGGGCGAGGCGCCGACACCCGGATGACCGCGAGCCTCTTCTCGACGTCGACATCGAAGACGCCGGGAGAGATCGACTCGGCGATGAAGATCCTGGCCAAGTCGGTCGCGCGGGAGCTGAGCAAGCATGGATATGGCCCTCGGGAGGCGATCGTCCTCTCGACGGAGCTCGTGCGGCTCATCTCTGCCGAGCTCGAGCACCGCAGGAAAGCGCACCAGGCCTCGCTGCCGAACGGCGCCGGCCACGAGCGGCTGTCGTAGGCAGGCACACCCCCATCGCAAGCGAGCGCGGGACCGCGCGCGGGCGGATCGCTCCCGGAGCGGACCGGTCCCTCGGCCCGGTCCCCTGCCGGGGTCTCCGAGGCCGGGGCGCGCCCCGGCCCGGCCGCGCCTTGTGGGATCACCGCCGCTCGGATAGGCTCCCGCCCGCTCAGCGCACCGGCGCGAGAAGGATGGATCCGGATGATCCGGCGAGAAGGAGCCTGCAAAGTGCAATTGCCTGTTTCGGGTGTCGCAGCGGTGAGCGCGAAGGGGCGCGCCGAGGCCTCCCCTCCCCGCGCCCTCCGGGCCGCTTTCGCCGGGCGCGGCCTGGCCGCGCTGGTCGCGTCTGCGCTCCTCGCCGGGTGCGGCTACACCGAGTTCGAATGGCAAGCTCAGCTCGACCGGTCCGAGCGCCTCCAGCGCGAGCTCGTGGCCAGCCAGGCGCGCGTCCGCCAGCTGGAAGAGCAGGGCCCGCGCGGCGGCGCCGCGGCCGATCCACACTGGGCGAACGATCCGATCTCGGGCCTCGACGTCGGGCCGGGCGCGACGCCGCCGCGCGGCGAGCCGGCCGGGGCCCGCCCGGCGCCGGAGCGCGACAGCGACGTCCTCAGGGCGTTCCTGCCGGTCGCCTCCGGAGACGTCACGGTCGCGCCGCGCGACGGCCGCGTGGTCATCTCGATCCCGAGCCGGGTCCTGTTCAAGGGGAACCGCGACGCGCTCTCCCCGGCGGGGGAGAAGGTGCTGAGGGACATCGCCGCGATCATCCGCAGCAACGAGCCGCTCAAGGGCCTCGACTACCAGGTCGTCGGCCACACGGCGAGCGGCACGCCTGGCGTGGCGTGGCGCAACGGCTGGGACGTGACGGTCGCCCAGGCGCGCGCCGTGCTGCTCTTCCTGGCGCAGCCCAAGGAGGCCGGCGTGCCCCTCGCGCGGCTCAGCCTGGCGAGCTTCGCCGATCTGCCGCCCGCCGACGCGGGCGGCGGCGCCCCGGCGCAACCGCAGGAGCCGCGCGTGGAGATCGTGATCGAGGGGACAGCGCAGCTCCCGGAGGGCCCCGCTCGCCCCGCTGGCGCGGCCCCGGCTGGTGCAGCACCGGCCGGAGCGGCCCCGGCTGGTGCGGCCCCGCCTGGCGCGGCCCCGGCTGGCGCAGCCCCGGCTGGCGCGGCTCCCGCTGGCGCGACCCCCGCTGGCGCGGCTCGTCCGGCTGGCGCAGCACCGGCTGGCGAGCCTCGCCCGGGCGGTGCGACCCGCCCGGGAGCCGGCACGAAGGGCGGGGACGACACGTATCCGTGAGCGCGGCTCGAGGGCTGCCGCGGCCTTCCAGCCGCGGCGAGCACTTCATGCGCCGCGCAGCGCGTCGACCCTTCTCCTGAGCGCCCCGGCGTCCCCGATCTCGCTCAGCAGCGCGCGCACCGCCTCCGGGGCGGCGGCCGCCACGGCGTCGCGGACCTGCGCCCGCAGCCGCCGGCCGCTCGCGACGAGGTAGGCCGCCGCGAGCGCCGCGGCCACCTCCCCGTCGGCGCCGCCGCGCTGGAGGAGCGACGCGGCCAGCGCGCAGAGCGCCTCGATCGCCTTGGCGATCTGGGCGCCGTAGATGGGGTGGGCCGAGTCGACACCCTGGTCATGGCAATCCGCGAGGCACAGGGCCGTGCTGGAGAGCCGGCCGAGATCGGTCGAGTCGCCGCGCTCCCACAGCCCGGACGCGAGCTGCTCCTCGAAGAGGCGTCCCAGGCCGTCGCCCTGGGACGGGCCCCCCTCAGGAGCGACGCTCGGCGCCGGCGCGGCGGCCGGCGCCGGGGCCGGCGGGGGCACGTGGTGCGGCGGCGGGGGGCCGCCCGGCGCGGCGGCGGCCGGGGGCGCGACCCAGCTCGCCGCCCGATCCCGGTCGGCCGAGCCGCCCGCGGCCGCGGCCCCTGCGCTCGGCTGGAAGAGCTGCTTGGCGCGCGCCAGCAGGCCGCTCGCGGCCGGCGCCGGCCTGGGCGGGCCGGCGGGCGCCGCGGGAGCGGGCGCAGCGAGCCTGGACCTCATCACGACGGGGCCGCCCCGCATCGGGCCACCCCCGCCCATCGACATCGAGGCGTACACGGCGGCCGGCGCCACCGGACCGCGGTGGCTCGACATCCCCCACCCCGCCGGCGCGCTCACCGGCACGGGCCGCGCCTCGGGTTGCCCGTGGGCGCGCCGGTCGCCCGCCCGCCGCTCGATCACCACGAACGACGCGTGCTTCGACGCCACCCGGTGCCGGACCGCGAGGTCCACGATGCGCTTCCGCATCGCCTCGGCGCGCTTGCCGGAAAGCCCGCGCTCCGACTCCTCGAGCTCCCGCACCCGCGCGCCCGCCCACAGCGCCTCGAGGCCGGGCCGCGACGCCTCCGCCGCGAGCTCGACCGGCACCTCGACGAGGAAGCGCTCCCCGCGCAGGGTCCCGCGGAGCGAGAGCCGCCCCATCCCCGGCTTCCCGTAGCGGCCGTAGAGCACCCACGGCTCCCCGTCGACGAGCGCCGGGCGCTCGGCCGGCGCGAGCTCGCCGACGTCGACCCCCTCGAAGCGCGCCTCGAGCCCTGTGACCCGGACCGCCGTCGCCCGCGCGAACTGCGCCGTGACCTTCTCGTCGATGCGCTCGCCCGGGTGGATGAACTCCGCCGCGCCCTCCGTCCGGCGCGCGAGATCGCTCACCAGCACGTCGCTCACGTTCGTGCCGATGCCGAACGCGTAGAACCGCACCCCCTTGCCCCGCTGGACGACGCGATCGACGATCTGCGCCTCGTTGCCCACCTGACCGTCCGTCAGCAGCACGACGACGCGGTCTCGCTCCGCGTCGCCGAGCATGTCCACGGCCGCGAGCAGCGGATTCAGCATCTCCGTCCCGCCGTCCGCGCGGAGGCCCTCGACGAACGCGTCCGCGGCCTTCAGGGTCGCCTGCGTGAACGGGGCGAGCGACGGCTCGAGCGGCCGGAAATCGCTGGAGAACGCGATCACCCCGAACCGGTCTCCCTCGGCGAGGTGGCGGAGGCACAGCCGGAGCGCGCGCTTCGCCTGGTCGAGCGACTCACCCTGCATCGATCCCGACACGTCGACGACGAACACGACGTCGCGCCGGGAGGAAGCCCGCTTCGCGTGTGCATGCGTGTGCGTCTCGTCGAAGAGGTCCGGCACCACGGTGAGGGCGAAGGTCCCCTCCTGGCCAGGGGTCCTGTCGCACACGACGCCTGCCTGCACGCCCGGCGCGCCCGCCGCGAGCAGCACGATGTCCCGATCGAGCGCGGCCTTGTCGTTCCGGAGCGAGACCCGCTGGCGATACCCCTCTTCGCGGCGCACCGAGAGCGCGTGCGAGGGGCTCTCGATCGCGACGTCGCGCCCGAGATCGAAGACGATATCCACGGTGATCCCGTAGTCGACCCGCGCGATCCCGGGGGAGATGCGGTCGGCGTCGGGCACGTCGCCCGTGGGCTCCTGGACGCCGTGCGCGGTCCGGTCGCCCCCTGTCGCGCCGGGGATGTAGCGGGGCGCGACGAGGGTCGGGATCATGAGCCGCAGCGCCCCCTCGTCGGCCGTGAGCGCCTGCACGAACGCGACCTCGACGACCGTCTCCTCCCCGGGCAGGAGGTTGCCGACGCTCGCCGTGAACACGTTGCGCCGCTCCTCGTCGAGCAGCGCCGCGCCGTGGCCGGTGGCGATGGCCTCGTCGTAGGCCTGGAACGCCGCTTCGCGCTCCTTGACCTCCCCCTCGAGCCTGCGGCCGGCGCACTCCATGGCGAAGCCGGCGATGCTCGCCTCGCCCGGGAGCGGGAAGGTGTAGATCGCCTCGATCGGCCGGCGCTCCTCGTTCCTGTAGCGCTGCCGCACGACGAGCCGCGCCGCGCCGCCGAGGACCTCGCCCGAGAGGGAGACGCCGAGCAGCGGGACCGGGTGGCCCTCGGAGGTGCGAAGACACGACATCGGCGACGGGTGCGAAGGATCGTGGGAGGGGTTCATCGCGAGCCTTTCGGGGCAAGGGTTGTGTAACGAGACTCGATATCGAGGGCGATGCGCCGCGAGCGGTCCGGGGCGTCGGTCCGCACGTGGAGCTCCACCCCGTCGGCGATCTCGACCCGCTCCCAGCGCGCGCCGCGCGGCGCGCCGGAGGGCGGCGCCGCCGCGGCCTCCTCCGGGGCGGCGCAGCGCGCCTCCAGGCCGTGCGGCGGCGCCCCCGCGGCGATTCGCTCGATCTCTTCCAGGTCTGCGCCAGCGAGGCGCGCCTGGATCTCCTCGAGCGGCAAGTGCGCCTGCTGGAGGACCCTGATGGCGCGGAGCCGCGCGAGGTGCTCTCGCCCGTAGGAGGTGTCCTTCCCGCGGAACTCCGGCGCCGGAAGGAGGCCGCGCTGCACGTAGTACCGCACCGTGCGCGGCGCCACCCCCGCCTCGCCCGCGAGCTCGTCGAGCTTGTACGTCATCACGAGGGGCATCCTGCATCGAGACACTACAACTGTCAAGTATACAGTTATAGTTCCTCCGCGCACCGGCATCTCGAGCGGAAAATTGAACAGGGAGGCGGGGAGACGGGGAGACGGGGAGATCTGGAATTTTTACTCCCCGCCTCTCCGCCTCCCTGTGAATTTTCCCGAATAAATTCGAGTGGATGCTTCAGAGAGAATGGCGCGAACGGCGAACGCGAGCTCACAGGCGTAGCTGGTCCCTGACGCTGCGCTCGCGCCGCAGTCCTTCTCGAGCGGCGACTGCGCGCCTGCGTCGGTGACGCCCGACGCGAGATCCTCCTTGAGCACGGAGACACAGGTGTTCAACGACCGCGGGTCGAGCCTGGTCCACGTCAGCTTGCTGGGCGCCGCGCGCTCGGCGCGAGCGTCGTCGGCGCTCGCGAACCTGTGCAGGAGCTCGATGCCCTGCGTCCCCAGCGGCCTTCTTATCTGGCCCTCGTTCGACGTCAGCCCGACGTAGACCATGTGCCCCGCGAAGCCCGCGGCCTCGTCCGTGACGCTCGTCCGGATCGCGCTGGCTACAGCTTCCCGAGCGACGCGCGCACGTGCCCGATGAACACCTTGATCTTCGGTATCTCCGACAGCGCCCCCGGCACGCTGAGCCGCACGGGCCGCTCCTGCCCGACCACGTCGGGCAGCACCGGCACGAGCACGTCCGGCCCCACGTCGGGGTCGGGCACGAGCGCGTCGGGGACGAGGCCGATGCCCAGGCCGGAGATGCAGCAGTGCCGGATGAAGTGGATGTCCGTCGCGATGAGGGCCGGCTCCACGGTGAACGGCGCCCCCCGCCATGTCCGCCAGGTGCGCGCGTCCTCGCCCGGAGCCTGCCACGCGAACAGCTCATGGTGCTTCAGATCCTCGATCGCCTGCGGCGTGCCGCGCCGCTCCAGGTACGCGCGGCTCGCGATGAGCCACTCGCGGACGCGCAGGACGACGTGCGATATCCAGTGTCCGCTCGGCGCGTCCTCGCCGAAGTGGACAGCGATGTCGATGTCCGTGAGCGCCTCCCCCAGCGGATCGTTGCTGAAGCGGCAGTGGACGTGGAGCCTCGGATACGCGCCGCGAATGGCGGCGAAGAGCGGCGTCATCATGTGCGGCGGCAGCCCCACGGGCAGGATGACCCGCAGGGTGCCCGAGGGCGCGTCGCCCACCTCCCGGATCGAGGCGAGGAGCGCGGCCGCCTCCTGCACCATGCCGCGCCCCTTCCGGGCGAGCACCTGCCCGGCCTCGGTCGGCACGACGCCGTTCCGCACGCTCTCCAGCAGGAGGACGCCGGCGCGCGCTTCCAGCGACGCGACCTGACGCCGGAGCGTCGTGCGCGACGAGCCGAGCGCGCGGGCCGCGCCCAGGAAGGAGCCGGCCTCGACCACGGCGAGGAAGGCGCGAAGCTCTTCGAGGTCCATACACCCTGCCACTGTCCGCATTCTAGCCAGGGGTGACCGTCTTCGGCCATCCACATGCGGCGCCGCTCGATAGTGTCGCGCAAGGAGGAGACAAGTCGATGGCACGAGACGATTCGCACGCGCTCACGCGCACAGGCGCGCTCGCGGCGCTGGCCCTCTCCCTCGCGGCGCCCGCGGGCTGCGGCGGAGGCGAGGAGACGAGCACGACGAGCACGACGCCGCAGACGACGTCCACGTACGAGGACCCCCCCGAGCTCCAGCCGGGCGCGGATGGAGCGTACGAGCTGCGCTTCGGCCCGAGCGAGGTCGAGATCGACGGGCGCCGGTTCTGTCTCCGCGCGTACAACGGAATGACGAGCGGCCCCACGATCCGCATTCCGAAGGGTGAGGATCGCAAGGTCCACGTGACCCTGCATAACGACTTCACGAAGAGCGACTTCCGCGAGATCGCGAGCATGATGGGCCATGGCAACAGGTCGTGCCACGACTTCAACCTGACGAACTTGCACGGCCACGGCCTGCACGTGCAGCCCAACTTCGCGACGGACGATCCCGCGGACCCGTGCGAGGGCGACGGCTGCGCGCCCGAGAGGAGGTATTTCGGCGACCACGTGCTGCACGAGGTGGGGCCGGGCGAGAGCGCCCGGTACCGCTGGGACCTGGACGAGGACGGGATCCACCACGAGGGCACGGACTGGTACCACCCTCACATCCACGGCTCCACGGCCATCCAGGTCATGGATGGGGCCGCCGGGGCGCTCCTCATCGAGGGCGCGCTCGACCAGGTGCCCGGCATCGCCAGGGCCAGAGAGCGGGTGATGGTCATGACGCAGGTGCCCATCGATCACGAGAACACGGTGCCCTTGAAGGAGGGAGAGGCCTGCACCGAGGACAACCTGTCGGTGACCGACTTCCTCGCTGTCGAGTCGCTCCGGGCCACGCTGATCAACGGCAAGCTCAGGCCGCGGCTCACGACGCCGCCCGGGCAGGTGGAGCGCTGGCGCATGGTCTACGCGGGCAGCCCGGACGAGATGGGGATGAAGCTCCACGTCGCGAAGGACGCATCGTGCTCCGATTTCGACAAGGCGCCCATCGAGACGACGCAGATCGCGCGCGACGGGCTGACGCTCCCGCAGCTCTACAGGAGCGACACGGTGTGGGTCTCCCCCGGGTACCGCGCCGACGTGATGGTGAAGATGCCTGAGGGCAAGCAGACGCTCTGCCTCGTCGGGCGCCGGCCGAACGATCTCCTGGGGAGCGTGATCGCGATCGTCGACGTGGACCCGAGCGCGGGCGAGCCCACCGAGGTGAACCTGCCCGCCGAGGCGGACGTGGCCGCGCTCGCGCCGCCGACGTCGTGGACCGGCACGGTCGACGGGAAGGAGATGGAGGTGAGCTGCGATTCGGTCGAGGCCGTGCACCAGAAGGTGGTGCTCCTCGTGCCCACGCCGGGGAGCAAGCCGCCGGATCTCAGCAGCGACGTGGCGCTCATGTCCTGTGACCCGGGAGACCACCCGCACGAGGTCGATCCGGACGCGCCTGTGTGCATCTGCCCGGATCCGAACATCAGCTGCCGCAAGTTCGACGAGCGGCGCGCCCGCGGCTACCGGAGCGATCGGGTCATGACCGTCGGGAGCGCGGAGCGGTGGGAGATCCGCGCGTTCGACGGGCACCCCTTCCATATCCACATCAACCCGTTCCTCGTGTGCCCCAACACGTCGAACAAGGAGCCCAACTTCGCCCACTGGCGAGACACGATGTGGGTCCAGGTCGAGGACGGGCCGCGCGACGTGATCATGAACCCCAGGAAGTTCACGGGCCAGTTCGTGGCGCACTGCCACAAGCTGAACCACGAGGACGAAGGGATGATGGAGCTCGTGGAGATCTGCGCCCCGGGAGATGAAGCGTGCCTGTGTCAGGGGACGGACGAGAGCGGCGCGTGCATCTCCCAGGCAGGGTGTCAGCCGGACGATCTCGCGTGCCAGTTCGCGAAGACGGCGACCGACGCGTACCCGGCGCCGCCGCCGCCGAACCTGGAGCTCTGCGGGCCGTGATGGCGCGGCGGCGCGCCGCGCCCCTCCTCACGTGAGGGAAACGCCGCCTGCCCGCCTGCGCCCGCGCGCATAACGCACGCTCGCACGCGCAGCCGCGGCACGCAGCGCGCGGCGCCGCGAGGCGGCATGTTTGTCGCACGGCGCGCAGGGTCGAGCTCACCTGCGAGCTCGGACTGGGGGAAATCATGGCCCAGACCGTCGGCGAGTTCCTGCTGAGGCGCCTCGTCGCGTGGGGTGTCCGGCGCGTCTATGCCTATCCAGGCGACGGCATCAACGGGATCGTCGGGGCGTTCCATCGCGTTCCGGACCTCCGGTTCATCCAGGTGCGGCACGAGGAGATGGCCGCGTTCATGGCGTGCGCCCACGCGAAGTTCACCGGCGAGGTCGGCGTGTGCCTGGCGACCTCGGGGCCCGGCGCCATCCACCTCCTGAACGGGCTCTACGACGCGAAGCTGGACCACCAGCCGGTCGTGGCCATCGTCGGCCAGCAGGACCGCGCCGCGCTCGGCGGGAGCTACCAGCAGGAGGTCGATCTCCTGACGCTCTTCAAGGACGTCGCGCACGAGTACGTGCAGATGGCGTCCTCTCCCGTGCAGCTCCGCCACCTCATCGACCGCGCGATGCGCATCGCCAGGGCGGAGCGCACCGTCACCTGCGTCATCGTCCCCAAGGACGTCCAGGAGCTCGACGCCGTCGAGCAGCCCCCGCACACGCACGGGACCGTGCACACCGGCGTCGGCTACGCCTCGCCGCGCGTGGTGCCGAAGGAGGAGGACCTGCGGCGCGCGGCCGACCTGCTCAACGCCGGCAAGCGGGTCGCGATGCTGATCGGCCAGGGCGCGCTCGGGGCCGCGCCGGAGATCGTGCGCGCCGCCGAGATCCTCGGGTGCGGCGTCGCCAAGGCGCTGCTCGGCAAGGCGGCGCTCCCCGACGACCTGCCCTGGGTCACCGGCGCCATCGGCCTGCTCGGCACCAAGCCGAGCTGGGAGATGATGGCCAACTGCGACACGCTCTTCATGGTCGGCTCGAACTTCCCCTACCCGGAGTTCCTGCCGGAGGAGGGCAAGGCGCGCGGCGTCCAGATCGACATCGACGGCCGGATGCTCGGCCTGCGCTACCCGATGGAGGTCAACCTGATCGGCGACAGCGCCGAGACGCTGCGGGCGCTCATCCCCTACCTCAAGCTCAAGACGGACCGCTCGTGGCGGCGCAAGCTCGAGGAGAGCGTCGCCGACTGGTGGAAGGTGCTCGAGGCGCGGGCGATGAACGACGCCGATCCGCTGAACCCGCAGCGCGTCTACTGGGAGCTGTCGCCGCGGCTGCCCGACGGCTGCATCCTGACCGCCGACTCCGGGACGTCGGCGAACTGGTACGCGCGCGACATCAAGATCCGGTCTGGGATGATGGCCTCGCTCTCGGGGACGCTGGCGACGATGGGGCCCGCGATGCCGTACGCGGTCGCGGCGAAGTTCGCCTTCCCCGACCGCCCTGTCGTCGCGATGGTCGGCGACGGCGCGATGCAGATGAACGGCATCAACACGCTCATCACGGTCGCGAAGTACTGGCGCGAGTGGAAGGACCCGCGCCTCGTCGTGCTGGTGCTCAACAACCGCGACCTGAACATGGTCACCTGGGAGCTGCGCGCCATGAGCGGCGATCCCAAGCTCGAGGCGTCCCAGACGCTGCCGGACTTCCCGTACGCGGCCTACGCCGAGGCGCTCGGGCTGCGCGGCGTGCGGATCGACCGCCCGGACCAGGTCGCGCGCACGTGGGACGAGGCCTTCCGGGTCGACCGGCCGGTGGTGGTGGAGGCGATCACCGACCCGGAGGTCCCGCCGCTGCCGCCGCACATCACCGTGAAGCAGGCCGCAATGCTCACGTCGGCGCTGCTCCGGGGCGACCCGGGCGGGCGCGGTGTCGTCCGGCAGGTGTACCGCGACATGATCGAGAGCTGGATCCCGCAACGGCGCTGACGGAGCGCGCCGGCCGGCCCCGAGGCGGAGGCGCTCGCGGACGAGCTCCCGCGCGCGATCGACGGTGACGACGGCGAGATCCGCTCCGCCGCGGGCGACCGGGCGCTCCACGCGACCGACGCGTTGAACCGGCGTGGTCCGCGTCGCCGCGGGCGACTGGGCGCTCCACGCGACCGATGCGTCGAGCCGGCGAGCGCGCTGGTGCACCGATGGGGAACGGCGATTGCAAATGCAGGGCCCATGGAACCATCCGGTGTGATCCGGTTCGATCTGGAGAGGGTCTCTCGCTCCCTCGGCGAGCGTGGCCATGTCTGCGCCGAAGCCGTTTCCGCGGCGCCGCCAGGCCTCGCCGAGCCGATCGAGCGCAGCGAGGAGCGGCTCGCGGGCGATCGGGCCACGGCGAAGGCGAACCTGCGCGTGATCAAAGGCGGCGCCGCGCCCACAGCCAAGCGCGTCGCCGCCGCCGCGGCCGTCGCGCTCGCCCTGGGGACCGCCGCGGCCGTGGCGGCGCGCGCACGTCGCGAGCGCCGGCGCCTCTGGTGAGGGGCACGAGGCCCAGACGAGGTCAGGGGGCGCCGAGCCGGGTCACACCGCCGGCGGCTCGGTCTGGCGTTGCCACGCGCGGTGCATGGCGATCGCCTTGACGAACGCCGGCGCCGCCGCACCCACGGCGTCGTCCCGCAGGACGAGCAGGCCCGGGTCGGCCCCCGCGGCGGCCGCAGCGGCCTTCACGCCGGCGGCCTCGGCGAGCGGCGCGGCCGACGCTGGCACGAGCAGCGGCTTGCAGTGGCGGTACTGGAGCTGGACGAACTCGACAGCGAGCCCGTCGCGCGCCAGCGCCGCCGCGCCCTTGCCGGGCAGCAGCGCCGCGGCGTCGAAGAGAACGCTCGGGGCCGCCTCGATCGTGACCTCGACCGGCAGCTCGTCGCCCTCGGCGGTGCGCACCACCCCGAGGCGCGCGCCGACATAGCGGGGCACCGCGCCCGCCAGCAGCAGCGCCTCGTAGAGCGCGCCCGCCTCCGCCCCGCTCACGCCGTCGGCGACGACGAGCGCGACGCGGCGGCCGAGGATACGGCCATCGCCGGGCCGGGCGAACAGCGACAGGGCCGGCGACACCGCGACCTCGGGGTCCTTGACGGGCGGCGCCACCATCGAGAGCGGCTCGGGGAGCGGCATGCCGAGGTCGGCCGCGACGCGCGCGGCCAGCCCCTCGTCGACGTTCCGCAGCATCCGGACCATGCGCTCGCGGATCGCCTGCGTCTGCACGCGCGTCAGCTCGAAGCGGAAGGCGCGCGCGATGTGCGCGCGCTCGACGGGCGCCTGGCTCGCCCAGAAGAGGCGCGCCTGCGTGTAGTGGTCCGCGAACTTCTCGGGCTTCGCGCGCAGCTTGCTCGGCTCGGTCGCGGCCTGCTGCGCCAGGAGCCGCTCGGCGACCGAGGCGAAGCCGCGCGCGCCGGCCTGGAAGGGGCAGCCACCGGCGAGCGAGTTGGGCTCATAGTTCACGCGGCCGCGGTTGATCGCCTGGCGGTGGAACCCGTCGCGCTGGTTGTTGTGCACCTCGGCGACAGGCGCGTTGATCGGGATCTCGTGGAAGTTCGGCCCGCCGAGGCGCGAGAGCTGCGTGTCGAGGTACGAGAAGTTGCGCCCCTGGAGCAGCGGGTCGTTCGTGAAGTCGATGCCGGGCACGATGTGCTGCGTGCAGAACGCGACCTGCTCCGTCTCGGCGAAGAAGTTGTCGGGGTTGCGGTTCAGGACGAGCCGGCCGACGGTGCGCAGGGGCGCGAGCTCCTCCGGCACGATCTTGGTCGCGTCGAGCACGTCGAAGCTCCACCGCTCGGCCTCGGCCTCCGTGAACGTCTGGATCTGCAAGAGGTACTCGGGGAACGCGCCGCCCTCGATGGCCTCCCACAGGTCGCGGCGGTGGAAGTCGGGGTCGGCGCCCGCGATCTTCACCGCCTCGTCCCAGTCGAGCGAGTGTGTACCGAGCACGGGTGTCCAGTGGAACTTCACGAGCGTCGCCTCGCCGGCCGCGTTGACGAGCCGGAAGGTGTGCACGCCGAAGCCCTGCATCGTCCGGAAGCTGCGCGGGATCGCCCGGTCGCTCATGTGCCACATGATCATGTGCATCGACTCGGGCATGAGCGAGATGAAGTCCCAGAAGGTGTCGTGCGCGCTCGACGCCTGCGGCATCTGGTGGTGCGGCTCGGGCTTGACGGCGTGCACCACGTCCGGGAACTTCATCGCGTCCTGGATGAAGAAGACAGGGATGTTGTTGCCGACAAGATCCCAGTTGCCCTCTTCGGTGTAGAACTTCACGGCGAAGCCGCGCACGTCGCGCACCGTATCGGCGCTGCCGCGCTCGCCCGCGACGGTCGAGAAGCGCACGAAGACAGGCGTCCGCTTGCCGACCTTGGCGAAGGGCGCGGCCTCGGTGAGCGAGGTGATGTCCTCGGTGCACTCGAAGTAGCCGTGCGCGCCCGAGCCGCGCGCGTGCACCACGCGCTCGGGGATGCGCTCGTGATCGAAGTGCGTGATCTTCTCGCGCAGGATGAAGTCCTCGAGCAGCGTCGGGCCGCGCAGCCCCGCGCGCAGCGAGTTCTGGTTGTCGCCGACGGGCACGCCCTGGTTCGTCGTCAGCGCCCGACCGAGCGAGTCGACCCGATGCTTCTGCAGAGGCCCCTGGTTCGGATTTTCGCCCGGCGCCGCCTTGGCGCCGTTCTTCTCGGACTCGTTGCTCTCGGTGATCGTGCTCGCTGTCGCGTCGAGGTTCTCGGGCTTCGCCGTGGCACCTTGCGGCGGCTGTGGCATTTTGCCGCGTAGCGCGTACTCGGCGCCTTTGTTCACGTTCTCGGGGATCGCGGCGACGAGCGCTTCTGTGGCGTCGATCTTCGCGTCGAGGCGGTCGGCTGCTGCCGCGTGGCGCCCCCGGGCGTCCTCACTGCTCGTCCCGCTGCCGAGCGCGGTCGCCGCGCGCTCGAGGAGGCTGCGTTTCGTCCGTGCCGCCCGCGGCTTCGCCGACGGGCCACCCATCGATTGCTTCGCGCTGCCCGCGCCCTTCTCGGTCGGCGCCGGCACACTGGACGACGGCTTCGCGGGGTCTTTGCGATCGGTCATGAGATGTCCTCCGGGGAGCCGGGGTTTCAGCAAAGGGCGCACCAACACGCGCCCTGGCAGGGCGGCGGACACAGCCGGATCGGGACCGTTGCCCGCAGGCAGACGCTCACCGCAATCGGGTACACCAGGCGGCATGGAGCCTGCGTCCTGCGCCGTTGAAGTGCAGCACCCTCGCACGTCCACCTCGCCAGCGCGCGCCGCCGCCGTCGGGCTCGGCCCGCTCGGCGTGCAGCTGCACGTTGTAGGCGGGGTCGAGCGCGGCGCCGGCGCCGATGCTGGCGAGGGCGAGGTTGAGCGCGGCCTTGTGACGCCACCTGACGTCGCGGCGCGCATGCACCCATTGCACGATCCCGGCGGAGGAGCGGATCCACCCGTCGACCGCCTCCAGACCCACGCGGTCCGCCACGAAGAGCCCGTCGTTCACGACGTGGGGATACGCCGCGAGGGAGGGGTCTCCGCGCGTAAATGAAGAGAGCTCCCCAGAGGTTCCATGATAGATCGACGTGAAGGCCGCAGCGAGGGTCGCAGGGCCGCGGGGCATGGCCTCGGGCGCGATGAGCACTTTCCCGGCCGGTAGCTGCGCGTGCAGCTCGAAGAGCTCGGCGAGCGAGTCGAGCACGAGCAAATCGGCGTCGAGGCACAGGTACTGCCGCGCATCGACGGCGCGGGCCATCGAGTAGAGCGCGCCTTTCAGCGCGGGGGACGGGGCGCGCGTCGCGCGGCAGCGCACGATCTCCGCACGATGCCGCACGGCCACCCGCTCGCAGGTTGGCGACACCCCCTCGATGAACACCACCTTCATCACGTCGGGGATGCCGCCATTGCGTTCGATGGAGTCGAGCAGCGCGTCGAGGAGGCTCGCGTGCGCCTCCCCCGCGACGACAGCCACGCAACGCTCCGCGCGGAGGGGCGCGTCGGGGAGCGTCACGTCCGCGGCGTCGAGGCAATCGCGGAAGGCGTCGCGCCCCGCCGGTGGCGGCACCTCGCGCGCAGCGGCTGCCCCCGAGGCTGCGGCGCGGTACCGCTCGACGGCGGCCCCCGGCATCGCCGCCGGCGCCTCGACGCGGCACCAGCCCGAGCTGTCGAGGAAACGCCCCGCGTCGAAGCGCCACGCGTTGCGCCCGTGGCGTACATAGACGAACACGCCGCCGTTCCCCACGCGCTCAAGCCGAGCCCCGCGGGTCGTGAGCGCCCGGAGCAGGGCGGCGTCCTCGGCGAGGTTCGTGTCAGGATATCGGACGCCGCCATCGAAGAGGGACCTGCGGAACATCAATGTCCCTCCGTGCACGTCTTCCACGAACATCCGCTGGTGGAGCCGCCTCGACGTGCCCCAGAACTCCCCCTCGGGCAGCTTCAGGGTGTAGGCGTTCTCGAGCCCCGTGACGTCCGCGCGCCCCGCCGCGATGGGCTCGGCCTGGAGGCGCAACCGCTCGGGGCCGTACCAGTCATCGTCGTCCCAGTGGGCGATGAGCTCCCCCGTGGCGCTCTGGCACGCGACGTTGCGCTTCGCGCCGATGGACATCTTCTGCGGGAGGCGCACGTAGCGCACGCCGGGAGCGCCCTCGCAGAGGTCGCCCACGGCATCGCCGCCGTCGTCGACCACCACGAGCTCGCGATCGGGCAGCGTCTGCGCGGCGAAGAGCTCCAGCGCGAGCGTCACGAAGGGCCTCCGGTCGGCCGTGGGCATGATGCACGACACGCGAGGCAGCCTGGGTGAACGCTGCGGCTGCCCGTCCGCGCCCCTCGCCGAGGGCAGCGCGTCGGGGTCCACCCGCGTCCACGCGCTGCTCGCGGGGCGCTTGGGCGACACGTTGCCCGGGTGCACCGTGGCGACGCAGAGGCCCGGATCCGCGAGGTCGACGAGGCGCCCGCGCGGCACCGAGCGCACGAAGCGGGTGTCCTCGCCCACCTGCACCTCGGCGAAGGGGTTCTTCTCCCAGAAGGCCTTTCGATACGCGAGGGTGTTGCCGGTGACGTACGCGTCGGCGCCGCGATACTCATAGCGCCACGCGCGCCCCGTCGCGGGCTCGTGGTACCAGGTCGTGCGGCTGCCGCACGCGTCGGCGTCGCGCGAGCGCAGCGCCTCGAGCTGTACGCGCACGCGCCACGGGGGGTACCAGTCGTCGTCGTCCCAGTGCACGATGACCGCGCCCTGCGCCTCGCCGCAGAGCGCGTTGCGCTTTTCGCCCAGCGAGAGCTTCCGAGGATGGCGCAGATAGCGTATCCGCGGGTGCTCGGGCACGAGGTCTCTCACCGCGTCTGCGCCGTCGTCGAGGATCACGAGCTCGATCGCGTCGATGTCCTGCGAGAGAAAGCGCTCGATCGCGCGCGGCACGAAGGCGCGTCGATCGTGCGTGGGCATGATGCAGGTGGCGAGCATCGGTCGGCAGCGTCGGCGCTCCGCTCACGACGGCGTGGCGGCCTCACGGGTACGGCGGTTCTCGATCACGGCGAGGCCCAGACGGTCATCTTCGTGCACACCCGAGTCCGCCGTCCACAGGCGCGTGACATCATAGCCCGCGGCCTGGATCCGCAGGAGGGCTTTGCCGACCGTGCCGTGCGCATAGATCGCGTCGTGGATCAGGATCAGGCCTCCTGGGCACACCAGGCGTGACGCCAGCTCGAACTCGGCCCAGACGTGCTCCTCGGTGTGGATCGAGTCGAGCAGCGCAGCCTCGTACCGCTCCCCGGCCTCCAGCGCGGCGGCCATCCCCTCGAGCGAGCCCACCGTGCGCTCCTCGATGCACCGGCGGATGGATTCGGGCAGCATTTTCCACAGCTCGCTCCGCTCCGCGTGGCGATAGGGGTCGAGGGTGACCACCCGGCCCTCGGCGCGATGAGCCACCGCCGACGCGAGGCAGGCGGCGGAGATGCCGCGGGCGGTGCCCGTCTCGAGGACGCGCACGCATCCATTGGTGCGCACCAGGTAGTGGAGCAACGCCAGCAGAGGGAACGTCGAGGGGTCGGCCACCCGGGCGGTTGTGGCGTCGGTGACGCCGTAGAACGACCAGGCGAGCGACGCGAGCCCGAAGCGCCCGATCCACGCGCGCAGCGCGTCGAGGAACGCCGCGTAGGGGTCTCCGCCCCCTCCCCCCGTGAGGGGGTCGGAGATTCGCACGAACTGATTGCGCTGCTCCGGGTACTTGCGCCGGCCCACGCCGCTGAAGTGGAGCACCCGCACCGGCCGGCCGTGCCACTCGGCGCGCGCGCGGCCGTCGCGATCGGCCCACTCCACGTCCTGCGCGTGGAGCTGGAGGTTCCAGGTCGGATCGAGCTCGACGGCGCAGTCCAATCGGGCCAGCGCCAGGTTGAAGATGAACTGGTTACGCCACCAGTTGTCGCGTCGCTGGTCCACCCACGCGACCGCTCCGGGGAGCTCTCGGATGAAGCCGTCGAGCGCGAGCATCGCCGAGCGTTCGGCCGCGAACAGCCCGTCGTTGACGGCGAGCGGGTACGCGAGCTCGGCGCCGGTGATCTTCAGCGCCTTCAGGTCGTTCGCGTTGCCCCAGTACGCGTCGCGGAACGCCTGGCCGAGGTTCGCGAGCCCCCGGCTGTTGCCCTCGCGGCACACAAGGATGCTCCCGCTGGGCGCCGCCTCGAGCGCGGCGAAGATCGGGCGCAGGTCGCCCAGCACGAGCATATCGGCGTCCAGGCAGAGGTACCGCTCCGCGTCGACCACGCGTGCGACCGTGTAGAGCAGCGCCTTGCTCGTCGCGTTGATGCGCGCGTGCGACCGGCACGGGACGAGCGTCGCGCCGTACTTACCGGCCACCCTCACGCACTCCGCGTCGGCGTCGAGCGCGAACACGACGAGCAGCGCGTCCTGGCAGCCGCCGTGGGCGTACAGCGACCCGAGCATGTCGTCGAGCAGCTCGGTGTACCCCGGAGACACCACCGTCGCGATGCAGCGCCGCGCGGACGGCACCACGCGAGGCAGGGTGATCTCGGCGCGTCCCAGGCAATCGAGGAGGCGCTCCGCGGCGCGCGCCGGCGGCGCCTCGTCGAGCACCGGGTCGAGCCAGACCGCGTGGCAAAACTCCCAGCGGCTCGTGCGGATCTCGAGCTCCAGGGTGTTCGCGCCGCGCACGTCGGCGACGAGCTCGCGCGGCGGCGCTCGCGCGAGCACCTGGGGCACGACAGCGATGAGGCGGCCGTCGGCGAATACCGAAAAATCCGCGGAGGAGCGGCCCGGCGGCACGTCGTCGTTGAGCGCCACGTGGCAGCGGAGGGCGCCGTAGCGCCCGCCGAGCGGGAACCGCACGCGCGAGGGCGGGTGCGCGCTCAGGGCGTGCGAATACGAGCGGTCGGCGACGCGCACGGGCTTGTTCTCGTAGCCGAGGCTGCCGTGAAGACCGAGCTGGCCATAGCCGACGCGAACCTGGGTGGGCGTGAGGTCGGTGAGATACACGGGAAGGGGCTCCATCGCCGCGGGGCGTCTCGTGGCACCGATGGTCGTTGAAATGCCCCTCGCGTTCAAGCCACAAGGTGCTCCAGGCCCGAGCTTGACCGCGGGCGTGACGATGCCTCCCGCGGGCTTCGGCGACGGAGGTGACCGCCGCGCGGCGCCGGGCATCGTTCTCAGCGCCCTTTTGCCTTGCCACGATCGCCAGGTGTTGGTGCTCGCGCAGCACCGCGGTCTTGGCCTCGCCGACGTACTTGGGAAGGCTGACCGGCGTACAGCTCACCGATCGGTCGCGACGGGTGGCGCTGTCGCTGCGCGAGCGGGCCGAACAACCCGACGTACTCATACAGGCGGCAGGCGCGCTCGGGCAGAAGTGGGATGCCGCCTGGGTAATGGGCGATGAGGTGTACGGTGACGACAGTAAGCTGCGCGCTGACTAGAGGCGCGAGAGCAGCCGTACGTGGTTGCAGTCATGCACTCACGGCAAGTCGCCCCTCGCGATCGCCAGCTTGACCTCGCGCTCCACCAACTCTTCGAGCTGCGCAACGAGCGTCGAATCAATAACTGGCAGCTCATCTTCTTCCAGATCGATTCGACTCAATCGCTCGGGACCCAGCTGCTCGATCAACGACTCCATAATAGAGTCGCAGATCCGCTGATAATCGTCACCCTGCTGAAGTACGCGAACGAACCACCTCGCACCTGGCCCGGCAAACCACGGCTTCTCGTCATAACCGGCATTCACCTCTCCGAGAGCATCAGGGTGCCGCTCGTGAATATAGCGCCAGACCGCGACTCCGCATGGAAAGAGGTAGCGCCAGTGGGTTGTTGGGAGTGCCGACAACTCTTTCCGAAGCAACCGCATCAGCGAGAGTGGCGTATCAGGCGTAGGTGACATATGGCAGCTTCCTTGATTGCAATCGAGCGGCGAGTTCGGAGCTCGGGGGCGCGTTGGCAAAGACCCACTGTACTACTCGCTGTTCCGGGGGAGTTTTGCGCCGGCCGGCGCGGATCCAGAGCGTATCTTTATCGATCTGGGCACTGATATCTTTCGACAGCGGCACCGTGCGCGTCTCCGTCGCAGCGCTGCCGTCCTCCTTTTTGACGCGGACGTAACGCAGATAATTCTTGCCTTCGAGCCGGATATCGGTTTGCCCGACCGGGGGCAGCTGAAGATCGTGACGGCGTACACCCAGGCGGGTCTCCTCGACCACCTCGCGTTCACCACCGAAGGACTGCTGCAGGTGCTCTTCAAGCGCGGCACCGCGCTCCCTTCCCGTACCACGAGTGGTCGCAACCTGCGCCATTGTCTTTCTCGGAGTCCCTCCAGACGCTGGCAGCAGCCTCGCCGGATCGGTGATCGGACCTTGCGGCGCCGGCGCAGGCGCAGAAGCCGCGGCCGACGCCGCACGAAGCTGTGCCGCTTCCTGTTCGGTCACCGCGATCTGAACCAGATCGATACGCACGGTAAATGTGGGACTAACCGCCTTCGGATTGATCTCGCCGACCAGATGCTCGCGCGCCTCAAGCTCGGACTTCGAGTCGACGACGACCTCGAGCACCGTCATCTTGTACTTGGACTTGATCTGCTGCAGCTTGGAGGCGAGCTTCTGCTTCGTATTCTTGGGCTCTCGTGCAGCCGCCGCAGCTTCTGCCAGGCCACGTTCGAGGTCAGCCTTCTTCTGCGCGTCCGTGCGCTCGTCCGGCTTGCCGTCCTTCTTGTCCTTCCCGGTGACCTTCCCGACGAGCTTCTTGACGACGTTGAAGACCTTATCGATCACGAAATCCACGGCCTTGCCGACCTTGGCCTGCACCTTCGTGATAAAGCTCTTCACCTTCGCCGCAAGCCCCCCGAGGCCGAGCAGGCTCGCGAGGAACCCGATGAGGATCGGGATCATCCTCGAGAGCGCCTGCTCGATCCACGCCGCGGCGCCGCCCACGTCGCCGTTGGCGATGCGGTCGACCGAGTTCACCACCGACTCGATGAAGTCGAGGATGCGGCTGAGGTTCGCCGCCAGCCAGGCCCCGACGTTGTAGACCATGATGATGGCCTGAATGATCGCGCCCGCGGGGTTGAACATCGACGCGATCTTGGTGATCGCCGACGTGATCACCTTCGTGATGACCCAGTCGATGATGGCGTCGATCACCATCCCCTTCAGGTCGCCGACGAACGCCTCCATCTCCGCCCAGAGCGCGGCCGGGCCGGAGGTGAAGAGCTTCATCAAGATCTCGACGACCTTCTCGAGCACCGTGACGGCGCGCTCGCCGATCTTCTTGACGATCTTCGGCCGGATGTTCGCCCACGTCAGGCCGAGCACCCCCAGCACGAGCTTCAGGATCGACGGGAGCGTCAGGTCCGACGGGATCTCGACGCCGGCCTTCGTCAGCTCGCCGAAGAGCCATGTCATGAAGCCCTTCTTGATGTGCGTCCAGATGTTGCCGACGAAGCGCGAGATGCCCTGTTTGATCGCCGAGAGCAGGTTGCCGAGGAACCCGATGGGGTCGGCGACGATCTTCTTGACGACGCCGGCCGCCTTCTTGAACAGCGACACCACCCGATCGGCGAACTCCGCCAGGATCTTGACGATCTCGCCGATCTTGTCGGCCAGGCCCTTCAGCGCGCCCTTGTTGGCCTCCTCCATCTCCTTGGCCGCGGCGTCGGCCTTGTCCGAAGCATCCTTGTATTTCTGCGCGAGCTTCTCGGCGAGATCCTGCGCCTTGTCGTCGATCGACTGCTTCAGCTCGTCGAACCTCGACTGCACGTCCGCCTGGGCCTGCTGCCCCACGGCCCTGAGGCTCGGCGACAGGCCCGCGACGTACGTCTTCACCTCGGCCTGACCCGCGGCCACGATGGCCTTCGCCTCGGCGAGCCGCTGGTCGACCATGCCGGCCACCCGCACCGCGACCGCGTCCATGTTCGTTGTGAAGCGCTGGCGCGCCCGCGCGATGATCGCCTTGATCTCGGGCGGCGTGTCGCGGAACAGGTCGGCGATCCAGCGCGCGCCGCCCGTGATCCCGCTGTAGCGGTCGGCCTTGAAGCGGTCGATCTCCGCGTTGGCGCTGCTCTTCATCGTCGCGAGCGCCGCGTCGGCGCCGGCGTCGAACACGGCCATCACGTCGGCCTCGAGCGTGCTGAGCTTCGCCTCGACCTTCGCCTTGGTCTTGTCGAAGATCGCGGCGATCGTGTCGGTGACCTTCTTGCGCTCGGCCTCGTCCTTCTCCTTGGCGAGCTGCTGCCGCGACTTGGCCTTGTTGCCCGTAGACGCCTTCGTCGCCGTCAGGGCCGCGAGCCCCTTGCCCGAGTCGCCCGTGGCGCCCGCCTTCGCCTGCACAAGCGCCTTCTGCTCGCCCGCGCGGTACTTCGCGGGCCCCGCTGCAGCCGTCTCCTTGGCCTTGTCCCGGGCCGTCAGCACCGCGCTGAAGCGAGGATCGTTGGCCTTGGTCATCTGCGCGGAGGTGAGCTCCGCGTCCTTCATCTTCTGGTCGGCCGAGGCCGACGCGTCCTTGGCGGTCTTGTCGACCTGGGCCTGCGGCTTGGGCGCGGGCATCGCCTCGGCGCCCGCCACCGGCGGCGCGGCGGTCGCGGGCTCCGACGGAAGCGGCGTCACCTCCTTGCCCTCGACCTTGCCGGTGTCGGGCGGCGCCTTCGTGGCCTGCTCCGTGGGGCCGGAGGCGCCCTCCTTCTGCTGCTTGACGTTGCTCGCGACAGAGCCCTTGATCTGCCCGCTCTCGCCGCCCTTCATGAACTTGTCGGCGTCGTCGAGGTTCTTGGGCATCACCTTGTCGATCTCGGCGCGCAGCACGGCGAGGAAGCCGCCCGTCGTGGGCTTCTCCGCCTTCGCGTCCTTGATCTCGTCGACCTGGTTGGCGCGCGCCCCAGCCACCTTCTCGTTCGCGGGCGCCTTCGCCGCGGCCTGCGCCTCCGCCGCCTTTCTCGCGGCCGGCGGGCGCTGGCCGACCTTCTTCGCGCTCGCCTGCAGCTGCGCCATCACCTTCAGGAAGCGCGGGTCCTTCGCGGCCTTCGCGACCCGGACGCGAGGCGAGCGCACCGCAGGCGTGACGATGCCTCCCGCGGGCTTCGGCGACGGAGGGAACAGCCGCGCGGCGCCGGCCATGGGCTCAGCGACCCCCTTGCCTTGCGAAGTCCGAGAGGTGCCGCAGCGGGCACTGCCCGCCCGACTTGCGGTATTCGCGCACCACCGCGGCCTCGAGGTGTGGGTTGCTCACGAGCGCGCCGACCTCCGCCGCGAGCAGCGCGGCGTGGAGCACCGCGTTCCGGATCTGCCCCCCCGTGAGCTGGCACCGTGAGGCCACCTCGGCCAGCAGCGCCCCGTCGACCGCGTGCTCGGGCGGGAGGTGAAGCTGCCAGAGCGCGTGACGCTCCGAGGCGTCGGGCGCGCGAAAATCCACAACGACATCCATGCGGCGCTGAAAGGCCGTGTCGATGTGCGACCCCGCGTTGGTGGTCACCACCACGATGCCCTCGTACGCCTCCAGCCGTTGCAGCAGGAAGTTGGTCTCGAGGTTGGCGTAACGGTCGTTGGAGCTCTGCACCCCGGTGCGCTGCGCGAGCAGGGCGTCGCCCTCGTCGAGCAGGAGGATCACGTCGAGCTCCTCGGCGAGCGTGAACACCTGGTGCAGGCTCTTCTCCGTCTCGCCGATGTACTTGTTCACCACCGAGGCCAGGTCGACGCGGTAGAGCTCCATGCCGAGCTCCGCCGCGAGCACGCGCGCCGCGAAGGTCTTGCCCGTGCCGCTCGGCCCCTGGAACATCGCGCGCACGCCCGGGTTGAGCCCGCCGCGCAGCACCGGCCCCACGCGCTCGCGGATCGTCTCCCGCTGGCGGCAGCGCGCCTCCAGATCGCGCAGGTCGCGCAGCGTCTCGGGAGGCAGCGCGAGCGACGTCCACGCGCCCTCGCACGTCACCCTGGCGGCGAGCGTGTCGAGCGCCTGGCGGTGCAGCGTCTGCGCGGCGCGGCGGACGTCGTCGAGGGCGACCTCGCGGCGGCCGTCGAGCCGGGCGAGCGAGCGCGCCACCGGGGCGGCGCGGCGGATGTGCCCGCTGGTCATGCGGAAGCGCGACGCGAGGTCGTCGAGGGCAGAGCAGGGCGCGTCGCCGAGCGCCGCGCGCCAGTGGGCACGGCGCTCGCGGGCCGCAGGCATCGCCAGCGTGAGCGTGAGCGCGCCCTCGACGCCGGGGCCCCGCGCGCCCCCCTGCCGCCCCATGACGACGCCGAGCAGCTCGCCTCGCTCCGCGAGCGCCGGGACATCGATGGTCTCGCCGGGCCCCGCGTCGAAGACCGCCACAGGGACGGCGTTCAGGAGCGTCGCGAGGGACCCGAGCGTTCGCCAGCGGTCGTCATCGACGCGCGCGAGGCCCCGCGCCTCGAGCACGCCGCGCCCGACGGCGTGCGCGACCGCGCCGAGGAGCGTCCGGCGGCCGCAATGGCGAGGGCCGCGGACGAGCAACGCCCTCACCTCCCCCGAGGCGAGCAGCTCGGGCAGGCGCGCGAGCTCGCGGCGCAGCGCCTCGGGCGCGATGAGCCCTCCGAGCGGCACGAGCGCCTCGCGGGGCCGATGCGTGAGCCACGCCGCGACGCCGTCGCTCGCCTCGCCGCGGAGCGCGTCCCACACCGGAGCATGCACATGGAGCTGCCATTGCGTGCGCGGCGCGTCCGGGTTGAGCACGCCGACGAGCCCGAGCTCGCGCAGGCGCCGGAGGCGGGCGCGCACCTCCCCGCGATCGACCTCGCCACGCCACCACGCATTGACGAGCCCGAGCGTGGGGCGCTGCTGTCCGGAGGTGCCCTGCGCGGCGTCGAAGAGCAGACCGAAGCGCGGGTCTTCTTCCTGAAGGCCCAGCAGAAGGAGCAGCGTCAGTGCGTCGTGGTCGAGCCCCGCGGCCTCCCGCAGCGCGCGCAGCGGCAGGTGCTCGCCCGTGCCGCGCTCGAAATCGGCGATGGCCGCGGGCCACCACCCGGGATCCTCGATCGAGCCCTCCGGGAGCTCGTCGCGGTACCCCGCGAGAAAGGGGAGCTGCTCGAGGAGGGCGTCGACGCTCTCGAAGCCGCGGGCGGCCTCGCCGATCACCCGCGCGACGGCCGCGAAGAGGTGCAGCCGAAAGTGCTCTGCGGCTCCCTCGCTCAACATCGATTCCGCCACCCCTCCCATCTGCACCAGGCGCCTGAAACGCCATCGTTATGCCCCGTCATTCTACGACCGCATGCGCTCCCAGGGCCATCAGGTTCATCGCCGCGGGTCATGAAACCGATTGACCGGGCGCAATCGAATGTGGCACGGTGACGGCCGACATTCAGTAGGTGAAGAGGGTTCTGGGGCTTCACGACCATCGCCGGGTGCTGCACCTGCAACGAAGCGCAGGTGACGAGGTGTCGATCGTTCGGGACCGCCGGAGCCTCCTCACGGGGTGCACGGTTTCAGCTCTTGAGAAGGAGACGAGCGAATGGCCACGGTGTTCCCGCGCGTTCGGCCGGGCGATCTCATCACCGCCCAGCAGTTTAACCTCCTCCTCGATGCGCTGGAAGCCCTGGCCTCACGCGTTGAAAAGATCGAAGGGGAGGAACCGACGGCCGTCCGCATCGACGCGTTCGAGCCCCCCGGGCAGCAGGAGGTCGGGCGCAACGTGACGATCCGCGGCGCCAATTTCGTCGTGCCCATGTACGATCCGGTCCTCGGCACGCTGCGCAATATCATCCGCATCAACGAGGTCCCGATTCCCGTGGAGAGCTATGTGTTCACCTCCACGGGAACCAGCGCATCGAGCCTCAGCTTCCGCGTGCCCGATACGGTGCTGTCGGGGGGGGGCGCGTCGGGCGCTTCATTCGTCGTTTCGGTCGAGAACGAGAACGGACGCGCCTCACGCAACTACACCTTCGTCCGATCGACCGCGACGCAGCCCTCGCCGACAATCAGCGAGGTGAGGGGCCCCGGCTCGGGCACCAACCTGATCATCGGCCAACCGGTGACGGTGCGCGGGGCGAACTTCGCCGGCAACCAGACGCGGATCGAGCTGCTCTACGTGGACGGCACGACCGAGGTCGTCTACCCCAGCGCCACAGGCGAGCAGCCCATCGCAGTCACCGGATCGAGCACAGAGCTCAGCTTCGTTTTTCCGGACACGAGACCACGGATTGGGGTCAACCTGACGGGCCGCGAGGTGTCCGTGCGGGTATCGGTCACGGGTGCGCCGCAGTCCGCCCAGGCAGACGCACGAGTCTTCCCTTCAGGCTAGAACAGCGATCATGTTGAAACCCGGAGAATTTTCACAGGGAGGCGAGGAGGCGGGGAGGAAGAAAAAAAATGAATTTCTCCCTCTTGCCGTCTCTCCCTCCCGCCTCCCCGCCTCCCTGTGAAATTCCTGCTTTTTCTCGGGGTTTCAACCCGTTTGTCGCTCTAGGAGTCACGAGGTACCATGCGGTCGCTCAAGAAGTTCCTCGTTCTAACGCTCTCGCTCCTCGCTGCAGCCTCGGGGGCTGCATGCGCCAAGAACCTCCTCAGGGTCACCGTCCCTGCGCGCGCCGCGAACAGCGCGTCGATTCACGCGGTCGACATCTGGATCGACCAGACGCCCATCCGATTGGAAGATGGTGGGCCCTTGAGCACGGGCGACGACGGCACGGCGTGGGAGGGCCCGCTCAGCATGGAGATCAAGGACCATACGGGGAGCGAGCCCACGCAATTCCTTCCTGCGGGCTCCGACTTCGCCGTGAATTATGGCGCCCCGACGGTCACGGCGCTCTTCGCGAGCGGCGCGAGCGCGGTGTTGATCCCTCCCGCGAACATTCCCGCGGATAGCCCGACCAACAACGTCCGCCGCAACCGCTACCGCCTCAGGCTCACGCTGGCTCACGCCGCGCGCAACGCGGCGACGTGCGAGATCACCGACCCGGCGCCCCCTCAGAACTGGGAGATCGTCCTGAAGAGCACCGTCCCGAGTCGGTTCTGCATCGTGAGCATGGCGCCCGCCGGACCGCCCTGCGCAGGTACGCCTGCGGTGCTCGACGGCGGGAGCCTCGCCGGGCTCCAGGTGATGCAGCTCGAGAACAGCAGCGGCCCCATGCCCACGATCCAGGGCGTAAACAATTGCCAGGACGTCCTCGCCGACAACCCGCTGCCCCCCTGACGCTCACCCCTCGAACCAGAACGCCACGTACCTCCCCGCCGCGGGCACCCAGCCCACGTCGCGGTCGATCCCCGCGCGCCTGACCTCGATCGGCAGGTCGGCGAGCGACATCGTCACATCCACTCGGCTCGCCGTCGCGCGCACGCGAGCCCTCCGCAAGAGCATCACCTCGACGACCTCGCCCCGCGACACGCCCAGCGCCTCGGCGAGCCTCGCGCGCACGTGCGGGATCAGGCCCGCGATCCAGCGGTCGATCGCGCGCCCTCCCGCCGCGCTCGAGCTCTCCGCCGGCGCCACGCCGTCGTCCACGAGCCACTCGTCGGGGAGCGTCCACCCCTCGGGCGCATCGAAGCCCTCCCCGGGCGCCTCGAAGCCTGCGCGCCCCGCGAGCGCCGCGAGTAAACCCCACAGGGGGTCGTCCTCGTGCCCCTCCCCGAGCAGCGCGCGGCCGGCCAGCGCGAGCCAGTCCCACAGAGGGAGCGAGATACCCGGCTCTCGCGGCGTGAAGCAGTCGCCATAAAGGCCCAGCCTGATACCCACGTAGACAAGGAAGAACACGCCCCCGAGCGCCGTCTCGATCTCCCATGCGTCGATGGCCTCGTAACTCGGCTCCTCGTCGCCGGGCTCGGCGTGCTCGGCGCGCTCCTGCGCGCGTGCTGGCCCGGGGCGCGGCGCAGCGGGCTCCGCGCCCCTCCCTGCTACAACGTCGTCTCGCGCCCTCTCCCGAGACAGCGAGACGCCCGCGGCGGCCTCGACAGCATCGCTCCTGGACGCCTCCCGGACGCTGCGCCCTTCGCTGGTCTCTCGCGCGCCGGCCGCCGTCGTCGGCGGCGCCGCGGCCGCCTGCTCCGAGCGATCGCCGCGCGGCGCGACCTCGCGCGCCCGGTCGACCTGCATCGGCGCGGCGGCGCCCGGCGCCTCCTCGGGACCGGTCGCGGCCGTCCGCCCGGCCATCGCCGTGGACTGCGCGCCCTTGCTCGTAGCGCCGGGCTCGCGCGCCTGCGCGCCCGCCTCACCCGCGGGGGAAAGGCCGCGCGCGGCGGCGCCCGCGCCGCGCTCCGGCCACGCGCCGTGCACCCGCCGCCGCGCGGCCTCTGCAAAGGCGTCGCTGCGCACCCGCGACGGCGCGCGCACCAGCATCAACCCCACCAGCACCAGCGCGTCCGCGTAGGTCTCCCCGGTCATCCGCTCCGGCACCACGGCGCGCCACGTGAGCTCGCCCCGGTCCTCTCCGGGCGCGCGTGCGCTCGCAGCGCCCTCCGGCGCCGCTTCAAACACGGCGCGCAGCGCCGGAAGCCCGTGCACCTCGAGCATCGGGAGCAGCACCGCGCGTCGCTCTTCGACCGTCAGCGCCTCGATGAAGCGCACCGCGTCGCCGCTGCGCGCGAGCACCGACAGCGCTCCCGGGACGTGCTCCGGCGCCTCGCGCCAGGCCCCCGCCACGAGCCGCTCGGCGCCGCCGGCGTGGAGCCGCCCCGCCCACCACCAGCGCTCCGCGATCACCCCGTCACACGCGTCGCGCGCGAGGCACGCGAGCATCTCGGCGTGGTCGTTGAAGAGCACGGCCTCGGCCGCTGCGGGCACGGCCTCGCGCGCGGGCCACGCCGCGCCGCGCGCCACGCGATCGACCTCGGCCTGGAGCGCCCGCTCCCACGCGCGCAGCACGGACGCGTCGACGCCGCGGTCGAAGACGGCCGACGAGCGCACGCGCAGCGAACGCACGATCAGCACCGCCGTCGGGGGCAGCCACGAAGGGCGCAGGTCCACGGCCCCGAGCAGGGACTCTGCGCGAAGGCGCACGGCGAGCGGATCGCGGGCGCCGCGCACCCGCATCCGCTCGACCGTCATGGCATCTCCGCGCAGCAGGGCCATATCCCCCGAGGTTATGAGTACGTGGCGTAGCCCCAGTGAGACACGTTGAATGGCGCGCCGCCGTGATAGGGGACGGCCCCGCGCGCGAAGATCACGTAGGGCTGCACAGCGCTCCCGGGCGCGCGCACCGCCTGGATGTTCTCGCGCACCTGGTAGATCCAGAACATCTCGTCGGTGGCTGTCGACACGGCCGCGTGGCGCAGCGCCTCTTCGAGGAGCCCGCGGACCCGCGAGCCTTCGATCACCGTGTGCGCCTCGAACGCCGGCGGCCCCTCGGGGATCGCGCCGCCCGTCGGTCGGAGCGTGAGGCCGTGGAAGAACTCCGCGACGGAGAACCCTCCGCGGGAGGGATTGCCCACGACAGGCAGCACGCCCACGGGCGGGAGGTGCGTGAAGAACCGCGACGCCCTGAGCTCCTCGGCCCTCACCTTGCGCTCCGCGAGGCTCATGTGCAGCAGATCGTCGATCTGCTCCTGGAACTGCACGAGCAGCGCCTCGGACTCCGCCCTCGACGCGTCGGAGAGCAGCGGGCTCCAGCGATCGCCGCGGTCGCGGAGCGCGATCCGCCTGCGCACCGACCATCGGTCGACGAAGACGAACCCCGCCCCCGCCTTCCAGTAGAAGACCGCGAGCGGCACCTCGGCGTCGGGGATCACCTTTTCCGCGCGGAGGTCGTCGACAAGCCGCTGTCTCGTGGGCGTGCCGAAGGGATCGCGGGCCATGTCGAGCGCGTGCTCGTGGTCGAAGCACCGCGACGCCAGGCGGCTCCGCAGCCTCTCTTCCTCGTCGGCGCCGAAGGCGCTGGCCGAGAGGCGCCTCGTGATGCAGCGCGTCCGGAAGGTCACGCCGTCGATGAGGTACTTCGCGTTGCACGCGCCCGCGCTGCTCCCGAGGCCCGTGACCGGCGCCCGGCCGCGTGTCCCTTGCGCCGGTCCGATCGTTACGATCCAGAGGTCCCGGCCGCTGAGGTAGTCGCCGCGCGCGGGCTCGTCGCACACGTGGAACAGCCCCGCGCCGCCGTCGCCGGACACGGGGCTCACCGAGGACCGGGACGTGGGGGAGAGCGAGATCTCCAGGCCCTCGGGGACATGCAGCGGCACCCCTTCGCGGTTCACGGCCAGGCCGGCCTCGACGCGCAGCACGGGCTCGGTCGCGGCGCCCGCGCGCGAGACCTCGAGGCCGTGCACGACGCCGTCGCCCAGGGCCACGCCGAGCAGCGCCCGCGCCTCCCGCTGCGCCTGCTGCTCCTGCTGCAGGTCCTCGGCGGAGAGCAGACGCCCATTGAAGAACTTGATGGACTGGATCCCGCCATCGAGCAGCGGTTGCAGCAGTTGCGCGGTGTTCATGACGCTGGTTGCCTCCCGCTAAGGCGCGATCCTCCACGCCATGATGTCGATCTGCAAGACGAGCTTGGTGACGTTCTCGCCGTTGCGCTGGCACCGCAGCAGGAACCTTCCGGCGCCCCGATTCGGCTCCGTGAACGGCTCGGCGATGTTGACGACGATGTTGGCGCCTCGGTCCTCGGGATTCAGCACCGGCATCGCATGCACTGCGAAAAAGAACTGCGCCGGATCGATATCAGGCATCTTGAAATCGATCTGCACGAGCGGCCCCAGCAGCCCGCCCGCGATGGAGATGGCCCGCATCCCATTCACGTCCGGTCCATCCACGATGACGTTGCCAGCCGTGATCGTCACCGTGCGCGAATCCCCGGCCGGGCCGGGTGCGCCCGTGGCTCCGGTGGGTCCAGCGGGCCCCGTAGGTCCGGTCGCTCCAGCGGCCCCTGGCGCGCCGTTGGCTCCGGTAGGCCCAGTCGGCCCGGCAGGCCCCGTTGCGCCGCTGGCTCCGGCAGGCCCAGTGGCCCCGGCAGGCCCCGTCGCGCCGTTGGCTCCGGCAGGCCCCGTAGGTCCGGTGGGCCCGGCAGGCCCCGTCGCGCCGTTGGCTCCGGCAGGCCCCGCAGGCCCAGTGGGCCCGGCAGGTCCAGTCGCTCCAGCGGCCCCTGGCGCGCCGCTGGCTCCAGCAGGCCCCGTGGGCCCGGCAGGCCCCGCAGGCCCAGCGGGCCCCGGCACGACCGGCCCCCCGGTGCCCTCGCGCATCACGTCGGCCGTGCACAGCAGGTACTCTTTGTAGAAGTCCGAGTGCAGGAGGAACGGCCGCTCGCTCTCGTCGATCGTCACCGAGAGCGGGTCTGCCGACAGCTCCCAGCGCGCCGCGGCGTCGAGCACGTTGCGCACCACCTGCACGTGCAGCGTCGCGAGCAGGATCCCCGAGGGCACGTTGCGCTCCCGCGAAGGGGGCTCCCCGGTCGCGTCCTGCCCCGGCGCGAGCCAATCGGCGTTCGACCGCAGCTCGGTCACGTACAGCCTCAACGCGGCCCGCAGCCAGCGCTCGGCCTCGCTCCGCGGAATGGTCAAGCCGAAGGGCGGCGGCGTTTGCATGAACGGCGGTCCCGGAGGCGAGCTCGCGGCCGCGGCCGCGCGGATCGCGTCGAGGAAGTCCTCGAGCTGCCCATCGACGGGCGACGTGTCGACGATGGGGACCCTCGCGAGCCAGCACGCGAAGCCGTGCGCCCCCTGAAGCTCGATCTGCTGCGGTGGGCGGAGCGAGAGCGTGAGCGAGAACGCGTCCTTGATGCGCGCGTCGACGAGCACGTCGTCCTCGCTGCGGCACGGCTCGCCCGGGATGGGCCGCTTGTCGGTCGTGCACTCGGCGTAATCGAGCACCACGTGAACGGTGAGCGCGCCGGTGTCGGCGGGCGAGCCCGCCACCACCGCCTCCGCCACGGCATTGCGGTGCGCGCTCCGCTCTCGCTCCGACGCATACCCCCCTGACCCGAGCCAGGTGTCGAGCTGCGCGCATTGCTCCGCGGCCACGCGCACGATCTCGCCCCGGGGCGTGGCCGCGACCCCCGGCCGCACGACCACCTCGAGCGCGCTCGCGGCGCCCCGGGTCGTCACCTTCAGCCCGCGCACGGTCCCGTAGCCCAGGAGGTCGCGCACGACGTGGCGGAGCGACTCGGCGTGCCAGGTCTGCTCCTGCACGAAGTCGTCGACGCCGAGCACCATCCCCAGCGTGTAGTTCACGCGTTTGTGGGGATCGATCACGATGGGCCTGAGCCTTGACGACGGTTCGAACACACTCATGCGCTCGTCTCCTGTGAAACCCCTTGAACCTTCTGAAGCGTGCTCTCCGAGATGCGCCTCCGGTCGACGGCGCCGTCGGGCAGCGCGGTGGCGACGTACGCCTGCGCCAGGTAGCTCCTGCCAGCCACCGCGGGGGGCAGGAGGTCGGGCGCGCGCCCGCCGAGGTCGACGAGGGTGTCGTGCCCGAGCCGCGCGCGCCCCACGCGGAACATCGCCCAGTAGAACATCACGTTGAAGGTCGTGTGGGCGGGCTTCTCGAGCGCCACGACGCGCTCCGCGACCCTGAGCCGCTCCCGGAGCGCGGCCTCGTCCGCGGCCCCGCCCGGCGGCACCGGGACGAGCACCGTGAAGCGATGGGCCGTCCTCCGCGTGGGGCGCACCGCGGACTCGTAGCGATACCAGTCGTCGAGCAGCCGCGCGTTGCCTGCCAGCGGGTCCGGGTACATCACCGCGCCGAAGCCCGCGGCGTCCGTGCCGTGCGCGGCGCGGAGCGCATCGATGCTCCGGTACCGGCTCTCGAGGTAACCGCGCCAGCCAGGCTCATCGACCCCATCGGGCAGGTCGGGCAGCGCCAGGACGCCGCGCACGAAGGCCCGCCACGCGTCGGCGTCGGCGTCCCCGACGCGCGCGCGCGTCGGAAAGGTCTCGGGGATGGGCGCCTCGGGCTCGCCCGCGCGGCGCGGGCCGTCGGACGGCTCACCTCGGCGCCAGCGGTCGAGGAAGAGCCCATAACGCTCCAGGAGCGCCCCGAGGCCGTCCGAAGGCTTCCAGGGCTCTCCCGGGTCCACGACGGCGAGGGTCTGCTCGGGGTCGCGGCCGCTCGCGTCGCCCAGCAGCGCCCCGGGGAACTCCCTCGCCCTGAACTGCTCGACGACCCGCACCCCGAAGGGCCCGTACGCGTCGGCCCCCTCGTCCGAGAAGAGCCGCTCGTCGACGCATTCGCTCGTGGCGAGCGCGACCGCCGCGCGCAGCCCCCGCACCGTGCCCCGCATCTGGAAGAACTGCATCGCGTGGCGGATGAAGAGGCGCCGGCGCCGGTCGTCCCACGTCGGATCGAGCAGCACGCCGAACCACGAGGCGAGCCAGTCGAGCGCCTCGGGCGGGCACGAGCGCACGTCGAAGAGCATCTGCCCGGCCGCGATGCGCCCCTCGATCGCGGTGAAGGTGCCCTCGAAATTCGCCATGAAGCGCTCGAGGAACCCGCTCACGTCGTGATCGCGGTACACCCCCGGGAGGTACCGGTCCCGGTACGAAAACCGCGGGTACCACACCCGCAGCGCGCGCAGCGAGGGCGACCGCACCCCGTCGCCCGAGAGGCGCAGGCGCAGCTGGAGGTACCGCCCCCGGGCGTTCTGCAGGAGCACTTCCCATGTCCCCTCGCCCTCGCGCTTGCCCTGCGGCACGAAGGGCAGCTCCGAGCCATCGCGCCGCCTGTACGTGAACGCCGGCTCGCGCTGCCACGCGCCGAGCGCGAGCGCGTCCTGCTCGTCGTTCGCCCGACTCCACACCTCGACCGAGGCCCCGCCGGGAATGGCCCCGTCGAGGTCCAGCTTGTGCCACACGCACCCTGGCTCGCGGCTGTCGAAGCTCCGGGTCTCGATCTCCCCCTCGGCTTCGAAGCGCGGCCGCTGCTGGATCACCAGCGGGATCCAGCGCCCGCCGGAGTCGTAGTGCACGCGCCCCGCGGCCGTCACGAGCCCGAGCCCCGCGTGGAGGCGCATCGGCACGTAATCGGTGTGCGCCACGAGCCGCACGGGCGGCGGAGCGTCAGGGGCGTCGGGCGGAGCGCCCGCGGGCTGGTCGACCTCGAGCCTCACGCGAAACGCCTGGTTTCCATGGCTCGACGTGAGGAACACGTCACCTGTCCACGGCCACGGGCAGCCCGCGTCGGGCACGAACGCCACGTCGAACGCGTGCGGCGTGAGCTCGGGCACGTCACCCGGCGATCCCATCGCCTCGTCGCGCGTGCCCTCCCAGAGGAGCTCCTGGAAGCGCGAGACCGAGAGCTCGGCCACCTGGGCGCTCGTGACGGCGCCCTCGCTCGTCATGTGCCGGATCAGCCTCACCCGCGACTCGGCCCCGGCATGATCGAGGACCATCACCGACCCGTCGGGCAGCCCCTCGATCGCGATCGGATCGCCCGAGAGCGCGTCGAACGCGTCGCCCGCGTCGACCGGGCGCGCGGGCTCGACGCTCTGTTCGCTCGACGCCGGCGCCGGCGCCGACGGCGAGAAGCCCCCCGGCGCCGAGGCCGTCGAGGAGGCGCGCCGCACGACGCGGAGGTGGCAGTCGAGGCGCCAGTAACGGCCCCTGATCCCTCGACCGGGATCGCCCCTGTCCAGGATCCACAGGCCGCCCTGGGGCGCGAGCGCGATATCCCGGATCCGGAGCGGCAGCGCGCCGGGCCACAGCATCTGGATCGGCTCGCCGCCGCCGAAGAGGTCGAACACGAGCAGCCGCACGGAGCCGTCGTCGCCGTGCGCGCCCGCCACGAGGTAGTGGTCGTCGGTCACCGCGAGGCCCGAGAGCAGCCAGCGCGGCGGCTCCGCGTCGGGGGCCGCGGGCCCGAACGCGCCTGTCTCGCGCTCCGCGCGCGCCTCGGCGGGCACGGGCCAGAACGTGGCTGTCTCGCGGCTTCCCGACGAGGTCACAACGATCGCGCGCTCGGAGGGATCGATCCAGTACCAGTTGCCGTAATGGTCCATGGCGGCGCCGCGGTGGTCGCTCGCGCTCGGGATGCGGTCGCTCCGGCCTGTACGAAACCTGAATGTCTTCGCGCGGAGCGAGACCTCGTTGCGCGCGGCATTCCACACGACCCGATCGTTCGTGAGCGGCGACGACTCGGTGCCAGGGACGCCCCAGTCGTCCTGCCCGAGGAGGAGGTGGTACCTCGTTCCGTTGACGTCCTTCATATCAGCCGCACACCTCGGGCACGACGGGCACAGGCAGGTACTCGCCGCTCATGGTCGGCCCGCCTCGCAGCTCGCTGAGCGGCAGCGGATCGCCGTCGATCACCGAGAGCGCCGCGAGCCTCGGGAGCTGGAGCCCCACGAGATCCACCGAGGGCGCCGGCGTCGTCTCCGCGCCTCGCCCGAGCACGACGGGCTTGACCAAGAGCACGCCGGGGACGCGGCTCGCGACCGCCATGATCTCGAGCGCCAGCACCGATTTCCGCAGCGGCCAGCCGCGGCGCACCTGCAGGAACGTGGGCTCCGGGGGCGCGAGCAGCGCCGCTTCCTTCTCGATGTTCTCGACGCCGGGCGCCGGCAGCGGCGAGAGGAAATCCCTCACGGCGAGCCGCACTGCCTCGACGACATCGTGGACGCTCGCGCCGGGCACCGCCTCGATACCGATCGAGACGGTCACGTCCACGTACTCGGGGCCCCTCAAGATGAGCTCGGTCGTGACGAGCCGCCGCGGGTCGAGCCACGCGCACACGGCGTCGATGAAATCGCTCGTGGCCTCCGGGGCGTCGGCGTGCAGCGGGTCGAAGCGCGGCACCACCATGACGGTCACCACGCCGGGCGCGTCGGTGATCGGCTCGCCGCCGCGCACCGGGCGGAACGACGGCAGCACATCGACGCGGCCGATCGCGACGCCCGGGGTGCGCCAGGTGATCGCCTCGAAGTCGGCCACGGTGACCAGGCGGTCGCGGTGCTGGAGGTACCGCGTGATCTGCTTCTCGCCGTCGTCGACGCGCTCGGCGTCGGCGCCCCCCCAGGTCGCGACGGGGTTCGAGACGGTGACCCCCGCCGGGAGCGCGGGCGCGCTGCTCACGGCGAGGGCGCCCACGTTGCCCGCGGCGCCGACCGAGCACTCGTAATCGACGACGAGCCTGGCGCCCCGCGGCGGCCTCGCGCCGCGCTGGCCGTCCCCGAAGCGCAGCTCACCCGCCTCGGCGTCCTCGACGAACACCTTCGACGGCGCCGGCGTGACCTGCCGCCGCCCAGGCGGGAGCCTCGGATCGGGCGCCGGCACCTCGGGACCCGCGGCGAGCAGGTCGTCGATGGCCGCCCACGCCTCGAACGCGCTCGCCGTCGGGGCGCGCACGCGCAGCCGCACGCTCCCCGGAAGAAAGGGCCTGCGCGCGACCGTCACCGCCTGATCGGGCTCGCCCGTGCCGTCGGGCAGCGCCTCGTTGAGCACCCGCTCGCGCTGCGCGACAGGCACGGTGTTGATCCCGGCCCAGAGCACGCGCGCCGCCGCGGAGCCGACCATCCGCACGCGGAGCCAGGTGATGAGCCGCTCGTCGAGGGTCGTGTCCTCGAGCGACGGCGGGAACTCCCCGACGCCGGCCTCCGTGGGCTCGACGTCGTCCCACATGCCGAAGCGGCCCTCGGGCGGGAGCATGACCTCGACGACCCCGGGCTCGAGCAGCACGTTGCCCGACGGGCTCGCCGTCAGCGGCCTGTACTGCGGCGTGCGGAGGCCGCCGGCCGTCTGCACGGACCTGCTGTTCTCGTCGATCCACGGCACCTCGTAGAGGAGCCTCGCCGTGGAGGCGGCGCCCGCGCCCGTCATCGGCGTGACAGCGCGCCCGGCGTCGTCGACGACAGGCACCCAGCCCAGCGTGAGCACCTTGCCCGCGATGAGCCTCCGCGCCTGCTCGACGTCGTCCTTGGGGCGCGCGAGGAGGGCGATCCAGAGCGCGTGGCCCACGGTGCCCCCGAGGTCGACGCCGGAGGGCCCCGCGGTCTCCAGCGGCGTCGTGCGGTAGAAGCGCGCCGCGGCGCCCGATCGCTCCTCGGTGGCGGATCGGTAGAGATCTTCGTAGTACCCCTTCGCCTCGGCGGAGAGGTCGGTGACGTCGGCTTTGTAAAATGCCTTGGCTTCGATCGGGAGCACGTCGACGCCGCGCCCCGTCACGAAGGGCACCGCGCCTGCGCGCACCTCGACGCCCCGGGTGAGCGTGTGCACCGCGAGGGGGCCCTTCTCGTTGGCGAAGGCCACCAGGCCCTGCGCCGCCGACGCGGGCTGGAGCGGCACCCCGAGGAGCGACAGGAACTTCAGTCGATTGCGCTCGGGGATGAGGTTCGCGCGATAGAGCAGCGACTCCGTGAGGAACGCGAAGACCTCGATGAGCGTGACGCCTGGGTCGCTCTTGTTGAAATTGGTCCACTCGGGGTTGTGGACGGGCACGCGCGCGAGCGCCTCGTCAACGAGGTCCTGGAACTTGCGTTCATCGATCGTAGGAATGCGAACAGGCACCGCGCGCCTCCTCTTATCCAGCCACGCCCACGCTGAGGCTCACGCGCTCGACCGCGCTGGTCGCCACGAGCCTGTAAGTCACCGTCGCCAGCACCGCGCGCGGGTCGTCGGGCTCTTCCTCCACGGTCACGGACTCCACGGCGATCCTCGCCTCCCAGTCCTTGAGGGCGACGGTGATCGCCTCCTCGATGGCCCTGCGGGTGGTGACGGTGTTCGGCTCGAAGAGGAAACGCCGGAGGCCCGCGCCGAAGTCGGGCCGGAGGAGCCTCTCGCCGGGCTCGGTCAGGAGGATCACCCGGATCGCGTCGCGGATGTTCTCTTCCCCCACGGACCACGCGACCCTCCCGTCCTCGCCCACGCGAGGCGGGAACGAGATGCCACGACCATAGAGTTTCCCTGCGTCCATGACCGTCGTCACTTTCTCTTGATGATGGGGAAACAGAAGCGCAGCAGCGGGAGCCACCAGAACACGAAGTTCAGGAGGATCATGAAGATCATCAGCACGATGAAAGCGCACAGCGTGATGATCGGGATCGAGAACGAGCAGATCTCGCCAAGCGTGAAGGGCTCCTCGGAGCCCGCTTTGCCGTCGAGGAGATCCTTCATGTTCGACGCCTGGCTCATCTGCTTGCGGAGCTGATCGGACAGGAGGAATGCCACGCCCTTCCTGAACTTTCGCAGCCCCTTGAGCGACGTGTCGACAGGCAGCGCGATGCGCACGGCCCGCGCCGGCGCGTCGGGATCGAAGAAGGGCGCGATGGTGAACTCCGCCGATCGCGCGCTCACGAGGTCGGGGTGCGGGGGCCGGCACCTCGTCCGCCGGTACACGCAACGGAGGACGTAACGCGCTTCGCCGTCGTCGAGCTGCGGCAGCTCCATGGCCCCGGGGCGCGCCGGATCGCCCCCGGCGGGCGCCGGCGCCGGCGTGGCCGCGAGGTGCTCCTTGATCGCCTCGTCGAGCGCGCGCGCGAAGGTATACACATCGAGCGCGACGTTCCGGAGGTTCACGGTGATCGAGCTCGTGCCCTCGCCCTCTCCGGTGATCTCCGCCCATTGCGAGAGCGCCTGCGCGAGCTTGTCGCGCACCCCGGTCGCGGGAAGCAGGTCGTAGAGCGCCCGGGCCTTCGGGGCCGTGGAGGGCGGTCGTGAGGCGCCCATCACCGAGGGCGCGTACCTCGTGAGCAGGTCGGCGAGGTCGAGGAGAAAGAAGCGCGTGACCTCCTGCTCCATGCGCTCCTCGGCGTGCCGCTCGGCGGGGGTTTGCGCGAGCAGCGTCCGCGGGGTGACGAGCGCCTGGAGCCCGCCGATGACGCGCGCCCGCGCCTCGACGAGCTCGGGGTCCGTGAAGGGCGGCTCGGGGACGCCGGGATGCGGCGCGCCCGGCGCCGGCGCGGCCTCCTCCGGGAACACCTCGGGCACGGCCTCGCGCGTCGCCACGAACGTCTCGCGGCTCGAGGTCGGGATGAGCCCCGCCCACAGCCTCCGCGTGCGCCCGTTCTCGGTGAAGGGCACCATGAACAGCGGCAGGAGCTGCTCCCCCTCGGCCACCTCGCCGAGCTTCGCGTCGCCCGCGATCGGCGACCACGTGTGGCGCTTCTGCGCGTCGGTCACCCAGGCCATCTCGCGGGCGTCGCTCTTGCGGAGCCGCCGGAGCACGAACCACGCCTCCTCGCCCTTCGCCGGGTCGACGCCGTGATCGGGGAGCCCCGGCGTGTGGCACACGAGGCTCGCGATCACGAGGTTGAAATGCCCGTGCACGGGTTGATAGAGCCGGAGCGCGGCGGGCGTGGGGGGCCAGTCCCCCGGCGCCCCGGGCGGCCTGGCGCGGTAGGTCTTCTTCGTGGCGATCTTGCCGGCGAGATCCGCGGGGCGCTTCGCGAGGAGCGCCGTGAGATCGTCCATGAAATCGTCGGAGTCGAAGCGCAGGAGATCGGGGGCCGCGATGACCCCGGGCGCCACCGCGCGGCCTCGCCACAGGGGCGCCGCGGTCACCCAGCCGATCTCGTGCTTCGTCGTCACGCGCGCCTCACCAGATGTTCCCCGCGCCGGGCGTGTACGACGCGCTCACGGTGGCGTTGGTGATGTTCGTGTCGGACTGCACAACCCCGCTGAACTTCGACATCCCTGCGTTGACGTTCACCATCCCCGCGGTCACGTCCATCTTGGCCCCCGCGTTGATCGTGAGCTTGCTGGCCGTGAGGGTGACCCCGCTCGCCTCCATCTTGAGGGTGTTCCCGTTTGCGTCCGCGATCTCGACGGTGCCTGGGCCGTCGCGCATCGTGAGCTTGCAGCCGCCGGGGGTCTCGAGGATGAGCTTCTCCTGCCCGTCGGTGTCATCCATGGTGACCTTCACCCCGTTGCGCGAGCGGAGCACCTTGAGCGGGTTCTTCCCCGCGCCATCCATCGACTCGGGCGGGCCGTCCTTTCCGTTCCAGAGCCCGCCGATCACGTAAGGCCTGCGCGGGTCGCCGCCCTCGAAGGCCACGAGCACCTCGTCGTCGAGGTCGGGGATCCACCACGCCCCCCGCTGCTTCCCCGCGCCCATCGCCGCGATGCGCGCCCATGCCTCGTAGCCGTCGCTCCCCGACGGATCCGGCGACCACGGGAGCGCGACCTTGACCCGCCCCTTGCCCGCTGGGTCCTTGATGTCGCGCACCTGCGCGGGGTAGACGCCGTACCACCGACCGCCCAGCCCCGAGGGGATGCGCTCATCGATCGTCGACTCCAGAGGGTCACGTTGCGACATCGGTCTATGGCCTCCCAATCCCAGCGCGCTCGGCGCGAAACTCCACCCTGAGCCCGCCCTCGTCGAAGAGCCATCGCACCTCGGCGAGGTGGTAGGTGCCGCTGAACAGGGCCCCGAGGCCATCGAGCTTCACCCTCGCCCCCGCGCGGAGCTGCGCGTCGGGCGCGGCCACCCCCTCGCCGACGACGAAGCGCCTCGCGCCATGGCGGAAGTGCGCCTCGGCGCGCGCCTGGGTCTCCCCGTCGCTCCAGGTCACCCCATGCGCGACGACCTCCTTGCGCTCCGAGAGCTTCGCGCGCAGCACGCTCGCGCCGCTCTCGTCGTTCCCGAGCTCGGCCTGGATGGCGCTGTCGGTTGCCTCGTACGAGAGCGCCCGCTTGTCCTCCGGATCCCACCCGGTCGCCTTCACCGCGGTCCGCTGGTGCGCGAGATCGGCCGTCACTTTGAACGACCGGAGCGCCGCCCCATAACTCAGCTCCACGGGGCTCGACGACGCGCGCGCGCGCGACCTCGCCCGCAGCGTTCGCCCGTCGACGTGGAGCTCGGCGTCGATCGCGCGGGCGCGCCCCTGCAAGAACGCGAGATCGCTCTGGTTGACCTGCGCGAGCACCTTGTGGGTGGGCCCCTGGAGCTGCACGTCGGGCTGCAGCCCGTGGTCCTGCGCGACGCGCTGGAACACGGCGTCGTCGCTCATGTGCTCGAACACCCGCGAACGGCGGGTCATGCGGAGGTCCTGCAGCCTGTCGTCGGCGAGCACGATGATCTCGGGCGCCGAGCCCTCGGGGAAATGCCCCTCCAGCGCCATGATCCGCCCGTCGAAGACGGTGTCGGTCCCGTAGCGCACCTGCATCCCTTTGCCGAAGTCGAGCGTGCGGCGATCGAAATACAGAAAGTCCTTCGTCTGATCCTTCGTGCCCCAGTTGCCGAACGTGGCCTCGCAGCGCGAGGGGCCGCCGGCCTCCTCGATGATCGAGAGCGCGATGAGCCCCCGGCCGAGCTCCACCTCCTCGCTCCCCTCGATGAGGAACGTCGGCCGAGCGTCCTTGATCGTCGCAGGCGCGTTCATGGCGGCTCAGTACGCCCTCACGCGCAGCGCCCGCCGCGCTTGCCAGACGAGCGCTCGCCGCAGCTCGTTCGGGTCGACGGGGGGCGGCTTCCCGGGCGGCGCCGCCTGTGACGTCGGCGCGGGCGCGGCAGGCGCGGGGGCGACCTCGAACTCCTTGATGACGACCGACATCAGCGCTCCCTCCTCAACGCCTCAGCCCCACGCGCGGAGGCTGCGGTAACGGCGGCTGCGATACCGCGATCGACGGCGGCTGCACCGAAGGCACACGCACGTTCAGGTCGAGGAGCGTCCCTGGCGCAAGGCTCCTGGGGTTCTCGATCTTGTTGGCCGCGGCGATCGACTGCCAGTCGTTGCCCTTGCCCTTCGCGGCCGCCATCTGTTGCACGGACCCGTTGCTCGGCGCCGCGTCGAGCGGCTTCTGACCGAGGTTGGGCGCGCCCGGGGGCGCCGACGCCGCCTTCGCGCTGCCGAACGCGAACTTCGTGATCCGTTGCTGCGACAGGGTGAAGGTCACGCTCGCCCGGAGCGGCCGCCCGTCGTTGGAGAAGAACTCCAGCGACTCTTCGAGCGACTCCATGATCCCGTCGTATTGAAAGGTGCCCCACCCGAAGCGCGCCTTCGGGGGCACGAACTTGTTCTTGTCGCTCTTGTCCTGCTCGGGCGTGATGAAGGCCGCGACCTTCTCGGTCAGCTTGCGCACGTCGTCGACGCCGTCGGAGCGCACGGTCACGTCGAACCAGAGCTGCACGGCGAGCTTCGTCGTCCCCGCGCCGACGAACTGCTGCGGGTCCTTCTCGCTCTGGTTGCCGCCGCCCTGGGGCTGGGCGATCTGGTTGGCGAAGCTCACCTTGAGGCTCTCGGGGTTGAACTGGACGACGACCCGCTCGCCCTGCTCCTTGCCCGACGTGTCGACAGCGACGAGGAAAGCCTTCTCGAGCACCACAGGCGCTGGCATCGTCTCAACCTCCCTGCCCTGGCGGCCGGAGCCGCAGGGACTCGTACGCGAGCTGGAACTCCTCGATGGCGACCATCCCGTCGCGCGCGTTGAGCGGCGGCGCCTTGAGCTTCACCGGCACGCAGCGCGACAGCTCCCACGACGCGCTCACGGCCCGCTGGGCCTCTGGGCTCGCGGTCTGTCCGGCGGCGTAGAGCACGACCACCGCGTCGGCGCGGAGCCCGGGGCTCTCGACCAGCTTGTCGAACCACGTCCACAGGTCGAAGTTCGCGGTCATCCCGCGCTTGAGGGTGAGCGTGCCGAAGCCCATCGGGCCCGTGAGGCGCACCTGCCGACCATTGTCGCCGCCCTGGCGGATGGTCTTCACGTCCATGGTCATCTCGAGCCCGTCGCACTCCGCGAACGCCGCGTTGCATACGCGCGGCACCGTGCCCGGCACCGAGATCTCGATGGCGAAGGCGAAGCCCATGAAGGGCCGCGCAACCTGGTCGGTCTCGCGCTCGGCCATGGCGTCAGCGCACCTCCGCGACCGCGGTGACGTCGCCGCGCTGCGTGAGCCGTACGGTGATGAAGCTCAGGGGGATCGACGGCGCGACCTTGAGCTCGATCACGAAGCGCCCTTGATTGACCGCCGACGGCGGGTTGAGCGCCGTGTCCGCCCGCACCTGGTACGCGGCCTCGGGGCTCCGCCCCGCGAAGGCTCCGGCGCGAAAGAGCTCGGAGAACAGGCGCTCGAACGAGCCGATCACCTCTCGGCGGAAGAAGTCGTCGTGCGGCTCGAACACGTACTCCGCGCCCTTCTGGAGCGCCACGCGGCGCAGGAAGCAGAGGAGCCTCCGGGCGGTCACCGACACGAGGTCGGGGTCGTCGGAGAGCGTGTCCGCGCCGAGCGCCACGAACCCGCGCGCCTCCTGGCGCAGGACGTTGACCCGCGCGTCGAGGAGGGCCTCCCATCGCGACGGGGAGAGCGCGGGCGAGAGGGCCACCACGTCGGCCAGGGCCTCGTTCGCGGGGGAGATCCACGCTCCCCGGCGGATCGCGCGCGAGGCCAGCACGCCGGCCGCGGCGCCGTCGGGCGGCGCGCGCCGGGCGTTCCCCCGGTGCGTGGGCTCGAGCACGACGGGCCAGGGGTGGACGAGCATGCCGTAGCTGAGCGCTTCGGGGGGGAGCCCGGCGCGGTCGGCGGGGTCGTCGTAGGAGCGCAGCCGCGCCGCGTGCGCGATCGCCTCCGCCTCGCGGAAGCGCTCGGGCAACGAGAGCACCGCCAGCAGGTCGCCGCGCGCCGCGCACATCCTCAGGAGCACGCGCTGCACCCGCGCGAGCGCGTCCGCCCCGTCGTCGGCGTCGCTCAGGAGCGCGCGTTCGGGGGTCGTCACCCTCACCGAGACGATGCTGGACCAGCGCCCTGCGACGCCGTCGACCACGGCCCGCACCTGGTAATGCCACAGGCCCGGCGAGCGCCCGAACACGGGGAGAACGCGCACGTCGGCTGTCGCGTCGCCCCCCGCGCCGGGGCCTTCGTACAGGACGATCGGGTCGTGGAGGCGGATCTCCCCGCTCCCACGCTCGAGCGAGGTGCTCTCCCGCACCACGTACGTCGCTCCATCGGTATGCGTCCAGCGCAGGGTGAACGCGCGCGCGCCGACGGGGAGCGCGACCGGACCTTCCGGCGGGTCCTCGCGCGGCTCGACCGTGAAATTCCGTGGGGCGGCGGGCCCGCGATCGGACGGGCCGAACGCGCCGGCGGGGGCCTCTTCAGGGGGGCATCGCGGCGGGGTCGGCCATCGGCTTTCGTCGCAGCCGCAGCGCGCGACAACGCGCGGCTCGCTGGGGGTCGCGACGTCGAAGCCGAGCGCGAGGTCGACGGGCGCGGAAGCGGCTTCCCAGCCGCGGTGAGCCGCGTCGGGGGCCGCGATCAGCGTCACCTCGTCGATCGCCCAGACCGCGTGCACGCCCTGGAACGGCGCGCCCTGCGAGCGGTCGTGCGCGCGGAGCACGTGTTCGGCCTCGAGCGCCACCTGGTGGGGCAGGAGGTCCGCGAGGCCCTGAGCGACGAAGACGGCGGCGTCGAAGCGCGCGAGGCCATCGCGGGTGAGCGCCGGTGCGGCGTGCTCGAGGGGGGCGCCGTACGTAGGCCACGGCCCCATGGCGAGGGGGAGGGCGGCCGTGTCCGTCGCGCCGGCATCACACGGGCGGCGCGATGCGAGCGGGAACCTCGGCGCGAGGAGCTCGCGGCGAAAGGCGGCATGATGCTCGAAAGGCCACGGGTCATCCCGCTGGAGCAGGTCGAGATCGCGCGGGAGCGCCTCCCACCACCGCGGGTGCGCGCGGTGGAACCCGAGGCCGCCGAGCCGGAAGCGCTCCTCGCCTTCGATGCGCACCCTGAGCTCCATCTCGACGCGGTCGATGCGCACCGCGGCGCCGGGTGGGAGCGCCGCCGGGGCACCGGAGGGGGTGGTTGTCGTGGGCGCGTCGCCGCTCGCGGTCGCGAGGCGGGTGAGCCACCGGGCGGGCGTGGCGCCCACGATCTCGATCCTGCGCGAGCCCCTGGAAGCGCGGCCGTCTTCCTCGATGCGATCCACGAACAGCCACGCTTCCCAGCTCGACGTGGCGCCGGGCCAGTGCGAGACGGTGACGCGCACGAGGTCGCCCGGCGAGACGCCCGAGGCCGCGTCGACGACGAGCGCGAGGCGGGGCGTGGAGGGGGCGAGGGCAGCGAGCCACGAGGCCGTCCCCGGGGCATAGGCGGGGTCCGGGCGCAGCGCGGTGGCCTCGAGCGATGCGCCCACGACCGCCCGGTCGGACCAGCTCCCAGGCGACCGCGCCTGGAGGGTGATCCCCGGGCCCGCGGGGTTGTTCATGTCGATGAGCCCCGGCACCGCGAACTGGTTGGTCGTGGCCTGAGCGCCTGTGACGCGCACCACCCAGCAGCGCTGGCCCCCGTTGCGGAAGAAGTCGCGCACGGCCGCGCCGAGGCGTGAGGTCACCACCTCGCCGCGACGGCCGTCCCACGCGAGCTCGAGATCGTCGCCGAACACGTCGGCGAAGCGCCGCGGGTCTTCGATGAGCACGGGGAGGTCGCACGGCCCCGACGCCGCGAAGCCCACGAACGCCGCCACGTCCATGCGCGGTAACGCGCCCGGGCGGGGAGGCGGCGCTTCGAATCGTACGCCGGGCAGACGTCGGGGCGCGCGGGAGCTCATCCTCGGGTCAGGACTCCAGCACGAGCTGTTCGTAGGCGAGGGTCATCTCTTCCATCGCCACATCGCCGCCCTTCGCGTTGAAGGGCCCCGAGACGTACTTGATGATCCTGGCGTTCTTGAGGGTCCAGGTCATCACGGTCTCGTGGGCCTCGTTCTGGAGGCTGATGGTGATCGACGGGCGGACGGCCTCCTTGTCGCCGCGGCGCACCTGCTCGACCCAGTCGTAGAACGACCGGTACCCCACGATGCCGCGCTTGAGGGTCACGTCCGTGGCCTTGTTGAGGCCAGTGTACTTCCGGACGTTGTTTTCCTTGTCGTTGCCCGCGCGGTACTCGGCCACGGCGAACTCGGTGCCGAGGTTGCTCACCTCCTGGAACGCGGCGTCAGGCCCGTCGGTGCCCGTGCCGAGGTCCACGAGGAAGTTGAACTGCATGTACGGTCGTTCACGCTGCACTGGCATGGATCTCACTCCCTCCGTTGCGAGCTGGCATCAGACCTTGCGGTCGCCCGTCCACTGCCCGATGCGAAAGATCACGAACTCCGCGGGCCTGAGCGGCGCCACGCCGATGAGGCACACGAGCCGCCCGTTATCGAGGTCGTTCTGCGTCATGGTCGACCGGTCGCACTTCACGAAGAACGCGCGCTCGGGCCGGTCGCCGAGCAGCGCGCCGTTCTGGTACTCGTTGAAGAGGAAGTCCTCGATGGTGCGCCGCACGTTGGCCCAGAGCCGCTCGCCGTTCGGCTCGAACACGGCCCACTGCGTGCCCTTGTCGATCGAGTGCTCGAGGTAGGCGAAGTAGCGCCGGAGGTTGACGTACTTCCACTCCGGGTCCGAGCTGATCGTGCGAGCGCCCCAGAGCCGGTTGCCGCGGCCCTCGAAGAAGCGAAAGCAGTTGACGCCCTCGGGGTTGAGCACGTCCTGCTGGCTCTTGTTGAGGGTGACCTCGAAGCCGAGCGCGAGGCGAACCACCTCGTTGGCGGGGGCCTTGTACACGGCGCGCTCGACGTCGTTGCGCGCGTAGATGCCCGTGACGAACCCGCTCGGCGGGAGCGCGATGGGCGCCCGCGTGATCGGGTCGAGCACCTTGACCCAGGGGTAGTAGAGCGCTGCGTAGGTCGAGTCGAAGCGGGCCCTGTACGCGCGCACGGCGCCGATCGCCTGGTTGTTCATGCTGTCGAGCACGGCGATGCGGTAGCGCATCGTCGCCGCGTGGGTGACCAGGTGGCCCGCGATGGTCGCGGCGACGTCCGAGTCGGTGCCGAACGAGGACCCCGGCGCTGCCACGATGGAGATGTCGTCCAGGTCCTCGAACTGCTTGAGCCCCGTCTTGCGCGCGTTGGCGGGGTTCTCGGCGCCTTCGTACTCTCCCGGCTCGGGCAGCGCGCCGTCGTTGCCGCCCTCGAGGGTGACCTCGAGCGCGCCGTGGTCGGCAAGCGCGTCGACGTACGTGGTCACCGAGGTGGCCGCCGCCAGCGCGGAGGAGAGGCCGAGGTTGCTGTTGATCAGGGCCTCGGTGAGGCCGACGCCGTGATCGAGCCCGTCCCCTGCGGTGATGACGATGGGAATCGCGCGCAGCGGCGACGGGTCGTCGAGATCGAAGCCGAAGCGCGAGGTGATCGCGTCTCGGGCCCCGTCACGCTGGTGCGAGGGGTCGAGGGCGAGGCCGTCCCAGGTCTCGTCGGCCCCGGGGCCGTACGACACCTGGACGCTGACGGTGACCAGGCGCACGTCGCTCGCCGCGGTCAGCGACGTGAGCAGGATCTCGCCAGGCCCGCGCTCGCCGTCGCGCGTGAAGGCCCAGACCCCGTCGGCGCTGCGGCGGGCGATATAGAAGGGGCTCTGGCCCGGGGAGAGGGGCGCATTGGCGTCCTGCCACAGGAGCACCACGTCGCGGTCGGTCGCGCCGCGCAGGCGCGCGTCGGCGCCGCTGCCGGTGCGCACGTTCTGCCCGGCGCGCAGCGTGAGGCGAACGCGGACGTTGCCGCCCGATCCTGGGTACCGCGCGCGGATGGTGAGATCGTCGTCGACGGGGCTGCCCGCGGCGAGGGTGGCATGCGCGATGCCGTCGTCGGTCGCGGACCTGGGCCTGAAGATGCGGGAGATGTAAAGGCGCCGGCCGCCCTCTGCGAAGAACGCCCTCGCCGCGTGCCAGAGGAAGTTGTGCCGCTCGGCACTGCCAAAGTCGAGCTTCTGGCCGTCGCCGTAGATGCGCTCGAACTCGCCCAGGCTGGTGACGATCTCGGGGACGAGGTCGAGCGGCCCATAACGCGAGGGGCCGACGAAGCCCGCGGTCGAGGTGCTCACGCCCTCGATCGACTTCGACCGGAACGATGTCTCTTCGACATAGACACCGGGTGACAGGTACTCGGGCATCTATTCTTCTCCCTCGTCGATGAATGGTCAGATCACGGTTCGAATCCAGAGCCGCCCGTCGGAGGCGCCTTCGGTGCGCAGCACCTGCTCGTCCCTGTGGCGTAACTCGAAGTCTCTCAAGGGCTCCTCGGGGCTCAGCCGGAGGAGCGCCGTGGTCGGCGGCTGCGCGAACACCGCGGCGAGCTCGGGCGCGTCGCCGCGGCGCGCGCCGGCGGCCGGCGGCGCGTAGCGGACCACCACCTCGATGTTCCAGCGCCATTCGGACGGGCTCGCGCCCGCCGAAGGCGACCCGAGCGGCGATCCCGACGACACGACGAGCGTGTCGGGATACGGGAAGATCACGGCCACGCGGCCGCGCTCGTCCGACATGCCGCGCCCAACGAGGCGCCCCGAGGCGAACACCTCGACGAGGGCGCTGGCCGCGGGCTCATCGCCGTCGACCGCGAGCTCGGCGCGCACCACCGCGAGCGCGCGCACCGGGCGCGAGGGCGCGACCGGCAGCGGGATCACCCCGGGCGGCGCTCCCGCGGAGAGGGCGCGCGCCTCGGCCGCGAGCCCCGCCGCCGCAGGCCAGTCATAGAGCCCTCGCACGGGCAGCGTGACGCGCAGCCGCACGGGCAAGAAGCGCCTGGCGGTGTCGCGCACCTCGACGACGAACGGCCTGCGCGGGGAGAGCGCGGGGTCGGCGCCCGACGCCACCGCCTCCCAGTACCTCGCGTCGCCCGCGCCTCGCTCGAACGCAGCCATGAGGGCGAGATCGTGGAGGGCCCACACCCCCGAAGCATTCACGCTGGCGGACCGAGGGCGCGAGGGCAGCGACTCGGGCCACGCGGAGACGGCGAGCCCGTCGCGCACGAGATCGCGATTCACCTCGTCCCAGAAGCGCAGGCCGAGCGGGGCGACGCGGGTCATCACGTCGGCCGTCACGGCGACACCTGCGGCCCTGCGACGAACTCCCTGGTTTGGACCGGGCCGTGCCGCGATTCGGTCTCGGTCGTCTCGATGGGCACCGCGCGCGCGACATAGGCCGCCGACGTCTGCATGCTCGCCTTGGCGACCTCCCAGACGTTCACGTGGTCCTGGAGGGTCAGCGGCTCGAACGTGACCTGCACCTCTTCGTCTTCATGAAACGGAGCTGCGGTGGTGCCGTAATGGTGGTTCAGCACTGCAGCGCGGAGCGGGCCGAGGTCTTCGAGCTGCCGCATCACCCACACGAGCAGGGCGCTCTGCTCCCTCGCGTCGCGCCCCCAGGCCGTCACGAGGTAATGGAAGTCGATCGGCAGCGGCGCGCGGAATCGCTGCCCCTGGGCGTTGGTGCGTGCCTGAAAGTTGTGCCGAGACGGGCTGACAGACACGCGGTAGAGATACACCGTCGCGCCCTGCGCCGGCGGGGTGCGGAGGTCACGCACGAATGTGAATGGCGCACGCTGAAACGTCTCGGAGCTCTGGAGGGCTGCGCCCTCGAGGAGCTTCGCGAGCGTCTCGCCGATCGCGGCTGCAGCGTGGTGCGTAGCCAAACCAGCCCCCCCGTCCAGAGAAAGGACTACCCCCTCGGCGAGGCCTCACGAGGACCTCGCACACCCACTCAGAGCTGTCCGCAATGTAACGTGGGGGGCGCGCTTGGTGTCAACCAGTAAATCGTCAGGACGGACACCGGTGAGTCGATGACGATGACATCCGCCACCCCGATCGGGTCAGCGGCTCCGCAATCGCAATCGCAATCGCAATCGCATACACTATTGCCCGACGGTGACGGCCACATCGTTTGCGACGAGCAATCCGCTCACGATACGAACGACGCGATCGACTCGAGCGACGAACACCGGTGAAAGCGCGCGTTCGGTGCGCGGCCGCAGGCGCAGCTCGCTCGTCGGGCCGCCCCTGGCTTGCTCCGCCGGCGCGGAGGCGGCGGCGACACGCGCTCGAGCAGCCACGGCGGCGCGGTGCACCTCGCCGGCCGGGTCCTCCGATGCGTAGCGATTCCCGCCGGGCCCGCGAGGAGAGCTACGGCGGGCAGCGAAGGCGCCGCGCCGCTGGAAGGAGCACCGCACCGCCGCGGCGGTCCATGGGCCGATCGAGCAACCCACAATCGGCCCATGGCACGCGGGCTCGTTCTCGTAAGTGCCCGAAATCCTTCGGCACCCCCGGCAAGAATTGAACTTGCGACCTTCGGTTTAGGAAACCGCTGCTCTATCCACTGAGCTACGGGGGCAGGGGCAACAGCCGCTACGGGCGCCGGACCCTGGCACACCTCGCCTCACGCATCAAGCCAGATCCCCAGCCACGCCCTCGTCCAGCCCGCTCTTCCGCCGCGCCCCACCGGCCCGCGCTCCTCCGGCGGCCACCATCCCGCGCTCTTCCGCTTTCCGCCGCCCTCCGCGCGCCACGATCACTTCCACACCTCGCCCCAGAGCGCCGCCCCGATCGCCAGCGCGCCCGCGCCCCGCATCAGCCCTGCCCGCAGCGCCGCCACGGCGCGCTCGCGGTTCCCCCGCACCACCCGGGCGATCTGCTGCGCCCCCCGGTAGGCGTGGGTCGGCCTCACCACCTCGACCTGCACCTCGTCCCCGAGGCCGAGATCGATCCTCTCCCCCGTCCCCTTCCCCCCGGACCACGCAGCGCTCCCCGCTGCGCCGTCGTCTCCCGCCGCCATGACCCCCGTCGCCCCCGCCTCGATCTCCTCTGCGATCCGCTCCGCGACCTCGTCCCCCGCCCCGCTCCGCTCCCGCGGCAGCTTCAGCACCCTCGCGATGTCCATCGCGTCCAGCGCGCACAGCCCCGCCACCACGGCGAACCCCATCGCCGCCACGAGGCGCCCCAGGTCGGGCGCCGCCGCCCCCGCCAGCCCCGACCCCAGCTGGAGCGCGACCGCGATCACCGCCGCCGTGGCCGCCCACACCGCACGCCGATCCGAGAGCGCCACGATCGAGCCGGCGCGCGCCCGCCCGACGCGATTCGCCGCAATCAGCACCACCGCGAGCGCCGGAACGAACGGCAGCGCGAACACGGCGCCGAACGCCGCGCCGACGATCATCCCTGCCGGCCCCGCCACGAGCCCGATGGTCATCCCGTTCACGACGCCGGCCACCACGATGGCCCACAGCGCCAGCACGCCCGCCACGAACGGCCCTCGCCGGGTCCACTTCCCCGGCGCGTCGACCCACGGCAGGCCGTCCGCCGGCGCATCGCCCGCGCCGAACGCCATCGATCCATCGCCCGCGCCGAACGCCATCGATCCATCGCCCCAGACGCCTCCGATCCGCGGCGTCAGGTAGTGGCCCAGCAGCGCCGCGACGATCGGGGTCACACCCGCGAGCAGGAAGCGGGGCACGAGCTCGTCCATCTCCAGAACGTCGGCCGTGATCCAGCCGCCCACGAGCCCGATCGCCCCGCAGGGAAACACGAGCGGCACGGGCGCATCGGGCGACATGGAATCGGACGTTGAACGCGGCATATCGAAACCCTCCGGCTCGTTCGTTCCCCTTCGACGCGCAGGCCCTCGAGCAGCTTCCAGGTCCCTGGCGCGCCGCCCGACCTTCCATCATCTCACCACGGCGCTCCACGCGCACTGCACACGGTCCGCGCCATCAGCCCGGCTCCGCCTGCGGGTGCGGGTAGTGGCTGAGCGCCACCAGGTTCCCGTCGGGATCGCGCGCGTACATCGTGTAGGCGCTCTCCCGCTCGACGACCGCGCCGCCCGCGGCCAGCCGGCGGCGCCACGCCTCCCGCTCGGACGGCGCGATCCCCAGGGCGACGCAGTGCCAGCCTGGCGCCTCGTCCGCGCGCATCGGCCCGGCGGCGCCCGCCCGCTCCACGGCCAGAAAGGCGCCGCCCCCGAGCTCGAGCCACACCGACCGAGGCGCTCCGGCCTCGTCCGTCCAGCGCCGCACCACCGGCAATCCGAGGACGCCCGCGTAGAACGCCTCGGCCCGCACCAGGTCGCGCACGACCACGGCCAGGTGATGGACCGACAGAGACGCGACCGTCCCGCTCATACTGCGCCCTCATTTCAGCGCCTTTCATGTGGCGACGCACCTGGAAAGCCACGCGGACGCCACGCGGCCGACGCCTCGCCGACGCCGGGCGCTCGATCGGCCAGCGCCGGGCGCTCGACGCGGTCGACGCGGCTGACCATCGATGCGACCTGTCTTGCCCCGGCAGGGCGCCTCGTCTATGGTCCCGCTCGCGGACGCGCTCTGCCCGGGGAGTCGCACAGTCCGGTAGTGCACGAGCTTTGGGTGCTCGTTGTCGCGGGTTCAAATCCCGCCTCCCCGACCCTCTCCGACGATCCTCGCCCCTCGCGAGCCGGGCGGCCCCGGCCCTGCGGCTCAGCTGGATCGCCGCTCGCGTCGCCATCGCACCCGCCGCGCATCGAACTTGGCCTCCTCGGGTCCGCTGCGCATAGTCCCGCCGATGTCGACGCCCGTAAGACTCCTGCTCGGCGCATGTCTCTCCCTGTCCGTCGTCGCAGGGTGCGGCGGGCCGCAGACGGCCGCCCCGGCGGCGGCTCCGGCACCGCGCGCGCAGAGCGCGGCGCCGCCCAAGCAGGCGGTGCCCGCCGGGCAGCTCGCCCGCGCCGACGTCGACCGGGTGCTGCTGGCGGGGCCGCCCTGGATCCTGCGGCGCGTGCCGGTCGAGGAGGTCGTCCGGGCGGGCGCGTTCATCGGCTGGAAGATCCTCGCGCTGCCCGCGGACTGGAGCAACATTGAGCTCAAGACCGGCGACATCGTCACCCAGGTCAACGGCGCGACCCTGGAGCGCCCGGACGACCTGTTCGCGGCCTATCGCGCCCTGGCCAGCGCCAGCGAGCTCAAGATCACGTACGAGCGCGAGGGCGCCGCGCGCGAGCTCGTCGTGCCGATCTTCGGGGCCCCGACCAAGGAGACCGTCGAGGCCTTCGCGAGCGACAGCCCCCCGCGCCGCGCGACGACCGCCCGGCCGCGGGGAACGACGGTGATCGAGGAAGACGACGGCGGCGCGCCGCTCGAAGGCAGCGCGCCGTGAAGCGCGTACCGGCGCCGCGCGCCGCGCGCGTCCATCGCGCGGCGCCGCGCCTCACATGTCGAAGGCGAGCCCCAGGACCCACGTCGAGGTGCCGACGTGCATCTGCGGGCGCGAGCCCAGCCCGTCGAGGTTCGCGAACATCCACTCGCCGAACAGGTACGTGTGGTTGATGCCCGTCGTCTCATCGAGCTGGGAGGCCGAGCGGCGGTCCAGCCAGTTGAGCGCGAGCATCCCGCCGAACGCGAGGTGTGTGCCCCACGTGATGCCCTCGCCCCGGACGCCAGCGGGCTCCGGCGTGACAGGGCCCGACGTCGACGTCCATAACCCCATCCCCAGGCCCACCTTCGCGTAAGGCACGATCGGAACGCCCGTCTTGCGCATCAGCTCGTCGGCGCGCAGGACGGCGGACAGGTGCATCGGCATGATGGTGAGCGAGGTCTCCTCTGCATCGGCCCTGTCGTCGCTGCCCGCCACGAAGGCCTTCGCCGACGCCGACGTGTACCCCCATCCGATCCCTGGACCGATCACGCCGACGTACGGGATCCGGAGCGGCAGCCAGTCGACCTCGACCCCGAAATAGAAATTCTGGCCGTCGCCGAAGGTCTTGTCGTAGGGGCCCGCGCCGGAGAACTCCTCGTCGACCTCGGGAGAGTACGGGGCGAAGCGGAGCTCGAACGCGAAGCTCTGAGGAGACGCATAGCGCTCCTCTCGCTGGATCCTCGAGCGATCGTGCTGCCGCCAGTCGCCTATCCCGGGGCTCGTCTGGGCGCCGGCGACGGATGCGGCGAGGAGCGCCGCGCTGCCGGCGAGGCAGGCGGCCGCCAGATGACGGAGATGACAGCTCATTCGCTCTCCTGCGTGAAGGAACGCGCGTGCGCGTGGCGTCGACGGCGACGGCTCCTGCGCAACAACCCGAGCGCCGCGCCGGCCGCGACGGCGGCGAGCGGCGCAGCGGCCCACCGGCCCGCCCCCACCGGCCCTTCGATGCTGCAGAAGCCCCCACCGGCTTGCCCGCCGGCGTCCCGGTACTGCTCGAAGAACCCGTCGACGTCGGTCGCGGTCGCACAGGAGATCGCCGACAGCGGCCCGGCATTGCCCACCTGGTCATAGGCCGCGACGCCGACGACATACGACCTGCCGTTGACGATGTTCTCCGTGGCCTCGCCGCGGCTGCCCCTCCCCACGCTGCCGCACCGCTGCGCGGAGTCCGGGATCTCCCCCGGCACCAGGAGCGACGACTGGCAGCCGGAGCTGCCGCCGCTCGTCGTTCCGCCGCCGGCCCCCGCCGCGCCGCCGCCTCCGCCGGCTGCCCCGCCGCCGGCTCCCGCCGCGCCGTCGCCTCCGCCGGCTGCCCCTGCCCCGCTCGCGTCAGGCGAGGGCTGCCCGCCGTCGTCGCAGTAGAGATAGTAGCCGAGCACTTCATCGGCCTCGTTCTGCGTGTAATCGACGAGGATACGCCCATCGCCGGAGTGCGCTTGCACGTTCGTCGGCGGCTTCGGGCCCTGGAGGTCCACCTTGGTCTGCTCCCATGTCGCGAACTCCGGCTCGCTGTCGTCCGCGGAGGAGAGCCGCAGGAAGTACACGATCATCTTGACCGCCTCGGTGCTCCCCCGCGACGTGACCTCGCAGTCGTTGGCGCCGAGGAGCTCCTTCGCGATCTCCTTTGCCGGCAGCGTGACGACCACCGTGTCATCCACGCCGGGCGTCACCGGGAGCCGCTTGCAGTAATCGCCGGGCTGGCGATTCTCGGCCTGGGTGCAATCCGTCGACTCGGTGACCCACACCTCGAGGCTGTCGCTGCTCGTCGGGTTGGTCAGCGTGAGCGTGAGCTCCAGATCGTTGCCGGTGACGCAGTCCTCATGGCTGATCCAGAGGGGGTTCTGCGCGTCCGGGCGAGTGACCTTGGTGCGCACCACCTGGCTGCTGATGGTCACCGTCGCGCCGGCCTGTCGCGCGCCTCCGGCGAGCGCCGCCGCCGCGAGGGCCACCGCGCACAGCCGGGGGAGATGCCGCCGCCCTCGCGGCCGGAGCCGGACGGGATACCTTGTCGTGTCCATGGGCGCGTCCTTTCAGCACAGCTCGTACCACGCCGCAAATGCCCCGCACAGCCCTTCGAACGGCGCGGAAATCGTTCGTGCGCCCGCGTGCGCCCGCGCCGGATGCCGCGTCGAAAGCGCCCTCGGAGGCCCCCCGCGGTCCCGTCGGAGGCGTCCTTGGAGGTGTCCTCGACGCCCCACCTCGGAGGCTCGGAGGCGCGCCGCATGACGAGCTGGCCAGGGTCGCCGTCCATTCCTGACAAGTTGGCATCGGCGCCGCGGAGCAGCAGGGTGAGCGGACCGCCGCGCAGCGCCATGGGCCGGCGGACGGGCTGCGTGGCCCGAAACACGCGCTCTTCGAGAGAGCTCGGCTAGCTTGAGGCAGGTGGATTCGACCGACGCCGCTCCCCCGCAGCCGGGCTCGAAGGCAGGGCCGAGCGCGAAGGAGCGCGCGACGGCGCCGGAGCCGGCGCGCGCCGGGCAGCCCGGCCAGCCCAGCGCGCGCCCGGAAGGCGCGCCCGCGTCCCCCGCGTCCGGCGCCGCCCCGTCGGTGCGCCCGCCCTCCAGCCGGCCCAGCCGGCTGGCGCCGAGCGGCGCCGCCCCTGACGCCCACACCGCCGTCCTCGGCGTCCCCCTCACCCGCGTCGAGCTGCACCGGACCGCGCTGCTCTTCTGCCTGCTCTTCCTCGCCGCCCTCCTCTTCGTCGTCGGCCGCTCCGCGCGCGACGCGCTCTTCCTCACCAGGTTCCCCGTCACCTGGATCGCGCCGATGTGGATCGTCTACGGCGTCGCCTCCGCCGTCGCCGCGCTCGCGTACGACCGCGTCGCCCGCCGCCTGCCGCGCGCCCGGCTGTGCGTCGCCTTCGCCCTCTTCGGCGCCGCCACGTTCGCGCTGCTGCGCGTCCTCATCGGCCAGGAGGTGCGCGGCGCGATCCTGGTCTTCTACATCTGGTCCGAGATCATCGCGAACTTCACCGCCGTGCTCGTCTGGGCCGTCGCCCAGGACCTGCACGACCCGCGCAGCGCCAAGCGCCTCTTCGGCCTGATCGGCAGCGGGCGCGTCGTAGGCACCGTCGCCTGCGGCTTCGCGACGGGCGCCGTCGTCCGGTGGATCGGCACCGAGAACCTCCTGTTCGTGCTCATCGCGGCGCTCCTCGCCATGGCCGCGCTGACGACCGCGCTCGCGCGGCGCTACCCGCTCGCGCGCCCCCCGTCCGGCGACGAGGAGCTCCTCCAGGCCCGCCTTCCGCGCATGGACGTGTGGCGATCGCGCTACGCCCTCACCCTCGCGCTGCTGACCTTCCTCCTCTTCACGGTCCTCACGATCGGCGACTACCAGTTCAAGGCGATCGCCCTCACGGCCTACCCCCACGTCGACGACCTCACCCGGTTCATGGGGTTCCTCTACGGCGCCGTCGGCGTGGTCGGCCTCCTCGTGCAGCTCGTCGCGACCCCCCGGGTCCTCCGGCGCCACGGCGTGCTCGGCGGGCTGCTCGCCATGCCGGCCGCGTTCACCGCGAGCACCGTCGCGCTGCTCGCGGCGCCGTCGCTCGCCTGGGGCGCGATCCTCAAGCTGAGCGACAACGCGCTGCAGCTCACGATCTACGACGCGACGATGCAGCTCCTGTTCTTCCCGTTCCAGCCGGCGCTGCGGGAGAAGGTGCGGACGCTCGTCTCCACGATCGCCAAGCCCCTCGGCTACGGGCTCGGCGCGCTGATCCTGCTCGCCGTGGCGCCCACCGCCGCGACGGGCGCCGCGCTCGTCGAGGAGGCCGCGTGGATCGGCGTCTACTCCCTCCCGCTCTGCGTCGCGTCCATCGCCCTCCTGCCGCTCGTGCGGCGCGGCTACTTCGACGCCATGCGCCGGACCTTGATGCGCCGCCAGATCGAGCCGGACAGCGTCGCGTACGGCCCCCAGACGCGCGCGATCCTCAAGGAGGCGCTCTACAGCCGCGCCATGGTGCAGGTGCTCTTCGCGGTCGACCAGCTCCAGCAGCTCGACCCGACCCTCGTGCGCGAGGCCGTGCCCGCGCTCGCGCGCCACGGCTCGGCCAGGGTGCGCGCGCTCGCGGTGCGCCTCGCGGCCGAGCTCGAGCACGAGGAGGGCGCGAGCATCGCGCGCGCGGCGATCCACGACCGGAACACCGACGTCCGCGTCGCCGCCGTCGAAGCGCTCGCCGCGCTGCTGCGGGAGGACGCCCACGACGAGCTGCTCGCGCTCGCGCGGGAGGGCGCCGCGCCCCGCGCCGCCGCGGACGCGCCCGGCGGCGAGGCGCTCCGGGCCGCCGCGATCGCCGCGCTCCTGCGCTACTGCGGCCTCGACGGCATGCTCGAGGGCGCGCCGCGGCTGCGCGCGCTGCTCGACAGCCCGTCGCCCCGCGATCGCGCCGCCGCCGCCCGGATCCTCGGCCTTGTCGGCCACGCGTCGCTCCAGCGCGCCCTCGCGCGGCTCATCGGCGATCCCGACCCCGCGGTGCGGCGCGCGGCCGTGCGCTCCTCGTCGAGCGTCGCCGACCCGCGCCTGCTCCCTCTGCTCGCGGACGCGCTCGCCGAGCGCGCCCTCGCGCCGGCCGCGGCCCGGGCCATCGAGGCGCTCGGCGACGACGCCATCCCCGAGCTCGCGGCGCGCCTCGGCGACGACGGCACCCCGCGGGCCGTGCGGCTCGCGATCCCGCGGGTGCTCGCGCGGCTCTGCAGCCACGACGCGCTCGACGTGCTGCTCGCCCGGATCGACCACCCGAACGAGGCCCTCCGCCAGAAGGTGCTCGCGTCGGCGTCGCGCCTGCGCCTCGCGCTGCGCGCGCCGCCGGCGCCTCTGCGCGTGATCCGCGCCCGCATCGACGACGAGACGGTGGAGCACGTCCGCACGCGCGAGGCGTACATCGCGGTGCGCCCCCGCGTCGCCGGGGCGCTGCTCGATCAGCACCTGCTCCGCCGGCTGCGGAAGGGGCTCATCCGCGTGCTCCGGCTGTGCGAGCTCGCCTACCCGCGCGAGGTCGTCGCCCTCGTGCGCAACCACGTCTTCGGCCCGGATCCCGCGCTGCGGGCCAACGCGTTCGAGGTGCTGGAGTCGCTCCTCGACCGCCCGCTGCGCGAGCGCCTCGTCTCCCTCGTCGAGCGGCTGCTCGAGCTGTCCGCGGCGTTCCCCGGGAGGCCCGTGCCGCCGGAGGCCGGGGTCATCTCCTGGATCCGCCACGAGATCGTGCGCGGCGACCCCTACAGCGCGGCGCTCGCGCTCGATGCCGTCGCCCGGAGATCCATCTCCGGCGCCGCCGGGGACGCGCTCGCCGCGACCTACGATCCGGACCCGCTGGTCCGCGAGGCGGCCGCCATCGCGGTCGCCGTCACGTCGCCGCCGGGCGCCCGCGAGCGGCTGGACGCGCTGCGGGCCGATGAGGATCCCGCGGTGGCCCGTTACGCACGATACTGGGCGGTCACCGGCGGCACCGGCATCGACCCCGAGGACGAGATGTACACGACGATCGAGAAGGTCCTGTTCCTGCAGCGCGTCCCGCTCTTCTCCCGCGTGGCCGGCGACGATCTTGTGGCGCTGGCGCGCGGCTCGCTCGTCGTGTCGCTGGCCCGGGGCGACGTCATCTTCCGCCAGGGCGAGCCTGGCGGCGCGCTCTACTCGATCATCTCGGGCGAGGTGAGCCTCACGCTGGACGGCCGCGAGATCGCGCGCCTCGGCGCGAACGACGTGTTCGGCGAGATGTCGCTCTTCGACAGCGAGCCGAGGGCCTCGACCGCGGTGGTGACCGAGGACGCGGAGCTGCTCCGGGTCTCCGCCGAGGATTTCCACGAGGCGGTGCGGGAGACGGCCGAGATCGCGGACGCCGTGATCCGGGTGCTGAACCGGCGCCTGCGCGAGGCCGACCGCAGGCTGGCCGACGCGCACGCGCGGCTGTCGCTCCTTCCGAGGCCGCCGGCGCTGCCCGGGAGAGCGCCGCCTCCGGGGGACGAGACGCCGGCGCTCGACGACAGCGACCTCGATTGAGGAGCGCCGACGCCTCAACCTCGGTCGGGTGCGCCCGCCCGTGCCTCAACCTCGGTCGGGTGCCCGGGTGCCCGTCCCTCAACCTCGGTCGGGTGCCCGGGTGCCCGTCCCTCAACCTCGGTCGGGTGCCGGTGCCCGTCCTCAACCTCGGTCGGGTGCCCGTCCTCAACCTCGGTCGGGTGCCCGTCCCTCAACCTCGGTCGGGCACGCCAGAGCGGCGCTCCGGAACGTGGCCTGCAATGTGCAACGTCGGCCGCGCAGGGACGTCTGAAGAGATCCGAGGGCGCCCGAGGCCAGCCCGACCTCTCCCTGGCACCCCCCTCCAGAAGGACCCATCATGCTGCCGATGCCTTTCCCGCTGTCCGCTTCCCCCTTGCGCCCTGCCCCCGCGGCGCCGGGCATCCCCGGGGCCCGGCTCCGCCGGCTCGGCGGCGCCCTGCCGCTGCTCGCCGCGCTCATCGCCGCGCCCGCGAGCGCCGCCGCCCAGCCCCCGTCGGTCCAGGTCGACGTCCACGTGAACGCCGAGATCGAGGCGGACGAGTACGAAGACACCGACCCGAGCGCCCTGGTCGAGTTCCAGCAGCCGCTCGCCGCGTACGGCACCTGGATCGACACCCCGGGCTACGGCACGGTCTGGGTGCCCTCCGCGGTCGTGGTCGGCCCGGATTTCGCGCCCTACCAGACCGCGGGCCACTGGGCGCTGACCGACGACGGCGAGTGGCTCTGGGTCAGCGACTACGCGTGGGGCCACATCCCCTTCCACTACGGCCGCTGGGTCTGGATCTCCTCCCACGGCTGGGCCTGGATCCCGGGGCGCACGTACGCCCCGGCGTGGGTCGTCTGGCGCGTCGGTGACGCCGGCTACGTCGGCTGGGCCCCGATGCCGCCCACCTACACCTGGAGCAGCGGCGTCGCTGTCTCGCTGTGGACCGTTCCCCCCGCGGCGTACGTCTTCTGCCCGACGACGCACGTGTTCCATCGCCACGTCCACACGCACGTCGTCCGCGATCGCGAGGTCGTCCGGCGCGTCGCCGCGCACTCGCACACCTACAGGCCGGCGCGGCCGACCGCGAGCAGGCCCGGGCGCGCCGACGTCCGCCCGCGCGGCGATGGGGGCGCGGGCCGCTCGAGCCCGCCCCACGGCATCCGTCCTGGCGGCTACCGCCCGGCGTCGCCGTCGCTCGTGGAGGCCGGCGTTCCCTCCTCGGCCGCCCCGAGGCACCGCGACAGGCCGGATCCTCGCGCCCTCGCTTATTCGCGCAGGAGCACGACGCCGAGCGCGCGCCTCGCGCCCCCTCCGGCGCGCCGTCCGGCGTCGCCCGCGGGCGACGACCGTCGCGCGGCGCCGGCGCTGCGCACGCCGCTGCATCCGCGGAGGACACCCGGCGGCGACGCGCCGGCCCCGATCGCCAGGCCCGGCCTCCCCGCGCGGGGCGTCTCCGATCCGGGCGCGCTGCACCGCGCCGGCGCGAGCCCATCGCACCGGCCCTCGCGGCCGGCGGTCACGCCGCCGTCGCCCGCCCCTGCCCCGGAGCCGCCGGCGGCCCCGGCGCCGCGCGCCGCCACGCGTGCGCTCCCGCACCGATCGCCGTCGGCCACGGCGCCGCGACCGCTGCCGCAGGCGACGCCGGCGCCGCAGCCGATCGCGAAGCCGCGCGCGCTCCCGAGCGCGCCGTCGTCCCCGCCGCGCCCCAGGATCCACCTTCCGTCAGGTCCGGCTCCGGGGAAGACCGCGCCGCCGTCCGGTCGCCCGCGGTCGAGGTAGCGCTTGGTCCACGTCTTGCGACGTCCACGAGCAGGAGCAGATCCGATGACTCTTTTCGCTGACTTTGTGAAGCGTCGTTCACTGGGGCTGTGGTCGTTCCTTCTCGTCGCCGCGCCCCTCGCCTCGGCCGGCTGCATCATCGTCGACGAGGACGGCGACCACGATGACCATCACGCCCACGACGACTGGGACGACGGCGACGACGACACCGTTCCCCCGCCGCCCGCGGACGACGTGCGGCGCGTCGCCATCGACACGGACGCCACCCTGAGCACCGAGCCGGGCGAGGGCGTCGGCATCTTCGTCGAGTACACGGAGGGCGGGACGTGGACGCTCTGGACGACCTGCGACACCAACACCTCCAAGGTCGTCTGCAGCTTCGATCTCTATGCCTCGGTCGACACGGCGTCCGAGCTCATCGATCTGGCGGGGATCGAGATCGAGAAGACGGACGCGACGCGCCTCGTCGACATCGGCGTCGCGTATTTCCACGCCGAGACAGGCTCGGACATCGACGCGATGACGTTTGCCACCACCCCGGGCGCCATCGTCCGGCTGGAGGCCTACCTCGACGGGGCGGAGGAGCCCCGCTTCGTCTACTGGTTCGGCGACGGCGTCCTGCACGAGGGCGCGCCCAGCAGCCCGATCGACTTCGAGCCGACCGTGCCCTGAGGGCGCGATCCTGCCGCCCGCTCCCCCCGCCGCCCGCGCGGCGGGAGGAGCGCCCGGCCAGGGCGCGCGCCGCTCAGGGCTCTTTCTTCGGCGGGATCGGCTGCCCCTCGACGTCCCACGCCTCCGGCTCACCGAGGCCGATCCCCTGGAGCTGCGGCAGGATCTCCTGCCGCGGTCCCACGACAACGACGGTCGCCGTCTTCGGATCCACGGCCCTCGCGAGCTCCGCGAGGCTCGCCAGCGTCGCGCTCTGCCGCGCCTTGCTCGCGTCGCCGTCGAACGTCTCCGGCAGCTTCAGCCGCGCCAGCGTCCCGAGGCGCTGGGCGGTGCGGTTCACGGTCTCGTAGGCGGAGACGAGCTCCGCGCGGTCCTGCGCCTGCACCTTCGCCAGCTCGTCCCGGGTCAGCCCGGAGTCGGCCATCTTGGCGAGCTCGGCGAGCATCTCCTTCAGGGCGGGTCCTGTCGCCTCGGTGACGACGGAGGCCCGCGCCACGAACGCGCCCGGCAGCCTCGTCTCGGTGAACGCCGAGCCGGCGCCGTAGGACCAGCCGTGATCCTCGCGCAGGTTCTGGTTCAGGCGCGACGTGAACGAGCCGCCGAGCGCGGAGTTGATCAGCTGGAGCAGCGGCCGCCGAGGATCGCCCGCCGCGACCCCCTCCCGCACGGCCGCGATCACCGACTGCGGCGCCCCCGGGCGGTCGACGATCACCAGCCGCGGCGGCTTCCACGCCGGCGCGGCCGCCGCGCCCTGCGCCTCCGCCGCGCCCTTCGCGGCCGGCGCGGCGCTCGCCGTGGCGCCCTTCGCCGACCAGGTCCCGAGATCGCGCGAGAGCGCCTGCTGCAGCTCGTCCCGGGTGATGTCGCCGACCACGGTGATCACCGCGCGGTCCGGGCGCCACGCCGCCTTGTAGAACGCCTTCACGGCCGGGAGCCCGATCGACTTCGCGTCCGCGAGCAGGCCGTCGACGGGGTGCCCGTACGGCGTGCCCGGCCCGTGGAGCGCGGCCATCGAGACAAGCCCCGAGACCCGCGTCGCGTCGTCGCCGCGCTTCCTGAGGTCGTTCTGCCAGAGCTCGCTGACGCGCTTCCACTCCTTCGCCTCGAACCGCGGGCGCGCGACGACGTCGGCGAGCAGCGAGAACGCCTTGTCGAAGTTCTTCTTCAGCACGGAGAGCGTCGCGACGCTGCCGTCGGCGCGCGCCCCGACCGAGAGCGTCGCGCCGAGGTCGTTGATCGCGCTGGACAGCTCCACCGCGCTCCGCGTCCCCGCGCCCTCGTCGAGCATGTCCGCGGTGATGTGCGCGAGCCCCGCCGCGCCCTTCGGATCGTCCGCCGATCCCGACGCGACGCCGATGGCCACGGACACGATCGGCAGCGTGTGGCGCTCGAGCAGCCACACCTTCGCGCCGTTCGGCCCGTCGAGCACCACCGGCGCCGGCGGCGTGAACGGCTGCGGCTTCGGCAGCTCCGGCTTGGGCCCGAGCGGGTCCGCGGGCTTCGCGGCCGCCGGCGGGGCGCTCGGGCGCGGTGCCTCCGCCCGGGCGGCGGACTGCGCCGGCGTCCTCGGCTCGCAGCCGAGGGCCGCGGCGACCAGCGCGATCATCGCGCCTGCGTGTCTCGCTCTCATTTCGTCACCGCCTTCTTCGCCTCTTCGCTGCCCTTCGGCACGACCCGCAGGATCACCCGGGCGTTGGGATCCAGGGTGCTCTTCGCGTACGCCTGCAGCGACTCCGCGGTCGCGTCGCGGTAGCGCTTCAGATCCTGCTCCACGAACCCGGGCTGGCCCTTCGACGTCTCGTACCGGTTGAGCATCGAGGCCCGGCCGGCGACCGACTCGAGCGCCATCACGAAGGCGGTCTCGTACTGGTTCTTGGCCCGATCGAGCTCCTCGCGGCTCAGCTTCGCGTCCCGCACCCTGGCGAGCTCGGCGTCGATGGCGGCCTCGACCTTCTCGAGCGGCACGCCTGGCCGCGCGATCGCCTCGACGGTGAACGTCGAGCCGAGATCGCCGGAGCGCTGCACGGCGCTCACCTCCTGGGCGAGCTGCTTGTCGTAGACGAGGGCCTTGTAGAGGCGGCTCGCCTTCCCCTGATCGAGCGCCGTGGCGAGGAGGTCGAGCTCGGCGTCGCCCGGCGCGAAGTGCGCGGGGCTGTGCCAGGCCATGATCACCTTGGGGAGGTTCACGTTGTCCTCGATCGTCCTGCGCACGACGCCGCTCAGCTTCACGGGCGAGGGCGTGGTCGCCGCGGGGACGGGCCGCTCCGGGATGCCGCCGAAGAGCCGCTCGATGAGCTCGCGCGTCTTCTGCGCATCGAAGTCGCCGGCCACGACGAGGGAGACGTTGTTCGGCACGTACCACCGCCGGAAGAACGTCGTGACGTCGTCGACGGTCGCGGCCTGGAGGTCCTCGTGCGAGCCGATCACGGGGTGGTGGTAGGGGTGTCCCTCCGGGTACATCAGCGAGGGCATGAGGAGGTCGACCTTGCCGTAGGGCTCGTTCTCGCTCGTCTGGCGGCGCTCGTTCCGCACGACGTCGCGCTGCGCGTTGAGCTTCGGGAGGTCCATGCTGTCCGCGAGCGACGAGAACCGATCGGCCTCGAGCCAGAGCAGGAGCGGCAGCGCGTGGGCCGGCGCCACCTCGTGGTAGGCGGTGCGGTCCTCGCTGGTCCACGCGTTGTTCCAGCCGCCCTCGGCCTCCATCCAGGCGTCGAACTGCTTCGTGGGGACGCGGCGCGTGCCCATGAACATGAGGTGCTCGAACAGGTGCGCGAAGCCGGTGCGCCCCGGCTCCTCGAACCGCGAGCCGACCTTGACCATGAGGTTCAGGGCGACCATCGGCAGGGCGCGGTCCTCGTGGAGGATCACGGTGAGGCCGTTCTTGAGGGTGTACTTGGTGTACGGGATGTCGAGCTTCGGCGGCTGGGAGGCCGCGGACTGAGGCGCCGTGGGCGCGGATGCCGGGGCCGCGGCCGGCGCAGCCTTCGGTGCCGCAGCTGGAGCGGCCTTCGGCGGTGACGACGTGGCCTCGGGCGGAGCTGCTGGTGCGGGCTTCGGCCCGGACAGAGAGAGAGCCGCGGCCACGGCGACCAGGATCGGCCCGGTGGAGCGCGGGAGCGGCGGGTGACGCGCGCGGGTCTGCATGAGCCCGAGGGTTGCGCCGGTCGCGGGTGGGGCGCAAGCGGGCGGGAGCATGGATTGCGGAGACGCGCCCGGCCAGCGGGTGCGGTTGTCAAGTTGTCACGAGGGATGGACGCACCGCCGATGCAGAAGGCGAGCACGGCGCGGACGGGAGGGCCGGGCTCACGCGGGCCGAGCGGCGGCCGATGTCACGGGCGCCGCGGGCGGAGATGGCAGGGCTTACGAGGGCCGAGCGACGGCCGCGGTCGCGGACGCCGCGGGCGGAGATGGCAGGGCTTACGAGGGCCGAGCGACGGCCGCGGTCGCGGACGCCGCGGGCGGAGGCGCTGCCTGCGGCCGGTTGTCGACCGCCTTGCCCGCTGCGGTCTTGCGGGCCTTTTCCCGCCGCGATGCAGCGCGCCGGCGCCGCTCGTAGGCGCTCGTGACCTCGCGGACGACCTCCGGATGGCGGCGAAAGACATGCGCCGCCGTCTTCCGGATGGCGCCGACGCGCTCGATCATGAGGTGAAGGAGCTGGTTGCGGACCGCGGCCGCGGCGGCCGAGGTGTCGCGGTCGGGGATCGTCTCCAGCGCTCGCCGTTGAAGATCCTCCGCGAGCTTCCTGGCCTCGGCGATGAGGCGGACCTCGAACTCCTCGTCTGCCTCGACGAGGCGGTCCTCGAGCGACGCCGCGAGCCCAGCGTAGTCGCGGAGCGCCTGGGAGAGGGCGCTGGAGCGCTGGCCGTCCTGCGCGTGAAACTCCTTGATACGCGCGAGCTGCGCGTCGGCGGGCTCGTCGACGTCGTCGTCGAGCAGGAACTCGATCGCCGACTCGAGCTCATCGACAACGAACCTGGCGCGCTCTCCGAGGTCGGCCACGGCGGGGTCGACGATGAGGAGCAGCCGAGTCTGCGCCTCCTGCACGGCATGCACGATGGAGAGCAGATCGTCGCTGCTCGAAGCCGGCAGGCGGCTCTTGACGCGCTTGAGGCCCGGGCGATCGCCCTCGGGCTCCCAGTACTTCTTCACGAACGCCGCGGCGGAAACCGCCTCGCGCAAGGCGACGTCGTACGGCAGGCTCAGCGGGTTATCGGTCCGCCCCAGCTCGGCGGCGGCCTTGACCCAGCGATCGTAGTCCCTTCCCTGCTTGGCCATGATGATTGCCTGATCCCTCCTCCTGCGTCCCACACCCCCTCCGGGCGCGGCGCGGAGACGTGAAGATGAGTCCGCTGGGAACGCTGTCCAGAGCAGACGCACGATCCGGACGCGAGCGACGGCTCCAGGAGGGGAAAGGGCCGGGGTGGGATGTCCTGATGGCCAGCTGCATGTCCTGATGACCGGCGACGTGTCCTGATGGCCGGCGACGTGTCCTGATGACCGGGTGCCGTGTCCTGATGACCGGGTGCCGTGTCCTGATGACCGGGTGCCGTGTCCTGATGACCGGGTGCCGTGTCCTGATGACCGGGTGCCGTGTCCTGATGGCGGACCGGGTGCAGCGGCTTCTCTCGCTGTGTGCGCCCGGAGGATGTGAGGAGCGCGTTCAGGCGGCGGTCGTGGCGAGGAGCTCCCTGGCGTCGCGGATCACCGCGGCGCGACGGATCCAGCGGTCCAGCTCGTCGAGGTCGGTGCTCGCGAGGACGCGCTCCCGGACATCGGCGGGGATCTCCAGACCGCGCGCCTCCAGGAAGGCGAGCACGTCCTGCGCCTTGGCTTCTATCTTGCCCTTCGCGACGTAGCTGCGCGCGAACTCGCTCTGAAACTGGTATCCGGCCTTCATCATCGCCTCCAATCTCCGCCTCGCCGCTTCGTTCAGCGAGGATAGCACCAGGTCCCCGTAGACGGCGCGGCGCTCCTCGCCGAGCTCGACGACCGCCGCCAGGAACGCCGTGCCGATCGCTTCACCCGCCTCGCCCTGGCCGTGCGCCATCGCCGACAGCACGACCACCTCGGGCGCTGCCTTCGCCTGCTCAGCGTCCGTGACGACCGGGACGCCCTCGGGCCCGAGCACCAGCGGCGTCAGCGTCGCGCCGGGATGGCCCATGGCGATCACCCGCGAGCACCACCGCGCCATGTCCTGGTCGGTCGTCACGACCAGCAGCCAGGTCGGGCAGCGGTGCTGCGCCCTCGTCTGCGCAAGGTACACCGGCCAGACGTACGGCTTGTCCGGGTCCACGCCGAGCTGGACCTCGACCACGATCGCCATCGCGGGCCGCTGCTGCTCGCCGACCAGCAGCACGACCACGACATCCGCCCGGCGGTCCGAGGGCACGATCTCGGCCAGATCGGAGGACACCACGCGCGCCTCCGTGAACGCCGGCACCGGCTGGCCGAGCGCGTCCTGCAACAGCTCGGCGGCCAGCGTCGGCCGGTTCTTGAACAGCTCCACCAGGGCTTCGTGGGTCACTGAGGGCATCGCGGATCTCTCGGGTCTCGGGTGGGTACGGTCGTGCTGGCGTGTCGAGCGGTGCCCCCGTGCGCGCGGTGATCCCGCGCGCGCCGGAGCAGCCGCCTCCTACCCGATGAATTCCGGGCAGGCTCCCGGATCGGTCACGCCGCGGGAGGGGCGTGGGCCCCGACGTCAGGGCAGCGGCGGGCGCGGCCGACCAGAGGGCACCGGCCGGCCGGCTGACATGTCAGCCGCTTCGCCTGGCATGTCAGAAGGCGTGGTGGCGGTGGCGGCGGTTCGGAAGCGCGAAGGGGTGGGCAGGGCGCTCGCTGCGCTTCGGGCGCGCACCTTGCTCTACGCTCGCGGGCGGGGACAGCTTCGTTCTCGTCCTGGAGCGGCTTCGAGGGATCCTCGCGCGGAGGCGTGGCGCATGCGACGTGACCCGGGAGCATCGGTGGTGGGCGACAGCGGGCGGCGACCGGACGGCGCGCGAGGGGGGACGCGCGAGTTGCGGACGAGGGCGGCGGGAGGGCGAAGGCGAGCGCGCTGGTGGGCCGCCACGGGGGTCGTGGTGCTGGCGGCGCTGCTCGGCGCGCCGCGGGGGGGCCATGCGCAGAGCGCCACGCCCTCGGCGGATGCGCTGGAGGAAGCTGCGCGGCTCAACCGCGACGTCGAAGCCCTTTACCGTCAGGGGCGCTTCGATGCGGCCATCCCGGTGGCGGAGCGCGTGCTCGGGATCCGCGAGAACGCGCTGGGGAGAGAACATCCCGCTGTGGCGACGGCGCTCAACAACCTCGCCGTGCTGTACCGCGCCAAAGGAGACTACGCGCGCGCGGAGCCACTCTACCGCCGCGCGCTCGCCATCCAGGAAAAGGCCCTCGGCTCCGAACATCCCTATGTCGCCACCTCCCTCAACAACCTCGCCCTCCTGTATGCCACAAAAAGAGACTACGCGCGCGCGGAGCCACTCTACCGCCGCGCGCTCGCCATTCAGGAAAAGGCCCTCGGCTCCGAACATCCCGCTGTCGCCACCTCCCTCAACAACCTTGCCTTCCTGTATGCCACAAGAGGAGACTACGCGAGCGCGGAGCCACTCTACCGCCGCGCGCGCGCCATCCTAGAGAAGACCCTCGGCTCCGAACATCCCGATGTGGCCCAGTCGCTCAGCAACCTTGCGGCGTTACACCAGACGCGCGGCGATGCTCCCGGAGCGCTCCGGCTGACCGAGCGGGCCGCGAACATCCAAGATCGCAACGCGGCCATCCTGCTGACCACCGGAAGCGACGAGCAGAAGCGCGCCTTCATGGCGACCCTCCGCGGGACCACGGACGCCGCCATTTCTCAGCATGTCCAGTTTGCACCCGACGACGTGGCCGCGAGGCGCATCGCCGTCACCACCGTCCTCCGCCGCAAGGGGCTCTCGCTCGACGCGATGGCCTACGGCCTGGCTGCGCTGCGCCGGCGCGCCGGCCCCGAGGATCACCGGCTGCTCGAGCAGCTGAGCCGCGTGAGCGCCGAGCTGAGCACGCTGACGTGGCGGGGACCGGAGCCCCGACGGCCGGGACAGGCACCCGAGGACCACGACAACGCCCAGCTCGCGCAGTACCGCGCGCACCTGGCGCGCCTCGATGCCGAGCGGCAGACGCTCGAAGCCGAGATCGGGCGCCGCAGCCCGGACGTCAAGGCCGAGCTCTCCCCCGTCACCCTGGCGCAGGTCCAGGCCGCCGTGCCCGACGGCGCAGCGCTCGTCGAGCTCTTCCGGTACAAACCGTTCAACCCGAGGGGAACCAAGGCAGCCAACACGCGCTGGGGCAACGCCCGCTACGTCGCGTACGTCCTGCGGCGCAGCGGTGACATCGCGTGGGCCGATCTCGGCGAGGCCGCGCCCATCGAGGACGCCGCGGACAGGCTCCTCCTCGCGCTGCGGCGCCCGGCGGCGGATCCGCGTCCTGCAGCGCGCGCCCTCGATGCGCTCATCATGCAGCCCATCCGCCGCCTGCTCGGCCCGACACGCAATGTCCTGCTCAGCCCCGATGCGGCGCTCAATCTGGTGCCCTTCGGGGCGCTCCTGGACGAGCAAGGCCGCTACCTGGTCGAGCGCTATGCGTTCACCTACCTGTCCAGCGGGCGCGACCTGCTGCGCCTTCGCGCGACAGCACCGTCGCGGGAGGGGGCCGTCGTCATCGCCGCGCCCGACTATGATCACGCCGCTGCCCCCGCCAACCGGCGCGCGGAAGACGGTCTCTCGTCCAGCTCAGCGCAGGCGCCAGCGCATTTCGCTCCCCTCGCCGCGGCAGCCGCCGAAGGACAGGCCGTGCGCCAGCAGCTCGCCGGCGCTCGCCTGCTGCTCGGCCAGGCGGCGACCGAGAGCGCCGTCAAGGCGCTCCGCGGACCGCAGGTGCTTCACATCGTGACCCATGGCTTCTTCGTATCCGGCCATGCGGCCCCGGAACCTCCTCGGGGGCTCCTGACCGTGAGTTCGCGCGGGCCGCGCGCCATGGGCGGCCTCCGTCTTCACGTCGACAACCCCCTGATCCGCTCCGGTCTCGCGCTCGCCGGCGCCAACCGAAGAGCCTCCGGCGACGACAACGGCATCCTGACCGCGATGGAAGCGTCGCTGCTCGACCTGAACGGCACCAAGCTCGTCGTCCTCTCCGCGGCCGAGAGCGGCATCGGCGAGGCCACGAGCGGCGACGGCGTTCACGGCCTGCGCCGCGCCTTTGCGATCGCAGGAGCAGAAACCCAGATCCTGAGCCTCTGGAGCCCCGATGACGCGGCGACGCGCGCGCTGATGCAAGGCTACTATGCGCGCCTCAAGGCCGGCGGCGGCCGGAGCGAGTCCATGCGCCAGGCGCAGCTCGCCATGCTGGCCGCCCCGGAGCGGGCGCACCCGTATTACTGGGCGAGCTTCATCGTCTCGGGCAACGGCGCCGCGCTCGACGGCCGGCCGGTCGAGCCCACGTTCGCTCAGGTGCCTCCAGGCGCGCGCGGGTGCAGCTGCGAGATTGGAGCGCAACCGCCCGCAGGGATCGCCGGCACCTCGGCCGCGGCGCTCCTCGCCGCGCTGGCCGTGGCACGGCGGCGCCGCCGCGGGGCCAGCGGCGCGGGGGCTCGCCGAAGGTAAGCGCGCGAGAGCTCCTGCGCCCGGCGGCGCTCAGCGACGCAGCCCGGGCAACCCAGGTGTCGGCCTGTCCCACTTCATGGGGTTTCCGAGGAGCGTCGACGCAAGCCCGGCAGCGGCGCTCCTCGCGGCGGAGGCGATCCCAGCGCAGCGGCCCTGCGAGGCGCGGCGTGGGAAGTGCGGCACTCGCTACGGCCAGCAGGTCGACGTGCACGAGGGCGCGGACCACAGGAGGGCGCCGGCTGGCCGGCTGACATGTCAGCCGCTTCGCCTGGCGTGACACAATGCGCGCTGGCGGCGGTTCGGCGCGGTGGAGTGAACAGCCCGCTCACGGCGCTCGGACGCGCCCCGGCGCGCACCTTGCAATGCGCTGGCGCACGGGGATAGCTTCCTGATCGTCCTGGAGCTGTGTCGAGGAATCCTCGCGCGGAGGAATGGCGAATGCGACTTGACCCGGGAGCATCGGGGGTGCGCGAGAGCGCGCCGCGAACGTACGGCGCGGGAGGCGGGATGCGCGGACTCCGGGCGGGGGCGGCGGGGGCGCAGCGGCGCGCGCGCTGGTGGGCCGCCACGGGGGTCCTGCTGCTGGCGGCGCTGCTCGCCGCGCCGCGCGGGGGCCATGCACAGGGGGCGACGCCATCGGCGGATGCTCTGGAGGAGGCCGAGCGGCTCAACCGTGATGCCGTAGCCCTCTACGGCCAAGGGCGCTTCGATGCGGCTATCCCGCTGGCGGAGCGAGAGCTCGCTCTCCGAGAGAAGGCGCTCGGCAGCAAACATCCCGATGTGGCCACGTCGCTCAACAACCTCGCCACGCTGTACAGAGCAAAAGGAGACTACGCGAGAGCGGAGCCGCTCTACCAGCGTGCGCTCGCTCTCCGAGAGAAGGCGCTCGGCAGCAAACATCCCGATGTGGCCACGTCGCTCAACAATCTCGCCGCGCTGTACAAAGCGAAAGGAGACTACGCGAGAGCGGAGCCGCTCTACCAGCGTGCGCTCGCTCTCCGAGAGAAGGCGCTCGGAACAGAACACCCCGACGTGGCGAACTCGCTCAACAACCTCGCCTTGCTGTACAGAGCAAAAGGAGACTACGCGAGAGCGGAGCCGCTCTACCAGCGTTCGCTCGCTCTCCGAGAGAAGGCGCTCGGAAGAGAACATCCCGATGTGGCCACGTCGCTCAACAACCTCGCCGAGCTGTACAACGCGAAAGGAGACTACGCGGGAGCGGAGCCGCTCTACCAGCGTGCGCTCGCTCTCCGAGAGAAGGCGCTCGGAACAGAACACCCCGACGTGGCGAACTCGCTCAACAACCTCGCCGCGCTGTACAAAGCGAAAGGAGACTACGCGAGAGCGGAGCCGCTCTACCAGCGTGCGCTCGCTCTCCGAGAGAAGGCGCTCGGCAGCAAACATCCCGATGTGGCCACGTCGCTCAACAACCTCGCCGCGCTGTACAAAGCGAAAGGAGACTACGCGAGAGCGGAGCCGCTCTACCAGCGTGCGCTCGCTCTCCGAGAGAAGGCGCTCGGAACAGAACATCCCGACGTGGCGAACTCGCTCAACAACCTCGCCGATCTGTACAACGCGAAAGGAGACTACGCGAGAGCGGAGCCGCTCTACCAGCGTGCGCTCGCTCTCCGAGAGAAGGCGCTCGGAACAGAACATCCCGACGTGGCCACGTCGCTCAACAACCTCGCCTCGCTGCACCACACGAAAGGAGACTACGCGAGAGCGGAGCCGCTCTACCAGCGTTCGCTCGCTCTCCTAGAGGACCGATCAGGTTGATTTTGCGGTAATTCTATGCGCTTCGATGGAAGGCTCGACCGTCTCGCCGGGCCATGATCTCGTCCGCGGCCGGAGGTGCACGGATGGAACGATGGTCGCCGCCGGTGGAGCTGTCGCGGCAGGAGCAGTCGCTGATGAAGCGGCTGACACGCGTGAGAGCACTGTTCGGCTTTCTCAGGTTGCACCGGCACGAGCTGTTCGATGAGACGTTCCAGGAGCAGCTGGAGGGCATGTACCGGACGACGGGGGCAGGCGAGCCGCCGCATCCGCCGGCGCTGATGTGCATGGTCACGCTGCTCCAAGGCTACGTAGGCGCATCGGATGCCGAGGCGGTGGAGCTGTCCGTGGTCGACCTGCGCTGGCAGATGGTGCTCGGCTGCCTGGGTGCGGCTACGCCCCCGTTCTCGCAGGGCGCGCTGCAAGCATTCCGAGAGCGGATGCTCGCGCACGAGATGGACCGAGTGCTGCTGGAGCGGACCGTGGCGCTCGTTCGGTCCGGCGCTATGACGGAGGGCGAGAGGCGTGCGGTGTCCAAAGCGCTGCGCGTGGCCATTGATAGCCGCCCTTTAGCGGGGGCCGGGCGGGTTGAGGACACGATCAACCTGCTCGGCCATGCTGCACGCAGCATCGTACGCGTCGTGTCGAAGATCATGGATCGACCGCCCGAGGAGATATGCCGCAAGGCTCGCATCCCCCTGCTCCTGGCGCCCAGCATCAAGGCCGGGCTCGACCTCGACTGGAGCGACCCGAAACAGAAGGTGCTGGCCATCCAGATGCTGGAGCGGCAGGTGTCCTCGCTACAGCAGTGGGTGGACCGTCACCTCGACGACGTCGTCGAGCAACCCCTTCGTCCCTACCTCGATGCCATCACACAGGTTCGGGGCCAGGACCTGGAAACAGCCGAAGACGGGACCGTTCGCATCCGGCAAGGCGTCGCGCCTGACCGCCGCGTCTCCATTGAGGATGCCGAGATGCGCCACGGCAGAAAGAGCCGCTCGAAACGGTTTGACGGCTACAAGGAACATATCGCACGAGACCTTGACCTTCCCGTCATTGTCGCCTGCGCGGTCACGCCCGCGAATCGGCCCGAAGAAGAGGGAGCCGTGCCGATCGCCAAAGACATCCAGCATCAGCGGCTGCGCATCGCCGAACTCCACATTGATCGCGCCTACGTGAATAGTCCCGTCGTTGGCGACGTGATCCACGCGAAGGGTAAGGTGTTCTCGAAGCCTTGGGGCCAGCGGGCTCGCAGTCCCGACTTGTTCAGCAAGCGCGACTTCAACATCGACCTGCGCACCAAGACGATCACGTGCCCGGCGGGACAGGTCGAAGCGTTCGAGCCCGGCGACACGGTCGAGTTCGATCCTGAGGAGTGTGGCGCATGCCCCCTCCGAACCAGATGCACCCAAGCCGCCTCGGGACGAGGGCGGACCGTGTCCATCGCCGAAGACGAAGCGCTGCAGAGCAAGTTCCGGGAGCTACAGCAGACCGCACCAGGACGCGCCGTGCTCAGGCAGCGCACCGCTGTGGAGCATGCGCTCGCCCACATCGCGGCGCGGAAAGGACACAGCGCGCGCTACATGGGCGCCAGGAGAAACCTGTTCGACCTCCGGCGCGCCGCAGCGATCCAGAATCTCGAGGCTGCCCAGCGGCTGGTCCAGGAGGCTGCGTAAACTATTGGAATCAGACAATTTTCAATATGTTCGCTGCTCTAGAGAAGACGCTCGGCAGCGAACATCCCGATGTGGCCACGTCGCTCAACAACCTCGCCTTGCTGTACAGAGCAAAAGGAGACTACGTGAGAGCGGAGCCGCTCTACCAGCGTGCGCTCGCTCTCCGAGAGAAGGCGCTCGGAACAGAACACCCCGACGTGGCGAACTCGCTCAACAACCTCGCCGCGCTGTACAAAGCGAAAGGAGACTACGCGAGAGCGGAGCCGCTCTACCAGCGTGCTCTCGCTATCCGGGAGAAGGCGCTCGGGAGAGAACATCCTCTGGTAGCAACATCTCTCAACAACCTTGCGGATTTGCGCCAGGCGCGCGGCGATGCTCCTGGAGCGCTTCCGATGATCGAGCAGGCCGCGAACATCGAAGATCGCAATGCTGCCATCCTGCTGACCACCGGAGGCGACGAGCAGAAACGCGCAACCATGGCGACCCTCCGCGGAAGCACGGATGCCGCCATTTCCCTGCATGTTCAGTTTGCACCGGCCAATGTGGCGGCGAGGCGCCTCGCCCTGACTACGATGCTTCGCCGCAAGGGGCGCGTGCTCGACGCGATGACCCTCGGTCTCGCGGCGCTGCGCCGTCGCGCGGGCCCCGAGGATCGCCTGCTGCTCGACAAGCTGAGCCGCGTGAGCGCCGAGCTGAGCACGCTGACGTGGCGTGGGCCGGAGGCGCGACAACCGGGGCAATCGCCAGAGGACTACGACAACGGGCAGCTTGCGCAGTACCGTGCGAACCTGGCGCGCCTTGATGCCGAGCGGCAGACGCTTGAAGCAGAGATCGGCCGCCGCAGCCCGGAGCTGAAGGCCGAGCTCTCTCTGGTCAGCTTGGCGCAGGTCCAGGCCGCCGTGCCCGACGGTGCAGCGCTCGTCGAAGTCTTCCGGTACCACCCGTTCAACCCGAGGGGAACATTGGCTGCCAACACGATATGGGGCAAGGCACGCTACGTCGCCTACGTCCTGAGGCACGGCGGCGATATCGCCTGGGCCGATCTCGGCGAGGCCGCGCCCATCGAGGACGCCGCAGAGCGGTTCCTCCGCGCGTTGCGGCGCCCGGCGTCGGATCCGCGGCCCGCGGCTCGCGCCCTCGACGCGCTGGTGATGCAGCCGATCCGCCGCCTGCTCGGTCCAGCGCGCCAGGTCCTGATCAGCCCCGATGCGGCGCTCAGCCTCGTGCCCTTCGGTGCTCTCCTCGACGAGGAAAGCCACTATTTGATCGAGCGCTACGCGTTCACTTACGTGCCCAGCGGGCGCGATCTTCTGCGCCTTCGTGCGACAGGACCGCAGCGTGAAGGGGCCGTCGTCATCGCCGCGCCAGACTACGATCACACAGCTGCTCCCGCCGCCCGGCGCGCCGACGACAGCACGTCGTCCAGCGAGGAGCAGGCGCCAGCGCACTTCACTCCCCTCGCCGCGGCGGCCGCCGAAGGCCAGGCCGTCAGCCAGGAGCTCGCCGGCGCTCGCCTGCTGCTCGGCCAGGCGGCGACCGAGAGCGCCGTCAAGTCGCTGCGCGGACCGCAGGTGCTTCACATCGCGACACACGGCTTCTTCGCGTCCGGCCAGGAGGCCCCGGAACCTCCACCGGCGTTCCCGGACGTGGGGTCGCGCGGGCTGCGCGCCTTGGGCGGCGTCCATCTTCACATCGACAACCCCCTGCTCCGCTCCGGCCTCGCGCTCGCCGGCGCCAACCAGAAGGCCACCGGCGACGACAACGGCATCCTGACCGCGATGGAAGCCTCGCAGCTCGACCTGAACGGAACGAAGCTCGTCGTCCTGTCGGCGTGCAAGACCGGCGTCGGGGAGACCCCGAGCGGCGACGGCGTGTACGGCCTGCGACGCGCGTTCGTGATGGCAGGCGCAGAGACTCAGGTCCTGAGCCTCTGGAACGCCGACGACGCGTCGACCCGCGAGCTGATGCACGGCTACTACACGCGCCTCAAGGCCGGCGGCGGCCGGAGCGAGTCGATGCGAAAGGCGCAGCTTGCGATGCTGGCGGCCCCGGAGCGGGCGCACCCGTACTACTGGGCGGCCTTCATCGTCTCGGGCAACGGCGCCGCGCTCGACGGCCGGCCGGTCGAGCCCAGCTTCGCTCAGGTGCATCCCGGCGCGCGCGGGTGCAACTGCGAGGCTGGACCGCAGCCGCCCGCAGGCATCGCAGGCGCCTCGGCCGCGCTCCTCGCCGCCGCGACCCTGACGCGGAGGCGGCGCCGCGGAGCGCGGTGAACGACGCGGGACGGCGCCCTCCCCTCGCTGCGCGCGCCTCGCTCCTCGAACCGCCCGCGCCGCCCGTAACGCTTCATCGCCTGCTGGACGATCTTCCGGCCCACGCCGGCAATCTCGGCAGCGCGAGGCATTGCCGCCCGTCGCCTCGAGCGATCGCCAGGCTCACGCCGAGCATATCGCCGAAGCGCTCGGGCGCCGCCGGGAAGCACGGCCCAGCCAGCCGATCTAGAGTGGGTGGATCACGATGCAGCCTGGCCCGATGACGCTGTCGCACTCGTCCACGATGCCGTCGCAGTCGAAGTCCTTGTCGCTGTACGGCGCGGCCGAGCACTCGCCTTCGAAGACCCGCTCGCCGAACTTGTCGATGACGGTCGCCTGCTTCAAGAACGTCTGGGCAGGCGCCGAGTCGACCGAAGCGTGGCGCTGGCCAATCGCCCAGCAGCCGCCGAGGAAGCACATGATGTCGTCCCACCGCGTGGTCGGGTACGTACCGCTCGCGACGCCACACAGGCTCGTAAGAACGCCAGGGTACGAATCGGGATACTCCCATACGAATTTTGTCACGAGCGGCCCGCCCGAGTCGCCCCCTTCGATGCCACCGTAATCGCCCAGGCTCGCAGCTGCACCCGTCCCAACAATGGGCAGCATTCCGAAATCCAACGGAATTGCGACCGGGATGGGCAAGAGCCAATCCTTGACATAAAGATCGCCCCCCGTCGGGCTCGTGTCGCGGTGGTAGCTGCCGTCGATGCTCTCCCGCCTCAAGTCGCTCCCGCCGCCAAAACCCACAATCTTGCCCAAAAAGTCGCCGCTCTGCGGGCACTTGACGCCAGACATGTACGTGCCACCCACGTAAGGATGCAAAGGCTTCACGAAGCTCATCGGAACTCGCCTATCGAGCTTGATCAGCGCCAGATCGCGAGACGCGTCGTAGTTGGAATCGAACGGCCCAAGCTGGAGCTGCGTCTTCTTCATCACGAGGACGTCGCCGCTCTTGGCGTTGGTGTGCTTGTATACCCTGGCCCTCGAATCCTCCGGGTCGACCACCCCCTCGGGCAAGATCGTGATGTCGTAGTCGGACGAAATGCCCTGGCCGAAAGACGTCTTGAAGCCGTTCGCAGTGTAGCCGGTAATACAATGGTTCGCGGTGAGGACCCACCTGGGCGAGATGAGCGTACCCGAGCAGCCTCCGACTTTCACCGTATAGGCTGCCCAAGAGCTGCTCGCACCGTTGTTGATTGCAGCAGCGGCTTCAGCCGTTTCTTCTTCGTCGACCTCAGACACCGCATCCTCGAATGCGGCCTCCTCCTCTTGGGGCCCGACGCAACCCATCATCATCAAGGAAGCACACACCGCGGACACCGCGCGGATCGAGGTACGAGCAAAGTGCGTCGCGCTGTCGTCGGACACGGAATTCATGGGATCCCTCATGGTCGTCTCCTGGGGTGACAAGATGTCGTTGCGCGGAGAGAGAAACGCTTTCCGCTCTCCACGGGAACGTCACTTAGCATCTCGTGTGCCAGTGACGGCGACGACCTCGCCTCGGATCCTTCAAGGGACATGGGCTGCACTCCCCCCGCGGTGCAATGCCGGCGACGACCGTCGCCCTGATCCGATCGATGCGACAGGCGCAGCTCTCCATGCAGGCGGCGCCGGAGCGCTCGCACCCGCACGACTGGACTGGGCCAGCTTCATCGTCTCGGGCAACGGCGCCGCGCGACCCATGCTCGCCAGCCGCGCCCCCCTCTCGCCGGACTCACACCGCCGACGTCGCCGCCGCGCGCTGACGTGTCAGCCACCGCTCCTGACACGGCATGAACATGTCAGCCCCCGCCGACCGGTACGCCCGCGCCCTCGGCAGCCGCCTCGCCTCTATCTCGCCCCCTCCCCGCCAGCTCCCTCGAACGCCTCCGCCGCGGACAGCACATCCATCCGCTCGTCCCATCGCTCGTGCGGGATCCCCTCCGCCAGCGCCCCGAGCGCCCCCCGGAAGCCCGCCCGCGCCTCGGGCGCCACCCGCCCGAGCAGGCCCAGCGCCTGCAGCCCGATGCCCGGCACCTGACACGTCATCGCCTCCTCCGCGAGCTTCGCTACCTCGCCCTCCTCCGCCTGCGCCCCCGCGGCCAGCGCGAGGCACCGCGAGAGCAGCGCCCCCGACGGGCGGTCCATCCCCCGCCACAACCTCGCCGCTCGCCCCCCGAGCTCCGCGGCGATCGCCGCGCGCTCCGCGCGATACGCCACCGCCGCCTCGGTCAGGCATACGAGCGTCTCGAGGTGAGGCACGCCGACGCGCACGATCGCCTCGACCAGGTCGAGGTCGGGCTCCGCGGCCTCGCCCATGCGGTACCGAGCCGACCGCACAAGCCACTCGGCGCGCCCCTCGTAGTACGAGTTCCTGCAGCGCGCCGCGAGCTCCCGCGCCGCCTCCGCCCGCGCGGCCGCATCGCGGTGCCGGAACGCCTCCAGCAGCGCCGACGCGGAGCTCAGCATCGCCGCGATCCGCCCCGTCTGCCACGGCTCCGAGGCGGCCGCCTCCGCGTGGAGCGCCGCCGCCTCGTCGAAGCGCCCCTCGACGTAACGAAGCCGCGCGCGGCCCTCGACGAGGCAAAGCCGCGCCATCGGGTGCCCGGTACGCTCGGCCCACGCGTCGACCTCCACCAGCGCCTGCGCCAGCATCAACGGCGAGTTTCGCCACGACACGGCCACGATCCGGACCCCGTGCCGCCGCCGCTCCAGCTCCGGATCCGTGAACGGCGGGATGTCGTCCGCCAGCTCGCGCGCCCGGTCCCCGCGCGGCCCCAGCCCGGCCAGCGCCGCCTGCACCAGGAGCTCGAGGCGCGCCACCTCCGGGCCGCGCACCACCGCGCGAGACAGCTCGTAGAGCACCCTGTCCATGGCGCGCGGCGTCCCCTCCGCAAAGGCGATCTTGACCCACGCCGAGAGGATCGCGAGCTCGGCCTCGCCCGCCGCGTCCACGCCCGGCCGGCGCGCGACAAGGAGCGCCTCGCCGATCGCGGCCACCGCCTGGCCCAGCATCCCGGCCGACGCGCGGCGCAGCGCGACCTCGATCGCCTCGCGCGCCGCCGAGAGCTCCTCGTTCCCCGCCAGCAGGTGAAACAGGCGCCCCTCCTGCCCGGGGCGCAACACGCCCGCAATCGCGCGGTGCGACTTGATCCGGCGCCCCGCGGGCCACGTGATGTCGACCTGGCCGAGCGGCTCCACGCGATCGCCCGCCAGTCGCCGCGCGATCCCGCGGCGCACGAGCTGGTCGCACTCCGCCTCGACCTTCCACACCGGTCGCCCCATCGCCGCCGCGAGCTGCTCGAGATCGAGCTGGTGCCCGGCGAGGGCCAGCCACTGCATCAGCTCTCCCAGGTGCGGCTCATCCGCCAGCAGCGGCCCGTCGACGACGGGCGTCGTCTCCCGGAGCCCCGCGCTCAGCCGATCGAGCGCCTCGCGCTCCACCGCGAGCGTGGCGGCGTCCCAGCGCGCGAGCCCGAGCCGGAGCCAGAGCGTCAGCTCGGCCTCCACCCGCGCCGGGACCCCCTCCGTCCGCTCCCACAGCGCGCGCGCGGCGTCCTCGCGCAGGTGGAAGAGCCGGTCCGGCCCCGCGAACAGCGGCCGCAGCGCCGCCTCGTCGAGGGGCTCGAGCGCGATCACGTCCGCATGCGGGGACCCAGATGGCGCGCGCGGCCCGCCGGCGAAGGCCCGGACGAGCGCGCCCTCGCCAGCTCGACAGCGCTCCAGGACCGCGGCCGACCAGGGATCGAGCCGGTCCGCGTCGTCGGCCAGGATCACCACGCCATCGGCGAGCGCCTGCTGGAGCTGGCCCGCTGCCCAGGCCGTGACGTCCTCCAGCCGGAGCGCGCTCTGCTCCTCCATGGCGCCGAGGAGCGGGTGCAGGCTGCCCAGCGGCGCGCGGGACGGCAGCAGCGACACGACGCGCAGCCCCGCCTGCTCCAGCGCCTCGCCCGCGTCGCGGAGGCAGCGCGAGCGGCCTACGCCCGGCGGACCCACGACATCGACCGGGCGCCGCCCGCGCGCCGCCTCGACGACGGCCCGCAGCGGCGCGGGATCGCCGAGGCGAGGCAGCTCGGGCCCATGGCGGCGCGGCACCCGGCCGCCCCGGAGCGCGGCCAGCGCCTCGGCCGCGGAGCGGAAGCGGTCCTCCGGCCTCTGGGCCAGGAGCCGGTTGATGACCTCGGCGAGCTGCGCCGGGATGCCGGGAGCGACCTCCTGGATGGGCACTGCTGGCCCTGACAGCCGCGCCAGCAGGAGGGCCTTCACCCCCCGCACCTCGTGGGGCACGCGGCCGGTGAGCGCGCGGTAGAGCATCACGCCGGCGGCATAGAGATCGGCGCGTCCGTCCACCGCCGCGCCCGCAATCTGCTCTGGCGCGAGGTAGAGCGGCGTGCCGAGCACCTGGTTGGCCTGGGTGAGCCGCGCGCCCGGCTCGCTCCAGAGCGAGATGCCGAAGTCGAGCACCGTCGGACGCCCCTCGGCGTCGACGAGCACGTTGTCCGGCTTCAGATCGCGGTGAACGATGCCCGCGGCGTGCACGCGCGCGAGGACCTCGAAGAGCGCGAGCGCGGGCGCGGCAATGTCGGCCCATGCGCGGCGAGACGGCGGCGCCGCGTCCGGGGTCGCGCCTCCCGGGAACGGCGCGCCCTCCACGCGCTCCATGACGAGGAAGGGGCGGCCATCCTCCACCCCCTCGTCGAGCAGCTGCACCACGCCCGGCACCCGCAGCATGCGCAGCGCGGCGATCTCTCGGCGCACGCGCGACGAGAGATCGCCGGCGCTGCGGTGCATCCATTTCAGCGCCACGGGCCGGCCCAGCACGAGGTCCTGGGCGGTCCACACCTCGCCGAACGATCCTGCGCCGAGGGGCTCTGTGAGCTGATAGCGCCGCGCGATCACCTGACCCGGCGCGATGCTGCTTCTCGGCGTCGCGTCGGCCTCGTCGTGCAGCTCCGCCATGGCCGTGCGGGCGCCTCCGCCGAGGAGGCGCGCCTCGCGCGCGGTGTCGCCCAGACGGCTCGTGTCGCCGCGCGCGCCGTGCTCGTCGCCATCCCCCTCGGCCTCGACGGACGGCTCGGAGACGGACGCCTCCGTGTCGAGGAGCGTTCGATCCGCGTCGGGGCCCGGCACGAGGCGCGAGGTTACCCTGGTGCAAGAAGCGCCAGCAACGTCGAGGAGCGCGCCGCGTCCCCGTCCGTCCGGCGCGCTGCGGGCTCAGGGTTTTGCGGGCGGCGTCTTCTGATGATGGTTGACGCACCCGGTGATCGCGAACGTGCACCCCGGAGCCCAGCTCTGTCTGGCCACGTCGACGAACGCCTCGAGCGAGCTCGCTTCAAGGGCTCCGGCCGAGATCGTCGCCGGCGCAGCTCGACCAGCCGGCTTATAGGCCGCCGGCAGCATCCAGTACTCGACGCTGGACTCGTCCGCGAGGCCGCGGACGACGAACGCGAGCCCCAGCGCCGCCTGCTGCTGGCGCACCTCGATGATCCTCCCGCCCGGATCGAGCTGCCGCGGCGGGCTCGGGTAAAAGGTCGGCGGCGGCAGGTTGGCAACGGACGGGATCCGGCTCCAGCCGATGCCCTGGTAGGTCTTGCCGTAGCCATACAGATCGGCCTGCGCCCAGACGTAACAGGAGCCCGGCCGCCACAGGTCCTTCACGCCCGCCTGCCAGTCGACGAGCGACCAGCCCGCCATCGACGCGGGCGGCGCACGGACCGTGAACTCGTTCTGCGGATCGCGGTAGAGCAGCCAGCGCTGGAGCTGACCCAGGCCCTGTCCGACGGTGAAGGCGTAGCCGATCACCTCTTCAGAGCCAGCGCTGACGATCTGAACGGCACCCAGTTCAAGCTGACCTTTGAGCATTCTGCTTCTCCTCCTGTGGGAAGGGCGGCACGACGCGCCGGCGGGCGACGAAACCTCCGAGGCCGTCGAGCGCCTCGACGCCGGACGGATCCGGCGCGCTGTCATCGTCCTGAATCGTCCCGCGTCGAGCGGCGTCGACCCCTCGCGCCGAGATATCAGCAACCCGTGTGCCACCGCGAGCGCGCGCGGGGCGCGGGACCGCGGCCACCTTGCAGCGGCCGCACGGGGGCGCCTACCATGCGCTCACATGGGATCAGGCGCGAAAACGGCCCTCGGCGAGACCACGCTGGGCGGTCAAGGGAGCTCCAGCGCCGTGGCCGTCGCCGCGACGACGCCGGCCCTCACGATCCTCTACCATCCTCGCCCCGATCGCGTCGGCGAGCGCGCGCTGCTCGGCGAGCTCGCCGCGGGCAAGGCAGCCTCGGTGTCGCGGGTCGGACCCGCATTCGCGGCAAAGGGGCAGTCGCCCGGGTCGCCGCTCGAGGATGGGCACCTGAGCCGGCGGCCTCTCCGCCTGTCGGCCGCGCGCGGTGACGGCATCCGGCTCGAGATCGGCGACAGCGGTACGGCGGTCGTTGCGCAGGGCCGGCGGGTCCGAGAGAGCATCGTCTTCTCCGCGGCGCAGGTGAAGCGGGGTGTCGTGCTGGAGCTCTCCCGCCGCGTGGTGCTGCTGCTCCATCGCACGGGCGGGCTCCACCCGGTGCAGCAGGAGCCGGCGTCCGAGGGCGATGTCCGGGAGCTCGTGGGCGAGAGCGACGGGCTCCGGCGCGTGCTCTGGGACATCCAGAGCGTGGCCGATCTCGACCTCCCCGTGCTGCTCCGCGGCGAGACGGGGGTGGGCAAGGAGCTCGTGGCGCGCGCCGTCCACGCGGCGAGCCGCCGTAAGGGCCGGCCCTTCGTCGCGGTGAACCTCGGCGCCGTCGCTCCGAGCCTCGCGATCGCGGAGCTCTTCGGCGCCGAGAAGGGCTCCTTCACAGGCGCCGACCGGCGCCGCGCGGGCTATTTCGAGCAGGCCCGCGGCGGAACGTTGTTCCTCGACGAGATCGGCGACGCGCCGGCAGAGCTCCAGGTGGCGCTCCTGCGCGCGCTCGAGACGGGGGAGATACAGCCCGTGGGCGCGCAAGAGGCGCGCAAGGCGGACGTCCGGGTCATCGCGGCGACGGACGCGGACCTGGAGGCGAAGGTGGCGAGCGGGACCTTTCGAGCGCCGCTCCTGAACCGGCTGTCGTCGTACGAGATCTGGATCCCCCCGCTGCGCGAGCGCCGGGACGATATCGGGCGCTTGCTGGCGCGGTTCTTCCGCGAGGAGCTCGAGCGGATCGGCGAGGCGCACCGGCTGGATCCGGCGGCGGCGACGGACACGCCGTGGCTGCCGGCCTCGCTCGTGGCCCGGCTCGCCGAGCACGACTGGCCTGGCAACATCCGGCAGCTGCGCAACGTGGTGCGGCAGCTCGTCATCGGCAGCCGCGGCCAGGAGCGCCTCACGGTGGGCCCCGCGGTGGAGCGGCTGCTCGGCGAGGGCGCGCCGGCCGCGGAAGCGATCCTCAAGGAAGAGCCGCCGGCCAGCGCTCCGGAAGGGCGCGCTCCGGAAGGGCGCGCGCCTGAGGCGGAGCTCTCCCTGCCTCCTCCGCCAGGGTCCGGGCGGAAGCCGGCCGACGTGTCGGAAGCCGAGATCGCCGAGGCGCTCCGCGCGGCCCGGTGGGATCTGTCGGCTGCCGCGGCGCGACTTCAGATCTCGCGGCCGTCGCTTTACCTGGTGCTCGAGCGCTATCCCCGGTTCCGGACGGCGCGGGATCTCACGGCCGAGGAGATCCGCGCGTGCCACGCGGCGTGCGGCGGTGATGTGGGGCGCATGGTCGAGCGGCTGGAGGTCTCGGAGCGGGCGCTGCGTCGGAGGCTGCGGGAGCTGCGGCTCGCGTGACGGCGCGGCGCCTCCGGTAGCAGCCCGTCGGACGCAAAGCGCCGCTGACGTGTCGCCATGGCGCCATGCGTTGCGGATCGAGAGCAAACGCGCGCGCGCGTGAGTGTGTGTGTTAATCGATCTTGTGCTGTGAAGATCCAGGCTAGAGCGGCCTTCCCACCACCGAGAAGATGTAGTCGTCCTGCAGCCCTGAGCTCGGAGTCGGCGAGTGCGAGAGCTGCTTCCACCCGAACGGCGCCTCGGCGTGGTCCGACCAGTAGTTCCGCTCGGGCTGTGTGCTGTCGCGGCAGGTAGCGACGCACATGGTGCTGGATCCGTCTTCCGTCATGCGCACGCCGAGGTAGCCGAAGGGCTTCTCCTCGGTCAGCTGGAGCGGCGGGTCGATGGGAACGGTGATCGGCCGCCGTTCCTCATCGCCGGATGACCCGGACACCTCGATGACCCGGACGTCCGCGGGGCTCTCGTCAGGCACCATGGAAGGCGACGCGAAGAGCACGACCTCGTGGGCCGCACCGGAGCACGCCACATAGCGGAACTCCTCCACGCTGAAGGGCGTCTGCGCCTCGAAGCGTCCCAGTGCAACGGCGCCGATCTCCGCGGGCGCGGGCCCGACCGCGCCCCGCTGTCGCCGCTGGAAGCCGCTGCAGTCCGCCGGCGTCGCGATGGAAAGGATGACGCGACCGTCGGGTGAACCACCGGCTCCACCCTCCCCGGCCTCGCCACCCAACCCGGTGCCTGAGCTGACGGTGCCTGATCTGACGGTGCCGCCAGAGCCGCCACCTCCCGTACCCCCTTCGCCGCCGGAAGACGCGGGCGGAGGAGAGGAGACGTCGCTGCAAGCGACAAGAGCGGAGCCGATCAGAATCCACGTCATGAAACGCATGCGGTTGTCTCCTTGATAAAACGACACTTGTTGCCATGCAAACGCCCGAGTCATTGCTCGTGGCGGGCCAGGAGTCCGCCGCGGTGCCCCCAGCCGGCGAACCATGGGGCGCTGGCGTTTCCATGACGGACTGTCGTTCCCCCTGAACACGCCAAGCACGCGGCGTGCCGAGTGCGGCGGGCGCCGCGGCCCGCGCGACCGCGAAGCCTGACAGCGCCGCGTCGGGGCGCCGCCGCTGCAGGCGGGCGCGCGGGGCCGCGTGTCAGCGGTGGGCGAGGCCGGCCCGCTGCGTCGCGCAGTCGAAGACGATCTTCGACTCATAGGGCGCAGAGGGGTCCTCGGGGGGCGGCACCGAGATGCTCTTCGCACACCTCTCCCGGTAGGGACGCCCGGCGAGAAAGCCCGCGTCGTCCATCACCTCGGGCGTGTAGGAGGGCCACCGTATCGTGGCCGCACAGGAGGTCGTGCGACAGTCCACGTCCACGATCTCGAGCCCCCGGCCCGGCGCGATCGCGTCGAGGTCTGCCTGGAAGCTCTCCTCCGCCCTCTCGGCCCATCCCGCGTCGCGGCGCTGCTGCGCGTGTGCATCGAGGACGCCCGTCCACCAGGCGGTCTCCTCGCGGCGCATCGCCTCGAGGTCGCGCGGCTCCGCGTCCTCGCGCCCCTTGTTCGGCGCGGCCTCGGGGCCATCATCCTCCTGTGGGGCGGCGGCGCTCTCGAGATCGGCGATGCGGCGCTCCAGCCGTATCACCCGCTCGGAGTCGCCATGCCCCGCGGCAGGCTCGGGCGCCGGCTCCTGGATCACGCCCGCCTCGCGGGAGGGCGCCTCCCGTGGAGGCCGCCCTTCGGCGGGCGCGGGCCTGAGCTGGCTCACGAGCGAGACTATCAGCGCTGCCGTGGAGAGCCCCATCAAGGCGAGGCTTGTCCGTGAGGAGCGCAGGCGGGTTCGTTCGTCGTTCATCGTCGTTCCTCTCCCTGTCGTGCCGGAGGTCGCGAGCTGGAATCGATGCGGAGGGAATGGCGCAGCCGGGGCCGCGCCCGCCGGCCCATGAGGCCAGCGGGCGCGGCCCGCGGATGCGGGCGAGCGGCTCAGGTGTCGGTGAGCTTGATGCCGAAGAGGCGGCTTTGGGGGCCGAGGATCACTTCGGCATAGGGGAACCAGTACCAGTAGCTCGGGTTCTGCAGGACGGTGGTGGTCACGTCGGGGTGCAGCGTGGCGAAGGTGTCGCTCGACTCATCGTTGCCGTCGCATACGTAGCTCAGGCCCGACGGGGCCTTGACGCACGCTCTCGCGCTCGAGACGCTCCCGGTGACGTTGTGCACGTACACCTGCAGGTCCACGATGTTCTCGTGCTCCAGCAGGCTGTCCGACGGCAGCGTGCAGGTGATCTTGGAGGAGCTGGTCAAGCTGGGGTTGAGCACGAACGGGCCCTCGTACCCGCAGTAGCCGACGCCGAGCCGACGCCCAGCCGCCGAGGCGTCGCCGGAGTCGAGCATCACGAGCGAGCCCGCGCAGAGGCATGCGATCGCACCCAGGGTCTTGATCATCGTATTCATGTTGATCCCTTGTGGTTATGGTTTCGTCATCGCGGCCGTCCAGTTGGCCACACGCTCGTATCCAGCAAGGCGTGGGCCAACGGGCATAGGCGCGGATTGGCGGCATTGCTGACAGCAGGACCAACGCCCGTCCCCTGAAAGGGACGAGGTCTCCCCCATGGGAATCCCATGGAGAGGACGCCCCCGTCATCGCCGCGAGAGTTCGAATGCGCGAGCCATTCAGCCCGAGGGGATCCTCGGTCCTTCCTGCCCCGCTTCCGCGGACAGCCTCACGATGCGGCGAGCGCGGCCACGTAGGTCCTCAATTCGAGCTCGATCGGGCTCATGTAGGCGAGCCGTGAATGCCGTCGTTTCAGATCGTCGAAGTCGTCGATGTAGCCTCCGACGGCGGCGATGGCGGCCGCTCGTGTCGGGTAGCGCTCGTGCTCGACCAGCTCCGCCTTCAGCGTGGATTCGCGCCTAAAGGTCGATCCGGGGCGTGAGGAGTCCGGCGCAGCAATCGGTGCGCTCGCCGCGGCAGGCCGTGGGCGCGAGGCGAGAGGCGCGGGGGCGTGGACGACCGGAGAACGCCGGCTGGCCGGCTGACGTGTCAGCCGCTTCGCCTGGCGTGTCAGGAAGCGGGGTGGCGACGGTCGGATGCGGGGTGGGGCGAGCAGGGCGCTCGCTGCGTCCCGGCGTGCCCCGGCGCGCGCCTTGCAATGCGCTGGCACGTGGGGATAGCGTCCTGATCGTCCTGGAGCAGTGTCGAGGAATCCTCGCGCGGAGGAATGGCGAATGCGAGTTGACCCGGGAGCATCGGCGGTGCGCGAGAGCGGCCGGCGGCCATACGGCGCGGGAGGCGGGACACGCGAACCGCGGGCGAGGGCGGCACGGGGGCAGCGGCGCGTGCGCTGGTGGGCCGCAACGGGGATCCTGGTGCTGGCGGCACTGCTTCTCGTACCCCGTGGGGGCCATGCGCAGGGTGCCACACCATCGGCGGATGCGCTGGAGGAGGCTGAGCGGCTCAACCGTAACGTCGTGGCCCTCTACGGCCAGCGGCGCTTCGATTCGGCTATCCCGCTGGCGGAACGTGCGCTCACAATCCTAGAGAAGGCGCTGGGCAGAGACCATCCAGATGTGGCGACGGTGCTCAACAACCTCGCCGAGCTGTACAGGGCCAAAGGAGACTACGCGACAGCGGAGCCGCTCTACCAGCGTGCGCTCACCATCCGAGAGAAGGCGCTCGGAAGAGAGCATCCCGACGTCGCCAACTCGCTCAACAACCTCGCCGAGCTGTACAGGGCCAAAGGAGACTACGCGACAGCAGAGCCGCTCTACCAGCGAGCGCTCACAATCCGAGAGAAGGCGCTCGGAAGAGAACATCCCGATGTGGCGGCGTCGCTCCACAACCTCGCCGCGCTGTACATGGCAAAAGGAGACTACGGGAGCGCGGAGCCGCTCTACCAGCGAGCGGTCACGATCCGAGAGAAGGCGCTCGGAAGAGAACATCCCGACGTGGCCACGTCGCTCAACAACCTCGCCGATCTGCACAGAACAAAAGGAGACTACGCGACAGCGGAGCCGCTCCACCAGCGAGCCCTCACAATCCTAGAGAAGGCGCTCGGAAGAGAACATCCCGATGTGGCGCAGTCGCTCAACAACCTCGCCGTGCTCTACATGACCAAAGGAGACTACGCGAGCGCGGAGCCGCTCTGCCAGCGAGCGCTCACAATCCGAGAGAAGGCGCTCGGAAGAGAACATCCCGCTGTAGCGCAGTCGCTCAACAACCTCGCTGGGCTGTACATGACAAAAGGAGACTACGCAACAGCGGAGCCGCTTTACCATCGAGCAATCACAATCCTAGAGAAGACACTCGGCAGAGAACATCCCGATGTGGCGCAACTACTCAACAACCTCGCCTTGCTGCACATGGCAAAAGGAGACTACGCAACAGCGGAACCGCTCTATCAGCGAGCACTCCCAACCCTAGAGAAGGCGCTCGGCAGAGAACATCCCGACGTAGCAAGCTCGCTCAACAGCCTCGCCACACTGTACATGGCAAAAGGAGACTACGCAACAGCGGAGCCTCTCTACCAGCGAGCGCTCACAATCCGAGAGAAGTCGCTCGGAAGAGAACATTCCGCTCTAGCGCAGTCGCTCCACAGCCTGGCCACACTGTACATGGCAAAAGGAGACTACGCAAGCGCGGAGCCACTCTACCAGCGAGCCCTCACAATCCTAGAGAAGGCGCTCGGAAGAGAACATCCCGCTCTAGCGCAGTCGCTCAACAACCTCGCCGTGCTGTACATGACAAAAGGAGATTACGCGAGCGCGGAGCCGCTCTGCCGTCGAGCGCTCGCAATCCTAGAGAAGGCGCTCGGAAGAGAACATCCCGGCGTGGCGCGGTCGCTCAATAACCTCGCCTTGCTGTACATGACAAAGGGAGACTATGCGACATCGGAGCCGCTCTACCATCGAGCGCTCACAATCCTAGAGAAGGCGCTCGGAAGAGAACATCCCGACGTGGCGGCGTCGCTCAACAACCTCGCCGATCTGCACAGAACAAAAGGAGACTACGCGACAGCGGAGCGGCTCCACCAGCGAGCAGTCACGATCCGAGAGAAGGCGCTCGGAAGAGAACATCCCGACGTGGCCACGTCACTCAACAACCTCGCCACACTGTACATGGCAAAAGGAGACTACGCGACAGCGGAGCGGCTCCACCAGCGAGCCCTCACAATCCGAGGGAAGGCGCTCGGAAGAGAACATCCCGATCTGGCGCGCTCGCTCCACAACCTCGCCATGCTGTACAAGACCAAAGGAGACTACGCGAGCGCGGAGCCGCTCTACCATCGAGCGCTCACAATCCTAGAGAAGGTGCTCGGCAGAGAACATCCCGACGTGGCCACGTCGCACAACAACCTTGCGACTTTGCACCTGGCGCACGGTGATACTCGTCTAGCGATTCGGATGACCGAGCAGGCGGCGAACATCGAAGATCGCAACGCTGCCATCCTGCTGACCACAGGAGGGGACGAGCAGAAACGCGCGTACATGGCGACCCTCCGCGGGAACACGAACATCGCCGTTTCCCTGCATGTTCAGTTTGCCTCTACCGACGTGGCGGCGAGGCGCCTCGCCCTGACCACGATCCTTCGCCGCAAGGGGCGCGTGCTCGACGCGATGACCCACGGCCTCGCGGCGCTGCGCCGTCGCGCCGGCCCCGAGGATCGCCTGCTGCTCGACAAGCTGAGCCGCGTGAGCGCCGAGCTGAGCACGCTGACGTGGCGTGGGCCGGAGGCGCAACGACCGCGACAGTCGCCTGAGGACTACAATAGCGGCCAGCTTGCGCAATACCGTAAGAACCTGGCGCGCCTCGATGCCGAGCGGCAGACGCTCGAAGCAGAGATCGGGCGCCGCAGCCCGGAGCTCAAGGCCGAGCTCTCGCCGGTCAGCCTGGCGCAGGTCCAGGTCGCCGTGCCCGACGGGGCAGCGCTTGTCGAGTTCTTCCGGTACGCCCCATTCAACCCGAGGGGGACGGAGACCACCGACACCTTCTGGGACAAGGCGCGCTACGTCGTGTACGTCCTGCGGCACGGCGGCGACATCGCCTGGGCCGATCTCGGCGAGGTCGAGCCCATCGAGGACGCCGTCGGCGACCTCCGCAAAGCGCTCGCCCGCGCCGCAACCGATCCCAGACCGGCCGCGCGCGCCCTCGATGCCCTGGTCATGCAGCCGATCCGCCGCATCCTCGGCCCGACGCGAAGGGTTCTGCTCAGCCCCGACGGCTCCCTCAATCTGGTGCCCTTCAGCGCGCTCCTCGACGAGAACGGCCGCTATCTCGTCGAGCGCTACGCGTTCACCTACCTGCCCAGCGGGCGCGACCTCGTGCGCCTCCGTGCAACGGCACCAGCCCGCCAGGGCGCCTTCGTCTTCGCCGCCCCGAACTACGATCGTCCGGCCGCGACATCACCCCCGCGCAATACGGGAGATCCACCGTCCGATACAAACGTCGCGATGTGGTTCCCACCGCTCGCCTCCGCCGCCGAAGAGGGTCGCGCCCTCGGCCGGCAACTCCCGGGCGCGCAGGTGCTGCTCGGCGCGGACGCGACCGAGCACGCGGTCAAGGCGCTGCACGGCCCACGCCTGCTCCACATCGTGACCCATGGCTTCTTCCTGCCGGACCAGAAGGAGCCTCACGCCCCGCCTCAACCGCTTCTCCTGGACGTCGGCTCACGCGGCCTGAACGCCTGGGGGAGCGCGCTCCCGCACATCGAGAACCCGCTGCTCCGCTCGGGCCTGGCGTTCGCGGGCGCCAACCGGCAGAGCACTGGCAACGACAACGACGACGGCATTCTCACCGCGCTCGAAGCCTCGCAGCTCGATCTGAACGGCACCAAGCTCGTCGTCCTGGCCGCGTGCGAGACCGGCGTCGGCGACGCCAGGAGCGGCGACGGCGTCTACGGCCTGCGGCGCGCGCTCGTCATGGCCGGAGCCGAGACCCAGGTCATGAGCCTCTGGAAGGTCAGGGACGACGCGACCCGCGAGCTGATGCAGGCCTACTACGACCGGCTACTCGCCGGCGGCGGCCGAGGCGAGGCCCTGCGCCAAGCCCAGCTCGCGATGCTCGCGAATCCGGATCGGGCACACCCCTTCTTCTGGGCGAGCTTCATCGCCTCCGGCAACGACGCGGCCCTCGACGGCAAGAAGGTCGACCCCTCCTTCGCCAGTGTCAGACCGCCCCCCGGCTGCAGCTGCGATCTCGCGGCGCAAGCTCCTGCCGGCTCCGGCGCTGCTGCGGCCCTCCTCGCCGCCTGCGCCCTCGCGCGACGCCGACCGCGGCGCGGAGCGCACCGCGAGCGACGCCTTCGTCTCACCCTGCGCCCCACCCGATCAGGCCCTGCCACCGCACCCGCAAGCGTCGCGCCTGTCGTGCCTTGATCCTGGTCGGTGCGGAGACGCCCGTGATACAGCATCTGGAGCGCCGACGAAGAGGCCATCCTGGATCCGGAGAGCCGATGAGCCAGCAGGCAACGCCCGCGGGAGGGGACAACCCCAAGGAGCCCTTCGAACCGGTCCAGGCCAGCGATCCGTCGAACACCGGCGTGGCGATGGCGCCCGGCGCCCCTGCCCGCATTCGTGTCCCCACGAGCGGCTCGCTCCGGAAGGTGATCGACGCGGTCCTGAAGGGCGACGCGGATCTCGATGCGTTCTGCCACGACCACCACGCCGACGTGTACCGCCGCTTCAGCGACGGCATGGAGCGCGGCCGCAAGATCACCCTGCTCCTCCAGCACGCCCCGCGGGCCGCCGTCCTCGCTTCCCTCTGCGAGGCGCACGGGGCGGCCATGAAGCAGCACGAGCACCTCCTCACGTGGTCGCCGGCGACGATCGCGCCGCTGTCGTCGGTCCAGACGCGGCCGCGGCGCCTCGCCGCCGGCTTGCTCGGCCTCGTCGCCATCGCGCTCGCCGCATGGAGGCTCTCCGCGGACCCCGACGCCCGCTCCACGATCGCTCGCCGCGGTGTCCTCGAGGCCTGGAGGGAGTGGGCCGCCACCCACCGCGCGATAGAGCCCTTCGCCCCGCAGGAATGCGGCATCGTCCTCGGCGGCCCCTGGATGGCGACCCCCGCCGGCGACGCGCTCTGCCGCGAGCTCCGGAAGCTCCCCGACGCGTGCGCTGTGCGATGCGTCGCTCCGCCGCCGGACGTGACGACCGCAAAAGCGGCCCCGCTCGACCGCGCGGCGAGGAGCGCCGGCGCACTCCTGATGGCCGAGATCGACGAGAAAGGGGTAGCGAAGGTCACCCCGCTGGGCCGCCTCGCAAAGGAGCCGCTGCTCGGACGGCGGATCGAGCTCGATATCGCCGCCGAGGCCGACAGGAAGCGGGCCGGGATCGTGATGAGCGCCCTCGCACACCTCGCGGCACCGCGGGGAGACCTGGTCGCCAGCAACATCGCGTGCCCCGTGGACCCAGCGGCCCCGCTCGACCGGATCGCGCTCCTCGCGCTGCTCGCCGTGCCCTCCTGCGAGTCAGCGCAGATCCGCTCGCTCGACCTGAGATGCGCCAGCGGGACGACGGTCTCGGACGAGGACTGCGCGCTCGCCCGCTACATCGACGCCGAGCTGCATCTCGCGGACACGCGGCGCGCTCGGTCCATCCTCGCGGAGCTGCGGGATCAGGGCGCAGCGCGGTTCCGGACCGTGGCGAAGCTCCTCCTGGCGCATCTCGATTGCAAGGAGCACGCGTTCCACGAGGCAGCGACCGCGCTCCGCGAGCTCGCGGAGGGCGCCGATGCCTGCGTGCTCGCCCACGTCTCCGAGGCGGCCGCGTGTGTCGCCTCGTCCGCCGGGCCCGGAAAGGTCGACCCGGAGATCGCGCGGCTCGAAGCGCTGCCGATCGACCCGAAGAGCGAGTGCCCCGCGCGAATGCGCGCTCGGGCGCTGGCGCGGCGAGGGTACTGGAGAGAGCAGGGCAAGCGATGGAGCGACGCGCTCGCCGACTACGAGAAGGCGTGGCACCTGTTCCAGGATCCGCTCTACGGCCTCAACCTGGCGGCGATGTGGCTTCAGAACGGCCAGCCGCAGGAGGCAGCAAAGGTGCTGTCCGAGGTGGACTGCGACGCCGGCGGGCCTCGGAGCTGCGAGGCCACGGTGGCGCTGCTCCGCTGGATCACGGCGGGCGACGCGCTCGAGAGGGCGTCGGCGAAGGACGCGCTGCTCCGGCTCCACGAGCAGCGCGGGGCCAACGCGGCTGTGCTCGGCGCATCGACGGACGCGCTCCTGCGCGCGCTGGCATGCCCCGGCCCGCCGAGCGCCGACTGCCTTTACGATGTGCTCACGCGCTCCTCGGCGCGAAACGCTTTGCTCAAGGCGTTCGACGCTGCAGAGCGCGCGCGCCTGCTGCCGCGCTAGTACCGCGGGTCAGAAATCCGGGCAGGATGTCTGAAGCGCGGATTGGGCGGTCCGCTAATCCCCCTTCACGGGGCAGGGCACGAGCACATAGTAGGTCTGCCCGTCCGGCGCCCATGCGGCGTCGGCGATCGGCACCCCGCTGAAATCCTGGAACACCACCGGCGATTTCCCGCGAACGGGCTCGACGTCCAGGAACGACGCCGTGCCGTCCCAGCTCGGGACGAGGCACTTCCGCCCGCCGTCCAGGCAGCGAGGCGCGCTGTAGCGCTCGAAGAACGCCTCCTGGCTCGACAGGTACCGCTCGTCGGTGAACGGGCTCGCCGACAGGATCGCGCCATCGCCGATCACCAAGAGCCAGAGCTGCTCGTCCTGTGCGCCATCGGGCCTGGCGGCGACGAGGAGCCCGAGGGGTGAAGCCTGCCTGTCGAACGCGAGCAGGCGCGTGATGCCGAGCACCGGATCGTTCCCTGCGAGCCGCGCGGGCATCTCGCCCGTCGTGCGGCTGACGTGCACGACGCCGGCTCGCAGGAAGAAGAACCGCGGATCTCCCCCAGGTGCAGGGAGGAACGCCATCGCCTCGAAGCACCCTGGAAGCACGGGCCTGGCCGCCCCGAGCGCCTTGCCCGCAGGGGGCTTCGAGGGCAGCGCTAGCAGGTGACGGTACCCGAGCGGCGGCTCTTCGCCGCGGTGCTCGGAACCCACGGCCCAGCCGATGACGGCCGTCGGATGCAGCGCCGCTGCGACGCCGGCCGGCGGCCGTGACGCCGCGCCGCCGCACCCGAGGAGCAAGATCGCCACGAGTGCCAGCGCACCACGCATGGTCACGCCTGCTCGACGAGGCGAAGCGACGCCGCGTCGACGCCGGCCTTCACCTTGAGCCGCGGTATCCGATCCTCCGGGATCTGGTGCAGCCGCAGCGCACTGCATCCGAGGCGGAACGCCTCGTCGACGGTCCGACCGAACCCGAGGGCCCGGTAGAACGACGCCGCGAACTCGGTCGCAGCGAGATCGCCGATCGGCTCGTGCATGCCGACCGCGCACGCGACGTGCTGCGTGAGCGCCTCGGCCAGCGGCTCGGAGTAGCAGGCGTTGAGCACCACCATCTGAAGGTTGTCGCCGAGGATGCCGATGAGGTCCGAGAGCGCGCCCTTGTCGACGAAGGCAATCCCGCCCTCGCTGTCCTCGAGGACGATCTTCTCGTCATGGGTCCCGTGCCCGCTGAAATGGAGGACATGCGGCCGCTCCTCGAGGAGCGCCAGCTGGAGATCGTCGGGTCGAACAGCCCACCGGGAGGCGAACGTCACCGCGTCGCGGTGCGACGCCGAGCGAATCCTGTCCTCGATCTGACGGATCTCGCGGCCGAGCCCGAGCTGGGTCGTGCTCCGCGGGTTGGCCGCCAGGAAGAGCACCTTGATGCCCCCGCCGGCGGACGGGAGCGCCCGCCCGGGCGCCGGCGAGGCGTCACCCCCGGCGCCCGGGTCCTGGAGGAGCTGCGCAAGGCGCTCGGGATCAGCGTGGTCGAGCAAGAGGGTGACCTTGCGGACGCGCTGCATCCCGTCCGAGAAGCGACGGTACACGTCGGGGAAGTGATCGCTGCAGAAAGCATCGAGATCCGCGTCGCTGCGGAGCGCCTCCCCGATGAGCGCGCGGAGCTTGGGCTGAGGGAGCTTCACGGGGAGAGCGTACACGCGTTCCGGACACGAGAGCAGCCACGCCTCGCGCGGGGTCGCGGCCGTCGCCGTTGCCTCGCCCTGCGGGGCCGCGGCGCGCGGCACCCACGCGCTGCTGCCGCGCCCCCCAGCGCCGTCAGCCGAACCGCAGCCGACGCGAACACGCACAATGACGAACCGCCCGCAGCCTGCTGTGAAGAACCCTGCGCGCCTGGGTAATGCATTGCTCCCCAAGCAGCGGCCGCCGCGCTGACCGCTTCGCACCTCGCCCCCGCGAAGAAGTCGGAACATTCTAAATTCTCGGAATTTTCGGACACGCGGCGCGCGCTCCGACACCGTGTGGCAGGGCACGACGCGTGCTTTGTCGCCGCCGGCGCCAGCAAAGCGCCTGGTGAAGCGCTCGCATACAGCGTGGACAGCTTTGCCGCCGTGGAGCTCCTTTGCCTCGTGAGGGTGCTTTGAGACGACGTCTGCCTTGGATTCACGCGTTGCTCGCCTCCTTATCGGCGGCGATGCTCTGGTCCGCGCCTGCTCGCCCCGGCGAGCCGCCGCAGCTCTCCTGGGACAAGCCGGTTCGCTGCATCAAGTCGCCGAACGGCGGCGCGGTGCGCGTTCAATGCGAGCCAGGCCCGGACGGCGAGCGCTGCCTCGTCGCGCCCGATCACCTGGCCCACGACAGCGGCGCGCTCGACAAGGTGCAGCCGTGCAACGTGGTTGAAGACGTCTCGGCCTACCAGGCCCTGACCGCGCGCGGCGCCCGCCTCGTCGCCGCGATCCCCGAGGCGCCGCCTGGCTACGCGCGCTCGGCCGAGGGCAAAGCATTTCAGGTCAAATTCGATCTCCTGAACCGGCTTTACCTGGGCGCGTCCTGGCTGCCCACGTTCCATGGAAACAACGGGCTCCCCGTGCCCGCGAGCTTCCCCCTGGGCCGCGGGAGGGCCGAGGCCGGCATCCACGTGAGCGTGCTCTCGACGCGCTACCGCGCGCGCCATGACATGCGCATCCTCGAGGGGACAGCCACGTTCGACGATCTCGAGCTCTCCGGGGTCCTCTTCAGCTACGATTACCAGCACGTGCACCGGCGGCCGGCCCACTGGCTCAGCACCTTCGTGGGCAAGCCGCGGCTTCACCCGATCTCGCCGCGGATGGGCTGGGGCTTCCGGGTGGTGTCGGTGAACGACCGCCCCCCCGCGCGCCGCGACACGCTCGACGTGGAGTTCGCCGAGGTCCACCTCGCGTGGCATCCGTGGCAGTCGAACGACATGTACAGCCACATCCGGCTCGAGGCGGGCGCCGATCTGGGAGAGTACTGGGAGCGTCGATCGGAGATCGACGACGGCCTGGACACCGGCGCTCTGTACATCGGTCCGACGAGCGCCCTCAAAACGCGCTTCAGCCTCGGCGAGGGCGGCCTCCACGCGCTCTCGACAGCGTTCACCTACCGGCGCCCGAACATCGCGGCCGGGAGCGGGAGGGGAGAGGCGATGAACCGACTCGAGGCCACCATCGCCTACGAGGGGATCCTCCTCGCGATCAACGATCAGCCCATCTCGCTGCGGCTCGCCGCGATGGGGGTGAGCCGCAACGACCTCGACAGCGACATTCGCGACGTGGAGGTCAAGGCCGCCGCGGGCCTGCGGGTGTCGTTCTGGGCTCCCCCACGGGTGTTCGAGCCGATGCCCGCCTTCGAGGACCCGTGACGGCCCGGCGCCTCGCCGCGCTGCTCGTCATGGCGGCGGCCGCGGCGCTCTCCCCGCGCGCCGCCCGCGCCGAGCCGGCGCGCGGGGAGAGCGCCGCCCGCGCCGAGCCGGCGCGCGAGGAGAGCGCCGGCCGCGCCGAGCCGGCGCGCGAGGAGAGCGAGCGCGCGGGCGGCGGCGATACCGCCGTTTCCGAGGAGGGCCGGCGCTTCCGCGTGCGCTTCGACCCGGCGAGCCGGGTGTGGCTCGGCGTCGCGTCCGCGCTGCACCGGGGCGCGGGCGGGGCGATCGCGATCGAGCCCGAGATCGACGCGGGCCTTTCCTACCGCGCGCGCAGCGTGACGGGCTCCGGGCGTGGCCGCGTGATCTGGCAGGCGGATCACCGCGTCCTCGCCGGCCGGGTGTCTCCGGCCGGGCAGGCGCTCGACGGCGTGCCCGCGCTCGACGCGGCGCTTTATGGCGCGTCGTTCTTGCGGCACGACGAATCGCCGCGGGTGGTCTTGCCGATGTCGCCGCCGATCGCGGTCCCCTTCCCCTTCGACATCGGCGTGGAAGCCGAGGTGGGACGGGTGAGCATCCCCTCGATCCCGCGGCGCGAGGGCGAGGGATCGCCGGCGCCGCTGATCCGGGTCGGCGTGGCGCGCGCCACGGCGATCCTCGATCCATGGCGCACGGGCGAGCCGGGCCGCAGCTTCGAGATCGGGCTCGGGGTCCGTTACGACATCGACGCTTACGCCGAGTCCCCCTCTCCCCGGGCCGCGCCCGCGCGCCGCACGCTCGGTGAGCCAAGGGTCGTCCACCGGATCGCGCCCATGACCGCGGGCTCGCTGCGGCTGCGGCTCCAGAGCGGCGACGGGCTGACGGTCTTCGATGGTCGAGGCGACGTCGTCCCGCACTGGACGAGCGAAGAGCGCTGGCGCGTCCTCGTGCGCTCGGCCGCGCACGTCGAGAGGATCCTGGCCGCGATCGACGATCAACCCATCGCCGCGGTGCTCGAGGGCGAGTACCGGCTGCTGCCGCCCGCCCTCGACATGCAGGCCGTCCATGATCTGCGCGTGAGCCTCGGGCTCGCGTTCACGCTGGCGCTGCGATAGGGCGACGGCGGGGTTGCAACTGCGAGGAGAGTCTACCCCGGGCGCCGATTCTGCCGCGCGCCGGCCCAGGCGCCGAACAGGGTGCCGCCGATCGTGAGGACAGTCGAGACGAGCGCCCGCGTCACGGAGGTCTCGTCGCCCACGACCACCCATCCCAGCACGAGCGAGAGCGCGATGAGCACCCACGCCAGCCGGTACTCCATGCGCCGCGCGGTGCGGGCGCAGACGTAGCCACCGAGCGCGGAACCGAAGGTGCCGAGCACCATGAGGGTGTTCGTGACGCCCTCCGAGGGCGACGTGAGTACCTTCGCGAGACCGCCGTCGGTCGCGCCCATGGACGCTACGAACACCGCGTAGACGATCAAGAACGCAGTCCCGAGCACCATCGTGAGCCCGAGGTCCGCGAGCACGCCGAAGAGCAGCGCCTTGGCAGCGGATCCGTGCGCCCGCGCCGGCCCAATGTCGAGGTTCGCCTGCGGGGGCTGGAAAGGATTGGGGGCCGACCTCTCGCTCATGACGGTGGCAGTCTCGCCGCCTGCGCCCCCCGCGGTCCACGGGCCGGGCCGCCCGCCTTCGCCTCCTCGCAGGCCGCCGCCATCCCCGGGCCCGCGACGTAGCGATCGAACATGATGACCGACATTCGACTGGTCTCCTTGTCGTGTGAATGAACCCCGACCCAGCGCCGCCGGCCATACCCCTCCTGGCTACGCCAGCGGAGGCCAAATCATCTCAAGGGCATGGATCCGCGCTCAAGTGAAAGCACGAAGCGCACGCCGATGAAGCGCACGCTGGTAATGATGAACCATGGCGCTCGCGCTCGTCGTGGGGTTCCTGCTCGGTTATCTCGGCACGATCCCGGCGGCGGGGCCGCTGGCCGTCCTGCTCGTGGCCGCCGCGCTCGCGGGGCAGCCCCGGCGCGTCTTGCTGCTCGCCATCGGAGGAGCCCTCGCGGAGGGGCTCTGGGCGCTCGCCGCGGCGCGCGGGCTCGGGTGGGTCCTCGAGGCGCACCCCGCGATCGATCGCGCCCTGCGAACGGGCGGCGCCGCGCTCGTCATGGCGATGGGCCTCGCCCTGGCGCTCGCGCCTCGACGCGCCGCCGAGGCGCCCTCCTCCGGGCGCGCGACATCGGCGCTCCTTACCGGGTTCGTCCTCGTCGCCTTCAATCCGTCGTTCCTGGCGTCGTGGATCGCCTCGTGCGCCGTGCTCCGCGCGTACCCTGCCCTCGCGCCCGCCGTCGCGCCGGCCCACGCGGTCGCGCTCGCGGTGGGCGCCGCCGCGGGCGTGGTGAGCTGGTTCGCGACGCTCCGGCGATTGCTGGCGCGCTACCGCGAGCGGCTCGGCGCATGGCACGGGCACCTTGTGCGCGGCCTCGGCTGGGCGCTGGTGGCGCTGGGGCTCGCGGGGCTCGTGCAGCGGCTCGTGTGAGATCCGTGCCCTGTGTGGACGCCGGTCGCGCGCCCGCATAACGTCGTTCGGATGCGGGTAGACGCCGGCAGCCTGCGTCGTCCGGTCGTATGAACGCCCTTCATACCCTCGCATCAGACCGCGCGGCGAGCCCTGGGTCGCGCGCCTCGGGCGCGTCGCCGCGCGCGATCTACCGCAGGCTGCGGGCCGGCGAGCCGGCCCCGGAGGATCTCGCGGACGAGCCCGCGCCGGAAGCCGGAGCCCCCGACGGCATCGAGGCGTTCTTTGCGGCCCTGACCGCGCTCCGCGACGAGGACGAGCGATGCGGCGCCTCCAGCTCCGATGACGCCGAGCCGGCGCGGGTCCTGCTCGGCTATGCGCCGACCGCCCTGCTCGACGGGTGCTGGCTCGCCGCGGCGGTGCGCGTGCGCCACGCCGACGGCGCGCTCGGCGCGGCCTGCCTCGACGCGTTCTATCTCGAGTGCGGCGAGGGCGACCCCGCGCGGCACCACGGCGCCCTGTACGGCGCCGCGCTGGCCGCCGCGGGGCTCGCGCTGCCCGATCTCGGGAGCCCCGCATTCGAGCGCTCCGCCTGCCTCGCCGACGCGGACTTCGCGCTCGCGATCCCGGGCCTCCGCGTCGCGCAGCGCGGGAACGCGACGCTGGCCGAGGCGCTGGGCCACCACGCGGCGGCCACGGTGCTCGGTCCGCCCGCGGCGGTGCGCCGGGCCGCTTCGCGCGCGCGCTGCGACGGCCTGTACTTCGCCGAGCACGCGGAGGGCGCGGCGACGGCACGCCGGGCCCGCGATCTCGCGCGGCGGTGCCTCGAGGCGCACGCCGCGGGCGGGGCGCCGGACTGGTCGCGCGTGTGGCGCGGCGCCTGGTCGCTCTGGGCCGCGTGGCGCGCGTGGCTCGCGTCGCTCCGGCCCGCCGCCGCGCCGTCCGCGTGGGAGGCGATGCTGGCGCTCGTCGAGGCGAAGGCGCGCCACGCGTTCGGATTTCACGGCCGCGTCCGGCTCGACGGACAGGCGCTCGACGACGCGCTCGATCCGGCGCGGCTCGACGCGCGCCGCGTCCTCCTGCGCCTGGCGCGCTCGCCATGGATCGTGCCGGGGAGGCCCGACGAGAGCCCGCTGGTCACGCGCGCCGTGCAGTTCGGCGGGCCGATGTTCGGCGTCTTCACCGACGCCGAGGTCGACGTGATGCGCGCCTGGATCCGCGCGCTGATCGAGGCGCCGGAGCCTCCGGCCTCCGCCCGCGCGATCCGCAGCGCGGAGGAGCATGAGGGCTCGCCGCGCGTCGATCACGACGGGGCCTCGATGGACGTGAATCGCCGAGGAGGATCCACCCCTCGCGCGCAGGCGCGCGCAGGGCTCCCCCTGCCGGAGCTGTACCACCGGCTGCTCTGCGCCCGCGGGCCCGGGGACGTGGACCGCGAGGCGGGCGCGCTCGCGCGGGCGCACGTCGAAGCGATGCTCCGCGAGGTGCACGGCGAGGTGTCTCCCGCCCGGCTCGCCGCGGATGGGCGCTGGCCCTGGTCCGCCGCGGGGCTCTCGCGCTGGGTCGACGCGCGGCTGCGCGAGCAGATCTTCGAGGAAGGGCACGCCCATGCGCACTCCACGGCGGGACCGCATGCGGCCCCACACCCCGCGCGCGAGCACACGCAGCCCACGGGCGGCGCGGGCATCGCGCGCGAGATCACGCGCGACGAGGCCGTCTGGCTGCTCACCCAGCTCGCGCCGGCGGCCGTGATCGACGGCGCGTGGCTCCAGGGCATGACGGCCCCCGGCGCGCTCCACACGCCGGTCGCGGCGCTCCTGCTCCGGATCTACCGCGACGAGCTCGGCGCGGGCGTGCCCGCCCAGCACCACGGCAACGTGCTGCGCAGGGCGCTCGCGGAGCAGGGCGTGACGCTGCCGCCGTGCGACGCGCGCGCGTTCGTGGAGCGGGGCGATCTCCTCCCGCAGGCGTTCTCGATGCCCGTGCTCTGGCTCGCGTTCGCGCAAAGGTCCACGGAGCTCTTGCCCGAGCTGCTCGGCCTCAACCTGGCGATCGAGATGGCCGGCATCGGCCGCGGGTACGCCATGGCCGCCGCGCTCCTGCGGCGCCACCGGATCGACCCGTACTTCTTCGACCTGCACAACACGATCGACAACGCCGCGTCGGGGCACACAGCGTGGTCGATCGAGGCCATCACCCGGCTCATGGACGCCTGCGCGGCGCCCGGCGACGCGCTCGCGATCGAGCGCGCAACGCTGCGGATCTGGCGCGGATACGCCGCGTACGCGCGCGCGAGCCGGCCGCTCGTGCGCGCCGTCGCGGTGCGCCTCGGCCCACGGCTCGGCTGGCGCTGGCTCCGGCGGCACCTGCTCGGGGACACGGGGAGGTAACGCTCGATCATGTGCGGCATCGTCGGAGCGCTGGACCTCGCCGGGCGACGCACGTTCGATCCCGCGCGCCTCGACCGCATGGCGGCGAGCGTGCGGCACCGCGGCCCGGACGACGGCGCCTCTTTTTCGGCGCCAGGGATCGCCATGGCCACGCGGCGCCTCGCCATCGTCGACGTCGCGGGCGGCCGCCAGCCGATGGCCGACGCGGGCGGCCGCGTGTGGGCCTCGTACAACGGCGAGCTGTTCAACCACGCCGAGCTGCGCGGCGAGCTCGCGGCGCGCGGGCACACGCTGCGCACGCGGTGCGACACCGAGCTGTGGCCCGGGCTCTACCTCGACGCGGGCGAGGGCGCGTTCTCCCGCGCGCGCGGGCAGTTCGCCGTGGCGCTCTGGGATCGCGAGGCGCGCACGCTGCTGCTCGGCCGCGACAGGATCGGGATCTGCCCGCTCCACTACGCGGTGGCGGACGGCTGGCTCCTCTGGGCCTCGGAGATCAAGGCGATCCTGGCGAGCGGGCTCGTGCGCCCCGAGGCCGATCCGGCGGGCATCGACCACGTCTTCTCGCTGTTCGCCGCGGGCACGCAGCGGACGTGCTTCCGCGGCGTGCGCTCGATCTGGCCCGGGCACTACCTCCGCGCGCAGGGCGGCGCGGTGGAGCAGCGGCGCTACTGGGATCTGGATTTCCCGGCCCAGGGCGAGGAGCGGCGCGTCGCCTCGCTCGACGCGCTGATCGAGGAGACGCGCGCCTGCCTGCGCGACGCCGTGCAGCGCCGCCTCGTCTCCGACGGCCCGGTGGCGACGTACCTGAGCGGCGGGCTCGACTCGACGCTGGTGCTCGGCCTCGCCCGGGAAGCCCGCGGCGACGCCCCCATCGCGTCGTTCACCGTCGGCTTCGACGGCGCCGGGCCCGACGAGCGCCGCCGCGCGACCCGCAGCGCGGCGCGCCTGGGGGCGCGGCTCGAGACCCTGGTGCCCTCGCCGACGGAGATCCTCGAGGCCCTCCCGCGCGTTGTGGAGGCCGCCGAGGGCCCCGTGATGGACACGGCCGACGGGTGCGTGCTCCTGCTAGCCGAGCGCGCCGCGCGCCGGGGGTTCAAGGTCGTGCTCACGGGCGAGGGCGCGGACGAGGCGATGGGCGGCTACGTCTGGCACAAGACCCACCGCGCCATGGAGCGCCTCGCCCGCGTCCACGCAGCCTTGCCGCGCGCGATCCGCGGCACGCTGGCCGAGCTCGCGGCGCCCGGCACACCCGCGCCCACGTTCCAGGACCACTTCGGCGACGTTCGCCCGAGCCTGCTCGACCTGTACGAGCCGCTCTCCCGCGCGCGCTGGCTGTTCTATTCGGATACGATGGCCGAGCGCGTCGCGGGCCACGACCCGTTCTCCGAGCTCGACATCGCGCCAGCGCGGATGCGCCGCTGGGATCCGCTGAATCGGTCGCTCTACGTGGAGTACAAGCTGATGCTGGCCGGACACCTCCTGGTGGGCAAGGGCGACCGCGCGGCGATGCGCTCGGGCGTGGAGCACCGCTATCCCTTCCTCGACGAGGCCTTCGTCGACCTCGCAAGCGGCCTCTCGCCGGCGTACAAGCTCCGCGGGCTGCGGGAGAAATGGCTCCTCCGCGAGGTGGCGCGGCGGGTGCTCCCGCGCGACGTCGCCGACCCGCCCAAGGGCATGTTCAAGGCCCACGCGCTCTGCGCGCTCGGGCCCCAGCCCCGCTGGATCGCGCAGCTCGTGAGCCCCGAGTCGCTGCGCAAGACGGGCTATTTCTCGCCCGCGAAGGTCGCGCGCGAGCAGCGCTTCCAGCGGATCCTGCCCGCCCTCGCCCCGCGGCGGATCGTCGCCGACGGGAGCTACACCGCCGTGGTCACCACGCAGCTGTGGCACCACCTCTTCCTCGGCGGCGGGCTGTGCGAGCTGCCCACGTGGTCGCCGCCATCGCCCGCGGCCGGCCCAGCGCTCGCGGCCGCGGACGAGCGCGCGGTCGCGTCGTTCGAGAGGACGGTCCCGTCGTGAGCCTCCAGATCTCCGCCGATCCCGCGCTCTCCGGCCACGAAGGCAGCCCTCGCACGCCGCCCCACGACGGAGAGGCCGCCGCGAGGGAGGACCGGCTCCACGCGGCGGTGCGCCGGCGCTGGGACCGCATCGACTGGACGCGGCCGATCCCGCCCGAGGCGCTGGTGATCCCCGAGGCGCACTACATGGACGTCGCGGGCCTCGGGCTCACCGAGCGCCAGCGCGTCGCGATCAACCGGCTCTTCGCGTGCTTCACGTGCGAGCTGTTCATCCACTTCGAGGGCTACGTGATCCGGTACCTCGAGCGGTCGGCCCACCGCGCGCCGTACCTGTCCGCGCCCGTCGTCGCCCGCTTCGTCGCCGAGGAGCGCACGCACGCGGAGATGTTCCGCCGGCTCCTGCACAGGCTCCGGCCGGATCTCTACCCGACCGACGCGGCCCCGCCGCGCTTCCTGCGCTGGGGCCGGGGCGACGACGCGGCGCTGCGCCTCGCCCCGGCGGGCACGTTCTTCCTGCTCGCGTGGTACTTCGAGGAGATCACGCTCTTCGTGCCGCGGGCGATCGAGGCCCGGCCCGACCAGAGCGCGGCGCTCGTCGCCGAGATCATGGCCCTGCACGCGCGCGAGGAGGCGCCGCACGTCGCCATCGACGAGCGCGTGCTCCTGCACCTGAACGAGCGCTGTCCGCGCTGGCTCGCCGCGATCCAGACGGCCCTCGCGCTGCCCTTCCTCGTGTACGTCGACGGCGTTGTCGGCGACGCCTGGCGCCGCCTGGTGGCCTCGGCCGGCAGCGAGCTGGGCCTCGACGCCGCGCAGCGGCGGCGGCTCGGCGCGCGCGCCCCGACGCAGTCCGATCGCTGGGGCACCGAGAGCTTCACGCGCAAGCTGGAGGGCCGCGAGCTCGCGGGAGCGCGGCCGCTCTGCTGGGCGCTGCGGCGCGCGCTGCGCGCGGATGCCGCGTGAGCTCCGGGCTCGCGTACATCGGCGACAGCCACGGCATCCTCTCCGCGTGCCGCGACCTCATCGAGGCCGCCGAGCGGAGCGTCGTCCTGCAGATGTACCTCTTCGCGGCGAACGGCGACCAGACAACGCTGCTGCCGCGCCCGGGCGCGTTCCCCTACGCCGACACGGTCGCCGACTGGCTCATCGCCAAGAAGCGCGCCCGGCCCGAGGTGACCGTCGTCGTGATCCTGGACAGCAACACGCCCGCGAACCCCGCCCTGACGCGCCGCCGCGGCGCGCTGGTGCGGAGGCGCCTCGCGGACGCGGGCGTCCTCGTGCTGAACGCCTGCCTGTTCGGCGCGCGGTTCGACCGGCGCCGCCGGCTCCTGCCCCGGATGAACTTCCACCTCGACCACGCGCGCGGGCGCGTGCCGATCGAGGACTGGGTCGAGCACCAGAACCGCTGGCAGGTGCTGCACAACGTCGAGGATCACCGGAAGAACCTGGTGATCGACGGCGGGCGCGCCGGCGCGATCACGTCGCACAACTTCATCGACGCGGCGTTCGACTGGCACGAGAACCTGTTCTGGCTCACGGGCGCCGTGGCCCGCCGGCTCTGGCGCGTCGCGATGGCGGCGATCGGCGAGGCGCTCACCATCCCGCAGGCGATCGGCGCCGAGGGCCGCGCCGCGCTCCACGCGCTCGTCGCAGGCGCCGCGCGCGCCGGGCGCGGGCCGGACGATCTCGGGACGGAGCGCGACTCCCCGGCGCCCACGCTCGCGCCGGTGCCGGGGTACGCCGGCGGCCTGCGCGTCCCCCTTCCGCCGCCCGGCGCGCTCACCGCCGCGGGCGACGAGACGTGCGCGCTCGTCGAGCACGAGGCGATCCGCGCGCGCCTCACGGACCTGTTCGACGGCGCGGAGACGGGCGACGAGCTCCTCGTCGCGACAACGTACCTCTCGGACCTGCCGATGCTCGAGGCGCTCGAGCGCGCGGCGGCCCGCGGCGCCCGGGTGCGCGTGCTGATCGACTCCATCGACGCGCTCCCGCTGCCGCCCGCGGCGGCGTGGCTCATCCGCAACCTGGTCAACCACCACGGGATCACCCGCGCGCTCGAGGCCGAGGCGCGGCGGCCGGACCGCTTCGCGCTGCGCGTGCACGACTCGCGCGGCGGGGCGATGATGCACCTCAAGACCGCGGCGCGGCTGGGCGCTCGGCCGATGCTCGTGGGCGGCCAGGCCAACTTCACGCCCAACTCGTTCTCGCGCGCGTGGCTCGAGACCGACCTCGAGACCCGCGATCCGGCCTTCGTCGCCGCGTTCGCGGCGCACTTCGAGCGGCTCTGGGGTCTGCCCGCCTCGCGGCGCACGTCGAGCGGCCGGGGGTCGCGGGCGCGCTCGGCGCTGCTGGGCGCGTTCGAGCTGCTCGGCCTCCGGCCCTGACGCGTTCAGCGGAGCATGCCGATCACCAGGGCGGCGATCGTCGCGTCCGCGACGATGTGCGCGAGCACGGGCGCGAGGAGCCCGCGGGTGTGCTGCCGCAACAGGCCCAGCATCACGGCCCAGCTGCCCGCCAGGAAGACGCCCAGCAGCCCCCGCGGGAAGCCGTGCGCGTGCTGCGCGCCGAACGAGGCGGCCTGCAGGACCACCGCGACGCGCGCGCCCCACGCCGCCGCGAGGCTGGGCTGGAGCACGCCGCGCCAGATCACCTCCTCCAGCGTGGCGTTCAGCACGGCGAAGACCGCGCCTCCCGCGATGAGCACCGGCGTCGACACCTGGAGCAGCTCCGAGCCGGTGATGTCGCGGAGGTCGGGCCGGGCGAGCGCGAGCCACCCGACGAGCGCGACCGGCGTGACGCCGCCGACGAGCGCCGTCCAGCGCTTCGGGAGCCCGCCGGCCGCGCGCCAGCCCTCGGGCGGGCGCAGCGCGGGCGCGAGCCGCGCGAGGCCGCCGTAGGCCGCGAGCGCCAGGATCATGGCGAGCTGCCAGACGACGCCGAGGCGCATCGCCACCACGATGCACGCCACGAGCGCCGCGACGGCGCGCGCCGGCCCCTGCGCCACGCGGGCCGCGAGCAGCGCCACCAGGGCCGCGGCCACGGCGACGGCGAGCGTCGCGCGCGGGAACGCGGGCGCGTCGAGCGCGGCCTGGAGCGCCAGGAGGCCGAGGGAGACCAGGCTCAGCGCGCGGCCTGTGCGCGCCTTCGGCTCGGAGGCGGCAGACGTGGGCTCTTGCATCGGGATCGGTAATGCTAGTCTCGCGGCACCAGGCGCGACAGGACGACCCCCGGGATCGACGCCGCGAACGCGATCGCGAAGAACGCCGTGAACCCCGCGCTGGCGGCCAGGTAGCCGCTCGCGCTGCCGGCGAACGTCGCGGAGACGGACATGAGCGCCGACCCGATCGCGAAGTGCGACGACTTGTACCCGTCCACGCAGCGCCGCATCAGGAACACCGCGAGCACCGCCGTCCCGACGCCTGCGGCGAGCTGCTCGAGGGTGACGAGCGCGACGACCCACGGGAGCGACGGCCGCGCCCACGCGAGCGCCACGTACAGCAGGATCGCCAGGCTCTGCACGAGCGCGATCGGGAAGATGGTCCGCGCGAGCCCCCACCGCTTGATGATCACCCCGCCGAGGATCGAGCCGGCGATCGAGGCGACCGTCCCGACCCCGCCCACGTTGCCCCGCGCCGCCGTGTCGAGGCCGAAGCTCTTCAGCAGCGGCGACGACATCGCGAACATGAGCGCGTCCCCCGCCCGGTAGCAGAGGATGAACGCCAGGCTCGACGCGATCTGCGGCTGCCGCAGGTACACACGGAACGGCTCGACGTAGCGCCGCAGCCCGGTCGCTCCGGGCGCGGCGCCGGCGCCGGGCGTCGCGGCCGGGCGCGGCAGCCCCGCGGCGTGCGCGATCGCGAGCAGCGCGAGCCCGCCCGCGGCGACGGCGAACGCCGCGCCGAAGGACGCCCAGCCCGCGAACGCGACGAGCAGCGCGCCCGCGAGCAGCGCGAGCCGGTACGCGCCGACCCGCAGCCCGGAGAACGCCGCCTGCGCGTCCTTGTCGAGCGCCTGCAGGTAGAAGCCGTCGACCGCGATGTCGTGCGTCGCCGCGGCGACCGCGACCGCCCCGAACAGCGCCGCCACGAGCCATATCGCGCCGCTGTCCGCCGCCGCAGCGAGCCCGAGGACGATCGCGGCGAGCGCAACCTCGACCGCCACGAGCCAGCGCCGCGGGCTGCCGTGGAGGTCGACCAGCGGGCTCCAGAGGAACTTGAGGTTCCACGGGAGCCCGTAGAGCGACGTCAGCCCGATGATCTCCAGGCTCGCCCCCGCCGCCGTGAAGAACTCCCCCGCCACCTTGTGCGCGATCGCGTAGGGCAGGCCCTCGGCAAAGTAGGTCGACGAGATCCACAGGCCCCGGCTCGCCCCTCCCGCCGCCACGCCGGGCGCCGCCGCCACGCCGGGCGACGCCGCCTCACCGGGCGCCTCCGAGGAGGCGTCACGCCTCGGCGCCTCCGCTCCCGGCTCGGGCAGCGCGGCGTGCGCCGGGACCGCGGGCTCGACGGGCTTGTGAGATGTAACGGCAGCCTCCACGCCTTCTCCGCACCCTTACACGATGCGCCCTGGGACGGAGCAAATTCCAGGACGCCCGACCGCGGAAGCAAACACGACGCCGTGAGGCCGCGACGCCGTGAGGCGGCGAGGACGCAGCGCACTCCATCGCGAGCGACGCTGTGGTATCGGTCCGGCATCTGGTTTAAACGGTGAACTGCATGCGACGGGCTCACGCTCCCTCGGTGTCCCCCTGCCGTCACGGCGGCGACGCCGATCGTGGCGCTTCGTGCCGCTCCGGCCGTGCGGCCGCGCTCGCGCGCGCCGACCTCGCGCCGACCCGGCCGGCGCCTTGGCCATCTCCGGTCTCTCCGAGGGAGCCAGCGTGAACGAGTACACCCGGCGCGAGGAGGTCCGCGCCACCTTCATCGCCTCGGCCATCCTCGTCCTGTGCATCGCCGTGGCGGTCCTCCGGCTCGTCACCGTGGAGGGCAGGCTCGTCCCCGACCCGGGCGCGCGGCGCCAGGCCGAGGAGTCCGAGGCCCGCGTCGCGCCCGCGCGGGCGTGCGCCCTCGCCGGCGAGAAGCTGATCGTCGAGATCGACCTGTTCAAGGCCGCCGCGAAATCGGCGCGCATGCCCGACCCGGGCCAGGCGCCCCCCGCGCCGCCGCCGCCGGCGACGACCACGAAGGGGCGCCCGCCCCGCAACGCGCCGCCGCCGCCGAAGCCCAAGGAGCCGGACAAGCAGGGCGCGTGGGCCTCCGCCCAGCCGCTCTACAAGCAGGTCAAGACCCTGGCGGGCTGCCGCGAGGCGACCGAGGCGCTCCTCGGGGCGCGGGTGAACGCCATCCCCGCCTGGGAGGCCATCGCCAAGGCGGCCGCGATCACGCCGCCGGGCGCCGCGGAGGCCGAGCAGTTCGAGGCGGCGAAGCAGCTGCTCTCGCTCGTCGCCGACATCCCGGCCGACAAGGTCGCGCAGGCCACGAAGGACGCCGAGGCGGCGTTCAAGGCGAACGCGGAGCGCGACCGGGATCGCGCGCTCACCGCGGTGGTCCGCGAGCCGCTGCCCCAGGGCGTCTTCTCGCGGCGCGTGGCCGTGAGCGTCGGCGTCGGGCTGACGGTCTGCGCCCTCTTCATCAGCTACCTGGGCGTGCGGGCCGCCTCGATGCGCCGCCTCGCGACGCTGCTCCCGCTGCGCGAGGCGGTCCGCAGCGGGCGCCCGGGCATGCAGGCCGCGGAGATCCTGAAGACCGCCGCTGCGCACAACAGCGGCGAGCCCGGCCTCGTGATCGGCGCCGCCATCGGCGGGTTCTCCGCCGCCCTCCTCGCCCCGAGGGACGCCGACCTGTTCGTCGCGGGCGTCATGGCGGGCCTCCTCATCGGCCTCGGCGCGCAGTGGGCCTTCCGCCTCGCCCTCGGCGCGGGCCGCTGGCGCGCCCGCACCACGGAGCTCGCCGAGGTCGAGAAGCCGGCCATCCCCATCGTGCTCGTCCTGAGCGGCGTGAAGCCCGGCCTCGAGCTCGAGTTCGTCCAGTTCCTCCGCTCGCTGCCCCCCGCCGACGCCGCCGCGGCGGTCGAGAAGCTCGCCTCCCAGGCCGAGGAGCGCATCCTCGCCGCCGCCGACGCGGGCGCCGCCCTCACCCACGGGAAGCCGCCGCCAGGGTGACGCCGGCAGCGTGACGCCGGCCAGCGTGACGCCGGCCAGCGCAGGGGGCGCGCCTGCCCCCTGCACGACCCCAGAACGCCCGCGGGGTGTCCCCGCGAACACAGCGCGGCGGCGGCCCTGCACCGAGCGCTCGATCCGCACGCCGTTCCATGGAATGGAGGCGCTCCCGACATGAGACACCCCCTGCAGGCCCGCCGGCCGTCCGGGCGATGGGCGCTCCTCTCGCTGCTCGCCGCCACCTGGTGGCTCGCCGCGCCCCCTGCAGCGGCGCAGGACACGGCCGCTCCGAAGGTCGCCGCGCCGCAGGCCGACGACGCTCCGCCCGCGACGCACGTCGCCTCGCTGCAGGTGGACGGCCCTCCGGCCGCCGCGCCGCAGGCCGACAGCCCTCCGGCGGAGGACGGCGCGCCCCCGACGGACGGAGCCGCCGGGGCCGGCGCGCTGTCGGGCGGCACCGGCGGCGCCGGCGGCGCGGCCTCGGAAGCGCGCGATCCGGCCGAGCGCAGCGCGGCGCGGCGCGACAGGCCCGGGGCGACGAGCAGCCGCCCCACGCCCCCGAAGAAGCGCCGCGGGGACATCAACCCGTGCATGACGCCCGATCCGGGCTGGGGCGTCTACGACCGGTGGTCCCGCGCGCCCTCGATCGGGCAGATGATCATGCCCCACCGGGGCGGGGTCACGAAGCGCGGCGGCTTCGACGTCATCATCCACTTCCACGGCCACGAGGCGCTCCGGAAGGAGTTCGTCAAGACCGCCGAGGGCGCGGTCCTCGTCGGCATCGATCTGGGCATCGGCTCGGGCGCGTACTCGAGCGCGTTCTCGGCGCCGTACGTCTTCGAGAACCTGCTCGACAGCATCGAGCGCGCCGTCGCGAAGAAGACCGGCAAGAAGAAGGCCTACATCCGCAAGCTCGGCCTCTCATCGTGGAGCGCGGGCTACGGCGCCGTCGAGCAGATCCTGCGGCAGCCGGCCGGCAAGCGGGTCGACGCCCTCGTGCTGCTCGACTCGCTCCACGCCGGGTACGCCGACGAGCGGCAGCACAAGCTCAAGGTCGCGCAGATCGAGCCGTTCATCGCGTTCGCGAGGCGCGCCGCGGCGGGCAAGGCGTTCATGTTCATGAGCCACTCCTCCATCCTGCCGCCCGGCTACGCGTCGACGGCGGAGACGGCGGACTTCATCGTGCGGCAGCTGCGGGGCAAGCCGAGGGGCTCCTCCCGCGCCGACGTGCTCGGCCTCGACATGATCCGGCGCTTCGACCGTGGCGACTTCCACGTCCGCGGGTACACCGGCGACGACAAACCCGATCACTGCGCCCACCTCGGCCTGATGGCGGACGTCGTGCGGGTCCACCTCAACCCGCGGTGGAAGTCGCCGCGAGGCCGGCGCTAGATGGGCGGCATCGGCGTCATCATCAACCCCCGCTCGCGGCAGAACCTGAGCGATCCCCGCGCCGCGGTCCGGCTCGCGCGCGCGCTCGGCGACCACGGCGTCGTCCGCGCCGCGCGCTCCCGCGAGGATCTCGCCCGCATCGCGGAGGACTTCAGGAAGCTCTCCATCGACGTGCTCGGCATCTCCGGGGGCGACGGCACGAACCACGTCACCATCACCGGCTTCCTCGACGTCTACGAGAACGAGCCGCTGCCGCCGATCGCCTTCCTGCGCGGCGGGACGATGAACACCGTGGCCAACGCCGTGGGCGTCCCCCGCGGGCGCCCCGACGGCCTGCTCGCGGGGCTCATCGCCCGCTACACCGACCGCGGCCGGCACCCGCTGCGCTGGATCGAGCGCCACGTGATGCAGATCGGCGCCCACTACGGCTTCATCTTCGGCACCGGCTGCGTCCACGGCTTCATCGCCGAGTACAACCGCAGCGAGGAGCGGAGCGCGCTCTGGGCCGCCAAGGTCCTCGCCCGCGCGAGCGCCGCCGTGCTCCTCAACACGGGCACCCAGGTCGCCGCGCGCTGGCAGGGCCGCGTCCACTTCGAGGACGGCTCGGCGTTCCCGGACCGCGACTACCTCGCCGTCGCCGCCGGCACGGTGGACCAGATCGGCCTCGGGTTCCGCCCGTTCCACCGCCACGACGAGCGCCCGGAGAGCTTCCACATGCTGGGCATCCACACCTCCGCGCTCGGCTTCGTCAGGAAGCTGCCCGACATCTGGCGGGCGCGGCCGATGGGCGAGGCGCACACGTTCGAGAAGATCGCCCGGCGCGCGGTGCTCGAGGCCAGGTCGGGCGTGGTCCACTACGTCTGCGATGGCGACGTGCACGAGCACGCGGGCCCGCTCACCGTGCGCATCGGCCCGCGGGTGAAGATCCTCGTGGAGCACAAGTCCGGCCATCGCCCCGCCCGGCCCGCGTCGCACGATGTGGGCGGCCGCGGCGAGCGCGCGCATCCCTGCGGAATCGTACGCTGATCATGCATGGATCACGCGCTGACCATGCACCGACGGCGCGGCGGCGCGCGGGCAGGCAGCGGCGCGCGGGCGGGCAGCGACGTACGGGTGCGCGAGACCATGGCTGTGGGAGGCCAGCAAAGTTAGACTGCGTTCGCTCCATGCCGCCGCGCTCCTCCTCCGCGCCCGCCTCGTCGACGGACTCGACCCCGCGGCACGAGAGCGCGAGCCGCTCGTTCGCCTCTTCTGCGGCGTTCCCGCGCGCCAGCGCTCCGGACTCGCTCGACCCGGAGCTGATCGATCCGTCCCTCGTGACACCGCCTCCGGAGGCCAGCGCGCCGTCGCCCGCTCCGGGGAAGGCGGCGCGGCGCATCTACCGCGAGGGCGACGTGATCGGCGGAAAATACCGCCTGCGCTACGTCCTCGGCGAGGGCGGCATGGGGATGGTGTGGCTGGCCCACAACGACGTCCTCAACATCGACGTCGCCATCAAGTTCATCCGGCGCGAGGTCAACTCGACCGAGGCGACGGTGCGCCTCCACCAGGAGGCGCGCGCCGCCGCGCGGATCGATCACCCCTCGATCGTCCGCGTGATCGACTTCGGGGAGTCCGAGCACCGCGACCCGTACATCGTGATGGAGGTGCTCCGGGGAGAGCAGCTGGTCGAGGCGATCGAGCGCAGGAAGCGCTTCTCGCCCACGGCGGCGCTCCGCATCCTCCTGCCCATCGCGAGCGCCGTCGCCGCGGCGCACGACCGGAGGATCGTCCACCGCGACCTCAAGCCCGAGAACATCTTCCTCGTGAAGAACGATCGCGGCGACATCACCCCGAAGATCGTCGATTTCGGCATCGCCAAGGTGTGGAGCGAGACGGCGAGCGGCGAGATGACCAAGGCGGGCACGGTGCTCGGCAGCCCCGATTACATGTCGCCCGAGCAGGCGCGCGGCATCACCGACGTCGACGGGCAGACCGACGTCTGGGCGTTCGCCGTGGTGCTCTACGAGACGATCACCGGCCAGAAGCCGTTCCAGGGCGGCAACTACCACGACCTCGTGGCGGCGATCCTCGTCAAGGATCCGACGCCGATCACCGCGCTCGGCGTGGGCGACGAGGCGCTGTGGGCCATCATCGCGCGCGGCCTCGGGAAGGAGCGCTTCAACAGGTGGCGGACCATGCGCGAGATGGGCGTCGCGCTCGCGCGCTGGGCGATCGAGAACGGCGTCGTGGAGGACGTGACCGGGACCTCGCTCGCCGTGCACTGGCTGAGCGACGGCGAGCAGCGACCCCTCTCCGAGCGGCCGGCGGTGCGGGCGCAGCAGCGGCGCATCTCCGAGCGGCCGGCGGCGCGGGCGCAGAGGAGCAGCGAGGACCACCGGGAGGTCGCTGTACACCCTGTCCACCAGGGCGCCGCTCGCCCGACCGGGGATCGGCGGCGCGCCGCCGTCGTCGCGGCGGCGGGGCTGGCGACGCTCGTGATCCTCGGCGCCGCGCTGTTCTCCCTGCGCGCCATGACCGCGCGGGACGGCGGCGCCGAGCCCGCGCCCGCGGCGCCGCCCGCCGCGTCGCAGGTCCAGCCGCAGGCCGCCGCCGCACGATCGAGCGAGCAGCAGAGCCCCGCGCGCGAGAGCCTCCCCGAGCCAGCCCGCACGGCCGAGCCGCAGCCCTCGGCCGGCGCGGCCCGCCTCGGACCGGCGGAGAGCCCCACCGCGAGCGCCCCCGCGCGGGGGCCCGCGCCGGCGCCCCGGAGCGCCGGCGCGCGACGGACCGCGCCCTCGCGGGCGGGCGCGAAGACCACTGGCGCTGCCTTGCCGGTCCCGGCCCGGCCTAACTTCTAGCGTCGCGATGTATCCCCAGGAAAGCCCCGCGCGCGAGGCGCGACACCGAAGGCCCACGACCGGCGCGCGCTGGCCGCTGCTGCTCGCGCTGGCCGTGCTCACCGGCGCCTGCTCGCTGCTCGCGGAGAGCGCCCTCTCGGACAAACCTCCCGAGGGCGGCCAGGGCGCGACCTCGACGGGCGGCGGCTGCGCGCCCGACTGCCCGGACGGCGCCTGCTGCGGCGGGACGTGCGTCGCGCTGGACACGGACCGGGAGCACTGCGGCGCCTGCGGCAACGCGTGCGGTGACGGGGAGTCGTGCTGCGGCGGGTCGTGCACCAACGTGCTGAACGATCCGTCGCACTGCGGCGCGTGCGGCGTGCCGTGCCCGCACACCCTCTGCGTGGGCGGCCACTGCTCGTCCGAGTGCGTCTTCGGCTTCGACAACTGCGACGGGAACGTCGTCACCAACGGCTGCGAGGTCGATCTCAAGAGCGATCCCGAGCGCTGCGGCGGTTGCTCGCTCCGTTGCCCCGCGGGCGCGATCTGCGACGGGGGGCAGTGCGCGTGCGCGCCGTCGCTCCTCGACTGCGACAACCTCCACGACACGGGGTGCGAGATCGACGGCTCCTCGGATCCCGCGAACTGCGGCGCCTGCGGCGTCACCTGCGGGCCGAACATGGAGTGCGGGGCCGGCGTGTGCGGGTGCGCGCCGGGGTACGCTGACTGCAACGGCTCGCCCGACGACGGCTGCGAGGCCACGCTCGGGACAGAGGCGGACTGCCGGGCCTGCGGGGACGCCTGCGCGAGCGGCATGATCTGCGGTGGCCCCGGCGGCTGCGCCTGCGCGAGCGGGCGCCTCGACTGCGACGGCGCGCCCGGCTGTGAGGCGATCGCCATCGATCCGACGACCTGCGGCGCGTGCGACGTGCGGTGCGCGCCGGAGGCGGCCTACTGCGACGGCGCGGCGTGCGCGGCCGGCTGCGCCGCCGGCCTCGTCGCGTGCGACGCCTCGTGCGTCGACACGCAGGTCAGCCCGTTCCACTGCGGCGCGTGCGGGGTCGCCGCGGGGCCGCACCAGCGCTGCGACCGAGGCGAGCTGGTGTGCGACGAGGGCTTCGCGGACTGCGACCCGGTCGCCCCGGGCTGCGAGTCCGATCTCACCAGGGATCCGCAGCACTGCGGCGCGTGCAGCACCGCCTGCAAGCCGGGCGCCGTGTGCGTGTCCGGCGCGTGCGCGTGCGGCGCGCTCACGCCGCGCGACTGCGGCGCGGCGTGCCGCGCCTGCTGCTCGAACGAGGACTGCTCGGACGGCGACGGCTGCACCGCCGACGTGTGCGAGGACGGCGGCGCGAGGTGCAAGAGCACGGGCTGCGCCGACGGAGAGCAGTGCTGCAGCCTCGTCGCGTGCCGCCAGTGCTGCACGAGCGCGGACTGCAGCGGGGGCGAGATCTGCTCCGGCGGCGCCTGCATCCCGCCCTGCGGAGGCGGCCTCGTGGCCTGCGAGGGCAAGTGCGTCAGCCTGGGCTCGGCCGAGCACTGCGGCGCGTGCGGGAACGCCTGCCTGAGCGGGCGCGAGTGCCGCAGCGGCGCGTGCACGCCCGCGTGGGTCCCGATGACGAAGAGCGGCGCGCCCGCGCCGCGGCAGATGGCCGCGGCGACCTGGATCGGGAACGCGCTCTTCCTGTGGGGCGGCCGCACGTCGGCCGCGGACGTGAGCGACGGGGCGCTCTACGATCCGGCGCGCGACACGTGGTCGACGCTGGGCAACGAGGGCGCCCCCTCGCCGCGCGTGCTCGCGGCCGCGGCGTGGACGGGCTCCCGGGTGCTCGTCTGGGGCGGCGGCGCGTTCGCGAGCCCCCTCGGCCTGTCCACCGGCGGCGTGTACGACCCGGCGGCGCGGACCTGGGGCGCGATGAGCACCACCAACGCCCCCGTGGCGCGGCGGATGCCGATCGGCGTGTGGACCGGCACGCGCCTCCTGATCTGGGGCGGCTCCGCGGGCGGCGCCCCGGTCGCCGGCGGCGGGCTCTACAACCCGGTCACCGACGCATGGACGCCGGCCTCCAGCGCCGGCGCAGCCCCGGCGCGCGAGGGCGTCGCGTGGGCCTGGTCGGGCACGGAGCTCTACCTGTTCGGCGGGGAGGCCGGCGAGGCGACCACGAACGAGGGGTACGCCTACAACCCCACCACCGACGTCTGGCGGTCGCTGCCCAGCGCCGGCGCGCCGAGCCCGAGGACCGAGGCGTTCGCGGTCTGGATGGGCGATCGGCTCCTCGTCTGGGGCGGGCAGGACCAGGAGGGCGTCGCCCGCAAGAGCGGCGCGATCTACGATCCGGCGGCCGACGCGTGGCGCGGGATCGACGACAAGGGGGCCCCGTCGGAGCGCAGCCGCGTCGAGCGGCGCACCGGCTGGACCGGGTGGACCGGCGCGCACGCCCTCGTCGCCGGCGGGCGGAGCGGCGTGACGCTCAGGCGAGACGGGAAGCTCTACGATCCGATGACGATGGCGTGGGGAGCGAACATGTCGGCCGCGGGCAAGCAGCACACCTACGGCGTGGGCGTGTGGACGGGGACCGAGCTCATCTTGTGGTCCGGGCTCGAGGGGTTCTCGCTGGTGCCGGACGGGGAGCGGTTCAGGCCGTGACGCCGCGGCGGACGCGCGCGCCCTCGGGCGTCCTGGCGCTCCTCGTCGCGGCCGCGATGCTCGCCGCGCCCGCGCCCGCCGCGGCCCAGAGCGCGGCCGACGTCGCCGTCGCGCGCGAGATCTTCATCGAGGCCTCCGAGCTCGCCAGGCAGGGCCGCTGGGAGCAGGCGCGGGAGCGGTACGAGCGCTCGCTCGCGATCAAGCGCGCGCCGATCACCCTCTACAGCCTCGGGGTGGCCCAGCAGCAGACGGGGCAGCTCGTCGAGGCGCTCGAGAGCTTCCGCGCGTTCCTTGTCGAGCCGTCCGCGCCTGCGACAAAAGGGTACGAGAAGCTCGCGCGGCAGGCGATCCAGGAGCTCGAGCACAAGGTCGCGGCGCTCGAGCTGCGGCTCTCCCCGGGCGACGCCGTCGGCCTCGAGGTGAAGATCGACGGCGTCGTGGTGCCCGCGGCGGCGCTCGATCGCCCGCGCCCGGTCAACCCGGGGGATCACACGGTGACCGCGAGCGCGCCGGGCTACCGCGAGGCCGAGCGGAGCGTCGCGGCGGCGCCGGGGAGCCGCGCCGTCGTCGTGCTGAGCCTCGAGCGCGAGGTCGCCGCGCCGGCGGCGCCCGCCGAGCCGAGGGTGTCCTCGACGAGCGCTCCAGCGAGCGTCGCGCCGGCCAGACCGGTCCTGCGCGGCGCCCCGCCGAGCTCCGCGCCCGACGCTGCGCCGAGCCGCGTGGTGCCGATCGTGCTGCTCGCCGGCGGCCTGACCACCGTGGCGGCCGGCGCGGCCATCGGGCTGCTCGGGGTCGCGAGCGCGTCGGACGCACCGACGCGGGACGGCGACGCGGCCGACGCCGCGCGCGCCCAGGCGCTCGCGGGCGACATCGTCGCCGGCGCCGGCCTCCTGGCGGCGGGCGTCGGCGTGCTCGTGATGGCCTTCGATCGCGATCCCGCCGGCGCCCCGCGAAAGCAGCCCCCGCCGCGCGCCGCCCTCGAGCCGTTCCGCCTCACCGTGCGCTTCTGACCTCCGGCGCGGGAGCTAGGCCTTCGGCATCTCCCTGCGGTCGAGGTTCACCACCACGAACGCGCCGTAATTCAGGACCGTGAGCGAGTCCTCGTCCACGATGAGCACGCGGACGCACTGGGGCGGAGACGGCGCGAGCAGGTCGACGTACGGATCGAACGGCACCTCGTCCACGGGCGGCAGCACGGCGTGCAGGAACTCGTGGAGCCGCGCGCGGTGGTCGACGAGGACGCTCGCGCCCGGCGCCTCCGCGCTGCCCCGCGCGTCGATCCGGAAAAACGCCCGGCGCGCCGCCGGGGACACGACGAGGATCGCCGCGTCCGTCACCTCGATCTCGCTGGACGTGCACAGCCGCTCCACGCGACGGCTCACGGCCTCCTCCACCGTCTGGAACAGCCGCAGCCGCCGGCGCTGCCCTTCCGTGAGGCCCGGCTCCTCGATGTACGCCTCGAGGCTGCATCCGCGCATGTTCCGCTCGCACCCGTACGTCATGCGTCTGCACGTGGCTCGGTCTGCTCGCCCGCCTCTGGCAGCCGGGTCGGACAGCCGTCACGCCTCCCCGCACGGGCGCTCATGCACGGGATTAGCCAACCCCCCCGGCACCGCGGCGCCGCTCCAGGGTTGGCCGTGGCTGCCATGGATTCCATGGCTCGCGGGCAGCGACCGGGACGCACGCCTGCGTCCTGGAAGGCAGCAGGGCCGCGGGGCGGGAGATGCGGGCGCGAACGCTCGCACGGAAGTGCACAGCCAGAAGGGCGATGCGCTCACACCGCCCGATGCGCGAGAGGCGCTCCGTGTGCCCCGGGCGGCAGAGCGTGACCCTGGCGAGCGCTGCCGCGCCCGCCCGCGGACCGGCGCTACTGCGCTGCCGGCGACGCGAACTTCGCGGTGAGCTCCACCTGGGCCACGCTGCGCTGAGCGGCCTGCTGGCCGGTGGCGCCGGGCGGCACCAGCAATGCCTGGAGCCGCTGCGAGGCGTCGGCCACGCCGGGCGCGAAGCTCGACGGCGACCAGGTGAGCGTGCCCTTGCCCGAGGAGTCGAGCCGGTCGATGGTCATCGTGACCTCCCCGTTCGGGCTCGGCAGCTTGAGGTCGGCCCCTTCCGCGTACTGGCGCGTGTCCACGCTGAACGAGACGACGCCTCCCTCCACCTTCTCGATCTTGAAGACCCGGTACCGCAGCACCGGCAGCTGCGCGCCCGACGCCACCACGCGATCGGTGACCATCCAGTAGGCGCCCGCGCCGACGGGCTTGTCCGGCAGCGGCGGCGTGAGGAGCGTGATCGCCTCCCCGAGCGCGCCGATCAGCGGCTGGAGCCCGGGATCGGCGTCCTTGGAGAGCTCGAAGTGGACGTTGCCGACCACGTTCGCCGGCGAGAGCTCGTACCGCAGCGCGCTCCCCTTCAGCTTCGCGAGCGCGTCCGCGAGCTGCTTCGGCGGGCCGCCGATCGACATCGAGGCGAGCGTCGCCGACGTGATCTTCGCGATCACCCTCGTCGGAGCCGCGCTCGCCGTCGACGCCACGCGCGCGGCCGCGCCCTCCTTGGGTGCGTCCGCCGGCTTCTCCGCCTTGAAGCTCACGCCGAGCTCCAGGTTCGGCAGCCCCTGCGGCCCGCCCATGCGCAGCCCGAGCGTGATGTCGAGCTTCTGCTCGGATTTCGGGTCGATCTTCGGGGCGAGCCTGGCCCGCGGCTCGCTGCCGTCGCCGATGACCTCGATCTTGTAGGGCACGTCCTTCGGCAGCGCGGCGGCCGCTTCGGACGCCGAGAACACGCCGCTCTGCGGCGGCCCGTCCGCCGCAGAGCCCGCCGCTGGCCCCTTCTTCTCGGTGCTGCCCGACGCCGCCTCCGCGAGCTCCGCGCCCAGCTTGCCGCCGACGACGGGCAACGCCGGGCCGGCGTCGAGCGCGCCGGCGTCGGCGGCGACCTGCGCCTTGCTCTTTTCCCCCTCGCAGCCCGCGAGCCCCGAGAGGGCGACCGCCGCGAGCGTCGAAGCCATGACCCAGCGCCACCGAGTGTGCATGACGGCCGGGTGTAGCCAAATCGGGCGCCATCTTCCAGCGCTCCGTTGCGTTGAGCCGGACGGACGGCACCCGCCGGGGCGGGGCCCCGCGTTCAGGCCCGCCGCGCGGTCTTGAGCCCGCCGATGTGCTCCAGGAGCTCGAGGGGCCGGAACGGCTTGGCGTAGTAGGCGGTCGCGCCGAGCTTCAAGGCGCGGGCGCGCGCCTCGTGATCGTCGAGGGCGCTGATCACGATGATCGGCAGGCTGGAGGTGCCCGGGTGCGCGCGGAGGCGCTCGCAGACCTCGAAGCCATCCATGCTCCCGGGCAGCATCAGGTCGAGCAGCAGCACGTCGAAGGGCTCGGTCAGGGCGCGCTCGACCGCCTCGCGGCCGGTGCCCACGCCGATCACCTCGTGACCACTCGCTCCGACCAGCGCCTCGATCATGCGCCGGATCGCGTCCTGATCTTCGCAGAGGAGGATTCGCATGGTCGCGAGCACGGGGAGCGTCGCACCCGCCCCATCGCGCGGTCAAGCGGGAACGCTACGCGCGGCGAGGGCGGGCATCTCCGTCTGCTCTGTCTGGTCTGGTTGCTCTGTCTGCTCTGGTTGCTCTGTCTACTCGGGTTGCTTCCCCGTCGCGTCCCTGTGGGCGCGCGGCGCTGGTTGGCGGATGCAGCGCGAGTTCGATGCCGACGCGCGCCCCGCCGCCCTCGCGGCGCTCGGCGAACGCGCGGCCCCCGTGCGCCTCGGCGATGCGCTTGCACAGCGCCAGGCCCAGGCCGAGCGAGCCGCGCTCGGCCCCGCTCTCGCCGCCCTGCGCCCGCTCGCGCCGGAAGAACGGCTCGAAGATGCGCGTCTCCTCCCCGTCCGCGAACCCGGGCCCGCGATCCTCGACCTCGAAGACGACGCCGCGCTGGCCGCCGGGACGGACCCGCAGCCGCTCGGCCCCGCCAGCGTGCGCGCGCGCGTTCTCCAGCAAGTTGGCGAGGGCGCGCGCCAGCAGCGTCGCGTCCGCCTGGAGCGCCGGCGTCCCCTCGACGACCTCCAGCAGCGTCGGGTCCAGCCCTGCGCGCTCCAGGGCGCGGATCCCGGCCTCGGCCGGGTCGAGGCGGGTCACGGTGAGGGCCGCGAAATCGAGGCGCGAGCTGGCCAGGAGGTCGCCGACGAGCGCGTCGATCTCCATGACCTCGCGGTCGAGGTCGTCGAGCACGCAGGCGCTCGGCCCGCCGCCCTCGCGGGCCATCTCCGTCAGCAGGCGGATGCGGGCGAGCGGCGTGCGGAGCTCGTGCGACACGGCGGCGAGGAGCTCTCTCTGGTCGGCGATCTGGCGCTCGATGCGCGCGGCCATGTCGTTGACCGCCTCGGCGACGACGCCGACCTCGCCCTGCTGCCCGTGGCAGTCGAGCCGGACGCGGCTCGACAGCTTGCCGGCGCCGATCTCGTGCGCGACGTGGGCCAGATCGACGAGCGGGCGGGCGAGGCGGCGCGCGATGAGGCCCGAGGCCCCCCACATGACGATGGCCACGGCGAGCAGCGGCAGGGCGAACCGGAGCGAGCCGCCGGAGCGGCCGCGCGCAGGGCAGAGGAGCACGGTGCCGAGCGGCCCCCCTTCGTCGCGGACCGGGGCGACCAGGGTCTGCGCCCGGCAGGGCTGGCCGTACCTGGCGAGCCGCCGCCCGGTCGCGTCGACGAGCTCCAGATCGATCTCGAGATCCTCGGCGAACGCGCGGGCGAGGGTGTCGCGGGCCGCGGGATCGGCCCATACCCGCTCGAACCCGTGGGCCACGAACGACTGGGCGCGGGCGTGCTCGCGCCGCCAGCCGGAGTTGCCGACGCGATCGATGGCCCCGATCGTGGCGACCGCGGCGAGCGCGGTGATCAGGATGGTCGCGCCGAACCACATGAAGATCCGGCGGTGCAGCCGCGCGCTCACGAAGCGGCCGATCGAGACCTTGCGCCCGTTCTCGTAGAGCCAGGACCGGTACCTCCTCCTCACACGCGGTCCTTGGCGAGCACGTAGCCGACGCCGCGCACCGTCTTGATGAGCCTCGGCGACCTCGGGTCGTCGGACAGCTTCTGCCGCAGGTGCGAGATGTGCACGTCGACCGTCCGCCCGCCGACGTTGACGTCGCCGCGGCCGGCCTCCTCGAGGAGCGCCTCCCGGGCGACGACGCGGCCGGCGCGCCGCGCGAGGGCGACGAGGATGTCGAACTCGATGCCGGTGAGATCGGCGGGCTTGCCCGACACGGTGACGACGCGGCCGGGCACGTCGATGGCGATGTCGCCGGCCACGATCCGCTCGCCGGCGGCGTCGGGCGTGGCCCGCCGGAGCACCGCGCGGAGGCGCGCGAGCAGCTCGCGCGGGCTGAAGGGCTTCGCGATGTAGTCGTCGGCGCCGATCTCGAGGCCGACCACGCGATCGGCCTCGTCGCCGCGGGCGGTGAGCATGAGGATCGGCATCGAGCTCTTCTGCCGGATGCGGCGGACGACCTCGATGCCGTCCATGCCCGGCATCATCACGTCGAGCAGGACGGCGTCGAAGGTGCCCGCGGCGAGCGCCAGAAGGCCGCGCGCGCCGTCGCACGCGACGGTCACCGCGAACCCGTTCTGCTCGAGGTAGCTCGCGAGCAAGGCGTGGAGCCGGGTGTCGTCGTCGATGAGCAGGAGCCGCAGCGCCATGGAAGGACCCGGGGGGCAGGAGCGGCGGCGACCGGCCGCCGCTCACCCCTTGTATAGCTCAGGGGCCCGCGCCGGTGTCGGCGTCGGCCGCCGCGGGCGCGTGGACCGCGCGCGCGGCGCCCCGCGGCCAGGAGCGCTCGGCCTCCCGCGCGGCGTCCACGCAGATGGACGCGACGTGGCGCTGGAAGGCGTCGCGGCGGGCCTCCGCCCGGCAGCGCAGCGAGGAGAAGCCGGAGGCGTAACCGGCGACGGTGCCGAGCGCGAGCAGCGCGATGGTGATCTGGCGTCGCATCATGGTCTCATCCCTCCTTCACGCCCACCGGCCGTGGGTCCTGTAGGGATCGTCGCCGCGCCACCCGGCCCTGCCGGACCCCATGTCGCGGAACGCGGCCGGCCCGATCTCGATGAGATCGGCGAGCTGCTCGCGCTGGCGGTCCTCGAGCACGGCGTGGACCTTCCCGAGCGCGCCGACCGAGGCCCTGCGCAGCGACTCGATGGCCGTGTCGTGGCGCGCGAAGAGCTCGCCGAGGCGCGTCTCGTCGAAGCTCGGGCTCCGCATCGCCGCGGCGACGTCCGCGCGCGTGCTGCGGATCTCGCTCCGCTGCGCCTCTGCGGCGGAGCGGAGCTCGTCGATGGCCGCGACGATGACCTTCTCCTGCGTCGGCGTGGTGCCGAGCCGATCGAAGAGGAAGGACAGGAAGAAGCGACGGCGGAAGCCGTGCCCCCCGAACCCGCGCCGCCCGAAGAAGCGCGGCCCAGCGCCCCAGGGCGCCCCGCAGTCGTACCTAGAGCCGCGCTTCAACGTCATGACGAGGCCTATCAGACAGGCCGTTCCAACCACGAATCCCAGCATGATGCGTACCCTCCGTGAGCGTCTCCGCCGTCGATCCGTGCACGGGGCGCGTACGCGCGGCTTCGGTTCGTCCGAACGCGGGCGCCGCCCCGGGCAGCAACGACCGGAGCCGCAGACGCGCGGCTCCGGGACACCTCGAAGCTGCGCATCGCGTGTGAAGGATGTTCAGGAGCGCGTGTGAAGAAACATGAAGACCGCCGCGGGCAGCGCGGCGCGGCGCCGTGACGGAGCGGCGCGCCACCCGCTCGCGGACGGCGCTCCGCGCTCCGGTGGCGCTACTTCACCGACTCGACGTCGCCGATGTCGTCGAGATCGTCCTTCGGTTTCCCGTCGCCCGAGGTCGCCCACGGGTTCGTGCGCTCGCTCTCGGGCACACCGCTGTCTCCGTCGGCGTCGTCCTCCTCCTCTTCGAGGTCGTCGAGCGACTCGACCTTGGCCCCGTCCGGCGAGGCGCTCGGCGCAGGCGGCGTCGACGCGCGCACCGCCGCCGGGGGCGCGGGCGGCGTCGACGCGCGCACCGCCGGGGGCGCGGGCGGCGTCGACGGGCGCACCGCCGGAGGGGGCGGCGTCGATGCGCGCGCCGACGAGGTGCCAGGGTCGCTCGGGAGCCTGTTGCGCGACGGCTCCCCCCCCAGCGGTGAGACCGCCGCCGCGGCGCCCGCCGCTGCGAGCGGCCTCGCGGCGATCGCGCTCGGCGGCGTGATGCTGCCGGCGGCCTTCGGCCCCGCGGGGGAGCCGGCCGGCGGGCTGCTCACCGACGCCGCGAGGCCCCCCGGCGGCGAGCCGGCCGCCCCGGAGGGCGCGGCGCTCGCGGCCGCCTTGCCGGCCTGGGCCGCGTCGGGCGCGCCGCCGGACGAGCCGGAAGCAGGCGCCGACGCGGGCCCGCCGCCGGACGACACAGGCGCGGACGCCGCCGGCGCCGACACGGGCCCGCCGGACGCCGACGCCGCCGGCTTCGCCACCGGAGCGGAGACCCCCGGCGCCGATGCAGGCGCGCCCGCCCCGGCCGGCGGAGCGGCAGCCCCGCCGCGGCCGGACGACAGCTCCACGGGCGCCGCCGCCTTCGGCGTGGCGGCCCGCGGCCCGTCGAAGCGCATCGCCTTCTGCGCGAGCTGCACAACGGGGAGGATGTCGCGCGGCGGGATGTTCGCGGCGATGACGTCCGGCCCGGCGATCGCGAGCTCACCGTCGGCGTGGAACGGCACGCCCGGGCGCTCGCGCTCCTGCTTGAGCCGCGCGTTGTCGATGGCGACGCGGATCTCGAGCGGGATGCGGGTCTGCCACAGCCGACCGTCGATCGCCGTGCGCACGTCCCACGGCGTCAGGATCGGCGTCCTGCCGATGCCCTCGAACGGGCTGCGATCCGCGAGCAGCGCCTTGAGCAGCCAGGCGACGATCTCCTGGAGCTGCGGCGTGTCCTGATCCCACGGCATCGAGTCCCGGAAGAACTGCCAGTAGCCGCCGGCCGGGCCGTACACCGCGAGATCGCGCGGGTCGAACGCGTCCTCGAACGCGCGCGGGGTGATGTCGCCCTCGTCGATGACGGAGTCGATGAGCGCGCCCTGGAAGTCGGGCGTCTTGCGGCGGGCGGCCTTGGGCGAGAGGCCGGTGAGGGACGTCGTGATCTGCTGGCGCACGTCGCTGCGCTCGCGGAACCAGCCCATCCGCTCGACCGCGCCGAACTGCTCGCGCAGCTTGACCGGCGTCCACCACGGCAGATCGAGCTCGCGCAGCCGCGCGATCAGCTCGGCCACGAGCTGCAGCGCCGGCTCGCTCGCGAGGTGCACGCGCGCCTCTCTCCTCAGCGTCTCGTCGTCCTTGCTATCGGGATCCCGGTGCTGCAGCGATCGCTCCGCCATCGTTCCTCCGTGCTCCCCCGGCCGCACTGCTCAAATACCAGAACCGGATCCGCGGCGGACAGCCAGCCCACACGCGACCGCGAAGAGCGATCCGCGCGCCGCGCTCGACGCGGCACGGCGCGCGCCTTCAGCGGACCGTCGGGATGTCGTTCTGCAATGGCACGCGAACAGCCCTTCCGCGTGGCCGCGCCAAGCGCCCGGGATCACCCGACCCCGTCGCGCGCCGCCTTCGACCTCGGCGCGGCGCCGATCCGGGCTAGGCTCTCGCGGCCATGCACGAGGACGGGGGAGGGAGCGCGCCCGGGCGCGCCGCGCGAGGGCTCGAGCGGTGGGAGCGCGCCGGGCGCGGGCTCTCGCCGTGGGCGCGACGCGTCGCGTGGGCCGCCGCCGAGGCGATGCTCTGCGACGAGGACGAGCGCGGGGAGCTCGCCCCGCCGGGCGCCGAGGTGTGCGAGCGCGCGGTCGCGGCGCTGGATCTCGCGCTCGGGCAGGGCAGCCCCGAGACCCGGCGCAGCTTCGCGCTGCTGGCGGCCTGCCTCGAGCTGCTGCCGCCCTTCGTGATCGGCGCCTTCGGCCGGATGAGCCGGCTCTCGCTCGTCCGGCGGCTCGCGTACCTGGAGGCGCTCGAGTCGAGCCGCTCCGGGCTCCTCGCGATGCTGCTCCTCGCCTTCAAGGTGCCGATGTGCATCGCCGCCTTCGAGGAGGGCGCGGAGCTCGCGCTGACGGGCTTCGACCGCGAGAGCACCGCGGCGCGGCGCCGGCTGCCCGGGCTCGGGGCCGGGGGCGGCGCGTGAACGGCGGCATCGCGTCGAGCGAGCCGATCGTCAGCGGGCGCGACCTGCCTGCGGGGTTCGACGAGCCGTGTGACGTCGTCGTGGTCGGCTCCGGCGCCGGCGGCGCGGTCGTCGCCGCGCTGCTCGCCGAGGCGGGGCGGCGCGTGATCGTGCTGGAGGAGGGCCCCTACGTTCGCCCTGACGACTACAAGCGCTGGAAGCCCAGCGAGTCGGTGCGGCGGCTGTTCCGCGAGGCCGGCCTGTTCACGGCGTTCGGCGTGGGCCAGACGCCGATGATCTCGCTCACTCTGGGGCGCGCCGTCGGCGGATCGTCGGTGGTGACCGGCGGGGTGTGCTTCCGCATCCCGGGCAGCGTCCACGCGCGGTGGACCCGCGACCTCGGCCTCGACGAGCTGTCGGAGCGCGCCCTCGAGGCGGCGTACGACAGCGTCGAGCATCGGCTAGAGGTCCGCGAGGTCCCCGAGGCGCTGCGCTCCGCCTCGACGGCGCGGCTCGTCGAGGGGGCGAGCCGGCTCGGCATCCCGATGCGCCCGCTCCGCCGCAACACCGGCGACGCGTGCGAGGGCAACGGCCGGTGCAACTTCACCTGCCCCGCCGGGGCGAAGCGCTCGGTCGACGTCGCCTACCTGCCGTCGGCGACCGCGCACGGCGCGCGCGTGATCGCCGACGCGCTGGTCGAGCGGATCGCCGTGAAGCGCGGGCGCGCCGCCGGCGTCGAGGGGAGGCTGCTCGGCGGCGAGCCGGGGGCCCCGCCGCGCCGGTTCCGGGTGCGCGCGAAGGCGGTCGTCGCCGCGTGCGGCACGCTGCACACGCCGCTGCTCCTCCGCACGACGGGCGCGTTCGGGGCGAGCTCCGGGCTCGGCGACGGCGTGACGCTGCACCCTGCCATGCGCGTGGTCGCCCGGTTCGACGACGCGCTGAACGGCTGGGACGGCGCGCTCCAGAGCGTCTACTCCGACCACTTCGACGCCGAGGGGATCAAGCTCGTCGGCGTCTACTCGGCGGTGAACGTGCTCGCGGCGGGCCTCCCCGGCGTCGGGCCCGCGCTGCGGCGACGGGCCGCCGCGCTGTCGCGCTGCGCCGTCTTCGGCGCCATGATCCACGACGAGGGCGGCGGCCGCGTCCGCCCCGGCCCCGGGCGGGAGCCGCTCGTCTCGTACGCGATGGCGCCGCGCGACCTCGCGCGGCTCCGCCGGTCCATCACGATCCTCAGCGAGATGGCGCTCGCCGCCGGCGCGCGCGAGGTCTACACCGCGCTGCTCGGCGCGCCGCCGGTCACGTCGATGGACGCCGCGCGCGCGGCCGAGCGCGCGTCCATCGACGCGCGCCGCATCGAGTGCATGGCGTTCCACCCGCTCGGGAGCGCGCGGGTGGCGAACGATCCGCGGCGCGGGATCGTCGATCAGAGCGGCGAGTGCTTCGCGCTGCCGGGGCTCTTCGTCGCCGACGGCTCGATCCTCCCCACGAGCATCGGCGTGAACTCGCAGGTGCCGATCATGGCGATGGCGACGCGCATCGCGTGGCGGATGGCCGAGCGGTTCCCGCGGCTCGCGGCGGCGAGCCCCGGGTAGCGGGCGCGGCGCCGCGTAGCGGGCGCGGCGCCACGTAGCGGGCGCGGCGCCACGCGGTGCTACAACGTCGGCCGACGCCGACAGCCGAGGTTCCAGGATGCAAGCGACGATCGATCTCCGCTCCGACACTGTCACCCGACCGACCGCGGCCATGCGCGCCGCCATGGCCGCGGCCGAGGTCGGCGACGACGTGTACCGGGAGGACCCTACCGTGCGGGCGCTCGAGGAGCGCGTCGCGGAGCTCACGGGCAAGGAGGCGGCGCTCTTCGTGCCGAGCGGGACGATGGGCAACCAGATCGCGCTCCTCTGCCACACGCAGCGCGGCGACGAGGTGATCGCGGGCGAGGGCGCGCACTGCGCGTTCTACGAGAGCGGCGCCGCGCCCGCCTGGAGCGGCGTGCAGTTCGTCTTCGCCGGGCGCGGCGGCCTGTTCAAGGCGGCCGACGTCGAGGACGCGATCAAGCCGCCGCAGTACTACCTCCCGCGCACGCGCCTCGTCGCGATCGAGAACACCCACAACCGCGCGGGCGGCCGGGTCTTTCCGCAGGAGGACGTGCTCGCCATCGCGTCGGTCGCGCGCGCGCACGGGCTCGCGCTGCACCTCGACGGGGCGCGCCTCTGGAACGCGGCGGTCGCCACCGGTCGAACGCCCGCCGAGCTCGCCGCGCCGTTCGACACGGTGAGCGTCTGCTTCTCGAAGGGCCTCGGCGCGCCCGTCGGCTCCGCGCTGTGCGGCAGCGCCGACGTGGTCCGCGCCGCGCTGCGCTTCCGGAAGATGCTCGGCGGCGGCATGCGGCAGGCCGGCGTGCTCGCGGCCGCCGCCCTGTACGCGCTCGCGCACCACCAGGGCCGCATCGCCGAGGACCACGAGGCCGCGCGCGCCATCGCGCGGGCGATGCGCGCGGCGGCCCTCCGCGCGGCGGCGCCGTCCGCGACGGGCGCGCCGCCCGCGACGATCGAGGAGCCCGAGACGAACATTCTCTACATCGAGACGCCCGGCATCCCGGCGGAGCGGCTCGTCGAGGCCGCCAGGCGGCGCGGCGTGCTCGTGGGGGCGACGGGCCGGAGCGCCGTCCGCGCCGTGACCCACCTCGATCTCGCGCCGGAGCAGGTCGCGCCCGCGGCGAGCGCCCTCGCCGAGGCGCTCGCCGAGGTGCTGGCGCTGCCGCGCGATCGCGGCGCCGAGGGCGCGCGCGCATGAGCCGCCGCCCCACGAACTCCCCCGCGCCGGCGCTCGCCGTCGCGATCGCGATCGCCGCGCTACTCGGCCCCGCGTGCGCGCCGGCGCGCGGCGACGCCTACCTCGCCGCGATGAGCGCCGGCGAGCGCGCCTACCACGCGGGGCGCTACCGCGAGGCGGCCCGCTCGTTCGACGACGCCGCGTCGCGGGCGCTGCGCGTGAAGGACCGCGACGAGGCGCGCCTCATGCAGGCGCGCTCGTTCGAGCGCGCGGAGTCGTGGGGCGAGGCGCGCGCGTCGTACGAGCGGCTGCTCGCCGACTCGCCGCGCGGGCCGCGCTCGGAGCGCGCGGAGTTCGAGCTCGCCGATCTCGCGATCGAGCACGGCGACGCGGACGCGGGCTACGCGATGCTGCTGGCGGCGACGCTGCGCCGCCCGTCGCACGGGCTCGCGCGCAACGCGCTGAAGCGGCTCATCCAGCGCGAAGAAGACCGCGCCGGCGCGGCGGGCGCGCTCGCGTGGCTGCGGCAGCACGGCCCCGCGCTCCGCGGGACGGAGCTCGATCAGGACGTCGCCTACCACACCGCGCTCCTCCTGGAGCGGAGCGGCGATCGCGAGGCCGCGCTGCGCGCGCTCGTCGCCGCCGCGCGCGCGCACCCGTACCCCGTCGGCAGCTTGACGGACGACGCCCTGTTCCACGCGGCGGAGCTCGCCGCGTCCCTCGGGCGCCCCGAGGAGGCCATCGGCTACCTGAGGGAGATGCTCTCCGCGCGCGAGCCGGCCGTCACCGGCAGCTACGACCGCGGGAAGTTCGACGACGCGCAGCTCGAGATCGCGCGCCTCTACCGCGACGCGCTCGGCGATCGCGCGGCCGCGCGCCGCGAGCTGCGCAAGCTCTACACGGACCACCCCGCGTCCATCCTGCGCGACGACGCGCTCTGGGCCGAGGCGAAGCTGTGGCGCGAGGAGGGCCGGAGCAAGGAGGCGTGCGCCGCCGCAGCCCGGATCGCTCGGGAGCTCCCTGACTCGCGCTACGCGCGCTGCGCGCACGCGCTATGTCCGTCGCTCCCTGCGGCGCCTCGCCCGTGCGCGGACTACATCCTCCGCGAGCTCGACGGCGGGAAGGACCCCTGACGCGGGGACGCCGCGCGGCGCGTCGCCGCGGCGGCGGGCCGGCCGCGCTCAGTCGTCCTCGTCGTCCTCGGGCTCCAGCTCGGCGTCGTCGTCGTCGCCGTCCTCGTCCTCGTCGTCGGCGAGATCGTCGTCGTCGGCCTCGTCGAGGTCGTCGTCGTCCTCGCGCGGCTCGTACTTCAGATCGATGCCGATGTCGCCGAGCTGGGTCTCGAGGAGCTCGAAGAGCTCGTCCACGTCGTCGCCCCCCCACTCGTCGAGCACGTCGGTCAAGAACTCAAAAAAATCACCGCTGTCCAGACGACGCTCGATCTCTTCGACCTGCTCCTCCGAGAACGCCTCGAGGACGTCCTCGCGCAGCGCTTCGGTGTCGCCTTCCTCAACGGCATCCGCCGCAGAGAGGCGGATCTGCTTTACGGCACGCTTGTCGAGGTGAATCTCCATGAAGGTGGCTTCGTTTAGGCGACCCTCGCAGCTGCCGTCAAGCGGCGTATGGTGTCGAGCTTCAAGAGACCGCTCGCCTCCGCTTTCCGTCGCGTCTTTTCCCGGGGGCGCGGCGAGGCGCGGAGCTTCCCCAGGCGACCGCGCGCGCGCCCACGTCGGAGGTCGGCGCGGGCGCGCCCCGGCGCCCGCGCGGCGGAGGAGCGTTGCCGGCGGCAGATCTCTCGCGTATCTCAAACAACTCGTGCGTTTGCGATCTCCGCCCGGCGCGCTCTGGGCCGCGACCATCGCGGCCGGCGCCCTGCTGTCCTTGACAGCGCGGGCCGCGCCTCCGCACCCCCAGGCCGAGGGCGCCCTCCTCGGCGCCGCGCCAGGCGCTCCCGCCGGCGGACGGACGGGCGAAGGCCCCGACGATGGGACCGCGGACGTGCGCGCCACGTCCGCCGGGAGCGCTCGGCTCGACGCGGCGGGGGACGAGGCCGCGGCCGAGCAGGAGCCATCGCCTGCCGTCAAGCCGCGCGTCGAGCTCGCCTCCCGACCGCCGCCGCTGCACGTCGAGTACGTGCAGTACGGCGTCGCCCTCGTGGCCGAGATGAGCCTCGATCCTGGCGCTGTCTGCCCGCGCTCGGGGCCCTTCTACGCGTGCATCCTGGGCAGCGGGGGCGGGCTCGCGATCCGCGGCGGATACCGCTCGCCGGGCCCCTGGTACTTCGGCGGCGCGTACCAGTTCACCAAGATGGACTCGAGCAACCTCTACCGGCTTGGAATCTTCCAGCAGCTCCGGGCCGAGATGAGGTACCTGCCGGACATCGGCTACCGGGCGGCTCCCTACTTTTCCGCCGGGATCGGCGGCGTCGCCTACGGGAACGAGTGGGGCGTCGAGACGGGCGGCGCGCTCATCTTCGGCGGCGTCGGGGTCGAGCTGGAGGTCTCGCGCCGCGCGGTGCTCGGCGTCAGCTGCGTGTACCGGCCGGTGCTGCTCGCTGGCTGGAGGGACACGGCCAACTACGAGCGGGCCACCGCCATCGCGCAATTCGTCGGCTTCGAGCTCCTCCTCGAGGTGCGGACCGAGGTCGGCCGGCGCTGAGCGGTCCCCCTGTCCGCTCGAGAGAACGCACCGGCTACTTGACTCGACCGTCGCTCCGCGGTCCCCTCGGCAGCGTGATCTGCGACGTGTGCGGCCGCGACAACGCTGGCGATCTGACGTTCTGTCAGGATTGCGGTCGACGGCTGAAGGCTCGAGAGGCGCGGGTCGTCCCGCCGACGCCGCCGAGCGGCTTGCCGCAGGTGTCGCTCCCGGCCCTGCCGGCGCCCGCGCAGGCCGAGACGCCGCCGGCGAACGACGCCCGCGCGGCCGCCAGGGCGCCGGCGCCTCGCGGCGCGCCGGGGCGCCTCCGCCCGGAGGCGCCCGTGTTCTCCTTCAGCCCGCTCAGCTCGGCGAGGACGGAACCAGCGATGCCGGCGGCGCACGGCCGCGCCGAGGGCGCCTCGCGCCCGGCGCGCGAGGGCGCCGCGACGCCGGCTGCTGGCGCGCTGGACAGCGCGATCCAGATGGTGCCAGCCCTGCAAGGGCCGAGGGTCACCGAGCGGGGTGACGCGCCCGCGCCGCCCGCGACGCCCTCGATCACCGACGCGCTCCTGGGGCTCTCCTGCGCGAACTGCAACGGGGAGAACCCTCCGGGCTACCGCTTCTGCGTGACGTGCGGCGCGGCGCTGAACAGGAGAGACGGCGGAGCCCCGGCGGGCGCCCCGCAGCCGCTGAGCCAGGTGTCGAAGCACGCCAGGGGAGAGCGCGGCGAGCCAGGCACCGCGCTCTCCCCTGGCGCGCCGTACATGGCGCCCGCGCCCCACGAGGAGATCGCGACGACCGCGCGAGGTCTCCACGACGTCACGCCCGCCGCGCCCCGGCACGCGCCGCCCGCGGAGGCCGCGCCGCCGCCAGCGGCGCGCGACGAGCGCTCCGGCGCCGGAGACGCGCATCAACGGGTCGGCGCGCCGGCCAGGCCGGCTCCGCCCCCGCTGCCCCCGGTCGCCCTGCCCCCGGCGCGGCTGCCCCCGCCCGCGGCCAGCGGGAGCAACGCGGACAAGATCGTCGGCTCGCCGGTCGTCGACATCGCGTCGTCGCAGCGGGCTCCCGTCCCGCCGGTCGAGTGCGCGCGCTGTCGCGGTCAGTGCCTGGCGGGCACGCGGTTCTGCAAGTATTGCGGTGCGCCCCTCGAGGGCGAGCGGCCCGCCTCCGAGCGCCCCTCCAGGGCCGCCTCCGAACGCCCGCAGCCCGCGCCCGCGCTCGCCCCGGACGCCCGGCGCGACCCGCAGCGGCCCCCGCAGACTGCCGAGCCCGCCGGGCCGATCTCCGAGGCGAGCAGCGCGCCGCCGGCCTCCCAGCGGCCGCTCGCGCCGCTGCGCGCGTCCCTCTCGGTTCGCCCGCCGGCGTGGGTTCCGGCTGACACCCAGCCGACCCGAGCGCTCGAGGGCAAGCTCATCGTGATCGTCGAAGACGGGACCGAGGGAAAGAGCTTCCCCCTCGCGGGCCCCCAGATCGACATCGGCCGGACCGAGGGGGATATCGTCCTCGAGGACGACCAGTACGTCTCGCCGCGGCACGCGCGGATCATCCCGCAGGAAGGGTCCTGGGTTCTCCGTGACCTGGGCAGCGTCAACCGCATCTACCTCCGCATCCGGAAGACGCACCCCCTCCGAGATGGCGACTTGCTCCTCCTGGGCCTCGAGGTGTTACAGTTTCAGACCGTGAACGACGGCGAGCGAGGCCTCGGCCATGCCATCCAGCATGGAACGTTGCTGTTTGGCTCGCCCGCCATCCACCGCCGGGCGAGACTCTGCCAGCGGACGGTGGAGGGCGTGACGCGGGACGTGTACCACCTCTACCGGGATGAGACGGTGATCGGACGGGAGACGGGAGACATCGTATTCACGGCCGATCCGTTCCTCTCGCGACGCCACGCCGCCATCCGGAGGAACCCGGCCACGGGGGAGTTCACGCTCAGCGACCTGGACTCGTCGAACGGGACCTACGTCGCCATCCGCGAGGACGTCAGCCTCCTCGATCGCGATTTCGTGCGCATCGGGCAGCACCTGTTCCGCGTGGATCTCCCCCGATGAGCGACCAGACCGTCCGCGAAACGCCGACCGAGGCGCTGGAAGTCGAGGGGCTCCCCGGCGCGACGTCCGCAGGAACCGACTCGAGCAGCCACGCCGGCAAGGCGCTTCATGACTCCCCGCACGGCGCCGCGTCGCTCGAGCCCGGCAAGGCGGGGTCTGTGGAAGCAGGCAAGCCCGTGAACTGGAAGCCCCCGCCGCTCAAGACGCGTCCGGCCGCGAACGCCGCGCAGAAGGCTGGCATCGCCGTGAAGCCCGTGAAGGCGCCCAGCGCATCGAGCCCGGAGAAGGTCGGGCGGAAGCTCCCTCCGCCGCCGCGCGTGCGGCTCACCGCTGGCGGGTCGCGCGAGGAGGACGCGGATGGAAGCGCCGTACGATCGGACGACCACGGAGACGCTGTGACCCCCGATGCGCCGCCGGCCGCCGCTCAGGCGCACGCCTCCCTCGCGGCCGCGTCGTACGACGGCGCGCTCGACGAGACCCCTGCCGCGGAGGCCGCCCTCGGCGGCGCTGCCGGGCGCTTCGCGGGCGAGGCGCCGCCGGGGGGTGGCGAGCCGGACGAGGGCGGGCAGCGCCCCGACGGCATGGACGGCGCGGCGACACCGCCCGACGAGCCGCGTCGCCCCGAGGTCGTGCTGCGGCTGTTCGGCAGGACCGACGTGGGCCAGGTCCGCGAGCACAACGAGGACAACTTCATCGTCGCGGATCTCACGAAGGCGAGCCGCGGCCTGATGGAGATGGATCGCTACCAGGTCGTCGGCGAGCGGGGCGCCCTGCTCGGCGTGTGCGACGGCATGGGCGGCGCCGCGGCCGGCGAGGTCGCGAGCCAGCTCGCGGTCGACATCATCTACCAGCGGATGAGCGCCGCCGGTCCCCCGGAGGACCACGACGAGCTCGCGGCGCGGCTGGTGCAGGCGATCGAGGCGGCGGGCCTCCGGATCTTCAGCGAGGCGAAGCTCGATCGGACCCGGCGGGGGATGGGGACCACCTCGACCATCGCCGCGCTGATGGACGATCACCTGTTCCTCGGCCAGGTCGGCGACAGCCGCGCGTACGTCCTCCGCGGCGATCGGCTCGTGCAGGTGACGCGCGACCAGTCGCTCGTGAACCAGCTCATCGAGGCGGGCCAGCTCACCGAGGAGGAGGCCGAGACCTTCGAGCACAACAACATCATCCTCCAGGCGCTCGGCACCGCGGACTCGGTGCAGGTCGACCTCACCTTCGTGGAGCTCAAGCGGGGCGACACGCTGATGCTCTGTTCCGACGGGCTCTCGGGCATGGTGCGGAACGAGGAGATCCGCGAGGTGCTGCGGAGCGTCGACGATCCGATCGAGGCCTGCAAGGTGCTGACGGATCGGGCCAACCAGGCCGGCGGGCACGACAACATCACGGTGGTGGTCGCGAAGTTCGACGGCGACGGGCTCGCCCTGCCGGAGCTCGAGGACATCGAGGACCTCCGCTACCAGAAGTACGCGCTGCCCGAGCACCTCCTGGCCCAGAACGCCGCCGCGTCCGAGCCGGCGCGCAAGGTGAAGGAGCTCGACGAGAAGAAGATCTCGCAGCGCCCCCCCTCGCCGAAATCGTGGCTGAGCGGCGCGGACAGCGACATGGACGACGACGGGGACGACTACGACCACGTCGCCTCGCCCCTGCCGGCCGACGACGCGCTGGACGAGCGCAACGCCCGCGCGCCCGTCCAGGGCGACGAGCCGATCATGATCCCGACCGACGGCGCGCCGCAGTGGCTGGTGATCTTGATGATCGTGAGCGCCGTCGCGTGCGTTACCATCGCCGGCTACTACCTGCTTCGTTAGGGTACGCGTGGCGCACGTGCGCGCGCCCCCCACCGCGATGCTGCGCAGCAACGACAAGCGTGGCCGGCAGACCCCGGCCGCCCCGCAGGAAGAGCGGCCCCCCGGGCGCCCGGACGCGGACGGCCGCGTCGACGTCGAGACCGCGCAGCGCATCGTCAAGGATGCCGTCGTGCAAGCGATGCGGCGCGAGGAGAAGGCGCTCGCGCTCGTGCGCGCCAAGGCGGACGAGGCGAGGCGCAAGGTGTCGCGCCACAACCTGATCCTCGGGCTAGGCGTCGCCGCGGCGCTCGTCGCCGTGGCCGTGGCGTTCGTGGTCACGTACCGCTCGCGCCAGGCGGCCGACGCGCTGGCGCGCGAGGTCGGCCTCGGGATCGCGCCCGCGGCGCGCCCGTCGGGCGCGATCCCGGAGCAGGTGCTCTCGGGGCGCGCCATCTTCGAGCAGAACAGGCTGGCGCTCTACGTGATGGGCTACAAGGTGGACAACCGCATCGGCGGCTGCTGCTCGGCGTTCGCCATCGCGCCCGATCTGCTCGCGACGAACGCTCACTGCGTCCGCGACTGCCGCGCCCGCGGCGGCACCTCGATCGTCACGCAGAACGACTCGATGGGGAAGATCCGCTTCCCCATCGTCGCGATGTCGGCCCACCCGGCGTACAAGCCGGGGCAGGCGGGCGCCGGCTCGCCGGACGTCGCCCTGCTCCGGATCTCCGGCAAGGCGACGCGCACGGTGAAGCTCGCGAACGACGCCGAGCTGCGGGCCATCGGGCCGGGCGACGACGCCTATGTCATCGGCTTCCCCGGCCGCCTGATGGACCCGCTGAGCCCCTCGGCGACGTTCCTGCAGGGCCGCATCGGGCGCGTGACCGGCATCGACGAGGAGGCGACGACGCCGGACCGAGCCGTCCTGATCCAGCACGACGCCGTCACGCGCGGGGGCAACAGCGGGAGCCCCATCTTCAACCAGTACGGGCACGTCATCGGCATCCACGCGGCGCACATCGACGACGAGGACAACGTCACGATCGACGGCCGGAAGGCGACGGTGACGCAGAGCTCGCCGTTCCGCATCGGGATGCGGATCGATCTGCTGCAGGGGGTCCCGGCGCCGTGATGTTACGCGTCGTACATACCTTCGGGCGCAACGCCGGTTCCGTGGAGATCCATGATCGGCGCGCGGTGCGCTTCGGCCGAGCGCCGGACAACGACGTCGTCTTCGACCCGAACCACGATCGCGACGCGAGCAGCCACCACGCCGAGGCGCGCCTCGAGGCGGCTGGCTGGGTGCTCTACGACCTCGACAGCCGCAACGGGACCTACGCGGGCGGGCAGCGGATCAAGCGGCACCCGATCGCGTCGGGCGACGAGATCACGTTCGGCGCCAAGGGCCCGCGGGTGCGGCTGGAGCTCGTCGAGCGCCGCACGTCGGGTCCGCCGCAGGCGCACGCCGTGGCGCATCACCCCTCTCCTGCCGCGGCTTACCCTGCGCCAGCGACGGGCCATCCCGCGCCCGCCGCGTACCCCGTGCCTACCGCGGGCTACTCCGCGCCCGCTGCATACCCCGCGCCCGCCGCGTACCCCGCGCCTGCTGCGTACCCCGCGCCTGCTGCGTATCCCGCGCCCGCTGCGTACCCCGCGCCTGCTGCGTATCCCGCGCCCGCTGCGTACCCCGCGCCCGCTGCCGCCTCCCCTGGGCACGTCCCGGCGGCGCCGCCGGCCGGAGCTCGTCGGGTCGGCGAGCGGACGATCGCCATGATGATCTCCTCCGCCGTCGCGGCCGCCACGGGGCGCGCGAAGCCCCGCGGCACCGTCGAGATCAACGCCATGCTCCACAAGGAGGTGCACGCCGCGACGGCAGGCCAGCGCCGCACGACCTACATCCTCGCCGCGCTCCTCGTGCTCGCGCTCGCCAGCCTCGCCGCGCTCATCGTCTACAACCGCTCCTCCCACGACGAGATCAGCCAGCTGCGGGAGGAGCTCGCGGGCCTCTCGCCGGAGGACCCCCGGCGCAAGGACATCGAGCGCCGCCTCGGGACGCTCCACCCCTCGAACGCCAACTTCGGGCGCAACCTCCACGACCGCTCCAGGAAGGGGATCTTCATGCTCGCCGCCGGGCGCGAGGGGTTCTGCACGGCGTTCGCGGTGCGGCCCTCCGTCCTCGTGACGAACGCCCACTGCATCACCGCGGCCAAGCGCCGCGGCGGCACGATCGCGGCGCTCGAGAACGAAGGCCGGGGCCAGATAAGCTTCGCCGTGACCGGCATGCGGACGCACCCGCAGTACCGCGACAGCGCGGATCAGCTCACCCCGGACATCGGCACCGTGACGATCGCCGGGCGCGCGGCCGCCGTGCTCGAGCTCGCGACGCGGGAAGAGCTCGCCGCGGCCGGCGCCGGCGACGACGTGTACCTGATCGGCTTCCCGGAGCGGCTCACGGACACCGCGAACCCCGTCGCCACGTTCCTCGCCGCCAACATCGGCCGGATCACGGGCGCGAACGGCCGGCCCGCGCCCGCGGCGGAGGCCTGGCTGATCCAGCACGACGCCCGCAGCACGAGCGGCATGAACGGGAGCCCCATCTTCAACGGCCAGGGCAAGGTCATCGGCATCAACGCCGGCGGGTACCTCGAGGGCAACGACGAGACGATCTCTGGCCAGAAGATGGAGGTGGTAAAGGCCTCCCCCTACAAGTTCGGGATGCGCATCGACCTGCTCGACGCCATCCTGCGCTGACTCCGGGCCGAGAGAGATGCTCCGCCACGCGCTCCGCAGGCTCCTCTGGACGCTGCCGACCCTCGTCGGCGTCTCGCTGCTGACCTTCTTCGTGCTCTCCTTCGTCCCGGATCCGACGGACGACCCGCTCCTCGCCAGCTCGCTCTCCAGCGCGGAGCTCGCGCGGCTCCGCCGGGAGCGCTTCCTCGACCTGCCGCGCTTCATCAACCTGGAGCCGCGCGACGTGCGCCGGCGCGCCCTCGCGGCCGCGCAGGCCATCGCGGCCGGCGGCGGCGACGCGGCGGCCGCCGCCGACGAGCTGCGTCGCCTCGGCGGCGCCGCGCTGCCGCACATCCTGCCGCTCGACGCGCTCGCGCCCGAGCCGCGCACCCGCGTCGCGCTCGCGCTCGCGCCCGTCGCGGCGCGGATGGGCCTGCCGCGGGCCGACGACGCCGCGGACCCGGCGCACGCGGTCGCGTTCTGGACGCGCTTCTGGGACGACCGCGGCATCGAGTTCCGGAGCGCGTCGGTCCGGAGCGCCGTGCGGCGCCTGGTCCGCTACGGCTCCGCGTCGCGCGCCGCCGAGCTGCTGGAGCTCGACACGTTCGCCCTGCAGGCGGTGATCGCCGCGCTGCAGCCGCCGCGCGACGCGGCGACGCTCGAGCAGGCGCGCGCCCTCGTCGACGTCGCGGCCCACATCGCGGAGATCGACGACCGGATCGCCCCGGGCGACGACCTCGCGGAGGCCCGCGCGTGCGTCACGCGGTGGAGGTCGTTCTGGAACGTGTACCGCAGCGACTTCGAGGTGTTCTCCGGCCCGGCGCAGCTCGCGGCGACCGTGCTCGAGACCCGCTACGGCAAGTGGGCGCTCGGCGCGGTCACCCACCGGCTCGGCGTCGCGGCGACCGGAGAGCCGGTGCTCGACGAGCTCGCGCGGCGCGCGCCCGTCACCCTCGCGCTCGTCTTCGGGGCGATCGCGCTGGCCTACGCCGTGGCGATCCCGCTCGGCGCGCTCAGCGCGGCCTCGCAGGGCCGGCGGAGCGACTCCGCGATCGCGGCCGCCGTGCTCACCGCCGCCGTCCTCCCGACCGCCGTCGTGGCCGTGGCCGCCGCGCTCCTCTCGGGCGGCGCGCGGTCCCTGCTCCTGCCGACGTGCCTCATCGCGCTCTCGCTCGTCGCCGCGCCGACGCGGCAGCAGCGCGCCGCGCTCGTCGCCGTCCTCGCGCAGGACTTCGTCCGGGCCGCGCGGGCGCGAGGCGCCGGCCCCGCGCGCGCCATCGCCGTCCACGGGCTCCGCAACGCCGTGCTGCCGGTCGTGACGCTCGCCATGCTCGAGCCGCCGATGGCGCTCGGCGGCGCCTTCGTCGTCGAGCGCGTCTTCGAGCTCCACGGGCTCGGCGAGCTCACGCTCCTCGCCGTGCAGGCGCGCGACGTGAGCTGGCTCATGGCCATCTCGATCGGCGCCGCGGCCATCGCCGCGCTCGGCGTGATCGCGACCGATCTCGCGTATGTGCTCGTCGATCCGCGGCTCGGCCCGGCGGTGCTCTCGCGGAGGAGCGAGGCGTGACCCACGCGACCGCGTTCCTCCGCCGGATGGTGGGCAGCAAGCGCGTCGCCATCGGCGCCGTGCTGCTCGGCGTCCTCGCCCTGCTCGCCATCTTCGCCGAGCTCCTCGCCGCCCCCGCGCCCATCGCCTGCTTCGGGCCGGGCCGCGCGGAGATCCTGCCCGCGGTCACCGAGGGCGCCGCGCTCGAGTCGCTCACCGAGGCCGAGCTCAGGGTGCGCTTCGAGGGCTTCGCGATCTGGCCGCCCATCCGCTACGGCCCGGAGCAGCGCACCGACGCCGGCCCGAACGCGTCGCCGTCCCTCGACCACCCGCTCGGCACGGACTTCGAGAGCCGCGATCTCGCCGCGCGGCTGATCTACGGCGCGCGCACGGCGCTCGGCCTGTCGCTCAGCGCGGTGCTCGTGGGCATGTTCCTCGGCGTCGTGCTCGGCGGGCTCGCGGGCACGCTGCGCGGCGCCTGGAACGACGGCCTCGTCCGCCTCGTCGAGACGGTCGACACCTTCCCGGCGATCCTCGTCGTGGCGATCGTGCGGGCGATCGAGCGCGAGCCCTCCGCGCTGTCGCTGGTGCTCGCGGTCGCCTTCGTCCGCTGGGCGGAGATCGCGCGCCTCGTGCGCGCCGAGGTGCTGCGCGCGTCGAGCGAGGAGTACGTGATGGCCGCGCGCGCGCTCGGCAGCACCCGGCTGCGCGTCTTCTACCGCCACATCCTCCCGAACGCGCTCGGCCCCGTGATCGTGAGCTCGGTGCTCGGCGTGGCGTCCGTCGTCCTGCTCGAGGCGGCGATCTCGTTCCTCGGGATGGGCGCGCCCGCGCGCGTGGCCTCGTGGGGGGAGACGCTGGGCCAGGCGGCGCGGCACCCGAGCGAGATCCGGCTGCTCGTCTTCCCCTTCGTGCTGCTCCTGGCGACGGTCGGCGGCTCTTACCTCATCGCCGACGCCCTGCGCGACTCCATCGATACACGCACCGTGCGCGCGCGCGTCCCGCGCTGACGGGGCGGGACGCGGGGGCCGCACGTCCGCAGGCAGCCGCCGGCCGTGCAGCGCTCTCGCGCGCCGAAATTGCGCTGAAATCGCGTTCATCTCCGCGATCTCGGCGGCGGAGCCCTCGCGCCGCTCGATCTCGCAGGAAAGGCCCGCTATGAATTCGCCCGCCATGGCCGTTCCCGAGATCAACGAGCAGGAGTTCGAGCGCGAGGTGCTCCGCAGCGAGTTGCCCGTGCTCATCGATTTCACCGCCACCTGGTGCGGACCGTGCAAGACGGTCGCGCCGGAGGTCGACGCCATCGCGCGCGAGCTCGAAGGCAAGGCCAAGGTGGTCAAGGTCGACATCGACCGGTCGAAGCGCATCGCCACCACGCTGCGCATCCAGGCCGTCCCGACGTTCATGGTCTTTCATCGAGGCCGCCCGGTGGCCGCCGAGCAGGGCGTCCTCAACCGGAAGCAGCTCCGCGAGCTGCTCGATCCGTTCCTCCCGCGCGCCGAGGGCGCCATCCGGGCGGCCGAGCTGGCGCAGCTGATCCGGGAGGGCCAGGTGGTCCCCGTGGACACGCGCGAGACCCCCGCCTACGGCCGCGCCCACATCCCGGGCGCGGTGCACATCCCGATCGAGGAGATCGAGGGCCGGCTCGCCGAGCTCCACATGCTGGCCGGCGCGCCCGTCCTCTATTGCCGCTCCGGCGACAAGTCGAAGGACGTCGCCGCGAAGCTCGCCGAGGAGGGCGTGCCCGTCGCGTTCCTCGAGGGCGGCTTCCTCTCGTGGGAGGCCGAGGCGCTGCCGATCCAGCGCCCCGACTGACCGCTGCCGCAGGGTGGCGCTGCGCCGCTCGGCGAGCGCGGCGCCGCGCGGCAGCCCCTGCGCGGCGCGGCGTCACCCCTTGGCGGCCGACAGCGCCGCCGAGACGACCTCGCGCACCGGCACGCCGTGCGTCCTCGCCGCCGCGGCGCAATCGTCGAACTCCGGCTTGATCTGCGGCGGACCGAACGGCCCCTCGCTGATCTTCACCCGGATGGCTCCGTACGCCGTCTGCACCGTGGTGATCCGCCGCGGCCGCTCGGTGCGCGCGACAGGGATCTTCCGTAGCCCGATGCTTGTCGTCTCGCGGAGCAGCGCCGTCGCGACGGCGTCGGCCTGGGGGGCGGCCGCGAGCGCCGCGATCGTCAGGGCGGGGCGCCCTTTTTTCATGGTGATCGGCGCCGCCCAGGCGTCGAGCGCGCCCGCCGCGAACAGCGCCTCGATCGCGTGCCCTGCCACCTCGCCCGTCAGATCGTCGACGTTCGCCTCGACGATCACGTGCGACGCGCTGCCGAGGCTCTCGTCTCCCCCCGTGCGCGTCCCGAGCACGACCCGCAGCAGGTTGGGGCGGTCCGGCAGCTCGCGCTGACCGGCGCCGAAGCCGATCCGATCGGGGGCGAACGTCGGCCAGCGCTCGAACCGGGTCGCCAGCGTGGCGATGATGGCCGCGCCCGTGGGCGTGACCAGCTCGGCGTCGAGCTCGACGCCGTAGGTCGGGACGCCGCGGAGGCACGCGACCGCCGCGGGCGGCGGCAGCGGGAGGATCCCGTGCCGCGCCTTCACGAACCCGCGCCCCATGGGCAGCGGCGATCCGACGACCTCCGCCCCGATGTGCACGATCGCGGCGGCGGAGCCCACGATGTCGACGATCGCGTCGACGGCGCCGACCTCGTGGAAGTGCACGTCTTCCAGGCGGATCCGGTGCACGGCGGCCTCCGCCTCGCCGAGGCGCCGGAAGATCCGGCGCGCCAGCGCGGCGACCGGTGGATCGAGCGGCGCGGCGGCGAGCATGGCGTCGATGGATCCGTAGGTGCGCTCCGGCTGCGGCGCCTCGACGTGCACGTCGAACGAGGTCGCCACGATGCCGCTCCGATGGGCGTGCCCGCGGTGCAGGTGGAACCCATCGAGCGGCAGCGCGGCGACGGCGCGCTCGATGACGAGGAGGGGCACCCCGAGATCGAGCAGCGCGGCGATGGTCATGTCGCCCGCGATCCCGCTGAACGCGTCGAAGAACAGGACCTTGCCCGTGCCCGCGCCCTCCTCGAGGAGCGGCGCGCGCGGATGATCGTGCGCGTGCCCGTGATGGCCCCCGTGCCCGTGGTCGTGATGGCCCCCGTGCCCGTGGTCGTGATGGCCCCCGTGCGCGTGCGCGTGCGCGTGCTCGTGGTCGTGATGGTCCCCGTGCCCGTGATGGCCCCCGTGCCCGTGCCCGTGGTGGTGCTCGTCTCCGTGCGCATCCCCGTGCGCGTGGTCGTGATCGTGCCCGTGTCCCATCTCTCGCCTTCTCCGTTCCCCGGGCGCCTTCGCGGCGCGGCGCTCCCGCGGTCGCGCTCGTTCCGAGCTACTCCTTCGGCAACATGCGATGCGCCACCATCGCCGCGCCGAAGCCGCTATCGATGTTGACCACGGCGACTCCGGAGGCGCACGACGTGAGCATGGCGAAGAGCGGGGTGAAGCCGCCCAGGGCAGTGCCGTAGCCGACCGACGTCGGCACCGCGATCACCGGCGCCGCCACGAGCCCGCCGACCACGCTGGGCAGCGCGCCTTCCATGCCCGCGACAACGATCACGGCCGACGCCTTGCGCAGCTCCTCGACGCGATGGAGGAAGCGGTGCAGCCCCGCGACCCCCACGTCGTACAGCCGCTTCGCCTCGAGGCCCACGGCGCGCAGCGTCTCGATGGCCTCCTCGGCGACCGACAGATCGCTCGTGCCCGCGGTCACGACGGCGACCGCCCCGGCGGCGCGCCTCGGCGGCGGCGCGACCTCGATGCTGCCGGTCCGCGCGAGGGGCACATAGCGGAACGCGGGCAAGAGCGCCGAGACCGCCGCGCCCTTCGCGGCGTCGACCCGGGTCACGAGCACGTTCTGCCCCGCCCCCGAGATCTCCCCGGCGATCAGGGCGATCTGCTCGGGTGTCTTCCCTTCGCCGAAGATCACCTCGGGGACGCCCTGCCTGAGCGCGCGGTGGTGATCGACGGTCGCGACGCCAAGGTCCCGGAAAGGCAGCCCTCGGAGGGCATCGAGCGCCTCCTCGACGGCAAGCTCGCCGGTCCGAACGCGCTCAAGCATCTCCCGGACGAGGCGCGGCTCCATGTGCGCAGCCGCTTAGCGCGGCGGCGTTCCCAGAGCAAACGTTCCGCCCAGACTGCCAAGCCGCGCCCGGAAGAGCCCTTGTGTGGGCCGCTCGATCCGCCCTGGTCAGGAAAAGGTCCAGGCACTTTGCTCAGGAGGGGGCGACAGGACTACTTTCGGCGCCGCGTGCCCGCCTTCGTCGCTCCCCTCGTCGGCTTTGCTCTCGGTGCGCTGCTCGCCTGGTTCAGCGCTGCAGCCCCTCACCGCCTGGGCGCGCTGCGCGCGTCGGAGCCTCGACCAGCGCCGGGCACGCGCGCTCGGCCGCTCGCGCTCGTCTCCCTGTTCGCCTGCCTCGTCTTCGCGCCGGTCTGCGCGTACTTCCTCGTGTTCGCCCCTGACTGGAGCTTCGCGTACCTCGTCGACACGCGCCGCATCCCGTCCGCCGTCGACCTCGTGCTCGTCCTCGTCAATGCCGCCTCGGTGCCCGCCGGGTTCGCGGCCGCGAACCGCTTCGCCGGGAGCGCTGGCGGCAGGTGGACAGCGCAGCGCGCGGTCCGCGCGCTCGCCGTCCTCGCCGGCGCGCCGCTGTCGATCGCCCTGATCGCCGTCCTGGCCCTGTCCCGGCGGCTCGCGCTCGACGGCACCTACCGGCAGGTCGAGGGCGACTTCGGCGTCCACCCGGTCGCCGGCGGTCCGCTCGGGTATGCGCTCCTCTGGATGTACACCATGCTGGCCGCCGGCTTCGCGGTCACCGTGAGCGCCCTGCTCCGGCGCGAGCCCGCGGGCGGCGCGCCGAAGGCCGAGCCCTCCCCCGGCGCGCGCCCCCGCGCCGTCCCGAGTAAGCCAGCGCCTGAGGTCGTTCCGCCCCGGCCCGCCTCGAGCCGCCCCCAGCGGCGGCTCGGCGTCGGCAGCGGCGGGCGCTCCAACCGGCCGGGCTGAGACGCCCCTCGTGCGCGCGGGGCCGAGACGCCCCTGGTGCGCGCGGGGGAGACGACCGCGGCACCGCGTTGACGGAGCCAGCCCGCTCCACCACCCTGTCGCCCCATGTCCGAACGAGCCCGCGTGGAGCAGCAGGTCGAGGAACTCATGGAGCTCGCCGAGCAGGTGGTGACGCGCGCCAGGAAGGGCGGCGCCGACGTCGCGGAGGCGATCGCCCGCTCCGGCTCCGAGCTCACCACCAAGGTGCGCCTCGGCGAGCCCGAGCTCGTCGAGGAGGCCGTCCACAAGGGCCTCGGCATGCGGATCATCAAGAAGCAGCGCGTCGCGCTGACCTCGACGTCCGATCTCACGCCCCGCGGCATCGATCGCTTCGTGGCGGACGCGCTCGAGCTCGCCGACATCTCCCAGGAGGACGCGTTCGCCGGCCCCGCCGATCCGGAGCTCATCGCCAAGGGGCCGTTCCCCGCGCTCGATCTCTACGATCCCTCGGGCGGCGAGGTCACGGCCGCGCAGGCGATCGACATCGCGCGCCGAGGCGAGCAGGCCGCGCGCGACGCCGACCCGCGGATCACGAACAGCGAGGGCGCGACGTTCTCGCGGAGCGCGGGCGCCTTCGCCCTCGTCCTGTCCGGCGGGTTCCGCGGCGGCTTCGCCGGCTCGTACGCGCAGCTCGTTGTCTCCCCGATCGCGGACGACAGCGGCGACAAGAAGCGCCGCGGCTTCTACTTCACCGGCCGGCGCCACCTCGCCGACCTGGACGCCCCGGACGCCGTGGGCCGCGAGGCGGCGCGCCGGACGCTGCGCAAGCTCGGCGCCCGCAAGGTGGCGACCTGCGAGGCGCCCGTCGTCTTCGACCCGGACGTCGCCCGGTCGATGCTCGGGTTGCTCGGCTCCTGCATCATGGGCAGCTCGGTCTGGCGCAAGTCGAGCTACCTCGTCGGCCGCGAGGGGACACGCATCGCCAGCGATCTCATCACGGTCGTCGACGACCCGCTGATCCCGCGCGCGCCCGGCTCGCGCCCGTTCGACGGCGAGGGCCTCCTCGCCCGGCGCAACGTCGTGGTCGAGCAAGGCATCCTGAAGACCTACCTCTGCGACAGCTACAGCGGCCGGAAGCTCAAGCGCCCGCCGACCGCCAGCGCCTCGCGCGGCGCTGGCGGCGGCGTCGGGCCGTCCACGTCGAACTTCCTCCTCCAGCCCACCTCCACGCCGGCGGCGGAGATCGTGCGTTCCACGCCGCGCGGGCTGTACGTCACCGAGATGATGGGCTTCGGCTTCAACGCCGTGACCGGCGACTTTTCCCGGGGCGCGTCCGGCTTCTGGATCGAGAATGGAGAGCTCGCCTACCCAGTGAGCGAGGTAACCATCTCGCTGAACCTTGACGAGCTCTTGCAGCGGATCGACGCCGTCGGGGACGATCTGGATCTCCGGACGTCAACGTGCTCACCGACGTTCCGGGTCTCCTCCATGACCATCGCTGGAAGCTGAAGCGCCTCCGTCCGAGGAGCCTTGCTCCTCGGGCGTGTCTTCTTCCAGGAGACGCCGAAGCGGACTCGACAGCGGGGTTGCGAGCGACCCATCAACCGGCCCCGGGTTGTGCTGCAGGAGGGGGTTCTGACCTCAGCGGCTCGCTCTGCAGTGCTGCAGTGCTGCGGCTCCTGGCGGAGCCTCCTCGGGCGCGACCGGCCGTCCTAGCCCAGCCTCTTCTGCTGGGCGTAGGACGGCCGGGGCCCTGGCTCAGCGCGAGGACCCGCCTGCGGCGAGGCTCCGCGGCGGCTCTTCCGACGCCGGACCGCTCGCCGCCTGGAGGGGCGTCGCCGCCTGCGCGGCCGCTTCGGGCACGAGGAAGCCCTTCAGCTGCTGCGCGTCGCTCCGGCCGATCCGGCCGACGAACGACGGCAGGCTGATCGGCTCATCCGACAAGGCGACGAAGGTCCCCTGCGAGTTCGCTCGATGGAGCGCCTCGAAGAGGGAGGGGACGTCCACGTCGCTGGACACCGCCCGCACGTCGACGATGTACACGTCCGCGGGGTCCGCCCCCGCGAAGATCAGCGCGTCATACGGGTGGCTCGCGTGCCGGATGGGCACGCCTTCCCCGAGGGCTCGCGCCACGTGGGCCATCGTATCCTTGGTGCCGATGGCCATCATCGACTTGGAGGTCGCCTTGGCGAGCTCCCGGGGCACCGAATAGCCCCATGCACGGAGGAACTCAGCCACGTCCGCAGCCTTGAAGCGCAAGTGTCTCCCCGGCGTACGGAAATGGGCAATCCTCCCCCGATCTACCCAGTTGTGGATTGTCTTCAAGTCGACCTCGCACAAGGCTGCGAGGTCCGATGCCGTCAACAGCTTTTCACGAACACCAGCCATCGCCGAACTCCACGCGAAAGGCACCTGCCGCACAGCTCGCGTTCACAGCGCGGCAGCGTCTCCTCAGGTGGCGGCCCCCCCACCCGTCTGTCTACTCGATTGAAACCTAGCTCTCATAGACGGGTCCGTCACCCGCTTTGCTCGAATTTTCTCAGCCCCATGGCGAGTTCGCCCCGCGCGGAGGCAAACTCCCCATCCTTCAGGGGATCTCCTGGTTCATTATGTTCACGCGACCGGGCGTCGGCCAGCTGGTCGCGAAAGAGCCAGCCGAGCCGTCTGGAGCGCGCGGAGCGACGCGGGCCAGGCTCATTCCCGGCTTTGGCACGGGCGCGGCGGGCGACCTGGACAAGACAGCACCTCCTCGATCCTTCAATTTGAGCGGTTCTCCCGAGTTCGACAGCCCGTGGCTGCCAAGTTTGGGGACGCGGAGAAGAAGCGTCTCGGGAGGAGGCGGAGGATCGAGCTCATCATCAGGAACGTAGTCCTCGTTGACGACCAGAGCGTACGCGCCGGGCATGAACGAAATAGGGGGCAATTCGGTCTCGCCACCCACATCGGCGAGTACGACCCCTGTGAGCTCAGCAGGGACGTCACCGTCATTGTAGAGCTCGACCCACTCCTGCCCTGGCTCTGGCCCGACAGGGTTCGCCAGCACCTCGTTGATGATCACATGGGGCATGGGCGCGAGCGTCATGGCCGAGAACGTCCGGCGCTCCACGACCCCGGCGTTGTCGATGGTCGCAAGGACGAGCTCCACGGGGCTCAAGGGCGGCAGGGGAGCGAGGACGAACGGCTCGCCCGGCGGTACCGCGAGCACTTCGTCGAACCCCGCGCCCGCGATCGCCCAGAGCAGCGGCGCATCCGCCGAACGAACGAGGATCCGATCGTCGGCGACCCGAGCACAGCCCGGCCCGAGCGCGAGCTCGTCCGGCGCACACGCCGCCGCGATGGCGGGAAGCGGATCCGATTCCATCATGAACGGACGTGGATCGAGGCTCACTGCCGCCGGCTCGCCCGGGAGCGCGGCGGGAGGCCCCACGAGGCGCACGCCGTCGGCCTCGGGCGGCGCCGTGGCGGTTGGCTCCCCTTCGAAGCGCAGGCAGCGCGCGCCGATGTCATCGACGGCGCCGCGGCGCAGCTCGCCCGCCGGTCCGCCAGGCGCGAGCGTCGCCGCAGCGACCACCTCCGGGAGGGGCGCGTCACCACACCACACCCCCAGGCCGAGGGTCGCGCCGGCCTCGGGCGGCGGCCAGAGCCGTGAAAGCACGGGCGGCGAGCCCGCCGTGGCGATCTGGATGTGGTGCGAGAACACAGGGCTGCCGCTCGCGATGGCGTAGGTCTCCCCGGGGGCGAGCGGGGCGAGCGGCGCCACGGTCAGCGAGAGGTCGCCAGGGGGAGTCCCGTTCAGCCAGGCGATCGAGGGGACGACGCGCTCCGACAGCGCCGTCGACAGCTCGCCTCGCTCTATCTGCCGGAGGTGCGCCGCGCTGAGCTTGCCGCGGACGACCAGCGCACGGGCGGGATCGACGCTCCCGAGCGCGGCGCCGGGGAGGAGCACGCGCGCCCGCAGCACCGGAGGCGCGGCGTCCAGCGGCGCGGCGGGCTCGATCTGGAGCTCGGGGCTCGGGTCTGCGGGGCCGGCGACCTCGGCGTCCTCTTCGTGACCGCCTTCATCGAGCTGCGGGGGGACGACGAGCTCCGGCGCGCAGGACAGGGGGGAGGCCACGAGCGGCGCGAGCGCGAGCGGCAGCGCGCGGAGCGCGCGGGGAGTCCACGAGGGGCGAATCGGGCAACGATGGGTCATGACGCGGAGTTCGGCGGGAGCTCGCTGCCGGTTGCTCGACGTCGCTTTCTTTTTTCGAGGCCGCTACCCTCGCCCCGCATGGCCCCCGAGGACATCAAGAAGCTCCGGCAGGAGCTCGGCTGCACGGCCCGCGAGCTCGCCGGAGCGCTGGGCATCGAGCAGGAGACCGTGCTCGCGTGGGAGCACGGAGATCTCTTTCCCACGAAGCGCTTCGTGGGAATGATGGAGGAGCTGCGACGAAAAGGTCCGGAGGCGATCCCCCGCAAGAAGAGGAGACAGGTCGCCGCCTCGCCGCTCCAGGTGCTCGCCGATCCCGAGCTCTGGCGGCTCTTCCGCAAGCTCCTCGCCCACCCCGAGCTGAGGAGCGCCGCAACGAAGCTGGCCGAGGCCTATCCGGATCCGACGGATGCTCCACCGCCGTGAGCAACGGGGCGACGCGCTGGACGTTCAGACAAGGGCGAACGTTCAGTCCTCGTCGTCTTCGTCATCCTCATCTTCGTCGTCCTCGTCCTCGTCCTCGTCCTCGTCCTCGTCTTCGTCGTCCTCGTCCTCGTCGTCCTCGTCGCCTTCGTCTTCGTCTGCGTCCTCGTCGTCTTCGTCGTCCTCCTCGTCCTCGTCCTCGTCGTCCTCGTCGTCCTCGTCGTCCTCGTCGTCCTCGTCGTCTTCGTCGTCTTCGTCGTCCTCGTCGTCCTCGTCGCGCCGTTCCTCCGCGACGTCGTTGGCCTGCTGGAAAGCGTCCTTTTCAGCAGGCTCACCAAGCGCTGCGTCCGCTCCCACGACAGAGATCTCCTCAGACATTTCGTCTTCCCTTGCTTCCATCGTGACCTCTCCCTCCCGCGGCGCAGCAGACGACGCGCCGACGTCTTCCGATAGGTTCTCGCCCCCACTGGCGACGCTCGTCCGGAGCGATCCCTCCGCGCCGGCGAAGCTCTCCTGTCCCGGTGTCACCACCCCCGTCTCGGGCGGCTCTTCGCCGAGCTCACGCTCATAGGCACGGCGCGACTCCTCGGTCAGCTCGGTGAACTCGCGCAGGGTGGGCAGCTCGCCGAGCGCCTTCAGGCCGAAGAACTCGAGGAACTGCGCCGTCGTGCCGTACAGCATCGGGCGCCCAGGCTCGTCCTTCTTGCCCAGGATCCTCACGAGGTCACGCTCCAGGAGCGACTTGAGCGCCGCGCCGGAATCCACACCGCGGATCTCGTCGATCTCGGGCCTCGTGATCGGTTGCCGGTACGCGACGATCGCGAGCGTCTCGGTCTGGGCGCGAGACATCTTGACCGGCTTCTGCTCTGTCACCTCGCGAACGAAGGGCGCAAATGCGGGGCTCGTTCGAAAGACGTACCCTCCGGCGACCTCGTCCAGACGAAATCCTCGTCCGTCGTACTCCGCGACGAGCTCGGCCAGCAACTCTCGCACGACGCGGTGCTCTGCGTTCGCCGAACGCGCGAGATCACGGGCCGGCACCGGTCGCTCCGCCACGAAGATGAGCGCTTCCAACACTCCCTTCAGGTGCTTGCGCGCGACGGCAGAGAGCCCGGGCGCCGTGGTTGCGCTCCGGACAGGAACGTCGGCGCGGCGCGCCGGATGACCGAGCTGGTCCCATGCGCCAGCGCGGAAGCGAGCGACCGGATCTTGCCGTGTCCCTTTCGGTGCACGCGGCTCCTTCTTCCCGCCCCTCGGCTTCTTCGTTCCGCCGAGCCATGCGTGCGCCGCCGCCCTCAGCCGCGCCGGCGTGGCCTGCGCGCCTGCCTTCGCCGGCGTGCCCTGCCCTGCCGTCTTCGGCGCGCGCGGCTCCTTCTTCCCGCCCCTCGGCTTCTTCGTTCCGCCGAGCCACGCGTACGCCGCCGCCCTCAGCCGCGCCGGCGTGGCCTGCGCGCCTGCCTTCGCCGGCGTGCCCTGCCCTGCCGTCTTCGGCGCGCGCGGCTCCTTCTTTCCGCCCCTCGGCCGCTTCGTTTCGCCGAGCCATGCGTGCGCCGCTGCCCGCAGCCGCGCCGACGCGCCCTGACCTGTCGTCGTCTTCGCTATGCGCCGCCGCTTCGCCGCGGCATCAGCCACCGTCACGGCCACTCCCTGCGTCTACCTCATCCACCTCTGCCGGCGGCGCTGCGAAGTCCTCTGCGGTCGAGTGCGCGTTCGGGCCCACAACCGCATCGCCGCGCTCCGCCTCTTCCGGCGCCGGACCGGCATCGGCTTCCATCGCGTCCACCAAAGGCTCGCCCCCTGCGACGTCGTGCGCACGGCTCGTCTCCTCCGCCGTCCCAGGAAGCTCCGTCCCCGATGCTTCGCCGCTCGATTCCTCGGCTGGCTCGGCCAGCTCCGGGCCCGTCGGTTCGCCGGTCGGTGGCTCCACGGGCTCCGCCAGCTCCGCGTCACCCGCCTCGACATTCCTCTCTTCCACGGGCTCGACCAGCTCCGACCACGCCGGTTCGCTGCTCGACGCCTCCGCTGCTTCCGCGGGCTCCGGTTCTGCCTCCGCGACGCTGGCGTCCTCCACCTGCTCCACAGGCTCGGCCGGCTCCGACCACGCCGGTTCGCCGCTCGACGCCTCCCCTGCTTCCACGGGCTCCGGTTCTGCCTCCGCGACGCTGGCGCCCTCCACCTGCTCCTCGACCAGCTCCAGGCTCTCCGGTGCGCCGCTCGGCGCCCCCGCGAGCTCCGCTTCCGACAGTTCTTCGCGCGCCTGCTCGACCGGCTCGACGAGCTCCGGCCCAGCCGGCTCGCTTCGCCCCACCTCGACGGCCTCCGCGACCTCGCCCTCGGCGGCAGCCGGCGGTGCTCCTGCCTCCTCGCTCCCCGCCGTCTCGATCGGCTCCGCCGCCGGCGCGACGTCCTCGAATCCGTCATCCGCCACCGGCGCGCCATCGGCTACCGCGAGCTGGATGTGAATGGGCGCCAGCGAGTCCGTCTGATGGACCCGGATGAGCCTCAGCTTGCACATCTCGAGCACGGCCAGGAACGTGATGACGACCTCGAAGCGAGGGATCACTCCCCCCTTCGAGACGCTGTCGAGCAGCAGATCCTCGAACCGCATGGCGCGCCGCGCGGAGAGCTTCTCCGTGAGCTCGACGATGCGATCCGTGATGCTGATGCGATCGAAGACGACCTCATGATCAATCTGGACGTTCGTCCGCTTCAGCACGCGCTCGAACGCGTCCAGCAGGCTGAAGATGGCCGTCTGCGCGAACGGAGCCGGGCCCTTCGGCACCTCGCTCTCGCTCATGCCGCGCGTGAACACGTCGCGCCCGAGCGTCCCGCGCTCGGCCAGGTCGGCCGCGGCGACCTTGTACTTCTGGTACTCCAGGAGCCGCCGGACGAGCTCCTCCCGCGGATCCTCCTCCTCACCCGGCATCCCGTCGTCGTCCTGCCCCGCAGGCACGCTCGGCAGGAGCATCTTCGACTTGATGTGCGTCAGCGTCGCCGCCATCACGAGGTACTCGCTCGCGAGGTCGATCGAGAGCGAGCGCATGATCTTCAGGTACTCGAGGTATTTTTCCGTGACGAAGCTCACGGGGATGTCGAGGATGTCGAGCTCGTGCTGCTGGATGAGGTGCAGCAGCAGGTCGAGCGGCCCCTCGAACGTGGGGAGCGTGACGACGTACTCGCCCTCGCGCGGCCCCGCATCGGCCGCCGGCGAGGCGACTTCCCGGGGCGGCGAGGCGGCCTCCCGGGCCGGCGAGGCGGCGGCCTGGCGCGCGGCGGGCGCAGGGGTGGCACCCGCGTTGCCGCGCCCTTTCCCGCTGCGCGCCCGTGCTGCGCCCGCCTTGGAACCGCTCACGCCGCGACCGTAGTCGCAAGGCGCCGGTCGGTCCACGTCCGAGCGTCCTCGGGCGCCGCGGCGCGCCGAAACGCCGCTCCGTCCGAGAATTTATGGCGGGAGCGGTGCTAGGATCAGCGCCGTCGATGGAGCCGTCCACCGCGAAGAGCTGCCCCTCGTGCGGCGAGCGCTACGACGCGGGCGTTCTCTACTGCCCGCGCGACGGCACCCCGCTCGCGAGCTCGCGCAAGAGCCCCACGTTCGGCGCCGCGGAGCGCGACCCGTACGTGGGCATCACGCTCGGGGGGCAGATCCAGACGCGCCACCTCATCGGCATCGGCTCGATGGGCCGCGTCTACCGCGCTTTCCAGGCCGGGATCGAGCGCGACGTGGCCGTGAAGATCCTCCACCGCGAGCTCAGCGGCAACGCCGAGCTCGTGAGCCGCTTCCACCGCGAGGCCAAGATCTCGAGCCGGCTCGTCCACCCGAACGTCGTCCAGGTCCTCATGACCGGGAGCGTGCCCCCCACCGCCGACCCCCGGATCGGCGGGGAACTCTACCTCGTCATGGAGCACCTCGACGGCATCTCGCTGCTCTCCGCGCTCGCCGCGGCAGGGGCAGGCGGCGAGAGCGAGGCGCTGCCGCTCCCGAGGGCGCTCCACATCGCCCTCCAGGTGTGCGACGCGGTCGGCGAGGCGCACGCGCAGGGCATCGTCCACCGGGATCTCAAGCCCGAGAACATCATGCTCGTCCGCCGCGGCGAGGACCCGGATTACGTGAAGGTGCTCGACTTCGGCATCGCCCGCCTCGACTGGGCCGACAAAGCGATGACCACCCAGGCGGGGCTCATCTTCGGCACCGCCAAGTACATCTCGCCCGAAGGCGCCGAAGGGCAGCGGGTCGGTCCGCCGGCGGACGTCTACTCCATCGCGACGATGCTGTACCAGTGCCTCGCGGGGCGCGCCCCGTTCGAGGGCGACTCGCCCGTCGCGCTCCTGGTCCAGCACACGCACGCCCCGCCGGCGGACCTGCGCAGCATCGCGCGCTCCAGCTACGTGCCCGAGCCCATCGCGCGGATCGTGATGCAGAACCTCGCCAAGAAGCCCTCGGACCGGGCCCCCGACGCGCGCGCCCTCGGCCGCGATCTCGCCCTCGCCGTCCGGGCGAGCGGGCTCGACCCCGATGAGATCGCCGCCCAGCCCGGGCTCCTGCGCGCCAGCGCGGTCATGAAGCTGGCCTCGAAGTCGCGCACCAAATCGCTCGATCTCTCCCCCGCGCTCGCCGCCCAGATCGGCGGCATCGCCGCGCCGACGCTCGAGAGCGCCCACATCGGCGACCTCGATCCCCGCCTCCCGGGGGGCGAGGCAGCGCGCTACAGCGACCCCGCGTCGCACCGCCGCGAGAGCGACCCCGCGTCGCACCGCCGCGAGGAGGAGCGCTCCTCCTCCAGCGGCGTCGAGCGCGCTTCGTCGAGCTCGATGAGCTCGGCGCCCTCCTGGACCACGCCGCTCGCAGCGCCGTCCCAGGCCGAGCGGCCTTCGAGCGGCGCGCGGCTCGGCGGCGCGTTCGCCGAACCGGCGGAGCGGCTCGACGCCGGAGCGCGCGCATCGTGGAGCGCCGCTCGCCACGGCGGCGCGGCGGACGAGCCCGCGCGCACGGCGATCGGCCTCGGCATCGATCCCATGCGCGACGCCGCGCCCGTCCCGTCGACCATGCAAGGCGTCGAGTCCGCGGCGCGGCCGCTCCCCCGTCGGGCGATGATCGCGCGCGCGACCGCCCTGCTCGCGTGCGCCAGCGCGGTGGGGTTCGTCGTGTTCCTCGGCGGGCGGCACCTCGGCGCCTTCGGGGGGCCGGCCGCGCGCGACACCCTCGAAGCGCACATCGAGCGCGCGCGCGACTGCATGGGCAGGCACGCCTGGGACACCCCGCCCCGCGAGAACGTCAAGGAGATCGTCGCGCAGGCGCTCGCGCGGTGGCCGGGAGACGCGCGCCTCGCCGAGCTCCGCCGCGAGTCGTCCGAGCGCATCGTCGCCGACGCCCTCGGGCGGAAATACGCGGGCGACAAGGCCGGCGCCATCCGGCTGGCGAAGCTCGCGCTCGAGCTGCAGCCGGCGCTCACCACCGCCCAGCACCTCGTCGCCGAGCTCTCCGGCGGCCCGCCGGGCGCCGCCCCGGCGCCGCCCCCTCAGGTCGCTCCACAGAGCTCGGGGCCACCGGCCGCAGGCCCCGACCGCAGGCCTGCGCCGCGCCGCCCCGCGCCGGCCGAGGTCCGCGGCGCGCCCCAGGGCCAGCCGCCCGCGCCCGCCCCCCGGGGCGCGCCGGCCCCGTCTCCGACGCCGGGCGCCGCGGGCTCGCTCGGCACAGGCGCCGCCTCGCCGCCGGCCAGCGCCGCACCTGCGCCGATCCTTCCGCCCTCGCCGCCGCCGCTGCCCACGGACGCCGCCTCGCCGCTCCCCTCGTCGACGGGTCCTTGGTTATAATCCAGAGAAGGTGAGTCCAGGCGGCCGGTACCCGACGTCGCAAGCGCCCGCCAACGCCCGCGCCGGGCAGGGCGGCGGGGCAGCGCTTGCGGGGCGTGGCAGCGCGCGAGCGGCGAGCGCGCGCTCGCGCAGCGCCGCGTGCGCCGCCGCGCTCGCCGCGCTCCTGATCTCCGCCCCCGGCCGCGCCGACGAGAGCAGGGCCGCCCGCCGCGCCGTCGCCGCGCGCGAGCGCGGTTTCCCCTACACCATGGTGGAGGTGAGCAGCGGCGTGATGACGCTCCCGGGCGCCGACGTCTGCCCCGTGTCGCTGTCTCCGGGCGCCTGCGAGCAGGGCGAGACGAGCGTCTCCCTCGGCATCCACAACCTCTACCGCTTTCGCGACATCGGCTTCGGCGCAGGCATCTTCTGGGCGGCGACGCTGACCTCCGACGCCGCGCGCGGCGCGCGCAGCCTCCAGCGCGATCACGCGCGCAGCTACTTCATGCTCGACGGGCTGTTTCGCTACTACGCCCTCCGCATCCGCAGCTCGGAGTGGTGGGCGGGCGTGACGGTCGGCGGCGTCGTCGTCAACGACTCGTGGTCGGTCGAGGCCGATCGCAACCCGTACTCGGACACGGCGTACGTCGGGCCCAGGGCGGCGACGATCGGCACCGAAGGTGTCGCCGCGGGGCTCGCGATCGGCGGCGACTGGGCCTTCGCCGACAACTGGAGCGTCGGGAGCCACATCCGCTACTCGAGCTGGTTCCTCCCCGAGCAGCGCAAGGTCTCCCCGACCGGCGATCTCGCCTCGCTCTCCGAGCGCGTCGACATGTTCAACATCGGCGTCCTGATCGCGTACCGCCTGGCGCTCTGACGCCGCCCGAGGCGCCGCCCGCGGCGCCTCGCGCCCTGACGCCGCGCCCCGCTCGGCGGGCGGCAGTTGACGCGACATCGCCAGGTCGGTACGCCTGCCCGGCCGTTTCCATCCTGCGAGGAGCCCCCGATGCCGCTGAATCTCTCGAAGGTCGGCTACACGACCCAGCCCAGCGCGTTCACCTTCAACTGGAAGACCCTGGCCACCTACGCGCTCGGGATCGGCGCCAAGCGCGAGGAGCTCGAGTACCTGTACGAGGGCGCGCCGGGGGGCATGAAGGTCTACCCCACGTTCGGCGTGATCCCCTCCCAGGGGACCGTGTTCGAGGCGCTCGAGGTGGCCGGGGCCGAGCTGGCGCTCATCGTCCACGGAGGGCAGACGCTCCGGGTGCACCGCCCGATCCCGACGAGCGGGACGCTGTTCACGACCGCCACGCTGGCGGGCATCTACGACCTCAAGAAGTTCGCGCAGGTGATCGTCGAGACGAAGACAACGCTCGACGACGAGCCGCTCTTCGACACGGTGTGGTCGATCATCGTGCGCGGCGTCGGCGGCTTCGGCGGGCCGCGCCCGCCGCACGCCGAGTCGGAGGCCCCCGTGCCGAAGGACCGCGAGCCCGACTGGGTCGTCGAGCAGGCGACGGCGCCCGAGCAGGCGCTGCTGTACCGGCTCTCGGGCGACGAGAACCCGCTGCACGCCGATCCGGAGGTCGCGGCGAAGGCGAGCTTCACGCAGGGCCCCATCCTGCACGGCCTCTGCACGTACGGCTTCGCGGCGCGCGCGATCATCCAGAAGGCCGCGGGCGGCGACGCGAGCCGGCTGCGGGCGTACGGCGCGCAGTTCCGCAAGCCGGTGTGGCCGGGCGACACCCTCATCACGCGGGGCTGGGCGCTCGACGGCGGCAAGGTCGCGGTGGTCACCTCTGTCAAAGATCGCCCCGATCCGGTGCTCACGAGCGCGTGGGCGGAGATCGGCTGACGGCCGGCGTGGTCGCGTGCTAAGGGCCGAGGCCCGGATCAGGGAAGCGTTATGAGCAAGACGAGCGAGAAGGACAGGGCCAAGGACGACGAGGACCTCGACGAGGCCGGGTCGACCGACGAAGGCAACGACGACGACGGCGAGGAGGAAGAGGCGAAGGCCACCGCGGCCCGCGGCCGTGGACACGGCCACGCGCACGACGACGACGACGACGCGGAGGACGACGGCGCCGAGCCTGAAGATCCGTACTGGTGGGCGCCGCACGCCGTGCTCAGCGCGCTCGTGCTGATCGGGCTCCTCGGCTTCTTCGGCATGTTCAACAAGACCCCGCTCGCCCGCCTCGCGGCCCCCGTCGCCCCGGAGCCCGACGAGCACGAGCACGCCACCGCCGCCGCTCCGCCGCCCGCTCCCACGCCCCGCCCCCGCCCGGCGCAGTCGGCGCAGGCGCCGAGGGAGATGTTCGGCGCGAAGCACCTGCTCGTCATGTACAAGGGGAGCCGCCGGGCGCCCCCGACCATCGAGCGCACGAAGGACGAAGCCAAGGCCCGCGCGACCGAGGCCATGACGAAGGCCAAGGCCGATCCGGGCAAGTTCGCGGACGTCGTGAAGGAGTACTCGGACGAGCCGGGGGCGGACAAGCGCGGCGGGGACCTCGGCAAGTTCCCGAAGGGCGCGATGGTCCCGGAGTTCCAGGCGGGCCTCGAGAAGATCAAGGTCGGCCAGGTGAGCGACCTCGTCGAGACGGCGTTCGGCTACCACGTCATCCTCCGCACGCAGTGAGCGCGCGGCGCCGCCGGGGCCGCGCGCTCACTGCGTCGCGAGCCCCGGGCGGCTCGACCCTTCCCGCCGCGGTCAGCGCGCCGGCGCGCTGACGAGCTTCTTCAGCCTCGCCGTCTTCTCTTCCTTGGTCAGCGTCAGCTTGGCGTGCTCGTCGGCCGTCATGCCGTTGCGGAGCACGCGGGCCTCGTCGCCGATGCCGTAGACGGTCTTGTCGGCGCGCGCGAACACCCACTCGGTCGCGGAGCCCTCGCCGTCCTTGTTCATGAGGCGCACCGAGCCGTCGCCGATGCCCTTCTCTCTGGCCGCGCCCGGCAGCTTCGCCAGCGTCGACAGCACGTCCTTGGCCTGGTCGACGTCGTCACGCACGATCGCGACCACCCGGTAGCGCTTGTCGACCTCCTTGTAGTAACCGAACGCGCCGGGCCCGGCGCCATCCACCCCGAGCACGTCCTTGGTCTCGTAGCGGATCCCGAGCGGGATCATGTTGTCCCTGGGCAGCGCCATCGCGGCAGGCGGCAGCGACGGCTCGCCGGGCAGCTTCGCGCCCATCTCCTTCACGAGCCCAGGCAGGACCTTCTCGCTCGACGACTTGAGCGCCGCCTCGGCCAGCGCCTCGTCGTTGTAGGTGATCTCGGCGAGGTACTGCCCGCGCCAGAGGTACGCGTTCCCGACCCCCATCGCGGCCGCGCCGCCCCCCTCGATCGCGCGGGGCGTCGCCTCGTCGGCGGGGTCGCCGTCGCCCACGGTGCGCTTCGTGAACATCCCGTAAGCGCCCTCCGTGGATCCGAATTTTGAGAGGTGGACGTCGACGGTCGCGGAGCCGCCCTCGCCGCTCACGTACCGCGCCTCGACCACCCGCCGCACGCCGAATCCCTTGTAGATCTCGCACTCCCCGTCGAACATGTCGCAGATGCTGTCGAGCGGCAGGGGCGCCGATTCGCCGAACGTCTTCTCCCCGCCGTTCGGGTCGAGGCAGAACCCGCCCGTCGTGCGCGGGAAGAACGGCGCGCTCGCCGCGTCGCCGATCGTCCCCCCGCCGCCGGCGCAGGCGGCCGGCTTCGCGGCCGGCGGAGGCGGCGGCGGCGCGCCGAGGCGCTCTTCCTTCTTGCTGCAGCCCGAAGACAGCGCGGCCACGAGCGCGCCGGCGAGCAGCGCGCAGCGCCACGCCCGGGAGCGCATCGGCCTCCCGGGGCACGCGCGCGTCGCGCCCGTCGCGCGCGTCGCAGCTGACACGCTGTGGTCCAATGGGCCTCTCGGTGAACACCTTTCGGGCGGGAATCGCATGGCCCGTTCGCCTTGCACCTTTTTTCATAGCGCCGCAATCGTTAGCGCCCGCGGCGAATCGCTTTGAGAGATTCACCATGAAGTTCAATGACTTAGCGCCGACCGCCGAGGGCATGCAGCTTGCCTTTGCCGGTCCTTTGGTGCGCCCTCCCTCCTGTTCGCGACCTCCTCCTCGTGATTCCGATCGACCGCGGGCCTGCGCTCCGGGGCAGCGCGCGCTGCGCCGCCGTGGCGCGCGCGGCTTCACCCTGCCGGAGCTGCTGGCGGTGGTGGTCCTCATCGGCATCCTGGCGGCCGCGGCGTCGCCGAGCTTCGTGAGCGGCATGCGCGATCGCCGCGTGAACCGCACCGCGATGGAGATCAGCGGCATCTACCGGCTCGCGCGCTACCAGGCCATCGGGCGCGGGGCGGCGGTCCTCGTGCGGTGGACCGCCTCGACAGGCGTGTTCCAGGTGCGGCAGGCGAACGTCGACAACATCGCCGCCGGCTCGCTGATCGCGACGAGCTGCCTCAGCGTCGCCAACTGGATGGACCCGGCCCAGACCCAGCCGGTCACGACGCTCCAGACCATGGGCATCGAGCTGGCGGCGATGCAGCTGCTCGATCCCACCGGCGTGGCGCGCGGCGACGCCGACGTCTGCTTCACGCCGCGGGGGCGTACGTTCGTCCGCTACGCCCCCGCCGGGGCGTTCGCGCCGCTGCTCGGCGCGCTCCGGGTGAACGTGACCAACACAAGGACCGGCCTCCAGCGGTCGGTCTTCGTCCCGCCGAACGGCGTCGCGAGGCTCGGGCTGTGAGCGCGGCGCGCGCGAGGAGGGCGGCGAGCCGCGGCTACACGCTCATCGAGGTCATGGCGGCGCTCGGCGTGCTGGCGATCGGCGCCACCGGGGTGCTCGCGCTGCAGAAGGCGACGCTCATCAGCAACACGAACGCGCGCAACCTCACGATCGCCAACAGCATCGCCATCACCTGGGCAGAGCGGCTGCGGGTGGACGCGCTCCAGTGGAACGAGCCCATGCGGGTGCCCGACATCAGCAGCGACACCGACTGGCTCGCGCTCAGCACCACCTCCCCGTTCCCCGCGAAGGTGACCCCCACGGAGATCACCGCGCTCGGGGCGCCGGACGCCGACGTGCTCGGGGCCGACATCTACCCGGGCGACACGTCGGCGTCCGCGTTCTGCACGCACGTGCGCTTCCGCCAGTTCAACGATCCCGTGTCGGGCACGCGGATCTGGGACAGCCTCCTCCGCGCCGAGATCCGCGTCGTCTGGGAGCGCAACGGGAACCCGATCGACTGCGGGGTCGACCCGCTCGCCGTCGACACGAACCCGGGGCGCTTCGGCGCGGTCTACCTGACGACCGGCGTGCTCCGGAACACGAGCGAGGACAGGCGATGACGACGAGCCGACGCACCACCCGCCCGCGCGCGCGGGCCTCAGGACAGCGAGCCTTCACGCTCGTGGAGCTGCTCGTGGCGATGGCGGCCGGCCTCGTCGTGTCGCTGGCGGCCTTCCTGCTCTCGAAGAACGCGACGCGCTTCTTCCAGAACGAGGCGAGGGCCTCCGCCTCACACCTCGCGGCGACGCTCGGGATGAACCGGCTCACCGCGGACCTGCAGCGCGCCGCCTACCTCTCGTCGGCCAACATCCTCGCGGACCCGGAGGTCTGCCAGGTCCCGGCCGCCCCGGTCGGCCTGAGGCGCCTCGCCGGGATCTCGATCCTGCCTCAAGGGTCGGTGGACCTCCACGGGTCGGAGCTCGACCAGAGCGTCGCCAACGGGCTGAATCCGGACTCCATCATCATCGGCGGCAGCTTGAACAGCACCGAGCTGTTCGAGTTCAGGAAGATCAGCGATGAGACGGGCGACTGGGTCGTCGAGCTCAACCCGAACAGCTCCGCCGTGCAGCGCACGCTCGCGCGCGCGCAGGGCGGCGGGCAGAGCCTGACCCAGATCTTCGCGCCTCGCCGCTTCCTGCGCATCATGGTCCGCGGTCAGGAGAAGTTCCTGTATGGCGTCATCGACCAGGTCAACGTGATCGACAACCCGCCCACCCAGATCCACATCACGCTGAAGGCGGATCCCGGCCTGCCGACGCTGGTCGGGCTCGCCGATTGCGGCGTGACCCCCGGCGGCTCCACCGGCGACGGAGGATGGGTGAACGTCGTCTCCCGCGTCCGCTACGACATCCGGAGCCTCGTCAACAAGGGGACGGCCTACGACGCTCTCGTGGCGCCCATTTCGACGCAGCTCGGGACGCTCACCGGCGACAACGGCCGCACAGAGCTCGTGCGGGTCGAGCTCGACGAAGAGGATCAGGAGATCCCGGGCACGCTCGAGCTCATCGCGGAGTACGCCGTCGATCTGAAGTTCGGGATCTCCGTCGCGCAGGAGAGCACCGTCCCTGGAGTGACCAACCCGCAGATCACGCGGTATCCCATCATGGCGACCGACAACGCGCTCGTGTACGGCACCGCCGCCGCGATCGATGTCGGACCGCCCGGCACGCCGCAGCGCGTGCGGTCGGTCCAGGTCCGGCTCTCGACCCGCACCCGGGCGCCCGATCGCGACGTCGCCCTCACCGCCCCCGGGGACCCCGATGGCATGGGCCCGGATGGCCGCAGGCTCAGGTTCCTGATCCCCGGCATCGCCGCGGGCGCCAACACCTATGGGAACACGGCGCCCTCCGGATCGCCGCCGGTCTACGCCCGGATGCGCACGCTCTACGCCGACATCGCGCTCCCCAACCAGGCCTACGTCCCATGGTGAACACAAGCATCGCCCGGTCCCGACGGCGCTCCCGCGAGCGGGGCGCCGCCGTCTTCATCGTCGTGCTGGTCATCACGATGCTCACCGCGATCGGCCTGTTCGCGGCCCACGCGGCCACGCTGTCGACCATCGCCAGCGGCCACGAGCGCCGGATGACGCAGACCCACTATCTCACCGAGTACGCGATGCAGCTCGCGATCGCCGAGATCGAGCAGAAGGGAGGCCTGGAGGTGATCCCCAGGTCGACGAGCTGCTCGGTCATCACCGACGAGTGCTGGTCGCTCCTGCCGCACACGTTCGACGCGGCAGAAGAGCTCCTGGAGCCGCCCACGGCCGGCTCGCCGGAGATGCCAGGGAGCCTTGGTCGCGCCGACGTCCAGTGGATCGCCAAGGTGGAGATCACGGATAAGATAAGGCCTGCGATAGGGAACCGCGCCGGCAGCGACATGGGCGGCCCGAACCCGGTGAGCGTCGATTACTGCACGGTCACCATGAGCGCGCGGCTCATCGCCTGGCCCGACGGCTCCGCCATCGCGACGGCGGGCAGCCAGGAATCCATGTCTGTCGTTGCCGATATCCTCTGCTCGAAGTGACGAACCGGAGCGCACGATGCGAAACCTGACGAAGGTCCTTGTCACCATGAGCTCCGCGGCGACCGTCGGCCTCGTCGCGGGGCGCGCACGCGCGCAGGCGATGGATGTGGAGCCGCCGCTGCCCAACGTGCTCTTGCTCGTCGACACGTCCGGCTCGATGGAGAAGACGGTGGCGGGCGAGGACCCGGAGTGCAACCCAGGCACTCCCCCCACCTCCGAGGACCGGAAGAGCCGCTGGACGAAGCTCGTCGAGTCGCTCACGGGCCCGATCCAGGACTTCAGCTGTGTCGCGCAGCCCCGCACGAGCACCGCGTTCGTCAACGAGTTCAGCCTCGGGGGAGAGCCGCCCTACGACAGGAACTACTACATCCCGTTCCATCGCATGATCTCGGGCCACTGCACGAAGGGCCCGGGGGCGACCTACGATCTGGTGGGCGAGCATCGCTGGGACAACGCGGCCACTCCCTGTACGACGCCGTTCACGCAGCTTAACTCCGGCCTGCTCGACGTCTACCAGGACCGGATCCGGTTCGGGCTCATGACGTTCGACACGCTCCCCGACGCGAGCACCGGGCTCCTCTCCGGCGCTCCCGATCCCGTGGGCGGCATCGAGGGGATGTGGAGCTACTTCCTCGGGTTCGAGCCCGGCCCGGGACTCCCGGCGCGGGGCAACCCGCCCGCCTGCGCTCCCGCGGACATGGAGGTCGGCGCCAGGAACCCGTCCGCGCCGCTCTGGGAAGGGCCGCTCATCCCCTTCCCGACCTACACGGCGGACACCACCGAGATCCGCAGCGTGAACGAGAGCATCCAGAACGCGCTCATCGCGATGCGCCCCTACGGCGCGACGCCGCTCGCCGGGATGCTGTCGGACGCGCGCGACTTCATCCTCAACGACGCCTCGACCTGGAAGAGCCGGCCGCTCGGGCCGCGCGACGATCCGTTCATCAGCGGCGGCTGCCGCAAGACCTCGATCGTGCTCATCTCCGACGGCGAGCCGAACCTCGACCTGCGCCCGACCTGCACACAGGGGCCTGGCCCCGGCCCCGAATTGACGGGCTGTCCCTACGAGGAGCCGCACGTCCTCGCCCAGTCGCTCAACTCCCACGTCAACCCGAACCGGCGCGTGCCGACGTATGCCGTCGGGTTCGGCCTTACCACCCAGGCGCGGCAGGAGCTCGGCGATTCGAATTTCGATTGCGCGACGATCTCCAGCGCTGATTTCCTGCCCGCCGGGCGCTGCGACAACGCCGCCGGCGCGGTCAAGGCGTGCTGCACGCTCTCGCGCATCGCCATCGAGGGCGGGACCGACCGCGGCTATTTCCCGGACGACGCCAACGAGCTCTCCGCGGTCATGTCGCGGATCTTCGCGCAGATCGCCGCGAACTCGACGAGCCGCACCCTCCCCGTCTTCGCCAACGCGGCCACGACCGCGAACAACGGCAGCACCGACGCGGGGGTCGCCTACCAGTTCGCCTCCTCGTTCAGCCCGCCGCCGGACGGCTCGCTCTGGAGCGGCAACCTCGAGCGCAAGCGCTTCGTCTGCGAGCCCGTGAGCGGCGTCATGACGACGCAGCTGAAGGACATCGACCCCGGCAAGGGCGATGACTTCGCGGCCAACGTCAACTCGAACACCGGGGAGCCGCGGCGGTTCTTCACCGTGATCGGCGAGCTCGACACCACCGCGCAGCGCATCTGGTCGCGCCGGAGCATCCGTCTCCCCGACGCCACCACGGGCGCCGTCGCGACGGACGGCCTGGGCAGCTACACGGGCACGATGACCGGCAGCGGCGCGCCCGCGCAGGCGACGGCGTTCGCGACCGAGCTCTCCAGCGCGTCCCGCGCGCTCGACCTCGATCCCAGCGCGGCAGTCCCGCCGCAGTGCTCGGGCGGGCTGCAGGCGACCAACGCCGCGGACTGCGCCCGGCGCCTCATCGAGTGGGAGGTCGGCCAGCCGATGCCCTCGGGCATCGCCTCCCGCGACGGCAACGAGCTCGGCAGCATCTATCACTCCACGCCGGTCGTCGTGGGGCCGCCGAACGACTACATCCCCGACGAGTCCTACCGGGCCTTCGCGGAGCACCCCGATCAGGCGAACCGGCCGCTCGTGCTCTACACGGCGACGACCGACGGGCAGCTGCACGCCTTCCAGGTGACCGCGGCAGACGCGGACGACGAGCTCAAGGTGGACAAGGTCGAGAACAACGAGCTCTGGTCGTTCCTGCCGCCCCACGTGCTCCCCCGGCTGCTCGCGACGTTCAACCAGCAATCGCTGCTGCTCGACGGCGCGCCCGTCGTGAAGAACGTCGTCTTCGAGCGCACGTCGGCGCAGGTGAGCAGCGCCAGCGCGAAGTGGAACACCGTGCTCGTCGCCAGCGGCGGCGCGGGCGGCAGCTTCTACTACGCGCTCGACGTGACGAACCCGAAGGCGCCGAAGTTCCTCTGGCAGCTCTCCACGGACGATAGCGGCACCCCGCTGTTCGGCGAGGCGACGCCGACGCCGGCGATCGGCATGGTGGAGATGCAGGACGGCGCTCACATCAAGGAGATCGCGGTCGCCATCCTGCCCGGCGGCTCCGCCTCGCTCGACACGAGCCAGCCCGCGTGCAACCGGCAGAACGCGACGCCCCCGCTCTTCCATCCGAAGGGCACCCTGACGGTCCGCGACTCGGTCCGGTGCTGGGGCAGCGCGGGCACTGGCGGCCCCGTCGGCCCGGCGCGCTCGCTCACGATCGTCCGGCTCGACACGGGCGAGATCATCCGCACGTTCCGGGGCCGCGTCGACGAGGCCCCGGGCGGGATCGCCTCGCGGACCACGCGGGTCGACTTCGACTCGCCGATCACCGGCGTCCCCGTGCCGTTCCCGGCGGGCGTCGGCGAGGTCGCCGAGCGCATCTACGTCGGCGACGCCGACGGGACGCTCTGGCGCGTCAGCCTGACGAGCACCAACCCGGACGACTGGACCGTGGACCTCGCCTGGGACGCGTACTCGTTCCCGACCGACAGCGCGGCGAGCAGCCAGCCGATCCAGACGACGCCGATCGTGAGCACCGATCCGCTCGGCAACAAGGTCATCCTGTTCTCCACCGGCGATCAGGAGGCGTTCACGGCGAGCGCCGCCATCGAGACGCGGGTCTGGTCGATCACCGAGAAGCCGCACAACACAAGCCTCCGCTTCAGCGAGAACTGGGTCGTCCCCTTCACGGGCGGCGAGCGCGTGACCGGGCCCATCTCCCTCTTCAACGGCTGCGCGTACTTCGCGACGTTCAGGCCCGTCGCGCCCGGGACCTACGTGTGCGCGGACGGGCGCGGCGCGATCTGGGGCGTCGACTACCTGCTCGGCGACACGGACACGCCCGCGCTCCCGAACGGCTGCCTCGTCGTCGATCCGGACGCGGGTCCGGAGCGCTCCGAGCTGCAGTCGCCGGGCACGATCGTCTTCGGCGTGGCCGTGACCCAGAAGCCGACCTGCGTGGAGACGGCGGAGTACACCGATGACTACTTCGGCCAGCAGACGATCGTCCAGCACTCCACCCCGCCCGAGTACCAGCTCGTGTTCCACACCGGCGCCGCGGGCGACGCGGACGCCCAGGGGGGCGCGACGCGAACGAGCACGAGGACGCTGCAGCGGCCGCGCAAGGTCGTTAAGATCGACTCGTGGGCCACCCTCATCGAATGAAGCGAGCCAGCCTGTCGCGCGCCGCCGGCGCGCTCGCCGCGCTCGTCGCGTGCGTTTCGGCCGCGCCCGCCTGCCGCAGCGACGCCGGCGCGCCGGCGCCGGCGCCGCAGGCGAGCGAGGCCGCGGCCCCGAAGCCGCCGGTCGACCAGGCGCTGCCGGGCGAGCTCGCCGAGGGGACCGAGCAGGCGTTCGGCCTGCCCATCCCGCGCCGCATGAAGGTGCGCGCGCGCTTCACCGATGCCGTCTTCGCCGTCGGGGAAATTCCTGCCGAGCGGGTGGCGAACTACGTGCGCACGCGCGTCCTCGCCGGAAATGTCGAGACCGGGCCTGCGAAGACGATCTTCTCGCGCGCCACCGTGAAGAGCGCGCCGCAGCGGATGATCCGGATCGAGGTCGTCTCGCGCGCGCACGTCTCGGAGCTCGTCATCCGCGACGAGACCCGGGCGCCCGCGGAGCAGGGCCTGTCGGTCGAGGAGCGCTGGCGCCGCAGCGGGCTCACGCCGGCCGGCAAGGTGATCGATCCCACCCGCCTCGAGTGAGCGCGAGAGCGGCGGCCTCGACCTCCGGCGCCGCGGGGGCCGCTGCGCCAGTCGGCGCCAGTCGGCGCCAGTCGGCGCCAGTCGACATCTCCGACCTTTCGAAGTAGATCGCGGCCGTGTCGACCAAGCCGCTCCCCACCGCTCCGCTCCGAAGGACGCCGCTCTACGACGAGCACATCAAGCTCGGCGGCCGCATGGTCCCGTTCGCCGGCTGGGAGATGCCGGTCCAGTACAAAGGCGTCACCGAAGAGCACAAGGCGGTGCGCACCGCCGCCGGGCTGTTCGACGTCTCGCACATGGGCGAGATCATCCTGAGCGGCGAGCACTCCGGACAGGTGGTCGACTACCTCGTCACGAACGACGTGAAGAAGCTGGAAGATGGCCACGCGCTCTACACGTGCGCGTGCAACGAGGCCGGAACCATCCTCGACGACCTCATCGTGTACCGGATCGACGCGCGGCAGTGGCTCATCGTCTGCAACGCCTCGAACCGCGACAAGATCGCCGCCCACATCCGGGGCGCGGCGCAGGGCCACTGCAGCTTCGAGGACGCGTCGGATCGCACGGCGATGATGGCGCTCCAGGGGCCGAAGGCGCTCGACATCGTCGCGCTCGCGGGCGGCGACGGCCCCGCGCTGCGCGAGCTCGCGCCGTTCCACTTCCGCGACGCGACGCTCGCCAACGTGCGCTGCACCGTGGCCCGCACCGGCTACACCGGCGAGGACGGCATCGAGATCTTCTGCTCGCCGTCCGACGCGCAGCGGCTCTGGCGCGCGCTCGTCGAGCTCGGCGGTCCGCTCGGCCTCGAGGCGACGGGCCTCGGCGCGCGCGACACGCTCCGCCTGGAGGCGCGCCTGTCGCTGTACGGCAACGACATCGACGAGACGACGAACCCCATCGAGGCGGGCCTCGGCTGGGTGGTGAAGCTCGACAAGGGCGATTTCGTGGGGCGCGCGGCGCTCCAGCGCATCAAGGACGAGGGCCCCGCGCGCAAGCTGGTCGGCTTCGAGATGACGGGGCGCGGCATCGCGCGCCACGGCTACCCGCTGCTCGACGTGAGCGGCGCGAAGGTCGGCGTCTGCACGAGCGGCAGCCCGGGGCCGACCGTCGGCAAGAACATCGGGCTCGGCTACCTGCCGGCGCCCATGGCGGCGGTAGGGACCGCCTTCCAGGTGGACTGCCGCGGGCGCACGGTCGAGGCGGTCGTGGTCAAGACCCCGTTCTACAAGCGGGCCTGACCCGCGCCGAGGCGGGCCGATCCGAGCGACCGCGCGCGGCGACCAGAGATCCAGGTTGGCAAAGGGAGAAGAAGTCACATGGCGAGCGACAATGTCCGAACGGACCGGCGGTACACGAAGGACCACGAGTGGGCCAAGCAGGAGAACGATCTCGTCGTGATCGGGATCACCGCCTTCGCTGTCGAGCAGCTCGGCGACATCACGCTGGTCAACCTCGACGTGAAGCCGGGCGACACCATCACCGCGGGCACGGCGTTCGGCACGATCGAGAGCGTCAAGACGCTGAGTGATCTGTTCGCGCCGGTGAGCGGCAAGATCCAGCGCGTGAACGCGGATCTCGAGAGCCGCCCCGAGCTCGTCAACGACGACTGCTACGGCAAGGCGTGGATGATCGAGGTCGTCCCCTCGGACCAGGGCGAGCTCGGCGCGCTCATGGATCCCGACGCGTACGTTGAGCTCCTGAAGACCGCGGCGCACTGAGCGCCGCGCCCCTCCGCGTTCCGCATCACCCTTCCCGTTTCCCGCTGCACAAGACCATGCGCTACCTGCCCCACACGCCCGAGGAAATCAGCGAGATGCTGCAGGCCGTCGGCCTGTCGTCGCTCGAGGAGCTCTACAGCGCGATCCCGGAGGAGGCGCGCCTCACGCGCCCGCTCTCGATGGAGCCTTCGCTCGACGAGGCCTCGCTCATGCGGCACCTCGAGGAGCTCGCCCAGAAGAACCGCGCAGAGCGCATGCTCTCGTTCCTCGGCGCCGGCGCCTACGAGCACCATTTCCCGCCGGCCGCCGATCAGCTGCTACTCCGCAGCGAGTTCTACACGGCCTACACGCCGTACCAGCCCGAGGTCTCCCAGGGCACGCTCCAGGTGATCTTCGAGTTCCAGACGATCGTGAGTGAGATCCTCGGGCTGCCGATCGCCAACGCGTCGATGTACGACGGCGCGAGCGCGCTCGCGGAGGCCGTGCTGATGGCCCGCCGGCTGACGGGACGGGAGCGCACGGTCCTGTCCGGGGGCGTGCACCCCGACTATGTCGGCACGGTCGAGACGTACGTGCACGGCATCGGGTCCGGCAAGGCGTCGCTGGTCGGGGTCGACGTCGGCCGCGACGGCACGGCGGACGTCGAGGCGCTGACGCGGGCGATCGACGAGACGACGGCCTGCGTGGTGGTCGGCTATCCGAACTTCTTCGGCGTCGTGGGCGACATCCGGAAGGTGGCCGAGGTGTGCCACCAGAAGGGCGCGCTGCTGATCACGGTCACGCTGGACCCGTACGCGCTCGCGCTGCTCGAGTCGCCGGGCGCGCTCGGCGCCGACATCGCGGTGGCGGAGGGCCAGCCGCTCGGGCTGCCGCCGCAGTACGGCGGCCCCAACGTCGGGCTGTTCGCGTGCCGGAACGACCGCAAGTACCTCCAGCAGGTGCCCGGCCGGCTTGTCGGCGAGACGGTCGACAAGCACGGGACCCGCGGGTACGTGCTGACGCTCGCGACGCGCGAGCAGCACATCCGCCGCGAGCGGGCGACGAGCAACATCTGCACGAACAGCGGCCTCTGCGCGACGGCGGTCACGATGCGGATGTGCATGCTCGGCAAGCGCGGGTTCGTGGAGGCGGCGAAGCAGTGCCTCGCGAAGGCCGAGCACCTGAAGCGGGAGATCGCGCGGCTCGACGGCTACTCGCTGCCGATGTCGGCGCCGACGTTCCACGAGTTCGTCGTGAAGGTCCGCGGCGGGGACGCGGGGAAGCTCACGCGGGCGCTGGCCGAGCAGGGGATCATCGCGGGGCTGGATCTCGGGCGGATCGACGCGCGGCGGCGGGACGAGCTGCTCGTCGCCGTGACCGAGCGGCACAGCCGGGCGGATCTCGATCGGCTCGTGGAAGGGCTCGCGGGGTTCAAGGGCTGAAGCGGACGAGGCGGTTCCGAGCCGAGCGGGGCGGCGGCTGAGCGGAGCGTAGGGCGGCTGGGGGAGGGTGTGCCGAGCTCCCTCGCCGGGGGCCTACCGCCCCGTTGGTAGCCGTCGCTGGACAGGTGAGCCCTGCGGCCCGCTGCAACGCTTGATGCAAGCGTTGCAACGGGCGACTCGGTCGCCGAGTCGGCCCTTTCAAGCCTTGAGATCGCCGACTCGGCGGGCCAGCGGGGCGGATCAAGCCTTGAGATGGCCGACTCGGCCGGCCAGCGGGGCGGATCAAGGCTTGAAATCGCTCGCTCGGCGACCGAGTCGCCCGCTTCAAGGCTTGAAACGGGGACTCGGGCGCCCGGGAAGGCGATCTCAACGCGGGGGAGCGCTCACCGCCTTCGTCAGCGCGAGGCGACGTCTCGGCGATGCTGCGCGGGCGACGGGTTCGGCCACAGCGGCAGGAGCGACTGCCGGTAGACGGTGAGACGCAGCAGGTCGACGCCCGCGATGACGCCGAACGCCACGGCGTCGTCCGTCCCGTAGCTCCCCTGGAGCGAGAGGCTGATCCGAGCGGCGCCCCCAGCGTGAGCGCGCCGGCCACGCCCGTGAAGCCCAGACCCCGGTTCGCCTTCAGGCGCGACTCCACCGGGCTTGGCTGCCGGTCGCGACGTACATTCAGCACCCTTTACTGAACTCGCGATCAGGCAAATTCGATGGTGCCTGTGGATGCGGCGCCAAGACATTCGGACTCGCTTCGCATGACAAAGCGTGGACCCCATGTCCATGCTCTACCGCGGCGATGGCTCGCGTCGCACCGGCCGAGCCATGGTTGCCATGCTCCAGCGCATCGCCGGCTATCCACCTCCTCCTGCGAGCAGCGCCACCGCTGAGGGAGTCCGCGCCGATAGAGTGCCTATTGCTGCCGCTCGCGGAATCGCCGTCGGTCCGGATGGAAGCATCTACTACTCCGAGCGTTATATGCATCGCATCCGCAAAATCTCGCCCGACGGCTTCGTCAACACGATCGCCGGCGTCAACGCGCAGGCCGGATTCAATGGAGATAACCAGCCTGCGACACAGGCGTTATTGAACCAGCCTCGGCGACTCACGATTGGACCCGACGGTACCATCTATTTCATCGACGAGAGCAACTACCGCGTCCGCAAGATCTCGCCCGATGGAATCATCACCACTGTCGCAGGCAACGGTCTATTAGGCACTCGACCGCCCGACGGTGCGCTCGCCACTTCCGGCTCCTCGGGCTCCGTGTATGGCCTCGACGTTTCCAGCGACGGCAACCTCTACCTGGCATTCAACAATTCTATCCTCAAGGTGGCGCCTGATGGGATCATCACGACGGTTGCAGGCTCATGGAACACCAACGCTAGTGTCAGCTCCGGCGACGGCGGCCCCGCTGTCGATGCCCGATTCCGTTCGATCTATGACATGGCGCTTGGGCCGGACGGATCGATATACATCTCGGAGTCCTCCGGACAACCGTGGGATGGTTACCGGATCCGGCGGATCGATCGCAGTGGGATTATCAACAAGATCGCGGGCACCGTCGAGACGACCACATCCGAGGATGGGGTGCCCGCGATCTCGGCTTCGATCGGTGTTCCCGACTCACTGGCGGTCGGACAGGACGGCAGCGTGTACTTCGCCGCGCTGTCTGGCGAGCTGCTGCAGGACAATCTCATCCGGCGCATCTCGCCCGATGGGGTACTCACCACGTTCGCCGGAAACCGAGCTCCTCGCCCTTGGAATTGCAATGCTTGCGGTCTTGGCGGCCCTCCGACCGCGGCCTGGTTCTTACAAGTGACCGATTTGGCCGTTACTCCAGATGACCGCCTGATGTTCATCGATGGCAGCGGCAGCTCCTCCTACATCGGCCGCGTCGACATGGCGCTCCCGCGCATCCAAGCGGCTCACTTCGCGATCGCGAGCGATGACGGGACCGAGGTGTACATCTTCGACCAGCAGGGTAAGCACCTCGTCACTCATGACACTCTCCTCGGCACCGTGCGCTACGAATTCGGTTATGACGCCAAGGGGCGGTTGAGCACGATCACCGATGTCGACCAGCAGGTCACGACCATCCAGCGCAACGCAGACGGCTACCCGACGGCCATCCTCGCGCCGACCGGGCAGAGCACCGCGCTCACCCTCGACGCCGAGCACTACCTCTGGAAGGTCACGAATCCGGCGAACGAGACGACGACGCTCTCGTATTATCCGAACAGCGGGCTGCTCCAGTCCCTCGAGGACCCGCTCGGCCGGCTGCACCAGTTCGAGTTCGACGCGAAAGGACGCCTCATCAGGGACGAGGATCCGGCGGACGGCTACAAGCAGCTCACCCGGACCGAGACGCCCAACGGCCACCGTGTCACGGTCACGACCGCGATGGGGTTGACCCGCGGATACGAGGTCGCGACGCTGCCGGACGGCAGCAAGCAGCGCATCCGCACGGGATCGGACGGGCTCTCAACCGTCGAGCAAATCAGCACGAGCGGAGCCAGGACGACCACGGCGGCGGACGGCACCGTGACCTCCATCGAGGTGAACGGGGACCCGCGCTTCGGCATGCAGTCCCCGTTGGTCAGCAGCGAGGTCACGACGACCCCCCTTGGACGAACAAGGCAAGTTACCCGATCGCGCTCGGTGGTCCTCACGGCGCCGACCAACGCGCTGACCCTGAGCTCGTTCACCGAGATCATGTCGATCAACGGGCGAGCGTCCTCTCTCGTGTTCAACAAGGCCACGAGGGCGACCGTCCACACATCCCCTGCGGGGCGCCAGTCCACAATCACCCTCACCCCCGAGGGGCGCACCCAGCGCATCGCGGTGCCCGCAATCCTGCCAGTGATTTCACGTACTATCCGGATGGTCGCTTGAGCGCGCGATCCCAGGGATCCAGGACGTGGACGTACACGTACGAAGACAACGGCTGGCTCACGACGGCAACCGATCCACTGCTCAACACCGTCTCTTTGCTTCACGATGCGGTCGGCCGCTCCACGCAGGTGACGAGGGCCGACGACGAGGTGATCGGAACGAGCTACTATCCCGGCGGACTCGTCCACACGGTGACGCCGCCGGACCGGCCGGCGCACACATTCGGTTATACGCCGGCCGATCTCCTGGAGGAATACCTGGCTCCGGCCGTCGGCGGTGCTCCCGGGGATACCTCGTGGTCCTACGATCTGGACGGCATGCTCACGAGCTCGGCGCGGCCGGGTGAGGCCGCGACGGTCTACACGCGGGACCCGTCTACGGGTCGCCTCAGCCAGGTGGCGCTGCCGCTGGGGATGGGCACCATCAGCTACGCCTATCATCCGTCGACTGGAAGACTCACGACCATCGCCAGTCCTTCAGGTATCTCGCTCAATTTTGCCTACGATGGCATGCTCTTGACCAGTCTGACGTGGACAGGAGCCGGGTTCGGGGGCAACTCCTCGAGTGTGCAGTGGGTCTACGACAATGACTTCCGCATCGATACGGAGACCGTGGGCAGCGGTGCGACCATCAACTTCGACTACGATGCAGACGGCCTCCTCACCCAAGCGGGCGGGCTCACGCTCTCCCGGCATCCCAACAACGGGACGTACACCGGGAGCACGATCGGCGTCGTGAGCGATACAATCAGCCGCGACGCCTATGGCGCAGTGGCGACGTACGTTGCGCAGGCGAGCGGCTCGACGCTGTACGAGGTGACATCTACGCCCGACGCTCTAGGGCGCATCCAGAGCATGACGGAGACGATACAAGGGCAGACCGCGACGTACGAGTATGTTCGCGACCTCGCCGGCCGTCTTACCGACGTGTATCGCGATGGCGTGATCGCGGCGCACTACGATTACAACGCGAACGGGAATCGTCTGTCGCGAACGTCGTCCGCGGGGACGGAGAGTGGTACGTATGATGACCAGGATCGGCTCCTGAGCTATGCGCTCAAGACCTACGGGGTAAGCTCGGCGGGCGACCTTACGAGCATCACCGATACGGTCACGGGAGCGACGACGACGCTCACGTACGACGCACGCGGTAACCTCCGCCAGGCAGTTCTGGGCACCGGTGACGTGATCGACTACCTGGTGGATGGGGGGGACCGCCGGATCTGGAAGAAGAAGAACGGCGCGGTGGTGCAGGGGTTCATCTACCGCGACGACCTGCGACCCGTGGCGGAGCTCAATGCCGCAGGCGCGGTGGTGGCGCAGTTCGTCTACGGTCAGGGTCGCAATGTCCCTGATCTCATCCTGAAGGGTGCGGCGACCTACCGGATTCTGACGGACCATCGGAACAGCCCGCGTCTGGTCGTCAACATCGCGACCGGAGCGATAGCGCAACGCCTCGACTATGATGAGTTCGGCCGCCTCCTCCAGGACACGAACCCGGGCTTCCAGCCGTTCGGCTTCGCCGGCGGGCTATACGACGCCGATACGAAGCTGGTGCGCTTTGGAGCGCGCGATTACGACGCGGAGGTGGGGCGGTGGACGGCGAAGGATCCGATCCGGTTTGACGGCGGGGACACGAACCTGTACGGTTACGTGCTCAACGATCCGATCAGCTTCACGGATCCGAACGGTCTCGGCCCCGTCGGGTTGTTGGATTGCCTTCTGAGCGGACGTAGCTTGGCGGATTGCTGGGGAGAAGAGAAGGCCAAGTTCGGTTCTAATTCTGGATCCGATTCTGAGCCTGGGTCCGATTCTGGGCCGGGGTCGCATCCTGGGGAAAGGCCGAAACCGAAGAATGGATTTGGGATGTGTCCCGCGAATCCATACCGGGATCCGCCGGAACCCGATTGGAAGAAGAAGATGAAGAGCTGCAGCGGGACGTCCGGTAGTGCACGCGTCAAGTGCTGCGCGGACGTGTGCGACGCGCGCGATATTGGCGCGGTCGCCAGTGGCCTGTGCTTTGCTCAATGCCTGGTGCAATGAGCACTGTGAGCGAGAGATGAACAAGTCGATCGACGAGATTCTTGCCGAATTCACCAGTGGGTATGGTCCTGAGGAATTTTGGATCCTCTCACTGAGCGACGCCGAGATTCTCGAGCGACTGCGGGCTATCGGGGATCATCCATGCTCCGCCTTGGCCGAATACCTTGAATCGTTGCTCGTTCGGGTCCAAGCTGATCCAGCGTCGATCAAGCGCGAGCTAGAGGAGTCAGCGGGTTCCGTACCTGGTAGTTTTACGAGTTGGCTAGATCCCAATGAGAGGACGGCCGACGGCCTCGATGCATGGGTCGCCTATCATCTGGCCAATTGTCGGGCCATCGCCCGAAGCTTGATCCTGAATTGGGTCAAGCAGGAGTCCCACTCGTCGAGCGTGGCCCCCTCCTCGACCCCCTCCGATACGGAATGATCTACCGCGGCCTGCGGCTGCGTTAAGCCGTCATCGACGGACGAGCGCCGGCCGCGTGCCCGCGGGCGCCCCACACCCGACCGCGCCGCCGCCAGCGACGGACTCGTCGGCGGGGCGCCCACGCAGGCGGCGGCCCTTAGCCCAGCCGCATCACGCGAACGCGTTGCGCCGCACGACCGTCGCCCCGCGAGCCGCGCCGACCGACACGCCGGTCTCCTTCTCGACCAGCTCCACATAGTGCCGCGCCGCTGCCGGCAGCTCCGTCATGGAGCGGGCGCCGTCACTCGGCTCGCTCCACTCGGCCACCGACTCCAGCACCGACTTCGCCGTCGCGATCTCGTCGACCCTCCGCGCGTGACATCCGATCCGGCGCGGCGCAACGTGAATGAACGCGAGGAGGAGGAGGATCGCAAGCGCGGCGACGACATCCCTGACGCCCCACTGGCCGCACCCTGCCGGGGCACGACTTCGCCGGCCAACCGGCGTCGGCGGTGCCAATGCGGTCGCGTGCCCGGTCCTCGACTGCCCCCTGCCCGCCTGAATGACTCCCCGTCGCGTCCGGAGAGACGCTCGCGCGCCCCTCAGCGCGAGGCGACGTCCTGCCCGCGCTGCTGCGCGGGGAACGGGTTCGGCCACAGCGGCAGGAGCGATTGCCGGTAGACGGTGAGGCGCAGCAGGTCGACGCCCGCGATGGCGGCGAACGCCATGGCGTTGTCGGTGCCGTAGCTGCCCTGGAGCGAGAGGCTGATGCCGAGCGGCGCCCCCAGCGTGAGCGCGCCGGCCACGCCCGTGGAACCTGCGCCCCAGAAGCGGCGGTAGCCGCCCGCGTCGAGGGCGAGGCCCAGCTGGCCAGCCTGGAAGCCGCGCGTCGCGACCCGGGCGAGCAGCGCGAGATCGATGCCGCTGTCGAGGATCGGCGTCGCGCGCACCAGGCCGCCGACGATGACGGGCGCGTCGGGCGTGGTCCCGACGCCGACGTCGCACGACAGCGCGCCGTCGAAGACGAGATCGCTCTCGCCCTGCTTCCAGCCGATCGCGCCGGCGCCCACGAAGGTCCACGCGGAGGCGTCCGCGCGCGAAGGCGAGGACCAGGCGAGCGGGGCGAGCAAGGCCCCGACGGCGGCGAGGCAGGCGATGGGCGAGCGCACGCGAGCGAGCTAGCACGAAGCGCCGAGCGGCGATAGGTCAGCGCGCGTTCAACGCAAGGTGCCGCGCCGCGCGACGATGTGCCGCGCCACGAGCGCGGCCACCTCGGGATCGAAGAGGAGCGTGTTGTGCCCCCGCCCCTCCATCACCCGCACCTCGCCGCCCGGCAGCGCGTGCGCGATGGGCGAGCGGACCAGCGTGTCGGCCCCCGCGACGATCGACAGGTGCGGGACGCTCGACCGCGCCGTCCCGAGCAGGACGCGCCGGAGGACCGGGCTCGACGCGTCGAGATCGCGCGCGCCGCCGAAGCCGAGCAGCCCTGCGCGCGGGATGCCGCCGAACGGGCTCGCCATGGAGATGGTCTGCACGACGCGCGGATCGCCGACCTCCTGCGCGAAGAAGCGGCACACGATGCCGCCCATGCTGTGGCCGACGAGGTGCAAGCGCACGCCGCCCGGCAGCGCCGCGACGAGCGCCCCGAGGCGCGCTGACAGCGCCTCGACGCCGGGCCCCGGCGCGTAGGACATCGTCGCCGTGTGGACCGACCACGGCGGCTCGGCGCGCGCCGGGTCCGCCCGACCGCGCGCCCGCGAGGCGCGCGACATCGCGGCGTGGCGCTCGATCGCCGTGCGCAGCGGCCGGAGCACGCCGGCGGAGGCGAAGAGCCCGTGGAGGATGACCACCACCTCATCGCCGTCGCGCGCCCCGTCAGGGATCACCGGCGCGAGGGTGTCGTACGGAAGGAGGACCGCCTGCCTCGCGAACGAGGCCACCTCCCTGCCAGCTGTCGCCGCGAAGGCCGACGCACGGAACCACCTCGCCACGTGGTGGCTCTTACCATGGATCCGTCGCGCGACGTCCCCGTGGCTCACGACGCGCTGTGTCGCGGGCGCGCGCCGCGAGGACGCCGCGCGGACGGCGAGGAGGCCGATCATGGCCTTAGCAGCCAGACATGGAAGCTGCGGAACGTCCCCCGGAGCGCGCGGATCCGGACGATGTCCCCCGGCGCGACGTCGCGCAGCGGCACCCGGATCTCGGACCAGCGGTCCAGAGGGCGCTCTGGCACCTCGACGCGCGCCTCGTCCGCGGCGCGCTCGACCGCCACGCCGATCGCGATCGGGCCGCCCCCGTCGGTGCGCAGCGCGAGCACAGCGGGCCCGCGGGCGCTCGCAGCGCTCGCGTCGGCCGCGGAGGCCGCGGAGGCCGCTCCGATTGCGAACGACTGCTCGCGCCCCTCAGGGATGATCCTGCCGGCGTCGAACCGCGGCGCTCCGCCGCCGTCGCTCCCGTCCCGCAGCACGGCGCCGACGACCCAGCCGCCGCGCGGCGACGGGAACGCGTAGCCGTGCGCCCGCTCGTCGACCAGGTCGGCGATGTCCACCTCGTCGATGGCCCCGTCGCGGCGCTCCCCCGGCGGCGCGAGCGCGGACCAGTCCGCCTCGTAGATCACCTTCTCGTCCGCGGCGCACATCACGTTGTCCTCGATCTTCACCGCGTCGACGCGCCGGCCGAAGACGTCCGCGAGCCCGCCCCACCACGAGGGGTACAGGGCGAAGACGTCGGGCCGCTCGGCGGCGTCGAGCCGCTCGATGAGCTCGACGACGGCCGGCACCCCGTGCACCGAGGCCCGCGCGAACGGCATCCCCCGGTAGCCGCCGAGCCCGAGCCCGTCGATGGCCGGGATCCCCGACAGGTACGGGATCGCCCCGGCGTCGCCGAGCAGCACCCGCCGCGGCGCTCGGTGTTGGCGCGCGCGCGCGGCCAGGCGCCGCGCGACCTCGACCTGCTGCCCGGCGATGTTGGCCGAGGAGCGGGCGAAGTGGTCGATCTGCCGCGCGAACCACGCCGAGGGCGCCGCGAGCGCCGCGAGCGCGAGCGCCGCGGCGACGCCGGCCGCGAGCCGCCCCCGCCGCGCGAGCGCCTCGGTCCCGAGGGCCGCGGCGACGAGCAGCATCGCGAGCGCCGGGGCGGCGTAGCGGAGGTTCTGGTAGCGCGCCGTCGTGTTGAGCGCGACGAGGAGCAGCGAGCCGTAGGCGCCGATCAGGAGCGGCACGGCGAGGCGCCGCGTCCGCCGGTCGAGCGCCGCGATCGCGCCGAGCAGCGGCAAGAGGAAGGCGTAGGACGGGCCTCCGAGCGCGCTCTCCAGCGCCTGCACCCGCAGCGCGGCGAGGTTCTTGATCACCTCCAGCGCCTTCTCGAGCGGCGCCGGGTACGGGTTCGAGAGGATGAGCTTGCGCACCGCCCCCGCCGCGCTCCACTCCCCCGTGAGCGCGCGGTTCGCGGCGGCCTGCGCGGCGAGGAGCAGCGCGGTCGGCAGGGACGCGCGCGCGAGCGACGCCGCCGCGCCCAGCGAGCCCGCCGCGTGGGCCACGGCGACCGCGAGCGGCGCCGCGAGCGCGACGGCCTCGGGCCGGGTCGCGACGAGCAGCGCGGCGAGGAGCCCTGCCCGGAGCTGCTCGGCCGGGCGCTCGGCCGGCGGGGCGAGCTCGGCGCGCCGCACCGCGACGAGCGCCCGGCCCATCACCGCGCCGAGCAGCGCGACCTCCATCCCGGAGAACCAGCTCCAGTCGAGCAACGGCACGGCCACGACGAAGAGCGGCGCGGCCCAGGCGACCCAGCGGGAGGAGGCGGCGCCCGGCCCGCCGCGCGCATCGAGGAGCCGCCGGAGCGATCGGCAGAGATCGAGCAGCGCGGCGCACGCGAGGAGCGCGGCGAAGAGGCCGAGCCACGCGCCGCGAAAGCCGAGCAGGTACCCGGGCGCCAGGGCGAGGGGGTACACGAGGCTGGTCCCGCCCGAGGAGTAGCCGTTGCCCGGGATCCACGAGAACGGGTGGCCAAGGGCCGCGGCGCGGGCGAACCCGAAGTGGATGTAGACGTCGTCGAGGGGCGCCGGCCAGACGCCGCCCGTCCTGGCGAGCGCGGGGCCGTAGAACGCCGCGGCGGCGCCGAGCACCGGGATCGCGGCGCTCGCGTGCCACAAGAGCGGCCGGATCCACGGCGGGCGCCTCACCGCCCGGCCGGTACCACGAAGGAGCCCGGGACGGCGCGCCGAATCTGGCTAGACTGCGCGCCATGGTGCTCAGAGCCGTGGTGGACGAATCGATCGACGCCGCCCACTGGGAGGCCGTCGAGGAGGCGGCCGAGCTCCTGCAAGAGGAGCAAGTCCAGGAGGCGCTCGTCGCGCTGCGCGACGTGATCAAGGCCTCCCCGTCGAACCCGTACGCGTACAACCTGCTCGGGCACGCGCTCTACGAGCTCGGCCAGCTCGATCCGGCGCGCGACGCGTACCGCGCCGCCGTGCGGCTCGCGCCGAGCTTCCTCGGGGCGCGGGTCGGCCTGTCGCACGCGCTCCGCCGCCTCGGCGACACGGACGGCGCGATCGCGCAGGCGAAGGAGGCGCTCCGCCGGTTCCCGAAGGACGGCGAGGCGATGCACGCGATGGGGCTGGCGCACGCGGCCCGCGGCAACCGCGCGCTCGCGCGGAAGCACCTCCAGGGCTTCCTGGACGCGGGCCCGGAGGTCGAGGCCGCGATGGAGGTGCGGCAGATCCTCGAGATGCTCGGCGTCGGGGGCGACGACGAGCCGCTCCAGTTCGAGTAGCCTTCTCCCGGCGCACGCGCGCTCGGCGCGCCGGAGGCAAGGAACTCGATGGTGACCACCCCGCACTTCGATCTCATCATCCTCGGCACGGGGCCGGGCGGCGAAGGCGCCGCCATGACGGCCGCGAAGCACGGCAAATCGGTCGCGGCGATCGAGCGCTACACGCGGGTCGGCGGGGGCTGCACCCACTGGGGGACGATCCCCAGCAAGGCGCTGCGCCGCGCGATCTACCACATGAACCTGATCAACCAGAGCCCCATCTACAAGCGGATGGATGTGGTTCCGGAGTACCCGTTCGCCGAGCTCCTCGCGACGGCGAACCGCGTCATCGACGAGCAGGTCGATCTGCGGGAGAGCTTCTACGACCGGAACCGCGTCCGGCTCGTCCCGGGGCAGGCCAGGTTCGTCGATCCGCACACGATCGAGGTGGAGGGCGACGGCGGCCAGCGCCGGCGGTACGCGGCCGACAGCTTCGTCATCGCGACCGGCTCGCGCCCGTACCGGCCGGCCGACATCGACTTCAGCCACCCGCGCGTCTTCGACAGCGACACGCTGCTGCGCATGGATCACACCCCCCGGAGCATCACCATCTTCGGGGCGGGCGTCATCGGCTGCGAGTACGCGTCGATGCTGCGCAACATGCAGGTCGCCGTGAACCTCGTGAACACGCGCTCCCATCTCCTGGAGTTCCTCGACGACGAGATCACCGACGCGCTCGGGTACCACTTCTGCGACAAGGGGATCCGCGTCCTGAACGGCGAGGAGCACGAGGCGGTCGAGGCCACGAAGGAGGGCGTCGTGCTCTCCCTGAAGAGCGGGAAGAAGCTCCGGAGCGAGGTCTTCCTCTGGGCCAACGGGAGGTCGGGCAACACGGCCGATCTCGGCCTGGAGAACGTCGGTATCACGCCGAACAAGCGCGGTCAGCTCGAGGTGAGCGAGACCTTCCAGACGAGCCAGCCGCACATCTACGCGGTCGGCGACGTGGTCGGCTTCCCGGCGCTCGCGAGCGCGAGCTACGACCAGGGCCGGTACGCGGCCAGCCACATCTGCGGCCACGCCGACGACAAGCTGGTCCGTGACATCCCCACGGGCATCTACACGACGCCCGAGATCTCGTCGCTGGGCAAGAGCGAGCGGGAGCTCACGGCGGAGAAGGTGCCCTACGAGGTGGGGAAGTCGACGTTCAAGACGCTCGCGCGCGCGCAGATCACGGGCCAGCAGGTCGGGATGCTGAAGCTGATCTTCCACCGCGAGACGCTCGCGCTGCTCGGCATCCACTGCTTCGGCGAGAACGCCGCGGAGATCATCCACATCGGGCAGGCGATCATGTCGCAACCTGCGCCGCACAACACGATCCGGTACTTCGTGAACACGACGTTCAACTACCCCACCATGGCCGAGGCCTACCGCGTCGCGGCGCTCGACGGGCTGGGGCGCGTGTTCTGAGGGCGCGGCGGGGCGGCGCTCGGAAGATCGAGAACCCAGGCCCATCCCTGAAATCGGTGGCCCGCCTGGTTTGGCATCTGGTGTGCTGCCAGGGAGGACGATGCTCCGGCGACCGTTTCCGGTCCGCCGGGGGCTCCCAGCTGCCTCCGCCGCACCGTTTCCGATCCGCCGAGGGCTCCTGGCTGCCTCCTCCAGATCGTTTCCCATCCGCCGGGGGCTCCCAGCCGCCTCCTCGGGGGCGGGGGTCTGGTACGGTCCCGGGGTCCTATGTCATCGATCTCTGCAGGCGCCGAGGAAAGCGTGCCGTCCAGCGAGCCCGGCTCGGACGATGCCGGCGCCTCCGATGTTCCGACGGATCTCCTGACCGAGGCGGCGGCGCGTGCCGGGCTCGGCCCCGAGGTGGCAGAAACGCTGGCGAGGTGGCTCGCTGCCCAGCTCGTCGGCGATCGGTTCGCCCGGCTGGAGCAGGCTGGCGCCGGCGTGGAAGGCGGGATCCCGCTTGCGCGGGTGTTCGTCGATCTGGAGGTCGCGACGACGCCTCAGCCCGAGCCGTCGGAGTCCGGCGCGCCCGTCCGTGGCTTCGTGGATCGTGTGCTCCAGCTGCAGCCTCGCCGGCTCGTGGAGCGGGCGAGCGGTGCACGCGTGACCGGGCGCCGCGCGACCCGCGAGATGGCGACAACCGCGGAGCTCGCCGAGCACGGTGATCCCCCGGAGCCGATGACCGGATTCGTGCTGATCGGCGGCCCAGGGCAGGGAAAATCGACGCTAGGTCAGCTCCTGTGCCAGCTGCACCGCGCTGCGCTCCTCGCGCCGCGGGCGGCTCAGCTCGACGAAGAAGCTCGCAAAGCGGTGGAAGCGTTCGCGGGCCCCCGGGCGCAGGAGGAGCTCGGACGGCCGATCGCGCCGTGTTTGCCGGTGCGCCTGGTGCTCGCCGAGGTGGCTGCCTGGCTCGCGGCGCGCGGCACCCCCGGCGAGGCAGCGACAGAAGAGGCCGAGGCCCCGCTGGCGCTGCTGGAGTACCTCACCGCGTCGATCCAGGAGCGGACCGGGCGAGTCCTCGCTCCCGCTCAGCTGCAGCGGCTCCTGGTGGCGTGCCCGTGGCTTCTGGTGCTCGATGGGCTGGACGAGGTGCCGGCGTCGAGCGACCGCGACCGGATGCTGACCGCGGCGCGCTCACTCGTCGCGTGGCTCCTGCGCGGCGGGGCGCGCGGCCTCGTGGTGGCGACGACGCGGCCGCAGGGCTACGCGGGCGAGCTCGAAGGCTTCGGCCTCGCGCTGCAAACGCGCTACCTCGTTCCGCTGTCCAAGGCGCGCGCGCTGGCATACGCGGAGAAGCTCGCGGAGGCGCGCTTCGCCGAACCGCCCGAGCGCCGGAAGAAGGTGCTGGAGCGGCTCCGGCTCGCCGCCGAGGAGGAGGCCACGGCGCGCCTGATGCGCAGCCCGCTCCAGGTGACGATCATGGCCACCCTGGTCGATCGCGTCGGCCGGGCGCCGAGGGAACGCTGGAATCTCTTCCGCGACTATTACCGGGTGATCTACGAGCGCGAGATGGAGAGGACCGTCGAGGGCCCCGCCAGCGCGGGAGTCCGGGTCGCGCTCAACGACACGGCCGAGCTCCTGCGGAGCCACCGGGCGTACATCGATCGGATCCACGCGAACGTCGCGCTGCTCCTGCAGGTGGAGTCGGAGCGCTCCGGTGGCACGGCGGCGCTGATGACGGCCGGCCGACTGGAGCAGGTGATCGACGCGGTGCTCGCCGAAGACGAGATCGAGCCGCAGGCGCGGCGAGAGCTCACGGGCCGCATCGTGCAGGCGGCGCGGGATCGCCTCGTGTTCCTCGTCGAGCCGCAGCCCGGCCGCTTCGGGTTCGAGATCCGCTCGCTCCAGGAGTTCATGGCCGCCTGGGCCCTGGCAAGCAAGGGTGAGGTGCTGCTCGAGAAGCGCATCGCGAGGCTGGCCAAGGCGGCGAGCTTCCGGAACGTGGTGCTGTTCCTGGTGAGCAAGTGCTTCACCGAGCTCTCGGATCTGCGCGACGCCTTCACGGAGCGGATCTGCCCGCAGCTCAACGACGATCCGGAGGACGAGACGGCCCGCGCCACGCTGGCGGGCTCGATGCTGGCGCTCGATATCCTCGAGGAGGGCTCCGCGCTCGAGCAGCCGAAGTACGCGCGGCGGCTGATGGAGATCGCCACGCGCCTCCTCGATCTGCCTCCTGGTCCCGAGCACATCCGGCTTGCCGAGATCCAGGCGACGAGCACGGTTGACACGCTCCGGGGGGCTCTCCTCCATCGTCTCACGGATGGATGCATACCTGCCCGCCTCGCGGCATGGCTCAGCACCATCGTTGCCGCCGAGCTCGGCGTCGACTGGGCTTATCAACTCGCGGATGCGCACTGGCCAGCCGATGGCGAGACGCGACGCTCCATTGTCGTCGCTGTCGCTGAGAACACAGGCACCATGAGCCCTTGGCTTCATCAACGTGTATGCGAAGCACCAGAAGACTTCACGCCCCACTTCCTGGAATCGGCGCTGGACGACACCGCTCTCGCACACAACGAGACACCATCACCTTCCTGGCTGACCGCCGTAGCCGGCATCATCGAGCCATCAGCACGCTCCCCCGACATTCACGTTCAGTTCGATGGATTTGACACAGACGCCTACATCGATCTCTCACCACTGGGGAGCGCCATCACCGCATGGCAAGACCTGGCCAATGCGCGACTCACCGAACCTTCGTGGACCGCCTGGACCGCAGCTGCCGAATTCGCCGTCGATCCCTCCGCGCGGTCGCTGGCCAAGGCCCTCGGTCAGCTTGCGGAGCACGGCGCGTTAGAGAAGCTTGGCCGGTGGTTCTCCTCCTATGTGCCATGGCCGCTGGCTGCATGCCTGGAGACATCGTCGTCCCCAGCAGACCTGGCCCGGATGTCTCAGTTAGCACGCTCCGGCGTGCTCGGAGACCGATCCGACTGGCAAGCAGCCGAGGCCAGGTGGACTAGCCAGGGCGTCCGATGGGATGACATTCTAAGCCTGACGGACGAAGAAGCTCCGTTCGGGGCGCGGATTGCTGCGGAGGGATTTCCATCGCCCGCCCCACACGGGATTGCGCTGAGGCTGTCCGACACAGACAAGGACCGCTGGACCACAGCGCTGAGAAACGACTTTGCCGCCGCAAGCACAGCGGCAATTCGCCGCGCCGTCGCAAGGATACTCCTCTATGCATGCAAGTGGCACGGGCGAGCCGGGAAACGCTTGAGCAAGCCGTTCTCGCCTGATGAACTTGCCAGCCTGCTGGGCGCAACCGAAAGAAGGCTATCGCCCTACGCACTCGTCGCCGGCGCAGACCTGAGCGCAAGCACGGCAGCTTGGTACGACGCCCTCGAAAGCGCAACGCACATCGAGCCGGACTGGCGAACCGATCTCTATACCCTTGAGACACACAAACAAACTTCCGATGCCATCCAATGGATCGCCACTCTATATTCGGCGCAGCCATCTCGAGACGCTCTCGTCAGGCTACTCGGTTTGATGGCCGTTCACGGCTACGGGAGTCCGAGGGGGCTCAACCCGACGCTGCTGCAACCGGAACGATTCGCGGACGCTGATACGCGCGTCGCAGCGGTTCTGCTGATCCTGGCACAGGGTCAGCTAGTCCAGGACGACCCCGAGGTCACCGCCAGGGAGCTGGTCGAGCACTGGTCGGCGGAGGTGTTCCCGCTCCACAAGCTCTCTCGCTTCTTTCAGTTCCTGTCCTTGCTGCTGGATCGCGACACGCTCGACCAGGTTCTCCTCGCGCTCTATCGCCACGCGCTGCCCAGGAGCTGGTCGCTGGCAGGCGCGCTCATCGCGCTCCTCCGGGATCGCCTCCGGCAACGCGCGAGCGGCCTTGATGATCCCGCCCTCTGGGATCACCTCCGGCTGCCGCTTCCGCTCCCGCTCCTGTTGCCGGTGCCTGGCACGGAGCCGGCTGGACCCATGTACCTGCGGCGGATAAACGTCGAGCGCGTCCGGTCCATCACCTCGATCCAGTGGGAGCTGCCGCGCGCCGAGCGCGGCCCCGGCTGGCACGTGATCCTCGGCGAGAACGGCGCCGGCAAGAGCTCGTTCCTGCGGGCCGTCGCGCTCTCCCTGCTCGGCCCGGACGCGTCCGGCGCGCTCCGGCAGCCGTGGGGCGAATGGGTGCGGCGGGACGCGACGAGCGCGCGCGTCGAAGCGCGGCTCTCGTACGAGGTGACGCCCCACGACCCGCACCCCAACCCGCCGGGTCTGCACCCGGCCGCGGGACAGGACGGCAGCGACATCCGCACCGATCTCTCGCTCGATCTGATCCTGGAGCTCGCGCAGGCGGGCACCGAGACGAAGATCTTCGAGCAGACCGAGGCCGCACGCGCGCTCTTTCGCCGCGCCGCGGGCGCCTTCAGCGCGGCGTACGGGCCGTTCCGCCGCTTCTCCGACGGAGACCCGGCGTACGAGAAGATGTTCATGGACCAGCCGCGCGTAGCTCGGCACATCTCCCTGTTCGACTCCCGCATCGCCCTGACCGAGAGCCTCGCCTGGCTGCGCGAGCTCCGGTTCAAGCAGCTCGACAACAAGCCGGAAGGTGCGCTCCTCGATCCGTTCAAGAAGTTCGCGAGCGACGCGGGCCCCCCGTTCTTCCTGCCCCATGGAGCCCACCTGGCCGACGTCTCCTCGGACGGCGTCACCTTCGTCGACGGCAACGGCTTCGAGATCCCCGTCGAGGATCTCAGCGACGGCTACCGCGCCGTGCTCAGCCTGACCTTCGACCTCATCCGGCACATGGCCGCGGTCTTCGGGCACGAGCGCGTCTTCGACCCGGAGGACCCGACCGTCGTCCTGCCCGGCGGCGTCGTGCTCATCGACGAGATCGACGCGCACCTCCACCCGAGCTGGCAGCGCCAGATCGGGCACTGGTTCAAGAAGCATTTCCCCAACGTCCAGTTCCTGGTCACCACCCACAGCCCGCTCGTGTGCCAGGCGGCGGACACCGTGTTCCTGCTGCCGGCGCCCGGCAGCGACGAGGAGGCCCGGCGGGTCGAAGGCGTCGATTTCGAGCGCCTGCGCTACGGCAACGTGCTCGATGCCTACGGGACCGATGTGTTCGGCCGAGGCGTCACGCGTTCCGAGGAGGGCAAGCGCCTGCTCGAAAAGCTCGTGGCCCTGAACCGGAAGGAGCTGGAACGAGGCATCTCTCCGGAGGAGATGGAGGAGCAGGAGCGGCTCCGGGCGATCTTCCCCACCTCGGCCGTCGGCACGCGCCGCGGGGCCGCGTGATCCACGTGTGCCTGTCCTCGTGCCCGGACGGCGCCGAGGCGGCGCTGAACGAGCTGCGCGATTACCAGGCCGAGGTGGACGACGAGCCGTCGTACGCCGGGCAGGTCGAGGCAGCGCAGCGCCTCTGGGACAGGAAGAGGAAGAACAAGCCCATCTCGGTTGCGCGCGAGATGCTCCTGCGCATGTGCCCGAGCTCCCGCTACTGCATGTTCTGCGAGGACTCCCGCGGCAGCGACGTGGAGCACTTTCGACCCAAGGCGCTCTACCCCGAGTTCGTCTTCGCCTGGGCAAACTTCCTGTACGCCTGCAGCCTGTGCAATCCGTCGAAGTCGAGCCGGTTCAAGGTGTTCCGCCCCGATGGCACGATCTTGGATGTCACCAGGAAGCAAGGCGCGCCGGTGATGGCCCCGGAGTCCGGCGAGGCGCTCCTCATCGATCCGCGGCACGAGGACCCGCTCGATCTCATGCACCTCGATCTGTCGACAGGGCGCTTCGACGCGCGCCACGAGGCAGGCCTCGCGCGCGAGCGAGCGCGCTACACGGTCGACCTGCTCGGGCTCAACGAGCGGGAGTACCTGTGCGCCGCGCGCCAGGACGCCTTCGAGGCCAACGAGAGCTTGCTTCGCGACATCGGCGCGCTCCGGCAAGCAGGACGACCGCAGGCCGAGATCGCGAGGAAGGTGAACGCGCTCCGCCGGCACCCGCACCGGACCGTGTGGGACGAGATGAAGCGCCAGCGGGAGAAGGTCCCGAAGCTCAAGGCGCTGTTCGGGGCAGTCCCCGAGGCGCTCGGGTGGTGAGCAGCCATAGCCGCTCGCATGCAGGGTGCGGACGAGCCTTCGACTCTGCAGGGTGCGCCCGGATCGTCCGGCGTGGCGCGGAAGCCGCCGGGACGAGTCGCGCGAAGTCCAACCGCGTGGGTTGCCGGCGCGCCGCCCGGCGGTGATACTCCTCCGAAGGAGCACGCTGTCATGGCCGCCGCTGCACCCCTCCTCGCCCCCCCCGCCGAGCACGCCGATGCGGCCGCGGCAGGCGGCTCGGAAGACCAGCTCATCGTCCTTCATGACGTCTCGTGGGAGGAGTACGAGGCCCTGCTGGCCGTCCTCGGTGACCGCGCCGGCGTGCGGGTGACGTACTGCGACGGAGTGCTGGAGCTGATGAGCCCGGGCGGACCCCACGAAGGACGGAAGACGATCCTGGCCCGCCTCGTCGAGGCCTACGCGGAGCAAGCGGAGCTGCCACTCAGCGGGTACGGCAGTATGACCGTCCGCAGGCGGCTCGCGGCGCGGGGAGTGGAGCCGGACGAGTGCTACGTCTTCGGTTCGGTGGAGGACGGGGGGATCCCGGAGCTCGCGATCGAGATCATCGAGAAGAGCGGGACCATCAACAAGCTGTCCGTGTATGCAGGGCTCGGCGTGCCGGAGGTCTGGTTCCTGAAGAAGGGGAAGCTCTCTCTTCACGTCCTCGGCCCGGATGGCTACGCCGAGACGGAGCGAAGCCGGTTCTTGCCGGGGCTCGACACCGCGGCGCTGACGGAGTTCATGGTGCGCAAGGGTGACCAGACGACGGTCGTGCGCGCGTGGCGAGCGATGCTCCGCGAGCGCGGCCAACGGTGAGCGCGATCCGCTGAGCGGCAAGGCGCCGCCTCCGCCGCTACCCCCGCTCCCCTAGCCTCCCCCCTACCCCCCGCCGCTCGCCCGCGCCGCGCACGCCGCGGCGATCGCCTCCGAGCCCGCCTCTCGCGCCACGATCTCGCACGCGCGCCACGCCGCGAGCCGCTCCGGCCCCGCGGCGCCCCGCGGCGCCGCCGCGACCCGCGCCTCGACCGAGCGCGCGAAGGCCTCCAGCGCCGCCTCGTCCCCGCGCTCCGACAGGAGCGCGCCCAGCGTGAGCGCCGCGTGCGCGACCTGCCGCTCCGCGCCCGGGTACATCTCCTCCGCGAGCGCCTCGACGAGCGCCGGGAGGTCGCGGCGCGCCGCGGCCTCGCGCGCCCGCACCTCGGGCGCCGCGGCCTCGGCCCCTGCGACGCCGAGGCGCCGCTCCAGGTAGCCGAGCACCGAGCGGGCGACGCGCTGGAACGAGGCGAGCCCGTCGGTCGGCGCCTCGAGCACGCCGCCCCCGGCGCGCGCGCCCGCGACGTCGAGGTCGAGCACGATGACGAGATCCTCCCGCTCCCCGATGACCACGAGGTCGCGCGCCCAGTCGAGCGAGCGCTCCTCCGCGAGCCACGCCGTCGCCCGCGCGACGTCGCCGCGCGGCAGGATGAGCGTGCCGTCCGGGAGCGCGATGCCGTCCGCCGCCGCGTAGAGCGCCGCGAGATCCGGCGGCTCGGCCAGCGCGAGGGACCACGCGCCCGCCCCTGCCGCCGGGGGCCGCGCCTCCACGCCGGCCCATGCGAGCAGCGCGGCGACGCGCGACGCGAGCGCGCCGGCCGCGCTCTCGGCGTCCGCCGGCAGCTGCGGCGGCAAGCCCCTCGCCACGGCGTGCATCTCGGTGCCGCGAGGCGGCGCGAACGTGTCGCCGGTGCCTTTCGGGTCGATGCTCTCGGTCATGTAGACGCCCTTCGGCGCGAAGCCGTCGCGGGGCGCGACGAACAGGCGCGCAGCGTAGTGGATCGGATCGACCACGTCGACGATCGACTGCGCGAGCGAGATCGCGGGGTGGAGCGCGTGCTCCGCGCCCCGGCGATCCGGCGTGGCCGTCGAGCTGGACCATACCGCCCTCGCGGCGGCGGCGCAGATCGTTCGGCCGCGCCCGCTCTGGTCTTCGTCCATGCTCTCCGCCCACTACGTTCCAGACGACGCGCCGCGGGCCGACGAGGGTGACTTCGGCTTGTGCTTCATATATATATGATTTAGGTGCTCCGGATGTCCCTGGAAGGCAGGATCGCGCTCGTCACGGGTGGGGGTCGCGGCATCGGCCGGGCGATCGCCGAGCGGCTCGCGCAGGGCGGCGCGCGCGTCGCCGTCGCGGGCCGCACGCAGGCCGAGATCGAGGAGACGGCGGCGGCCGTCGGGGGCGTCGCCGTCCGGCTCGACGTCGGCGATCGCGAGGGCGCGCCGCCGGCGATCGCCGCGCTCGAAGCCCAGCTCGGGCGCATCGACGTGCTCGTCAACAACGCGGGCGTCGCCGAGAGCGCGCCGTTCGACAGGACCAGCGACGCGCTCTGGGACCGCATGCTCGCGGTCAACGTGACCGGCGCCTTCGCGCTCTGCCGCGCCCTGATCCCGAAGATGATCGCGCGCGGGTTCGGGCGCGTCGTCAACGTCGCCTCGACCGCCGGGCTCGTCGGGTGCGCCTACTCGACCGCGTACTGCGCGTCGAAGCACGCCATGGTCGGCATGACCCGCGCCATCGCGCTGGAGATCGCCCGGACGCCGGTGACCATCAACTGCGTCTGCCCCGGGTGGGTGAACACGAGGATGGCGGACGAGGCGATCTCCCGCATCGCCGAGAAGACCGGGCGGGGCGAGGACGCGGCGCGGCGATCGCTCGAGTCGATGTCGCCCCAGGGCCGGATGGTCGAGCCCGGCGAGGTCGCGCTCGTCGTGGCAATGCTCTGCAGCGACGAGGCGCGCAGCATCCATGGCCAGGCGATCCCGGTCGACGGGGGGCAGGTGATGCGGTGAACGGCGATCTCGAGATCGTGCAGCCGGCCGGGTGGCCCGCGCCGCGAGGCTACGCCAACGGCGTCGTGACGAGCGGCAGGACGCTGCACATCGCGGGGCAGATCGGGTGGGACCCGGCGTCCGGGCGGTTCCGGAGCGACGATCTGGCCGAGCAGTTCGCCCAGGCGCTCGACAACGTGCTCGCGGTCGTCGCGGCCGCCGGCGGGGCGCCGGGCGACGTCGCGCGCATGACCGTCTACGTGACCGATCTCGAGGCGTACAGGGGCTCGCTCCGCGCGATCGGCGCCGCGTGGCGGGCGCGGTTCGGCAAGCATTTCCCGGCGATGGCCCTCCTCGGCGTCGCGGGGCTCGTCGAGCGGCGCGCGCTCGTGGAGATCGAGGCCGTCGCGGCGCTCGACGCGCGCCGCGGGGGCGGGGGCGGCCCGTGAGGCGCGGGGCGCCGGCGAGGCGGCCGCTCGCCGTGGTCCCCCCGCCGGAGAGCGCGCGCGGCGACCAGGCCGCCGTGCGCGCCTGGGTGCGCATCCTCGCGGTCCACAAGCGCGCGCTCGCGGCCATCCGGGAGGACCTGGAGCACGAGATGACCCTCCCGCGCTTCGACCTCCTGGCGAACCTCGTGCGCAGCGACGGGCAGACGCTCGCGTCGCTCTCCCGCAGCATGCTCGTCACGGCGGGCAACCTCACCGGGCTCGTCGATCGCGCGGCGCGCGACGGCATGGTCGAGCGGCGGGCGGACCCGAGCGACCGCCGCGCGTGGCGGGTGCACCTGACCGCCAAGGGGCAGCGCGCGTTCCGCGACGCCGAGCGGCGGCACGCCGCGCGCGTGGCGAAGGTGTTCTCCGGGCTGAGCCCGGCCGAGCTCTCCACGCTGACGCGGCTGCTCGACAAGCTGCGCACCACGCTCCGCGAGCCGGACATGCCCGTCCCGTCGCGCCCCGGCAGCGCCCGCGCGCACGCCGAGCGGAGCGCGCGGAGCCCCCCGCGGCGCACGCGGACGAAGCCCTGATCGCGCGAGGCTCGCGTCCGGCGCGCGCCGGACCCAGGAGATGCCCATGACCCTCACACCCCGCTCCTTCCAGCTCGAGATCAGCCGCGGCGTCGCGGAGATCACGCTGAGCCGCCCCGACCGCCTGAACGCCCTCACCTTCGAGGTCTACGGCGAGCTCACGGCCACGTTTCGCTCGCTCGAGCGCTCGGCCGCGCGCGCGGTCGTGCTCACCGGATCGGGGCGTGGGTTCTGCTCGGGCGGCGACGTGGACGGGATCATCGCCGAGCTGTTCGCGCGGGACGCGCGGGGGCTGCTCGAGTTCACCCGCGCGACCGGCGCGCTGATCCAGAGCATCTGCGAGCTCCGGCGCCCGGTCATCGCCGCCGTCAACGGGGTCGCCGTCGGCGCGGGCGCGGTGATCGCCGCCGCCTGCGACCTGCGCATCGCCGCGGCGAGCGCCCGCTTCGGGTTCATCTTCCCCAAGGTCGGCCTGTCCGGCGCCGACATGGGCGCCTCGTACCTCCTGCCGCGCATCGTCGGCCAGGGGCGCGCCGCCGAGCTGCTCTTCTTCGGCGATCTCATCGGCGCCGACGAGGCGCTCCGCATCGGCCTCGTGAACCGCGTCGTCGCCGACAGCGACGCGCTGGGCGTGGCGCGCGGCTGGGCCGAGCGCCTCGCGCGCGGGCCGGCGTTCGCGCACGCGATCACCAAGCAGATGCTCGAGAGCGAGCGCACGATGCCCCTCGCCGCCGCGATCGAGGCCGAGGCGCAGGCGCAGGCCATCTGCATGGCCCACCCCGACTTCCGCGAGGCCCACGAGGCGACCAGGGCGAAGCGCCCGCCGCGCTTCGAGGGCGCCGACCTGGGCGACGCGCCGGCCGCGCCCGGCGACGCCGACGCGCCCCCCACCCCGCGGTCCACCGGCCAGGAGACGCCCCGCGTATGAGCGGGCTCGCGCTCTCCTCCGCCGAGCTCCCCGTCTTCTTCGAGGAGCGCCACGCCGCGCTCGCGGCGCGGCTGACGCCCGAGGCGCTCGCGCCGCTCGCGCGGCTCGCCAGGGCGCACGACGCCGCCGCCGTGGCGCGCGGCATGGGCGAGCCGCTCGGGCTCTACGCGCACCTCGTCCCCGAGGCGCTCGGCGGCGCGCCGAGCGGCGGCGGCCGCCCCGCGGACGCGACCGCCGTCGACGTGCGCTCGCTGGTCCTCATCCGCGAGGCGCTCGGCCAGGTCGCCCCGCTCGCCGACGCGATCTTCGCGGTGCAAGGGCTCGGCTCGTACCCGATCGTGCTGGCCGGCAGCGACGCGCAGCGCCGCGCGATCTTGCCCGACGTGCTCTCGGGGCGGCGCATCGGGGCCTTCGCGCTGACCGAGCCCGAGGCGGGCAGCGACGTCGCCTCGCTGAGGACCGAGGCCCGCCGCGAGGGCGACGGGTGGGTCCTCGACGGCGAGAAGGTGCTGATCTCGAACGTGCCGCTCGCGCACCACCTCGTGGTCTTCGCCCGCACGGGCGCGCCGCCGCGCGACGGCGGGCGCGCCGCGATCACGGCGTTCCTCGTCGACAGCGGCGCGGAGGGCGTCGCCTCGGAGCCGCTGCCGATGTCGGTCCCGCACCCGATCGGCCGGCTCCGCTTCGACGGCTGCCGCGTGCCCGACAGCGCGCGGCTCGGCGAGGTGGGCGGCGGCTTCAAGCTCGCGATGCAGACGCTCGACGCCTTCAGGATCTCGGTCGGCGCGGCGGCGAACGGGATGGCCGCGCGCGCCCTCCGCGAGGCGATCGCCCACGTCACGCGGCGGAGGCAGTTCGGGGCGCCCCTGTCCGAGCAGCAGATGGTGCGCGCCTACCTCGCCGAGATGGCGACCGAGCTCGACGCGGCCCGCCTGCTCGTCGCCCGCGCGGCCCACAAGCGCGACACGGCTGCGGCCGGCGCGGCGGCGCGCGTCTCGACCGAGGCGGCCATGGCGAAGATGTTCGCCACCGAGGCGGCGCAGCGGATCATCGACCGCGCCGTCCAGCTCCACGGCGGCATGGGGGTCATCGAGGGGACCGAGGTCGAGCGGCTGTACCGCGAGATCCGGCCGCTGCGCATCTACGAGGGGACGACGGAGATCCAGAAGCTCATCATCGCGAAGGGCATCCTCGAGCGCGCCGCCGCCGAGCCCCCGGCCGACGAGCGCGCTCGCGGCGGGGCGCGGTAGCCATGTGGAGGCCGCCGGAGCGGATCCGCCACGCGCTGCCCCGCGAGGAGCCTCCGAGCGCGGGCGAGGCGGCGCGCGCGCGCCTCTTCTCGCCGCTCCGCCTCGCCTCGGGCCTCGAGCTCGCCGAGCGCTCGTGGGTGCCCGCGATGGTCCCGTGGCGCGCGACCGAGGAGGGCGTCGTCACGCAGGACGTGCTCGACTGGTACGGCCGCTTCGCCGAAGGCCAGCCCGGCGCCCTCGTGGTCGAGGCGACCGGGATCCGCGACGTGCCGAGCGGCCCGCTGCTCCGCGCCGGGCACGATCGGTTCGTCCCGGGGCTCCGGGAGCTCGTCCGGACGGTCCGTGCGCGGAGCGGCGGCAGGACGCGCGTGTTCCTGCAGCTCATCGATTTCCTCCGCATCCGCAGGCGCCCGGCGAAGGACAGGTTCCTGCGGGAGTTCCTCGAGATCACCGGCGCGCACCGGCGCGCCCTGTCCGAGGCGCTCGGGGAGCCGCCGCTCCGGGACGCGCCGGAGCGCGACGTGCGCGAGCGGCTGCTCGCGCTCGACGACGCGCGGCTCGAGGCCGTGCTCGCGCCCCGCGAGCTCGAGGCGCTGCGCTTCGGCGAGCGCGAGCGCGTCACCGACGTCGCGCTCCCTCACCTCCGCGATCTGCCGCGGACGCTGCCGGGCCTCTTCGCCGCGGCCGCCGTGAGGGCGCGCGAGGCGGGCTTCGATGGGGTCGAGCTCCACTACGCGCACGCCTACACCATGGCCTCGTTCCTTTCCGCGCTGAACACCCGCCCGGACGGCTACGGCGGCGATCGCGAGCGCCGCGCGCGCCTCCCGCTCGAGGTGTACGCGGCGGTGCGCGCCGCCGTCTCCGCTCGCTTCACGGTGGGCTGCCGCTTCCTCTGCGACGACATCGTCGCGGGGGGCAGCCGGGTCGACGACGCGGCGTTCTTCGCGCTCGCGTTCGCGCGCGCCGGCATGGACTTCCTCTCGCTGTCGACCGGCGGCAAGTTCGAGGACGCGAAGCAGCCCAAGGTCGGCGAGGCCGCGTACCCCTACACCGGCCCGAGCGGATACGAGTGCATGCCGACCGCGATCTCGGACGCGGCGGGGCCGTTCGGGCGGCAGGTCCCGAAGCAGGCGCAGATCCGGCGCGCCCTGCGCGAGGCCGGCCTCGGCACGCCGGTCGTCGTGGCGGGGGGGATCTGCACGTTCGCCCAGGCCGAGGCGATCCTCGCGCGCGGCGAGGCCGATCTCATCGGGGCGGCACGGCAGACGCTCGCGGATCCCGACTGGTTCCTGAAGGTGCGGCTCGGGCGCAGCGGGGAGGTCCGACGTTGCATCTATTCCAATTACTGCGAGGCGCTCGATCAGCGCCACCGACCCGTGACGTGCCAGCTCTGGGATCGCGAGGGGCTCGACGAGCCGGGGGTCGCGACCACGGAGGGCGGAAAGCGCCGGCTCACGGCGCCGCGATGGAGGCGTGACGATGACCGCACCGACGTTCCCTGACGAGCTCAACCTCGCCGACTACTTCCTGTTCGATCGGCTGCGCGAGGGGCTCGGCGACAAGGTCGCGCTGCTCTTCGGCGATCAGCGGCACACCTACGCCGACGTCGCCGAGAAGGTCCGGATGCTCGAGGCGCACCTCGCCGTCGAGGGCGTCGCGCTCGAGCAGCGGGTGCTCATCGTCCTGCACGACTCGCCCGCGTTCGTCTGGGCCTTCTTCGCGGCGCTGAGCCACGGCGCCGTCGTGGCGATGGGCAACCCCGAGGCGCCCGCGCCCGACCTCGCGCACCTCGTCGAGTACACGCGGGCCGCCGCGGTCGTCACGATCCCGCGCGTCGCCGAGGCGCTCGCGCTTCAAGGCGCGCTCGCGGCCACGGACGTCCGCACCGTCGTGCTGGTGCCCGAGGTCCCGACCGGCGGCGATCTCGAGGCCGATCTCCCGGTCTCGCCGGCCCTCGCGGCGCTGCGGGGCACCTCGCTCCGCGGCGCCCTCGCGCAGGGGCGCGCGGCGCTCGCGGCGAAGCGCGCGCCGGAAGGCCCCCGCCGCACCCGGCGCGACGACATCGCCATCTGGCTCTTCACGTCCGGCTCCACCGGCAGGAGCAAGGCGGCCATGCACACGCACCGCGACTTCGCCTTCAACACCGAGCGCTACGCCAAGGCGACCGTGGGCTACCGCAGGGACGACATCACCGTCTCGGTGCCGCGCCTCTTCTTCGGCTACGCCACGGGCACCAACCTCATGTTCCCCTTCGCCGTCGGCGCGACGTCGGGCCTCTTCGTCGAGCGGCCGACGCCGGAGTCGCTCGCGCGGTACATCGAGCGCTATCGCCCGACGGTCGTCACCAACGTCCCGACGATGATGGGCAAGCTGCTCGATGACGACGACGCCCGCGCGGCGCGCGGCGCGCCGCGCCTCGACCTCTCCAGCGTCCGCTTCCACCTGTCCGCGGGCGAGGCGCTGCCGCCGGCGCTCCTCGAGCGCTTCCGCGCGCGGTTCCACGCCGACGTCTATGACGGCATCGGCTCCGCGGAGATGTTCCACATCTACTGCACGAACCGCCCCGGCGACGTGCGCCCGGGGTCGCTCGGCCGCGTCGTGGAGGGGTACACGATCAAGATCCTCCCCTCGGACGCGGCCGGGCCGGGCGCGCCCGAGCTCCCGCCCGGCGAGACAGGCGTCATGTGGGTGAAGGGCGACTCGGTCGCGCTCGGCTACTTCCAGGATCGCGAGAAGAGCTGGGGCACCTTCCACGGCCACTGGTGCCGCACCGGAGATCTCTTCCGCATGGATGCCGAGGGCTACCTCTGGTTCAGCGGGCGCGCCGACGAGCTGCTCAAGGTGGGCGGCGTCTGGGTCGCGCCGGTCGAGGTGGAGGAGTGCCTGACCGAGCACCCGGCCGTCAGCCTCGCCGCCGTGATCGGCGCCGAGGAGGCGGGCCTCGTGAAGCCGAAGGCGTTCATCGTGGTCCGCGACGACGCGCGAAGCCGCGTCGCCACCGGCGAGGGGCGGGCCGAGCTCGCCCAGGAGCTCAAGGCCTTCGTGAAGGACCGGCTGAGCAAGCACAAGTACCCGCGCTGGGTCGCCTTCGTCGATGACGTCCCCAGGAACGATCGCGGCAAGGTCGATCGCAAGGCGCTCCGGCAGCGCGAGGCCGCCGGCGAGAACCCGGCGGGCCTGTAGCCCATGCAGGCCGCGCCGCGCCTCGCGGAGCTCACGACGGAGGAGCTCGCCGCGCTCCTGTCGGGCGGCGCGCCGTGCGTCGCGCTCGTGCCGGTCGGGTCGGTCGAGCCGCACGGCCCGCACCTGCCGCTCGGCACGGACACGCTCATCGGCGAGGCCGCGGCCGAGCAGGCCGGCCGCCGGCTGTGGGCGCGCGGCGTCGCCGCGCTCCTCGCCCCGCCCGTCGGTTATGGCGTGACCGACTTCGCGGCGGGCTTCGCCGGCGCGATCTCGATCCCGGCGCCCGCGCTCACCGCCTTTCTGCGCGCCGTCGCCGAGGCCTACCTGTCGGCCGGCCTGTCGCATGTCTGCTTCATCAACAACCACCTCGAGCCCGAGCACGATCGCGCCGTCCGCGCCGCCACCAGCGGCCTGCCCCTGGGCCGCGCCTCGGTCGCGTGCCCGCTCGCGCGCCGCTGGGCGCGGACGCTCTCCGCGGAGTTCCGGAGCGGCGCCTGCCACGCGGGCCGTTACGAGACATCGCTCGTCCTCGCCGCGGCCTCCGCGCTCGTCCGGAAAGACATCGCCGAGGCCCTGCCGGACCTCGGCCTGAGCCTGTCGGAGGGCATCAAGGCAGGAGCGAAGAGCTTCCGCGCGCTGGGCATGGACGCCGCCTACACGGGATCTCCGCGCGAGGCATCCGAGGACGAGGGCCGCGCGTTGCTCGATCTGCTCGCGACGATGATTGTCACCGAGGTCGAAGAAGGCCTCTCCAGCGTTTCCGGCCACGAACCCGCGCCAGGAAGAAGCAGCAGGTAACCCAACGAGCGCTCAGGTAGACAAAAGCAGGCACTCCTGCCCCAGCACCACCCCCCTCACGCTCACCCGAACGGCAGAATCCGCCATCGACTCACGCGCCCCGGCAAGCGGATCAGGCTGTTCAGGCCGTTCGAACTGATGTGGCTGCTCATGTCGCGCGGCACGCGCAAACGTGGGCAAAACGTGGGCGAACCGCGAGCAGAACGTGAGCAAACGTGAGCGGCATTGCAGATGCGCCTCGCGGCGCTCGACAATCACCAAGCACTCGATCAATAATGCTTAGTTTTGCTCCGACGTCACAAGCAACATCAACAGGATTTTGACGACAATCCTCGATTCCCAATTGACGCGTTCAATTCCAGGCCGTACAACGGTATCGTTTTCCTCGCGCGCTGTTTGACGCCAGAACGATCCGACGGCTGACCTGATGAAGGTGATGCTTTACGGCGCGCAGGCAGATGGTGGTTTTGGCGGGGGCGCTCTCTGGCGTTCCTGCGCGACGGCATCACACGCAGCCTCGCGGGCGGAGCTGGCCCGACGACGCGGATCGGAGAGCATCATGAGGAATCGAACGATCATGAGAGGGTCTCGGCATCTGCTCCTGGCGTCTCTCGCCGCCGCCTCCGGCGCGGCGCTCGCCGGGTGCGTCGGCGCACAAGACGAAGGTGACGAGCTGCTCGGTGAGGCGCAGCAGGCCGCGACGGTCTGTGTGACTCTCCAGCGCACCGGGACGACGGGCGTGGTCAAGGATGCCCTCATCAATTCGACCTACCCCACCTACACCCCCACCGGAGCCGACATGTACGCTGGCGAGAGCTCCGGCTCCCAGCTGCGTGGGCTGATCGCGTTCGATCTCTCGTCGATCCCTGCCGACGCTACCATCGTCTCGGCGGATCTCTACCTCAACCTCGGCGCCTCGACCCCCGACGTGATGCGCGTGCACCGGGTCACGACGCCCTGGGACGAGAACACCGTGACGTGGAACTCGCACTCGACCGCCTGGGATCCCACCGTCCTGGGGACCCTCACGGCGAGCTCGGGATACACGTATACTTATCACACGCTCAGCCTCACCAGCACCGTGCAGAGCTGGGTGAACGGCACCGTCTCGAACAACGGCGTGTTCTTCGAGCAAACCCTGAATCGCACCCACATCCGAACGAGCGAGAGCTCGCTGGATCGGCGGCCGTATCTACGCGTCTGCTACGACAGCGAGACGGGGGGCACGACGGCGACGTCGAGCTCCAGCTCCTCGACGACCTCCGCCACGACGTCGAGCTCCAGCTCCTCGACGACCTCCGCCACGACGTCGAGCTCCAGCTCCTCGACGACCTCCGCCACGACGTCGAGCTCCAGCTCCTCGACGACCTCCACCACGACGTCGAGCTCCAGCGGCGCGGGCGGCGCGGGGGGTGCCGGCGGCACGGGCGGCGCGGGGGGTGCCGGCGGCGCGGGCGGCGGAGGCGGGGGCGGCGTGCCTGGCCTGCCGATCAGCTGCAACAGCAGCACTCCTGGCGCAGGTGCCAATTGCGGCGTCGAGGGGGGCGATAATTGCTGCTCGACCCTTCCGGTCCCGGGCGGCACGTTCAACCGGCTCAACAACGCGGGTCTTCCGGCGACGGTCAGCAGCTTCTACCTCGACAAGTACACGATCACGGTGGGGCGCTTCCGGCAGTACCTCGAGCAGACCGGCGGCCCGACCCAGGCCAACCCGCCGGCCGCCGGCGCGGGTGCGCACCCGAAGATCGCGAACAGCGGCTGGGACCCGTCGTGGAACGGGTATCTCGCGGCCAGCACGGGCGCGCTCAAGACGGCGCTCATCTGCGATCCCTATGGATGGCCGTCCTGGAGCGACACGCCGGGAGCCAAGGAGAAGAAGCCGATCGTCTGCGCGACGTGGTACGAGCTGTTCGCGTTCTGCGCGTGGGACGGCGGCCGGCTGCCGACCCAGGCGGAGCTCAACTACGCCTCTGCCGGCGGCGACGAGCAGCGCATGTTCCCGTGGGGCGGCTCGAGCGTCGAGAGCATCATCGGCGTCAACCAGGACGGCTCCACGGATGTCACACGGTATGCCTCCTGGTGCTGCCAGGGCGACGGCACGGTCGCGGGGGATGGAGCGAACCGCTGCCTGGGTGAGCCGTACCCGAGCAACTATCCCTGCGCGCACACGGATCTCACGGACGTCGGCAAGTTCCCCCAGGGCGCCGGGCGGTGGGGGCAGCTCGACCTGGCTGGCAACGCGTACAAGGCCACCCGTGACGGTTCGGACAACTATCAGCTGCTGATGCCCTGCAACGACTGCTCGCGGCTCGACAACAGCTCGAGCGCGCGCTTCATGCACGGCGGCAGCTTCCTGGCCGCCGGGTACAAGCAGACGACGGACTTTCGGGCTTCCTACGCGGGCACCTCGCGGCGCTACTACGTCACAGCGACGTGCGCGCGCGATCTCCCGTGACGCCGCTCCGGCCGACGGCCCGGCGAGGCGACCGCGCGCCGCGCTGGTGAAGCCGGCGGGCGCGGGTCCGCCGCGCACCTCGCGCGAGGGCGCCCGCCGGCCCTGCCGGGCCTCCCAGGCGGGCGCCTCCTGCCGGCGAGCGCTCGCTCCCGTGCCCTCCCGCTCTCCTGAGTGCCCCCCTTGAACTTGGCCCTCGCCGGCGCCCCTTGATACGCGCGCTCCATGCGCGTGAGAGGCATTTTCCTCCTGCCGGCGATAGCGCTCGCGACGCTGAGCGTGAGCTGCCCGCGCCCTGCCTCCGAGCCCGCCGCGACGTCCCCGGCCCCTGCGCCCGCCTCCGCCGTCACCGCGCCGCTCGCCGCGGCCGCGCCGGCCGTCGCTGCCCCGGCGCCCTCCGCCGCCCGCGCGGAGGACGCCGCGCTGCCCGGCGAGGAGGCCGCGACGGCGCCGGGCGCGCTCGCCGCGGCGCCGGGCGGCGACCCGCTCGCGTTGCCGGCGCTGCCGCCGGAGCTCGTCGATGACGGGTCCGACAAGCTGCCCGAGATCGATCCTCCCCCGGCCACCTCGCCGACGGCGGCCGAGGAGGAGGTCCACGAGCTCGCGAGCGTCGCCAGGGAGACGTGGATCTTCGCCGAACCGCGCTGGACCAGCCGGCGCATCGGGTACCTGCGCGCCGGCGCCGTGGTCGCGCGCAGGCCGGAGCCGTCCGGCAGGACGTCGTGCGCCGACGGCTGGTACCACATCGAGCCGAACGGCTACGTCTGCATCGGCGCCAGCGCGACGCTCAACGTTCACGACCTCGCGGTCGAGGCATCGTCGCGCCGCCCTGTCCGCCTGTTCGCTTCGCCCCCCTTGCCGGTCGTTCGTGGCGAGGCCGCGCCTGGCGCGGCGCAGGCGGGCGAGGCCGCGCCTGGCGTGGCGCAGGCGGGCGAGGCCGCGCCTGGCGCGGCGCAGGCGGGCGAGGCCGCGCTTGCCGCAACGCAGCCGGACGCAAACGCACTTGCCGCGACGCAGCCGGGCGCAAACGCACTTGCTACAACGCAGCCCGGCGAGACCGCACTTGCTGCAACGCAGCCCGGCGCAAACACACTTGCCGCAACGCAGCCGGGCGAGACCGCACTTGCTGCAACGCAGCCCGGCGCAAACACACTTGCCGCAACGCAGCCGGGCGAGACCGCACTTGCTGCAACGCAGCCCGGCGCAAACGCACTTGCTGCGACGCAGGCAGGGGACGCGACAACCCTGCTCGGCGGCCTGCCCTACACGTACGTGATGTCTCGCTCCCCCACCCCGCCGCTCTATGCGCGCCTTCCGGACGAGGACGAGCAGCGCGGCGCCGAGCCCGACCTCGGCGGGCACCTGCTCCGCGCCGCGACCGCCGCGCGCGCGCCTGACTTCGTCGCGCCGCCGCCTCCGGACGCGACCCCCTCGGTCCTGCTCTACGGGCGGCCGGCGCCCGGGCTCGCCGGCGATCGCCGCTCTCCCGACGCGCTCGTCCTGGGCCGCGCCCGGACGCGCTCCGGCTTCGCCCTGCTCTCGACGTTCGATCACGACGGGCGCCGCTTCGGCCTGACGACCGACCTCGCCGTCCTGCCGCTCGACCGCACCCGCGTCATCCGGCCGAGCGCCTTCGCCGGGCTGGCGCTCCCGGAGGGCGTCACCTTGCCGGTGGCCTTCGCCAGGCGCCGCCACGCCGCGCGCCTCGTCCCGGGCGAGCGGGGCGGCGTCACCCGCGCCCCGCTCCGCTTCCGCGAGGCGATCCCGCTGTCCGGCGCCTCGCGGCGCCTCGGCGGCATCGACTACCTCGAGGCGCGGGACGGCTCGCTCGTCCGCTCGGACGAGGTCGTGCGCGTCGACCCGCTCCCCAGGACGCCCGCGTGGGCGGTGCGCGGGCGGAAGTGGATCGACGTCTCGATCGACAAGCAGAGCCTCGTCGCCTACGACGGCACCCGCCCCGTCTACGTGACGCTCGTCTCGACGGGGGCGGACGGCCTCGGCGACCCCAAGACGACGCGCTCTACGATCCAGGGGCTGTTCCGCATCCACACGAAGCACGTCACGGTCACGATGGACGGCGACGAGGAGGACGAGGATCCGTTCGACTTCCGCGACGTGCCTTTCGTCCAGTACTTCACGGAGGGCTTCGCGTTCCACGCGGCCTACTGGCACGACGATTTCGGCACCCCGCGCAGCCACGGTTGTGTGAACCTCTCTCCGCTCGACGCCGCCTGGCTGTTCGAGTGGACGACCCCCGAGGTCCCGGCCGAGTGGCACGGCGCGCTCTCGTTACGGAAGGGCACGCTCGTCTCCATCCGCCCCTGAGCCCGCGGCCCGCCGGCGCTGCCCCTTCCGCGCCGCGCGAAGGCACGCTACACGCTCAATCCATGGCCATCCAGGAGCCCCTCTCGCTCGATCAGCTCATGGCGATCGATCCGCTGCTCTCCGAGGAAGAGCGCATGATCCGCGACGCCGTCCGTCGCTTCGTGCGCGAGCGGTACCTGCCGCGCGCCGCGGATCTGTTCGCGCGCGAGGAGTTCGCGACCGACCTGATCCCCGAGATCGCCGCGCTCGGCCTGCTCGGGGGCTCGCTGACCGGCTACGGCTGCGCCGGCATGAACTCGGTCGCTTACGGCCTCGCGCTGCAGGAGCTCGAGTATGGTGACAGCGGCCTGCGCAGCTTCGTGAGCGTCCAGGGCTCGCTGGCGATGTATCCGATCTGGAAGTACGGCTCCGAGGCGCAGAAGCAGCGCTGGCTGCCGAGGATGGCCGCCGCCGAGCTGATCGGGTGCTTCGGCCTGACGGAGCCCGACAGCGGGTCGGATCCGAGCTCGATGAAGACCCGCGCCCGGAAGGACGGGAGCTCCTACGTGCTGACGGGCACGAAGATGTGGATCACGAGCGCCCCCATCGCGGACCTCTGCGTTGTGTGGGCCAAGGTCGATGACGGAGGGGCCGAGTCCATCCGCGGCTTCGTGGTGGAGCGGGGAATGAAGGGGCTGGAGACCCCGCTCATCCACGGCAAGATGAGCCTGCGCGCGAGCCCGACCGGCGAGATCGTCCTGAACGAGGTGCGCGTGCCGGAGGAGAACGTGCTGCCGGGTGTGGTCGGCCTGAAGGGCCCGCTCGGCTGCCTGACCCAGGCGCGCTTCGGCATCGCGTGGGGCGCGCTGGGCGCCGCGCGCGCCTGCTACGAGACGGCGGTCTCCTATGCGCGCGAGCGCGTCCAGTTCGGCCAGCCGATCGCGTCGCGGCAGCTCATCCAGTCGGAGCTCGTGGAGATGGCGATGGAGATCGCGAAGGGGCAGCTCATGGCGCTGCACTTCGGCCGGCTAAAGGACACGACCGGCATCAGCCCGGTGCAGGTCTCGCTCTGCAAGCGCAACAACGTGGGCTGGGCGCTCAAGATCGCGCGGACCGCGCGGGGCGTGCTCGGCGCGAACGGGATCTTGCTCGATTACCCCGTCATCCGGCACATGCTCAACCTGGAGAGCGTGTACACGTACGAGGGCACCGACGAGGTGCATTGCCTGATCCTCGGCAACGCGATCACGGGACACAACGCGTTCTGAGGGGATGCCGGCGGGTAGCCCGCGCTGGCGGGCTGCTGCGCGCGAGCGGCTGCACGCTACACGCCACGGTCAGGCTCGCCTGCCGGCCAGGCGAGCGCAGGGCGTCGTGGTACGCTCGCGGCCTGGAGGCTAGTAAAGCGTGGTCCATCGGAAGCCTGTCTCACAGGACGTTGGCACAGAGGGCCATCCTTTGTTCGGCCGCACGACGACGTGGTCAGGCCGCACGAAGCTTATTGAAGATGTTCGTCGCAGCAGCGACAACGCCAGGTGAACTCCCACTAGCAGCGCTCTCAACGAGCTTTGCAACGCGTTGGATTCTCGGCACCAGCTCCGCCAAACTACAGTCGGCAACTAGACTAACAAACCGCTCCGCAATACCTTTGTCGGTCAACTTACCCAATACCACGTCGTCCGCCGGCAAGCACTCGTTGAGGTAGTAAACCCATCGATCTGGGGGGAGCCTAGACAGCATCTGCTTCGCGATTGGGCTAGCGGTCCAAGAGGTCCCCCAGTGATTCCCGAGCGCAACGGAGAGGATGGCCGTCATACACCTAGGCAGTGCATGAAGCGGAATACTCGTCCCGAGCGACGCAAGTGCTACCATTGGCGCATACTCGCTCCTGAAATTGTCCCATCCCTCGTGCGCATCCAAGACCCGCTGCGCCGCCTCGATGAATGTACGAGACCGAAGCAACTCAGGCACATAATCGAAGCCTTTCACCTTCAGCAACGATGCTCGGACGCCGGCCGCAGCCGTCTGCTTACCCTCCGCGTGGACCTCCGCGTAGCACGATCCCACCGACTGACGATCTGGATGAAGCAAACCGTCCCAGATAGCAGGGAGGAACGTGTTCAGGTTTGCGAGAACGTGCTCAAGCTGAGCCCCCTGCGCGGTCTTGATTACCGACAGCAGGACACGAAGCGTAGTTCGCTGAAAAAAGTATGGCGAAGACGCAAGCGTATCGACCTCCGGATCTCCGGACTGAAAATCTTGCGTTTCCAGTTTCTTTCTAAAGGAAGCAAACTCCAAGGCCGCTTCAGTTTCTCCGTGCCCAAGTACAGTTTGAATGCACGTACGGAGCGCCCCAGTCGCCTCCTCAAATGTCATACCATCATCATCGGCATCGTCGGGCGGGTTGGCAAAGTGAGCGATAACCTCCATTGCGTGACGAAGACGAAGCGTATGCGAACTCGGGAAGAACCCCAACTCTTCTGCGAGTCGCAGAGCATCGTAATCCGTAAGAATCTGCTGAGGGTTGCTACCAACGGTAACATCCTTACGGTCAAGCATCTCACCGATGAAATCCATTCCGAGAGCGCCCAGCTTTCTCTTGAGACCAGACATGGTCTTCTGCCAGGCGAAGACACTTCCCATCTCAAAGCTGCCATCCTCGAACGCCTTAATAATCTGCTTGACTTCACGGGGCGCGAGCTGCTTGGCGTACGGAGCCAGTTGCTCGATGGCGCGAACGTCCTTCGGAACCTTGACCACGTCCAGGGGGCGCCAAAGCGATACTGCCGTATCCTTGCTCATGCTGGTGCTCCAATCTTGTGTCCGCTGGACCCGTTACTTGATCGAATGAACGCGCAAGCAACATCGCCACTCTCTACGAAACGGCTGAGAGCCTCGAATGCGCGGCGCCTCGCGCCTCCAAGCATTTGGCTTGCAGGCGTGCCGTCGACTCCGCTGCGCTGAACAAAGAAATTGTAGCCCAATATCGTGCCGTCGGAGCGCAGAAGCGTTATGCCATCACTCCCGAGCATTCCCTCAAGAAGCGCCCCGTACGCCGACAGCGTAAGCACGGCCTCCGTGCTCTGCTCTCGCAGGAAGACCTCTACCAACCCGGCAAGTTGTATTGGTTCTACCAGAAGAACACCGTCCACCGACAGCGGCGATGGAATTGGGCTACCTACTCGAACTACCGCGAGCAACGCACCGTGTCCGTGGAGTAGCGCTCGCCCAATGACGGAAGACAGATAGCTCCTCAACGACTCTCGCACGAATTCAGGTGCATCAACCACAGCAGCGCTGACGAGTTTGTCGATGGATGCGCCAGGCGGCGGCTCATCAGCGCTTGCGGCGGACAGGTGCACATGAAGATGGCGTTCTCCTGTAGTAACGAGTTCGACTACCCGCTCAGCGATCTGACGGGCGAGTACGGCCTTCACCGAATCCACGGGCAGAGCGCCTAGCGTATTGCGGATATCCAAGGCGGTAGGCAATTCTGGCTCTCGAAACACTCCGTAGCTAAACTCGCGTTCACCCCGCTCGACGTAAACCACCCATCCCTGCCGAGCGAGGGGAGCGCACTTCTTTAGCGCTTGTTTCACGGTCGAGGCGTCCTTGGGGCCGCGACCGATCTCGAGTGGTGCAGTGCCTTGGAGCAGTGCGAGTGCCCGAGCAAGAGCATCACACACGAGAATCTTTGGGTATAAGACCGTGCCCTCCTCCTCGTAGTGAGAAAGCTCTACTACGAGTTCCACCAAGGCACTGGTGGTGTCGACGCATGCCATGCCGGCTCGTTCAATGAAGTCGCTAATCTCACCCTTTAGCGTTGCTCGAAAGCTAATCTTGCGCGGCTCCGGCATCGACGTCTGGCTCCGAAATTGCTCTCAGGAGAAGGTTACCGCGTGGGCCAAGCTGGGTCAAGGTGCGCCGTCTTGCTGAATGCGATCCAGCGTCCGCGGCTCCCCAGATCGGCCGAACAGGCATCTCCGCCGCCACCATTGGCTCGATCTCGCCGAGCGGCAACTGCGCCTCCCGCGCGCCGAAGCCTCGACGGTCATCGACGCGATGCTCGGCTGCACGAGCGAAGCGCTTGCCTTGCTGCAACGTTCGCCGATGCCGGAGGAGATGCGGAAGAGCTATGCGCGCCTTCTGAGGAAGCGAAGCCGCGCGCTCGCATGACGTCAGCCGATTCCCGTCCCGCAGCGCCTCGTCAACAGGCGGTGGCATCATCGGCAGGCGCAGGCTCCCGCCAACGGTGTTCGCAGGCGGCGCGGGAGACCGCTCACCGTCCGCAGGGATCTAGAGCGGTTCGCGATTGGGTTTGGTACAGACCGCGCCCCTCGGGCTGGGCGTTGGCGGATCCCGAGCGCGACGCTTGCGAGGCGTGCGAGCCCGCGGCGCACGGCTCCGAGGCGTGCCCCTGCGCTGCGGTCTGGGACGAGGGGGTCGGTCGAGGTAGCCCGCATGGCGGAACCAGCCTTCGGCGTCCTTCGGCGTCACCTGGTGGAGGGCCCTGTCCATCGCGTCGAGCACGCCCACCACGGTCCGCTGCCCAGCGGTGCGGAGGGTCTGCTTGATCTTGCTGCCGCACTCTTCCACCGGCGAGAAATCCGGCGAGTAAGGCGGCAGCGGGTGGTAGTCGGCCCCCGTCGCCTCGATGGCCGCGCGGACCTCGGGGTACAGATGTGGCTTGAGTCGATCCACGAGCACGATGTCGCCAGGCCGCAGCACCGGAGCCAGATACTCCTGGGCGTACGTCTCAAATCGAGGACGATTCATGGCGCCTTCGAAGACCACCGGCGCCATCACCCCCTGCAGCCCCAGCCCGAGCACCAGCGTCAGGTTCGGGTCCGCGTTCTCCGGCGCCTTGCCGTAGGCCCGCTGCCCGCTGGGGGCGTAGCCATAGAGCCGGGTCATGCCCAGGTTGGCGCCGAACTCGTCGACGAAGATCAAGCGGCGCGCATCTGCGGTCCCCGCCCAATCTTGAAAACTCGCGCGGGCCTGTTGAACGTCCGGGCGGTCTTGCTCGCTGGCACCCAACGTCCTTTTTTTCGGGTGATCCCCATCCGGTGCAGCGTGCGGCTCATCGTCGAGACGCTGACGTGCACATGGTGACGCTGCTCCATCTGCTCGATCAGTTCCGCCAATGTCTGGTCGTTCTTCTCTTCCAGCAGCGTGATCAGTGCCCGCTCGTCCGTCTCGTCGAGCTTCCGTGGCATGCCGCCGCCGTGCGGACTCGGCGTGAGGTCGCCCGTGGCGCGCAGCTGCGTGAGATAGTTCTGCACCGTGTTCGGGGCGACCTCGAACCGCTCGGCCAGCTCCCGGATACTTCCTTCACGGTTCTGGTAGGCGTCGATGATCCGCTGCCGCAGGTCGATGCTGTACGGGCCCATGCGGTAGGCAGCAGCATCAACGATGCCACCGTCCCGCCCGACCATGCTCAGCTTGTACCAAGCTCAACCGCAAATTGCTCTAAATCAAGAGATCGGTAGGCCCCCGGAGAGGGTGTTCGTGGGGCGGCGCGGGGGACGGACCGTTGTTTGAGCCCAATTGACGTTCTATCTCCGGCGTGCTGTGCACGCCGGAGATAGAACGTCAATTGGGCGAGTTCGGTGGGGCCCCCGCGCCGCCCCACGAACACCCTCTCCGGGGGCCGGGCAGTCCAGCAAGACCTCCCCTCCCCTTCTCTCCGCTCCCCTCCGCCCATCTCCGGGGACCGCGCCTCCCGGCGCCATTCCCCCTTCCGCTTCCGCCCACCCGGAGACGCCCCCGCGCTCCGCTCCCCTACCCCGTCTTCGCCGCCGCCTTCCGCTTCAGCCCCACCAGGAAGATCTCCACGCTGCTCGCCCGCGTCCCCTCGGGCCGGATGCTCCGGACCTCCTCGCAGAGGTTCCTCAGCGCGTCCCGGGCCTTCACGAAGTCCTCGCTCATGAAGATCTTCCCGACGAACGCCCCGCCCGGCGCGAGCAGCGCCTCGGCCACGGCCACGGCGCGCATGAACAGCTCGTAGCTCCGCGCCTGATCGGCGATCTTGCTGCCGCTCGTCGCCGGCGCCATGTCCGACAGCACCACGTCGTACGGCGCGAACTGCGCGAGCGCCTCGTTTGTGAGCGACAGCGCGTCCCCCTGCACCACCGTCGCCTGCGGCCCGAACGCCGCCGTGATCGGCGACAGATCCACCGCGAGCAGCTTGCCCCCCGCGCCGATCCGCTGCGCCGCGTACATCGACCACGACCCCGGCGCGGCGCCCAGGTCGAGCACCCGCTGGCCGGGGCGGAGCAGCCGCACCCGGCGATCGATCTCCTCGAGCTTGAAGACGCTGCGCGCAGGATAGCCCTGCGCCTTCGCCGCCTTCGTGAAGGCGTCAGGGCGCTTGTACGGGTTCTTCGGCTTCTGCGACACGGAGGGACGCTCGGCGGGCACGACCGGCGGGGCGCTCGCTCATGGGAGCTGCCCCGCCGGCGGCCGGGATCAGCCGCCCTTCTTCTTGGTCGGCTGCTGCACCGGCACGATCCCCTTGCCGCCGCGCTTCTTCACGGCGCCGCGGATCGTCACCACCTGGTTCTTCGGACCGGGGACCGGACCCTCGATGAGGATCAGGTTGTCCTCGGGGAGGAGCTTCACGATCTTGAGGTTGAGCGCGCTCACCGTCTCGTCGCCGTAGTGGCCGGGCATCTTCAGGCCGGGCAGCGTGCGGCCGGGGGTCATGTTCGTACCGATCGAGCCGCCGTGGCGGAAGTACTCGTGCGTGCCGTGCGAGTTGACCGCGCCGGCGAAGCTCCACCGGCGGATGACGCCGCTGAAGCCGCGGCCGCGCGAGCGGCCCTGCGCGTCCACCCGCTGGCCCACCTCGAAGATCTCGTCGACCTTGAGCGTGCTCCCGATCTCGTACTTCGCCGCGTGCTCCGCGCTGCAGCGCAGCTCGCGCACGACCCGCTTCGGCGTCTGCCCCGACTTCTTGTACGCGCCGGCGACCGGCTTCGTCGTGTGCTTCTCCGCCCGCTCGCCGAGGCCGAGGATGAGGGCGCTGTAGCCGTCCTTCTCGAGCGTGCGCTTGCCGATGACGACGCAGCCCGCCTGCACGACCGTGCAGCGCAGGACCTCGCCCGTCTCGTTGAAGATCTGCGTCATGCCGATCTTCTTGCCGATGATGCCGGGATGCTGATTCATGATGGGATCGCCTTGCTCGCTCCGTCTGGGGTGGCTGAAACAGGCTCCGCGCGGCGCGCCGCGGGAGCGATCCCCTCGGCGCGCCTCGTCACGAGCCGGTTCGGAGCGAAGAACCGGGGCGGCTTCCCGCCGGGCACGTTGGGGGGCGCAGAGCTTACCCACGGAAGCCCCAAAGGGAAGCGAAAACCACCGCCACAACGGTAATACAGACCACATCAAACCGAGACGCATCGCATCACGTCGCTTCGCGTCACGTCGCGTCACGACCGCTCGGACATTGTCCTTCTGGGCGGACATTTCCTGTCTCTCCCTGGCATCGAAGTTCGGAGGAGCGGGCCTCACATTGGGCCGCCGGAGGTCAGGGATGACAGACATCATCGCTCACGGTGGGCCGCGCGGCGTCGAGCGCCTCATGGATCGTTACTGGTTCCTGCTGAGAGGCGAGGCCCACGGCGCCGGTGAGGACAGCGCGAGCGCGGCCCGGACCCGGGTGGTCCGCGACGGCGAGTTCATCGTGGTGAGCATCGAGGCGTCGGCGCTCGGGTGGCCCGAGGGGACGCTGCTCTTCAGGTTCCGATCCGAGGTGGCCCCGTGCGCCGAGTGCGTCGAGCGCGCGGCCGCGATCGCGCGCCACCGGACGCGCGGCATGCTCCGCTCGGGCGACGTGCGCGAGATGCTCGGCTTCGCCGTCGCCCGCTGCGCCGCCTCCGGCATCGACCTGGCCCACGCCGGCGCGCCCGCTCGAGGCGACGGGGCGCGCGGGGACGACGCGCCGGGCAGCGCGGGGGAGCCCGCCTCGGGGGGGCGCCGCGCGGCAGAGGACGCGGGCGGCGGCGCGAAGCGCTACGACGCCGAGCTCTGGCTCATGCTCTGACGGCGCGCGCGCCTCGCAACGGGCGCGGCCGCGTCACGAGCCGACCACGTTGATGGTCGCCTTGACCATCGCCATCCAGCACTGAAGCACCATCTTCCCCTCCTTCTCCGGGGTGATGGCCACCTCGACCTGCGTGTTCAGCGGCAGGTCCTTCTCGATCTTCAGATCGGGAATCGCGATCGCCTTCAGACACTCGCTCTTCGTCGTCCGCGTGAAGCGCAGCACCACGGGCTCTCCCTTCTTCAGCTCGATCGTCGACGGGGAGAACCCGCTGTCGTTCACCGCGATGTCGACGCGCTTGACGTTCGCCGGCGCGGCGAGCTCGGCGGCCGCCACAACCGGCGCCTCCTCGGCGGGCTTGTTGCAACCGAGCGATGCGAGCGGTGCGAGCGATGAGAGCGAGGAGAGGGCAAGCGCGGAGACGAGGAGCTGCATGCTCATGGTCAGCGCGTTCTTACCCGGCCCAAATCGCGCGTCAAGCCGCCCTCCAGCCGTCCGCCCCGGGCGAGAGATCCAGGGGCGGTCGGGCGCAGACGGGCGCGCGCCGCGACGTGAACGCGACGCGGCCGGCTCAGACGTGGCGGCCCGAGAGGATCTGCAGGATCGACGAGAAGAGGTTGATGAAGTTGAGGTAGAGATCGAGCGCGCCGCCGACAGGGTCCTCTTCGTTCGAGTGGAGCAGGCGCGACGTGTTGTAAAGGACGTATCCCCCGAACACGAGGACGGACACGCTGGCGATCGCGAGGCCGAGGAGCGTGCTCCCGAGCAGGGCGTTCAGCAGCATCGCGCCGAGGACGACCATGGCGCCCATCACCAGCCCGCTGGCCATGAACGACAGGTCCTCCCTCGAGAGGAAGACCCCCAGCGTGAGGCTCCCGAACGTGAGGACCGTCAGGATGAAGGTGTCCCGCACCGGGGCCGACGACAGGGTGCCGCCGAGGCCCGCCGCCGCCTGGGCCATGTAGAGCGCAGGCGCCGTGGTGACGCCCAGGACGGCCGCCATCCCGAACAGCGCGAGGACGTTGACCCCGGGGATCTTGCGCACCGCCCGCGCGCCGAACATCACGCCGAACACGACGCCCATCGAGAGGATCGGGTGCTGCGCGAAGAGCTCGACGACCGGCGGCATCTCGCGCCCCAGCGTCCCCTCCTCCAGGTCCGGCGCCCCGATGTACAGCGCGCACATGGCGCCCAGGGACGAGACCACAAGGCTCGCCGTGAAGAGCCCGTACACCTTCTTGAGAAAGTCGATCCGCAGCGCCAGCTTCGGGCTGGCCGAGACGCTCGCCCCGAGGGGACTCGCCTGGCGTGAGTTCATCTGCTGCGCTCCTCCTTCAGGGCGTTTCGCCGCGGCTGCACGAGCGCCTAGTCGTGCACCATTCACCTCGGACATGCAACACCGCCATGCGAAGCCCTCGGGCATCTGCCGCCCGCAAAAAAAATCACGCCCCAGCGGCATCGCGCGCGCACGGCGGGGCCGGCGCGGCGTGAACCGGCGTGACCCGGCGTGAACGACGCGCCGGCATCGCGTAGCTTCCGGCGAAGAGCAGCCCGGATCCAGAGAAGATCCTCTCGGTTCCGGCTAATATAAGCCCAGATCCAGAGAATCATCTCTCGGATCAGGTTGAATCAAGCCTGGGTCCAGAGAATTATCTCTGGACTCCGGCTAAATCCAGCCTGGATCTAGAGAAACGGCTCTCGGTTACGGCGAAGAGCAGCCCGGATCCAGAGAAAACGCTCGGTTTCGACGACAACCCGCGCGGCCGCGACGAAGGCGCGCTCGGTTGCAACGCCAGCAACGCTAGCGCCGAACGACAGCGCCGTCGACCTGGCTGCGGGCGCCGTGGGAAGGAGGAGAACGAGCTCCTGTCTTCTGAGGTCCGGAAGAACGACCTCTCACGCCTCCCATCGGACCCGGAGCACGACCGATCACGACCCATCACCAATCGATGCCTCGGAACAGGCACCTTGCCGCGCCCCTGCGCTCACGCCGGGCAGCGGAAATGGGCCGCGCCCGGGCGCGCTCCGCCCCATGCAGGGACGCCGCGGTGGGCGCCTGCGCGCGGCCCGTTGTCGCGCGCCGCACGCTCGTGTACGAAGGATCGCGAAGCATCACGAGCGCGCCGCGCAGCCCCGGGGAGGACGAGGTTTCATGAACGTCACGACGATCGCCGTTGCCGACGTCGAGCCCGCGACGGCGCCGTTGCCGGGATTCGACAGCGAAGCGGCGGTGCAGAGCCTGCTCGTCTCGAAGATCGAGGCCTCCTACCGCCACCGCCTGCCCCTCGTGGGACGCACGGACCTCCACCCGCTCGTCCAGGCCGCCTATACCGCCTTCACCCAGCGCTATCCCCTCGTGCTCTCGCCCGACGTGGTCTGGCTCTGCCTGGCGCGCGGCTTCACGTTCCACCTCGCCGCGAACGACGAGCAGCGGCGCCGCTTCCTCCCTGACGATCACGAGTTCTCGCTCGTCGTCGATCGCCCGGACTTCACCCTCGGCGAGGTGAACCCGTGGCCAGCTTTGTTTCCGGACTTTTCCAGGCAGGTTTCGGCGCGGGTCGGCTCGCTGCGGGACCTCGTGACCTCCAATTTCTCCACGACGGGGCCTGTCGAGCGGGTGTCGTCGGAGCTCACGGTCGCGACCCCGCTCGCGCCGCACTACGCGTGGGAGCCGCCGTTCCCGGGCGACATGGTGTTCCCGCAGCGCGGGATCCCGCGCGTGTACCTGCTCGGCACGTCCGACGACTGGCGCTGGGTGCGCCAGCGCGTGGCGATGCTCGGCTCCGTCGGGCAAGATCGGTGGACCCGCGCGCTCCTGCCCGTGCTCGACCAGATCGCCGCCTCGGCGGAGGGGCGTGCCGACACGATGTTCTGGCGCGCGTTCTTCAGGTACGAGAGCTCGGCCGACGAGCTGACCGGGTGGATCCACGTGCTGTTTCCGTACCTGCGCGCGTGGCCCAACGACTACTTCGCCCCGAATCCCTATTTCGAGAGCTGGCACGAACGATGGCTGACGGCGGAGGCCCGGAGCGACGCGCTCGGGGGCCTCGGGAACCCGCAGGGACCGGGGCTCTCCGAGCTGCCGCCCGGCCTGACCAGCGCCCAGCTGCGCTTCATCGACGGGAGCAGGCGCGAGCACCCCATGGAGTTCATCAGCGGTCTCATCGGCGTGACGCAGGATCCGCACTCCCTCGCGCTGCTGCCGGAGTTCGTCTGGGCCATCGCGCACCAGGCCCCCGAGTCGGCCGCGCAGCGCCCCGCCGAGGCCTCGTGAGCCCCGCGGCCCCGTGAGCCGCGCGCTCCAGAGCGGTTTTCAGCTGAGCCTGGCACGAGCGTCGCGGAGCGGCGGTCACCCGCACAGGAGACGGGCCCAGATCGGCGTTTTCGGCGCGCAAGCGCACTCCCGTGCGCTGAGCACCGAAAACGCCGAGGTGGGCCCGTATCCGAAGCGGGTGACCGTCGCTCTGGACGGGCGGCGCACGCTGACATAGGATTGTGCGGTCCGCGACACGGCGACGCCTTGCGTCGTCCATCACGCTCGGAGGCTCCAGTGTCCGGAGGCAAGTTCGCGCTCCTCGAAGTACCGGATCTGAATGGTGGGGAACCGTCCTACCTGCGCCTCGGGGCCGCCGCGCCGCTCGGCGAGAGCGCGGGCGACGATCTCGCCGAGCGGATTCAGACGTTCACCGACGACGACCGCAAGCGGGACGGCTCGCCCAATTTCGTGCCTGTGGGCGAGCGAAAGGCCGAGACCGCGAAGCTGCACACGAAGGGCGGCTGGCGCGATCACACCGACGGCAACCGCATCTCGACCACCAAGGGCGACAAGGTCGAGGTGATCGGGGGGAACTACCGCCTGCTCATCCTCGGCCGCGGGGAGCACCAGGCGGGCTGGGACGTGTCGGGAGGGCACGTCACCGAGGTCAGCGAGACCTTCGGCGGCGGCACCACGATCGAGTGGGTGCAGAACTACGGCGGGACGTGGAAGGTCGTCGAGACGACCATCAAGGGCGAGGTGCGCACCCTCTACCACGGCGACGTCTACGACTATTACTTCGGGAAGATCAAGGAGAGCCAGACCGGCACGGACACGTTCCCCACGCTGAATGTCACCGACGATTTCATCGATGACAAGAATCCGCCCTCGCCCCAGGCGATCCCGACGGAGAACCCCACGATCGTCGACAGGACGTGGGCCAAGAGCATCGAGTCCTATACCGGCTCGGCGAAGCTGCCGGTGCCGTCGATCACGGACGAGACCTGGGCGGAAGTGATGGTGACGAAGACGAACGCCACCTCGATGACCGACGAGACGACCGTCAAGGAGGCGTCGAAATCCACCATGCGCGCCGCGTCGATCACGTCCTCCACCAAGGTCGACGGGACCATGGATGACCACACCGAGGCCGACGTCATCAAGAGTTATACGAAGGCGAGCAAGATCATCTCCGAGACCCACGCCGACACCGAGGACGATATGTACGGCGACGCGGACTCCTACACGAAGGGCGACAGCAAGACCGTCGTCGAGGGGATCGAGACGACGATCAACCTCGGCATGGTCAACGAGGTCGTCCTGGGGGGGATGATCGAGGCGACGCTCGGCGCGGAGGTGACCTTCACGGCCGGCGGCATCGTCGACGTGACCGTCGGGCTCAAGGCGGATTTCAGCCTGACCGGGACCATCGACGTCTCCGCCGGCCCCAGGCTCGAGATCAGCCCGGCGGGCGTGGAGCTCCACATGAGCAAGACGGAGATCGCGCTCGCCAACAAGATCGTCTCGGCGTTCAACCTCTTCGTTTGAGGGCGCGAGCACGACGCTCCACGCGCCACCGGATACGGAGCTCCCATGGCCGGCGATGGCAAGTACGGTATCCTCCATGTGCCTGATTTCGGCGACGGCATGTCGTCGTACCTGCGCATCGGCGCGGCCGAGGGCGACGAGTACACCTGGCGCGATCACACCGACGGCAACCGGGTCATCACCACACGGGGCGACAAGGTCGAGGTCATCGGGGGCACGTACAAGATGACCGTCCTCGGCCGCCGCGAGTTCGAGGGCGGCTGGAAGGCCGAGGACGGGCAGATCAACGAGAAGAGCATCACCTTCTACGGGTCGGGCGAGTTCGACTTCATCCAGGGCCCCCGCGGCGAGAAGCGCCTGCGCGAGAAGACCGTGAAGGGTGAGGTGCACACCACCTACCACGGCGATGCCTTCGAGTTCCATTACGGCAGCAGGCTGGAGAGCGTCACCGGACACGACAGCCCGCCGCGCAACCTGGACGAGATCACGGACGCCTGGGGGCTCCCGTCTTCAGGCGTCCTCGGGGAGAACCCCACGATCGTCGACAGGACGTGGGCCAAGAGCATCTCTTCGTATACCGGCTCGGCGAAGCTGCGGGTGCCCTCGATCTCCAACGAGACCTGGGCGGATACGATGGTGTCGACGACCCACGCCACGTCGATGACCGACGAGACGACCATCGACGGACCGTCGAAGTCGACCATGAAGGCAGGGTCGATCACGACCTCGACAACGGTCACCGGGACCATCGATGACCACACCGAGGCCGACGTCATCAAGAACTTTACGAAGGCGGGCAAGATCATCTCCGAGACCCACGCCGACACCAAGGACGAGATGTACGGCGACGCGGACTCCTACACGCAGGGCAACAGCAAGACCGTCGTCGACGGGATCGAGACGACGATCAACCTCGGCATGGTCAACGAGGTCGTCCTGGGGGGGATGATCGAGGCGACGCTCGGCGCGGAGGTGAGCTTCACAGGCGGCATCTCGGCGAGCGCCACGATCGGCCTGGAGGCGTCCGTCACCGTCGCCGCGTCCCTCGACGCCAGCATCGGGCCCACGCTCTCGATGGGGCCGGAGAAAATGAAGGTCACCCTGGACCGGGGCAAGGTCGTGCCCGTCCGCACGAACATCGCGGCAGTCCACCTCATGATGTGACGCGCAAGCGCGGCGACCCTCACGGATGGCGAACAAGAATCTCACCCCGTTCCTCTTCGGCAGCAAGGTCACCTCGCGGAGGCCGCCCCAGCCGGAGATGACCCTGATCGTCCGGGCGAAGTTCATCCTCACGCCCGGCGCGCCGCTCTCCCTGCCCGAGGGCCACCCGGCGCTCGCGCAGGAGACGCTGCGCGGCGACGTGTTCCACGACGACGATCACGAGCAGACAGGCGAGTGCCTGTACCCGAGCGATCTCGTGGACTTCAAGCCCCACGCCGACGTGCTCTTGCTCGGCACGTGCCACACGCCGGGCAAGGCGCGCATGACCGAGTGTCCGGTGCGGTTCGGCGTCGGGTCCTGGTCGAAGATCCTGCGCGTGGTCGGCGAGCGCGTGTGGATGGATGGCGTGCTCGGGCCCGCCATGAGCGATCCCGTGCCGTTCGACAGGATGCCGCTCGGCGATCGGCGCAGCTTCGGAGGGCCGGGGCACCCGCTCAACCCGGTGGGCAGGGGCCACGGGACGCGCGAGCTCCCCAACGTCGAGGGCGCGGACGATCTGCTGCTGTCGCGCTCGGATCGGCCGGCGCCCGCGGGGTTCGGGCCCCTGTCGCCGAACCGGCCCGATCGGCGCGCCCGGGTCGGAAAGAACTACGGCAAGGCGTACCGCGAGAAGCGAGCGCCGTACTTCGCCGACGACTTCGACTGGACGTACTTCAACTCGGCCCGGCCCGACCAGTGGCTCCCGTACCTGCGCGGGGACGAGGAGCTCCTGTTCCAGAACCTCCACCCGGACGCGGAGGTCTTCCGGTCGCGGCTGCCGGGCCTCCGGATCCGCGTCTTCGCGAACGACGCGGAGCGCGGCTTCCGGGAGGTGCCGATGCACCTCGACACGCTGCTCGCCAACCTGGACGAGGGGGCCCTGTTCCTCACGTGGCGCGGCCTCACGGAGGTGACCGACGACGACCTCTCGCGCGTCACGACGCTCGTCGCCTCCGAGCCGCTCGACGGCCCGGCGCTGCCCGAGGAGCATTACCGGGAGATCCTTGCGCGCTTCGAGGCCGATCCGCTCGAGATCGAGGAGCAGCTCGCGCCGGAGCTCAAGGAGGAGTGGGGGGCGCTGCAGGCGCTGCAGAAGAAGGGCGACGGCGCGGCGCGCGACGGCGGCGGCGGCGCGGCGGGGCTCGACCCGCTGTCGGCGCTGCTCAAGGCGCGGCTCGGCGACGTCGCGAAGCCGCAGCAGGAGAGGATCGGCCGGGCGATGGCGGGGCTCGCGGGCGTCGCGCTGCCGGGGGGCAAGGTCCTCGGCAGCGTCATCGCGGAGGCGCTGCGCAACCTGCCGAAGGCCTCGCAGGCCCTGCCGCCGATGAGCTCCGGCGCGTCGCCCATGCTGATGGACGCGGCGCTCCGGACGGCCTTCCGGCGCGTCGCGCGGGCGGTGGAGGAGGCGAAGGCGCTCGCGGCCGCGCGGGGGACCCAGGTCCCGGCGCTCGCGGCGTGGGACAAGCTCGCCGGCGATCCGAAGCTCGCGTCGATGGGCCTCTCCATGGCCCCGCCGCGGCCGCCCGGGCAGATCGGGCCGGGGAGCGACCTCCGCGACCAGGACCTGAGCGAGCAGGACCTGAGCGGCCGCGACCTGACCGGCGCGGACCTCACGGGCGCCCTTCTCACGGGCGCCAACCTCCGGGGCGCCAGGCTCACGCGCGCCATCCTCAAGCAGGCCGTGCTGTTCGACGCCGACGTGAGGGAGGCCGATTTCACGGGCGCGGACCTGAGCCTCGCCACCCTGCAGAGCGCCTCGGCAGAGCGCGCCGTCTTCCGCGGCGCCACGCTGGAGGGCACCACGTTCGACGGCGCGCGGCTCATGGAGGCCGATCTCTCGGGCACGCAAGGGTCGCAGCTCGTCTTCTCGAGGGCGGACATGACGGGGGCCGTCGCGCGCGGGGCGGCGTGGGCCGTGGCCTTCCTGGAGGACACCGTGCTCGAGCGCGCGGACCTGTCGCAGGCCTCGCTCACGCGGTGCTTCGTGTCCAAGGTCAAGGGCGCCTCCGCCACGTTCGCGGGCGCGACCCTGACCGGATCGAGCTTCTCCGGCTCCGACCTGACCGGCGCGGTCTTCGCGGGCGCGCGGGGCGACGGGAGCGTGTGGATGGGCGCGACCCTCACCGGCGCGGATCTCAGCCTCGCCGTGCTGACGGGCACCCTCTTCATCGAGGCCACGGCCGACGGCGCGAGCTTCTTCGGGGCCAACGCGCGGGGCGCCCGGTTCGACCGGGCAAACCTCACGCGCGCCGACTTCACGCGGGCGAACCTCTTCGAGGCGGACCTGCTCAGGGCGCGGGTCCCTGAGGCGAAGTTCGTCGACGCGAACCTCTACGATGCGAAATTCTACGAAACCTCGGGATCCGGCTGTGATTTCAGGGGGGCGAACCTGAAGAAGTCGACGCTGGAGCGAGATCGATGACCCCGGACGAGCTGAGGGCGCTGCTCCAGGCGGGCGAGGCGCTCGAGGGCAGGACGCTCGGCGACATGGATCTGCGGGGGGCCGACCTCCGCAACGCGCGGCTGCGCGGCGTGAAGCTCGGGCGGGTGCAGCTGGAGGGCGCGGACCTCTCGGGGGCCGATCTCCGCGGCATCAAGATGGCCTGGTGCGCGCTCCGCGGCGCGGACCTGTCGGGCGCTGACCTCCAGGGCGCGGCCGTCGCCCAGAGCGATCTCTCGGGCGCGAACCTCGCCGGGGCGAACCTCACGGGGGCGAGCCTCGTCCGCGGGCAGCTGACCGGGGCGAACCTGCGCGGCGCGCGGCTCCAGGAGGCGAACCTGGCCGAGTCGAGGCTCGCGGGGGCGGAGCTGTCCGGGGCGACCCTGAAGGGCGCGCGGCTCGACCTCGCCGATCTGTCGGGCGCGGCGCTCGACGGGGCGAGCGTCTCGCAGTCGTCGTTCACGCGGGCGGACCTCTCGGGCGCCACGCTGTCGCAGGCGCGGATCGAGGGCTCGTCGTTCGCCGAGGCGAACCTGACGCGGGCCGATCTGTCGGGCGCCGAGCTCGACACGGTGGTGTTCCTGAAGGCCGATCTCCGGGAGGCCGTGCTCCCGAAGAAGCTCACGAAGACGGTGTTCGACGGCGCGCGCCTCGGCCGGCTCGACCTCTCCGGGGCGGACCTCGCGGGCGCGGCGCTGGAGGGGATGGACTTCGCGGGGGTGAGCTTCGAGAACGCGAACCTCACGCTGTCGTCGCTCCAGGGCACGGACCTCCGGGGCGCGAGCTTCCGGGGCGCGACGCTCGACCAGACGGTGCTCGCGGGCTGCGACCTCACCGGCGCGGACTTCCGGGGCGCGACGCTGAGGTCGTGCATGCTGTACAGGGCGCGGCTGCCGGGCGCGGATCTCTCGGGCAAGGACCTCGAGATGGTGGTCTTCAAGGAGGCCGATCTCTCGGGCGCCGACCTGTCCGGATCGCGGCTCGTGCGCTGCATGCTGGAGGGGGCCGACCTGACGGGCGCGAACCTGACGCGCGCGCTCGTCTCGCAGACCACGCTGCGGACCGCGGTCGTGGAGGGCGTCACCTTCGAGAAGGCGATCTTCGACTGCGTGGACTTCTCCGGCGTGGACCTGACGCGGGTGCCGCTCTCCGGGCTGACCATCACGCGGTGCTTCTTCGCGCTCGGGAACCTCTCGGGGATGGACCTCTCGGGGTGCAACCTGTCGAACTGCGACTTCACCTCGTGCAACCTGGAGCGGACCCGGCTCGACGGCGCCATCCTGGCGAACGCGAACTTCAAGGGGGCGAACCTGAGGCAGGCCTCGCTGGCGGGCGCGATGGCGAAGGCCGCCTTCTTCGGCGAGGGCGTGCTCGCCGGCGCCGGGCTGACGCAGGCGATGCTCCGCAATGCGATCTTCGTGAAGGCCGATCTCTCGGGGGCGAACCTCGCGGGGGCCGACATCCGGGAGACGGTGATGCACGAGGTCCGCGCGGCCGATGCGCTGTTCGTGGGGGTCAAGGCGCACCACGCCGATCTGTCGCACGCGGACATCTCGGGCGCCGACTTCACCGGCGCGGACCTGCACTGGGCGAACCTGCACCACGTCCGCGACGAGAAGACACGGTATCTCGATGCCAACCTCGCCACGGCGAGGCGCACGGACGTGGATCGCCTGGAGGCCGAGGCATGGATGCCGCCCGAGCGGCGCTCGCAATGAAGGAGGAGCGATGTCGATGGGAGCCATGAAGGAGAGCGATCGCGCGGCGGCCGTGCGGGAGGACGCGGCGGCGGGCGAGGAGCGCGCGCCTCGGGCGTACAGCGCGTACGGCGCGCACGGCGCGCACGGCCCGCGCGGCGCGGACGTGCTTCGGATCGGCCTCCCCCGGGCCGGGGGTGCGGCGGCCGGCGATGCGGGTCAGGAGGGCGCCGCGGCGCTCCCAAGGGAGTACCTGGGCCCGGGCCAGGTCACGGCGGCGGATGGGGGCGCGATCGCGGTGGAGCTGCCGGGCGGCCAGCCGGTCGCCGTCGAGATGGCGCTCGCGCTGCCTTACGAGCCGGCCGTGGGCGACACGCTGCTCGTCATCGGCAGGGAGGAGCGCTACTACGCCATCGGCGTGCTCCACGGCGCGGGCCGGACGGTGCTGTCGCTCCAGGGGGACGTGGCGGTGCACGCGAGGGACGGAGAGCTCTCGCTGTCCGGGGACAAGGGCGTCGCGATCCGGGGGCCGGAGCTCGAGGTGCAGGCGGGCAAGATCCGGATGGTGGCCGACGCCGTGGTCCAGCGGTTCACCTCGATGGTCCAGCGGGTGAGCGCGCTGCTGAGCGTGCAGGCAAGCGAGTCGCACACGGTCGTGGAGAAGACGGCGTTCACCAAGGCGAAGAACGCGACCATCCTGACCGAGGAGACGGTCACGGTGAACGGCAAGCAGATCCTCTTGGGATAGGAGGCCGGCGCGATGCTCCCTGCGAACAACAAGTGTACCGGCATGAGCGCCGGGTACCCCGACGTGTGCCTGTCGCCTGCGCTCGGCCCGTTCCCGTTCCCCAATTTCGACCTGAACCCGGTGAGGTTCCCGTTCTCGATCAACGTGTGGTTCTCGATGGGGCCTGCGCTGAGCCTCCTCGCGCGCGCGATCCTCACGATGGGCGACTGGCTGGGCACGCTGCACTGGACCTTCATGGGAACAGGCCAGTACACGTTCGGCAACGTGCGGGTCTTGGTCAACTATGCCCCCGCCACGTCGCTGCTCTCTCCGAGGTCCGGCAACAATTACAACTGCTTCATCGGCGTCCAGGTGTTGCCGAGCGTGACCAACGTCTTCATCACGTACAACGCGGGCAGCGCCGGGGGCGCGCGGCCCGCCGGCGCCCCGATGCTGGCCGATCTGGACGCGCTCGTCGCATCGCTCCACCCGTGCGGCGGGGCGTCGCCCGTCGAGAGCGTCCAGCTCGAGCCGGGGGTCGGGTACGTGAGGATCCGCACCTTCTCGCTGGACGTGCCCGCCCGGGTCCACACGGCGGTGAGGGCGCTAGAGGCCGAAGGGCTGGAGACGCTCGTGCTGGATCTGCGCGACAACCCCGGCGGGGAGCTGACGGCGTTCCTCGAGCTCGCGGGCGACTTCCTGGAGCCGGGGAGCGTCCTCGGGAGGGCGATCGACGCGGACGGCGACGAGATCGTGTACCGGTCGAGCCACCGGGATCCGCGCCGTGTGCCGCTGTGGATCCTGGTGAATGGCGGGACGGCGTCGGCGGCGGAGCTCTTCGCCGGCTGCCTCCAGTGGCACGGGAGGGCGGTCGTGGCGGGGGAGCGCACGTACGGAAAGGGGACGGCGCTGAAGGTCGCGGCGGATCCGGAGGATCACGCGCCGGTCCTCGCGCCGGCGGCGAGGATGGTCCTGCCGGGGGGAGAGCCGATCCACGGGGCGGGGATCCGGCCGGATGTCGAGCTCGGGGCGATTGAAGGGGCCGATCGTGGCGGGGAGCGGCGATCGCTGATGGACTTGATCGCCGGCGCGAAGGCCTGAGCGCGATCCGCCGCTCGGCTCAGGGGCGCACCGCGAGGTACACGCTGCTCCAGAGCTGCACCGCGTTCGACTCGTCGTGGTGCAATCGCTCCGCGCCGAAGGGGACCAGCTTGTAACAGCCGCCCTCGAAGGCCCAGCTCCAGAGCTCCCGCGTGCTCTCCTCGCGCGTCGCCGCGATGACCTCCCAGAGCGCGCTCCGCGCCCGCTCCAGCGCGCCCCGCGCGCGGGGCGGCAGATCGCCGCGGCCGAGCTGCCGCTCGAGGCCCGCGGCCAGCATCGCCTGCTGCCACGACCACGTGACCGTCCCGTGGTAATGGGCCGCCGTGAAATCCCTCCGGATCGCCGGATCCTGCGCGAACGCGGGGTTCGCGACCAGGATCCCCACCGGCGTCCGCAGGCCGGCCGGGAACGGGCGGATCAGGCGGCCCGCGATCTCCTCCAGCGCAGCGGGCGGCGGCTCCGTGAACAGGAGGACGAAGCTGTCGTCGGAGTGCATGATGGGGATCGGCTTCCCGTCGTCGTCGAGCGCGACGGCAGGAAACGACAGCGTCCCCGAGAGCGACGCGAGCGCCGGCGCCGCGTCCAGGCCCAGCGACGCCGCATAGGACGACATGCGCCGCCTGGCCTCGTCCTCCGGCAGCTCCACACGGAAGAACACGCCGGCGTCCTTCCACGCGCGCGCGAGCCGCTCCGCCCGGCCGGCGCGCTCCGCGTCCGCGCCGAGCAGCGGGCTCGCGAGCAGCCGCGCCGACGCGTGGAGCGCGGCCGGAACCAGCGCGGTGTTCACGTCGTAGGGGATCCTGCCGCCCGCCAGGCCCTCCTGGCTGTCACGCCACTCGCCCACCTTCGTGCCCGCCTTGAGCCCGATCAACGTCATCGGATCCCCCGTCTCGGCGAAGGGGGCGGCGAGGTGGAGCACGAGCGCCACGTTCCGCGCGAGCGCCTCCGCATACGTATCGCCCCCCGGCGTCCGGCGCGACAGGAACTCGGCGGCGCGCTCCCGGCCGGCCGCGCTGCCGAGGAGATACTCGGCGGCGACCGGCGCGAGGAGGAAGTCGTCATCGATCATCTTGTAATCGTAGATGGGCTCGCGCAGCGCCCCGGGGATGCCCGCATCGAGGTGCATGAGCGCCGCGTACTCGCCGATCGCCTCCTCGTGCGCGACCTCGCCGGCCAGGCTCAGCCGATCGAGGACCGAGCCGAGGCCCGCCTCGACCACCGCCGGATCGAGGACGGGCAGGAGCATCCTCACCGCGAGCAACGTGTCCCGGCCGAAGTACGTAAGGAAACGCCAGGACCCGGCCAGCAGCTTCTCCCGGTACGCGAGGAAGCCGAGCGCCCGGCGGTGGCGCGGATCGTCGCTGGCGCGCTCCGTCACGAGCTCCTCGAGGGGCACCGGCGTGAGCGGCGCCTCGTCCGAGAGCGCCGTCACCCGGACACGGAGGCCGCGCGGCCCTGCCGCCAGCGCGATCCGGCCGTCGTCCCCGAGCGCGGCCGTCGTGCCGTCCTGCGGCTCGATGAGCAGCTCGAGGTGATGATCGCCGTCCAGCATCGTCCGCCGCACGGCGATCGCCGCTCCCCGCTGCGAGGCGAAGGCCTCGACGTCGTTCCCGAGCCAGGCCGGAACCTCGGCGTCGCGCCCCACGTCGCGGAGCGTACGGACGCTCCCCAGGAGCACCCGATGGACACGCAGCACCGGCGCCTCGCTCGCGAGGAGCGCCGACACGCCGCGCATGACGCCGGGCCGCTCCACGCGCTCCACGCGCTCCACTCCAGAGACGTCCCCCTCCACCGAGAGCTCGACCGGCGCGGGCAGAGAATCGAACCACACGGCGATTCCCATGTTCCCTGCCGGAAAAGCGACGATGAGCCGCGGCGACACGCCCGACGTCGTCAAGAGATGGGCGGCGATATGACCGCGACGGAAGAAGTGGTTGTCTATCTGGCCTTCTTGCAGATCGAAGGCCAAGAGCTCAGCAGGCGGCGGCGCGGAGGGCGCCTCGCCGTGGGGTGCGCCGGAGACGCAGGAGGCGGCAAGCAGCGTGGACAAGGTGGCTCCCCTCAGAAATCGCTCGATCTTCGTGGGCCTCGTGGGCACCGCGGGACCGTACCCAGCCGGGGCGCGCCTGCCAAGGACCAAGGGCCTTCGGTGGCCGCCAGCTTACGTCTGCGACGCGCTGGCCGTTTATCGCGTATTTTCAGCGAATTTACCGAGGTAGAGCGGATTCGGCAGGACGCCTGGGAGGGCGCCGCCACGGCCTCACGCCGCGCGGCACGTCTGGCGCCGGGAACGGACGCGACGGACGCAAGATGCAACGGACGCGGCCGACCAGAGCACCAGAGGACACGATCGCGAGGACGAGATGACAAAGAAAGAGCTCACGCCTTTGTTACCCTGCGATAACCCATCCGAGAACTCAGTTGTTGATAGTGGGTTCGCAGCAGGCGAATGGCCTGCGAGCCATTTTGAGGAAGGGGGTTCGAGATGGGCGAGAGCATCTCCGGCCAGGCCGCGGCCGGCAGCAATGGTTGCTGATCGCGCGAAGCTCAGCGTTCCGCAAGAGGGCCTGATCAGCACCTGGGTTGATGGCAGCCTCGGCGTCGTCGAAGAGGTCGTGCGCGCGGGGTTCGGCTTCCTCTGAGGACGTGCGCGTCGAGACGCAGGAGCGCCTCGGCGCCACGCTCTTCTTCCTCCCCGCCTCCCTGTGAAAATTCTCCGGGTTTCAACGTGATCTGTGCTCCAGGCAGGCGAGCGAGGCGTACGCCCGTCAGCGCCCCTCGGCCCCCCGCCCTGGCTTCCGCCGGCGGTAGAGCCCGATGACCAGCGCGAGCACGGCGGCGCCCAGCCCGGCGACGGCGATGAGCCGCGCCGTCGTGCTCCACCGGCCGAACGGCCATCGGCTGGCCCGTCCCGCGCTGTCCGCCTCGCCGCCCGTGCGGGGGAGCGGGACGAGCGCGCGGCGGGCCGCCGCCGCCTCGGCGAGCGCGCGGCGGACGCCGGCGGCGTCGAGCGAGGCGTCCGCCGGGATGAGGGCGCGCAGCGCGGAGCGCGCCCTGAAGAACGGGGCGCCGTCGCTGCTCCACGCGGCGGGCGCGCTGTCGAGCGCCTCGTCGAGCGCGGCAGGGATCACCTCCTTGACGATCGCGTCCACCGCGCCGGGCGACGCCGACCTCGCGAGCGCGATGTAGCCGGCGTCCTGGATCCCGCGGCGAAGGCTCTTCAGGCGCATCGAGGGGAGCACGCCGGGAAAGCCGACGGACCGGGAGGAGAACGCGCCCCGCTGCGTCCCGGGATAGAGCAGCATGCCGTCGCCGAGGCACGCGTCGCCGTCGCGGTTGTGGAAGTTCTCGGCGACCGTGAACGGGTCGATGGGCCCTTTGCCGCCGCGGTTGCCGTCGTGCCAGAACGCCGTCTCCCACAGGAACCAGCGGTCCACCTCGTGGGAGGCCGCGATCCAGCCGTCGGCCATGAGCCCGGTGAGCGGCGCGTCGATCATGAACGTGCCGGTCCTCGGCAGCGCGCCGTTGTACACCCAGAGCCGCTGGCCCGCCTCGCGCGCGGCCCGCGCCCACGTGGAGTCGAAGCGGTTCGCCGGCGTGAGCACGAGGTCGACGTCCTGCTCCACCGGAGGGATCTCGCCGCACGAGTGCCCCACGAGGACGCGCGACGACAGGCGCGAGCCGCGGATCAGCCGGCGCCAGCCGGGCCCGCGGGGGCTCTCGCACTGCTCGTCGATCGCATAGAGCATCACGTCGTCCACCGCCGGCGGGAGGAGGTCCGCGACCGCCTCGACGCGGCGGAGGGTCGCGTCCCCGGGATCGCCGAAGCCGCCATAGGCGCCGAGCGCCACCGCCCCGGGCGGCACGCCCGCGCCCGGCCCCCGGTAGCCGCGCGCCTCCGTGAAGAGCGAGCCGTCGATCGCAGCGCGCAGCCGCTCGACCTCGGCGGGGCTCCGGACCGACGCGAAGCCGTCGACGTGGTGCTCGTGGAGCAGCTGCCAGAGCTGCTGCTCCACGGCGGGCCCGTCGCCGACCCGCGCGGCGACCTCGTCGGCCTCGTAGAACGCGATGAAGTCGACAGCGCCGTACGGCAGCGTCGCCGGGGCGACGTCGAGCTTCAGATCGAGCGACGCGAGCTCGCCGTGCGACGCGGATCCGACCACCACCCTCCCTTCGTAAACGCCGGGGAGGGCGCCCTCCGGGACGTGGAGATCGATCCAGACCGCCCGGGTCTCGCGGGCGCCGACCTCGAGCGGGTACGGCGCCCAGGGGGGCGCGAGCTCGACAGGGATGAGCGCGTCGGGGAGGAACCCGAGGTGCACGTCGTCGGGCGGCCGCGCCGCAGGGCTCCACCCGAGCGACTCCCGGGGGCGCTGCTCGTTGCGCGAGCGCTGCGTGATCTCGACGTAGTGCTCGACGAAGCGGTGGATCGAGATCGCCCCCGCGGGCGCCGCTCCCTGCCCCTGCGCGGGCTGCTGCGGCGCCTTGGCCGGCGCGCCCGGGCCGGCCGCGGGGTCGAGCGCGGAGAGCTCGACCGTGACGCCGCGCACGGGCTCGGCGCCGGCCTCGACGACGACCTGGAAGGCGACGACCTCCGCGCGGAGCGCGCCGAGCCGGATCGGCTCGCCGGGCCGGAAGACAGCGTTTCCTTCGCCGCGCGAGAGCGGCAGGCCGACGTCCTCCCGGCGGACGCGCGTGCCGTCGTCGGCCACCCAGACGCGCGCGCGCTCGGGCTGCCCCTCGCCGGCGGCCGCCGGAGCGGGCGCGCCGCACGCCATGACGGAGAGCAGCGCGGCGGGGAGGTGCGGGAAGGATCGCGGCATGTCGCTCGGCTCTCCGAGGAGGAGCGACCGCCAGGGTCGGCCGCCATTCCATCCTAGGGGCGCCGCGCCCGCCCCCTCAAGCGCGGCGGTTGACAGGCCGGCGGGGCTCGGGCGATCTCGCGCCGTGGATCTGACCAGAGCGGCACTCCTCGCCGGCGGCGCCGCCGTGGCCGGCGCCATCAACGCGGTGGCCGGGGGCGGCACGCTTGTGTCGTTCCCCGCGGCGATCGCGGCGGGGCTGCCCCCGCTCGCGGCGAACGCGACGAACGCCGTGGCGCTCACGCCGGCGTCGCTCGCGTCGGCGTGGGCGTATCGCCGGGAGCTCTCCCGGGACTACCGGGTCCTCGGCGTCCTGTTCCTGCCCTCGCTGCTCGGCGGCGTCGTGGGCTCGGCGCTCCTGCTCGTGACGCCGCAGCGCGTGTTCGACGCCGCGGTGCCGGGGCTCGTGCTCGTCGCGACGCTGCTCCTGCTCTGGCAGAACCTGCGCCGGGCGAAGCCCTCCGCGGTGCCATCACCCGCGGCCGATCCCGGCGCGGAGCGCTTCGCGCTGCCCTCCCGGCCGTGGCTCGTGTTCCTGCTCCAGTTCCTCGTGAGCGTCTACGGCGGCTACTTCGGCGCGGGCATCGGCATCATGATGCTCGCGCTGCTCTCCTCGTTCGCGGGCGACGTGGACATCCACCGGCTGAACGGGATCAAGACGGTGCTCGCGAGCCTGATCAACGGCGTGGCGGCGCTCGCGTTCCTGTTCGCGGGCGCGGTCGACGCGGTCGCCACGCCGATCATGATGGCGGCGGCGGTGGTCGGCTCGCTCGCCGGCGCCGTGGTCGCCCGCCGCATCGAGCCCAGGAAGGTGCGGTGGTTCGTCGTCGCGCTCGGCCTCACGCTCACGGCCAAGCTCGCGTGGGACCGGCTCGGCGGCTAGCTCGGCAGCTCGCCCGGACGCCTAGGCGATACGCGACCCGCGGCGAGCCTCGAGCCCCGATGACGTCTCAGCCGGCCAGGTCGAGGATCACGAAGCGCGAATTCTGATAGACGACCTTGCCCGGCAGGTCCCTCTGCCGGCCGCGCGCCACCACCACGTAATCGAGCTTGTATTTCTTCTTCAGCGGGCCGAGCCGGGCGGCATCGAGATCCCCGTAGCCGTCGGACAGGTCGTCCGAGCGCCGGAAGCCCTTGCGCCCGGAGACGTCCTCCAGCCGCCGGTACCATTCCACCAGCTCGCTGGGTACGTAGGCGCTGCTCTTCCAGTCGACGACGATGGCGCGCTCGCCGAGGAGCCGGAAGCGCTCCAGCTGCGGCGGCGTGAGGAACACCGCGTCCTTCGGGGTGCTGGCGCGGATCCAGGCGTACATATCGGCCTCGGGCCCGCGCATGCCCTTGATCACGCTCGACCGCTCCCGGTAGCCCCTCACCTTGGGCACGCCGACGCGGAGGCAGGCGAGCGCCGCGTAGGCGACGACCGCATAGGCGCCGAAGCGCAACAGAAATGCGCGCGCCGGGGCGAGACCGACGCGCCGGCGCTCGAGCAGCGACGCCGCCGCGCCGACGAGGGCGCCCGCGGCGCCGGGCGCGAGGGCCAGCACGAGCGACCACCCCACATCCCCGCCCTTGTCGAGCATGGCCAGGGCGACGAAGCCGCCCAGCGTCAGCGTGAGGGCCGCGGGCGGGATGCGCCGGAAGAGGGAGGGGCGGGCCGCGATGCTCACCGAGGCCGCGCAGACGAGCAGCTGCATGAGGAGATCGAGGAACGGCGCGAAGCGCCACACGAAGAGCTGCGCGACGCGCGGGATCTGCACCCAGGTGGTGAGCAGCGTCCCGGTCCAGAGGAGGATCGCCATCGCGAGCACCACCGCGCCGAGGCGGCGCCCGCGCCCCTCGCGGCCGCGCAAGAGCCACCCGCCGGCGCCGAGGCCGAGCATCTGCCACGCCGCCACCGGGAAGAAGCTGCTCTTGTAGGTCGTGGGCGCGTAATGGTGCGGCGCGCGGATGTTGAAGAGGATCTCCTGCGCGAACGCCGCGTCCGGCGAGCGCACCGAGCGGAGGATGAGCGGGGAGAGGAGCAGGAACACCGCGATGGCCGGTCCGACCTGCATGGCGATGCGCCGCGCCAGATCCTTCCAGCCGTCCCTCCAGCCGAGCAGGAGCTGGGTGAGGCCGAAGGTGCCGATCCCGAGGACGAGGTAATTGGCGTGGAACAGGCCGCTCAGGCCGAGGAACACGCCCGAGAGCAGGGTGCGGCCGGCCACGAGGGGCGGCAGCGCCGCGAGCAGGAAGAGGCTGCCCAGGGTGGAGGGCTGGAGGGTGAAATCGAAGATGTAGCTGACAGCGACGCTGTCGGTGCGGGTGACGAAGGCGATCGCCATCACCAGCAGGAAGGTGGCCAGCGCGAGGCGCCGCTGCTTCAGCAGCTCGACAGCGAGCCAGTACACGCACATGGCGCCGAGCGCCGCGGTGACCACGAGGCCCCAGCCCACCGCCGCGCCGCCGCGGTCGATGGCGAGCAGCAGCCAGCCCACGTAGGAGAACGCCGGGTGGTAGTCGGCCGCGCCTGTCGCGTACCAGTCCTTGGCGAGCACGCTGGGATCGAGCAGCCGGAGCGCGCCCAGCAGGTACGACGTCTGGTTGTTGACGCCGTAATTGACGCCGTAGCTCAGCCCGAAGCAGATGGAGACGACGAGCGCGATGAGCGCGGCCGGCAGCTCGCGGAGGAGCGGCGCGAGCCTCTGCCGCGGCGAGGGCCGCGCCGGCCCGGCCGCCGCGGGCCGCGCGGCGCGCGGAGAGCTCTCCTCGCCGCCTGCGCCCTCCGCGCCGGAGCTCGCCTCGCCGCCTGCGTCGGCGGTGTTCTCGTCATCCGCGCCGGCGGCAGCGTCCGTGTCGGCCTCGGCCTCGGGCGCCCCGGGCCCGGTCCCGATCTTGGTCCTCATCTCGGGGCGCGAGCCCTAGCATAGGTGGCACGATGCCGTGCGTGGAATCTCGACAGCGCGCGGGGCCGGGAGCCGAGCGCCGGGCCGGCCTGATCCGCGCCGTCGGCCTCCTCCTTCCTCGGCCTCGTCAGCTGACCGGCGGCGACGTGACGACGGCCCGGCTCGGCCTCGGGCCCACGAGCACCGGATAGAGGGCGCCCGCGAGCACGCCGCCGGCGAGCGGGGCGAGCCAGAAGAGCCAGAGCTGAGACAGCGCCCCTCCGCCGACGAACAGGGCAGGACCGGTGGAGCGCGCCGGGTTCACCGACATGTTCGTGACCGGGATCCCGATGAGGTGAACCAGCGTGAGCGCGAGCCCGATGGCGATCGGCGCGAACCCGCGCGGCGCGCCGTGATCGGTCGCGCCGAGGACCACCATCACGAAGCCGAACGTGAGGACGATCTCGGTCAGGAGGCTCGCGAAGAGCGAGTATCCGCCGGGCGAGCGCCCGCCGTAGCCATTCGACGCGAAGCCTGCCTGCACGGCGAACCCGGCGGCGCCGCTGGCGATCGCGTAGAGGATCCCGGCGGCGACGATGGCGCCGGCGATCTGGGCGAGGACGTACGGCAGGATGTCTCGCGCGGGAAAGCGCCCGCCGGCGATCAGGCCGAGCGTCACGGCGGGGTTGAAGTGCGCGCCCGAGATGTGGCCCACCGCGTAGGCCATCGTCAGGAAGGAGAGCCCGAACGCGAGCGCCACGCCCAGGAAGCCGATCCCCAGCCTGGGATACGCCGCGGAGAGCACGGCGCTCCCGCAGCCGCCGAGCACGAGCCAGAACGTTCCGAGAAACTCTGCGGCCGTACGCCTGGACAACGACATCTCCATCTCTTCATCTCCCCTGCGGAAGGCCCCCTCGACGCGGACCGAGGCGCGGCAGCGGCCGCGCCCGACCGTGGAGCGGCCGCGCCCGAACGTAGACCGAGGCGCTGCGGCGGCCGCGCCCGGCCGTGGGGCCATCCCGACGGCTGGCGCAGGCCGCACGGTCGGCCGGCGGGCACCCTGCCGAGGCGATGCTCCACCGGCCCTTCGTCGACATTGGATGAGCCCCGGCCCGCCGCGTTGCGGTCGGACCGCTTCGAGCGCCCCTCACCGGTGTTCGATCTTCCGCAGCCGGTACGCCCGCGCGTCCCACAGCCAGAACGCCCGCTCGCCGCTCGCGAGGACGTCGAACCCGTGGCGGGCCGCCAGCCGCGCGGCGTCGGCCGCGTCGTGCGCGGCGTGCGCGGCGTCAATCGCGCGCGCGGCGGCCGCGAGGTCCCCCGCGGCGCCGAGCAGCCGCACCAGGCCGACCTCCGGCGACGCCTCGCCGGACATCACGGCCTGCACCGCGCCCTCGCCCTCCCCGACCTCTCGCCCGGCTCCGCCGAGCGCGCCCCGGCGCCGCAGCCGCCGGCGGAACGTCCAGCGGTCGACGGCGCCCCAGTCGTACTTGTACGGCTCGCGGCCGCGGAGGAAGTCCACGGTCCGCGCGCCCTCGCGCGCCGCGTGCTCGATCGCGCTGGCGAGCATCACGACCCCGGGCTGTACCACGCGAGCTCCGGATCGAAGCCGGTGATGTACGACGCGAGCCCGCCGCGCTCGGCGAACCCGTAGAGCGACGCGATGATCCGCCCGTCGAGCCGCAGGCCGAAGAGCCGCAGCGCGCCCCGCGCGCACAGCGCGCGCGCGGCCTCGCGGTGGAACGGCCGGAGCGCCTCGTCGAGCACGCCCCCCTCGCCGCGCGAGCGCCAGCGCGCCGTGTGGTTCACGAACAGCGCGTCGAGCAGCTCGTCCACGCTCGCCGCGTCGGCCACGTCGAGGCGCAGGTCCCCGGCCCGCGCGAGACGCTTCCGCGCGCGGGCGACGCGCGCGCGCATCCCCGGCGGAAGCGGCGCGTCCGGCGCGGCGCCCTCGGGGATCGTCACCGCCGGACACGCCTCGTGCTTCTCGACCTCGTCCGACCAGCCGGGGGGCGCCTCGGCGAGGAGCAGCGGCGACGACGCGCGCAGGTCGTGGAGATCGGCGACGTCCCACGCGTCGGCGCGCTCTTCGAGGCAAGCGAGCGCCGCGTCCGCGACCGCGCGCTCGTACCCGGACGCGGCCAGGACATCGTTGTAATCGGTGATCCCGGCGCCGAGCAGCGCGACGACGCGCTCGTCGCCGATGCGGTGAACCGCGAGGGGCGCGAGGCCGACGAGCCCCTCGTCCGACCGGAAGACCAGGGCGAGCACCGCCTCGGGCCCGAGCGCCCGGCACCACGGGATCAGCCACTCCGGCCGCTGGAACGCCGTCGCCGACGGGCACCGCTGCCACAGCGCGCTCCACGGCTCCCGCAGCGCCTCGAGCTCCTCGCGGCGGCTCAGCACCTCTACGTCGAGTCGTTCGCTCACCTGCCCCCCGAGCGGCGGGCTCGGCGCTCCTCGGCCGTCGTCGAGCGCGCGCGGGCGCTCACCGGGCTCCCCGCCCCTGCCGGCGCCGTATCCTCGCAGAGGCGCGCGGCCACGCAACCGGCGTGCGCTCGGAGAGGGCTCTGGAGAGCTCGCGCCGGCCGGCTCGTCGCCTCTGGCCGCTGGTTGCCGAGCTTAGCGACAAACGGGTTGAAACCCCGAGAAAAAGCAGAATTTTCACAGGGAGGCGGGGAGGCGGGGAGCGAGAGACGGCAAGAGGGAGAAATTCATTTTTTCTTCCTCCCCGCCTCCTCGCCTCCCTGTGAAATTTCTCCGGGTTTCAACATGATCGCTGTTCTAGGCCTCTCCCGCGCGCGCCACGGCGAAGATCAGGTGACGTTGCAGCCGGATCCCCTCCGGCGCGCGGCGGCGCTCGAGCTCGGCCGCGAGCGCCGCCTTGACCCGCGCGGCCCCCGCCGGATCGAGGTTGGACAGGAAGTTGCCGAACGAGCTGGCCAGGTAGAACGCGATCACCTCGTCCGTGTCCGTGAAATGGTCCGTGAAGGAGCGGATCTGGAGCCTCGGATCCTCGAAGCCGGCGAGCACGAGGGTGCTCGTCAGGTCGTCCGAGGTCACCTTGTAGGTCGTGCTGCCGAGCGTCTCCGCGCTGCCGGTCAGGCCGAGAGACGACAGCACCCCCTCGATCACCTGCTCGAACTCGTGCGGGCGCTCCCTGGCGGCCGAGCTGATGCCGAGACGCCCTCCCCGCTTGAGCACCCGGCGCGCCTCGCGCAGCGGCCCGAGCTTCTCGGGCAGCCAGTGGAGCACGCTGTTCAGGAACACGACATCGAAGCTCCCGGCGACGAACTGCGAGAGATCCTCGGCCTGCCCGACGCTGGCGCGGAAGTTCGGCCGGCGCTTCTCGTTCGCCAGATCGACCCGGAGCGGCAGCGGATCGACGCCGGCCACCGCGCCGGAGGGGCCGACCAGATCGGCGACGTAGGCCCCGAGCCGGCCCGTCCCACACCCGACGTCGAGGACGCGCTCGCCCGGGGAAATCTGGAGATCTTCGATGAGCAGCTTTCCGTGGTTGAACTGCCGATCGCTGACGCGATCATACGTCTCGGCCAGGACAGCTGAATCGAGCGAAAGGCTGACCATCATGGCTCCTTGGGAGAGGAGGTGGAGATCGGCGAAAGACGGGTTCGAGTGGAGGGTCTCCCCGACCACCACGTGTCTGCTATCGAGGACGATAGTCCGCCATAACGGACCGAGCAAGCGCGATCTCGACGGCTGCGCGCGAAGGCGGCGGTGCTGGCCCGGTTTCGCCGTCGGGGGCGGGCGTGGTAGCGTCCGCGCCTGCTCTCGAACCACGAGGAGTCGCTCATGAGCTGGATCGACCAGTACCGCGCCTTGGCTCGCTACAACCGGTGGATGAACGACAGGCTCTTTGCGCTGGTCGGCGAGCTCGACGACGTGGAGCGCAAGCGCGATCGCGGGGCCTTCTTCCGGTCGATCCACGGCACGTTGAACCATATCCTGCTCGCCGACCGCACGTGGATGGGGCGCTTCACCGGCGGCGCGGAGCGGTTCGTCTCCCGCGATCCGAGCGGGAAGGCCATCGAGATCACCGCGCTCTCGCAGGAGCTCTACGCGGACTTCGGCGATCTCTCCCGCGAGCGCGCCAGGACGGACGCGGATATCCTCGCCTGGGTGCACGAGCTCGATGACCGGGCGCTCGCGGGAGACCTGACGTACACGCGGAGCGGGACGGTCTACACCTCTCCGCTCTGGTGGTCCGTGGGGCACCTCTTCAATCATCAGACCCATCACCGCGGTCAGGTGACCACCCTGCTCACACAGATGGGGATCGACCCTGGCGCGACCGATCTGATCGCGATGCTGCGGGACGAGAGCCGCGCGTCATGACACGCGCACGCGCGCCTCGCCCCGCGGCGAGCGCGGCTGTCCGGTGGTCCGACAGCCCCCTGGGCGGGCGGGCGGGGCCAGCTCGGGATCACCGGGCGGCGCGCCGCCGGCCGTCCTGCCGCGCCTGGCTCGCCGCCCTGACCTCGACGAGCGGATTGCGCGCCTCGGCGGCGCGCAGCCGCTCGAAGCGCTCGATCCGCGCGCGGTTGCCGCTCTGCCGCAGCGTCCGCGCGAGCACCACGCTCTTGGCGAGCCGGATGAACCGCAGGCGGTGGGCCGAGTCCACGTCCTCGACGTCTCTCCTGCCCGCCCGGGGCCCGAACTCGCGTTCGTAGGCGGCCCGGAGCCGGTGCTCTCCGTGGAGGCCCAGCGCGTCCGAGAGCCCCTCGAGCGCGGCCCGCTCCGCCGGGGTCGACCACGAGAGGACCCTGGAGTAGGGCGTCGCCATGGTCTCGTGATCGGGCTTGTTGACGAAGCGGCGCAGGAACACATCGGACGTCGCGACCGGCACATCGCCCGTCTCCTGGTGGAGGAGGGCGTACGCGAACGCCTCGTTCATCCCCACGAGCTGGTTCCGGTCGTAATCGGCGCCGTGGACGCGCTTCCCGAGGCGATCGACGCCCGAGAGGGCGGCGAAGAAGAAGCTGCTGAAATCGGTGTAATCCGCCTCATCGATCTCGGGCGTGCAGCCCGACGCGGGGCGGTCCCGGGTCGCCGCGAAGAAGCCGACGATGTCGCGCTCGACCAGCTCGCCGTCGGGCCTGCCGCCCTCGAAGAGGAGGTTCGCGAACGAGCCGGAGTAGCACTGGGCCATGACGAGGACGACGGGCGTGCCGGCGGGCAGCTCCTTCATGCGGGCAGCGAGATCGCGCACGGACAGCGCTCCGCCGCCCCAGAGGTCGAATACGTTGTTGTCGAGATCGTGCCCTGGATCCGGGCTCCCGTGGCCGGCGAAATACAGCAGCAACGGGTCGGCGGGGCGCGCGTGGACGAACCTGCGCCAGATCGCGTCGAACCCGGGGCGGGTGGTCGCCCCGTCGATGCGCGGCAGCCTGGGCGCGCGGTAGCGCGTGTGGCCGCCGTCGAGGAACTGCACGCTCCGCGTGCCCCGGCGCCCGTCGGCGAACAGGACGCGCCGCTCCGCCCAGGCCGGGAGCAGCGACTGGAAGTACCGGATGTGGCCTTCGATGGCCACCTGGTTCATGGGCGGCCTCGGGCCGCCGCCCACGACGAGCGCGCGCCAGGCCGCGGGCTCGGGGGAAGCCGCGGAAGGCAGGGCCGGCGGGGCGAGCGAAGCCGGGGGCGCCTGCGGGGTGGCCGGCGCGGGGCGCGGCGGGTGAGCCTGCGGGGCGGCCGGCGCAGGGCGCGGCGGCCGCCCCGGCGAGGGGGCTGGCGCACGGCGCGGCGGGCGCACTGGCGAGGCCGCCGGCGCGGGGCGCGGCGGGTGGGCCTGCGGGGCGGCCGGCGCGGGGCGCGGCGGGCGCGCGCCCGCGGTCGCGGTGGTCGCCGTGGCGACGGCGATCACAGCGACCCGGAGGAGCAGATGGTGCGCGGCGGTCACGTCCTCGGCCTCGGCAGCGCGCACATCGCGGCGCTCGATTCTAGGTAGCACGAGCGGCGCCCCCGCGTCGATACGCGCTCTCTCGATCTCTCGGCCGCCCAACCGGGTTGGCCCGGCCCACGTGGGTTACATCGAGCGCGAGCTACAATGGGGACGCCTGGTTCCGTGGCGAGCGCCACCGGGATGCTTTCACTGCGTACACGTGTGCCTCCATGAGGGCGCCGCGCGTCGCGTGTCGGGCTGTTTCTGTCTGCCAGGCAGTCTGTCTGTCAGCATTCGAGCAGTCAGTCTGTCGGCCTGTCTGCTTCAGGTTCAAGCGGATCCAGGGGAACGCGCTCTCCGACGAGGACCTGCGCCGGCCGGCAGCATTTCGCCGCAGGCGGGGCAAATTGTATCGCCGAGCCCATCGTCGACCACAGCAGAGCTCCCCTGCTTTCACCACGGTCTCCGCGTGGTGGCCGCGACGCGTCGCAGGCACGACGGCGCGGTTCGGCAGCGCGACGGGCTCCGCGGCGCGCTCGGTCCAGGGAGCCGCCGTATGGCCGAGGTCGTCCATCGCGTGCCCGGATCTTCTCATCGGCCTCTGGCATGCGGATTGCCGTTCCCCGCGCCGATGCACGAGCACAGGAGGGAATACCATGTCGGCCAGCTCATCGAAGACGACCATCGATCATGACGAGATCCGCCAGTGGGCCGAATCGCGCGGAGGCCGCCCGGCGACGGTGAAGAGCACCCAGGAGGGCGGTGAGCCTGGCATCCTCCGCATCGATTTCCCCGGGTACAGCGGGGAAGGCACCCTGGAGGAGATCTCGTGGGAGGACTTCTTCGACAAGTTCGAGCAGTCGAACCTCGCCTTCGTGTACCAGGAGAAGACAGCGGACGGGCAGCCGAGCAACTTCTCGAAGCTGGTGAGCCGCCCGGACGATGTCGGCGGCAAGAAGGCGAAGCAGGGCAAGCAGAAGTCGAGAAAGGCGGCCTGAGCCCGGGAGCCAGCGTCCGGGAGGGAGACCGGCAGAGACCGGCAGGCGGCAGGAAGAGCGATGCGGGGGCTCAGCGCCGGCGCGCGGGCGCCGTCGGGGCGGCGTCGGGCGCGCGCGACGCGCCTGACGCGCGCGACGCGCCCGACGCGCTCAACGCATGGGTTCTCTGCCACGCCGCGGCGTGCGCGAGCAGCGCGTCCCGGAGCTCCGCGGCCGCGCCCTGGAGCTCGCCGCCGCGCCGGCGGACGAGATAGAAGACCTTGCGCGGCAGCTCGGGCAGCGGGCGCGCGGCGAGGCCGCGGGGGAGGCGGCAGCAGGCGTTGACCACCGCGATGCCGACGCCGAGCTGGACGAAGTGGAGCATCAGCTCCCAGCCGTTCGCCTCGACCGCCGGCTCCCAGCGGACACCGGCCGAGAGCAGCGCCTGGGCGAGCAGGGCCCGGTGGGGCCGCGACGGGCCGGGGACGACGAGCCGCGCCCCCTCGAGGTCGCGCAGCCGGATGTGGCGCTTCCGGGCGAGCGGGTGGCCGTCAGGGACGACAAGGACCTGCGCCACCTCGGTGAGGCGCTCGGCGGCGAGCCCGTCCGGCGCCCCCTCGAGCGGCGCGACGCCGAGGTGCGCCTCGCCCGCCGCGACGGCCTCGAGCGTGCCCTCCCGGTCGCGCGTGAGCAGCCGGAGCGGGGCGGCGGCGCGCGCGGAGAAGGCGCGGATCCCCTCGCCGAGCAGGTAGAGGTACGAGCCCTCCCCGGCGCAGAGCACCACTGGCTCCCGGCTCTCGCCGTGGCGGAGCACGTCGAGGAACGAGCGCGTCCGCTCGCCGACCTCGCGCCCGAACGCGGCGACGCGCTTGCCGTCGGCCGTGAGCTCCAGCCGCTGCCCGCGCCGCTGGTAGAGCGTGACGCCGAGCGCCTCGCCCAGCTTGCCGATCTGGGCGTGGAGCGCAGGCTGCGAGACGTGCAGCGCCCGCGCCGCGCGCGTGAAGTTGAGGTGCTCGGTGAAGACCACGAAGGCGCCGAGCCAGTCGAGGTTGAGCATGGCGGCAAGCTATCGCGAAACGCGATAGCGGCTCCAGAAATACTTCTTCCGGATGATAGCCTGGCGTCTATTCTTTCCTCGTACCGATTCCCTTCACGGTTTCGGTCCCGGTCCCTGCACCGTCCAGGGACCTTCCGGAGGCCCCTGCGTGCCCGCGCGAACCGCGGGCCGCGGCCCCGGTTCACGAGACGGGAATGGAGCTTGACGATGGGCCGCGATCGCTTGACCGACACGAGCAAGAAGCTCTCCTGGCTGCTCCGCCACGCGGCGCCCTCGCAGGGCGTCGCCATGGACGACGCCGGCTGGGTGGCCGTGGACGACGTCCTCAAGGCGCTCCGGATCTCCCGGCCGGTGCTCGACGAGGTGGTGGAGAAGAACACGAAGAACCGCCTCGAGATCCGCGGCGACCGGGTGCGCGCCTCGCAAGGGCACTCGCGCGACGGGATGCCGGTGACGCTCGCGGGCCTCGAGGCGTCGTGGGAGGAGGTCCACGGCGACGCGTCGATCTGGCACGGCACCAGCGTCGACGCCGTGAGGGGCATCGCGCGCGACGGGATCCGGCCGGCGGCGCGCACGCACGTCCACTGCACCGACGCGCTCGGCAGCGCAGTGGGCAAGCGCGCGAAGGTCGACGTGATGCTCGAGATCAGCCCGGCGAGGCTCCGGGCGCGCGGCGTGCGCGTGTTCCGCAGCCAGAACGGGGTGATCCTGGTGCGGGAGGTGCCGGTCGAGTGCCTCGTGGGGCTGATGCCCATCGTGGCGCGGGCGCAGCGGGAGGCCGAGGCGCTGCGGGCGCTGCTCTTCGGCGACCGGTCGCGCGGCGCGGCGTGATGTCCGGAAAGGCCCCGGCGCTTCGCGAGACGCGGATCATCCCGTCCGACCGCGGCGACCGCCCGTAGATGCCGTTGCCCTGCGTGTTGTGCTTGCGGAACGGCTCACACGACATGCGACCGGGCTTGTCCTGCAAGGCCAGCTTGCCGTCGACGTGCACGAAATGCTCGCGGCGAATGTGCTCCTCGCCGCCCTGCTTGGCGCCGTGATTCGACGTGTTCAGCGCGAGCCGGGGGCGCCGCCCCCGACGAGACGGTGTCAGAGCACCAGTGATCTCGACCCGCTGGTGTCTCGATTACATCGGCACATTCCGCTTTGCCGAGAGCTCGAGCGGCAGCCTGGCCGGCCTCCGTCGATCGAGCACGATGGCCCGAGGGCTGGGGATGTGCATCACTCGCTCGCCTGGTTTTCTCGGGCTTTCGAGCTGCTCGAGTACGAGCCCCGCGTGCCCTCGGAGGACGGGCTCGGCCGGACGGCGGTCTACCTCTCGGACTTGCAGAAGAGCGGGCGCTCGGAGAGCGGAGGCGAAAAAGCGGGCGCTCGGAGAGCGGAGGCGAAAAAGCGTGCCCGGGCGGGCTCGGGTGAGGCCTCGGGGCCTGTGATTGGCCGTTGACATGGTAAGCCTACCGGGTAGCATGCGCGGGTCCATGCGCGAGCCGCGCCTGATGAGCGTCAAGAAGCCTGTGCTTTATGTGGTGAGCCCTTGCTACAACGAAGCAGAGGTCATCGGTGCATTTTACGACGCGCTGAAGGCTGTTCTTTCTTCGCTGAAGGACATCGATCACCGCATCCTGCTCGTCGACGACGGCAGCAGCGACGCGACGCTCGACGAGCTCAACGCCCTCGCCGACCGGGACGAGCGGGTGCTCGTGTACTCGTTGTCCCGCAATTTCGGGCATCAGGTGGCCATTTCGGCGGGCATCGCGAAATCGCGCGGGGACGCGACGATCGTGATGGACTCGGATCTCCAGCATCCGCCGACGCTGATCCCGGAGATGCTTGATTCGTGGCGGGCGGGGCATGACGTCGTATCGGCCGTCCGGAGGAGCACGGACGACGCCACGCTCTTCAAGCGGCTGAGCTCGGATGGGTTTTACACGGTCATCAACTGGCTCAGCGACACCCGGATCGAGCCTGGCGCGGCTGATTTCTGCTTGATGTCGCGCAAGGCGCGCAAGGTGCTCGCCGGTATGCCCGAGCGGCACCGGTTTGTCCGGGGCCTCGTCGCGTGGATGGGCTTTCGCCGCGCGTACGTCCCGTACGTCGCGCCGCCTCGCGCTGCGGGGCATTCGAAGTATTCGTTGCGGAAGATGCTGCGGCTCGCGCTCGATGCCGTCTTCGCGTTCTCCGTCGCGCCGATCCGGCTCGCGACCCGGGTCGGCGTGGGGATCGCCGCGCTCGGGGCGCTTTACCTCGTGTACGTCATCGGGCGTGCGTTATGGCTGCACGACACGGAGCCCGGCTGGAGCTCGCTGCTCGGCACGCTGCTCATCCTGGGCGGGCTTCAGCTCGCGTTCACGGGGCTCATTGGTGAATATCTCGCGCGTATATTCGAGCAGGTGAAGGGCAGGCCCCTTTACGTTTTCAAACAAACCCCCGAAGAGCGCCCGAGGCGCGCGACGTCCGCTGCGGCCAAGAAGAACGCACGGACGGAGGCGCCCCTCGAGCTCGCGAATGAGCAGGGATGACGATGTCAAGCCGCGTGCCCGATCAACGAGAATACTCCCACGACCGGCTCGGTGATCGCTTCGAGAGAGCGCTCTCCCAGTACGATACGCAGCGCCGCGTCGAGACGCTCGTCGACGAGTTTCTCACGGACGAGATGGTCCGCGGCAAACACGCGCTCGACGTCGGCTGCGGCCTCGGGTACTTCAGCGAGGCGCTCGCGAAGCGCGGGGCCATCGTCACGGCCTGTGATCTCGGCCCGAACCTCGTCGAGGCCACGCGCAAGAGGGTCGGCTGCGAGGCCGTCGTCGCCGACGCCCTCCGCCTCGTCGATCAATTCGGCCGCGATCGATTCGATCTCGTGCTCTCGTCCGAGTGCATCGAGCATACCCCGGATCCGCAGGCTTGCCTCCGGCAAATGGCGGGGGTGCTCAAGCCCGGCGGGTATCTCTCGCTCAGCACGCCGAATCTCTTGTGGCAGCCTGTCGTCCGCCTCGCGTCTCGCCTCAAGCTTCGGGCTTTCGACGGCCACGAGAATTTCAGCACGTGGGGGTCGCTCGCGCGTCCGCTCGGGGACGGGGGGGTCAAGATCATCCGGCGCAAGGGGCTGCACCTCTTCCCGTTCCAGTTTGGCCTCCACGAGCTCTCTCGTTCTTTCGACGAGCGTCTGCAGGTCGCCTCCCGGCTCATGATCAACCTTTGCATCCTCGGTCGCAAGGACCCTGAGTAGGGCTTCTGGCCCGTGGCGTCGAAGAATTCGCAGGATTCGCGGAGGAGGCTCCTCAGGCTCGGTATTCAGCTCGTGGGGCCTCTGCTCCTCGTGCTCGTTTTCCTTCGTATGCGCGACTCGCGCGTCGCGCTCGACGCCCTGCTCGCGGCCGACGTCGCGCCTCTGCTCCTCGCCCTCGCCGTGAACCTCGGCGTTTTATGGTTCAAGGTGCTCCGCTGGGATGTGCTGCTCGCGGCGCGTGGGCGTCGCCTCCCTCGGGCGCGGGCCTGGACGTCGTTCCTCGCCACCGTCTACGTCGGCCTGATGACCCCGGGGCGCGTGGGCGATGTGTTGCGGGTCCAGTACCTCCGGCACGACCTCGAGATGCCTTATGCCGAGGGGATGGCGCTCGTCGTGCTCGACAGGCTCTTCGATCTCTATGTCCTCCTCGCGTTCGTCGCGGTCGGCATTGCTCGTTTCTCCGGCGTCATCGCCGGAGATCTCGCGAAGATCACCTGGCTCGGCGTGGGCCTCGTCGCGCTCGGGCCGCTTGTCCTTTTCTATCGTCCGCTCGCTCGTCGCGCGGTCGGCGCTGTGTATCGGCGCCTGCCCGGTGATCTCTCGAGCGAAGGGTTCGAGCGTTTCCTCGCCGCGCTTCGGGCGCAGCGGGCGCGCCACGTCGGGCTCGCGCTCTTGCTCTCGCTCTCCGCGCTGCTCTTGAATTTCCTCCAAGGTTACTGGCTGGCTGGCGCGCTCGGGGCTCCCATTGGTTTTTTCGATGTCTGCTGCCTGCTCGCCGTCGCCAGCCTGCTCGGCTTGCTGCCGATCTCCGTCTCTGGCATCGGCGTGCGCGAGCTCTTTTTCTCGCTCGTGTTTCCGGTGCTCGGTTATGCCTCGGAGAAGGGCGTGGTCTTCGGGCTTGGCGTCTTCCTCGTCATTTACGTCGCCGTGGCCGTACTGGGGGTCCTGAGCTGGCACCTCGCTCCGCCGCCCATCGGGGAGCCTCCCGCTCGTTTGCCGGCGCCGGAGTCGTTCCCCAAAGACGCGGCCAAGCCTTCGTGATGAAGGGCACCGTCGACCAGGACGATTGAAGCCGATTCGGAGGGATGATCACCTATTCACTGTCGACGAACCATCAAGCCCATCGAGTCGTGGAAGTTCTTCAAGCAGTTCTGACCGACGTCCTCGCCGCGGGCGGACCCCTCGCCATCCGTCGCGGCGAGCCGCTTCCAGTCAGATGCCGGCCCCGCGCGCCAGGAGGACCATCCCCGTCCCCATCACGGCGGCGCCGGCCCAGCGCAGCCCCCGCGACAGGGACTCTCGACCGGCGGTGAGCTCGCCGAGGACGAGACCGCAGAGATGAAGCACGGTCGTGCTCAGCAGAAAGCCCATGGCATACAGCGCCGGGCTGACCGCATGAGGCATCTCCAGGCCGTGGGCATGTCCGTGAAAGACGCCGAACATCGCCACGCACCCGGAGAGCAGGAACGGTGAGGAGCCGCGGGTCGTGGTGACGATGCCGAGGCCGAGCGCCGCCACCGACGCCGCGATGCAAAGCTCGCCCAGGGGCATGGGCCATCGCGCCATTCCCAGGAGGCCGCCGACCAGCATCGCGGCGACGAACGTGGCGGGGATCCGGAGGAGGTGCTTTCCACCGAGCTGCGAGCTGACGACACCGACGCTCACCATCGCGAGCAGGTGGTCCGCGCCGAACACCGGATGGAAGAGGCCCTTCAGAAATCCCGCATCGGCGCCGCCCGGGTGCGCCCAGCTCACGGAGGGCCACGAGACGAGCGCGGCGACGAGCAGGGCGCGCGCGCCGGGACAGGAAGCCCATCCCATCGTCTTCTGGATCGTGGATTTCATGAAGCGCCTCTCTCGTCAGGCGTTCGCCGCGCGCGCCGCCGTCGATGCAGGATCGCTGTGGAAGAGCTTGTAGGCGAGCGCCGCGAGCAAGAGCTCGGTCCCTGCGATGAGCACGTTCGGGTAGAGAGGGATGCCCGCGACGACCGGGAGCGGCACCTCGGGTCCCGCGAGCAGGCTGGTCCCCGGGATGAGCCACGTGATGTAGAAGAAGGGCGTCCAGATGATGACGACGATCCAGGCCGCCACGTTGAACCCGATCTGCGGCTCCATGGACCGCCGCCACACCATCCACAATCCGACGATGGACACGCCGCACAGGATGAGCAGCATGAGGGCGTCATGAAAGCGCGCGTGCTCATGCCATGCAGGGTTGAACAGGTGGGTTTTATTCCAGTCCACGCCGACAGCGACGATGGCGCCGCTCGCCAGAACGAACGTGAGAACGACCCTTCCCAGGGTGCTTCGGTTCATGGTGACAGGCTCCTGACTCTCGTTGGTTGAATAGCCCGCTTCCCTCTTCGGCGCGGCCGCCTTGCGTTGAATTCATGGTAACGGTGGGACGTGGCCGCGGCGCGTGCGTGTGCAGGTCCAAGAACCCGCGGACCTGGTGCTTGCCCGAGGCATCGACGGACGACACGGCCGTGAGCCCGAGCTTCTCCTTCCGCACATGATCATTCATGGGCTCTCCGCGGTGAATCACGGGTGAATCACGGGTGAATCACGGGTGAATCACGAAGATCATAGCCGCCCATTCACCCAAACAACAATAGATTGATCCAATCGATCGATTTGATCTGCTGATTGATCCATGGTACGGTCGAATGTCGTGGACCTACGACACCTTCGCTATTTCCTGGCCGTCGCCGAAGAACGCCATTTTGGCCGCGCGGCGCGGCGCCTGCACATCGTTCAGCCGGCGCTGAGCATGCAGATTCGGGCGCTCGAAGACGAGGTCGGCGGCGCGCTGTTCGTGCGGACGAGCCGGCGCGTGGAGCTGACCGAAGCCGGCGCATTGCTGGTCGTCGAGGCGCAGCGGGCGGTCGCGCAGGCGGAGCGGGCCAAGGCGATCGTCCAGCAATCGCTGCGCGGCGACATCGGCAAAGTTCGCATCGGTTACGCGGGCAACGCGATCCTCACTGGCAAGATGACGGACCACCTGCGAGCGTTCCGCAAAGCCCATCCTGCCGCGGAGATCGAGCTGCGCGAGATGCCACCTTCGAGGCAGGCGGAAGCCGTGTTGGCCGGCGAGGTTGACGTCGGCTACCGCTCGGCGTTCGCTCTCAAGGTAGATCCGCGGTTGAGCGTCCAGCCGATCGGCGCTTGGCCGCTGGTGGTCGCGATGGCAGAGGAGCACACGCTCGCGGCGCACAGGCGCGTGACGCCGAAGATGCTCGCCGGAGAGCCGCTCATCATGTTCCCATCGGAGGAGGCCGGCGGCGACGTGCTGAAGAGGTTGATTCTCGTGACAGGACGCGAGCCGCGCCGGGTCCACCGCGCCGACACCACCTTGAGCATGCTGTCGTTGGCCGGCGCAGGCCTGGGCGTGGCGCTGGCTCCACAACCGCTGATTCAGGTGAAGGTTCCCCGCGTCGTCTATCGTCCGTTCATCGCGCCGAAGGACGTCTTCGCCGAGCTGCTCCTGATCGGCCGCGCCGACGAGACCGCCGGCGCTGTACGCGCCTTCGTGAAGCTAGCGTCCGGCTCCTCGGATCGGGCCACCTCACGGTCGCAAGCTTCCTCGACCGCCCGATAGCCGCCACGCTTGCCCCGAGCTCGGCGCGCGGCACCCCGACATGGCGCCCGCCCCCCATGGGTTTCAGGGATTGAACGTCGCGACGAAGATGTCGGAGCCGCCGGCGTGGGGGATGGGGCCGGTCCCGAAGTCGACCGCCGCGCTCGCAGCCCCTGTGAGGGCGATCATGCCGCTCGGCGAGATCGAGATGCCATGTGCGCGGGCGCCGAAGCTGAGGGTCCAGAGCTCGGCGCCGCTCGGGTCGAGCTTGGCGAGCCCGTCTCCGGCGACGACGACGTTACCAGCGGAATCGAGCGCGAGCGCGTCGCCGAAGGGAATCGAGTCGCTGAACACGTGGGCCCCCGCGGCGTCCAGCTTGAGGAGCACGGGGCCAGCGGGCAGCACGCCGCCGCCGAGATCGACGGTCCCGTCCGTGATGCCGGCCACGAAGACCTCGTCAGCCGCATTGACGGCCACCGACCAAGCCGCCTTCCACGCGCCGCCAGGGGGGATCGACGGATCCGGCGCGAACGGGCGGCTCCAGAGCGCCGCGCCGGTCGGGTCGAACTTGCTGACCGTCAGATACCCTGCGTCGGCCTGCGGTGCGGTCACGGTCAGCGCGTTGCCCGCGCTGTCGATCGCGAGATCGGCGCCGTAGTCCAGGGACCTGAAATAGTCCTCCGGGCCGGGAGGGGGCGTGATCCTGTGTTTCCAGAGGACATCGCCGCCAGGGCTCAACTTTGACAGGTAGGCGCCGTTCGCCCAGAGGTCGACGTAGACCAGGTAGGTGTTGCCGAGCGCATCGACGGCGATCCGCTCGGGAACGCTGTAGCTCTCGATCGCGTCCGACGTGTAGATGGGCGCTTGACTCCAGATGGCCTTGCCATCGCGGTCGAGCTTGGCCACGAAGGCTACGGTATTGTGGGACGGCTCGAAGGGGGGGAGGCACTGGTTCAGCACCCTATCGCCGCCACCCGAGTATGTGCCGGCGAGCAGGAGGTCGCCGTTGCCATCGACGGCCATGACGAGCGGGTGGCCGCTCGTCAGGCGCTCGCTCCAGAGCGGCGCGCCCGATGGATCGAGCTTGAGCAGGAAGTGGCGTCCGGGCGGGGAGGTCAGAGGGCCCACGCCGAAGTCGACGGTTCCTGTGAAGCTGCCGGCGACATAGTAGTTGCCTGCGGCGTCGCTCGCGATGTTCAGGCCCTCGTCGGCGCCGGTGCTGCCGAACCCGCGCGCCCACGACAGCATGGGGCAATGGGGCTCGCCGTCGCAGCTCTCGTCCTCCGGCGTGGAGCAGAGCTCCTCGGCAGGCGTGACCTCGCCCACGCAGGGGCCGAAGCCAAGGCCGCTGGGCCGGCAGGTCTGCGTCCCCGCAGCGCAGGGTCCGACGCCCCTGGTCCCGGCAGGGCCGGAGTAGCACGCGATGACCGAGCCCGGCACGCACGTCTCGGATGGGTCTCCGCCGTCGCTGCCGCCGCCGTCGCTGCCGCCGCTGCCTCCTCCCTCGCCGCTCGCGCCGCTCGCCGGCGGATTGAATGTGGCAGCATAGATATCCCAGCCTTCTGTGTACTCGATCGGGCCGGTCCCGAAGTCCACAGGGCCGCTCACAACGCCGGTGACGGCGACCGCGCCGTTCGGGGAGATGGCGATGTCCGCTACAGAGGCCGCGAAGTCGCGCGTCCAGAGCTCGGTGCCGCTCGGGTCGAGCATCGTGAGCCCACCCCCGCCGAGGAAGATGTTGTCCGCGGGGTCGACCGCGACGTTGCCGGTGTGGCGGGCGGGCTGGGTGAACACCTCCTCGCCGTCCTGATCCAGCTTGATGACGGCTCCCTCGACCAGCACGAGGATCTCGCCCGCCGAGTTGACCGCCACCTTGCCACGGAATCCGTAGTCGTCCAATCTCCGGGACCAGAGCAAATCCCCATCCGGAGAGAGCTTCGAGACGTACGTGTAGAGGGCGATGAAGTTGCCATCGACACCTGCTTCATTCACTGTCACCACGTTGCCGGCGCTGTCGAGCGCGAGGTTCATGTGGAAGCTCGGGCTGCCCGGAGTGCTACGCCTCCAGAGGACATCGCCCATCGCATCCAGCTTCACCACCGCTGTCGCGTCCTCCAACCCGATGGCGACGTACACGTCGTCGAGAGCATCGATGGCCACCTTCGTCGCCCAGGTAGGATGCGAAGGGTAGAAGCGGAATCCATCGCTCCAGATGTGATTGCCGTCGGGGTCGAGCTTGGCCATGAATTGCCCGGAACGATCGGACGGAGCCGGCAGGGCGCACCCGCCGAAGCCGAGGTCCATGACAATGCCAGAGAAGTCGTCCTCGTAGTTGCCGACGATCAGGACGTTGCCGTTTCCGTCGATGGCCAGGGCATCTCCTGTCTCGCGCAAGGGGGTGCCGAAGCGCTTGCTCCAGAGCGGCGCGCCCGAGGGGTCGAGCTTGAGAAGGAAGATGTCGCTGTCACCGGCGCTGGTCAGAGGGCCGGTGCCGAAATCGGCCGTTCCTTTGAAGGCGCCGAGGATGTAGTAATTCCCCATGGCGTCGACGGCGATGGTCGATGTGGGAGTGGTGGGCTCGATGCCGAACCCGCGCGCCCAGGCGGCCGGTTGCAGGCAATGGGGGTCGCCGTCGCAGCTCTCGTCCTGCGGCGTGGCGCAGACCTCCGCAGCAGGGGTGATCTCACCCGTGCAGGGCCCGTAGCCGAAGCCGTCAGGACGACAGGTCTGCGTCCCGGCCGTACAGCGCCCGACGCCGTTGGTCCCCTCGGGGCCGGAGTAGCACGCGACGATGGATCCCGGCACGCATGTTGCCGGCGAGCCGCCGCTCCCGGTCGAGGTGCTCTCGTCGCCGCCGCCGTGGCCTGCGGAGCCGCCGCTGCCCGTGGCTGCGGAGCCGCCGCCGTGGCCTGCGGAGCCGCCGCCGTGGCCTGCGGAGCCGCCGCTGCCCGTGGCTGCGGAGCCGCCGCCGTGGCCTGCGGAGCCGCCGCTGCCCGTGGCTGCGGAGCCGCCGCCGTGGCCTGCGGAGCCGCCGCTGCTGCTGCTGCCGGGCCCGCTCGGACCGCATTCATTCGTGGGGCCGAGGGCGGCGAGGAGCAGAGCGGCGGAGGCACGCCGGTGAAGCCCGGAAGGCGAACCGATGGACTCGAGCGGTCTTGCCATCCCGCCTCTGATGCTCGAGGCAGACGCCGCATTCATGCCGCGAGCGAGCGACGACGCGCGTCCGGGGGCCGAGGGACAAGGAGACGCGGCCACAGCGCCGTCTCCCGCGCGTGATTCGTGGCCACCCCACGCCTCGAACGCCACCTCGTCCTGAGCCGACCATCACGGCCGTGACCGGGAGCGCTCACCCCCGCGATGGCCATCGAACAGCCCGCGCGATCGAGCATCAACCATCGTGAGCGTCAACAGACAAAGGCGAGCGCAGAGCGCGGCGCCTCAGAAGGCGGCGTCGCGGAGCTTCGCCTTGTACTCCGCCTTGTACAGATCATGGCAGGCCTTGCAGCTCGCCTTGGCGCCGTCGATATCGCCCTTCTTGGCCTTCTCCGCGCCGTCCTTCGAGATGGCGACCCACTTCGGCATCCCGGGCGGCGGCTTCGACGCCACATAGTCCAGCGCCGACGCGATCTTCGCGCCGTCGCCGCTCGTGGTCGCCGACTGCATCACCGTCTTCATCCAGCCCTGCATCGGACAGGCCTTCTGTCCTTTGGCGCCGCAGCCGAAATCCTTCCCCTCGGCGACCGACGCGGGGACGTCCGCCGTCGCGCCCGCGGCCCATGCTGCGCTCGCAAAGCCGCCAGCAAAGCCCATGCTGACGCTCATGATCATGGCCCCCATCAGCTTCATGCTCAACGACATCTGGCGTCTCCTGATCCGGTGAAAGGCAAGCTCAACCCCCCATTGCAGCCCCAAATGTGATCGTTCACATTGCCGACGTCAATCCAAATCGGCCGAGGATGAGGCGAGCTCTTGGCCGGAGCGCGCGCTCGAGTCCTCGCGCACAAGACGCGCACAAGAGGCGATACCCGGGGCGCCGGCCGCCTGCGGCATCGAGCGCCAGCCGTCCGTGCGCAGGCCGACATCGAAGCGCCAGCCGTCCGTGCGCAGGTCGGCATCGAGCGCGTCGAGCCTGCGATCACCGCGGTCCGGCGCCCTCCCCCCTGTGACGCGGCGCTCCGGAAGAGCCCGCCAGCGCTGTCGTCCCTTCGGGATCGGGGATCCCGCCCGGGCCGGTCGATTGGGTTTGACACCCGGAATGTGATCGTTCACATTTCGAAAGGGTATACTTGTGCTTTGCCCTGGGGGGGTCGTCCTGCGTGCCTTTGCGTGGGCTGTCCTCTCATTGATGGCGCCTCCGTCGAGTCAGCACCAGGGGTGCGGGGCGCCGGCAATTTCGCTCGCGAGAGGATTCAACGTGCGCTTAAATACAACGTTCTACCGAGCAAGAAGAATGACCCTGTCGGCGATGGCGCTGGGCCTCGTCGCCGCGATCCCCTCCCCCGCTCGGGCGGACAACCCGATCGTACAGACCTTCTACACGGCCGACCCCGCGCCCATGGTGCACGAAGGCAGGTTGTACCTCTACACGTCCCACGACGAGGACGTCACGGTGAACAACTTCTACACCATGAACGACTGGAGGCTATACTCCACCACGGACATGGTCAACTGGACGGACCACGGCTCGGTGGCGGGCTACAAGTCCTTCAAGTGGGGAACCGACAATGCGTGGGCGCCGCAGGGTATCGCCAGGAACGGCAAGTACTATCTGTACGTGCCGCTGAACAACAACAGCGGCGCGAAGATCGGCGTTGGCGTATCGGACAATGTGGCAGGTCCGTTCATGGACCCGCTGGGAAAGGAGCTGGCCGTGGCGCCCGGAGGCGGCAACATCGACCCGACGGTGTTCGTCGACGACGATGGACAGGCCCACATGTACTGGGGGAATGCCAAGCTCCGGCACGTGAAGCTGAACTCGGACATGATCAGCACCTCGGGAAGCATCACCGAGGTGCCGTTGAACGGCTTCACCGAGGGGCCGTGGCTCCACAAGCGAGGGTCGCTGTACTACCTCGTCTACGCCGCCATCGCCGGGACCGAGAAGATCAGCTACGCGACCAGCAACAGCCCGACCGGGCCCTGGACCGTCCGCGGCGACATCATGGGCGCTGGCCGGACCTACACCAACCACGCCGGCATCGTCGACTACAAGGGGCACTCGTACTTCTTCTATCACAACAGCGCATTGCCGGGCGGCAGTGACTTCAAGCGCTCGGTCTGCGTGGAGGAGTTCACCTACGGCGCCGACGGCAGCATTCCGAAGATCATGATGTCCACGAACGGACCGTCCGCCGTCGACACGCTGGATCCGTTCAAGCAAGTCGAGGCCGAGACCATCGCCTTCTCGTCCGGGCTCAAGACCGAGGTGTGCACCGACACCGGCGCCGGCATGAACGTAACGTCCATCAGCAATGGCGACTACATCAAGGTGAAGGACGTCGATTTCCTGGACGGCGTGACCTCTTTCGAGGCGCGGGTATCGTCCGCAGCCGGCGACGCGAAGATCGAGCTCCACCTCGACAGTCAGAACGGCACGCTCCTCGGGACGTGCGACGTCTCGGGCGCGTCGTCCTGGACCACAAAGACCTGCGCGGTCAGCGGGGGCAGCGGGAAACACGACCTGTTCCTGAAGTTCGTCGGTGGCGGCGGCGACCTCTTCAAGTTCAACTGGTGGCGGTTTACCGGACCCACCATGCCGGGCGACGGGGGCGACGGCGGCGGAGGCGGTGCCGGCGGCTCGGACCCGGGAGCGGGCGGCAGCGGTGGCAGCGACGGCGCCGGGGGCGCGACCTCGGGCACCGGCGGCAGCGCCGCCGCCGGGGGCACGACCTCGGCCAGCGGCGGCTCGGTCACCGGAGGCACCGGCGGAACGACCGGCTCCGCCGGCCCGAGCAGCAGCGGCAGCGCCGGCCCCTCCGGTGGGAACGACGCGGCCGGCGACGACTCGGACGGCTCGTGCGCTTGCCGGGCGGGCGCGAGCACCGGGGGCGGCGGGCTCGCCGCCGCCCTCTGGCTTGCCGCTTCTGCGCTCGTCCTCGGGCGTCGGCGCCGGTAGGCGCTCGGCGGGTGGAACCAGGAGCGGGCGCACCTCAGGCGCCCGCTCGCGGGCGGCGCGGTCGTCCGGCTCGTGCCGTCATCCCTTGACCGTGACGAGCGGCCAGAGTCGCGCCACGCGCCGCGCGATCCCCGCCTCCTCGACGGAGCGCACCACCGGCGTGATGGGCTTGTAGGCATACGGCGCCTCCTCCTTCATCCGCTGGTGGTACTTCGCGAGGATGTCGCGCCGCCGCCGCACCTGGGGCGCGTCGGGGTCGAGCGGCGTCACGACGTGCAGCTTCTCGACCGCGCGCCGGTAGACGTCCTCGTCCGCGTGCGCGGAGCGGCCGCGCGTGAGGCTGCGGCCCGCGCCGTGGCACGCGCTCGCGAGCAGCGCCGCGTGCCCCGCGCCCGCGAGCACCCAGCTCGAGTCGCCCATCGAGCCGGGGATGATCACCGGGTCGCCGGTGTACGAGAACGCTCCGCCCTCGCCGTCGGGTCCCCCGGCGGGCGTCGCGCCCTTGCGGTGCAGGTAGCGCGGCTCGGCCCCGTCGGGCTCCCAGATGAGGTTGTGCGGCGCGTCGTACACGAGCGAGCTCGTGACGTGACGGCCAAGGACCTCCCGCATCGCGCGCACCACCATGAGGCCCAGGAAGAGGCGGTTCGCGAACGCGAAGTTCGCGGCGTTCCGCATCGCGTCCAGGTAGACGGAGGCCTCGTTGGCGTGGGGGCCCACCGCCGGCAGCACGTAGAAGCCGTGCGCCGGATGGGGCACCCCCGCGGGGTACAGCGCGCGGGCGCGCTCGTTGAAATAACCGCCGACCGCGTGTCCGAGCCCGACGGAGCCCGCGTGGGCCATGATCGTGACGGCGTTCTTCGAGAGCCCGAACGAGCGCGCCGTCGCGCCGTCGACCAGCTCGTCGACGGCCTGTATCTCGACGAAATGGTTGCCGCCGCCGACCGTGCCGATCTGGACGTCACGGCCGTCCGCCCGGCCCGACGCCTGGATGTACGCGTCGAACGCGAACGTCCCACGCGCGGGGAGCCCGCCGTGGAAGTGCACACGATCGAGATCCGCGCGCTGGGCCCGAGGATCGTAGTGGGCCCACAGGCCGGTGCGGGCGTTGTCCGCCGCCGTCTCGTGCAGCCCGGACAGGCCGTCACGGAGCATCGCCGCGCGCTGGCGCGGCGACATGGGGATATCGCGCTGGCCCTGGAAGAAGATCGCGCGGAGCCGCTGCTTCAGGGCGCCGATGTGCGGCGCGAGCTCGTCCCGGTCCACGTCCGTCGCGAGCAGGCGCATGCCGCAACAGACGTCGTTGCCGACGGCCTGCGGCACCACGAACCCGCGGGCATCCACGACGGTGCCCACGGGGATGCCCGCGCCCTTGTGAAAGTCGGGCGTGAGCACGATGGAGCGGATCTCGCCGGCCGTGCCGCCCCAGAACGGGGCAATTCTGCCGGCCTTTTCCCAGGCCTGAAGATCGCGGAGCGTGCCCTCGAGCGAGGCGAACCGGAGGAGCTCCTCGATGCCGTCGGCCTCGACGACGACATCCTCCCTGGCCACGAGGGTGATCGGGATCCCAAACGGATTCTCGATGCGGGCCGTCGCGCCATCCAGGCGACGCACCACCGCATCGAGATGCAATTTGCCAACCATGCTGCTGTCCAATCCACGAAGACGCACGCGGCCGGCGCGATCACGCGACGGGCCGCGGCTCACTCTCCCCCGATTTGGACCCGGTGCGCGAACGAGGGGATCGCACACCGCAGCAGCGGGGCTCACTATAAACCAGGAACGCCGGTCGTCAAGCGGCGCCGGCCGGCTCCACCTGCGCGGCTGGCGCGGGGGCGCGGGGGCCCGGGCGGCGTGTTCGGTCGCCGCGGGCCCCGCGCTCATCGCGGTTCAGTGGACGCTCAGCAGCGGCAGCCGCAACACCTGGAAGGGTGGGATTCCAACGCGGAACGAACACGACTGGTTCGCGAGGCTCGCGAGAGCCTGCTTGCGGTTGTCCATCTCCGCGAACGAATGGGTGAGCCCACGGTTGTCCGTCACCGTCAGCGGGCCTTGCAGGAAGGCCGAGATGCTGGGGACGCCGCCGGGCCCCGCGGGGCGGATATGGTAGAAGAGCGTGTCCGTCTCGCCCGTATGGCAGCCGCTGCACGTGTTGGACGAGAACCGAAAGCGCGCCTCGAGCTCCGCCGGCGTGTCCAGCTCCTTGTGATCCCAGAAGGTCCCGGCGTTGTAGGTCGACGCGCCGCCCATGAAGGGCACGCCGCCGCGGTCTTCGGGCATCGTGTAGCCGGGGCTCATGGAGGCCAGGATCTCCGTGAGCAGCGCGTCGCTGCCGTTCAGATCGATCGGCGCCGGGGTCGTGCCCGGGACCGACGTGAAGCTCGCCTGGTGCTCGCGGGGGTTGTTCTTGGTGGTGGTCTGTTGCAGAGGTCCGCTCCCGGGGCGGATCACGAACTCGCGCATCTGCCAGATCCCCGTGAGATCGATCTCGTTCGTGCGCAGCTGGTTGAGCGCGTTCTGGTTGGGGTTGCCCGGCGCGGCGCCGTTCCTCACCACCTGCTCGGTCAGCGCCTCGAGCGACGTGCCGTACGCGGGGTCGCCGGGGAGCAGGGCGCTCAGGTTGACCCATTTGTTCGCCCAGTCCTTGATGTCGCCGCAGCTCGTGATGGGCACTCCGTACTCGAAGATCGCCGCCGCCTCGATCGGCTGGCAGGTGTCCACGCCGTCCCTGGCGTCGCCGTCCCGATTGCCGTCGCGGACCTCCATCAGGCCGAAGACGAAGCGGAGCTCGCCTCCGTTGTTGCCGGCAGCCCCGCCGAGGTAGGGCGAGCTCTGCGCGAGGTCGGGGCGATACAGGATGGCCTGCAGCCGAAACGGCGCGATGCTGAGGTTCAACGCGCCCCCGCCGCTCCGCTGGCGCCAGGGGTTGATGATCATGCTGTCCACGTTCGCCGCGGCGGCCGCGCTCGTGGCGTCGAGGACCAGGCCCCCCGAGCTGGCGTTGACGATCTGCTGGGTGCGCCAGGAAGCCAGCCACTGCTCGACGAACTGGCTCGCGGTGAGCCCGGAGCCGATGGCCATCTGTTCCATCAGGTAGCCGAAGGTCCACTTCTTGAGCGGGGCGTTCGCGGCGATCGAGTCGCACGGGTTCATGGTGCGCGCCGGGTCCTCGATCACCGGTAGTGAACGGATCAGCAGCGATTTCTGCGGGTTGATGGCGGCCGTGGTCACGCCGCCGAGCGTGCGCAAGGGGCCGAGCTCCGCGAGGTTGGGCAAACGGATGGTCGCGCCCTTCTTCAGCGCCTCGATGTCGATCGCGCTGGTCTGCGAGATCTCGATGGGCTTGGCGGCGAAACGCGACCCCGGCTCGAACGTCTGGAGCGTGCGGGTCTTGAGCTTCGAGATCTCGCTGTTGATCTGGCTCAGCCGTTCCAGGTCGATGGGGATCGAGGCGGAGAACAAGCCATCTCCGGCCTTGAGATCCGGCTTCATCCCCGAGTCGTTGAAGGTGACCGCCTTCTCGCGCGCGTCGAGGCTCATCTGGAACGCCGTGCCTTTGTTCTCTTCGAGCACACGCTTGCGGTCGCTCGGCGCGAACTCGAGGGAGAGCACCCCGACGCCATCCGACGCGAGCCGCAGGTACAGCTGATCGACCTTGGGCGCCCGCCTGGAGGGCGCCACGATGAGCGAGTCGCTGTTCGATCCGGCGAGCTCCGGCTCTTCCGGCTCGGCGCCGCAGGCGGTCAACAGCAGGGCGCAGGTCAACGCCGCGCCTATCGTTCGATTCTTCATGGAATTCTCCATCGCTGGTCGTTGGTGCGCGCGGCGCGAAAGGCGCCCGCGCGTGACGAGAAGATCCAGACGTCTGCAATCCTCACGCAGAGCTGGACGTCTCCCCCGCCCCTGGCCACGCATCCCGGGCCGAGAAATGGCCATCCGGGCGCCTGACCGCCCGGTCGGGCAGACGCTCGCCGGTATTGCAGCTCCGGTGCCAACCGGACGGACGATCGCGCGTGGCCAGCGCTGGCCCTTCGAGCGCGTGCCAGACGCGGACACCCGCGCCTCGACGGGGTGATGCCGCAGGGCCGGACGTGCCGTTCCATGGCGGCGCATCGTTCGTGGCTTCACGCCGAAACGGACCGCCGGCCCGGCGCATCGGTCACCGTCACCGTCCTGTGACGCCCCGCTGGCTCCGCGCCGCGCGGTGCAACAGCGGGGCGCCCGACCTGTTGCGGGGACACGTGCGCGGCGCGTTTCTCCGCAGCGCAACACGGTGTATCACCGGCGTAACACCCCGGTTCATCGCAGGCGCTGGGCGCGCCAGGCGGGGCTCGGGGCTGCCTCGATGGGACGGCGAACGTGCCGCCCGCGGTAAGAAGCAGGCTCCAGCCACGCTGGTGGGCAATGCCGCGCAGCGTACACCGTGGCACGAAAGATGCCTCGACGGCGGCAAGAACCATTCAGCATCGATGGGGCCAGCTGGCCAACCGCCGCGCGTCCGTGCAAGGATGCGCGCCCACGAGGAGCGCTCACCTCGCGACTCGAGTTCAGGAGAAGGAGAATGCCTGTGACCGTAAGCCGTTTGTACATGGCGCTGGCCTGCATCGGCGTGGGTTCTTTCCTGGGGTGCGGCGGGTGCGTCGTCACGGTGAACCCCAAAGGGCCCGTGACGCCGGCGTCCACGGGTGGGCCAACAGAGCCGGTCGCTCCCCCGGGGCAGCTGCCTCACAACGGCATGCCCAAGAACGGCATCAGCGCGGAGGCGCTCCGCGCGAACAGCGAATTGCTCGAGCGCCTCAAGGTGAGCAAGCTGAACAGCCTGAAGCTCGACGATGTCAAGCCTTTCAGCTCGCAGGACCCGACGCTGGAGCCTCGCGCCGTCCAGCTGATGCACTACATCGTATCGTTTGCCCTGAAGGAAGGCCAGAAGGTGTCGGCCCGCGTCGGGAACAAGCGCTACGAGTGGAGCGGGCACATCGGGGCATGCGCCGGCGGGGGACCGCTCGGGGACTGGTTCAACGACCTTCCATCCCCGGAATGCCTGCAAGCGGTCTCCGCCGGCGTGCTCGCCCGGGTGAACGCGCTCAACAAGGTGGTCGTTGTATCCATGCGCGGCCCAGGGGATCTCGTCGCGCTCCATGACAAGGTCCCCGCCGAGACAAGGTCTCGCGAGCGGAACACGAGCACTGGCGAGGCCACGGTGATCGAGAGCTTCGCCGCTTGCAACCCTGTCGGCAGACCGGATCAGGCGACGAGCGACTGCGGGTGGTCGGCGCGCTACGTCGGGCAGTGCCTGGCCCAGAGGTCAGGCGATACAGCGCCGAGGACGGTCAAGCTCAAGCTCAACTCGGCCCACGCCCGCCCATCTCCGGTGTTCGTGCGTGTATGCGCGGGCATCCATGGATGCAACCATGTGGACTACGCCGCGGCAGATCCTCGGAGCAGGTACATCAAGCACATCAAGAGCGACGCGCTCGACGTTCCTGGCGATACGGTCGAGTTCACGTGCCCCGCGAATGGCCCTGCCGGCACACGCCTTGTCGATGAGGCGAATCCCACCTTCGAACAGATCGGGTACTTCAGCGTGATGCTGTCGGAGCGAAATTTTGCGGTCGATGTAAAAGTCGAAGGCTCGGGCGATGGCGTGAGGTATCCGGCGAAGGAGGCGGAGCTGTTCAGGTACCGCGAGGGCGCGTTCTATGGGAATATCTTCGATTCGGTGCCCAGCGATGCTCGGCCCGACGGGGTGCTCTTCGACAAGCAGTACGCGTGTTATGGCGAGGACTGGGATCAAGGGGCGGCGAACCTCGCCGACAGGCTCTGCGCGCTCCCTGCGCCCGATGCGGCCGCGCAGTGCTTCGTCCATGAGCCGAAGGCATGCTCGCCTTTCAATGGGAACCCGGGCGCCTGCACCAGGTCTGCTGGCGGCAGGCGAGCCATCTACACGCCGTGTGATGAGGCGGGCGCGAACTGGAGATACCCCGTCACGGTCTACTTGAACCATCCATGCGATCTCAGGAGCGATTCCGGGTGCTCCTCTTCGTTCAAAGGCTGGGTGATCGACCGTTCACTCAGGTAGCCTCGCCGCGAGCCGCCTCATCGACTCGACCGCCGGGACAGGGGCGTCCACCGCAGACCAGGCCTTGATCACCTGCTGGGCGAGCGCGAGGGCCCTCTGCCTGTCCCCGCGCCTCGCCGCGCGCTCCGCCTCGCGCACCGTCTTCAGGCTCGCGCCGTTCAGGGCCTCGCTGTCGTCCGGGATCGCCCGCTCCAGCCGGTCCGCGAGCTCGTGCTCCCCCTCGCGCTCGTACGTCGCGATCATGGCGTCGCCGAGCACCTCGACGAACGGCTCAGGCTCCTGCAGCAGCGGGCGCCACGCGAGCGCGGCGCCCCTCGGGTCTCCGCTGGCATGACGCTCGGCGCCCGTGATGAAGCTCTCCGTGTTCGGCAGCTCGCCTTCCGGGAACCTGACCCGGAGCTCGCGGAGCCGCTCGAAGCAACGCCGCGTCACCGCCCGGCTGGCGCGGGCGCAGACGGCGCCCATGCGGAGCGGGACGCTGATGTGGGTGCCCTCGAGGAGGGGCGGCTCCGGGTCGAGGAAGCGGGACACGATGAGGTCGGCGATCTCGCGCTCGCGCCCGAGGACGAGCGCGAGCTCCAGCGCGCGCCAGGCGATCTGGAGGCGTTGCACGCGAACAAACCCGGAATCGCCGGGGGAAATGGCCATCGCGCGCCTCGCTCGCTCGAGGGCGGCGCCGACGCCGGCCTCGCTCGCCTCGACGCGGAGGAGGAGGAGCTCGCCGCCGACCTTGTGCAGCACCTGGCTTCCCTGCCCCACCGCGAGCGCTATCCCGCGCGCCTCCTGGCGCGCTCCCTCCTGGAGGAGCCGCTCGACGAGCGTGTCGGCCACATTCATGTCCAGGGGCGAGAGGACATAGGCACGCCGCGCGAACGTGAGGGCGCGCGCGCGAGCCTGCCGCGCGGGAGCCTCGGCCGCTGCAGGGCCGGAGTCCTCGAACAGCCACCCGTACGCCTCCCACGGCATCCAGGCCCGCATTCCCTGCAACGCGCTCGCCGCGCTCGGGGTCCCGTGCGTCACCGTCGCCAGCTGCACCCAGGGCGCGCACCACTCCCCGATCGGGTTCTTCGGCTCGGCCTGCACCGCGCTGAACGCCATGTCCTTGGCGAGCGTCGTCCTCTCCGTGGCGCGCTTCTCGTCGGGCGACGGCAGCAGGCAGGATATCGTCGCCGCGAGGGTCGAGCGCCCCCAGGCCGACGCCTCGCGATCATGGAGGCGCTGGAGCTCCGCCACGGCCGTCGGGTCGACGGTACGCCGCATCATGAGATCGACGCGGGCGCGCGCGGCGAGCTCACCCGGTGAGGCGTTTGCGCTGGCCGGTGGGAGCGCGACCCCAGGCGCGGGCTCGCCGAGCGTGTAGGCGCAGCGGAAGCGCTCTCCTGGCCCCATCTCCGCGAGCCCGCCGCCGCGCGCCTCGAACCGGGCGCACTCCTGTCGGAGCCCGCCGGCGTTGTGGGTCATGGCCAGCGTCAGGTCGAGCAGATCCAGCGCCCCGTCGACCGTGCGCGCCCTCGAGTAATCGGCCACGGCGTCGTCGAGGCGCTGGGCCTTTGGCAACACCCCCGCATCGACCCAGGGATCCATGGCGTTCCTCACGGCTTCATAGAGCGCGCTCGCCCTGCCGACCGAGGACGCGAGCTCCCTGCCGTCGGCGGCCCGCAGCGTGACCGTGAGCCGAAAGGCGCGGGACGGCTCCAGGACGATCGCCCCGTCCACATAGGCCGCTCCCCTCCTGCGCGCCGCGTCCAGCGATCGCGCGCGAGCCTCCGGCCCGGCATAGGGATCGATCGGCGCCGTGTCCGCGTGCGGCCGCGGGAGCGAGAGCAGCTCCGCAGGGACCAGCGTGCGCGCCGCGCGGCCTCCGAGGAGGACCCGAGCCCGCTCGCACAACGTCGCCGCCGCGGCCGCTCCCAGCCAGCCGGCCGGCTCCTCGACCCCGGAGGCCTCCAGGATCGGACAGGCGAGCACCGCGCTGTCGGGCTCCAGCGGAGATCGCAGGACGGCGGGTGGAGGAGCAGGCGCTTGCCGGTGAGGGAACACCCAGCGGGTGGCGCCCAGGCCCATGGCGGCCAGCGCGACGCTCGAGGCCGCGATCCAGCGCCACCGGCGCGACCGATGCACGATGGCCCGCGGCGGCCGAGCGGAGCTCGCGCTCGGCGCGTCGCTCTCGGGCTCGGAGCGAGGCGGCGCGGGGCCGGGCCCCCCTGCGCCGGCGGCCACCGGGTCCGTTCGTCCCGCTGCCTCGCTCCCGCCCCGATGCCCGTCGGACTGGAACGTGTCGGTCCACGTCGATTGCTCGTCGACGGGTGGCGTCCCCTCGCGCGCCTCGGCCCCGGCGGCCTGCTGTGCTGGCAGCTCGTAGCCTGGCACGCCGAGCGCTCGCGCGAGCGCCCCCACGGCGGCGCCCGCGGTCGGGAAGCGCTGGCCCGGCGCGAGCGCCGTGGCGCGCGCGAACCACGCGTCGAACGCGGGCGGCAACGTCACGCCGTACCGCGCGGCGCGCTCGCACGCAGGCTCCTTGGGGCCCTGCAGCGCGACGAGCGCGAAGGCGACGGGGCTGTCGCCTATGGCCACTTCGTCCTCCCAGTAGGGCCTGCCGACGAGGAGCGTGAACGCGATCATGCCGAGCGCGTAGATATCGGCGGATCGTGTGATCCTGCCGTTCTGGAACTGCTCCGGCGCCATGTAGATCGGCGTCCCGGCCGCGCCGGTCGAGCCGCGCGTCGCGCCCTCGCGCAGCACCTTCGCCACGCCGAAATCGAGGATCCTGATGCGCGGGGCGTCGTTCTCTCGCTGCTCCAGGAACAGGTTGCTCGGCTTCAGGTCTCGGTGGACGATGCCGAGCTGGTGCATCTTGTCGATGGCCGGCGCGGCTTGAGCGAGATAAACAAGCACCTCCTCCGGCGCGTGACCGCCCGCGCGCGCGAGCCGCTCGCTCAAGGTCTCCCCCCGGAGCAGCTCCATCACGAGGAATGGAGTCCCCGTGGCGTCATCGACGCCCGCGTCGACGACGTCGACGAGCGCGGGGCTGTCGACCTGGCCGGACACGCGGGCCTCCAGCGCGAATCGCTCCCTCAGGTCGGCGCGATCGACCGTGTGCGGGTGCATCACCTTGAGCGCCCGCCGGCGCTCCGTCTGGAGGTCGATCACCTCGTAGACAGCGCCCATCGCGCCGGCGCCCAGGCGGCGCAGGACGCGGTAGCGAGCCGCGACGACGGTGTCCGGCGTCATGCCCGCCTCACGCCGCGGCCGCGGCGCAGCACCTCAGTGGCGGAACTCATCGGGGTCGATCTCGTAGCGCTTCAACCAGCGATGGATCTGCATCCTGGCTTTGCCCATGGCGCGCGCCACGCCAGCGATGTTGCCGCTGTGCGCGCGCAGGAGCGCCTTGAGCTCCTCGGGCCGGGTCGGATCGTCCCCCTGCTCCGCGGCGCCCACGGCGTTGCGCCTCAGGGCGCTGTTCAGGTGATCGAGCTCGATCGTGCCCCGCTGCGCCAGCACCGCCGCGGTCGTGATGCACTGCTCGAGCTCGCGCACGTTGAGCGGCCAGCCGTACGTGACGAGGGCGCGCGCCGCGCGCGGGTGCAGCTGGATGTGCTCGGCGCGCTCTGCGTCGGCGCGCCGGAGGATCGCGCCGAGGATGAGGCCGAGGTCCTCCCGGCGAGCCCGGAGCGGCGAGAGCTCGACGGCGTGACCGGAGAGGCGCGCGAGCAGGTCGGAGCGGAAGTCGCCCGAGGCCGCCATCCGCTCGATCGGCCGGTGGGTGGCCGCCACGACGCGGAGGTCCACGGAGATCGAGCGCGTGCCGCCGACGGGGCGCACCTCGCGCTCCTGGAGCACGCGGAGCAAGGCCACCTGGGCGGACAGGGGCAGGTCGCCGATCTCGTCGAGGAAGAGCGTGCCGCGATCGGCGCTGCGCACGAGCCCGGGGCGATCCTCGGTCGCCCCGGAGAAGGCGCCCTTCCTGTGCCCGAAGAGCTCGCCTTCGACGAGATCCCGCGGCAGCGCGCCGCAGTTGATCGCCACGAACGCGCCCGGCCTGCCCGAGAGCGAATGGATGGCGCGCGCCATGACCTCCTTGCCGGTGCCCGTCTCGCCCTGGATCAGCACGGGGATGGTGGAGGCCGCCACCACCCTGAGCTGCTCGAACATCTCGAGCTGCGACGGGATGAGGGAGAGCAGCCCGGGGACGTGCGCGGCGAGGCTCGACGCTTCCAGCAGCGTGACCTGCTCGGCGCCGCGGGGAATCGCCGCGCGGTAGAGGAAGAACGTGCGGCCCAGCTCGAGCACGTCGCCCTCCGCGAGCTCGGCGTGCTTCCTCGGCGCCCCATTGAGGATGCTGCCGTTCTTGGAGCCGCAATCCTCGAAGCACCACCGGCCGAGGACCCGCATGATCCGCGCGTGCCTCGACGAGAGCCATGGGTCGTCGAGCCGGATCTCGACGCGCCGGCGTGAGCCGCTGTCCGCGACCTCCAGCCTCCGGGCATTGCCGCGGCCGATAACGACCTCCTCCACGTCATCGAGCGCGATGCGCGCCGACGACGCGAGCGGCCGATGGCTGTCCGCGATCAGAAACAAAAAGCTGCCGTTGCCTGAATTGTCCAGATACAACTGTCCGCCCGTGGCGGATAGCGTTCGTTGATCAGGTTCACCAGGCACGAACCCAGTCGTACCCAGTCGGGCAGACGCGGTCAATATGCCACGGGCGGCATTCCGAGCGGCTGCCGCGCGGGTTAGTCATCGTCCGCGGGCGTGCGCCGCGTCTGGTCACCGATCGGCCAGGAACGCCGCGAGCACCTTGCACGGCGCGGCGCACAGGAGCATCCGGGCGGGGGGCTCGACCGACCCGTCGTCCGCGCTGCGCGCCTTGATCGCGAGGGATCGTTCGGGGAAGGTCGGGCAAGGCCTCGACTCGGCGAGCGGAGCGCATCGCGAGGCCATCGTCTGGCCGATTCGACCAACTCCCTGGCCGGCGCGACCAAGCAGCTCATCAGGCCGATCGCTAGATCTGCCACATGTCCAGCCGCGCAGGCGCGCGTCGCGCCTCGCCGGACGCGTGGAGGCTCAAAGCCATGATCGGTCGAATGGAACTGTCGCGAAATTCAAGGAGGGGCTCAATGGCCCTCGCGCTCGCCACCACCCTCGCTGTCGCAGGGGGCTGCCCCATGTCGGATGAGGATGGCGCCGGCGGCAGCTCGACGAGCGCAGGGCACGGCGGCTCGTCGGCCTCCGGCGAGGGCGGCTCCTCGAGCTCCGGTGAAGGAGGCTCCTCGAGCTCCGGTGAAGGAGGCTCGGACCGCTGCGCCCCGGTCGCGACGCACAACGGGATCATCTCTATCCAGGAGATATCGATTCAAGGGGTGCCTCAAGCGGGCCACGGCCTCACTGTGCAAGTCCTGTTCACCGCGTCCAGGCCTCCTACTTACGAGGAGAGGCCCGGGCAAGTCGAAGGATGCAAGGCGTGGGTCTACGACACGGAGGACAGCCCGCCGCCGGCGCTGACGGATCAAGGCGAGATCACGATTGCCGGCCTCCAAGGCGGGCCCATCGCGTGCCGCTTCGCTGGCTCGGGTTATGTGTGCCCGACGTCGACTGGGACCGGCCAGGCGAGCGTCGCGCCGGGTCAGACGGGGACCGCGGCCTACACGATCGAGGGCGCGACGTTCTCCGCGGCCGACGTCGGCCGTTACCTGCGCGTCACCGGCGCGGCGAACGTGAAGAACCAGGGCGCGTTCCCCATCGTCGCCGTGGAGTCGAGCACGACGGCGATCGTGGTCAACCAGGGCGCGGCGGAGGAAGCCTTCGCGGCCGAGTACACAGTCCTCGCCGGGGCGGGGCCCGTTCCGAACAACCCCACCAACCCGATCGAGGGCGGCGACGAGGTCGTCGTGGGCATCTCGCCCGGCGGCGAGATGGCCTTCGACTTCCCCGACAGCGCGCCCATCGTGGCCGGCGAGGCGTTCACTCCCGACACCGCGTCGGCGGCCGCCCTCGTCGCGGTGCCGCTCGACGGAAGCCCATTGACGCTCGGCTGCGGCGGCCCGGGGGGCAGCTGCGGGCCGGCGCAGGCCACGATCGTGCGCCTCACCAGCACGGACGGTGACGTCGAGGGCGCGTCGCCGTTCGCGATGCCCCCGCCCGCGCGCAAGCAGGTCGAGATTCAATGCGTCGCGCTGGGAGGTGATGGCACACTGACCATCCCGGCCGAGGCGATGAAGCTGCTCCAGGAGGCCCACCAGGTCTCCCCGATCTCGCGCATCCGGACGGCGCTGATGCGCGAAGGGTGGGCGGCCCCCGCGAACGCCGCCTCCCTGCCTCCGAACATCACGACCCTCCTCGTCGGCCACGGGCTCCTCGGCTTCACCAGCCCCTGACACCCGCGGTGCCTGCGCCCTGATCGGCGCGTCAGAGCGCGCTCGCCCCGCCGCGCTCTTGCGCCGCGGCGAACGCCGGCGAGCGACCTCCGGTGCGGATCCTGCATAATCGCGGGCGCATGCACCGCCCGCTGCCCACCGTGATGACGTCCGTGGCCAGGCTGGTCGTCGACCTCGGGCTCCGCGACGGCATCCGGCTGGGCGCGATGGAGCGCGCCGCGCGCCTGCCGCCGCTCGCGGCCGATCCCGAGCGGCGCATCGAGATCGACCGGCTGCTCGATCTGTGGACGTATCTGGGTCAGACGCTGGACGACCCGTCGCTGCCGATCCGCGTCGCGCAGCGGGCGAGGGTGGAGGACCTGCATGTGCTCGGCTTCGCGATCATGACCGCGCCCTCCATCCGCGATGCGCTCGACACCGCGGCGCGGTACAGCGCGCTCCTGACCGACTCGGGCCGATGGGAGACGGTCGAGAGCGCGAAGCGCGCCGAGGTGCGGTGGCATCGCCTGCGGCCGCTCACGCTGGGGCACCGCCTCTCCAACGAGACAGCGCTGGCGCAGAACCTCGGCTGTCTGCGGCAGATGGCGGGCGACGACCTCACGCCGCTGGAGGTGAGCTTCCGCCACGCGGCGCCGCCGCGCCGGACTGCGCACCTGGAGTTCTTCCGTTGCCCCGTGCGGTTCGACGCGCCCTGGGACGGGATGGTGTTCCGCCGCGAGGTCCTCGACATGGTGCCTGCGGGCGCGAACCAGAGGTTATGGGAGTACCTGTGCCGGAGCGTGAGCGCCCTCTGCGAGCAGCTCGCGCCGCCGTCGATCGCGGACGGCGTGCGGCACCAGCTCGTCCGCGCGCTCTCGAGCGCCGAGGGCGCGATCCCGACGCTGGACGACGTGGCGCGCTCCCTCGGCACGACGGAGCGGACGCTGCGCCGGCGCCTGGCGGTCGAGCGGACGAGCTTCCGGAAGCTGGTCGAGGAGGTGCGCCGCGACCGCGCGGCCGACCTGCTGGCGAGGAGCAGCGTGACCGAGACGGCGCTCCGGCTCGGCTTCTCGGACACGACCGCGTTCAGCCACGCGTTCCGGCGCTGGTTCGGCTGCCCTCCACGCGAGCTCCGGGGCGCGAGGGGGGCAGCGGGCAATCAGGGGACGTGAGCGGGGGCGACGCTGGGACGGCGTCCGCGGCTGCATCGCTAGAGCGACAAACGGGTTGAAACCCCGGAAAAGAACAGGAATTTGAACCGCCAAGCGCACCAAGGACGCCAAGATTCTGTTTTGTTCTTGGCGTCCTTGGCGCCTTGGCGGCTAATTTCTCGCTCGATCAACGTGATCGATGTCCTAGCCACGATTCGACATGGGTGAACCGCTGCGTCATGCGCGCCCCCGAAGCTGTCACAACCCGTGGAGCCACCCCGACCTCGGTCGGCTCGAAGCATTATTCGTCGGCAGACTCGAGGAGCCCGGGCCGAGGTCACGGTGCACCTCGATACACGTTCCGATGACTCGCTCGGACAGATCTCACAATCTTCACGATTCCCTGTTTCCCTGTGCCCAATCGATGCTCATGCCCAATATATCGACGCGGGGCCAGCTCTGGTTGCGCGGAATTGACATCGCCGGGCGCCACATGCAAACGAGTGCCATGAAAGCCGCCGACCCCGATCGAGCAGGCCCGAAGAATGGTCCCCACCTCTCCGCCTCTCCCCGTTGGGCTCTCTCTCCTCCCCGTCTCCCCGTGTACTCTCCCTTTCTCTGTCTCCCCTCCAACAAGCCGCTGGTGCCGACCACGCTTCGCGCGGCGGCACGCCGGCAAGACGTTCGGCGGCCGAGTGCGACGCCGATGTGGGACTGGCGGACGCACCTTCGCGCGCCGTGGCGGCGCCGGCGCGCCCAGCCATGCACCCTACGTGCCAGGGCGGCAAGCCGATCGGCGCGATGGGGAGACGGCTGGGCGAGCGCGGCGATGGCGATGCCTCGTCCGCGACGGACGATGCCAGCCCATGGCGCTGAGTCAATCCGATTCGCCGCGGGAACCAGGCAGCAGAACGTGCCGGCTCTCGCCCGCCACGCGGCGCTTGACACGGGCGAACGTCTGGGTGTTGCTAGAGTTCCCGGAGAGGATTGAAGCATGAGCTCGGCCGCATCCCTGAAGACCTTCCTGAAGGACAAGAAAGCGCGCGATGAGGAATCGGGGCGCCTCGCCGACAAGGAAGAGAAGATCAAGCTGCGCAGCGCTGCGATCGGTGATCTCTTCAACCGCATCGAGGGCTGGCTCAAGCCGTCGGTCGACGAGGGCATCGTCGAGCTGGAGAGGGGCTCCTACGTCCATTCTGACGAGCAGCTCGGTATGCTCTCCGAGGAAAGCATGAAGCTGATTGTCGGGGTATCGGAGGTCTTCTTCGCGCCTCGTACGGGCACCATTGCCGGCGCCTCAGCTCGCGTAGACATGACCTGTGATGCCCGCACGCTGCCCATTGTGCTGCTGCCGGACCGCGGATGGCACTTCCTCGTGCGAGGCCCGATCACTCGTACTGAACCCGTCACCGAGGACTCGTTCGCGGACGCGTTAAGGGAGCTTCTCGACGGATGAGCTTCTTCGCGGACCGACCGCGCGCCTCGCAACTTCGGCAGTGGCATCTCGAGATGCGAGCTGCCATTGACGACCGCGAACTCAAGATACTGGATCTGATTGCTCAACACCTCCCGGTTCCGAATGCAGTTCTGGGTATGACGAAGGAGGAGGTAACCGTCTACCTCGAGGACGCGCGCCGCGAACTCGATGCCGCGGCGAGCCTTTTGGCGCTTGCCGAAGCTGAAGCCGTGCTCCGCGTCGATTATCTCTCTCGAGTCCAGCGCAAAGCGAAGGATCCCGTCAGCAGAACCTACCGCGAGCTGTACAAGGACAAAGAAGCAAGCGTACGGCTCGATGAAGATCTACTGGCCACTTGGGTCACCCACCACGCGGAGTGCAAATCCGCAGTGTCCGAGTTCAGGGCGGCGCTGAACCTTCGCCATTGGCTCGCGCACGGTCGATATTGGACCCCAAAGCTGGGACGGGCGTACGCTCCCAAGGACGTGTTCGAGATAGCTGAGCGACTCTTCGCGAAGCTCCCCGGAGTCACCGGCTGGACCTGACGCGCCATGCGCGGAAGTAGTCGAGGATGGCCGTAGCGCTCACCACCGAGCAAGATTCGGGTGCTGACGACTCGCCTGGCCGGTGCACCGCAGCACAGCCATAAGGCGTTCGACAGCCAGGACCTCCCGCTACATCACACATTTGAGACCACGTAATCCTACAACCCGCGAGGAGACATGGCCGAACCGTACACCATACGAATCTACGTCCCAGCCGGCGATCCAGAAGGACTGAAGATTGTCGATCGGCTTAACTGGACCGGTGTAGGAGTCGCCTTTCCTCGGCTATTGTGGCCAGAGATTGCTGCGCGGCCGGAGTTCGCAAGAGCTGGGGTGTACGTCCTGAGCGGCACGGAAGAGGGATCCGCCGACGATCTACCAACGATCTACGTCGGCCAAGGAGACGGCGTCGGCGAGCGAATCAGGGCTCACTATGCCGAGAAAGAGTTCTGGGAGTGGGGATACGCCTTCGTCTCGAGCAACAGCGGTCTGAACCGCGCGCACATCACCTGGCTGGAATACGCGCTACTGGAGAGAGCCCGCAATGCCGGGCGATGCCATTTGAACAACGCGAACGCCCCTCGAGAGCCCGGCCTGACGGAGGCCGAAAAGGCGGACACGCAGGGATTCCTTCGAGAACTCCTTCGCATCCTTCCACTTCTGGGCGTTCGCGTCTTTGAGAAGCCCGTCCCCATCGCTTCGTCCAACACACCACGCGCGGCTGCCGTGCCCGTGTCGCAGATCGACGATCGCGACACCATTGTAGTTCCCGCTCAAGAGGACGGGTTTCGTGACGTTTTCCTGGCCGAAAACTGCTGGTATGCGATCAGGGTCAGCGGTGGCATGCTGACGCGAATCAAGTACATCGCTGCGTATCAGACCGCCCCGATATCCGCGATTACTCACTATGCGCCGGTGCGCGCGATCGAGCCCTACGGGGACGAGGGGAAATATCGACTGGTCTTCTCGGAGGCCCCCAAGCCGATTGGTCCTATCCCCTTCGCGAACGCCCCGACGGGCTCCATGCAAGGCCCCCGCTACACGAGCCTTGCCAGGCTCAAACTCGCGTCGAAGGTTGCAGATCTATTTGTCAAGTAGGATTATCCTGACGCCCCGCACTGCGGAACGACTCGCTGCTGCCGACGGCGCTGCGCGCCGCGGCAGACCGGCGCACCGTACGTCGTATGTCGGGCAGACGGCTTACCGCCTGATCGGTCGGGGCCTGGACAAGCAGGGAGCGGTTGTCGATGTGAGCATCGCGAGCGGCGCCCGCTTGTTCGACACCGCGGGGATGTACGGCCACGGCGCCTCGAACGCGCAGTCTGAGAGCTGACGCGAGAGACCGGTGCCTCCATCGCGACTAGTCGGCCTGCTCCGGGAGCTCCCCGAGGTGCGCGACAGGAGCCGTTGCCATGTGGCCCTGCACTGGTTGATCCAGAAGAACGTCGTCTCCGTACCGGGCGCGAAGAGCAGCGCGCAGGCACGACACAACACGGGTGCACTCTCGTTCGCGCGGTCGAGCTCGGAGATCAAGGACATCGAGCGTGAGGCGGCCGCGTGGCGCGAATAGAAGGACGAGCATGCACCCCCTGTTTCTGACCGCGGCTTGCAGGACAGCGAACCTACACCGCCCGCCATGAGGTCCTCCGCTTTTCTGGACCGGGCGCTCGCGCAGGCGGCGGAGCAGCGGATAGCGTGGAAGGATGAAGAACCATCTGCAATTTCTCCTGGTGATCGCGCTGTTCTTCGCCGCCTGCGACTCCACGCCGAGCAACGGCGGCGACGGCGGCTCAGGGCCCGACGTGCCCTCGCCGCACCCCGACGGCGGCGGCGGACCGAACGATGGCGGCGGCGGCGGCGGAACGAGCGATGGCGGCGCGGGCGGCGGCGACACGTCGCCGTCCGGCACGCTGAGCGAGCGCTACGCGGACGACGTGGGGCTCGCCGGTGACCCCGCGGTGCTCTTCCACGACGACTTCGAGCAGGGCTGGGGGCGCTGGGACGGGCCCACCGCCGACACGCGCTATCTGCACATCGAGACCGACCCGGCCACGGCCCACGCCGGGCAAGGCTACCTCCGCTCGACCGTGACGACCGCCGATCTGGCGGAGGAGACGTACATCTCGTCGTCCACGTGGGTCACCCATGAGCGCGTCGACGCGCTCTACTGGCGCTTCCATGTGCGCTTCCCCGAGCTCGCCCCGAACCCGCACCACTGGGTGCGCATGGCGGCGGGCACCGAGAGCTGGGACAGCAGCGGCCGCGCGAACACGGTGCCACCAGGAGACGAGGGCTTCTGGTTCGACTTCGACACGACCACCGACGACGTCTTCAACTTCTACGCCTACTGGTACAAGATGCGCTCCGGGCGCTGCAACGACGGGACCGCCACCCCTGGCTGCGCCGGCGATCAAGGCACGACGTATTACTACGGGAATGTCTTCCAGCCGCCGGATCAAGCGCCGTTCCCGCGCGACCGGTGGTTCTGCGTCGAGATGCACGCGCGCGCCAACACGGTCGGCCAGAGCGACGGCGCGCTCGCGTTCTGGATCGACGGCGTGGCGATCGGCGACTACCGCCCCGGCTACCCCGACGGCACCTGGCTCCGCGCCCAGTTCCACACGGGAGGGTGCGACTTCAGCGCGTGCACGCCGCCCGAGCCGTTCGGTGGCTTCGACTTCCGATCGAGCGATGACGTGCGCTTCAAGAGCTTCATGCTCGACGCCTACTACGAGCGCGACTCCGACGCGCGCCGGCGAGCGGAGATGGAAGAGCTCGGCATGACCGTCTCCGACACACACACCATCCTCTACGACGATGTCGTCGTCGCGACCGAGCGCATCGGCTGCCGCCGCTGAAGCACGCTCCGCGCTCGGCCCTCTCCATGGTACCCTCCCGCGCATGGGTACCGCGAACGCCCCCGCCCCCCGACGGCGCTCGGCCCTGCGCTGCGCCGCATGCGCGGCCCTCCTGCTGGCCGCGTGCGGCCCCGCGCCCACGCTGGCCGAGCCGCGCGCGCCGGAGCCGCCGCCCGCCGCCGAGACGGTCTACATCGTCCTCCAGGATCCGCCCCCGGCGGCGACGACAACGGCGGCCGACGGCTGGGTGCCGGAGGAGTTCCCCGGCGACAACCCGTTCGAACAGACACGGACCTGGATCGGCGATTACGACTGCCCGCAAGGCACGACCGAGATGACGTTCCGGATCCTGGAGGTCAAGGGCGACAGGATCAAGGCCGTGTTCGGCTTTCATCATGCCGAGTCCGGCGCCGCCGGCAAATACCTCATGAGCGGCCGCTACGACGCCGAGACGCGGACGGCATCGTTCTCGCCCGGCGCCTGGCTCGAGCGCCCGCCCAACTACGTCACCGTGGGCATGAAGGGCGACCTCGCGTTCGACGGCTCGCTCTTCGCCGGACGCATCGAATACCCCGACTGCGGCGCATTCCGGCTCCGGCCGGCGGGGTAGCGCCGCCCCTCCCGCTGCTCGTCGCCGGGCCACGCCGAGCGACGAGCAGCGGTTTCATGATGTGGGCAGTCGCGCGAGCGAGGGGCGCGGCGCGATCCTCATCAGGGCGTGCTCGACGGGTCCGCCGCGTCGCTGCCCTCGTCTTCCTCGTCGCCGTCGCGGAAGCCGTCGCCGTCGCGATCCAGCCCCATCCGCACCCCCGAGCCCGGCGGCGCGCACGTGTACGTGAGCTCGCCCCGGTTGCGCGAGGCCCGGTGCCGCAGCGCCGCGTCGCGGATCGGCGCGTCGCAGAGCCGGTCGCCGACGAACAGGCCCGCGCCGACGTAGAGGAACCCGGCCGCCTCGTGGTCGTGCGATCCCTTGACCACCAGATCGCACTCCCCTGCATCAGCCCGCGCGCGGAGCAGATCGATCCTCGGCCCGACCACGGCCGCGTTGTGCCGGGTGAGCGTCACCTGCTGCCCGACGATCGGCGCCAGGTTGCTGTCGAACGCGAGCAGGAACTGCTCCACCTCGCGCCGCATCACGTCGCCCTCCGGCCCCGGCGGGAACCCGCCCGGGGTGAGCGGCGACTGGTTGAACCCCATGTCGGGGGTCGCCGAGCTCACGAAGCGGAAGAGCGTCGGGACGCCCCCTTCGTTGTTGAAGCCGAAGCCGCGGACCTGGTCGCCCATGTGCGCGTCGCTGCCCGGGAAGAGCTCGTTGTTCGCCATCCCGAACATGCCGACCTTCTGGTACAGATTGCGGAAGTGCGGCGACTTGAAGGCCTCGGTCTCCAGGTCGAACGTGTACCGGCCATCGCCGCCGAAGAAGCCCGGCGCGTCGACGCCGAACTCCTCGTTCGCGTGGCGGTCGAGCACATGGCACGAGACGCAGGTGCCCTCCTCGCTGAAGTCGGACACGTTGTTGAAGAAGAAGCCGCGCCCGGCCTGCTGCGCCGGGGTGAGCGAGTTGTCCAGCGCCCGGATCGGGTTCGGCGGATAGGTGACCTGCAGGATGAAATCGGCGAACGCCTGCATGTCGACCTCGGGGATGAACTCGCTCCTCCCCAGGAGATCCGTGAACGCGGCCTGGAACTCCATGAACGCCGTCACCTCGTCGAACGTCCCGCTGTCCGGGTGCGCGCTCGGCTCCTCATCGCCGCCGGTGCGATCGCCGCGCCAGTGCATGGGCCCGTGGTTCGCCATCCCGCGGAGGCTCTGCGTCGTCATCGGCCCCTTCATCGGGTGGTGGGTGTCGGGTATCCCGAAATCCAGCGGGTGGGACTCGAACGGCCCCGGGATGTCGGCGACAACGCCGTCCGGATTGCCGAGATCCCAGGCCAGGCTGTCGAAATCGCCGTAAACATGGCAGCTCGCGCACGACGAGTCGCCGTGGCTCGACTCGAACGACGCGTCGTAGAGGAACCGGCGGCCGGCGACAACGCTCGGCGGCTCCGGGTTGTGCATCGGCACGTGCGCGATCTCGGACCTGGTCGTCGTGCTGAGGATCGAGATCGCGTTGTCGAAGCGCGTGATCGTGTACAGGCGCCGCCGCGCCTCGTCGAGCAGGAGCCCCGTCGGGCCGCCGCCGGGCACCGGGATCTGCTTGGAGGCGCTCGGCACGAAGGTGTTGTTCTCCAGGGCGGCCGTGCTGAACACCCCGATCTTGGACGAGCCTATCGTCGCCACGTACAGCGTCTTGCCGTCCTTCGTGACGGCCATCTGCTGCGGGAGGGCGAGGCTCTTCTGGTTCTCGGCGTTCGGGACCGGGGCGCAGCACGCGTCGTAATCGATGTGTTTGTTGAGGTGCCTCGGCTTGACGCTGCCCGCCGGGCCGAGGACGGTGATCCTGCTCTCGTGCAGGTGGCCTCGCACCGTCTGGCCGGCGAAGATCCCGGGCCCCTCGAAGCGCTTCTCGTTCCGCGCCTCGGTGTTCGACACGTACACCTTCCCGCTGACCGGGTTGACCGCCATGTTGTAGAGGACGGTGCCGACGCCGGTGTAGAACCCGGCGGCGCCGGGCAGCTGCCTCGGCGGGTTCGCGTTCGCGTCGATGACGAACACGTCCTTGTCGGGCAGCGAGAGCCGGACGGAGCCGTCCCAGACGCGGTTCAGCTCGTCCACCCAGTGGGAGCCATTGAACTTGACGATGAGCCCCGTCTCCGGGTGCGGGATCCCCTCCGCGTTGGTGGCCGGCCCGGGCACGCCCCCCGCAGCCTCTCCGCCGTTCGGGATGATGCCCTCGTGGATCGCGGTGGTGCGGTTCCCGGAGTGGAAGGCCGCCGCATACACCTTGCTGCCGTCCGGCGTCACCGCGAGCGCCCTCGGGGTATCGCTGAACAGCGTGACGACCGTGAGGGGCGCGCCGGCGAGCGTCGACCCGAGGTGATTGGCGTCGAAGACCCATACGTCCGCCCGGCCCACGCCGGGGGTCGTGAGCTGGGGATCGAACGGGATGTTCTGCCCGCGGTGCGCCGTCGTGATGAACGCGCGGCGCCTTCCAGGACCCGCGAACACGATATCGCGCGGCTCGTCGCCCACGAGCAGCGTCCGCACGACCCGGCCCGAGCGCGCCCCCTGGGTCAGCTCGACGACGCTCACGCTGTCCGACAGGTGGTTGACGACCCAGACCTCGGTATCGCTCCGCGCCGCCACGGCCACCGGCTCGAGGCCGACGGGGATGGAGGCGCGGTGCTCGATACCCTGATCCTTGACCCGATACACCTCGAGGTGGTTGTCGGGCGTGTTCACGGCGAATAGCAGCTTTCCGTCGGGCGAGAGCGCGAGCGGACGCACATGGCCGCTCTCGAAGAGGGTGAAAGACGACGCCGCGTCGGCGGATCGGCCCGCCGCGAGGGCGACGAGCAGCGCCGACGCCGCGACGAGACGGGAGAGGACGTCGCGCACGACAAAGTACGAGGCCATGAGTCACCTCCGATGAGTGGGGTTCTCTTCAACTGATTTCGAATGGCAAGCAGACGATAAGACGCGAAGGCTGAGTTTAAGGGTAGTCGTGGCCGGCTCGCATTGCAATATCGCAATGGTTTTGCTTCAGCAATCGATGCCTTCGGCACACCTGCGCCGAGCTACCTACCGAGGTCTCGCGACGGTGCGAGGCAGTCCAGCCGGGCAGACGGCGCCGGCGACCTCGAGCCGCGCCCCCGGATCGCCGTGATCCGGTCGCAGAGCATCGCGGCGCCGCGGCGGTTCATGGTAGGCTGCGCAACATGCAGGGGGGCCTCGCAGCCGGGCCGTCGTCTCGGCGCCGGGAGCACGGCGCGCGGCGATCGGCGCGCATTCCGCGCTGTCGCGCCGCCGGGCGGCGCGCGCGGCCCGCACGACACGCCCCGGGAAGGAGCCCCGAGAGACCATGAAGACATCGGTTGCGCGACGCACCATCGGCTGGCTCGCGGTCTCCGCGCTGTCCGTCCTCGCCTCGGCGTGCCAGCCGGAGCCCTCGCCCGGCGATCGGGGCAAGGACGCGCGGCCGCCGCTCCGGGTCAGCCACGGCAGCTGGGTCGGGTACTTCCCGCTGTCGATCGCCGAGGAGAAGGGCTTCTTCGACCAGCAGGGCGTCGACGTGGAGCTCGTCGTCAACCCGGATCTCTACGGCATGATCTCCGATTTCACCGCGGGCAAGGTCGACGGCCTGCCGTGGACCATGGAGGTCGTCGTGCGCATCCTCGCGAGGGAGCCCGATGCGCGGGTCGTCCTCTACTCCGGCCAGACGGCGGGCGCCGACGTCATCATGGCGCGGCCGGAGATCCAGACGATCTCCGATCTCAAGGGGAAGAAGATCGCGGCCAAGACCGGCGCCATGGGCGAGATGCTTGTCAGCGAGATGCTGGAGAGGAACGGGCTCGCCATCGACGACGTGACGCTTGTCAACGTGAGCGAGACGGACGTCGCCCCGTTCCTGGCGAACAATACGATCCAGGCTGGGCACACCTGGGAGCCCTATGTCACGCAGGCGGCGAAGTCCGGCGCCAAGGCGATCTTCTCGAGCAAGGAGACGCCCGCGCTGTTCGCCGACTTCACGCTCTTCCGCAGCACGGTGCTGCGCGACCGGCCCGACGACGTCCGCGCCTTCATCCGGGCGTGGTTCCAGGCCGTCGAGTTCTGGAAGGCCCACCCGCAGGAGGGCAACGAGATCATCGCGAAGGCGCTCAAGATCCCGGCCTCGGACATCAGCACGGACGGATACGAGCTCTTCTCGCTGGAGGAGGTCCGACGGAGGTTCGCCCCGAACAACGACCCCACGTCGCTGGCCCCGCTCGTCAACAAGCACATCGATTTTCTCGTCCAGGACGGGCAGCTGGGGCGCCGCCCGGACCTCGACAACATCTTCGATTCGTCCTTCCTGCCGCCCGCCACGGGCCGCGAGTGACCGCCGCGGGCCGCGGAGCACCTGGAGAGCATCGCCACGGAGGTTCGACGAACGCCATGAGTCGCGCAATGCAGCAGCAGGTCCCGCTCATCACCCTCCGCATGAAGCTGATCGTGGCGCTCTTGACGGTCGCGCTCGCGCCGCTCTCGATCCTCACGCTCCTGAACAAGCGGACGAACGAGATGGTGTTGACCGAGAGCGCCAACCAGGCGCTCGCCGCGGCCGCGTCGCAGGCCGCGACAAGCGTCGACGACTTCATCGAGAGCAACCTGGACGCGGTCCGCGTCGAGGCCCGCCTGCCCGGGCTGACCAGCTACCTGAGCCTCGACGACGAGGCCCGGAGGAGCGGGAGCGAGGCGCACGCGCTCGCGTCGAGGACGCTGCACGGCCTCATCCGGAAGGACACGATCAACATCCTCTCCTATGCGCTGCTCGACGAGCGCGGGCACAACGTGCTCGACACGGTGCAGACGCCCGCGGAGAGGGACGAATCCAGGAGGGACTACTTCGTCCGCGCGATGGAGACGGGCCTGCCGTACGCGTCGTCGGTCGTGTTCGCCGGCGACGTGCCCCAGCTCGTCTTCAGCAGCCCCGTCCGCGACGCGCTGAACAAGAAGAAGACGATCGGCGTGCTCCGGTGCACCTACAACCTGTCCGCCGTCCAGCGGATCATCCTCTCCCAGACGCGCCTCCTGGAGGCGTCGGACGCGTTCGCGATCCTCCTCGACGAGCACCACGTCCGCCTGGCGCACGGCCGCTCCCCGGAGCTCGTGTTCAAGTCGCTGGTGCCGCTCGCCCCGGAGCTCGAAGGCCGGCTCAAGGCGGAGCGGCGGCTGCCGGACAAGCCGGCCGCGGAGCTGTCGACCGACGTGCAGGCCTTCGACGAGGGGCTGCGCCGGTTCGAGCGCGAGCAGGACCCGACCTCGACGGCGAGCCGCTTCCTGCAGGCCCGCATGGCCGCGCGGGGCGCCCCCATGAGCGCGGTGGCCCTCGCGCGCGTGAGCGCCTTCGACGGCATGAAGAAGCCGCCGTGGACCGTGGCGTTCGTGCGGCCGGAGGCGGCGTTCCTCGAGCCCATCGAGGAGAGGACGACGCGCGACGCGCTGCTGCTCGCCTCGCTGATCGCCGCGATCGTCACGGCGGTCGCCGTCCTGATGGCGCAGGTCCTGACGAGGCCGATCACCCGCCTCGCCCAGGCGGCGTCGCAGCTGGCGAGCGGGAAGCTCGACACAGCGGTCGAGGTGCGATCCCACGACGAGATGGGCACGCTGGCGGAGTCGTTCAACCAGATGGCGCGCCAGATCCAGGGGTCGTTCGAGGAGCTCGAGCACCGCGTCGAGCAGCGCACGGCCGAGCTGAAGGAGGCGAAGGTCGCCGCGGACGCCGCCAACAAGGCGAAGAGCGACTTCCTCGCCAACATGAGCCACGAGCTCAGGACGCCGCTCAACGGCATCCTCGGCTACGCGCAGATCCTCCGGCGCTCGCGGGGGCTGAGCGAGCAGGACCTGCGCGGGATCGACGTCATCCATCGCTCCGGCGCCCACCTGCTCACGTTGATCAACGACGTCCTCGATCTGGCGAAGATCGAGGCGCAGGCGATGGAGGCCCACGCGAACGATTTCCACCTGCCCTCGTTCCTGCGATCGACGGCCGAGATCTGCCGCATCCGCGCCGAGGAGAAGGGCATCGCGCTGGTGTATACGCCCGATCCCGAGCTCCCCACCGACGTCTACGCCGACGAGCGGCGGCTGCGGCAGGTGCTGATCAACCTGCTCGGCAACGCCGTGAAGTTCACCGAGAAGGGCCGCGTCTCCTTCACGATCAAGCGGCTGGGCGACGGGCCGCGCCCGCCGCACGGCTCCGCGCCGGACTCCGCCGCGATCCAGAGCGCGCCGCGCAGGACGCACCGGGTGCGCTTCGAGATCGAGGACACAGGGACGGGCATCAGCCCGGATCAGCTCGACCAGATCTTCCTCCCGTTCAAGCAAGCCAGCGACGGCAAGCGCCGCGTCGACGGGACGGGGCTCGGGCTCGCGATCAGCCAGCGCATCATGAAGCTGCTCGGCAGCTCCATCGAGGTGAGGAGCGAGCCCGGCAAGGGGAGCGTGTTCTGGATGGACGTGGTCCTCGCCGAGTCGCCCCGGCGAACCCAGCCCACGGCGCTCCGGCCCGCTTCGGCGGTCGCCGACTACGAGGGCAGGCGGCGCCACGTCCTCGTCGTCGACGACCAGCCCGAGAACCGCGCGGTGCTCGTGAAGATGCTGCAGTCCGTCGGGTTCGAGACGTCCGAGGCCACGGGCGGCAAGGAGGGCCTCGCGGCGGCGTCGGAGCGCGAGTTCGACCTGGTGATCACGGACCTCGCGATGCCGGAGCTCGACGGCTGGGAGATGATCCAGCTGCTCCGGAAGGCGCCGGGTCGAGCAGGATTGAAGATCTTCGCGTCGTCCGCGAGCGTCTTCCTCTCCGATCAGGACAAAAGCCTGGCCGCGGGCGCCGACGATTTCCTCCCGAAGCCGCTGCAGCTGGAGGAGCTCTACGACAAGATCCAGCGGCACCTCGGGCTCTCGTGGGTCTACGAGCAGCAGGGCGATCCTGCCGCGCCGGGCGAGGCGCCCGCCGGCGCCCACCGCGACCCGAGCTCACCCGAGCTCGCCGGCGGCGCAGATCTCCCGGTGACCGCCCCCGCCGCCGAGGATCTGCGGCTGCTCTTCGATCTCGCGCACAGGGGGCTCTTCAACCAGCTCCAGAAGCACCTCGACAGGCTCGATCGCGCCGATCCGAAGCTCGCGCCGTTTTGCAGGCACCTGCGCCGCCTGATGCAGGATTTCAAGATGGAACCCGTGGAAGATTTCATCAAGATGCACCTACGCGATTGACGTTGCTTGGACGGCGCGCGCCTTGGTCGTGGCAATGGGAGCGCGCGCTTCCTGGAGGGTAGAACGATGGATGCCAGTGAAGCCGGGACGATACTCATCGTGGACGACAACCCGAGGAACCTCGGTCTCTTGTCCGATACCCTGACGGGCTCAGGCTTCGAGGTCGCGGTGGCGGTGGACGGCGCGCGCGCCCTCCGGCTCGCGAGGGAGGGATTGCCGGATCTCATCCTGCTCGACGTGAAGATGGATGGGATGGATGGGTTCGAGACGTGCCGCCGGCTGAAGGGGGACCCGGCCACGGCCGCGATCCCCGTCATCTTCATGACGGCGAGCACGGACCTGTCTGCGGACCGGGTGAAGGGCCTGAACCTCGGGGCCGTCGATTACCTCGCCAAGCCGTTCCTGGACGAGGAGCTGCTCGCGCGCGTCCGGGTGCACACCAAGCTCAGGAAGCTGACGATGCGCCTCGCCGCGCAGGTGGACGAGCGGATCGCGGCGGAGGCGGCCTTGCAGCGGCTCACGCAGGAGCTGGAGAGGCGCGTGGGAGAGCGCACGGTGGCGCTGGAGCGCGCGCTCGAGGGGCTCACGCAGGCGCAGGCGCAGATGGCGACGGTCATCCGCGCGGCGCAGGCGGTCTCGGGCGAGATCGTCCTCGACGACGTGCTCGACCGGCTGATGCGGCTCACGCTGGAGCACGCCGGCGCGCGGAAATGCGTCCTCGTCCTCTCGCGCGAGTCCGGGCTGGTGATCGAGGCGTCGATCACGAGCGAGCCAGATACGGTGGTGCTCGGGCTCTCGGCGCCGGTGGGCCCGGGCGCCGATCTCGCTGTGTCGCTCGTGGAGGAGGTCGCGAGGACCCGTCAATCGGTCTTCGTCTGGGACACGGGCCGCGACGCTCGCCCGGAGGACGCGCGGTACCTCGCCGGGAAGGGGCCGAGGTCGATCCTCTGCCTGGCCATGATGTGCCAGGGCGAGCTGATCGGCGTCCTCTACATCGAGGGCGACGCGGCGCCGGAGCCGCTGCTCGCGGCGCAGCTGGAGACGCTCGGGCTCCTGGCCTCCCAGGCGGCGGTGGCCGTGAAGAACGCCCTGCTGTACGGGCACCTGGCCGACATGACGTCCGAGCTCCGCCGCTCGAACGAGCGCCTGGAGACCGAGGTGGCGCGCCAGACGGAGGAGCTCCGCCAGACGAACGAGCGCCTGCAGCGGGAGCTCGTGGAGCGCGCCCGGGCCGAGGAGGAGCGCGCCGCGCTGCAGGCGGAGGTCATCGACGCGCAGAGCGCCCGGCTCGCCGAGCTCTCGACGCCGCTCATCCCGATCACCGATCATATCATGGTGATGCCGCTCATCGGGACGATCGACTCCGCGCGAGCGGAGCAGGCGCTCGAGGCGGCGCTGAACGGCGTCCAGGCGAACCGGGCGAAGGTCGTCATCATCGACGTCACCGGGGTGACGGTGCTCGACTCGGCGGTCGCGAGCACGCTGATGAGCACGGCGACGGCGCTGCGGCTGCTCGGGTCGAAGACGGTGATCACCGGCATCCGCGCCGAGCTGGCGCAGACGCTCATCGATCTGGGCGTCGATCTCGGCGCCGTGGTGACCAAGGGGACGCTGCAGAGCGGCATCGGCTATGCGCTCCGGCAAGCCGGCGGCGGCGTGGCGGGCCTGCACGAAAGCGGCAAACACGCCCGCAACGGCGCCGCGCCCGGGCGCCGGAGCGGCCATTAGAGCGGTTCCCACCCGCCCCTGGCACGAGCGTCGCAGAGCGGCGGTCACCCGCACAGGAGACGGGTCCAGATCGGCGTTTTCGGCGCGGAAGCGCACTCCTGTGCGCTGAGCACCGAAAACGTCGAGGTGGGCCCGTATCCGAAGCGGGTGACCGCCGCTCTAGAGCGCCGCCCGGTACCCCAGGTAGCGCCCGAACGCGCGCATCGCCTGGTTCCAGTGCTTGGGCTCCTTCACCAGCATCTCCTTCACGCCGACGTCGGCCAGCGCGTCGCCCACCTCGATCCACCGCGGCTCGCGCGTCAGCGCGTAGGCGGCGCCGAACACGGGCACGATCAGCAGGTTGAGGTCGGCGGTCCCGCTGTCGTCGTACGCGTCGGTCTCGCAGCCCCACAGGTACCGGAACGCGCGCCCGTCCGAGGTGATGGCGCGCTCGGCGAGCCAGCCTGCCGCGCGCGCGACCACCTCGCGGACGCGCGGATCGCCGGTGAGCGCGTGGTAGTCCATGAGCGCGTCGACGAGCAGCGCGGTCATGAACGGCGAGCCGCCGCGCGGGCCGCGCTCGCACTCCGACGGGTCGGCGCGGGTCAGGTCGTGCTCGAACGCGCCCGACGCGCCCTGTCGCTGCCACGCGACCGTGCGATCCGCGAGCCCGCGCAGCGTCGACAGGAGCTCCGGCCGCGGGTCGAGCGCGTAGTAGCTCGACAGGGTCATCATCACCCAGGCCATGTTGCGCTCGGTCACGCGCAGCACGTCTTCCCTTCCGCCCGTGAGCGCGGCCTGGTTCTGCCGGAGGGCCTCGCCCATGGCGAGGACCGCCTCCCTGGCCGCAGGATCGCCGGTGAGCAGGTAGTCGTCGACCATCCCCTGGCCGAGCATGCGCCGGAGGACTCGCCAGGAGAGGGGCGCCGCCGGGCTCCAGTCGTCGCGCTCGCAGACGTGGACCGCGAGGCGGCGATCGGGCGAGAACCTGAGCTCGTGCTGCCGGTACCAGACGGCCTCGGCGCGCGCGCGCCGGTAGCGCGCGGCGTCGCCGTTGCGGAGGAAGCGCTGGTAGAGCGCGTGCGGGCCGTCGTAGTACGTGCGGTACGGGGCCGCGCAGCTGACGCCGTACGCGTCGTAGGCGGGCGTCATGCGGGCGAGCGCGCCCTCGATGCGGGCCTCGAACTCGGGGAAGCGGCGGTCGTCGATGGCCGGCAGCTGCGGCCCGGACACCAGGCTCGCCGCGTACCACGACGGCGGCAGCACCGCCGCGATCGGGCCGTCCGGGTTCGGCAGGAGCGCCTCGTCGAGCACGGCCGCCCGAGGGACCTGGAAGGGCTGCGGGACCTGGGCGAGCGGGGCGGCCTGAGGGGCTTGGCGGTCGGCGCGCTGCGAAGGTGACGATGGCGAAGGGGAGCCGAAATTCAGCGTGTAGATCGCTCGTTCTCCGGGCGCGAGCGCGGCGCGGAAGACGAGGAGCGCGCTGCGGATCGAGCGGCCCCTGGGCCAGATCGCGAGCGGCTTCGCGCGGAGCGGGACCGCCGCGCCGCGCGCGTCGCGCAGGCGGATGAGCCGGACGTCGCGCAGCGCGCCCGGCGGGAACGGCACGGCCGCCGACACGACGGCTTCCGGCGCCGGCGGCGCCGCTCCCGGCGGGCGCTTCAGGGGCGCGGGCGCGCTCGGCGCGGCGTCGGCGACGAGCAGCAGCGGGACCGATTCCGCGGCCGGCGGCGCCGGGAGCGCAGGCGCGCCGTGCGCCTCCAGGACGGCCCGCACGCCCGGCTCCACCCGGCGGGCGGCGGGCGCCCGAGCGGACGGCCGGCCGCAGCTCGCCAGGAGGAGCGGCGCTGCGAGGAGCAGCGCCGCGAGCGGGCGGCGGGCGGCGGGCCTCGCCTTGGCGCGCTGCGCATCCATGCCGCATCCGATGCTCTGCGCCCGCCGCGCATCGCGGCAGCGCCATCGAGCGCACGGCCGCGACGAGGCGGGCTGCTCGGCACGGCGCGCTCGCCCGGTCGCGCTTGATCGCGCTCGCCGGCGCCGCGGGAACGAGGGCAAGCAGCGCGTCGAGCTCGCCCGGCAGGCCGTAGGCCCGAACGCCTCGGACCCTCGCCGGCATCGAAGGGGAACCTGCCGCGATGCTGTGGGCTGTCCTGAGCGTGTTCGTCGGAGCGCTGCTGGCGCCGGCCCTCTACCGCGGGCTCGGGCGCCCGGCCGGCTGGCTCTTCGCGGCGCTCCCGCTCGCGGTGCTCGTGTCCGCGGCGCGGCTCGTCCCGGGGCCCTTCGCCGGGGGGGAGGCCCACCACGCGTCGCTGCCGTGGATCCCGTCGCTCGGCGTGGCGCTCGCGGTGAGGCTGGATGGGCTCTCGCTCGTGTTCCTCGGGCTCATCTGCGGCATCGGCGCGCTGATCTTCGTGTACGCGAGCGAATACCTGCGCTCGCACCCGCGGCTCGGGCGGTTTTACGCCTACCTGCTCCTGTTCACGGGATCCATGGCGGGCCTCGTGCTCGCCGACGACGTCATTCTCCTCTTCGTGTGCTGGGAGCTCACGAGCGTGAGCTCGTATCTGCTCATCGGGTGGGACCACGAGCGGCCGGAGGCGCGCAAGGCCGCCTTGACGGCGCTCCTCGTGACGGGCGGCGGCGGGCTCGCGATGCTCGCGGGCCTCGTCCTCCTCGTCGTTGTCACGGGAGAGACGCAGATCTCGCGGTTCTCGGGCGACGTCGTCCGCGAAGGCCCCCTCTACCTGCCGATCCTGCTCCTCGTCCTCGCGGGGGCTTTCACGAAATCAGCGCAGGTGCCCTTTCACTTCTGGCTCCCTCGGGCGATGGAGGCGCCAACGCCGGTCAGCGCTTACCTGCATTCGGCCACGATGGTGAAGGCCGGCGTCTATCTGCTCGCGCGCCTGCATCCCACGCTGGGCGCCACGCGGCAATGGCACCTCGTCGTGACGGGCTTCGGCGCCGCCACGATGGTGGCGGGCGCGGCGCTCGCTGTCACGCAGAAGGACCTCAAGCGGATCCTCGCCTATTCGACCGTGAGCGTGCTCGGCCTGCTCACGATGCTCCTCGGCATCGGGACCCGGGAGGCCGTCTCCGCGGCGGTGGTCTATCTGGTCGCGCATTCGCTGTACAAGGGCGCGCTCTTCATGACCGCGGGGACCCTGGACCACGAGACCGGGACCCGCGACGTCACCCTTTTGCGCGGCCTCGCGCGGCGGATGCCGATCACCGCGACGGCGGCCGTGCTGGCGGCGATCTCGAGCGCGGGGGCGCCGCCGCTCCTCGGTTTCCTGTCGAAAGAGCTCTTCTACGAGGCCGTCCTCGGGCCGCCCTCGATGACGGCGGTCCTCGCCGGGGCCGCGGTCCTGTCGAGCGCCCTCCTGGTCGTTGTGAGCCTGGTCGTCGCCCATCGCCCCTTCTTCGGCGGTCCTCCGGCGGCGCCCGCGCTCCCCCACGAAGCGCCGCTGTCGTTGTGGCTCGGGCCAGCCACGCTCGCGGCGGCGAGCCTCGTCCTCGGCGTGGCGCCGCGGCTCCTCGGCGACCTCCCGAGCGCGGCGGCGACAGCGATCCTCGGCCGGCCCGCGCCGCTCGAGCTGCACCTGTGGCACGGCCTGACCCCCGTGCTCGGGCTCAGCGTCGCGACGCTCCTCGCCGGCCTCGGGCTCTTCCGCGCCCTCTCCGGCCGCGAAGGGCGCCTCCTCGACGCCGCCGCGCGCCTCGGCGCCTGGGGCCCCGCGCGCGTGTACGACGCTGCCTTCGCGGGGCTCCTCCGGTTCGCGGAGTGGCTGACAGGGCGGCTCCAGACGGGGCATTTGCGCCGCTATCTGCTCATCACGGCCCTGACGACGGTCGTGCTCGTCGGGACGCCTCTGCTCCGGAGCCTCCCTTTCACGATCCCGTCGCTCACGGTGGAGCTCCCGGAGCTCGTGCTCGCGGGCGTGATCCTCGCGTCCGCGGCCATGGCGACGCGCACGCGATCGCGCCTCGCCGTCGTCGCCGCGCTCGGCGCGATCGGCCTCTGCGTCATGCTCGTCTACGTGATCTTCAGCGCGCTCGATCTCGCGCTGACGCAGATCATGGTCGAGGTGCTGACGGTCGTCATCTTCGTCCTCGTCCTGCACCACCTGCCGCGCTTCGTGCCCCGATCCCCCGCGCGCGTGTGGATCCCGGACGCGATCGTCTCCGCGATCTTCGGGGCCACGGTGACCCTGTTGATCCTGATGTCGTCGACGCTCTCCCCGGAGCCGATCCTGCGCGAGTTCTTCGTGGCGAAGGGATACCCGGAGGCCCACGGGCGGGACATCGTCAACGTGATCCTCGTGGATTTCCGGGCGATGGACACGCTGGGCGAGTCCACGGTCCTCTGCGTGGCCGGGATCGGGGTCTATGCCCTGCTCGCGACGCGCGCGCGGAAGGGCGCCTGAGCCATGCCCTCCGTCATCCTGCGCGCCGTCACGCCGGTCTTGATGGTGCTCCTGATCATCGTCTCGATCTACGCGCTCCTCCGCGGCCACAACGAGCCCGGGGGCGGGTTCCTCGGCGGGCTCATCATCGCAGCGGCGTTCTCGCTCCACATCCTCGCTCACGACGTCCCCTCGACGCGGCGGCTGCTCCGCGTCGCGCCCCAGACGCTCATGGGGCTCGGGCTCTCGACGATCCTTCTCTCGGGCGTCGTCGGGCTCGTGGCCGGCGGATCCTTCCTGCAAGGCGTGTGGGCGACCGTCCCCGTGCCGGGGCTCGGCGACGTCGCGGTGGGGACGCCGGTGCTGTTCGACGTCGGCGTGTATGCCGCCGTGATGGGCATGGTGCTCATGATCCTCCTCATGGCCGCGGAGATGAGCTCATGACGGTCCTCCTCGCGATCGTCGTCGGCGGGCTCTACGCGTCGGGGCTGTTCCTCATGCTCCGGCGCAGCATCGTGAAGCTCGCCTTCGGCCTCGTGCTGCTCGGGCACGGGACGAACCTCCTCATCCTCACGGCGGCCGGCGTCGTCCGCGGCCGTCCCCCGCTGATCCCCAAGGGCGAAGGGGCCTTCCACGCGCCGCCGGCCGATCCCGTGGCCCAGGCGCTGATCCTGACGGCGATCGTCATCAGCTTCGCGGTCGTCGCGTTCGCCGTCGTCCTCCTTCATCGCGTTCATCGGACGATGGGCAGCGACGACATCGACTCTCTCGAATCGACCCGCCCATGAAGGTGCTCCTCGTCCTGCCCGTCCTCGTCCCCCTGGCCACGGCGGCCCTCTCGCTCCTCTCCTTCCGGCGCGTGGGGAGGCAGCGCGCGCTCGGGCTCGCGGGGAGCGTCCTTCAGCTCACCGTCGGGTTCGCCCTGCTCCGCGCCGTGCACCGGGGAGGCATTCAATCGACCCAGCTCGGCGGCTGGCCCGCGCCGTACGGCATCACCTTCGTGGTCGACCTCTTCTCCGCGCTCATGGTCCTGCTCTCGGGCGTCATCGCGGTCGTCACGTCGATCTACTCCGTGTCGGACATCGACCGCGGGCGGCGGGCGCACGGGTTCTACCCGCTCATGCACGTGCTCCTCATGGGCACGAACGGGGTCTTCGTCACCGGCGACCTCTTCAATCTGTACGTCTGGTTCGAGGTGACGCTGATCGCGTCCTTCGTCCTCCTGGTGCTCGGCAACGAGCGGCCGCAGATGCAGGGCGCGATCAAGTACGTCGCGATGAACCTGATCTCGAGCGCCCTGTTCCTCACCGGCCTCGGCATCCTCTACGGATCCGTGCACGCCCTCAACATGGCCGACCTCTCGCTCAAGCTGCCGAGCCTCGCGCCGCCGATCCGGTTCACCCTCGCGATGATCTTCCTCGTCGCGTTCGGCATCAAGGCCGCTGTCTTCCCCCTCTTCTTCTGGCTGCCGGACTCGTATCACACGCCCCCCGTGACGGTCACCGCGCTGTTCGCGGGGCTCTTGACGAAGGTGGGTGTCTACGCCCTCGTGCGCAGCTTCACCCTCCTCTTCGTGAGCGACGGGGAGGCCACCCACGCGCTCCTCCTCGGGATCGCGGCCTTCACCATGGCCGTCGGCGTGCTCGGCGCGGTGTCCCACCGGGAGGTCCGGCGGATCCTCGCGTTTCACAGCGTGAGCCAGGTCGGCTACATGGTCATGGGCCTCGGCCTGTTCACGCTGTCGTCCCTCTCGGGGGCGATCTTCTTCGTCTTGCACCACGCCATCATCAAGTCGAACCTCTTCCTCATCAGCGGGATCATGCAATCCGGGGGGAAAGACGCTCGCCTCGACCTCCAGGGCGGGCTCCTCGCGCGGAGCCCCGGGCTCTCCGCCTGCTTCCTCGTCACGGCCCTCTCGCTCGCCGGCATGCCGCCTCTGTCGGGCTTCTGGGCCAAGCTCATCCTGGTGCGATCGGGGCTCGAGGTCGGCTCGCGCGGGGCCGCGGCCGTCGTCGCCACGAGCCTCGCCGTCGGCCTCGTCACCCTCATTTCGATGACGAAGATATGGAACGAGGCCTTCTGGAAGCCCGCGCCCGCCGGGGCCGACCTCGCCCCGCGCGAGAGCGGGACGCGGCGCCCTGCGCTCCTGTACGTGCCGGTCGTCCTCTTGACCGCGCTGGGCGTCACGCTCGGAATGGCGCCCGAGCCGCTCCTCGCCGTCGTCCGGCGGGCCGCCGCGCAGCTCGCCGATCCAACCGAGTACGTGCGCGCCGTGCTGGGGGAGGGTCGCCCATGAGAGCCCTCGTTCTCAATCTGTTCCTGGCGATCGTCTGGGTGGGCCTGACAGGCCGCGCCACCGCAGGGGGCCTCGTCTTCGGCTTCCTCCTCGGGTACCTCTTGCTCCTCTGGCTCCGGCGCCTGATCGGCCCCACGACCTATTTCGAGAAGCTGCCAGGGGTGCTGTCGTTCATGCTCTTCTATGTGAAAGAGATGGTGCGGGCGAACCTCAGGGTCGCCCGCGACGTCATCTCGATCAGGCGAGAGAGCCGCCCGGGCATCGTCGCGGTCCCCCTGGATCTGACGACCGATCTCGAGATCACCGTGCTGACGATCCTCCTCGCCCTGACGCCCGGCACCTTTGGCCTCGACGTCTCGGGCGACCGCACGGTCCTCTTCGTCCATGCGATGTTCGTGGACAGCGCCGACGCGCTGCGCGCGACCATCAAGAGCGACCTCGAGCGCCGCGTGAAGGAGCTCTTCCGATGACCCCGCTCCTGCTCTTCGCGATCGCCGTCGTCACGGTGGCGTTCGTCGTCGCGTTCATCCGCCTCCTGCTCGGGCCGAGCCTCCCCGACCGCGTTGTCGCGATGGACCTCATGGCGACGGTCGGCAGCGGGGGCATCGCCCTCTACGCGATGGTGACCGACCACGGCGTCCTCCTCGACGCGGTGATGGTGCTGTCGCTCATCTTTTTCCTCGGCACCATCGCGTTCGCGTACTACCTCGAGCGGCAGGGGGAGGCGTCGTGATCCTCGAGCTCGTCGAGGGCGCGCTCCTCGTCGTCGGATGCATCTTCATGCTGCTCGCGGCCGTGGGCATCCTGCGCATGCCGGACCTGTTCACGCGCCTCCAGGTGACATCGAAGGCCTCGGTGCTCGGGATGACGTGCATCATCTCGGCCTCCGCCCTTCATTTCTACGACCCGGCCGTCACCACCCGGGCCATCGTCATCATCGCGTTCGTTGCGCTGACGATGCCCGTGGCGACGCACTTGCTCGCTCGCGCCGGTTACACGACGAGCACGCCCCTCTCGCCGGAGACCGTGGTGAACGAGCTCGCGGCGCATTACGATCCGGCGACCCACACCCTCGCCGGCACAGAGCCGAGGACCCGCGCGTTCGAGCTCGTGTCCGGGGCCGCCGTCGTCGGCAAGCGTATCGCTGAGCTCGGCCTGCCTGCCGGCGTGCTCATTCGCGCCATTCACCGGGAGGGCGGGACCGTCGTGCCCCGAGGCCAGACGATCCTCGAGGCCGGCGACAGGCTCGAAGTGCTCGTGGAGCCGGCAGAGCTCGGCCGCGTGCGCGAGATCTTCGAGGCCTAGAGCGACAAACGGGTTGAAACCGCCAGAAGAGAGCAGAATTCGAACCGCTCGGGTAGCCCTGGGGGATTGCTCCCCCAGGGCCCCCACAGATCCGGACGTGCGGGGCTACCGCATCCGGCTCTTCGCAACATGGATTCGCTACGCGGGTGAGTACGGCCTCGCGACCCGGGCAGGTGGGAGGGGGTAGCGTTCCAGCAGCATGTGCCTGCGGTCCCAGTTGATCCGCGCTCTCTGGGAGCGACGACCGAGCCACTTGCACCAGATGCCGATGACCAGCTCGCGGAAGCGGCTGATCGCCTCGGAGTTCCCCGTGATGCCGAAGTACCCGAAGTGACCTCGCAGCTTCTGCGCGAGCGATCGCTGCTGCTCCCCGAGCGCCTGGTGCCGATGCTGCCGACACCACGCCGCGACCCGCTTCAGCGCGCGGCGAAAGCGACCGGAGGCGGTCTTCTGCTTGACCACCCACCTGCCTCGACGAGACAAGCCCCAGTAGTGGGTGAAGCCCAGCAGGTCGAACGTGTCGGGTCCATGATCCGATCGATCCTCCGAGGGAGGCTGACGGTCAGGCCGACGAAATTCGATCAGCCGGGTCTTGTCCGGGTGGAGCGCAAGGCCGTACTTGCCGAACCTCTTCGGGAGCACGGCCAGAACGCGACGAGCATCTTCCTCGTGCGAGAACACCAGGACGAAATCGTCCGCGTACCGGATGAGAAACGCGCGGCCTTGCAGTCGCGGCTTCACCTCCTGCTCGAACCACACGTCCAGTACCTCGTGCAGGTAGACGTTCGACAGCAGTGGCGAGACCACGCCGCCTTGAGGCGAGCCAGACTCCGGGAAGGACACGGCCCCGGATTCCAGCACGCCCGCATGCAACCACTTGCCGATGAGCCGCAGCAGCACCCCATCGCGCACCCTTCGGCGAAGGATCTCCTGGAGGTGGCCATGGTCGAGGGTGTCGAAGAACTTCCGGATGTCGACCTCCAGGACCCAGCCGCCGCCCATGTGCATCACCTGGTCACGGAGCGCGTGCAGCGCTTGATGCGCAGAACGCTCCCTCCGGAAGCCGTACGAGCTGTGTAGAAAGTCCTGCTCGTAGATCGCCTCCAGCACCATGACGACCGCGCGTTGCAGGACCTTGTCCTCGAAGGTCGGAATGCCGATGGGCCGCATCTGCGTCCCGTCGCCCTTCGGGATGAGGACCCGCCTCACGGGCGGCGCGCGGTACGTGCCGGACTTCGCGCGTTCAAGCAGCGACCGGAGGTTGTCCTCCAGATGCGCCGCGTACTCGTCCGCGGTCTGCCCGTCCACGCCCACGGCGCCGTCCTTGCGCGTGCGACGGTACGCCTCGCGCAGCCACTCGACGTCGATGTGGTGCGCGAGCGTCGTGAACGCCACGCCAGGCGCTTCCCTCGCCAGCTTCGCTATCCGCTCGAGTTTCGTGGAGATGTTTTGGGAGCCCGGTGTCTCCTTCATCTTTCCCTCCAGCAGTTCCATGTCCCGGCACCCCCTTCGCTCCACGGGGTCCCTCGGGACGGTTCCCCCGCTTCATCCGCTACTACGAGGTGCTCGGACGCCTCGTCACCCTTCCCGCCTCGCTTCGTTCCCTTCGCTCGGCGGTACCGCACCCGCCGCTGCGGCGGGCTTTTCTTGGCGGAGGCGACGGGGCCTCCCAGGTTCCTGGGGAACCCTTGCGTGCACGCCCTGGTCTCCGACCCCGGGGGGTCCAGCGCGCCGAGCCCTTCGCCGCACGCAGCGTTCCAGCGCGCCGGTGTTGCCTTCCGCTTCTTGGACAGCTTGGGCACCCACCAAACATGGCATTTCGAGGCTCAATACAAGGCTTTCACGCTCGCTGTCTACGCTTCGCAGCCCGGGGTCTACCCTCCGAGCCACGCAAGACTCGCTTCCGGCTGGGGGCTAGCCTTGGCCGGAGAGGTCCGCAGGACCTCCATGGGTTCCATCGCAAGGTTTCAGCTTTCTACATGAGCATCCTCCTCGCCCAGGCTTTGCCTGGCGCACCCAAGGCGCCAACGACGCCAAGAGAATCACAATAATCTTGGCGTCTTATGGCGCCTTGGCGGTTCACTTCTCGCTCGATCAACGTGATCGGTCTTCTAGTACTAGCTCGATCCCTGATGAACCGGCTCCGTATCCTCACGCTCAATCTCTGGAACCGCAAGGGCCCCTGGGACGCGCGCCTCTCGCTCATCCGCGAGGGCATCCGCGCGTGGAACCCAGGTGGTATCGGGCTTGAGGAGGTGCTCCTCGAAAACCATCACACGCAGGCGGACGAGATTCGCGAGGGCCTCGGGAGCTGGGATCTCGAGCTCGCCGATCGCATCCGTGCAGGCTGGCCAGACGGCCCTCCCCGGAACCAGGACTTTCTCGCTTGGCTCGGTCGAGACTACGATCGTCTCGCTGCCAGGACAGCCTCCTCCACGCGAGCGCTCAGGGCTGGATAGCCCCCACCGCGCGCGCCGGAGCGCCGAAGCAGGGCAGCAGCGCCACATCTTTCTACGATCGTCGGAATTCCGTCGCCGGATAAGCGACCGATGCATGATTTTTGTGACGGAACTGCTTGGACGCTCGCCGTGTTCGGACATACTCGTGCCCTCGATGGCTTGATCGCGTCCGGGGGGCAACTGCCTGCCTGTTCGGGTCACGCCGAGAAAAGGAGACTTATGTCACGGTGGTTGAAGCTCTCGTTGCTCGCCCTTGGGGCCAGCACTCTCTTGGCCGCGTGCGGGGATGACGGGGAATCGCCCGCTGGCACCAGCAGCACGTCGTCCACGGCCGGCTCGGGCGGGGGCGACGCCTCGACGAGCACATCCGCGTCGGGGAGCGGCGGCGGTGGCGGCGGTGACGGCGGAAACGGCGGCGGTGACGGCGGAAACGGCGGCGGCGCGTCCCTGCGGGCCGAGGCGGAGATCCAGGGGCTGAACTCGAGCGGCCTGACCGGGACCGCGGCTTTCGCGCAGACCGGAGAGGAGGTGACGCTCACCATCACGCTGTCAGGCTGCCCTGAAGGCGAGCACTCCGCTCACATCCACGAGAACAAGAGCTGCGGCAGCAACGGTACTGATGCGGGCGCCCACTGGGTGCCCAACGGCGAAGGACTCGGCAGCTTCACGTGCGATGCGAGCGGGAAGGGCACGCACACGGTCAAGCGCGGGACCGACGTCTGGACCGTCGGCGACGACGCGGACACCGACGTGACGAAGTACGCGATCGTCGTGCACGCCGCGGCAGACCCCGACGCGGGCGGCCGCATCGGCTGCGGCCTCATCGAGCAGGAGTAACCCTCCGCGGAGCTCGTCCGTCCGGGCCTCCGGGGGGCGTATCGGCCCCCCGGCTACCATCCCGCGGCGGGTGGCCAGCTAGCGAGACTCGGAAACTTTCTTCGAAGGCATCACCGTGACCGTGCTCGTGGAGCCGGCGGAGCTCGGCCGCGTGCGTGAGATCTTCGAGGCGTAGCACCAGAGCCGCACCTTGACACCCCCGGCGGTCGGCGGGCAGGCGTGTTTGCCAGGCTCGCCATCCTCTCTTATCCTATGCGGTTCGTCCGCTTGCGCCGCTTCCACGCGGCGAGCCGGGACGAAGGGGGGTTGTAATGAACAGAATGATGCTGGTCGCTGGGTCGCTCCTCGCGCTCACGGGGCGTGCCGGGAACGTGGACGCTCCCGGCGCAGGCGGAGCCGACGACGCAGACGGGTTCGAGACGGCGCCCGGGCCGCTCCGGGCGGGTGACGTCATCGCGTATGCGGCCGAGACGTCCCACCCGTACGCGGGTGGCTGGAAGCAGGCGATCACCTCGCCGGGCGCCACGTTCGTGCGCGTTCACTTCAACGACTTCTCGCTCGCGAAGGGCGATGTCGTCACCGTCTCGAGCCCCGACGGCGCGCAGTCGTTCCGGTACGAGGACCGCGGCCCGAACGGGGACGGCGACGTCTGGGCGTTCGCCATCGACGGCGAGACGGCGATCGTCGAGCTGCACAGCAGCACCGGCGGTGGCCACGGGTTCTCGATCGCGGACATCGGCCACGGGACGCTCGCGATCGCCCCGGATCCTGTGACGCCGGGCGAGGCGACGCCCCACAGCGTCTCCGTCGAGCGGAGGCCCGGCGGAGGCACGCCGGATGTCGTGTGCGCCACGCCGCGTCGGCAACCCCATCAACTTCATCCAGCACCCGGGCGGACGCCCGAAAGAGATCGGCTTCTGGAGGGATGACGCGCATACCCTCCGCTGCCAGATCGACACGCTCGATCAGACCTACTCCGGCACGCTCTCGGGATCGCAGATCGGCTACTCGTGCGACAGCGAAGGCGGATCGAGCGGGTCGCCGATCATCAATGCCAACACGGGCCTGGTGGTCGGCCTCCACCACCTCGCCAACGTCGCCTGGTTCTCCTGCAGGAACGGAGGAACAGAGATGTCCGCGATCTGCGCGGACGCCGGCGACCTCATCAGCTGCGCCACCGATTGAGTCGAACGAAGGCTCCACGCGTCTCGCCCTCCGAAGCGCCCTCGGCGTAAAGCCCCGCGCGCCTCGGCCCCGGGGCTCGCGGTCGCCGCCCCACGCAGGGGCCCGGCGCCGACTCCTCCACCGGGCAACCCGCCGCTGGACGCCAGCGGCGATCGAGGGGTATCCAGGTCCCCATGATCACGAGGGCGGGTTCACGGAGGCGGCGCGCGCGGGAGGCCGCCCGGCACGGAGGGCGATACGGTGGGTAAGTCGCCCGCGAGCGCGAAGACCCAGAGCCTCCACCGAGGCGACCTCTCCGGCGGCGATCTGGACGCCGCCGCCTATCTCCTCGTGATCGACGGCTCCTCGTCGCGGCGGTTCCCGCTGCCCAGGGAGGGGGTGCTCTTCGTCGGCCGCTCCACCGACGCGGAAATCTGCGTCGCCGCCGCCGCGGCGTCCCGGCGGCACGCGAAGTTCCTCGTCGCCGACGGCGAGGTGCAGCTCATCGACCTGAAGAGCCACAACGGCACGCTCGTCAACGGCGAGCGCCTGGAGGGCTCGCGCCTCCTCTCCTCGGGCGACGTCGTCGCGATCGGCGACGCGCTCCTGATCCTCCGGCGCGAGCCCCGGACGCCGGACCGGGCCACCGTCGACGCGGGCCGCTGGCGCCGGCGCCTCGAGGAAGAGCTCGCGCGCGCAGGCGATTACGGCAGGCCGCTCGCCGTGGCCGTCGTGTCGACCGGCGGCGTCCAGGACAGGGAGGCCACCGGGGTCGCGGCCGCGGCGGCGCTGCGGCTCATCGATGTCCTCGCCTGGAGCGGCGGCGCGCAGCTCGTCGTCCTGATGCCCGAGCTCGGCCCCGAGGCGGCGCGCGCGGCGACGCTCGATCTCCTGGAGGCGCTCGCGCCGCTCGCGCCGGAGGCCCGGGGCGGCGTCGCCTCGTACCCGGCCGACGGCGGCGACGCCGAGACGCTCGTCTCCGGCGCCGCCGCGGCGGCCGCGATCGCGGGGCCGGGCGCGGTGGCCCTCGCCGCGGACACCGCCGTCCGGCACCACGTCGGCGAGCGCGAGGTCGTGCTCGCGGATCCGGCGATGATCCGCGTGTTCGAGCTGATTCGAAGGCTCGCGGCGAGCGACCTCTCGGTGCTCGTCCTCGGCGAGACCGGGGCCGGCAAGGAGAACGCCGCGGCCGCCCTGCACCACTGGTCGGCGCGGGCGAGCAAGCCGATGATCACGCTGAACTGCGCCGCCCTCCCGGAGACGCTCGTCGAGAGCGAGCTGTTCGGGTACGAGCGGGGCGCTTTCTCGGACGCGCGCGCGCCGAAGGCCGGCCTGCTCGAGCGGGCGCACGGCGGCACGGTGTTCCTCGACGAGATCGGCGAGCTGCCGCTCGGCGCGCAGGCCAAGCTGCTGCGCGCGCTCGAGGCGAAGCGGATCACGCGCCTCGGCGACGTGCGCGAGCGCGAGGTCGATTTCCGCGTCGTGGCCGCGACGAACCGCGACCTCGAGGCCGAGCGCCGCGCGGGCCGCTTCCGGGAAGACCTGCTCTTCCGGCTGAGCACGGCGGTGGTCGAGCTGCCGCCGCTGCGGCACCGCCCGCGCGAGGTGCCGATCCTGGCGCGCCTCTTCCTGGCCGAGGCGCGCGCCCGCGGCGGCAAGGCGCCGCTCGAGCTCTCCGAGGCCGCGCTGTCGACCCTCGCGTCCTACGGGTTCCCGGGCAACGTGCGCGAGCTGAAGAACGCGATGGAGTACGCGGCGGCGACCGCGGAGGGCGAGGCCGTCGAGCTGTGGAACCTGCCGGACCGGATCGCGGGGCGAGGGCCTGCCGCACCGGCCGGCGAGGGCGCGCCGGCCGGTGGACGCGCGCCGTCGTCGCCGCCGGGCGCGCCGTCGCCGCCGCAGGGCGCGCCCTCGTCGGCGCCGCGCTTCCGGCCGATCGCCGAGGAGCTGAAGGAGCTCGAGCGGCGGCGGATGCAGGAGGCGCTCGAGGCGACGGGCGGGGTGCAGACGCGCGCGGCGGAGCTCATCGGGATGCCGACGCGGACCTTCGTGTTCAAGCTGAAGCAGTACGGCCTCGCGGCGCGCCCGGCGAAGCGGCCGTCCTGAGGGCGCCGGGCGCCCAGCGCGATCCGCCGGGGCCCGGTCCGCTCACCGAGCGCTCGCCCGGCCGGAAAGGGACACTGGCTCGAAGCTTACCACCACCTCGTGAGCGCCGATGTCGTGCGTGCTCTGCTGGGGACGCGGGGTGCCGAAGAAGTCCTCCTGGACGCCGGGGAGGAGCGTCCCCCGGTTCCTGACGGGTGAGCCGCCCAGCAGCCGGAAGTCGTCGGGCTCGGTGCCTTCCTCGTGGACGAGCAGCGGGTCCCCGATCACGTCGCTCGCGCTCTGCCCGGATCCCCCCGGTGAGGAGCTCCCGTTGCCGCCGAACCAGCTGTTGCTGGCGAAGTCGATCCTGACCGTGTGGCTGAACCTCGTCAGCGGCCTGTCGCTCCTCAGCTGGTAGAAGATGTTGTTGACGACCTGCGCTCGCTTTCCCGCGGCGGAGGGCGCGGGGCCCCGGATGCCGAACAGCTCCGCGTCTCCGGCGCCGACCACCGTGTTGTTCTCGATCCTGGTTCCACCCAGGTCGCTCGGCCCCGTGCCGCCCCACGCGCTCAGCTGGAGGACCGTGCGGCGGGGGACGGCCGAGGGGCCGGGGCCGACGACGATGTTGTTCCGGACCAGGTTGTTGTCCAGCAAGACGTCGCCCGGGTCCTCGTTGGCGAGCGAGATCCCTACCGCGGCGGCGGGGATCCGCAGGTCCCCGGCCCACGTGCAAGCCGTCTCGCCCGCGGGTCGAGCGGGGCAGCTCACGCCGTCCGGGCAGTAGGGCCTGTGGAACGCCGGCGCGCTCAGCGAGTAGATGAAGTTGCGCTCGATCGTGGAGTCGGCGAGGTTGTTGAGGTAGAGGTCGACGCTGTAGTTGTCGTGCAGCACGTTGTCGGCGACGTGGTGGTTCGTCCCGTAGGCGCCGATCCCCTCCCCGAAGTTCTCGTAGATCGTGTTGCCCACGACCACGTCGCCCTCCCGCGTCAGGTTCACCGCCGACGGCCACCCGCCCTGGTGGCAGAACTGCAGCTTGTCCGCGTTGATCCTCACGTTGTCGTAGACGACGTTGTTCTCGAACCGCATATGGGTCGACTGGTGCCCGGGATAGACGGCGCCCTTGAACGAGCCGTGGATCGTGTTCCCCGCGATGCGGATGTGCTTGCCGCTGCTCGACCCGTCCCACTTCCAGAGGTTGATCGCGACGCCCTTCGCGTTGCGCATCTCGAACCCGAGGATGTCGTAGTACGCTCCTCGGATCTGAAAGATGTTCTCGTTGCCGCTCCCTCCCAGGCTGCCGTCGAGCACGACCGACTCGCCGGGATAGGGCTGGAAGACGATGTGCTCTTCCTCGGTGCCGAGGTGGTCGAGCTTCACCGGGCTCGCGCTGTCCGTGAAGTAGGTGCCGCCGCGGACGTAGACCGTATCGCCGACCTGCGCCGCCTGCCCCGCCTTCACGAGCGTCCTGAAGGGTTTGGCCAGCGTGCCCGGGTTCGTGTCGAGCCCGCTGGTCGCGACATGATAGGTGTTCCTGGTGAGCGCCTTGATCTGGGCGGCGGTCAACGAGACGTCGTAGAGGCGCACCTCGTCGATCGTCCCGGCGTAGGCGTTCGAGGAGGGGTGGTTGCCGATGACGACGGGGCGCGTGGAGTCTTGCAGCGCCCGGGGCTCCGTCGAGACGGCGGCCGTCGCGGCCAGGGCGCCGTTCACGTACAGCGAGACGCGCGTCCCGTCGTAGACGCCCGCCACGTGCGACCACACGCCCGGGGTCGCCGGGGCGGCGACGGTGACCGTGCTCCCCGAGCCATTTCCGGGGAGAGCGATGCTGAACCCGAACTGACCGTCCTGGAGGAACAGCGCGTACGACTCCATCGAATACCACTTGTTCACGATGGTCCGGAGGCCCGAGGTGCTCGACGGCTTCACCCACGCTGCGGCGGTCATCTGCGTCGTGAAGTGGAAGGCCGGGCGGTCCGGGATCTCGATGCGATCGTCGGCCCCGTCGAAGGTGGCGCCCCGGTCGACGCGGCCTGCGCCGCACCCCGCCCCGTTGTACCTCACGCCGTTCGCGCCGTTGCCCGAGTCGTCGATCACGACCGTGCTCGAGCAATCCTCATCCAGGTGCCATAGCGCGACCGGCGACGGCGGCGATGCCGCGAGCGGAGCCGAGGCCCCGGCGACCGGCTCGGCCGGGAGCGGCTCGCCCGTATCCGCGCAGCCCGCCGCGACAACCGCCGCGAAGGCCATCGTGGCCCGGCGCAGGAGCGATCGCCCTGTCCGCCGCGCGGGGGCCGAGAGGACGCCCGCGGCGGCCAACGGGGCCGGCCGCGGCGTGTCGTTGATGTTCCCTGTCATCGAGGAGCCATGTTGAATACGCATCGTGCTGTCTCGCTGTGGCGTGTTGAGCTGCAATCCGCACTCGGCTCTGGCAACTCGCGGGCCAGGTGGCGGCGTCGGGGCAGCGCGCGGGCGCAGCGCCGGTCACGCAAACGTTGCTCACCGCGCCGCGGAGCGAACGCAAGTCTTGCTCACCTCCGCAAGCGTTGCTCGGCGCCGGCGCGCTCCGCTCGTTGCCCGGCGCGCGGCATCTCGCCGCGCGGCGATGTGGCCCTGGGGGCGACAGCGCGGCGCGCGGCCGTGATTCGTTCCTCGAAAGAGGGCTATTCCGAACCTGGCATGCGAGTTGCCGAGGCTCCAGCGACATGCTCATGCGCAACCATTCTTCGAGACAACCCCATGGGATCGACCTGCTGCTCGCCTCGTGTTTCGCGGTGATGCCGCTGGGGTGTGCGGCGGCGGAAGCCGAAGACGCCCTGCTTGGGGAGAGCCACGACGCCATCATCCACGGCTACCATGGCGTCTACTCCGCCGCCCAGTATTTTCCAGCCATCGGCGAGAGCCTCATATACAGCAATCCCGCGGACGATCGGCAATTCGGATACTGCACGGGGACGCTCATCGACGACCACACCGTGCTCACGGCGGGTCATTGCGTCTGCTCGGGGATGGATCCCGACTGTGGCCCTGGCGGCGATATCTCGAGCTCCGACGCCCGGGACTCCTTCAGCATCACGCTCTACAACGACGGCGCGCCACGCCCGTTCCGCGTCCCTGTCGACAAGTGGGCGCTCGTGAGCAAGCACGCGGGAATCGATGACCTCGCCCTCGTCCGGCTGAAGTACCGCGTTCCGAGCTCGATCGCCAAGCCCCTTCCCTACGTGCAATGGAACGAGACCAAGGTGTCGTCGTATTGCACGTTCGGTTATGGCCCCGGCCCGTACGACGAGAATTTCGAGGAGGGACCCACGGGGGTCAAGCGCGTGGGCGTGCACGCCGTCGGGACGTTCACGTATGAGGACAACCCCAACATCTGGGTTGGGAGCGGAGACTCCGGGGGGCCCACGATCGCTGACTGGAGCTTGGTCGCTAAATCGACGACCTCGGCGAAGATCATCGCGGTGAACAGCGCGGCCTCTTTCGACTACCCCAACCTCCATTCGGCGCGCCCGGGCTCCTACAAGCAATGGATCGATAGCACGCGGTCGCGGTGGGACCTCGCCGGTCTGCCCCCGTCGCTCCTGAACTGGTATTACCGGGCCGATTTCGAGACCACCCCCGGCCCCGAGTGGACCGCCTCGCTCCCGGGCGTCGGGCCAGCGCTCATCCACACGACCCTGAGCGAGAACGGCTCGCAGCGCTTCCTGGGCGAGTATGCGAACGAGAAGTTGAGCCTCAAGCTGACCGGGCTACCCAAGCACTCGAGCGTCATCGTCTCGTTCGATCTCTACATCATGAAAACATGGGACGGAAACAGCACCTGGTGGGGCCCCGACGTCTGGACGTTCTCGAGCGACGGCCAGGTTCGTATCAACACCACCTTCTCGATGAGCCCCGACCTTTCGCAGGCGTACCCGGGCACCTATCCGGGCGCGGATCACCCGGCTCGAATGGGTGAGGCCGTGGACGATTCGCTCGGGTACGGCTTGGCCGGCGACTCGGTGTACCGCTTCCGCATGGCCATCCCTCACAGCGAGGGCTCGCTGTCGCTCGATTTCCAGGGTCAGGGCCTGACGGGCGTTCACAACGAGAGCTGGGGCCTGGACAACGTGTCGGTCCAGCTCGTCGGGCCGACCTTGGAGTCGGCGACAGTGCCTCTCTAGCACTAGTTTGCCCGTGCACCAGGGAAGCGCATCGGTTCCGACTTCACCACGCTGCGTGCAGGCCGACTCGCGCCGGCGAGACGTCGATTCTCCAGCGGACGGCGCCCGTGTTTTCTGGCCCGTCCTGCCGCGAAGGCGCGGTGACGAGCAGCACCAAGCCTCCCGCCGCCAGCACGCTGCCGACCACGAGCGCTGCCGTCGCCCCGTTCCCGAGATCCGCCGCCTGATCGCGCAGACCGAGCCCGATCTCGTCGCACGTGTTCCGCGCGTCGCAATGCCCCTCCTGGTTGCTCGCGTTCTTCTTTCCGACGGCGAGCGCCGCGAGCACCCCGGTCGCCCCGAGCCCCGCGGCCCCGGCCGCGACGGCCGCGATGCCGACAGGCCGTTGCCAGGGGTGCGCCGCGGGCGCGGGCGCAGGCGAGCCGGGCGCGGGCGTCGACGTCACCGGCGCGGCCGAGCCGGGCGCGGAGGCCACGGGCGCGGGCGGCGGAGCAGCTTCCTCCGCCCCAAGCATGGGCACCTCCACGCGCGCGTGCGCGCCATCCTCGCCGATCACGACCTTGCGCGACCAGGGGCGATACCCCGGCGCCCTCGCCTCGATCACGTGCTCGCCCCTGTCGACCGCCAGCGCCGTCCCCCAGACGGCGGCGCCGAGCGCGAGCCCATCGCTGGCGATCGAGATCCCTGGCAGGCGGCGGACGGCGTCCGGCAGCTCCACCGTCAAGGTCGCGAGCCTCGGCCTCAAGGCGACCGCCTTCCTGCCTGCCGCGGCGGCGCGCTGGGCCTGACCGGCGCGGCTCGCCAGCACCTCCACGAGCCCGTACTGCGCCCACGCGCTCGCGAGCCGGCCCTGGGCCTCGTAGCACCTCGCGAGCGTCTCCTTCGCGCCGAGCGCCTCGGGGAGCATCTGCGTCGTCTGCTCGAGCTTGGGGCAGGCGCTCGCGTAGTTCTTGCTGTCCATCTCGGCGACGGCCTGCTCGAAGAGGGACTGGGCCGCCGCCATGGTCTTCGGATCGGCGGCCTGCGCACGCGCGGCAGCGGGGACGAGCAGCAGCGTCAGGGCGAGCGTGCAGGCACGTGAGGGGAAACTGGCCATGATCAGATCACCAGAGGGTGGGCCGCTCGGTCGTGGAGCCCGGCGCCCGCGGCCGCGCAGAGGGCGCGGGCGCAGCGCCGGGCGCGGCCTTCGCGCTCGAAGGCGCGGGCCCTTGCTGCGAGGCCGCGCTCGCGGCGGCCGCCGCCGTGCTGCTCACGGGCGGCGCAGGGGCCGCCGCCCCGGCAGGCGCCGCCTCCTCAACGCGCGGCGCCGCCTCGGACGGCACCTCCGCTTCGGCCGCTTCGGCAGGCGCGGCAGCGCCCCCGGGCGCGACGGCCGCCGGCGCCGCCGACGCGGGCGCCGCAGCGCTCCCGGACGAGCGACCGCGGACGAGCCACCATGCTCCGCCGCCAAGGACCACGAGCCCCACCGCCGCCCCGACGGCCATGGCCGCCGTCGCCTTCCGGCGCGGGGCCGGCGCGGCCCCGCTGGTCCCCGGCGCCTCGTGGGTGGGCGCGCGCAGCGTCGGCGTGGGCTCATGGACTGTCGTGATCAGCTCGATGACCGCAGGCGCGCTCTCCGGCGCGGCCGCGACGGGCGCGGCAGGCACCTCGATCGAGAGGGTCGCCATCGTGGACGAAGGGCCGGGGGGCGCCGCGGACGCCTGCTCCAGCGCCAGCGAAGGCACGCTCACCGTCGTCGCGTCCGGCGTCGACGCCGCGCGGGGCCGCGGCGGATGGGCGATCGTCGCGCCGGCGAACGCCGCGAAGGCGGCCGGAGACAGCGCCTCGCGCAGCGCCGCCGCGAGCTCGCCGATGCTCTGGAATCGCTCCTCGGGCCGCTTGCGCATGCAGCGCAGGATGACCTCCTCGACGGACCGCGGCAGGTCCGGCCGCAGCTCGGACGGCAGCGCCGGCTCTGCCTGCAGCACCAGCGCGACGACCTTGAGGACGGTCTCGGCGTCGAACGGCCTTCGGCCCGTCACGAGCTCGTACAGCACGACCCCCATCGCCCAGATGTCGGTCCGTGCGTCGGCCGACTTCGAGCATGCGACCTGCTCGGGCGCCATGTACATCGGCGACCCCAGCATGGCGCCCGTGGTGGTCAGTTCCACCTCGTCGACGCCCGTTTGCTTGGAGACCCCGAAGTCGAGGACCTTGATGCTCGGGCTGCCGTTCGGGCGGCGGATCAGGAAGAGATTGGCAGGCTTGAGGTCGCGATGCACGATCCCGGCCGCGTGCGCCTCGGCGATCGCATCGCAGGCCTGCAGCACGAACAGCGCGGCGTCCTCGACGGGCAGCGGCCCCTTCTCGCGGACGAGCTCGCGCAGGTCGCTGCCCTGGAGGTACTCCAGCACCATGTACGGCGCCCCCGCCTCGGTGCGGCCGACGTCGTGGACCCGGGCCACGTGGTCGCCCCGGAGGCGAGCCGCGGCGCGCGCCTCGCGCACGAATCGCTCGACCAGCTGGGGCTGCTCGGGCGTGGAAGGCAGGAGGAACTTGATGGCGAACAGCTCGCCCAGCTGGAGGTGGCGGGCCGCGACGACGAGGCCCATGCCGCCTTTCCCGAGCACGCGCTCGACCCTGTACTTGCCAAGGAGGACATCACCGGTCTTGACGAGAGTGTCCATCGAGCAGGCGCGGGTCGGGGAGGGCAGGCGTGGGACCCCGGGAGAGAGTCCCTGGCAGGGGACAGCATCCTCGCCCTGGCAGCAAGGGGTCAGCTCGACAAAAGGGCCAAGCGCAGGCGAGGTGGCCCGCAGCCTGCCGTCCGGCTGGATGTCCGAGGCCCCGCGCCCGGCGGACGGCGCTCGACGGGGCCGAGTCACGGGACGTCGTCAGGCTCGGCGTAAACACAGCGAACGAAGCCGGCGTCCGATGGCGGCCGGTTTCTGGTGTAACCGCCCCAGAAACTCACCATCCAGACGTCGCGCGGTGAGTCCCTGTTCGCGTAGGGATAGTCGTCCGACGACCAGTACTCTGCATTATTGCGGTACGGTTCTGGACCGCGGAACAACTCTGGGTCGATCACTGGATAGGCCCTGGCATGGTCCACGATCGTGTGCAGCTCTTGAAGACTGGGGAGCCTCCATGGCTTGCCCCAGGCGAGCATGAGCTTCTCACACTGCTCCGCCGCACCATCTCGGGTGAAGGTGCTCGTGCCGCCGTTACGCTGCCACGTCAGGCCCGTTGCCCTGTCTCTCACGACCTCCACGCCTTCCACGTCCAACTCGTAGTCGTGACAGGCTCCGCTCCTCGGTCCTGCCGTCCGAACGCAACGAACGCGATGCAACTCCTTTCCATCAGGACAATTCCCGTCCGCCCATGCTTGCTCCGAACACGTATCTTTCCCGCAGATCGCGACGTAGCCGTCATCGACGTGGACGCACCACGCTTCCGGAGATGTGCGTTCCTTAACGGGCGTCGACCAGAGAAAATCCTTATTGACCGTCCCTGTGAACAGCGGGATAGCCGGAGAGTCGCCTTCCGGGATAGTCGGAAAGTGGTCCGGGATAGCCGGAGAGTGGTCTTCATAATTCACGATCGAGACCAGCTCAATGCGTGACGGCAGCCGCCAGTCGTCATATCCCTCCAGCTCGGAATTCAGGCAGCGATTTTCTGCGTCCTCCCAGGTGAGCGCATCCGGTTCCGCGACGAGCGCCCATTGAAGCGACGTCTTCGGATCGAACACCGTGTAGTCCGTCTTTTTCGCCTCGTCGCTCTCCCACCGAGCCACGTCGAGGCGCTTCGGGCGCCAATGCGCCCAGTTGGTGTCATCGCAGGCATGTGCGCCTCCGGCCCCTCCTGTTCCTCCCTCGTGGGCTCCGCCGGTACCGCCCGTCGAGCCTGTCGAGCTCGTGGACTCCCCTCCGCCCGTCGCTCCGACCTCGCGAGACACGCCCGCATCGATCCCGAGGACCCCATTGCACCCGAGGCACGCGCCCATCAAGAAAGCCGCTCCACCCGCCCTGATGGCGAGCTTCATTGCTGTCCCCGTACCCGCACGAGCGGGCTTTCCCTTTGAAGCCATTTCCGTGTCCCTCTGCGCACGCGTTGACGACTCCGGCGCAATCGACTCATCCTGATCGTATCATCCCCCGCCGCAAGGGACGCTCCGTCCGAGCGGCGAACCGGTCGATGCTGGCCCGGAACCGCTCCAGCGTCGCCCCGAACCGCTCCAGCGTCGCCCTTCTCCGCTCCGCGGTGCCCCCAGGCGCCACGGCCCCCCGGTACCCCCCGGCACTCTCCGGCGTGGGGCCCCGATCGCCTCGAACCCCGGGAGTCCTCGGCCGCCCATCGTGTTAAGCGTCGCCGCACCATGCAGGCGCCCGACACCGATCCCCCCCCGCCCTCGGAGCCGCTCCAGGACAGCGCCCTCCCGGCCGAATCCCCCACGCTCGCCAGCCGCGGCGCCGCCTCCGCGCGCCCGCCCGCGCGCCGCTGGGCCGTCGGGCTGCTCAGCGCCCTCCACGCCCCCGTCTTCGCCTGGGCCGCGCTCTCCCTCCCCTTCCGGCCGTGGACGCTCTTCGCCGTGGTCACCGCCGCGCTCGCGCTGCTCCACGCCGCGACCGCCGTCCTCTCGCTCCTCCCCCACCCGCTCGCGCCGCGCGCCTTCCGCGCGACGTCGTTCTGCTCGCTCGGCTACCTCGCCTTCCTGAGCTTCGAGCTGCTCTCCTCCGCCGTCTACGTCGCCTCGCTGAACCGCGGCCTCGGCACCGGCATCGCGGCGGCGCTGCTCGCGGTCTGGGCGGTCGTCGCGCTGCTCACGCTGCCGTTCGCGTGCTGGGGCGTCGCCTCGACCGGCGGCCTCCGCCTGCTCCGCGCGAAGCGCCGGCCCTCGCCCGCGCTCTCCGCGCTCGCCGCGCTGGTCGTCCTGGCCGCCCTCTCGCTGCTCTTCCGCCACCGCGTCGCCAAGGCCGACGTCATGCCCGTGCCGGGCGGCGCGCCGTCGCGCACCGGGGCGGCGCTGCGCGAGGCGCTCTCTTCCTTCGACGCGCTCCCGCCGCCGCCGGGCAAGGCGCCCTCGCTCATGACCACGGCGCCGGCCGCGTGCGCCGCGCCCCCGGAGCCCGGCCGCCCCACCCTCGTCGTCACCCACCTCGCCCGCGGCCGCGACCCCGAGCGCGCCGCCGTCGCGACCCGCTGCGTGCAGCTCGGGCCGGGCGAGGACGCCGCGGCGGCGCTGCGCGGCCCGCTCGCCGACGCCCTGCGCGGCCCGCTCAAGATCGACGTCGTCTCGGCCGCGCAGCCGCTCGCCTCCCCCGGCCCGGGCCTCGACGGGCTGTCGCTGCGCCCCGGGCTCGACGGCCTCTGCCTCGCGGAGCGGTGCCTCATGCCGTGGCAGCTCATCGCGCTCGACGCGTTCAACACGAACGCGCCGCTGGCCGGCGTCCCCGACTTCCGCTTCGGCGTGGATCTCGCGGTCCTGCGCCGCGCCCTCGGCGAGCCCGAGCCGCCCGGCGGCCCCGCCGCCGGCGGCGCCGCGCTCCGGGACGGCCTCGTGCGGATCGAGACGCTCAGCTACGCCGTCGACGCCGACGGCGCGCTCCACCTCCTGTCGCGGATCGGAGAGCCGTCGGTCCCGCTCACCGAGGCGACCGCGCAGCAGGCGGCGGCCGCGGCCCAGCGCTACATCCTCGGGGCGCAGCGGAAGGACGGCATGTTCCGCTACATCGTCGACCCGTTCACCGGGCGCGCCTCGTTCGACGGGTTCTCGATCGCGCGGCAGGCCGGCACGACGCTCGCCCTGTGCGAGCTCGGGGTCGGCGCCGAGGGCGTGCCCACGTCGCCGGAGCTCGCGAAGGTGGTGCAGCGCTCGCTCGGGCTGCTCGCGAAGCTCGAGCGCAAGGCCGGCGAAGACAGCTCCGTCGGCGCGCTCTTCTACCCCAAGGACAGCCCCGGGACGATCGCGGGCCTCAACCCCACGGCGCTGAGCCTTGTCACGTTCCTCTCGTGCCGCGACGCGCACGGCGCGCACGACGCGCTCATCGGGCGGCTCGCCCGGATGGTGCTCGCCACGCAGCGGGACGACGGCGGCTTCGCGCCGCAGCTCGACCTCGCGCGCGTCGCGCCCGTCCTCGGCCCGACGCAGCTCTACGAGGGAGGCCAGTCGGTGCTCGCGCTGACGCTGCTCGAGGCGCTCGCCGCCCGCGAGCCGAGCCCCGAGTACCCGCCCGCGGCCGCCGTGCGCGCCGCCGTCGATCGCGCCATGGACTACTACGCGAACCGCTACTGGGACCATTTCGCCAGTGATTTCGTGTACATGGAGGAGAACTGGCACTGCCTCGCGGCGCGGGCGGCGCTCGGGCACCACCGCCGCGACGACTACGAGCGGTTCTGCCTCGACTACGTGGCGTTCAAGTCGCGGCTCGTGCTCGACGAGGACAGCAAGGTGACGCCCGATCTCGTGGGCGGGTACGGGTTCGGCAACGTGCTGCCGCCGCACAACACGGCGACGGCGGGGTTCGGCGAGGCGCTGGCCGCGGCGATGGCGGTCAAGGAGGCGCGCGGCGAGGACCTCGCTTCCGATCAGGCGCTGATGCGGCGGGTGCTCGGGTTCCTCGTGCGGCAGCAGTGGTCGCCCGCGACCTGCTTCGCGTGCAGCCGCGACGTGATCATCGAGGGGGGCTTCAGCGAGAGCATGGCGTCTCCCCGGATCCGCATCGATTACGTGCAGCACGCCTGGGCCGCGCTCGGCCACGGGGGCCGGATGCTCGGGCTCGTGCCAGGGCGGAGCGCGCCGGCGGCGGGGCCTCTGTGAGCGCGGGCGGCGAGGGAGAGGCCGTCGCGAGCGCTGGCGCCGGCGGTGGACCGAGCCCGCAGGGCGGCGTTGTGGGCGCCGGGGCCGGCGGTGGATCGAGCCCGCGCGGGGCCGCTCGCTTCGGCGAGCGCCGGGCGTACGCGTACGGCGTGACCGCCGCGCTGCTGCTCCTCATGCTCGCCCCGCTGTTCCGCCGCCCTCCGGTGGACAGCTTTCCGCTGTCGACCTACCCGATGTTCTCGTGGGGCCGCCACGACGCGCGGACCGCCGTGGAGCGCGCCGTCGGCGTGGACTCCCGGGGCGGGCGGCGGCCGATCCCGCCGCGCCTCGTGGGCAGCGAGGAGGTGCTGCAGGCCAAGGCCACGCTGGCGCACAGCATCCGCCAGGGCGCCCGCGCGGCCCGCGCGCTCTGCCGCGGCATCGCGTCGCGCGTCGCGGCAGAGGACCGCTACGCGGATGTCGTCGCGGTCGAGATCCGGACCGACACCTTCGATGCCGTCGCGTTCTTCGAGGGCCAGGAGGCGCCGATCGACGCCAAGCTCCACGCGACGTGCAAGGTGGGCGCGCGATGAGGCGGCTCCTCGACCGGCTCGACCGGGCCTTCTTCGCCGAGGCGCCCGCCGAGCGGCTCGCGCTGCTGCGGCTGCTCGTGGGCGCCTTCGCCCTCGTGTACCTCTGCGCCCGCGCGGTGCACCTCCAGCGGGTGGGCCACCTACCTCCGGGGAGCTTCAAGCCGATCGGGGTGGTCTCGGTGCTGTCCTCGCCGCTGCCTCTCTGGGCGGTGCGCGGCCTCATCGGCGCGGCGATCGCGGCCGGGGCTGCCTTCGTCGCCGGCTACCGGTTCCGCGTCGCCGGTCCGCTCTTCGGCGCGCTCCTGCTCTGGGTCCTGACCTACAGGAACTCGTGGGGCATGGTGTTCCACACCGAGAACCTCCTCGTGCTCCACGTCATCGCGCTCGGCCTCGGAGCCGCGGCCGACGTGTACTCGCTCGACGCGCGCGCGGCGCGCCGCTCGGGCACCCACGCGCCGGCGCCGGACGGCCGCTACGGCTGGCCGATCCGGCTGTGCTGCGCGATCACGGTGACCTCGTACTTCATCGCGGGGGTCACGAAGCTCCGGAACAGCGGCCTCGACTGGGCATTCAGCGACATCCTCCGCAACTACGTCGCTTACGACAACCTCCGGAAGATCGCGCTCGGCGACACGCACTCCCCGCTCGGCGGCGCGCTGGTCCGCTACCGGCTCCTGTTCCCGCCGCTCGCGCTCGCCAGCCTGGCCATGGAGCTCGGCGCGCCGCTCGCCCTGTTCAGCCGGCGCGTCGCGGTCGTCTTCTGCGGCGCCGCCTGGCTCTTCCACCTCGGCGTGCTGCTCACGATGGCGATCCTGTTCCCGTACCCGCTGCTCGGCGTGGCGTTCGCGGGGTTCTTCGAGCTGGAGAAGCTGCGCGATCTGAGGCGCCCGCGCCGCGTGAACGCAGCCATCGGGGACGGGAGGTCGTGAAGGGCGCTCCCGGGCTCGCGCGCCGCTACGAGGGCTCGCTCGGCTCCTCGTCGAACGGCTCGCACACGAGATAGACCTTCTTCCCGCTCGGATGGATCGCGAGCGTCGCGTAACGCGGGCAGGCAAAGCACTCCCGCGCGTCCACCGTCGCCGCCCGCCGCGGGCAGCGCACCTTCCGTGGCTCGGTGCCGCCCCCCTCGATCTCGATCCACACCAGCTTGTCCGATTCTTCCAGATGACAGGCCATGGCGACCTCCTCCCGCGGCCATCTGCCGATGAAGGGCGTTTTGCAATCGCCGAGCCGGAAGATGTCGACCCGCGGCGCCGCCATGGCGAGCCGCCAGGACCGCACCGGATCGCGCCTGTTGCCGTCGATTCCCATGCTTCTTCACGGCTCCTCGCGTCATCGCTCGGCGGCGAGGCGGGCTGCTGCTCCTCACCCCGGGTTCCGGGGCGCACGCCCTGCGCCGAGAGGCGCGCGGAATGCATCCACCATGACACGAGCAACGGGCCCTCCCGCGCCGGCTGGCCCACGCCTCGGCACAGCGCATGGCGCGCCCCTTGCTGCGTCGTACGTGCTGCGGTGGGCGCCGCAGCGCTCTTCACAGGGGGTCGCGATGGCAGACTGGCTCGTCGTGCTGCTGGCGGCAGCTGGAGGCGTCGTGGCGTTGATCGTCGGGACGAGAAGCCTGCTCGCCCGGCGGCATTACCACACCTCGGAGGTCACCCTGGTCTGTCCACGGACCGGGGCTCCCGTGCGGTGTCGACTCGTCGTCGACGGCCGCTCCGAGGAGCCCGTCGAGGTCGCACACTGCTCGCTTCTCCCCGGCGGGCCGCCCGCGTGCGAGCAGGACTGTGTGAAGCTCCTGAACCTGGGCATCCGGCTCGCGCCCGTCGAGCCGGTGCGTCCACCACGAACGCACGAGCGCCCTGACGCGGGCGAGCCCGGCGCCGGCGAGGAGCCCGGCTCGCCCTCGCCCTGATGGGACCGGGGGCTCGTGAAGCGCAAGGCGTGCGCCGCCCCGCACTCCCTGCATCACGCAGCGCGCCGGCCCGGCCCGCCGCCGCCCGGGAGCCGTGATGGCACATCGCGTGCTGTCATCGCGGAAGCATGGCTTTCCAGACACCGAAGATGACGACCCGCTCCTCGGCCAACCTGCCGATCGCGATGGTCCTCCTGGGGACTGGCTCCCTGCTGTGGATCCGCGCCGCGCTGCGCACGCCAGGCGCGCTGGACATGACCCCCAGCGTCGACGGCTGTCTCACGGTGGGGATCGTCGGCGTGCTGCTCGCGTTGCTTCACGGCGTCACGTACCCGACAGCGCTCCTGTCGGTCGCGGCCCCGATCGCCCTCGTGCAGTTCCTCGCTACCGGGAGCTCGGGCGCCGCTTTCCTGCCCGTGCTGGGGATCGAGCTCACCGCGCTCGGCCTCTTCGGCCTGCCGCTCTCCCGGCTGCCCCGCCGCCGCCCTGCGGTGACGGCGCCGGCCCGCTCGCTGAGCGCGGCGCACCCGTCGCCCTCGTGAACAGCCAGCCGCTTGCGGGTCGATCGACGCGCCGCGGTCGCGGTGTCGCGGCGGCGCGGGTGGACAGGCGTCGCTCCGGCCCCGCGCGCGCGGGGCCGTCGCTCTCGCCGCGGATCAGAACTCGAACTTGTCGAACGAGTTCAGGTCCTTGCACGCGTCCACGAGGCGCGCCGCCACGCTCTTCTCACCGAGGTGGAGCCAGCCGCGCGGGTCGATGTACTTCTTGTTGGGCTTGTCCTCGCCCTCGGGGTTGCCGAGCTGCGACTTCAGGTAGGCGCCCTTGTCGTCCATGTACTTCTTGATGGGCTGCGTGAAGGCCCACTGCGTGTCCGTGTCGATGTTCATCTTGATGACGCCGTAGGACACCGCCTCGCGGATCTCCTCGCGCGACGAGCCGGAGCCGCCGTGGAACACGAAGTCGACAGGCTTCGGGCCCGTCTTGCGCTCCTTCTGGATCGCGTCCTGGGAGTTCTTCAGGATGGGCGGCCGGAGCTGCACGTTGCCCGGCTTGTAGACGCCGTGCGTGTTGCCGAACGACGCGGCGATCGTGAAGTTGCCGATCGGCTTCAGCGCGTCGTACGCGGCGAGCACCTCCGCGGGCTGGGTGTACAGCTTGGAGTTGTCGATGCCACTGTTGTCGACGCCGTCCTCCTCGCCGCCCGTGACGCCGAGCTCGATCTCGAGCGTCATCTTGAGCGCCGCCATCTGCCGCAGGTACTTCTGGCAGATCTCGAGGTTCTCGTGGAGCGGCTCCTCGGACAGATCGAGCATGTGAGAGGAGAACAGGGGCTCTCCGTTCTTCTCGAAGAACTTCTTGCCGTGCTCCAGCAGGCCGTCGATCCACGGCAGGAGCTTCTTCGCGGCGTGATCGGTGTGCAGGATGACCGGCACGCCGTAGGCCTCGGCCAGGTTCCGCACGTAGTGCGCGCCCGCGACGGCGCCCGCGATGGCGGCCTTCTCACCCTTGTTGTCCAGGAACTTGCCGCCGAAGAAGTGGGCGCCGCCGTTCGAGAACTGGATGATGATGGGGCACTTGGCCTCTCGGGCCGCCTGGAGCGCGGCGGTCGTGCTGTGCGAGCCGATCACGTTCACGGCCGGCAGCGCACACTCGACGCTCTTCATGTACTCGAACAGCTCCTGAAGAGCGGAGCCAGTGATCACGCCGGGCTTGAGCTTCATCTTGGACATGGCACCTTGAATCCTTGTTCCTTGCTCGGGTCTCGCCCGAGCATGCAACGCGGCGAAGGAAAGCGGAAGGGTGGATCGGAGCCGCAGGGCGGGCGCGGTCCGGGTACCATCGCCAAAGCCCAGGGAGCAAGCGGATTCTCCGCTGGCTTCACGGCGGAATGATCACCCCACGGCGAGCTCGCCCTCGCCGAGCAGCCGCCCGGAGATCCGCATGCAGGCCTCATCCATGTCGCCCGAAGAGCTCCTCGCCTCCCTCGCGGAGGCCGCGCAGGGCCTGCTGTTCCCCAGCGAGTCCGATCACGAGCTGCGCCCGTTCCGGTCGCGCGGGGACGCGTCCTCGCCGGCCGCGCTGCTGGCGGCCGAGGGCCTCGGCGCGGCGACGCCGGTCGAGGTCACGACGGCGAGCGACCTCTTCGCGCCCGTGATCGACGTGCCCGGGGACGGCGGCGACGCGGCGCTGGCCGAGGCGGGGCGGTACCGGCGGCTCGTGGACCTGCTGGAGCGCCAGCTGACCGACGTCCGGGTCTACCGCGTCGGGCGCGTCGCGATCGATGTCTACGTCGTCGGCCGCCACCCGTCGGGCGCGTGGCTCGGCCTCGTGACGAAGGTCGTCGAGACCTGAGCGCGCCGCTCAGCGACCGCCGGCGGGCCCGTCGTCGACGCGCGCCTCGAGCGTCCGCTGCGTGGCCTCGGGGAGGGCGGTCATGAGGTCGTAGCCCGCGCGCCGCTCGATCTCGTCCACCGTCGTCCGGTACTGCCCCCAGCCCCGATCGAGGATGCCCGTCTCGTTCGGCATCACCACCGCGATGACCCGCGTCGCCGGGCCGATGTCGCCGGGCCCCTGCCCCGGCTCGAGGACCACGGCGACCTTGAAGAACGCGTCCGGCACGGCGACGTCCTTGCCGATGGTGGCGGCCCGGCGCTCGCGCTCGTCGAAGAGGCCGCCGGCGATCAGGAACAGCACCCGCCGCTCCTTCTGCGCGAGCTCCTGGCACGCCTCCTCGAGCCTCAGCCACGGACCGGCGTTGAGCTCGTGCCGCTGCGGCAGGATGTTCGTGAGGAGGAACGTCGCCTTGTTGTCGTCGGGGTTCCGCGTCCGCTCCTCGGAGCGGACCATGTGGCCTCGATCGAAGCCCGAGCCGGTGTAGTCGTCGTGCTGCACGCGGTACCAGCCGTCCGGCAGCGCGCTGTCGGACAGGAATTTGCCCCGATGGCGGGGCGCGTCGCCGAACGACGCGGCGTCGAGCCTCCAGCCGACCCAGTTCGCCACGTTCCTGGAGCGGTTGTACGAGAGGGCGTACTGGGGCTTGATCATCAGGTGATCGTCGGACGCGTCGGCCCGCGCGGCGCGCGCTCCCGTGCGGGCCGGGACGCCGAGCTCGAGATGCGGGCTCGGCGCGGGCGGGCGCGAGGAGGGCGCGCCGCTCGTCGGAGATCCCTTCGGTGGAGCGCCCTTCGGCGGCGAGGCGCTGCCGGATCGGCCGGGCGTCGGCGATGGCCTGGAGGGGCGGTCGCCGCCGAGGTCGAGGCCGAGCTCCTCGAGCCCCCGCTCGAGGCCGCACTTGACCCCCACCGCGCTGAGCCCGGTCACGAGGAGCGCGACGAGCACGCGCGAACCCGAGGACTTCTGTTGTCGCTTCCTGGTCGAGCCCACGTCGGCGCTGCCAGCTATCTACGGCAGGGACGGCGCGGTCGTCCAGCGCGACCTCGGCGAGGCGCGTAGCGCTCGGCCCGAAAGGGGCGCCGGTACGTTTTGCTTGAGCGTGCCGCCGCGACTCTCCATGGTTTCCGGAGCGCCGATGGAGGAGCCGGAGCACAGCGATCTGCGACGCCGGAGGACGCGCGGCCCCGCGGCCGTCGCGGTGGCCGCGGCGACCGGCGCCCTCGTGGCCTTCACCGACGGCGAGGCCACGGCGGTTCCCGCGCAGGAGCCGGCCCCTGCGGCGCCCGCGGCGGCCACGCAGGGCGCGCGGGTCACGATGCCGTCGCCGCTCGGCCCCACCGAGCCGCCTTACCCGCCCGGCGGCGTAGGCGACGCGACCGTGGTCGCCCGCATCACGGTGTACGCGGACGGTACCGTGGGCGCGGTCGAGGTGGAGGGCGAGGAGCCGTTCGCGAGCGCGGCCGCGCGCGCGGCGCCGTCGTGGCGGTTCGAGCCCGCCCGGCGCGACGGGCGGCCCATCGGCGCGCGCATCCTGTTCCCCGTGAGGTTCCGCGATCCTCGCGCCGCGGCGCCGGCCGCGCCGAGCGCGCCTCCTGCGGCGCCCGCGGGGCCCGCTCTGCCCCGCGGGAGCGTCGCGGCGGCGCCGCCCTCGCCGCCGGCCGCCGCGCAGACCATCGACGTGGTGGTGGTGGGCGAACGCGCGGCGCCGATGACGACCTCGATGACGCGCGAGGAGGTTCGCCAGGTGCCCGGCGCGTTCGGCGATCCTTTCCGCGCGATCGAGGCGATGCCCGGCGTGACGCCCATCGCGTCCGGCGTGCCGTACTTCTTCGTGCGCGGCGCGCCGCCGGGCAACGTCGGCTACTTCATCGACGGCGTGCGCGTCCCGCTGCTCTATCACGTGGCGCTCGGCCCCAGCGTGATCCACCCGGCGCTCGTCGAGCGGGTCGATCTCTACCCCGGCGGCTTCCCGGCGCGCTTCGGGCGCTACACCGGCGGCGTCATCGCCGGCGAGACCCGGGAGCCGGCGCGCCTGCTCCACGGCGAGGCCAACCTCCGGCTCTTCGACGCGGGCGCCCTTGTCGAGGCGCCCTGGGCCGGCGGCCGCGGGACCGCGCTCGTCGGCGGGCGCTACGCGTACCCGGGCGCGCTGCTCGCCCTCTTCTCGCCCGGCGTCGAGCTCGGCTACTGGGACTACCAGGCGCGCGTCACCTACGACGCCTCGCCGTACGACCGGGTCGGCCTCTTCGCCTTCGGGTCGCACGACTACCTCGCCCAGATCGAGGACGACGGCGACACGGACGTGGTGCTCGCCGGCGACTTCCACCGGCTCGACCTCCGCTACGACAGGTTCTTCGCGCGCGGCGGCCGCCTCCGGCACGCGATCACGCTCGGCCACGAGGAGAGCGAGAACCAGGACGGGGAGCGGGCCGGACGCGCCCGCCTCGTCGGCGCGCGCGTGGAGCTGTCCGCGCCGGTCTCCGAGCGGCTGACGGTGCGCGCCGGCGCCGACGCGCAGCTGGAGCGGTTCGACATCGACATCCGCGAGAACGACGGCGACTTCCCGACCCGGAACGACAGGGCGCTCGCGCGCCTCTTCACGAGCCGGGAGGACCTCGCCGCGGGGCTCTGGGCCGACGTCGTCTTCCGCGCCGCGCCCGGGTTCGAGGTGGTCCCCGGCCTGCGCGGCGACCTCTTCGCGTCCGGCGGCGCGACGAGGGCCACGGTGGATCCGCGGCTCGCGACGCGGCTGCAGGCGACCCCGCGCGTCGCCCTGCTGAGCGCCTTCGGCGTGACCCACCAGCCGCCGAGCTTCCTCGGCGCGGTGCCCGGCATGCAGGTGGGCGGCCTGCGCGGCGGCGTGCAGACGGGGCTGCTGGCGAGCGCCGGCGTCGAGCTCCGCCTCCCCGGGGAGATCAAGGCCACGATCACCGGCTTCCGGAGCGGCTTCTTCGGCCTGAGCGACGCCCTCGGCAACCGGCCTCCCGGCACCGACGCCGGCCTCGCGCAGCGGGCCGAGCTGCGCGGGGCCGGCAGCGCCCATGGGCTGGAGATCCACGCGCACCGCAGCCTGTCGAAGCGCATCGGAGGGTTCGTGTCTTACACCCTCTCCCGCTCGGTCCGCCATGTCGGCCGGGAGAGCTTCGACTCGGCGTTCGACCGCCGCCATGTGCTCAACATGGCGGCCGCGGTCGACGTGGGCCGCGGCTGGAAGCTCGGGGGCAGGGCGGTGTTCTACAGCGGCATTCCCATGACGGTCGATTACGACCTCTGGGACAACGACGGCGTCGACGGGCAGCGCCCGGATGGCAACGACGACCGCCCCGACACGGAGCAGGACATCCGGCGCCGCGAGCAGCTGCGCGAGCGGATCGCCCAGGTGGTCCGCCGGCTGAGCCTGCCGGAGCGGCTTCCGGCGTTCTTCCGGCTGGACCTGCGGCTCGAGAAGCGGTGGATCCTCCGCGAAGGACGGACCGTCTCGCTCACAATCGAGGTGCTCAACGCCACCGCTGGAAAAGAGACGCTGCAATACGAGTGCTCGCTCCTGCGCGGATGCGCGCCGGAGACGCTCGGACCCATCATCCTGCCGAGCATCGGCGTCGAAGCGACCTTCTGAGCGGCATTGACCTCACCGCGCCGCGAGCAGCGCTCGCGCTCACCAGCGGCGCCGCGGCTGCGCGCCCGCGCCGCGCCGAGGATCGCCGGGATCACCCGCGGGGGCGCGATCGCCCGTGCCCCCGCGAGCACGACACAGCGGAGCCACAAAAATCCCATATCGGTTCATCAAACGACGTCCGTGCCGCGATGGCGTCTCCTGGCCATGACGTCCGGCAAGAGCGGTAAAGCACGGGGAGATTTGTTCGCCAGCACAGAAGTCGTCGTGATGACGCTTTCCCTGGCACATGTGCCGGGACCGGCAGCCGGCGTCACCCCCGTGCAAGCCATTGCGGCATCACGCAAAGACTCGTGCAGCGGTCAGCTCCTCACGACGGGCCGCGAGGGCCCGGCGAGCCCGCGGTCGACGCGCTGTCGACCAAACAGCGCTCCGAAATGGCGGCGAACGGCGGCGCGGGCGGAGATCGTGCGCTATCCTGTTGACGTGGACGCTTTCTGGTCCAATGTTTGCGAACATGGCGTGGCGGCGCTGGAGCTGAGAGACCACGGGATATCGCACCGCGATAGACGTTGCCTCACCTCCAATCACCTGCCGTAACCATGAGGGTCAATTCATGAACTTTTATTATCGCGCACTCAGCACGGTACTCTTCTCGGCGACGCTCGCGGCCGCCACGCTCTCTTCGGGCGATGCCGAGGCGTCGTCGTCGAGGCAGCCCACCAAGGTCGAGCGCCTGGTGTTCCCGGTGACCCTCTCCGACGGCAACACGTACGACGTCGTCGGATACCTCTACTATCAGGGTCAGACCAAGTACCGCCCCCTTCAGGTGCTCGTGCACGGCCTGACCTACACGCACGAGTACTGGGATCTCCCGTCGTTCGGCGGACACGATTACTCCTATGCCCGGCACATGGCGAAGGAGGGATACGCCGTCCTGGCGCTCGACATGCTCGGCGCCGGAGAGAGCAGCCGGCCCGACGGCGACTTCCTCGACCTGGCAGACACCGCCGACAGCGTCCATCAGATCATCACCGAGATGCGCACGCCTGGCGGCGTCTACAAGACGCCTTTCACGCGCGTCGCGCTCGTCGGTCACTCGAACGGCGCCATCATCAACACGTTCGCTCAGAGCACCTACAATGACGCCGACGTCCTCGTGAACACCGGCCTCGCCTTCACGCCGCACCCGATCCCGGTCCCCCCGGAGGCGATCTCCGCGCTGCTGCAGACGCCCTATATCGCGATCCCGCCGGACATGCGCACCGCCATCTTCTACGACACCGCGAACGCGGCCCCGGCGCTCATCGATTTCGACAACGCCACCATCGCGGACACGTTCACGCGCGGGCAGTTCCTGAGCCTCCTCGCCGTCTCCGAGGACCCCACGCTCGCCGGCATCGACGAGGTGACGAGCCCGGTGTTCATCCAGTTCGGGGAGACGGACGCGCTGCAGCCGGCGGCGTACGCGGGCTCCGACGCGGCGCTCTATGCCGGCGCCGAGAGCGTCACGACCGCGATCGTCCCCGACACGGGCCATATCCTGAACGGCCATCGCAAGGCGCGGGTCGGCTGGGAGCAGATCGACTGCTGGGTCCACCACAACATGGGCTGGTAGGGCGCGATCGGGGCCTCGGGCAGCGCCGCCTGCCCGGATCGCCGCGGCCGCCAAGCCTGCGCGCCGCCGCCCTCCCTCGCCCGGGCGGCGGCGCGCAGGCTTGGCGGCCGCTGTCCGGAGCCTATGCTGCCCCCATGCGCGAACAGCTCGCCAAGACGCTCGGGGAGGTCTTCTGGACCGATCTCCGCACCCATACAGCGCGCGACGCGGTCATCGTCGTCGCCGCCGATCTCGACCTCCTGGACGTCGGCGAGGCCATGGCCGCGAACGACACGGCCGCGGTGGAGGCCTGGATCGCGGCCGGCAAGCTGAGCAAGCCGACGGCCGCCGATCTCGCGCGCTGGCCGCAGCAGCACGATCTGCGCTTCCTGTCGCTCGTCGTCGCGCCGTTCGTGCTGATCCGCCAGCCGCCCTCGCCGCCGCCCTCTTGAGGCGCGCCGCCAGCGCGACGTGATATCGTCGCCCGCATGCGCCGGTTCGAGTTCGTGCAGGGGACGAGCGCCAAGTTCTGGATGGCCGACGTGGACGACACGACCTTCATCGTCGTCTACGGGCGGCTCGGGACCGCCGGGCAACGCAAGGAGAAGGCGTTCCCCACGGCGGAGGCCGCGCAGCGCGAGTGCGACAAGAAGATCGCGGAGAAGCTCAGGGAGGGCTACCAGGAAGTGGCCGCCGCCGCCGGCGGCGCGCCCGCCGGCGGCGCCCCCGCGGCCACCCCCGGAGCGGCCGCGCCCCCGCAGCCGCCGAAGCTCGATCTGCCACCGCGCGTCCAGCCCGGCGAGGCCACCGAGGCGCGGCGCAAGGCGGCCGTCCAGGCGCTCGCCGCGGTCTCGGCCGCGCGCGGCCGGCGGAGCTGGGTGCTCGGGCGCGCCGTCCGACGCGCCCGCCGGGCGCTCGAGTCGCTCGGCGGGCTCGATCCCGCGACCGACGGGGCGCTGTCCGCCGCGCTGGACGCGCTCCTCGACCGCGTCGTCGCGCCGAGCGCGCGCGATCGCCTGCCGCTCGTGCGCGCGCTCGAGCTGCTCTCGGAGCTCGACGCCGCGGCGTTCGCGCGCGCGGTGCGCGACACATGGAAGGCCCCGCCGGCGACCTCTCCTGCCGCCGGAGCGCTCGCCCTGCTGAAGCGGCAGCTCGAGGAGCTCGACGATCCCGAGCTCGGCCTCCGGCTCGGCGCCCTGCTCGTCGATCGGCCACACCACGGCTCGATGAGCGCCGAGGCCGGGTGGGCGCGGCGCTGGAAGGCGCTCTCGCCGCACCTCGAGGCGCACCTCGCCCACCGCGGGCGCTCGCTGAAGGACCTCCTCGCGGGCATCGACGCGGGCGGCGACCCGCACGTCGCCGAGCGGGTCGCGCGGATGCGCGCGGCGTGAGCTGCTCGGCCTGAGCTGCGCTGGCCGACCTGCGCGTCCGGCGCGCGCCTCGAGGCAACGCTCCGGGCGCCGCGCGGCACCCCTGCATCGGCGAACACGCCCCACCCACAGGCGCACACCGCGGGGAAGCGACGACGCTTCCGTCATCGTCAGCTCGACTCTGGCTTGACCTGCACCGCGGGGCTCGCGATTCTCCCAGGCCATCCCGCCGCGGGAGGGCGCCTTGACGAGCTCACCGAACCCGATCGACATCGCGAACGTCAAGCAGCTCGCCACGAGCGGCTCACCCACCCTGGCCGAGGCCGTCGAGGCGTACCTCGATCAGCCGGATCCAAAACCGGAGACGCCGCCGCGCGAGGGGGCGCTCACCTTCGCGGCGTTCCTGCAGCTGCTCTCGCGCGCGCAGGGCATGCGCTCCCCCGAGCAGCGGCGAGAGCAGTCGACCGACGCGTGGAAGCGCTTCCTCGCGCAGGTCGACGCCGCGCCGCCGCCGCGGCTCGAGCTCGCGGACCTGCTCGTGCGCATCTACGACGAGGGCACGGACGCAGGGCGCAGCGCGCTGCGCGACATCGCCACGAGCGCGCCGCTGGTCTTCGGCGCGTGGGGCGGGCTCAAGCGCATCTACAAGCTGGCCGAGGCGCGGCTCGACGCGGAGCTCTTCGGGGCGCTCGCCTTCCGCTTCGACGTCGAGCTCTCCCGCAGCCGGCGGCGCGAGGTCTCCAGCGGGACGTTGATCTACATGCGCCGCCGCGCGTGGCGCTTCCTGCGCGAGCTCGGCCGGAGCACGCCGGAGCTCTACCCGCAGTTCGCGGTCGAGGTCCTCCGCCACTACGCGCCGGGCACGAGCTTCGGCGACCTCTGGGTCGCGAACCACATCTGGGCGCACGGCACGGGCAAGTACGACGGGCGCTCGTTCCACGGCAACGTCCCGCCGAACGACATGGTGAAGCACCGCGCCTTCGACGACGCGTGGAAGCGATCGCCCGATCCGCTGATGCTCCTGCTCTCGGCCTGCCAGGCCGATCCGCCGGCCAAGTTCGCGATCCAGGGGCTCAAGAAGGACTTCGCCGACACCCTGCGGAGCGTCACGCCCGCGTGGCTCTCGCGCCTCGCGTACCGGCCGCTCGCGAGCGCGCACGAGTTTTTGATCGAGACGCTGCTCGGCTCGCCGGAGCTCCACCAGAGCAAGCTGCGCGGCCTCGGGCTGCACGACGCGGCGCTCGCGCTGCTCGCCTCCCCGAGCGCGAAGGCGCGCACGTTCGCGATCGAGTACGCCCGCGCGCACGCGACGGACCTCGACCCGGAGCGCCTCGCCGCGCTGCTCGACTCCGAGCACAAGGACACGCGCGCCTTCGCGGCGTCGGCGCTCCAGGGCAAGAGCCCGCGCGCGCTCGGCCACGCGTTCCTGGGGCGGCTGCTCACGCACGGCGAGACCGAGGCGTGGGCCAGCAAGGCCCTGAGCGAGAGCTTCGACCGCGCCGAGCTACCCGAGGGCTTCCTCATCGACATGCTCTACGGCGAGTCCGAGCAGAAGAAGTGGGCCGCCGCCTACTTCAAGGCCAAGTACCGGCCCGGCGAGCCGGGGGCCGGCTTCTGGGTGCGCGTGCTCGACGACCCGCGCCACGAGGACGACTACCAGGCGACGAAGTCCGCGCTCGACGCGCTCGGCAAGCACCCGATCGCGGCGATCGGGACGCCGTGGCTGCTCGGCGCGCTCACGCGCAAGCGCCTCGGGTCGACGGTCGCGACCTGGCTCCAGAAGGCCGACGCCCTGCCCGACCTGACGGCCGAGGGCGTCGAGCGCCTGAAGGGGCTCGTGTTCAGCGCCGAGACGCGCGCTGTCGCGCTGGAGGTGCTCGGTAACCCGAAGATCGTGTCGCCGCGGCAGCTCACGCTGCCCTGGCTGCTCGCGCTCGCGCGGCGCGCCGATCCGACGCTGAACGGCTTCGCGCGCCGCTACCTCCTCTCGCACATGAAGCCGCAGGACTTCGATGCGGGGCAGGACGCGAGCGGCCGCGGCGACCGCGAGGCGGGCACGGCGAGGCTGTTCGCGCTCGCGCTCGGCGAGAAGGAGCCCGAGCCGATGCGGGCGTTCGCGCAGACGTACCTGCGCTGCCACCACCCGGTGCTCGGGCCCGAGCAGGGCGAGGCCAAGGAGCTCGAGCTGAAGCCGGCGCTCAAGCGAGGCGCGTTCACCGCGGAGCGCATCTGGCCCGCGCTCTCCGACAAGCGGGACGATGTCCGGCGCTTCGCCGCGCTCATCACGCGCGCCGAGCTCCGGGCGTGGGGCTACCAGACCCGCGTCTACGAGCTCGCGCACAGCGACGCGAAGGAGGTGCGCAACATCGCCTTCGACGCGCTCCGCAAGGTCGGCGATCCGTCGGCCGATCCGGCGATCGCGCTCACGCCGGAGGAGCTCGATCCGGCGCAGGTCTTCGCGCTCACGGAGAGCCTGAAGAAGAGCGCGCGCGAGCTCGGCCTGTCGCTCATCCTGAAGCACTACGCGCGGCTCGGCGGCCCGGAGCGCCTCGGCTGGCTGATGCAGAGCGCCGACCGCGAGGTGCGCCTCTTCGCCGTGCGGATGCTCTGGGAGAAGCACCGGCCGCGCCATCTGCCGCCGGGCTGGAAGCCGCGCGCGGCGCGCGGAGACGAGGCGCGCCCCGCGGCGGAGCTGCCCGAGGACGCCGGGCGGTTCGCGGACGTCGAGGCGCTCCGGCGCTTCCTGCGGTACGTGCTGTCCGGGATCCCCGCGGGGCGGTCGCCGGAGCCGGGCGACGACGCGGGCTCGCGCAGGCGCCTCTCGGCGAGCGAGGCCAAGCGGCACGTGATCGAGGTCGTGCGCGATCTCGCGGTCGAGGACGCGGCGTTCGCGGCGCTCGTCGCCCCCGTCATCGCCGAGTTCACCGGGTCGATCGCGAAGGGCGAGTGGCAGGCGTGCCTGGCGGCGCTCCTGCGGCTCAGGCACGCGCACCCGGGGCTCGAGATCGAAGGCCTCGAAGCGGCCGGCGAAGGCCGGGCGCTCCCCGGCGTCGGACGAGCGGCCGGCGAAGGCCGGGCGCTCCCCGGCGTCGGACAGGAGACCGCATGAGCCACGCTATCGGCCATTACGAGAAGGTCCGCGCGCTCGCGATCGGCCCGCGGCTCCTCGCCGTCGGCGGCGTGCGCGCGCCGGCGCCGGGCGAGCCGCGCGGGACGCGCGAGACGCAGACCACGCCGTCCCCCGCGAGCGCGAGCCAGGTGACGCTGTTCGATCACGTGGCGAACAAGCCGGTGCGCTCGATCGACGTGCCCGCGCACGTGCTGGGCCTCGCCTTCGCGGGCGACCTGCTCGCGGCGGCGTGCTCCGACGGGGCGCTGCGCCTCCTCGCGGGCGGCGGGGCCGACGTGCGGGCGATCGACGCGCACCCGGGCGGCGCAACGGCGATCGCCGCGGGCGTGTGGCAGAACGCCGGCGCGCGCCTCGCGACCGTGGGGGTCGACGGCGCGCTGCGGGTGTTCCGCGTCGGCGAGGCCGCCGGCTCCCCTGCCCCGCCGCCCGGCGCCGCGGTCGAGATCGCGTCGTTCGCGCTCTCGGCGGCGCCGCTCCGCGCCGTCGCCTTCGATCCCGCGGGCGAGCTCTGCGCGGCGGCGGGCGACGACGGCGTCGTCCGCGTGGTCACGCTGTCGACGGGCGCCGTCCGCGCCATGCCGGGCCACGACGGGCCGGTCACGGCGCTCGCGTTCACGCCGCGCGACGGGCGGCTCGCGTCGGGCGGCGACGACGGCACCGTGCGCCTCTGGTACCTCGTCGGCGACGTCGAGTGCGAGGTGCGCGGCGCGGACGGGAGCGGCCACGCGGGCGGCGTCCGCGCGCTCCTGTGCCTGCCCGCCCCGCCGCCGCAGGAAGACGGCAAGGAGAGCGGCGACCGCCTGCTGTCCGCAGGCGCGGACGGCGCGATCCGCATCCACCGGCTCGAGGACAAGCGCAAGCCGCGCACGCTGGAGACGAGCGCGCTGGCGCTGCACGCGCTCGCGCTCGCGCCGGCCGCCGCGCGCAAAGGGGCGCGCGGGCAGGCGGGCCGCGGCGGCGCGGACGCGAAGGACGGGCTCGGCGCCGTCTTCGCCGCGGGGGACCGGCGCACGGTATGGCGCTTCCCGATCGACGCCGCCGGCGCGCCCGCGGACGGCACCGCCGAGCTCACGCACGGCTTCGATGTCCTCGCCCAGGCGCTCTCGGGCGCGCGGCCGGCGCGCGAGAGCGCCGTCAAGACGCTCGCCTCGCTGGACGAGCCCGAGGCGCTCGAGGCCGCGCTTCCCGTGCTCCGCTCGGATCGCGACGCCGAGGTGCGCGCGCTCGCCGCCCGCGAGCTCGGCGCGAAGGGGCGCCGCGGCGCGCGCGCGAAGCTGCGCGAGGCGCTCGACGACGAGAGCCCGAACGTCCGCATGGCCGCGCTCGAGGCGCTCCGCGCGATCGAGCGCGACACGCCGCTCGCCCCGCTCCGGGCGGCGCTCGACGCCCGCGCCGCGGACGTCCAGCGCCGGGCGCTCCTCGAGCTCGGGAAGCTCTACGGCAGCTCGCCGCTCGTCCCGGGGCTCATCGCCGAGAAGCTCGCCGGCCGCGACGCGTCGGTGCGGCTCACGGCGCTCGACCAGCTCCAGCAGATCTACCCGGACGGCCCGCAGCCGCTCCGCACCGCCTTCGAGCGCGGCCCGGCCGACCTCCGGGTCGAGGCGCTCATCCGTGCCGCGCTCGCCGGCTGGCTCTCGGCGCCGGAGTTCGCGCCGATCGCGGCGCGCGCGCTCGACGACGAGGACGCCGAGGTGCGCCGCAGCGCGTTCGCGGCCAAGGTGATCGAGCGGCGCGCGCTCGCCCACGCGCTCGAGGCGCGCGACGAGGATCTCGGTCGCGCGGCGATCGACATCGCGCGGCGCGCGGCGGAGGTCCTGCGGCGCGCCGGCGCCGGCGCAGGCGGCGCGGAGAAGCCCGCGGCGAACGCGAAGGATGGGGCGAAGGACGCCGCGAAGGCGGCCGACGAAGCGGCCATCAAGGCGGCGCGCGCCCGGATCCCCGGCGTGGGCAGCCCGGGGGCCGAGCCCGCCGAGGCCGACCTGGAGCCGCTGCTCACCGCGATGGCGTGCCGCACGCCGGACACGGCGGTGCGTGGGGCGCGCGGCCTCGCGCAGCTCGGCGACACGCGCGCCCTCGGCGCGCTGCTGCAGCTCACGCGCGAGCAGGACCCGTCGCTGCGACGGCAGGCGGCGACCGCGCTCGCCGAGCTCCGGGACACCCGCGCCGAGAAGCGCCTCATCTGGATGCTCGACGACGCGGACGGCGCGGTGCGCGCCGCGGCGCACGACGCCTACGCGCGGCTCCAGCCGTCGGCCCCGCTCACCGTCGCCGAGGCGTCGCTCCGCTCGTCGCAGGAGGACATCCGCGTCCGCGGGCTCGACCGGCTCGTGGCCCTCGCCGGCGAGGGCAAGGGACCGAGGTCGCCCGAGGCCGAGGCGCTGCTCGCCGACGCGATCGAGGACGAGTCGCCCAAGGTCCGCCGCGAGGCGTTCCGGACGCTCTGGTCGTGGCACGCCTCGGATCCGCAGACGGCGCTCGACCGCGCCCAGCTCGCGCGCTTCCCCGACCTGCGCCTGCGCGCCGTCGAGGAGCTCAAGGCGCACGGCGAGCAGCCGTGGGCCGCGGAGCGGCTGCACGCGGCCATCGGCGACCGCGACGCGGGCGTGGCCCAGGCCGCGTACGACGCCGTCGTCAAGCTGCGCGGCAAGGAGGCCGCGGAGCCGCATCTCGCCGCGATGGCGTCGATCCACCCCTCGGTCCGGGAGAGCGGCGCGCGCGGGGCCGCGCACCTGCCGGCGGGCGACGACGCGCGCAACGCCCTGCTCCGGCTGCTCGCCACGCGCGTGCCGGTGGGCGAGGCCGCGCGCAGCGCCCTGAGCAAGCTGCTCGAGGACGAGCACGCGGGGCCGCGCATCGCCGCGATCGAGGCGCTCGACAGGCTCCTGCCGGGCGAGGCGGGGCCGCTCCACATCGGCCTCCAGTCGAGCCACCTCGACCTCCGGGTGCGGGCGGCCGAGCTCTGCGCCGTCCGGCGCGACGAGCAGCTGATCAACCCGATGCGGGCGCTCCTCGCCGATCAATCCCTCTTGAACGCGGGTCGGGGATCCGCGTTCGCGGTCCCCTCCGCGCAGGTGCCGATCCAGGTCCTCGGCCCGCTGCGCGCCCGCGCCGCGACCGCGCTGGCGACGCTGGGATCGCCGCGCCTCGTCAAGTACTTCGCCACCGAGCTGCTCAAGGACGAGTACCCCGACGTGCGCGAGCAGGCCGCGCGCGGGCTCGCGATGGCCGCCCGCCGCGGCGAGGAGGGTTACCTGCTCGACGCCATGGGCCACGCCGACGTCGCGGTGCGGTCGTGGGCCGCCGACGGGCTCGCGCGGCTCGGCGACGTGCGGGCGCTGCCGGTGCTCACGGGCACGCTGCGCCACGAGCACCCGCCCATCCGCGTCGCGACGATCATGTCGTTCGCGGCGCTCGGGCCCGAGGGCTACGGCGGCATGCTGCAGGGCCTCGAGGACAGCTCTCGCGAGGTCCAGGAGATCGTCTTCGCGATCGTGCTCGCGCGCGACCTCAGGGCCTTCCGCCGCGGCGACCCGCCGGATCTCCTGACGAGCGCGCTCTCGTCGCAGCGCTCCGACGTGCGCTTCGCCGCGGCGCGCGCGCTGGAGCTCCGCACCGATCCGGAGCTGTACCTCGCCCACCTCATCGAGGCGCTGATGCCCCCGCGCCCCGACACGGCGGAGCAGGGCCGCGCGGCCGACGGCGAGAAGCCCGCCGGCATGAAGGACTGGCCGCCCGAGGTCGCGCGCGGGCGCATCCTGGTCGGCCTGGCCGAGGCGCTCGCCAGCGACGACCCGCAGCAGCGCTACGCGGCCGCGCAGGTGCTCCGCATCCGGCGCAAGCCGGTCGAGTACTTCCGCGAGGCGAAGCGCGTGGCCGCGCTGCGCCCCGCGGGCGCCCACGTCGTGGCGGACACGACCCCGCGCGCCGCGGAGGAGAGCGACACGAAGCCCGCGAAGGGGTGGCTCCGCCGCCTCTTCGCGCAGCCCGAGCCGAGCGGGCAGAGCGGCCAGAGCGGCCAGAAGGAGAGCGACAGGCCGGCCGGCGACGCGGTCCCGGAGGGCGAGCAGCGGCGGCTGCGCTGGCTCGCGTTCGGCGCGTACATGGGCCTGCTCCGGCAGGTCTCGGCGGGCGACGACGAGGCGCACCGCACGCGCCGCGACGCCATCGATCGCATCGTCGACGTCTGCGCCAAGGGGCACGTCAGCAGCACGGCGGCGGTCCCGCCGCTCGTCCGGGCGCTCGACGACCCGCACCACCTCGTGCGCAAGGCGGCGTTCGCGGGGCTCAAGGCGCTCTTCCCGGCGGGGGCGGGCGAGCCGCTCGCGCTCGGGCTCGCCTCGGCGTCGGCCGACGTGGCGCGGACCGCGCTCGACGAGATCGCCGCGCGGGGCGGCGACGCCCGCCCCGAGATCGTGCGCGCGCTGAGCTCCGCGCTGCCCGACGTGCGCCGCTACGCCTTCGAGCTCCTGGAGCGGCTCTCTCCGAAGGGCAGCCTCGACCCGCTCCTCGCGGCGCTCGGCAGCGAGCACGCCGACCTCCGCCTCGGCGTGCTCGAGCGCCTCGCGTCGTCGAGCGATCCGCGCATCGTGCCCGCCCTGTGCCGCGCGATGGAGAGCGATCACGACGACCTGCGCCTGCGCGCCGCGGAGCTCCTCGCCCGCAGCCGCGACGATCGCGCGGTCGACGTGCTCTCGGCGTTCCTGCGCGAGGGCGCGGCCGCGCCGGCGGCGCGCGCCCGCAAGGCGCTCGTCGCGCTCGCGAGTGACGCGGCGGTGCGGGCGCTCGCGGCGCGCATGGATGAGGCCGCCACGCCGGCGGACCGCGCCGCGCTGGCGGGCGCGCTCGGGAGCACGCGGAACCCCGCGGCCACCGGCCCGCTCGCGGCGCGCTTCGACGACGAGGCGGCCGAGGTCCGGAGCGCCGCGCTCAAGGCGTGCCTCGAGATCGTCGACAAGGGGCGCGAGCGCGAGAAGCGCGAGACGGCGCTCGCGCTCGCGTTCCTCGCCGCCGCCACACGCGCGAAGGACCCGGCGCTCCGCCTCGCCGCGGCGCGCGAGCTCGATCTCGGCGACGATCCCGCGCAGAACGACCTCCTTGTCGCGCTCTTCGCGGATCGCGATCTCCCCACGCGCGTCGCGGCCGTGACGTCCTACGCGAAGCGCGTCAAGGGCGATCGACAGCAGCGCGCGCCCTCCGGGCCGCTCGAGGCCGTGCTGCGCGCGGGCGCGCGCGAGCTCGTGCTGCCCGCCGCGGAGGGGGTGGCCGAGCGGGGACTCGCGTCGGCGCTCCGGCCGCTCCTCCTCGTCGTGCGCGCGGGCGAGCCCGGGGAGCGGGAGCGCGCGCTGCTCGCGCTCGGCACGCTCGGCGACGCCCGCGCGCTGGAAGAGCTCGAGGCGGTGGCCGCCGGCGGAACCAAAGAGGCGCCGATCGAACCGAGCATGCAGGCCGCCGCCACGGAGGCGCTCGGCCGCATCGCCCCGAAGCTCGGGAGCGCCGAGCTCCGCAAGCGCGCCTCGGAGCGCGTCGAGCAGGCGCTCCACGCGGACTCCATCGATCTCCGCGAGTCGGCGGCGAAGGGCGTGCGCTGGATCGGCGGCGAGCGCGCCCGCGTGCTGCTCGAGGAGCTCGTGCGCGCCGGCGACACGCCTGAAAGGCTCCGCGTCGTCGCGGTGAACGAGCTCGGCCTGCTCGGCGACGGCGCGGCCGAGCCCGCGCTCGCCCGCGCGCTCGACGCGCGGAGCGGCGAGGTCCGCAAGAACGCGCGCAAGGCGCTGGAGAAGCTCTTCCCTGGCGAGCGGACGCGCGTCGAGCTCCTCGCGGTCGGGAGCGAGTACGACGACATCGCGGGCCCGGCGGCGAGCTACCTCGCCGCGGAGGCCGACCCGGCCGAGCTCTTGCCCCGGCTCGCCGCGCTCAAGGACGAGGACCTGCGGCAGCGCCTCGCCATGGGCCTGCTCCGCCGCGGCGCGCTGCCGGTGGCCGCGCTCCTGCGCATGCTCGAGGACGAGCGCGCCCCGGCGCGGCAGGAGGCCGCGCGGCTCATCGCCGCCGGCACCGTGGCCGGCGATCGCGGGGCCCTCGCGGGCGCGCTCGCCGCCGCGGCGCAGCGCACCGCGGAGCGCTGGTCGGCCGCGCACGGCGACGAGCGCAGCGCCGAGGCCGCTGCCTGGCGAGAGCTGCTCTGGGCCGCGGGGCGCGCCGGCGCGACCGCGATGGCGCCCGCGCTGCGCGCGCTCCTCTCGAACGACAGCGCCCCCGGCGAGGTCCGCCGCGAGGCCGTGCGCGCCCTCGGCGCGCTCGAGTCGGCCGCGAGGTCCGCAGGGGCCGCGCCGCCCGCGGGCGCTGTCGAGGCGCTCACGGCGGCCCTCGAGGACATGGACGCCGGCGTCCGGGGCTCGGCGTCGGCCGCGCTCGCCGCGCTCGCGCCGGACGGCTCGGCCGCGATCGCCGTTGCGGTGAGGCCGTTCGACCCGGTCGCCTTCGGGCCGACCGCGCGCGTCGCCTCGCCCGAGGCGCTCGGCGCGCTCGCCGCGACCGAGCCGGGCCGGCGCCTCGCGCTGCCGTCGATCCTCGCGCGCCACGACGCCGCCGCGCTCGCCCCGCTGATCTCCCTCGCCCGAGGCAGCGGCGGCGACGCCTCCGCGCGCCTCGACGCCATCGCGGCGCTCGGCCGCGCCGGCGGCGAGCGCGCGCTCGAGGCGCTGGCCGCGCTCGCCTTCGACAAGGAGAAGGCCAAGGAGAAGGCCGAGATCGCCGTCCGCAAGGCCGCGTACCGAGCGTACCGCCGCGCGAAGCGCAAGGCGGCGGATCCCCGCGCGGCGCGGCTCGCGGCCGCGCGCTCGTCCAGAGAGCCCGAGACCCCCGAAGGAGTCAACGCATGACGGCCGCACTCGCCCGCCCGATCCTCCTCCGGTACGCCGCGCCGAGCGAGCTCGCCGCCGCCCCGCTCCACTCGAGCGTGCGCCTCTCCCTCGACGGCGCCCGCGGCCCGGTCGGCGTGCGCGGCACCGTCCGCGACGCGGCGCTCTTCCGCGACGCGATGGTCGCGCTCGCGACCATCCTGGAGAGCGATCTCCGGTACAAGGGCCGGGATCGGACCGCGTACCTCGCCTACCTGATGAAGCAGGGCAAGAAGGCGACGGCGGCCATCTGGGAGGCGCAGAAGGCGTTCCTGGAGGGCGCCTTCCCCGACGACGCGGCGACCCAGGGCGACGGCTCCGCCGCGAAGCCGAGGGCCTCCGGCGCGCTCGATCCCGTGCTCACCGTGCACCCGGACGAGGTCTCGATCGAGGTCTTCTCGCGCGACGAGAGCGCCTACGCCCGGCTCGCCTTCTCCAGCGACCTCTTCGATGGCCGCGAGGCCGCCCACGGCACCGCCTTCGTCGATCTCTCGCCGCGCATCGTCGAGCAGATCGATCGCCTGCGCGCCTACGCCAAGGTGGAGCTCGACGCCGGCGCGGCGCGCGGAGACGCCGAGGCGACGCGCGCCACGCGCGCCACGCGCGCCACGCCGATCGAGCGCTCGATCGAGGTCCCGACGACCTGGCTCCGCGGCTTTTTGCAGGTGCAGTCGGCGGCGACGCTGCCCGCGGTCTCCTGCGAGCTCGCGCCGATCGATCTCTACAACGCGCTGTTCGTGCTCCGCACGCGCAAGGCGAAGAAGCCGCCTCGCGGCCTGCGCTTCGAGCTCGTCCCCGGCAAGCCGCCGCGCCTCATCCTGGAGCCCTGGGAGATCTTGATCGAGGGCCACGGCCCTCCGTACGAGGGCCCGCCGCGCGTGGTCCGGACCTTCGGCCGGCAGCGGCTGCTCGCGCTGTCGCGGCTCCTGCCGCACGTGCAACGCGTGCGCGCCGAGCTCCGTGGCCCCGGGCTGCCGGTCTTCTGGGTGCTCGATCTGGGCCGCGCGACGCTGACGATCGCGCTCACGGGCTGGACCGACAGCAGCTGGGCCAGCGCCGCCTCGTTCGACGCCCTGATGCCTCGCGAGGGGAAAGGCGGCGACAAGGCGCGCGCGGCGCTCGACGCGCTCGCGGGCAGGCAGCTCGCCCTCCTCCGCGAGCGCGGGCCGCTCCCGCTCGCGTCGCTCGCGGCCGGCGGCGGCGCCGAGGAGGCCCGCGCGGCGCTCCAGCTCGAGTGCCTGCGCGGCCGGGTGCTCTACGACGTCGCGCGCCGCGTCTACCGCCCGCGCGAGCTGTTCGCCGATCCGGTGGACGAGCGCGACATCCGCTACAGCTCGCCCCGCGAGGCCGCGGCCCACCGCCTGCTCGGCGCGCCCGGCGCGGTGAGGCCGACCAAGGTGCACGAGATCGCCGGCGAGGGCACCGAGATCCACGGAGAGGTCGCGGACCGGGAGGCGCACCGCGACTTCGCGCCGCGGTTCACGATGGATCTCGAGGGCCGCGTCTCCGACGCGTGGTGCAGCTGCCCCACGTTCCGCAGGAGCGGCCTCCGCGAAGGTCCGTGCGAGCACATGATCGCGCTCCGCGTCGCCTACGCCCGCGAGCGCGCCGAGCGGGACGCCCTGCGCCAGACGGCCGAGGGGCGGTCGCTCATCCGCGCCGAGACGCGCACGTACGTGCGCCGCGAGGCCTCGGGCGCGGAGGTCGTCTACCGTGTCTCCCTGGACGACCGCGTAGTACACCTCTCGTGGGGGGCGCGCGCCGAAGCGCCTCGACACCAACGCATTTGGTTTGACACGGACGGCGAAGCGCGCGACGCGTATTTCAAGAGACTGGATGCATTGACGTCCTCCGGGTTCGTGGACGCCGACGCGTCGTCAGCATGAGAGAGGAAAGGAGGTCAAGAAAAAGAGATTGTTCGTGTTGCCAGGAGAGGTTCTGAACGCACCAGCCTCCACGCCTCGAGCGTAGGAGCGGCGTCGCGCCGCTCTGGAGGAACCGCCAGTCACTCTCCGCAAGGTAGCCTGTTCTTGGTTCTCTTCGGCTAGACGAGCCCTACGGCGTCGGGAGAGCTGAGACAACCTCGCAAACGCCGTTTCTCCCGACGCCGTAGGGCTCGTCTAGCCGGAGAACCGGTGAGGCTACCGTGCACCAAGCGATGAAGGTGATGCGCTTGGAGCCTCTCTTGGCGACATGAGACAGCGATCGACGGTCCGGTGTCCCGAGGACAGATCGCTTCCATCGTGACTCACCACCACGCTCCCACCGAGACATGACCGCGAAGATCGACGCGACCGTTCAAGCCCGAGCCCCCGTCGTTCTCCCCATCACGACGCCGCCTGCCCCCGGCGGCGCGGCGGCCCGCGGCGCGGGCGCGGAAGCGCGCCGGCTCGCCCACGAGGAGCGCGTCGCCCGGTGGAAGGCGATCGACGAGGCGGGCGGGATCGACGCGTGGGTGAGCGCGGAGCTCACGTCGAAGGGCGCCCTCGCGACCGGCGATCCCAAGGCGATGTCCGACCGGGAGCGCGCGCAGTGGAAGGAGCGCAAGAAGGTCGAGGCCCGGGAGCGCCGCGCGCTGCGCCGCCTGGCCTGGGAGGCCTACGTCGCCACGCACGTCAACCACCTCGGCGCGGGCGTGCACTGGAGCGACCGTGTCGGGCCGGACAGGCTCGATGTGCCCGGGCTGAGCGAGCGCGCGCGGGCGCACGGGCTCCCCGACCTGCCGGGCGCGGCCGAGCTCGCGAGCGCGCTCGGGCTGTCGATCCCGCGGCTCCGCTGGCTCGCGTACCACCGCGAGGTCGACACGGGCACCCATTACCGGCGGTGGCACATCCCGAAGCGCGACGGCAGCGCGCGCACCATCTCGTCGCCGAAGCGGGATCTGAAGCGCGCGCAGCGCTGGGCGCTCCGCAACCTGTTCGAGAAGCTGCCGGTCCACGCCGCGGCGCACGGCTTCCTGGCGAGCCGATCCATCGTCACGAACGCCGCCGCGCACGCCGGCGCCGACACGATCGTCAAGGTGGACATCAAGGACTTCTTCCCGACGATCACGTGGCGCCGGGTGCGCGGCCTGCTCCGCAAGGCGGGCGTGGCCGAGGGTCCCGCGACGCTCGTGGCGCTCCTCTCGACGGAGGCGCCGCGGGACGTCGTGCAGTTCCGGGGGCAGACGCTCTATGTGGCCACGGGCCCGCGCGTGCTCCCGCAGGGCGCGCCCACCTCCCCGGCGATCACGAACGCGATCTGCCTGCGGCTCGATCGGCGCGCGTCCGGCCTCGCCCGCAAGCTGGGACTTCGTTACACGCGGTATGCTGACGATCTCACGTTCTCCTTCCGCGCGCCCGAGGCGTCCGGCGCCGCGCGGCCGCGCGCGCCGGTGGGCGCGCTGCTCCGCGGGCTCCGGGAGATCCTGAGCTCGGAGGGCTTCCGGCTGCATCCGAGCAAGACGGTGGTGATGCGCAAGGGAAGCCGGCAGAAGGTGACGGGCCTCGTCGTCAACCAGGCGAGCGAGGGGGCGCCGGCGGCGCGCGTCCCGCGCGATCGGGTGCGCGCGCTGCGCGCGGCGATCCGCAACCGGGAGCTCGGGAGGCCGGGCAAGGGCGAGACGCTCGCGCAGCTCAAGGGGCTCGCGGCGTTCGTGTACATGACGGATCCGGCCAAGGGGCGCGCGTTCCTCGGGCGCATCGAGGCCCTCGAGCGGAACCAGCCCACGCCGGCCGGCGAGGCGGGCTCTCCCGAGGCGCGCCCCGTGCTGACGTAGGGCGGGCTACTCCGCGGCTGAAGAGCCCCGGGCCGGCGACGCGGCGTCGGCCGAGCGCCGGCCCCCGCCCCCGCACGTGCCGTGAAGCGCCGCGCGCCGGTAGGCCGCGGGCGTCGTCGCGAAGCGGCCCCGGAACAAGCGCGTGAAGTGGCTCGTGTCGCGGAAGCCCCAGCGCGCGGCGACCTCGGACACGGCCTCGAGCGGGCGGAGCGAGAGCTCGCTCGCCGCCCGTTCGAGCCGGCGCCGCCGGATGTGCGCGGCCAGCGAGCAGCCCAGCTGCTCTGCCATCACGCCGTCGAGGTAACGGCGGCTCACCCCTTGCGCCCGCGCGATATCCGCCGGCTGGAGGGTCGAATCGCCGAGGCGAACCTCGATGTCGGCCAGCGCCCGCTCGACCCTCGCCTGCGGAAGCTCGGGCGCGCGGCCGCACATCCCGATCGCCTCGAGCACCACGCCGACGGCCGCCACGCAGTCGCGCTCCGACAGCGAGGAGCTCTCGCACAGGATCTGGCGCAAGAGCCCCGCCACGACCCGCTCGCCCGCGTGCTCTTCGCCGCGCGTGACGGCCGTCCGTACGTCGACCCCCGGGTGCCTCTGCTGCACCGCCGAGAGAGGCAGCCGTAGCAGCAGCCGCCGGCCCCGGCTCATCGTCAGCTCGAAGGGGGTGTCCGACTGAAACCAGGCGAATGTCCCTTCGCGCAGGATTGCCCGGCGCCCTCCTTGCGCGATCACCCCCTCCCCCTCGGCCACGGCGATGATCTTGAGCAGCCCCGCGGCCTGTCTGGGCTCGCAGCGGACCTCGAAGGGCTCGGCGCCGAGCCAGAGCAGCTCGCCAGGGCCGGTCCGCACCGCGCGCTCGAGCATCGACTCCGGAGGTGTCGCCACGTGGGTCAGTTCCATCGTGGACCATCCGCCGCGTCGAATCGGGCCAGGCGAGAGCCGCCTCGACACGCCACCTTGGGGCCAGGCGTTCGGCCCCGGAGGAACATCATGTCTGCCGCCCAGATCATTCGCGTGCCCATTCTACCCTTTCGCATGCTCAACGCCTACCTGCTCGTCGGCGCCACGGGTTGCGTGCTTGTCGATGCGGGCGTGACGGACGCGGCGCCCAGGGTGGGCGAGGCGCTGGCGCGCGCGGGCCGTGGCTGGTCCGACTTGAAGGCGATCGTGGTCACTCATGCGCACGTCGACCATGCCGGGAGCGCCGCCGAGCTGCGCGAGCGCTCCGGGGCGCTCGTCGTCGCCCACGAGGCCGAGCTCGAGCACCTCAACGGGCGGGCCCCGATGACATTCTGTCCGACCGGTTGGTTCGGCCGCTTGTTCGTCCGGGCCCCTCTCGTGCACGAGCGCTACGCCCCCGTCGCGCCCGACCTCGTGCTGTCCGGCAACGAGACGCTCGATCTGGCTCCCTACGGGGTCGCGGGTCGCGTGCGCCACACCCCCGGGCACACCCAGGGCTCACTCTCGGTCGTCCTCGAGTCGCGCGAGGCGCTGGTTGGAGATCTGGTCGCCTCGGGGCTGATGCTGGGCGGGCTCGCGCGGCTCGGCCACGCTATCCGTCCCCCCTTCGAGCTGGACCCGCGCGCCGTCGGCGTCGAGCTCACGCGGCTGGTCGACGAGGGGATACAGACGTTCCACCTGGGCCATGGAGGGCCGCTCGGCGCTGACGAGGTGCGGCGGCACGCCCGCGTGTTGGCCGGATCCCTCGCCGGCGTGCCCCACCTGCAGCGGATGCCCCAGCTGCGGTGAGCGCCACCCCATGCCGGATTCTGCTTCGGGTCCTCGAGTCAAGCTCGGGCCCTGCCTCGACGCTGGGCGAAGGAAGGAGCGTGGGGCCGCCGACGTATACGCTCCATGGCCCGGTCCCAACAAGGGAGTGGCGAGTCGACCGATCACGGACGTTGCATGTTGAAACAACAGCGCTCCCACGCTGCACGAGGACACTCCCCGACAGCGTCGAGCCGGCGGCGTCCCGCTTGCCTGGTTCACGCGTGAACCACGCGTAAACCACGCGTAAACCACGCGTAACCCCCGCGTGAAGCCATGCCGCTGTAATGCTGCTTTCTCCGCGATGTGCATGGACATCGCACGTGTGGAATGGATAGGATGGTCGGCTATGCGAAAGCCATCTGCTCGTCTCCTTGCGCTTCCGGCCGTCCTGCTCTTCGGCGCCCTGCTCTCGGGCTGCCCCAACCCGAACTCCTACGGAACCCCGCGGACCGTGGCGCCCGGCAAGGTCGCGCATTCGGTGTCGCTCGAGAGCTTCGGCTACATCGGCGAGACCGCCGAGCTCGTGGAGAATCCGGAGACCGGCCAGGCGGAGGCGAGGACGAGGACGACCAGCGGGTTCGTGCCGACGCTGCCCTCGTATCAGCTCCGGACCGGCTTGACGGACATCCTCGACGTCGGCGCCCACGTCCATAACCTCAGCTCGTTCGGCGTCGATCTCAAGGTGAACCCCGTCCGCGGCGTCTTTGATCTCGCCGTCGATCCGGGGGTTCAGTACTTCTATCTCGCGTCCGACGACGCGTCGGTCCACATCGTCTACCTTCACGCGCCGGTGATGCTCGGCGTGAACCCGACGGACTGGTTCTCGATCGTGCTGACCCCTGGCGTCACCTACGGCCTCTCCTCGAGCAATATCGCAAACGACGATGAGGCCGCTGCGACCGCGGATGGCCTCCTCCTCCGGGGTAGCCTCGGGTTCCAGTTCCGGACCTCCGACAGCTTCGCGATCCACCCGGAGCTCACGATGATGAAGAGCCTCGAGGGGCCGGGGCTCGTCTACAACTTCGGCATCGGGTTCAACTTCGGCGCGCTGCCGAGCTACAAGGACCTTCAAGAGCCGATGTGACGCGCCCGCCGGACTAGCGCGCTGGACCGGTCGTCGAGAAGAGGCGGATCGCGTCCTTCGGGGTGCGCATCGTGACCATGCTCGACAGATCGATGCCCAGCGAGGTCATCGTGTGCGCGACCGCCGGCTGGATCCCCGTGATCGCCGCGCGCGCGCCGAGCAGGCCTATCGCGCGGACGATGCCGACCAGCCGGTCGGCGGTGCGCGTGTCGATCGTCTCGAGCGCCGAGAGGTCGAGCACGACGCTGCGCACCTGCCGCGTCGCGATGATGTTGAGGAGGCGCTCGGTGAGCGTCGCCGTCCGCTCCTCATCCATGGCGCCGATGAGGGGCACGCCGACGACGCCATCGGCGACCTCCAGGATGGGCGCGGAGAGCGCCAGGATCTGCCGGTGCTGCGCCTGGATGACGGCGAGCCTCCGGTCGAGCTCGGCCGCGAGCGCCGACTTCTCGTCCGCCTCGCGCCGGGCCGCCGCGGCCATGGCCTCGAGCTCGCGCGCCGAGCTCTGGAGCGCGTCCTGCGCCTGCTGGCGCTCGGTGACATCCACGCAGAAGCAGGCGACCTGCACCTCGCCGCTCCTGCGGAGGATGGGCTTCTTGACCGTCTCGTACCAGTGCACCTCGCCGTTCGGCCGCGTCTCCTTCTCCTCGATGACCACGGGCTGTCTCGTGTCGATGACCTGCCGGTCGACGCTGGTGAAGCCTGAGGCCTCATCCACGCTCGTGGTGAGCTCGTGCTGGGACGCGTGGACGACCTGCGCCGGCGTCATCCCGTAGCAGCTCGCGAGGGCGCTGTTCGCCATGACGTAGCGGCTGCGCCGGTCCTTGATGAACATGAGGTTGGGCGCGAGGTCGATGAAGTTGCGCAGGAGCTCCAGCTCCTCGGCGAGCGCCTCCTCGCGGCGGCGCTGCGCGGCGTCGTCGGCCGCATGAGCGTGGACGAAGACGAGCGGCTCTCCCTCGGCTCTCGAGCACCGCAGGAGCGTCCAGCGCTGCGGGCTCGCCCCGTTGCTCGCCGAGGCGTCGATCTCCGCCCGGCGCTGGGCCCCGCCGAGCACCGCGCGAGCGGCCTCCTCCGCCTCGGGCACAAGGCGCGCCGCCTCTCCGAACGTGTTGCGCCAGGCCAGGTTGGCCTCCCGCAACCGGAGGTCCGCGTCGAGCACCGCGAGCGGTTCAGGAAAAGCGTCCAAGTTTGCGTGCATCCATACCTCCCCCGCGGCCCGTGCGGCGCAGCAGACGCACCATGCCGCATCGTTGAAGATGCCTGTGCTCCAGCGCCTTGTCCACGGCGCGCGCCGGTGCCCGCGACGAAAGCCACCGTCTCTCACAGAGGATGTTCCGTGAGTGACGGACGGGCGAGAGGCGCTGGACGGACTGGCCTGGTTCGCGATGTGGAGCGACAGACAAGGAAGGCGCAGGACTCTGCCCGTCCACGGCGTTTCCATCGACGGCTGTAGCGTACGTCGTGGGCGTGGCGTGGGCGTGCTCCCACCTGCGCGAGCCAGGAGAGCGACACGCGCGGCGGCGCGCGATTGCCGACTACAGCGCTGCCGGGTGCGGGGCCTGGCTCCCCTTCAGGGGCAGCCGCGCCGCGGGATCGCCGAGGAGCACATAACCCCGCAGATCGTTGCGGAGCATGAACGCGCTGCCGCGCTGCATGGGATCGACCGGGGAAGGCCGGTTCCACACGCGCGCGTCCTCCTCGGCGTGGTAGCCGGCGAGCAGCTCGTCGTTGACCTCGCGGTAGGAGCGCATCAGCGCGTCGAGCGCCACGCCGGCGCGGCTGCCGCGGGCCATGGCCTGGAGGCAGCTGAAGATCCGGGAGGCGCGGCTCTGGGTCATCCTGTTGGGATCGACGAAGCCGAAGGTCCAGGCCAGATCCAGGTGCGCTATCACCGAGAGCGGCCCCTCGGGATTCCGGAGCGCGGCCTGCGGCAGCGCGGCGAGGAACGGGCGCTCGCCGCCCTGCGGCAAGCTCGCCAGCACCCGCTGGACCTGGCCGCCGTAGGCGCCTTCACGGGCGAGGAGCGAGAGCCAGGGATGGAACGCGCTCTCCTTCGGTGTCCCGGCCCCGAAGCAGGCCAGACAGAACCACAGGCCGCCTGGGAGGAAGGGCGCGTGGTGCAGCATGTCCGCCGTGAGCAGCGGCGAGGAGCTGCCATGGGCGCCTACACAGAGCGCCCCCTGGAGCGCATGCTGCTGATCGACGGATGCCCACCCGCCGCGGGGCCGCCCGAGGCCGTGGCTCACGGACAGGAGCACGGAAGGCCTCGGCGTGCTCCCCGCGCGGAGGAGATCGTCGGCGCTGCCGGCGCCTGGGATCTCGATGACGTTCGCGGCCGGGAACGGTCGCCTGCCTTGCCTCTGCGCCATCGTGACGCAAGGCGCGATGAGCAGGCTGCGGCCGAGCTGGGTAGCGGCGGTGCCGTCGTCCGCTACGAAGAACAGCGCATCGGGCCGGTCGTATCCAGAAGGCGCCTTGGCCCAGCGCACCACCTTGTCTGCGTACGCGGCATAGCCGCTGGGATCCGGCTTGCCGTCGGCGCCCGCGATGTGGAGGCGGCCGACGAACGCGCCGTTCGCGAGGACGTGCTGGAGCTCGGCGGAGACGGCGTCGAGATCCCCGAGGAGGAGCAGATACCGGGGCCTCTCCTCCTCCGGAATCGACTCGTCGCGCAGCACATCGGTCTTCCAACGGAGGGCTTCCGCCATGCCCATTCCGGGCTCGACGCGGTAGGGTGTCACCGGCGCGCCTTGCTCCGCCTCCCGGAGCCGGAGGAGCGGCGCGATCGCCTCGAGCGCCTCGTCGCCCAGCGCGCCTTCGGGCGCGATCACCGACCAGCGCTGGAGAGCGAGATCGTTGGGATCTGCGTCGGGCATCTCGCGCACGAGCGCGTCCACACGACGAGACGTCTTGTCCGGCCGCGGCGCAATGCCCGCCGTCACCTCGGGCAGGCCCGCCGCGAGGGTGGGGCGGCGCTCGGTGGCGTCCGCGAGCAGGAGCTCCAGGGTGCTGGGGAGGGCAGCGTTCATGACCGCCGCAGGGTGCCAGGGGCATTCGGGCGGGTCAATGCGCCGTGGCGGTGTGGTTCAACCTCTCTCTTCGCGCCACGATCCATCCTGCGTCGCGCTCTGCTCGGTGTGCTCGGGAGCCAGGCGAACGGCCTGGATCTCGTGCCGTGCGATCGCGAACGCCGCTCGCCCTTCCCCCTCGGCGACGAGGACATCGTTGAAGCGGAGCTCGAGGATGCGGACGCGCTGCGCTCGCGACCAGGGCTCGGCCCAGCCAGGCGCCACGCCGATCACCAGATCGATGGGCGTGCCCGTCTCGCTGGCGCTCTTCAGCTGCCGGTAGAGGCTCACGTCGCCGGGCAGCGCCCACTCGGTGGTCAAGCCCTCGTCGATGAAGCCCCAGCGGAGCCGGACGAAGCCTTGGATGACACCGTAATGGTAGAATGCATAAAGCGCCTTGACGTCGCTCTCGAGCCGGCGCGCGAGCTTCGAATGGTCTCCTTCGACCAGGTAGCCCGCCATCTTCTCGAGGTCGCCGAGCGGGCGGCTGATTCCGGTGGTGCCGGCGATGAGGAGCTCCGGCGTGATCTCCAGCGTGCGGCCCGCGCGGTTCAGCCGTCTCGACTTCTTCGGCGGCCTGAGGTCCACGACGCGGCGCCGGTCGGCGTCGAGCCCGAGCGCGCGCAGCGTGTTTCGGATGTTGAGGCCGGCGATCACGTCGAACCGATCGAGCATGCCGGCGAGCTCTGCGATGTCGCGGCCAATGAAGACCCGGATCGATCGCTGGCCGACGTCGAGCACCGCCGCGGCCTGCGGTTCCTCCGCGAAAGGCACCACGCGAACGACGGCACGGCGCGCCCTTCGCGCGATCTCGGCGTCGCGTCGTGCCTCCGCGTCGAGCTCCGCCCGGCGGACCGCGAGGCGCTCCGCGGACGCCGCGCGCTCCGCCCGCCGGACGAGCTCCGGCTGCGACAGCTTGCGGATCGCCCGCCGCATCGCGGTGAGGCCGGGCGCGAGCGGGTCGAGCGTGAGTCGTCCGCCGTCACCGAAGAGGAACAGGTCGCTCTTCTCTGGCCCGTTGGTTTCGCGGAGCGGCGTTCGGTGTCTCGTGATCGCTGCGAGGAAGGCCTCGATCTCCTCCGCCGTCATCGCCGTCTGCCGTGCGTCGAGCACGGCCGCGGCCTGGCGGACCCATGAGAGGCTCGTGATGAACCGATCGCGGAATGCCGCGTCGAGCTCCTCGGCGGACAGCGGGACGTCGTCGCCAGGCGCGGGAGGTGTCGGCGCGGGAGGCGGAGGCGCCGCGCGCGTCTCGCAGAGGCCGGTGACCTGCATGATCATGCGAAGCGCGAAGGCGTCGAGGTCGAGGCCGAAGTTGCCCGTCGCGTCGCGGTACACCGGCGCCATGCCGTGCCACGCCTTCTTGAGCGAATAGGCGAGATCGCCGGTCTCGGCGAGCACGCCAGCCGATTCGAGGCGCTCCGCGATGTCGTCAAGGGTCATGGGGGCGCCGCGCTCGAGGAGGGCGACGATCATGAGGTGGAAGAGCTTCGCCGCGCCCTGCGCTGCGACGTCCTCGACGCGGGGAACGGCGATGCCCAGGCGCTCGCAATACCTGTTCTGCGCCGGGGTCATGGCGCCTTCCGAATGGGCCATGGCACGCAGCATGTCGCTCGAGCGAGCGGCCGGAGCTCGGGTTTCTTCGTGATTCTCGTGGTTCGGGGCCTCGGCCTCGGCATGGGCGCGCAGCCTACCGCAGGACCCGCGTCGAATGATCGGCGGCAGGCGTGAGAAAATTTTGGGCGAAAAGGCAATGCACGCTGGATGCGTCGGCGGCATTGCGATGAGCCATAGCAATTTACCATGCGATCGGCGCCGCGCATGGGGGCGGGGCTCGGAGCGGGATGAGCGCGCGACCGGCCGCTGGGTGGGCGTCGTCGAAGCTAGCGTGTTCTTCAGCGCTGCCGTTCGACGCTCCGGTAAATCGAAGCGGCGTCCTCGCCGCCGGCCTCCAGGAACTTCTCTCCCTGCATCCTGGGCTCGAACCAGACGGTCATCACGCCGACCACGTGCCCGGCCCGGTCGACGACCGGCGCGCCGCTGAAGCCGCGGATGTCGACCGGCGGGTCGATGTCGTATCGGAAGCGATCTGCGGTCCGCGCGGTGATCTTGCCGGCATAGACGTTCTGCTTGCACGCCGCCTCGTCGTAGGGACAACCGACGAGAAAGACCTCCTCGCCGACCTCGACCGCCTTCTGGCGCAGCCGCAGGGGCGTCGCGGGGAGGGGCTTACCGGTGTCTTTGAGGGTCAGGATCAGCCAGTCGAGCCTCCGGTCGTCGAGGCCTTCGGCGCCGACCCTGCCCGCATCGACGCGCTGGTCCTGGAGCGTGCGCGGGAACAGGTGCCAGGACTGGATGACGCCATCGAAGGCGGCCACGGAGACCTCGGGTTCCACGCCGCCGTTCTGGCCGAGGAGGTGCTTGGCGGTCGCGGCCAGCGTGCGCCCGTCCTGGGTCTTGATGAGGAAGGCGCTCGCGCCCTGGAGAGGGGTGCTGCCCTGGAACTCGGCGCGGTTCGTCAAGACAAGCTGAGGCCACTCTCGTGGCGGCCGGGACGCCCACGGCTCGGCCGGGGGAGACGGGGGCGTGGGAGCAGCGGGCGGAGCCGATGGCGGATCGCTGGGGGTGGCCTCGGAGCGCTGGCAGGCGGCCATGAGGAGAGAGAGGGCGATCGAGAAGGAACGAGGATTCATGTTGGCGATCCCTTCGGCTGCAGCCGAACGTCGGACATCCCGTGGGCCTGATGCCCACGGAGGGGCCCCTGCCAATGTTACATCCTGTTGCACCGAGGCGGGGATTCGTGGGGAGGGCGAAGAAGATGAACCAGGCACCGGGTATCGAAACTGTCGATAGGCGTCGGTCCTCGCAGAGGAGGCTTATCGAGGAAAATCAGCCCCGCGTGGGCGTCCCCGGGCTCGCGCTTTCATGGTTCGACGGCGTGCAGAGAAGGCTCCTTTGCCGCTCGCCGCAGGTCGACCTCTGGGTAGAACGGTATCCGGCCGTAGGAGCGCTCGCAGGACTCGTAGCCTTTCCGGGCATCTTCATCATTCTCGCTGAGGTAGGTTCGGCGCATTTCAGGCGAGAGGCAGTCGGTGGTGACAGAGCGGAGGCTCAGCGGGAGAACGAGGGAGAAGATGGGCCATATCCGCGCCGTCTTGTCCGCTGACGCGGTGACCGCCCGCTGCCCGTCGGCGCTGAACTCCGCGGACCAAACCCCGCCCTCGTGGCCCTGGAGCACGACGGGTGCGCCGCTGCCGTCCGCGTTCCACACCCGCGCTGTCCTGTCCTCCGACGCGGTGACTATCCGCTGCCCGTCGGCGCTGAACTCCGCGGACCGAACCCAGCCCTCGTGGCCCTGAAGCACGACGGGCGCTCCGCGGCCGTTTGCGTTCCACACCCGTGCCGTCTTGTCCTCCGACGCGGTGACTATCCGCTGCCCGTCGGGACTGAAGCCAGCAAACAACACCATGCCTTGATGGCCACGCATCGTCGTCTTCGGAGGGCCCAGAGTCAACACCTCATGCATCAAGTCGACCCATCCCCTTACCTTGTCCGGGTCTTCGACTTCGAGAAGCAGGTTTGCTGCTGGTGCAAGCTGGTTCCTCGCCAGGAGCTCACCAGCGCCGGCCATCAAGGAGGAAGTTCGCGCGCGCCCCGCCTGGGCCGTAGCCTCCTGCTGCGCTGTCTTCGCGACATCTTCGGCGCTCAGCGCCGCGTTCCGCTGCCCCAGCGCCCAGACGACGATGACCGCCATCAACGCCGCCACCGCGATCGCAACCGCCGCAATCGTCCCCAGAGTCCGCCGCGCCGCCCGCTCCCTGGCGCTCCTCTGGCCCTCTTCCTCCCTCCGCTTTCTCTCCGCCTCTTCCCGTTCCTGTTCCCGCTCCCGCCTCCGCTGGAACACCCGGCCGGCCAGCCAGTCGTGCCCGAGCTCGAAGTACCGGCTCCCCTGGTGCTCCTCCGCCCGCAGCACCGCCGCCCTCTCCAGTCGCCCGAGCACCTCGTCCGCAGCTCCGGCCGGCAGCACGCGGTGCGCCTCCGGCTCGGTCAGCAACGTTCGGTGCCCCTCCCCATCGATGAGATGCTCCTCGAGCAGGTGCCGCGCTGGCCCACTCAGCGCCCCGAGCCCTTCCACTGTGGCCTCCAGGTACCGGTGCACGATGGCCTCTGCCTCCACGGCGCCGGCCTCACTGCCTCGCCCCTCGGCCCGCTCCTCCCACAGCGCCCGACAGACGATCTGCCCGAAGGCGGCCTGCACCTCCGCCTCTTCCGAGGCTGACGATCCGGGCGTCCTCACCTCCAGCATCAGCGCCCGCACGTGCTCCTCAGCCCACCACTGGCGCGGCCATCCCTCCTCCGCTGCCCGGCAGACCGCGCGGATCATCTCGCCTACCGTGAGCGGCCCCAGCCGGAAGCCGTGCTCGAGCAGCTCCCGCCGCCCTCTCGCCCGATCCCGGAACCGCCCGAGGTAGTCCTCCCGCAGCGAGAGAGCGATCTGCAGCCCCCGGATCGGCTTCTGCGCCAGCCGATCCACCGCCTCGATCAGCGCGCTCGCCTCGCCCGCGTCCCGCCCTGGGAAGAGCAACTGCTCGAGCTGATCGAGATAGATCAGGATCGGCCGCTCGCTCCTTCGCTCGGCCAGGCTCATCGCCTCGTCCAACGCCTCGCCTGGGCCCATCTGCGATGGCGGTGTCCCGATCTCGAGGTCGTCGAAGAGCGCGCGCACGAGCCAGGAGAGCGGCGCTTCCCCGGGCGGCCAGGTATCGACGCGCACGACCCGGAAGTCGTGCGCCTCCTCCAGGAGCGGGATGACCCCTGCTTGCATCAGCGACGACTTCCCCGCCCCGGAGGGCCCGAACACCGTTGTGCACGGATGGGCCATCAGCCGGTGCGCAAGCTTTCTCGTGAGCTCCTCCCGCCGCAGCAGCACGATCTCCCGCTCGAAGTCGACCGACCCAGGCGGCGCCTCGAGCGCCTCCCAGTCGCCCCCGGCCTCCCGCCGGAGCACCAGCGTGCTCTCCTCGTCCGGCTGGATCACGTGGATCGTCCTCTCCGGCTGCTGCTCCGCGAGCGCGATCTCCCGCAGCGGGCTGCGCAGCAGCGTCGCGTGCACCCCGGGGCCGAGGGCGCGCGCCAGCGCCTTGATCACCGGCGGAGCCTCCGCGCCCCCGCGGAATACGCGCTGGAACACGGCGCCCAGCTTGTCGGCCCCGCGGCGGAGCGCGTACCGCTGGGTCAGCGCGCTCATCGGCAGGCCCGTCGGCATCGGCTCGGCCCCCTTCGCGAGCTCCGTCCGGAGCTTGTCGCGAAAGCCGTCGAGCGCGGCGCGCTCGGCCTTCCAGCGATCGCCGAGCAGCAGCGAGAACGGCCGCGAGGCGATGCGCGCCAGGGCCGGTTCGATCGCCCTCGCCGCATCGCTCACCGCGGGCGCATTCGCTGGAGGAGGAGCGACCTTGCGGCCCTTGAAGTCGAAGAGCACCCCGTCCGGCCCGCGGAGGTACACGACCGGCGAGAACGCCTCGGCGCTGCCCTCGAACTCGGCGAGGATCGCCCGCCTCGCCTCGTTGAGGGCGCGCGCGACGTCTCCCTTGCCCAGGCTCGCGCCGGCGAGCGAGCGGTAGAGCTGCGCCGAGCACGCCCTGGCCACGTCGGCCTGCACCGGCCAGAGGTGCGCAACCACGGCGTCCGCGCCGGCCCGGGCGAGGAGCTCCGCTGCCGAGGCGAACGCCGACGGCCGCGCCCCCTCGCACGCCTCCAGCACGATGAGCCGGAGGAAGCTGCGGAAGCCGGCCGCGAGCTGCTGCCCGAGGAGCTCTACCGGCAGCCAGCGCTCGTCGCCGTCCGCGTCCGCGAGCCGAAGGACGGGAGCGCCATCCTTCACCCCTCCGTGGCCAACGAAGTGGAGCACGTGCGGTATCGGCTCGCAGCGCAGGCGATCGAAGAGCCAGGGCAGCCGCGCGGCCTGCCCCTCGATCGGCGCCAGCCACTCGACCTCGCCCGCGGCGATCGGCTCGGCAAGCGCCCCCCTTGAGCGGCGCGAGCGCGGCGCCGCCGCCAGGCGCGATCGAGAGCACACGCACCGCGCCGCGCACCTCGCGGGGCTGCCACGGCTCGGTGGACCTGACGCCGCGCACGGGCAAGAGGTCCGGCGAGGTCCCCCAGAAGCGCATCGCCTCGCCCGGCGCGGCGAGCGCCTCCCACGGGACCTCTTGCAGCTCGGGATCGCCCACCACCAGGCGCACGAGCAGCGGCCCGCCCGCGCTCCCCGCAGCCTCACAAAGGCGCGCCCGGAGGTCATCAATGCCATCGCGGAGGACGGCGCGATGGAGCGCCTGCGCCGTCTCGACGCGCGCCCCGAGCGGCCGCCCGCGCGCAGCGGCCTCGCGCACGGCGACGCCGAAGCTGCCGAGGTGCTCGGCGCCGAGCTCCGGGCCGAGCGGGTGCGCCGCCGTCTGCTCGCCCCGGCTGCCTCGAGCAGAGGCCCGCACGTCGAGTCCGGCACGGTCCAGCTCTATCTCCAACCACGGGCTGGACGCCCCGGGTCGCTGCATGCCCATGGACGTTACACCACGCGGGCTCGCCCGATCCCACGCGCGGTATTGGGCCTGTTTCCTCGGCGGAGATCGCGCCCGCGCCGACGCACCGTCACCTCGGCCTCATCGCCGCAGGAGGCGCCACCCCGACCCAGGCAGCAGAAGGCGACGGCGACGAGGCCTTCCGCGAACAGGTCGAGTTCGGAGAGCAGGCCCTCCTGGGCGTCGAGAAGAACGACGGGGACACGCTGCGAGCGGCGGACGCTCGAAGCGTCAGCCCCCGCGGCCGCGCCAGGAGCCCGGTCGGCGCCGGAGGTGCATCACCGCGAGCACCAGGACGTGCTCCGACGCGATCGCGTACAGGACACCGTACGGGAAGCGGTGCAGGAGCATGCGCCGCACGCCTTGCTCGATCTCGGGACCCTGCTCGGAGGTCTCCGTGATGCGGTCGATGGCGGCGAGCAACTCCCCCTCGAAGCGGGCGCCTGCACGCTCGTCCCGCTCCCGGTACCAGCGGAAGGCTTCGTGGGCTTCGCGCTCGGCCTCGGGCGCGAAGGACAGGGTGCGTCGAACCACGTCAGCCCCGCGCGAAGATGCGCTTCCGGGCGTCCTCCCAGGGGATCGGCTGGGTGCGTCCTGCGCGGAGATCCTCCAGCCGGCGCAGCGCCTCCTCGGTCCACGCGCGCTCGATCTCCTCGGGCGGCTCCTCGCCCACGCTGTCGAGCAGGCGGAGCGCGATGAGGCGCCGCTCGCTCTCGGGGAGCTTCAACGCCTCGTCGAGGAGCTTCTCGGCCGGATTGCTCATGGAACGCAGCGTAGCAGCGCCGGCCACGCTTCGGGAGGTTCAGATCGGCCGAGCTGAGCCCTCGCGCAGCGCGGCGAGCGCACACGCCGCACGCCGCAACCGGGGACGCGCCCCGGTCTCGACCCCTCGGGGGCGCTCCACGCTCCACCGCGCATGGGTCCCAGCCCTCCCGCGCACGCCCCGCGTTGGGTAGTGGTCAAATTTGAAACTGAAGACGGGAAGGCGGGAAGAAAACATGAATGATCTTCCCGTCTTCATGTGGGCTCTCTCTGGGCGAAGGATCCTGATCGAGCAGCCAACTGCGTCCGGCGTCTACCAGGTGACGGCGTCGAACGGAGCGCACGCCAGCCCGACGATGTCGCTGAGCAGGTAGGGAGTCCAGAGAGGGTTGACCGAGCCAGGGCCATCTAGCCCCACCATGCGGGTTGACATCGTCAGCCGCCATGCGCCCAGCAACACGCCGGACTCCCTGCGCAAGGAGATCGAGCAGCGCCTCGGCGCGAGCGCTCGATCGCGAGCATGGGCAGGCGCTCATCGCTTGCCGAGCATCCACCGCGGAGCACGACCTGGCGGCGCGCCGGGAGCGCTCACGAGGCGCTCCGGTGATCTCGCGAGTTTCCGTCGCGTGTCGTCCACCGGCTCGGGAGGGGCCTCGTGCAAAGGCGATTGACCCGGCTCGGCGCCTCGACTCCGATGCGCCACCATGACTACCGCCGTGACCCCTCTGCAGATGCTCGCCGGCACGAACCACTTTGGCAAGGCGCAGCCGGACTGGAACCTGCTCGGACCGCCGAGCGAGGGCGTCGATCGGGAGTTCTCGGCACGCGTCGAGTTCGAGCGCGAGTTCAATAGCCCGCCGGTCGTGCACATCGGCATCGCCGGTCTGGACGTGGAAGGCAGCGACGCGGTGCGCGTGCGCGTGCGCGCGCGCCACATCGATCGCGCCGGCTTCACGGTGCTGCTCAGCACCTGGTTCGGCAGCCAGGTGCACGGCGTCGACGTCAACTGGATCGCGCTCGGCACCTGAGCCGATGCCCCTCCTCTGGACCGCACGATGCGGCTCGCTCTCCCAGGGGCTGTCATCGACGCGAGCGCGCTGTGGAAGATGACATCCCGCCGTCCGCGCGCTCCGTGCTAGAGCGCCGCCCGTCGTAGGCGTGCTTCCCGACGAGCCCGTCCCCGCGTCCTTCTACGACCGGCGAGTCCCGCAGCTGCCCGATTCGCTGCCGGGCGGCCGGCCGGTCGTTCGATGTCGAGCAGGCACCTTTGCGGCTCACGGCAGGTCAACGTCTGCGTAGAACGGGACCCGGCCGTAAAAGCGCTCGCAGGACTCGTAGCCCCGACGGGCGTCTTCGTCGCTCTCATCGAGGTAGGTCCGACGCATCTCAGGAGAGATGCAGTCGCTGGTGGCGGCGCGAAGGGCCTGCCGAAGCGCGTCGGTAGAGATTGCCCACACCCGCGCAGTCTTGTCCGAGGCGGTGACCACGCGCTGCCCGTCGGCGCTGAACGCCGCCGAGAGAAGCGAGCCCTCATGGCCACGGAGCACGACGGGCGTGCCGCTGCCATCCGCGTTCCACACCCGCGCCGTCCTGTCGTGCGAGGCCGTCACCACCCGCTGCCCGTCGGCGCTGAGGGCCGCGAAGCTGACCCCTGCCTCGTGGCCCCGGAGCACCACCGGTGCCCCGCTGCCGTCCGCGTTCCACACACGCGCCGTCTTGTCGTGCGAGGCCGTCACCACCCGCTGCCCATCGGCGCTGAACGCCGCCGAGAGCAGCGAGCTCTCATGGCCCCGGAGCACGACGGGCGTGCCGCTGCCATCCGCGTTCCACACTCGCGCCGTCCTGTCGTGCGAGGCCGTGACCACCCGCTGCCCGTCGGCGCTGAGGGCCGCGGACCAGACCGGGGCCTCGTGGCCGCGGAGCACGACGGGCGTGCCGCTGCCGTCCGCGTTCCACACACGCGCCGTCCTGTCGTGCGAGATGGTGATCACCCGCCGCCCATCGGCGCTGAACGCTGCGGCTCTGACCCAGTCCTCGTGCCCCCGGAGCACGACGGGCGTGCCGCTGCCGTCCGCGTTCCACACACGCGCCGTCCTGTCGTTCGAGGCCGTGACCACCCGTTGCCCGTCGGCGCTGAACGCCGCAAAACCGACCCCTGCCTCGTGGCCTCGGAGCACGACGGGCGCGCCGCTGCCGTCCGCGTTCCACACGCGCGCCGTCTTGTCGTGCGAGGCCGTGACCACCCGCCGCCCATCGGCGCTGAACGCCGCCGACCACACCGGGGCCTCATGGGCCTGGAGCACGACAGGCATGCTGCTGCCGTCCGCGCTCCACACACGCGCCATCTTGTCGTTCGAGGCCGTGACCACCCACCGCCCATCGATGCTGAACGCCGCCGACCACACCGGGGCCTCATGCCCTCGGAGCACGACAGGCATGCTGCTGCCGTCCGCGCTCCACACACGCACCGTCGTGTCGTTCGAGGCCGTGACCACGCGCCGCCCGTCAGGGCTGAACGCCGCGGAGCTCACGTCGCCCTCGTGGCCACGGAGCACGATGGGCACGCCGCCGCCGTCCGCGTTCCACACACGCGCCGTCCTGTCGAACCCGGTGGTGACTACCCGCTGCCCATCGGCGCTGAACGCCGCGTACCCGACGCCTACCTCATGGCCGCGGAGCACGACAGGCGCGCCACCGTCCTCCGCGTGGTCGTGGTCGCAACCGGTCTGCGCGTGCTCGGACTCATCCGCGTGAACAGGGCCATTCCGGGCACTCCCGGCGTTCCACACCCGCGCCGTCTTGTCGTTCGAGGCCGTGACCACACGCTGCCCGTCAGCGCTGAACTCCGCGGAGCTCACCACGCCTTCGTGGCCCCGGAGCACCACCGGCGCTCCACTGCCATTGCCATCCGCGTTCCACACCCGCGCCGTCTTGTCGTTCGAGGCCGTGACCACACGCTGCCCGTCAGCGCTGAACTCCGCGGAGATCACCGCAGCCTCGTGGCCCCGGAGCACCACGGCCCTGCGACTGCCATCCGCGTTCCACACGCGCGCCGTCTTGTCGTGGGAGGCCGTGACCACACGCCGCCCATCCGCGCTGAACTCCGCGGAGCTCACCTCGCCTTCGTGGCCCCGGAGCACCACGGCCGTGCCGCTGTCATCCGCGTTCCACACGCGCGCCGTCCTGTCGTGGGAGGCCGTGACCACACGCCGCCCATCCGCGCTGAACGCCGCGAACACAACCGCGCCCTGATGGCCCCCGAGCACCACGGACGTGCCGCTGCCATCCGCGCTCCACACCCGCGCCGTCCCGTCGTCCGAGGCCGTGACCACACGCCGCCCGTCGGCGCTGAACGCCGCGAACATGACGGCGCCCTCGTGGCCCCGGAGGACCACGGTCGTGCCGCTGCCGTCCGCGTTCCACACCCGCGCCGTCTTGTCGCTCGAGGCCGAGACGATGCGCTTCCCATCGGGGCTGAAGTCAGCACGCAGCACGTCGCCGCGATGGCCGCGCATCGTGAGCATCAAAGGAGCCGAGCCGAGCACATCACGTGTCAGCTCGGTCCAGCCAGGTACGTTTTCCGCGTCTCTCACCTCGAGCAGCAGCTGCACCGCTGACTCTGGCCGATCTCGCGCCAGCAGCTCACGAGCGCCGGCCATCAGCGAGGACGCTCGCTTCAGCGCCGCCTGGGTCGCCGCCTCCCGCTGCGCCTCCTCCGCCCTCCGCGCGGCAGCCTCCGCATTCCGTGCCGCGGCCCGCTGCTCCAGCGCCCGGACGACGATGACCGCCACCACCACGGCCACCGCGGCGGCAACGGCCGCACTCGCCACCAGCGTCCGTCGCGGCGCACGCTCCCGGACCGCCCGCCGCTCCTCTTCCTCTTCCTGCTTCAACGTCGCCCGCTCCCGTTCCTGCCCTCGCTCGCCTCGAGCGCGACGGTAGCAGGCCGCAACCCGGTACGTGCCCCGGTCCCGCCAGCCCGGGAGCGCCCCACGCTCCGCCGGGCAGGGTTGCCGCCCTCCTGCGCACGCGCCGCTCTGGGACCGGAAGGGGGATCGAGACGGCCGGCGCCGGCGAGCCGGACGATGCTGCGAAAGCGCGGACACTCCATGTGGCTCGGCGCGGTACACGCCGCCGCGTGGCGCAGGCCGTCGCGCAGGGCGACCAGGCGCTGGATGGTCCCGTCCAGCTCCTCGGCCTTGGCTGTCAGCCGCTCTCGCTCGATGCGCGGCCGGCCGTCGGGCGAGAACATCCGGGCGATCTCGTCCAGCGAGAACCCCGCCACCTGGCCGAGCGCGATCAGCGCCAGGCGCTCCAGCACCCCGGGGTCGAACAGGCGCCGCAAGCCCCGCCGCCCGGTGGACGCGATCAGCCCCTTCTCCTCGTAAAACCGCAGGGTGGAGGCGGGCACGCCGGAGCGCCGGGCCACCTCCGCGATGTCCAGCTGTTTCACGCTTGACCTCAAGTTGACTTGAGCTTGCAGACTACGGCACATGAGTTCCGACTGCAAACCGAAGGAGACTCCGATGTCCGAAGCCCATCGACCGAATCGCGACCAGGCCACGCTGTGGAACGAGGCCAGCGGGCGCACCTGGGTGGAAATGCAGGAAGTGCTCGACGGCATGATGGCGCCGCTCGCGACGCCGCTCATCGACGAGGGCTTCCCCGGCGAGGGCGGGCGCGTCCTCGACGTCGGCTGCGGCGCGGGCGCCACGTCCCTCGCGATGGCGCGGCGCCTCGGGCCAGCGGGCCTCTGCCTCGGCGTGGATATCTCCGGGCCGCTCGTGACGGCCGCCAGGGCGCGCGCCGCCGCCGAGGGGCTGGCGTCCGCCGCGTTCGTCCAGGCGGACGCGCAGACCCATGCGTTCGAGCAGGGCACGTTCGACGCGGTGATCTCGCGCTTCGGCGTGATGTTCTTCGACGATCCCGCGGCGGCGTTCGCCAACATCCGGCGCGCCGCCCGGCGCAAGGCGAAGCTCTCGTTCGTGGCATGGCGCAGCGCGGACGAGAATCCGTTCATGACCGAGGCCGCGCGCGCTGCGGCCCCGCTCCTGCCGAGCTTGCGCGTCCCGGACCCCGACGCCCCCGGCCCGTTCGCCTTCGCGGACAGAGAGCGGGTGCAGCGGATCCTGGACGCGAGCGGCTGGACCGACGTCGACATTCGCCCGATCGACGTGCCGATCGGCGTCGCGGAGAAGGACCTGCTCGCCTACGTCACCAGGCTCGGACCGGTGGGTCAGGCGCTGCGGGACGCGGACGAGCCGACGCGCGCCCGGACGGCCCAGGCGGTTCGCGCTGCCTTCGACGCGTACGTCCAGGAGGGCGCGGCCCGCTTCACCGCGGCCTGCTGGCTCGTGAGCGCGCGCGCCTAGAGAAATCCTGCAGAACAGCCGGTCGATGACGATCCGTCGCCCGGCGCGCCGTGCCCGGCGACGGGCCGAGACCGACATGCCGCGCGTCGCGAGGCGCCGGGCCGCACCTCAACCAAGGTCGCCTGTGAAGCGGATCGGCACGCGAAACGCCGCGAACATGGCCTTCACGTGCCTGGGCGAGAAGAGCGCGCCGAGCGTCGTGTCCTCGACCCCGCGGCTCCGCACCAGCTCGTGGAGCTCGAGCAGCGAGTACGCGCAGAAGAGCTCGAGGCGCTTTCCGATGTGCTTCAGGATCTTGCCGCGATTCCTGTAATACGGCGCGTAGTCGCCCTTGTACCGGAGATCGAGCGCTTCGATGCGGTATTCGTACTGCACGTAGGAGCGCTCCCCGAGCGCACGATTGCAGAGGAGCTCGGCTTCGACGTGCGCGCCGGTGTCGCCCACCTCAACGCCGGGCCCATCCCCGAAGACCCAGAGCCCGTCGAAATGGGGCGCTTCGGCCTCTCGCGCCTCCTCGTGCGTCTTCGGGTGCCCGGGCGACACGGAGAAGCACGCTCGAAACTCGTCGCGTATCTCGGCGCTGCGCGCGCAGAGCGCCTCCATCTGCCGCTCTTTCGGGACCGAAAACAGTTTGGCCGTCTTGCCCATGAGCCGTGCTCCTCAGAGATGTCTCGCCCGCAGCCCGAGAGTGCCCGAGTCAGAACCTCCCATGCTAGCCGATCGCAGCGGGCTGCGAGCGCCGGGCCAACGCGTCCCCGGCGGCTTCCCGTCGAGGCTGCGGGCGGATCAGGTCACCGCGCCGCGCTGGTGGAATTCCGGCTTGTCCCAGGCGCCGCTCTCCAGAAGGTCGCGCAGCGCTTCCACCGCATCCCAGACGTCGACGAAGCGGGTATACAGCGGGGTGAAGCCGAAGCGCATGATGCGCGGCTCGCGGTAGTCGCCGATCACGCCACGGGCGATCAGCGCCTGCATCACCGCGTAGCCCTGCGGGTGCTCGAAGCTGACCTGACTGCCGCGGCGGGCGGCGTCGCGCGGGGTGACCAGGATCAGCGGATGCTGGCCGCAGCGCGCTTCCACCAGCTGGATGAACAGCTCCGTCAGCGCCAGCGACTTGGCGCGCAGCGCGGCCATGTCGGTATGGCGGAAGATGGCAAGCCCGCATTCCACCAGCGAAAGGGCGGTGATCGGCTGGGTGCCGCACAGGAAGCGGCCGATGCCGTCGGCGGGGGTGTAGGCGGGTTCCATCGCGAACTGCCGGGCATGGCCGAACCAGCCGGACAGCGGCTGCCCGAAGCGGCTCTGATGACGCGGCGCCACCCACAGGAAGGCCGGCGCGCCGGGTCCGCCGTTCAGGTATTTATAGGTGCAGCCGACGGCGAAGTCGGCGCGGGCGCCGTGGAGGTCCACCGGCACGGCGCCGGCGGAATGCGCCAGGTCCCACACGGTCAGCACGCCGGCTTCGCGCGCGAGCGCCGTGACGGCGGCCATGTCGTGCATATAGCCGGTCTTGTAGTTGACATGGGTGAGCATCAGCACCGCCACGTCGTCGCGGATCGCCTGCGGCAATTCCCTGGGCGAGTCGATCAGGCGCAACTCGTAGGCTGCGCCGCCGCCCATCTTCAGCAGCTCGGTCAGGCCCTCGGCAATGTACAGGTCGGTGGGGAAGTTGTCGCGCTCCGACACGAGCACCCGGCGCTCGGGCGCGGTGGTCTGCTGCTGGCGCAGCGCGGTGGCCAGCACCTTGAACAAGTTGATGGACGTCGTGTCGGTGACCACCACTTCGCCGCTGCCGGCGCCGATCAGCGGAGCCAGGAGGTCGCCCAGGCGGCGGGACAGGTGCACCCAGCCGGCCGTGTTCCAGCTACGGATCAAGCCGTCACCCCATTCCGCTTCGATCACTTCCCTGGCGCGGGCCAGGGACGCCTTGGGGCGGGCGCCCAGCGAGTTGCCGTCCAGGTAGATCACACCGTCCGGTAGCGCGAACTCGTCGCGCAGGTGGCGCAGCGGGTCGCTCGCATCGCGGGCAAGGCAGGTGTCGCGGGTGGTTTGCAGGCTCATGTAAAGCGTCCTTCGGTTCCGCAGCGCAGGGTGCGCAGCATGGCACGGACCGGACTCGCGCCCAGGGGGGCCAGCGTGAGCGGCAGGGCGATCCGTCCGTGGTCGCCTGGCGGCATGGCAGCCAGCCGCAAGCGACACGCGGCCCCGGTCGCCCGTGCAGGTGCTCAGTCGGCGAGCGCCCGTTCGACGGCCTGCGCGTACGGCATGGGCGTGAGCGGGATGATGGCGCGGATCGGCCCCACATCGCCGACGAGGTCGGCGTCCAGGCCCAGCAGCAGGTCGGCGAAGGCGCCACGGGGCAGGCCCGCCAGGCGCTCGAAGAGCCCGGCGAAGGGCGCTAGCAGCCAGGGCAGGAGGTGCAGCTTCCACGGCGGGCGCCGGCCGAGCACGCGAGCCGCCACGTCGGTAGTGAACGCCTCGTCGCCGCCCACGACGAAGGCCCGGCCGAAGGTACGCGGCTCGTCGAGGCTGCACGTGAATGAGCCGGGAACGGCGCGCTCACCTCGTCCGCTTCAGCGCCGCCTTGAGCACGTGCTCCGCGATGAGGTAACCGAACCCCTCGCCCTCGATCCGCCGGATCAGCTGGTCGCGCGTGGTCCGGAGCGCCGCCGCGGTGGCGTTCAGGTTCCACCCGTGCGCCGCGAGCTGCTGGAGGAGCCGGGCGCGCCTCACCTGCCCCGCCGCGAGCCGGTACGTCTTCGCGTACTCCAGCGTGCCGTCCTCGCGCACGATCGCCTCGCCGATGTGGTTGTCCAGCGACGGATCGAGCTCGGTCATGAACCGCTGCAGCGAGAACGGCCCCGCCCGGTACACGCGCTCCGCCGCGATCGGCCGGCCGAGGAGCCCCGCGGCCGCGTCCACGTGCAGCGCGCCGGCCTCCGCCCGCGCCCGGCCGAGCGCGGCCCGCAGGTCGTCGAGCGAGCCGATCTGCGCGGCGTCGAAGGTGTGCTCGAGCGCCTGGCTGTCGCCGTTGTGGCGGGCCGCGTAGAGCAGCGTCTGCTCGTAGAAGTCCTCGATCAGCGTGCGGTGCAGCGCGCGGTAGTCGTCGGGGTGCGACACGACGAACACCGACGCGAGCAGCTCGCCGACGAAGAGCAGGACGCCGCACTGGCCCTCGTGGATCTCGAAGACGCGCAGCGCGTCCTCCAGGCTCGGGATCGCCCGGCCGGAGAGCGACACCTCGGTGCGCGGGTCGAGGCCGCGGGAGATCGCCCGCCGCGAGTACTCGGACCAGGCGATCTCGGGGGCGTTGAAGTGCAGGGAGAGGAAGCCCTCCATCGCGAGGTGCAGCGGCAAGAGGCGCAGGCGGTTCCGCTCGGCCGGGTCCTCGCCGCGCGCCTCGCGCCGGGCCATGCGGTGGAGCAGCTGGACGCCGCAGCCCCACTTGCTGAGCGGGTTCCGGACCTCCGGCCCCGCGAGCGCCGCGCCGTAGGACGCGACCGGCGAGCCGTCCTCGGTCCACCCGATCACGAGCGCGTGCGGCACGTAGGAGCAGTAGGCCGTGCCGTCGCCGAGATCGACGATCGACCAGGCGTCCTCGTGTCTGCGGCCGGCGATACGCAGGTCGTCCCGCGGCGCGTCCCGGAGGAGCGGGACCAGGCGCACGCCCGCGAAGACCTGGGCGTGCGTCGCGGAGAGGCCCCGGAGCGAGAGCGACCGGAGCAGGGCCGGCGCCTTGGCCATCAGGGCACCTCGAGCGCCGCGGCGGGCGCCTCTTCTGCGGGCTCGGCGGCGTCTGCCGGCTCCACGGCGTCTGCGGGCTCGGCGGCGTCTGCCGGCTCCGCGGCGTCTGCCAGCTCCGCGGCGTCTGCCGGCCCCGCATCCGCAGCTGGCTCCGCGGCGCCCGGCGCCCGGGCGTGCCGCGAGAGCAGCGCGGCCGCGCGCCGCGCGAGGTAGCGCTCGAGCTCCGCGAGCGGCGCCGTGCCCTCGGCGAAGCGGGCGAAGCCGAGGACCGTCGGCAGGTCCTCGGCGTCGCGCAGGCCGACCGTCGGGATCGACGGGCCGAGCGCGCGGGGCGCGTAGCGCTCGCTGTCGAACACGGGGTTGATGTGGACGATCGACGTGCGCTGCCCCGGATCGAGCCGCGCCCGGAAGCAGCGGGCGACCTCGGCGGCGGCGCCGGGCGGGTCGTTCTCGAAGCCGTCCGAGAGGACGACCACGACGTCGGGTCGCCAGGCGAGCGCGTCGAGCAGCGGCGTCGCGAGATCGGTCTGGCCGCGCGCGCCGACGAGGATCTCGTCGGGCGTGGGCGCGGTCCAGAAGGCGCGGTACTCGCGGGCGGCGGCGCGGAGCAGGTAGCTCACGCCGAGCGCGACGGCGAGCGGGCGGCGGCGCTTCTCGCTCGACCCGGACGCCGAGTAGCTCCGGTCGAGCACGGCGGCGACGCGCCCGAGCGCGGCTGGGCTCTTCCTGAGCGCGCGGGCGGCGGCGCGCCCGAGCGCCGCGTGGAGCTCGTCGCGGCGCTCGCGCCGCGCCTCCTCGGGCAGCGAGAGGGCATAGAGGGCGACGCGCGTGAGCGGGGCGCGGCCGAGGTCGACGGCGAGGTCGACGTCCTCTCGCCCGGCGGCGCGCTGGAGCCGGAGGCGCTCGCCCTCGGTCATGCGCGGCGCGGCGCGGCGCAGGAGCTCCTCGCGAGAGACGCCGCGGGCGGCGGCGAGCCCCTCGGCGACGGTCAGCGGCAGGTCGAAGATCGCCTCTTTCGCATGGCGCGCCTGCCGCGCGCGCTCGAGGAGCGGCGTCTCGAACGGCGCGCGCCGCTTGGGCTCGAACAGGAAGGGCCCGATCTCGCCGGGGAGCTGGAGGTGGGCGTGCACCGCGAGCGCGCGGAGGTGGGCGCGGTACTTGACGGCGTCGAACGCCGGGTCCGGCCGGCCGGCGAGGTAGGCGCGGATGACGGCGCGCGCGCGGCGGTTGTTCACGCGGCGCTCCCGGAGCTCGCGCAGCGCCCGGAGCGCGCGCTGCGGCGGGAGCTCCCGGAGCGCCGCCGCGATGAGCGAGCCCTCCTCGCGCCGATCGGGGGCGGGCGTCTCTGCGCCGGTCGCGAGGAGGTTCACGGCGATGCGCGCCTGGTTGAAGTGGTTGATGCCGGCGGCGAGCGTGCGCGCGTAGAGGCGGCGGTAATTGCCGAGGATGTACTCGTGGAGGAACTCGATGGAGACGGCCTGGCCCCCGGAGGTGCCATAGAACTCGGCCTGCCCGGTGCACGCGAAGCAGGCGTTGATGAACATGACGAGGTCCTCGCGCTCGACGCGCTCGGTGTGGAAGCGTGCGGGGGGCGCGGGAGGGGCGGTGGGCATGGCAAAGAGCCGCCCGGGGAATGGTGGGGCGATCAACCTACGACAGTTTCCAGACTGGGATCGGAAATCGCCCCGAAGTCCCACGGGCGGCAACCGGCAGCATACACCTGGAGGGGCACCTCTCGAAGGACAAGATCTCCCTTGACGACGAGATCATCGCTGGCAGCGCGGAACGTCTCCCCCCTGCCTGCCATGTCTTCGTCCCCCGCTCCGAATTCAGTTAGTTAGACTGCCTAACAAAACCGGATCGAGCCAGGCGGCCGACGGAGGGTGCAGCGCCAGGCGCGACGAGGAGCCCTGCTGATGTAGGGCGACGAGGAACAACGACGAGGAGCAACGACGCGACGCACACGCCGTCGGCCGCCCGGTGACGGGAGGTCTCGAGAGGCGCTCTTGAGCAAGGGTGGCGAACAACGGACAGACATCAACCTCACGAAGCAGGCGAGAGAGGCGAACCGCGCAAGGCTTCCCGTGCCATTCAACACGTGCGGCGTGACTGCACCATGAGAACGTTCACACGCGGCGCTTGACATTCGAACCGCGTTTGGATTCTCTAGTCGCTCGGATCGCGTTTGGATTCCCTCGCCCTGTTGCTCCTCGGAACGCCTGAAGCGTAGTTTTGCATGCCCGCTGCCGCGTGGTGCGCGACCCGTGCGTCGGCACGTGCCGCTTGCCCGGGACACCACGGTGACAATGCAAGTGCGCCAATGCGCTTGTAGCGCGGGCCATGGAACTAGCGCGGGCCATGGAACTCGATTTTGAATTTCACGCACGTTGGAGGTCCTCATGCCCTTGAAGAACTGGCCTGCCGTCTTTTCGCTCGCGGTCATCTCTGCCCTCCCCGCCGCGGCGTACGCCAGCGACCCCGCGAATCTTCCCCTTCCGCCCAGGGGCTTCGATGCCAGGGACAACAGCATTCCCCATGGGAAGGTGGACGTCTCCGTCAGCTATCCGACCCGAAACTACGGAATGCGGAAGGTGACGGTTTACACGCCGCCGGGGTACTCGACGGACAAGAAATATCCTGTCGTCTATCTGCATCACGGGATCGGCGGCAATGAGGTTTCCTGGATCGGCCAGGGGAGCAACGAAGGCAATGCCGACAACATCATGGACTATCTGTACTCGAAGCAGATGGCCAAGCCCATGATCGTCGTGATGCCCAGCGGCAAGATGGACGGAGGGGACGATTTCGCGCGCTTCGCGAACTTCGGGGACGTCCTGCTCAACGACCTGATCCCCTGGGTCGAAAAGACGTATTCCGCCGCCACCGATGCCGATTTGCGGGCCATCTCCGGCCTGTCGATGGGCGGGGGGCAGACCTTCAACTTCGGGTTCCCCAACACCGATGTGTTCCATTACATCGGACCGTATTCGGCTGCGCCCAATACCCAGCAGCCAAGTCAGACCATCAAGGATGTGGCTGCGGTCAAGAAGAACGTGAAGCTCATCTTCATCTCTTGCGGCAGCGCAGACAACCTGATCAACAATAGCAGGAATTATCACGACTTCCTGGATCAGAACAACATCGACCATATTTACCAGATCGAGGCGAACGAAGGTCATACCAAGACCGTCTGGAACCGCAGCTTTTACAACTTCGCCCAGCGCATCTTCCTCGATGAGGGCACGACGAGCGGCGGTGGGGAGGGCGGGGCCGGTGGGGCGGGTGAGACCGCGGGCAGCGGCGGTAGCGCAGGGGACGGGAGCGGGAACGGAAGCGGCGGCAGCGCAGGGGATGGGAGCGGGAGCGGCGGCAGCGCAGGGGATGGGAGCGGAAGCGGCGCGGGCGCAGGGGACGGGAGCGGGAGCGGCGCGGGCGCAGGGGACGGGAGCGGGAGCGGGAGCGGCGGGGGCGTGCCCGGAGGTGATGCCGTCACGACAGGCGGTTCCACAGCGAATGGCGGGCAGGGTTCGAGCAGCGCGAGCGGCGGCACCGACCAGGCTACGCCTGTGACGGAAGACGGTGGCTGCAGCGTCTCGGTCCCCGGGTCCGAACCCGGAACGCCGCCTTGGCGCTTCGGGATCCATCTTGCGGCGATCGGAGCCATGCTCTTCAGAGCGCGAGCAAGACGCAATCGCGGCTGAGCGGCCGAGCGTCGCTCCGGAACCTGCGCTTTCCAGGCAGCTTCAACCCGGTCTGTCGCTCTACCGCGAGCAGGCCTCTACTCCGGCCAGACCTCGATCCAGACGAACAGCACCTGTCCGGCGGCCTGGTTGTCGACCGCCACCGGATAGACCGTGCGCGCTCGGAGCGCCTCGACGAGGTGACCGTGGTGGATCGCGAACCGCCCGATGAAGTCGTCGTTCACGAGATCCCTGTCGATGAGCTCACCGCTCAGGTGCACATCCGGCGTGAGCGGCACGCGGTACCAGGTCGGCGGGCCGTTCCATCCGGGCGTGCAGGTGTCGCGTTGCCCCGGGCGATCCAGCGCGCGCCTCCCCAGCGATCGGCCGCCCACGAACAGCTCCGCCGAGCCGAAGGGCTCCGGCGGCTCGGTCCCCGCCCCCGCCGCCTCCGCCGCGAAGCCGGCCACGCTGGCGGCCGCCGCGACAGGGTGCTTCGTGCGGAGCAGGCCGCCGATGGCGGTGAGCGCCTCCGCCGGGACCGCGCCCATGCCGTCCCATTGACGGCCGTCCGCCTTGGCCGGGCTGATGACCGCGCCGTCGATGGAGATGCGGACATGCGCCGGCAGCGGCGGCGCCGCCGGCTTGCACGCCGCGCAGCCAAGGGCGATCCCGCACAGCGCGGCCGCTCCGAGAGGACGTGACGCCATGCCTCGAGAGCGTATCCCGGCGGCCGCGGCGCACCAACGTCCTCGGTCGCGCGCGGGCGGCCGTGGGGTCACCCGCGGCTCGTCCGCACGATCGCCTCCGCCAGCGCGCCGTCGTCCGCGCCCTCGGCGTCGCCCGAGAGCGCCTCCTCCGCGGCGGCGAGCGCCGCGTCGCGGAGGCGGTAGAGCTCGGGCTCGGGGATGCGCTCGCGCGCTGCGAGGACGCCCGGCGGGACGCCGCGCAGCATCTCCAGGACCAGGCCGAGGCGGCGGCGGGCCTCGAGCGGCGGCGGCGCGTCGAGGCCGAGCCGCCGCCGCGTGGCCCGCGGCGCTCCGGCGAGGCGGCGCGCGGCGGCCCCGGCGACCTCCGCGGCGAGCGCGTCGTACGCCGGCGGCGACGGGAGCCGCGCCTCCGTCCAGACGAGCAGCCGCACGAACTCGCGCGCCCCCTCGAACGCCCGCCGGCCGTGCAGCATGCGCCGGTTGTCGACGACCAGGATGTCCGCCGGGCCGAGCGACAGCTCGATCACCTCGCCTCGCGACGCCTCGACGAAGCGCGCGAGGCGCGCGGCGATCGCGTCCCCCGGCGGCACGAACGGCGCGTGCGTGAGCGCGAGCGCGCCGCCGCGGAGCGACACGGTGGGCCCGAAGAAGTCGCCGAAGACGAACGGGATGCGCCTGTACACCGTGAAGAGCGCGCGGAAGAGCTCGGGCTCGGCGCGCTCGATCGCCGAGAGCAGCGGCCAGCCGTCGAGCAGGAGGCAGCCGCCGCCGTGTTGCGCCGGCCTGACGCAGGCCATGATCTGCACCGCCGGAGGCGCGCCCGCGAAGCACTGGCTGTCGGTGTGGAGCGGCGCCGCCGCGGAGCTCGCGGCGAACGACCTGCCGCCCGGCACGGCCTTGATCGGCTGCCGCTCCACCAGGAGCGGCCTTGCCCCGAGGAGCCGCTCGGCGAAGCTCCACGGCGCCCGCGCGGCCTCCTCCGGCGCCAGCGCCGCGTCGCCGCGGAGGACCGAGAAGCCGCGCGCCGCGAGCTCGCCGAAGAGCCTCGCCGGGCCGCCCTCCGGCCCGGGCCAGATCCATCGCTCGCTCATGGGCGCGCTCCGCGAGGGCGCTCGAAGGGGGAAATCATCATGCTTATCCAGCATATACAGACCCGCTGATCGCGCCGTCCGTTCCGCTCACGCATCGAGGAAGCGGGCCTCCCGGAAGCCGGCCCGGAGCAGGTCGCGCGGGATGGGCACGATCCGGAGCAACGGCGCGCCCTCGGGCACCTCGATCGGCGCCCCGAGCCGGCGCACGTGGAACACCGCCGGGGTCGCGAAGAAGGCGTCGGTCGCGACCACGCCGCGCATCACGTCGTAGCCGTCGCCGTTGACGCCGTCGAGCAGGCTCGACCAGCCCGGCGGCGTCCGGGTGAAGGCCCAGGGCTTCACGAAGAAGTGCGGCTCGCCCGGCGGATGCGGCGTGAAGTACTTCGTCAGGTACCAGAGCGCCCCGCGGTTCGCGGCGAGGAAAGCGTCGCCGAAGGTCCGCGCGAACGCGCGCTCCACCGCGGCCGCCCCGTCGGCGAGGCGCGGCGCGTCCGGCGCGACGGCGAGCGTGTGCCCGTCGAACGTCGCGCGGAACGGGACGGCGTTCCTCACCACGATCGACGCGAGCCGCCGAGCACCCCCGCGCCAGGGGACCGGATCCGGCCCGGCCGCGGTCGTGACCTCGGTCACCTCGGTGATCTCGGGCGCCGCCGGCCCGGCGACGACCAGCCGCACGCGCGCCGGCCCTGCGCTCGCCTCGCGCGTGCTTCCCACGCGCGTGCTCTCCTCGCCCGCGCCCTCCCCGCCCGTGCTCCCCTCGCCCGCGCTCGCGTTCCGCCCACCCGCAGTGCCCCCGACGAGCCGCCGGTACTTGCGGGTCACCTGGCCCTTCTTCACCGCGAAGTACTTCGCGTCGTAGAACTCCGCGTGCGCCCGCCCCACCTCGGGCGCGTCCGCGAGCGAGCACGCCTCGATCTGCACGTCGGGGAGCACGGGCGCGATGCAGCCGATCTCCCCCTCGATCTGCAGCCGCTGCGGGGCCTCGTCGCGGACGCGCAGCTCGACCACCAGCGGGACGAACGCGCCGTCGTCGGCGAGGTATGCCTCGCTCACCTCGATCAGCGCGTTCCGGCGGTTGGCTGCCCCCGCGACGCGCAGCCACAGGCCCGGGTCGGGGCGCACCAGGAGCCCCGTCCACAGGCGCAGGCGGGGCGGCCCCAGCCCCTTGCGGCACGTCCAGGCGAGGCCGCCTCGCAGCGCCCGGTGCCACGCCCCTTCCGGCGCCAGGAAGCCCTGCGAGACCAGCCGGGTCAGCGCGGCGCGGTGGGCGCGGGCGAGCGCCTCGCGGTGCTCGCCCGCCGGCTCGGCGCGGAGCGACCCGAGGCGCCGCCGCACCTCGATCGGCCGCGCCAGCGTGATCTGGAGCCCGAACGCGTTGCCCTCGAGCAGCGGTACGCACGCCTTCGCCACCCGGAGCGGCACCGCGCCGTCGAGATCGCCGGTGCGCCGGGTGAGCCGGCACAGGCCGAGGGCGTCGAGCACCTCGAAGCGGGCGTCACCCGCCGCAGCCACCACCACCGCCGCAGCCGCCGCCCCCGCCGCAGCCGCCGCCGCCCCCGCAGCTCGACGAGCTGCAGCTCGATCCGCCGGACGAGCCGCCCCCCGTCGTGACCGGGGGGGGCGGGGTCATCGCGTAGACCATCGGCCCGAAGAGCGGCGACATCGCGAGCGCCGCCGTGCCGCTCGCGGCGACCGTCAGGCCGATGTCCACCGCCTCCCGGCGGCGGCCGCTCGCGACGTCGGAGCGGAGCGAGACGGTCGAGTCGTCGAGCCACCGGAGGTAGTCCGACTTCATGGTGCTGTAGGCGCTCGCGGTCCGCGCCACGATCCACGTGGCGACGAGCAGCGCGATCATCTCCACCACCAGGAACGCGTAGGGCCGGTCGAGCTCCTCCGCGCGGATGGCGCGGATCAGCCCCACGCCGAGCAGGCCGGCGCCGACCGCCCACACGACGGCCGAGAGGGCCGTCATCGTCCCCCGCGGGCGGAGCATCCCCGCGGCGGCGAGATCGAGGCGGATCTCCTGCTCGAAGCGGGCCGCGATCTGGTCGGCGGAGGTGCGCACCTGCTCGATCGAGAGCGTCACCGTCTGCTGGCCGTGCGCGCCCCTCGACGAGAGCGAGCTGAAGAACGCCGCGAGCACCCGGTCCGGCGGGGGCGAGCCGACCAGGAGGTGCAGCGCCTGCGGCGCGTCCTTCGCGTCCCCCGCGGGGACGAGCCAGCCCGCGCCCATCGCGACCGCGATCAGCGTGGCGGCGACGCCCTTGTTCCCGTCGCGGAGGTACGCGATCGCCCAGTACTCGTCCGGCTGAGGGATCCATCCCGCCGAGAGCCGCTGCCGCCACGCCGGTGAGCGGTACGACGCGCCCCCCGCGGGGACGCTCGCCTGCCCCGCTCGATCCAGGGAGGCGCCGACCGCGCTGCGCACCAGGATGGCGACGACGAGGCCAGAGACCGAGAGCGCCAGATAGAAGAGCAGGAACGCCGGCCCCGACGCCATGTTGAACGGGAAGAAGTCGAAGATCTCGTGGATCATCGCGCCGCCTCCGGGTGCTCCAGCCGGTCGACGTCGTCGACCGCGCGCGCGAGCAGCTCCGCCAGCGCCGCGTAGGCCGGGCCCGGCGCCTCGTGGACGCGCTTCAGCGGGGCCACGTCGACGCCGAGGAGCTTGCCCGCTCCGGCGAGCACCGTGCCCAGATCGTCGCCGCCCTCGATCCCGTGCAGGCCGAGCAGGGCGTGGAGCGGGCCGCGGATCTGCTTCACCTTGCGGGAGACCGCCCCCTTCAAGGCGTCGTCCGCGCCCATCCCGTCCACCACCGCGCGCCGGAAGCGGATCTGCGCCTCGCGCAGCTCCTGCTCGACGCGCAGGCGGCGGTTCTTGCCGTCGATCACGAGCGACGAGAACGGGTCGCTGCCGGAGAGCAGCACGTGGCACCGGCGGATGTCGTCGTAGAGCAGCGGGAACACGTCCGCGGCCCGCGGGATCTCGGCGGCGGTGAGGATCATCGCCTCGATGCGGGCCGCGTAGCGCGCGATCTGGAGCGCGTTGGCGATCGCGTCGAGGCTCTGGCGGGAGGCTTCCTTGAGCACCACCATCAGATCGACGTCGCTCTGCCCGTCTCGGTAGCCGCCGCGCGCCGCGCTCCCGTACAGGAGCAGGCACGAAAGCTCGTCGCCGAGCGTCCGTTCGAGGCTCTCCTTGAGCTCGACGAGCCGCGCCTGCACCGGCGCCGGCAACCTGGAGACGGCGCTCCCCGTGGCGATGGATCCATCGTTCATGGTCTACCTTCGCGGCTCGATGAGCCGGACCTCGGCGCTCGAGCCAATCCCCTTGATCGCCCAGACTACCCGACCTCCCGGCAGCCGCTCTCGCCGAATGAACGGCAGGAGCCTGGGCCTGACGCTCCCGTCGCCCGCGGGCCCGACGAAGCGGGCGCGGAGCAGCAGGCGGTCGACGATCGCCTCGGGCGCGAGCCGGGCGTCGTCCGCCGCCGCCTCGGCGATGCGGAGCGCGTCGGCGACCGCCGTGAGGCGCGGGGCCCGCGGCGACGCCTCGACGCACCGGGCCCCGAGGCGCGCGGCCGCCTCGCGGTGAGACGAGAGCCGCGGCAAGAGCGGGAGCGCGTCGTCGACGCGCTTGCGCTGGAGGATCGCGCGCGACCGGGCGACGTCCTCGGCGTCGAACGGAGCCACGGCCTCCGGCCGCGGATCGACGGGTGAGGTGAGCAGCTCGGCCACGCGGGCCTGGACCTCGGCGAGCGCCGACGCCTCGGAAGGTGAAACATCAGGAGAATTTTGCAGCAAGGTGACACGAGAGGTGGGCAACCCCGGTCGGGTCGGCGCCAACGTGGGTTCGGCCGGTGTGGGCCCGGCCAACGTGGGTCGGGTCGCGGCCAACGTCGGTCGGGTCAGTCGGGTCAACGTCGGTCGGGTCGCGGCCAACGTCGGTCGGGTCGCGGCCAACGTCGGTCGGGTCAACGTCGGTCGGGTCGGCGCGGACCGGACGATCGCCCTCGCGGTCGCGATCTCGGCCGCGAGCGCGGCAAAGGGCGGGAAATCACCGTCGCGCTCGAAGAGGATCGGGAGCGGCCCGATGCGAGCGACGACCTGGGCCAGCAGGTCGAACACCGGCGCGGGGACCGGATGGGCATGCGTGTCGAAGTAGAAGCCGTGCTCCACGACGCCCCCGGCGATGTGGATCATCGCCACGCGCTCGAGCGGGTAGGAACCGACGAGCTCCCCGGGATCGACGCCGGCGTTGACGGCGTTCGCGTAGACGTTGCCGACGTCGAGGAGCAGATCGCACCCGGTGCGGGCGACGACCTCGGCATAGAAGTCCCCCTCCCCGAGGGCGTCGCCCGGGAACCGCAGCGTGCACGCCGCGTTCTCGAGCAGCAGGGGGATGTCCGGGAGCGCCCGCCGGGCGGCGGCGACGTTCTTCGCGACAGCGCGCGCCGCCTCGAGCGTGTACGGCAGGGCGGTGAGGTGGCCGATCTCCCGGCCGCCGCCGCGCACGAACGCGACGTGCTCGCTCACGACCGGGGCCGAGAGCTCCCGGCAGAGCGCCCCGAGGCGGCGCGCGCGATCCATGTCGATGCCCGAGGCGCTGCCGAGCGAGAGCTTCACGCCGTGGGGCACCACCGGCCAGATGCGCGCGATGGCCGAGGCCTCGCGCCGCGCGGCCGGGCTCGCGAAGCAGGCCTCGGCGACGACCTCGACGAAGTCCACCGCGCCGGGCGCGGCCAGCAAGTCGGCGGCGAGCTCGGGGCGGAATCCAACGCCGACGACGCCGACGGCGCCGGAGAGGGGCGATCTGGGGGCGGGCACGAGCACGCGGGGACCTGCCTCAGTCTGCCCTCGCGGAGGGATCCGGAACAGAGGCCATCGGGATCGGCTGGAAGTCGAGCTCACCCGAGATGCGAGAGGCAGCACCCATGCGCGTGGCGATCCTCGACGACTACCAGGGCGTGGCGCTCCGGATGGCCGACTGGCGGAGCCTCCACCCTGCGGCGGAGGAGCAGGCCTTCACCGACCACCTCGACGACCTCGAGGCCCTGGCCGCGCGGCTGCGCCCCTTCCAGGCCGTGGTGCTGATGCGCGAGCGCACGCCGTTCCCGCGCGCGCTGTTCGAGAGGCTCACGTCTTCGAGCCCGAGCCGCTGCCCGCGGATCACCCGCTGCTCGCGCTCGACAACACGGTGAGCACGCCGCACCTCGGCGTTGTCACCGAGGAGGGCTATCGCCTGGTCTATGGCCAGGCGGTCGAGGACCTCCGCGCCTTCCTCGATGGCAAGGTGCTGCGGCCCTTGAACCAGCTCCCGGTCGATGTGGCCCCGCTCGGATAGAGGCCGCCGCCGCGCCCCGCGCGTCAGAGGAACTGGCTGCTCCACTTGCGGAACGTCATGATGCCCTTCTCCCCGGCGCACAGGACGGGCTGAGCGCGGTAGATCTTGTTCTCCCAGATCGGGATGTCCTCCTCGATCTGCCGGCAGACCTCCGCCGCCACGGCCTGGCCAAGGCGCTGCGCGCCGTCGTTGCGCAGCCAGAAGGCGACGCGGATGTCGACGAGCTCGTCGTCGATCGGGGTGACCGTGTTCACGAAGAGGAGCTCGACGATGCCGGTGAAGCGGATCGTCCCGTACCCCATGCCGTGGCCTTCCCAGGTGATCGTGCCGTCGACCACCTGCCCTCCCGGGCCCTTCTGCTTCACCGCCGACCTGGATCGGATGATGTGGCCCTCGATCTCGATCTCGGTCCGGGGCGGCACCAGCATGCCGTGCACCGTCACGAAGTGGGCCGGATCCACGATGTTCTCGAGGTTCTCCTGGATGTGCGTCCGGACCCTCCAGCGCTTGCTCAGCCTCGGGGACCACTCCGTCGAGCGCGCCTCGGCGAGCGGCGGGATCTCGAAGGCGGGGGGCTCGCCGCCGAGCGCGTGGTGGACAAGGATCAGGCCGTCGAGCTCCCGCACCTCCCAGGCGCGGGTCTTCGCTTTCGGCGGGATCGTGTCCGCGTAAGGGATGTGCACGCACTTCCCTTCGCCGGAGATCACCCATCCGTGGAACGGGCACCGGATGCCGCCCTGCTCGACGCGGCCCCCCACCCCGAGGTGCGCGCCCATGTGAGGGCAGTGGGCGTCGAGGACCCTGGCCTGTCCGTCCTGCGTCCGGAACAGCACCAGATCCTGCCCGAAGCAGCGGAGCGAAATGGGCCCGCCCGTGGACAGCTCGTCCGAGGTGGCGACCTGGAACCAGCCTCGGGGGAAGGGCTGCAGAGGGATTCGCGCGCTCACGTGGGTCTCCTCGGCTCAGCGTCTGTCGGGGCCGCCCGCGCGCTCGTGCAGCGCCGGGCGGAGGGGCCTCATCATGCCGGTGATCGCGGCATGAGAACGTCACTCTACCAGCAAACCTCGCAGGCGTGAGCGCGCCGAGGCACTGGCACGCTCCCTCGCCGCGCGAGGCGCGCCTGGCGAGCAGCCGGGCGGCCGGGCGCGAGCTGCTGGGCATCCGGGGCGGGTGGTGGCGTACTTCCCCTGCCCTGCCGGAATGAAGGAACCGTCAAGACGCCAGAAGACGCCAAAAGACGCCAAAAGACGCCAAATTTTTTATATTTTTCTTGGCGTCTTCTGGCGGTTCAAAGCCCCACCTTCGGCCAAAGTACACCACCACCCGTGGGCGAGCTACGCTCGCGCCGGAAGGAGCGCAGCACGCTGATGGCCCCCATGCTCGGCGCAGTGTAGGCTCGGCCACGTGTCAGGATCGCGTTGGGCTCGCCGCGCGAGGAGGGCGACGCAGGCCGTCGTCGCAGCGGCGGGGCTCGCGCTGCTCGCGCTGCGCTACGTGATCCCTGCCCTGATGATGCAGGCGCATCCCATCGGGTCGACGGCGTCGCCCTACGGATATGTCGAGTACGTGCCGCCGGAGCCGGGGCCGCGCCCGCTCCTGCTCGTGCTGCACGGCGGGGGCAGCCGCGGTGATGGTACGCACCCGCGCGCCATCATCCACCGCCTGCCCCCGCTGCGTTATCTGGCGCGCGCGCGCCTGTTCGGCATGTCGTCCCCGCTCGTCGACGCCGGCGTGCTGATCGCCGCACCGCAGTCGCCCGGCGAATGGGACCCGACGAAGATCGACGCTTTCCTCGACCACCTGCTCGCAACGCACGAGATCGATCGCGACCGCATCTATGTCACCGGTCCGAGCATGGGTGGATGCGGAACCTGGCGCTACGCCGCTATGCATCCGGAGCGGCTGGCGGCGGCGCTCCCCATCTGCGGCGCTTGCCCGCAGGCGGGTGAGCTCGCGGCGGGTCTGCGCACGCTGCCGGTGCGCGCGTTCCACGCGTTCGACGACGAGATCGTGCCGAACTACATGTCCGCGACCTGGGTATCCGCCATCGCGGCGCTGCGGGGCGCCCCGGCCGGCAATCCGATGCTGAGCTATCCGCCGGGGTCCGATTCGACCGCGGTGTTCGATGGCGGCCAGGTCGTCTGGCGTCCCGGCACCGGCGCGTCCGCGGACGAGGCGCTCACGCTCACCGAGTTCGCGCGCGGCGGGCACGCCGTGTTCATCGATGTCTATGCCGAGGATGGGACCTGGCGCTGGCTCTTTGCGCAGCGCCGCGGCGCTCGTGCGCAATGAACGCACGGCGGGCATCGAGCCGTCACGCCCGGCCCCCGCCGCGGCGGCCGAAAACGGCCCGGCACCGGCCACGAGCGGCCGCAGGATCCGGCGCTCACCGCCCGCGGCTCGTCCCCTGTCAACAAGCCGCCGAGAGCTGGTCCAGCCCCTCTTCCACGCCGATGACGGGCGTATCGCCGAGCTCGGCGCGGGCGCGGTCGATCTTCACGGTCACCGAATGCGACATCATGGCGACGGCGAAGCGGGTCATCGGCGGCGCCCGGCGGACGCCGAGGAGGCGCCATGCGCCCTCGATCGCGGCCGCGAGCGGGACGACGGTGGTCATGCCGCCGGGTTCGTTCGCGGCGAGCACGCGCCGCTCCGCCTCTGCCTTCGTCTCCGAGTACAGGAAGCGTTACCTCTCGGGATAAGGGTGCGTCAGCCCGATCAGCCGACCGTGGACTGTCTCCTCGACGTGCGCGCCGAGATCGTCACACGGAGGGCGAACAAGCCGCAAGCTGTCCGGTGCGCCGTGTGCGGGGGCATAATCGCCCTTATCTCCGGTCTGGCAGCACGCGCATGCAGGCTGACAGCACACGCGCGTGAACCCCTGCGCCGACTCGCTGGTCGCAAGCCACGTATCGTCGGCAGCATCGTCGGAGGGAGTTCTCCGGCGCCAAGACCGGTCCTGACGCCGAGCTGCGCGACCCGAGCGAGGACCAGAGCCATCCCGCCCGGTTGCACGAATGTACATATTGGTGTACATCTATGGAATGGCGCATCGCTACTCCGTCGCAGAAGCTCGGGCCCATCTCCCCTCCATCATCGAGCAAGCGGAAGCGGGTGAAGTCGTCGAGCTCACCCGGAGAGGTCGCCCCGTGGCGGTCGTCCTGTCCCGGGAGGAGTTCGACCGGCTGCGCTCGGATCGACCGAGCTTCGGCGACGCGTACCGTGCATTCCGGAAGAGGCACGACCTCGCGGAGGTGGGCCTGGAGCGCGACTTCGCCGCGTCCGTTCGCGACCGTTCGCCGGGTCGACAGGTCAAGCTGTGAGCCCGCGCTTCTTGCTCGACACCTCCACGATCTCGGAGCCGATGAAGCAGGCGCCCGACGAGGCGATGCTCGCGAAGATCGAGGCCCACGCGCACGAGAGCGCGCTCGCCGCCCCCGTGTGGCACGAGCTGTGGTACGGCTGTCGGCTCCTGCCCTCAGGCAAGCGGCGCACGGCGCTGGAGGCGTACCTGCGCGAGGTCGTTTACCTGTCTTTTCCCATCCTGCCGTACGATGCCGCGGCCTCGGCATGGCATGCCGACGAGCGCGCTCGGCTCGATGGAAAGGGAACGTCGGCACCGTTCGTGGACGGCCAAATCGCCGCCATCGCGAAGAGCAACGACCTGATCCTGGTAACGGTGAATACCCGAGATTTTCGGCGATTTCAGGGCCTGCCGATCGAGAACTGGTCGAGCAGAAAGAAGCAATAGGCGCCGAGTTATCGTATCGACAGCGAAGGCAGGTGCCGCCGCGCAGCCCCGCGCGACAGCCGCTCAGGGATGGCGCAGCTCAGCCGAGGAAGTCGAGGACATCCTCGTTGAACTTCTCGGGGTTCTCGAGCCACATGAAGTGGCTGCCCCCCTCGTCCGCGCCGAAGAGGATGAGCTCGGCGCCGGGGATCTGGTCGGCGACCCACTGCTGGGAGATGGGGTTGAAGATGCTCGCCTCTCCGCCGACGACGAGCGTGGGCACGTCGATCCGCGGGATCACGTCCCTCCAGTCCTGCTCGGCCTGGTCCACGAGCAGCTTGGCGGCGTACTCGCGCGGGAGCTTCAGGTTCTGCTCGACGACCAGGGCGAGCTGATCCGCCGGGTAGCCGGCGGTGAACATGGTGGCCACGAGCCCGTAGGTCGTGGCGATCCCGTCGGGCCCGCGCAGCGCGGCGGCCGTCTCGTGGAGCGACTGCGGGGTGAACAGGGCCCCCGCCTCGACCGCCTCTTCCGGGGACCAGTCGGGCCAGGCCGTCATCGCCGGGCCCACGTCGACGAGGATCAGCCGGTCCAGAGCGCGACCCCCGTAGTTGTCCCAGTAGCCGTAGAGCGCGCCGCACCCCATCGAGTGACCGAGCACGGAGAGGTGCTTGAACCTCATCCCGGAGATGAATTCGTGAAGATCCCTGCTGAAGCGGGCCATGCGGTAGCCGTGCTCGGGCTTCTCCGACGCGCCATGTCCGCGCCAGTCGAGCGCGAAGACATGGTGGTGCCGCGAGAAGGCGAGGATCTGCGCCCTGTACAGCGCGGCCGACTGGGACCACCCGTGCAGGAGCAGCAGCGGCCTCCCCCTCCCCGCCTCCAGGTAGCTGAGGGCGACCCCGTCGCTCGTCATGAAGGTCCCGGAGCGGATGCGCGGCGCCGCCGACGCCTCGCCACCGAGCAAGCTCGTGGCGGCCAGCCCCGCGCCGAGGCCCACGGCCTGCTTCAGCACCTGGCGGCGGGTACGGGTCGAGCTGGACGAAGGTGCTCCTTGCTTCTTGTCGGTCATGGCTCTTGATCTCCACTGCCGGCCGCGCGCGCGAGGCTGCCCCTCGATCACGCGCTGCCACGGCCAAAAGGAAGAGTCTCGACGCGACCGCGGCGATCGCCAGGATTGACGATCATCTCGACCGCGCCGCCGAGCAGATTGTTCACGAACGGACCAAGGCCGCAAGTAAATACAAATGACAAACGGCTCAAGCAAATCTCCGACGCCGGGGCGTGTCTACGCAGGATACAGGCCGCGCGGCGCCGCGATCGCGACGGCGCGCGCCGTGTCATGCATGAATCGGACGCACTACATCGGAGGGAGGTGGCTTGAGATCGCCTGCCAGGAATCGCCTTGATCTTCCGGGGTCCGCCTGCGCGCAACGAAGCTCACCGCGCTGGCACCGCGCCCCAAACTCGAGCGGTAGCGTCGCGCGCCCCGTGACATGTCACGTCCCGGCGTGACGTGTCACGGTCGCGGCGTGACATGTCACGGTCGTGGCGCGAAGAGCATCGCGGTCGCCCCCGAGGCGGCAGCAGAGCCCTGGCCCTGCGCGCTGAATGGAAAGCGCCTTCGTCGGTCGATGTTTCCGGCATCCGCGACGCGCGGCGCCCCGAGCGGGTCCGCCAAGGCACCAGCGCCGCCGAGGAGAGCCACGGCCGGCACGGCCGTTGCTGACGTTGACGTCGCCGACGACAGTTCAGAAAGCGGATTGACCGGCGCTTCCACGGTATTCTGAGCCATGCAACACGACCTCCTTGCCAGTCTCGCGGCGCGCGCCGTGCCATTCTTCTTCTCCCTTTCGGCCCTCTCGGCGAGCTGCTCTCGCGGCGCGCCGGAGCCTCCGAGCGTCGACGGCACCGGCGGCACCGGCGGACATCCGGCGACCGCTGACGCGACCCAGGGCAGCACGCACGGGTCCGGGACTGCAGGCGAGGCGACGACCGGCGCCGGCGTCCCGGGTGACGCTGGCCCGGACGCTCCCCCTGATGCGCCTCAAGATCCAGGCGACAGCACCTGGAGAGCCACGGGTTGGCTCGAGAGGTGCCAGATCGACGTCGCCGACGAGCCCGGCAAGGCGCTGCCGTCCTTGCGCTGGGAGCAGTGCCCGGGGAACGCTCCGGGCTGCACGTCGCTCGTCGTCGACTGGGACGCCGGCAAGTATCCATGGACCGCCTCGCCGACCGTCGTTCGATGGGGCGACGGCTACCGCGTCGGGCTGTATTTCGAGTACCGGGGTGAGCGACGGACCGGCGTCTACGACGCCGACGGGACACCGCTCGCCGCATGGCGCTTCAAGGACCTCGAGCCGACCGTGCCCGAGGCCGACCCGACACAGGAGTACTGCCTACCGACGGTGCCCAGCGTCGGTCATGAGCGGGTCTGGCTCGGCGCGCTGAGGGCGGGCGTCGAGGCGCCCGGCTCGGCCTACCTCGTCTCCGGCTACGACGCGCTCGCCACCGCGAGCCAACCCATCCCGGTCGACGCGCTGAGCCAGGGCCTCCACACGAGCGACGACACCCTCGCGCTCTCGGGGCCCGGGCCCGGCACCGTCAACATCTACGACAGGATCAGCGGCCAGGCCAAGAGGTTCGGTCGCCAGTCAGGCAACGGCGCGCCATCCTTCCGCCAGATGGTTCCAGTCGGCGATCATGCGCTCGGCCTGGCGACCCTCGAAGACGCCACGTCCGAGGGGTGGATCTGGAGCCGCCAGACCCACACCATCGAACCGCTGCTCCGGGCGGAGTCGCCTCGGGTCATCGCCGACATCAAGAGCGACGGCCAGACGCTCGTGTGGCTGGAGGCGGAGCCCTACTCCGACGACGGGCTCTACGGGGCGTCCAGCCTCTGGACCAGCCCCTTCGCGGCGACGAAGGCGGCTCTCGCTCCGAAGGAGCGCCGGCCGGGCCCTATCATCGGATACCCCATCTCGGCCGCCGGGGAAGGCTTCTATGCCGTCTACGCGATCGGCGAGAAGGTGATCCACGTCTACCGCCTGTCCGACGCCCATCACTGGTCGTTCACGACGCCGCCCGAGCTCTTCGACATCCAGAACATCGCTCACGTGGACTCCCGCGAGGTCTGGGTCTGGGTCCCGGGCGGCATCGTGCGCCAGGCGATCTCGGAGCTCGGCGCCGGCGATCCCGCCCCGTGATGTCCGCCCCCCACCCACGGGACGAGCCTGGACGATAACGAGGCAAGTCCCAGGCGGGGTCCGCCCGCCCGTACCAGGGCGCACCCCCCTGGCGCCTGCGGCCGCGCAAGCGGCGGTGCGGGTCCAGCGATCGCGCGCTCCCGCGACACCTGGCTGGCGGGAAGCCTGCCTGGCTGGTAGTAGCCTCGAGCTGGTAGCAACCTCGTGAGCCCCCTCCTCTCCGCCGCGGCGTCGTGGGCATGCGCATCACGCCGCCCGTTGGCTCGAGCGGAGCGGGGCTATTGCCTTGGAGAGCAGACATGTTGAAGGTGGCGATCATCCTGGGGAGCACGCGGCCGGGCCGCAACGGCGAGGCCGTCGCGAAGTGGGTGCACGACCTGGCGACGAAGAAGGGCGGCGCCGACTACGAGCTCGTCGATATCAAGGATTTCGACCTGCCGTTGCTCGACGAGCCGGCGCCCCCGTCGATGGGACAGTACACGAAGCCTCACACCAAGGCGTGGGCGGCGAAGATCGATTCGTTCGACGCCTTCGTGTTCGTCACGCCGGAGTACAACCACGGCACCTCGGGCGCGCTCAAGAACGCGATCGATTACCTGTACAAGGAGTGGAACAACAAGGCGGCTGGCTTCGTGAGCTACGGCAGCGCGGGCGGCTCGCGCGCCGTCGAGCACCTCCGGCTCGTGATGGCCGAGCTCCAGATCGCGGACGTGCGCTCGCAGGTCATGCTCTCTCTGTTCGACGACTTCGAAAATTTCAGCGTGTTCAAGCCCCGCCCCCGCCACGAGAAGTCCGCCTTCGCCTTGCTCGATCAGCTGCTCGCGTGGGCCGGCGCGATGAAGACGCTGCGCGCCGGGTGAGCAACGCGCGCCCGCGCAGCCTCGAGGGCCCGACGCCGCCGATCCGCAGCGGTTCTCGTGACGTTCGCCGATTCTACCGCGGACGTTGCAGGAGGGTACCAGGAGAACCCCGTGGAGGGGAAATCGCCGCCTGAGGCCGCCGAGAGGAAACCAGCGCCGACCTCGATTGTGTAGGGTGTCAGATGGCGCAGCTCGTGGTCGGCTCGTGGGGCTTCACGGCGGACGGGACCCTCGCTGGGAGGCGCCGGTGAACCTCGCCGCGCGACCTCATTTCGAGGGCCAGACCCGGGCGGAGGAGCTGCTCCCCCCTCCGGGGGACGGAGGCCGGAGCGCTCCGCCGGACGACATCGCCGTGCCTTCGGAGCGGAAGCTCCCCCCCGCCGTGACGCAGCGCTCCGGCGAAGAGGCGCTGGAGCTCGGCGCGCTCTACCGCAACCACCATCGCCTGGTGTACCGCCTCGCGCTCCGTTACGGCCGCGGCAACGTGGCCTGGGCAGAGGACGTGACGCAGGACGTCTTTCTCGACCTGATGAAGGCGCTCGACACCCTGACCGAGCGAGACAACCTCGAGGGGTGGCTGTACCGGACGACCTCGAATCGCTGCCTGAACCGCCTGCGCCGGGACCGATTCCTGGCGCTCCCCCCCATCCGCTGGCTGCTCGGGCAACGCGAGGGCGAGCGCAGCCCCCTCGATGAAGTGACGATCGCGCGCGACGATCTGCGCCGCGCGCTCGAGACGCTGGGCACGCTGCCTCCCAAAGAACAGGTCGCTTTCTCGATGTTTTATCTCGACGGCAAGGAGCAGGAGGAGATCGGGAAGATACTCGGCCACTCCAAGGGATACGTTTGCAAGCTGATTCAAAAGGCGGTTGCGCAGCTCCGCGATGCCGGATGGGAGGTGGGCCATGACGCGAAACCGTGATCTGCTCGCGTTGCTGCGCGAGGTGGACGAGCAGCTCGCCGCGGTGAAGCCGTCCCCTCGGCTCGAGGCGCGCCTCGTCGCGGAGCTCGACCGGCGCGGGCGGCGGCCTTTCATGGCCGGGAGCGGGGGGCGCTCGCTCGTGCTGGCGCTGGGCGCCAGCGCGAGCGTCGTCGCCCTCGGCACCGCGCTCCAGGGCCTGACACCCGGCTCGATCTTCACAGAGCGCCCCGTCGAGCCAGCGATCGAGCGCGCGGGTGATCCGACTCCCGCGGACGCCGGGCTCCTGGAGCGCACGCCGGCCCACGGCCCGACAGCGCCGCCTCCCCGGATCCGCGCCCCGCTCCTCCAGGAACCTCCCCGCCGGCTCGCTCCGGCGCCGCCCGTGCCGCGCAGCGCCGTGCCGCCGCGGGACGCGAACGACACCCCAGGGCTCCTGGACGACAGCGGGCTCCCTGTCGACCGCGCCTCGCCTCCGCCGGCGCGCGGGCGCGTCGAGCCGCTGACCCCTCCGCAGACGCTGGGCCGGAGGTGGGCCGACGGCCCGGAAGGGCTATCTCCTCTCGCGCAGCGCGGGCCTCACGCCGCGCTGCGCCGAGGCGCCGGAGGCGTCCCCGCGGAAGCGGCAGCGCACGAGGGCGAGAGCGGAGAAGGCACCCGTGCCCCGGACGCCGAAGGACCCGCGACCGAAGATCCGGTGGCCCCGCGGGACGAGGCGCTCTGCCGGACGGCGGACGTGTTGCGGCGTGAGGCCAGGGCGCAGTGCGAGGCGCAAGGCCTCATCGTCGCGGACCTGACGCTGCTCGATCCCTGCGATCACGGGGGCTACCTCGACGCCGAGTACACGTGCGGGAAGATGGCGCTGACCACGTGCTGGAAAGGGGTGCTCGGCGACGGCGTCACGTGCTTCGACACGACGTATGTCAAGGACGAGGTCTGGACGATGTGCAGGGACAGGGGCACGGAGCTCCGCTCCCTCGAGCAGGAGCAGCCTGACCGGGACTGCGGTGACCACGAGACGACCAGGGTCTACTACGAGTGCTGCCCCCCGGGGGATCCGCTGCCTTCGCCGTCGTGCTGGACGAGCGAGATGGACTTCGGTGAGGCGTGCCAGCCGTACGAGAGGCTGGATGCCGAGGCCACGGCGCTCTGCAGCGGCAAGGGCCACTATCTCTTCCGTCGCGTGTTCGGGGACAAACACGTCGCCTGCACCGACGCCACGGCCACGAGCCTGAGCTACACGTGCTGCCCCTTCTGAGCGCGAAATCGCCCGCCCGAGGAAACCGCCGGCCCCGTCGCGGTTGATAGATGGAGAGCGACACGACGGAGAGGGCGCGCTGACCCGAGCTCGAGCGGCGCGTTCGGAGCTGTCCGGCGCAACGCCGGCTTTCACGGAGGATCACGATGCGGACTTCCCTTGCGATAGGTCTATTGCTCAGCGTCTCGATATCCAGTCTCCTCGTCGGCTCCGGGTGCACCATCACCCTGGCGGCGGATCCCGATCCACCAGCGGGCTCGACGGGCGGGGAAGGCGGGAACGGCGGGGACGCGAATCAAGGGACGGGCGGCGGGGAGGACCCGGGGTCGGAGGGCGGCGGGGGACGTTTGCCTCCCCCCCCGCCCTCGGCGTGCTGGCTCGGGGACATGGGCGACGGGTTCACGTGCCACGACACGGCCACGCTCCGGGATCACGCCCAGGCGAGGTGCGCGAGGATGGGCGCGGAGCTCGCGAGCTTCGTGAGCGACACCCTCAACCCGAGCTGCGCCGAGCACGAGAGCAGCGAGGTGGTCTTCGAGTGCTGCGGCGGCGAGCCGCCGCCTCCGCCGCCGCCGAACTCGTGCTGGAAGGGCGAGCTGGGGAACGGGGCCTCCTGCATCGACATGGGCGCCATCAAGGATCGGGCCTACGCGATGTGCGTGAGCGCGGGCGCCCGGCTCACCTGGCTCGACGCCCTGCCGGACCCCGGGCGCTGCGGTCCGAACGAGGCCACCAAGGCCACCTTCGAGTGCTGCGGCGGCGAGCCGCCGCCCCCTCCGCCGCGCGCGTGCTGGAAGGGCGAGCTGGGCGATCGCAGATCCTGCGTCGACCCCTCCGCGCTCAAGGACCAGGCCTATGCGGCGTGCTCGCGCTCGGCCGCAGACCTCACCTTCTTCGATTACGAGCGGAACAACCCGAGCTGCGCGGCCCACGAGACCACCTGGGGTTACTTCGAGTGCTGCGGTAACGAGCCTCCTCCTCCTCCGCCGCCGCCTCCTCCGTCCGGCGCGTGCTGGAAGGGCGAGCTGGGCGATGGCCTCTCCTGCGTCGACCGCACGGCCATGAAGGATCGGGCCTATGCGACGTGCGTGAGCGCAGGCGCCAGGTTCACCTCCTTCACGTACGAGGAGCAAAACCCGCGTTGCACCGGCTACGAGACCAGCAAGGCCTTCTTCGAGTGCTGCGGTAACGAGCCGCCGCCTCCTCCGCCGGAGGCCTGCTGGGGTGGTTCTCTGGGCGACGGCACCTCGTGCATCGACGCGACCGCCCTCAAGGAACGGGCCTACGCCACGTGCGCGAGCGACGGCGCGGAGCTCGCGGCGTTCGACGCCGGAAACGATGGTCGCTGCGCCGCCCACGAGTCGAGCCACGCACAGTTCACTTGCTGCGCCGCGAAGACGCCGCCCCCTCGGTAGCGCCGGCGCGACCGCGCGGAACCCCGGGCGAGCGTTCTCGATCCTCGAGCGCTCGCCGCTGCCGTCGACAGGTCGTGCACCCCGCCAGCGCCGCCGGTGAGCGTACCGAGCGAGCCCATCGGGCCGTGCATACATCCCAGGGTCGTAAGGCCGACAGCGGTCGCTCGGGGTCCACTTCAGGACACGACTCGACGATCACCCACATCGAGCCGATGAGCTGCTCCGATTCCAAGCAGCTCGCTTGTTCGCGGTCGGATGCGTCCGCGGCCTACACGTGAGATTGACGTCCTCGCGCCGGGGGCCGGGCCCGTCCAGCACGCTGCGCGGTCGCGAGGGGCGCGGGCGCCAGGCCCCCCTCAGCTCACGGCGGGCCCTCGCAGGGTCCGGGACCGAGGTGCACGGCGATCGCGGACATGGGCCATTTCGCTCCGATGCAACCTCATTGTTCGCCGGCTGCCTGCGGTCGGCGGCTGGCTCGGCGTCGGAAGACGGAACGGCCCGCTTGCGGACGACGACGCACCGGGCTAGGATGCCCTCCTCACGACCGTCCCTGGCCCTCTATAACGACGCTTTCCCTCTTCCCTCTCTCGTGAGGGAGATTGCAGCTCGCTCGGATGACTGGACGACGCACCGTGTGATCGCGCGGGAGTTCCGCGCCGCACGTCTCCGTTCGATCCGTTACGGCTTCGTCGGATGGCAGGCCGAGAGCGCTGCGGAGCGCACCAGAAAGCCGTAAAAGAGCAGGATGGCATGGGAAATCGTCTCTACGTAGGAAATGTTTCGTTCAGCACCACCCGCGAGACCCTCGAGTCCGCGTTCGCCGCGGCCGGCGAGGTCCGTGAGATCGCGATGCCGACCGACCGCGAGACGGGCCAGCCGCGCGGCTTCGCGTTCGTGACCATGGGCACGGCCCAGGACGCGAACAGCGCCATCTCGCAGCTGAACGGCGCCATGGTCGATGGCCGCGCGCTGAAGGTCAACGAGGCCCAGGAGCGTCCGGCGCGCGGCTTCGGCGGCGGCGGCGGTCGCGACCGGTACTGATCACGGGCGCGGCGTGGCGGCGCTCGTGCGCCGCCACGCCTGCGCACTCAGGACGCACCATGAGGTGCTGAAGAACGCGCCCGGAGGCGCCGAAAGGCCTGTTTCGCATGCAGAGACAAGGAGCATTGAAGCGGCAAAAGGAACGCGAACGGCAAGAGAAGCAGCGCGAGAAAGACGCGAACCGTCTCGCGCGCCGCATGGGAAAGGGCTCCGGCGTCAGCGGGACACCGGGAGAGGATCCGGACATCGCAGGGATCGTCCCGGGGCCTCAGCCTACGGTCACCGAGTGAAGCGCCCAGCGCCGAGCCTGGGCGCCGAGAGCGCCCCGCCAGAGCCAGGAGCCGACGAGGACGGCTCGGCGCAGGCGATCGTGCGGCAACGATTCATCGAGCAGAGCGCAAACGCGCTGGGTCAGGCGTGGGCCAGGCGTTGGCGTCAAGACCTCCATCGAGAAGGCCGCCCCGCCGCCGGCGGATGGCCCGGCACGCTGCGTGAAGCACGAACTCAGGTGGAGATCACCCTTCCCGGGGAGCTGCGCCATCGCAAGATGCCCGCCATCACCGGCGTGGAGCGCGAGCTCGCCGCCCGGACCGCCAACTCGAGCGCGCGGAACGAGTGGCGAAGGCACACCGATCCCGAAATCCCCTAGTCGGGGGCCCTCCCTCACGCCGGCGAGCTGGTCGTGCCAGTGCTCGCTCTCGGTCCGTCGAGCGTCGCGTCGGGCGCGTGCGTGAGGAGCGGGAGCGGCTCGAGCCCTGGCAGCTCCGGGAAATAGGACGCGCCGCGTCCCACGACGAGCAGCTTGAAGACCGAGTTCCCCACGAACTCGGCGAAAGGGCGCTGATCGGTGGACGCGAGGACCCGAGGAAGCTCGCGGCCGGCGATCGCGCGTTCAGGACCGAAGTAGACGTGCCCGAGCCCGGCCTCGCGAGCCGCCAGCGAGAGATCGGTGAAGTTGACGTCGGCCGTCAGGTCCTGCGCGCCCGGACGCGCGTACGGGGTGTTGGGGCGCGGAAGATAGCTCCCTTCATCGCAGTAGATCCGGAAAGGAAACTGGCCCTGCCTGGCCCCCTGAATGAGGCCCCAGGTCGTGTCGCCGTAATCGATGGTGAGGACCTGGCCCAGGCGCAGGACCTTGGCGAGTTCGCCGATGAAGCGGGTCGCGTGAGCGTTCACATAGGTGATGACCCCGGACGGCTCAGCCGCCAGGGCTCGAGCCATTTCGGACGCGCCACGCCGCAGGACCTCCGCGAGCGAGCCAAAGCAGGCGGCCGGCACGAGCACCTCGTCGAACCAGACCTTGTCGATCAGCGGCTCACGCTGGCCCGCGGGGAGCCGGTAGAGGGCCGTCATCAGATCTCCCAGACAGCTCCGATCGAGCAGGAGCTCACCGCCGTGGCGGGTCTCGCCGAGGAGCGGACGAAGACGCGCGTCGGCCTGACGGCAGGCGTCTCGGAGCTCTGGGCGGAGCGCATCGAGGAGCTGTGACTCGATGCGCGGGACGACCAGGACCGCCTCGGCGTCCCCGCTCGCCGAGAGACGGACCTTGTGGACTCCGAAGGCGTCCGGCAGCTCGTTGGTGACAACGAGCCCCACGAACCCCTCAGGGAAGTCGCGGCGCAGGCAGCCTGCCGGCGCCCGCGCGTCTCCCTCGAGCACGCGGGCGTCGGCGCCGAGCAGAGCCTGCTGCTTCTTGCGCAGGGGATCCGAGATCTCGTAGATGCGAACCTCGAGGACCTCCCTGAAGCGACGCCAGTCGTCGCTCGAGCCGCTCAGGCTCCGGACCGCATCCAGGACGTCGCGGGCAAGGCGTCCGTTGCCCGCGCCGAGCTCGACGAGCGAGAAGGGCTCATCCCGCCGCAGCTTGCCGCTCGCGCAAAGCTCTCTCCACACCTCGAAGGCCCAGGCGGCCACCCAGCGGCCATAGTGCGGCGTCAGGTTCTCGGGATGGGTCGAGAAGTGACCTTCCTGTCCGATGACGACGCGGTTGGCGTAGTAGCCCCAGCGCGGGTCGTGGAGGGCGTCATCCATGAAGGCCTCGAAGCTGGGAAGGAGCGACACGGCCGTGGCGAGGGCGTCCGGTGCCAGACGCCGTCCGCCGAAGAGCTCCGGATTGGCCAGCTCGCGGGCGGGGCGAGCGCGGGACCAGCGATCGAGAGCGGCGAGCGTGCCCTCCTCCTCGGCGGGCGCGACGCCTGGACACAGAAGCCGGCTCGGTGGCAAGGCGGCGAGGCCCGGCAGGCGCGCTTCGAGCTCGGCGCGACTCCGGTAGGGCCAGCTCTCGAACCATGTGTCGGCGGCCGACGCGCGCGCATCGGCCCTGACGCCAGCGCTCTCGAGCAGGTCGAGCACCTCCCTGCGATCGACGTCATTGACCGAGGGCGCCGTGCCGGCGTCCGCGGGATCCGAGACGCCGACCACCCCGAGCAAGCGTTCGATGAGGCTGCTGAGCGGCGCGGCGGCTTCCTCGCCGCGCTCGAGCCGCAATCGGTCGCGGCGTTGTCGCAGCTCGACCAGGTTCCACCAGGGTCGTCGCGGATCATCGGACGCCAAGGGGGGTGCGGAATGAGGATCGCGGTAGCGCTCGACCCAGGGGCGATAACCCCTGCCTCCTCCAGAGCGCGCGAAGGAATCGAGGAGCGCCCGGGCCTGCGCGACGCCGCGCGCGGGATCCTCGCCGAGGTCCAGGCAGCGCAGGCCCCTGCCCCGCGTGAAGCCTGCGAACGCCGCCTCGGGATCGGTGAGCGGAACGGGGAGCCCCAGCAGATCGCCGTCGACCTCCCAGTCCTCGTACGCCATGAGCTGCATGAGATAGAGCAAGAACCGCTCGGGGCCGACGCCGCTCTCCAGGGTGCGCGCCGCCGTCCAGCGGAGCGCGAAGCTGCCGTCGCGATCCCGTTTCACAAGGAAGTCGCCGTCGTTGATCACGACGTCGGCGATCGTCGTCCCGCTCTCGAGGTCGTAATGGTAAGCCATGGCCGCGCAGAGCTCGACGAGGATCTCCCGGGTCGAGCGTGCCCCGAGGCCGATCCCCCAGGCACCGTCCTCGTGGATGACGTCGACGCGGGCGCGACCCAGACCGAAGGTCAGAGGGAGATAGCCGCTCGGCAGCCGAAAACAGGCCCCCACTCCGGCGCCGCGCGCCTCGACGAGCTGGTCCGGAGCCAGGAGATAGCGATTTAACCGGCGCTCGACGAAGGTGCGCGCGTGCTCGAAGCAGCGCTCGGGCACGCGCGCTCTGCTGCGTCCGCCGACGCCCGCCTGGTCGATGCCGAGCGGCAGGACCAGGTGGACGGGGCCGCGCCGATCCCGGCCGCGGACGTTCCAGGACAGCACACCGAGGTTCGCCTCCTCCACCTCGAAGTCTCCGAGCACCGAGGTCAGCGCGTCGAGCCGCTCCTGCAGCTGCTCGACGCCGACGCGCGCCGAGAAGGGCCCGGTGTAGAGGCGCGACGGATCGGGGGTGATGAGGTTATCCCGCGACCAGCGGCTCGAGAGGAGGGCCGAGGGAACCAGGGGCACGAGCCCTTCGCCGGGTGGAGCCACGGAGGCGATTCTACCGAGATCGCCCGGCGCGAGCGAGCGCCCGGAGCTCCGGCGTCCGGGCGTGATGGGCCGCAGTGTGCGTGTAAGATGCTTGCACCATTGCCCTCGGCGTCCGGCTCCCGCGCTACGGCCGGCTCGCCGCCCGCGGGTACCTGAGAACGATCGAGTCTGCTCGCGCCAATGCTCATGCGACCGGCAAATCGCTCCTCGTTTCTCGGCGCACGATCCTGGGTCTGCCGCTGCTGGCCGCGCCGGCGCTGCTCACGGGCTGCACCGCCGAGACGCTGCTCAGCGCCGGGTTCAACCAGGACGCCGCATCTCAGCCGCCGGGCTCACAGCAAGCGGTCGGCACCGTCGCGACGGCGCTCGGCAACGGCAACGTGACGGTGGCCGCTTCTCCGGCTGGCGAGGCCAGCGATCAGTGGGTGCTCATCCAGCACCCGAGCTTCAACGACGTGACGTCGGTCCAGGGTCGCTTCAGCGCCTTCCGTGGAGATGGTCAGTACATGGCGACCGCCAGGCTCTTCATTCCAAGCGCGGGCGGCGGGGTCCCGACGCTGCAGTTCGAGGGCTTCAACCAGCCGCTGAACGACCTGAGCAGCTTCTTGCACCTCGACTTTCTCACGAACGGAACGGTGCGTGTCAACGACGACAGCAACCTGACCTTTGGGACCTATCAACGCGGGCAGGTGTTCAGCGTGCAGGTGACGTTCAACATCGGCGCGAGCGCGGCGACGGCGACCATGACCCTCCTGGGGGCGGCGTCGGGCAGCCTCGACGTCGCGATCCCGAGCTACTACCTCAACCAGGCGCGGAACTTCGGCGCAGTCAGAGCCTGGATGGGCGCGAACTCCACGGGCGCCTTCTACGCGGACGATCTCTCGGTCATTTTCGTGATACCGTAGACATACCGAGAGGGAGGACGCGCGACAGCGGGACGAGGTGGTCTTCTCGTCCGGCGGCGGCGTTGTCCCGCGACGAGCTCGCCCCATTCACGCGATCCTCCAGCCGGGATCGCAGCCGAGCTGGTGCAGCGCAGATCCAGGGACAATGCTCGGGAACGCTATATTCCATCGAGAGAGGCGCATACCTGTCCGCCCAACTTATTTTCGTGCAGCCTCCCTGCACTCGTTGACACGTCGACCTATCAGATCCGCCGGAAGGGCTGTGCCCACGGTACCCACGGCGACATCGCCAGAAGCAGCCCTCCCAGCAGCCGCTCCAGGTGGTTCACCGAGGTGCCCGGTGACAGGCTGGGGTGAGCTCCTGGCGTACGGCCTGTCTTGCGCCGCCGCCCCCCGCAGCACAGTTGTGTCGGGGGAGCACCGTTTGCTGCTATCCGGCCGGGTGCTATATGGCCGCAGGGGGCGAACAGGAGGCTTGGTGATGCGCGAGGATCGATCGAAGAGAGGGCTTCAATCCACGGGCTTCGGCCCCTCGCGGTGGTGGGCAGCGTGGGCAGCCTGGACTGCTGTCCTGTCGGCATCGCCGATGGCTGGCGCCATCACCGTCGGCAATGTGATCATCGAGGAAACCACGAGCCTGACTGAAGACCACATTGGCCAAATCGAGCTGCGAAACGGCGCGAGCCTGTTCTGCAACGGTCACAGCATCATCAGCTCTGCCGGATTCGTCCCGCTGGAGAACTGCGAAGATGACACGGGAACAGCCCGCAGCTGCGGGCTCAAAGTGCTCGGCGGGTCCGGCGCCACGATTCACGATTGCCGCATCGGCAGCGCGGGGCGCTGGAACTATGGGCTCTGGGTGAAGGACGCGAGCGACCTGCAGATCATTCTCGTGGACGCGGGCGGCACGTACGGTGCCGGACTGCACGTGGCGGACAGCGTCAACTTTCGGGTTGAGGACAGCAACTTCTCCCAAAACTGGGGCCACGGGGTGGAGCTGATCAGGGCCTCCAGCGCGAGCATCGTGGACACCGCCGTCCTCGAGAATCGCGAGATAGGGTTCTACCAGGAGGACAGCGACTGGATTCAGTATTTTGGGGGAGAAGCGACCGGGAACTGGGGCGGGGGTCTCTACGTCCTCGGCGGCGAGAACAACGTGGTTGAGAATTTTGAGGCGACTGGCGGGTGGGTCGGCGTAGAGTTCAAGGACACTTACACTTTCACCATCGAGGGCACTGTCACGACGTCGAACGACTATGGGATTCGCGTGGCGAACGGCCGCAACGGGCACATCCTCGGCAACGTCGCCCACGGGAACTCCGTCTATGACGCGTGGCAGAGCTACAATTCGTCGTCGCCCACCAACAGCTGGCACGACAACGACTTCGAGACGCGGCGGAACGTGCCTGCTCAGTGACGCCCAGCGCTGGGGTCCCACGGCTGTCGTGGATTTAGGGACGAACTCAGGCCAGCGCCCTCTCGGACCGGGGCATCCGGGGAGGATTCGAGAGAGCGCACGGTCCGCCGCGGGGCTGAGCTACTGCTGCAAATACGTGCAGACGCCTTGGATGGCGTCGGCGAGGCTGCCGCTCCGACCGGAGAGCGAGGTGATGACGTAGCCCTTCGGGCAGGTATCGGTGAATGCGCCTCCGCCCGGACCTCCACCCGCGTAATAGCCGTTTCGGACGCTGCCGCAGCTGCACCAGTCGTCCACCGGGGCGCACTGGATCCCGATCTGATCCACATACTTCCCGGAGCGTCCTTCGAGGCCGACCAGCACCTCCCCGCTTGGACACAGCGTGGAGAATGGCCCGCCGCCATAGCCACCGGCGGAGCCGCGGGTGGAGTAGGGACCGATGCTGCCGTTTGCCTGGAGCGGCGCGCAGACGAGACCCACCTGGTCGACGAGCGCGCCGCTCCGCCCGTACAGTCCGATCGCCACCTCGTCATGCGCACACGGAATGTCGAACCAGCCGCCCCCCGTGCCACCGCGATACGCCATCCGGACATGAGCGTCAGTTCGTGAGAACGCCGCGGTCGCGATGCCGACCTCGTCCTGCGTTGCGGCACGATCGGATGCTTCGGGCTCCTGCGCGGCAGGATCAGGCTCGGTCACGTCCACCTCAGCAGCGCAGGCGGGCACGAGCGCGATGCTGGATAGTACACCTATGAGCAGACTACGTATGATAGCTCCTCGTGGTTCTTGGGCACCGTCGTCGGAGGGGCGCATCCGATGTGCCCAGTTGTCGCACACGGGGCACAACTGCAATACGTATGCCTCATCTCGAAGCGGCGGCGGAAGTACGCATAGTGGCCGGATAGCCGCGGGACGGCCGATTGGCGGAAAAGGGTTGAGCACGACGGATCTCGTTCTCCGTCCGCACCGGCGGGGAGCCGCGATCGTACAGCTGCGTTCTACGAATATGCTGGAATGACACCTATCGGTGAAGGAGGACCACGTCGCAGTCGCTCGGGCCCGCGGCTTCCAATTTGTCCAATACGGCGGCGCGCGCGGGCGACAGAATCGGCGCATGAAGATCATCGTCAAGATCATCCTCATCCTGGTCATTCTCTCTCTCGGAGGTTGCATGTCCCATACCACCGGATCGACCTCGGTCATGGAAGGCCCCGATGCCACCTCGGCCGTCGTCCGCTACCAGGTCACGGACGTCGATCGCGCCGTTCGCTTCTACACCGAGCGGCTCGGCTTCACGCTCGACCTGCAGGCCGGCACGGCGTTCGCGACGGTCTCCCGCGGTGACTTGCGCTTGCTCCTGAGCGGCCCCGGCAGCTCCGGCGCGCGCCCGATGCCCGACGGCCGCGCTCAGGTCGCGGGCGGCTGGAACCGCATCGTCCTCTACGTCGACGACCTCGCCGCGCTCATCGAACGACTCCGCGCGGCCGGGACACCCTTCCGAAACGACATCGAAAGCGGCGTGGGGGGCGCGCAGATTCAGCTCGAGGATCCCGACGGCAACCCGGTCGAGCTTCACGAGGCGCCGGAGGAATCGACCTCGACCGTGGAAGTCCCCGATGCCACCTCGGCCGTCGTCCGCTACCAGAACACGGACGTCGATCGCGCCGTTCGCTTCTACACCGAGCAACTGGGCTTCACGCTCGACCTGCAGTCCGGCACGGCGTTCGCGACGGTCTCCCGCGGTGACTTGCGCTTGCTCCTGAGCGGCCCCGGCAGCTCCGGCGCGCGTCCCATGCCCGATGGCCGCGCTCAGGTCGCGGGCGGCTGGAACCGCGTCGTCCTCTACGTCGACGACTTCGACGCGCTCATCGAACGACTCCGCGCGGCCGGGACACCCTTCCGAAACGACATCGAAAGCGGCGTGGGGGGCGTGCAGATTCAGCTCGAGGATCCCGACGGCAACCCGATCGAGCTTCACGAGGCATCGGCGGGTTGATCATGACGACTCGGAGGCGACCGGGTTCGTCGCCGGTCGCGCCGCGGTGCGTCCCGACATCGCGCTGATCCTTCGCCGTCATCGGGTCGGGACGCCTCGGGATCGCGCGTGTTGCCGGTCCCTTCCGCGCGCCCCATCCGGCGCGGCTGGCGCGGCGATGGCGATGTGGTGCAACTTGACGCGTTCGCGGGAGGAGTGGGCGACGAGCGCGGTCGGCGAATTGCCGGAGAGCGCCACGAACTCGCGGATCAGGTGCGACTGATCGCAGAACCCTGACACGGCAGCGAGCCGGGCCCAGTCCGGCTCGCGCTCCCTCTCGGCCTGCGAGAGCGCCCGCCGAAAGCGTGTGATCCGGGCGAAGGCCTTCGGGGCGAGGCCGGTCTCGGCGGTGAACACGTCGACGAGCCGGCGGTGGCTGATGCCAAGCGTGGCCGCGACGTCGGCGACGCGCCTTTCGCCTCTCTCGAGCGCCGCGATCGCGTGCGGCACCAGGGGATGACCGGGGCGCGCAACCGAAAGGCGGTCGAGCAGCGCGCGCTCGAGCAGCGCGAAGCGCGCGCGCGGCTCCGGCGCCGCGCACAGGCGGTCGCGGAGCTCCGCCGCTCGCAGCCCCCAGAGGTCCGCGAGGTCGGCGTGCCTGTCGGTCAGCGCGCCGGGCGGCGCGCCGAGGAACGGCCACGCGCCGCCGGGCCGGAACTGGACCCCGACCATCGACGCGTGCTCGCGTGTGTCGACGCCAAAGGCGGACTGGTACGCGCCCGAGACGACGGCACCGGAGTAGCGGCGAATGGTGGAGCCATCGTAGACGCGCACCTCGTCCTGGTCGAGGTTGACGACCAGCTGGAGGGTACCGGAGGGCAGGATGCGCTCGGCCGCGTGAGGCGGAGCAGCCGAAAGGTACCAGAGCTCGGCGACGTGCGCCGAGAGCGGCGGACCCGGCACGTGGCGGACATACAACACGTGGACACTATGGCCGGCAATCAGGTCAACGGCCACATCGCTGCGCGGCGATCGCCCACTTGTGCCGGGGCCGCGGTACGACGCAGGGTCTCGCTCATGCGCACCGCCACGACCAGGCCGGAAGCGAACGTGAGCGCGGCGACGAGCCACATCGCAGCCGGGAGGCCGAGCGCGTCGGCCGTGATGCCGGCGACGAGCGCGCCGAACGCGTAGCCGATGTCGCGCCAGAGCCGGTACACACCCACGGAAGAGGCGCGCCAGGAGGGATGCGCGACGTCGCCGATCGCGGCGAGCAGCGTCGGGTACACCATGGCCGTGCCCACGCCCAACAGGACCGCACCCACCGCGAAGCCCGCGAAGCCGGTCGACATGGCCACGGCCGCGATTCCCGCGGCCTGGACCCACATGCCGCCTGCGATGAGCCACTTGCGGCCCACGCGATCGGACCACGCGCCGGTGAAGATCTGAGAGATGCCCCAGGTCGCCGGATAGATCGCCGCGAGCGTGCCGATCTGCCCGAGGTTCATCCGGGCCGCCGCGAAGAAGAGCGGAAAGAGCCCCCACGCCATACCATCGTTGAGGTTGTTGACGAGCCCCGCCTGGCTGACGCTCGATAGGTTCTTGTCGAGGAGGGACGTCCGCCAGAACACCTCGCGCTGCGTGGGCATGCCCTCTGGGGGCAGCGCGCCGTGGAGCTTCGACTCGGCGGCCACGTGGTGCTTCGTCTCGCGGACGACGAGCACCGAGAGCAGGAGCCCGAGCGCGACGAACGCCACGCCCAGGTAAAACGGCTCGGGGCGCAGACCGTAATGCGCCGCGACGACTCCGGTAGCGAGCGCGCTGCCGGCGACGGCGAAGTACCCGGCGAACTCGTTGAGGCCCATCGCGAGGCCGCGCTTCTGCGGACCCGCGAGGTCGATCTTCATGATAACCGTCGTCGACCACGTGAGGCCCTGGCTGACGCCCAGGAGCGCGTTCGCGAAGAGCACCCAGGCCCAGCTCGGCGCCCACATCAGCAGGAACGGCACCGGGGCGGCCACGAGCCAGCCACCCACGAGCACGAGCTTGCGTCCGAAGCGATCCGAGAGCCGCCCCGCGAGGTAGTTCGTGAGCGCCTTCGTCACGCCGAACACGACGATGAACGACAGCACCGCCGTCTTCGCGGCGAGGTGGAAGTCCTGCTCGGCGATCGCCGGCAGGATGGTGCGCTCCATGCCGACCATCGCGCCGACGAAGGCGTTGACGAGGACCAGCAGCGAGAACTGCCCGAGGTTTTCGCGGAGGCCGAGCCGCACCTGGCTCATCGCGCGGGCGCCTCTCGGCCCTGGTTGACGCGGAGGATCTGGTCCATCGTCGCTGGCTTCGGGGGGACGTCCGAGAGCGCGTCGACGAAGTCCTCGCGCGACTTCGAGAGCAGCGGGTTCCACCGCTTCTCGAAGGCGATGGTGCTCGACGGCTTGCCGCTCATGCCGGCGCCGCACGCCGAACCGGCGAAGTGGCCCGGGTACACCTCGAGGTCGCCGGGCAGCGTGAGCAGCTTCTCGTGAATGCTGTCGTGAAGCTCGCCCGCGTTCTCGCGCGCACGCCCCGGGAGGTCAGGACGGCCAACAGCACCGACGAACAGCGTGTCGCCGGTGAGCACGAACCACGGGTCCTCGCCGCGTCGGAGATCCGTGACGACAAGGCAGAGGCTCTCCGGCGTGTGCCCGGGCGTGTGGAGTACCTTCGCGCGCGTGTTGCCGAGCTCGATCTCCTGGCCGTCCGCGAGGGGCTCGAACGGGAGCGCGACGTTCGCCGACTCGTACAGGCAGTACGCAGCGCCGGCTTTCCTCGCGAGCGCGGGCCCTCCGGAGCGGTGGTCGGCGTGCACGTGCGTGTCGATGACGTGCGTGATGCGCATGCCCTTCGCTGCGGCGAAGGCGATGTAACTGTCGACATCCTCCTCGTGCGCGTCGACGACCGCGCACTTGCCGAGCCCCCCGCAACCGAAGAGGTACGCGGCGCAGCCGGTCTCGAAGTAGTAATAGGGCTTGAAGATCATGGACGTGCTCCTTCGCGTTACGCGCCACCCGACGAGGCGCGCTGGCGCGCCTCGATGCTCCAGCCGCGGGCACGCCAGTCGACGACCCCCTGCTCCATGCGGTGGGCCTTGAAGCCCTTCTTGCGGAGCAGCTCGACCGCTTCGACGGCCATCACGCAGTACCGCCCGCGGCAGTAGGCGACGACCTCGCGATCGCCCGGCAGCTCCTTGAGGCGTGCTTCCAGCTCACCGACGGGGATCGAGATCGCGCCGGGGATGTGACCGGCGCGGTACTCCTCGCGGGGACGCACGTCGAGGACGGTCACCTCGCCGCTCCTGACGCGGCGAAGCAGCTCCTCGCCGTCGACCACCTCCATCACGCCGCGTCGCTCGAAGTACTCGCGCGTGACCTGGTCGATTTCGGGGAGTCGCGTCTCGGCAAGCCTGCGCATCGCGAAGACGAACTGGCCGATGTCGCCATCGGCGAGCCGGTACTCGACGTACAGGCCCTTCTTCTCGGCGTCGACGAGCCGCGCCGCACGAAGGACCTGCAGGTGCTGCGAGGCGTTCGCGACCGAGATGGCCGCCTGCTCGGCGAGCGACTCCACCGTGCGCGGGCCCTGGCAGAGGAGGTCGAGCAACTCCAGCCGCTTCGGTGCCGAGACGGCTTTCCCGAGCCGGGCGAGCTGCTCGTAGATCACGTCCTTGAACCGCCGATGGGGCGTCGCCATACGCTCAACTATTCAAGCAACAAGTAAAATAGTCAAGCGACGCGGATCTTGACTGACCTGGTCGGTCGGTTATGGTTCGCGGGTGGCGAGAACGATTCCTCCGGACCGGTTCCGTCAGCTTGTCGATGTCGCGACGGACACGTTCGTCGCCCGGGGGTACCGGATGACGCAGATGGCGGACGTGGCGAGCGCGATCGGCGTCGCCAAGGGGACTGTCTACGGCTACGTCGAGTCGAAGGAGGCGCTCTTCGACCTGGCGCTCCGCTTCGCCGACGGCCCTCTGGCGCCCGATCCGGCCGCGCTGCCGTGGAGGACGCCTGGTCAGGGCGCGACAGTGGCCTACATCCGCGAACGGCTTGTGAGCGAGTCGAGCGAGCTCGTCCTGCTCCAGGCGCTCGGCCGACCATGCCCGGGAGATGCGGCGGCGGAGTTCGCAGACATCGCGCGTGACCTCTATCGTCGCTTGGCGCGCAACCGGAGGAGCCTGAAGCTCGTCGACCGCTGCGCGCTCGATCACCCCGAGCTCGCAGCCGCATGGTTCAACGAGGGGCGATGGGCGCAGCATGCCGCGCTCGCGCATTACCTCGAGCGCCGCATCGCCGAAGGCGCGCTGAGGCCCGTGACGAACGTCTCGATCGCCGCGCGCTTCGTGCTCGAGACCATCGCCTTCTGGGCTGTCCACCGCCACTGGGACCCTTCCCCGCAGCCACTCGTCGAGGAAGAGGTCGAGGCCACCATCAACGAGCTCGTGTTCCATGGGCTCGCGAAGGAGTCATCATGATGAACCGCGCCCGCCTGTACCTTCCGCTTGCTGGTTTCGTGATCCCGACGGTCGTCATCGGATACGGCTTCGTGATCCCTCGAAGCTGCATCGCGGGCGTGAACGAGCTCACGCTCGGCTTCGCGACGACGATGCTCGGCGCCGTCTTCACCTACGTCGCTGGCCTGCGGACGGCGTTGTCGGAGATGCAGGGCGCGGCGTGCTCGAAGCCGCCGCTCCGCATCCGGCTTTCCCGCTGGGTGAACCGCCAGGCGGCCCACCCACGCGGCGTCTTCGGCCGCTTCCTCGGATGGAACTGGACCCGGGAGACCGCGGCGGTGAACGCAGCGACACTCGACCTCCTCTCGATCGAGCCCGAAAGCCGCGTGCTCGATCTCGGCTGCGGACCCGGCGTGACGCTGCGCGAAGCCGCGCGACGCGCGAGCCGTGGCAGCGTGGTCGGTCTCGATGTCTCGAATCTCATGATCGCCACGTCGCGACGATGCAATCGAAGCGGGATACGCGAAGGCCGGGTCGAGGTACGGAAGGCCGATGCGGACGATCTCACGCTCGAGGCGGATGCGTTCGATCGCATCTACTCCGTTCACTGTATCTACTTCTGGAGCGACCCGGATCGCGTCCTCGGGCAGCTCGCCGCTGCGCTACGTCCCGGTGGAAGGCTCGTGCTCGCCTTTCGGCCGGAAGGGCCGAGCGTGCCCGCGCGCTTCCGCGACCCGACCTACCGCTTTTACGCGCCCGAGGACGTGATCGCTCGCCTCGCGCGGGTCGGGCTGAGCAGCGAGGTATCCAAACAATCGGATGACGTCGTCTGGATCGTGGCAGAACGGCCGTAGAGAAACAGATAACCAGCCGCAGCGACTGCGGCTCCCGGCCCTCTTCCCGGTCCGGCCGTCCTCCTAGCTGCGTGCGCGAGCTTGCGGCGGGCGGCTTGCTCGCGGAGCGGCTCTTTCGCGAACGTCAGCACGTCGTCGGTCACGAGGCGCCCCGCCTGGTGCTGACGGCGGAGCACCGCGACGAGATCGGTGTGCTTGCCGGCCCTCTCGAAGCGGGGGAACAGACGGCGCTCATGCCGATGCTGCCGGTCGCGAGCAGCAGCGTCCTTCGCGACAATCCGTCGTTGTTCATGGACGATGCCTCCCTCCCGCGGCGCGCCCCAGCTTGCTACCCGTGCTTCAGCCCCTCCACGCGCGTGGCGCGATCGAGCAGCCCATTCCCCTGGAGGCGCCGGTCACGAGCGCAGCAGCCGGCTCCATCCCGTGACGTGCGATGCGGGCGGTTCGAGCCATGGATCACGATACCAGGCAGCACCGAGCCGGCCGATGCGGAGGCGCCGGGCTCGATCGTAGGACCGAGCCGGAAGGTTACAGGCCGCGTCCGTACGATAGCGTGTCGAGCTTGACGACATTACGAAGATCGTCTACGCGCTTCGAACTATGATCTCGACGGCGGATCGTGAGATCCGGGTGGGCCTCTGGAAGATCCACATCCTTCACCACGCCGCGGCGCGCGAAGTTTGGGGCCTGTGGCTCCTGGAGGAGCTCGCAGAGCACGGCCATCGGTTGAGCCCCGGAACGCTCTACCCGGCGCTCGCCCGCATGGAGCGCCACGGCTGGCTGGAGGCCAGCCAAGAGACGCAGGCGCGTGGCCGGCGAAGCTACCGCGCGACGGGCGCCGGCCGCCGGCTGCTCGCTGCGCTCAAACGCGACGTGGCGGAGCTCTACCGCGAGGTCGTACTGGGCGAGGAGCCCCGCGGCCGCGCGGCAGCTTCAGACGAGAACCGTGGCGCCGTCGTGCGCCCCCGCAAGCGCACTCCATCAACGAGGGCTGGAACGAAATGATGAAACACCTGCGCAAGATGCTCGATTCCCAGGCGCCAGCGGCGACGCTCCTCGTCCGCCTCTCGGTCGGGGCCGTGTTCTTGTCCGAAGGGCTCCAGAAGTTCATTTATCCAGCGGAGCTCGGCGCCGGACGGTTCGTCAAGATCGGCATCCCCTGGCCGGAAGTCATGGGACCTTTCGTAGGGGTGGTCGAGATCGTCTGCGGGGCGCTCGTGCTCGCGGGGCTCCTGACCCGGTTCGCCGCCGCTCTGCTCGTCATCGACATGGTCGTGGCGCTGGCCTCGACCAAGCTTCCGATCCTGCTCGGCCGAGACATCCTCGGCTTCCACGTGCGCAAGCTGCCGCACTACGGCTTCTTGAGCATGGCCCACGAGGCGAGGACGGACTGGGCGATGCTGCTGGGCGCGCTCTTTCTCGTGATCGTCGGCGCGGGGCGCTGGTCCGTCGACGCGCGCCTGGTACGGCGCCAGAGCGCGCCGTGAAGGAATCAACCACCTCTCCCGCGTCGGTCCAGCGCTGGACGGGGCCGACCTGAGGCCGGCGCGTCGCTCCCGAGCAGAAGTCCTATCCTCGATGACGGAACGAGTGCATCGCGACGGCGATGCCGTCCTGGAGCGTGCCCTTCGTGACGATGCCTTGCAGCGGCGCGTCGAGCTGCACGAGCGTTCGGGCCACCTCCGGACCTATCCCGGTGATCACCGTGCGCGTCCCCAGGAGCCGCAGGCCGCTGGCCGCGACGAGGAGCATGGTGGCGACGCTCTCGTCCACATGCTTGAGGCCCGTGATGTCGATGATGACGAACTCGGCGCCACGGCTGCTCGCGCCGTGGAGCATCGCGTGGTTTATCTGCTGAGCACGGTCGCTGTCCATCGTGCCGATGAGCGGCATGACAAGGATGCGATCCGTGATCGGAATGAGCGGCGTGGAGAGCTCGAGGAGCCGGCTGCGCTGCGCGGCGATGATCTGCTCGTGCAGCGCCGTCCTCTCCGCGTTCGCGTGCCCCTTCTCGACGAGCTCGCGCTCGAGCCCCTCCTTGGCCTCGCGCAGCTCGTCCGTACGGGTCATGAGCTCGACGAGGAGCGCCTCGCGCGCGGCCTCGACGTCGACGCGCCGCCGAACCTCCGACTCCAGGCTGGCATTCTTCTCCTGCAACGCCCGCGTCATGCGCCGGACGGCGATGTGCGGGCGTATCCGCGCAAGGAGCTCCTCCGTATCGAAGGGCTTGCTGATGTAATCCACGGCGCCCGCCTTCAACCCTTGCAACCGGTGCTCCCGATTGTTCAAGGCGGTCATGAAGACGATCTGGGTGTCGGCGGTCTGCGGGTTGGCCTTCAGGCGCCTGCACACCCCGAAACCGTCGATATCTGGCAACATGACGTCGAGGAGAACGAGATCCGGCTGCTCGCGCTCGATCAAGCTGATCGCCATGTTGCCATCCGTGGCGACGGCGAGGTCCAGCTGCTCGCCCGACAGTACGTCGAGGAGCGTGTCGAGGTTGGCGGGGTTGTCGTCGACCGCGACCACGAAACCATTGAATTGCGTCAAAATCGTCCCCCAGTGCCTGAAAAACGCAGCGTGGACGCTATCAAGGAGCGTGACGACTGTAAAGAGTCACGCATGCAGCGTCGCCCTGGAAGCGCTGTCCGACGCTCTTTGCGAAGTGCTCACACGACGCATCTGTAACGTGCTTCACGTCGAGAACACCAGGACAGATCGGACTGTACGAGTGCCAACGTGTACGGCTTTGCGCAAAGATGAACACGATCTGGAAACGGCGCACGCGGGTGTGCCCGCGCACGCGCGCGGGGTGCGCAAATGTGGCAGTCGCGAAGCGTCTTTCACAATTGCATTGACTTGTGTTGACCTGCCCAGGCTAGTTTAGCGAACACCCGGCTATCGCGCCGCGGTGCTCGTGCACGGGAGGGGTTCAGTGATGGAACTGACGGAGTACGCCCTGGGGGATATCGCCTACGAGGGGAGCGAGACGCGCGTCTGTCGCGCGGTGCATCTCCCCTCGGGCGCGCAGGTGGCGATCAAGCTTCCGCTCGCCGAGGTGCCCAGCCCTCGCGTCATGGGGCGGCTGGTCCACGAGCATCAAGTGCTCCAGCAGCTCGCGGCCGTGCCAGGCGTGGCGCGCGTGCATGCGTTCGAGCAGCGGAACGGCACGGCGGCGCTGGTGCTCGAGAACCCTGGAGCGAGCTCGCTCGATCAGGTGCTCGCCAGGCACGGTCGCCTGCCGGTGGCGGCCGGGCTGCGGTTCGGGCGGCGCCTTGCTCAGGTGCTCGAGGGGGTGCATGCCGCCGGCGTGATGCACAAGGACGTCAAACCGCAGAACCTGCTCGTGGATGACACGTACGAGCAGGTCACCCTGCTCGACTTCGGCATCGCCTCGCTGCTGTCCCAGGAAGCGACCGAGGCGAGCATCCCCGAAGCGCTGGAAGGGACCCTGGCGTACATCTCGCCAGAGCAAACGGGGCGCACGGCGCGCGCGCTCGATACACGCACGGATCTCTATTCGCTCGGCGTGACGCTGTTCGAGGTGCTGTCGGGGCGGCGGCCCTTCACGGACCGCGATCCGCTCTCGCTGGTCCACGCGCATCTGGCCAAGAGCCCGCCTCCGCTCGACACCATCGCGCCGGAGGTCCCGAGCGGCGTGTCCGCGATCCTATCGAAGCTCCTGGCGAAGGATCCCGAGCGGCGGTACCAGACAGCCAGAGGCGCGGCCGAGGATCTTGAGGAGGCGCTCCGCGCGCTCAACGAGCGTGGCACGGCGGCGCCGTTCTCGCTTGGAAGGAAGGACTTCTCACGGAAGCTGCGGTTGCCGCAGGTGCTCGTGGGGCGGGAGCGGGACGTCGAGCGGGTGGGCGAGTCGTTTGCCCGCGCCGAGCGAGGCGCGGCGGAGCTCTTGCTCGTCGGCGGACCGTCGGGCATCGGCAAGACGGCGCTGGTGCGCACGGTCTACCACGACATCGCGAAGGCGGGGCGCGGCCTCTTGATTGCAGGCAAGCACGACCAGCTCGCGCGGTCGACGCCGTACGCCGCGATGGCGCAGGCGTTCGGGGGGCTGATGCGTCAATGGATCTCGAGCCCGAAGGCGGTCCTGGAGACCTTCCGGGATCGGATCCGGAACGAGGTCGGGGACAACGCGCGGCTGATCGCGGACGTGGTGCCGGAGCTCGACCTCGTCATGGGCAAGCTGCCGCCGGTGCCGCCGGCGGAGGGCGAGCAGGTGCTCAACCGGCAGAAGCTGACGTGGTTGAACTTCGTTCGGACCGTCACGACGCCGAACCCGCCGCTCGTCATGTTCCTGGACGACATGCAGTGGGCGGACAGCGCCACGCTGATCATCCTGCAGACGCTGCTGACGGACGTGGAGCGGAGATCGCTGCTGGTGATCGCGGCCTACCGCGACAACGAGACGCCGCCCGAGCATCCGCTGTGGAAGCTCGTGGAGGCCGTGGAGGCGAGCGAGGCCAAGGTATCGAGGCTGACGGTGGGCCCCCTGTCGGAAGAGCAGGTGCAAAAGTGGCTCTCGCGCACGCTCGAGAGCGAGCCGAAGCGCGTGGAGCCGCTCGCGCGCGTGCAGTGGCAAAAGACGCGTGGAAACCCGTTTTTCCTGGAGCAGCTGCTGTTCTCCCTGCACCGGCAGAAGCTGCTTTCGAGGGACGCGGAGAGCGGGGAATGGCAGTGGAATCAAGCAGACCTGGAGCGAGCGCAGATCACCGACAACGTGGTGTCGTTGCTGACGGACAAAGTGCGAGAAATGCCGGACGCGACACAGCAGCTCATGGGGCTCGCGGCGTGCGCGGGGCACACGTTCCATCTCCATGATCTGGAGCGATTGAGCGGGTGGGAGCCCGCCCGGGTGACGGGAGCGTTATGGCCGGCGCTGCAGGAGGAGCTCGTCGTGCCGGTCGACGGGGCGTATCGCCCCGCGCAGGCGCTCGGAGGGGTGGGCGACGGAGCGCTGGACGCTTCGTACCGGTTCTTGCACGACCGCGTGCAGCAGGCGAGCTACGAGCGGATCTCGCCGGAGCAGCGCGTCCTCGCGCACCTCGAGATCGGCCGGCGGCTCTGGGCGCGGTATCGCGCGGAAGGGGGCACGGCGCAGCAGCTCCTGGAGCTCGCGCGGCACATGAACCAGGGTTCGGCGCGGCTCACGTCCGCGGAGGAGCTCAACGACGTCGCGCGGATGAACCTGGAGGCCGCCCGCGTCGCGAAGGCCGCGAGCTCCCACCGCCTGATGGCGAGCCTGCTGGAGAACGCGCAGGGGCTCCTCGGCGAGCGAGCCGCCGGCGACGAGCTGGCGCTGTCGGTGGAGATAGCGCTGGAGCGGCTGGAAGCGGCCTATCTGCTGCGAGATTTCGAGGACGTCGAAGCACGTGCGCTCGACCTGCTCGCGAGGCCTCTCGGGGCGGTGCCCTGGCTGTCGGCCCAGGAGATCCGCGTCCGCTGCTGCCTGGCGACGGGCCAGTATGCGCGGGGGATCGGGCTGGGTATCGCGGCGCTCGCGGAGCGGGGCTTCGCCTTCCCCGAGACGGACGAGGCGTGTCAGCCGGCGCTCCTCGAGGAGTCCGCCGCGCTGGATCGATGGCTGGAGCAGGACCTCGGCGCGTTCGATCGAATGCCGCCCGAGCAGTCCGCGGAGCACCGGCTCATCGACGCTTTGATGACGCAGACGCAGCTCTGCTCCATCTACGGCGGCCGGCCGATGCTCTACACGCTCATCATCGTTCGCCTGGTCTCCGAGGCGGTGCGGCGGGGGGCCCTCACGCCAGCGGCCACCCTCATGCTCTGCAGCTTCGCCAACGTGTGGTCGGTGGCCACGGGCATGTACCGCCGGGTCTTGCGGTGGGTCGAGCCCGGGGTGCGCGCCGCGGAGCGGGTGGGGTCCCCGATGCTCCCCGAGTGCCTGGTGCTTCACGGTATCTACATGGTCTATTCCAGGCCTGTCGACGAGACGGCTGCCCTCTATGAACAGGGCATGGCGGCCGGCCTGAAGCTCGGTTCATTCCAGGGCACGAGCTGGGGCCTCCTCGCCGAGCTGTTCTACCACCGCGTCTGGCGTGGCCTGCCGCTCGGCCAGGTCGACGCGCAGGTCAAGGCGCGCTGGGATCTCGTGCAGCGCGCGGGCGACGCCGTGGGGAGGCACCACTTCGAGGCGATCGCGTCCTATTGTGACGTGCTGATGACCCCTGACGGCGCCCCGAAGCTCCTGGACGACGAGCCGCTCTCGCGAGGCTCGCACTCCCTCCTGGCCGACGGGGACGGGTTCACGGGAGGGCTCGCTCGTACTCTGGAAGTCTATCTGTTCTGTGTCACCGGCAGGTGGGAGCGAGCGTTGTCGCGGGCGCGGGAGGCAGACCAGTCTCGAGCCGACATCCTCGGCATGCCGCCGGTGACGGATATCCCGTTCTTCCTCGCCCTCTCGGCGGCGAAGCGCTGGCAGGACGCCGCCGGCGCCGAGGAGCAGGCGAGGCTGCGGGAGCACATCGACCACGGCCTCGAGCGGCTGCGGTACTTCGCGGAAGGGTGCGCGCCGAACTTCCTCCACAAGCTGCGCCTCGTCGAGGCCGAAGACGCCCGCGTCCGCGGCGAGACCGAGGAGGCCATCGCCAGGTACGACGAGGCCATCGAGCTCGCGCGCGAGCACCGCTTCCTCCACATCGAGGCGCTTTCGATCCAGCTCGCCGCCGAGCTCCGGCTGCAAACGGGCAAGAGGCACATCGGCGCGATGTACCTGCGCGAGGCGCGCGACGCCTATGCGCGCTGGGGCGCGGTCAACCTGGTCGCCCATCTGAACGCGAAATACCCTGCCTTGCTCAGGGCGGCCATGCAGGGGGCGCCTGTCGAGCGCGCGATGATGGCGGCGGCGACCACGGCGACCACAGGCGCCTCCACGGGCGCGAGCCTCGACGTGAACACCGCGGTGCGCGCGGCGCAGGCGCTCTCGAGCGAGCGCGACCCGGAGCGCGTCGTTGGCCGGCTGATGGAGCTCTTGCTGGCGAACGCGGGGGCGCAGCGCGGCGCCCTCGTCCTCCGCGAAGGGGAAGCGCTCTCCGTCGTTGCGCGGCTGTCGGTGGAGGGGGCTCGCATCGAGACGGGGCTGTCGGAGCCGCTCGGGCAAAGCCACGACGTGCCGGCGACGATCGTGCAGTACGCGGCCCGCGCGGGCGAGCCGGTGGTGACAGGCGATGCGACGAGCGACGCGCGCTTCGCCGTCGACCCTTACCTCGCGTCGCGCGTGGTGCTCTCGCTGCTGGCCCTGCCCTTGACCCACAGGGGGCATCTCGTGGGCGTGCTGTACCTCGAGCACCGCGACGTGCCGTCGGCGTTCCCTCCGGCGCGCGTGGAGTTCCTGTCGGTGCTGGCCTCGCAGGCGGCCATCGCCGTCGAGAACGCCGTCCTGTACCGGGACCTGGAGGCCAAGATCAAGGAGCGCACGGCCGAGCTCCAGATCGCCAAGGAGGCGGCCGATCGCGCGAACCGTGCGAAGAGCGATTTCCTCTCGAGCATGAGCCACGAGCTGCGCACGCCGCTCAACGGCATCCTCGGTTATGCCCAGGTCCTCGCTCGCGCGCCCGAGCTCTCCCTGAAGAGCCGTGATGGGGTGCAAGTCATCAAGAAATCGGGCGAGCATCTCCTTTCCTTGCTGGAAGACGTCCTGGACCTCGCGAAGATCGAGGCCGGCAAGATGGATCTCGTCGCGAAGAAGTTCGATTTCCAGGCGCTGGTGCGCACGGTGGTGGATCTGTGCCGCGTGCGCGCGGACCAGAAGGGCATCGCCTTCACCCATGAGATACGCGGCGGGACGACGTCGACGTTCTACGGCGACGAGAAGCGCCTGACGCAGGTGCTGTTGAACCTCCTGAGCAACGCCATCAAGTTCACCGAGCGAGGGAGCATCACCCTCGTCGTCGACGAGCTGAAGCGCGGCCCTTGTGAGGCGAGCACGTTGCGGTTCCGGGTCGAGGACACGGGCCCGGGGATCGCCGCGGAGCACGTCTCGCGCATCTTCGATCCCTTCGAGCAGGTCGGAGATCACAGGGCGAAGAGCGCCGGCACAGGGCTCGGCCTCGCCATCACGAAGAAGATCGTCGACCAGATGGGCGGCACGATCGAGGTCGAGAGTGAGCTCGGCCGAGGCAGCGCCTTCACGGTGACGCTCGCGCTCGCGGAGGGGCCTGCCTCCGCGGGCGCCGACAAGGCCATCGGATGGCATACGATCACCGGGTATCGCGGAGCGCGCCGCACGATCCTCGTCGTGGACGACAACCCGCATAACCGTGCCCTGATGAGCGATTTGCTGGTCCCGATCGGCTTCGAGGTGGTGGAGGCCGAAGACGGTGAGGCGGCGCTCCGGCTCGCCATGGAGCGGAGGCCGGCGCTCGTCGTGATGGACCTGGTCATGCCGGGCATCGACGGCCATGAGGCCACGCGCCGCCTGCGGCAGATGCCCGAGCTCGGCGAGATCGTCATCCTGATCTCGTCCGCGAACGTGTCCGGAGCCGAACAGCAGGAGGGCGTCCGCGCCGGCTGGAACGACGCCTTGCACAAGCCGGTGCAAGCGGGCGAGCTCTTCGACAAGATCCACCGCTTCCTCGGCGTGGAATGGATTCACGCCGAGGAGAAGGCCCCTGTCACGGCGGCGAGGGAGAAGGGTCCGCTTGTGCCGCCTTCGGCCGAGGAGCTCGCCCTTCTATCGCGCCTGGTGGCGTCGGGGCGCGTCCGCAACGTGGTGACGGAGGCGGTGCGGATGGAGGAGACCGATCCGCGGCTCGGCCCGTGGCTCGAGCAGCTCAGGGCGCTCGTGCGGACGTACCAGATGCGAAAGCTGCAGGAGTTCGTCGACGGGTATGCCGCAGCCACGGTGCTTTCCAGGAAGAGCGCTAGCACTCCGGCAAATTGACCCCCACCTCCACCGGCAGCTCGAGCACGTTGACGGCGAGCCCCCCGCGCGCCGTCTCCTTGTACTTCGACTCCATGTCTGCGCCGGTGTCGCGCATCGTCTTGATCACCTTGTCGAGGCTCACGAAGTGCGCCCCGTCGCCGTGCAGCGCCATGCGCGCCGCGCTGATGGCCTTGATCGCGGCCATCGCGTTGCGCTCGATGCACGGCACCTGGACGAGCCCGCCCACCGGATCACACGTCAACCCGAGGTTGTGCTCCATCGCGATCTCGGCCGCGTTCTCCGCCTGCTCCGGCGTGCCGCCCAGCCCCTCGGCCAGCGCGCCCGCGGCCATCGAGCACGCCGAGCCCACCTCGCCCTGACACCCCACCTCCGCGCCGCTGATCGACGCGTTCTCCTTGTAGAGAATGCCTATCGCGCCCGCCGTCAGCAAGAAGCGGATGACCCCCTCGTCCGTCGACGTCGGCACGAAGCGCCGGTAATAGTGCAGGACCGCCGGGATGATCCCCGCGGCGCCGTTCGTCGGCGCCGTCACCACGCGGCCCCCGGCGGCGTTCTCCTCGCTCACCGCGAGCGCGTAGAGGCTCACCCAGTCCATCGCCGTCAGCGGATCCCGGAGCCCCGCCTCGGGGCTCTCGATGAGCTTGCGGTACAGGGCCGGCGCGCGGCGCGCCACCTTGAGGCCGCCGGGCAGCACGCCCTCCGCCCGGAAGCCGCGCCGCACGCAGTCCTGCATCACCCCCCAGATGCGCAGGAGCCCCGCCCGGGTCTCCGCCTCCGGGCGAAAGACCTTCTCGTTCTCCAGCATGACCTGGCTCACCGACAGGCCGCTCGCCGCGCACGCCGCGAGCAGCTCCGCGGCGCTGTGAAACGGATATGGCAGCGGCGTCGTGTCCGCTTCGATCGGGTTCTCCCCCTTCGCCGCCGCCTCGTTCACCACGAAGCCGCCGCCCACCGAGTAATACACGCGCGCGCGCAGCGGCGCGCCCACCTCGTCCAGCGCCGTGAAGCGCATGCCGTTCGGATGAAACGGCAGGCTCCGGTGCAGGAAGGCCAGGTGGCCTTTCACCTGGAAGCCGATCTCGTGGCGGGAGAGCAGCGACAGCCGGCCGCTCTGCCGCACGCCCTCGACGATCGCGCCCGCCCGCTCGACGTCCACCCCGTCCGGCGTCTCGCCCATGAGCCCGAGGATCACGGCCTTGTCGCTGCCGTGGCCGCGGCCGGTGGCGCCGAGCGACCCGAACAGCTCCACCGACACCGCCGCGGTGCGGGCGAGCAGGCCCGCCTCGTCGAGATCCACCGCGAACATGCGCGCCGCGCGCATCGGCCCGACCGTGTGCGAGCTGCTGGGCCCGATACCGATCTTGAAGAGGTCGAAAATGGTGACTGCCATGTGACGTGGAACGCCGTTCAGCAGGATCTCCGGCGCCTTTGCCGGAGCGCGCTCGACGCTCGACGGTACACCCTACACCGGCGCAGGCCGGCGCGCAGGGCGGCTCGCGCCGCGAGCCCACAGCATGTCACCCCGCCGCTCCACCACGGGCCCCTTTTGGTATGCTCGGGGACGTCTTCCCGCATTTCCCTCACCCTCAAGAGATGGGGATCCCCATGCGCCATGCCCCGGCCGTGCTCCTCGCCGCCTCCCTGCTCGCCCCCGCCGCCGCGCGCGCCGACGGCCCCTCGCCGGCGCCCTCACCGCCGCAGAGCGCCCAGACGAGGCCGCCCGCGCTCGAGGTGACGATCGACAGGTCCAAGGTGGACCTCAAGGGTCGCCAGATCGAGGTGAAGCTGTCGCGCGCCGCCAGCAAGGTGCGCATCAAGGTCCTCGGGCAGTCGGGCGCTGTCCTGGCCGAGGAGGAGAAGCCGTTCGGCGGGGCCGCCGCCGGCTCGCCGCTCGCCGTGACCTGGTCGCCCTCGAGCGACGAGCCCGTCGCGCGCATCGAGGTGTACGGCCACGACACCGAGGGGTACTGGGCGGGGATCGCGATCATCCCCTGGAACGTGAGCATCCCCCACGAAGAGGTGCAGTTCGAGACCAACTCCGACGTCATCCGCGCCCCCGAGGTGCCCAAGCTGGAGGCGAGCCTCCAGAAGATCTCGGAGGTCGTGGCGAAGACCAGCGAGCTCGGCAAGATCACGCTGTTCATCGTCGGCCACACGGACACGGTCGGCAGCGCGGAGCACAACCTCGCCCTGTCGCGGAAGCGCGCCCGCGCGATCGCCGCCTGGTTCAAGGGCCGCGGCGTGAAGCTCCCCATCGCCTTCGAGGGGCTCGGGGAGTCGGCGCCGCTCGTGAAGACCGCGGACCAGGTGGACGAGCCCCGCAACCGCCGGGTCGACTACATCCTGTCGGTCGAGCCGCCGCGGCTGCCGTCGGGCGACGCGTCCTGGAAGGCGCTCTGAGGCGAGGCGCCCCGTGAAGACCACCGTCCTCGCCCTGGGCACCCGGGGCGACGTCCAGCCCACGATCGCGCTCGGCAAGGCGCTCGCGGCCCGCGGCCACGCGGTCCGCGTCCTCGCCGGCAAGAGCTTCCAGCCCTGGATCGAGGCGCACGGGCTCGCCGCGATCCCGGCGAGCGTCGACATGGTCGAGGTCATGGAGAGCGACCTCGGCAAAGAGTGGGTGTCGCGCGGCACGGACCCCATGGCCCAGTCGCGGATCCTGCAGCGGCTCATCGATCGCTTCGGCGCGGAGATGACCGACGACGCCCTGCGCGCGTGCGAGGGCGCCGAGCTCATCCTGAGCAGCTTCACCTCGGACACGTACGCGGCCTCCATCGCCGAGGCCTCCGGCGCGGTGCAGGTCAGCATCCCGTTCCAGCCCTCCATCCTGGCGACGCGCCATGGGCCCACCGCGGTCGCCGCGCCCTTCCCGCGCAGCGATAGCGTGCTCAACCTCCTGTTCGGCAAGCTCCTGATCGAGCCGACGGTGTGGCGCTGGTACGGCGGCGTGACGGCCCGCGTGCGGCAGAGGCTCGGCCTGCCGCCGCAGGATCGTCGGGCGTACATGGCCGCGCTGCGCCGCATGCTGGTCGTCCACGGCTACAGCGCCCACGTCGTCCCGCACCCGCCGGACTGGCCGCCCAGCTACCACACGACGGGCTACTGGTTCCTCGACGAGGGCGAAGCGTACAGGCCGCCCGAGGCCCTCGAGCGGTTCCTCGCGGCGGGAGAGCCGCCGGTCGTCCTCGGCTTCGGCAGCATGACGTCCCACGATCCCGGCGCCACGACGAGGCTCCTCGTCGACGCGGTCGCGCGGAGCGGCCAGCGCGCCGTCCTGCTCTCCGGATGGGCCGGGCTCGGCGACATGGCGCTGCCCGAAAGCATCCTCCGGATCGACGGCGCGCCGCACGACTGGCTGTATCCGCGGGTCGCCGCGGCGGTGATCCACGGCGGCGCGGGCACCGTGGCCGCGTGCCTGCGCGCCGGGCGGCCCGCGATTGTCGTCCCGCACCTCGGGGACCAGCTCTTCTGGGGGCGCCGCGTCGAGGAGCTCGGCGTCGGCCCGCGCGCCATCCCGCGGCCGCGCCTCACCGCCGACGCGCTCGCGGCCGCGATCCGGACCGCCGCCACCGACGCCGGCATGAAGCAGCGCGCCGAGGAGCTCGGGCGCAAGATCCGCGGCGAGGACGGCGTGGCGGCGGCGATAGACCACATCGAGCGGCACCTCGCGGCGCGCGGTCGCGTGACAGCGTAGGAATCCACCGTCCGAGGACATCGCCCCTCGGCCGCTCACGCCGTCGCTTGGGCCTCGCGCGTCCACACTGTGGGCGGCGAGGGCGCGCTGCGAAGGAGCCTTTCCAAAGTCCTCGTCGCCGGGGTCCGGGCGCATGTACGCTCGTCCGATCAGCGCAGCGGGCGCCCCGTCCGCCGAGCGGCTCGGATACTGCCGCTCGATCGGATACGCCCCTTACCTGGACGAGGCCATGATGCAGCCAGATCTTCTCTCCGGCACACCCGCCCGCGCGGGCGGCAGCGCCGGCGCCGCCGCCCGCGCGAGCGCGCCGCCGCTGGCGCGCGGTTTTCCGCTCGTCGGCGTGCTCCCGCACCTGCTCAAGGATCGGCTCGATTACCTCGTCTCGGCGAGAGCCGCGCTCGGCGATCTGTTCACCGTCGATCTCGGGTTCACGCGGATCGTCGCGCTGAACCACCCGAGGCACGCGCAGCACGTCCTGCGCGACAACGCGCGCAACTACCGCAAGGGAGGCGCCATATGGGAGAGCATCCGCGCGCTCATCGGCGATGGGCTGCCCACGAGCGAGGGGGATCTCTGGCTGCGGCAGCGGCGGATGATCCAGCCGGAGTTCCACCGGGACCGGCTCGCCGCGATGTGCGACCTCATGGTGCAGGCGATCGACGACGGCATGGCCGGCTTCGGCGCGGCCGCCGCCGCGGGGCGCCCTGTCGACGCCGAGCGGGAGCTCCCGCACATCACGATGAAGGTCATCCTCAACACGATGTTCGGCTCGGGGATCACCAAGGAGGAGGCGGACGCCGTCGGCGGCTCGATGCAGTACGCGATCGACTACATGCTCCTCGGGGCCGCGCTCCGGGCGCTGCCGAGCTGGATACCGGCCCCGGGGCGGCGCCGCTTCGAGCGGTCGGTGAAGACGATCGATGAAAACGTGTTTCGCTTCATCGCGCAGCGCCGCGCGCAGCCGGGGCGGGGCGGCGATCTGCTCTCGATGCTCCTCGCCACGGTGGACGCCGAGACCGGCGAGCAGATGTCCAACCAGCAGCTGCGGGACGAGGCGGTGTCGATGTTCCTCGCGGGGTACGAGACGACCTCGGTCGCCCTCGCGTGGTCGCTCCACTTCCTCGTCGAGAGCCCCGAGCTCCTGCAGGCGCTCGCCGCCGAGGTCGACGCGGCGCTCGGCGACAGGCGGCCCGGCTTCGCGGACGTCCCCCGGCTGCCGCTCGCGCTCGCGGTCGTGCAGGAGGCCCTCCGGATCTACCCGCCGGCGTACTGGATACCTCGCACCGCGGTCGAAGACGATGAGATCGACGGCTTCCACATCCCCGCCGGCACGCCGGTCAGCATCATGACGTATGTCCTGCACCGGCACCCGGACCACTGGGAGGATCCGGCGCGCTTCGACCCTGGCCGGTTCACGCCCGAGCGCGCGCGCGCCCGGCACCCGCTCGCGTTCATCCCGTTCGGGATCGGGCAGCGGCAGTGCATCGGCAAGGAGTTCGCGCTGATGGAAGGGCAGCTCATCCTCGCGCGGCTCCTCCAGCGTTACCGGGTCAGCGCCGTGCCCGGGCGGACGACGCGGCTGCACGTCGCGACCACGCTGCGCACGTCCGGCGGCGTGTGGCTCCGGCTGGAGCCGCGCGCTGGCAGATGAGCGTCGATGCAGCTGGTCCTGCTGGCGCCCTCCGTCGAGATGGTCGACGACCTCGCGAGGTCCCGTCGAAGAGCCCCTGCCAGGAAGCCCGAAGCTGTCGCGGCGCCCCCGGCCGGGGCGGTCTGCACCCCGTCAACCCGTCCGGGTGATCCGGCCCGTCCACGCGGACATGGGAGGCACCCATCTCCCGGTCGCCGTGCCTCCACAAAAAGGCGGGGCAGACCCATCTCCGCGGCGGACGAGCCTCAACAAAAACATGGGTCGCACCCATGTCCCGGTGGACACGCCTCGAACAAAACATGGCTGCGATCCGTCTCCGCGGTGGACATGCCTCCAACAAACGATGAATTGCAGCCATCTCCGGGCTTGAGAGCGCCTCCCTCCGCCCCCGCGATCATAGGCATTGCTCCAAGCTCAGCCGCCCAACAAGGGCTTCTGCTGCGGGTGGGTCTGACGCGCGCACCCACCCGCAGCAGAAGCCCTTGTTGAGCGAAGAAGTGGAGGAGACCGGAGCCGGCCCCGGAATCCGGAACCTGGATTTTGCGCACCCCGGTACGGCGCTGCCCCCATGATGAGAGCCTCGCTGCTCGCCCCGCCGGCCCCGGCCCTGGTTGGCTGGTTCGCGCCGGTCCTGACGGCTGCCGGCGCGCAGGCCGGGCACACCGCTCCGCGGTAACGGCGTGCCGTGTGGTAGGCTCCAGGCATGCCGAGCGACCTGGAAGACGTGCTGGCAGCTGCGCTACGCCTGCCTGACCACGCGCGGGCTGCTCTGGCAGCCGAGCTGCTCCAGAGCCTGGACCAGGCCGAAGGAGACGGCGATCATGTCGAGGAAGCCTGGACGGACGAGATCGAGCGCCGCCTGGACGAGGTGGATGCGGGAACGGTCACGCCGATCCCATGGCCGGAAGCCCGTCGCCGCCTCCTCGCGGCAGCCGGTGGCCGTGGCCAAGGCCGTTGAACTACAGCCAGCCGCCCTCGCCGAAGCCGAGGAGGCCGCCGTGTGGTACGCTGAACGGGATTCCACGGCTCCTTCAGCGTTACCGGCCAGCGCGGTGCCGGGGCGGACGACGCGGCTGCACGTCGCGACCACGCTGCGCACGTCCGGGGGCGTGTGGCTCCGGCTGGAGCCTCGCGCGGGCAGATGAGATCTCTACTACGGCACGATGAGCGGCACGCCGAACAACCCAACCGTGCACGGCGGGAAGTACGTGCCCACAGCGCCAAAGCGATAGCCCTATGCCTGTTTGGCCCATCCTGCCTTCGCCGCCTCCGCAGCAAGCGGATGTGGACCGCGCCCTCGGCAGCGCGACGGCGGCGTGGCTCGTCGCGAACGATCGCCGCCGCGTTCGCGTCCCTCGTTCCGAGCTCGACGCGCTTCGCCCGCTGCTTCGCCTCCGCGGGAATACGCCTCCGCAGGGCGAGGGCGCAGTTCCAGAAGAGGACACGCTGGGACCGATCACGGTGGAGCTCGAGCGCCATGGGCGGCCAATCGCCGCGCTGCGCGTGGGTGCTGACCTATCGATCCGGCTTGCGTGGGATACCGCCGCGCACGTGGACGCGCCTGCCGCGCTCCGCGCCTGGCTCACCGCGCACGGTGTAGCCGCACCGCGCCCTGAGCCAGGACGCGGCCAGGCGCCCGCAGGCCTGGCGTCAGGAGGTGCGCTCGTTCCTCCGGGGACAACCCTCGTTGCCGCAACGTCGTCGTCCTATCGCCGCCTTTGCACGGATGGCAGCCGGGTCTTTTCCATCGACGGCTGGAGGCTCGTGCGGCTGAAGAAGGACCACGGGGTCCTCGAGGTGCGCCCGGTCTTCAGGCCAGCCACACCTATCGCGATCCGCAATCGCGCGGTGCTCTTGCTCGACCCGAGCGGCAAGCGCTGCATTGTGACGGAAGAGGGTGAGTCTCGCCCAGACCTGCGACCGCTCTGTGGCCTGCCGGCGTTACGCCTTCGCCATGCGCTGCCACGCTTCACGGAGGCGCGCGACGCGGCGCTCGCCCGCCTCGTCCCGAACGACGCCGACCTGCTCCCGCTCGACCCCGGCTACGACGCCTGCGACGCCTACGAGGCGTTCGGCGGCCCGCTGCCGGCCGCGCTGCGGCTGCGCTCGTTCTGGGGCTGCGACGTTCCCCGCGGGCTCCTGCACGAGGTGCCGAAGCGCGGCGCTCCCCGGAACGTCGCGCTCGGCGGCCGCCCTGTTTGGCTGGGCGCGACCAGCACGGGCGTGCTCGTCGTCGTGGCGCGCGCTGACGACGAGGTCGCCGTCCTTGCGGTCGATGAGGGCGGCCCGGCCCGCTCGCTGGGCGCGTTCCGCGGCCGGGCGGACGACGTGCTCGCCGTGCTGCGCGTTGGCGGCGAGGCGTGGATCCACCTCGCTGCGCCGCTCGGCGACATCGTCGTGGCGCTGGAGGGTGCCGCCGGCGCATGACACCACTGCAAGGGGCACCTCTACCGCGGCACGGTCAGCTCCCCGCGCGCCGGCGACGATCGATGAGCGCGGTCACGATCGGGAACAGCGGCAGCGCCATCAGCACGTAGAACCCCGGCTCATCGAACGCGGGCCCGCGCGGCCGGTAGATGCCACCGCTGAGCAGGCACGTCGCGAGGTACGCCACCAGGATGGCCGCCCCGCACAGGCTCCACAGCCGCAGGTCGATCGGCGCTGGTGACGAGGCACGCGCGGCCCGCGGCGTGGCGTCCGGCGCGTCGAGGACGCCGCGCCACCGCCCGACATCCCACAGCGCCAGCCCGACCAGGCCCGCGAACATCAGCGTGACGACCGTCGCCGTCGGGACGACCGCCGTGCTCCAGCAGAACGCCAGGATCGCGCCCGTCACCGGCAGCGCCAGGAATGCGCCGGCCGTCGCGAACCGCTGCGTCATGAGCAGCGTCGCGGCCACCAGCTGGACCACGCCCACGAACGTGTAGAAGTGCCCGGTCGCGTGGAACGCGTGCAAGAACTCGTGGAACGGGCCGCGATTGCCCGGATCCGTGAACGGCTCGCCGAGGATCTTCTTCAGCCCCGCCGGCAGGAACGCGAAGCCGATCAGGATGCGCAGGTTCACCACGGCGAGGTGCGCCCACCGGCGCTGCCGGAGCCAGGCGACCATCGCCTCGATGCGGTCCATCACGGAGTCCACGGGCCGGGCAGTGTAGCCGCGCCGCGCATAACGCCAAGGCCAGTCGAACCCGCACACCGGCGGCGAGCCGCGATCGGACGGCGCTGCTCCACGATCACGTTGAAAGACTCACCAAACTGTCCACTGGACAGACCTCGTCCTGCGGCTTCGACCGACCAATCGACGGATAGTTAGACAAACTAACCAATTTGCGCATGAAAACGACACAAGCACCGCCACTCGCGATACTGCTGTTACACGCCGGCTGTGCCCGAAATGGTCCGTCGCCTCTGCCCCACGGCTCCGCAGCTCGACCGCCCAGCGTCGAGTCGATCGGCGACATCAACGTGGACGGCCGCGAGGACCACAGGGTGACATTCAGCGCGTCACCGCAAGAGCGATGCGCCGGTTCGCTGCGAGAGGACTGACGGTGTTCAGCGCGCCCTCGGAGATCCAGGCCCGAATGCCCGAGCCACGCTCATCCCCGATACCTCATGCAGACCTTCGTACTGGCAGAGGAACGAGTAGCGCATCGTGCAGGCGAGCATGTGCCGTCCAACCCGGTGTTGCCATCGATGGGCCCTTCGCTTACGCTCGGGTCCCAAGGTCGAACGCACTCTGCTGGACGAAAAAAGGCTAAAAGCTGGACTGTGCCTCGGCCGTGGATGTGGAGATTCCCATGACGACGCTTCAGGAGCTCCTTGGAATCGATCTTCCAATCATCCAGGCCCCCATGGCCGGCGTGCAGGGCAGCGCGCTCGCGGTCGCGGTCTCCAGCGCTGGTGGGCTCGGTTCGCTGCCCGGCGCCGTGCTGGGCCCGGACGCCCTGCGCAAGGAGCTGGCAGCCATCCGAGCGCAGACAACGAGGCCGTTCAACGTGAACTTCTTCTGTCACACGCGGCCCGAGCCCGACGCCGAGCAAGAAGCGATCTGGCGTGCCCGGCTCTCGCCGTACTTCGCCGAGCTCGGCGTCGACGCAAGCGCGATCCCGACCGGCCCCGGCCGGTTGCCCTTCAGCGATGAGGCAGCTGATGTGCTCGACGAGCTCAGACCTGCTGTGGTGAGCTTTCACTTCGGTCTGCCCTCGGAGGCTTTGCTCTCGCGGGTGCGCCGCTGGAGCGCGAAGATCCTGTCCTCTGCAACGACGGTCGACGAGGCGCGCTGGCTTGAGGCGCGCGGGGTCGACGCGGTCATCGCCCAGGGCATCGAGGCGGGCGGTCATCGCGGCGGCTTCCTGTCCGACGATCTCAGCCTCCAGCTCGGCACCTTCGCGCTGGTGCCGCAGATCGTGGACGCCGTGAAGATCCCCGTCATCGCCGCGGGCGGCATCGCGGACGCGAGGGGTGTCGCGGCCGCCATGGCGCTCGGTGCGGCCGGCGTACAGGTCGGGACGGCCTACCTGTTGTGCCCCGAAGCCACCACGAGCCGGGTGCATCGCGCGGCCCTCGCGAGCGGCGCAGCCAGCATCACGGCGCTCACCAACCTCTTCACCGGGCGACCCGCGCGGGGCATCGTGAACCGCATCATGAGGGAGCTTGGGCCGATGAACGGCGCCGCGCCTGCTTTTCCCCTGGCGACGTCGGCCATCGCGCCCCTGCGCGCCAAGGCCGAAAGCCAGGGCAGCGGCGACTTCTCGCCGTTATGGGCGGGGCAAAACGCCAGCGGGTGCAAGGAAGTGCCAGCGGCCGATCTGACGCGACAGCTCGCGGCTGCACTCCCAGGTGCACACTGACGCCGCCCAGCCTGCCGATGGATCCGATGGGCGCCCGCGGCTCATCTGCCGACAACGGGGAGAAAGGCTCCTGTTCGTGTATCCTGCAGCGACCATGTGCTGCACCTTCTCCCCCGCGAGGCTCTCCAGCACCCTCCTCTATGCCGGCGATGCGCAGTGGAACGGCCTTTACGTCCACGTCCTCGCCTACCAGAACACGGCGTCGACCTCCGGCCCGAACGCCATGATCCTGCCGATCCCGGCCGCGCGGCTCGGCCCGCAGAACGCGGTCGACACGCGCCCGTTCCGCACCTTCCTCGAGGACATCCGCCAGGCGACGCGCCGGCCGATCCCGCCAAGCTACGGCCCGCCGCCGTTCGCCGCGGTCGGGGCCGCCCGGGCCGTTGTCTTCGACGTGGGCAGCTATGCGGTGGTGCTCGCCGAGTCGCCGCGCGCGGTCCTCTCCGTCCTCGGGCAGGTCCCGGAGCCCAAGCGGCCTGCGATCAACGATGGCCTGCTTCAGGCGTTCGAGGCCTACTACCCCGGCTGGCCGGTGGCGGTCTGTTGCTGGAACGGCAACCTCCAGCCCGAGCCGCTCCTGTGGTGGTACGAGCCCAGGTACCCGGAGTGGCTGTTCGCACCCGCGCTCGACGCGCACGACGGCAACCCGCCCGATCTCCGGGCGACGGTCGAGGTCGATCACCACATCGCCTTTGGCTCGGCCCTGAAGCCCGAGGGCCAGCCGGTCCGTTACCGCGATGAGGCGGGGGCGCACCGGTCGCTCTTGCCCTCGAGCGTGCACGGCACGGAGCTGCGGTCCCGGATGAGCAACGGCGATTTCTGGGCGCAGCGCGACCAGCTCGGCGGGCCGGCGCTGCGTTGCGTGCCGGGCGACAGGGCGGGCGCGCCGATCGCGCTGAACGGCTGGGAGGGAGCTCCACCGCCCTGGCTACCGCCGGAGCCCATGGCGTGGACCTGGAATCCGCCGTCACCCCGCCCGCCCATGCCGCCGCCTCCTGACGGAAAGAGGTACTGCTCGAACTGTAACTTCCTGCCCGACGCCTCGGCGAAGCTCTGCACCATGTGCGGAACATGGATGGATGTCGAGGGAGCAGCCCAGAGCTGAGCTCGACGGCCACGGTCGAGCGATCTGAAAGCCGTCGACCCCGAGCAAGCAGAGGCGAAGGATGGTCCCCACCTCTCGCCTCTCCACCTTGGTCTCTCGATATATCTCCTCCCCGTCTCCCCGTCTCCCTGTGTGCTCTCTCTTGCTCTCTCTCCCGCCCGACAAGCCGGCGGGGCCACCTCCGAGCTGAAAATCGCGCGGTCATCGCCCGATCTACACCCTCGTGACGACCATCCCGCCGTCGTATAGAGTCTGCGAGATGCTCCCCGCCCCGCTCGTCCTGTTCCCGAGCAGCCCGCTGCACCCGACCGCGCCGGACAGCGCCTTCGAGGAGGAAGCCGGGCATGCCGCCAGCGCCGGCTTCGACGTCGGCCTCATCGACCTCGAGGTGTTCCTCGGCGGCGGCGTGAAGCTCCGCCGGGTGCCGGAGGGCCCGGGCGAGGTGCTCTACCGCGGCTGGATCCTGGGCCTCGATGCTTATCGATGCATGAGCGAGGTCGTCGCCGCGCGCGGCCGGCGACTGATCACGGAGCCGGCGGCGTACCAGCACTGCTATCACCTGCCCGAGTGGTACGAGGCGATCGGCGGCGCCGAGCACACAGCGCGGTCGATCTGGATCCCGGACTCCGCGTTCGACCTCGACGCCGTCGTCGTCAACGTGCGAGAGGCGTTCGGATCGGGCGCCGTGATCCTCAAGGACTATGTGAAGTCCCGCAAGCACGAGTGGTTCGACGCCTGCTTCATCCCGGCGGCGGACGACGAGGCCAACGTGCGGCGCGTCGTGGGCAACTTCCTCCGCCTCCAGGACGACCACGTCGTCGGCGGGCTCGTCTTCCGGGAGTTCGTCGAGCTGCGACGCATCGGGCTGCACCCGAAGAGCAGGCTGCCGCTTGTGAACGAGCATCGCTTCTTCGTGCTCGACGGCCGGCCGTTCTACGCGGCGCCGTACTGGGCCGACGGTGACTATCCGGGCGAGCCGCCGAGCGCCGAGGTCCTCGCGCCCGTTCTCGGCCGCGTGCGCAGTCGCTTCTACGCGGCCGACGTCGCCGAGAAGGAAGGGGGCGGCTGGATGCTGGTGGAGCTGAACGATGGCGGGTCGGCGGGCATCCCCGAGGGCGGGGCCGCGGACGCGTTCTACCGGCACCTGCGCGCGGCGCTCGGCTGAGCATGGCGCAAGAGACAGCGTTCGCCCTGTGGCTCATCCCCGGCGGAGCGCCGGCCGCGCGGCTCGAGGAGCTCATCGATGCGCTCGCCCGGGAGACCGGGGGCCCGGCGTTCGCGCCTCACCTCACCCTGCTCGGCGGGCTGCGCGGCGACGGCGGCGCGCTGGCCGCGAAGCTCGGCGGGCTGCGCGGCGACGGCGGCGCGCTCCGCCCCGTCGCGCTCGAGGCGCGGGGCCCCGCCACCGGCAGCACCCGCCACCAGTGCGTGTTCCTCGACGTGACGCCGTCCGAGCCGCTCGCGGCGCTGCGCCGCGCGGCCGAGGCGGCGCTCGGCGCGAACGCGAACGAGGCCCCCTTTCGCCCGCACGTGAGCCTCGTGTACGGCGAGCTGCCGGCCGCGCGCCGAGAGGAGCTCGCCGCGGATCCTCGGGTGCTTGCGCTCGCGCACGAGGTGTGGCGGGCCGACCGGCTCGAGCTGTGGGCCGTGGAGGGGCAGACCGAGCGCTGGCGCTGCGTCGAGCGCGTCGCGCTGGAACGCCGGTGAGATCCCGCCGGCGCGGGTGTCATGCCTGCCCACCACGCGTCCCGACGCACGGCGCCGCCGCAGCGCAAGCGTCGACGAGGGATTTCCGCCCTGCGCGCAGATCGCCGCTCGCCGAAGTATGTGATCTCGTGGATCTCGGCTAGCCTAGGGCCCATGGCGATGGCTCCCGTTGCTGTGGGCGACGTCCTCGCGGGCAAGTACCGCGTGGAGCAGATCGTTGGCGCCGGTGCGATGGGCACGATCGTCGCCGCGTGGCACCTGGAGCTGGAGCAGCGCGTCGCGATGAAGTTCCTGCACTCGCTGCGGGCGGACGGCGGCGACCCGGCGGAGCGGTTCCGGCGCGAGGCGCGCGCGCTGGCCAGGATCAAGAGCGAGCACGTGGCGCGCGTCCTGGATGTCGGCTCGCTGGAGGGCGGGCTGCCCTACATGGTGATGGAGTTCCTGGAGGGGAACGACCTCGCCCACGAGATCCGGGCGCGCGGTCCGCTGCCCGTGATGGAGGCCGTCGGGTACATGCTCCAGGCCCTCGACGCGATGGCCGAGGCGCACGCCACGGGGATCGTCCACCGCGATCTCAAGCCGGCCAACCTGTTCCTCTCGCTCCGGCCCGACGGCGATCGGGTCATCAAGGTCCTCGATTTCGGGATCTCGAAGTCGCTGCTCGGCATATCGCGCGACCAGGTCGCGCTGACCCAGACAGCGTCGCTCCTCGGCTCGCCGCTCTACATGTCTCCCGAGCAGGTGCGCTCCGCGCGGGACGTGGATACGCGCGCGGATATCTGGTCTCTCGGCGTGATCCTGTACGAGATGCTGACCGGGCGGACTCCGTACGACGGCGACTCCGTCGCTCAGCTCTTCCACGCGCTGCTCTACGAGAACGCGGCCCCGGTCGCCCAGCTGCGCCCCGACGTCCCGCGCGAGCTGGACGCCGTGGTGATGCACTGCCTCGCCAAGGAGCGCGAGCAGCGGTGGACGAACGTCGGCGATCTGGCGGCCGCGCTGCTCCCGTTCGGCCCCGCCACGGGCCACATGCACGTCGACCGGGCGCGCCGCATGCTCGGCAGCTCCTCGGACATCGCGCGGCCGTCGCTCCTCCAGACCGGCGTGCCGAGCGGGGGCGCCCAGGGCACCGGATCGCGCCCGTCCGTACCGCACGGAGGCCCGCCCTTCGCGCCGGCCTCGCCGTCGTCGCCGTCCTTCGCGCCGGGCACGCCGCCCTTCGCGCCGTCGTCGCCGTCCTTCGCGCCGGGCACGCCGCCCTTCACACCGGGCACGCCGTCCTTCGTGCCGCCCTCGCCGACCGCGCCCAACGCGGAGACGGGGCCGACGGTCAACTCGTGGAGCAACTCGGGCCATCCGGTGCGAACGGTCCGCAACGGGGCGCGCGTCGCCCTGGCCATCGCCGCCGCCGCCTTGCTGGCAGGGGCCTCGCTCGGCGCCCTGTTCTTCCTGCGCTCCGGGCTCGCCACCGACCCGGGACAGCCCCCCGCAGCCGCGTCTACGCCCACCGCCGAGGCCACGGCGGCGCCCACCGCCGAGGCCACGGCGGCGCCCACCGCCGAGGCCGCGGCTGCGCCCACCGCCGAGGCCGCGGCTACGCCCGCCTCCGAGGCCACGGCGAAGGGCGACGCGCGCGAGGCTCCCGGCGCCACCGGCGCCGCGCCCGAGGTGGCCGGCGGTTCTCCGGCCCCGACCGCGCCTGCGGCCTCGTCCAGCGCGCCCGCGCCGCCGCCGGCGGCGGCCTCCGGCCCGGCGGCGCCGCTCGCCGCGCAGCCGGGCGCGCCTCGGGCGACCGCCACGGCCCGGCCCGTCGAGCGCGCGCAGCCCGACGCGGGGGCGCGCCCGGAGCCGACGCGGAGCAATTCGATCAGCGACTTCGGCGGGCGGCGCTGAGCGTGGCGCTCGCGTCGATCCGGCGACGGCCCCGAGGCTCGTCGTGGCCAGCTTGGAGGAGAACACGGGACGTATGAGGCGTACGAAACGTCGTCAGCGAAGCATCGCACACTGCGTCGGCCTGGGTCTGTGCGCGGCGTTGATCGCCGGGGGGCTCCCCGCGCGGGCGGAGCCGAGCGCCGCCGACAAGGCGACGGCGGAGGCGCTCTTCGACGCGGCGCTCGACCTGATGAAGCAGGGGCGCAGCGCGGAGGCGTGCCCGAGGCTGGAGCAGAGCCAGCGCATCGATCCGGGCATCGGCACGCTCCTCTACCTGGCCGAGTGCTACGAGAACACCGGCCGCACGGCGAGCGCCTGGGCCACGTTCCGGCAGGCCATGTCGGAGTCGCAGGCCGCGGGGCAGGCCGACCGCGCCCGCAAGGCGCAGGCGAGGGCGGCCCGGCTGGAGCCGGGCCTGTCGAAGCTGAGCATCGGCGTCGCGGCGGAGAACCTCGCGATCGAGGGCTTCAAGGTGCGCTCCGCCGGAAAGGCGGTCGATCCCGCGGTCTTCGGCGTCGCGATCCCCATGGATCCCGGCGAGATCGCGATCGAGGCGAGCGCCCCGGGCCACGAGACCTGGACGGCGACCGTGAAGCTCGGGGGCGACAAGAAGGGCCCTGCGAGCGTCGATGTCCCGGCGCTCAAGCGGATCGAGGGGCCGCCGCCTGCGCCCCGCGATGCGCCGCCTCCCGAGGCGGCGGGCCCTGCGCCGGCGCGCGGCGCCCCTGCGCCTGCGCCGGCGCCCGCGGCGTCCGGGGGCAACACGGCGCGCTTGATCGGCCTCGTCGTGGGCGGCGCGGGCGTCGTGGGGCTCGGCGTCGGGACGTTCTTCGGCGTGAAGGCCATCTCGAAGAACAGCGACGCGGAGGGCTACTGCAAGGGCGGCAGCACGTGCGAGGACGAGCGCGGCGTCACGCTGACCGAGGAGGCCAAGAGCGCCGCCACCGTGTCGAACGTCGCGTTCGGGCTCGGGGCGGCGGCGGCGATCGGCGGCGCCGTCCTCGTGTTCGTCGTCGCGCCGAGGCAGGCCCCGCCCGTCCAGGTGGGGGCGTTCGTGGACGCGCGCAACGTCGGGTTGCGCGTGGGAGGTACGTTCCAATGAGACGCATGACAGGGCTCCTGTCGCTCGCCCTGCTCGCCCCGCTCTCGAGCCTCGCGTGGCTCGGCTGTCAGGCCATCGCCGGCATCGAGGACCGCACCTTCGACCCGGGCGGCGGGCAGGCGCCCGTGAGCGAGCAATGCGCGTCGTACTGCGCCGACGTGATGGCGAACTGCACGGGAGAGCACCAGGTCTACGCCACGCTGGCGACCTGCCAGGGCGTGTGCGCGCTGCTCCCGGAGGGCGATCCCCTGGAGCCCGTGGACAACACGGTCGCGTGCCGCGCCCGCCAGGCGGAGCTGGCCGGCGCCACCGGCGAGGTCGGAGTGCACTGTCCGGCGGCCGGCCCGGGCGGGGGCGGCGAGTGCGGGAGCAACTGCGAGAGCTACTGCGCGCTGCGGGCCGCGGCGTGCACGCTCGAGGTCGCCACCGAGGAGGAGTGCGTCGCCATGTGCGCGGGGCTCAAGGACGTGGACAAGTTCGACGTCATCGAGAACCACGACGGCGACACGCTGCAGTGCCGCCTCGTGCACGTGAGCTCCGCGACGGTGGACCCCGAGGAGCACTGCCCGCACGCGAGCCTGACGCCGGTGCAGCCCTGCGGCGATCCGGAAGGGACCGAGCCGAGCTGCGAGGACTTCTGCCAGGTGGTGATGACGTCGTGCACGGGTGATCTGGCCGTCTACGAGTCGAGTGCGCAGTGCCTCGCGGTCTGCGCGGCGCTCCCTCCCGGCGCGACGGAGGACCGGACCGAGAACACCGTGGGTTGCCGCAAGTACCACGCTTACAGCGCGATGCTGGCGCCGACCACCCACTGCCCGCACGCGGGGCCGGGCGGAGACGGCCATTGTGGGGTCGAGGAGCCGGGCTCGGGCGTGACGGGCAACTGCGTGTCGTACTGCACGCTGTTCGAGGCGGCCTGCAAGGAGGCCCTCGGCGAGGCGTACGTTGGCTGGGGCGCGGCGTGCCAGGACGAGTGCAGCACGATCACGGGAGCCGCCCACGACTCCCACTACGCCGTCGCGAGCGCCGAGGGCGGCGACACGGTCTCTTGCCGGCTGCTCCACGTGAGCCGCGCGCTCGAGAACCCGGACGAGTGCGCGGCGCTGGCCGACGGGACCGCCTGTCAGTGACGGCCCGCGGTGGCCAACACCACATTACAGGCCGAAGCTCGCCTTGATCGCGTCGAACTCGGCGAAGTCTTGGCTGTTGGCCCTGTAGGCGCCGCCCTGCTGCGTGAAGAGGGATGAGCCCCATGAACCGCTCTGCGTCGGCTCCCAGAAGAACGTCCCGAGCCCTCTGCCATCCGGCAGGTCGCGCATGATCTGATTGGCCGTCGTGCGTTCGGGGTTGTACTCCGCGATCGCGAACGACAGATCCGGGAATGTCTCGGCCAGGGTATTAAAGGTGTTCCGCCATACCGCGGGCTGCCCCTGAAATGCCGTGTAGCAGGAGAGTCCGAGGACGTCGAACTCGACGCCCCGCGTCTTTGCGCTGTCGACCCACCACGTGACTCCGTTGACGTCCTCGGTGTTCTCGACGTGCAGCATGATCTTGATGGTGTCATCGACCTCCTTGACCCCGGCGATTCCCGCCTTGAGCAGGGCGGCCAGGTTGTCCCAGTTCTGGTTCGTCGCTCGCCCGGTGAGGCCTTCCGGATGAACGACCGAATCGTTGCCCCAGCAGTCCGTGTTCGCGGACGGCACATGGATGAGCATGCCCGGCGTGATCTCGTTGCCGATCTGCACCATGTCCGGGCGCGCGCCCGCGCTGACGAGCGCGGCGACGACGTCCTTCGTGTAGGCCTTCAAGAGGCCCGCCATCTCGGCGATCGTCCGGGCGCTCCGCCAAGCGTCGGGGATGATCTGTTTGCCAGGATCCGCCCAGGTGTCGCTGTAATGGAAGTCGAGCAGGAACCCCATGCCCGCTTCCTTGATCTGCTTGCCGAACTCGATCGTGTGGTCCTTGTCGCAATAGGTCTCATTTTTTTCGCAAGAGCCGCCGGTCCCGAAGGCATATCCGTAGGTAGCGCCTGGGTCCACGAACGCCCGGAGCCGGATATAGTTGAACCCGTGATTCTTCAGCAGATCGAGCATCGGCTTTTCATTTCCGTCCGTGTCCGTGTACGTCGCGCCGTTATCGACCGCCTCCTGGACGCTGGAGATGTCAGCGCCGAGGATGAAGCTGGGCTCGAACGCCGGCATGCCGCCCATTCCGCCCGTCCCGGAGCCGCCCGTCCCCTGCGACGAGGACGAGGACGAGGACGAGCTCGTTGAGACGGATACGCCTCCCCCGCCCGTGCTCCCTGTCGTCACGCTGCCACCGCCTTCCCCCGAGGTGGCTCCTCCCTGACCAGCGCCGCTGGCATCACTTCCATCCGAGCCTGACCCGGTGCAGTGACATAGAAAAAGTGAGATGAATAGCGCGCCGATCGTGGCGCTGGAGGGTAAGCTGAAGCGAATCGTAGCCATCATGCCACCATCATATCCGAGCCCGATCGCCAGCGTCACGAAGGAACCTTTCACCTGACGGCCCAGGAAGGAGGCGTCTACTGCAAGCGACTCGAGCGCTCGAGCGCCCGCGCCCCGCCGTGGGAACACGCCGTCATCCTGCTACCCAGGACGATGCCCCGCCGCGCGTACGCGCGATGGATTAGTGATCCCGGCGGCAGAGGGCCATGCACGGAGGAGGGGCTGTCAGGCCATGAAGAGAGCGGAAGCGAGACGGTGGCTTGCCCTTGTCGTGCTCGGGCTGGCGGCGGCGGGGATCCTGGGCTTCTTGTCGTGGCTCCGCGCCGGAGACGCGCCGGCGGAAGGCCCCGCGCCTCCGGCGAGCGCCGCTTCGACGCGGGGAGCGCGGCGCCTCCGCGCGAGGGACGCGCCGCCCCCGGCGCTCGGGAGCATCGCGGGGCGGGTCGCCAACGCGGCCGGCTCGCCCGTCTCTGGAGCGCTCGTGTGCGCCAGCGCGAGCGGCGGAGCGAGCGGACTGACGCCGTTCGATCCGGGCGAGCCGACGTGCGCGCCCGCAGGAGAGGACGGCCGCTACCAGATCGCGGATCTCTCCCCCGCGCGCTGGACGATCTTCGCCTCGGCGCCGGGCCACCGCCCCGCGAGCTACACCTCCCCTGCCCCGGACCGCGCCGGCTGGCTCGATCTCCGCCAGGGAGAGGCGCGCACCGGCGTCGATCTGACGCTCGTCCGCGGCGGCGTCGAGGTGCGGGGCCACGTCAAGGACGTCAGCGGCGGGCCCATCGCCGGGGCGCTCGTCATGGTTCATGGCTTCCTGGGGTCGCACCGGGGCGTCGCGGTGACCCGCTCCGACGCAGAGGGCTCCTTCTCCGCGTGGACCGAGGAGGGATACTGCCTGGCGCGCGCCACCGCCGACGGGTACGCCGAGGGGTCGCAGCACGGCATGGCGCCGGGGCCGCCGCTCGAGATCTCGATGACGCCCGGCTCGGTGATCGAGGGGCGGGTCGTCGAGGCGGGGTCGGGCGCGCCGATCGCCGGCGCGACGGTCCGTCCCGGGATGGATCAGAGGTGGGGTCCCGGGGAGGTGAAACCCGTGTCGAGCGACGCGGAGGGGCGCTTCCGCATCCCGGGTCTGCCGCCCGGGCGGTACAAGCCCACGGCGCGCGCCGCGGGCGGTTATGGCCAGACGCGCGCGAGCGTGGTGCTCGGGATCGGCCAGACCGCGAGCGAGGTGGTGATCGAGATGCACCCCGCCAGCAGCGTGGCCGGCCGGGTGGAGGTCGCGCCCGGGGGCGGGCCCTGCGCGAGCGGCTCCGTCACCCTGTTCCACGAGGGGAGCGGCTGGCTCCCGACGGTCCTCGGGGCCGACGGTTCGGCGCGCTTCGAGGGGGTGCTGCCCGGCTCGTACCAGGTGATGGTGCTCTGCCAGGATCACGCGTCGGAGCCGGCCTACCCCGCCGTGGAGGTCGGCGAGGCGGACGTCGAGGGGCTCGTGTGGACCGTCCGCGCCGGGCTGTCGCTCCGCGGCCGGGTGGTGGACCGCGAGGACAAGCCCGTGCGCGCCATGGTCCACGCGAGCCCGACCGACATCGGGGGGATGCAGCCGATGCATCCCGGCCCCGTCGGGCAGAGCGACGACGACGGCCGCTTCGTGCTCCGGGGGCTCCTCCCTGGCAAGCACAGGGTCATGGCGCACTCGAACGATCACATTCCGCCCGAACCGGTGATGGTCGAGCTCGTCGACGAGCGCGCTCCCGGGATCACCCTCGTGATGGACAGCGGGGGTCGCGTCGAGGGCACCGTGACCGACGAGGACCGCCGCCCCGTCGCAGGCGCGGACGTCATGCTGAGCGCGCAGCAGCCCGGGTGGGGCGGCCCTCCGAGAAAGTCCCTCGCGGACGGGACATTCGTGATCAAGGGGGTCGCGCCGGGCGCATACCGGATCTGGGCCATGCAGGGGGGTATGCCCATGAGGGCGAAAGGTCAGGCCGGCGGCGGCGACCCCGGGGTCGCGGTCACCGTGAAGGCAGGGGCGGCCGCGCGCGTGAGCCTGGTCGTGGAGCGCCAGAACGGCGAGATCCACGGGCGCGTCGTCGACGGGAGCAGCAGGCCGGTGGCGGACGCGTTCGTCAATGTCCAGCGGGAGCCCGAGGGCGCGGGCGGGCCGGGCGCCCCGACCCCTCCGCCCCCGCCGCCGGAGAGCGTGGGGCCCTACGCGCCGGTGCTCACCGATCCCGACGGGGAGTTCGTGATCGGGAACCTGGGCCGGGGCACGTACACGGTCCAGGCGCAGCGCCGCGGAGGGGGCCGCGCCGCCGTCGAGCACGTCGAGATCGGCGGCACCGTGACGCTCATGATCCAGGAGACAGGCACCGTCTCCGGCGCCGTCTCCGGCCCCGGCGGCGCGCCGCCCGATCAGTTCACGATCCGCGTCACGGGCCGCGAAGCGCCGTTCTTCCGGAACGAGTCCTTCTCGTTCACGGACGGGGCCTGGACGATGAGCGATCTGCCGGCGGGCAAGTACGACCTTGCAGCCGACGCCCCGGAGGGGACGGCCACGGGCGAGGTGACGCTCGCGCAGGGGGAGCAGCGGAGCGGCGTGGTGCTCACGCTCGCCGGGCGCGTCGCGCTCCGGGGTCAGGTGGTGTCCCTGGAGGACGGCGCGCCCATGGCCGGGGTGACCGTGCACGCGTACCCGCGCGCCGGCGGAATGGCGCCCTCGCCGGTGCAGCAGCACGAGGTCACCGACGGAGCGGGCCATTTTCACCTCGAGCGCGTGCCCAGAGGCCCCCTCGCGCTCATGCTCATGCCCGCGGATCCGATGAGCTCGCCGTTCGACGCGGCGATGATCCCTGTCGATGTGCAGCCGGGCGCGGAGACCGACGTCGGGCGTTTGCTTATGGCGAAGCGCCGGGTGAAGTACGACGAGCCTCCCGGCGATCTCGGGTTCACGGTCGAGCCGCCCCGGTCGCCGATGGAGTCGGCCATGCGGCCGCACAAGGTGGTCGAGGTGCGCCGCGACGGTCCGGCCGCGGCGGCGGGCCTGCAGGTGGGGGACGTGATCGTCTCGGTGGACGGCCACGATGTCACCGGCAAGCTGGGCTATCTGGTCGGGCCCCTGCTCCGCGTGCCCGCGGGGACCCGGGTGACCCTCGGGCTCTCGCGCGGGGCGCGCGTGGCCCTGGTGGCCGCGGCGATGCCGCCGCCCCCGGGCTTCGGGCAGGGCGGCATCGAGGCCGCGCCCGCGTCACCGTAGGCGCCGGCCGCTCCTCCCGGTGCCCATGAGGTCTCCGGGATCTCCTTCATGGACGGTACGCGCACGCCGCTCGGGCCCTCGGCCGCGGGTGTCTATCGGCGCAGCGCTACCCTCCCCGCATGAACGCACCGCCGCTGCCTCGCCTGCGCGCCGTGGACCTGAACCTGCTCACCGTGCTGGACGCCGTGCTCACCGAGCGCAACGTGACGCGGGCGGCCGAGCGCCTCGGCATGACCCAGCCGGCCGTGAGCAGCGCGCTGAACCGGCTGCGCCTGCTGTTCAACGACGATCTCATCGTGCGCCGCGGCAAGGAGATGGCCCCGACGCCGCGCGCCCTCGCGCTCGCCGGCCCGATCCGCAGGGCGCTCGACCTGATCCAGGCATCACTCGCCCACACCGGCGCCTTCGATTGCACGGCGAGCCGTACCTTCAGGCTGGGGATCAGCGACATCGGAGAGGCCCTCCTCTTGCCTCGTTTTCTGCAGTGGCTCGAGCAGCTCGGCGCCCGCGTCCGGCTCGATTTCTGTAGCGAGCCCGGGACCTCGCTGCAAAACGAGATGCGGCTCGGCAAGATCGAGCTCGTCCTGGATCACATCGCCATCCCGGGCGAGGAGTTCCGGCGAACACGCGTGCTCGACCTCGAGTTCGTCTCGCTGGTGCGCCAGGATCATCCGACCGTCGGACCCTCGCTGACCCTCGACGAGTACATGGCGCTCGAGCACGTGATCATCGAGCCGCGCGAGGGCCAGACCAACCTGGCAGAGCAAATTCAGGCCGCCGTCGGGCGATCGCGGCGCGTGCGGGTGCAGGTCCCCCGCTATCTCTCGATGCCGTTCATCGTCTCGCAGTCGAACGTCGTCTGCACGTTGCCGCTCCCCCTGGCGCGGCTGTTCGAGCAGCACTTCCCCGTGCGGGTGGTGAGCTGTCCGCTCCCCATCCAGCCGATCCCGCTGTTCATGATGTGGCATGCCTGTCAGGACGGCGACCCGGCCCACGAGTGGCTCCGGCGATCCCTCATCGAGCTCTGCAGCCGCGTCTGACGCGTCCGCTGCGGGCGGGCTCGGCCGGGTCAGAGGCGGGCGGCCGTGGATTCGGCGGAATATTCACGCCGGCAATCTGCCTCATACCATTTGCTGATTGGGCTTTTCGGTGGCCGCCTCCATGAAGCTGCGTGCAACAGGGAGCCATGACATCGTGAAAGCCATCTCATTCGGCGGCCGGACGAGGGGTCGAGCCGGGACCCTTCAACTCCTGGGCAGCGATCGCGCGGTCCGTATCGAGGCAGGAGAAACGCTGCTCAGCGCAGCCGTGCGCGGGAACATCCCGTTTCCACACATGTGCAGGGTGGGCGAGTGCGGCACCTGCAAGTGCCGCCTCATCAAGGGGCATATCCGCCTCAAGAGCGATATCTCGCGCCACGTCGCGCCCGAGGAGATCTCTGCCGGCTTCGTGCTCGCCTGCCAGAGCCTGGCCGTGTCGGAGGAGGTGGCGGTCGAGGTCCCGGGGATGGGCCGCGGGCGCTCGACGGATCGAGCGCCGGTGCGGATCGACGCGCGCGTCGCGCGCGTGACGCGGCTCGCGCCCAGCGTCGTCGCGCTCGAGGTCGACCTCGCCTCGGACGTCCGCTACGTGGCCGGGCAGGTTGCGCAGCTCACGGTTCCCGGCGTCCCGGGGCTCGGCGAGCCGCGCTGTTACTCGTTCGCCGAGGCGCCGGATCGGGCCTCGCCGCGCAGGGCGCTCTTTCATATCCGCCACGTGCCGGGCGGCGCCTTCACCGGTTGGCTCTTCGGGGCCGATCGCACGGGCGCGCGCCTCTGCTTCTCGGGGCCCCTCGGCAGCTTCCGCTATCACGAGGCCGATCGGCCGCTCCTCTGCGTGGCAGGAGGCACGGGGCTCTCTCCGATCAAGGCGATCCTGGAGCAGGGGCTCTCGGATGGGCTCGCCCGCGACGTGACGCTGGTCGTCGGCGCGCGCACCCGGCAGGATCTCTATGCGCTCGACGCCATCGCCTCGATCGAGGCGCGATGGCGAGGTCGATTCGTCTTCATCCCCGTGCTCTCGCACGAGCCCGAAGGCTCGAGCTGGACAGGGCGTAAGGGGCACGTCACCGACCACCTCCGCGAGGTCGCCGCGGGCCACGCCGATTGCGCGGCCTACGTGTGCGGGCCGCCCGGGATGATCGACGCCGTGCTCGACGTGCTGCGCGGCGAGATCCCGCCGATGCACTTGCATCACGACAGATTCCTGGACCGCGGCTCGGTGGCTCGCGCCGCCGCTGCGGTCGCCTGAGCCAGGCCACGACGCTCGAAAGGAGAGCCCTCATGCTCCACGGCACGGTGTTCGTCCTCGTGTTCCTCGCGCTCTTTGCCGCCCTCGAGCTCGCGCTCGGCCTGTATCGGCGCACAGGCGCGCTCACCATGCGGGAGCTCGGCGCGAGCCTCGTGTCCGTCGGCGCCTACCTCGTGATCCGCGGCGCGTCCTTCGTCGCCGTGACCTGGGCGCTCGGGGCGCTCTGGCCCGGCTCCGAGGGCGCGCTCGCCGGCGTGAGCTCCCTGGTGGTGTTCCCGATCTACGTGCTCCTCGATGAGTACGGGATCTACTGGGTACACCGCAAGAGCCATGCGTTACCCTGGCTCTGGCGGCTCCACAAGCCGCACCACGTGCCGCGCAACATGAACATCGCGGTCACGTACCGGGAGAACTGGCTATGGCATGTCCTGTTGCCGGGCACGTGGATGGCGCCGCTCGTCGTCTGGCTCGGCCACCCTGGCGCCTATGTCCTCGGACTGGCCATCAGGACGATGATCGTGCTGGCGGAGCACAGCGATCTCCGCTGGGACCTGCACCTGCAGCAGAGCCGCTTCACGCGCCCTGCCATGCGGGTCCTCGAGCGCATCGTCTCGCTGCCCGACACGCACCATGTGCACCACGGGGTCGGCCGCTTCGGCAATGCCACGAAGAACTATGGCGCCGCCCTCATCTGCTTCGATTGGATCCATGGCACGCTCATGATCCCGCACGCGCGCCAGGAGGGCTTCGGGCTCCCCGAGGGCGCGCCGGTCGAGCCCTGGGCCGAGCAGCTCTTCTGGCCGTTCGTGCGCTCGACGAAGCACGAGAGGGCGGATCGCCGCCGCCCGATCGAACCGACGCCACCGACGGCCGACCTCGCCATGGCGGAGGCGGTGATTTACACCGCCGATGGCCGCGCTGTCGTCGTGAGGTGAGCCCTGCCAGACGGCGCGCCCGGCGCGCCCCGCCTCACGGCGGCATGACGAACGACGCCGGCCCCGCCACGGCGGGGGACGGGTCCTTCCGGTAGCGCTCCAGCAGCTCGCGCCGCTCCGCGGTCCAGCCGTTCTTCGGCGACGCCGCCTGCACGAGCGCCTCCAGCGCCAGCCGGCGCAGCCGCGGATCCGGGCTCCCCCGGAGCTCCTGCTCCAGCTGCGACGGGTGGACGCAGCCGTGCACAGCGGACATCGCCGCGACCATCGCGTCGTGGTGCAAGAGGTCCCGCCGGCCGAGCTCGACGAGCGCCTGCCCGAGCGCCTTCCAGGGAAGGAGGCGCGCCGCGAGCCCCAGGTACTGGGGCACGGCCAGGGCGTCCGCCTCGAGCGCGGCGAGCAGCCCCTCGCCGACGGCGACGTGGTGCTTCGCGGCATACGAGCCGAGCCGCGCCGAGAGCGCGGGCAGGAACGCCACGAGGTGCCGGCGCCTCGGCGAGAGCTCCGCGAGCCGCTGGACGACGGTCGCGACCTCCCCGTGCTGCATCCTGGCGAGCGCCGCGGACAGCGCCTCCGCCGCCTCCTCGGGCGCGGGGGCGGCCATGTGCTCGAGCAGCCGGCGGAAGAGCGACCGCGCCTCGTCCCGGAGCGGCAGGTGCGCCGCGCGCCGCAGCAGGTCGAGCCGCGCCTCCGGCTCCGCCCGCCCCAGGATCGCGGCGAGCAGGTCCACCACGCGCCGCTCGGCCTCGGTCGACAGCCTGCCGAGCGGGATGTCCGCGAGCTTCGAGGCCACGATCCAGTCGGGATCCCGCGCGGCGCGGCCGAAGACGTCCCACGTCTCGGGCTTGTCCAGGTGGTCCCAGAGCGCCCGGAGCAGCGCGATCCGCACGTCGCGGTGCGTCTTCGGGGCGTCCAGCCGGAGCAGGTCCCGGTAGGCGTCGTCGCCGCCCAGCTCGCCGAGCAGGCGCACGACCTCCTTGGCCACGGTCACCTTCGTTGTCGGCACCGCCCGGAGCTCGGCGAGCACCCGCTCCCGGGACATCTCGGAGAAGGCCTTCCGGAGCGCGTAGATCGCCCAGCGCGCGCGATCGTCGCCCAGGCACTCGATCAGGACGGGGACGCCCTGGCCGGCGTCGAGCCACGGCAGGCCCCGGATGGCCATCTCGCGCAGGGGCGGCCTCGGATCCGAGGCGAACGGGGTGATCGCCGACGCGTCGACGTACGCGAGCCGGACCAGCGCGGAGATCGCGAACCGCAGCGTGGGGACATCGCTGGTCTCGTCGCCGAGCAGCGCGCGGAGGCCGGCGGCGTACGTCTCCTGCTGCCTCGCCGTCCAGCGGCCGTGGCCCCCGCCGAAGTCGAGCACCCAGCGCGTCTTGCCCGTCGCGAACCTGCCGGTCATGGGCTGCGCCCGGTCGAGCAGGGGGTCCAGGAGATCCTGGCGCTTCTGGCTCACGTGCCGGGCGACAGCGCCGATCAGCACGAAGCTCCTGTCCTCGCGCAGCAGCGCGGGCACGAGCCGCGCGAACCGCGGCCTGTCGTGGGCGCGCAGGAGGCCGAGCGCGCCCGCCGCGACGCCGACGAACGGGAGCTCGCGGGACAGCCGCTCGAGCGCCTCGAGCAGCGGCGTGACCACCTTGAGGCGGATGCCGAGGCTCTGCGCGAGCGAGAGCACCGCCCCTGCCCGCTCGCCGGTGCTCCACGCGCCCGCGAGCTGCGCGAGCGCCGGGCTGAGCCGCTCGGCCTCCGCGCGGGTCAGCCCGTCCCCGAGGCCCGCCGTCGAGACCGAGCCGCGCACCGCGAGGATCTTCGTGAGCCAGCGCGCCCCCCACGCCCCGTCGACGCGGAACAGGCGGACCACGAGCCGCTCCACGGCCGAGGCCGTGGCGTGGGACAGATCCGCGGCGTCGAGCGCGTCCTGCGCCACGGCGCCCGCGGCCTCCAGGTGCTCCTGCGCGAACCGGCCGAGGGGCAGCGCGGCGAGCGCGCCGATCATCGCCCGCCGCACCGGATCCTGCTCGAACTTGCGGGCGCGCACGTTCGCGAGGGCGTCCGCGAGCGCGCCCCGGTCGTGCAGGACGCTCGCGAGGAGCAGCGCCTGCGCCTTCGCCCGCTCGTCGCCCTCCGGGTGCCCGAGGAGCGGCGCGAGCACCTCCTTCGCCTCGGCGAAGGACAGGAGGCGCGCGTAGCTCATCCGCCGGTCCGGCTTCGAGACGAGCGACGGGCAGCTCGAGAGGTGCCGCCTCGCCTCGCGCTCGCGCAGGTCGCGGGGCAGCGCGTCGAGCACCTCGGGCGCGATCGAGCCGTCGGCGGCCTGCGCCGCGCACGACCAGCGCGCGAAGGCCCGCTCCCGGATCGCCTGCTCCTCGGCCGAGTCGGCCTTCACGTAGCGGAACAGGAAGGCGCCGAAGCCCCCGCGCCCTCCGAGCAGGAAGGCCCGCAGGACGGCCTTCTGGTCGTCGGGGCCGAGCCGCAGGAACCACCGCGGGCCCTGCTTGCCGTCGCTCAGCGCGCCCCAGGCGTGGCGGATGAGGTAATCGAGGCGCTCGGCGCCGAGGGCGGGCGCGCCCTTGTCGAAGCGCACCACCGCGAAGGCGCCGGGCGGCCGCGCGGGTCGCCCGCTCTCGTGGCGCGCCTTGAGGAGGTCGAACGTGGCGGCCGGGCGCGATCGGGCGAGGAGGTGCAGGGAGCCGGCGAGGGACGAGGGCTCCTCGCCGCGCTCGAAGAGGGCCTGGATCAGCGGCAGCGCCGCGTCGGGCGCGCGCCGGGCGAGCGGGACGAGCAGCGGCGCGAGGCGGTAGCGCAGGCGAGCGTCGACGGACTTGGAGCGGGCGATCGCCTCCCCGAACCAGCGCGCCGCGGCCGCGGGGTGCCTCACGCCGAGCCGATCGAGGCAGCTCGGGCCGCCCGCCTCGTCGATGGCGCGCCGGTGCGCCGACACGAGCGCCTCGGAGCCGAACGGGAGCAGATCCACGATCAGGGGGTCGCGCCCCGCCTGCATGCGCGCGCCGAGGAAGGCGTCCACGGCGGCCTGGCGCTTGCGCCGCGCGAGCTGGGCGACGGTGCGCCGGAGGGTGCGGCGCTCGAGGAGGGCGCCGAGCGCCGCGAGCGCCTGCGCGTCGTCGCAGAAGCGGGCGATCATGCGGCCCGCGCGCCGCCGCACGGAGCGGGACGGGTCGGAGACGGCCGCGACGACGCGCGCGCCGTCGCCCGAGCCGTAGACGCTCATGAGGGCGAGGAGGCGCTCGTAGGGCTGAGCGCTGCTCCAGAGCGCACCGAGGAGCGCGCTTGCGCCGGCGTCGCCGCGCGCGGCGGCGCGGCCCAGCTCCACGACGCGGCGGACGCGGTCGTAGTGGGTCAGCGGCTCGATGTCGGCGAGGAAGGAAGCGGCGTCCATGGAGGGCGATCATAGCGCCCCGGGGCCAGAGGCTCGCAAGGCCGAGCGCGGCGGCGCTCCGGAGCGTCGAGACCCTCCGGCCAGAGGTTCATCTCTCCCGGGAGGCTGTCGACACCCTCCGGCCAGAGGTTCATCTCTCCCGGGAGGCTGTCGACACCCTCCGGCCAGAGGTTCATCTCTCCCGGGAGGCTGTCGACAGGTCCGGGCCGCGATGGGTCGACCCCGGGCCGGGTCGCCCGCGCCTCACTTCCAGTTGACGGTGGCCCAGCCGCGGGCAGGAACGCTGAACTGGAGCTTCTTGCCGGCCACGCCGAGGGTGGTCGTCTTCGCGGCGCTGCCGGAGTTGTACATGACCGTGACGATGCTGCCGTCCGGGTTCTTGAACGCCAGCGCGTCGCCGCCGGTCGTGTTGACGCGCATCGCTCCAGGATCGACGTACTGCGAGACGTGGCGGAAGACGTAGTAGGCAGGGGTCAGCACCAGCTCCTTCGTGTCGGCTTTCACGTTGAGGAGCGCGTTCTGGGGCCACGGCCGCTGCGAGTCGATGTTCTTCCCCACCGGGTCCAGCACCATGTTCCAGGCGCTGTACGAGTTCACCCCCGCCTTGATCCAGTCGCGGATGAGCCCCCAGCTCTCCTGCCCGTACGCGTGATCGTTCGCTGCCGTGTTCGGGTTGAACGCCGGCACGCCCGGAGGGTTCCAGTTGTAGTTGCCGCACTGGTGCTCCGTTTGCACGATCGGCATATTCCGCGATTTCAAGCCGTTCACGCTGTCCCGCATGTTCCACTGCAGCCCGAAGCCCTTGACGTACTTCATCGCGGTGGCATCGCCGGTCACGGCGCTCAGGATCCCCGGGTCCGCCGCTTCGTTGGACATCGTGCCGAGGAAGATCTGCGCCTTGATCCCGCGCTCTTCGAACGTCGGTCCGAGGTAGGTGCCGATGAACTTGGCCATGAGCTGCCCCGTCCACCCGCAGCTCGGATACCTCGTCTCGTAGGTCGGCTCGTTCTGGGGGTGGACCGCCTCGATGGTCATGCCCTCCGCGGCGTACGCCTCCACGAACTTCGCGAAGTACAGGGCATGCGCCTTCAGGGTGTTCGCGTCGTCCTTCATCTTGCCACCATCGAAGGCGCCGTTGCTCTTCATCCAGGTGGGGGGCGTCCAGGGGCTGGCCCAGAGGTGGAGCCCGGGCCTCACGGCGAGCGCCGCCTTGATGTACGGGATCAATTTCTCCTTGTCCCGCGCGATGGAGAAGCTCTCCATCGTGAAATCATCCTTCTTCTCGTTGAGGCTATAGCGGTCCATCGCATAGTCGCTGGCCCCCATGGGGATGCGCCCGTAGGCGAACCCTGCCCCCTCGTTCTTGTCGAAGAGGAGCTTGATGGCTCGCTGCCGCTCAGCCTCGCTGAGCATCGAGAGCATGTTCCATCCCATCTCGTTGAAGGAGCCGCCGAAGCCATCCCAGCGCTGCTGCGTCGCCGCGTCATCGACGGTCACGTCGGCATTGCCGCTCGTCACCTCCGTCGGCGTCCCGATCTTCCAGTACTCGTTCGCGCCCGAGGTGATCAACGTGGGCTCGACAATGTCGGGCTCACCGCCGCCGGTACCGGAACCGGACGACGAGCCGCCGCCGCCGTCTCCGCCCGGATCGCCGCCCGCACCGTCCGAACCGCCCGTCCCCGCGCCGCTGCCTGTCGCCCCGCTGCCGCTCCCGCTCGCGTCTCCGCTGCTGCTCGCGTCTCCGCTGCTGCTCGCGTTTCCGCTCCCGCTCCCGCTATTGCCCGCACCCGCACCCGGGCCGCCCGAGCTCTCGGGTTCTTCCGGGCCGCTCGAAGAACCACAACCCACCAGGAGAAACGCGAGCAATATGCCGACGGTCGAACCGCGTGCCCTGTTCATCACAAAAATCCTCCATCCCAGGGGTGCAACCCCTTGGCGGTGCCTGCAGCAGGCGTCAGAAAGTGGCCGTCCTATATGCCCACAAGGCCCCACGGTGATCGGGCGGGTGGAATAAAAGGCGGCAAGCTCCACGTCGATGACCCGGCGCACGCACGCGCCGTGCGCTCGCGTCACGCCTCCCGTGCCGAAGGTCCGCGTCGACGTCGCGGATGACACGGCGGCACGCCTTCCAGATCGTGCACAGCGGATCCAACCCGGCCGTACGATTGCTGGGTTTCGATGCGCGTGTTAGCGTCGGCCCCCGATGCGAACCGCGGTTCTCGCCCTCGCCCTGCTGGCCGGTTGCGGGAGCGCATCCGGGGCGGCGCCCGGCTCGGCCCTCTCCCCCTCCTACGCGACGAGCCTGGGCTCCACGTCGGCGAGCATGCCCAGCATGCTGCCCGCGCCGGCGTTGCCCAGCCGGGCTTCGGTCCAGGCCGATCTGGTCGTCCGCCCCGACGTGCTCGTCCTCGGCTTCGCGCTCCAGGAGACCGACGCTGATCCGCAGCGCGCCCTCACCGCGGCGCAGGCCGCGGTGGCGAACCTGGAGCGGCAGTTCAAGGAGGCGACCGGCGGCGCATCCACGGTGAGGATGCTGGGCGCGTCGTTCACGGCGGTCTTCACCGAGAAGGCGGGGAGCGAGGGCGACGCCGTATCGGCCACTGTCGACGGCGTGATCGAGGTGCGCCTCGCCCCCGAGCTCGACTTCTGGGCGAGGAGCCGGCTGGCCGCAGCCGTGGCGCAGGTCAGGCGCGAGGTGAGCGCCGCGGTGCAGGCGGCGGACGGGCGGCGCGGGGCCACGTTCGGACAGCTTCGGGCCGAGGTGAAGGAGCCGGAGGGGCACCGCGCGCAGCTGACCGAGCAATGGCTCCGGAGGGCGCGATCGTTCGCGGAGGCGGCGCAGGCGGCGTCGGCGCCGCTCCTGCTGGTGGACTGCGCGCCGCCGGGGGCCATCGAGCAGCGGCCCATCTCGCTGCTGGAGGTAGGGCTCTCTCTGTCGGTCGCGTGCCGCCTGAACGCGCTCTCCGCAGAACCGAAGCGCGACTGACGACCTCCGGGCGGTTCACCCCCGGTCGCCCGTCGTCGGGCAGGACGTCACCCGGCGATGAGCCGGTACACGGGGAGCTCTGGCCGACATGTGAACCGCACAGGCAGGACGCTCGTGCCGACACCGCGGCTCACGTACACCCTGCCATGGGCCGTGTCGTACATGCCCGAGCGAAATCGGCCCGATCCAGGCGGAACCCACACCGCTGTTCCGAGCGCTCGGATCTGTCCTCCATGCGTATGCCCCGCGAGGCCCAGATCGAAGCGCGGCGCGCCGGGAGGGAGCGTATCGAAGACGCCGGGCGCGTGCGTGAGAAAGAGCCGCGCCGGAGCGGACGGCACGTTCGCCAGGGCGGCGCGCAGATCGGCGTTCCCGCTGCAGAAATCGTCCGTCGCGACGATGGAGACGCCGCGCTTCAGCAGCACCGACTCGTTCCCGAGGAGCCTGGCTCCGGCGCGCGCGTACACCTCGCTCAGCCTTTGCAAGGGGACGTGCCCCCAGTGTTCCCAGTTGCCGACGGTGGCGAGGACCTCACGCCCCGGCGCGGCGAGGCTGCGGCAGAACTCCTCCAGCACGCCGAGCGAGCCCTCGCCCTCGATCGCGTCGCCGGTCAGCACGACGAGATCAGGCGCCAGCCCGCGGATGGCGTCGATCGCCTTCTCGTGGACGCTGCCCAGCGCGCGCAGGTGGATGTCAGAGAGGTGAGCTATCCGAAACCCCTGGAGCGCGGCCGGGAGCCGGGGGATCGGGACATCGTGCTCGGCGACATCGAGCCAGGAAGGTTCGATGGCGATTCCATCGAAGGCGGCAATCCCTGCAGCGCAACAGCTGGCGTGGAGGAAGGCTCGGCGGGTGACCGGTCGGACCATCTCGGAATCTTAGCAAACTCAGCTGGAGGGCCGCGGCTTGCGCGTGAGCTGGACCAGCCGCTCCGGGGAATCATCGTGCCCGGGATCGGGGCCGTCGAGATCTTCCAGCACGAGCTCGAACAGCCCGTTGTCGAACGGCCTCCCCGCGGCCGGCGCGGCGGGGATGAGGCGCTCGCGCTTGCCCTGCGCGGCCAGCGTGCGCGCGCGGAAGTGGCAGTACGGGTTGTTCCCCGGCCGCCCGAAGAGCGCGTGCGCCGTGAAGGTGCACCCGCCCATGCACACCTCCGCGAATGCGCAGCTCCGGCAGAAGCCCCAGAGATCGTCGGCCGTGCGCGCCCGCGCGAACGCGAGGCGCGGGGCCTCGTCCCAGATCTCCTGGAGCGCGCGCCCGCGCAGGTCGCCGCCCACGTAGGCGTCGCTCTGGAGCGACGGGCAGCCCTTCACCGCGCCGTCGGACTCGATCCCCAGCACCAGCTTCCCGGCCTGACAGCCGCGAAAGTGGTCGCGGCCGCCCTCGCGCAGCGAGCGCAGGAGCGCCTCCTCCGGGCCGAAGTAGCCGAGGTTATTGCCGGGCATCACCGTGATCCCGTCCCGGAAGGCCCGCCGCTTCAGCTCGGCGATGCGCGGGAGCACGTCGAGCAGATCGTAGGGCTGGAGCAGCATCGCCGGCCGGTCGGCCGCGCGGCCGAGCGCCGCGGTGATCTGCACCTGCCACGCCTTGATCCCCTGCTCCCGGAGCAGGTCGTAGAGCGCCTCGAGGTCGCCCTGGTTCACCCGGTTGAGGTTGGTGTTGGCCGCGGTGAGCAGCCCCGCGCCCCGGAGGTGTCCGAGCGCCGAGAGCGCGCTCCGGTGGCTGCCCGGGGCCTTGCGGATGAGGTCGTGGGCGCGCTCCAGCCCGTCGACGCTGACCGAGACGCTGTGCAGGCCGGCCTCCTTCATCCGCGCCGCGATCTCCGCCGTGATCCCGCGCCCTCCGGTCGTCATGGTCGGCCGCACGCCCGCGGCCTCGAGCGCCGCGATGATCTCCAGAAAGCCGTCGTGCAGGTAGGCCTCGCCGCCGATGAGCACCACCTCGCGCGCGCCCATCGCCGCGAGCTGCCGCACCACGCCCAGCGCCTCGTCGGTGCCGAGCTCCGAGGGCCGCGCGGCCCCTGCCCTGGATCCGCAGTGCCGGCAGGGCTGATCGCAGCGGAGCGTCAGCTCCCAGACGACGTACGCCGGGAAGTACTCGCCGGGGACCACATCGAGACGGCGCAGCGCCATGCCGGAGCCTAGCGCGAACGCCGCCGGCGGATCCTGCTCTTCGCCGCCCTTTCTATCGCGCGGGGGGGATGGTGACCTGCGTACGCGCACGCGCACGCGCACGAACACGAGCACGAACACGAGCACGAGCACGCGGGGCCGCTGCGCCATTCCCCTCCATTTTCCTTGCGCGTCGCCGAGGCGCCTTGCCGTAGAATGGAACGGTTTGACCTCCCTGGCTCGGCCTTCCGAGGCGCACCAGGGCTCGGCCACAGGGCCCCAAAGGCGGAGATCCTCATGCTCACCCTCGGCGCTTGTCCTTGCTGCGACGGTTTCCTGCCTCCCGGCGCTTCCGCCTGCCCGCATTGCGGCGCGACGCCCACGGCCGAGCGCGCCAGCTGCGCGCAGGCGCGCCTCGGGATCGCGGGCCGGCTGCTCGCGGTGGCGTCGGGCGGCATGATGGCTGTCACGCTGATGGCCTGCTACGGCATGCCCCCGTGTGACGAGCCCGCGACCGACAGCGACGGCGACGGCTACCAGGCGACATGCGAGGGCTACGGGCCCGAGGAGGACTGCGACGACGGCAATCCGGACATCCACCCCGGCGCGACGGACGTGGCAGGTGACAGCCTCGATCAGGACTGCAGCGGCGACGACACGCCGCTCGGCACCGGCGGCGGGGGCGGCAGCGGCACCGCAGGCGGCGCCTCCTGAGGCTCGGCGACCTCCTCCTCGTGCTCTGGCACGATTCTGCTGAAGCGGTCGGATCCGGGGTTGCCTCTATAGTCCGGTGGCGAGGTACTTACCCCACCTTGCCGAAATGATGGGGCCGCCATAAGACGCCATAAGACGACGCCATAAGACGCCAAGATCATTCATTTTTTGGCGTGTTTTGGCGTGTTTTGGCGTCTTTTGGCGTCCTGGCGGCTCAAAAGACCCCACCCTCGGCCAAAGTATCCAACCACCTACAGTCCGAGGGAATCGTCGTCCCCTTGCGAGGCTGCGGCCCATTCGGACAACACACGGCGGACGCGCTCGAGATATCCCCCCTCGCGCACGATCTCCTGGTATCCCGGCACCGCGCCGACCCACTCCCGCATACGCACGTTCGACGCCTCGGTGAGGTACATCGTGGGAAGCCCCATGAGCGCGGGCCCGTCCATGCCTGCGGTCGTGACGCCGAGCTGGCCGACAACGCCGTGCGTTCGTTTCAGGTGCTCGAAGAACTGAAGCTGCGCCCGGCGCATGTCGAGCTGCCGGAAGGTCGGGTCCTTCCAGAAGAGCGTCATGTCGATCGCGCCCTCGGGGACCCGTGCGTCTCGAAGGGCGTCGCCGGTCAGCACAGGCACGAGCCCCGTGCGTTGAACGAGGTCCGTCAGCTCCAGGAGCTCGGCGAGCGTCGTGTTGCGGTGCGGGTGGTGGGTCCCCTCGCGGATCCAGAGCAGCACCTTCTTCCGGCATGACGCTCCCGCCCGCGCTTCCGCGAGCCTGCGATCGACCCAGGCGATCACCGATCCCGGAATGGGCGCGTCCGCCAGAAACGCCGCGCGGAGCCTCCCCTGGGCGGAGGACGGATCGGCCTTGAAGGCGCGCGCGACGATCTCCGTGGTCTGCTTCACCGCGCGCGGGCGCGAGCGGTACGCCTGAAGGTGATCGCTCAGGCCTGCATCGCGCAGAAACGCCTCGGCTTGCGCCGTCCCCGCTTTGCCTGGCTCGACCTGGATCGCCGCGCCCGCGAGGACGGCGGCCGCGGCGACGTACCACCCCTCGCCGAACGAGAAGCCGCCGTCGGTGTGGAATGTATACGCGTGGTTTCGCTCCTCGATGATCCTGCGCGCCGCGCGGGCGGCGACCGCGGCCTCGTGAGCCGCCGCGCGCGCCGCGCGGGCGACCTTGGACCGCGAAGAGCCGCCCTCGAGCTCGGAGGCGCAGTCCGCGGCCGCGCGGGCCGAGGCCTCTGCGCCGGCCACGATCGCCTCCACGCGCCGCCAGCCGTCGTCGCAGGCGCCGCGCGTCGGCGCGCGCTGCGCGCTCAACGAGAGCTGGCCCGCGCCGTGGAGCGCGTCTTCTGCTCGCGCCGCGTGGGCCCTTGCCAGCATCGAACGGGCGCCCATCGCCGTAGCGAGGATTCGCTCTCTTCCAGCGGCGACCTCATGTTCCTGGAGGGCGGCGCGCTCCTGCTCGGCGGTGGCCAGCGCGCGATCCGCCTGCTCGATCGCGCAGTCGAGCAGACGCCGGTAGCGCTCGCGCTGCCCCGGCGTGTGCAGCGTGGTCGCCAGGGCGAGCGCGGCGTCGAGGCTGCTTTCGGCGTCGCGCTCGATCTGCTGTGCGGCGAGCGCCTCGGCGACAACCACTCCCATGCACACCGGATCGAGTCCCTCGATCATCGTCCTGTCGGTCACCCGCCGCTCGCAGCGCTGCCGGCAATAGCGGTTTGTTGGTCCCGCACCCCTGCCATGGGAAATGCTTCCGGTCCGGGCTTTGGCGCATCGAGCAGCCCATAAGGATACCTTACGATATCCACTGGGATGCCACCCACCATTACCCGCAACGCCGCATCGGTCATGCTTATCACCTGCAGATCGGGCACCACAACCCGAACCTCCTGGGCGAGCATCGTCAGATCGACGTCCGCGGAAATGCTGAACAAGTCGAGGTCCAGCGACCGACGGTGGCGTAGATGCACTGCGATGGCCGTCCCCCCGGCCAGATAGAACCGCTCGATCCCTGGGATGATCTTCAGTCGACCCAGGGCGCGGCTCTGCTCCTTCGCCAATCCAGTGGACTTGCCCACACTTCACCCTCCGCTTTTAGTACTGCCCGCCAGAACGCAAGCGTCCGCCCACTCAATTCGGGGTGCCCGAGTTCCCGCAAAAACCGGTGAATCCCGTTCATTCCGTACGTCCGGATGAGCCAGCGCACCTCCTCCAGCCGACCGAACTCGAGAACTCGCGGGATGATGTAGTCCTGGCCCGTCACTGTATCGAGTGCCTTCGCGTCGACGTCCCAGAATACCCAGCGGAATCTCTCCGGCACCTTCGCCATGCCCGAGTCTACCGCACCTGGAGCCCCGCCAGGAAGCCGCTGCCGCCCGGCCTTCGCGCGGGCAGCCGGAATCCGCCCGCCTCTGTCCGCCGCCGGGCGCTCGCTGCTGGAACGCCGGCGCCACCGAGCGCCGGCGGTCTGCGGCCAGCGAGGTTCAGTAGGGATATCCCGGGATGTTCATCTCCATCGCGTAGAGCGACGCGCCCGCCGTGATGTAAAGGGTCTTTCTATCGGCCCCGCCGAACGCGACGTTCGACACCTCGCCCATCCCCGTGATCTTGCCGAGCTTCGCGCCGCTCGGCGCGACGACCTCGAGGCCGTCACGCCACCCGATGTAGAGATTGCCCGCGCAGTCGACGCCCAGGCCGTCGGCCTTCGGCAGGTTCGAGGCGAAATCGGACGAGGCGCCAGGCGCTCCGTCGGCGCTCAGCGTATAGCGACGGATCCGGCCGGGGGTGAACTCGGTCACGTACAGCACGCTCTCGTCCGGCGACAGCGCGACGCCGTTGGGGGTCTCCAGCGTGCCGATGAGGCTCACCGCGCCGGACGGGGACACGCGGTAAGCTGCTGTCGGCAGCTCCGGCCTGCCGCCGGTGAGCTGAAAATCAGGATCGCTGAAGTAGACGTTGCCGTCGCTCCGCACGACGACATCGTTCGGGGAGCTGAACCGCTTGCCCATGTACGATCCGGCGATCTCGCGCCGCGCCTTCGTGCCGAGATCGAACACGGAGATGCTGCGCGTGTCGTGGGTACATGCGACGAGGTTTCCGTCGCTGTGGAGGCCCAGCCCGTTCGTCCCGCTGTTCTCGAGGAACACCTCGAACGCGCCCGGCGGCGTGAGCCTGTGGATCTTCGCCTTTGGACCGTTGAGCGGCGGAGCGTTCTGCGCCTGCATGTTGATCTCCGAGAAGAACAGCGCCCCGAGCTCGGCGACCCAGACCGGGCCCTCGACGTACGTGAACCCCCCTCTCACCAGCTGCGGCCTGCCGTTCGCCGGCACCGGATCGGCCGCGTACGGGCCGCCCGGGCAGACGGCCGACACGTCTTCACCGCCACCCGCCCCGGCGCCGCCCTCCCCGGCGCCGCCGCTGCCGCTCCCGCTCCCCGTCGCGTCGCCCCCACTGCCGCTCGTCGCCGCAGCGCTGCCCGCGCCCGCGCCCGCGCCCGCGCCCGCGCTGCTTGTGCTGGCGGCGCTGGAGCTCGTGGCGCCCACGCTGCCCGTGGAGCCGCTCGACCCGCCAGCCCCAGCGCCGCTGGAGGCTCCGCCCCCGCCCTCCGACTCGAGCGGGTCGTCGTCGCCGCCGCCGCCACAGCCAGCCGCCGCAACGAGCACGGTCCAAGAAACGACGAGCGAGTACCTGACCTTCATAAGCAAGTGCCTCCAAGCGCCCCCGGATGGTGTGCCGATCGGGCACGCTCATCATCGTCAGCTCGCCTCGCGCCGCAAGGGCCGAGGTGACGGAGCGGCACAGCGCCTCCGACGCGCGCTCCGCGCAGTCCGAGGACCGGTGCGACGCGGTGCGCCGTGAACGGCGGCGGCGGGCGAGGAGGCAACCGGCGGTCCGCGACGATAGGATGCAGGGACATCATGAAAATTGCTGTTTACGGCTTCGGATCCATCGGCGGTTTGCTCGGCGCCCGGCTGGCCACGGCCGGCTGCGACGTCAGCGCCGTCGCGCGCGGAGAGAACCTCGCCGCCTTGCAGAAGCGCGGCCTGCTGCTGCAGGTCGATGGAGAGATCACCCGCGTGCCGATCCGCGCCGCAGAGGATCCGGCCGCGCTCGGCGCGCAGGACGTCGTCATCATCGCGGTCAAGGCCACCGCGCTGGCCGACGTCGCCGCGCGCATCGCGCCGCTGCTCCGCGAGGACACGATCGTCGTCCCCGCGATGAACGGCGTGCCGTGGTGGTTCTTCGCGCCCGAGAACGTGCCGTATGCCGGCGCTCGGCTCCGCTCGCTCGACCCGGGCGACGTCGTGCCGCGCGCCATCCGGCTCCGCCAGGTGGTCGGCTGCGTCGTGCATCTGTCGGGCTCCAGCCCGGAACCGGGGCTGGTGCGCGTCGGCCTCGGCAACCGCCTGCTCCTCGGCGAGCCGGCCGGCGGACCGTCGGGCCGGGTGGGCGCGCTGGTCGAGCTGCTGCGGCGCGCCGGCTTCGAGGCCGAGGCCAGCGCCGATATCCGGACCGACATCTGGTACAAGCTGTGGGGCAACATGACGATGAACCCGGTGTCGGTGCTCACCGGCGCGACGTGCGATCGGATACTGGACGATCCGCTGGTGCGCGGCTTCTGTCTCCAGGCGATGCAGGAGGCGGCGGCGATCGGCGAGAGGATCGGTTGCCCGATCGCGCAGAGCGGAGAAGACCGGATGGAGGTCACGCGCAGGCTCGGCGCGTTCAAGACATCGATGCTGCAGGACGCGGAAGCCGGCAAGTCGCTGGAGATCGACGCGCTGGTGACCGTGGTCCACGAGATCGGCAAGCTGACCGGCGTGCCGACGCCGACCATCGACGGCTTGCTCGGCCTCGTGCGCCTGTGCGGCCGCGCGCGCGGCCTGTACGCCGGATGATCCGCTGCCGCTGCGTCGCCGACGCCGCCGCGGCGCCGCCCGGGCAGCGGCGGCGCTCGCCGCGCGGCGCCCGCGGAGACCTGCCGCCGCCGCCACGGCGGCCCGGGTGACGGGCGCGTCAGAGCGCGTCGCATGTAATGCCGAGCCGCACCAGCGACACGGGCACGAGCGTGGCTCCGATGGAGACGAGCCGAGGCTCGCCCATGGATTCGGGGTCATGAATTGAGGAGTAGGGGACTCGCTCCTTCGTCACGTCGTGCTCGACGGCGACGGCGAGGCCGAGCTCGAAGTGCACGGGACCTGGACCGAAGATCCAGCTCGCCCCGGCGCGAGCCCCGACGAAGATCGTGTCGCCGTCGATGCCGGGGCCGCTGTCCCAGCCGGGAGCCCCCACCCCCGTGTAGGAGTGTCTCCCGAAGGAGCCCGCGAGCGAGAGTCGAAGCCCGGCTGGCGATCTCCACGCGACGCCCGCTGTCGCGCCGACGCCGCTGAAGCTCTCCCCGAGCGGCTCCCCCCCTGTCTCGGCGAAGCCACCTACCTCGATGACGCCGATGCGGTACGTGAGCGCGAGATCGAAGCGCAGCCCATCGCTGTCCGAGCCCGAGTAGAGGCCGGCGCCCGCTAGCACGTTGAAATCCATGCTCGGCGCGGACCTGCGCGCAGGAGCGACGTCAGGGGCGCTGCCCTCCTGCGCGCGGGCCGCCCCGGCGCAAAGAAAGAGGGCTGTCGCGAACCATCGAGACACGTTCGATCGAAGTGAGCGCATGTCGCGCCCTGGAGCATCGCGTGTACCAGGTGCGTCGTATTCATGCGGCCCGCCGCCGGGCGCCGCCGCGCTGGCCTGTCCGACGCGAGATCACGAGTCCTCCATCGCTCCCCTGGGCCGCCGGCCGCTCTGGCTCGCCTGCGGGCGCGCGCTGGCGCTCGCGCGGCCCGTGACAACCTGGTCGCGGTGTCGCTCGAGCAGCACAGGAGGTGACGCAGCGCCGGGGGTGTTGTAACTGCAATCTTCGCTGTGCGGCGCTGTGCACCTGGCCTCGGCTTGCTTGTCGCGGGCGCCCTCGCGGGCGCGTGCGCTGCCGCGCCGGACGCGCCCGCGCGGCCCGCGGGGGACGTCGAGGCGCCGGCCGGCGGCGCCCTGCCCGGGGCCGCGGAGGCGGCGCGGGTGCCCATGCCGGGGCCGGCGCGGGCGCGGCTCGGGGCGGCGGTGATCGCGAACCGGGCCTGCGAGGGGTGCCACGAGGAGGTGGCGCGGGAGTGGCGCGCGTCGCTCCACCACCGGGCGAACACCGAGCCGGCCTACCGGCGGGCGTTCGCGATCGAGCCGATGCCGTTCTGCCGGGCGTGCCACGCGCCCGAGGCGAGGCCGGAGGAGCCAGAGCCGGAGGCGCTCGGGGCGCTCGGGGTGGGGTGCGTGACGTGCCACGTGACGACCGACGGCGAGGGCGAGCTCGCGGGGCAGGCGGTGGCGCCGGTGCTCGCGGCGCCGTGGGCGGGGCGCGGGGCGCCGCCGGCGGCGCCGCACGCGGTGATCCGGGACGCGCGGTTCGGGGGCGCGGACGCGTGCGCTGCCTGCCACGAGTTCGCGTTCCCCACGGCGCGAGGGCGGTCGGCCGCGGAGCTGATGCAGTCGACCGTCATCGAGCACCGCGCATCGCCGGCCGCGGACCAGCCCTGCGCGGCCTGCCACATGCCCCGCGGGCCGGGGGGGCGGCGCGGCCACGGGTTCGCGGGATCGCGGGACGAGGCGCTCGTGCGGAGCGCCGTCGCGGTGACGGCGCGGCGGCTCTCGGCGACGCGCGTGGCGGTGACGCTCGCGCCCGCGAACGCGGGGCACGCGTTCCCGACGGGAGATCTGTTCCGGAGGCTCGAGGTGTCGGCCGAGGCGCTCGGGCCCGACGAGCTGGTGCTGGGGCAGGAGACGCGCTACCTGGCGCGGCACTTCGCGCTGCGGCCCGGGGCGATCGGGCGGAAGCTCGTGGCCGACGACCGGGTGCACGCGGAGCCCGTGACGGTGGAGCTCGATGTCGGGGCCGCCGGCGAGGGGCGCGCGATCGCGTGGCAGGTGGCCTACCAGCGGGTGGCGCACCCGAACGGGGTGGACCTGCGCGACGCGGAGATCGAGGGCGAGATCCGGGTCGCGTCGGGGAGGCTCGCGCCATGAGCGGACGAGGGATCGGCGCGAGGGGGAGCAGGCCGGCATGGCGCGCGGTCCGGGGTGGTGAGCGGCCGGGCAGCCGGCGGGTCGAGGACGATAGCATGGGAGCGCGGCGCGGCAGTCCGGCGCGGCCGTGCCTGAAGGAGGACGAGCGATGATCGGGCGAAGGGCGTGGTGGGGGCTGGGCGGGCTCGTGATGGCGACGGCGGGGTGCGGCCCTGTGCCTTCGCCACAGGCGGCGGACGGGCCGCGCGCGGAGGCCGCGGCGCAGGCGCCGGGCGCGCCCGGTACGGCAGGCGCGGCAGGCCCATCGAGCACCGGAGGCGCCTCGAGCGCGGCGGGCGGGGTGAAGGCGGATGAGGCGACGAAGCCGGCGCCGCCGCCGGAGTCGGCGTTCACGCCGGTGGCGCAGATCCCGGAGGACCTCGAGATTCGGCTGCACCCGGTGGAGGGAGCGCTGCTCGTGTCGACCCCCAACCTGACGGTCGTGGAGGGGGAGCAGACGAACGTGGCCACCGCCGTCGGCGTGCTGAAGGACGGGAAGATCGATTTCCCGGAGCGGCTGCGCGTGCCGGGGTGGATGGTGACCGTGAGCGGCGTCCACGGACGCTATCCCGACCAGCTCGACCTGATCGCGACGGGCACCACGGGCCGCACCGGCGTCGCCGAGCACTACGCGCTGGGGGCGAAGGGCTGGGATCAGCGCGTGGGCGACGCGGGGCAGTGGTTCACCGGCGTGGCGAGGATGGGCAGCTCGCTCGTGGGGCTGACCGGGCCGACGATGATCGGACGCTCGAGGTTCGTCACGCTGCGCGGGCCCAGGGTGGGGCTGACGATCACGCCGGCGCCCAGGAAGGGGGAGTGCCGCGGGTTCGACGCCGAAGCGGCATCGCGTTACTCGGAGGCCGAGGTCCGCCCGGAGGCATTCGGGGCGACGCGCGACGGGACCGCGCTGAGCTACGGGCGCAACTGCAACGGGGACAACGCCGTCGAGGTATGGAAGCCGGGCGAGAAACGGTCGACCATCCTGCCCGTCCCGGCGCCGTCCGAGGAACAGACGACCGACGAGGTGCGCACGCTGATCCTGCCGGGCCCCGGCGACGGCGAGGCGTGGATCGTGGACGGGGGCGTGCTCCGCTACCAGGGCGGGGAGGCGAAGAAGATCGACCCGCCGGCGAAGGGCGCGCGCGTGCTCACCGCGTCGGCGGCGCCGGACGGGACGCTGTGGGCGCTCACGGACGACGCGCTGTTCACGCGCAAGGGCGATGCCTGGGAGCAGGCGCCGCTGCCCGACGGGGTGAAGGCCCGCGACGTGGCCGTGGGGAGCGACGGGGCGGTGTGGGTCGCGGCCGGCGGGGCGATCCTGAAGCACGGCGGCGCCAGCGAGCCCGCGGGCGCGGCGCCCGGGACCATTCAGCTCCAGAAGGGGCCGCCGCCGAAGCCCAGGGAGAACCGGACCTTGCCCAGGCCCGGCGGGCCGAAGTGCCCGCAGAACCTCGTGGTGCTCTACACGTTCAGCAAGACGGCGCCGGACGACTACGACTTCCCGCTGACGCGCAAGGCGCTCAAGGGACGCACGGAGTTCTCGCCGGCGCGCTTCGTTGTGACGCGCGACATGGGGCAGCGCTTCCTCGCCGCGTTCGTGCCGACCTGGGATCTCGCCAAGAAACTGGAGGAGCGGATCAAGACCGATGTGCGGGGCTCGACGCCGCAGATCGTGTGCGCCAAGCCGGAGGTGGTGCGAGAGCTCAAGCTGGATCTGAAGACGGGAGAGGTCGCGAAATAGGACGGGTGAAGACGGCGCGGCCGGGGCGCCGGCGTGCGGCGGCGCCTCCGTCGATGGGCCTCCGTCCACCGCAGGCAGCGGCGGCGACGGTCACAGGTGCCGGGTCTCTCCCGGCGGCGCGCCCCAGTTGTTGTTGCGTCCGTCGGCGTACCGGATCGGCGCGGAGATGAGCTCCGCGAGATCCACGTCGTCCAGCGAAGCGAGCTGGACCGCCACATAATCGCCGCCGATCGCCTCGACATACCCGCGCCCGAACGAGCGCACGCCGCAGTGTCGACAGAACAGGTGGTGCCCGAACTTCATGCCGAACTGGTAGTCGCTCAGCGCGTCCTCACCCGCGAGCAACCGGAACGCGTCCGGCTTGAGGATCACGTTCCAGTTTCTCGTCTTGGTGCAGATCGAGCAGTTGCACTTGTTGGTTCCAGCGCTCAGGTCGATGTCGGCCTCGAAGCGGACCGCGCCGCAGTGACAGCTCCCCGTATAGGTCTTCTTCATGTGCAAACCTCCTGGCAGGACGGGCGTTCGCGTTCGAACGCGCGACCACCTGAAGGCCTGACGGTACCCGAATCCGCACCGGCGGGGGCCCCTTCGAAGCGCCGCCGCGCGGTCTAGAGGCGCGCTGCGCCGGCGGCGCCGGGGCGTCCATCAGCCGAGCAGCCGAGCCGCGGGTTCGTTGCCCTGACACACCTGTCATGCCGCTCGGCGGGCGCCTGGCACAAGGCGTCAGGAGCACCGGCTTCTTGCGCCCGCGCAGGTGGTCTACCCGTTGCTTCGCCAGCGCCTCCATCCACGGCGGTCCCGCCGGAGAGAGGATGGCTCCATGACCTTATCTCTTTTTTCCCTCGTCCCGCTCGGCTCTTGCGTGCGCACGACCGCAGCGCTCGCCGCCGGATTCGCCGTGGCCTCCGCCATGCCCGGCTGCATCATGAACCAGAAGCAATGCACCGAGATGGCCTGTAGCGACACCTTCACCATCACCGCCGCGACGGCGAACAAGAGCTGGGCAGCGGGAGAGTACACGCTGGAGCTCGCGGTGGACGGCAACGCGGTGTCGTGCGCCTACAGCTGGACGAACACACCGAACGTCGGCGGCAGCGGCGTGTTCGTCCAGTGCAGCCCGACCGTCAGCGTCTCGGTCAATGCGGTGGAAATCTGCACGGAGACGAGGCGCGGCGGCGGCGTCTCCCAGAGCTGCGTCCCGGCCCCCGGGCAGTTCACCCAGCAGCTCGCGATTCGTGGCACGCCGGCGCGCGTCGACGTCGTCGTGCGGCGGGACGGCGCGCTCCTCGGAGAGCGGAGCTTCACCCCCGCGTACCGGACATGGTACCCGAACGGCGAAGACTGCGGGCCTGGGTGCCGACAGGACGCGCAGGACTGGGCGCTTCCTTAGCCGTCGGCGCCGAAGGGGCGCGAGGGGCTGCCTGGTTCCGTGTGTCAGAAATCCCGATGAATCACGTCGGTTCGCCGCCGCAAATTCGTCCTTGGGCGACAACGTACTAGCCTTGCCAGGGTGGATCCGTCTGACCCCGTGACCCGGTACCTGCCGCCCCTCGGGCGCGCCCGCGCCGAGGGCCTCGCGCTGCCGCCCGGCGCGCCGGCCGAGGAGCGCCGCGTGGCAGCGCTGGTGGTGCTCGCGTCGATCGTGCGCCGCGAAGGCTGGACCGAGGTCGTCGACCTCAGCCGGGAGGACGCGCTGGAGATCGCGCCCGGAGAGCCGCCGTTCCCCGACGCCTTCGAGGCCCGCGCCCACCGGCGCCTGGTCGAGCATCTCGGCCCTTGGCCCTGCACCGCGTGCGCCGGCGCCAGCGCCCCGGCGAGCCCGCGCGCGACGTGGTCGTCTTCCCCGATCTTACCGGCGCGCTCCAGGCCTTCTCGGGCGCGAGCCCGGGCGAGCTCGGCGGCCCGCCGCTGCAGCGACAGCACCCGCGGGGTAGAGGGAGCTCTGGCGCGGGCGATCGAACGCAATCGCTGTGTTCACCCGGACATCACTCCACGGGTGGCGCGGCCTCGGGCGGTCTCGGCGTCGTAGCTCTCAGGATCGAGCGGCGACGGCACGAGATCGAGCGCCCGCGACGTGTGGATATCGCCGGTGACCACGACGACGTCGCTCACGCCCTCCTCGATGAGTTCGTTTTATCCTCCCGGCCCGTGGCACCTCAACCTCAGAAAGTCTCCGCCCTCTCGATCGATCCTCGTCGGACGCGCGCGCTGGGCAATGCCGTCCGCCAAGGCGCGATCGCGGTTGTGGTATGGCTCGTTCTGGTGCGAGCGGAGGCCGCCCACGCCACGAACGTCGGGGCCGCTGTGGAGCTCGATGAGCAGCGCTGCGTGACGCTGGACGCGGTGCGGGCGGCGGCCGCGCTGCGCGGAGGGCGCGTGGACGCCGACTCCACGGTACGGCTCCGGGTCCATCTGCGCGAAGCGGAGCCGCCGAGCGCGGTGACGCTCGTGATCTCGGGAGAAGGCGCTCACGGCGCCATCGAAACGCGCACGATCCTGGCAGACTCCTGCGCGGAAGCCGCCTCAGCGCTCGGGCTGGTCGTCACGATGGCCGGCGAGGACGAGCAGGCCTCGGTCGAAGCTTCCCGCGCCGAGCCTCTCCCCCTGACGCCGCCGGCGAGACCGTCGCAAGACACAGCCCGCGGGCTCAGCCCAACCTCCACAGCGCCGCCGGCGAGGCCGTCGCGAGTCACAGCCCGCGAGCTCAGCCCAACCTCCGCCGCGCCGCCGGCGCGACCGTCGCGAGCCACGGCTCGCGAGACCACACACGCGAGGAAGCTGTATGCGACGCTCAGTCTCGTGGCCACACCGCTCTACGTAGGGCCGGCAGGTGCGCGGCTCTCGGGAGGATTCGCATCGGGTCGGGTGTTCTTTCCATGGGCGGAGCTCGGCGTGGGGGCGAGTTTGCCGCGCACCGTGCTCGGAGGGGGAGCGGCGGTGAGCCTCACCTGGCTCAGCGCTCGTGCGTCGCTGGCGCCGCTCGGCGCATCCCTCGGCGATCGCGTTTTCGTGAGTGCTTACATGATGTTCGATGCGGGCGCGTTGCTCGCCTCGGGGGAGGGAGCCCCGAAGGTCTACAGCCGATGGCGCCCGTGGCTCGAGGCGGGCGCCGGCGCACGGATGCGCGCGCTGCTCGGCGCATGGTCCTTCATGGATTGGCAGGTCGGGCCCGCGCTGCCCCTCCTTCGGGACGAGTTCTACTACGTGCACGGCGGGACGGCCTATCAAGCCCCCGCCGTGCGGCTGGACGCCGCGCTCTCCATCGGGGCTTATTTTCCGTGATCAAACCGGGGACCTCGTGGATCGCCTGGGACGAGCCCCTCGTGATCACCACCACCGACGACGCCCCAGGTTCCACCGCCTTCCGCCTGGCTCGCCCTCCGGGCGGACTCGTGGACGCACAGGCGCGTTCCCCCTGTGAGTCCACCGCCGACGTCGCCCGCGAGGCGCGCCTCGAAGAGCTCGCGTCGCACCTCGAGTTCCTGTGGCGGTTCGCGTGCCGGATGGGCGTGGGCGAGGCGGCGGCCGAGGACATTGCGCAGGAAGCGTTCGTGGTGGCGGCGTCGCGCCTCGACGCGATCCTTCCCGGCAAAGAGCGCTCTTACCTCGTCTCGGTCGCGGTTCACATGGTCCGACGCGAGCGAACCCGGCGAGCACGTCACGAAGAGCTCACGGGAGAGCCCTCCGCGCCGGCGGGCGAGCAGCCGGACAGCCGCCTCGACGACGCGCGCGCGCGCAGGCTGCTGGACGCGTCGCTCGAGGCGCTGGACGACGGGCTTCGCGCGGTGTTCGTGCTCCATGAGATCGAAGAAGAGACGATGGCGGACATCGCCCATCTGCTGGACTTGCCGCCAGGGACCGTCGCGTCACGACTCCGCCGCGCCCGTGAAGCGTGGAAGCGAGCGACCGATCGGTTGAAGAGGGGTCTGCCGGTGAGCGGGGGGAGGCGGCCGTGAGTGACTCGTACGACGACTTCGACCGCGCGCTGCTGCGCGCCGGGAGGACGGCGAAGGCGCCTTCCTCGCTCCGCGCGAAGGCCCTCGTGGCCGCCGCGGCGGGGACCGCGACCGCGGTCGCAACGACGAAGCTCGGCGTCGGTGCGGCCAAGGCGAGCGGGGGGATCGCGGCGCAGGCCGCTCACGCGCTCGGCTTGAAGGCGGTGCTCGTCGCGTCCATCGGCGTCACGTCCGTCGCCCTCGTGCTCGGGGGCGCGTACGTGGCGGCGACCCATCACGCGGACGCCGTCGCGTCCGCAGCCCCCGTTCGCCCGCCTCGCGCGGCGGAGGTCGGTGGGGCGGCGCCGGCGGCCGCTTCACCCACGCAGGAGGCCACGCAGGAGGAGCCCGCCCTGCCTGCGAAGGCGGAGCCCGCCGTCGCCCCTGCCGCGGAGCCCGCCCCGCGCGCAGCGGCGTCGCCCGCCCCGCGCGCAGCGGCGTCGACCACGAACGTGGCGCCCGCGCCCCAGGAGATCGGGCTCGCGCGCCAGGTCCCCTCATCCGTTCCTGCGGCGACGGCCGTCCCCGCCGTCGACCCCGTTCCACGAGAACCCCGCAGTGAGCAGGTCGCGCCGCCCCCTCCGGCCCCTACCTTCGTCCTGTCGGACGAGCTCCGGCTCATCGACGCCGCGCGAGCGGCCCTCGCGCGGGGGGACGCGCCGCTCGCCCTTCGCCTCACCGCCGAGCACGCGGCGCGCTTTCCAGGGGGCAGCCTCGCCATCGAGCGCGACGTCCTCCGCGTCGACGCCCTCGTGGCCGGAGGGCACATCGCAGAGGCCGCGTCGCACGCGTGCGCCTTCGTCGCGCGGAGCCCGCGCTCCGCTCAGGCGCCGCGCATGATCAAGGTGGGTCGCTGTTCGACCACGATTCCGTGATCAAAAGCGCCGGGAGAGAGATCGCCGGGTCGTGGAGGATTCTCGATCATGCGACCTTCGCAGCTAGCACTCTCCTTGTTGTGGTTCCCGGTCACTCTCTCAGTCACCACGTTTGGGTGCGCCATCGATCGCGTGCCGATCGGTGATCTCGACCCCGACCAGCAGCCGCTCGACCCCGATGCCTCGGGCGCGGGCGGCGCTGGCGGCTCGTCGGGTTCCGGCGGCGCGGGCGGCTCGTCGGGTTCCGGCGGCGCGGGCGGCTCGTCGGGTTCCGGCGGCGCGGGCGGCTCGTCGGGCAGGTGCAGCGCGCCGGTGGCCTCCCGTCCCTTCAGCCTGGACGACTGGCCGGCGACGAGCGGCGACTTTCCGCTGGTGATCCTGGACATCGCCTTTGATCCATCCGGCAACCTCGGCATGACAGGATACACGACGTCGGACGTCGACATGGGCGGCGGCGAGCTCCCGCCCGGGGCAAACCGCGACGCCCTCTTGGCAAAGTACGATGCCGCGGGCAACCACACCTTCAGCAAGCTCTTCGGCGATGATTCAACCCCGCATCACGGCACGCACATCGTTTTCGACGCGGACTGCAACATGTTCCTCGTACGCACGACCTCGTCCTCGTCCGACGCCTTCCTGGAAAAGCTCGACAGCGCCGGCAACACCCTCTGGAGCGAGCGCCTCAACGCTGGTCATGAAGCAGATTGGTACATCAGCTCCATCGCGGTGGATCCGACGACGGGCGGCGTGGTGTTCATGGGAAGATACTACGGGGAGTTCGATCTCGGGGGAGGTCTGCTACCGCGGGTAGAGGGAGAGGGTCCCGAAGACACGATGAATGCCTACGTGGCGAAGTTCGATGCGGCGGGACATCATGTCTGGAGCGAGCTCGTCATAGAAGGCGGCAGCTACAACACAAGCGGCATCATGGTCGTCGATGCTTCAGGGCAAATTGTGATCGCGGCCGACGACTCGGTCGACATCGATGACGGAAGCGGCGAATTCGAGCGGTTCGTCCTCTCGCGGTTGGACGCCTCGGGAAACCTGCTCTGGAGCAAGCGTTTGTCCGGCCCTCTCCACCATGACTCAATCTCGGACCACCATAAAGCTCTTGTTGACGTCGCGGTGGATGGAGACGGAAGCGTGTTCCTCGCAGGGAACGCGCACTGCGACTTTGATTTCGGCGGCGGACCGCTGGTTGGCGCGAATTGTTCATCCGACAATGCCTTCGTGGCGAAATTCGATGTTCATGGAGGCCACCTCTGGAGCCGACTCATCGAGGGCAGCCTTGCATCCAGAGCCGTGAGCCTCGGCGCCGACGCTCTCGGGAACACCTTCGTTGCGGGCAACGTCACCGGTACCCTGGACGCCGACGGCACGGCGCTCGGCGCAGAGGACGGAGCTGAGCGGCAGTTCGTCGTGCGGCTCGACAGGGATGGGCATATTTCGTGGTCCCACATCCTCAGCCCCGAGTTCAGCAGAGTGCATGGCCTCGCCGTGGATCCTGAAGGAAACGTCGCCATTGTGGGGCAAGATGCCAGCGCCGTGCATGTGGAATTCCAGGGCGGAAATATCGTGACGAAGTTCGACGTCGCAGCGCCGTGATTCCATGCTTCGGCCCCGGCGGCGGCGCTGTCGGTGAGTGCAAGCTGCGCGCCGCAACCAGGGCAGGGCGCCGAGCCTGCGGCGTCTGCCTCGACGCCCGCGACGCGCCGAACCTGCTGCGGAATTCCGTGACGCGAATCTCGCACGCTGGCCCTCTGCCGGCGCGACGCGCTGGGTCCTGAGAAGCGTCGGGCCGCTCGCGACGTTCGTCGGACAGAGCCTAGTCCCAGCGAGCGGAGAGGACCGCCCTCATCCGGTCGATCCGCAGCGCCCTCTCCAGGGCGCGCCCCTCGTAGGCGCTCAGGAGCGCGGGGAGCGCCTGCCGGGCCAGCGCCAGCAGCGCGCGGCGGCGGACCTCCGGATCGAGCCTGCCCTCGACGACGATCTGGCTGAAGGCCAAGGCGAGGATCGCCTCGTCGCGGGTGAGCAGGCCGTACTCGTCCTCTTCCCCGAGCGCCTCGACCTCGCCCGCGTCCACGGCGTCCCAGCCGGCATTGCCGACCTCCCAGCGCTCGAGGAGCTCGTCGAGGAGCTCGATCGGGCTCCTCTTCGGGTGCTCGTCGCGGAAGTCGCGGAAGGCGTTGAGGGTCTCGTGCGCGGTCTCGTTGCCGAACGGAGCGGTCTCGTCGGTGAGCGACCAGAAGAACGGGTCGGCGAGGGCAGCGGCGGCCCGGGGGTGGCAGTCGTCGGGGGAGAGGTCGGGGAGCTCGGGCGCTTCGGTCATGGGAGAGGGCTTTCCGTCGGGTGAGGCGCGGGCGCGCCGCGCCGCCACCTTACCGCGTCGGCGCGCCCCCTCCGAGCGCGGCGCCGTCTTCCCCCGTCATTTCCAGTGCCACTTGCCCTTCCCCTTGCCCTTGTGCTTGTGCTTGTGCTTGTGGATGACGAGGACCCGGCCGTCGTCATCGTCGTCGTGCACCACCACGGTCGGCTTGACGTCGACCTTCACGGCCCACGTGGTCGCCACGAGGATGCCGATCACGGGCGCGCTCGGGCCGACCACGATCACCGCGCCTGGACGGTAACCACAGAGGACCACGTGCGTGTGCCCGCCCTCCTTGAGCACCACCGTGATCCTGGTCGGATTGACCTTCACGTCGAGCTTGCCGGTGAAGTAGAGCCGATCGGGGCCAGGCGCGAGCACGATGACGTCCGGCCCCGACGCCGTCTGGATCGCGAGCTTGATCTCGCGCTCGCCGATCGGCACCGGCTTGAGGTTGAGATCCAGCACGTACACGCGCAGATCGCCGCTCTCCTTGTCGGCGACGATCTCCACGATGTCGCCTCCGACCGGCTGGAGCACGCCCCCGTTCGGCCCCTTGGTCCCGTCGAGCTGGGTTGTCTGGTGCTCCCTGGCGCTCTCCTGGAGCTCCCGGGTCCCGCCGCGCGGCACGTGCAGCACCCCCTTGAACGGCTCGCCCTTCACCTTGAGCTCGTAGCTGACCTCGGTCAGGTCGTCCTCGAGCGGCGGGAGCTTGGCGAGCAGCACGCCCCCCGACCTGGGCTCCGGCACGAGCGCCGCGCTCATGGGGGCTCCGCCCTTGCCAGGCACCTTGACCGAGACGCTGCCCGACACATCCGCCGCGATGGGCTTGCCGTCGCGATCCTTCACGAGCGCCGTCACCTGCCCGTCCTGGGCCACCGTCATGACGACGGACCCGGGCTCGTGCTGCTCCGTCAGCGCCCAGTTGTCCTCCATGCTCTCCGCCGTGATCTGCGGCGACTTGCTGCAAGCGGGCGAGACGAGCGCCGCGGAGGCGACCCCGAGCGCGACGACCATGGACCGGAGACAACGTTGGATTCGCATACACCCCTCTCTGGTAACATCTCGAAGGCGCGATCGCCTCACACCTGCTTGCGCGTCACGGACCAGATGAAGCCGTCATACCAGAAGTGCATCAGCGCGACGGTCTGCGTGATCGACCACAGCGCGCGGTCGTCCGCCGGCGCGAGCTCGGCCCAGACCCCGTACACAAGGACACCCCCGAGGAAGACCGCCGCCGCGATCGGCTTGCCAGCCCGGAGCGCGTCGAGGCGCAGCCGGCGGCGGAGGCGGCCGCCCTCCGACCACCAGACGAGCGCCAGGTACTGCACGGCGTGGAACAGGTTCATGATGAAGAAGGCCTGTCCCCAGGGGTTGAAACCCCACGTGTAGATCGAGCAGAGCCCCGTGCTGACGAGCAGCCACACCTTGGGGAACGACACCCGGTAACCCCGCCGGACCATCGCGCGGTAAGCGAGCGCGTAATAGACCAGGTACGACGTGCCCGCGGCGATGACGGCCCAGCTGATGACGCGGTGGCTCGACGTCATCAGCGCAGGGACGGCGGTGAAGAAGGCGGGGCCCACGCCCTCGAAGGCGTCGAAGCTCTGGAAGTGGAGGAGCATCGTCGCGCCGCCCAGGATGGGGCCGGCGTAGAGGACGAGGTTGAGCCACAGATCCAGCCGGCGGCCGAGCGCCGGCGCGTTCCCCGCGCGCGCGTCGTAGATGCGCCCGAGGCCGAACGTCTGGAGCGCCGAGTGGTGGACGTCCCAGAACACCACGAGGACCGACACGCAGGCGACGGCCCACATGGACAGCATCATCGCGGCGAACAGGGCGACCGGCGCCACGAGGAAGCGGAGCCGGTGCCGCCGGAAGATGTCCGCGTTGCCGTGGCTCCGGAGGAGCACCGCGGCGAGGTGGCCGTGGATGAGCGTGCCGATGAAGAGCCCCGCCCACGTGACCTTCTCCCCATGAAGCCTGAACGTCGCGTCGGCGAACGGCGTCCCCGCGATCAGGGCGCCCGCGGCGAGCGCGACGAGCGGCGGGAGCAGGAAGAAGGCCCAATCGTACCAGGGGCCGACGATGTACGCGGCCCGGCCCACACCGAGCAGCGCAGCGGACGCGGGCTCGGCCCGTGCGCTCATGCGGGACGCGGGGCCGCCGCGGGCCGCGGCTCCGGTGCTTCTGGCGAGAAGCCGATCGTCCACCCCTGCACGGCGAGGTGATCGACGAGCGACAGCAGGAAGAGATTCACGCCGAGCATCTCCATCGACTCTTCCACGAAGTCGATGAGCGCATAGATCAGGTTGTCGCTCCCGGCCCGCTCGGTCCAGTACCCGAGCGGCAGCTCCAGGACGAGCGCGCCGGTGACATAGATCCCGCCCGAGAGGAGGAATCGATTCCGCATATCTCGCGAGAGGTGCGAGAGGAACTGGAGGTAGGCGACCGCGAACACCGCCACCGCGGCGGCGGCCGGGATCACCCAGCTGAAGTACAGGACCCCGCCCAGATCGAGCCAGGAGCTCGCCGCTTCATGGATCTCGACCACCTCGTCGAGCGAGATGTAGAGGAACGCCGCGGAGAGCCCCCACCAGTGCTTCACGAACTTGCCCGTGCTGCTGGCGCCGACGGCAATGACAGCGAGCGTGAGTGAGCACACGAACAGCAGTGACGAGGTGTACCACGTGGGCACATTCTGTTCGTAGCTCAGCGAGAACAACGGGACGACGCCGCTCTGGCTCCTCAGGTGGAGGAGCGGCTTGAGCACCTCGACGGCGAGCCCGGCGCCCGCGATCACCGCCATCACGGCGAGCAGCGCGACCTGGAGCCGGGCCCTCGGGAGGGTGATCTGCATCGAATGAGAAGAACTACGCCAGGACGCCGGACACGGTCAATGCGTAAAGCAGCCGACACCGGCGCAGCGGGGCGGCGCGGCGCGCCCTGGCGAGCGGACTCGGGAGCGCTCGCCAGGGCGCGCTCTCGAGCCACTTCGGTGCAATGCGGTGAGGGCGAACAGGCTCCCTCCGCCGCGTTCGCCCCTGCTGTCCTGCTGCCCGCGATCGCCGCCGGAGGCGCGCGCTCAAGGAGCGCTGTAGGACACGATCTGTCCTTCGAAGCGATAATCGCCGCCGTTGGTCCAGAACACGTCCTGACCTTCCGGGGCGATGATGCGCCAGGCGAAGTGCTGGCCGAGCGCGAGCACGACGGTCGTATTGCTCGCGAGATCGTGGGCCTGAACGCTGCGGTTCCGGCTCATGTCCGTCGAGAAGAGCGTCGCGCCCCTGAGGGCCAGCCCCCCCATCGAGCCGCCCTGGTAGATCAGCGTCTTCGCCCCTCCGCCGATCGGCGCCTTGAACACGCCGCCGTCACCGGCGTTGGCCCAGTAGACGAACTGCGCGTCCACCGCGATCCCGGCCGGCTCGCCCTCGTTCTCGGCGATGACGGTCACGTCCCCGCCCGACTTCGCCACCTTGTAGACCTTGTTCGTCCGGGAGCCACCGGTCCAGTAGATGTTCTCTGCGTCCTGCGCCAGGTACTCCGGCGCGCCGGCGTCGGCGGCGAGCACGACGGGCTCGCCGCCGTCGAGGGGCAGCTTGTAGATGTTGTGTCCGTCACCATCGCCGAAATAGACGGACGACTCGTCTCCGGTGACGCTCAGCACGTAGCCGATCTCGACAAGCGTCTCCATCTCCAGGGTCGATTTGTCGACGCGCTTGAGCGCCGAAGGGATGATCGGATCGTTGTCTCCGCCGCTCGCCCAGTACACGTGGGAGGCGTTGACCCACAGCGCCTTGGGGTCGGGATCCGCGGGGGTCATCGCCTCCACCTCGGTCGTGCCCGGCTTGACGCGATAGATGTAGCCGTCGTTCGAGTCCGCGGGCGCGGTGGACTCGGTGCCGCCGCTCGCGAAGTAGAGGTAGGTGTCGTCGGCGGCGAGCGCCATCGGGTAGGCGTGCTGGCTCGCCATCACCCCCGCCGGGATCATCCCGGCGTAGAAGATGCCAACGGAGGTGGTCTGCGTGATGAGCTCCGCGGCAGAGACCTCGTGATGCTCGAGCGGCGTGAAGACGTCGGAGCCCGCCGGCGCGGAGAAGCCGTAGGCATCGAGGACGGTATTCTCCCCGAGCTCCGCCTCGAGCTCCACGGTGATCGGCAGCGTGAGCTTGATCGGCTTGGCGAACGTCTGCCCCTCCGGACCGAGGCGGTACGTGGGACCTACCGCGCCTTCGCGGGCGTCCACGATGTTCTCGATGGTGAGCTCCGTCGCCGCGCTGACGGCCCCCGGCGGCACTTCGATCTTGAATCCATCATCCCCGGTGAAGACCCCGCCCTCAGCGTCGACGGAGAACTGGGGCTCAGTCTCGTGCGTGGCGTCGTCGCCCGCGTCCGCCCCCCCGCACGACACGCTGCCCAGCCCGCCCGCCACGCACGCCAACACCATGAATGAGGTTCTTTTCATCGACTTGCTCCTCCTCCGGCGGTCACCGCCGCCCGAGATGGACAGGGTTGCAAGCAGGGGCACGGCCGGAGTCTCCACGGTCGTGACCTGTCAAGAATCGAACATGCCACAGCGGCGCCTCTGTGCGAGATATTCGTTGAAGTCCAGGGCGTGTGTTCAGATCAAATGCATCCTATATCGATGTTTCGTCCTGATAGCCAGTGCGCGTGATTCCCCCCCGGCCAGCGTGCGCTGCCTCTGTGGACGAAGACACAGTGAGATGTCTCCGCACGAGCGCTCAAGACCATTGAATCCGCCGAGATCGCCGCGCGCGGCCGCGGCGTCGCCGTCGCGCCCAGGCGCCGGCCACGCCGCAGGCGACGCCGAACCTGTGCACGTGAAAACACACCTCCCTACCCTCCAGGGCCGTCCCGAACATGCAGTTGCGCCGCGGCTCAGCGGCGGCTCATGAATCGACGCGAACGGGACGAGTCCGTCGACCGTCGACGTGATGGCGCGGCGCGCGCCGCGCCACCCAGGGCGGCAGTGGAGAGCGTCGTGCGCCGGCGGAGGCCCGCCGGCGGCGCGTCAGCGCCCGGGGAGCGGCAGCCCGGCGTGCGCCGAGAGCCGGGCCATCGCGAGCTTCGCGGCGACGAGCGCCTCCTCCGGCGTGCGGCCCGTGGCGGAGAGGTGGCCCATCTTGCGGCCGGGGCGGGCGACCCGCTTTCCGTAAAGGTGGAGCCGGACGCCCGGGATCTCCAGCGCGGCCTCGAACGGCGGCGGCGCGCCGCCGAGCCACACGTCGCCGAGCAGGTTGAGGATCGCCGCGGGGCGGACGATCTCGACCGAGCCGAGCGGCAGGTCGCACACGGCGCGGACCGCCTGCTCGAACTGGCTCGTCGCGCAGGCGACCTCGGAGGCGTGGTAGCTGTTGTGGGGCCGCGGGGCGAGCTCGTTGATGAGCAGGCGGCCGTCCTTGAGCAGGAAGAGCTCGACGACGAGCAGCCCCTCGACGCGCAGGCCGACCGCGAGGTCGAGCGCGATCTGGACCGCCTGCCCCGTCACCGCGGCCGAGAGCGGGCCCGGCAGCAGCGACCAGTCGAGGATCTGGTCGACGTGGTGGTTCAGCGCCGGCGGGTAGACCGCGAGCTTGCCGCTCGGGCTCCGCGCGACGAGCACCGAGAGCTCGGCCTCTAGGTCGAGCGCCTGCTCGACAACGCAGCGCTGGCCGCCGAGCGACGCGAAGAGCGACGCGGCCTCGCGCTCGAGGTCGCCGGTACCGCCGGCGCCGCCGCCGCCGTCGTCCAGGCGCGCGTCCCCCGAGAGCCGCAGCTGGCCGCGGCCGTCGTACCCGCCGACGCACGACTTCACGAAGCACGCGCCGCCCATGGCGCGCGTCGCCTCGAGGAGCTGCTCGCTCGTCGCGACCTCGCGGAAGGGTCCCACCGGGAAGCCGTTGCGCGAGAGCCAGCCCTTCTGGACGCCGCGGTCCTGCACCAGGGTCAGCACGTCGGCCGACGGGCGCACCGGCGCGAACCGGGCGGCGGCGACGAGGCCGTCCGTGGCGACCTTCTCGATCTCGAGCGTCACCACGTCGCACTGCGACGCGAGCTCGGCCGCCTGCGCCACGTCGTCGAACGAGGCGACGATGCAGTGATCGAGCACCGAACGGGCCGGGCAGTCCGGGTCAGGATCGAGGGCGTGGACCTTGTACCCGAGCGTGCGGGCGGCCAGCGCCGTCATGCGGCCGAGCTGGCCGCCACCGAGGATACCGAGCGTGGAGCCGGGAGCGATGGGCATTTCCGGAGGACCTGGTCGAGGGGGAGCGAAACGAGGCCTGGCGAGGCCTGACGAGCTAGACGATGACCGAGTCGCGTAGCACCGCCGCCTCCTGGGCGCCGCGGAAGGCGGCGAGGCGCTCGCGGAGCTCCGGGTGCTTGCCCGACAGGACCGCCGCCGCGAACAGGGCCGCGTTCGCCGCCCCGGGCTTGCCGATCGCCATCGTGGCGACGGGGACGCCCTTCGGCATCTGGACGATCGAGAGCAGCGCGTCCATCCCGTTCAGCGCCGTGGCGGGGATGGGCACGCCGATGACGGGCAGCACCGTCTTCGCGGCGACCATCCCGGGCAGGTGGGCGGCGCCCCCGGCGGCGGCGATGATCACCTCGATCCCGCGCTCCGCGGCCGTGCTCGCGTACTCGAACATCCGGTCCGGCGTGCGGTGCGCCGAGACGACGCGCACCTCGTGCGGGATGCCGAGCTGCGTGAGCAGCTCGCTCGTGACGGCGAGGTGCTCGTAATCGCTCTTGCCGCCCATGATCACGCCGACCCAGGGCTTCTCGGCCGAGCTCGCTCCCATTTCCGCTGGGGTCCGGCCCTCGCCGGCCCCTCCCTCCGCCATCGTGCTCATCGTTCCACCGCTCACCGGCTCATCGGCCGTCCGTCATCCGTCATCCGTCGCCCCCCCCGCCCGCTTCAGCGCGTGAGCTGATCCAGGAGGCTCAGGCTCTCGCGCTCTTCCTCGCCGATCTCGCCGTCGGACGAGATCATCTCGCGCGCGGCGTTCAGGAAGAGCTGCCGGTGCGCGCGCGGGATCTTCATCGGATCCACGTCGTCGGCCGCGGGCGGCACCTCGAGCCAGCCGCGCACCTGCTTGGCTTCCTCCGCGTCCAGGTGGAGCCGCAGGATCATCTTGCGCACGAACGCGCGCTCCTGGTCGCGCACCTGGAGGTCGGCCCAGGCGAACGAACAGATGAACCGCATCAGCTGGAGGCGTTCTTCGCGAGAAAGCTTGTCGAGCATGGGCGGGGACTCTAGCCCGGATCCGCGAGCGTTTTGTGTGGAAATCGGCGAGCCGCGCGCCGCGTAAGGGGATTCCCGGTTCCGCGCTCTCGCCTTCCCGCGCTCGCGCTGCCGCGCTCTCGCCTTCCCGCGCTCGCGCTGCCGCGCTCCCGCCCGCGCGTCCTCTCTGCGCGTCCTCGGATGGGCCGCGCGCTCCAGCGCGGTCGCCGCAGCCCCCGCCCGGGCGCCCGCTCCTCGCCGCTCAGCGGTACGGGCGGGCGACGCGCGGGCCGCGCAGGAGCGCCGCCACGTGCAGCTGCTCGCCGAGCAGATCGCGCAGGGTGGCGGGGTCCTCGAGCGGGGCCGGCAGCGTGATCACGATGGCGTGCGGGGCGATCCGGAGCGCGCGCGCGCGGGCCCGCAGGCCCTTGACCGCCTCGCGCGCCCTCGGCGACGCGGCGCGCAGCTGCTCGGGATCGTCGGGATCGAGCGCCGCGTCGAGGGGCGGATCCACCACCAGCGTGATCTCGGAGCGCTCGGGGTGGGGGCCGCGCTCGAAGCAGGTGTCGACGTGGAACGTCGCGCCGTCGACCTGCGCGTCCCGGATGCGCATGCGGCCCACCTCCAAGCGGCCGTGGACCTCGGCCGCGAACCGCTCCCAGGCCGCGCGCATCCCCGCCATCGGCGTGGGCGGCGGGATGCGCGCGTTCGCGGCGCCGATCTCGGCCGCCAGCGCGGCGAGGTGCTCCAGGAACGCGCCGAGCCAGGGCTGATCGTGGCCCGGCGTCCGCGACCGGACCGACACGTGCTCGTCGTCCAGCCGGACGTCGTCGAAGGCGAGCAGCGCCCGGCGCAGCGGCCCCGCGACAACGGCGCGCACCTGGCCGGGATCGCGCCCGCGCACGCGGTAACGGCGGCCGAAGCCCTCGTCGTCCTCGGACGACAGCGCGAGCAGGAAGCGCTTCACGCCGACCTCCAGGTCGAGCCCCCACGACGGCCAGCGCAGCTCGCCCACGAGCGCGCCGCTCGACGAGGAGCCCGCGTCGATCCACACCGACGCCGCGGCGCCGGAGAGCGTGCCCGAGAGGCGGAGCTCCAGCGCGTCGAGGGACAGGCCGTGGCGCGCGCCGACCGCCTCCCAGACGGCGCGCCACCTCCCGGAGCCGATCTGCCGCCGCATCGCGCCGATGCCGGGCGGGCTGTCGAAGACGCCGAGCACGAGCGGCGTCGTGTGGACGACGCCGTCCGCGCGCGCGAGATCGACGCGCACCTCGAGCCCCCAGACGAGGGCGACCCAGCCGGCGTCGAACGACGGCGCGACGGAGCGGGGGATCCGGAACCGGAAGGGCAGCTCCCGCCCCTCGTCGCGGCTGTCCGCGCGGCGGAAGGCGGTGAAGCGGTGCGCCTCGGTCGCGCGGTTCGGCGCGGAGCGGTCGGCGCTGAGGAGGCGCTCGACGCCGACCAGCGAGATCTCGATCCCGCGCACGCCGCGGCCCTGCACGTTGCCGAGGGCCACCGCCCCCGAGATCTCGTCGCCCGGCGCGAAGACGCGATCGTCGAGCGAGACCTCGACGAAGGGGCTGTCGCCGCGCGCCGTGGTCCCCGCGGCCGGCGACCGGCCCGGGCGGGTGACGGGGCGGGGCGTGACGAGCACCTCGTAGGACTCCTGGACGTCGAGCCACCACGGGATCGCGATGGAGAGCGTGATGCCGTAGCGGATCTCGGCGCGCGTGCCGAGGTAGGAGCAGGGCGCGTCGTCGGGGAGCGGGAAGCTCGCGCGGTAGCGCTGCTCGCCCTCCGGCAGCGTCGTCGGCCCCGAGACGCGGGCGACCAGCGAGAGGAAGTGGGGCGGCACGAGGACGCGCTCCTCGACGCGGGCGACCTGCATGCCCTCCAGGTGGAGCTCGATCGCGTCGACCGGCGTCCTCCCGCGGCAGCGGAGCACCAGCTCGACGAGGACGACGTCGCCCGGGTGCACGGTCCTGGACATCCGGAGCTCGACGTCGGGTCGGGTTCGCATGGTGTCCGGCTCAGCGCGGCGGGCGCGGGCTCACTTCACGAGCGGGGCCGGGACGGTGAGGCGGATCGGCCCTCGGGGAGCGCCGCGCTCGAAGAGCTCTCCGCGCCGGTCCGCGACGCCGAGGCGCATGAGCCCGTCCGCGCGCACGAGCGCGAAGGGCGCGCGCGGGGCCGGCGCGTCGCGGACCGAGCCGCCCCGGCCCGCGTCGAACGGGACGACGAAGACCACGACGTCCTCGGCGCCGGCGGCCGGCGCGCGGGGCGGCGCGGGGCGGGCGCAGCGCCCGGCGACCGCGGCGTTCCTGTCCTCGGCGGCGCAGCGGGCGAGCGCGCGGCGATCGTCGTCGGCGCCGCTCCGCGCGAGGTGGTCGGCGGCCGCGAGGCGGACCGCCTCCGCGGGGTCGCGCGCGAGCAGGTCCCGGGCCGCGTCGCCGTCGCAGCGGGCGCCGGCCACGGTGAGGGCCGCGAGCGCGTTGGCCCGCACGTAGGGGCGCGCGTCGGGGAGCGCCGCGCAGAGCGCCGCGGCCGCGCGGGCCGGCTGCCCGAAGCGGCCGGCGGCGCGCCCGATCGCGCCCGCCGCGTTGCCCGCCACGGCGGCGTCGGGGTCCTTGAGGAGCGGCAGGAGCAGCGGCAGCGCGTCCTTGTCCCCCGCCGCGCCCAGCGACCAGACCGCGTTGGCGCGGACGCCGGGATCCGGATCGCCCGCGAGCTTGCGGAGCGCGGCCGCGGCCTCCGGGTGCCCCGCGAGCGCCTCGGCGATCTTGCGGCGATCGTCGATGGGCGCCGCCGAGGCCATCCGCGCGAGCGCGGCGCCCGCGGCCTGCCCCGGCATGCGGCCGAGCCCCTCGATCAGCGCGTCGCGCGCGGCGTCCGGCGCGCTCGCGATCGCGGCCGCGACCTCGTGGACGAGGCCCTTGCCGCCCGCGTCGTTCGCGGCCTTCGCGTCCTTCGCGTCCGTTGCGCCGCCCCCGCCGCCGGCGTCGTCCGCGCGCGACAGGGCGCCCGAGAGCGCGATGCCGAGCGCGCCGCGGTCCTGCTCCGCCGCGACCGTGAGGCGCTGGAGCAGCGGCCGGGCGCTCCCTGGGCCGGCGACGCGGGAGAGCGCGATCGCCGCCCGGAGCCGCACGTCGGCCGACTCGTCGTCGAGCGCCGCGAGCAGGGCGGCGTCCACGGCCGCGCCGAGCGTCCCGGCCGCGCGCGCGGCCCCGAGCGCCTCGATCACGGCGAGGCGGAGCGGCGTGGAGCGCGCCTTGGCGAGCGGCACCAGCGCCGCCTGCGCGCGCGGCGACCCGGTGCGCCCGAGCAGCTGGACGAGGGCGAGCTTCTCGTCGGGCGCGGTCGCCGGGTCGACCAGCAGGGCGCGCGCCGGGTCCACCGCGCGCCCGTCGGGCCGCGCTGGATCGAGCAGCGCCGTCGCGGCGCGGATGGCCTCCGCGCGGACCGCGGGGTCGCCGTCGCCGAGCAGCTCCAGCACGCCGGGCAGCGCCGCGGGATCGCCGAGCGCGCCGAGGGCGCGCAGCCCGTGCCGGAGCGGGACGACGCCCCGCTGCATCCCCCGCGCGAGCGCGGGCAGCGCTTCCCTGGCCTTGAGCTCGCCGAGCACGAGGGCGGCGCCCGCCGCGGCGTTGGCCGACGGCGCGGCCGCGAGCGCGGCGACGAGCGCGGGGACGGCCGCGGCGCCGGCGCTGACGAGGGCGTCGCGGACCGCGGAGCGCGGCGCCGCGGGGTTGTCCTTCGCGAGCGCCGCGAGCAGCGCCTTCACGGCCGCGTCGGAGCCGATGCGGCCGAGCGCCCGGAGCGCCGCCTCCCGCACGTCGTTGCTCGAGGTGGCGCTGTCGGACGGCCGCGCCCCCGGGAACGCGCCCGCGGCCCCCGGCGACGCCGTGACGAGATCGGCGATCGCCGACGTCGCGTCGTCCGAGCGCAGCCGGCCGAGGGCGGTCACCGCCTCGACGCGCACGTCCTGGGATGCGTCCTGGAGGGCGAGCAAGAGCGCGCTGACCGCGCGCGGGTCTCCGAGCTCTCCGAGCGCGCGCGCCGTGGCCTTGCGGACCTCCGGCACCGAGTCCTGCACCTTGCCGATCAGCGGCACGACGGCGCGCGCGTCGCCGATCCGGCCGAGCGCGCGCGCGACCTCCGCGCGCACCTCCGGCGCGGTGTCGTCGAGGTGGCCGAGCAGCGGCGAGACCGCGTCCGGGAGCCCCGCCGCGCCCATCGCGGTCGCGGCGGCGAGGCGGACGTGCGGGTCGGGATCGCCGAGCACCCGGCCGAGCGCGACGACGGAGCGGTCCGTGGGCGCCGCGCGGATCACGTCGCAGGCCGCGAGCCGCAGGCGCGCGTCGCCCTCGCCGAGCCACTCGATCACGAGGTCCCCCGCGCGCGGCATCCGGAGGCGCACGGCCGCCCCGGCGAGGTGCAGCCGCACCTCGATGTCCGGGTCGCTCATGCCCCGCTGGATCAGCCTGATCGCCGTCTCCGGGGCGAGCTCGCCCACGCGGGTCGCGGCCAGGCGCCGCTCCAGGGCGTCGCCCGACGTGAGCGCGCGCGCGATCTGCTCCGGCACGTTGGGCCAGAGGGTCGCGGCCGCTCCCCCGGGCGAAGCGATCGCGGCGGCCGAGGCGGCGACGACGAGCAGGACCTGCGACAGGCGGCGCAGCGGCAAGGACGAACGGCGCACGAGCCGAGCGTAATACAGCGGGCGCGGCCTCGTCATGGCGTTCCAGACGGCACGAGCGCCGCGGGGCGCGCTGGCCGGGGCGCGCCGGCGGGGACGCGCGCCGGCGGGGACGCGCGCTGGCGGGGGCGCGCTGGCCGGGGCGCGCTGGCCGGGGCGCGCTGGCCGGGGCGCGCTGGCCGGGGCGCGTCCTCGCCGCGATCCCGCGTCGAGACCGCGCACGGGCCGCGCCGGTCCCCGGGCGCTGCCGCAACCGTCCGTGGCGTGCAACAGTCTGGCGAGGTGTCCAACATGATTCCCTTCTCCGTTCTCGACCTCGCCCCGATCGTCCAGGGCGGAGACGCCGCGCAGGCGCTCCGCAACTCGCTCGATCTCGCGCGCCACGCCGAGCGGCTCGGCTATCACCGCTACTGGCTGGCCGAGCACCACAACATGGCCGGCGTGGCCAGCGCCGCGACGTCGATCGTGATCGCGCACGTGGCCGCCGGCACCTCGACGATCCGGGTCGGTGCGGGCGGGATCATGCTGCCGAACCACGCGCCGCTCGTGATCGCCGAGCAGTTCGGCACGCTGGCGTCGCTCTTTCCCGGGCGCATCGATCTGGGCCTCGGGCGCGCTCCGGGCTCCGACCCGGTCACCGCCCGCGCGCTCAGGCGCCACCTGGCTGGCGACGCGGACGGCTTCCCCCAAGACGTCCTGGAGCTGATGGGCTACTTCCGCCCGGCGGAGCCTGGCCAGCTGGTTCAGGCCGTGCCCGGCGCCGGGCTCCGCGTGCCGATCTGGATCCTCGGCTCCAGCCTCTTCGGCGCGCAGCTCGCCGCGGCGCTCGGCCTCCCCTACGCCTTCGCCTCGCACTTCGCGCCGGGCCAGATGACGCAGGCGATCGCGCTGTACCGCAGGGAGTTCCGCCCCTCGGACGAGCTCGCAGAGCCCCGCGTCATGCTGGGGATCAACGTGGTCGCGGCCGGCACCGACGAGGAGGCGCGCCGGCTGTGGACGTCGCTCCAGCAGGCCTTCGTCAACCTGCGCCGTGGCCGGCCGGGGCCCTTTCCTCCGCCGGTCGACGATTTCGAGCGCGACCTGAGCCCCCTGGATCGCGCCGGCCTCGAGCAGGCGCTGTCCTGCTCGGTCGCCGGCTCGCCCGAGACCGTGCGGCGTTGGCTGGACGCCTTCATCACCCGCACCCGCGCCGACGAGCTCATCGTGAGCTCGCCGATCTTCGATCACGCCGCACGCGTGCGCTCGCTCGAGCTCACGGCAGCGGTGCGCGACGAGCTCGCCCGCGCCGGGTGAAGCGCCTTGCCGAAGGCGCCTCGGCGCGCAGCCCGGCTCGTTCACGGGGCGGTGCTCGACCACCTCCGGCCAAGCCCACCGGGCTCCCGCGACGGTGCTCGAGCACGCTCACGCTCGGACCGGACCGAGGCGGGCGTACGCGTCGTCGGTGCGGCAGTTGCGCAGGTGGTCCCAAGTGCGAAACCGGCAAATTGCGCCGCGGACCGGCGCGATCATGGAGGGCACGTGAGGCCGACCGACGTCTGAGCGCCGAGGCCGATCACGTGGACCACGCGCGCACCCACGCTGCTCACCGTAAGACCTCCTTTGCATGCAGGACCTGACCTGCCCCCGCGCTATACCCTGCGTCCGACATGCACCGAACCGCTTGCTTCCTCCTCGCGTTCACCACCCGCCTGTTCGCCGCGTCGAGCCTAATCGCGTGCGACCTATCGTCGCCGGTGCCGCCGAACGCATCCACCACCGGCCCACCGCCGTCTGGGACGTCTCCGCTTTCCTCGTCCAGCGTCACTCCAACCGCATCCGGTGGCGCCGCGACATCTGCCGGCGTTCTCGCTCCGCCGTCCGCTGTCGCGCCGATCCCCGCGATGACGGGTGGGCGTCCAAAGGTCGATGCAGCCACGCCGTTCGACGTTGATGACTGGCTCACGGCCCGCGGCGTGCGGTGGCGGCCCGACGCTGCCTGCTGGTCGACGCTCGCCGTCAGCCCACCTCAGCCGGTCAACGACTGCAGTTGCAGCGGGACGCTCGTTCTGCCCGATGCCGAGCTGCTTGTCTGCTGGCGCGGGCGCGAGCAGAAGGCCGCGCTCGTCCCCTTTGTCGCACACACGGTGCTCTACGTCGCGGAGGGCAGCGCCCTCCGGCCAGTACTCGACGTGCCCTCCTCGGCGGCACTTGATGATTGCGCTCCCCAGAACCCGGCCATCTGCAGGGTCGCGATCGTGCCGCGGGTCGAGGAGGGCGTGCTCCGGTTCTCGGACTCGGCCGCCGCTGCCGCCGGCTCGTCCTGCGATGATGCCCTCAACGCCGTCGACGCGGCCCACCGCGGCGCCGCGCCTGAAAGCCGTGCGGCATGGCAATCGGCGCGCGACGTGTACCGGCGCGTCTGCAGCGGCCGCGGTCGTTATACCTGGCAAGGCCGTGCCCTCCGGCGCGCCCCCTGAGAGGCGCATTCAGCGCACTCAAGGGACCATGAACAGCGATTCCTTGAGGAACCGTAGCAGGAACGTCAGCGCGAACGGTCCGGGCAGGGCTATGTAGCCGCCGAAAATCGCAAATTGATGCCGTGTATCGGGATGGCTTCGCAGGTCCTCCCGCTCCTTGAGGACGTGATCCCAGAGCGGGTTGACCCTGGGCGCATACCCCTCGTTGCTCTCGGGGATCGCTGTCACGTGCGTGAGCGGCCCCGTCACCCCGTTCGTAGTTTGAATCGTTCGGTAGATGGCTTGGTGCTTCGCGACGTTGTACGCGCCACCCACCATCCGGAGCCGCGCTTCGGGACGACTATTGTACCATTGCACGATCGTTCCGGCGCTCGTGTCCGTGCCGACGCAATCGAAGGCGTACACCTCATCGACCCGACCAATGTTAGAGGTCAGCGCGGGCCACAGGCTACCGCCACCCCGGCTGAAGCCGGAGATACCGAGACGGCCGAGTCGAACATTGGCTGTCCCCCGGAAGATGTGCTGATCGGCCCAGAGCAGGCGAAGCGCGCCGGAGCAGAGAGCTGGCAGCTCGCTGCCCGCTGCGCCGCCGAAAGCCGTGCCGCTCGGCCAGGGGTGAAGCATCACCACAGCGCGCTGGCTCCGTGCGAGCGCATCCTCGAACCCGCAGCGGATGAGGTTGTATCCGTCGCCGGCAATGTAGTCGCGTTCCCACGACTGGGCCGTTGCATCGTCCGCCTCCTTGGGTTTAAGGAGATACCGGGCCAGTGCGGCCATCTGGCGTGGCTGGTTCACCTGGGTATAGATATAGTTTTCCGGGCGAAAGAATACAAGACACGAGGCGAAGCCGTTGGTGCAATGAAGGCAGGCGTCCGGGATGCTCGCGAACCAGATGATCGGTGTCGCGCCCGTCGCGCCGAGCACCAGGAGCCTGGTACCCGGCTTATGCTCGGTCTCGTAATAGCTCCAGACCGCCGCGTAGACTTTCCAGAACGGCGTGATGTCGACGAACTCCGTGCGAAGCTTGATGGAGACAGCGGCATGAAGATTAGCCGCTCCGACCATGTGAACGAGCGGATGCGGGCCTGCGTACGCCGGTTGATTCACCGGCCGTAGCCGCGTTCCGCCGTCGACTACATCGAACTCCTGCTGGGCTCGGAGCACGACATGGGTCATCGCTCCGACGTCGTTCAGCACATCCGGGTTCTTGGCCGTGCCCTTGACCGGGCCGAACGCAACCGAAAAACTCGCCTTCAGCGAGAGCTTCGCCGCACCGTCCGGGATCTCGTACTCCCGCCGCCCGGGCGCAGTCTGCTTTGGCGTGAGCGGTGTGCCTCCGGCTTCCAATCTCACGTCAGCGAGATTGTCCGGGAGAAGCGGGCTGTTTGCGTTTGGCCAGGTGACCGCGATGTGCAGGGTCATCCCTCCTCCGACGCCGAGTAGGGCGAATCGACCTGCCCCTCGAAGGCCAGGTGGGTCAAGTGAGCTCGAAAAATAAGCTCTTCGAGGATGGGCGCTGGTGCCTGCGCTGGGGGCGGCGAGGGCTCGATGGGCAGGCTCTCCAGGAGGGAGATGACCGTGTCGAAGTCCTTGTCAAACAGCGCTTCATGAATCCAGTCCACGGCGATGCTGAGCCATTCCGGCGCCGTCCGAGATGTCGGCCAGGATCCTGCGCCGCCCGCCGCATGGGCAGGCGAGCACGTCTCGCAGGTAGATTCGGCGCAGCAGGGAAGGCTGCTAGGAAGCGTGAGAGCGTTGCTGCCGGCCACGCCGTGCCCGGCGCCCGTCCTCCGGACGTCGAAGGTTCGGCGCAGAAGAAGATGTCAGTCGATGCGGCGCGATCCGGCGAAGAGCTCGCCCTCGCTCGAGCGCCCCCGATGCGCGACGGTGATGCTCGTGATCGCCGAGCAGTTCGGCACGCTGGCGTCGCTCCTTCCCGGGCGCATCGATCTGGGCCTCGGGCGCGCTCCGGGCTCCGACCCGGTCACCGCCCGCGCGCTCCGGCGCAACCTGGCTGGCGACGCCGACGGCGTCCCGCAGGACGTCCTGGAGCTGATGGGCTACTTCCGCCCGGCGGAGCCTGACTGGAGCAGGCGCTGGCCGCTCGGTCGCCGGCTCGCCCGAGACCGTGCGGCGCGGGCTGGACGCCTTCATCACCCGCACCCGCGCCGACGAGCGCATCGTGAGCTCGCCGATCTTCGACCACGCCGCGCGCGTGCGCTCGATCGAGCTCACGGCCGCAGCGCGGGACGAGCTCGCCCGCGCCGGCTGAAGCGCCTTGCCGGAGGCGCGGGCTCGCGCCGGGCGGGGCCCCGGCTCGGCACGCAGCGCTCTCCGTCCGGCTCGTTCGCGGGCAAGCCCGCCGCACTTCCCCGACGGTGCTCCACCACCTCCGGGCAAGCCCGCCGCACTTCCCCGACGGTGCTCCACCACCTCCGGGCAAGCCCGCCGCACTTCCCCGACGGTGCTCCACCACCTCCGGGCAAGCCTGCCGCACTTCCACCGAGGTCCTCCACCACCTCCGGGCAAGCCCGCCGCACTTCCCCGACGGTGCTCGACCACCTCCGGGCAAGCCCGCCGCACTTCCACCGAGGTCCTTCATCACCTCCGGCACCTCCGGACAGCCGCCGGGCGTGCTGGTCATGAAGGATGTCGACGCTGCTCGAAGCTCGGCGAGCTCACGATGAGCTCGTCGGCGCGGGTGCGGGTGATGAAGGCGCCGAGCCCCCGAGGCGGGCGTAGACGTCGCCCGATCCCGATCCGAGGGTCAGCGACGCGAGGAAGCGGCGGATGCCATCCGCGTCGAGCCACGCCGCTTCGCCGAGGACGAGGCTCTCTCCGCGGGACCAGTTGTAGCGGTAATCCCCCAGCGAGGTGAGCCGCTCGACGCACTCGAGCGCGGTCTCCCGCGCGGCGGGCAGGTATTCGAACGAGAGCGCGGGCAGCGACCTCGAGAGGCCCGAGAGCACCTCGGCCTCGAAGCCTTCGACGTCGATCTTCACGAAGGCGGGAACGCCGAGCTCGTCGATCAGCGCGTCGAGCGTGCGCACCTCGACCTCTGCGCCCTCGGACCATCTCACGCCCCGGAACGACGGATCCCTCCGTACCTTGTCGATCCAGGCGCGCGACAGCGTCGTGACCGTCGGCGCGCGCTCGCTGACGAAGAGGCGCGCTCGTCCCGGCGCCCGACCGAGCGCGGCGTGCAGGATGACGACGTCCCCGTCGCGTCCATAGAAGCCACGAAGCAGGCGGACGAACGCGGCCTGGGGCTCGACGGCGACGACACGCGCGCCGAGGCGGCGGAACGCGCCGATGCGATCCCCCGCGTGCGCGCCGACGTCGAAGCAGAGCGAGCCCGGCGTCACGAACTGCCCGTAAAGACGAGCCATCCGGCCGCCGCGGCGCGGCACGCCGTAGTACATCGCGAGCGAACGCGCGATGCCGAACCAGCTCTCCACGCGCGTCATCGCGCTCCTTCCGCCCCGCGGGTCGAGCCCGGAGCGTCGAAGGCCCCCCGGGGCCGCCTGGCGTACCTCGTGTCGTCCTTCGGCGGCGCAGCTCCGATCGTGAGCCGCCGCGAGCGACGGTAGCACGGCGCCCGCTCACCCGCCGCTCCACGGGGAGCGGTTCGATTCCACGTTACCGAGCGGCCGTTACGTCCACTTCCGGCGCGTCCGTCCGCTCGGCGAAGGCGACATCAACGGCTTCACTCGGGAGGATGCGCGGCGAGGCGGATGGATCCGCAGCGGCGCGTGACGGATCTTGGCCGCCGGCGTCACCGGCCGTGGTTGCGGGTCCACGGGGCGTCGGTGTCATCTCACCGTCGGTCACCAAGGTCGGGGTGGTCGTGCCGGTGAGCTCCTGATAAACGGACGCGCACCCCCCGTGGTCTTCCCGTCACCCCGATGCCCTCTGGAGAAGCCAGCATGAGTCGATTCGTCGGCAGCCGCAGCCTGACCGTTCGAGATCCGGTGAACGACCTCTCGTTCCCGGTCCTCGTGATGTACCCGACGCACGTCCCTGCCGAGGTCGTATCGATGGGGCCTTACTCGCTGGAGGTCGCCAGGAACGCGCCCGTGCACGGCGGCCCTCTCCCCTTCGTGCTCCTCTCGCATGGCGGCGGCGGGACGCCCCTCGCGTATCGGACGCTCGCGTCCCACCTCGCGCAGAGCGGCTATGTCGTCGCGATGCCCGAGCACCCCGGGGACAACCGCAACGATCGGTCGCTGACCGAGGCGGTCGAGAACCTGGAGCGCCGGCCGCGGCACGCCCGGCTGGCGGTGGACGCTGTCTTCTCCGACGCGGAGCTCGGGCCTCACCTGCTGGGCGACGACATCGCCGTCATCGGGCACTCGATGGGTGGCTACACAGCGCTCGCCCTCGCGGGCGGGCAGCCCTGGACGGGGCCGGGGCAGAGGGTCGCGGTCACGAAGGACCCGCGCGTCAAGGCGCTGGTCTTGATGGCCCCCGCTGCGTGCTGGTTCGTGCCCAACGACGCCTTGAAGGACGTCGAGGCGCCCATCCTCCTGCTCGTGGCGGAGCACGACCGCATCGCGCCGAGATGGCAGGGGCAGCTCGTCCTCGACCTCGTCCCCGACCCGGCCCGGGTCACGTTCCAGGTCGTCGAGAACGCGAACCATTACTCGTTCCTGAGCCCGTTTCCTCCCCAGATGCGGCGCCCGGACTTCTTGCCCGCCATCGATCGCGAAGGGTTCGATCGCGAGGCGTTCCACCGTCGGCTCGAGCGCGACGTGCGCGAGTTCCTCGACGCGGCGCTGCGGCAGAGCCCTTAGAGCGCCACGCCGGCAGCCCGTCCCGGAGAGAGCAGGCGACGCGCCGGCGGCCGTGGAGGCACCTCAGCCCGGATCGAGCCGGTAGATACGCCCCGTGTTGAACATCACCACGTAAACCTCCCCGGCCGCGTCCTCGCCGAACGAGGACGGCAGTCCATTCGGGTTCAACGCCGAGGTCAGCTCGACGGGATCGGTCGCTGCCTTGCCGTCCCACACGAACGAGAAGAAGCGACCCGTCACGTAGTCGGCGTACAGGTAACGGCCGCGCAGGCACGGGATCTTCGCCCCGCGGTAGACATAGCCGCCGACGATGGAGCCCGCCTCGCTCCGCGGGTGCTCGACCGCGGGCGGGAGGCCGCGCGGCTTGCACGTCGTGCCAGGAGGGTAGCAATGGGCGCCCTCCATCGTTTCCCAGCCGTAATCGTTCCTGCCCTGGCCAGGGCGCTCCACCAGGATCTCCTCCCAGCTCTTCTGGCCGACGTCGCCGATGTACATGTCCCCGGTGAGCCGGTCGAAGCTGAACCGCCACGGGTTCCGGAGCCCGTAGTCCCAGATCATCGGATCACCGCTCGTCATGTTGCCCGCCGGCGCCTTGCCCGGCTGATCGACGTCGATGCGGAGGATCTTGCCGAGCTTCGAGGTGAGATCGGCCGCGGGGCTCGGCGATCGCGCGGAGTCGCCGATCGCGGCGTAGAGATGGCCGTCCTTGCCGAAGGCGAGCATCCCGCCGACGTGGTTCCACGCGCCGTGCTTCACGTCGACGAGCGACCTGACCGGCTCGGGATGGGCGGAGTCGCCGCCCTGCGCCGCGCGCTTCCACTCCTCGATCACCACGTTGCCGCGCGGGGCCGACGAGTAGTGGAGCCAGAAGCGCCCGTTCTTCTCGTAGTCCGGGTGGAACGCGAGCCCGAGCAGGCCGCCCTCCGCGTTCGGCGCCGGAAAGAACACGCGCGAGCGCACGTCGAGGAACGGCGCCTGCTGGACGGCGCCGCCCTTGATGAGCCGGACGACCCCCGTCTTTTCGAGCACGAGGAGGCGCGACGGATCGCCGGGCGACCCGGCGACATACGTCGGCTGATCGAGCCCGCTCGCCACCAGGGTGAGCTTGAGCTGCGGGACGCCCCCGCACTTCGCCGGGCGAGCGAGCTCCGCGGCGCTCGCGGGCGCCCCCTGCGCCCCCTGCGCCCCCTGCGCCCCCTGCGCCCCCTGCGCCCCCTGCGCAGCCGGCGTGTCTTGCGCGGCGAGCGCCGCGCCAGGCGCCCCCGAGCCCCCCTGAGCCGCCTGGACCGGGCTCCCCGCCGCGGCCTGGCCGGGAGGGCCGCCCTCGCGAGGCTCCTCGGGCGGCCCCGCGACCTGCACGCGCCTGTCGCAGGCGGCTACACTGCCGGCGAGCAGGAGGCACCAGGCGGTCCGATGGCACGCTCTCATCAGATAGGCAGCGCGCCCCACGACGCGCCGGTGGCTCGGTCTCTCGGGCAAGCGGGCACCTCCCTCTCCACCTTCACCACGAGAGGCCGCGCCTGGCAAGCCGTGGCCGCGTCGCTGCTGCTGGCCGGCTGCGGCGGCTGCGGCGCGCAGGAGACGCCCGGGCCCGAACCGCTCCCCACCGCACCGGACCAGACCGCCCCGGCGGCCGCGACCACCACGCGCGCGGCCGGCACAGGCGATCTCCCCGGCCAGGGCGCGGCCCAGGCGCGCGGAGGCCTGCCGCCGTGCAAGGACGGCGACACCGATCCTCACGATCTCCGCTGCACCGGGCTTTACAGCGACCCCGGCGCGCGCACGATCGCGGCGGGTGTCCGCGAGTTCACGCCGGCCTTCGAGCTCTGGAGCGACGGCGCCGAGAAGACGCGCTGGATCTACCTCCCTCTGGGCGCGACAATCGATGTCTCCCGGATGAACGACTGGATCTTTCCTGTCGGCACAAAGCTGTGGAAGGAGTTCCGTCTGCCCGTCGCCGGCGCGAGCCGCCGTATCGAGACGAGGTTCCTGTGGAAGACCGCGGAGGATGGCTGGACGCGCGCCACCTACGTCTGGTCGGAGGACGGAGCGAGCGCCACGCAGGTGAAGGCCGGTGTCCCCCACGTCCCCGGCGCCCCCGACTATGCGATCCCGGCGCAGGTCGACTGCATCCGTTGCCACGCTGGCAAGACCGACAACCCGCTTGGATTCGAGGCGATCCAGCTCGCCGCGCGGGGCGCCGGCGGCCTGACGTATGCCGAGCTCGTCGAGCGCGGCCTCCTGTCGACGACAGCCGGCGGCCCGCTCCCCGGCGCGGCCGCGCTCGAGGTGCCCGGGACCGCGACGGAGCGGCGCGCCCTCGGCCTGCTGCACGTCAACTGCGGCGTCTCGTGCCACCACCCGCGCGGCGTCGCGACGCACTTCGAGATGCGCCTCGACGTCGACGCCGCCGGCCGGGTGGGCGACGTGCGCGGCACGCGCGTCTACCAGACGGCGATCAACCAGCCCGCGAAGGTCCGCCCGCCCGGAGCGCCGCCGGGAGCCCGCTATGACCGGCTGAGGCCCCTCGATCCGGATCGCAGCGCCGTGCTCCGCAGCATGTCCCGGCGCGACGCGCCCGGCGCGCCGCCCGAGCAGATGCCGCCGCTCGCGACCCGGCGCGTCGACGAGGAGGCCGTCGCCGCGATTCGCGCCTGGATCGAGGCGATGACCCCTGCCGCCGGCTACCCGCGCCCCTCCCCTTGATCGCCCGCCGGGGTAGCCCGGCGCGTCGCGAACACCCCGCCTCGTGGCAGCACCTCACGCCGCCGTCCGAGGCGCCGGGAGGAAGGGAGCGCCGGAAACGCGCGAAGGGCGCCCGCGGGAAACGCTGTTGCTCGCGCGCCGGCCCGTGGTGATCGCGGCCGTCGAGCTTCATGCTCCCGGCGGGTCGCAGCGCCGCGCGGCCTCGACCGCGCGGCCTCGACCGACCTCGCGCTCGCCGCGCCCACGGCGCCGGCGGATGCCCCGCCTTGCCCGGCGAGCGCCCACGACCACGACCGGGGGGAACACGTCACGTGAAGCAGCCGAAAGAGATCAAGACCGCGGAGGGCAAGCTCGGGGTCCTGCTGCCGGGGCTGGGCGCCGTCTCCACGACGACCATCGCGGGCGCCCTGCTCGCGCGGCGCGGGCTCGCGGCGCCCATCGGGTCGCTCACCCAGATGGGCACGATCCGGCTCGGCCGGCGCACCGACGAGCGCGCGCCCAGGATCAAGGATTTCTTGCCGATCGCGGCGCTCGATCAGCTGGTGTTCGGCGCGTGGGACATCTTCCCCGACAACGCCTACGAGTCGGCGCGGCACGCGGACGTGCTCGAGCACCGCCACCTCGACGCCGTCCGCGAGGAGCTCGAGCGGATCCGCCCGATGCCCGCGGTGTTCTACCCGCAGTACGTCCGGCGGCTCCACGGCAACCACGTGAAGAAGGGCGCGAGCAAGGCCGCGATGGTCGAGCAGGTCCGGGAGGATATCCGCGCCTTCCTGCGCGACAGCGGCGCTGCGCGCGCCGTCGCCGTCTGGTGCGGATCGACCGAGGTCTATATCGCGCCGGCGGAGGTCCACTCCTCCGTCGCGCGCTTCGAGGCGGGCCTCGCCGAGGACCACCCGGCGATCTCGAGCTCCCAGATCTACGCGTGGGCCTGCCTGAAGGAGCGCGTCCCGTTCGCGAACGGCGCCCCCAACCTGACGGTCGATTTCCCGGCCGCGTGGGAGCTCGCGAGCAAGCAGGAGGTCCCCATCGCCGGCAAGGACTTCAAGACCGGCCAGACCCTGATGAAGACGGTGATCGCCCCGGGGCTCAAGGCGAGGATGCTCGGCGTCGCGGGGTGGTTCTCGACGAACATCCTCGGCAACCGCGACGGCGAGGTGCTCGACGACCCGGACTCGTTCCGATCGAAGGAGGTCTCGAAGCTCGGGGTGCTCGAGCACATCCTCCAGCCGCACGTGTACGACGAGCTCTATGGCAAGCTCTTCCACAAGGTGCGGATCGAGTACTACCCCCCTCGGGGCGACGCCAAGGAGGGGTGGGACAACATCGATCTCGTCGGCTGGCTCGGCTACCCGATGCAGGTGAAGCTCAACTTCCTCTGCCGCGACTCGATCCTCGCCGCGCCGCTCGTGCTCGACCTGGCGCTCCTCCTCGATCTCGCGCAGCGCGCCGGGCTGCGCGGCACGCAGGAGTGGCTCAGCTTCTACTTCAAGAGCCCCATGACCGCGCCGGCCCTGTACCCGGAGCACGATCTCTTCATCCAGTCGATGAAGCTCAAGAACACGATGCGCTGGCTCATGGGGGAGGACCTCATCACCCACCTGGGCAACGAGTACTACGACTGATCGCCCGCGGCTCCGCGCCGCCCCCCGCGGCGGCGTCACTGCCAGCGCAGGTGCACGTCGACGACCGCGCCCGTCCGCGTCGAGGCGCCCTCCGAGAACGTGAACGAGGCCCGCTCGATCTCGCAGTTGCCGCGCGTGTCACAGCGCCGATCGCGCCCGTAAGAGAGCTCGATCGCGACGAGCCCGCGCGACGCGAGCGGCTCGAGCTCGCCGGCGCTCGACGCGCGGTTCGCGTCGCGGTCGCTCCAGAGCACGAGCCGCGACCACGCCTCGTCCCGCGCCGTGATCCGGCCGTCTCCGTCGGTGTCGAGCTCGCGGAGCGCGGTGAACCCGTTGTCCGCGCGGGCGCCGCTCGAGAGCACCGTCGCCGAGCCGAACAGCTCCTCGCCGCCGTCGATCGCCCCGTTGCCGTCCCGATCGAGCGCGAGCCACGGCGTCGCCGCGGTCGGCCAGTCGGTGGCGATCGTGGCCCCGAGCCCGCTCAGATCGAAGGCGCCGCTCATCGCGGTCACGTACTCGACAGGCCGTTGCTCGAACGAGAGCACGAGCGGCGTGCTGGCGGCGCCGCCGCCCGCCTGGCACCCGGTCCAGGTCGCCACCCCGTCGATGTCCTCGCACTGCTCGAAGCCCTGCGTCCCGTTGACGGTGCAGCTCCGGGACTCGCCGATCTCACACGCGGCCTCGGCCTCGTCGCCTTCGAGCTCCTCGCCTTCGAGCGCGCCCTCGTCGGTCCCCTCACCGCTTTCCCCATCTGTCACCTGCGCGGCGCATCCAGCGCCGATCGACGCCACGCCGAGGAGGAGCGCAAGCGAGGCAATTCCCATCGAACCGGAGCGAAGAATGGTCAGCTTGATGTTCATGGCACAGACCCGGAGCAAGCGTTGCGCCAGCCCCTCGCCGCCCGTTCATCCCGAGAAATCCCGGGGAGTCATGGCACCAGGAGCCCCGAAGCGCCCCAACGTGCCACCCTGCGCCATGAGCACGACACGAGTCGTGCCACTCTGGTCCAATCCGTGTCGTCTCGCGCCCTGCCGGACGGGTGAGCCTCATCCGCGCGGCGGCGCGTAGAAATCCACGATCCGGATCGGCTCGGTCAGGCGCACGCGCACCCGCGATCGCTCCCCGCGGACGTCGCCGCCGATCTGGAAGCTCGTCACCGGGTCCATCTCGATCGTGACCTCGTCCACGAAGTAATCGAACACCGTCTCCAGGTCGTCGTACTCGCCGCTCCAGATGCTCGAGAAGTTCCGCACGAACGTGAACGGCGAGACCACCGACACGCGCAGCTGCATCCGGTCCTGGCGATCGTCCGCATAGGGGAACATGCGGAAGCCGAAGCCGTAATAGGGGATCGTCGACAGCGCCGCGATCTTCGCCGGCCCCTCGTAGATGACGCCGCCCTTCTTGATGGGCGCCCCCAGCATCGCCCCCTTCTCGCCGACGCGGATCGCGTCGTTGCCCTCGTTGATGATGCGGCAGTGCGGTGTTCGCCGCACGAGGTAGCTCGGGATCGTCCGCGTCGTCGCGGCGACGGCGTACGCCACCGGCCCCGGCGCGAGCCGCTTCAGCGGGCCCCGCGCGAGCGCCGCCTTCACCGCGTTGTAGTCGCGGAGCATCACCGCATCGATCCCGAAGCCGCAGAACGGCGACAGGATGTCCTCGGCCTCCACCAGCCGCAGGTTGCGGCTCCCGGCCTCGGCGCGCAGCCGCTGGAGGTCGACCGCGAGCCCGGGCTTCGCGCCCGCGCCGCCGGACGCGCCGAGCACCCACGCCAGCGAGTTGCCCGTCCCCAGGCGCAGCAGCCCGAACCGCGGCAGCGGCAGCCCGCGCCGCTTCGCCTCGTTCACCACGGCCGTCACCACCACCGTGAACGTCCCGTCGCCGCCGCCCGTGAGGATCGTGCCGTAACCCCGGTCGACGAGGATCCGCGCGATGCCCTCGCTCTCCTCCACCCGCCGCGAGACGAACAGATCCCCGGTGTCAAGGATCTGATCGAGCGTCTCGATCACCTCCGCCGTCACGCTCTTGGCGTTGCCGTTCACCACCACGGCAATCCGGCTGCTCGCCGCGCCTCGCGGTATGTCGCTCGCACGACGCGGCGCATCAGCGACCACGGCCTTGGGGACGTCATCGGCGGGGCTGCGACCGGCGGGCGGAGAGGTCATACACCGCGATCTACCACGACCCACCCCTGCGCTTGGAGCGCGGGATGACGCGGGATCGCGCGGGATCGCGCGGGATGGAGGATGGATGACCAACCGCCCGGCCGGGCGGCCGGCGCGCGACAGGCGTCGCGGGCGCGGCCTTCGCCGAACCGCAGCGCCGAGCCCGCCGAGGCCGGCGATTGTGGACCGATGTGGCCAGCGCGACCCAGCGGCCCCGCCCGACGACCGGCTTTCGGGGAGGCCCGATAGCGTGCGATGCTCGCTGGTTTTGGCTCCGAGACCGATCTTGGGTCATGCTGCCCTTCGGGAAAGCGAGGAGCCTCCCCGAAACTTAGTGGACGGGGTGGTCGATTTTTTGGTAAGGCGACGACCTGGTGAGCCAATTGGGCTTGACAGCCGTGCGGGTCTTTACCGCCGCGCGGGCGGCGCGCGCTTGAGGCGAAGGGCCGCGACGATCTCGTACCCAGCGGGGGACGCAGCGACATGCCGAAGATCACAAAGCAGGGCAGCTCCGAGAAGGCGACGGGTATGAAGAAGAAGGCCTCTTCGAGCAGCAAGGGGGGCGCAGAAGCTCAGCTTGCGAAGCCCGTGAATCCGGTAATCAAGGAAGATTCGAAATCGGCGTCGAGCGCGTCGAAGCGTAAGCTCGGCCTCCGTGGCGCTGCGCCCTGGGCTGCGCGGCACGCCGCGAAGCACGCCGCCGAGGCGCGGGCCCGGGCCGCGGAGCCGGCGCCCCCTGGCAGCGCCCGGGCGACCATCCGCGTGCCGAGCGGCGCCGAGGAGATCAAGGCGAAGATCGCCGAGCTCCACAACCAGACCCAGAAGATCCGCACGCTCCGCAAGCGGCTCGACAAGGGGTTCTTCGATATCGGGGTGGTGCTCGCCGAGATCCAGCAGCAGGAGCTGTATCAGGCGAAGGGCTACGGCTCGTTCGAGGCGTTCCTCGAGCGCGAGATCGACCTCGGCAAGCAGACGTCGTTGCGCCTCATCAAGGTCGCCCACGTCTTCCAGCGCGAGGTGGCCCTCGACTACGGCATGGACCGGCTGTTCGTCGCGCTCGCCGCCCTCGAGGGCGAGGTGCCCAAGCCCGCCCCCTCCGCGATCCCCTCCGCCCCCGGCTCCAAGCCCCCTCTCCCCCTGAAGCCCCCCATGCGCATCGTCGGCTGAGCGGCGCTCACCCGCCCCGTCAGGCGCCAGCGCCGCGGGGGGGTGACGAGCCGATCGGGCGCTCGACAGGCTCGGGGACGAAGCGGGGGAGCCTCACCCGGACCGTCGTGCCGTCGGCGGCGTGCGCGTCGACATCCACGCGGCCCGCGTGCTGGTCGACGATCTTCCGGACGATCGCGAGCCCGAGGCCCGTGCCCGCCGCCTTCGTGGTGAAGAACGGATCGAAGATCTCGGCGAGGATCGTCGGCGCGATCCCCGGCCCCGTGTCCCCGATCGACAGCCACACCTCGTGCGCGTCCCCCGACGCGCACGCCCGCAAGACCCCGCCGTCGGGCATCACGTCGAGCGCGTTGACGACGAGGTTCAAGACCACCTGCTTGAGCTTCTCGACGTCGCCCAGCGCGAAGCAGTCGTCCGCGAGATCGCGGACGACCTCGACGTGGTGGCTCGCGAACGCCTCCTCCTCGAGGTCGAGCACGTCGCGCACGACGCGGGCCAGATCGACGGGCTCCCGGTGGGGCGCGCGCGGCCGGGCGAGCTCGAGGAACTCGCCGAGGAGCCGGCCCAGGCGGGCGATCTCCGCCTCGACGATGCCGACGCGCCGCTTCATGGGCTCGCGGATCGCCTCGTCGGAGAGGCGGTCGATGCCGCGGCTGAGCAGGTGGAGCTCCAGGACCGCGGCGTTCAGCGGGTTCCTGATCTCGTGGGCGAGCCCGAGGGCGAGCGGGGCCATGGCGTTCAGGGCCTCGGCGTCGGCGGCCCGCCGCTCGAGGGCGCGCCGCTCGGTCACGTCGATGCCGATGCCGTAGACGAGGTCGGTCCTGCCGCCGCGCCCGCCGCCGCGGACGCCGGAGAGGTGCCAGCGCACGCGGCGGATGGCGCCCACCGCGTCCCTGACGCCGACCTCGACCTCGGCGGCGGCGTCGCCCTCGACCACGCTCAGGAACGACTGGTTGAACCGGCGCTGATCGGGCTCGTCGACGAGCGCCTCGCAGAACGCCATGCCGAGCGCGGCGTCGCAGGAGACGCCGGTCAGCGCGGACAGGCGCGGGTTGAAGAGCGCGACGCTTCCGCCGGCGTTCAGGCCGAGGATGAGCACGTCCGCCGCGTCGATGATCGCCCGGTACCGGCGCTCGAGCTCTTCCCGCTCCCGCTTCAGCGAGATCTTCTCGATCGCCTGCGCCACCGTGGAGATGAGCTCCTCGGGGCGGAACGACTTGAGGATGAAGGCGAAGGCGCCGGCGCGCAGCGCGGCCATGGCGGCGTCGACGGTCGCGAAGCCGGTCACGAGGACGATCTCGCCGTGGGGGGCGGCGGCGCGGAGCGGGGCGATGAGCTCCAGGCCGCTCGCGTCCGGGAGCTTGACGTCGACGACCGCGACGTCGAACCCATCGCGCCGGGCGGCCGCGAGCCCCTGCTTGCCGTCGGGCGCGAGGGCGACCTCCACGTCGAGCTCGCGCGCGCCCTCGAGGACCTCGCGGAGGTTTCCGGCGAGGCTCGTGTTGTCGTCCACGATCAGGATTCGAGCGGGCACCTGGGGTCTCCTGGGCGAGCGGTCCGGCGGGCGGCCCGATGCGCGGGGCGCCCTTCCGCTTTGGGGTCTTTCCTAAATTGTATGCTATGAGCCGCCGTCATGCGGTTCGTCGATCGGTGCCGTCTGAAGGTGATCGCCGGGGATGGCGGCAATGGAGCGATCGCATTCCGTCGTGAGAAGTACATCCCGTTCGGCGGCCCCGCGGGTGGAGACGGCGGCCGCGGCGGGGACGTCGTCTTCGTGGGCGACGGAGGCCTGTCCACGCTACTCGACTTCACCTACGCGCGCACGCTCGAGGCCGACCGGGGCGAGCACGGGATGGGGAGCGACTGCCACGGGCGCGCCGGCGCCGACCGGGTCGAGAAGCTCCCCGTGGGGACGCAGATCTTCGACGCGGAGAGCGGCGAGCTGATCGCCGACGTGACCGAGCACGGCCAGCGGGTCATCGTCGCCCGCGGCGGCAAGGGGGGCCGCGGCAACCTGCACTTCAAGTCGCCGCACGACAGGGCTCCGCGGCGCGCCGAGCCGGGCGAGCCAGGCGAGGCCCGCGAGCTCCGCCTCGAGCTGAAGGTGCTCGCCGACATCGGCCTGCTCGGCTTCCCCAACGCCGGCAAGAGCACCTTCGTCGCGGCCGTCTCGGCGGCCCGGCCCAAGATCGGCGACTACCCGTTCACGACGCTCACCCCGATCCTGGGCATGGTCGAGATCGGCGGCGGCGTCCGGGCGGGCGGGTCGAGCTTCGTCATCGCCGACATCCCCGGCCTGGTCCCGGGCGCGAGCGAGGGGGTCGGGCTCGGCATCCAGTTTCTGAGGCACGTCGAGCGGACGCGGGCGCTCCTCCACCTCGTGACGCTCGACCCGGGCGAGGGCCGCGAGCCGCTCGCCGACTACCGGGCGCTCCGCAAGGAGCTCAAGAAGTTCAGCCCGGAGATCGCGGAGCGCCCGGAGATCGTCGTCCTGACGAAGGCCGATCTGACCGAGGTGCGCGAGGCCTACCCGAAGCTCAAGGCGCGGTTCGCGAAGGCGAAGGTGAAGCTCCACCTCATCAGCGCCGCGACGGGCGAGGGGGTGCCGGAGCTCGTCCGCGAGCTCGCGGCGCTCGCGCGCAAGCGGGAAGAGCCGGCAGAGCAGGACGGCTGAGCGCCTCGGCCCGGACGGCTGGCGCGGCGCGCGTCGACGGCGCGGCGTGAGCGCCGCCGCTGTCGGCGCATCGTGAGACGGCGGAGCCTGCTGGCTCGCCGGCTCGATCGGACACTGGCTCGCGGAACGCGGAAGACGCTGAAGAACGCGGAAGAACGCTGACGGCGTCGCAGCGCCGGCGCCGTGCGCCGCTTCGTCATCACATCACCCGTCATCCAGCGCACTGGAAAAAGGGGATTGCCCGTCTTCGTGCGTACAGACACGAAGTGTTCTCACGTGGGCTGGTCCTCCACATCCGTCGTTATTGGGTTCGAGCGGGCGCGCGCGTCACCTGGACAGGAGAGCAAAACTCGAGTCCAATTTACGATCCGGACTCACGTGTCCTGTCGGAAGGAGAAGCCCTATGCGCTGGTCGACCCCCAACAAACCGTCTTCTCTCGCGTGGCGTGTCGCCCTCCTCGTGGCGCTCGGCACGGGCGGGGCGGCGCGCGCGGATGTGGTGCAGCCGAACGGCACCGTCGTCCCCGTGATCACGAGCCGATTGAGCGATCTGCTGAACGGCTCGGCGAAGAACGACATGCTCGACGAGATGATCGACGTCGTGGCCGACGCCGCGGTGGAGCCTCAGGTGTTCTCGCCGCTCTGCGAGTTCAGCGGCAAGTACATCGAGAAGGGGGGCGGCGCCAACTTCGCGGTCGGCTGGTACAACGTCGACGACGGCCGCGACAGCGGCGACCCGCCGCTGTACGTCCCGCTCGGCACCGGAGCCAACCTCAGCACACCGGCGCCGGAGAGCGATATCCAGATCCTCTTTCCGTTCTCGGGCTCCCTGCCGTCCCCCGAGAAGCGCGAGCTGACGGCCGTCTCGATCCGGGAGAACCCCGCCTACGCGGGAGGCCTCATCGGCTTCGTGCTGATCCCCAACCCGAACGGCACCGGCAACGGCAACGCCACGCAGTACCATTACACCGAGCACCGGTTCAACGTGGAGTGTACGGCGTGCGAGAATCCGGGGCCCTGGTACTCCGATCTCATCTACAGGTCGAACCAGCTCGCCAACACGTTCTACCTGGGGTTCGAGGATCTCGATTTCCGGGACGCCGCCGGCAGCGCGGGCATCAACGGCAATGATCTCGATTACGAGGACTTCCTGTTCCGCTTCTCCGGCATCACGTGCCCCGCGGCCGGCCGGCCGTGCGAGGTCGAAGAGAACGTGGGCGCGTGCCGCGCGGGCGTCTCCGACTGCGACGCGCAGGGACAGGCGATCTGCACGCCCATCGTCGAGCCTGGCAGCCAGGCCGAGCAGTGCGACGGCATCGACAACGACTGCGACGACATCGTCGACGAGGAGGCGCCCTGTCCGGAGGACCAGGTGTGCAGCCGCGGCCGCTGCGTGAACCGCTGCGGCTCGGCCGAGTTCCCGTGCGAGCCGGGGCTCGTGTGCGTGGAGGGCCTGTGCGTCGAGCAGGCGTGCGTCGACGCGAAGTGCGATGTCGGCGAGGTGTGCCATGACGGCGTGTGCCGCGCCCCGTGCGACGGCGTGGTGTGCCCGCACGGCCAGATCTGTCGCGGCGACCGCTGCCAGGATCCGTGCGACGGCGTGACGTGCGGCGCGGGCGAGGTGTGCGAGAGCGGCGTCTGCGTGGTCCAGTGCGGCTGCCGGGGCTGCCCGTCGGAGGACCGCTGCGCGGCGGACACCGGGCGGTGCGTCGAGGCCGCGTGCGCCGACGTCGCGTGCGGCGCGGGCACCACGTGCCGTGGCGGGGCGTGCGTCGACCTCTGCGACGGCGTCGTGTGCCCCGCGGGCGAGCGGTGCGTGGCCGGCATGTGCGCCGAGGAGCCGCCGGCTCCTGCCACCACGACGGCGGCGGGTCCGACGCTCGACGTGGCCGCCTCGGTCGGCGCGGGCGACGCCGGATCGGGCGCGGGCGGGGACGCCGCTTCAGGCTCGGGAGGGGCTCCCTCCACCGGCGCGGGCGGGGACGCGAGCGGGAGCGGGGAGTCGGCGGGCTGCAGCTGCAGCCTCGGCGGCGACGCGCCCTCCGCCGGCGGCGTCGCCGCGTTGCTCCTCGCCGTGAGCCTCGGGCTCCGCCGCAGGAGGGGCGGAGACCCGGGGCGCTCGGCTCCGGGCCTCCGTATCCGTCGTTCAGGGTGACTCGGACGTCGGCCCGAAGAACTCGACATCGTCGATCTCGATGGTGCCCGAGTCGACCTTGTCCTTGCCGAGGAAGCCGTTCGCGCGGACGCCGTTCATCTCCGCGCTGAAGGAGAGGCCGACGATCGACCGGAGCACGTCGTTCACGTCGTCGCCCGGGTCGCGCCCCTGATCGATGGCCCAGCCGGGCAGCGCCATCTCGGCGAACCTGAGCTCGATCAGCGTCGGCTCCGCGGTGAGCCGCACGTCCCATCCGTGGCGAACGCCCGTGAGCCCTTCGCTCTGCGCCGGGCTCTCGACGTCGAAGCGCATCCCGCGCGCCGCCTCCGCCCGCGCCCAGAAGCGGACCCCCTCGAGCGCCGTCGCGTCGATCATGCCCTCGGCGAGGGGCACCCCGAAGTAGACGTACTGCCCCCAGGGAGACGCCTCGTCGCGGAAGTCGAAGCGGAGGAGCATGCTCTGCGCGCCGTTCAGCGGATCTTCCTGCGAGAGGCCCTGCACGGCGCTCGAGGCGTTGTTGGTGGACAGCACCGTCCCGACGTACAGCCCGAGCGTGTCCGCGGCCTCGAAGTCGTTGATCCCCGTCGCGGTGAACGAGAAGGGCGCGAGCGGCGTGCCGCCGGCGAAGCGGCCCAGGCGCTCTCGCAGGATCGGCAGCTCGTTCCTGAGGCGCTCGACCGCGGGCTCCCACCCGGCGAGCCCGGGCCCGAGCGGGTCCTCCTCGACGGCGGTGCGGATCAGCGCCGCGTACTTGTCGACCTGCTCCTCGAGCCGCCCCTCGCTGAACGGGCCCTCATGGAGCGCCTGCAGCGCGGCCTTGTAGCCCGCGGCGTCCTGGTTCAAGGCGGCGAACAGGGCGTCGCAGCCCGGCGGGCGCACGTGCTCGGAGCCCATGAACACCGGGACCACGGCGCTGCAGTCCGCCGGCGTCTCCGTCCATCGCGGCACGTGGCCGAAGTAGGTGCTGGGGCCGAGGGTCTGATCGAGATCCCACGGGATGAGGTGGAACTTGCCCGAGGACGGCTCGTCGTAGAAGTAGAAGTTGTGGTTGAACGCGGCGCCCGCCTCGTTGGCGTAGTAGGTCGTGACGCCGTCCCAGTTCACGATCGCCTCGTCGACGGCCATGTAGCGCTGCAGCTGCTCGATGTCCGCCCACTCCGACAGCGCGGTGAGCCGCTCCGCGCCCTCGGCGGACGCGACGGCGGTCGAGAACGCGATGAATCGCTCGTGCGTGGCCACGTCTTCGTTCGTCTCGATCCGCTCCGCGTAGTAGCCGGCGTCGTCCGAGACCGGCCACGCTTCCTTGTAGAGATCGCCGTCCGGAGCCTCGGAGAAGTGGTGTTCCAGGAAGCGGCCGTCCACGTCCTCGACCATCGAGAAGAGCCCTTGCGACTCGCCGTTCACGCGCAGCGTCGCCCACGCGCTCCGCGGGGCGGCGACGCCCATCTCCCGGAACAGGCCATAGGCGATCCGCTCGTGGAGCCTCGTCGGGTCCCAGATCATGGAGTGGAAGTTCAGGCGCTTCTGCGCGTAGAAGCGCTGTCCGCCGACGTACTCGTCGAACTTCACCTTCATGCTGAGCTTCGGACAGGTGAGGTTCCCCTCCCCGTCGAAGCACATGTCGAGGGTGCCGTAACCGCCCTTGAACCGCAGGCCGACCACGCCCAGGCTCTTGCCCTTGTAGCAGGCCTCGGCCTCGACATACCGCTCGTCGCGGGCGTTCTCCTTGAGCTCCGCCCAGCGCTCTTCCGGAAGGTAGAAGTCGAAGCGCGGGACCTCCTCCGCCGCGTACAGCTCGTCCGCGTCGCGGTCGGCCAGCGCGGGGTCGGACGGCTCGCACCGCGGCGTCGGGGGCTGCCCGCCGCTCCCGCCGTCGCTCGTGCCGCCCTCTCCGCCGGCGCCTCCGCCTCCAGCGCCTCCGCCTCCGGCGCCTCCGCCTCCGGCGCCTCCAGCGCCCGCCCCGCCCGAGCCGCCTGGCCCGACGCCGCTGCTCGCGCCTTCGTCATCACCGCAGCCCGCGCCCACCGCGGCAGCCGCCAATGCAAGCACCATCCAATACCCAAGCTTCATCCAACGATCCTCCAAGATCCTCGACCCTAGTCGCGGCCCCCCCGTCCGTCGATGCCTGATTTTCACGGCAGGCATGGACGCCTCGCTGGACGTCGTGCATCGCCGCGCCGAGCAGGCGCGCCGCGTGAGCCCGCGACCCCGCTCATGACCCGGCACGAGGCGCGCCGTGATGGTAGCTTTCCAGGCGTGAGCCAGCGCCCGTATCCCGAGCCCCAGGCAGCCCGCCTCTTGTCCGTCGCGGAGTGGGCAGCGCTGCCGGAAGACGAGGCCGGTGAGCTCATCGATGGCCGCCTGGTCGAGGAAGAGATGCCCGATTGCGTCCACGAGCTGGCCGTCGCCTGGCTCATCCACACCCTGCGGGCCTGGCTCATCCCGCGCGGCGGCTTCGTCTTCGGCTCCGAGGTGAAGTACGCGCTCAAGCCGCGGCGCGGTCGCAAATCCGACGTGTCGGCGTTCCTCCCGACCTCACGGAGGCCCCCGGCCCGCGGCGCTGTCGGCGTCCCGCCTGACATCATGGTCGAGATCGTCTCCCCCTCGCCGCGGGACAGCCGGCGCGATCGCGTCGAGAAGCTCGAGGAGTACGCCGCGTTCGGCGTGCGCTGGTACTGGTTGCTCGATCCGCAGCTCCGCACGCTGGAGATCCACGAGCTCGCGCGCGGCGGGCTCTACCAGCGCCGCCTCACCGCGCCCGGAGGGGTGCTCCGGGAGGTTCCGGGCTGCGAGGGGCTGACGCTCGATCTGGACGCGCTCTTCGGCGAGCTCGACCGGCTCGACGCGACGGAGCCGCCGCAAGGCACCGCGGACGACGAGGCGTGACAGCGCGGGCGGCGAACGGCGCGGCCGCGCGGCGGTTCACCCGCGATGTCAACGCGGCTCACCCGCGGTGCCGCGGCGCGCGCTCACCCGCGGCGGGGGCCGGCGCCTCGGCCTCGACAGCCAGGCACGCCTCGAACCCCTCGATGTAGCTCGGGTAGAGCAGCGCCATCCCGAGGGCGCGCTTGATCTTCGCGTTGTCCACGGCGCGATCGTGGCGGAGCGTCTCGTGTAGATCCTCCCGCGGCGCCCCGGCCGGCAGCGCTAGGCCGAGCCGCGCGCAGAGCCAGCGGACGACCTCGATCTGCGGCACGGGCGCGTCGTCCGCGACCAGGAAGGCCTCGCCGGGGGCGGCGCTCGCGGCGCTCGCGGCGCGCTCCAGCGCCGCGAGCGCGAGGCGCGCGAGGTCCTCGACGTGGATGCGCGAGACGACGTTCCTGCCCTGCCGATCGCCCTCGCCGGTCATGCGGAAGTCGCCGCGCAAGAGCCGCTGGTGCAGGCCGCGGCCCGGGCCGTAGATCCCCGCGGCGCGCAGCACCACGGCGCCGCGCGCGCGGTACACGTCCTCGGCCGCGAGGCGCGCCGCCGCGCGGGGGCCGTCGGCCGACGTGGGCGTCGCCTCGTCGATGCGCCCCGTCGCGTCGCCGTACACGGCGGTCGACGAGACGTACGCGATCGCGCGCGCGCGGCGGAGCGAAGGCGCGATCGCGGCGTCGGTCGCGCCGTCGGGCGGGAAGGCGACGAGCACGTCGGCGCCGTCCGTGACGAGCCGGTCGACGGCCTCGGCGGTGAGCGCCGGGAGGACGCTCACCTCGATGCCCGCCTGCGCGAGCTCCGCGGCGCGCTCCGGCGAGCGCGTCGTCGCGACGACGCGGCCGCCGGACGCCCTCCGCAGGCCGGCGACCACCGCGCCGGTGAAGCCGCAGCCGAGGACGATGAGCGGAGGGGAGGTGTTGAGCATGGGTGCTGGGCGACGCTTCTACCAGCAAGCGCGAGAGGACGCCTCCGCGGCGCGAGAGCGCTGCCGGCCGCGCCCGAGGTGCACGGATGAGGTCGCGTCGTCGTCGTCTTCGTGCGAGCGGGTCGCCAGGTCGGCGCGCCGCTGCCTAGGATGGTCATGGTAGGGCTGGCGGCGACGCTGCGATCGCCGGCATGGCGGGGGAGCGGCGCACCGAAAGCAGGAAGGACAGGGAGATGGGCAATAGGGAGAGAGCGAAGACGCTGCTGCTCGTGGTCGCGACGGCGGGGCTCACCGCGTGTGAGGAGGACGGCTCGACCAACCCCCCGTCTCCGCCGCTCGTGTGCGAAGAGCTCACCCACAACTCCTGGACAGGGCTCTTTGCGACGGCGAGGTTCAACAAGGATCCCCAGGATCCACAGGCTCTCCTCTTCATCGAGCTGCACATCAACAATGGCGGCGATTGGACCGCCCCCCCCGTCGTGACGGCCTTGTCCGGAATGACCATCAACGCCTACAACCAGTCGTCGAGGACCATCGTCGCCCGCGTGGACGACGGCGCCACGACCGCCAGTTTCCAGCTGCGCGGCCAGCTCGCTGACAGCGAGACGACGTGCGACGTGGACCGCACGTTCACCCTGACGATCGACGAAGAGAACAAGGTTGAGATCACGAGGCACGACGCGCTCCCGTTCCTGCCGCACAGGCACGCCTCGCTCGATCCGGGCAGGCACTCCTCGTTCGACGTGATGCGATGCGACGGCGGCGACGCCGGGCCGCGCGCGTCGGGCGGTGAAAACGAGCGCGTCCCACGGACGAAGGCCGCTGGCACCACCGAGGCGACGGCCGACGTGGCGCGCGGCGACGCTGGCCGGAGGGGCCGGGCAACGACCAAGCGAAGAGGCTGAGCGAGCGCGGCGAGCACGTCTCCGCGCCGGCGTCGTGGCCCCTCGACCTCGCAGGTCGACTGCCCGCGCCCCGGGGAGCCGCCCCGACCGCTTCCATGGCACGGACGGCGTGGATCCAACGGAGGGTCGAGCGCCCGCGCCGCGTCTGGTAGCCTGGTCTGCGGGGAGCGGGCGGCCGGGATGCAGCGTGCTCGCCGTAGCGACGCTCCTCTGCGCATGGCGGTCCACGTCTTCATCTCCTACGCCCCCGCGGATCGGTCGCACCTCGAAGCGCTCGAGGCGCACCTCGCCTCGCTCAAGCGGCAGGGCCTGGTGAGCACCTGGCACCACGGCCGGATCGGCCCAGGCGCGATGCGCGACGAGTCGATCGCGGCGGAGCTCTCCTCCGCCGAGGTGGTGCTGCTGCTGGTGAGCGAGGCGTTCCTCGCCTCGGACAGCTGCTACGAGCGAGAGCTCGGGCGAGCGCTGGAGCGGCATCGCAGCGGGGCGGCGCGTGTGGTGCCCATCCTGGTGCGCGCGTGCGACCTGGAGGGCACCGCTCTTTCGGAGCTCCAGGCGCTGCCGCGGGACGGCGTGGCGGTGACTAGCTGGGGCAACGCGGATGAAGCGTGGAGGGAGGTTGTGCAGGGCATCCGCGCGGCGGTCGAGGAAGCCGCCGCGAGCGCGCGCCCGGAGGCGGCGCTCGCCAGCGCAACCGCGCTGCCCGGCGTGAGCCTGCGCGAAGCAGACGAGACGATCCGCGCTGTCGACAAGCAGATCGCCGCCGCGCAGAAGCGGCGGGTAAGGCTTAGAACCGCCGGTGCGAGCACGGAGGAGGTGGACCGGGAGATCGTGGACCTCCGGCGCAAGCGCCGGGAGGGCGGCCAGCTCCACGTCGGCGAGGAGCTCAGCGACGGTCGGTACCTGCTGCTGGAGCGGATCGGGCGCGGCGGGTTCGCGACCGTGTGGCGCGCGCTCGACGCGGGGCGGGGCGACCTGCCCGTGGCGATCAAGGTGCTGCACCCGAACCTGGCGGGCGACGAGAGCCGACAGGAGCGGTTCTTCCGGGGCGCGCGCGCAATGGCGGAGCTCGACCACCCCGGCGTGGTGCGCATCCTCGATCCCAAGGGCGAGGACAGCGGCTGGCACTACTTCGTGATGGAGCTCGTCCATGGCGAGGACGTGCGCAGCGCGGTCATCGGGAAGCGACTGCCAGCAGAGCGGGTGATCCCGATGCTCCTCAGCGCTGGAGAGGCGATCTCGTTCGCGCACGGGAGGGGGCTGGTACACCGGGACGTGAAGCCGGCGAACATCCTGCTCGATGCGGACGGTTTGCCCCGGATCACGGACTTCGATCTGGTGTGGGCACGCGACACGACTGGGGGCACGGGGACCGGCGCGATGGGGACGTTCCTCTATGCGGCACCGGAGCTGATGCACCGCCCGCAGGAGGCGGACGCGCGCGCTGACGTGTACGGGCTGGGCATGACGGCGGTGTTCTGCCTGCACGGCGCGGAGCTGCCGCCCGTCATGATGCGGTATCCGGGGCGGGTGATCGAGCGGCTGCCGTGCAGCGCTGCGGTGCGGAAGGTGCTGGAGCGGGCGATCGAGTTCGAGGCGTCCGAGCGGTTCCCAGATGTGGCGGCGTTCTGTGAGGCGCTGCGAAGCGCGGCGGGGAGCGGGGGTGAGGCGCCGCAGACCGCGACAGAACATACAGCGACGCTCGAGAGCGGCGAGCCGAGAGAGAGCACAGCGTCGAGCGAGCGCGTGGCGCAGCTCAACGCGGCGGATGGCGTTCAACGGTCACATGGCGGCCTCTCGCGCACGGTGCTGCGAGGCTTCGAGCAAGGCGGTCATGCGTACGCTGCGATCCGAGATGCCATCCTGGCCCCGCGGGAAGCGCGGGTCAGAGATCCGGTTGAGCTGACCGTCGTGGGGTTCGAGATGAACGGGGAGCAACTGGTCGTGTCGGGAGGCTGGAGCCTGCCATGGCCGAAGCACCCGGTCCCCGGATCGGCCGAGGAGCCATTCCAGGAGCACGGGACGTTCCGCTGCACCCTCATCGGGAAACCAGGCAGCAGCGGAGCCACGAAGGTGACCTACCGGAGCGACTTCTTCGAGTCGCTCTTGCCATGGGTGGACATCCCTGGTGGCACGTTCCTCATGGGCAGCCCCGATGACGACACGGAAGCCCACAGGGCCGAAAGACCCCAGCACCAGGTGGACGTCGAGGGATTCACCATGGCCGCTACGCCAATCACGGTAGGGCAATACGCGGCCGTGACAGGCCAGGCCGCCGAGCAGGAGGATCCGAATCGGCCGATCAGAAACGTATCGTGGGGAGACGCCATCGATTTTTGCAATACGCTCTCCCAGTTGGCAGGAAGGCAATCCTGCTACACGTCGACGCCGACGGGTCTGGCGTGGTCAGAGGACATAGACAGCTTCCGGCTACCGGATGAATCGGAATGGGAATACGCGTGCCGCGCCGGCACCACTACCCGATATTCCTTCGGCGATGACGAGCGCCAGCTGCGCGAGGTCGCATGGTACCTTGAAAACAGCAATGGCCAGATCGCCACGGTTGGGCTGAAGAAGCCGAATCCATGGAACCTTTACGACATGCATGGGAACGTGTGGGAGTGGACCTGGGACTCATTCCTTGACGTCAACGGCGAAGCCGCGGTGGGCAAGAGCAAGGTGTTCCATCTCGTCGAGAGGGCAACCGCCGACACGAGCAAGAGCGAGTCGGCTCGCCCTCGGACCGACAGCCTCCGGGTGGTGCGGGGCGGTTCGGCCATCGAGAGGCCCAGGTGGCTGCGCTCGGCGAGCCGGCTCGGATGCGTGCCCAGCCACAAATACGAGCACCTCGGCTTTCGCTGCGCCGGTCCCGCCCGCCGAAAAGGCTGATCTCCGTCTCCCCGCCTTCACCCCCCCGCCTTGCGCGTGTACCGGTGCTTCACCCCGAGCGGGAAGTACTCCGGATCTCCCGCCGCCCTCAGCGTCACCCGCGGCGCCCGCTTCCCTGCCGGCACGTAGCTCCTGAACTCGCTGTTCAGCCGGACGAGGTGCTCCTCGATCGACCGCGCCGCCGCCTCGCGCCGCGCCTCGCTCTCCCCCTCCCCGGGCGCGAGCTCGACCACCACCGAGAGGACCACATCCCTGTCCGCGCCCTCGCGGACCTCCAGCACGAACTTCCCCGTCACCCACTCCTTCACGCCGGGCTGCTCGATGCCCACGACCACGTTCTCCGGATAGATGTTCGCCCCGAAGTACGACACCGTGAAATCCGAGCGCCCGAACACATGGACGAACGGGAGCTCCCTGGCCCCGCGCTCCCCGTCGAGCTCCCGCCGCGGGTCGAAGCCGAAGCCGGCCAGGGCGGCCATCATGTCCGCGTGCGAGGTGACACCCCCGCTGTCGAGGATCGCGTAACGCACCAGCGGGACGCCGTTGTCGCCCGAGAAGAGGAGCATCCCGTCGCGCTGCTCGAAGAACCGCTCCGCGGGGTCGTACTGCACCAGCGTGGGGAGCCGGTCCTGCCCGAACAGGGCGCGCGCGGCGTCCGGCCTCCCCGCGAGGAACCTGCGGATCGCGACGCTGAGCGGCGTCTCGTTGCCCAGCACGCCGGCGTCCGCCGTCCCGTACAGCGAAGCCGAGTCGTAGCAGGGCGACGTCGACCCGACGCGCTCGCCGACCAGGGTCCGCCACTCCTCGCTGAACACCTCCCCGGCCATCACGAGCTTGATCCGGAAAGGCGCCCAGTCGACGCCCCGGGCGCGCCCCGTATCGATGACGTCCTTCAGGAACGGCGGATAGCCGAGCAGGACGACCTGCTCGAACGAAGGCCCCAGATCCTGCACGACGCGGAAGATCTCGTCCTTGTTGTTGCCCGGCGTGACGACCGTGATCGGGTACCCCTTCGCCGCGAGGTGACGGCAGCACGCGGCGGAGTACATCCCGCCGACCCACGAGCCGAGCGCGAAGCACACGACCGCGAGCGTGCGGCGCGTGTCGGCCCGGAAGCCGTCGTGGAACACCTGCTCGAAGCGCCGGGCGACCGGGAGCTCGTCCGTGACGGAGCGCGGCCAGAACGTCGGCTTTCCGGTCGAGCCCGAGGAGACCGCGATCATGTCGCACGGCTCGACCCGCCCGCCGCGGCATAGATCCGCGATGGGGTGCCGGAGCACGTAGTTCTGCTTCGTGATCACCGGCAGCGCCGCGAAATCCGCGGGCGTCCGGATCGCCGCCGGGTCCACGCCGTGCTCCGCGAGGAAGCGACGGTAGGCAGGGACAGCGGCGGCGACCTCGTGGAACAGCGCGAGCGCGCGCTCGGCCGGATCAGCCTCACGGTGCCGCGACAGCGCCGCGTCGAGCGGCGTGCTCAGGAAGGCGTCGATGGCCGCCAGGACCCGCTTGGGTTGCACATCCTGCATCGCGAGATCTCCCTCCGTCCGATGGTTCGCAGCAAGCGGACGCCGCTTCAACGAGAGCGCCCGCCTGACTCTCTATCCGCTCGCGGGCGAAGGCGCCCCGCGCAGGGTCAGCGCCCTCCACCCCCCGCCGCGCCGGCGAGCTCCGCCGCGAGCGCGATCTCCTCGGCGCGCTTCTCGTAGCCGTCCGGCGGCTCGGAACGCGGGTTCGCGAGCAGCGACGTGATCACCGTCTCCAGCCAGCGCCGGAGCGGCGTGTGCTGGAAGCCGAGCTCCGCCCTCGCCTTCGCCGGATCCAGCATCGACATCCAGCGGTCGCTGAACGGCGACATCGCGACCGGATCGATGCCGCGGGCCCTGATCGCCGCCGACGGGATCGGCGCGAGCCGCGCCGGCGCGCCGAGCAGCGAGGCGATGAGCTCGAGCAGCTCGGCGAGCGTCGGCGTCTCGTCCATGCAGAGGTTGTACGCCTCGCCGAAGGTCGACGGCACGAGGAGCAGCTTCACGATCGCCCTGACGACGTCACCGCTGTAGACGTGCCGCACCGCGTGTCCGCCGCCGTCCGGGACGAGCAGCGGACCGCCGTCGAGCATGCGGACGATGTACCGATCGAGGCGGCGGTAGGGATCGCGCTCCCCGTTCACCATCGGGATGCGCAGGACGGTCGCGGGGAAGCGGTCCCTCTGCCAGGCGGCGGCGATCTCCTCCTCGCAGCCGCGCTTGTTCACGCCGTAAGACCACGCCGCGCGGTCCTCTTCGCCCGCGGGCTCAGGGAGGAGCGGGCCGTTGTAGTCGCGCTCGCGCGACGGCCGCGGGCACGCCTCCCGGACGAGGTACACCGAGCCGGTGCTGATCATCACGTAGTGGCCGATGCGCCCGCCGCCGAGCGCCTGGGCCGCCGCGCGGCCGTCCGCGGCCGTGTACGCGGTGAAGTCCACCGCGGCGTCGAACGCGCGACCTCCGAGCGCGTGCGCGAGATCGCCGGCCGCACGATCGCAGCGGACCCGCGCGACGCGATCGCCGAACGCGTCGGGCGTCGCGCCGCGGTTCAGGAGCGTGACCTGGTGGCCCGCAGCGAGCAGGCGATAGACCAGGAAATGACCCATGAATCGAGTGCCGCCGAGCACGAGGACGCGCATGCGCGGCAACCTATCACCGCCGCGCGCAACGACGATGACGATGACGAGGACGCCATCACGCGCGGGAAGACGCGCGGGACGGCGCGCGGGACGGCGCGCGGGAAGGAAGCCGCCGCCGGGCGGCCTCGCGCGCGGCGCGGACCGGGACCAGGTCGACCCCGGGTCGTGCTAGATAGCGGGCCGTGCCGTTCTCCCACATCCTCGGCCAGGACACCGCGGTCGGCACGCTCGTTCGCGCGCTCGAGGCGGGCCGCGTGCACCACGCCTACCGCTTCGAGGGCCCGCCGGGCGTCGGCAAGGAGCTCGCGGCCGTCGCCCTCTCCCAGGCGCTCGTCTGCACCGGGGGCGACCCGCTCGGCTGCGGGCGCTGCGACGCGTGCCGGCGCGCGGCCGCGCGCTCCGACGGGCGCCCCGCGGCGCCGCTCCACCCCGACGTGCAGATCGTCGCGAAGAACTTCTACCCCGCCGCCGTCATCGGCCGGAGCCGCGACGAGCTGACCGAGATCTCGGTCGATCAGGTCCGCGCCATCGTGCTCGCCCGCGCCGCCTACCCGCCCCACGAGGGGCGCGCTCGGGTGTTCATCGTACGCGACGCCGAGGACCTCAGCGTCGGCGCCGCGAACGCGTTCCTCAAGACGCTCGAGGAGCCGCGGCCCGGCACCCACTTCATCCTCTTGACCTCGCGCGGCGACCGCCTGCTCAACACGATCCGCTCGCGCACCCTGCCCGTCCGCTTCGCCCCGCTCTCCGAGGCCCTCGTCCGCCGCATCCTCCGCGATCGCGGCGTGCCCGAGGGGCGGCACGACCTCGCCGTCGAGCTCGCCGCCGGCAGCGCGTCCACGGCGCTCGATCTTGCCGACGAAGAGCAGACCGCCTCGCGCGACGCCTTTGTAAAGCGTGTCCTCGAGGCCGCGGCCGCCCGGGACCTCGGGCCCGCCGTCGTGTTCGCCGAGTCGGTGGACCGCGACAAGGGCGCCCTCAAGGACGACCTCCGCGCGCTGAGCGCCGCGCTCGCCCGCGAGGCCCGCGCCGCGGTCACGTCCGATCCGCGCCACGCAGGCCTGTCGGCCCGGCGTTACGCCGTGGTCTCCCGCGCCGTGGCGCAGCTCGAGCGCAACGCCTCGCCGAGCCTCGCGATGGCGTCGCTGATCGCGGAGCTGCGCAGCGTCGTCGGCTGACAGGGGCCGCGCGCCCACGTCGCCGCGCGGGCCGGCGTCAGCCCTCGCCGCCTCCGCCCAGCCGCTCGTATCCGCCGTCCTCGATGCGCCGCCCGGCCCACGCGTGGATCCGCCCCTCGCTGGCGAGCACCACGGCCGCGTCGCGCCCGGCGCCGTCGTAGAGGGCGATGATCCCTGCGTCGCCCACGGGGGGCGCGCCCTGCCCGCACCGCTCGAGCGCCGCCGGCAGCCGCGCCCGCCGCCGCATGGTCGCGCCCGCGATCTCGAGCGTCGCCGGCGGCTCGTCCGGCGAATCGGCCGCCGCGGGCGCGAGCCACAGGATCTCGCGCCGAGGCGCGGGGAAGGCCACGACCGCCCCGTGCGCGCCGCCCTCGGGCGCGAGGAACACCGCGGCGACGATCTCGCCCCGCTCGCGCGCGACGATCGCGCCCGAGAGCCAGCGCTCCTCGCTCCCGGCGAGGACCACGTCGCCGAGCGCGAGCGGCAGCTCGTGCCACGGCGCGTCCCCCGGGGGCGCCGCCGGCGCGCCTCGCGCGCGCTCGCCGCCGTTCCCTCCCGGCGCCTCCCGCTCGCGGCGCGACGCCATGTAGCCCACGGTCGCGGCCACCGCGGCGGCCGCCGCGAGCAGCGTGAGGCTCATCGCGCGCCCCTGTCCACCGGCGCCGCACGCGCGCCCGCGCCCGCCAGCGCGAGCGCCTGCTGGAGCGCCCGCGCCCGCGCGCTCACCTCCTCGAGGGCGCGCGGCGCGGGCGTGCCCTGATCCGGCAGCAGCGCGGCGATGATCGCGGCGGCGGAGCAGCGCGCGCCCACCTCGGCCGCCCTCTCCAGCGAGATGCCGCCGATCGCCACGACCGGGAGCCCGGGACGCTCCCGCTCGACCAGGGCGCACAGCGACGCGAGCCCCTCGAGACCGACCACCGCGTCGGGGCGCTCCTTGCTCGAGGTCGCGAAGATCGGCCCGATGGCGACGTAGTCGAGGCGCTCGACGGAATCGCCGGAATCACCGGCGTCGCGGAGCTCGCTCGACGCCCGGAGCGCGGCCTCGATCTGCGCGGACGTGTGGGTCGAGAGCCCGACGCGCAGCGGGACGGAAGCGCGCTGCGCCAGCCTGCGAACCGCGGCCACCGGGAGATCGTCCTGGCCGACGTGCACGCCGTCGCAGCGGGCGAGGATCGCGAGATCCGCCCTGTCGTTCGCGAACAGCGGCACCCCCGCGCGCGCGGCCAGGGGCTGGATCGCGCGGAGCAGCGAGAGCGTCTGGGCCGCCCCGCCCCGCTTGTCGCGCAGCTGGATGGCCGCGGGGCGCGCGTCGAGGACGGCCTCGGCGAAGGCCGCAGGATCGAGCCCGCGGCGCGCGAGCGAGTCGGTGTCGACGATGGCGTACAGGCCGCGCATGACCACGCTTCGAGCGGTGGGAGAGCGCCCGGGCGCTCCGGAGGAGGCCAGGCTCGCTGGCTACGCTAAGGTTGACGCCCCCGGAAAGAAAGCGGAAGCGTTCGCTCCCGAACGGATCCTCCATGCGCACACGTCTCGTCCGGATCGCCTGTCTGTTCACCTCGATCGCTCCTGCTGCAGCGGCCATGATGGGGCTCGCGTCGAGCCCTGCGCTCGCGCTCGCGGACGAGAAGTCGAGCCCCGCGCAGCAGACCGGAGGGCCGGGCTCCGCCGTGCCCGCAGAGGGGCCGAAGGCTGGCGCCGCTCCGCCGCCCGGCGGGAGCAAGGTCGCCGCGCCCAAGGCGAGCGTCGGCGCGCCCAAGGCGAGCGCGAAGAAGAAGGCGCCCGAGTCCCCGCCGCTGCCGCCTCCGCCGGCGCGCCTGTGGCTGATCGCGCCGTCGCCTCACGGACCGTGGACGTTGCGGATCGACAACGAAGGGGAGCGGCCGATGCGCATCCCGGCGGACGTGCGGCTGCTGCGCCTGGAGGTCGACACGCTGAACAAGCGCGCGAAGAAGACGGTCCGCTGCGCCGCGCCCGCGGGGCTCAAGCCGAGCGGCTTCCCGGAGCGGCGCGCGCTGCTGCTGGCGCCCGGTCAGTCGTACATGGAGCATTTCGACCCGCGCCTGCTCTGCTTCGGCAAGGACGAGGCGGCGCTCGCGGGCGGCTCGGTGGTGAGGACCTGGTACGGCTGGGGTCCGCCGCCCAAGTGGTCGAAGAAGCCGCCGGCGGCGCCGTTCGCTGCGGAGTCGACGGACCATCCGCCGGCGTTCGCCCCTGCGCCCGGCCTCGCTGCGCCCACCGTCGTGCTGAGCTATGCCCTGCCCCCGGATGCGGCCGCGGACGATGCCGGCGGCTCCGAGCCAGCCTCTCCGGCGGGCGAGACGGCTCAGCCTCCTGGCGACAAGGCGGCTCAACCCACGGACGACAAGGCGGCTCAGCCCACGGACGACAAGGCGGCTCAGGCCACGGACGACAAGGCGGCCCCGACGTCCGCGGACAGGCCAGCTGGCGAGTCCGCGGAAAAGCGCGTTCCGGCGGACAAGGACCACGGCGCCGGTGCGCGGGGCAAGCCGATCGTGGACGCCAACGCGCCTCGCCTGGAGCTCACGAGCGAACCCTGGTCCGACGCGGCGAGCCCTCGCTCGATCGTCGTCCGGGTGAGCGCCAAGAACGCTGGCAGGCGCGCAATGACCGTCGCCATCCGGTCTCGGATGCTCGAGTTCCACGTGGCCGGCCCGAACGGCGAGACGATTTGCACGGCGGCCCCGCCGACGAGGGCGATCCCGCGCGATCTCTTCAGGACGCTGAAGCCCGGCGCATCGGCCGACGTCTCGGTCCTCCTCCGGGAGGTCTGCCCCGCCGACACGTTCAAGCGCGAGGGCCTCTACGAGGTCACGGCGACGCTGCACGCGAACGAGCCGGGCACCGGGCTCGGACTGGATGCGTATACCGCCGTCGTCCACGCCAAGAACACGACGCTCCTTCGCGTGAAGAGCGCACCAGAGCCGTTCTATGCGGCCGCGCCGCGAGCCGTGCCGACGCCGAAGCCCGAGGCCAGCCAGGCGCCGGAGCAGGAGGATCGCGACTGATGTCGTAGAGGTGTGCTGGGGTGCTTTGATGCGACGCTCCATCCAGGATTTCTGGGCGAACGTACGCGCCAGAGGGGACCATGACCATCACGTGGCGACCACCTACGAAGCGAAGCAGGGTCGAGCGCATCCTGCACGACCATCCCGCAGACAGCAGCCGCTGCGACGAGGCCGCGAAGGCGATCTGGCCTCTCGCGCGCGAACAGGACGACGACGCGGGATTCTGGCTCCTGCGCGCTGCCCCCTGGTGTGGTCCTTTGTTGATGATCCAGAAGGGTCTCATCGGCATCCTACCCAAGGGCATCCCGGATCCGCCCAAGTGGACCCACCACATATGCGTGACCACGGAGAAGCATTGCGTCTGCGCGCTGACGGGCGCCGATGGATATCCCGAGGAGCGATACCTCACGGAGAAGTTTCAGTACACGGAGGACGTGCACACGACCAGGGTCATGGACTCTCCGGGGCTTGACGAGTCGCTGGCGGCGCTTCGCGCGGGATGGAGCACATGAGCGATCCGATCAGCGCTGCCGTCGGCTACCTCGACCGGCGCCTCTCCACTATGAAACGCGCGCCTGGCACGTGGGGCTCGCCGGAAAGTCTGGAGCTTCAGGCCCTCCTATTGATCGAGCTGCGCACGTTCCTGTTGCGTCGCCGGACACACGCGAAGAATCCCTTCGAGGTACGCGACGCGTACATCCGCTTCATTCACGCGCGCTTCCCCGATCGGCCTGGATACTTGCTGTCCGCTCTGCTGCCCGCGGATGATGTCCAGGTCGACTTGCCTCCGCTGCTTGAGGAATTTCGAAGGCAGATCGTGGAGAAGCTCCTCCGTGAGGATCCGTTTGCCATGAACGAATTGGTGCTCGATCTCGTGCTCGGCGGGCGCAAGGGGGAGGGACGTTTCGCTGCGGCATGCCGCTACTTCTGTCGCTTCGAGCGCGCACTGCGCGCGTTCCTCCGTACAGGCGCTTCGGGACGGAGGAACACGCGGGGCATCCTCCCAGAGCCCGAGGTGCAGGTCCTGCGCGACGACGGAGGCGCAACGCGCGTGCGTATACTCATCAACGGTCTCGACCGGGGTGGAGGCGAACCGGTCGCCCGCGAGGCCCTGGGGGCGCTCCTCGCGACGCTCGCTCGGCTCGAGAAAAAGGCGGAGCAACCCCCGGCAGCGCACGACCGATCGTTGGTGGCAGCCGCGCGACGCCTGTTGCCGCGTAGCGGACTCCAGTCCATCTGCATCGGCGGCGTGATGACGGGCACCGCGCCGCTGGTCCTCCAAGCGAGCGGGGATCGCAGGGAGCCTGCGCTGCCGGACTGGGCCGCCCTTTCCGCGATGGATCCGCAGCTGCCCCCGCGGTTGTCTCCCGCGCCTCCGGAGGCGTTCCGTTGAGCATCACCCACGCGGATCGCCGGGTGGTCACGTTCTACGCCTACAAGGGCGGCGTAGGGCGGACCATGGCCCTCGCGAACGTTGCGTATCGGCTCGCGGACACCCACGCGCTCGACGTGATCGCGGTGGACTGGGATCTGGAGGCGCCGGGGCTGCATACGTTCTTCGGAGTCCCTGAGCGGGAGCTCGCTGAGGCGCGAGGCGTGCTCGACTACCTCGAGGCATGGGAGGAAGCCGTGCTGCGCAAGGACCCCGAACCGCCAGACGCGACTGGCTGGCTCATGCGGATCCAGGAAGGGCAGCGCGGCCCCCGGCACGGCTCGCTGCGCCTGATGATCGCGGGGCGCCAAGACGCCGAGTACGACAGCCGCCTTGCCCGCTTCGACTGGAAAGCGTTCTACGAGACGAGGGCGGGGGCGCGGGCTGTCGAGACGCTGCGCGCCCAGCTGGTGGATCGAGCGGACTTGGTGCTCGTGGACAGCCGAACTGGCCTCACGGATCCAGGGGGGATCTGCACCGTTCAGCTCCCGGACAGCGTTATGCTCATGACGTCGCCGAACCGGCAATCGCTTGAGGGGATCGAGCGCGTGGCGAGATCGATCGCTGCAGCAGGGCCCGAGCAGCGGGCCGGACGGAAGAAGCCGCGGGTGTGGCTTTCGGTCTGTCGGGTCCCGATCGTGGAGGAAACGACGCTGGCAGAGCGCTGGCTCGCGGAGCAGAAGCCGTGGTTTGAAGCGGGGATCGAGCAGGGCATCTGGACGCAAGAAGAGCATCCGTATGGGCTCCAAACCCATCTAGTACCGCAGCGGGCCCGCTACGGATTCGGTGAGGAGCTGCTCGGCCGGGCGACAGACATCGCCGTCCATGAGCCTCTGGCCGAGGCCTACGACGGGATTGCAGCCACGCTGCTCGAATGGGCGGTCGATCCATTCCGCACGACCGAACTGGTCGAGCCCACGCCACGGGACCGCGCTGGAAAGCAGCTCTCTCTTCTCCAGAGGCGCGCGGAGGAAGCGGAGGCGCGCGAGGATGTCCGCGGGCTCATTTTGGCACTCGCGGAGCTCGGTGTCGCCTTGGTCAATGCAGGGCAGAGCGACGCGGCGTTGAGGGTTTTCGAGCGCACTGCTGCTCTCGCGCAGGGGCAAGGCGATCGTGAGGCGCACGCATCGATCAGCGTCCTTATAGGGGTCGCTCTGACGCAGTGCGGGGAGCACGAGGCTGCCCTCCGTCGACTTGAGGAAGCCATTCGTGAGGCGGACTCGATCGGGAATCGACAGATCGCGAGCATGGCACGGATGCATGCATCGATGTCAGCAGTGGCTATCCAGCGGATCGACGATGCCGTTAGTATGCTCGTCTCGGCGTCTCAGGAGTTCCGAGCACTAGGAGACGAGAAGAATGCGGATGCTGCGCTACGTATGATGCTGAGATTTCAGGTTCTGGACGCGAAATTCCGCCCAGTGAAGCGTATGAGAGCGAAGATGGAGCACCAGGCTCGAGAAATCGCGTCGCTCGCACGCAGAACAAACCAGCCTGACAGAGAAGCTCTCGTCATACGCCAGCTACTCGCTCTTTCCGACCTTGGTCCCGCGCTGGCCGACCATGACGACCTTCGCCGCCGCCTCGCGGAGCTGGAGGGCCCCAACGCTGCGCCTGAGCCCTCGCCTGCCCGTCCCCCGCGCCCCAAACGCCGCCGCGCGCGCTAACGCACCGGGCTCGCCCTACACCGGAAGGATCCCCCGCTTCTTCTCCGGCCGCTCCACCCGCTTCTTCCGCGCGAGCTCCAGCCCCCACGCGATCGCCCTCCGGGTGTCCCGCGGATCGATCACGTCGTCGATGAGGCCCCAGCCGGCGACCTTCATCACGTCGATGTTCTTCTGGATCGCGTCGACCATCCCCTGCTTCACCTCCGGCGGCGGCGGCGCGTCGCCGAACATCTTCCTCGCCGCGATCCCGAGCATCCCCTCCGGCCCCATCACGCTGATCTCCGCGGTCGGCCAGCCGACGATGAGGTCCGGCTCGTACGCGCGCCCGCACATCACGTAGTAGCCCGCGCCGTACGCCTTGCGCACGACCACCGTGATCTTGGGCACCGTGGCCGCCGCCATGACGTGCAGCATCTTCGCCCCGTGGCGGATGATCCCCTCGTGCTCGACCTTCGAGCCGATCATGAACCCCGGCACGTCCTGCAGGAACACGAGCGGGATGTTGAACGCGTCGCAGATCTGCATGAAGCGCGCGGCCTTGTCCGACGCGTCCACGTCGAGGATGCCGCCCATCTGGGTCGGCTGGTTCGCCACGACGCCGACCGGCTGGCCGCCGATGCGCGCGAGGCAGGTGATGATCGACCGCGCCCACCGCGGCTTCAGGTCGAACCGCTCGCCGTGATCGACGATGGCGTCGATCAGCTTCAGCATGTCGTAGGCGCGCCGCGGGCTCTCCGGCAGGAGGTCGAGCAGCGACTCCTCCCGCCGGTCGATCGGATCCGTGACCGGCAGGCGCGGCGGCTCCTCGTCGCAGCTCGAGGGGAAGAACGACAGGTACCGCTTCACCGCGGCGACGCACTCGGCGTCGCTCGGGTACTCCGCGTCCCCGACGCCGCTCTTCGTCGTGTGCACCTTGCTGCCGCCGAGCTCCTGCTCGGAGATGTCCTCGCCCGTCATCGCCCGCACGAGCGCGGGGCCGCCGAGCGCCAGCGAGCCGACGTCCTTGACCATCGGCACGAAGTCCGCGAGCCCCGGGATGTACGCCGTGCCCGCGGCGCCGGGCCCCACCATGGCCGCGACCTGCGGCACGACGCCGCTCATGTGCACCTGCTCGCGGAACAGGTGCCCGGAGCCGGCGAACAGCGAGATGCTGTCCGGGTGCATCGAGCCGGGATCGATGCGCGCCCCTCCCGAGTCGATGAACCACACGATGGGCCAGCGGCCGCGGAGCGCCATCTGCCGCAGGCGGGTCACCTTCTCCTCGCCCGTCTGCCCGATGCTGCCGCCCTTCACGGTGAAGTCGTACGCCGCCGCGCAGACCATCCGCCCGTCGACCTTTCCGAACCCGCAGACCACCGCGTCCGCCGGCGGCCGGTCGCTCCCGTCTGGCCCGGCCGCGAGCCCCATCTGCGTGCCGTGCATCCCCACCTCGAAGTGCACGCCGTCGTCGAAGAACGCCGCGAGCCGCTCCCGCGCCGTCATCTTCCCGCGCGCGCGCTGCTTCGCCACGCGCTCCTCTCCGCCCATCCGCCGCACCTGCTCCCGGCGGGCCTCGAGGTCCTTCACGAGCTCTCGCATGTTCACGGGCCACCTCTCCCTGCGCGCCCCGGCGCGCCTACTTGCCCGACCAGCGGGGCCTTCGCTTCTCCAGAAAGGCCAGGAGCCCTTCCCGCGCGTCGTCCGTCGCGAGGCAGCCGGCGAGCCGCTCGCGCAGCAGCGGCAGCGCCGACTCGAGGTCGAGATCGTCCTGCGCCGCGAACGCCTCGAGGCCGAGGCGCACCGCGATCGGGCTCTTCGAGGCGATGGCGGAGGTCACCTCGTCGACCGCGGCGTCGAGCGCGCCCGGCTCGACCACCTTGTTGAGCAGGCCGCACTGCGCGGCCTCGTCGGCGTCGAGGCGCTGCCCGAGGAGCATCATCTCCAGCAGCTTGCGCCGGCTCACGTGCCGCTGGAGCACCGCCATGATCATCATCGGGAACAGGCCGACGTTGATCTCCGGCGTCCCGAGCTTGGCGCCGCGGGCGCCGATCGCGAAGTGCGACGCCGCGACGAGGCCGAGCCCGCCGCCCAGCGCGTGCCCGTTCACCCGCGCCACGATCGGCTTGCTCGAGTTCGCGAAGGCGAGCAGGAGGTCCGCGTAATCGCCCTTCATCTCGGGCGGCGGCGCCCCCTCGGCGCCCGCGATCTGCGCGAAGTCCCCGCCCGCGCAGAACGCGTCGCCCGCGCCGGTCAGGACCACGCAGCGCACCGCCTCGTCCGCCGCGCCCGCCGCGAGGGCGTCGAGGAGCTCGCTCACCATCGCCGGCCCGATCGCGTTCTTGCGCCACGGGTTGTTCAGCGTGAGCCGGAGGACGCCCCCCGCGGAGAAGGCCTGGATGACCGTGTACGCGCGCTCCGTCACGGGGCCGCCCCTCCTGCCGCTCCTGCCGCGCCGCCGTCATGCAGGCCCAGGATCTGCCGGGCTTCCTCGACCGTCGCCGGCCTGCGGCCGACGTCGCGCACCATGCGCACGGCCACCTCGCAGAGCTCTCCGTTGCTGCGCGCCATCTCGCCGCTCGGCAGGTAGAAGTGGTCCTCGAGCCCGCACCGCACGTTGCCGCCGAGCACGAGCGCCGCCGCCAGCATCCTCCACTGCCCGTGGCTGATCCCGATCACCTCCCACTCCGAGCCGGGAGGCATGATCCTGGTCTGGAGCTGGAGCGACTCCACGTGCGCGGGGATGCCGCCCAGCACGTTGACGATGAACGAGAACTGGAGCGGGGGTTTGAGCAGCCCCATGTCGACGAGCGGCCAGGTGCCCTGGGTGTGCCCCGTATCGAAGCACTCGAGCTCTGGCTTCGTCCCGGCCTCGTTCATGGCGCCGAGGAGCTTGCTGATCTTCGCGTACGTGTTGGGAAACACCATGTCGAAATCGAAGGTCTTCCGCGCGCGCGAGTACTTCGAGTAGTTCATGGTGCCCATGTTGAGCGCCGCGATCTCGGGGCGGCTCTCCCGGAGGGTCGCGCACTGCTCGCTCACGTCGTCGAGGAGGGTGCCCGTCGAGAAGTTCAGGATCACCGGGCAGCGCTGGCGCACCTCGTCCTTGATCCGCGCGAACACGGCCGGAGAGAACGTCGGTGATCCGTCGTCGTTGCGCGCGTGGATGTGCACCGCCGCCGCCCCTGCGTCGTAGGCCCGCTTCGCCTCCTCGGCGATCTCGACCGGCGTATAGGGGATGGCCGGGCACTGCTTGCGGCCGGCGAGCACCCCTGTCAGCGCGCAGGTCACCACGCAGATATCGGGATCTCGTCCGTTCGGATCCCTCGGTTCCCCGGTGAACGTCGGCTTCTCTCTCATGCCCCCTGCCTCCCTTTCGCGTCTTCAGCGCCGTCGCTCTTCTTCTGTCCGGCTCTGTCCGACCCGCGAGACCACCTGTTTCTGCAGCTTCGTCAGGATCCGGAGCAGATCGCGCAGATCGGTCGGGCTCAAGCTCAGCAGCGCGCTGCGGAAGATCTCCATCGGTTCGACCTGGATCTCGCGGGCGAGCCGCGCCCCCTTCTCGCTGAGCCGGATGTGGACGACGCGCCGGTCGGCCTTCGAGCGTTCGCGGCGGACGAGCCCCTCTCGCTCCATGCGATCGACGATCCCGGTCACCGTGCTGTTCTGCGCCCGGATGCGCTCCGACAGCGTGGACAGCGAGAGATCCTGGAACGACTCGAGCAGCTTGAGGATGGTGAGCTGTGGCCCGGTGAGGCCGAATCCGCTCGCCATGCCCTTCGTGAGCCTGCGCGACTCCGTGTAGAGATAGATGATCATCTCCACGATGGCGTCGATCTCCGGCCTCTCGGGCGGCGGCAGGGTCGCTGTCACGATGCTTCGTGTACGAAATATTCGCTCCCCGGGGGAGGTGCAACCTGGATCTACCGCCGTCCCCGCCGCCGCTTCTCCGATCCCCGGTCTGCCCGGAGCTCCCGGATGCACCACCTCAGCGCCTCCTGGAGGTCCCGGTGCACCTGGACGGACGACAGCTCGACGCCCAGCGACGAGGCCGTCTGCGCCACCTGCGGCTGGACCCCGGCCACGACCCCTTGCGCGCCGAGCAGCTCGATCGTCTGGAGCATGCTGATGAGGTGCTGCGCCGTCGTGGAGTCGACCTCTTCGACCCCCGTCACCTCGACGATCGCGTAGCGCGACTTCGTCTCGACGATCGTGCGCAGCAGCTTCTCCGTGATCTCTGTCGCCCGGTGGCGATCGATGCTGCCGACGAGCGGCAGCACGAGCACGCTGTCCGAGACCTGGATGATCGGCGTCGACAGCGTCTCGATCGCGGACTCCTGCCGCGAGATCACCGCGCGCATCGACTCCTGCTGCTCGACCACCGCGCGGAGCGACTCCTCGGCGCGCATGCGCTCCAGCGTGATCGCGAACATCTCGCCGATGACCTGGAGCAGCGCCCGGACGCTCTTGTCCCACGCGCGCGTCGATCGCACCGCGTCGAGCCCCACGACGCCCACGAGCCGCCCCGCGTACGCTGCAGGCATCCGGACGAGCGAGGCGATCCCGAGCTCCGTGAAGGCCCGCCGCTCGCTCGCTGCCTCCTCCGGCAGATCGGCCACGCGCGGCACGTCGCACACCTCGAGGCGGAACAGCCGCTCGACGAGCCACGGATACACGTCCCTGGACACGACTCCCCGCTCCGCGCGCAGCGACGACACCCCGTCGGCGCACCACTCGTGCGTGTTCAGGAACCTCCGCCCGTCCTCCGCGAGGAGGAACAGGCTCGTCCTGTCGGCGCAGAGCGCCTTGCCGAGCTCCGCGAGCGCCGAGTGGAAGCCGCGGTCGACGTCCGAAAGCTTCACGTTGATGAAATGGGCCGAGATCGACGCGACAAGCATCTTGGTCTCGATCCGCTGCATCAGCGCCCGCTCGAGGCGCTTCTGCTTGCCCACGTTGCGCGCCCACCCGTACACGAGCCCCTCGCTCGGCACCGAGAGCATCGACCACGACAGCCAGACGTAGAGGCCGCTCCTGCTCCTGCACCGGTTCTCCAGCCCGAGCGTGACGGGCCCCTGGCGGAGCCGATCCATCTGCTCCCTGGTCGCGACGACGTCGTCCTGGTGCACGAGATCGAGGAGGCTCCGGCCGACGAGATCCTCGGTCCCGAGGCCGAGCGTCCGCTCCCAGGCGCCGCTCACCCGCAAAAACGATCCATCGCTCCGCAGAACACACAGCGGATCGGGACAGACAGCGAAGAACCTCTCTACGTCCGCTTCGTTCGCAGGTGTGTCCATCGCCGGTCGCCTTCCCCAGCCCACACCCCCGCGCTTAGGTCTCCTTGACGTCCTCGAACGTCGTCCGCGCGGCCACGTGCTCCTCGTTCAGGTTGAGCAGGATGGGCAGCGTCTCGTGCTGCCAGTCATCGTCGAGGATCCGCCGCACGGTCACCCGGCCGGGCACCAGGTTGTACACGGCGTCCACGATATCCATGATGACGTAGAAGCCGTTCGAGTTGCAGAACCGCATCTTCACGAAATCCATCACCGTGGACGTGATCGGGTGCTGCGGGAGGACTCGGGCCAGCTCGTCCAGGTAGCTCGACAGGTACCGGTACGGGTTGTCGATCCGGATAGCGCCCTCGAAGGTCAAGACGAGGCGGTTGTCGTCATCGAGCCGGGCGACCGACTGAAAGACGCTCAGCCCGCCATCCGTGATTTCTCCATAGCTGAGAGCCTTCATACGCGACCTTTCGTGGAAAACATACGCAGCCTTTTCAAGGGAAAGTAGCCTGGACGACGAGGATTCCATCGACGTACTGCGTCGAGAGATGGAATTTGTTCTCGGCGGTCAACCGAATGAGCCCTAGACCGCCCCTGCGTCGATCGTTGCGCCGCTCGCGCACCGTCCTGGCAAAGAGCTCTCTCGGGTCCTCCGCGGCGAAGATCTCGTCGAATACCGCCTTGACGGTCCGGTACTCTTCCGGCGTAACGCGGTTGGATACCTTGATGAGCAATCGATCCGGATCGATGCTCAGATCGAGCCGCACCTCGCTCTCACGCTCGGTCCCGTGCTGGAGCACGTTGGTGACCAGCTCCGTGACCACCACGTTGACCTTCTGGCAGATCCGTCTGGGATAGAACCTCACCAGAAGCGCGTCCAAAAAGTTCGCAAGCAGGCCGGCCACGTCGCCCGTGATGTGATCGATCGGAGATATATATATCGATGCACCGACCGACGTCTGCGAATGATTCTTCTCGGGCTTCATCAGGCGCACCTTCGCAGGATGATCAGTGTGATGTCGTCGGCGTCCGCCACCCGGAACCGCGTGTAGTCCTCGATGCACCGGTCGAGGATCACCTGCACCGGTTCCTCGCTGTGCTTGACGACGATTTCGTTGAGACGTTGCACGGAATATATCTCCCCGCTCGCGTCCTGCGCCTCGAACATCCCGTCTGTGTACAAGGCGAGGACGTCATCCTCCTCGAACGGCAGCTCGAACTCGTGAAATGGCTTGATGCGCAGACCGATGAAGTTGCTCACCCGGTTGAACGAGCGAGGCGTACCGCGACGGACCAGGAGCCCGTACCCTCCGCCCGAGACGTAGCGGAGGAATCGGTCAGTAAACATGACGAAGTTCACCGTCGCGTACCGGCGAACCTCCCGGAGGAACGAGTAGGCGCTCCGGTTCACCCAGTCCACGATCGCCCCAGGGCTATCGAGCCGCTTGGTAGCGTGGGCGAACTGCGCCTTCAGAAACGCCATGATGAGCGCCGACGATACTCCGTGACCTGAGATATCGTAAACACCTATCGCGTGGCGCTCGCCGGGGAGGTAGAAGAAGTCGTAGTAGTCTCCTCCGACCTGGGCGAGCTGCTTGTGGAAGATGGCCATGTCGAACGAGGAGGCGATGGCCCCGCTCGCCTCCGGAAGGAGGGCGCGCTGGACCTGCCGCGCCACCGCGAGGTCGTCGTCGATGGCCCGGTTGTACCCTTCGAGCTCGTTCTCGATGCTGGTCGCGTGCTCCAGGATCGCCTCGTGCACCAGGGAGAGGTCGTCGAAGTCGAGCTTCAGCTTGTCGACGTACTCCAAGAGCGCGCTGCAACGCTCCATGAAGTCTGTGAAGTTCCCCTCCTCGCGGAGCAACGTGTTCCACGCTTGCCGCTCCTTCACGATCGCCCTGATGGCATCCAGATTGCTCTGCTTCTGTAGGAAGCCTCTGGAGTGCATCGAGCTGATGTCCTTGGGTGCAGTCATGGCTCGACCTGGACGCGATTCGGGTTGGACGGAAGAACCCATCCGATCTCAATCACAGAGTATCATCTCGAAGTTCTGATTGAACTTCTTGAGGTTGGGCAGCGACTTCCCCTGCCACGGGATGGACTTCGACCCGCGGACGATGAGCTGGAGCTCGCCCTTCTTCCTGGTGGCGATCGCGAACTTGTAGAGGACGTTGATCCCGGAGCTGTTCAGGAAGTTCAGCGCCCTGACGTCGAGTGTGATGGTGGGAGGGTTCGTGGCCAGGACCTTGTCGAGCAGCTCCTCGATCGGGGCGTACTCGGTGGTGCCGCCAAGACGAAGGATTCCTTCCAGGTACACCACCACCTCAGAGGGATCGTACCAAACCCGGTAGTTACCACCTTTGATTTCCATTCTCGACCTTTCATTCAAAATAGGAATCCTGGCCATCGTCTTGATGCTGAAGCTGTTGACCGAGATCGGGTCCAGCTTCCAGCCAAGACTGACACCGTAATCATTCATGATGATGAGATACCCGAGCCCCGACCCGGCGTTCTCCGCGTCTTCGGCGTTCGCCTCCGCCTGCCGACGCAGGAGCTCCCCAGGGTCCTCCTGTGTGAGCTCTAGGAGCTTCTCACGAAGCGAGGGGACGGCGGCGTTCGTGATCTGGTTGCTGACGAGGCACACCAGGTCCTCACGCCCGATACCCACGGTCACCGTGATGTCACCGTGCTGATTGAACTTGACGGCGTTCTCAACCAGTTCGTTCAGCACGTACCCGATGGCGCCTGAGACCTCGTCTCGGCTGATGAGCCTGTCCTCGCCGTCTATCTCCGGAAAGAGCTCGCCGAAGTACTCGGCCATGAAATTGGCCGTCAGGTTACAAAGGCTCCATCTCACCGCGAACGAGTCGGGGTACAACGTCAGCGACATGTGTTCGCTGAACGAATCGTCTAAAGAGTAGACGCCGATGATTTCGCTCATGGTAATGCCCAGTCTCCCCCTTGCTCATACCCTCTTAATGACAAGTACAGTAATGTCATCATGGATTTTGTTGTAGCCTACGTGCGCCAAGACGTCCTCGATGATAGCGTCCTTGATCTCCCGCGAGGTTCTTTCGTGGTTCCGCGAGATCACCTGACACAGACGGTCGATTCCGTACTGCTCCTCTGAAGAGTCCTCCGCCTCGGTGATGCCGTCGCTGAAGAGCGTCACGACGTCCCCGGCCTCCAGCTTCACCTCGATGCTACCGATGAAATCGCTGATATCCAGGTCGATGCCTATCGGCAACCCGAGCCCCATGGTCTCGACACGATCGAGGGTCCCGTCCTTCCGGACGATGATGAGATCCTCGTGCTGACCGGTGAGCTGGAGCTCGCCGTCGCTGTAGTCGAGCAGGGTCAAGGACAGGTTCTTGTCCGATCGGATGCGCTGGATGTTCTGGTAGATGACCTTGTTGACGATGCTCAGGAACTTCTTCGGATCCCGCTCGTTGGCCGCGAGCAGCGTCCGGACGGCCGTCTGGACCATCAGCATCAAGACGCCGCTCTCCAGCCCGTGGCCGGTGACGTCGCCGATGCCGATCTTGACGAGCCCGTCGCTCCGGAGCACGTCGTAGTAGTCCCCGCCGACCTCGTCGGCAGGGGCCATGTAGCCCGCGATGTCGAGGCCCGGGATCTCCTGGAGCTCGCTCGGCGCGGGGAGCACCATGAGCTGGAGCTGCCGCGCGACGTTCAGCTCGGCGCCGAGCCGGATGTTCTCCTGGGCGAGCTTCGCGTTCAGCTCGCTGATCTCCTCGTTCGCCTTCTCGAGGGCCCTCGTCCGCTCGCCGACGAGCTCCTCGAGGTTGTTCGTGTAGGCCTCGATCTCGCTCGCCATCTCGTTGAACGCGACGCCGAGCTGCCCGATCTCGTCCGCGGAGTTCACGTCGATGCGAACGCCGTAATCGCCCTCGCGCATCCGCGTCGCGCCGGTCGAGAGCGCGACCAGGGCGCCCGTCATCTTGCGGGAGATCAGGTAGACGCCCAGCATGAGCACGAGGAACGAGGCGATCGTGATGAGGACCTGGGTCCCGACGATCACCGTCCTGCTCTTCTCGATGCTCTTCTGCGCCGCGAGGAGCGAGGCGTACATCTCCTTCTTCGGGACGACGAAGCCCATCGTCCACCGCTCCTTGGCCACGCGCGCGTCCGGCCCGGCCCAGCCGTTCACCGGCGCGAGCCGCTGGAGGGCGATGATGTACGTCTCGCCCGATATCACCATCTCCCGGTAGTCGACTTTATCATCGTTCGGAAGGACGATGCCAGAGACCCCCGGGTCCTCGCTGTCCTTGAAGAACCGCTGCAGCATGCCGACGCCGGAGTTCTGACCGGCGCCCGCGTCCGTGCGCAGCCGCAGCGTCTTCGCGCCGAGCTCGTTGACCGCGAAGACGTTCCCGTCCGCCTGCGCCAGGAAGGCGAAGCCCGCGGTGGCCAGCTTGACGTCCTTGATCGACTCGATGAGCTGCGCGAGCGTGAGATCGAGCCCGACGGACCCCACGAAGCTCTTGCGGTCCTTCGCCCAGAGCGGGTGGAACGCCGTCATCACGATGCCGCCGCCCGCCGCGTCGTCGTACGGCGCCGTGACCGTGGTCTGATCCGGGTGCGCGCCCAGCCCGGCCGGGTCCTTCGCCCACTCGTTCCAGCTCTCGGCGATGCCGGGGAAGAAGAACTTGTACCACCCCTGGTCGTTGTGCCCCGGATACAGCTTGTCGAACGTCGACGCCAGCTCCGTGTACGGCGTCAGCCGCACATACGGCTTGTCCTCAGGGCCGACGTAATAGATCTGAAGCTTGTCGGCGCCGTACTTGCCGAACGCGGGCATGATCAGGTCGAGAAACGCCGTCTCGTCGACGGCCCGCTGGACCTCGGGCAGGATCGTCCCGTCCTTCCCCATGTAGCCCCAGACGCTGACGACGCTCGGCTCGCTAGGATCGTTCTGGTACCAGTTCCCCTTCGGGTTGTACTTCATCTGATCGCGGAAATACGGGAAGTCGGCGGCCGTCCGCAGGAACGGGGCGACGTCCTCCTCGCGATCGATCACGATCTGCAAGACGCCGGCGAGGGTCTGGAGATCCCTGTACGCCTCGCCGAGCCTGAGGTTGACGTGAGTGGCCTTGTCCTCCAGGTGATTGGTGAGGTACTCGCGGTTCGCCGAGTTGAGGCCCGCCTCGATCTCGGCGGCGGCCTCGCTGCTCAGCCGGTGGATGCCTTGCCGCCCGACGACGACGTTCCACACGGCGCCGAGCAGGACGCTCACGCCCGTCACGAAGATGATCTTGGTGCTGAACTTCCTGAACCTGAAGAGCAGGCTCTGAGGCCGCTGTTCGCCAGAGTTCCGAGGTTGAACGCTCACGGCTGGCAATCTCCTAACGGCACGGCCCTGGGCCACTCGATCGGCATCACGACGCGGCGGAGCATGACGACCCGGTCTCTCCCCTCACATGACCCGCATCGGCTTGCGGCCCGAGCCGGCGTAGATCGGCCACGAGGCGAGGCCGTGCGGGTGCGTGATCGCCGCCATGTGAGCGCGAAGCCCGGTGCTCAGCTCGGCGTGGTAGTCCGGCGGGGCGCCGGCGGTCCGGGCCATGTTGGCGGTCACCGAGATCCAGCACTCGACGACGCGCGCGAAGTCGAAGCAGTCCGTGTTCATGTTGTTGATGTCGATCAGGTTGACGCGGATGTCCTCGAGGCCCGCCTCTCCCATGATCTGCCGCGTCTTTATCCCCGTATCGAGATCCATCCCGATCGACCTGCCGAGCTCGACGAACCGCTTGTAGGTCGCGCGGATGAGGTCCTGCTCCGGATAGCCGTACGCGCACGACAGGAGCTCGTTCGTGATGTAGATCCGGCCGCCCGGCTTGCAGATGCGATAGAGCTCCTGCATGATGCGCTCGGGCTGCGGAAAGACCTGGAGAGACAGACGGCAAGACACGAAGTCGAACGAGTTGTCCGGCAGGAGCAGCGCCGCGGCGTCGCCGTACTGATACTCGACGTTCTCCAGCCCGAGCCGCCGCACGTGGTCCTGCGCGTAGCGGAGCGCGGGCCGGGAGTGATCGACCCCGACGACGTGCTCCGGCTTGAACTCCTTCTGGAGCAAGATCGCGAAGTCGCCGAAGCCGCACGCGATGTCGGCGATCTTCATCCCCGGGTAGAGGCCGTGGTTCGTCAGCCCCGTCTTCTCGTGCTCCCAGATGATGCGCTCCTGGAGGCGGAGGACGTCGATGAACTCGGCATCTTCGAGCATCCCCTGGCTCGGGTAGAACGCGACGTCGTAGATCTCGACGGAGACGCTCGAGTAGATCTCCGCGATGACCTGGAACTTGCGGATCGCCCAGGGGATGACGCTGGAGATGATCAGCCTGATCTTCAGGTTCGGACGAGCCTCGACGGCCCAACGGACAAACCTGTTTATCTCCAGGAATGCCACGTTGTTCATGTACTTGAGCCGCTTGAAGTCCAGGCAGAGCTCGCCGCTCGCGTTCTTGGCCGCGGTCTCCAGCGTGCCGCGGATGGCCCTCATCTGATCGGCACCGAACGGCCGCAGCATGCCCGAGAGCGCAACCTCCTGGTCGGTCTGGTCGACGCGCATGCTGAAGGTCACCTGCGAGCGCCACGAAGGGAGGCCGCTCGCAGACGAGGGCGGTACGGCGGATTCGCGACCGATCGGAGCTGTCATAGTTCTTCTACCTCAGTGAACGGGAACTGAATCGCCAGAAGGAGCCAGTCCCCGTTCGTGGGTTCGGAGATACTGAGCTTCGAGCCGTAGACGACCGCGAGTTCGAGCAGCCCGAGCGCCTGAGCGTCATCATCCGGAACGTCGTGCTCGAGCTGCTCTCGATACCAGGCCATCGGATCCGGCTGATTGGCCAGCTGGACAGCGTGGTTGTAGAACTTGGCGCTCTGCTCGTTGATCGGGACCTCCGCCTCGACGAGGATGTGGTTCTGCTTCTTGCGGAACCGCATCTTGATCTCGCCGGTGGAGCCGTGATTCCGGTATATCGCTTCCAGCAATTCGTTGAAGAACGTCGAGAGCAAGGTCGCGTGGCGCTCGGGGTCATCCTCATTGGCGCTCGCGTACCTCGCGAGGAAATTGGCTAGCTGATGACAGTGGTTCCACCGTTTACTGAAGCCACCGACCGAGAAGTTCGCGGAAATGACCATGCCGTCCGCCGGTAACGCGGGCGGCGGTCGCAAGGTCGGAGCTATGTCGGCCTGCTTGGAAACGGACATCAAAGCCTCGGGGGTTGGTTGACAAGTGAGGCACGAACGAGGTTACCCGGGTTCGGGGTGCCCCGTCGAGTGCATCGCGAGGTTTCCAGCGAGCGCCATCCGGGCCTTCACGCGGCAGAAACGTCAGCGACCGCCCGGCCGGTTGCACCAGGCATGCCACCGCGCCGCATACTTTCTGTGATACAGCTCGCATTTATCGACGATCACTGGTCCCATGACCAGGTGAACCGATGTAGGGCGCCGCCTGCTGGTCGGCGGCTCCGTTCGGTCGTTGCGCGCTTATCCGGGTGAAACGGGCTCCGCTTGCCTCAGCACGCGATGTTCGTGGGTCACCACGACAGGCAGACATTTTGTCCACAGAGCACCCGCGCCGGCGGCGCCATTTGTAATTCGCTACACATGTGCTCCCCGCCGCCTCGGCGGGGCGCACGGTCGTTGACCATCAGACCATTTGGAGCAGCAGAAGAGAGGTAATCGAAAGTGCGTCGCTGCTGTCAACCCCTTCCTGCGCGCGGCGGAGGTGCGCTCAGACATCGTGTGGTCCGGCGAGTCGCCGCGGGAGTGCGAGGAGATCCGTGCGCCCACCTACCACGTGGCCCATCGCGCGCCGGGGCCGAGTGCGTCTCTCGGGCGCGGATTCGGTATGCGGCCCTCTCGCGCGGGAGTCGGCGTCTCGAGGCAGCTCCGCGACGAGCCCCACGCCGGGCGAGCGCTCGCGGCTGGCGCCGGGTGTCGTCAGGCGTCCGGGAGCGCGTCGCAACATCGATGGTCCCGCAGCCCTCGTCCTGCGGCTGGGCGCCGCTCGACCGAGCACCCTCACCTTCGCCGCGAGCGGCGCGAGCTGCGCAAGCGGTGCGAGCGGCGAAAAACGCGCGAGGCCGGACATGGCAACGATTGATCTTGACAATCATCCATGCGGGCCGCCCGAGTTCGCCGTCGCGCTGTCCGGCGCTGCAGCGCGCCGCCTCCCGAGCGCACCGCGCGGCGGGCGCCTGATCGCGGGCTCGCGCCGCACAGCGCCGCTGTAGCGCGCGCGACCGGCGCCTCGGCATCACCGCGGCGGAGCGCCGCGCCGCTCGATGGCGTCGAGCTCGTCCATCACCGCCTTCACGCGCGGATCCGTGGGGTCGACGGCGCGCGCCTTCTCGTACGCTGCGCGCGCGTCCTTCAGCTGGCCCGACTGCGCAAGGGCGTTGCCGAGGTTGATCCAGGCGCTCCCGAGCTTGTCGTCGAGCTTGAGCGCCTCGCGGTAGAGCGCGGTCGCCTTCTGCGAGTCGCCGCGGAGGTGGTGCGCATACCCGAGGTTCGATCGGTAGGTGGCGCGCGCCGGATCGCGCGCCACGGCCGCCTCGAGGTGCGGAACGGCGCGCGCGGGATCGTTCGCGGCGAGGAGCGCCGTCCCGAGGTCGTTCTGCAGCCGCGCGTCCGCTGGCGAGAGCCTCGCGGCGCGCTCGTAAGCGCGGATCGCGTCGGACGTCCTCCCTGCGGCCAGGAGCGCTGTCCCGAGGTTCGCCTGCCGCTCCGCGTCCCCGGGGGCGAGCTCCGCCGCCCGCGTCAGCTCACGGACAGCGTCCTGCAGGTCGCCGAGCGCGAGGTGCGCGACGCCGAGCGCGGAGTGCGCCTCGGCGTCGCTCGGGGCGAGCTCCGCGGCACGTGTCAGCTCACCGAGCGCCGCGTCGGCCCGGCCGAGGACGAGGAGCGCGCGGCCGAGCTCGAGGTGCGCGAGCGCGTGGTCGGGCTCGAGCGTCACCGCGCGCTTCAGCTCCGGGAGCGCGGCGAGCAGCGTCCTGTCGCCCGGCGCCCCGTTGTAGTCGGTGGACACGCCTGCCCTGGCGATCGCCGCGCGCTGGGCGCCGACGATCGCCGCCGCGTCCTTCTTGTCGAGCCGCGCGGCCGCGCGATAGGCCCTCTCGGCAGCGGCGAAATCGCCGCTCGCATAGGCGGCGTCGCCCTCTTCGAGCTTCCTGTCCGCCGGCGTGCCGGTGCCGCGCGCGACGCGCGGAGGAGGGCTCGCCGCCGCGGCCTCGCTTGTGGACGGCGCGTCGAGCGGGACGCCCGAGCCGACCGGCGCGCCCGCCGCGCCCGGGGCAGCGCCGCTCCCCGGAGGCGGCGCGGGCGCCGTGTTCGCCGTCGGATCGAGCCGGGCAGGCGGCGCAGGGGCCTCCGCCGAGGGTCGCGGCGCCGGCGAGCGCGACGCCGGCGCCGCCGGGGCGCAGCCGGCGAGCGCGAGCAGGACGCCGAGCCGGCGGATCGCTCCGCAGGCGCTCACAGCTTGTACGGGGTCATCGCGTGCTCCTTGCCGTCGTACCGGAGCAGCACAGGCTTGTTATCCATCTTCGTCGCCACGCCGACCGGCCGCTTCCAGCACCGGACGAGCGCCACGAGCGTCTCGCGCGCGTAGTCGGCGCGAAGGTCGAAGCCGCCGTGCACGTGCTCGAGCAGGAGCTCTCCCCGGTTGCCATAGTTGGCGTCGACGACACGGATGTACGGGTCGCCGAAGTTCGTCAGCTGGAAGAGGAGCTTCTCCTTCACCTCCTTGAACTCGCGGCTCTCGATCTCGAACCTGTCGTTCCGCCCCGAGAAGCCGAACGTGTACATCTTCTGCTCGATCACGAACTCCGGCGTCAGGAACTCGTCGATGAAGGTCACGTCGTTGTAGAGCGCGCGCACCTGGAAGATCTTCTCGCGGCCGAGGCCAAGCCGCATGTCCCACGTGCGCTTCGCGTCGAGGTCCGCGCACTCCTCCCACTCGCGGCCGAAGCGGCCCTTGTTCCATCGCTCCTCGATGTAGCGATAGAGCTCCACGCCGACCTTGTAGGGGTTGAAGCGCCCCGGCGCCGTCGCCATGACACCGGCGTTGTTCTCGGCGTAGTCGATGATCTCCGACGCATCGAGGACCTTCTCGGTCATCATCTTCGAGTGCCAGTACGAGGCCCACCCCTCGTTCATGATCTTCGTCTGGCGCTGCGGGACGAAGTAGTAGGTCTCCTCGCGGATGATCTCGAGCACGTCGCGCTCCCACCGATCGAGCGGCGCGTGGTCGATCAGGAACTTGAGCACGTCGCGCTCCGGGCGCTCCGGCACCTTGCGCTCCGGCTTCTTCTGGTCCTGCCGCTTCTTCCGCTGCGCCGCGAGGATCTCCTCCGGGTTGATGAAGGAGTCCATGTACTCCTTGGCCCGGAGCTTGTAGGTGTCCATCGGCTCCTCCGTGGGCTCCTCGTCCTCCTTGACCACAGGACGGCCGGTGAACGGGGCCCACGGGTCGATCAGGTTCTCGAGCGAGAGGCAGTGGTCGACGAACGCCTCGACCTTGTTGATGCCGTAGCGCTCGATGTGGCGCGACACGCGCGCGCCGTGGTTCGCCATCTTGTCGATCCACTTGCGGTCCGGATCGTAGGCGTCGCTCTTCCGCACCGGGTCGAGGATCGGGCCGCGATGGTCGAGATCGGTGGACCGGAAGCAGAAGTTGTTCTTGAAGAAGTCGACGTGCGCGTACACGTGCGCCATGACGAGCTTCTGGTCGGTGAGCGAGTTGCCCTCGAGGAGGTAGGCGTACGAAGGGTTGTTGTTGATGACCATCTCGTAGATCTTCGAGAGGCCATACTCGTAGCTCTTCGAGAGCTGCTCGTACTCCATGCCGAACCGCCAGTGCGGGTAGCGGCTCGGGAAGCCGCCGTACGCGGCGATCTCGTTCATCTGATCGTACGTCAGCATCTCGAAGATGACGGGGAAGAAGTCGAGCCCGTAGTCCCGGGCGATCTTCTCGATGCGCTCCTTCTCGGTGCGCAGGTAGCGGGGAAGCGCGGTGTTCAGGGCGAACTTGCTCATACCGCTCTACTTCCCCTTCCCCAGGAAATCCTTGATGCTGCCCACGATCGCGTCCTTGTCCCTGATCTCGCTCACCACCACCCGATCGTCCTGCGAGAAGTGTTCTTTCAGATCCTTGATGAACTGGCCCGAGCCGTACGGGCTCTCGACCTGCCCGTAGGCGAACATGTTGACCCGCGGCAGGATCTGGGTCTTGAGCACGTCCACGCAGGAGAGCGTGTCGTCCATCGACCAGTTGTCGCCGTCGGAGAAGTGGAACGGATAGATGTTCCACTCGTCCGGCGGGTAGTCGTTGTCGATGATCTGCGAGCACAGCTTGTAGGCGCTCGAGATCATCGTGCCGCCGGACTCGCGCGTGTGGAAAAACGTGTCCCGGTCGACCTCGCGGGCGATCGCGTCGTGGATGATGAAGCGCGACTCGAGGCCCTTGTACTGGCGGGTCAGCCACGCATCGATCCAGAACGACTCGATGCGCACGATCTCCTTCTGCTCGTCGCCCATCGACCCGGAGACGTCCATCATGTAGATGATGACCGCGTTCGCGACGGGCTCGGTGATCGTCTTCCACGAGCGGTACCGCTTGTCGTCCGGGACGGGGACGACGACGGGCGCCGACGGACGGAACGTCCCGCTCGAGATCATGCGCTTCAGCGCCTCGCGGTACGTCCGCTTGAAGTGGCGCAGGGACTCGGGGCCCACCCTGCGGATGCCGGAGTAGCGATCGTGGGCGTTCGAGATCTTGCTCTTGCCCTTGTCCTGGATGTCGGGCAGCTCGAGCTCCTCGCCGAGGATGCCGGCGAGCTCCTCGAGCGTGACGTCGACCTCGAGGAGGTGGTCCCCCTCGCCGCTGCCCGCCTGCCCCTGGCCGGGCTGCTTGTCGTCCGAGCCCCCCACGGGATCGCCGGGGTTGCCGTCGCCCTGCCCCACGCCGCCGCGTTGCTTGTCGCCGAAGCGGAAGCGCGGGATGTCGATCTGAGGGATGGGAATCGAGACGAGGTCCTTCCCCTTTCGTCCGATGAGCTCGCCCTGCGAGATGTACTTGCGCAGGTTCTCGCGGATGCGGCCGCGAACGATCTGACGGAAGCGCCCGTGATCCTGGTCGATCTTCAACGACACGCTCGCGAGTGTAGCATCGGAAGCGGCCTCGGGTCCGCACGTTCGGCGGGCCGCCGAGGTCTCCCGCCCCGGCGGCGCCGCTTCCCCGCTTCCGTTCGACATCTCCATCTCCACTTCCCCACGTTCCCCACGTCCCCGCCGTTGCCCCACCGCCACGCCCGCCCGTCGTGAACTGCCCCCGTGGTAGCCTCCGCGCCGTGCTTTTCCGAGCGCGCTGCCTCCTCGTGTTCCTCGTGCTCGTGGTCCTCGCGGCGCCGGCCGTCGGGTGCGGCTCCAGGGAGCAGCTCGTCGGGCTGCCCGATCTCGCGGGCGCAGGGGGCGCCCCCGACGCGCCGCCCCCAGATCCGCCGGTGTGCCGGGAGGACGGGCTCCCCTGCCAGGGCGCGGCGGACTGCTGCAGCGCCGCGTGCGCGCAGGGGATCTGCGGCGGCGACGGCTGCGCGCGGGACGGCGCGCCGTGCGCCGCCCCGGGCGACTGCTGCGCTGGCCTGTGCGCCGGCGGGCTCTGCGGGCAGGGCTGCTCGGCCGACGGCGCGCCGTGCCAGAGCGCGGCGGAGTGCTGCGCCGGGGTCTGCATGGGCGGGGCCTGCGGGCGGGGCTGCTTCCGGGACGGGAGCGCGTGCGGGTCCGCGGGACAGTGCTGCTCGCTGAGCTGCGTGGAGGGCGCGTGCCGCGCGCCGTGCATCCCGAACGGCGCGCGCTGCGGCGCGGGCGACGCGTGCTGCAGCGGCGCCTGCGTCGCGGGCGCCTGCGCCGAGGCGTGCGCGCCCGACGGCTCCGCGTGCGGCCAGGGCGCGGACTGCTGCACCGGGCGCTGCAACGCGGGCATCTGCGGCGGGTGCAGCTCGGACGGGGTCGCGTGCGGCTCGGCCGATGCGTGCTGCTCCGGCGTCTGCGCGCAAGGCGTGTGCGGGGGCGCGGCGTGCTCGCACGCGCCCTGCGAGATCGGCGCGCCGCTCGCCGCGGACTGCGGCGGGTGCGCGGCCGAGCTCTGCCGGTTCGACCCGTTCTGCTGCACCACCAGCTGGGACGAGATCTGCGTCGGCGAGGTCCCCAGGCTCTGCGGGCTGGTCTGCGCCGAGTGCGCCGCAGACGGCGGCCGCTGCGCGTCCGGCGAGGCGTGCTGCAGCGGCGCGTGCGAGGACGGCGTCTGCCGGCCCCCGTGCGCGCGCGACGGCCAGCCGTGCGCGGACTCCGGCGAGTGCTGCAACGGCAGCTGCCAGGACGGCCTCTGCGGCGGCCCCGCTTGCCCATCGGACGGGACGGGCTGCGGAGGATGCGTGGCCGACCGCTGCTGCGCGCAGCTGAGCCAGTGCCTGCTCAGCCCCACCTGCGCGGACGACGTCGCGTGCTTCTTCGGCTGCCTCGACGAGGGGAGCGGCCCCGCCGTCTGCGGGTTCCAGTGCATCCACAGCCCGGAGACGTTGCAGCTGCTGCGCTGCGTGGGCAGGAGCTGCGGCGGCGGCACCTGCTTCTGACGCGCGGCGCGGGGCGTGGTGGAGCGCGCCTCGCGCGGGCGTGGGGCTCGCCGCGCCCGCGGCTCCACCGCGCCCGCGGCTCCACCGCGCGGCTCTGGAGCGCGGAATTGCCGAGCGCCTGACGCGCAATAGGCGCTTTCGCCGGGGTTGGCTACAGCGGATCCTGATTTCGATTCCGGTGCTTCCCGCCGACTTTCCGACCGGGAAAGAGGGAAGGCTGTGGCACCATGAGTCCACGAGCGAGCTCATGTCGAGAGAGCTCGGGGGGAGGGCTCAATGCCGAGAGGCGAGACATCGAAGGATACGTCCAAGCAGAGGAAGCGGGTCCAGAGCGGCGAGCGCGAGCAAGCTGCGCCCGCGAACTCCCAGGGTGAGGCGGGTCGGAAGGCTCCGCGCAGGCGGACGAAGTCCGCCGCCGCCGCACGGATGGCCGCTGCGTCGACCCGGCGAGTGACCCGGGCGAAGAAGGGAGCGAGCAAGGCAGGAGCGAGCGCCGCGGCGCGACCGGGCACGGCGCGGAGCACCGCGGCGGCGGAGAAGAAGAAGACCAGCAGCGCGCCGAGGAAGGCGACAGCCGGACAGACGAGCCGGCAGCAGAGCGGCGCGGCCAAGAGGGCGGCCACGACGAGGAAGCGGACCGCCACCGGTAGCGCGGCGGGGCGCGGCCGGAGCGCGGCGGGCGCGACGCCGGGCGGGCGCAAGACGACGCGCGCGGCGGGCGCGACGCCGGCCGGCGGGCGCAAGACGACGCGCGCGGCGGGCGCGAAGCGCGCGGCGCCGCAGCGCGCAGCTGCGATGAGGAAGCCGTCGGCCAGCGCCCGCGTCGGGCGCGGAGCCGCGCGGCGAACGAAGGCGGCGCAGCCGGGCGCGCAGAGGGCGGGGCAGAAGCGCGCGACCGCCGGCAAGCGGTCGGCGGCCAGCTGAGCAGCAGCGTCGGGCGCGCCGCTCGCCGCGGAGCGCCCAGCCGCACCTTTCCCATCACATCCCATCCCAAGCATCCCAGGAGGGCGCCGGCAGATCTCGGCCGCCGAGCCTCCGCGCGAGGGCCCACCTCCGGGCGCAGCGGCGCGCCAGCCACCTTCGCGGCCAACGGGAGAGGTGGGCGCGCGTCAGCCGCTCCGCCGCGCTGGCGACGAACGCTCCCGGAGCGCAGCGTCGTGCGCGGCAGCGCGGCCGACGCGCACGACGCAGCGCACGGGCGCTGCAGCGCGGCCGGCGCGCACGACGCAGCGCCCGGGCGTGATCAGGGCGGTGACGGCAAGGGCTCGCCGACCATGAGGACCACCCAGGTGGCGGCCAGGAAGGGATACGGCGCCCCGCCGAGGCCTGGCATCGTCGACCGAGCGCGCCGCGCGCAGAGCGGGCAGCCCGCGTCGCCGCGCCGGCTGAACAGGTACCGGCGCGAGGACGGCGGCGGCGGCGCAGGACAGACCTGAACTTCATCGCCCTCCATCACTCCGCGCATCCCCCCCATCTCGCCCTGCAGCGGGAGCGCCTCCGTGCGCCCGGTCTCCTGCGACGCCCCGCGCAACCGCGGAGCACGACCGCCCTCGCGAAGCCAACGCTCGATGGCCCGACATGCAGCCGCTGGCTTAGGGCGATGCTGGACCATCGTAGGAATGTTCCTTCTGCCGAGCCGAAGACCGCGACCCAGGCTCCGGATGTAACCCCGCACTGCGGGCGAGATTCATCCTAGCAGGATCCCCGGACCATGCATGGATGACATTCCGTATCTGCGTGGTGCTTCCCACCGCGACAGCCCCTTGTCTCGGCTGTCGTCATGATTGTCGTCTTCGTTCGTCTTCGTTCGTCTTCGTACGCTTCCGTCTGCTCAATCGATATCGAGGACGCTCTCCGCCCATCATCAAGGATCGTTTGCGGGGCAGCTCGGGATGGAGACGACGTAGCTCAGGAGAATACCGACATGCGTCCTTCAGCGCCGGCGGGGCTCCGGGGCCGGCGCGCGGGCGCGCGGGGCGCCGGCAGCGCGGTGGATGCCAGGGAGGCAGGTCACTGCGGGATGGGGATGGGGATCGGCGGCGGCTCGTCGTCGGGCACGATGCAGGACGACAGGTCGAACAGCATGAAGAGCAGCGCCTTCTCCTGAGCGCTCAGCTCCTCCGTGGAGCACCCATCCGGGAAGGGCGGGCCCGTGAGGTCCGCCGCAGAGACATGGATGTCCGTGAACACGAGACGCCCGCACTGCTGATCTTCTGGGACGTCGACGGGCGTGTTGAATGTGAAGTACTGGACCCCGGCCGGCTCGGGCTCGTCGTAATAGATCCACCGGGTCGAGATGTCCTCGGTCACGTCGCTCACCGTATGCTGCGCGCCGTTGATCACGATCTGGCCGGGCACGTCCGACGCGCCGACATTGACGAGCCACTCCGCGAGGGCTTGCCCCTTCGGGAGCGTGGTGTCCACGAGCGCCGTGAGAGGGCTCTCCGGGTCCGTGACGTCGTTGTCCCAGACCGCCGTGTCCGGGAACGGCGCCGGCCCCCGCTTCAGCCAGACGTTGTGCCAGTGGGACGCGAACACGCGCCCGCCGAGCGAGGTATAATCGAACATGGCCTGGCGCGCCGGCCCGGGTTTGTCTTCCTGGTGCGGGTCGCCCTCGCAGGCGAGGATCACCATGTCGTACTGGCTCAGGGCGTCGACGGTCCCCCAGAGGCTCGTGGCCGGCGTGAACTCCGCGCCTTGATTCAGGCGGTCCGCATAGCGCGTCGTCTCCACGTGATCGACGTCCCCGCGGCCGGCGAACAGGTGGATCCGCCCGGTCCCGGTCTCCGGCGTGAACTCGCTCTCATCGATCCCGAGTTTGTGCAGCAAGCACTCGAGCGGATCGGCGCCGCCCGTCGTGAGCGCGATCTTCGGGATGTGCCCCTCCGATTGGTTGCGCGGCAACCGGATGATCCCGGCGTCCGTCGCGGTGTCCTCGCATCGCTCGACCACGGGGAGCGTCATCTCGCGGCGCCATTTGCCCACCTGCACGACGAGCGGGATGTTCTCGCCGACCGGCACGTCCTCCAGGACGAATTTTCCTTCCGTATCGGTCAGCGCTGTCACGAGCGGTTTGCCGGAGAGCGTCGCGCTGCACTGATCGCAGGTCGCACCGTCGGGGATGGGATCGAGCGGCGCATTGGGGACGTAGACGATCACGTTGTAGAGCGGCAGTTTGCCCGAGGGGTCGTACACGGTGCCGCTCACCGTCGTCTTCGCCCCGTTCTCGCATTCGGCCTGCTGGCATTCGAGGCCCTCGCAGCCGCCTTCGCCTCCGACACCGCCCCCGCTGACGCTCGCCGGGAAGCCGCCGAAGCCACCGCCAATTCCACCGCCAATTTCACCGCCGATTCCAGCGCCACCGCCAGGCCCCGCGCCGCCGGATGCTAGAGGCGCCGTGCCCCCGGTATCTCCGCAGGAGCAGCCAGCCATGACGCCCGGTGCTACAGCGATCGCAGCCATCAAGACTCCCGCCTTGCCCGACCAAGTCACCATTTCGAGCCTCCCGGCGACGCGAGCAAAGGTGCTCTGCTGCCGCCCAGTCTCTATCGTATGCCAGACTGTAGAAATCGGGAAGTATGTCCAGCAAAGAGCAGGAATGGAGCGATGGGTTATTAGGGCGAGCCCTGATACCTCTGACTACCGCGTCCGCGAAGGACATGCGTGTCGCGCGGCCGGACGGCCCGGACAGTGGATCTCCGTGCGTCCGACATGGTGCGTGACGCAATGACAAGAAGGATTGACGGATCGATGATTCGCGACGGGCGCGTTGCTCTCTGACGTCGCACGTCGCACGTCGCACGTCGCACGTCGCACGTCGCACGTCGCACGTCGCGCGCCGCGCAATTGCGCCGCGAGCGAGGTCCCGCGACGAGCGCCGCTCGCGCCTCCGGCTCGCCTGAGCCCACTTCGGGCCCGTCCGGCCGATTACTGCGGATCGACGCGGGTCAGCCCGAACCAGAGCACAGCGTGCCACCGCTCGTGCCACTTCAGCAGCATCGGTCCGATCGCGAGCCCGGGCTCCACGGTCCGCAGCTCGTCCTTGACCGCGCTCACCGGCCAGGGATTGCCGAACGCCTTCTCGCCATACGTCAGCGCGAGCGTCGGCTTGCCGTCGAGCTCCGAAGGGATCAGCTGCGCCTTGAAGCGGCAGATCCGGCTCCCGAAGACCACGTTCGTGCCGGAGTTGCCGCCATGATCGAACTCGTTCCCTTTCCAGGGCATCCAGCGCGACGCGAGCGCCGTGATCAGCGGGCGGGTCGCCAGGTGGATCCCGGCCGTCGGCTGCAGGGCGAGCAGGCGCCCTCGCGGCAGATCGCCGAGCTCCGCCGGATCCGCCGGCTTCCCTGCCTCGTAGAACTGCCTCAGCGTACCCGGGTGCGCGCCGACGAGGCTATCAAGGGAGCTCGTCCCGGTGACATGACGGTGCCCGACGGACGGGCGTGCGCTCTGCTCGCTCTGGGTGGTCATCGGAACGCCTGGCATTCCACCGCGTCCGACAAGGGTCAACGGCAACCTTCAGCGCTCGTCGTCGCGCGGTTCCCTCGGTTCCCTCGGTCCCCCCGGTGCCCCCGGTTCCCCCGCGCTCGCCGTGCTCGCCTCTCGCGCCTCGCTCGCCTCACCGAGAGGCGCCGCGCCGCCCGCGACGATGGCCTCGTACGCCCGGCGTACGCGCTCGGTGATCGCGCCATAGCGCGCGAGCAGCTCGCGCGCGGCCTCGGCCGCGGTGCGGCCCCGGATGCCCGTCCGACGCGCGAGGGTCGGGACCCCGGGCGCGTCCTCCTCGAGGAGCTGCGACGCGTCCGCGTGCACGATGCGGATCCGCTGCTCCAGCTTGCGCAGGAACGCGTGGCCGTCCCGGAACGTCTCGGCGTGCCCGGCCGAGAGGTGTCCGGCCGCGGCGAGCGCGTCGATCGCCGCGAGCGTCTCGGTGGTCCTGACGCGCGGATCGGCGCCGTGCCGGATCTGCAGGAGCTGCACCGCGAACTCGATGTCCGCGAGGCCGCCCCGCCCGAGCTTGAAGTCGCGGCGGCCGCGGCGCTCGTGCGAGAGCTCGCGCTCCATGCGCAGCCGGAGCCGGTGGATCTCGTCGGCGATCCGATCGAAGTCGTCGGCCTGGAGGTACGCAGCCTCGTGCGCGATGGCGATCGCCTCCGCCCCAAGCTCGGGATCGCCGGCCGACGCGCGCGCCCGGATCAGCGCGAGCCGCTCCCAGATCGCCGCGCGCATGTGCCGCGCCCCGGGCGACGACTCCGGCTCCGCGGGCGCCGGAGAAGCCGCGTCGGCGCGGCGGATGCCGTGGTAGCGAGCGAACGAGTCGACGGACGTGACGAGCAGCCCCTGGCTGCCCGAGGGGCGCAGGCGCGTGTCGAGCTCGTAGCCTGGGCCCGCCGCGTGCGACATGGAGATGAGCCGGATGATCTGCCGCGCGCGCCGCGCGTAGTACGTGCCGGGGTCGGACGCGGCCCCCTGCTCGCCGGGCGGCGCGCACGCCGGGTCGAACAGGAAGAAGACGTCCAGATCCGAGCCGTAGCCGATCTCGCGGCCGCCGAGCTTGCCCATCGCGATCACGGCGAGCCCTCGCACGGGCTCGCCCGGCGGCGTCCCCAGCGCGAAGCGCGTCGCGGCCTCGAGCGACGCGTCGGCCAGATCCGAGAGCGCGAGCGTCGCCTCGCGCGTGCCGACCTCGCCGCTCAGGTCGGCGAGGCCGACCTCGATGGTGACGCGCGCCTTGGCGCGCCGGAGCGCCCCGATGAGCGCCTCCTCCGGATCCTCGTCCGGCGACGCCTCGCTGAGGCTGGCCTCGATCGTGTGTCGGATCAGCTCGGCGCTCGGCGCGCCGCGCGCGAACAGGACGGCGTCGACGAGCTCGGGGTACCTCACCATGGCGTCGCCGATGAACGCGCTCGACCCGAGCGCCTCGACGAGCCTGCGGAGCGCGCGCGGCTCGTCGCCGAGCATGCGCGCGTAGACGGAGGAGTGCCTGATGCGGGAGAAGCACAGCCGGAGGAAGCGCGCGGCCTGCTCCGGATCGGCGGCGTCGACCACCGCGGCGAGCAGCGTCTCCGCGAGGGACGAGGACGCCTCGCGGCTGCGCGCCCCGAGCAGGCCGTCCGGGTGGCGGGACAGCTCGAAGAGATCGTCGGCGACGTCGCGGAAGCGCGCCGTCAGCGAGGCGTGCGGCTCCGGCGGCGCGGCGAGCTCGGGCGCGGCGCCGTCGGCGGCGGCCGCCGGCTCGCCCCCGAGGACGAGCACGGCGTGCTTCGCCAGCGCCTCGGCGAACGCGTCGCGATCGCCATGGTCGAGCGCGGCCATCGCGTCGATCCACCGCGACGGCCGGGCGCTCCCCTTCGGAAGGAGCGACAGGAGCCGGGCCTTGATGCGCCCCCGGCGCTGCGCAGTGTCGGCCAGGAACGCCGCGGCGTCCTCGAAGCGCAGCGCCCGCGCGAGGCGGGCGATCTCCGCCTCGCTGTCGGGGAGGAGGTGCGTCTGCACGCCCGTCGCGGACTGCACCGCGTGCTCCGCGCGCCGGAGCGCGAGGTAGCCCTCCACGAGCTCCCGCCCCTCCCGGTCGGTCACGTACCCCAGGGTGCGCAGGCGCCGCAGGCCGTCGAGCATGCCCTGCGCGCGCGCGCGGGGCTCGCGCCCGCCCCAGATGAGCTGCAGGGCTTGCACAAAGAACTCCGCCTCGCGGATCCCGCCCGGGCCGAGCTTCAGGTCGCGCGACGCGTCGTGCGGGAGCTCCGCGCGAGCGCGATCGACGAGCTCGATCATGTCGACGGCGAGCTGCGGATCGACCTGGCGCCGCCACACGAACGGGCCGAGCACCCCGAGCGCCTCCGCGCCAAAGTCGAGATCGCCGGCGATCTCGCGGGCGCGCAGCAGCGCGGCGCGCTCCCAGAGGCGGCCGAACGACTCGTAGTAGCGCTCGGCTGCGGCCAGGGAGTTGACGAGCGGGCCGCTCCGGCCCTCCGGGCGGAGCCGGAGATCCACGCGCCAGACGAAGCCGTCCTCCGTGACCTCCTCGAGCGTCGACGTGAGGCGGCGCGCGACGCGGGCCCAGAAGTCGTGCAGGGTGACCGAGACGGGGCGGTCGCCGGGCAGGCCCACGTGCCCGTCGTCCGTGTCGTAGAGGTAGATCAGATCGACGTCGGAGCCCGCGTTGAGCTCGTCGCCGCCGAGCTTCCCCATCCCGAGCACGACGAACTTCGAGCGCGCGCCCGTCGCGGTGCGCGGCTCTCCGAACCGCGCGGTCACGGCGGAGACGGCCTCGGCGAGCGCGACCTCGATCGTGGCCTCGGCGAGCGCGGTGAGCTCGCGCGCGGTGACGTCGATGTCCGCGCCGCCCGCCGACGGCGGGAGCAGCTCGCGCAGCGCGACGCGGATCCGCTCCTCGCGCGCCACGCGCCGGAGCTCCCGCCGGACGCGGTCCGTGTCCGAGACGTCGCCGATGCGGCTCCGGATCCGCGCCAGGTACGTGGCGCGATCGCGCGCCGTCTGGTGGCCTTCCGCCGCGAGCCGCTCCACGATGTCCGGATTCGCCTCGATGATCGCGCCGATCGCGGGGTAGGCGGCCGTCAGGAGCGCCGCGATGGCGAAGGCCATCGTCCCGGGACGAAGGCGAGACGACAGCCGCTCCGCGCGGTCCTTCACGCGTTGCTCATCGATCGCGCTCGCGATCTCCAGGAGCCTCGAGACCTGTTGCATGGCGGGAGGCTAGCAAGACCGTGGGGGCGTGAACGGCGGTTCCGCAGGGCCCGACCGCCGGTTTATCGCCACCTGGCCCCACCTCGCGCCTTGGCGGCGTCGCTCTCAGATCCTATGCTCGCCGGGTGCGATTGCTCTGCGTCTCGGATATTCACGGCCACGCCGACGCGCTCGCGGCGGTCCTGGCCACGGCCGAGCGCCGAGGGTACACCCAGCTCCTGGTCGCCGGAGATCTCTGCTTTCCCGGCCCGAAGCCGCTCGAGACGTGGCGCCGGCTCACCCAGGCCAAGGCGGTTTGCGTACAGGGCGTATCGGATCGCGCCCTGGCGACGCTGGACCTCGACAAGGTCAGGGCGCGGAGCGAGCACGAGCGCGCGCGGCTCGATCGCCTGTCCCAGACGCGAACCGAGCTCGGCGAGCTGATCCTTGCGCGGCTGGCGCGGCTCGCCCCGACGTACCGCCTGCCGCTCGAGGACGGCGGCGAGCTCGTCCTGGTCCACGGCTCCCCGGCGGATCCGCTCGAGCCGATCTCTCACGACATGACCGACGAGGAGGTGCTCTCCCTGCTCGGCGACGATCCGGCCGATGTCGTGATCTGTGGTGGCTCCCACGTCCCGTTCGATCGGATGGTGGGCGGGGTGCGCATCATCAACGTCGGCTCGGTGGGCGAAGCGCCGTGCTCGCTGCGGGGCACCGTCGATCACGTGCGCGCAGGTGCGCGCGCTCCTGGCGAGCTTGGCGAGCTTGGCGAGCTTGACGAGCTTGTGCGGAGCGGCGCCGTCTCCGCGTATGGCGCGGGGCACGCCGACGCGACGTTCGTCGAGCTCCGGGCGGGCGAGCTCTGGGTCGAGCAGCTCGTGGTGCCGCTCGGCAGGGCTGCGTGAGCGCACAGGTGCGCGGGAGCGCTCCGTCGGGAGCGCGCGCAAGGGGCGGAAAACGCGCGTTCCGCGCGAAACGCGCGACGCTCCGTCACGCACCCTACCCGACAGGGAACATTGCCTGTGCCATGCCCTCCCGCTTGAACCTATTTCAAGGATTTAGGATCATCCTCAGGGAGCATGGGCAGCTACCTCCCCGACGATGACTTCGAGGCCACGCGGGTGGCCAACGTTGGGGAACTCCACAAGGAGCTCCCGGCGCGCTCGCCGAAGGACCGCGCCTACCTCATCGTGCTCGCTGGCTCGAACGTCGGCGAGATGTACCGGGTCGAGGGCGCCGAGATCGTGATCGGCCGGGCATCCGGGGCGACCATCCGGCTGAACGACGACGGCATCTCGCGGCGCCACGCGCGCCTCCTCCAGATGGACAACCAGGTGCTGATCGAGGATCTCAACAGCTCGAACGGGACGATGGTGAACGGCGAGCACATCACGCGCGTCGCCCTGCACGACGGCGACAAGATCCGCCTGGGCTCGACGACCATCCTCAAGTTCACCTACCACGACCACCTGGATGAGTCGTTTCAGCAGCAGATGTACGACGCCGCGCTGCGCGACGCCCTCACCAAGGCCTTCAACAAGAAGTATTTCCTGGATCGGCTCGAGACCGAGGTCTCCTATGCGCGGCGGCACGGCGCGCACCTGTCGCTGCTCATGTTCGACGTCGATCATTTCAAGAGGATCAACGACACCTTCGGGCACCTCGCCGGCGACTACGTGCTTGCGAGGATCGCCAAGATCGCGAGCCACACGGTGCGGACCGAGGACGTGTTCGCGCGCTACGGCGGTGAAGAGTTCGGCATCCTGTGCCGCGGCGTGGGGCTCGAGAACGCGGGCATCCTCGGCGAGCGGCTGCGCCTCCTCATCGAGGGGTCGGTCTTCGAGCACGAGGGCGTTCGCATGCCGACGACGATCAGCGTCGGCGTCGCGGCGCACCCCGAGCTCGCGGTGCAGAACGGCATGGAGCTCATCGCGGCGGCCGATGAGGCGCTCTACGAGGCGAAGCGCACCGGCCGCAACCGCGTGCTCCTGAAGTTCGGCCCGAAGCCGTAGAGCGGAGCGCGGGTTCATCGCAGCGCCGATCCGCACGGCCGCGCCGGGGCGCCGCGCCGCCCGAGCGGCCGGCGCATGGAATCGTGCGCCCGCGGAACGCGGGCGACGGGGCGCGGCCGCCGGCGCGCGCCTCAGTCGATCTTGAGGAGCTCCTTGACCTTGGCGATGACCTGCGGGGCCTGGATGGGCTTCGTGATGTACGCGTTCGCGCCGAGCTGCAACGCGCGCTGACGATCCTCCTGAGACCCCTCGGTGGTGATGATGATGATCGGGGTGTCCTTGTGGACCGGATCCGTGCGCACGCGCTTGACGAGCTTGAGCCCGTCCATGATCGGCATGTTGATGTCGGTGATGATCACGTCGTACTTGGTCGAGGCGAGCTTGCGGAGACCGTCGACGCCGTCGTCTGCCTCGGTGACGCGGAGGTTCTTCACGCGCGCCAGCGCGAAGACCAAGAGCTGCCGCATCATGGGCGAGTCTTCAACGATCAGACACGAGTACTCGGCCATGATCAGTCCTCCAGGTCCAGGAATGCCTGGACGCCAGGCACCTTCCGGCCGGCGTCGGTGAAGAGCCGCGCGTTGATGAGGGCGGGGGCGGCCTGGGCCCCGAGGAGCTTGAAGAGCTCGGTGTCCACGTTCACGAACTCCGTCTTTTGCGGGAGCGTGCTGAAGATCGCGATGACACCCACGGTGCGCCCGTTGAAGTCGAGCGGGATCACTGCAGCGGGATCCTCGATGCTCCCCTTGGAGACGTCCTTGGTCTCGTCGAAGAAGATTTCCCCCTTCGAGAATGCCTGGCCGACGACGCCTTCGGTCACGGGCATGCGCGCGATCTCCTCGACCGCGACGCCTTCGCTCGCGATCGAGACGAGCTCTTTACCATCGGGGGACGCCAGGTACACGGAGAAGGCGCCCGCCCCGAGGAACTGCGCCAGGAGCTCCTTCAGGTTGCGGAGGACATGGCGCACGTTGCGCGCCGCGTGCAGCTGCGACAGCGCGACGTACAGGTTCGCGAGGTTCGCGAGCTCTCCCTCCGCCTCCGAGTAGCGGCTGTTGAAGCGGTCCGAGGCCGCCACCATCCGCACCGACTGCGTCACAAGGTCGCGTTTCTCCTGCTCGAGCTCCTCGATCTTGCGGAGCAGATCGCGGATGGCCGAGTCGCTCGCGAGGTGCGCGCGGAGCTTGCCGTTCTCCGACTCGAGCTCGGAGATCTTGTCGCGAAGGCGCTCGTTCTCGCGGAGGAGCTCCTCGGTCAGCTGCGCCCCCTTGCGGAAGAACTGCTGAATGAAGGCATCGCGCTCCTTCTTCAGGTCCTCGGGGGGACGATCGCTCGGACGCCCTTTTTTCTCCGTCATTTTATCCCGGGGTTCTCCAGAGCTTCGGACCGTATCATGCGGGGCTGACCGGACGGAAGCGTCGAGCGCGGGCCAGAGGCGTGCCCGGCGCCCCCGCCAAGGACAGCGACCGCTGGGCGCCTCGCCGTCCCCGCCGACAACGTCGGTTCGGCCCCGCCGGCCCTACCCCGGGGACCGGACCCCGCCGACTCGGCCCCCCTACCCCCGTTGCCCCGACCGCCACGACTACGCCCTCTCCATCTGCTTCATGTGCTTCAGCAACCGGGTCCACCTGCGCAGCTCCCGTCCGAGCAGCACGGGTGCCTTCTGGAGCGACGCGACGTCGCGCGCGCCGACGAGCAGCATGACCGCCCGGAGCTCGGCCTCGACGCTCTCGAGGTACCGCACCGCCGCGTCCCGTCCCCCCGAGACGAACGCCTGGAGGACCGGGCGCGCGATCCCGGCCGCATGCGCGCCGAGCGCGAGCGCACGAGCGACGTCAAGGCCGCTCGTGATGCCCCCGGTCGCGACGATCGTCTTGAAACGAGGACGGATAGCGCGGGCGATGAGCACCGAGGCGGCCGTGGGCACCCCCCACTCCCGCAGCGCCTCACCGAGGGAGCGGGCCGCCCCCTCGGCGCGGGCCGCCTCGACGGCGACCCAGGAGGTGCCTCCAGCGCCGGAGACGTCCAGGTCGCGGACGCCCGCCCGGGCCAGGCGGTACGCCGTCCCCGGGCCGATCCCGCAGCCGGTCTCCTTCGCGACGACCGGCACGCTGAGGCCGCTCGCGAGCCGGCCCATCGCATCCAGCGCGCCGGCGAAGTCCCGGTCGCCGCCCGGCTGGACCAGCTCCATCGCGGGGTTCATGTGGACGCAGAGCGCGTCGGCGCCGACCTGGGCCACGAGCTCGGCGACCGCCTCCGTGGACAGCGATCGCGCCTGAACGGCGCCGATGTTCCCGAGGAGGAGGGTGGTCGGAGCGTGCGCGCGGACCTCGTAGGTGGCGGAGGCGTCGCCGTTCAGCATCGCCCGCTGGCTCCCGAGCCCGAAGCCGTACCCGCGCTCCTCGGCGATCTGCGAGAGCTCCCGGTTGATCGCGCGCGCGCGCTCCGTCCCGCCGGTCATGGCCGCGATCAGGAGCGGGACGCGGAGCCGCTTCCCGAGCAGCAGTACCGAGGTGTCGATCGCGTCGAGGGAGAGCTCCGGCAACGCGTCGTGGATCAGCTCGACCTGCTCCAGCAGCGTGGTCTTGGCGCGGAACCCGACGTCGCCGGTCGCGCAGAGCTCGATGTGATCCGCTTTCCTCTCGGAGATGCCCTTCGCCTCTTCCGTCATGGGGGCACAACTTTACGCGGTCGCCGACCGCCGTCGAAAAGGAAGTGGCATGGACAAAAAAACGCCAAAATTCGCGTCCCCGAGCCGGGCGTCGCCGCCCGGCCGGCCTTCCGCTGAAGCTACCTGGGAACTACCGCGCGACCGCCGCGCAGCGGTGGCATACACTGGCTGTATGGACCTCCCGGACGAACCGCAGATCCGCTGGATCCTTCGTACGACCGCAACGCTCCTCCAGCACGGCGCGGAGCCGGTGCGCGGGCTGGTGCAGCCGACGGCCGAGTTCTTCCCGGACGCGTTCGACGGCTCGCCGAAGACGGTGGCCGCCCTGATGCTGCGGGTCCAGGAGCACGCCGGGCTCCAGGATGTCCCGGTGGAGCTCGCGGTGGTCACCCCCGAGGGGCAGGCCAGCACCGTGAGCTGCTCGAGCGGCGCATGCGGCGGGATGGCGCTGGAGTCGAAGCTGGAGCGCGTCGCCCCGCGCGGCGACGGCGGGTACCGGGTCGCGCTCTCCGCGGGTGAGCTCCGCAACCCCACGGTGCTCACGACGGCGTTCGTGCGCGCCGTGGCGTACATGTTCCTGAGCGAGGCCGGCGCCTTCGACGCGCTCGCGCCGTCGGACCGCGAGCCCGCGGTGGATCTCGCCGCCGTGCTGCTCGGCTTCGGCGTCCTCGCGACGAACGGCTCCTACCTGTACGCGAAGGGCTGCGGCGGCGTGCAGGTGCACTCGGCGACCAAGATGCCGGTCGACGAGCTCGCGCTCGCGCTCGCCGTCTACTGCCGGCTGCACGACGTGCCCGATCGGACCGCCGCGCGACACCTCGACGTGACGCCGCGCGCCCACTTCGACGAGTCCGCCGTCTGGGCCAGCTCCAACGCCGCGCTCGTCCGCATGCTGCGCGCCGCGCCGGACCGGATCGCCGCGGACGACTACGCGATCGGCGAGTCGAGGAGCTGGCTGGCCCGCGCGCTCGGCCTCGGCAAGCGCCGGCCGGCGCGGACGGCGGACGACGAGCTGCGCGAGCTCGAGCGAGAGCTCGCGCCCGCGGCCGGCGCGGCGAAGCCGCGACCGCTGGACGAGGGCAAGGCCAGGAAGCTTGCCGAGATCCGTGCTCTCGTGGACGAGAGCCTGGGGAGCTGAATGAGCGTACGACTGTGGGACAAAGGGGGCGCGACCGACGCCCAGATGCTGCGTTACACCTCGCGCGACGACTGGCAGCTCGATCAGCGCCTGCTCGCGTACGACCTGCGGGCCACGATCGCGCACGTGCGCGGGCTCGCGCGGATCGGCGTGCTCAGCGAGGCGGAGCGGGACGCGCTCGTCCGCGAGCTCGAGGTGCTCGCGGCCCAGAACGAGGCCGGCGAGCTGCGGCTCACCGAGGACGACGAGGACGGCCACAGCGCGATCGAGGCCGCGCTTGTCGCCCGCATCGGCGACGCGGGCAAGAAGGTGCACACCGGCCGGAGCCGCAACGATCAGGTGCTCGTCGCCACGCGCCTGTACGAGCGCGACGCGCTCGACGAGCTCGCCGAGAACGCGACGGCCGGGGCCCGCGCGCTGCTCGATCTCGCCAGGCGCGAGGCGGAGACGCCGATGCCCGGCTACACGCACTTGCAGCGGGCGGTGCCGTCGTCCGTCGGCTACTGGGCCGCCTCGTTCGTCGAGGGGCTCACCGACGCGATCGACGTGGTGCGCGCGACGCGGGCGCTCGTCGATCGCTGCCCGCTCGGGGGCGCCGCGGGCTTCGGCGTGAACCTCCCGCTCGATCGCGTGGGCGTCGCGCGCGAGCTCGGGTTCGCCGGCGTGGCGCTGAACCCGCTCGCGTCCCAGACGTCGCGCGGCATCATCGAGGCGCAGATCCTCGCCGCCGCGTGGCAGGTGATGGCCGTGAGCCGCCGGCTCGCGTGGGATCTCAGCCTGTTCGCGATGAGCGAGCTCGCGTTCATCCGCCTCCCGGAGGCGTTCACGACCGGCTCGTCGATCATGCCCCAGAAGCGCAACCCCGACGTCGTCGAGCTCATGCGCGCGGCGTGCTCCGTCGTCCAGGGGGCGCTCGCCGAGGTGCAGTCCATCGTGGCGCTCCCGTCGGGCTACCACCGCGATCTCCAGCTCACGAAGGGCCCCACGATGCGCGGGCTCGACGAGGCGCTCGCGACGTCGCGCCTCTTGCCGCGGCTCGTCGAGGGGCTCGCGTTCGACCGGGAGCGCATGGCCCGCGCGATCACGCCGGAGTGCTTCGCCACGGATCGCGCCGTCGAGCTCGCCGTGGAGGGCGTCCCCTTCCGCGAGGCCTACCGCAAGGTCGCGGCCGAGATCGCGGCGCTGCCGGCCGGCGACGCCGCGGCGAGCCTCCGCGCGCGCGTGTCGCTCGGGGCTCCGGGCAACCTCGCGCTGGACGACCTGGCCCGCAGGCTCGATCGCCACGCGCGCTAGCTCCACCTGTCATCGATCCCGCCATGAGCGGGCGCGCGCCGCGCTGGCGCCGCCCGCCCGAGGGCCGTGTTCCCTGGCCTCGCGTGCGTGCGATCCCCGACGGGATCCGTGACACGCCGAGCTAGCGCTGCCGCGTCAGCTCGCGGACGGCGCCCGGGTCCGCCACCAGCACGAGGGTCGCCATGTCGAGGAACAGCCCCGTGTCGACGACGCCGGGGATCTTGCGGATGCGCGCGTCGACCGCCGCGGGCGCGTCCATCGGGCCGAACGCGGTGTCGAGGATCCAGTTGTGGTTGTCGGTCTGAAACGGGTACCCGTCCGCGTTCTTGCGGATCACCGGCTTGCCTCCGAGCGCGATCAGGTGCCGCGTGGCCGTCGTGCTCGCGAAGGGCACCACCTCGACGGGGATCGGCACGCGCGAGCCGAGCTTCTCGACGAGCTTCTCGGGCGTGACGAGGATGATGAACTGCGCGGCCTCGTAGGCGACCACGCGCTCGCGGAGGAGCGCGCCGCCGAGGCCCTTGATGAGGCCAAGGTCGGGCGCCACCTCGTCCGCGCCGTCGACGGCGACGTGGAGGCGCTCGACCTCCTCGAGCGACACCATCGGGATGTTCTCGCGGCGGGCAAGCGCCTCCGAGCGCTCCGACGTGGCGACGCCCTTGATCTGGAGCCCTCGGCGGACGCGCTCCCCGAGGCGGCGGATGAAGGCCTCGGACGCCCGCCCGGTGCCGAGCCCGAGCAGCATCCCGCTGTCCACGCGCGCGAGCGCGGCGTTGGCGATTCGATCGAGGTCGGAGGGGTCCGGTCCCGCGGTGCTCATGCGCTGCTCATCGGCCATCGGGACCGTCAGCGCAACGGGATTTTGTCGAGCTGGTCGAGCGGCCCCGGGCAGAGCGGCCGGAGCTTGCAGCCCTTGCACTCGGCGCCGGTCCAGATCGCCTCGAACGTCCCCTGCATCTCGTCGAGCAGGAGGTCGTCGTCGGTGAGCACGCCCGCCTCGAAGTTCCGCCGCCCCTCGCCCTTCGCCCCGAGCCCGGCGCCGGTGAGGTTGGCGGAGCCGAGGTAGAGGAGCGCGCCGTCGACGGCGATCATCTTCAGGTGGACCCGCGGGCAGCGCCGCATCTCGATCGGCGGCCGGGGCCGCCGGCGGAGCTCGGCGCGGAAGGCGCGCGACGGGACACCGGCGTGCAGCAGGCGCAGCTCGACCCCCCGGGCGGCGAGCGCGTCGAGCAGGTCGAGGAACGACATGTACCGGCCGCGCGCCCGCGCCCTCGATCCGATGGGCGCCTCCACGCGCAGCTCCTTCACGTTGGCCGTCGCGATCCACACGGAGACGCGCGCGTTCGCGACGGCGCCCATCACGAGCGCGTCGTAGTGCGCCCTGTCGCGGAGGAGCGTCAGCTCGACGCGCCGCTTCAGCAGCGAGCGCGCCTTCGCCTCGGGTTCGGTCCTCGCGCGTGCCCGCGGGCGCGCCGGCCGAGCGCTCACGCCGGTCGACCGGCGCTGGAGGGCGCCTGCTCGAGATCGAGGTGAGCGCCGAGCAGGGCCCGGACGTCCTCCGGCATCGGGACCGACACCAGCTGCACGAGGTCGGTGGTCACCACCGTGTGCCGTAGCTCCGCCGACAGCACGCCGTCATGGGCGCGGTGCATGCGGTACCGGAGCGTGGCGCTCCGCCGGCCGATACGGACGACCGACGTCTCGATCCGGAGCGCCTGGCCGTAACGCACCGGCGCCGCGTAGTCGGCCTCGACCCGCACCGCCGGCAGCCCGATCCGCCGCTCGAGGATGAGCCCGGCGTAGCCCCCGTCGAGCGGCGCGAAGAACCGCTCCATCGCCTCGTGCGCGTAGTTGAGGAAGCGCGCGAAGAAGACGATGTTCGCGGCGTCGACGTCTTCGAACTTGATCGGACGATCGAGGGAGACCATCGCGGCTAGGACAGGTCCTCGGCGAGCTTCTCCAGGGTCGCTCTCCCGAGCGGCGCCTTCACCGCGTAGCGCGGGTGCCCGACGACGAGCGATACCGTCGCCTTCCTCGCCTTGATCGCGGCCTGCGCCTCGGCAGGGAGATCCGCCTTGAGGTAATGCACGGCCGTCGTGCGGTCTTCCATCGTTCCGTCGCGCTTGCCGAGCGCCCGCGCGGCGACGCCGTCGACCTCGATCGAGACGGTGTCCTCGAGGCCCACCAGATCGATGAGCATCCGATCGCGCAGCGCTCGATCGGGGATCTCGACGAAGAGCGTCAGGCTGAGCTGCCCCGCGCCCGGGATGAGATCGTTGTACGTCTCGATCTCGTGGAGGATGCCGCTCTCGCTCGTGATGCGCTCGGTGCGGAGCATCTCCTGGATCTGGAAGAGCACCGAGTCGCGGTTCTCGAAGACCGCGGTCAGGTGGTCTCCGAGCCGCACGCGGCGGGGCCGCTTCTCCTCGATGATGCGGCTGCGGAATCGCTCGCGGATCGCCTCGTATTCGCCGATCCCGAGCACCTCGTTGCGATCGATGGGACGCATGACGCTCCTCTCCTTGACGACGTCGGACCGAGGTTCACGGCGTCGGGCCGAGCCCGTAGGCGTGGGCGAGCGCCTCGACCGGGTGCAGCACCTTCGCGCCGTTCTCCTTGACCATCCTGAGACCGGCGAGGGTGCAGTCGCTGACGATGACGTCCGCGCCGGCGACGCCGCGCACGAGCTTCGACGCGTACTTGCGCCCGGTCTCGTAGTGGGCCGCCTTCATCCCCCACGTGCCGTCGACCGCCGAGCACTGCTCGATGACGCGCACGTCCGTGTCGGGGACGACGCCGAGCACCCTGGCGCCCGGGAAGCCGATCTTCTGCGCGCGCAGGTGGCACGCGGCGTGGTACGCGATCGTGCCGAGCCCCTTCTTGAACTCGCGGTTGAGCTTCTTCTCGCGGCCGAGCTGGACGAGGAACTCCATCATGTCGACCGTCGCGGCCGCGACCTCGCGCGCCTCCGCCGTCTGCAGGTACTCCGGCCACTCCTTCTTCATCGTGTAGCCGCACGTCGGGCCGACCACGACGATCTTCCTCCCCCTGCGCACGTGAGGCAGCAGGAGCGCGACGTTGTGCTTCACCTTCGCGGTGAAGGCCGCGAGATCGCCGCCGTCGAGGTTCGGCATCCCGCAGCACGTCAGCGCCCCCGCAGGGGTGTCGCGCGGATCGTCCGCCCGCGGAGCGTCCGCCGACGAGCAGCCAGGGACGTGCACCGCGTAGCCGTTGTGCTCGAGGACGCGGACCGCCGCCTCGGGGACCGCGGGCGTGTTGTACTCGCCGTAGCAGGTCGCGAAGAGCACCACGTCGCCTTGCTTGCCGGCGCCGGCCGCGGCGCCGTGCTCCGCGAACCAGGACGAGAACGGCCTGCGCGCCATCTCCGGGAGCGGGAACTCCGACGAGATCCCGGTCACCTTCTCCTGCACCTTGCGCAGCAGGCGGCTCGCCTGCACGAGGTTCGCGAGCGGCGCGGCGGCGCCGGAGCCCAGCTCGCCGATCAGCTGCGGCTCGCCGAGGATCCTGTCCACCAGCGGGATGCCCTCGCGCTGGGCGCGCACCGCGCGCTCTCGCGCGAGCACGCGCGGGAAATCGAGGAGCTCGTAGGCGTGCTCGTCGGCCGTGTACGGGCACTTGATGTAGCAGAGCTTGCACTGCCAGCACGCGTCGCCGACGGCCTTGAAGTCATCGTAGGTGAGGGCCTCGGCGCCTTCGGCGACGCCGGCCTCGATGTCCCTGTCGACGCGCGCGAAGAGCTCGGGGAACGAGCCGCAATACCCGACGCACATGCGGCACTCGTGGCAGATCTGGAACGTCCGCCGCAGCTCTGCCTCGAGATCGCGGGGCTCGAGATATCGCTCGTCGTTCGGCGATGTCGCCGGTGGACGGTCTGGTGCACGCCGGATGACGCTCACTGGTCGGCTCCTCTCCAAAGCTTCAACTTGGGGTACGGCGCGGAGCGACGGCTCGCCGCGCGGCCCGGCGCCGGACGGCCGTCGAGGTCGCGATGGCGCGCGCGCCCCGGGTCGAGCCGACGTCGGTTCGGCGCGCCCCGGAGCGCTCGCGCTCTCGCGTCGGTCGCCCTCAGAAGTCGAGCGACTGCAGCGCCTTCGTGAAGCGCCCTGCGTGCGACTTCTCGGCCTTCGCGAGCGTCTCGAACCACTCCGCGATGTCCTCGAAGCCCTCGTCGCGGGCCTCCTTCGCGAAGCCCGGGTACATCGTCTCGTACTCGTGGGTCTCGCCGGCGACGGCGGCCTTCAGGTTCTTCTCCGTGCTGCCGATCGGCAAGCCGGTCGCCGGATCGCCCGCCTGCTTGAGGTAGTCGAGGTGGCCGTGCGCGTGGCCGGTCTCGCCGTCCGCCGTGTCCTTGAAGAGACCGGCGACCTCAGGGCGACCTTCGACGTCGGCGACCTTTGCGAAGTACAGGTAGCGGCGATTGGCCTGCGACTCCCCGGCGAACGCGTCCTTCAGGTTCTGGTGCGTCTTCGTGCCCGTAAGCTGCTTGGTTGTCATGGGTTCGCTCTCCTTCCTTCGGTTGAACGGCTGGGATGATGAGTCCCTGGTGCCCGCGCAGGTCGCCTCGGCGGCGCGGTGGATCCGCTAGACACGTCCAGGGCGCCGCGCCCCTCGAGCCCCTGCAGGGCGGAGTCGACTGTCCGCCGCGCCTCGCCCGGCGTCTCGCGCCTTGCCACGCGCGCCTTCGCCCCCCCGGGTGCCCCGCGCGCAGGCAGCGCAGAGCCCCCGGTAGATCCGCTCGACGGCGCGGACCTCGAAGCCGGGCGCGGCAGCGAGAGGCGCGGGGGCGATCTCGTCCGAGCGCTCGGCGGATGGCTCGGGCGGCTCGCACGGCACATCGCGGACGAGCCCGCAGCGATCGCAGACCGCGTGATGATGCGCCGCCATGTTCGGGTCGAAGCGCGATGCGCCCGGCGACAGAGACAGCGCGGCGCACAGCCCCGCGGACGCCAGCGCGTCGAGCGTGTTGTAGACCGTGGCGAAGCTCATGGTCGGCAGCGCCTGCCGGAGCCGCTCGAACAGCTCCTGCGCCGTCGGATGCGTCGGATCCGCCGCGAGCTCGCGCACGATCGCCAGGCGCTGCGGCGTCAGCTTGAGCCCCGACGCTCGCACGCACGCCAGCATGGAGGCGATCCGGGTATCCGCCTCGACCACCCTGCGCTCGAAGCCGACCGCACGCCCCCGGGCACCCCGTGGCGCGGCCCCCTTTGCCGCAGCTGTCCGCGCGGTGGCCACCGAAAGATGTGTACTTAGAAAGTTTCTCAGGTGCAAGTCCTAACAATTACCCACGGGAAGCCTGAGAAATCCGGGGAAACTGCGGATTCGGGCGAAACCTGACGAACAAGACGAGTCAGTCGGGTCTGGCGAAACAGGCGAAACAGGCGAAACAGGCGAAACAGGCCGGACGGCGCGCCGTGACGTCGTGCCGCGCGACTACCGGGAGGTCTTGCGAGGCTAGAAGGCCTCTGCCATAGTGCGCGCCCCGCGCTGCCGGCCCCCGCCGGCTTGCATTTCGCCCGCCGAGTGGGCCAGTTTTTTCCCAGCAGAGGACGCTTCGAGACATGCCGACAGACGCCATTCAGTGCAAACCGCTCGAGGTCGCCGTGGGCGACAAGGGTATCGAGCGCGCCATCAAACATCTCAAGAGGAAGATGGCCGCCGAGGGGATCCTCCGCGAGCTGAAGCGCCGTCGGCACTACATGAAGCCGTCCGTGAAGCGCCGGAAGAAGGCCTCGGAGGCCGCTCGTCGCCGCCGGAAGCGGTCGAAGATGGACATGGTCGCCTAGAGCGACTGGAGCGACCACCCCTCGCGCAAGAGCAGCCGGCCAAGACGCAGAAGACGCACACGGACGCTTGATTCGAGCGTCCGCGGCGTGCTCTGCGTCTTGTCATTTTGTTCGTCCAGCAGTTGCCCCGGCAGGGTGATGCAACCGCGGTTGCGCGCCTGAGCGGCGCGGAGGCGGTGCCGCGCCGCGTCCAGCCTGGTGAGGTCCCGATGCGCGCCGTGGTGGTCACGACGTCCTATCCTGTCAGCGACGAGGATCCCTCCGGCCATTTCGTGCGGTCGTCGGCGGAGGCGCTCGCGCGCAGCGGCGCCGAGGTCCACGTGATCGCCGCCGGGGGCTCGCACATCGATCCACCCTCCCGGGACGGCCGGCTCGTCGTCCATCGGGCAGGCGGGGGCGCGCTGTTCGCGTGGCCCGGCGCCGTGGCGCGCGCGCGCGAGTCGCCGCTCCGGCTGCTCTCCGTGGCGCCGTTCGCGGCCGGCGTGCTCCAGCGGCTCCGTGAGATCGGGCCGGTCGATCGCGCGGCGGCGCACTGGATCATCCCGTGCGCGTGGCCGCTCCTGCTCGCGCTTCCGCGCACGCCGATCGAGGTGCACGCCCATGGCGCCGACGTCCGGCTCCTGCTCCGCGCGCCGCGCGCGGCTCGCGCCGCGGTGGTGAGCGCGCTCCTCCGGCGCGACGCGCGCTTCGTCTTCGCGGCCCGCGCACTGCGCGACGCGCTCGCAGGCTCGCTCGCTCCGGAGCAGGCTCGCGCGCTGGACCTCGCCTCGCGCGTCGAGCCCCCCGTGTTCGATCTGCCGCCGGTGGCGGGGCGCGCTGCCGCGCTCCGTCGCGAAATCGTGAAGGGCCCCGGCGAGCGCCTCGCCGTCGTCGCGTGCCGGCTGATCCCGACGAAGCGGGTCGAGCTCGCGATCGAGGCGGTGCGCGCCGCTGGACCCGGGTTGCGCCTCGTCGTCGTCGGAGACGGTCCAGAGCGCGGCGCGCTCGAGCGCCTCGCGAGCCGCGGCGACCTCGATGCAGAGAGCTCGCGCGGCGCGGGCGTCACGGCGACGAGCGACGGCAGCGCGGCGGTGCGCTTCACGGGCACGCTCCCGCGGAGGGAAGCGCTCGCATGGATCGGCGCAGCGGACGTGCTGCTGCACCCTTCATCGCACGAGGCCGCCCCCACGGTGATCCGCGAGGCGCGCGCGCTCGGCGTGCCGGTCATCGCCTGCGACGCGGGCGACGTGGTCGCATGGGCAAGGAGCGACGACGGGATCCTCGTCGCGGACAGCACAGCGCAGGGCCTCGCCACCGCGCTCCGCGGCATCTGATGGCGCCGCTCGGATCGCGCGCCCGCGGCGTCGCGGGGAAAGCCCCGGCGTTCTCGTTGGACGATCCGCGCCCCGCGCCAGGCTGCATCCAGCGCCAAACGCCCCGTCTGGAGCGAGTCTGCGTTCCTCGATGCGATGCCCTTGCAATTCCCAAGGCTTCGACTACGGTGCGCCCTCGCTCCGCACCGAAACGTGGCGGCGGAGTGGCTCGGGGCGTAGCGCAGCCTGGTTAGCGCACTTGACTGGGGGTCAAGGGGTCGGTGGTTCGAATCCACTCGCCCCGACTGGTCCGGCGGAGAGGTTCTCCGGCGGACCTTTCGGCTTTGTAGGGCTTCAGTTTTTGTCGACCGTGGACGCGCCGGACAGCGACCGCGCGGCGGCATCATGGAGCGCCGGTGTCGCCCTGGTCAGCCGGCTCCCGGCGTTCGCCGCGTCATCCGGCGAGCGAGGGCGGTGAGACAGGCGTGACGGGCCGATCGGCCTCGCCGGCGAGCTCGTCCTCGATGGCGATCATGGCGGCCATCACCACGTGTTCGGTGAAGGGGAAGCCGACCACCTGCACCCCGACGGGCAGGCCCACGCTCTTCGCATCGACCTCGGCGGCCCGCTTCTCCAGCCGGTCGCGTGGCCGCTCGCGGCGCGCCTCCTCGGGCCGCACGCGGGTCACGGGGACGACGCCGGCCGGGAACTGCGTGAGATTCCACAGCATCGCGGCGCTGCCCGCGAGGACGAAGTCGCGCGACGCGGCGTGCGGCAGGGCCGGCGTGGCGTACGGCGGGCAGAGCAGCAGGTCGAGCGCTTCGGCGCGCATCGCCGACGCGATCGCGGCGCGCGCCTCGCGCAGCGCGTGCGTGGTGCGCCAGAACTCCGAGACCGACTTCGGCCCGGTGACCTCGAGGAGACGCTGGAGCCGCCGCTCGCCCGCGAGGCCAGCGACGCGCGCGGCGGCGCGGCGCGCGAGCGGCGGGAGCGAGGCCATCGTGCGGAGCGAGCGGAGCGAGACGTCGATGTCCGTCGCCTCGCTGCCGTCCTCGCCGGCGTCGAGGAGCGACAGCGCCGTCGCGCCGCCGTCCGCCGAGAGCGCCGCGAAATACGCGTAGACCGCGTCGGGGATCCCGGGCGGCGTGAACGGCACGACCGTCGCGCCCCGCGCGCGCAGGGCCGACGCCGTCTTCGCGACGGCGCGGGCAACGGCGGTCGAGGGAGGCACCAGCCCGTCGTCGCAGTAGAACCCGACGCGCAGGCGCGCCACCTCGACGCTCCCCGGCTCGACGATCGGGAGCGGCGGCACGCGCACGTCGAGCTCCGCCATCGACGCGGGATCGAGCTCGGACATGACGAGCGCGACGTCGCGGGCGCTCCTGGCCATCGGCCCGACCTGCGCGCGGATCGCCTCCTGTCCGAGGAGCGCCGTGTTGCTCCCCTTGTTGGTCCAGCGATCGAGCGTGGGCTTGAGGCCGACGATACCGCAGCAGTGCGCGGGGACGCGGATGCTGCCGCCGATGTCCGTGCCGATCCCGAGCGGCGACATCCCCGCCGCGATGGCGGCCGCCTCGCCGCCGGACGAGCCGCCCGGGCTGTGATCGAGGCTCCACGGGTTCGCCGTCTGCCCGAAGAGCGGGTTGCGCGCCTCGTTGTACAGCAGCAGCTGCGAGACGTTCGTGCGCCCGAGGATCACGGCCCCCGCGCGTCGGAGCAGCGCGATCACCGTCGCGTCGCTTGTCGCCCGATGCCCCCTGCGGGAAGCGACGCCGAGCGTCGAGGCCATGCCGGCCATGTCGAGCGACTCCTTCACGGTGATCGGGAGCCCGTGGAGCGGGCCGCGGATGTCCCCGCGACGACGCTCCTCGTCGAGGCCGCGGGCGGCCGCGAGCGCCTCGTCCCGGAGCACCTGGGTGAAGGCGCGGAGCCGCGGCTCGAGCGCCTCGATGCGCGCCAGGTGCGCCCGCGTGAGCTCCTCGGAGCTGATCTCGCGCGCCGAAAGGAGCGTGGCGAGCGCGGTCGCGGAAAGATGGGTCGGATCGGTCGATGCGCTCACGGCAATTCGACGAGTATCACAGGTCCGCGCGCGCCAAGGATTGCTAGGCTCCGCTGCCGCGCGCCCATCGCGCGGAGAGCGCCGAAGCCATGCAGCCGCTGCCGATCGATCCGATCCTCCCCGATCTCTGCGCCGCCCTGCGCGCGCGCCCGAGCGTGGTGCTCGAGGCCCCGCCCGGGGCGGGCAAGACGACGCGCGTGCCGCGCGCGCTGCTCGACGCGGGCTTCGCGGAGCGCGGCGAGATCCTGGTGCTCGAGCCGCGGCGGCTCGCGGCGCGCCTGTCCGCGCGGCGCGTGGCCGAAGAGCTCGGCGAGCGCGTGGGCGAGACCGTGGGCTACACGATGCGCTTCGAGGAGGCGTCCAGCCCGGCCACGCGCGTCCGCTTCGTGACCGAGGGCGTGCTGACGCGGCGGCTCCTCGTCGATCGCGAGCTCCGGGGCGTGAGCGCCGTGGTGCTCGACGAGTTCCACGAGCGGCACCTCGCCGGCGACGTCGCGCTCGCGCTGCTCCGGCGCCTGCAGCGCGGCGCGCGGCCCGATCTCCGCCTCGTGGTGATGTCCGCGACGCTCGACGCCGGGCCGATCGCGGCGTTCCTCGGCGGGCCGGAGGCGCAGCCCGCCCCGGCGGCCGAGGCCGAGCGCGGCCACGACACCGCGGCGGCGGGAGCCTCGGCGGCGCCGACCCTGCGCGCCGAGGGGCGGATGTTCGACGTCGCGATCGAGTACCTGCCGAGCGCCCGGGTGAGCGCGTCGACCCACGCCGCGGGCGACCGCCGCGCCCCGGCGCACTGGGGCGACAGGACGCTCGAGAGCCTCGTCGCGTCGTCGGTGCGGCAGCTCATCGAGGAGGGGCTCGACGGCGACGTGCTGGTGTTCCTGCCCGGCTCCGCGGAGATCAGGCGGGCGATGGAAGCGTGCGCGGCCCTCGCGAAGAGCGAGGACCTGCTGATCCTGCCGCTCCACGGCTCGCTGTCCGCGGCCGAGCAGGACCGCGCGGTGCGCCCCGCGGATCGGCGAAAGATCATCCTCTCGACCAACGTGGCCGAGACCTCCGTGACCATCGACGGCGTCGTCGCGGTCGTCGACAGCGGCCTCGCGCGCGTGGCCGCGCACGCGCCGTGGTCGGGGTTGCCGACGCTCCGCGTCGCGCCCATCGCCCGCGCCTCCGCGGCGCAGCGCGCGGGGCGCGCCGGGCGGACGCGGCCCGGCCGCTGCCTCCGGCTCTACACGCGCGGGGATCTCGCCTCGCGGCCGGAGCACGAGGCGCCCGAGATCCGCCGGCTCGATCTCGCGGAGACGGTGCTCGAGCTCTGCGCGGCAGGGGTCACGGATCTCGAGGCGTTCGGGTGGCTGGAGGCGCCGCCCGCCGCCGGGCTCGCCGCGGCCGAGGCGCTGCTCGTGCGGCTCGGCGCGCTCGACGAGGGGCGGCGCGTGACGCCGACCGGAAGGCGGATGCTTCGCTTCCCGGCGCACCCGCGCCAGGCGCGGATGATCGTCGAGGCCGAGCGGCGCGGCGTCGCCGGCGACGGGTGCACCCTCGCGGCGCTCGTCGCGGAGCGCGACCTCGGCGCGCCGTCGGGCGCGCGGGAGCCCCATGGTCGGAGGAGCGACGCGCGGCACAGCTCCGACCTGCTCGCCGCGCTCCAGGCCTTCGAGGAGGCGGATCGCGCGCGGTTCGCGGCGGACCGCCTGCGGTGGCTGGGCGTGGACCCGGCGCGCGCGCTCACCGTGGAGCGGACGCGCAAGCAGCTCTCGCGGCTCGCCGATCACCGCAGCGCCGCGCCGCCGGAGACCGTCGAGGCGCGCGAGATCGCCCAGCGCATCGCGATCCTCTCCGGATACCCCGACCGGGTCGGGCGCCTCCGCCGGCCGATCAGCGCGACGGGTCGGACCGGACGGGAGGTCGTGCTCGCCGCCGGCGGGACGGCCGCGCTCTCCGAGGCGAGCGTCATCGACGAGGTCGATCTCGTGGTCGCTGTCGACATCGAGGAGCGCAGCGAGGGGCGCTCGGCGCGCGCGGTCGTCCGGGCGGCGAGCGCGATCGAGGCCGACTGGCTGCTCGACCTCTTCACGGACGCGATCCGGGACACGACGGAGGCGACGTGGAACGCCGCCGCGGAGCGCGTCGAGGTCGTGCGCCGGCTGTCGTACGACGCCCTCGTGCTCGACGAGGCGCGGCCGGCCGCCGGCGCCGGCGGTCCGCTGGCGGAAGCGGCGGCGCGGGAGCTCGCGGCGCAGGCGAGGGCGAAGGGGTGGCGAGCGTTCGTGAAGGGCGACGCCCTCGAGAGCTGGCTCTTGCGGGTCGCGTTCGTGCGCGCGCACTGCCCCGACGCGGCGTTACCGGACGTGGACGAGGACGCGGTGCTCGCCACGCTCGAGGCGCTCTGCGACGGGCGCAGGAGCTTCGCCGAGCTCCGCGACGCCGATCTCTCGAGCGCCGTGCAGGCCTCGCTGGGCCCCGCGAAGGCGCGAGCGCTCGCCGAGCTCGCCCCCGAGTCGATCGTCCTGCCCGGCGGCCGGCGGGCGCGCCTCGAGTACACGGCGGGCGCGGCGCCGTCGCTCGCGTCCCGGCTGCAGGACTTCTTCGGCATGGCGGAGGGGCCGCGCGTCGCCGGTGGACGGGTGCCTGTCGTGCTGCACCTGTGCGCGCCGAACCAGCGCCCCGTGCAGGTCACGACCGATCTGTCGGGGTTCTGGGCGCGCCACTACCCCGCCATCGCGAAGGAGCTCCGCCGCCGCTACCCGAAGCACGCGTGGCCGGACGACCCCGCCCACGCCGCGCCGCCCTCGCGCGCGCCGCTCCGCAAGGCGTGAGTCAGCGCACGAGCGCCACGCTCCGCGCCGTGTCGGCGACCGTGCGGAGGAGCATGCGCACGATCCCCTCGCCGAGGGGCAGCGTGAACGCGACGTCGCTCTCGCGCTGCGCGACCTGCATCGGAGGGACCGAGCCGTAACCGAAGCCCCACGAGGAGAGCAGGGTCGCGATCCTGGCGATCTGCTCGAGGTTGCGGAGCGCGACAGCGCCGTTCGCCGCGCTCTGCGGGTCCGTGTACGTGAGGGCACCGGCGAAGTTGACCCCGGGCGGCTGGAAGTTGCCGATGACGCGCACGTACTGGAGCCCCGCGAGGAAGGGGAACTGCCCCGCCGCAGACGCGACCGCCGCCTGGCTCGAGAGATCGCCGGCCACGGCGAACGACGCGCCCTTGGTCCCGAGCAGCTCGACCATCCACGAAGGCACGGAGCGCGTCAGCTTGCCGGAGCGGAGCCGATCGAGGGCCCGCCGCATCCCGGTCTCGTTGCCGGTGAGGATCGTGTGCGGCGTGAGCACGACGAAGCCGACGTTGCCGGCCGTGAAGAGATCGTTGTCCGCGTAGCGCGTCTTCACGAGCGGCGCGCCGATCACGGTGACCGACCTGGCGTCGGCGGAGCGGCGGATCGCGTCGACGTCGAAGTTGCCCTGCATCACGGCGCAGAAGTCCGCGCCCTGCATGGCATAGAGGCCGCCGTAGACCTTCACGATGTCGCGCGACGGGACGAAGTTCGACTCGGGGCCCAGCGGGAGCAGGCTCGTGACGATCTGGTTGACCTCTCCTCCCAGGCCGGACGTGAACATGGCCGCCGCGTCGAGGTAACCGAGCATCACCGCGCCGCTCGGGAGGACGGCCAGGGGGTCGCGATCGATCGCCGTCGCGTCGATCTTCTCTCCGCCGACCAGCGCGAGGCTGTCGTCGGCGCCGCCGCAGCCGCCGAGCGCCTGGAGGGCGAGCGCCGCGATCGCGATCGCGCCCGCCGCGCGGCGCAGGGCGGCAGCGCCTCGGGAATGGAACAGCGTCCGCACCATCTCGTTCGCCATCAAGCTCGCTCGTGCGGCGGGTCGGGGCGCTCCAGCGGGAAGGAGCCGATGATCTTCAGCATCTTCGTCTCGCGCTTCACGCCCTCGAGCGCCGCGACGAGCGCCCGATCGGTCGTGTGTCCGCTGACCTCCACGTAGAACACGTAGTCCCAGCCCTCGCCGGGGACGGGGCGGGAGTGGACCCGCCGGAGGTTGCAGCTGCGCTCCTTGAAGTGCTGGAGGATGTCGTGGAGCGCGCCGGGCCGATCGTGGACGCTGAAGAGGATCGCCGTGGCGTCGTGGCCCGAGCGCGGCGAGGGGAGCCGGGACAGCACCGCGTAGCGGATCCGGAGCTCCCCCTCGTCGCCGACGTTCTCGCGGGCGACCCTGAGCTCCTGCCCGCCCGCGAAGCCGCGGGGGACGATGGCGGCGCTGCCCTCGTTCTCCGCCGCGAGATCCCAGGCGGCCTGCGGGCCCCGCACGTCGAGCACCAGCGCGCGCGGGTGCTGGAGCTCGAGGTAGTTCACGCAGGCCACGTGATCCTGGGGCGAGGAGTACACCCGCTCGACGGCGGCGAGGCTGCCCGTCCGGTTCACGAGGTCGAGCGCCTGCACCAGCTGGCGCTCGCCGACCACCTTGAGATCGGCGCCGCCGATCGCCTGGATCGTCGGGAAGATCGGCCCTTCCTTGAGCGACTCGTACGGGATCACCGCGAAGTCGGCGCGCGAGCGCGCGACCTCCTCGATGGCGGCGAGGGGGCTGTCGGCGCGGACGAACTCGCCTCCGATCCCGAAGTGATCGTGCGCCGCGGTCCAGCCATAGTCGCCCTCGGCCCCCAGGTACGCCACCCGGGGCGCGACCTCGAACGCGCGCGAGGCCGCGTCGATGGCGACGAAGATCGGCCGCACCGCGCGCTGCGGGAACGGCGGCGTCACGGCGCGCTCGAGCGCCTGCACGTGGGCGGCGTCGGCCGTGGGGGCGAACCGGGCCGTGCCCGTCCTCAGCTTGGCAAGCTCGTGCGCGATGCGAGCCCGCCGCTCGATGCTGCGAAGGATTTCTTGATCCAGCTCCGTGAGCTGCCGGCGGAGCTCCTCAAGTCGCTTTCTCTCATCCATCCAGGGCACCCTAGCACCGCGCCCGGCGCCGGTGGGCACGCAGCATTGCCGGCGCACCACGACGGCGCCACTGCGCGCTGCACCGCGCTGGCCACACCCCCGTCGCTGCTCGCCGAGCTGGCGTCAGGCCGCCGCGGAGGAGGAGGAGGCGGACGACGCGCTGGAGTCGCTCTTGGTGCTGCCGCTCGCCGGCGAGGCGCTGCTCGACCCGGAGTCCGAGCTCGCCCCCTCCGAGCCGGAGGAGCTGCCCGACCCGCCCTCCGACTTCGCGGGCGGCTTGTTCGACCCCGAGGCGTAGAGGTCGGAGTACCAGCCGCTGCCCTTGAGGATGAAGCCCGTGCCGCGCGAGATCTGCCGCCGGGCTGTCGCGTTGAGGCACGACGGGCACTCCGAGAGCGCGGCCTCCTTGATGGACTGCTCGGCCTCCCATTCATGCGCGCAAGATGTGCAGGCGTACTCGTAAGTGGGCATGACGTTTCTACTCCTCGGAACAACCCGAGGAGTATGGCCACGTTAGCCACCTGTCAAGGCGGCTGCCAAAAGCACACCTTGCGCTCCGGACATCGCTGCACCAGCGGGATGCGCAAGACCTGGTCCTCGGCGCGCGTCAGGAGCCAGGATTCCGCTCTTGCCGCGCGGCGCCAGCCCACGTAGACCCCGAGACGCCAGTTGTGACGGTACGTGGCGTGCTGTGACGATACGTTTAAGCCCGCCCGGCCGGTCCCGGGGACGTCATGCGCATTCGTAAGCTCGAGATCAGCGGGTTCAAATCGTTCGTCGACCGGACGGTGGTCCATTTCGACACGGACGTGGTGGGCATCGTCGGTCCCAACGGCTGCGGCAAGTCGAACATCGTCGACGCCATCCGGTGGGCGATCGGGGAGCAGAGCGCGAAGCACCTGCGCGGCAAGTCGATGTCGGACGTCATCTTCAACGGCTCCGAGACCCGCGCCCAGCACGGGATGGCCGAGGTGACGCTCACCTTCGACAACAGCGAGCCGACGGCGGCGTCGCAGCTGCCGCTCGAGTACCGGGACTACGCGGAGATCGCGGTGACGCGCCGGCTCTTCCGCGACGGGACGAGCGAGTACCTCATCAACAAGACCCAGGTCCGGCTCAAGGACGTGACCGACCTCTTCCTCGGCACCGGCGTCGGCACGAAGGCCTACTCCATCGTCGAGCAGGGAAAGATCGGGCTCATCGTCTCGGCGCGCCCCGAGGACCGGCGGATGCTCATCGAGGAGGCCGCCGGCATCACGAAATACAAGGCCAGGAAGAAGCAGGCCGAGCAGAAGATGGACCAGACGCGGCAGAACCTGCTCCGCGTGGGGGACATCGTCTCCGAGATCCAGCGGAACCTCGCGTCCTTGAAGCGCCAGGCGGCCAAGGCCGAGCGGTACGTCAACTACCGCAAGGAGCTGGAGGACCTCGTGCTCCACGAGGCGTCGCACAAGCTCCTCGAGATCACGGTGCTCACGCAGCACGAGTCGCACGGCAGGGCCGCGCACGCGGAGCGCGAGCAGGCGTCGCGCACGGCGCTCTCGGCGCGCGAGGCCGAGATCGAGGTCACCCGGCTCGAGGCCCTCGCCTGCGAGGAGCGCGCCGAGCGCGCGCAGAACGAGGCGTTCGCGGCCGACAACCAGGTGCGCACCCACGAGGCGGAGATCGCGCGGGCGCGCGACCGCCTGCGGCACCTCGAGGAGCGGCTCGTCACCGCGGCCAAGGAGCAGGGAGAGCTCGAGAAGACGGTCGACGAGCTCAGCGCAGAGAAGGCGCAGCTCGAGGCGCAGCTCGCCGGCGTCGACGAGGAAGAGGCGCGGGAGAGCGAGCTCGCGCTCGAGCAGCACGAGCGGCTCGAGGAGCTGCGCCACGGAGAGCGGACCGCCGAGCACGAGGTCGCCGCCCTGCGCCGGCGGGCCGCCGAGGCCACCGCGGCGGTCGCGGCCGCCGAGGCGTCGCTCGCCGGGTTCGATCGGCGCATGGCGGAGATGAGCCAGCGGCGCGCGAAGCTCGAGGACGAGCTCGGGCGGCTGATGTACGAGTCGGAGGAGCTCGAGCGGCGGCGCTCGTCGCTGACGCGCAACGTGGCGGAGCTCGCCGAGGGGAAGCGGATCTCGGCGGAAGACCGGACGCGGCTGGACGCAGAGATGAAGGCGCTGCGCGAGCAGGCGGTCTCGAGCGACCGCGCCGTGGAGCACGCCAAGAACGAGCTCGGGCAGCGGCGCAACCGGCTCCGCGCGCTCGAGGAGCTGCACGCGCGGCTGGAGGGCGTCGGCGCCGGGGTGAAGAACCTCCTCAAGACCAAGGACCCGGCGCTGCTCGGGCTCGTGGCCGACCGCATCGAGGCGCCGGCCGAGCTGACCGCGGCCTTCGCGGGGCTGCTCGGGGACCGGCTGCAGTGCGCGGTCGTGAGCGACGTCGAGCGCGGGATCGCGCTGCTCGCGGATCTGTCGAAGAACAACCGGGGGCGGGCGAGCGTGATCGCGGCGCGGCCCTCGTTCGTGGCCGGCGCGGCGCGGCGGCCGCCGCGCGGGGAGGGCGTGCTCGGGCCGCTCGTGGACCGGCTCGTCTTCGCGCCCGAGGACGAGGCGCTGGCGCGCGCGCTCGTGGGGGACGCGGTGGTCGTCGCCTCCGCCGAGGTCGCGGCGCGGCTCGCGGCGGAGGGCGCGGGGTGCACGCTCGTGACGCTCGACGGCACCGTCCTGCGCGAGGACGGCGTGGTGAGCGGCGGCTCGGGCGACGCGGTCGCGGCCGGTATGATCGAGCAGAAGCGGGAGATGCGCGCGCTGCACGAGTTCGTCGCGACCAAGTCGGAGGAGGTGACGGCCCTGCTCGACGCGCAGCAGAAGCTCCGCCTGCGCATCACCGAGGTGGGGACGGCGCTGGAGCGGGCGCGGAGCGAGGCGCACGAGGGAGAGCTCGCGCTCGTGACCGCCGAGAAGGATCTCCGCCGCGCGGAGGAGCAGCTCGCCGCGGCGCAGAAGCGCGAGGGCGTGGTGCGATCCGAGCTCGAGGACCTCGCCGACAACCTCGACGCCGGCGGGAGCGAGCAGCAAGCGGCGCGCGACAAGCTCGAGGCGGGGCGAGCGGCGCGCGAGGCGGCGGCGGCCGGCCTCGAGCACGCCGAGCAGGTCGCGGCCGAGTGGCGCGAGCGGGTGCTCGGGCAGCAGTCGGTCGTGACCGAGCGCAAGGTGAAGCTCGCGCGCGTGCGCGAGCGCGCCGCGGCGGCGCGGGGCACGGTCGAGCGGCTCACGCGGTCGTGCAACGAGCTCCGTGGCCGGATCGCCCGGCTCGACCAGGAGCGGACGGAGAGCGCCGTGGGCGCGGGGAAGGCCGCGGCGACGATCATGATCGCGCGCGAGGCGCTGGTCCGCGCCGTCGCCGAGGCCCACGCGGCGCAGGCCGCGCTGACCGAGGCGCGGCGCTCGCTGGACGAGGCGCGGCACGCGCACGGGGTGCGCGAGGCCGACCTGCGCGGGCTGCGGCAGGAGCTGGCCGAGGTGTCGGAGCGGCTCCGCAAGCACGAGCTCGCGCTGGAGCGGCTGCGGGTCGAGCACGACCACCTCATCGAGGGGGTGCGCGAGCGCTTCCGCGGGCTGGAGCTCGCCCGCGTGGTCGGCGACTACCACAAGCGGCCGCCCGCCGACGCCTCGCACCGCGCGCGCATCCAGGAGCTGACGGAGCTGCTCGACCGCATGGGCCCCGTCAACCTCGACGCCGTGCGCGAGCACGCCGAGGCCGAGGAGCGGTACACGTACTACTCGGGCCAGAAGGCCGATCTCGAGAAGGCGATCGACGACCTCGAGAAGGCGATCGCCCAGATGAACCGCGAGTCGAAGCGGCTCTTCAAGACGACGTACGACGGCATCAACGCGCGCTTCAAGACCCTGTTCCCCAAGATGTTCCGCGGAGGGCAGGCGGAGCTCCGGCTGACGAACCCCGACGACATGCTGGAGACGGGGATCGAGATCCTGGCGCAGCCGCCGGGCAAGAAGCTCGGGAACATCGAGCTCATGAGCGGCGGCGAGAAGGCGCTCACCGCGGTGTCGCTCATCTTCGCGATCTTCCAGTTCAAGCCGTCGCCGTTCTGCATCCTCGACGAGGTCGACGCGCCGCTCGATGAGGCGAACGTGGCCCGCTACAACGAGGCGATCCGGAGCATGACGAGCCACTCGCAGTTCATCCTCATCACGCACATCAAGCGCACGATGCAGTCGGTCGACGTGCTCTACGGCGTGACGATGCAAGAGCCCGGCGTCTCGAAGCTCGTCAGCGTGAAGATCAACGAGACGGCGAAGCGCCCGGAGCGCGAGGCGGCGCCGGCGGCGGCGGTGGCGTGAGCGCGGACGGGGCGGCAGGGCGGCGCCTGTCGCGCGGCGCCTCGGGGCTCCGGCACCTCCGCTGGGCCCGCGAGGTGCTGGCGACGCTCGAGGCCCACGTCGAGCACAACCCGGCGCTCTCCGGCGCCGATCGCGAGGCGCTCCGGGGCGAGGCGAACGCCCTCGCGGCGGCGGTGCAGGCGCTCAGCGGGGCGGTGAAGCCGTACCGGGATTTCCTCGAGCGGACGCGGGTCCGCTACCGCGGGCGCGTGCGCGTCGCGGAGTACCTGGTCCGAGAACCCGACGCGGGCGAGGCGGGCGGTGCGGCGCGCGCGCACCTCGAGGAGGCGCTCGTGGAGCTCACCTGGATGGAACAGGCGCAGCGCCAGCCGCTCAAGGCAGCGCTCTCGGCCGAGATCGATCGGCTGCGCGAGGCGATGGCGCGGATGGATGCACACCTCGCGGGTCGGCTCTCCGGGGAGTTCGTCGAGAGCCTGTACCCGCTGCTCGCGGACGGCGCGACGAGGGTCGCCGACGACGGCGATCCGGACGACGACGCGACGTCCAGCCCCCGATAGCCGCGCGAAGCGGGCGAGCCGACCGGCTGGCGAGCGGCGCGAAGGAGACCGGCGACGCGGCGAGGCGCCTGGCAGGCGCAGCGGAACGGATCACCATGCCTGCACGCCGGGATGGAGATGCGGTAAAGGATCTTCGAAGAACACCTGAAACGGGTCTTCGAAGGACAGCTGAGAGGACGTCGATGGGCTGCGCGGAGCCGGCCGCCATCCTGCTCCTCCGCGGGCGCGCCGCGGCGAGCGAGCGATTCGAAGCGCTGATCCGACGTCACGCGCCGGACGTCGGCGTCACCTCCGACCCCGCGCATGCCCTGGAGCGGTGCCTGGGCGAGGCGCCGCCGGTGCTCGCCGTCGACTGGAGCGAGCCCGCCAGCGCCGCCGCGCTCTGCGGCCGCGTGCGGGCGCAGCCCGGCGGCGATGCGGTGTTCGTCCTCGCGATCACCGAGCGCGACGGGGACATCGACGGCATCCTCGCGGCCGGCGCGAGCGATTTCCTGCTCGCGGGCGGCGACGGCGCGGGCCCCCGGGCGCGGCTCTCCCTCGTCCGCGAGCGCGCCGCGCGCGACGCCGCCTCGCGCCAGGCGCTCGCGCAGACGCAGGCCCGCCTCGTCGGCGCCGGCCGCATGGCGAGCGTCGGCACGCTGGCCGCCGGCGTCGCCCACGAGATCAACAACCCCCTCGCCTTCGTCATCACGAACGTCGACGCGGCCATCCGGCGCATCGGCTCGCTCGATCGGCGGAACAGCGCGGCGCGCGGCGGCCCCTGGGCGCGCTCTCACGGCGACGGCCGCGCGCCGTCGAGCGAGCTCTCCGACGTGCTGAGCCTGCTGGAGGACGCGCGCGAGGGCGCCGAGCGGGTGCGGCTCATCGTGCGCGATCTCCACAGCTTCTCGCGCGCCGAGGAGGACCGACGCGGGCCGGTCGACCCCCGGCGGGTGCTCGACGCCTGCGTCCACATGGCGATGAACGAGATCCGGCACCGCGCCCGCGTCGTCCGGAGCTTCCAGGAGGTGCCGCCCGTCCAGGCGAACGAGCCGCGGCTCGCGCAGGCCTTCCTGAACCTCATCGTGAACGCCGCGCAGGCCATCCCCGAGGGGCTCGCCGAGCAGAACGAGATCGAGCTCTCGACGCGCTGCGACGCCGAGGGGTCGGTCGTCGTCGAGGTGCGCGACACGGGCGCCGGGATCGCGCCCGAGTCGCTCGCTCGGGTCTTCGAGCCGTTCTACACGAGCAAGGAAGCTGGCGAAGGGCTCGGGTTGGGGCTCGCGATCTGCCACTCCATCGTCACGGCGCTGGGGGGTCGGATCGAGGTGGACAGCCGCCCCGGCAAGGGGAGCACGTTCCGCCTCGTCCTCCCCGCCGCCGCGGCCAGCGAGGCGCGCGCCTCCGCTGCGCCCGGCTCGCGCGCGTCGAGGTGGCCGCGCGAGAGCGGCAGCCTCGACGCGCTCGCGCCGGAGGCGGCGCAGCGGCAGCGGGTCCTCATCATCGACGATGAGCCGCTGCTCACGCGGGCGATCGCGGGGACGCTCGAGCCACGGCACGAGACGACCGCGACAGCGAGCGCGCGCGACGCGCTCCGCCGGATCCGCGCCGGAGAGCGCTACGACGCCATCCTGTGCGACCTCATGATGCCCGACATGACGGGGATGGATTTCTACACCTCGCTTGCCGAGCACGCGCCCGAGCAGCAGCGCCGTGTCGTGTTCCTGACCGGCGGCGCGTTCACGGAGCGCAGCAAGGCGTTCCTGCAGCAGGTCAACGCCCGGCTGCTCCTGAAGCCGTTCGACGCGGCGACGCTGCTCTCGCTGGTCGACGAGGTCGTCGCCGCTCGCTGACGAGCGCGCGTGCTCTCCTCACGCGCCGCCGATCGCCCCGCGCTCCGGGAGCGCGGCGTCGGCGCGCCCTCACCGGTAGTCGCGCGATTTGAGCGCGATCTCCTCGCCGCTGGGCAGCTCCAGCCGATCGAGCTCGCGCGCGAGCACGTGGACGACCTCGCCCTGCCGCTCGATCCGCCCGGCGACGAGCAGGAGCGCCGCGTTCCTCGCCACGTGCTCGTACTCCGCGAAGACCTGCCGCTGGACGATGACGTTGACCACGCCGGTCTCGTCCTCGAGCGTCATGAACGTCACGCCGCTCGCGGTCGCCGGCCGCTGGCGTCCGACCACCATCCCGGCGACCCGCACGCTCTCCCCGTCGCGCGCGGCCTTGATCTCCTCCGCGGTCCGCACGCGCCCGGCCCCGCGCCGCCGCTTGAGCGCCCGCCGCACGTGCCGCATCGGGTGGTCGTGCAGCGACAGGCCCACGCGCCCGTAGTCCAGCGCGAGCTGCTCCAGCGGCCTGAGCGGAGGGAGCCCGACGTCCCGGTCCTGCTCGATCGGAACGCCCTCGAACAACCCCTCCACGCGGGGGGCGCGCGCGCGCCAGAGCGCCTCTCTCCGGGCAGGCACCAGCGCGGCGAGCGCGCCCGCTTCTGCGAGCGCCTCCACCTCGTTCTTCTTCAGCTCCGTGCGCCTCACGAGATCCGGGAGGCTCGTGAACGGCGCCTCCTCGCGCGCCGCCACGATCGCCGCCGCGGCCGCCTCGCCGAGCCCCTTCACGAGCCGCATGCCGAGCCGCAGCGCCGGGCCCGCCGAGGGCTCGGCGGAAGGCTCCAGGGTCGCGTCCCACGCGCTCTGCACCACGCACACAGGCCGCACGTCCACGCCGTGCCGCTGCGCGTCCTGCACCAGCGCCGACGGGCTGTAGAACCCCATCGGCTGCGCGTTGAGCAGCGCGCAGGTGAACGCCGCCTGGTGGTGGACCTTGAGCCAGGCCGACGCGTACACGAGGAGCGCGAAGCTCGCCGCGTGCGACTCCGGGAAGCCGTACTCCCCGAAGCCCTGGATCTGCTGGTACAGCATCTCCCCGAACTTCGCCGAGATCCCCTGCTCGGCGAAGCCCTGGATGAGCCGCCCGCGGTGCCGCTCCAGGCGCCCGTGCTTCTTCCACGCCGCCATGTCGCGGCGCAGCTGGTCGGCCTCGCCCGGCGTGTAGCCCGCGCCGACCATCGCGATCTGCATCACCTGCTCCTGGAAGAGCGGAACGCCGAGCGTGCGCTCCAGGATGGGATCCAGGCACGGGTGCGGGGACACCGGCGGCTCCTGCCCCGTCCGCCGGCGCAGGTAGGGGTGCACCATCCCGCCCTGGATGGGCCCGGGGCGCACGATCGCCACCTCGATCACCAGGTCGTAGAACTTGTTCGGCTTCAGCCGCGGGAGCATCGCCATCTGCGCGCGGCTCTCGATCTGGAACACCCCCACCGTGTCGGCCCGGCCGATCGCCTCGTAGACAGCCGGGTCCTCCGGCGGGATCTGCGCGAGCGCCGCGATCGGATCGAACGCGGCGCCTCGGCCCGCGTGGAACGAGACCCCTGCGGGCGCAGGGTCCCGTGCCGCGTCGACCAAGCGACCCGCGAGCCCGGCGTACCGGTCCGAGTGGATCAAGCCGAGCGCCTTGCGGATCGCCGTCAGCATGCCGAGCGCCAGGACGTCGATCTTGAAGAAGCCGAGATCGTCGAGATCGTCCTTGTCCCACGGGATCACCGTGCGGCCCTCCATCCGCGCAGGCTCGACCGGGGCCACCTTGTGCAGCGGCTCGGACGACAGCACGAAGCCGCCCACGTGGATCGAGAGGTGGCGCGGGAAGCCCTCGAGCGCGCTCGCCATCATGACGGCCTGCCGGACGCGCACGTCATCCGGATCGAGGCCCGCCTCGCTGACCCGCTGCTCGGTGATGTCCGCCTCGTGGTGATGCACGAGGCCGCTCAGCCGGTCGACCTGATCCGCCGAGAAGCCGAACGCCTTGCCCACCTCGCGGAGCGCGCTCTTGCCGCGGTAGGCGATCACCTCCGAGACCATCGCCGCCCGGTCGCGCCCGTACATCTCGTAGATCGCCTGGATCACCTCCTCCCGGCGCTCGTGCTCGAAATCGACGTCGATGTCCGGGGGCTCGTGGCGCTCCTCCGACAGGAAGCGCTCGAAGAGCAGGCTCGACCGGGCCGGGTCCACCGCCGTCACGCCGAGCACGAAGCACACAGCGCTGTTCGCCGCGCTCCCGCGGCCCTGGCAGAGGATCTGCCGCGCGCGCGCGATCTTCACGACCTGCTGCACGCTGAGGAAATAGGGCGCCACGCCGAGCTTCGCGATCAAGGCGAGCTCCTTCTCGATCTGCGCGCGCACCGGAGGCGGCGCCCCCTCCGGGTAACGGTCGCGGCAGCCCTCCTCGGTGAGGCGGCGCAGCGCCTGATCCGACGTCTCCCCCGGCATGCAGAGGGCGTCGCTCGGGAAGCTGTAGCGGAGCTCGGACAGCGAGAAGCGGCAGCGGGACGCGACCTCCACCGTGCGCGCGACCCAGGCCGAATGATCGCGGAACAGCGCCGCCATCTGCGCGCCGGACCGCACGTACGCCTCCGCGTTCGGCGCGATCCGCGTCCCCGCTTGATCGAGCGTGGTCTTGGTCCGGATGCACGCGAGCACGTCCGCGAGCGGCTTGCGCGACGGGTGATGATAGAGCGGGCGCGCCGTCGCCACCACGCAGGGGCCGTAGCGGCGCTCCGCCGCGAGGGCCGCCGCGACGCGCTCGCCGTCGCGGCGATCGAGGTGCTTCCAGGTCGCGACGAGCGCGCGCTCGCCGAACGCGTCGCGCAGCGTGCCGAGGAGCGCGCCGGAGACGCCCTCGGGCACGAGAGGATCGAGCGGCACGATCGCGGAGAGGCCTCGCTGCGCCGCCGCGATCGCCTCCGCCGAGATGCTCGCCATCCCCTTCTCGCACTCGGCATGCGCGATCGTGAGCAGGCGGCAGAGGTTCGCGTAACCCTCGCTGTCCTCGACCAGGAGGACCACCGACGGCCGGACCTCCGGCGCGCGCTCGGCGCCCCCGCGCGGCGCGCCCAGCGTCAGCTCGGCCCCGACGATCACCCGCTGCTCGACCTTCTTCGCCGCCGTGTGCGCGCGCACGCTGCCGTAGATCCCGTCGCGATCGCAGAGCGCGAGCCCCTCGAGGCCGAGCTCCTTGGCGCGGTGCACGAGCTCCTCGGGGTGCGAGGCGCCCTCCAGGAACGAGAAGCAGGAGCGGCCGCAGAGCTCCACGAACGGGACCGACGCGCCGGCGCTCACTCGCACCACCCCTGCAGGAACGCCTCGCCCGTCGCGCGGTCGACGTAGATCCACGCTTCGCCGCAGGAGCTCGCGCTCGCGCCGTCTCGAGGAGGGCGCAGCTCGCCGAGGCGCGCCGGGGCGGCCTTGCCGGACGGAGAGCCCGAGACGAGCCAGGCGCGCGCGTAATCGCGCGACGCCGGCGTGGGCGTCCACCACTCCACCGCGTCGATGCGCATCACGAAGGAGAGCCGCTCGATCGCGTAGAGGTGCCGATCGACGGCCACGATCGCCCCGCGCCCCACCCGGCCGAGCGGGATCGGCTGCGCGAGGAGCCGCGCGGGCTCCAGCGCCGGCGCGTCCGCGCCCCCGGCCTGCTCGGCCGCGCCCCGATCCGCCGCGGTGCGCGCGCGGGCCGCGGCGGACGCGCGCGTCATGGCCGCCTCGCCGGAGGCCGGCACGAGCCGCGAGCGCGCCTCGGGGCGGTGCGCGTCGGCGATCTCCAGGATGCCCACCCGCTCCTGGCCGATCTCCGCCGAGAGCTCGGCCAGGAGCGCCGGCAGGCTGTCGGGATCGACCGACCGGTCGCGCGACAGATCGAGCTGCACCCGGCGGGCCCGCGCGATGCGCGAGGCGATGACGTGCACCCCCACCGCGGGCGCCGCGAGCTCGATCCGCTCGAGCCTCGCCTTCAGCGGACGGAGCAGATCGCCCGCGTCCGAGAGGGGCACCGGCATGTCGACGTGGAAGCGCAGCGAAGGGCCGCGCCCGTCGTCTTCCAGGAGCGCCGCGGCGGCGTCGTCCTCGCGCTCGCCGAGGCGGAGCCGCGCGATCGAGCGATCGTAGGCGATCGCCACGTTGAGCCGCCCGCACGCCTCCCCGCGCGCGGCGAGCCGCGACGCGATCCGCGACGTCATGCCGCGCAGCACGAACAGGAGCGACTCGGCGCTCTCGATCGGCTCGTCGAAGAGCACCTCCTCCTCGAGCAGTCGGGGCACCTCGAACGGCAGGAGCGGCACGGGATCGCGGCCTGCGAGGAGCTCCATCACGTCCGCCGTCCGCGGCCCCAGCCGCGCCGCCACCTGCGCCCGCGGGAGGCGCGCGAGATCCTCGACGCGGAGCACCCCGAGCCGGACGAGGAAGCTCGCCACCTCGCGCTCGACCGGGAGCGCCTGCACCGGCAAGGGCCCGATCGCCTGCGCCCCCTTTCCTGGCGGCGCGATCGGGGCCTCCGCCCCTCCCCCGCCGTCCGCGTGCGCGCCGAAGCGCGCGAGCGCCTGCGCGAGCCGCGGCCCGTCGGCGATCGCGAGCCGCGCCCGGTGGCCGAGCGCCGCGACGCGCTCGCCGAGCTCGCCGAGCAGCGCCTCCTCGCCGCCGACGAGGTGCGACGCCCCGGTGATGTCGAGCCACACCGTGTCGTACGGGCCGTCGCCCCACGGGCTCCGCGCCTCGCTCGCGGCGCGCTCGGGAGCGCGGCTCGCCCGCGCCGCGCCGGCGCGCGGGGCGCCCTGCTCGCCGAGCTGGATCGCCGCCGTCGCCCCGAGCCCGAGCGCCACCTCGGCGACCCGGCCGAGCGCCGCGTCGATCTCGGCGAACGTCACCCGGTGGATCGCGAGGTGGGCGACCAGCGCCGCCGCCTCGACGACCTTCTGCCCCGGCCTCACCCCGTACCGCCTCGCCTCGTCGTCGACCACGTCGATCACCGCCGCCGGCGCCTGCGGCTCGCGCTCGGGCTGCGGGGCGAGCGCCGCGCGGCGGTCCTCCTCGCCCCCGAGGATCACCGCGAGCGGCGCCTTCCCGCTCGGCGAGACCGGCCCGCGCTGCTTCACCAGCTCGCACGCGAGCTGCGGGAGCACGATCGCCACAATGCGCCTCACCGCCATCGCCTCTCCTCCCTCACGCCCGCGACAGCGCGGGCCGCGGCTCGCCGCCCGCCGTCCGCTCTGCCTTGTCCCCGGGCCGCTCCCCGAGCACCACCGGGGTCGGCGAGGTCACGCGCCCTCGGCGGTCCTTGGCGACGCGGACCATCAACCGGTTCTCGGCGACCTGCTCGAGCTCCAGCCGCATCGCGACCGGCAAGGGCATCGGCCGCGCCGCCTGGCGATCGGTGAGGAGCAGGATCGTCCCGTCGCTCCCCTCGATCGCCAGGGCGAGCTTGCGCACCACGTTGACCCAGCGCGCGAGGTCCTCCTCGCGGCGCCCCGCCCCGGGCGCGCTCCGCTCCCCCTTCCCCGCGCCCTGGCCGAAGGCCCCCGGGACCCCGGCCACGTCGATCACGAGCACCGCGAACGCCCGGCTCATCGCCATCCGCACCGCGACCTTCGCGAGCACCTCCGGCGGGGGCCGCACAACGAGCAGCCGGCTCAGATCGACCTGCGCGCGCGCGACCGCCGGCGCGTAGAGCGAGCCGCTCGGGTCGATCCACGCGCACCACGCCCCCGCCGTCGCGCTCGTCCCGCGCAGCCGCGCCTCCGCTTGCGCCGACGCGCACGCCGAGAGGGCGAGCGAGGTGGAGCGCCCCAGCCCCCGCGGCGCGGCGAGCTCCACCACCCCCCCGCGCGGCAGCCCCCCTTCCGGGAGCGCGTCGTTGATTTCCCGCAGGCCGAGCGGGAGCGTCTTGGCGCGCGCTTCGAACTCGGGGAGGGTATGGCGCAGGAGGTCCCGGGCAAGCGGAGCGGCAAGAGCGGCGGACGACATACTGAACACGATAACAGTGCCCCCGCGAGGCTGCCAACTTTGCAGGACGAACAACGTCCTACCCGCGCCCGGCGCGTTCTCCTTTTGTCCTTCGAGGGCTGTGGAACGGCCTCTCCGGCAATTTCTGTGCGGATAGGATGGAAGGACGACGGGGGTGAAGTGAATGCCGTCACGGACTCTTCAATAAGTCCGACCTGGGCAGGTCGACCTCGTGGCCGGCACGAGCGCTCCTGCCAGCAGCCTCACCGCGCGCGCGGCGGGCCCGACGCCTCAATGCGGCGGAGCTGCCGCTCCAGGGACGCCCCCGATGTAGCGTGAGCTCGGGCGAATGAGCCGCCCCGCGCGCCGTTGCTCGTCGATGTGCGCGCACCAGCCCGCGACCCTGCCCGCCGCGAAGGTCGGCGCGAAGAGCGCGCGGGGCAGCCCGAGCGCGTCGAGCAGCACCGCCGTGTAGAACTCGACGTTCGCGCGCAGCGGGCGCTCCGGGTGCCGCGCGCGGAGCGCGGCCTCGGCCGCCCGCTCGACCTCACGCGCCAGCGCGAGCCGTGCGCTCCGCGCGCCGCCTGCCGTCCGCTCGAGCCGCTCGAGCCGCTCGATCGCCCGCTCGAGCACCGCCGCCCGCGGATCCCTCACCCGGTAGATCCGGTGGCCCATGCCCATGATCCGCCGGCCCGCCGCGAGCTCGGACTGGATCCAGCGCTCGGCGGAGCCCTGGGGCGGCGCGCCGCCCTCGCCCGCCTTCGCCGCGATCGCGTCCAGCATGTCGAGCACCGGCCCGGGCGCGCCGCCGTGGAGCGGCCCCTTCAGCGCGCCGATCGCCGCGACCACCGCCGAGATCGCGTCCGACCCCGTCGAGGTGACCACGCGCGCGGTGAAGGTGGACGCGTTCATGCCGTGGTCCGAGACCGTCACGAGGTACGTGTCGAGCTCTCGCGCCTCGGCCTCGCTCGCCGCGGCCCCCCGCGCCATGCGCAGGTAGTCGGCCGAGAGCCGGAGCGCCGGATCGGGCGCGACCGGCGCCTCCCCCGCGCAGCGCCGCGCCCACGCCGCCGCGAACGTCGCCACCGCCCCGGCGATCGCCGCGGGCGGGACGTCGCCCGAGAGGTGCGCGACCGCGGCGCGGATCGCATCCATCCCGTCGCCCGCCTGGAGCGCGTCCCCGAGCCGCCCGAGCAGCGCAAAGGCCCTCGTCCGCCCCTCGGCGATCGCTCGCCGGAGCGACTCCCGCTCCGCCGCCCCGGGCAGCGCGCCGCCCCAGAGCAGCCCGCACGCGTCCTCGAAGGTCACCCCGCCGCCGCCGGCGAGCTCCTCGACGTCGTGGCCCGCGAGGGTGAGCCTCCCCCGCTCTCCGTCCACCTCCGAGAGCCGCGTCTCCGCCACCACCACGCCCTCCAGGCCGCTCGCGAGCGGCGCCGCCACATCCCTCATCCCGATCACCTCCGCTGACGACATCTTGGGCACCGCACGAGGTTGATCAACCTTGATTGTACAATCAACCATGCACGGCCTCGAAGCGCGTCGAGGAAGAATCCCGGAGGATGCCGAGGAGGGCGGTGCTAGGAGGAATGGATGTCGCCGATGTCGCCGATGTCGCCGATGTGCCGATGTCGCCGGCGCGCGCGACGCCGGCGCCTCGTGCATCGGAGGACAGGATGGATGCAACGTTGATGGGCGCTCATGGTGGATCTACCTGACTCGGGTCAGCGGCCCTCGGCGTACGTGACCGGCGCCGAGGCGGCGGAGCTGCTCGGCGTGAAGCGGGAGACGCTCTACGCGTACGCGAGCCGGGGCGTGCTCCGGGGGGTGCCCGGCGGGCGAGGGCGCGCGCGGCTCTACCTCCGGGCGGACATCGAGCGGCTCAAGGCGCGGCACGACGCGCGCGCCGGCCACGGCCCGGTCGCCGCCGAGGCGCTCCGGTGGGGCGAGCCGGTGCTCGAGTCGGCGCTCACCGCGATCGGCCCGCGCGGGCCCGTCTACCGGGGCAAGGAGGCGGTCGCGCTGGCGCTCGACGACGTGCCCTTCGAGGCGGTCGCCGAGCTGCTCTGGACCGGCGAGCTGCCGGCGGAGGGCGCGCCGGCGGCGCGGCCAGGCCGGCCGAGCGTCCGCCCGGCCAAGCTCGCGGCGCTCCTGCCGGAGGGCGCGCCGCCATTCGTCGCGCTCGCGCTCGTGGTGCCCGCGCTCGGCGCGCACGACGCGACCCGCCACGTGGGCGCGCCCTCGGGCGACGGGCGCATCCCCACGGGCGACGCGGAGCGCGCGCGGGCGCGGGCCCTCGTGCGATCGCTCGCGGCGCTCGTGGGCCTCGGGCGGGACGCGCGCAGGGCGACCGACGCCCTCGAGGCCGACGGAGCGGCGCGGCGGCTGCTCATCGCCCTCGGCGCGAACCCCTCGAAGAAGGCCGAGCGCGCCGTGAACCGCGCACTCCTGGTCTCGGCCGATCACGAGCTGAACGCCTCGACGTTCGCGGTCCGGGTGGCCGCCTCCACCGGCGCCGACCTCTACGCCTGCGTCAGCGCGGGGCTCGCCGCGCTCTCCGGCCCGAGGCACGGCGGCATGACCGACCGGGTGGAGGCCCTGGTCGCCGAGGCAGGCCGGCCCGAGCGCGCCGCCGCCGCGGTCCACGAGCGGCTGCGCCGCGGCGAGCCCATCGCCGGCGTCGGGCACAGGCTCTACCCCGAGGGCGACCCCCGCGCCCAGCTGCTGCTCGACACGGCCCGCGCCCTCGCCCCGCAGAGCGCGGCCTTGCGCACGGTGCTCGCGCTCGTCGACGCGCTGCGCGACGCCGGCCTCGATCCGCCGTCGCTCGACCTGGGCCTCGTCGCGATCGCGGCCGCGCTCGGCCTGCCGGCCGGCACGGCGGCCGCGCTCTTCGCGGTGGGGCGCGCCGCCGGCTGGATCGCCCACGCGTTCGAGCAGCGGGAGGCGGGGTACATGCTACGGCCGCGCGCGCGGTACACGGGGCCCTGAGCCCCGCGCCCTCCTAAAAATCCACCTGCATTCCGAGCTCGACCACGCGGTTCGGGGGCAGACCGAAGTACGCCGTCGCCGGCCGCGCGTTCCGCGAGATGAAGGCGAACAGCCCCTTGCGCCACCGGGACATCTTCGAGCGCCCGGTCGTCAGCAGCGTCTCCCTGCCGAGGTAGTAGCTCGTCCTCCCGAGATCGATGTCGAGCCCGTGCCGCTTGCACCCCTCGAGCACCGACGGCGCGTTCGGCGTCTGCATGAAGCCGTAACACGCCGTGACCTGGTAGATCCCCTCCCCCCGCGGGATGACCGTCGTGCGCCGCTCCGCCGGCACCTCCGGCACGTTCGTCACCTGGATCGAGAGGAGCACCACCTGCTCGTGCAGCACCTGGTTGTGCTTCACGTGGTGCAGCAGGATCGGCGGCGTGCCCTCCGGGCTCGACGCCATGAAGACCGCCGTCCCGCGCACCCGGTGCGGCTTCACGCGCTTCACGTCCTCGAGGAACATGTCGAGCGGCAAGATCGCCGACTTGATCGCCTCGGCGAGGTGCTTTCGCCCCGTCTTCCAGGTCGTCATCACCGTGAAGATCGCCGCGCCCATCACGATGGGCACCCAGCCCCCGTGGAAGAACTTGGCGCTGTTCGCCGCGAAGAACGCGAGATCGATCACCAGGAAGAGCCCGGCCAGCGGGAGCGACTTCCAGACCGGCCAACCCCACGTCTCCCGGGTGACCACGTAATAGACCACCGTGGTGATCCCCATCGTCCCCGTGACGGCGATGCCGTAGGCAGCCGCGAGCGCGCTCGAGTTCTTGAAGGTGAGGACCAGCACGATGCACGAGATGAGGAGCCCGCTGTTCACCTCGGGGATGTAGATCTGCCCCGCCTCGTCCTTCGACGTGTGGACGACCGTGACACGCGGGAAATACCCGAGCTGCACCGCCTGCTGGGTGAGCGAGAAGGCCCCGGAGATGAGCGCCTGGGACGCGACGACCGTCGCCGCCGTGGCGATCGCCACCGTGGGGTAGAGCGCCCACGACGGGACGAGCGCATAGAACGGGTTCGCCGCCGCGGTGGGGTCCGCGAGGAGCTTGGCGCCCTGGCCGAAATAATTGATGAGCAGCCCGGGCCAGACGATCGTGTACCAGGTGTACTTGATCGGCACGCGGCCGAAATGCCCCATGTCGGCGTACAGCGCCTCGCCGCCCGTGATGCAGAGGACGACCGCGCCGAGGATCAGGAAGCCATGCAGTTGGTTCTCGGCAAAGAAGCTCACCGCGTAGGTCGGTGAGACGGCCCGGAGCACTCCGGGGCTGCGCATGAGCTCCTTGGCCCCGAGCAGCACGAGCGTGACGAACCACACGAGCGTCACCGGCCCGAAGATCGACCCGACCCCGGCCGTGCCGCGCTTCTGCACGAGGAACACGGCGAGCAGCACGCCGCAGGTGATGATCGGCACGACGGCAGGGTCCAGCCTCGGGATCGCGACCTCGAGGCCCTCCACGGCCGAGAGCACCGAGATCGCTGGCGTGATCACGCCGTCGCCATAAAGGAGCGCCGCGCCGAAGAGGACGAGGAGCACGAGGAGGCCGCGGCCCTCGCCCTTGCGATCGCCGCTCGGGACGAGCGCGAGCAGCGCGAGGATGCCGCCCGCGCCCTCGTTGTCGGCCCGCGTGATGAACGTCACGTACTTGACGGTCACCACCATCATCAGCGACCAGAACATCAGCGAGAGCACCCCGAGCACGTTCGCGGGCGTCGGAGCGACGTGGTGCGGGCTGCTGGGGCTGAAGCACTCCTTCATCGCGTAGAGCGGGCTCGTCCCGATGTCGCCGTAGACGACCCCGAGCGCCGCGAGCATCAGCGGCCACATCTTCTTCGAGCTCCCCAGGTGGGCGCGCTCGGCCATCGGAGAGGACGCGGGGCGCTCTGCGGCAGGGGCCGGTCGTGGGCTCATCGTCATCGCGGGCGGATCCTACTCCATCGAGAGCGCTCCTCGTGAGGAGGCGACGCGCGCCGGCTCAGCCGAGCGCGCGCGCCGCCACGGTGAGATCCTCGATGAAGCGGGAGAGCTCGGCTCGCCTCGTCGCTTCGTCCGGCATGCGGAGGATCGACGCGGGGTGCACGGTCGCCAGCACGCGCGGCGCGAGCGGCGAGGCGACGATCCTGCCGCGCTCGCGCGTGACCCGGAACGAGCCGCCGAGCAGCGCCTGCGCCGCCGTCGCGCCGAGACATACCACGATCGCCGGCTGCACCACCGCGATCTCCGCGGCGAGCCACGGCAGGCACGCGCGGATCTCGCGCGCGTCCGGCTTCATGTGGACGCGGCGCTTGCCGCGCGGCTCCCACTTGAAGTGCTTCACCACGTTGGTCACGTACGCCCGGCGCCGCTCGATCCCCGCCGCCTCGAGCGCGCGATCGAGCAGCTGCCCCGCCGGGCCCACGAACGGCTTGCCGGCCAGATCCTCCTTGTCGCCCGGCTGTTCGCCGACGAGGAGCACGTCCGATCGCGCCGCGCCCTCGCCGAACACCGTCTGCGTCCCGCGCTCCCAGAGCGGACACGCCCGGCACCGCGCGGCGGCCTCGCGCAGGCTCGGCAACGAAGGAGGGCTGGGGACGAGCGCCGCCGCCGTCGCCTCGCCGGCGCCGCGCCCTGCTGCATTTCGTCTCGCCACGGTCGTCATGACCGCCTCCGCAGCATCGCTCGTGCCATGGGCGACGCGGCGCGGTCGAACGCGCCGCGTCGCGAGGAGCGCGGCCGACGAGCGTCTTGACGGCTTCCGGCGGCCTTCCCATAGTGCCCCGGTCCTCCGACGTTGACCGACCAGTCAGAATGCCCCGCCTTGCCGATCGCCGCGCCAGGATCGAGCTGCTCCGCGCCGCCGAGGCTGCCTTCACCGAGCGCGGCCTGGCCGCCGCGAGGGTCGAGGACATCACCGAGCGCGCAGGCGTCTCGAAGGGCGCGTTCTACCTGCACTTCCAGAGCAAGGACGACTGCTTCAAGCAGATCGTCGAGACCTTCATCGCGCGCCTCGCCGACTGCGTGGAGCCGCCGCCCATCGTCTTCGAGGCCGAGCGAGCGTCGGTGAACGAGTACTTCAAGCGGGTCCTCGCCCACGACCTCGAGGTGCTCGAGTTCTGCTGGCAGAACCGGGCGCTCCTCAGGATGATGCTGGCGGGAGGCGGTGGGACCCCGTACGCCTACCTGATCGACGAGTTCGCCCAGCGCGTCGCGCGGCAGGTGGAGGGCCGCGTCCGGTACGCGATCGACATCGGCCTCTACCGGCGCGATCTGGAGCCCAGCGTCATCGCCGCGCTCATCTCCGGCGCCTTCGATCGCCTGGTGCGCAAGCTCATCGACGCGCCGTCCAGGCCAGACATCGCCGCCTGGGCCGCGCAGGTGCTCCAGCTCTTCACGCACGGCCTGCTCGCCCCGGAGGTGCGCGCCGTCGCTGACCTGTCGGTCATGAAAGCCCCCCCGCGCAGCGCGCGGCAGACCGCCGACCCGCCGCCTGCCTCAGCGTCGAGCAGCGAGCGCCGGCGCTCCAAGGCCAAGGCGACCTAGGCGGCCTGCGTGACCCAGAGACGACCTGCGTGACCCAGGCGACCCGGACGTAGGGCTTTGCCTGAACAAAACAGCCGGAGGCTCAGCGGTGCCAGGACAGCTTACAGGGAATCCCTGACGAGCGATTCCATATCGCCCTAGCGGTCGGTCGGGCAGCAGCTGAGCTACAGCTAGCGGTCAACGGGATTTTCGGCGGGACAGTGAGGGGGTGGAGCGAGGAGCCGGAGGGGGAACCGCTCGGGCAACTCGGGAGGAGCGCAGCCTTGGGGAGCGGTCCTCCTCGTTCAATCGCGCCAGGCTGACCGTCGCGCGCTCTGGCCGGTCGCAGGCACTCTCTGGACGGCTCTCCGCAGAAGAACGGAACTGTCGAGGGGGGCGGGATGGGCAACCAGACGGGTCGTGATAGACGGTTAATCCAGGAGCTGCTCCGGCAGACCTGCCGCTCGATCCAGTGGCGCGCGGACACCGCAAGGTCGATCGCGGACAGGATCGACGTCGCCCTCGCCGAGCACGCGCTCCACGTCTCCACGCCGGACGTCGACCTGCGCGTCCGGCTGACCAAGGACTTTGCGCTCGCCATCGCGATACGCGTGCTGTCCTTCGGCGAGGACGCCGAGGAGTCGCTGAGCAAAGCCCTGTGTCAGGACAGGTCGCTCATGGCGGAGCTCGTGAAGGCAGAGTGGCAGCTCGTGCGCACCGCCTGCAGAACAGCCGAGCAGACCGCCGGGAGGCTGGTGCTGCTGACGGCGGTACCGGAGGCGTGAGACCGCTAGCAGGACGCGCGCCGAGAACTCGCGCCCTGGGCTCACGGCGCGAGATCCGTGAGAATCTCATGGAGCGGGGGGCTCGCCCGCTCGGCCCGGCGCCATGGCGAGCCGCACCCCGGGAGCTGCTATCAAGAAGAGCGCGGACACCGCATGACGCGACCGGGCCCACGAGGCGATGGAGATGGCGCCCCAGACCAGCTACAGCATTTACGTTCGCTTCCGGGGCAGGCGGCTCGCGCTCACGAAGCACATCCGCTCGCTCGAGGCGGCCCGGTCCGCGCTGCAGGCCTTGCGGGCAGAGCGGTTCCACGACGCCGATCAGGTCTTCCTCGTCAACGACGCGACGAAGCAGATCGTCGACGAACGGGGGTGGGAAGACGCCGGGGGGCCCGCGGAGGATCAGCAGATCAGCGCCAACCTCCGCCTTCCGACCGATGGCAAGCGCGCGGAGCGCACGCAGGAAGCCGGGAACGACGAGGCGGATCGATCGCTGCGAGGGGCGCAGGCTCCCGCGCTGCTCGCGGCGCCCGACGCGCTCGCGCCGCCGCTCGCGGCGCCCGCCGATCACCTGGCGCGAGCCGAGGGCGAGGCGCGGCGCGTCTCACCGGAGAGGAGGTGGTCCGGCGTCGAGAACCTGGAGCCGCCGCGCGCACGCCTGCGCCGCGCGATGGAGGCAGCCCAGGTCGCCCGAGCGCGCCACGACGCCGCGCTGGAGGCCATGACCAGGCTCCAGCCCGGCGGGAGGATGGATGAAATGACACTGACGAGGCTCAACGATTCTGCCCGAATGGTATCCGACCGATCCGCACACATCATCGAGCGGATCGAGCAACTCCTGAAGCGCCTGGAAGGCGCGCGCTGATATGGTGAGATGACCGTGAGGCGCCGTGTCCCATGCGCGACATGGACGACGACAGCCATCGTTGATCGACCGCCCACCGGAACCCTGGCTTAGTCCCTGTCAGGCTCTCGCCGCCGCGAGACGCGTGAGAGAGCGCCCAACCGTTCAAGCCGACAATGCCCGAACAGAAGAAGTCACGCCGGACGCAACTCGGGGCACCGGGCCCGAGCGACGCCGCGCCCCAGGCCGGCAGGGCATCCGCGCCGGGGCGCGCGCCGGTCCCGCCCGAGGACGCCGGCGAGAGCGCCGCGGCGGGCGGGCCGCGCGCCGAGGGTGAGCTGCGCTTTCCCGTCGTCTGTGTGGTCGCTTCGGCCGGCGGACGCGGCGCGATCGCGGAGCTCCTCCGGCGGTTGCCGAGCAGGGATACCAGCCTCTCTCTCGTCCTGATCTACAGCGCAGATCCAGGGGAGCTCCCCCTCCTCGAGCTCGTGGCGCAGAGCAGCCCTCTCCCTGTGGCCGAGCTCCGATCGGAGATGAAGCTCGCGCCGGGTCGCGTCCAGGTCCTGCCCCCGGAGGCGCAGGCGACGCTGGCGGGGCTCCGCGTCGAGCTCGCGCCGCGGGGCGAGGGCGGCCCGGGCCCTGGCGATCTCTTCCTGCGCTCGCTCGCGGGCGAGCTGGGGTCGGGCGCGGTGGCCGTCGTGCTGTCCGGCGCCGGGAGCGACGGCGCGCTGGGGCTGAAGGACGTGAAGGCCGAGGGCGGGGTCACCTTCGCGGAGAACCCGCGCGGCGCGGAGCGGCCCGCGCTCCCGCGGAGCGCCATCGCGGCGGGAGGCGTCGACTTCGTCCTCAGCGTCGAGGAGATCGCGGCGGAGCTCGTGCGGATGGGTCGCCCCGGGCACGTGCTCGCTCCATGGCTCAGGCAGGGTGCGCCCCTCGGCATGGACGCCGATCTCAGCAAGCTCCTCAGGCTGGTTCACGCCGCGGTGGGCGTCGACTTCAGCCAGTACAAGAAGAGCACCCTGAGGCGGCGCATCCAGCGGAGAATGACGCTCCATCGGCTCGCCACCCTCCAGGATTACCTGGATCATTTGAGAGCGCACCCCGGCGAGATCGAGGATCTCTACCAGGACCTCCTCATCAAGGTCACCACGTTCTTCCGCGATCCGGGCGCCTTCGCCGCGCTGAAGACCCACGTGTTCCCGGTGCTCATGCACGGCAGGCCGCAGGACTCCCCTGTTCGCATCTGGGTGCCGGGCTGCTCGACGGGCGAGGAGGTCTACTCTCTCGCGATCTCGTTGCTCGAGTTCCTCGAAGCCGACGCGACCGATCATGCCATCCAGATCTTCGGCACCGACCTGAGCGAGGCCGCCATCCAGCAGGCGCGGTCCGGCATCTACATCGAGAGCATCTCGATGGACGTCTCTCCCAGCCGGCTGCGCCGCTTCTTCGTCAGGGTACAAGGCGGCTTTCAGGTCAACAAATCGGTCCGCGATCTGTGCATCTTCTCGCGCCACAACGCCGCGGCCGACCCGCCCCTGTTGAAGCTCGATCTCACCAGCTGCCGCAACCTGATGATCTACCTGGAGCCGAGCCTGCAGCGCCGGCTGCTGCAGACGTTCCACCAGGCCCTCAAGCCCACGGGGTTCCTGCTCCTCGGCTCGTCCGAGAGCCTCACCACGGCGCCCGATCTGTTCGGGGTCGTGGACAGGACCCACAGGATCTTCTGCAGGCGCGCCGCGTCGGAGGCGGCTCACCCGCTCGCCCTCAGCGCGCCCGCTCTGCCCGGCGCGCCGGTGGTCGCGCTGGCGTCGGAGCGGCCGCGGGAGCCCGAGGGGCTCGGCATGGATGCGGTGCGCAAGGAGGCCGACGCCATCGTCATGGCGCGCTATGCCCCCGCCGGCGTGGTCGTGGACGAGGAGATGCAGATCGTCCAGTTCCGGGGCAAGACGGGGCCCTACCTCGAGCCGTCACCGGGCGACGCCAGCCTCCACCTCTTCAAGATGGCCCGAGAGGGGCTCGTCCTCGGCATCCGGGCCGCCATCGACGCGTCGATGAACTCGGGGGCGATGGCCCGCAAGGAGCAGCTCAAGGTCAGGCAGGACGAGAAGATCCGGTACGTCGACGTCGAGGTCTGGCCGCTCAAGGTGCGGCTCCCGCAAGGGCGCTGCTTCCTCGTCACCTTCTCCGAGTCGGGCGCCGCGCAGCTGGACCGGCAGGGCAGCGACCCGGCCCCGAGCGACGCCCAGAAGGATCTGGAGATCGTCCAGCTCCGCAGGGAGCTCGTGACCACGAGGGAGTACCTCCAGTCGCTCATCGATGAGCTCGAGGCGACGAACGAAGAGCTCCTGTGCACGAACGACGAGATCCTCGCGAGCAACGACGAGCTGCACAGGGTGAACGACGCGCTCGAGGGCGCCCACGACGAGCTCGAGTCGGCGAACCAGGAGCTGACGACCATCAACGAGGAGCTCCGCAGCAGCAACGTCGCGCTCGGCCTCGCCAACGACGAGCTGCGCAAGCTCCTCGGCGGCATGAACATCCCGATGCTGATGGTCGACGCGGATCTACGGATCCGCCGGGTCGCCGGCGCCGCCGACAAGCTGCTCGGCCTCGCCGCGAGCGACGTGGGCAGGTCCATCCTCGAGGTGAAGTCGAGGAGCGTGGCCGACATCGCGCCGGTCGTCGCCGAGGTGCTCGGCACGATGAGCACCGTCGAACGGCGCGTCGAGGACCGCGACGGGCGCTGCTATCTCATGCGGGCACGCCCTTCCCGGACCACCGACGACGAGGTCGACGGCGCGGTGATCTGCTGGCTGGAGAGCGATGCGCCGAGGCGCGCGGCGCGCGACCTCGCGGGCGCGCGCGACGGCCTCTCCGCCGTCTTCGAGGTGCTGCGCCATCCGTTCCTCCTGCTCGACGGGGAGCTCCGGATCCGGGCGGTCACCCGGCGCTACTGCGAGCAGTTCATGGTCCCGCTCGGGGACATCGAGGGACGATCGCTCTCGGCCATCGACGCCGGATGGAACACCCCGCAGCTGGAGCAGCAGCTCCGGGACGTGCTCCACCGCCGCGCCGCGCTCGTCGACTTCCGCCTCGAGGCCGTGCTCGCGCACGCCGGCCGCAGGACGCTCTCGTTCTCAGCCTTCCGGCTCCAGGCCGACGAGGGCGAGCTCCCGGCCCTGCTGCTCGTCGTCGAGGACAGGACGGCGCCCGAGATCGACCCGGCCGGTCCACCCGGGCTGCGGCCAGCGCGCCGCGCCGGCCCCGGCTGACCCGCTCATCGCCGCCGTGTCCGCCAGTCCCCCGAGGCGATCCGAGGCCACCCGAGCGCCTGCCCCGCGGGCATCAGGTAGGCCTCGCAGAGCGCGCCTCCATGGAGCTCGATCGGCTCACGCCTGAAGAGGTCGGGGCAATCCTCGTAGAGATCGAGCGAGGGCAGCGCCTCCGGGTCCGGCTCGTACAGCTCCCCGAGGACCGCGACCGAGCCCCCGCGCACGAGCGCCGGGTAGGCGCCGAGATCGGCGAGCTCGAACGACGGGGCCGTGCGGGCGGGCCCGAGGCACCGCGCGCGCCCGAGCAGCGCGTGCGCGCGCTCGCCGCGCATCAGCGTGCCGTAGACGAACAGGCGCGCCGTCACCGGCAGTGCTGTTCGACCGCGGCGAGCAGCTGCTCGAGGTTGATCGGCTTCTTGAGGAACTGCGCCGCGCCGAGCGAGGACACGAACTCGTCGCGGCCCGTCGCCGAGATGATCACCACCGGGATCGCGGCGAGCTCCGGATCCTTCTTCTGCTCCGCCCTGAACTGCCAGCCATCCATGATCGGCATCATGAGATCGAGCAGGATGAGCCCGGGTCTCGGATCCGTTCTCAGCGCGCTGAGCGCCTCGCCGCCGTGCGCCGCCGACGCGACGGCGTACCCCTCCTCCTGCAGGAGCTCGGCGAGGGTCTCTCGAATATCCGGATCGTCATCGACAACGAGGATCCTCTTCAAGGGAGTGGCAGGCACGGTGCATCAACCACTATGCGAAAGCCTGACGTCACGGCGAAACAGGGAAAGCCCTGAATCCCTGCTCGGGTTCCGCTTGATGAGGCTCTTTCTGCGAGGAAGGGGGCTCATGAAGGTCTCTCTACGTCTCTCTACGTCTCTCTGCGTCTCTCTCCGGCAATCAGCGCCGCAAAGACGCCTCGGAGCGGAGCCCGCTCCCGCGTCGCCCGTGCGGCCAACCAACCACGCGGGGTCGACGTTGGTTGAGCCGGCAGCTCTGGCAGGCGGGTACGGGCGTACGCATTACGGCGATCGATCGTCGGCGGTCGAGCCCGATGTTACAGCACGGTGACGCTCCGGCGAAGCCGCTCTGTGCCCGATCTGCGGCCAGCCAGGGTGAGCGCAGCGCGGCCTGCTCGCCATCCACCACGTCATGAGCGGCGATCCTACCACCGGCGCCGGGGGGCGCAGCAGCCCGGCGTCCGCCGGAACGACGGCCCGAGGCGCTCGCGACGCGGTCCGAACGGGCAGCGTCAACGGTCGATGTCTGTTGATCCGCGCGAGCCGAGCGAGCCGAGCACCACCTTCGAGAGGGTGCCCAGCAGGACGTCGATGTCCACCGGCTTCGGGATGAGCGCGGCCGCATGCAGCCGCTCGGCGATCGCCTGCATCTCGTGGGGGAGGCGGGCGGAGAAGATCATGAGGGGCGAGGGCGTGCCGAGCCCCTCGATCTCGGAGACGAACCGGTCCGTCGTCATGCCCGGCATCGTCAGATCGAGGAGGACCGCGTGGAAGCGCCGCTCCGCGAGCGCATCGAGCACCGCGCGCGCGGTGGCGGTCAGCTCGACCTCGTACCCTTCCAGGGTCAGGAGCTCTTCCAGCATCGTCGCGGTGTCAACGTCGTCCTCCGCAACCAGGATCACGTGCTTGCCACACATGGCTCCCCTCGGCTTTCTTCAGTAGCGGGGGTCGCTCGCCAGGGCAGCGCGCCCTCTCTTCCCCATGCTGGGCGAGGACGGGATGGGCGCTCGACGCTGCCCGAGCCTCCGCTGGCCAGCAGCCAGCGCAGCGCGAGCAACCTCGGTGATGCCCCCGGTGTGACGAATCGTCCGGACACACCGAAGCGCTCGCCGCGGTGCGCCACACGTACGACCACGCCACCAGGTGCGCAGCCCGACAGTCCGCCGCTGTCTGCCGATCCAGTACGTTCCGTTCCCCCTCTCCCGCCCAGGGCAGTATGAAAGCCCGACTGCGCGCCGGATGCAACTCCGGGTAGAAGGAGCGACTCCGGGCGCGAGGAACCGACCGGGGGGGTGGGGAGTGAGAGCAGACAGAGAGCGCGAACGGACTCCCCGACAGGGGAGACACCCTGGTAGACTCTCATGGATGCCTGGCGAACGCCGCGTCGCGCTACTCGCGATGGAGCCAACCATGCCGGACGGTGGGGGAGCGCCGTCCAGCCATGGAGTCCGTCGTGTCGAGGCCTCCTTGCTCGCCGATCCGGACCTCGCCGGCGTACCGATCCACGTGATCGACGCGCAGACGAGGGATCTCGACGCGTGGGTCGCGGAGGTCGAGACCGTGGACGCGGACGTGGTCGGCCTCGCCGCGCACGTCTGGTCGTTCCCCACGTTCATCGAGATCGCGCGCCACCTGCAGCGCAACCGGCCGGGGCGCACGATCGCCCTCTGGGGGCCCCTCGCGCGCCCCGCGATGTTCGCGCTCGCGCCCTGGCGCGACGCCACCGCTTGCATCGACGCCCTCGTGCACGGCAACGAGCTCACGTTCCGGGACATCGTCCGGCTGAGCGAGCGCTCTCCCGATGCGCTGCGCGCCGTGCCGGGGCTGCACGTGTGCACCGCCGGCGGCTGGGTCTCGACGGGCGACCCCCTCTACGTGGCGCCCGACGCGCTCCCCTCGCCGATCCGGATGAAGCTGCTCCCGACCGATCGCATCGTCCCGCTCGAGATCTGCCGCGGGGGCGCCATGAGCTGCGCGACGTGCGGCGTCTCCGCGGGCGACGCCGGCGGCGTCTTCTCCGAGGCCTACCTCGTCGAGGAGCTGAGCGCGCTCCGCGCCGCCGGCGCGCCGGGCGCGCAGATCGTCGACGCCCCGCTCAACCTGAGCGCGGAGGCGTTCCGGAACCTGGTGGCCGCGGAGAAGCAGGTCGGCTTCTTCAAGCAGGCGACGCTGACGGCATCGATCGATCCCGAGCACGTGCACGACGAGCACCTCGAGTTCCTCCGCGGCGTCGCGCGTGTGTCGCTCGACGCGCGGCTGCCGCCGCTCAACAAGGAGACGGGCGACGGCACGCAGCGCCCCTTCAGGGAGTCGAAGTTCGCGAAGGTGATCGAGGAGCTCTCGACGTTCACGGACATCGAGGTGGACATCCTCCTCGGCCTCCCGGGCGACGGTCCGATCACGTTCCGGCGCACGCTCGAGCGCGCGCGCGAGCTCCCGTGCAAGGTCCGCATCTTCCACAGCCTCGTCCTTCCGGACGACCTCATGGTCCGCGCGCCCGCCTCGTTCGAGCTCCGCTTCGACCCCTTCACGCTGATGATGCGCTCCTGCCTCGGCTGGTCCGAGGACGCGCTCTCTCGCGAGCGCAGCCGCCTCATCGAGATGGCCTACCGCGAAGGCGGCGAGATCACGCCGGACATGTGGTCGTTCCCCGGGCCTCGGGAAATGCGGCGGCCCGCGATGCCGCTCGGCAGCGGCGTGGTCCCGCCGGGCGCCGAGATCCGGGTCGAAGGCGCGACGACGCTCGCGCCGGCGGGTCAGGACTTGCAGCGCGTGCTCGAGCTCGGGATCAAGGAGGCGACCTCCGGCGGGTGGACGTTCGTGGAGGCCTCGGCGCGCCCGGGCGAGATCGTCGTCATCATGAAGACGCGCGACGGCGCGCTGGTCGTCGAGATGCGCCCCGCCTCACCCACGGAGAACGCCTACAAGGTCGTGGACGGCGTCGCGTTCGGCTACCGCTCGCCGCGCGGCGTGAAGATGAGCGACGGCGCGCTCCGCCTGCTCGATCGCGTCCTCCAGCGCCTCCACGCGCCGGCGCGCACGGCGCTCGGCCTGTCGACGCAGGACGGCGGCCCCGGCTCGGCGCGCGTCCGGCGCTTCCGCGCCACGCCCTCGTGACCCCCTCGCCCTGATCGCGCAGCGCGCCGCGAGCCTCCGGCTACTCCTTGCCGCGCAGGGCGGCCGGCGCCCGCGGCGGCATCGATTCCATGGGACGGGCCCTCGAGAGGAGCTCTCTCCGGAGCTCGCTCAGGCGCGCCGGAGACAGCTCCATGTGGTCCACGATGTAGGGGTGGACCTGGCGGCTCTTGCCCCGGATGCTCAGCGCGCCGGTCGGCTGCGCCGGGACGCAGTCGTCGAGGGTCGCGTACGTCGTCTGGCAGATGATGATCTTGGAGCCGAGCTCCTTGTTGAACTGCTCGAGGCGCGCGGCCGTGTTTACTGTATCTCCGATGCAGGTGTATTCCATGCGCTGGAGCGAGCCGATGTTGCCGGAGATGACGGTGCCGGTCGCGATGCCGACGCCCATCTGGATCTCGCCGCAGCCGAGGAGCTTCCGCTGGTTCATGCGCTCGAGCGCCTGCACCATCTCGATCGCCGCGATGACGGCGCGCTTCGGCGCATCCTCGACGGAGAGCGGCGCGCCGAACACCGCCATCAGCCCGTCGCCGATGTACTTGTCGAGGGTGCCCCCGTAGCGGAACACGATCTCGACCATCTCCGTGAAGTACTCGTTCAGGAACGAGACCACGGCCTCCGGCTCGACCGACTCGGTGAGCGGGGTGAAGTTGCGGATGTCCGTGAACATCACCGAGACGTGCCGCCGCGTGCCTCCCAGCTTGAGCCGCCTCGGATCGGACAGGACGAAGTCGACGAGATCCTTCGACAGGTACCGGCCGAGCTCCTGCTTCTCGCGCTCGAGCCGGAGGCGGGCCATGGACTCCACCTCGGCCCGCACGACCAGGTTGCGCGACATCCGCGCGATGATGCCGGCGACGACGCCGGGGAGCGCGATGAAGAGGATCTGCTGGCACTGATCCGCGATGTTGATGGCGTTCTGTCCGTAGACGGACACCGGGCTGATCGGGACCGCGCCGGAGCCGACCGTGACGGCGAGCACGATCGAGTTGAAGAGGGCCGACAGCCCCGCCGAGTACAGGCACGCCGCGAGGCTGTAGCGGAAGCCCGACATCAGGTTCCAGAGCACGTAGACGGTCGCGAGGTAGCTCGTGAAGTACTCGATGATCCCGGAGTGATTCCTCGCGTTCCCCAGGGCCGTGAGCGTCAGGAGCGCGAGGTCGACGAAGATGCTCACGTACTTGAGCCAGCCCGCGTAGACGCCGGGGCGCAGCCGGAAGAACGCGTAGAGCACGAGCGAGTAAGCGAGGTACCCGCCGGTCAGGATCGCGAAGATCTGGTTGGCGGCCGGCGTGTTGATCGTCCACACGTGCACGAGCGTGGCGGCGCTGAGCAGCGCGAACGCGAGCCGGATGTGGTTCACGATCTGCTCGCCGCGCATCTCCTGCGCCTCCATGATCCGCACGATCTCGGGCGACTTCTCGATGCTCATGTGCGACGCCCCCCTGCGCGCTGCAGCCGGGACCGCGCCGCGGCGAGCCCGCGCGCGCAGAGCGCGGTCGTCAGCGCTCTGCCCTGGTGGTGGCCCTCGCGACCGCGCTTCATGGGCACCCGGTAGAGCGGCTCCGCTGGCCAGGAGCCGTCCACGAGCTGGCGCTCGCCGAGGTAGCGCATCCCTCGCTCGAGGAGCAGCGGATCGGGCCGCTCCCTCATCGCGGCCCCCTCGAGGCACGCGGCCGTGCGGAGCGGCGCCCCGGAGCCGCCGTCGAGCCGCGGCGACTGGAGCATCCGCGACAGCGTCGCGGCCTCGACCGCCGCGACCTCGTCGGCCCACCGCGCGTCCCCCGCCCTCCCCCGGTAGAGCCGCGCGAAGCGGAGGAACGCGAGGTCCGTGTACGAGGCATCGTAGAAGCAAGCGCCCTCGAAGCCGCTCCCCGAGGCGACGTCGAGCACGCGCCGCGCGTTCGCGTCGATGAGCCGCGCGAACCGCTCCGCGTCGAACGAGAGCAGGCCCACGAGCAAGTTCAGCCGGACGGTCGTGCAGTCGTCGCCGGCCCACGCCACGCCCGGCGTGGTCGGCCCCGCGGGCCCGCGGTAGAACCAGGTCGGAACGACGCTGTCGTCACCCACGTTGGCCAGCATGACCTCGATCCACGACTCCGCCCGCTCCTTCGCCGCGCCCGTCTCGGCGACCAGCTCGAGCGCGACGCCGAGGAGGTCGGCGTCCGGCGGGACGTCACGGAACGCGGTGAAGTAACGGAGCTCCCCCGCCGGGATCTCCTCGAGCAACGCCGCGGCGTCGGCGCGGACGTCGCGCCCGACCTCCCCGATCTCGATCAGCGCCCTCAGGATCGTCGCCCGGACGAACCAGTGCCCGACCGGCTGCTCGCTCGACCCGAGCACGCCGAAGCGCTGCACTTCCCAGGACTCGCGCCACGGCGCGGCGTCCAGGAGGAACGCGACCGCCGCCTGCAGATCCGCGCGCGCCTCGTCGGGCGGCGCCGGCTCGCCCTGCGCGCGCGGCGGCCCGAGCGCCGCGCCGGGGCCGAGGAGATCGCGGAAAGACATCAGCCCCTCGAAGAAGCGGAGGCGCTCGCCGAGCGCCTCGAGGAATTCACGCTGCGCCTCGGCGAGGCCGCGCGCGCTCGGGCTCGTCCGAGGAGAGGCGGCCACGACCTCACGGGCGGACGCGAGCGTCTCCTGCATGCGCGCGGCGAGCGCGGCGCGGTACGGGCGGGTCGCGAGCAGGCCGTGGATCTCGCCGCGGCGCACGCGGGACGCGCGCTCGCCCGAGAGCGCGCGGAGCAGCGGCGGAGCGAGCCCCGCGCCGCGCAGCCAGAGCGCGAAGAGCGGCGTGAGCGTCGGCGCTGCGAGGTCAGGCGCGATCGGATCGATCCAGAGGCGCACGAGCCCGTCCAGCAGCCAGATCGGCTCGGCCACGGTCTCTCCGAAGCGACGGGAAGGCGCGAGATCGTCGCCTGCGACGAGCGCGGGCGCCGTCCAGAGGGCCACGGCCTCGCGCGCGCCGGCGGCGGCGGGCGCCGCCAGGACGCCGGAGCCGTCGATCTCGATCACCGGGTTCTCGCGCCACGAAGCCTCCGCCAGGTCGGCCAGGCCCAGGAGCCACCCGTGCGCGCGCGCGTCGTCCGCGTGCCGCGCGAGGAGACGCGCGGCGATCGCGCCCCGCGCGAGCGCGTCAGGAGCGCCTTCGATGCCCCCGGCGGCCACCGCGGCGACCGCCACGGCGGCGTCCGCGGCTGCGTCGCGCGCGGACACCCGCCCGCAGAGCCGCAGCGCCCAGCTGGCCCACGGGACGCTGTACCCCGGCGGTGTGCCCACGCTGCGCTCGAGCGCGAGCGCTCCCCACGCCGATCCACCGCGCTGAAGCGCCCCCTCGGATGACAGGTGCGCCGACCAGGCGTGCTCGCACACAGCCCGGTCACCCGGGTCGAGCCATGGCCAGGCGGCGGTCACCCCTCCAGCAGGGGACAGCGTCACATACCGACTCCGCCCTCACGCGCCGCGGCCGAGATGGCCGCATCGACCGCTTCGGGCGTCGAGGTCGCGGCGTCCCGGATGCGCTGGAGCGTCTCCGCGCCGACGTCGTACCCCTCTGCCTCGATGGTGCGCTCGGGATCGGCAAGGAGCTGCTGGCGGAAGCTCGAATCCACGACGGCGCGACCGATGAGCTCTGCCTCTGATTTCTTCGACGTCACGACTCCTCGCTTTCTCGCTCGGGAGGCTAGGAGACCTCCAAACGGCGAGCAAGTACAAGCAGGCGCGTCCGCGCGTGCTCGCGTCCTCGCGGGGTGAAGCGTCCGCGCACGACACACCGGTTCACCGCGGCGCGACGACGGGCTCGCCGGCGAGCGCGCTGAAGAACGCGAGGAATACCCGCCGCTGGATCGCGACCATGTACTGCTCGCGCTCCCTGCAGAACCGCGCAGCCTCCGGTAGCCCGAGGGCCCCCGCGGCGATCTCGGCGCGAGCCAGCTCACAACGCGCCTCCTCCAGGATGGCGTCGAAGCCGCCGCGCGCGAACAGCCGCGCGCGCAGGGCCGCCGCGCTGCGCATCTCCTGAGCGCGACAAGGCCCGCTGTCGGAGACGTCGGCCCCGCTCGGCGACGCCGCATCCGCCTCGGCGAGCGCCCAGAGCCGGGAGAGCACATACGTTGTGTTGCCGAACGCACGATCCTTCTCCGCGTGCAGCAGGTCCGCGAACAGCTGATGCGCTGCAACAAGGGCGGAAACGAACTCCTCGAGGGCGGCCATGTGCTCGGCCTGCGACACCGCGAACAGGGCCGCCGCGGCCGGGAGCACGAGCGGGCGCGAGCGGGCGAGCACCCGCCGGAACGCGGCGCCGTCCCGCGGGCCTGCGCCGCGGTGGAGCCGCCGCTCGAGGAGCATCGCCTCGCCATACCCGAGCCAGACCTCCTCGAAGAGGCCCCAGAAAGCGCTCCCGCCGGGCAGCGAACGGGCGAGCAACGCCTGATGGCGAGCGAACAACGCCCCGGACAGGAGCACCGTCGCTCCAGGCTCACCGACCCCTTCGTCCAGCAGGTCATCCTCGATCCGGACGTGCAGGTACCCGACCGCTGCCGCCTCGGCGAGGTCGGCGGCGAGCGGCGGAAGCGCCGGCGATCCAGCGTCCAGCGCGAGCGCCGGCCCGCCGGGACGCATCGCGACCCAGAGCGGCAGCTCGAGCACCGGGAGCGCCGTCGGGTGCGAGAAGTAGCCCTCGCCCGGCTCCCCCTCGAACAGCCTGAGGCGCGCGGCGAGCTCATCGAACAGCGCGCCGAGCTCGCGCCCCAGCCGAGCCCGGAACGACGCGAGCCGCCGCAGCACCTCGGCCTCGAGCGCCGCCTCGATGGCGCCTTGCGCGCTTTCGCCTCCCCCTGCGCGGCTGTCCTGGCTCATCCCACCTCCGGACGGCGCTGGCGGCGCCGGCCCGGGCGACGCTAGCACGAGCCGCCCGAGGGGGCGGGCCCCGCCGACTTTGCCCCGCGCGCCGCCCGTGCGACACTCAGCGACTTCACGAGATCAGAGACCATGATCAATTCCGAGCGTTTCGCTGGGCGTCACGGGGACATCACGACCGACGCGCGCGCTGACGTCCTCGATTTTCGCGACACCCTCTATCGCCCCACGATGGTGGAAGTGCCTCCGATCATGCCCCCGGAGCGCTTCGTGGAGTACGGCGTGCCCGTGCTCGACCAGGGCAAGAACAACGGCTGCACCGGCTTCACGGTCGCCACCGTGGCGCACTACCTGCTGCGCAGGCGCCGGGTCTCGCCGGACCGCAGCCTCGTCAGCCAGAACATGGTGTACACGATGGCGCGCCGCTACGACGAGTACCCCGGCGAGGACGACGCGAGGGGATCCAGCCTGAGGGGCGCCATGAAGGGCTGGCACAAACACGGTATCTGCTCCTATGAGCACTGGCCGTGGGACGCGAACGATCTCCACGGCACGCTCACGCCGGAGCGCGCAGTGGACGGGATGCTCCGGCCGCTCGGCCTGTATCAACGGGTGAACCACAGGGACCTCCCGGCGATGCACAGCGCCCTCGCGGAGGTCGGGATCATCGCGGCCTCGGCGCTGATCCCGTTCAACGGCTGGTATTATGGGACCCAGAGGAACGGCATCATCCCGACGGTCGACAAGACGAACCCCTTCATCGCCCCCTGGGGAGGTCACGCGTTCGCGATCATCGGGTATGACGCGGAGGGCTTCTGGCTCCAGAACTCGTGGGGTGTCGGCTGGGGCAAGGGCGGCTTCGGTCGACTCTGTTACGACGACTGGCTTCAATACGGCTTCGACGCGTGGGTCGGGCGGCTCGGCGTCCCGATCCGCCTGAACCAGGCGCGCTCGCTCCGCCCGCTCACGTCCACGAGCCGGACGTTCGCCAGCCTGCGGCCGCACCTCATCAGCGTCGACATGCACGGCCAGCTCCAGCAGCGCGGCGCCTACGGCACGTCGTCGGAGGACGTCCGTATCATCATGGAAGAGGATTTCCTGAGCGCGACCGCGACATGGAAGCGCCGCCGGCTCGTCCTGATCGCGGGCGGCGGGCTGCGCCGGCAGATCGACGCGATCAACCGGATGTCGCGCCTCCGGCCGAAGCTGCTCGGGCACGAGATCTACCCCATCGAGCTCCTCTGGGAGACCGACCATTACCCGCGCCTCCTCGAGATCCTCCATCGCGCCACGGAGGGGCGCCGCCACGACGGCTACGATCCCAGGGCGTTCGGGTTCATGATCGATCGGCGCGACGACGCCCTCGAGCCGCTCGTCCGCCGCATGGGCGGCAAGGCCGAGTGGGACCGCATGAAGCTGGCAGCGGGTGACGCGACGATGGACGCCGACCACGGCGGCCTCCGCGAGATGATCGGCCGCCTCGCGTCGCTGATGGACGGCGATCCGAAGATCGAGCTCCACCTGGTCGCCCATTCGAGCGGCACGTTCCTGCTCGCGCCGCTCGTCCAGCTGATCACCTCGGAGAAGGGCAAGAAGATCGAGGGCGGCCCGATGCGAGGTCAGCTCGGGCTCGGGCTCCCCATCGAGTCGCTCTCCCTGCTCGCGCCGGCGAGCGCCATCGACGCGTTCCGCGACACGTACATGCCGCCCATCAAGAGCGGCATGGTGCGCCGGTTCGCCCTGTTCACGCTCACGGACGAAGCGGAGCTCCAGGACCACTGCGAGGTGTACGGCAGGTCGCTCCTCTACCTGGTGTCGAACGCCCTCGAGCGGCGCCCGCGGGTGCCCGGCACGAGCGGCGTCTCGCTGCTCGGCATGGAGGCGGGGCTCCTCGATCCGGAGAACGCCGACGTCCTTTCGCTGCTCACGGAGACCAAGGACGACCGGCCCGTCGTGTTTCCGAGGGCGGAGTGGATCAAGGGGCCCAACACGAGGCCCCCTCCCCACGGCTCCGAGGCGCGGCGGCATGAGGACTTCGAGAACGACATGACCACGTGGAAGTCCGTCATCGCCCGCATCCTCAACCAGCCGTTCGCCGATCACCTGCCGCCCATGTCGGCGCGGGATCCGTGGTGAACGCGCGCCCCTCACCCCTCCGGGCGGCGCCGCTCCGCTGAGCTCAACCCGCCGAGCGCCGGGGCGCCGAGCCGCCCGGGCGCGAGCGGCGGCGCGCTCGCGCCGCTCAGGAGGAGCGCGAACGACGCCCGGATCTCCTCGCCGAAGTTGATCCGGAAGAGGCCCATATCGGGGCGGCTGCGGATATCGCGGATCACGTCGCTGGGATCGCAGACCTGGCGCATCCCGATGAGCAGGGCGTACATCCGGATGAGGGTCGGGCCGCCGTGGCCGGGAGCGAGCGACGGCAGGCACCGCTCGAGCAGCACCCCGGTGCGCTCGACGTGACCCAGGAGAGAGAGCTTGAAGCGGAGCGCGGCCTCGTAGCTGACGTTCTGCTCGAGCACGCTGTGGAGGATGCCGAGCAAGCGCGTCATCGCGTCGCGCGCGGCGAGGGTCGTCGACAGGATCGAGGCGACGCTCGCCGACGCGTCCTCGGCAGGCGCCCCGGGCGCGGCGCGGCGGGCCCGCGAGGGCCGAGGGCGCGCCGCGCTCGCGTCACCGCGGGAGGCGCAGAAATGCGTCAGATGGATATCCACATCGTGGAACCACTTCGCGAGCTCTTGATCGACGACCGCGAGAAAGAGCTCCTCTTTCGTGGTGAAGTAGAGGTAGAGCGTGCCCTTGGCGAGCCTGGTGCGCTCGGCGACCTGAGCCATGGTGACCTCGGGATAGGGGGTCTCCTGGAACAGCTGCCAGGCTGCGTCGATGATGAACCGCCGCCGCTCCTCCTTCTGCTCCTCCTTCCTCGCTCTCCGCGTCGGGCCCATAGACTTCTCGGTCTACGATGTCTCCAGAAGCGCCGCAATCCAGACTCAGCGGTCACCACACAGCGAGAATTCGAGCCGACGGGCGCGACCAGCGCTCGCCGCGATCGCTCAGCAGAGCAGCGAAACGCATGTTGCAGCCGCAGTAACCGCGTTCATCACATTTCGCCGGACACGGTCACACCGAACCCGTGCAGACCAAGGAACATCGGGGTGACGCCCGAGCGCGCCACCCACGAGACGGTCCTTGAGAGGGCGCGCGCGACCCGCGCCGGGAGCCAGCCCGAGGCCTCGGGTACGCCGGGAGGCACGGCGGCGCGCGAGACGCGCGCGACGCGCGGCGCGGGCAGCGCGAACAGGCCAGCCCCATCGTTGCAAGGCAGCGCGAAGCAGAGAGGAGAAGAGACCAGGGTCGCCACCACGACGACCACCAATCCCCTCATGATCGCCGGACCAGCGCTCACCCCTGCCCCCACATCCAACCTAGCGCTGCCACCGGCGATTGTCGTGAGCGTCAGGGCAGCAAAATAACGTTGCCGCTGTCCAACTATGGACGTTCGACATGGAGAGTCGCCCTTTCTGCGACATCTCACCTCTGCCACGGCCGCGCCAAGTCGGGCGCTCCCTGGATCGCGCCGTTTCAGCCGACGGCCGCCATCGCCAGGGCTTTATGGATCACGCGGAGCGCGACCTCGGTGAGGCCGTAGGCCGGCAGCTCGGGGACGGGTACGAGGGCCACCTCGGAGGCGTCGTCGCCTGGAGAGAGGGCGCCTCCGATCGACTCGCACAGATAATCGAGGATCACATAATGATAGGGAGTCGCCACGATCTCCACGACCTCCACGAGGGGACCGACGCGGACGTCGAGGCCCGTCTCTTCGCGGATCTCGCGGGCGACGGCGTCCGCGAGCCGCTCTCCGGGCTCCACGCGCCCACCCGGAAGCGACCAGGAGCCCTCGAGCGGAGGACGAGCGCGCTTGACGACGAGCACGCGCGGCGCGTCAGGCGCATCCGGCCGGCGATCGATGACGACGGCGCCCACCGCGACGCGCGGGGGCGAGAGGGCGCATGCCGGCGCGTCGCTCACGGGGCGGCGGCTTCCGTGCGGCCGGCCTTGCAGCGGACGTCGCCCGGCGTCGCGACCGCGAGGTCGTACTCGCCCAGCGCGAAATCGCCGGGGATCACGACGGCCCCGTCGTACCGGCCGCGGTCGTCGGTCGACAGCGAGCCGACCGTCACGCCCTGCGGCGCCGCGGTCCCCGTCAGGACCACGTCGACGCGGACGTGCCCGCACGGCGCCCCGGCGCTGCTGACCTGTCCCTGGAGGTGGAGGGGAAAGCCGCGGCGGATGTCCTTGTCCAGCGCGGTCACGACGACGTCGGTGCTCTCCGCCGCGCGCCCGGCCGCATCGGTCGTGGGCGTGGGCGCGGGGGGCGGCGGCGCGGCGGCGCCGCTGCTCCCGGCCCCTGGGCCAGCGGGCCCCGGCTGCGCCTGCTCGGCGCGCGTGCGATCGGCGAGATCCTGGCCCGAGTCGCGCTGCTCCGGCCAGCTGTAGGGATCCGGCGGCGGCACATGCGGCGGGCGGCTCGGATCGACCTCCTGGTCCATGTTGAGGGCGGCCCCCCCGAGGTCGATGCGGTGCCAGAGCGAGCCGTCGAAGACCTCCACCCAGGCGTGCGCCTCGTTGACGACCATCCGCGCGGGGATCCCGATGTGCAGGGCCGTGACGAGGAACGCGAAGGCGCGGTGCCGGCAGACGCCTTTTCGCGAGAGCGCGAGATCCAGGTAGATGTCGCCGTTCCCCTTGGGCGGGTCGTCCGACGGGGCGAACGACCGGAAGTACTCGACCATCTTCTGAACGACGTCGCGCGGCCGCATCGCGGGCGAGATGCCGATCGCCTGGGCGACCTGCCTGAACGCCGCCTCGTGGGAGGCCTCCTGCGGCCCGCGGAAGGGCTCGAGCTTGCTCCAGCCGACGTCGGCGAACTCGCTGCCGAAGGTCGCGCGGGCGATGGCGAGCTGCACGATGAGCCGGACGCGCGCGCTCTTCGTGCCGCGCACGAACCAGTTGTCGGCGCCGTCACGCAGGACGACGACCGGGGTATCGGGGTTCACGTGCATCCGCACGAGCCGCGTGTCCGGCCCGACCGTCGGGATCCGGACCGGCTCGTTGGGCACGAGATCGACCGCGATGTCCCCGTAGAACGCCTCGTCGCCCGCCGAGACGGCGCTGTCCGCCTTGACGGTCTTCAGGTTCCTATCTCGGACGACGAGCGAGTAGTCCGCCCTCACGGCGTCGTACGCTTGCAGCCGCTTGAACGGCGCGGTCGCGGGGGAGAACGGATCGTCGTAGCGCTCGACGTTCGGGCGGCGGGTGTCTCGATCCGGCTCGTAGGACGCGTCGGGGCCGGCGTCGGATCCGACGTTGCTGTAGACCTGCTGCTGGTTCGACGGCGGGCGCTGCGGGTCGGGCGCCGTGGCCAGGCCGCTCGGCGTCTGGATCGCCGCGGGGAGCCCGCCGTCGAGCGTCGTCGTGGCGAGCGACACGTCCTCCGCGGGATCCGGCGCGATGAACTCGTGCAGGAGCGACGCCTGCGCATCGGCGAGCCGCGACACGGCGCAAGCGAGCGCGAACACGAGCAGGCTGCGCGCCGAGCCGCCGGACCGGCGCCTGGACACGGGGACAGCCGGTGGAGCAGCAGGGCGCAGGCGCGCGACCGGAGAGGACATCAGGGGCCTCTTATGAAACCAGAAACCCCGGTGATGTTCCACGGCGGCTGGTCGGTTGCCGCCAGCTACCTGCCCGGCGGCCACCTTCGATCGCGCCGGCGGCGCCGGCGTCGCCCACGTCGCCCACGTCGCTCACCGGTCAGCGCCGGAACTGCGCGGCGTCGGCGTGCTGGCGCCGCGGGTGCGGGGCGGAGCGCAGGCGGTCGATCGCTTCGGTCGACTCTCCGCGCGCGGTGAGCTCGGCGGCGAGCACGTCGAGGGCGGGCTGGAAGATGTCCGTCCGCGCGAAGCGGCCAGCGCGCCCCCCCGCGAGCCTCGGCAGGACGGCGACGATGCGCCGCATGCCGTCGGCGTAGCGCCGGGAGATGGCCAGCCGGTCGATGAGAGGCTCGAGGAAATCGGCGACCGCCGCCGCGCGGTCGCGGACGCCGTCGCAGGCCTCCTTCATCGGCTCGAGGAGCAAGAGCGTCCAGAGGACCGTGTCGTCGAGCGGGCGATCCGCCGCGGTGCGCCGGTCGACGTAGTCGAGCACGCGCCAGAGGCGCTGGCCGGGGCCGTCATCGCCGCGATCGTCGTAGAGCAGCGCCGAGACCTCCGGCAGGAGGACGTCGAGCACCCCTGTCTCCCACGCGAGGTAGATCGTCCGGCGCGCCTGGCCGCCGCGCAGCAGGCGCAGGATCTCCTCCGAGAGGCGCGGGCGCGCCGCGAGCGCGAGCGCGTCCCGGCAGTAGACGACCGCATCGTAGACGTCGGGGGTGATCGCGAAGCCCAGGCGACCAGCGAACTTGAGCGCGCGCAGGATGCGGATCGGATCCTCGCGGAAGCGCGTCTCCGGATCGCCGATCGTGTGGACCACCTGGCGGCGCACGTCCTCCATGCCGCCGACCCAGTCGAGGATCTGCCGCGCCTCCACGTCGTAGAAGAGCGCGTTGATCCGGAAGTCGCGGCGGAGCGCGTCCTCGTGCGCGACGCCGAACGCGTTGTCGCTGCGGATGAGCAGCTCGCTCCCGTCGTCGGAGTCCTCCTTCGGGTTGCGGCGGAAGGTCGCCACCTCGATGACCTTGCCGCCCTGGAAGAGGACGTGCACCAGGCGAAACCGCCGGCCGATGATGCGCGAGTTGCGGAACAGCTCGCGGACCTCCTCCGGCCGCGCGCTGGTGGCGACGTCGAAGTCCTTCGGGCGCCGATCCAGCAGCAGATCCCGCACACAACCGCCTACCAGGTAGGCTTGAAAGCCGTGGCGTACCAGGCGTCGCACGACTTTCTGGACGTCCGGATCGATCCGCGCCTCGTCGAAGACGACCTGGTAGCGCCGCGGGGTGGGGATGTCTTCGTCGACCAGCTCGACGCGAAACGGATCTTCGTCGAGGGCGCCTGTGTCCGTCGGCATGAGCTCGCCCTCGGGCCCAGCGCGCGGCCCGGAGGCGCTGCGGCTCTCGTACATCGGGAGTTCGGCGTCGTGAAACGCCGCTGTGCCGTTATCAGGTGATGGGGTCGCGCGACCCATAGTCAGCAACCGAAAAAGCGCCAGGCAAAGCCTGGAGGGAGTGGAGGACGACTGGCGCGCGATTCTGGGATTCCAGGACTCGCTGGAGAACCGACCCGCGCAGATGAGGCCCGCGCCCGCGGACCTCCGAACCACGCCGGCTCGCTCGCCGCGGCCAGCGTCGGCCTGACGAGCGGATCCGGCTGTCGCCCGGAACAAGAGATGGTAACGGCCGTCTAGCAGGGCTTCGCCGTGAGAGCAAAGCCGAGGCGCAGGGGGGCCGACGGAAGCTTCCGGAGCGAGCGGGCTTCACGGTTTGGTGCCCCAGTGCCCGACGCCGGGGGGCGGCGGCGCGCCGGCGTCGGGCGGAGCGGCGGACGACGTCCCGGCGCGGGCCTCGGGCGTCGCGAGCAGCGCCTGCCGCAGCTCCGCCGTCGAGGCGAACCGGCCGCGGGGGTCCTTCACGAGCGCCTTGCGCACGACGGCGTCGAGCTCGCGCGAGATGAGCAGCCCCGGGTGTACCCGGTGAAGCGGCGGCGGCGGCTCGCGCCCGTGCTTCTCTGCGATGGCTGGGTACGGGCCCTGAAAGGGGACACGGCCCGCGAGCATCTCGTAGAGCACGATGCCCAGGGAATAGACGTCGGCGGCGGGCGCCGCCGGCGCGCCCTGCGCCTGCTCGGGCGCCATGTACTCCGGCGTCCCCACGACCCGGGGGAGCAGCGCGCCTTCGGCGCCCTGGCCCAGGATGCACGCGAAGCCGAAGTCGAGCAGCTTGACGATCTCGCGCCCGTCGGCCGCGTGCACGAGGAACACGTTCTCCGGCTTCACGTCGCGGTGGATCACCCCGGCGCGGTGGGCGGCGTCGAGGCCCGAGGCGAGGTCGGCGGCGATCCGGACCGCGCGAGACGGGACGAGCGCTCGGGTGAACGTCAGCGTGTCGGCGAGATCGAGCCCGACGAGCAGCTCCATCGCGAAGCACGGCGCGTCGCCGGCGCGCTCGAGCGCATCGACGCAGAGGACGTTGGGATGACGGACGCGCGACGCCGCGCCGGCCTCTCGCTCGAATCGCGCGACGAGCAGCGGATCGTCGCGGAGCTCTGCCCGGAGGACCTTGACCGCGACGCGCGACGTCGCGGCCTCACGCGGCCTGCCGACGCGATCCGCGAGGTAGACGTGCCCGACCCCGCCGCTGCCGAGCAGCTGCACGACGCGGTACTTGTCGCAGAGGAGCTTGCCCACGAGCGCTTCAGCGGCGACGCGAGCGGGAGGCATGGGATCGATCGTAGCGCAGTCGCGCCTGCCGAAGGGCACGGAGGGCACACGGACGCGACAGCGGCGCAGAAGAGAGCGCTGGCCAGCCTGCGCGCAGCCAGGAGAGGTTCGCGCCCGCACCATCGGGAGGCCGCGTCGCGCGCCCCGCTGCAGCGCAGCGCTCCGGCCGCGACCGTTCCCACCGGCCGGGCCGACGCCACAGGAGGACCGTGGCGCCGCGAGATGACGCGCAAAGTCATCGGTGTGCGCGCAGACCTAGTCGAGCCTGCAGCAGGCGTGGTCGAGGGTCCCGCGGCCAGACGAGCACACCGCCACCGCAGGGCCGCGCGCCGCCCAGCAGCGCCGCGTGCGCTCCCAGGGCGCGGCCGAACTGCCCGCCCTGAGCGCAGGCGCGCGTGGATCGCTTGAGCGGCGGCGAGGAGGCGGCCACGCTAGGCGCCGCATGACCGACGACCGTCGATCCTCCACCCCGAGCACGCTCGATCTCGACGCCGAGCTGGCGCCCGCGGCGACGAGCTCCGCAGAGCCGAGCGCAGCAGCCGCTTCGCACCCGCCCCCGCTGCGATGGCAGAAGAACCTCGCGCTCTTCTGCCTGACGGTCGTCTCGGTGTTCGTCGCCGGCACCCTCTGGACCCCGATCACGCCGGACGACGACAGCGCGCTCTCGTTCGTGAAGGCGCTGCCGCAGACGTGGCCGTTCGCGGTGCCGTTCCTGTCGATCCTGCTGGCGCACGAGTTCGGGCACTACTTCGCGGCGCGCGCGCACGGGGTCGAGGCGTCGCTCCCCTACTTCATCCCGCTCCCGGTGGTGAGCCCGCTCGGCACGATGGGCGCGGTGATCTCGATGAAGGGCAGGATCAAATCGCGGAACGCGCTGCTCGACATCGGCGCCTCCGGCCCGCTGGCCGGCCTCGCGGTGGCGCTCCCGGTCCTCTTCGTGGGCCTCATGCACTCGGATGTGCACGCGAGCTCCGGACCTGCGCTGCAGGAGGGGCGCAGCCTCCTGTATCTCCTGCTGAGGCGGCTCGCGGTCGGCTCGATCCCCGAGACCGATGACGTCTTCCTCGGCCCCACGGCGATGGCGGGGTGGGCCGGGCTGCTCATCACGGCGTTCAACCTCTTTCCCGTCGGCCAGCTCGACGGAGGGCACGTCGCCTACGCGTTGTTCGGCAAGGAGCAGGACCGCTACAGCCGCGCCGCGCACTGGCTGATGCTCGCGCTCTTCGTCGGCAACGTCGCCTATTTCACGCGGCACTTCATCGCCGAGGGGCTGTCCGACGCGCTCCTCTCCGCGGTCGCGAACGGGATGCCGTGGCTCACGTGGTTCGGCTTGGTCCACCTGATGTTGCGCGTCGGCGGGCGGGAGCACCCTCCCACGGAGGCCGGCGAGCTGTCGCCGGCGCGCAAGGTGATCGCCGTGGTGACGCTGCTCCTGTTCGTGCTGCTGCTGATGCCGACCCCGTTCGGCACCTACTGAGCGCTCGGGCGCTCAGGGTTTCGCGGCGCCGAACTTCGCCCGGAGCGCGTCGCAGACGGCGGCGGGCGCGTAGTGGCTGACGTCGCCGCCGTGGCTCGCGATCTCGCGCACGAGCGACGCGGAGACGAAGCCGTAGTGGGTGCGCGTCGGCAGGAAGACGGTATCGACGCCGGGGAGCATGTCCGCGTTCGCGTGGGCGATCTGCAGCTCGTACTCGAAGTCGGTCGCCGCGCGCAGGCCGCGGACGATCACCCGCGCGCCGACGCGCTGGCAGTACTGGATGAGGAGCCCCTCGAACGAGTCGATCCGCGCGTTCGTCACCTCGCTCGTGGTCTGGCGCAGCAGCTCGAGCCGCTCCGAGTACGTGAACAGCGGGTGCTTCGTCGGATGCCGGCCGACGGCGATGATCACCTCACCGAACAGCTTCGACGCCCGCTGGATCAGATCGAGGTGACCGAACGTGATCGGATCGAAGCTCCCCGCGTAAACCGCCAACAGATCCTTGGACATGACGCTCACTGGTCCGGCGTCCGCTTGGGAGCGCCCGCGGGCGGCGCCGGCTTCGGAGCGGCCGCAGGCGGAGTCGACCTCGGAGCGGCCGCGGGGGGTGCCGTCGGGGGGGTCAGCGGCGCCTGGAGCGCGGGCCCCTGGGGCGCAGGTGAGCCGGGCGCGCCTGCTGGACCGGCGCCCTCTGCTGGCGGCGCGGCGGGAGCCTGCCCTTCGTTGACGGGTGCCGGCGCGCCGCCCCGGAGCACCTTGTTCACGGCGGTGTCGTCCTCGATCCACATGAGCCGACCGCCGTCGCCGAAGGTGACACGGAAGTAGGCGAGCAGCCCCGCCCCGATCACGCCGTCCAGATCGAGCTGGAGCTGCTTCTCGAGCGCCTGGAGCGGCGCCCCGTACACGCCCGGGACCTTGGGGATCTCCAGCGCACCCAGCCGCAGCATCGGCACGACGCCCTGCTTCAGCTTCTGCTCCGGATCCTGCTCGACCCGCTTCAACCCATCGGCCTCGAAGCCGGCCTTCTTCCAGCCTTCCTTGTCGAGCGCGATCGGGAACGTCATCGACGTGTCGATGAGCAGCGGCCCCTGCACCGACTTGTCGGGGCCGAGGCTGCTCCGCAGCACCATGCCGCCGCCCTTGATGAAGGCGACGTCGACGCGCGTCGCGTCGGGCGGCGCCGGCGGGGAGAAGCTGCGCACGACGAACTGCCAGCCGCTGTAGTCGATGGTCGCGTTGAGGCGGCGGAGCAGGTTCACCCCGAGCAGCGCCTTGACCGGCGCGCCGATCTGCTTCGAGACGCCCGACAGGTCCTGCGTGAGGGCGGGCACGTCGTTGATCTCGAGCTTCTTGCCGAAGCGGAGGGACACCCAGCTCGGCTCCTTGCGCGTGCTGCTGTCGAGGACCACCTCGCCCGTGCCGGTCGACACCATCGCGAGCGCCGACTCGCCGTCGATCTCGAGCGGGACGACGAAGAACGGGGCCGCGGGGCTGACGTGCTGCATCTCGATCGCCGCGAGGAGCGCGCCCGAGACAGTGAACGGCGCGCGCCCCGCGCCGCGCCGCGCCAGCTTGGCGATCGACTTCGCCCACTCGTCGACGACATCGGGATCGTCGAGCATCGCCTCGAGCTCGTCGGCGGCGGCGTCGAGATCGCCCTTGTACCAGAGCGCACGCCCGCGGAGCCCTGCAGCCTCGGAGCCGGCGACGCCCTTGAGGAGGCGCAGCGCCTCGGCGTAATCGAGCCGGGCCAGCGCGATGCGCCCCGCGAGCAGCCGGGCCTCCGTGTCGGTCGGGACGATCGTCAGCGCCCTCGAGACCGCATCGCGCGCGTTCTCGACGTCGGCGGACTGGAACTCCTGTCGAGCGCGGGCGAGCCATTTCTCGGCCGCCGGCGGGCGGGCGGACTCCGGGCCGATCATGCTCGAGCACGAGGCGAGGAAGGTCGCGGTCAGGAGGCCGCCGAGGCGGACGGCGAGGGAGCTTCTCGTCGGCGAGGTTCGGTTCGAGTGGATTCGCACGTGGATCTCAGGCCCTTTGCGGCACGCCGTCCGGCCCGAGCTCTCCCGGCGAAATCGGCTCGATCGCCAGGATGCGATCGGCCCGTAGCTCGCGACGGCTGCGCGACGGGAGCAGATAGCCGAGAACCCGGGGTGGGTCGAGGTCCGTTCGCACCCCCGTTACGCACACGACGAGCTCCTCCGGCCCTCGGCGCGCCGGACGGTACCTCACGCGCACGGTGGCGGCATGCTCGGCCGCGCGCACCGCCGCTGCCACCAGCGCCGGGCGGGCGTGGCGCTCGCCGATCCGGACGTGCCACAGGTCGCGCGGCGTCCGCGGCGCGAGGACCTCCACGATCTTGCGGAACACGGCGCGCAGGGCGTGGACGTCGTCTTCGGCGCGGTGAGCGCGCTCGCGGTGCACGCCGAGCTCCCTGCAGAGGGAGGCGAGGCTGTGGCTCGGCAGGGCGAAGGCCCGGCGGGAGAGGACGAGCGTGTCGAGGTAGTGCGGGAGGCGCCTCGCCCTGCCCGCCCGCGCGAGCTCGGCCTCGAGGAACGCCACGTCCCACGCGGCCGCGTGCGCGACGAGCACCGCGCCCTCCGTGACCTTGTCGATGCGATCGCAGAGCTCGGCGAACGTGGGCGCGCCCGCGAGCTCCCGCGGATCGATGCCGTGCACGTGCGCGTTGCCGAACACGCCCGGCTCGGGCCGCACGAGCGACGTGATCGCGTCCTCGCGCGCATCCCCCCGCGTCCGCTCGGCGCAGACCTCGATCACGCGATCGCTCTCGGGGCGGAGGCCCGTCATCTCGAGATCGAGGAACACGAGCGGCGCGCTCTCGATCGGATCATCCCATGGCGAGCCGGCAGGGGGCTCCGCGCCGGTCGCCCGCTCGGGCCCCACCCCTTCGCGCTGCTCCGTCATCCGACCTGCTTCCCCACCACGGCGGCTCGACCCAGGAGACGACCGTCCCTCGACATGGACGCGTCTTAGCGAATACGGCGCCCGATCGAAAGCGATCCGCGCGGAGCGTCGAGCGCGGCGCGCCCGGCCCGTGACGTCCGGGCTCCGGCGCGCAGCCCGAGCTTCGACAGGGCGGGCGCGGGGGGGTTCGAGGCGATGCCCTGACGGCTCAGGGCGCGGCGTCGCGCCCGATCCGCCGCGCGGCAATGGCAGAGATCCAGCAGAAACGCCGCCGTGCAGCGCCGGATGTTCACCGGAGCTTTCGTTGCTACACTGCCCAGCGTGCCGGACGGGGTAGCTACAGTCCCGGGGGGCTCTCCTCACGAGGAGCTCGATCTCGGCGACGGTTTTTCAGGGTTCCGCTGCGAGCGTAGGACCGAGCCGCTCGATCTCCCGGTCCTCGTGGTGAACCGCTTCTTCCAACCTGTGCAGATCACGACCGCGCGTCGCGCTTTCCTGCTGCTCTTCGGCGGGGCCGCCCTCGCGGTCGACGAGGTCGGCGATCTCCACGATTTCTCGGCGTGGCGGACTTTGCCGGTGCGCGAGAAGGACGATGGCCTCCCCGTGGTCGGCGGCTCGCTCCGCGTGCCGCGCGTCCTCCACCTCCGCCGGTACGACCGCATGCGGCGCCCGACGATCCGGCTGACGCGGAAGAACGTGATGCTCCGCGACACGCACCAGTGCCAATACTGTGCGCGCCGCCCGCCCGTCCGCGATCTCAACATCGACCACGTGCTCCCCCGGTCGCGCGGCGGCGAGGACACCTGGGAGAACCTCGTGACCGCGTGCCGCACGTGCAACCTCCGCAAGGGCTGGCGCACGCCGGACGAGGCCAGCATGCGGCTCATCCGCCAGCCTCTGCCGCCGCGGTGGTCGGCGACGATGCAGATCCTGATCGGCTTGCCGCATTCGTTCGACGAGTGGAGCCCCTTCCTCAGGGCCGGCTGACGCGCCCCCCCGTGGCTCTCTCCTCGGCGCCGAAGGCAGGCGCCGACGAGCCGATCGTTCACTGCGCCACGATCACGCGCCCTTGCTGGTCGCAGTAGGCGATCGCTCTCCACCCCTGCTCTGTGCAGAGGAAGAAGTCGATGCAGCCGGTCCAGCACGCGGTATCCGCGCAGGTCTCCGCGGCGTCCGCCGGGCAGTCCGGCTGCTGCAGGGCGGGCGAGCAGCCCGCGGCCTCGCCGCTGCGATCGAGCGTCACGACCTCGCACGCGCCGGGGTCGCCGCCCGCGCCCGCATCCCCATCCCCGGCAGGCTCACCCGCGGAATCGCAGAACGCGGCCTCCGTCCAGGCCCCCTCGAGGCAGTCGTAGAGCGCACGGCACGCGGCATCGTCGCAGGTGCCCCCCCGGCCGACCGGACACCCTCCCTGGGGGATCTGGCCGCACAGCTGCGGCTCCGCGACGGGATCGCAGCCTGCGGGCGCAAGGACGGCGACGGCGGCGGCCACGGTGAAGCACAGCGGGATCTTCAAGACGGCCGTCGAGGAGACCCCGGATTGCCGGCGCGAGGGGAGAAAAACGCAAGGCGCCTCGCCTCCGCTCAGCCGAACCGTTTAGTATGCGCGCCATGCGTCCCTGCGCCACCGCCAGCGCCGTGTTCACCGGAGTCCTCCTCGCCGCGGCCCTGTTCGCGGCCTGCTCGAGCGGCGCCGCGCCGCCGCCTTCGCCGCCTGACAGCGCGCCGCCGCCTTCGCCGCCGCCTGCCTCGCAGCCGACGTCCCCTGGCGCCGCGGACCCTGGCGCCACGGCCGCTGGCGCGGCGGACCCGGGCGCCGCCGCGCCCGCGCAGCAGGACCGGCCCGCGAGCCGCAAGAAGGCCGCCGAGACCGTCGAGGACTGCAAGGTCATCGCCTCCGAGATCACGAACGATCCGCCGGACGGCGGGGTCGTGATGAACAACGCGACGACCTCCGCCGACGCCGGATCGAGCGATCGCCTGCAGCCGCTCGTCGACGCGATCAAGGCGAGGCGCGACGCCTTCCGCTGCTGCTTCGATCTCTACGCCCGCAAGCACCCGGGCGCGCAGGGCAGGGTCACGTGGCAGCTCAAGCTGAAGCCCGACGGGACGTTCGAGGAGGCGAGCATCGTGCGCGACAAGAGCGACGTGACCGCGCCGCAGGTCGAGACCTGCATGGAGGAGCTCGCGAAGTCGATCACCTGGGCGCGCTCGCCGAGCGGCAAGGAGACCGTGCTGACCTACCCCTTCGACTTCAAGCGACGCAACTACTAGCAGCGCGCCGCCTGCGAGGAGCACGTCAGTGTCGAGCGACGCTTCGGGGATCCTGCGCGGCTCGGGCCACCCCGGCCGCAACGCCTACGCCGAGCTGCTCCGCGACACGCGCGGCCTGAGGCGGGAGCAGCAGCAAGCGCGCGAGGCGTGGTTCGCGCGCCTCGCGGCCGACAAGAAGGACGAGACGCTCTTCGAGCTCGAGATCCTCCTGAAGGGCGTCGCCTGCTTCGCGAACCCGCGGAACCACCCGGGCGCCGCGCGGCGCCAGACGATCGTCAGCCACGACTTCCGCGAGCACCTCCAGCACGCCCGCGACGGCATGGCGCGCGTCGTCCAGCTGACGCGCACCATGCTCGGCGATCGCGATCGCGCCTTCGTCTTCCAGCGCTACCTGGAGACGGTGCTCCCGGAGGACACGGCGCGCACCCGCCTCCTCCACGCGACGATGGCGCAGGAGTCGCCGGAGTCGAGCCTGTTCGTGCTCCGGCACGGCTTCACGAACCTCATCGAGGTTGCGGGCGGGCTGCTCCGGCTGCCGAGGGTCAGCTTCAGGCTCTTCTACGCCCACCTCGCGACGGCGATGCGCGAGATCGCCCAGAGCACGTTCTTCAACCCGCTCCACGCGCTCGAGTTTCGCCCGGAGTTCGATCGCATCCCGTCGACGCAGGTGCTCGAGCTCATCCACCGCGTGCCCGGCGAGCAGGCGCACCGGCTCGTGGCGCTCACGTTCCTCGCGCTGTTCAGGATGCTCAGGTACCTCCGCCTGCTCGACGCCATCGCGCTCGATCACTCGGATCACCGCGTGGCGGGGCGCGGGTACCTCGTGCTCGCGGTCCTGCGCAGCGACGCCCGCGCGCTCTCGAACTACCTCCGGCGCCGGGCGGGCGCGCTGCTCGCGGACAGCTTCGAGCGCGATCTGCTGCGCGTGCCCGCGAGCGACATCGTCGCGCGCCACGACGAGCTCGCCGCCGAGGGGCACCGCCTCCTCTCCACGAAGGCCGCGCTGAGCGGGCTCGCCGCGAACCTGCGGCTCGAGATGCGCCGCGCCTTCGAGCACGACCTCCCGCCCGCGGACGCGCTGGTGAGCGAGTCCGAGTACCGGGTCCGCCTCCGCGCCGTCTCGCACGGCCTCCGCCCCGCGCTGCAGAACGCGATCCTGTTCCTCGGCAGGTCGCTCGGCGCGAAGCTCGAGGAGGGCCGCGTCTTCGACGATCAGGCCGCGCGGCGCGCGACGAGCGATCGCCTCCGGCGCGACGTGTGGATGTTCGCCCAGATCTCGCGCGCGTTCGCGAGCAAGGCGCGCCACACCGGCCCGGCGCCCGACCGATGGACCGGCATCGCGAGCTTCGCGTTCGTGCGCGAGTTTCTCTCGTATTTCCGGGCGATGGGCTACCCGCTGCTCCGGGTGGGCGACTACCCCCACGTCGACGCGTTCGTCTCCGCGATGACGGCGCTCGAGGAGAGCGACCTCCTCGATCCGCAGCGGCTCGACGCCGCCATCCGCGAGTGCGAGGCGTTCTTCGAGTTCCTGATGAAGCTGTTCGAGCAGATCTCGAAGCGCGAGGACCTCGCCGGCGTCCCGTTCGATCGCAAGGGCGCCGCGCGCGCTCTCCGGCTCTACCTCGGCGAGCGCACCTGAGCGCCCCTCGCGCGGGCCGCGCCGCCGCGGGGACATCGTCCACCCGCGCGCGCCTCCGGCCTGGACCCGCGCGTCCGGATCCTCGGCGTCCTCACCCCCCGATGGTCTTGTAAGACGGATTATCTGGTCGCAACCGGCGGGTCGGGTCGCCGCGCCTCGTTCTGTTGGAAGACCCGAGGCGCTCCCGTGTCGCCTTATTCCGACTCGTCGGACGGGCCGGTGCTCGCAGGAGCAGGAGCCGGCGTGCTCTTGCGCGCGCCGCGGGTGCTCGCGCCCTTGGCCGGCGCGCGCTTGGCGGCGGCGCGTCCTCGAGGAGCGGCCGCCTTCTTCGGCGCAGCCGCCCGCTTGCCGGCGGCCTTCGCCTTGCGCTTCGGAGCGGCCTTCTTCGCGGCCGGCTTCTTGGCGGCGGCGCGCTTCGGGGTCTTCTTGGCGGCGGCGCGCTTCGGGGCGGCCTTCTTCGCTGCCTTCCGCGCCGGCTTCTTCGCGACCTTCCCGGCCTTCGCGGCGGCCGGCTTCTTGGCCGACTTCGTCACCTTCTTCGCAGGCTTCTTCGCGGTCTTCTTAGCAGCCATTGGAAATCCTCCTGCATTCGCCCCGGCACGGCACGGCGGACATCGCCAAACGTCCTCTCCGCTACAGTTTCCCTACCGAGGCAACAGATGTTGCACGACGTATATTGCCACGCATGGTGATGGTCAAGGAAAATCTTGCAGGCCCTAAACCGATGTATCCCGTGTGTTCCAGGCAAACTGGTCCGCAAGCGTTGCGAGGGTAAACGTCGGAGCAGGCCATGGTGAAGCAACCAGACCGAACCGTACGATTGATTTTTGTTGACAGTTGACGGGATGTCTGTCTTGGCCCTTCGCGCTCCTTCCTGGCGATCGCGCGCCTGCACGGCGCGGCAAACGGCGCCGGTGCGCTCATGGTCGCACGGAGCTCCAGCGTTGCGCAGGCTCTAGAGAGCCTTGTGCGGCGCCATTCGCCTCGCTACGGTCGCGCCGCCTGCGCGGCGCCCCTCATGGCCGAGCGCCGCGCTGCTCTAGGCTGCTCTAGGAGGAAAGGTATGTTGGTTCGTCGCTCGACGTCGTGGTTGTTGCTTGGCGCAACGCTCCTTGCGGGCTCGGGGGCGCTCGGGTGCGGCTACTCGGAGGAGGAGATGCAGGCGAAGATCCGCGAGATCGAGGGCCTGAAGACCCAGCTGAGCGCCGAGCAGGCGCAGAACAAGAAGGCCAAGAGCGAGCTCGACGAGGCGGCGGCCCGCATCGAGCAGCTCAAGTCCCAGCTCAAGGCGGCGGGCGTGGATATCTCCAACCTGAACGCGAACCTCGAGCAGCAGGCGCGCGCGCTCGAGGACTTCCGCCGCCGTGCCCAGCAGCTCGAGGACATCAAGAAGCGCTTCGAGGTCCTGCGGGACAAGCTCCAGGCCCTCACCAAGCTCGGGCTCAGCGTGACCGTCCGCAACAACCGGATGGTCATCCAGCTGCCCGGCGACGTCCTCTTCGACTCGGGACGGGAGACGCTCAAGAAGGAGGGGCAGGAGATCCTGCTCAAGGTGGCCGAGGTCATCCGCAACGACTCCGGGCTGTCGGCGCGCTCCTTCCAGGTCGCCGGGCACACGGACAACGCGCCGCTCGCCGGCGGCCGCTTCAAGGACAACTGGGGGCTCAGCGTGATGCGCGCCCGCGAGGTGCTGGCGTTCCTGCTCCAGCCCGAGGACAAGGCCGGCGGCGGCCTCAAGCCCGAGCGGTGGAGCGCCTCCGGCTACGGCGACACCGACCCGGTGAAGCCCAACGACACCCCGGAGAACAAGCAGGCCAACCGGCGCTGCGAGCTGGTGGTGCTGCCGAACGTCGAGGAGATGCTCGACCTGAAGACGCTCACCCAGTAAGGCCCGGGGCATGAGCGTCGCGGCCATCGACATCGGCACGAACTCGGTCCTCCTGCTCATCGCCGAGCGCCGCGGGGGTGAGCTCGTCGCGCTCGTCGAGCGCGCGACCATCACCCGGCTCGGCCAGGGGGTCGACGCGGCGCGCGCGCTCGCGCCCGAGGCCGTGGAGCGCACGCTCGCCTGCCTCGCCCGCTACGGGGAGGAGCTCCGGTCCCGGGGGGTCGAGCGCGTGGACGCCGTCGGCACCAGCGCGATGCGCGACGCCGCCGGCGGCGAGGCGTTCATCGCCCGCGCCCGCGAGCTCATCGGCGTCGCGCCGCGCGTGATCTCCGGGCCGGAGGAGGCGGAGCTCACGTACGCCGGCGCGCTGACGGGGCTCGACCTGCCGGCCCGCGGTCCCACGATCGTTGTCGACGTGGGCGGCGGCAGCACGGAGATCATCGTCGGCAGCGCCGGCGGCGCGGTGGAGCAGGCGGTGAGCCTCGACGTGGGGAGCGTCCGCCTGACCGAGCGTCACGTGCGCACGGATCCGCCGGCCGCCGCGGACCTCGAGGCCGTCCGCGCCGACGTCCGGGCGGCGCTGGCGACGCTCCCAGCCGTGCCCCAGCTCGCGGCGCCCACGCTGGTCGGCGTCGCGGGCACGGTGACGACCCTCGCCGCGCTCGTGCGCGACGTGGCCCCCTACGACGGCGCCCGCGTGCATGGCGCGCGGGTATCCGGGGCAGAGATCGTGGACGTCACGTCCCGCCTCGCTTCCCTGCCGCTCACCGCGCGCAGCCAGCTGCGCGCGCTGGATCCAGCGCGCGCGGACGTCATCGTGGCCGGCAGCGTGCTCATCGAGGAGATCCTCGCGTGGGCCTCGCGGCTCGCCGGAGCGCCTGTCGACCTCGTCGCTTCGGATCGCGGCGTCCGCTGGGGGCTCGCCGAACGCCTCAGCGCCGCCTGAGCACCCCGGCTCGTTTGAAGGCCGGACGGACGTAACGCCCGACGTCCGTCGCGTCCGTCACATTTTCGAGTCATCCCACCCAGGTCAGGTCCGCCACCTCTCCCGGAGACGCCCGCTCTGCCCTAAACTAGGCGGGTGAGCCGGCGCGCACCCACGCCGATGCCTCCATCGGTACACACTGTCACCCCGCCCGACCCCGAGGAAAAACCAGAGTGATCACGCCACGATGGCTCAACCCCGGGGATTTTCGTTGACGTATCTCTGCCGGCTCACTAGAGTGCGCGCGCCTGGCGCAAACCGGCCCTTTTTCAAGAGGGCCGTTCCCCCAACCTCAATCCCTTCCGCCCGCACCCGTCCGCTTCAACCGCCGCTTGTCAAGATTCCGCTGTGCACGCCAGAGCACCGACCGCTCGCGGGTCATGGAGGGTGCTCGCGTTCCTGCTTCTCGCACAGCGGTCTCGAGCGGCGGCTCATGGCTCTTTTCTCGGAATTTTTCTCGGAATGCGTGACGGTGTGTGTCGGTTCTGCGGGTCCAGGTTCAACCGCATGTGCAGCGTACGCCCCTCGAAGGGATTTCGGGAGGCAGACGAAAAACTAAAAGGACGGCGGGGTGGAAGGCAAAGGAGACGATATGCAGGCTCGTTCGGAGATCCAGTTCAAGGTGGGCGACAAAGCCGTCTACCCGGCCCAAGGCGTGGCCGAGGTGGTCAACATCGAGGAGAAGGACATCGCTGGCAACCGTCAGCGATTCTATGTTCTCCGCATCTTGGACACGGATCGAAAGATCATGGTTCCAGTCAGCAACGCGAGCGCGGTCGGCCTTCGCCAGGTCATCTCTGAACAGGAAATCCGGGAAATTTTCGACATCCTCCGCGAGCGTACCATCGCGTTCGACAACCAGACCTGGAACCGTCGGTACCGCGGCTTCATGGACAAGATCAAGACGGGTTCTATTTACGATGTCGCCGAGGTGCTACGCGACCTCTATCGCTTGAAGACGGACAAGCAGCTCTCGTTCGGTGAGCGCCGCATGCTCGACACCGCCCGGACGCTGATCGTGAAGGAGATCGCGATCGCCCGAGGTCAGACGGAAGAGCAGGTGAAGACCGAGATCGAGGCGATCTTTCTCGCCAACTAAGGCGTTACCTCATGGTTAGCGGCCTTGCGGCCGCTGCCGATGGAGGCCGGCACTGCCGGCCTCCGGGCTTTTGTGGGCCGAAAACGCCGTGCGCCATCGGTGCGGGCGCGTTCAGAGATCGCTGCCCGGTCGCTTCTGCACGGGAGGGAGCGGGGGCAGCGCCACATCGACGCGCCACCCCGCGTCCTCGTAGACGCAGGGCACCTGGACGCGCTCTCCCGGGAGCAGGCCGGCGATGTCCACGAGGGCGTGGGCGCCGGCGATCTGGGCAGAGTAGCGCTGCGGCTCGAAGCGCAAGAGGAAGCGGGACGGCGTGATCATCGCCTCGGGCGCGATCGCCTTGCCGGTCGCGGCGCTGTAGCGCTGCGCGCGCGACGCGAGGTTGTCCCGAGCGCGGCGCGACAGGAGCTCGAAGGCGGCCTTGGCGTCAGCCGGGTCGCCGTGCAGCTGGCGCAGGCGAGCGACCAGCTCCCGGACGGCGCCGTCGGGCGTGCCGCTCGGAGGCCGCCTGCTGCATCCGGCGGAGGCGAGCGCCGCGACCGAGAGCGCGACCGCCACGCCGGCCCGGACGAGGCGCGCGGCCGGCCGTCGGGCGTCCTGTCGCGCGGGTTGCTGGTGCATGACCATGCGGCCCTCTCCTTAGAACGACGCGTCGCCGACGTCCACGGCGCGCGGCCGCCGGGCCCAGGGGGACGCCGCGGCGGATCGCGCTCTTACCGGATGTCGCGCGCGCCTACGCGCACGCGCCGTCACCCCGGCGCGGCGCTGGCGAGCGCGCCCACCTGGCGGAGCGCCTCGTACAGGACGATGGACACCGCGTTGGCCAGGTTGAGGGAGCGCACGGGACCCAGCGTGGGAATGCCGAAGACGTCGTCCGGCATCCGCGCGAGGAGCTCGGGGTCGAGGCCCACGCTCTCCTTGCCGAACACCAGCGCGTCGCCCGGCCGGAAGTCCGCGTCGAGGTAGCTCCGCGGAGCCACCGCGCTGAAGAGGCGGAGCCGCGCGTTCGGGTGATGGTGGCGAAAGTGGGCGATGTCGAGCTGCTGCTCGAGCGTGACCAGGTGCCAGTAGTCAAGCCCCGCGCGGCGGACGCTCCGCTCGTCGATGCGGAACCCCAGCCTCCCGAGCAGATGCAAGGGGCTCTGCGTCGCCGCGGCGAGCCGCGCGATGTTGCCTGTGTTCTGCGGGATCTCCGGCTCCACCAGCACGATCCGGAACGGCGGATCGAGCGGCGCCGCACGGAGCCGGGGGCGACCATCGTTGAGCACGCCCTCTCTTTCCGCGACGCGACCGCGCGCCGCAACCCCCGAGCGAGGGATCGCGCGCGCCGCCTGGCTCGCCAGCGCCGCCTCGACAGATAGCCGGCCCACGCGGTCGCGCGGAAAACGCGGACCGAACGGACGGAGGCCCCTCTGTTCGCTTGACGGCTGTACGAGCGGACACGTAGCCTCCCGCCTCGGAGACACGGAATGCGCGCATCGTGCTGGATCGCTTCGGCTATTGCCCTCGCAGGAGTGGCGTCGTCCTCGCTCGCGGCCGCCGACGTCATGGATCCGGCGCTCGCGCGGCTCGTGCGCGACCCGGAGCCGAGCCTCGGCGGCGCCGCCGTACCCTGCCGCATCACGGGGCCGGACGGTGGCCTCTACTACAACCCCGCTTCCCGTTATCAACGCTGCCTGACCGACGACGCCGCGTTCGCCAAGCTCATCGCGCAGTACGGCTTCGCGGTGGCGCCGTCGGCGATGCACTCGGCGCGGACCACGGGCTACGGCGGGTTCGAGATCGGCATCGAGGCCAACTACACGAAGATTGACAGCGACGCCGAGTATTGGAAGCAGGGCACGCAGGGGCCGCAGGATCCGACCAGCAAGAATTTCTCCATCGAGAACCGGAGCCCGGACTCCTTCCTGCAGCACTACTCCCTCAAGGTCCGCAAGGGTTTTCCGTTCGGGTTCGAGCTCACCGGCGCCGTCGGGTTCCTCGCCAACACCAGCCTCGTGAGCGCGGGCGCCGACGTGCGCTGGTCGCTGTTCGAGGGGTTCCGCCGAGGGCTCCCCGCGATCCTCCCCGAGCTCGCCGTCGGCGGCAGCGTCCGGAGCGTCACCGGCACCGAGGAGTTCCAGCTGACCGTGGCCGGCGCCGACGCAGTGATCTCGAAGCCCCTGCCGATCGCCGGCACGGTCGTGATCACCCCCTACGCGGGCTACCAGTGGCTCCGGATCTTCGGAGACTCGGGGCTCATCGATCTCACCCCGAACACCGACGCCGTGAACTTCTGCAACTTCCGAGGGGTGAACTCGCCTGCCAACCCGGTGCAGGGGCAGGACGGCAACCCGCTCCCGCACGACGGCCAGCCGGTGTGCGACGGCGGCTCCCAGGCCGACTTCAACAACACCGTGGTGTTCGACGCCGTGCGCATGAACCGCCACCGGCTCCATTTCGGCGCGCAGCTGCGGTTCCAGATGGTCAAGCTCGGCGCGCACTTCATCACCGACATCGTGAGCCCCGAGGACGCGAACCAGGGCGCGGCGAACGAGATCGACGGCGAGAACAAGTTCGCCGGGCTCGGGTCGCAGTGGACCCTCGGCATCGATCTCGGCGCGATGTTCTGAGACCGGCCGCGCCGGGGACGCTCGCAACGGGCCTCCCGGCGCAGACCCGCTTCGAGCGGGCGCGGCTCGCTGCGCTCCTCAGCGCTTCGAGCTCAGATCGGGCAGCGCGTAGCCGAGCTCGGTGATGAGCGCACGGAATGCGCGGTCCTCGTTCCGCGCCACCGTGAGGTGCTCCATGAACTTCTTGAAGTTGCCCTGAGCCGCCGCGTCGGCGGCGCGCTCGCTGTTCTCGAGCACGAGCAGGAGGTGCGGGTGCGCCTTGGAGACGGAGCTAGGGCACTCCATCTTGCTCGCCACCCGGGCGCGCGCTTCCGCGAGCGCATGCACCACCATGACGAGCTCCTTGTCATGGGTCCGCGGCAGGAGCATGTCGCCCTCCCTGCGCGCCTCGTCGAGCAGCAGGCTCGCCCTGTCCAGGTAGCTCCCGGCCCAGGCCGGCAGCGCGACGAAGAGCGAGCAGAGCGCGAAGGTGAAAGCAAGCATCAGGTGACGGATCATCGACTGGGTCCTCGGTCGTTCACGGTTTGCTCGGAGGACGCCTCGCCGGATGGCGGGCCCCCCCTGCCCTCGGGCGCACCTCGCAGGGCCTCGGCGGCTGCCCGTCCATCGGATGCGGCGGCCGCGGGCTCCGGCGCGGCGCAGGAGAGGAGCGCCGCGCGCGCGGCCGCCTGCTCCGCGAGCTTCTTCGATCGGCCCCGGCCGGTGCCGATGACCTGGCCGTCGACCTCGACGGCGACGAGGAACGCGCGGTCGTGGTCGGGCCCCTCCGTGCCCATCAGGCGGTAGCGCGGCGACGCAGCGCCGCGCGCCTGCACGCGCTCCTGCAGCTCGCTCTTCGCGTCACGCCCGAGCAGGCTGCCGCTCGCGAGCTGCGCGAGCGGGCTCGCGGCGATCTTCCGGCTCAGCGCCCGCGCGCTCTCGAAGCCGCGATCGAGGTACAGGGCCGCGACGAGCGCCTCGGTGGCGTCGGCGAGCACGTTCGTCTGGTCGCGCTCACCGGCGACCTCCGCGCCGCGCCCGACCCGGAGCGCGGCGCCGAGCTCGATCCCTCGCGCCCACGCCGCCAGCGCGTCCGTGTTGACCAGGGCCGAGCGCATCATCGAGAGCTCCCCCTCCCTCGCCCCCGGGAAGCGCTCCATGAGGAGCTCCGTCACGCACAGGCCGAGCACGGCGTCCCCCAGGAACTCGAGGCGCTGGTTGTCCACGCGCCGGCCGCCTCGCTGCTCGTTCGAGAAGCTCGGATGCGTCAGCGCCTCCTCGAGGTGCGGCAGGTCCCCCTCCAGCCCCAGATCCAGACGTTGCAGCAGCTCGCTCGGGAGCATCCCCTGCACCTTGCCCACGCGCAGCGTCAGCCCGCGCTCAAGCGGTCGGTCAGCTCGGCCAGCTCCAGGTCGAGCGCGGTCAGACCGCCAGCGTCATGCGTGGACCACGCGACCCGCACCTTGCCCCACGACAGCGCGATCTCCGGGTGATGATCGCGCCGCTCGGCCAGGAGGGCGATCTGCATCACGAAGCCCACGCCGGTCCCGTAATCCGGAAACGAGTAGCTCCGCTCGATCTGCTCGCCCGCTCGCACCCAGCCCGGGTGAGCAGCGACGAACCCGGCGATCTCATCGTCCGAGAGCCGATCACGCTTGCCCATGGGACGCAACTATGGGCTAAGCCCCGCCCCGGTGGAACCCCGGAATGCGGCCCCCGCCCCGCGCGGCGTCCGCCGCGCCGTTCGCCGTGCGCTATCCTCCCGCCTCGATGACCGGGCTTCACGCCTGCCCCTTCTGCCGGGAGATGTTCGAGGCGAAAGAGGCGTCCACGTGCCCCGCCTGCGGCCTCCGGCTGGAGGCGCTCGCGAAGCTTCCGCCCTCGTACGACGCGCTCCAGGAAGAGCCTGACGAGCCGCTCCCGCCGCACATGGAACCGCTCCCGTGGACCTACGCCGGGCGCGGCCGGGGCGCCCTGCTCGCGCTCGCGCTCCTCGGCCTCGCGGCGTTCTTCGCGCCGTGGATCCACGAGACGGCCCCCGAGCTCCGCGACCTCAGCGGCTTCGGGCTCGCGCGACGGCTCGGCTGGATGTGGGCCCCGGCGGTCGCGTTCTTCGTGATGATCCCGCTCGCGCTGACCCGGAGGTCGATCCACAAGATGCGCGGCGCCCGCGTGGCCGTCGCTTTCCTCGCCGCGGTCGCCCTCGTCACCGTCGCGATGCGCCTGACGTTCACGCCGGGCAGCACGCTGCTCCGTCCCGTCCGCTTCACGTGGGGCTACGGGCTCTACGCGACCGGGGCGATCGCGCTGCTCGCGCTGTTCACCGCCGCGTTCTTCGGAGGAAGGATCGACGACCTCCCGACGGGGCAGCGGCGGCGGGGCGACGAGGTGCTGCACTGAGGCACTGAAGAGCGCGTGGCCGGTGGCATCTCGGGTCGACAGGCTCGCCCGTGCGACGTAACCTTGATGGGAGTGGCCTTTGTCCGCTGCTCGAAGGTGCGCAATGGCCAAGCGATCTGCCAGCGTACGCCGTGAGCTCTCGCGGGACGACGAGACGTTCGATGTCCCCGCGGCGGTGCTCTGCGCGTGCTGTGGACAGCCCGACTGCGCCGGGTGCTCCGCGGCGAGCGACGAGGGCTCGGGGGTCGTCGCGATCGTCCCGTGGGAGCGCCCGATCGGCGGGGTCTGGTCGCGGCTCTGGGCCACATCGAGGGCGACCACGCTGGGAGCCGAAACGTTCTTCGCCACGATCCCCGACGGCGCGCTCCCCGCGGCCATGCGCTTCGCCCTGCTGGCGGAGACGCTCGCGATCCTGTCGATGATCGCCGCGCTCCTGCCCCTCATCGCGCTGGCGCTGCCGAGCCTTACGCTGGAGCTGGCTCGCAACCCGGCCGCACGCGCGAGCGCCCTCCAGTGGCTCGCGATCGGCGTTCCGGTGGTCACCGTGTGGATGGTGCTCGCGCACACCTTGCACGGCGCCGCGCTCGACCTCGGGGCACGGCGCCAGGGCGCGCGGCCAGAGCGCCGGCGCGCGCTCCGCTTCGGGCTCTACGCGTGCGGCTGGGATCTCATGGCCGGCCCGCTCGGCGCGCTGGCCATGCTCATCACGGGCGGCACCAAGGGAGCCGAGCAGGTCCTCTCGGCCTCGCTCCGGGTACCGGGCAAGGCGTCCATGGCGCTGCTCCTGGGCGTCTACGCGCTCCACCCCGACGCGGCGGAGCGCGCTCGACGCGCCGGGAGCATCGCCGCGCTCGTGCTCACCATCGCCTCCGGCTTCGCCGCCATCGCGCTCGCCATCGCCTTGAGCTGACGCGCCGTTCAGCGCCCTCGGGGGTGTCGCCCTCGGCGGCGCTGCCGCCGAGGGTGGCGAGCGCCCATCCGTGCGCGCCGGCCGAGTCAGCGCATGTCGTGACGCGGCACGGGCGAGGGCGGAGGCGCGCCCGGACGCCGGCCGCTCGCGAGGGTGCCCGGGCGCCTCTTCGGCTGCAGATCCCCCGTCGAGGTGATGTCGATGAGGTCCACGAGCTCGGGGGCGTGACCGGAGACGTCCTGCGCTCGCAGGCGATCGAGGAGCTGCTTCACCTGCGCCTCCGCCTTGCCGTGCGCGAGGATCTGACGGATGGACGGCGCCTCCTGCTCGAGCGAGCGGCTCACGGGTTTCCTGCTCTGGCGCCGCCACAGCACAGCGAAGCCATCGCCCTCGGGCACGGGCTCGGCCACGAGCTCCGCGTCTTTCACCCCGGCGGCAGCCGAGAGGAGCCCCGGGTCGACCTTCAGCCCCGGCTCGGACGTGGTGCCATCGGACGCCACGAAGCCGAGATCGCCGCCGCGCATGCTCGTCGCCTTGTCGAGCGATTTCTCGCGCGCGATCTCCTTGAAACGCTGGGGTGACGGGTCCTTCTTCAGCTCGGCCAGGATCGCCTCGGCCTCCCCGCGCGTCGCGACGAGGATGCGCCAGAGCGCCACCATCGCCGGGGAGCTGAACCTGTCGCGGTGGGCCTCGTAATAGGCGCGGACCTCCTCGTCCGTCACCGGGGAGCTCGCCGCCGCCTCCGCCTGGATCCGCTGCAGCAGCGCGGAGCGCAGGACGCCGCGCACGCGATCCTGCACGTCGGCGCGCTCCGTGAGCTTCTGCGCGGCGGCCCCCTGGGCGAGGAGCAGCTCGCGCACGAGGACCTGGTTGACGAAGTTCTTCCGGATCTCTTCCGGGGTACGCCCGAAGGTCTGGAGCTGAAACGGCGGGACCTGCGCGAGCCTGCGCTCGACCTCCGACGCCGTGATCGCCGCGTCGCCGACGCGCGCCACCGGGGCGTCCGCGGCGGCCGCTGGCTGGGCCTCAGCGCGGAGCGACAGGCCGGTCGACGCCGCGCACACGACCGCCATGGCGGCCGCGCCGAGGGGGAGCTTCAGCGTTCTCGCGCGCATCGGAGCGGGTTATCCCCGCGCCGGCAGGCAAGGTCAAGCTGCCCCGCGGCGCGCTGCCTCGGCGGACGCGCCGCGCTCGTCCCCGCGCTCGCCGCCCCGCAGCACCCCGGCCTTCCGCAGCGCGTGCGCGTCGAGCCCGACGAACCGATACACGTCCGCGGAGAAACCGTAGGCGCGGTGGAGGTGCCTCAGGCCCTCCACGAGCTCGGCGGTCACCTCGACCGGGGGCGGGGGCGGGTACGCCTTGCGGATCGAGGCGAGCGGCTCGCCCAGCGCCAGGAGCTCCTCGACGCGCGACAGCACGTCGATCGGCTTGAGCGCACGCTTGCCTCGCCGCGCGACGCCGTCGGCCAGCTCGGCGAGCAGGCGCCGGCGCCGGCGCTCGGTGCGGCCGTCTCCGGCGCGGCCGCCGCCGCCCAGGAGCAGCTCGTTGAACCGGCGCGCGGCCCGGCGCTTCTCGACCGCATCCGGACTTCCCCGGCGGTTCTGCGCACCGCCGCCCCGCTTGGCTGGACGTGGCGCTTTGGTGGACCCGGCCGTGCGGGCCGGCGAGCTCTTCGTCTTCACGATCCTCGGCAAGAGCACAGCGCGCTCGAGGAGCCGGTATTCCCCGGCGCATCTTCTTGCTGTCCCGGCAGTATAGACAGCTCATCCTCCCGCTTCGAAGAAAGCGGCGGGCGCACGGTCGCGCTCGCCCCGCGCGGCGCTGGACGTCAGCGCCCGCCCGCGCACCACGCGAGGGCCGTCCCGACGGCCGCGATCAGCCAGGCCGGCCACGTCGCGCGCACGAAGCCGACGAGGTCCGACAGGGCGCCGCGCCGGGCGCGCCGCACGGCCTCGGCGTGGCCCACCCGGCGCAGCTCCTCGCGCGTGATCTGCTCGTGCTCCTCGTCGTCGAGCGGATCGCTGCCCGCCAGATGGTGCAGGTGATGTGTCACCTCGTGGTCGATCGTCTCCTCGATCTCCGCGTCGATGTCGAAGCCGGGATCCTCGCGGGCCTCCGACCGGAACGTCCGATAGAAGATCCTGATCTCCGGAGGATGGGCGATCCCGAGCGCATCCGCGGGTGTCCCGGGCGTGTAGCAGCCGAGCAGCGGCTCGCCTCCGTCGTCGCAGGCCGGCACGCCTGCGTCGATGAAGAGATCGATGTTCCGCACGCCGCGGGCCTCGTAGATGCGCCCGGCCGCGGCGCGGACGCGCGCCTCGAAGCCGTCGAGATCCGGAAAGGCGCTCGAGGCGCTGGCCCGAGCCCTCGTCCCTGCCCTCGTCGCGCGGGGCTGCCCGAGCTCGTCCGCGTCCGCTCCGTCCACTCCAGCAGCGCGCAGCGGGGCGCGCGCGAGCTCCCGATCGAGCGGCACGTCGAGATCGTTGCGGGCGCCGCAGCCCTGGCAGCGGTAGACGGCGAGGAGCCGCGCGGGGTAGCGCGCCTCGTGGTAGAGGTCGACGATCGCCGCCCACGCCTCGTCGGGGGCGCTGGCGAGCGCGTCGGCGATCACCGGCGCGCGGCGCTCGCGGCCGAGCGCCGCGATCCCCATGGCCACCACCAGCGACGGCGTGACGCGGAGGACGCCGTCGTCGGGCATGCGGAGGAGCGGCATCGCCTCCTCGACGGTGCGCTCCACGAGCCGCACGGCGCGGCAGACGGCGCGACCCACGCGCAGCGCCGGGATCGGGTGCGACACGCCGAAGTCGAACGGGCGATCGAGCTCGGGATCGTCGAGCTCGCCATCGGTGAACGGCCCGATCTCCAGCAGCCCCGACGGCGCGACCTCGAACGGGGCGCTGCAGTTCTCGCAGGTGTAGGCGCCTGGCTCCTCGGGCACGATGCCGGCAGACGCGAGGAGCGCGCGCAGGACATGGGCGTCGGTGAGCGGGAGGCCGAGAGGATCCAGCGGCGCGCCGCGCGCGTCGGCCAGGACCGACGGGCCCGCGAGGACCTGCATGTCGAGCGCGCACCTGCCGATGGATGCGCGCTCGCCGCCGCCGCGGCCCGCGGGAGCGCCGAAGACGGACGAAGCGCGAGCGCGCGCGGCGGCGTCCGACAGGCGCGCCACGCCGCCGGAGGGGAGGTGGACCTGAGCGGGGAGCGGGCGTCGCGCGGGCGCAGGCATCGCGGCGGCCTATATAGCGGGTGGCTCCCCTCAGGGATCCTCGGGACGCGGCGGACCGCCAGCGCCCTCGTCGGCCGGAGCGAGCGAGCCCCACGGCTCGCGGTCTCTGTCGGTCCCGGACGGCTCGCTCGCAGCGCGGCCGACGTCGAGGCCGGCGGCGCTGGCGAGCTCGGCGGCCACCGCCGCGGAGAGCGAGCCTCCGCTGAGCGGTGACGCGCCGGCGACGGTCGAGATGGGCGACGGCTCCGAGGATGGGCGATCTCGGCGGCGACCGCGAGCGAGCACCGGCGCGCGCTCCCCGTCGCCGGCCGGATCCGGCGCGGCCGCGCCCACGCGGTGGACGGTCGCGCGCAGCTGCACGCGCCCGAGCGACAGGCTCGCCGCGCTGGCGGGCGGCACGCTCGACGAGAGCTCCGCGCCCACGGGCACGCCTGTCCCGAAATCGAGGTAGCGGGTGATCGCCAGGGCGTAGATGAGCTTGCGCACGGTCGGCTCCGGCGCGACCCCGGATCGGAGGAGCGCCGCGAGCGTGGTCGTGGAGCTCTCCAGCGCCTCGATCACCGCGAGCTCGCCCTCGCGAAAGCCGAAGCGGCCGGGCTCGAGGGCGGGGTGCAGGCGGAGGGGCACGGCCCCGATCCGCTCCAGGGTCCGCTGGAGGCGCGTCGAGCGCTCGCCGTGATCGCGCAGCCCCGCCCAGAGGAGCGCGAGGGGATCGACCTTCGCGGGATCTCCCCCCCACTCGGCCAGCGCGTCGAGGCCGTCGAAGTAGCGGTACTTCGTCTCCGGGGGCAGATCGAACAGGCGCACCATCCGCCGCACGAACTGGACCTGGGCGAGCCAGTCGATGGTCACGGCGTCGACGCACCCCGACAGCAGCAGCACGTCCCCCAGGAGGCCCCTTGTCGCGAGCGCCTCCGCCAGGATCTCGGCGGTGATCACCCCCTCTTCGAGCAGGATCTCCCCGAGCCGGGCGTACCCGTCGCTCGGACGGATCTTCACGGGGTTCCCCCGGACGATCCGCAGCGTGTGCTCGGCGCCCGTGGGCTCCACCAGGATGAGCGCGCCGGTCAGCCGATGCTCGACGGCATAGACGAAAAGATGAGCGAACGGCGTCCGCTCCAGATCTCCTTCCGCCGTCGCGAGACCGTCGGGAGACATCCTGGGCCAAGCTACCATAGCGCGCGCAAGCCGGATCCTCCTTTCTCCACGTGCGGCGGCGCGGCGCGGCGGCGCGGAAGCTGGGCAGGCGCCATGGGTCCCGCTGCCGCGCTCCGCCGGAGCGCGGGCATCGGCCGCGGCGGTTCCGCGCTACGGTGGCAGACATGCCGCGCGGACATGTGCTGGTGCTCGATGACGAGCGGGCGATCTTGACGACCCTTCAGAAGGCGCTGTCGCTCGAGGGCTACACGGTCGACGTCGCCGGCGGCGTCGGGGTTGCAGAGGAGAAGCTCGCGAAGCGGAGCTACGACATCGCGCTCTTCGACGTCTCGCTGCCCGACGGTGACGGCGTGGAGCTGCTCCAGCGGATACGCGTTGCCGGCTCGGAGCTGCCCGTCGTGATGATGAGCGGCCACGCGACGGTCGACGCCGCCGTCCGCGCGACGCGGCTCGGGGCGATCGATTTCCTGGAGAAGCCGCTCTCGACCGATCGGCTGCTGCTCGTGCTCGAGAACACCCTGCGCCTCGTCCGCGCCGAGGCCGAGGCGAAGGCGCTGCGGACGCAGACCGGCCAGGTCGGCGAGCTCATCGGAGAGAGCCGGGCGATGCTCGACCTGCGCGAGCAGATCGCGCGCGCGGCGAAGGCGACCGCGACGGTCTTCGTGACGGGCGAGCGCGGCACCGGCAAGGAGCTCGTCGCGCGCGCGATCCACGGCGCGTCGAAGCGGGCGCGCGGGCCGCTCGAGAAGATGAACTGCGCCGCGGTCCCGAGCGAGCTCATCGAGAGCGAGATGTTCGGGCACGAGGCCGGCGCGTTCACGGGCGCGACGAAGCAGCGGCGAGGCAAGTTCGAGCGCGCGAGCGGCGGGACGCTGTTCCTCGACGAGGTCGGGGACATGCCGCTCGCGATGCAGGCGAAGCTGCTCAGGGTGCTCCAGGAGCGGGAGATCGAGCGCGTGGGCGGGCACGAGACGATCAAGGTCGACGTGCGCGTGGTGGCGGCGACGAACCGCGACATCGAGGCGGCGTGCCGGGAGGGGCAGTTCCGGCCGGATCTCCACGATCGGCTGAACGTGCTGCCGCTGTCGCTGCCGCCGCTGCGCGCGCGGCGCGAGGACGTGCCGCTGCTCGCGCGGCATTTCCTCGCGCTCGCGACGCAGGCGAACGATCGGCCCGGGATGGCGTTCACGGACGGCGGGATGGGCATGCTGGTCGCCTACAGCTTTCCGGGGAACGTGCGGGAGCTGCGCAACATCATCGAGCGGCTGGTGATCCTGACGCCCGACGAGACGATCGACGAGGGCGACGTGAAGGTCTGCCTCGGAGGGCAGCAGGCCGCGATGAAGGGCGGGCTCTTCCGGCCGGGGGTGCCGTTCCGGGTGCTCGCGGAGGAGGCGGAGCGGGCGATCCTGGAGGAGGCGCTCGGCCATCACGGAGGGCAGATGGCGGCGACGGCGCGGGGGCTCGGGCTCGAGCGGAGCCACCTGTACAAGAAGTTCAAGGCGCTCGGGCTACGGGGGGACAAGGGCGAGGCGGAGGACGAGTAGGCGAGGGAGGAGGCGGCCCTTCCGGGGGCCGCGCCGAGGGGAGGGTCTGCGCGGCGGCCGCGGGTGGGCGCTCGGCCATCCGCCGAGACGGGAGCGCGGAGCTTGCGCTGAGAACACCGCCCGGCATGTCTCCCTTCGGGCCATGCCACCTGGGACGTTTCGTCGCGCGCCACACAAGGCGCGCCTGAGACGTGGAGCCCGCTGGGACCTTATGGCACCTCGGTCGGTGCTCGCCGCGCCCACCCGCGGCCGCCGCGCAGACCCTCCCCTCGGCGCTACCGGAGTGGACGTAGGGCGAGATGGCGGTGAGACGCTTGGCCGGGGCCGCTAGGGTCACGGCTGTGCGATCGAGGAGGCACTGGCGACCATGTCCGGTCCAACGGTGGCTCCCGGCGGCTTCCTCCGAACCGTCTCCGGTCCAACAGCGGCCCCCAGCTGCTTCCTCCGAACCGTCTCCGGTCCAACAGCGGCCCCCAGCTGCTTCCTCCGAACCGCTTCCGGTCCGCCGGTGGCTCCCCGGCGGCTTCCTCCGAACCGCTTCCGGTCCGCCGGTGGCTCCCCGGCGGCTTCCTCCGAACCGCTTCCGGTCCGCCGGTGGCTCCCCGGCTGCTTCCTCCGAACCGTTTCCGGTTCGCCGAGGGCTCCCAGCTGCCTCCTCCTAACCGTTTCCGGTTCGCCGAGGGCTCCGAGCTGCCTCCTTCCTAACCGTTTCCGGTTCGCCGGCGGGCGAGGCTCGTACGGCGGACGGAATGAGGAGGGGAGGAGCGCAGCTTCGCCCGCGCGGCTGGCGGACGCGGAGTGACGTGACGCGGATCCCGTCGCGGAGCCAGAGGCGACCGCCGCTCGGATGACGGCGCGTCGGCCGAGCGCAGGATTCGCCCGACCCATGGGACGACGGTGGGTGCTGCGCCCCCTGAGCGCGCGGTGCTAGGGTCCGCGGGTCCGCCCATGCAAGCGATCGATCGCAGCATCCAGCGCACGCTCTTCCGGGCGTTGCGCGACAGGCCGCTCAACCTCATGGATGAGGAGGACCGCAAGCTGTACGAGCCGCTCCATGACGAGCGGCACGATCCGGTGAAGCGGCTGTTCGACACGATCGACTTCAGCGAGGTCGAGAGCGTCCAGCTGGTCGCGGGCTTCCGGGGGACGGGCAAGACGACGGAGCTCTCCCGGCTGGAGAAGATGCTCTGGGAGCACGACTTCCACGTCATCCGTGTCGACCTCGACGACTTCATCGACATGCACTCGCCGGTCGACATCCGGGAGTTCCTTCTCATCCTCGCCGGCGCCATCAGCGAGCAGCTCACCAGCGAGCGGCTCCTCGGCAAGGAGAAGGGCCTCGAGAAGAGCTTCGTGGAGCGCCTGCGCGGCCTTTTGCCGAAGATGCCGAGCGAGGTCACAGCGAACGCCGGGGTCGCCAACGTCAAGCTCGCCTTGCGGGGCGACCCGGGGTTCCGCGGGCAGGTCCGCGATCAGCTCTCGGGGCGGCTCGCGGAGCTCACGGCGCAGATCCGCGCTTACCATGACGAGATCCTGGACGCGCTCCGCGCGCGCGCCGGACGCGAGGTCCGCCTCGTCGTGATCCTGGACTCGCTCGAGCACATCCGGGGCACGGGCGAGACGAGCGAGCAGGTCCGCCGCAGCGTGGAGGAGCTCTTCTTGACGCACGCCAGCCGCATCAGCCTGCCGGACACGCACATGGTGCTGAGCGTCCCCGCGTTCCTCTTCCTGGAAGCCAACAACCTCGCCGCCCAGTTCATGAACGGTGCGGTCCAGGCGTGGCCCGCCTACCAGGTGAAGCGCCGGAACGGCGAGCGCACGGCCGTGGTGGACCGGATCATCCAGCTCGTCGAACGACGGGGAGATTGGCGGAGGATCCTCCCGGACGAGCAAGCGCTCGAGCGCCTCATCTTCGCGTCGGGAGGGCACCTGCGCGATCTGCTCAACATGCTCCTCGAGGCCGTCCATCTGGCAGGGCTCGGGGTACAGGAGAGCGCCGCGGAGAAGATCGTCGCCATCGCGCAGCGGGCGTACTTGCCGCTCTACAAGGACGAGATCGAGGTGCTCGGCCGCATCGCGGCCGACAAGAGCTTGAAGGAGATCCGCGGGGACGAGCGCGAGCACGTGCTCCGCTTCCTCGACTCGGGGATCCTCCTTTGTTACCTGAACGACGACTTCTGGTACGACGTGCACCCCCTCGTGCGCGACGTCGTACTCGGCGCATGACCGCAGACGAGGCGGAGGCCTGGAGCCGGATCAGCTTCCACCTCGAGAACCAGATCGGCTTTTGGTTCGCCCTCGTGGTCGGCGACGACGCGCGCCCGCGCGCGCGGCTGCGCGAGCAGACGGCGCGCTGGTGCCGCGAGCAGGGCAAGCCGTTCTTCGTACATGCGCCGCCGCCACGAGGACTTGCCAGGATGGCCGTCGAACTCGTCGGAGAGACTGAGCCGGGGATCCACTGGATCCGAACCGACGGATCTAGGGGGCTCATCGAGGAGTGGGACGACGCAGCGTCGCAGCTCTTCCTGGCGATGAACGAGCGGCGCGAGGCGTACCGCAAGCGGCTCGACGGGGGCGTCATCATCGAGGGGCGCGAGTCGCTCAAGCGGCTGTTGCGAGACCTCGCACCGGATCTGTTTTCGATCCGCGCCTTCATCGCGGAGCCAGGCTCATCCGCGGAGGTGAGCGCGCCGAGCGTGCCCGAATGGCGGGCGCCGGCAAGGACGTTCATGGTCCGTTTTGCGGAGATGGCCGATCCAGATCGCGAGCTCGAGCGGGCTGCGCGCCTGGAGGCAGCCACGAGCCCGAACGTGAAGCACGCGCGTCGAAAAGCCCTGGAGACTGCCGCATGGGGCCTGCTGATGGCAGGGCGCATCGAGGAGGCAGAGCGCTGCGCGCACATCCTTGCCAGCGAGCAGGTCGGCAGCGCTTCACAAGTCACCCATGAAGTTGCCCTGAACGCGCTGCATGGCCTTATCGCATGGGAGCAAGGAAGGCTGGAGCGTTCGCTTCATTGCCTGGACGACGTGCTGCGCGCTCTCCGACGGGAAGGCGCCTCAGCAACCGCAGTCGAGCTGCGCATGCTGGGGGGAACGCTCGGAGCTCGGGCAGAGGTGCTGGTGGCACGAGGCGACCCTCACTCTGCCGAAGCTTCATTCCGCGAACAACTTGATGCACTCGAGGCCCTGGCCAGGGTCGATCCAGCAGATCAGGAGACACAGCTCAGGGTGAGCGTCGTGCGCCGGCGGATCGCCGCCCTCGTCTTGGCCAGAGGAGATCATATCGCAGCAGAGCAGATGCTGCACGACAGCCTCGGGATCGTGGAGCGAAGAGCAACCGAGCAACCGACCGAAGCGCGCTGGCGGGCCGAGCTCCTAAAGTACCATGACGAGCTGAGCACGGCGTTCATGGCGCGAGGCGACCTCGCCAGGGCACGAGAAGCCTGCAGCGCCGCCGTGCAGATCGCGCAACAGCTCGCCGGTGAAGACGAAGCCGTGCGGTGGGCAGGTGTGCTCTGGACGCTGCTGATGCAGCTCTCGACCATTGCCTCTGCGCAGGGAGATTCCGCCGCAGCGCTGGAATGGGCAGAGCAAAGCACCGCCAGCGCGCTCCGTCTCCTCAAAGAGCGCGCGGATGACGCGTCTCTCAGTTGGCGCGTTGCGCTCGGGTACGGCCAGCAGACCAACGTCCTCTTACAGCAAGGGGATTTCAACGGCGCAGCCGCCACGTTGTCGAACGCGTGGAAGCATGTGAGAGGTCTTCCGCTGCCCCCTTCCGAAGCCCCGGTCCCGCGGCTGCTCGTGGGCCTGTACGTGCAAATGGGGCTGAAGTGGCTCGCCCCCCAGGGCGATACTCTGACGGCGGGCGATGGCAGAGAGGGTTCTCGCTCGTCGGCGATACGACGGGCGCGTGAAGCCGCCGGGTTCCTGAAGTGCGCGATCTCGCTAGGGGAGCGCTGTGTAGCGGCAACCCCGCACGATCTCCTGGTCCGTTCGGCGCTCGACAAGGCTCTCGAGCTGATAGCGATAGCGATGATACAGCAAGGCAAGCACCGCCGCGCACGTCAGGTGCGCCGCCGGAGACAAAGGCTTCGACGGCAGCGCTGACACGCTCGCCCGTCGTCACCGGCGCCTGATGGCGCGCGGCGCACGCATCTTCACCCAGAGCGCGGCGATTTGACCTCGCCCCACGCAAGCGCCGGAGGGGGTCTCCGCGCGGCAGGGTGCGGGTGGGCGCGGCGAGCACCGACCGAGGTGCCATAAGGTCCCAGCGGGCTCCACGTCTCAGGCGCGCCTTGTGTGGCGCGCGACGAAACGTTCCAGGAGGCAAGGCCCGAAGGGAGACATGCCGGGCGGTGTTCTCAGCGTAAGCTCCGCGCTCCCGCCTCGGCGGATGGCCGAGCGCCCACCCGCACCCTGCCGCGCGGAGACCCCCTCCGGCGCGTGCAGCCGGGATCTCCGCCCTCTCTCGCCCCGAACCGAGAGCGCCGAGCCCGGAGCCCCGAGCCTCAATAATCCGGCATCGCCCGCGGCGCAGGCGGCGACGCGCTCTTCATCGTCTTCTGGTACTCGAGCGCCTGCTTCGCGTAGTCGTCCCGCTTCATCTTCGCGTACGCCTTGGCAAGCTCCCCGTAGATCTCCGCCGCGTCCCCCGGCTTCGGCCCGGACAGGAGCGCGCTGTTCAGCTCGTAGATCGCCGACACGTGCCGCCCCGTGCGCGCCAGCGCCCGCGCATAGAGCCGGTGGATCTCCGGGTTCGCCACGTCGACGAAGATCGCGCCCTCGCCGACCTTGCGCGCCTCCTCCCACGCGCCGCGCTCCACGAGCAGCCGGAGCAGCCGCCGCCAGACACGACGATCGTGCTGATCGAGGAGCGCGAGCCGGCGCAGCGCCGAGAGCTCGCCCGCCGCGTCCTTCTGCCGGCGCGCGAGATCGTAGAGCCCCTGGAGCGGCTCGGCCTGCGTGGGATCCAGGCGCGACGCCGCCTCGAGGTTCGCCTTCATCCTCGCCGCGTCCTTCTTCAGCTCGGCAAGATCGGCGAGCTTCATTCGCACGACGTAGCCGTCGTGCCCGTCGGCGATCATCTTGCTCAAGAGCCTCGCCGCCTCGTCAGGCTTCTTCTCGGCGAAGGCCGCCCGCACCTTGAGGTAGGTCGCGTCAGGCTGCTTCGGGTCGACCCGGAGCGCCTCGGCGAGCACCGCCTCGCCCTCCTGGCGCTGCCCGTCCTCGAACAGCGCGAGCGCGAGCTCGACGAGCCGCTTCGCGTCCTTCGGAGCGCGCGCCGCCGCCTTGCGCGCCTCGTCGAGCGGCGGCGCGTGCAGATCCGGGACGTACTGCTTCTCGTAGCGCTCGAGGCGGGGCTTCAGCCACGCGCGGAAGCGCCGGTCGAGCTCCTCCGCGCTGATCCCGAGCGACTCCTTCACCACCTCCTGCGTCCGCTTGCCCGCCGCCCACCGGGGCAGCATCGAGACCACCTTCGGGAAGCCGAACTCGCCCGCCATGAAGACCACGATCTGGCTCGCCGCGAAGTAAGCCATCGTCACGTCCTCGATGTTGTCGACGTGCGTGAACGCCCGGTTGAACCCGTCGACCGCCGGGATCCTCCCGCCCTTCAGGGCGGCGAACAGCGCCGGATCCTCCTCGCGGTGCCACTCGGGCCGCCGCACGATCGTCTCGTACTCGCTGAGCCCCTCGGTGAACCAGCGCGGGACGTGGTTCTTCGAGAGCTGGATCGCGAAGACGTGCCCGAGCTCGTGCCACAGCACGTTCCCCCAGTTGAACTCCGCCGCCGCCGGGCTCAACGCCGCCAGCGTCTGGCCGAAGCAGACGCCCTGGATGCCCACGTTGGGCAGGCCGCTCGTCCTGACGCTGAAGTTCTCCGTCGACGCGTAGAGCTCGATCGAGACCGGGACCTTCGGCGTGAAGCCGTACCGCTTCACCATCGAGCCCCAGGCCTCCTCGAGCATGCGCGGCACGTACCGCTCGAGGATCGCGCGCTCCTGCTTGTGGTAGCGGACGCGGAACGTCTGCCCCTCCACGGTCACGTACTGCGTCGCGATGTCCTTCTCGTAGAGGTTCAGCGTGTTGAAGACGCGCACGTTGAAGCGGTCCTTGTCCCACGCCTTCTGGAGCGAGAGCACGCCGCCCTTCTCGTCGCCGGCGCGGATCAGGTTCAGGCCGAGCGTGGCGTGCGCCTTCGCGTCGTTCGGATCGACCTGCGTCGCCTCCCCCATCATCTTGACGATGTCGTCGTAGCGATGCTCCCACTCCGCGAACTCACCGACGATCTGGAAGAACCGCGAGAACTCAGGGTTCAGGCCGAGCACCTTCGCCTTGATGGCCTCGAAGCCGGCCGCGTCGTCGGCGAGGAAGCGGCCCGCCGCCTTGATCGAGAGCAGCGCGAGGTCGTTCGGGTTCACCTTGAGCCCGCGGTCGGCCGCGGCGTCCGCGGCGTCGATGTCCATGTCGCGGAGCGCGAGCCCGGCGCGTACGAAATACGCCTCGGCGAGGTTCGGATTCACGGAGAGCGCCTGCGCGACCTCGCTGTCGGCGCCGCCGAAGTCCATCGCGCTCTCGAGCTTGACGCGCGCCATGGCGACGCGGCAAAGCGGATCCTTCGGGGCGAGCTTGAGCGCCTCCTTCACGACCTGACCGGCGTGGCCGGGGTCGTATTTGTCGAGGAACAGCTCGGCCCGCCAGAGCAACGTCTCGATCCGCTGCTTGCCGCCGACCTTCTCGGCCGCGTTGAACGCGTCGTTCGCGTCGCGCGCGCTCCGGAGCAGGTGGGCCGCGCGCCCGACGAGCGACAGCCCCTCCGCGTCGCTCGCGGTGATCTTGTCGTCGTTGTAGTCGTCGATGATCGTCATCAGCGGCGCGCGCGCCTCGCCCCGCTTGCCCGACTCGATCAGGAGCTCGCCGAGCACGAGCCGCGCGCGGCGGGCCTCGTCCTCCCGCTCCACCTCGCGCACCGCCGCGATCGCCTCGGCCATCTTCCCGCGGCGCGCGAGCGCCTGGGCCCGGAGCGGCGCGGCGGCGATCCGCGCCTCCTTGCCGAGCGCGGCGGCGGCCTTCGCCGTCTTCGCCGCGTCGTCGTAGCGGCCCGTGAGCAGCTCGATCCGCGCCTTCGCGAGCAGCGCCGCGGCGCGCTCCTTCCCGCCCTGGAGGCCGAGGATGACCTTCTCGGCCTCCGCGTAGTCGCCCTGCGCGAGGAGCGCCTCCGCGCGCGAGAGCGAGGGAGACGGCTCGCCGGAGGCGGGCGCGGGGGCCGCGCAGGCGGCGGCGACGAGGAGAGCGGCAAGAGAGCGGCAGATCGAGTGGCTTCGCATGTCACCCCGTGCGCAACCGTGCGCGACCGTTCGTCAATCGTGCACGACCGCACGCAAACGAACGCAAACCTACGCAAACGAAAACGAACGCAAACCTACGCTGAGACGCGGCGCCCGGTCGAGCCGGGTGAGGCCATCGTAACCGACGCCACCGGCGCGACCGAACGGCGAAAGGCCGAGCATGAGCGAGCGCGCCAGGGCGCGCCAGGGCGCGCGCTCCCGCGATCGTGGTATGCGGGCGTCCATGGCAAGCAAGCTCGCCGGGCGGGTCGTTCTCATCACGGGCGCGTCGTCGGGGATCGGCGAGGCCCTCGCCAGGGAGGTCGCCCGGCGCGGCGGCCGGGTCGTCCTCGCGGCGCGGCGGGCCGAGCGGCTCGAGGCGCTCGCGACGGAGATCCGGCGGTCCGGCGGCGAGGCGCTCGCGACGCCGTGCGACGTCACGCGCGACGGCGACGTGGAGCGCGCCGTCGCGCAGGCGAGCGAGGCGTTCGGGCGGCTCGACATCGCCGTCGCGAACGCCGGGTTCAGCGTGGCGGGGCGCGTCGAGGAGCTCGCGCTCGACGATTTCCGCCGGCAGTTCGAGACCAACGTGTTCGGCGCGCTGCGCACCGTGAAGGCCGCGCTGCCGGAGCTCAAGCGATCGCGCGGCGGCGTCGCGCTCGTCGGCAGCGTCCTCGGCTACCTCGCGGTCCCCGCGGTGGGCGCCTACACGATGAGCAAGTTCGCGGTGCGCGCCCTCGCCGAGACGCTGCGCGCGGAGCTCCACGCCGAGGGCGTCGCGGTCACGCACGTCGCGCCGGGGTACGTGGCGAGCGAGATCCGCCTGATCGACAACGCGGGCCACCTGCACGAGGGCGCTCAGGATCCCGTGCCGCGCTGGCTCGTCATGCCGGCAGAGACGGCGGCGCGGCAGATCATGGACGGCATCGCCGCGCGGCGCGCCGAGGTGATCGTCACCGCCCACGGGAAGCTCGCTGTGTCGCTCTCGAGGCACGCCCCGGCGCTCCTCCGCGCGACCGCGTCGAGGCTCCCGCGCAAGCGCCGCGTCAGCGAGCGCTGAGCCGGCGCGGCGCCGCCTACGGCGCGGCCTGCGCGAGCTCGCGCCGGACGAGCGCCTCCAGGGCGTCGATGAAGCGCGGCCGCGTGTTCACGGCCGGTGCCCGGGAGAGCCGCGCGAGGCCCGCCTCACGGGCGAAGACCTGCGCCTCCACGTCGAGATCGTAGAGGGTCTCGACGTGATCCGCGACGAAGCCGATCGGCGCGATCAGCGCCTCCCGCACGCCGCGCGCGGCGAGGCCGTCGAACGTCGACCGCAGATCCGGGCCGAGCCAGGCGTCGCCGGTCATGCCCTGGCTCTGGAAGGCGACGAGCACCGGGTTCCCGCGGGGGGCGATGCGGCGCTCCACCTCGGCGGCCATCGCGCGGAACTGGCGCTCGTACGGATCTCCGGCGGCGATGATCCGCTGCGGGAGGCTGTGGGCCGAGAGGATCACCGCCGTCTTCGCCCGGCTCTCCTCGGGGACGCGCGCGAGCGCCTCGTCGATCACCTCGACGAAGGCGTCGATCAGGGCCGGCTCGAGCCCCCACGCGGGCACGCACCGGACCTCCATGCCGCCCTGCTCGGCGGCCGCGTCGCGGACGACGGCGTGGTAGACGTCGACGGACTGCGGCGCGAGCGGCAGCGAGACGACGCGCCTCACGCCGCTGCGGTGGAGCGCGCCGAGCACCTCGGCCGGATACGGGTGCCAGAGGCGCCCGGCGATCGCGACGGGGAGGCCGATCCTCGCGGCGAGCGCGTCCGCCTGGGCCTGCGTGATGCGCATGAGCGGCGAGCCGCCGATCGCCTGGAAACGGCGGCGGACCTCGTCGAGCACCTCCGGCGGGGCCGGCCGGCCGCGGCGGATGTTGGTGACGAATGCGGGCAGATCATCGAGCCGCTCGACGGTGCCGTGGCAGCTGAGGAGGACGGCGGTGGTCACGGCGCTACTCTACATCGCCACCGCGCGAGCGGCGCAGCCCTACCGACGCGCGAGCAGCGCAGCCCTACCGACGCGCGCGAGCAGCGCAGCCCTACCGACGCGCGAGCGGCGCAGCCCCGCCGACGCGCGAGCGGCGCAGCCCCGCCGACGCGCGAGCGGCGCAGCCCGCCGCAGCGCGAGCGGCGCAGCCCGCCGCAGCGCGAGCAGCACAGCCCGCCGCAGCGCGAGCAGCACAGCCCTCGCCGGCGCGTAGGGGCGCCGCCGCTCGCTGGCGCTGGCTCAGTCCGCGTCCCAGGCGACGACGACGCGATCGTGGCCGATGAGGCCGTTCTTCTTGCGGGCCAGGTGCTGCGCGATGACCCGATCGCCGGCCTCATAGACGCGCACCTCCATGTACGCCAGCCCCTCGTCGGTCTCGATTCCGTCCAGGATCTCCGTCGAGTCGAGCTGGCGCTCCCAGCCCGAGATCGGATCGCGGAAGAGATCGCTCTTGAGCCGCTCCAGGATCGCCTGCCTCCCGCTGGTGACGCTGGGGTGGGCCGGCGGATCGCGGCTGCTCACCTCCTCGATCACAGCGTCCTCCGCGTAGATCCGGGAGAGGGCCTCGATGTCCTTGCCCCTCAGGGCACGGTTGATCTCTGCGAGCAGCCCACCGTTCACCCGCTGGGCCGAGGGTCGCGTCCGCGCCGAGCCTTCCATGCCTGCTTGCATGGGACGCAGCGGCACAGGCGTCGAGCCCGTGCCAGGGGCACGCCGCAACGGTGACGGGGCCCCATCGCATCCCGGCGGCGACACCGGGCCGCAGCGCGACCGTGACGGATGTGACAGACGAGCGCTGAGCTCGGTGGGCAGCGCTCCTCCACATGGCCACCCGCCGAGATCGCGCGGCTGGCGGTGAGTTGCAGCGCCCGGACGGACGTGATGGATAAGGAAGGTTATGACGCAGCGCCGCACGGTCGTGCTCGCCGATCTCCATCTCGTGCGCCAGACGCCGCGCGACGTGACCGCCGATCTCGCCCGGTTCGTGGAGGCCCACCGGGGGGCGCGCATCGTTGTCGCGGGCGATCTGTTCGATCTCTCCTCCGAGTCACCCTGGATGCCCCGGCCGCGCGCGCTGCGCGAGGCGCTGCTCGCGCACCCGACCGCGCGTGCGGCGCTCGCCGAGCACCTCGACCGCGGCGGCGAGCTCTGGCTGGCGGGCGGCAATCATGACGCCGAGGTCGGGGCGCCCGACTTCCCCGTGGCGCTGGCGGAGGCGCTCGAGGTGACCGGCGAGCCCCGGTCGCGGATCCGCACGACGCCCTGGTTCTTCCGCGAGGGGGCGATCCACCTGGAGCACGGCCACCTGTACGATCCGGACAACGCCCCGGCGCACCCGCTCGTGGTCGGCGAGCGCAGCCTCGGCGTTCACTTCGTCGAGGAGTTCATCGCGCCGACCGGCGCGCACCGCTATCTGCAGGCGAACGATCAGACGCCGCTCAGCTTGTTCCTGTCGGCGTTCACCTGGTACGGCCCTCGCGCGCCCTACGTCATCTACCGCTACTTCCACGCGGCGCTCGGCGCGATGTTGAAGAGCGGCCCGCTCTACCGCGCAGGGGGCGAGGCCACGGTGGGCGCCGCGGCCATGGATCGCTTCGCGCACGAGCTCGGGGTGCCGCGCGCGATGGCGGACGCGCTCGTCGGGCTCGGGGCCACGCCGACCCTGGAGAGCGCGGCGCGCACGTTCACGCGGCTGTACTTCGATCGGGTGATCGCGACGCTGTCGATGGGCGCCGGGATCGCGGCGCTCGGGCTCGGCGCGCGGGGGACCGGCGCCGCGGCGCTCGGGCTCGGCGCGCTGCTGATGGGCGCGAGCTGGGCGAGCGGGCACAACCGCTACGCCGGCACGGTCGCCGAGCGCCTGGCCGAGGGCGCCGGCCGCGTCGCGAGGACGACCGGCGCGAAGCTGGTCGTCTTCGGCCACACGCACCGCGAGGCGCTTGGCGACGGCTACGCGAACACCGGGAGCTTCTCGTTCCCTCGCGCCGCGCCCGGCCGGCCCTACGTGGAGATCGAGGGGCCGCCCGAAGCACCGCGCGCGATGACCCGCTTCTGGCGAGCCGTGGCGTGACGCAGCGCTCGCTCTAGCCGCCGCTAGCGTGCGCTGTGAGCGCGCCCTCGACGAGGTCGAGCGCGAGCGGGACGTCCTCTTCCGGGATCGGCGCGCCGCCGAGCATCGCCGCCAGCAGCCGCTCCCTCGGCTCCGGCCGCAGCACGACAGGTCCGCCGCCACAGGCCCGGCAGACGAGGCCGCCGCGCGCCGGATCGGCACAAGCCGACCGCGTCGTGTCGCAGGCGCGCCCGCAACGGACGCACTGCGTGAGCTCGAGGCCCCAGCCGAAGGCGACGAGCAGGCGCAGGCCGGTCTCCGCGAGCAGCGCCTGGGGAGGAGGCGTGGACACCTCGTCGAGGCGGTCGAGCAGCTGGTTCAGCTCGCTCCACGCCGCCTGCTCGGCGGTGTGCGCCGGCGCGATCTCCCGCACCCAGCGCAGCGCGCGCCCGGCCACCTCGAGGCGCCCGAGATCCCCCGCGAGGCGCAGGCGCGGGCGCTCGAGCGCCGCTTCCGTGAGCTGGGCGAGCTCCGCGCCCGGACGGATCTCCAGGGTCACGCGGAGCAGGTGCATCGGCTCGAGCGCCGGGAAGCGCTTGGCCGAGCGGCGCGCGCCACGCGCCGTGGCAGAGATGAGCCCCCCCTGCTCGGTGAAGAGCCCGACAAGGAGGTCGGCTTCACCGAAAGGGACACGCCGGACCAGGAGCGCCCCGGTCCGGAGGCGCTCCGTCCGCGGGCGAACCGATCGAGGCATGGCGGGTACCGGCGGTTATGGCGCGAACCGCGCGCGAGCGCCCGGCGAAAATTTGGCCCTCAGGCCGAGAGGGAGGTACTCGCCCTCGCGAGCGTGCCGTCCGAGAGCTCCGGCGGCATGTCGTGGCCGCGGGGCCTGAGCACGATGCTGAGCGCCAGCGTGAAGAGGATGAGCAGCAACACGAACGCGATCGCGACCCCGAAGCGCCTGCTCTGGGTGCGGCGCGCGGGCGCCGCGATGGGCAGCGGTGTCACCAGCGCGATCCGGCGGCTCGCCGTGTATCGGGCCAACACCTCCTCCATCGGGAGCGAGACCGCGCGAGCGTACGCCTTCAAGAACCCCCGAACGAACACCTCGCCGGGCAGGTCGTCGAAATGATCTGCCTCGATTCGCTCGATGGAGATCACCGGGATGCGCGTGGCGCGGGCGACTTCCTCCACGCTCATGGCTCGGGCCTCACGCGTGCGTCTCAGGTAGCGTCCGATCGACTCCATCCCATTCCACCCATCGTCATTCGGTCGTCACTCTACTCACCCTGAGAACCGTTGCTCAACCCCCTAGCGCACCCCTCTGTACTTCTCGGAGAGCGGCGCGCCGAGGCCCTATTGCAACGTCTGTAACTGTGCAGCGCAGCGCTGCCCCACGGCCGTCGTCGCGTTGATCTCCCGGCACCGCTCGAGATCGGCGCGCGCGTCGTCCACGAGCCCCCTCTTCTCGGCGATGCGGGCGCGCGCGTCGAACGCGTCCTGGAGCCGCGTGCACTCCGGCTGGTCGGTCTCGACCGCCCTCGTCAGCGCCTCGCGCGCCAGATCGAGCTCGCCTCGCTTCTCGTAGGCGAGGCCGAGCCGGTACTGCCCCACGCAGAAGAGCGGCTGCGCGGCGACCGCGCGGCGTAGCGCGTCGATCGCCTCGTCGTTCCTGCCCTTGAGCAGGTACGCCCAGCCCAGGTTGCCCCACGACTTCTCCGGCGAGGCGTACAGGATGTCCTCAGTCAGCGGCTTGAGCACCGCGATCGCCTCGTCGTAGCGCCGCTGATGCACGAGGATGACGCCCAGCGCGTTCTTCGCGTCCCGCATCTCCGGGTTCGCCTCGAGGGCCCGCCGCGCCATCTTCTCGGCGCTGTCGAAGCGGCAGTCGCTGGAGTGCGCATCACCCGCGCAGAAGCCGAGCAGGATCAAGGCGCCGAGATAGGACGCCTCGGCGTTGTCCTCGTCGTGCGAGAGCGCCTGCTCGACGTGCGCCAGCGCCTCGCGCAGGCGGCCGCGCTGGAACGCGTCGCGCGCGAGATCATACTCCGCGAGCGACCGCGCGTCGCTCGTCTGCGCCGAGGGTTGCGCGCCACCGCACGACGCGAGCGCGACGGATGCAACTGACGCAACGGACGCAACGGACGCAAACGACATCAGCGACCCCATCGACACGACAGCGGCCGCGCCGCGGATGCACCCCGCGCGGGTCGCTGCTGTCCTGTGTCGCTGCGAGGTCATGTGCGATCTTGAATCCGCTGCCGAACGCTGCCGCGGCGCGGCACATTGTCAGGACGGGACTTCGCCTGCCCTGCGGGGAACCCTGAGTAAACCAGGCCGCTTGTCACGTCAACCTGCGAATCTCCCTGGAAGACGCGGCGCGTTCTCAGGATCCCGATTCGGCTTCCAGCAATTGTCAGGTCGGCGTAGGATGGTGGCGCAGGCGGTTCTTGCTCGTCACTGTTCGCCGCGGATCTCGTCCTTGAGACCCAGAAGGCCGAACAACCTCCGCAGCGCTTCGATATCGGGGATCTCGAGGCGCTCGTCAGCGACGCGCAGGTACTGGCCCTCCCGGAGCTGCTGGACGGCGCGCTTCACCGTGTCGACGTCGAGGCCGACGCGGGTGGACAGCTCCATCGGCGAGATCGCGAACGAGGCGCCGTTCGAGGCGGCGCCGCCGGTGGCGCGCGACTGCTGCGCGAGCTTGAGGAGCGCGTTCACGACCTTCGATTGCGTGTCGGTGAGCATCATGATCTCGATCTGGTCCTCCGCGTCGCGGAGCCGACCGACGAGCTGCTTGATGATGCGCATCGCGACGGCCGGGTTGCGCTCGACGAGGTTCTGCAGCGTGCCCTGATCGAGCGCTAGCGCGACCCCGCGGGAGAGCGCGATCGCCGTCGACGAGCGCGCGGCGCCGCCGAGGAGCGCGGATTCGCCGAACAGATCGCCGGGCTTCAGGACCATCAGGCTGCGCTCGGCGCCGCGGACCTTCTTGATGAGCCGGACGCGCCCTTCCTCGAGGAGGTACGCCTCGGTCCCGGGCTCGCCCTCGCGGAAGATGACGTCGCCGGCCTCGAACGGGCGGCCGAACCGGGCGCGGAGCCGCTCGGGATCGGGCCCCGGCTCGGCCGACTCGACAGGGGCGGACAGGGCCGCGGGCTCGTCGCGCGGCGCGGCGGGGACGGAGGGAGAGCGAGCAGAGTCCGCTGCCGCGGCGGGCGGCGGAGCGCGCTCCGCGTCGCTGGGGCTCGAGGCCTCGCGCTCCGCGTCGGGTGCGACGCCGTCCCCTTCAGGCGAGCTGATCATCGGGGCGGAGTGTATCCCAGCTCGGCCGGCTTCGCGTCCGGCGCGCGCACATAGAGCGGCTCGAGGAGCGCCGGATCGTGCAGAGCCGCCGCTGACGCGCGCTCGCCGCCCGCGACGGCCGCCCAGAGCCGGCCGATCGCGAGGCGCCCGATCCACGTCGCGTCGGGAAAATCCAGGGCGTCGCCCCGCGCGGCGAGCGGCCGGAGCGCCTCGATCTCCTCGGCGACGGCGCCGACGACGACGATGCGGCGCCCCGCGGCGAGCTCGGCCACGACGTCGAACGCCGCGTCGCGCGGCAGGTGGCGCGGCGGGATCGAAGGCGCCGCCGCGGGCGCATCGAAGGCGGCCAGGAAGACCTCCCCCTTCTTGGCGTCGATCAGCGGGACCAGGAGATCGCCGGGGCTCGCCGCGCCAGCGGCGAAGGCGGCGGCGGCCATCGCCTCGAGCGAGGTGACGCCGGCGACCGGGACGTCCAGCGCCAGCGCGACGCCCTTGGCCGCCGCGACCGCCACCCGGACCCCGGTGAACGAGCCGGGCCCCACGTCGCAGCCGAGCGCCTGGACCGCCGCGGCCGGTAGGCCTGCCGCGGCGAGCACCTCGTCGACAGCGCCGAAGATGCGCTCCGCGTGCCCGTGCAGGTCGGCGTAGGTCGTCGCCGCGAGCAGCCGCGCGCCGGCCGCCGGCGCCGCGGCGGGGCCGGCGGTGGAGAGCGCGCTGCCGCGCGACGCCGCCGCCCCGGCGTGCAGGTCCACGTCCGCTGCTTCGAAGAGGGCGGCGCTGCCGCGCGGGGTCGAGGTCGAGAGGGCGAGGAGCTTCAAGGCGCGCTCGGGAACGTTGCAGCCGCGATGCTGTCTGGCAGAACCTCGGGCCAAGAGCAACGAGCTTCGGCGAGGCGCCGGGGCCGCTGCGCGTCCGACTGGGCCGAAGGGCGGGGTGCGAGCCGATGCGCGATCAACGAGCGATGCTGCCGGCGCTCCTCGTATCGGCGCTCGTCCATCTGGGCGCGTGGAGCTCGGCGCGGCTCGGGCCGGAGGTGCCCGCCAGCGATCCCGCCGAGCCAGCGGCGGAGCGCGAGCCGATCGATCTCTGGACCGGGCTCACGGCCGCGCTGCCGGGCAGCGGCGGCGCGGCGCGCCCGAGCGACGCTCGCAGCGGGCGCGACGAGGCCGGCGAGCGCGGCGAGCCGACGAGCATGCCAGCGGCGCGCGCTCCGGCCGATGCCAGCCGGCCCACGGCGCCGGCAGAGCGCCCTGCAGAGGCCGGCGGCGAGCCGGCGCCGCCGCTCGTCCGCGCGGCCGCGCCGCGCGGCCCGGCAGCGCCTCGGCCGAAGGCGACGCCCCGGCCCAGGGCGACGCCGCGACCCGCAGAGCGACGCCGGGATCCCGCGGCGACCGGGGAAGCCGGCGCACCGGCGCGCTCTGCCGCGGCGCGGACGAGCGCTGGCGCCGGAGAGGACGGCGAGGGCGACTTCGGGGCGGCCGGCGTCAGCGCTGTGCGCAACCTCGGGCGCGCCTTCACGAGGGCCATCCCGCCCGCGTGCCAGGCGGATCCGATCTGGGCGACGCTCCCGCCCGGAAGCGCGGGGAAGGCGCGCTTCGTGATCGACATCGACGACGCCGGGCACATCGCGACGTGGCGTCCGGAGCCCGGAGGGGAAGAGCCCGCGCGACACCTGAGCAACCTGGCGAAGCGGACGATCGCGCTGCTCGGCGGCGGGACGTTCGCGGTGGCGCGGGGCGCCGTGACGGCAGGGAAGCAGACGCTGGAGGTGAGCGCCGTCGTCCGCGTCGGCGAAGGCGCGGGAGAGACAGGCGCTCCCGCCGATCTGGCGTGGCGCTTCGAAGGGGGGCGCGGCAAGGCGTCGTTCGTCCAGCCCGGCGGTCGCCTGGTGGAGGTCGTCGTCCAGGTGGTGCGCACGGAGGCCGCGCGAGGCGCGCCTCCTGGCTGAGCGGCCAGCGAGCCGCGCGTACGCGCCTCGTCCGGCCCACGGAGCAGCTCGGCCGCGGCGCGGAGCAGCGCTTTCCAGCGGCCGGTCCTCGCGCGCTTGCGGTCGCGCCTCGAGGCTCTACGTCCGGCCCGTGGGACGGCTCCGCGCTGCCGCATGGGCGTGTGTCGGGTTCCTCGGGACCGCACCGCTCGCTGCCTGCGACGACCGGGCAGCCGCGCTCTCGCCCCCTCCACCGCCCCGCGGCCCGGCGAGCGCGCCGTGCTCGGTCCTGCGCGCGGAATCGCCGCCCGAGCCGCCAGCGGCCCGCGGCGCGATGGCCCTGCCCGCGCTGATCGAGCAGGTGCGGCCGGTGGTGGTGACCATCACCACCCTGCGCACGCCGTCGTTTCCAGACGGGCGCGCGGGCCCGGCGCTCCCGTTCGAGGGCCGTGTGCAGCGGGTGGAGCGGGCGATCGGATCCGGGTTCGTGATCGCCGAAGAAGGGCTCGTGCTGACGAGCGATCACGTGATCGGCGACGCGTTCGGCATCGAGGTGCAGCTCTCGGACGAGCGCGCCTTCGAGGCGACCGTGGTCGGGCGGGATCCGACGCTCGACGTGGCGCTGTTGAAGCTGCTCGGAGCAGGGGCGCTGCGGGTCGCCTCCCTCGGATCGAGCGCGCCGGTCCGGCCTGGCGACGGCGTCATCGTGATCGGGAGCCCGTTCGGGCTCGGACCGACGGTGACCCGGGGCATCATCAGCGCGACGTCGAGGCCCATGGGCACGGGGAACCTCGACGGCTTCCTCCAGACCGACGCCGCCATCAACCCGGGAAACAGCGGCGGGCCGCTCTTCGACGCGACGGGGCAGGTGATCGGCATCGCGACGGCGATCCACGCCGATGGCCGCGGCATCAGCTTCGCCCTGCCGATCGACGAGGTGCTCGAGATCCTGCCCGAGCTGCGGGAGACGGGCCGCGTGGACCGAGGGCGCATCGGGATCAGCTTCCAGGAGGTGACCCCGCAGCTCGCGCGGGTGCTCCGGCTGCCAGGGCGGATGGGCGCGCTGATCACGGAGGTCGAGCCGGAGGGCCCCGGATCGCGGCTGGGCTTCAGGCCGGGCGACGTGATCACGTCGGTCGAGGGGCGCCGCGTCGAGCACGCGCGCGAGCTCGCGCGCATGCTCCGGCGAGCCAAGCCGGGAGACGAGGTGGAGCTCGTCTACAAGCGCGACGGCGCGGACCGGCGCGCGACGATGAAGCTCGATCCGTCGGCCCAGCACCAGCCGTCGTCGAGCTGGCGCGCGCCGGAGGATCGCGCGCCGAGGGGCGCCGAGCAGCCGCCGTTCGGCGTGCTGGCGAGCGACGCCCTGGAAGGAGCGCGCATCGAGTCGATCGCGCCCCGGAGCCCCGCGGCTGGCCGCCTCGAGGTGGGCGACGTGGTGCTCGATCTGAACGGCGCGCCGGTGCGGGGCGGCGCCGACCTGACCGCGCGCCTGGGCGCGGCGGCACACCAGGATCTCCTGTTGCGGGTACGGCGCCACGGAGCGCCCCGCTACCTCGCGGTCCCGGCGCGCTGAGCGGGCGTCGCTCCAGCGACCTCGGTCCAGCGCGCTGAGCGCGGGCGACACACGCACCGAGCGCTGGCCGCACGCCCGCCGAGCGCGGGGCACATGCCGGAGAGCGCGGGCCCACGGCTCACCGAGCGCGAGCTACATGCCCGCAATGGACGCTGCTACGTTACGCCGCATGGGAGCTTTGGCAGGCGCGAGGTGCCCGATTTGCCGCAAACCGGCGGGGCCCCGGCCCGAGAACCCGGCCTTTCCGTTCTGCTCGCCCCAGTGCAAGCTGGTGGACCTCGGCCGCTGGCTCGACGGCGGCTACCGGGTGCCTGGCCCGCCCGTTTCATCCACAGGGGACGCCGAGACCCTGGAATCGATGGGACGAACCGACGGGCTCGACGGGAACAGCCAGGAAGAGGACGAATGATCGCTCGTCGCGCGCTTTGCTTGCTCACCGTTCTCACGTCGGCCTCCATGACGTCCGCGGCCCTGGCACAGCAGGGGCAGCCGTTCCCGGGGACCTCGCCGAGCGTCGGCGCCGGCGCCGCGGCGGCACAGCCGAACCCGTACGATCCATCGATGCAGGCCGGAGGCCTGGCGCCGCCCCCTCCGATGACCACGCCCGAGCCGGAGCCCGCCGCCCCCGACGGCACGGAGCAGCGCCTCGACGAGGCCAAGGAGCGGGACTCGGGGCGCGGCCTCGAGATCGTCTGGCTGAACGTCGAGGGAGGCTACGAGAACGTCGGCCTCCAGACGTTCAACATCGACGAGGACGACTTCACGGCCGGGTTCGTTTCGAGCGCGGCCAACGGGGGCGTCATCGGCGCGGGGGCCGGCGTCCGGCTCCTGTACTTCACGCTGGGCGCCCGTGGACGGGTCGGGTTCTTCAGCGACTGGCAGCTCTTCACCCTGGGCGGCGAGGTCGGCATGCACCTGCCGCTCGGGAAGCTCGACCCGCACGTCGATCTGGGCTTCGGCTACGCCGGCCTCGGCAGCGTCAAGAGCGCGGTGAGCGGCGCGGCCGACGCCATCGCGATCCGCGGCTTTTACGGGAGGGTCTCCGGTGGGCTCGACCTCTACCTGTCGCCGGTCTTCTCGATCGGCGCGAACGCGAGCTGGGAGCTCCTGGCGCTGACCAGGCCGGGGCTCTCCGCAGCCGCGATCGAGGGGATCAAGGGCGGAGCCGCCGCGCCCCAGCAAGCCAAGGCCGATCTGCTCGCGGCCGAGGGCTCCAGCGTGGGCTCGGCGCTCGCCCTGACCGCGGTCGCCGGGCTCCACTTCTAGCCGCAGCGAAGCCAGCTCCGCCGCCCCGCCCCTCGCGCCCATGAACGCCGCCGCAGCGCTCCTCTGGCTCGCCACCGTCGCAGCGCCGCTCGGAGGGCTGGCCGCGCTCCTCGTCTGGTCGCAGCGCCTCTATGGCAGGCGCCGGTTCGCGGTGGGGACGGCGCTGCTCGGCGCGCTCGCGTTCGTGCCGGCGCTGCTCATCGAGACGTTCCTCCAGCGCTGGCAAGGCGTCGACAAGTCCGCCAGCGCGCTCGACGCCGTCACGCTCGTCTACATCTTCGTGGTCACGGCGCCGCTGGAGCAGGGCCTCAAGGTGGCGGCCGTCGCGCCGATCGCGCGGCTGCGCGCCGTGGAGGAGCCGTTCGACGGGCTCGTGTACGCGGCCGCCGCGGCGCTCGGGTTCGTGTCGGCCCACAACGCCGTTTACCTGTGGGGCCGGCCGCTGGAGCCGCTCGACATCGCGCGGGCCCTCCTCGCCGTGCCGGCGCACCTCTTCTTCGCCTCGCTCTGGGGCTACGCGCTGGGCCGCGAGCGCACGCGGCCGCTGGGCGGCCGTCGCTTCAACGCCGCGTGGCTCGGCGCGATGGTGCTCAACGGCGCCTACGACTACATCGTCTTTGCGTGCCGCCCGGTCGCGCTCGTCATCGCGGCGCCGGTGCTCCTCGGCACCGGCCTCGTGACCTTCCTCGCCGCCCGCGACCTGCTCCGCCGAGGCGCGTCGCCGCACAGCTCGCAGCGCAGGGAGCGCCGCTTCCTCCCCCGCATCGCCCCGCCGTCGCTCGGAACGTTGCGCGAGGCGCTCAGGCGCACCGAGCGACCGGTGACGCTCACGTGGATCGCCTTCGGCGCGCTCGTCACGGTCGGGGTGATGACGACCGCGCTCGCGATCGCGATCGCGCTCGGCCATCGCTTCGGCGTCGACTTCGCGGCGGTGGACCGGGGTGACGCCTCGACCGCCGCGGCGGCGCCGCTCCTCTTGCTCGTCGCAGCGGCGATCGCCGCCTTCCCCCTGGCCGGTTATCTCGTCGCCCGGGCCTCGTCGACGGGCAGCGTCCTCGAGCCGGCCGCCTCGGCGGCGCTCGCCATCCTGGGCTCTCTGGTGCTGCTCGGCCTCGCGGCCCCGGTCGCCGTCGTGTTCGCGGCCGCGCTCGCCCCCATCGCCTTCAGCCTCGCGTGCGCGGGCGCCTGGATCGGCACGACGCGCTGAGCGCGGCGCCCCCTCGCGCCTGGCGCGAGAAATCCTGCCAGCTCGCCGGGCGTCGGCGCCGTTACGCGGTCGCCGCCTTCGCCGCCGGCTGGTGCTTGGCTACCTCGTCCTGGAAGCTGCGGAGCAGCTCCTGCGCTGCGGGCGACAGGTTCCGCGGCACCTCGACCTGGATGACCACCTGGAGCGAGCCGCGGCCGCGACCGTCGATCCGCGGCGCGCCCTTGCCCTTGACCGAGATCACCTCGCCGGGCTGCACGCCCGCCGGGACCTCGACGTCGACGACCGTGTCGTCCGGCAGGTCGATCTTGATCGTGCTGCCGAGCGCCGCGTCGGCGAAGGAGATGGGCGCCCGCGTGATGAGGTCGAGCCCGTCGCGCTCGAAGCGCTCGTCCGCGGCGAGATCGACGTCGACGTACAGATCGCCGGGCGGCGCGCCCTGGGCGCCCGGCATGCCCTGGCCCGGCACCCTGAGCCGCTGGCCGCCGTCGATGCCGGCCGGGAAATTGACGACGACCTTCCGCGTCTTCTCGACCGCCCCGAACCCCTTGCAGGTGGCGCAGGGCGTCTTGACGACCGACCCCTCGCCCGAGCATTCAGGGCAGGTCTGGGTGAACATCACGAACCCGCGCGAGGTCGAGACCTGCCCGGCGCCGCCGCACGTACCGCACGGCTTGCGTTTCGTCCCTGGCTTCGCCCCCGAGCCGGAGCAGTCGTCGCACGCCACCGGCGTCCGCAGGACGACCTCCCGCTTGCAGCCGAGCAAGGCGTCCCGCAGCGAGAGCCGCTGCTGAACCCGGATGTCCTGGCCGCGCGCGGGCCCGCGCCGCCGGCGCTGCCCGCCGCCGAAGCCGCCGAAGAACTCCGAGAAGATGTCCTGGAAGTGGGAGAAGATGTCGCCGTCGGCCGCGCCGCCGATCCCCTCGAGGCCGGCGTGCCCGAACTGGTCGTACCGACTGCGCTTCTCCTCGTCGGAGAGGACCTGGTACGCCTCGGTGGCCTCTTTGAAGCGGGCCTCCGCCGACGCATCGCCGGGGTTCCGGTCGGGGTGGTTCTTCAACGCAGCCTGACGATAGGCCTTGCGAATGTCGTCAGGCGTCGCGTCTCGCGCGAGGCCAAGAACTTCGTAGAAGTCGCGCTTTTCACTCATGAATCGTGGACCGCCGCGTCGATCCTGCCCGACAGCGGGCACAGGCGCCGGCTGACCATAAGTCGTCGTGCGCGCCTGTCAACGCGTAATACAGCGTGAACGCTCGCGGTGGCTGCGCACCGGGAGTTCTTCCGCGTGGGCTGCGGTGCTGCTACTGGCCCCGGCGCTGGAACGCGGGCGTGTCCCAGTCGGAGTCGAGCGGAGGGACGAAGCTCGCGCGGTCGCGCGGGCTGCCGCCTGCCGCCTGGACCTGCGGCGCGGGCCGGCGGGTGGTCGGATACGCGACCTCCTCGTGCCGGTGCGGCTGGCGCTGCGTCATGGGCATCGGAGGAGCGCTCGGGGCGGAGCGGCCCGACATCGGCCCGGCCGCCGCGGCCAGCGACGCTCCGATCGAGTGCGCGGTGGCGCGCGGCTGCGCGGCGCTCGCGAGCTGCTGCGGGACCTCGGCGACGAGGTGGTCGAAGCCGGTCGCGATGACCGTGACCTTGATCATCTCGCCCATGTTCTCGTCGATGGTCGCGCCGAAGATGATGTTCGCGTCCTCGTGCGCCTGCTCCTGCACGAGCGTCGCGGCCTCCTCGATCTCGCGCATCCGCATGTCGGGGCCGCCGACGATGTTGATGAGCACGCCGGTCGCGCCCTCGACCGAGATGTCGTCGAGCAGCGGCGAGCTGACGGCCATCTCGGCGGCGAGGCGAGCGCGGCCCTGCCCCTTCGCGCAGCCGGTGCCCATGAGCGCGCGGCCCATGTTCGACATCACCGTCTTCACGTCCGCGAAGTCGACGTTCACGATCCCGTTCTGCGTGATGAGATCGCTGATGCCCTTGATCGCCTGATAAAGCACCTCGTCCGCCTTGCGGAACGCCTCGACGAACGAGAGGTCCTCGTCGCCCAGCGAGAGGAGCTTCTGGTTCGGGATCGTGATGAGCGTGTCGACGTGCTCCGCGAGCATCGCGAGGCCGAGCTCGGCGCGGCGCGAGCGCTGCTTGCCCTCGAAGAAGAACGGCTTCGTCACGACGCCGACGGTGAGGCAGCCCTCCTCGCGCGCGAGCTGCGCGATGACCGGCGCGGCGCCCGTGCCCGTGCCGCCGCCCATCCCCGCGGTGACGAACACCATGTCCGCGCCCTGGAGGCACTCCTTCACCCGCGTCACGTCCTCGAGCGCCGCCTTGCGGCCCTTCTCGGGATCGGCGCCCGCGCCGAGACCGCGCGTGACGCTCGCCCCGATGTGGAGCTTGGTCGGGGCGAGGCTCGATCCGAGCGCCTGGGCGTCGGTGTTGACGACGATGAACTCCACGCCCTCGAGGCCGAAGTTGATCATCGTGTTGACTGCATTGCCGCCAGAACCGCCACAACCGATGACCTTGATCCGGGCGTCGTACCCGGTGTGCTCGTCGGCAAACTCGATGGAGAAACTCATGAACTCCTCCCGGGGAAGTACAGCTAGCCGCTCGGCCCGGCGCCGACCCCTACGGAGGTCGAGCGGCGCGGAACCCTCAGTGCGCGAGGACGTCCTCGCTCCGGACGGCATTCGGAGGGGCGCCTCTTCCCCTTCGAACACCGCGCTTCAAACCCTCTTGACTTCGCGCTCAAGAGGGATCGCCAGTGCGCTATCGGACCCTCTCAAACCCAATTCTCTAACAACTTTCTCTTGCTACGTCATGCCTAGAATGCTGCTCGAAGCCAGTTCCAGAACCTCCCGCTCGACCTCTTTTCAATCGCCATTTCTTCGACGACATCTCGACGCGACTCGCGCTCGCGGAGCTTCTCGCGACGGATCTCCGCGCGTCCGGCGTGGCCGGCGTCGAGCGTCACCGGCGTGAGCGCGCGCGCCTGCGCGAGTGCGTTGGCGCCGTACTGAACGAGGCCCACGCCCGTCGCGTACTGCGGGCCGGCCACGAGCTGCGTGATGCCTCGCACGCCGACCGGCACGCCGAGGCGCACGGGCATCCCGAGGATCTCCTCGGCGAACTCCGTCATCCCTTCCATGAGGACGCCGCCGCCGGTGACCACCGCGCCGGCCGAGAGCTGCTCGAGCATCCCGGTGTCCTCGATCCGCTTGCGGATGACAGCGAAGATCTCCTCGACGCGCGGCTCGATGATGTCCGACAGGACGCGGCGCGCCGCCTTGCGCGGCAGGTGCCCGCCGACGCCGGGGACCTCGATCTCCTCCTCGTCGCCCACCATTCGGCCCAGGGCGCAGCCGGCGTTGCGCTTCAGGCGCTCGGCCTCGCCCATCGGCGTGCGCAGCCCGGCGGCGATGTCGGCCGTCACGTTGTTGCCGCCCGCCGGGATCACGCTCGCGTGCGCGATCCCGCCGTCCACGTAGAGGAGCAGATCGGTCGTACCGCCGCCGATGTCGATGATGGCGACGCCGATCTCCTTCTCGTCCTCGGAGAGCACCGCCTCGGCGCTGGCGAGCGGCTCCAGCACCACGTCGGCCACGGTGAGGCCGCAGCGCTCCGCGCAGCGGACGACGTTCTGCACGCACGAGGTCGCGGCGGTGATCAGGTTCACCTTCACGCCGAGCCGGACGCCGCTCATCCCGACCGGGTCGCGGATGCCGTCCTGGTTGTCGACCGTGAACTCGCGCGGCAGGACGTGCAGGATCTGACGATCGGCGTCGACAGGGATGGCCCGCGCGCCCTCGAGAACGCGCTCGACGTCCAGCCGCGTGACCTCGCCGCCGGAGACCGCGGCGACGCCGTCGGACTGCTGGCAGCGGATGTGGCTGCCCGCGACGCCGGCATACACGGTGCGGATCTCGACGCCCGCCATCGTCTGGGCGGCCTCGATCGCCTCGGCGATCGAGCGCACCGTCCAGTCGATGTTGCTCACCACGCCCTTCCGCAGGCCGCGGCACGGGACGTTGCCCACCCCGAGGATGGTGATCCCATCAGCGTCGATCTCGCCAACGACCGCCGAGACCTTGGTCGTCCCGATGTCGAGTCCGACGACGATCTCAGTAGTCTCCATCCGGCTCTTCATTGCGTGCACCACCTCATGCGGGGACGAGCCCCATGCGCGTGTAAGGCGGGCACGACGCTGCCATGAGCCAGCAGCACCGGCCAAGTTTTGCTCGGCGATCGCCGGCGCGTAGAGCGGGCCCGACGGCGCTCATCTCATCCTCACCACGACGCGCTCGGGGTGCGCGTCGTTGTCGAGGAAGATCACCGACGCGTTCGCCTTTCGCTGGGCGAGCTCGGTGAGCACCCGCGACGCCTGGGCGACCTTGTCCCGGTAGGGCGGCTGCCCGAGGTGGAGCGAGATCGCCTCCTTTCCGATGGTGACGACGATCGACCCGTCCCGCTCGACGTGGAGCTCCTGGGTCGGATAGCGGCGCGCGACGCCGGCGCGCTCCAGGTCCTCGACCACGTCGAGCAGGCGCCGGACCGCGATGACGACGCCGGGGCGATCCCGCGCCACCTGTTCGCCGGTGATCCCCGTGACGATCGGGAGGTCGACGGGGTCGTCGCCGGCGAGCTCCTTGAAGAGCTCGCCGTCGCGCGTCGCGAGGTAGAGATCGCCGCCGATGGCGACCAGGGCCTGCGCCTCCCGCTCGACGACGTCGACGTGGATCGTCGAGGGGAGCCTGCGCGTGACCGTCGCCTTCTCGATCCAGGGGTCGGTGGTGATCGAGGCGCCGGCGAGCTCGAGATCGAGCGTGAAGATGTTCTTGCCCACCTCGATGCCGCCGGAGCTGGCCACCTGCTCAGCGGTCCGGCGCTGGACGCCGTCGACGAGCACCGTGCGCACGGCGAAGCGAGGGCTCGACACGATGTAGCGGCGCGCGCCCCAGGCGACGGCGGTCGAGGCGACGAGCACGACGGCGGCGCCCGCGAGCAGCTGCAGGGCGCGGAGGGGGCGCGCGATCGGCCGCCGGGGGCGCGCCGCCGGGGGCGCGCCCTCGGCCGAGCGCTCTCCGCGATCGATCGCGCGCGGCGGGCGCACGGAGACGCTCGTCGCGGGCGGGGCCGGCGACTCGTGCGACGGCGGGGTCGACGCGCGCACGCGCTCGTTCTTCGGCGGCACCGCCGCCACGGGCTCGGGCTTCGAGCCGCGCGAGGCCGCCCGGACCGGCGGCGCCGCGGGCACCGACGGCAGCGAGCGGCGGCGGTTCGGCGGGGGCGCGCTGGGACGCTCGGTCATGAGGTGCCCTCCTGCGGCGGCGACTTCGCCTCGAGCCGCGCCTTGAGCCCCCGCACGCACGCGTTCACGTCGCCCGCGCCGAGCGCGATGACCACGTCGCCGGGCCGGGCGATCTTCTCGAGGGCCTCCGGGAGCTCGGCCTTGTCGGCGATGTAGCGCGCGTCGTGGTGGCCGTGCTCCCGGATCGACTGGACGAGGCGCTCCGCGGTGACGCCGGGGATCGGCGGCTCGCCCGCGGCGTAGATGTCCGTGACGAGCAGGACGTCGGCCTGGTTGAAGGCGCGCGTGAACTCGTCGAAGAGATCGCGCGTGCGGGTGTGCCGGTGCGGCTGGAAGGCCACGACGACGCGGTGATCCTCGCCGGGGAACGCCCGGCGGGCCGCGTCGATGGTGGCGCGGATCTCGGCCGGGTGGTGGCCGTAGTCGTCGATCATCGTGACGCCGCCGACCGACCCGACGACGGTGAAGCGGCGAGCGACGCCGCCGAACGTGGCCAGCGCCTGCTTGGTGACGTCGAGCGGCACCTCGAGCTCGTCCGCGACCGCGATGGTGGCGAGGCAGTTGAGGACGTTGTGCGCGCCCGGCATCTTCACCGTGAAGCCGCCGAGCGGCTCCCCCCGGCGGTACGCGTTGAAGCTCGTCTCGAGGCCGCGGAACTGGATGCCGCGCGCCGAGTAGTCCGACTGCGGCGAGACGCCGTACGTGACGTGGCGGCGCGGGATGCGCGGGAGCAGATCCTGGACGTGCGGGTGGTCGAGGCAGAGCACGGCGAGCCCGTAGAACGGGACGCGCGCGGCGAACTCGACGAAGGCGTCCTTGATGCGCTCGTGCGTGCCGTAGTGATCGAGGTGCTCGGGGTCGATGTTGGTGACCACCGCGATCGTCGGGGTGAGCCGCAGGAACGATCCGTCGCTCTCGTCGGCCTCGGCGACGAGCAGGTCACCGGCGCCGAGCCGCGCGTTCGTGCCGAGCGCCGCCATCTTGCCGCCGACGACGACGGTGGGATCGAGGCCGGCGGCGCGCAGGACCGTGGCGACCAGGGAGGTCGTGGTGGTCTTGCCGTGCGAGCCCGCGATCGCGACGCCGTACTTCACGCGCATCAGCTCGGCGAGCATCTCCGCGCGCCCGATCACCGGGGTGCCGAGCGCGCGCGCCTCGGTGAGCTCGGGGTTCTCGGGGCGGATGGCGCTCGAGTAGACGACGACATCGACGCCGCGGACGTTTTCGGCGCGGTGGCCGATGTCGATCCGGACGCCGAGCGACGTGAGCCGCCGCGTCGTCGAGCTCTCCTTGAGATCCGAGCCGGAGACCTCGAACTCGAGCGAGCGCAGGATCTCGGCGAGGCCGCTCATCCCGACGCCCCCGATGCCGACGAAATGGACGTGGCGAACGCGACCGCGGAACATCAGCCTGCCTCCTCCCAGCCGAGGCCAGCGCCGAGCGGCGCGGCCTGGTTCGTCACGGCGCCGCGCTGCGCCTCGCCAGCGCGCGCCGCCCGCCCTCCGAGGGTGGGGAAGCGCAGCGCGCGGTGGCGCGGAGCCCGCGCGAGCTCGAGCAGATCGGCGGCGACGCGCGCCGCGGCGTCCCGCGTGGCGAAGGCCGCCGCCGCGTCCGCCATGCGGGCGCGGAGCGCCGGCGCGGCCGCGAGCCGGGCGATCTCGTCGGCGAGGCGCGTCTCGGTGGCGTCGCCCTGGGCGATCGCGACCGCGGCGGAGGCCCGCTCGAGGGATTGCGCGTTCCTCAGCTGGTGGTTGTCGGCCGCGAACGGGTACGGAATCAGGATGGAAGGGCGCCCGACGGCGCAGAGCTCGGCGAGCGTCGACGCGCCCGCGCGGGCGATCACGACGTCGGCCGCGGCGAGCGCCTCCGCCACGTCGTCGATGAACGGGACGACGCGCGCGCGCCCCGCCAGGCCGAGCTCGGCGTAGAGCGAACGGACCGCGGCCTCGCGATCCCTGCCCGTCTGGTGCACCACCTCGAGGTCGACGCTGCGCTCGCGGCCTCGCGCGATCGCGCGCGGGACGACGTCGTTCAGCGCCAGCGCGCCCTGGCTGCCGCCGAGGACCAGCAGGCGGAGCGCGCCTTCGCGCGGCGCGTACGGGGCGCGGGCGAAGGCGCGCCGGAGGGGGACGCCGAAGAGGCGCACGGTGCTCGGGCGCAGCGCGCGCGCCGTCTCCGGGAAGGCGACGTACGCGCGATCGACGATGGGCGCGAGCAGCCGGTTCGACAGTCCGAGGACGCTGTTCGGCTCCAGGATCGCGACCGGAACGCCGAGCGAGCGGGCCGCGAGCGAGACCGGTCCGCCGGCGTACCCGCCGAGCGAGAGCGCCACGCGGGCGTCGAGCCGCTCGACGAGCCGCCTCGCCTCCGGGAGGACGCTGCCCGCGCGGGCGGCGCCGCGCACGAAGCCGGAGAGGCCGCCCCCGCGGAGCGGCAGGACGTGGAGCAGCTCGAGGTCGTCGCCGCGCTCGCCCATCACGCGCACCTCGATGCCGCGCGCGGTGCCGACGTAGACGACGCGCGCTTCTTCGTCGCGCGCCGCGGCGCGGACGGCGTCGCCCACGGCGATCATCGGGAAGACATGGCCGCCGGTGCCGCCTCCGGCGATGAGCACGGTCACCATGCGCCGCCCTCCTCGGCCGACGCGGCGACCACGGCCGACGCGCTCGGCGCGTGCGGGACGGGCGAGGCGCCCGCCTCGCCGCGCTTCTCGGGGGCCACGACGGTCCGCGATCGGCTGATGCTGAGCAGGATGCCCGCGCCCGCGGCGTTCACGAGCAACGAGGAGCCGCCATAGCTGAGGAACGGCAGGGTGAGGCCCTTCGTGGGGAGGATCGCCATCGCGACGGCGAGGTTCGTCATCGCCTGCACCCCGAAGAGCGTCGCGATGCCGAACGCCATGAAGCTGCCGTAGTCGTCCGCCGCCTCGAGGGCGATCTTCACGCCCCGCGAGACGATGACGAGGTAGGCCGCGCACAGGCCGACGATGCCGATGAAGCCGAGCTCTTCGCCGACGATCGCGGACACGAAATCGGTGTGCGCCTCCGGCAGGTAGAGCACCTGCAGCCCTCGCCCGAGGCCGAGGCCGAAGAGCCCGCCCGAGCCGAAGCTCATGACCGACTGGAACGGCTGGTAGGCGAGGTCAGCGCGGTTGTTGTCCATGTCGATCCACGCGAGGTAGCGCGCGTAGCGGTACCCGCTGAAGCGAACGAGCGCGGCGCCGGCGAACGCCAGCAGCATGGAGAACGCGGCGATGTACGGGACGCGCGCGCCCGCCACGAACAGCAGCGTGAAGGTCAGGAAGAGCAGCACGACCGCGCTGCCGAAGTCGGGCTGCTTGAGGCAGAGGAGCATCAAGAGCCCGACGACGAGGAGGTGCGGGAGGAAGCCGACCGAGAACGACTTGATGCGCTCGGCCTTCTTCGACAGCGAGTAGGCGAGCCAGAGCACGATCCCGAGCTTCGCCACCTCGGCCGGCTGCACGTGGACAGGGCCGAGCGAGATCCAGCGGTAGGCGTTGCCGGCCTTGTGGCCGAGCCCCGCCACGCAGGCGACGAGCATCCCGGTGACGGTGATGAGCACCGGGTACGTGAGGACCTTGAGCCGGCGGTGATCGATGCGGCTCGTGATCCACATCGTGGCGATCGAGAGGACCGCGTAGACGGCCTGACGCTTGAGGAAGAACTGCGCGTCCTTGTAGCGGACCGTCGCCTCGACGGCGCTGGCGCTGTAGACCATCACCACGCCGAAGCCGATGAGCGCCGTGACGACCGCCGCGAGGAGCGCGTCGACCGGGCCCGACGGGCTCGATCGCACCTTCCAGAAGGCCTCGGCGGCCGCCGCGATCCCGCCCGGCGCCGCCTTCTCTTGGTCGGGGGGACCGACGTGCCGGTTCTTGGGTGCGTCGGCGCGCGCGCCGAACGCGCTGCTCCACGACGTCACGACGCCACCTCCCCGGCGGTCCCGCCGGAAGCTCCCTGGAGCTCACGGACCGCGCGGACGAAGGCGTCGCCGCGGTCCTTGTAGTCGCGGAACATATCGAAGCTGGAGCACGCGGGGCTGAGCAGCACCGCGTCGCCCGGCCGGGCGAGGGAGCGCGCGGCGAGGACCGCCTCCGGCATCGAGCCCGCCCGCGCGATCGGCAGGACGCCGGCGGCCGCTGCGGCGATGCGGTCCGCGGCCTCGCCGAGGACGACGAGGCCGCGCCCCCGCTCGCGCAGCGCGGACACGAGCGGGGCGTAGTCGCCGAGCTTGTCGCGCCCGCCCGCGATCAGGACGGCCTTCGCCTCGATCAGGCCGGAGAGCGCGGCGACGGAGGCGCCGACGTTGGTCCCCTTCGAGTCGTCGTAATAGCGGACCCCGTCGACGTCCGCGACGAGCGCGGTCCGGTGCGCGAGCCCCTCGAAGCTCGAGAGCGCGTCGCCGATCGCCGCCGCGGGGGCGCCGAGCGCGGCGGCGAGCGCGGCGGAGGCGCAGGCGTTCGCGAGGTTGTGCGCGCCCGCGAGCCGCACGCGATCCAGCGGGTAGCGCGCGCCGGCGACGCGATCGACGATCGCGCCCCCCGCGGCGCTCACGTCCGCGCGGGCGTCGCGCGCGCTGAACGTCACGACGCGGGCGCGCCCGCGCGCCGCCTGGCGGGCGACGAGCTCGTCGCCGAAGGGGACGACCGCGACGTCGTCGGGCGTCATGCGCTCGAACGGGTTGCCCTTCGCGTCGGCGTACGCCGCGAAGCTCGCGTAGCGGTCGAGGTGATCGTCCGTGATGTTCAGCAGCGCGTGGGCGCGCGCGTGCAGCGTCGGCACGCGCTCCGCCTGGAAGCTCGAGATCTCGAGGACGAGGACGTCCCACGCCTGGTCGACGACCTCGGCGAGGGGGGTCCCGAAGTTGCCGCCGACGAACGTGCGGAGGCCGGCTCGATCGAGCATCGCGCCCGTGAGCGCCGTCGTCGTGCTCTTGCCGTTGGTCCCGCCGACGAGCACGACGGGCGCCGACACGAAGCGCGACGCGAGCTCGAGCTCGCCGATGACCTCGCGCCCGGAGCGAGCGACGGCGTCGAGCGCGGGGAACGACGGCACGCCCGGCGAGACGACCACGAGGTCGGCGCCGTCGAACAGCGCCGGATCGTGCCCTCCCGGCGCGAGGACGACGCCCTCGCCCTCGAGGGCCGCGGCCGCGGCGGAGAGCCGCTCGCGCGGCGCGCCGTCGTTCGCGATCACGCGCGCGCCGCGCGCGTTCAGGAGGCGCGCGGCCGCGACGCCGCTCCGGCCGAGACCCACGACGATCGCTGTTCGCCCGCGGACGTCCATCATGCCCTCACCGCAGCTTCATCGACGCCAGGGACACCAGCGCCAGGAGGATGGAGATGATCCAGAAGCGGACGATGATCTTGGGCTCCGCCCACCCCTTCTTCTCGTAGTGGTGGTGGATCGGCGCCATCAAGAAGACGCGCTTGCCGGTGAGCTTGAACGAGAGGACCTGCGTGATGACGCTGACCGTCTCGATGAAGAAGATCCCCCCGAGGATGATCGACAGGAGCTCGTTCTTGGTGAAGACGGCGAGCATCCCGAGCCCGCCTCCGAGGGCGAGCGACCCGACGTCCCCCATGAAGACCTGGGCGGGGTACGTGTTGTACCAGAGGAACCCGATCCCCGCGCCGATGACCGAGCCGCAGTACACCGACAGCTCGCCGGCCGACGCGATCGCCGGGATGTCGAGGTAGGTCGCGAGCGAGAAGCTCGCGATGGAGGCGCCGACGATGTACGCGAGGATGAGGTAGGTCCCCGCGTTGATGATCACCGGGCCGATCGCGAGGCCGTCGAGGCCGTCGGTGAGGTTCACGGCGTTCGACGTGGCGACCACGACGAAGACGGCGAACGGGATGTAGACGTAGAGCGGCAGCTCGATCGGGTACTTCGAGAACGCGACGAACGGGATCGCGAGCCGCGTCCTGATCTCCGCCCAGTCCGGCGGGAGCTTGGACGCGAGCAGGAACGTGTAGGCCACGGCCGCGCCGCCGATCAGCACCTGGCCGATGAGCTTGTAGCGCCCGGGCAGGCCGCCGCTGTTCCGCCGCTTGATCTTGAGGAAGTCGTCCAGGTAGCCGATGACGCCGTAGCCCGCGGTGACGGCCGTCGTCGCGAGGACGAAGGGGTTCCTGAGGTCGGCCCACAGCACGGTGGGGAGCAGCAGGGAGAGCAGGATGAGCGCGCCGCCCATCGTCGGCGTGCCCGCCTTGATCTTGTGCGTCTCCGGCCCCTCGGCGCGGACCACCTGCCCGATCTGCTTGCGCCGGAGCTCGCGGATGAACCACGGCGCGAGCACGAACGTCAGCACCATGGCGGTGATCGTCGCCATGATCGTGCGGAACGGGATGTAGCGAAGGACGTTGAGCCAGCTCAGCCAGCCGTAGTGGAACTTGAGCGGGTAGAAGAGCTCGTAGATCACCCCGCACCTCCGTGCGACGGCCGCTCGCCGAGGGCGCGCGCGCGGCGCGCGGCGAGCGCGCGCCGCGCCTCGTCGCGATCGTCGAACGGCAGCGTGACGCCGCCGATGATCTGGTACGGCTCGTGGCCCTTGCCGGCGATGAGGACCACGTCCCCCGGCTCGGCGTCGAGCACCGCGCGCTCGATCGCGCGCGCCCGATCGAGCTCGACGACGACGCGCGCGCGCCCGGCGGCGAGCCCTGGCAGGATGGCGTCGGCGATCGCGCGCGGGTCCTCGCTCCGCGGGTTGTCGTTGGTGACGATGGCCACGTCGGCGGCGCGGCCGACCGCCTCGCCCATCTGCGGCCGCTTCAGCGGATCGCGGTCGCCGCCGCACCCGAAGACGCAGAGGATACGCCCGCCGCCGAGGGCGCGAACGCTCGCGAGCACGCGGGCGAGCGCGTCCGGCGTGTGCGCGTAGTCGACGAGCGCGATCACGTCGTCGGCGCCGGGGGTATCGCAGCGCTCCAGGCGGCCCGCGACCTGGATCGGAGACGAGAGCGCCGCGGCGGCGTCACCGACGTCGAACCCGAGCAGGTAGGCCACGGCGAGGGCGGCGAGCAGGTTCGACGCGTTGTGCGCGCCGAGCAGGTGGGAGCGGATGGTGACCTCGCCGGCGGGCGTGCGGGCGCGGATGAACGTGCCGCTCGCGCTGTGCGCGAGCTCGACGGGTGCGATCTCCGCGGCGTCCGGGCCCGCGCCCACCTCCGCCGAGTAGCGCGCGAGCGTCGCCGCGGTCGGGCGCGAGAGCCCGCCGGGGGCGAGCGTCTCGACGAGCTGCCGCCCGAAGGGATCGTCGACGTTGATGACCGCGGCGCCGGGGCCGAGATCCACGAACAGGCGCGCCTTCGCCGCCGCGTACGCCTCCATCGTGCCGTGGTAGTCGAGGTGGTCCTGCGTGAGGTTCGTGAAGACGGCGACCCGGAACCGGACCGCGTCGACGCGCTTCGCCGCGAGCGCGATCGACGACACCTCCATCACGAGGTGCGTCGCGCCGCGGGCGACCATCGCGGCGGCGACGCGGGCGAGCTCGTCCGCCTCGGGGCTCGTGTGCGAGGCGTGGACATCGAGATCGCCGAAGCGGTAGCCGAGCGTCCCGACGATCCCGGCCTGGCCGCCGCACCGATCGACGCAGGCCTGGACGAGGTGGGCCGTCGTCGTCTTGCCGTTCGTACCGGTGATGCCGACGACCTCGAGCGTGAAGGTCGGGTGTCCGTAGACCACGGCGGCGGCCTGGGCGAGCGCGAGCGGCACGTCGGGGACCTCGACGCGCGCGGCGCCGAGCGTGTCGGCCGCGCTCCCGCGGGCGACGATCACCGCCCGCGCGCCGCGCGCCACGGCCTCGGGGATGAAGCGCTCGCCGTGAGCGCGCGCGCCCGCGCGCGCGACGAAGATGTCCCCCTGCCCCACCTTGCGCGAGTCGAGGTGCACGCCCGTGACGACCATGTCCTCGGCGCCCGCCGGAGAGAGCGCGGCGCCCGGGATCTCGAGCAGCACGTCGCCGAGGCGGAGCGCGAGCTCGACCTCGGCCAGGCTGGCTTCCTTGTGATCGTGCTCCGTCATGTGGGGGGCTCGAAGATGAGCTTCAGGGGCGATCCCTTGGGCAGCACGGTCCCGGGCGGAGGCTCCTGGCGCGCGAGCCGCCCCGTGCCCTCGACGCTCGGATCGAGCCCGAGCGCGGCGGCGCTCTTCACGGCCTCGCGCTGCGGCAGCCCCGTCAGATCGGGGACGCGCAGCTCCCCCGCCTTGAGCGGCGCGGACGGCGTGACCACCCCCGCCGAGATCGGCGCGGCCGCGGCGCGCGCCTCGCTCAGCACCTGATACGTGCTCGCCGCGAGGTCCTCCCCGGACTGCTCGCGGATCTCCGACAGCTTCATCGGCACGCTCCCGCGCGGGGTAACGCCCAGGTAGCGCAGCGCCATCTCACCGACCCGACGGAAGACGGGCGCCGCGACCGAGCCGCCGGCGTACGTGCCGCCCATCGGCTCATCGAGCACCACCGCGATGGCGATCCGCGGCCGCTCGGCCGGGACGAACCCGACGAACGACGCCACGTAGTGGGTGTCGGTGTACTTGCCCGTCGCGGGATCGATCTTCTGCGCGGTGGCCGTCTTCCCCGCGACGCGGAACCCCGGGATCGCGGCCTCGACGCCGGTCCCGTCCCCCTCCGTCACCGCGACGAGCATCTCCGACATCATCCGCGCGATCGGCGCCGGCACCGCGTCGCGGCGCACGCGCGGCGACGGCTCCGACAGCGTGACGCCCGTGCCGTCGGTGACCCGCTTGATCAGGATCGGCTCGAGCAGCCGCCCGTGGTTGGCGATCGCCGCCGTGGCCATCGCCAGCTGGAGCGTGGTCACGCTGATCCCCTGCCCGAACGAGGCCGCCGCCGTCTCGACCTGGACCCACGGGCGGCCGCGCGGCCGCAGCACGCCCACGGACTCGCCCGGCAGCGGCACGCCGGTCAGGTCCCCGAAGCCGAACCGCCGGAAGCCCTCGTAGAGCCGCTGCTCGCCGAGCCCGAGCGCGATCTTCGCCGTGCCGATGTTGGACGACTGGGCGAGGATCTGCGGCACCGTCAGCCACTTGTGGATGTGCGTGTCGTGGATCACGACGTTGTCGATCGCCATGTTCCCCTCCTCGCAGTAGATGGTCGCGCTGGGGGAGACGCTCTTCGCCGCGATCGCGCTCGCGATGGCGAACACCTTCATCGTGGAGCCGGGCTCGAAGCGATCGACGACGCAGCGGTTGCGCCGCGACCCCGGATCGCTCTGCGAGTAGTCGTTCGGGTTGAAGCCCGGGGCGCTCGCCATGGCGAGGATCTCGCCGCTCTCCGGCTCGACGACCACGATCGAGCCGCCGAGCGCCTCGTAGGTCTTCATCGCCGCCTCGAGCTCGCGCTCGGCGGTGAACTGGATGCCCTTGTCGATCGTCAGGTGGACGTTGTGCCCGGCGAGCGCCTGCTCGTCCTCGATCCCCTCCGAGAAGATGAGCCGGCCCGAGCGATCGCGGAGCCCGCGCACCTCGGACGCGTTGCCGCGGAGCTCGTGCTCCAGGCTGAGCTCGATCCCCTCCTTGCCCTCGCCGTCGGTGGCGACGAAGCCGAGCAGCGGGCCGGCGAGCTCGCGGTTCGGGTAGAAGCGGCGCCCCTCGCCCTCGATCACGAGCCCGCGCACCGGGTAGCGCTGCGTCCTGTCCCCGAGCGCGCGGACGTTCTCGACCTCTTGCTCGGAGATGCGGCGCTTGAGCCAGGCGAAGCGGCGCCGCCGGCCGAGCTTCTCCACGACGTCCTCGAGCGGCAGCGAGAGCGCCTGCGCGATGCGCTCCGCGTACTGCTGGATCCGCATCGGGACGTACTTCTCCTCGATGCCGCGGAGCATCTCGACCGCGTCCACGGAGACGCTGGGCACCTCCACGCTCTCCGCGAGCGGCGCGCCGTTCCGGTCGTAGATGGTGCCGCGCTTCGGCGTGATGTGGAGCCGCCGCTGGCGCTGCCGCTCGGCGAGGTCGTACCACGCGTCCCCGTCCTCGACCTCGATGCGGTAGGCGCCGGACACGACGCCGCCCAGGCCGAGCGCCATGAGGCCGCAGAGCAGCCCCATGCGGATGCGGATCCACCGCGCGCGCCGGGGATCGAGGTTCTTCACGGCTGCCCTCCGCTCGGCGGCGCGCGGCCGGGCTCCTCGCCATCGGGCTCGCGCTCGCCGGGCGGCGCCGAGTAGCCCCGCACCGGGATCACGCGCTCGGGCGGGGGCGGCGTCATGCCGAGCAGCGAGCGGGCGACCATCTCCACGCGCTGCGGCGTCTCGTAGCTGGCCGCCTCGAGCGAGAGCACCCGCTTGACCTCGCGCAGCCGCGCCTGCTCGGCGCGCGCCCGCCCGAGCTTGTAGCCCAGGTCGACCGTGCGCCCTCGCAGCGCGAGGTGCACGACGAAGGCCGCCACCGTCGCGGCCACCGCGAGCGTCCACAGGATGAGGAACGGACGCTGCTGCGTCACGCGAGCGCCTCCGCCCCGCCCACGCGCCGCGCGGCGCGGAGCTTCGCGCTGCGGGCCCTCGGGTTGCCTTCGACCTCGTCGTCGCCCGCGGTCACCGGCTTCTTCGTCAGCGGCTCCCAGACCTCGGGCTCGCGCAGCGCGCGCTTGACGATGCGGTCCTCGAGCGAGTGGAACGAGATCACGGCGAGCACGCCGCCCGGCGCGATGATCCTGGGCGCCGCCTCGAGCAGCGCCTCGAGCTGATCGAGCTCACCGTTCACCGCGATGCGCAGCGCCTGGAACGTGCGCGTCGCCGGATCGACCCCGCCGATGCGCGCCGGCCCGACGGCGCGCACCACGGCGCGCCGCAGGTCGAGCGTCGTCACGAGCTCGCCGCTGTCGGCCGCCTGCTTGATGCAGCGCGCGACCCTCCGGCTGCGGCGCTCCTCGCCGTAGCGGTAGATGAGGTCCGCGAGCTCCTCGTCGCTGAGCCGCTCGATGAGCTCGAGCGCCGTCTCGCCGCGGCTCGGGTCCATCCGCATGTCGAGCGGCCCCTCCGCGCGGAAGCTCATGCCGCGGCCCGGGTCGTCGAGCTGCATGGAGCTCACGCCGATGTCGGCCAGGAGGCCGTCCACCTGCGGGACGCCGAGGGCCGCGAGGTGCCGCTCGATCTCGGAGAACTCGCCGTGAACGTAGGTCACCCGATCCCCCGCGCGGGCGAGCCGGGCGCGCGCGATGGCGAGGGCGCGCTCGTCGCGATCGATCCCGATGACCCGGGCGCCCGGCGTCTCGAGGATCGTCGCGGTGTGGCCGCCGGCGCCGAGGGTAGCGTCGACGTAGACGCCCTCGCTGACCGGCGAGAGCGCGGCGAGCACCTCGCGGCCGAGGACGGAGACGTGCTGCTCGCCGCGCGGGCGCGGCGGCGGAGGAGGCAGGTGCATGGGGACTACATTGACGACGTTCATAGGCGGAACTGCTCCGCGATTGCGTTCTTGAAGCTCTGAAGCTCGACCTCGCTCATCTGCTGAGCGGCCTTCCACCGTTCCTGCGACCAGAGCTCGATCGTCTGGCCCATGCCCGCCCACAGCACGTCCTTCGTGAGGTCCGCGTGCTCGCGGAGAGACGGCGGGATGAGGATCCGGCCCTGCTTGTCAAGGTCACACTCGACGGCCGCGGACAGGTAACGGCGCCGGAAGGCGACAACGTTCGAATCAAATTGCGGAAGTGCTGCAATTTTCGCCTCCAGCTCTTCCCAGGCCTTCATCGGATACGCGTGCAGGCAGGGGTCGAAGAGGGCCGGGGTGATGACCATCCGCAGGTCGTTCGCGGCCGCGAGCACGTCGCGAAAGCGCGAAGGAAGGCTCGTGCGCCCCTTCGCGTCGATCGCGTGCTCGAAGTGACCGCGAAACATCGTGCTCATCGACCCCAGCTCCGGCTGGTCCGTCCCGCCGAGGGGTTGGCGACGCGTTGCTCCACCGGGCGCACGCCGCGTCGTGACATTCTCTGCCACTTCTTCCCACGAAGCTCCGCCACGCTACGGAGTGAGGTGCCGAGTGTCAACAGTTTGGGAGATTTCTGGACCTCATCCGCCACCTATGTAGGACATAAACCCTCAAGGTCACACCCTACAAAACAGCGGGATTTATCGACAAATGGCCCTCTGACGGGGCCGTGGGAGGAAGTGGGGAGCCGCCAGGAGGTGGGCTGGAACGCGTCGGGCGGACGCTGGCAAGACGGAAAGCAAGCAAGACGGATCGCCGCCCTGAGCACGTCGATTCGCGGCCGGGCGAACGGGTGCGTAGCCGGGTTACCGGGCGGGCTCAGCGAGCCTGCGGCTGGGGCGAAACCGGGCGGGCGAGGAGCGCGGTGGGGGAGAGTGGGGAGGCGCGCCGCGGTGGGGGAGAGTGGGGAGGCGCGCCGCGGTGGGGGAGAGTGGGGAGGCGCGCCGCGGCGGCGGTCAGCTGTGGGGGGTCACGTTGGTCTGGACCCACTCCACGATGCTCTTCAGGGTGGTCCCGGGGGTGAAGACGCCCTTCACGCCGGCGTTCTGGAGCCGCGCGATGTCCTCGTCCGGGATGATGCCCCCACCGAACACCACGATGTCCTCGGCCCCGCGGCTCCGGAGCGCTTCGATAACCGCGGGGAAGAGGGTGTTGTGCGCTCCGGACATGATCGACAGCCCCACGGCGTCGACGTCCTCCTGCACAGCGGCGGAGGCGATCATGTCGGGGGTCTGGTGCAGGCCCGTGTAGACCACCTCGAAGCCCGCATCGCGGAGTGCCCTGGCGACCACCTTGGCGCCGCGGTCGTGGCCGTCCAGGCCGGGCTTCGCCACGAGGATTCGGACTTTGCGCTCTGCCATGAGCGCGTCGATTACCGCCTGCCCGGGCAGACGTAAAGCGACGCGCCCGATCGAGCGGCCTTCGCTCCGCAGGGGTGCATCCTTGCCGAGCAGCGGGCTTACTGCGCGGCGAAGACGAACGGAATCGTCACGGGGGTGGAACCCGAGGAAGGCGGGAACCGCCAGGACTTGATCCGGGAGGCGATGCAGCTCGACAGGCCGGGGTAATCCTTCTCCGACCCGCCGGCCGAGACGGACTGGACGGCGCCCGACGCGGCGATGACCACCGAAGCGGAGACCCTGGCGGTGCTGGCCGCGTTGCTGGCGCGCGCGTCGAGGGCGGGCTGCCAGCAGTGGCGGCGGACGCTGGGGCGGTTCGACTCGACGACGCCGGAGATCTCCCCCTGGGAAAGCGGGGTCAAACTGGCGCTGGTCCCCTGGCTGCCCGGCCCTGACGAGGGGCCGGGGACCCCGGCGCCGAACCCGGACCGGTCGATCTGAGCCGAGGCCGATGGAGCGACCGGCTTGTCCGGCGGAGGGCGCTGGCTCGCGACGCCGCCCGCCTTGCCCGTCGATGCGACCTCCGGCCGGGCGGAAGCCGTCTCGGCCGGTGCAGGTGCGTCCGGCTCGACGGTCGGCGGCGGCGGCGGGGCCGCCGTGGGCAGATCGGCCGGCTGGCTCTGCGGCGGAGGGGCGGTCACGACCTGCACGGGCTGCGGCTTCGGGGAGAGCAGGACGAAAGCGGAGACGCCACCGAACGCTGCGGCCATGGCGATGAAGGCGTATGCGAGCGGGCTCATGCCCGATTTCCGCCTTGGCGCGACCGTCTCCACCAGGCTGCCAGGCGTGGCCACCAGAGGTGCGGGCTCCGCGGCGGAGAGGGCTCCTGCCGCGGCGGGCGAGCCCCCGGCGGTCAGCCTTCCGCCTGCTGGCGCCGTCCGATCGGCCGCGAAGGGATCGGCGAGCACCTCCACCGGCGCAGCGCCCGCGGCGTGGGTCCGCCCGGCGCTTGCCGGCGCGCCTGGCCATGCGGCCGGCGCGCTCGCTGCTGGCGCGACCGGGGTGACGCGCGCAACGGACGTAGCTGACGCAACGGACGCAACCGACGCAACGGACGTAGCCGACGCGACCGGCGCGGGCAGCGGGGCCGACACAGCGGGCGCCCCCGCCGCGGTGAAGGCGGCGACCGCCGGGGCCTGCTCGTTCAGGCCAGGAGGCTCCGGCTCACGCATCGCCGGGCGCGCGGGCGCGGCCCCCCCGAGCGCAGGGACCCTCGACGAGGCGGGCGCCTTCGCCGATGACGCCTGCGGCTGACCGACAGAGGAGCCCGTGGTGCTGATGCGGCGCGCGGGCGGGGACAGGCGGGTGGACTGAGCCTGCGTGACGATCTCGAGCAGCTCCGGGAAGTTCTTGAGGGGCTGCCACTCATCGAAGCCTTCGCGCCAGACGAGCGACTCGCCGTCCACCGCGCCGGCCAGCGCCTTGTCGCGGATGACCGAGAGCCGCACCGGGCCGAGCGGGACGCCGCCGACCCCGACGTACCAGTCCTCGCTCGACGTGGCGCGCACGGCCGGCGCCTTCCCGAGCGGGCGGTCATTGGACATCGCGCGCGTGAACGCGCCGGCGGCCCCCATCGGCGGCGTGGGCTCCGCCGCCCTGGCGGCAGGCGCAGGGGAACGAGCCGGCGCCGCGGGCGCCGGCTGGACAGCCCGGGCTGCCGGGGAGGCCTGCGGCGCGGTCGCCGGACGCGGGCTCGACGCCGGTCCGGGGACGGCGCGCGGCGCGACAGGAGGTCGAGGAGCGCCCGCCGGGCGCGGCAGGGCCTGGGATGCCGGCCGGGGCGGCGCTGGCGCGGCGCCGTGGCCCAGGGGCGAAGCCAGCGGCGGCTTCAACGGGCTCGCCGCGCCCCCGTCCGCCGCCGGCGCCTCGTCGCTCGGAGGGGCGACGTGCGCCTCGTCGCCCGCCTCGCGCGGCGGCTCGACCGGGAGAGCACGCGCCACGGAGCTCTCGGTGACGCTCGCGCTGACCTGGATGAGGTGCCCGCATCGCCGGCACTGCATCCGCACCATCTTGCCGGCGACCTTCTCGTCACCGATCTGGTACTTGGCCTTGCAGTTATCGCAGATGAATTTCATCCAAGGACGCGCCTGCCGGTGGAATGGCGCAGTCTACGACAGCTTGGCCCCGGACGACATGGGGTAGGCGGTCAGAGCAGCCCGAGCAAGTGCTCCTTGATCGATTGCCGCGTCGGGTCATCGGGGGCGACGCCCAGCGCGCGCTCCCAGGTCTCGATGGCTTTGTTGCGAAACCCGGCCTTCTGATAGAGCACGGCAAGGTTCTTCAGCGCGGGGAAGTGCTTGCCGTTGATGTGCAGCGCCGTCTCCAACTCCTGGATGGCGTCGTAGAGCTGCCCCTGCTTGCCGTAGAGCAGGCCGAGGTGGAAGTGCAGCCGGTACGCGAGCGGGTCGATGGCCGTGCCCTCGCGCAGGTGCCGCACGGCCTTGTCGAAATCGCCCGCGCGATACGCCGCGATCCCCGCGGCGAGGAGGCGCTCCGCCTCCGCCGAGATCCGGTCCTGATCGCCGCGGATCGAGCGCGCCTGGAGCGCGTTCTCCACGGCGGCGACGACGTCGGCGACGCGGAAGGGCTTCTCGATGTAGGCCTCCACGCCGTAGCTCGACTTCAGGTCCTCAGCGAACCGCCACCCGCGGTAGACGGCCGAGATCATGATGATCGGGATGTGGCCGTAGCGCTGGGTGCCCTTCATGCGGCGGGCGATGTCGAAGCCGTGCACCTCCGGCAGCATGGCGTCGAGGATCATCACGTCGGGCGGATTCTCCTTGACCATGCGCAGCGCGAGGAGCCCGCGATCGGCCTCCTCCACGCGGTACCCGCGCTCCTCGAAGATGCGACGGAGCAGCTTCCGGATCTCCGGCTCGTCGTCGACGACCAGGATCGTCGTCTGATCGCCCTGCGGCGCCTTGCCTGCGCCCGGGAGCGACTCGACGACGGAGAGATCACGGTCAGCGGTGCCGAAATCCGTGTCCGTGAGCTCGTCGGCCGCCGCCGCCCTCCGCATGGCGTCGTCGACGACGAGCGGCGGCCCCGCCGAGGAGAGGCGGGCCGGCGACGGGGCAGCAGGCGGGCTCGGCTCATCGGTGAGATCGGCGAACGAGATCTCCGCGTCGTCGCGCGGGCGATCCGGCGCGGGCCGCGGCGGCGGCGCGGCGCTGGGAGCAGGCGCCGCAGGGGCCTGGGCCGCCGTCGCCGGGGGCACGGCGGACGCGGGCCGGCGCGGCGCGGGCTGCGCGGGGGCTGGCGGGGGCGCGGGCGGCGCCTCGGAGGCGGACGACGCCGTGGAGCCGAGCCCGGCCCGCTTCAGCACCTCGGGCGGGCACTTGGCGCCCACGTAGAAGGGCTCGCCCTGCTCCTTCATGTCGTAGGCGGCCGCGATGGTCCGCACGAGGGGGCCCGCGAGCGCGATGTACGGGAAGACGCGCTTGCCGGTCACGAACTCGAGCTCGTCGATCACCTTCTTGTCGGCGGGCGCGGCCATGGCCACGAGGATGCGATCCTCGCGCACGAGCACGGGAAGGAGCTTGTGCTTGGCGGCGATCTCGCGGGGGAGGATGGAGAGGTCGCTCAGCTTGATGCAGACCTGGTTGAGATCGATGCCAGGAACGCCGCTCTGCTCGGAGAGGGCCTTCAGCGCAGCGACCTCGGAGACGGTGCCGCTCTCGATGAGGTTCGTGGCGAGGGGCACCCCCTTCGCGCGCGCCTCGAGGAGCGCCTGTTCGAGCTGGGGCTGGGTGACCGCCCGTTGCTGCAGGAGGATGCGTCCGAGCGGCTTTTTGTTGGCGTCTTGCGTCATTCCGCGGGCCGAGTTCGAAGGCTAATGGACGAGGAATGCGCGGGCAAGCACGCGACCCGCGCGCGAAGGCGGCCATCCGACCGACACGACCGGCTCGGGCTCGTGCGCCGGCGGCTCGGGCATACGGCCGGGTCGAGCGCGGCCAGGGCGCCGCCCGATGCGCGCGGATCCGAGCGCGCGTCCCGACGCCAGAGGCGAGAGCTCACCATCCGCCCATGTTACTCCGGAACCCTCCGGGCAGCGCAGGCGATGCGCCGGCGGCGCGACGGCGCCCGCTGCGCCCGCTCCGCGAACGCATCGAAGAGGCCATGGCGACGATGTAGGGTCACTCGGTTTGCTCTGTCTTACTCGGTCGCGCCCACCGTCTCGTTCGCGTCGTTGGCATTACCGTCGCCGCTCGCGCCGAGCCACGCGCGAGCGAACGCCGCGTACCTCCCCTCGGCGATCGCCGCGCGCGCTTCTCGCATCAGGCGGCCATAGAGGTGGAGGTTGTGCTCCGTCAGCAGGCGCAGCACCAGGATCTCGCCGGCCATGTAGAGGTGCCTCAGGTACGCGCGGCTGTATCCGCCGGCGCAGGTCGGGCAGGCGCAGGTCGGATCGAGCGGCGAACGGTCTTCTTTGTAGCGGGCCTGCTTGATGACGATCTTGCCGTGCTGCGTGAGCGCTTGCCCGTTCCGCGCGTTCCGGGTGGGGAGCACGCAGTCGAACATGTCGACCCCGGCGCCGATGGCGTGCACGAGGTCGATCGGCGTCCCCACGCCCATGAGATAGCGGGGGCGCGCCGGGTCGAGGTGCGGCCCGATCTGGGCGACGACCTCATGCATCATCGCGATCGGCTCGCCCACGGAGAAGCCGCCCAGGGCGAGCCCGTCGAACGGCAAGGCGCCGAGCTCATCGGCGTGCGCCATGCGCAGCGCGACCGAGGTGCCGCCCTGCACGATGCCGAAGAGCGCCTGGCTCGGGCGCTTCGCGGCGAGGCAGCGCTTCCCCCAGCGCGTCGTCAGGCGGCACGCCTCCTCGACCTCCGGGCGCGGCGCCCCGCCCGGCGGGCACACGTCGAGCTGCATCGCGATGTCGGCCCCGAGCAGCCCCTGCACCTCCATCGCGACCTCGGGCGTGAGCGCCTTGCGGGCGCCGTCGAGGTGCGATCGGAACACGAAGCCGTCCTCGACGAGGGTGCGCCGCTCGGCGAGCGAGAAGGCCTGGAAGCCCCCGGAGTCCGTGAGCATCGCGTGCGGCCAGCGGGTGAACGCGTGCAGGCCGCCGAGCTGCGCGACGAGCTCGGGGCCAGGGCGGAGCCACAGGTGGTACGTGTTGCCGAGGACGATCCTCGCGCCGGTCGCGGCCACCTCGGCGGGGGTCAACGTCTTCACGCTGCCCTGGGTGCCGACCGGCATGAACGTCGGGGTCTGCACGTCGCCGTGCGGCGTGGAGAGCACGCCCGTCCGGGCATGCCCGTCCCTCGCGAGCTCGGAGAAGGAGAAGCCAGGCGTCCGGCTCATGGCGCGTCCACCCCACGGATCAACATGGCATCACCATACGAGTAGAAGCGGTAGCCGGCGTCGATCGCCGCGCGGTACGCGAGGAGCGTGCGCTCGCGTCCCGCGAAGGCGAACACCAGCGCGAGCAGCGTCGAGCGCGGCAGGTGGAAGTTGGTCAGCAGGGCGTCGACGACGCGGAACCGATAGCCCGGCTGGATGAGGAGGCGCGTCTCCCCGGACTGCGCCCTCACGAGGCCGGCGCGGGCCGGATCGGCGGCCGACTCCAGCGCGCGAACCACGGTGGTGCCGATCGCGATCACCGGCGCGCCGCGCTCGCGCGCCCCCGCGATCGCGCCCGCGGTCGCGTCCGGGATCGAGTAGACCTCCGCGTGCATCGGGTGCAGGTCGAGATCGTCGACCGTGACCGGCTGGAACGTGCCGAGGCCGACGTGCAGCGTGACGCTCGCGATCTCGACCCCGTTCGCGCGGAGCCGCTCGACGAGGCCGGGCGAGAGGTGGAGGCCCGCCGTGGGCGCGGCGACCGCCCCTGGGACCCGGGCGAAGATGGTCTGGTACCGCTCGCGATCGGACGCGTCGTCGCCGCGGCCGAGGTAGGGCGGGAGCGGGACGTGCCCATACGCGTCGATCGCAGCGGCGACGGACAGCCCCGCGGGTGAGGAGAGCTGCACCGTGAGCACGCCGTCCTCGGCGCGCTCCAGCACCTCCGCGACCAGCGCCCCGTCGCGCTCGATATCGAGCACCGATCCCGGGCGTATCGGCTTGGAGGCGCGCCCCATCGCCCGCCAGCGCTCGGACCGCGGCGCGCTCTCCTGCGGCCCTCCGCCGAGGTCCTCCGCGCCGGCCGGCGCCCCGTCCAGCCGGCGCAGCAGGAAGAGCTCGACCTGCCCGCCTGTGCCGCGCTTCCTCCCGAACAGACGAGCGGGCACGACCTTCGTGTCGTTGACGATGACGAGCGCGCCGCGCTCGATGTACCGGTCGAGATCGCGGATCGCCGCGTGCTCCACCTCGCCCGCTCCGCGGCCGCGATCGACCAGGAGGAGCCTCGCTCCGTCGCGCTCCTCGGGGGGCCGCGAAGCGATCAGCGCTTCAGGGAGTTCGTAGTCGAGCAGCTCGCAGCGCACGCCGCGCTACTAGCACGACGCGGGCGTGAGCACGTTCGTCTTGGCGCGGAGGAAGCGACAGATCTCGCCCACCTGGTAAGGCTTGGGGACGAAGGCCACCGCGCCGCAGTCGGCGCGCTCGACCTGGCGCGCGGAGAGGTGATACGCGCTGGAGAGCACGACCCGCACCCTCGGAAACGCATGCCGGATGTGCCGCGCGAGATCGAGGCCGTTCAGGTCCGGCATCATCAGATCGATCATCGCCACATCGATCGGGGACGAGCCGAGGGTGAGCAGCGCATCCTGGAACGAGGCGGCGAACACGACCTCGAACCCCTCGACGCTTAGCCCTGCCGAAAGAGCGCGACGCTGGGAATTCTCACCGTCCACGATCAGCATGCGGGCCATTAAGCGTCCTCCTGCGGCGATCGCCGCCATCCAAATACGCCTACCTGTCTAGCAATCATCGGGCCAAGTTCCCGAATCGACGCATTGCGGTTGCCGACGCTAAAGTGAAACAGAAGAGCACAGTCTACATCAGGCGCCTCATTGCACTAAGGCAAATCCCGACGCTGCATCATTGCAAAGATGCAACCTCGCGTGGGCTAGCTCCCCTGATTTGCCGCTGAGTCAGGTGGTTTGCTTGGATCGGGCGGCCGCATTCATACGACCCGAACGGAGGAATGCAGGCTGAGCTCGATGGGCAGCAGGTCGCGGTGCCCAAGGAGCACGGCCTGTCGAGCACGGTCCGCCTGAGGCCGCTGTGTGCCGTGGGAACGGGCTGCTGAACCCGGCCGGTGGGCGATGGAAGGCGCTCGGCAGGCCGGCGCCGCTTCAGCCCGGGGGATACGTGATCGTCAGGCGGGTCATCTTGCGCCACAGCGTGGTCGCGCTGATCCCGAGCACCTCGGCGGCGCGCTCCCGGCTGCCGTCGCACTCCCGCAGCGCGGCCTCGATCGCCTGGCGCTCGGCGCAGTCGACGACGTCGGCGAGCAGCCTGCCGCCGGCCTCGGGCGCGCGCTTCGGCTGCACCGCGGCGGGCAGCACGTCGTCGACGCTGATGACGCCGCCGCCGGAGAGGGCCACCGCTTGCTCGACCATGTTCTCGAGCTCGCGGATGTTGCCGGGGAAGTCGTACTGCGTCAGCGCCTCGACGACGCCGTCCGCGGCGCGGGCGCGGCAGCTCATCTTGCGGTTGTACTTCTCCAGGAAGAACTCCCAGAGGATCGGGATGTCCTCGCGACGCGCGCGGAGCGGCGGGAGCACGAAGCGCGCGACGTTCAGCCGGTAGTAGAGATCCTGGCGGAACCGCTTCTCCGACACCGCGGTCAGGAGCTCCTGGTTCGTCGCGGCGATGATGCGCACGTCGACGTGGATGGGTTTGTTCTCGCCTACCCTGCGGATCTCGTTCTCCTGGATCGCGCGGAGCAGCTTCGCCTGGAAGGTGAGCGGGGTCTCGGCGATCTCGTCGAAGAAGAACGTGCCCCCGTCGGCCTCCTCGAACAGCCCTTTCCTCGCCGAGATCGCGCCCGTGAACGAGCCTCGCGCGTGGCCGAACAGCTCGCTCTCGAGGAGCGTCTCGCTGATGGCGGCGCAGTTGACCGGCACGAACGGGCGGTCGGCGCGCTTGCTGTTGGCGTGGATGGCCTTGGCGACGAGCTCCTTGCCGGTGCCGCTCTCGCCGGTGATGAGCACCGTCGCGTCGGTGGGCGCGACCTTGACGATCCGGCCGAGCACCTCGCGGACCGCCTGCGAGCGGCCGACGATGTTCTCGAACCGGTAGCGCTCCTTGAACTCGCTGGCGAGCAGCTGCACCTCGCCGGTGAGCTTCCGGTTCTGGATCGCGCGCTCGACCTTCACGAGGAGCTCCTGCTCCGAGAACGGCTTCTGGATGTAGTCGAACGCGCCGAGCCGCATCGCCTCCACTGCGCTCTCGATGGTGCCGTACGCGGTCATCACGATGACCTCCGTGTTCGCGTTCGACTCCTTCACCGCGCGCAGGACGCCGATCCCGTCGAAGCCGCCCATCCGGAGGTCGGTGAGCACGACGTCGTACGCCCCCTTGGCGCCCAGATCGGCGCCCTGGCTGCCGTCCGCGGCTTCATCGACCTCGTACCCGGCGCCACGCAGCATCATCGCGAGCGTGGTCCGCATGTTCCGCTGGTCATCGACGACAAGAATCTTCGACATGGATTTCCCCCGCCGCGCTCATCCTCCTCCGGGAAACGAGCGCGGCGCGACGATCACGACCGACGTGCCGCGCTGGCGCGTACGCGCGCGAGCACGGTCGTCCGCGGCGCCCTTGGACATGCGTCCAGAGCATCGTACGTCAAGCACGACCTCCGCCGCCAGAAGGTGCACGGGGGACGCCCCCTGCGCGAGGGACGGCCCTCACCCTACCCTACTCGCGGATCTGCTGGGCGAGGTAGGCGGTCTCGCCGAGCTTCTCGATCAGCCCGATTTGCGTCTCGAGCCAGTCGATGTGGTCCTCCTCGGACTCGAGGATCTTGGCCAGGAGATCCTCGGTGGTGCGATCCCCCTTGTCGCGGCAGAGGGCGATCGCCGAGTTGAGCCGCTTGACCGCGTGGTACTCGAGATCGAGGTCGCTCTTGAGCTGCTCCGGCACGCTCTGCCCGATGTGCAGGGTGTCCAGGCGCTGCAGGTTGGGCAACCCATCGAGGAAGAGGATGCGCTCGATGATCGCATCGGCGTGCTTCATCTCGTCGATCGACTCGGCGCGCCCGTGCGCAGCGAGCGTGACGAAGCCCCAGTGCGAACACATCTTCGCGTGCAGAAAATACTGGTTGATCGCAACGAGCTCTCCGGCAAGCACCTCGTTCAACGCATCAACGACGTCTTTTGCACCCTTCATCGGACCCCTCTCGCGCTCATGCCTGTCGTGCGGACCCCGCTCCTGCAGGGCGGGCGGGGGACGCTGGCTAGAACGCCAGCGCCCCGCACAAATGCGCGAGGTCCGTGGAGGTGCGCAAGAAGTTTCTAAGGAAATAGGTGCCACTGCCGTCGCTTCCGACGGAAACCAGGGCATTCAGGCTGTCGCCGGTCGAGCCGGAGAATCAGGCTGCGCTGGAGACCGGCGCCATCGTGAGGCGGCGCGGTGTCGAGGTGCCATCGCGCTCGCCGACAAGCTCGGCGATCGTTGACCGACAGGAGCCGCACCGCGTACCGGCGCCCGTGCACTCCATGACCTGCGAAACAGAGCAGGCGCCCTCGCTCATCGCTTCACGAATCTCTCGATCACAAACGCCCATGCAGAGGCAGACGTACATGCAGACCCCCGGCTACGTAACGGGTGGGATTGATATTGAACATAGCTTTCAATATCGAAGCGTCAAGGGGAATGTCGCCTGGGCGGATCGCCGAGCTGGATCGAGGTCGGAAATCCCCCTGGATCGAGCCAGCAGCGCTCGGTCAGCGAACGCGCCGAGCAGCGCTCGGTCGGCGAACGCGTCGAGCAGCGCTCGGTCGGTCGAGCGTCAGAGGAGCGTCGAAGGAGGAGGGATCGGGCAGGGATGCAGCCGGTCAGACCGGCGGAAGACGACGCCGCGCGAGCGCGGCCGGAGGCGAGGCGCGAACGCACCCCCACCGCGGAGCGGTCGGCCGCGCGGCGGCGTCACATCGTGAGGCCGCCGTCGACGTCGATGCAGCGACCGTTGAAGTACTCGCACTCGATCACGAAGCGCACGGCCTGCCAGATGTCCTCGGGCACGCCGATGCGGCCCACGGGGATCATGGCGACCAAGGCGTCGCGCGCCTTCTGGTGCATGCCCTGCGTCATGGGCGTCTCGATCATGCCGGGCGCAACGGCGCCGACGCGGATGCCGAACGGCGCGAACTCGAGCGCCCAGGTCTTCGTGTTCGCCGCGAGCGCGCTCTTCGCGGCGGTGTAGCTCGACTGGCCGCGGTTGCCGTGGCGCGCGATGGAGCTGATGTTGACGATGACGCCCTTCTGCTCGGTCTCGATCATCTTCGCGACGACCTCGCGGACCATGAGCGTGGCCCCCGTCAGGTTGACGTCGATGACGGCCTGCCACTGCGCCGCGCTCAGCTTGACGACCGCGCCCGTCTGGCGGTCCTTCTTGACGAGCAGGCCGTCCCGCAGGATGCCCGCGTTGTTCACGAGGCCGTTCAGGCCGCCCATCGCCTCGTGCGCGAAGCGGACGAACGCCTCCACCTCGGCCTCCACCGCCACGTTGACCGCCCGCGCGTGGACCTTGCCGGCGAGCCCCTTGCTCGCCTCGACGAGCGACGCGAGCCCCTCCTCGTTCATGTCGCCGGCGGCGACCTGGCCCCCGAGCTCCGCGAGCCGCAGCGCATAGTGGCGACCCAGCCCCTGGGCAGCACCTGTGACGACGAACTTCGTGTCCTCGAGTCGCATGATCGCACTCCTCCAGGGATCGCTCCCGATCACCGTGTCGAACGCGCCGTCTACCACGACACCGCCGCGAGGCGGCGGACGACGTCGCAGCGCGCCCCCAACGCCCGCGACCCCCGCCCGGCCTGCAGGCCCCGGCGCAATCCGTGCAACCCATGCAACCCGCGTAAAAGCGCAACCCGGGCAACAGCGCGGTCACCGCTTGCGCCGGGTGGCATCGATGTTATTCAGCGCCCATGAGGTCGATCGCGCTCGCCGCCGTGTGCGCCGGCATCCTGACGCTCGCGCCTGCATGTGACCGCACCCCCCCGGTGCCCGAGACCTCCGATCCGACGGGCAAGGATCTGGTGATCGGCGCCATGGTCGCAGCCGCCGAACAGAGCGGAGGGTTCCGCATCTACAAGATCGTCGAGGTGGAAGAGCTGCCCGCGCCGTTCGGGTCCGATCTGCACATGATCGCCTACGATCCGAAAGCGCAGAGCTTCCAGGAGGCCGCGGAGCTCCGCCGCAAGGGGAAGCTGACCGTCGCGAAGGACCACATGACGGTCCGGCTCGTGTATTTCCTGCCGCGCGACCACCGGGTGATCAGCAACGAGCCGGTCAGCGACGACGAGCGGGCCCCGTATCTCCGCTCGTTGCAGAGCCGGCAGCGCTGACCGGCGTCCGCTGGCGGGCGGCGAGGCGCCCGCGCCTCAGCGCGCTGCGCGGAGCAGCTCGCACAGCCGCTCGATCGCCTGGCTGTGCAGCCGGCTCGCCCAGCTCTTGCTGATCCCGAGATCCTGCGCGATCTGATCGAAGCGCTCGTCCTCGAAGTAGTGGCGCTCCACGAGGGTGCGCTCGCGCTCCGGGAGCTCGCGCACGGCGTGGCGCACGGCCTGCGCGAGCTCCGCGCGAGAGGCGCGCTCCTCCGGATCGTCCGCGGCGTCGGGGACGGCAGCGACGTCCCCGTGACTCGAGAGCAGGCCGAGCGCCATCGCGGCCGCGTGCCCGGCGAGCACACCGCCGAGCCGCGCGGCGTAGGCCTCCTGCGTGGCAGGCGCGTCGGCGTCGTCGTCCGCACCACGTCCCTCCGCGAAGCGCGCCGACGCAGCGAGCGCGCTGGCCCGCGCGGCCGCGGAACGCCAGCGCGTCTCCCTCCGGACGCCGTCGAAGATGGCCCACCGGAGCTTCCTCTTGGCGTAGGCCTCGAAGGTGGAGCGGCTCGGATCGTGCGTCCGCACGATCTCGAGCAGCGCCGGGTGCCCCAGTGCGACGAGGTCCTCCACCGGGATGCGGCGGCCCAGACGGCGCGCGATGCGCTTCGCGACCAGCTGAAGCAGGTCGAGCCCCTCGGCGAGGAGCCGGTCTTCCGGAGTGCGCACCGCTATCCCGCCTTGGCGCGCTCCGCTGCGCCGAGCACCCCGAACGCCCGCTCGCCGCTCTCGTCGACCTCGCGCGGATGCGCGCGCCGCAGGAGGCGGCTCGCCTCCTCGTCGTGCAGCAAGACCTCCACGAGCTGCTCGCGCATCCACGCGATCTCGTGCGCCGGCAGGCGCCCCACGTAAGGCGCCACGGCGGCGTCGACCTGAGCGGCGATCCAGGGGTCATCGAGGAGCGAAGCGTCCATGGGAGACGCCCATTATATCTCCGCCGAGCGCGCCGTCATCCGCCGCTCGCCGCGTCGCCGAAGCGTCATGTGGACGGCGGCGGCGCGTTGAGGCAGGCCTCGAACGCCTTGACGGTCCGCGCGTCGAACGCGCACTTGAGCGACCTCGGATCCACGCTCTTGCCGACGTTCTGCTCGCACGACTGCGCGTACTGCTCCCCCAGCGTGGCCGCGACGGCGTCGATCTTCTTCTCGGTCTCGCCCCGCTGCTCCGCCGTGAGCTTGGCGCTGAGCGCCGCGACCTGCTCCAAGCGCGTGAGCGCCGTGAGCCGCTTGCCCAGATCCACGCAGTCGCCATGCATGAGCGCGTAGTCGTCGGGCACCGAGTCGTCGCGGCGCGGCGGCGCCGGCGCCGCGGCGCCGGGCTCCGCGTCTGCCTCCCGCGCCTCGGCGCCCTGGGCGGCATCGCTCGCGGGCTCGGCCGCCGGCGCCCGCTCCTCCGGCTGCGCCGGCTCGGGCTGCTCGATCGGAGGCGGCGGGGCCCCTCCGCACCCGAGCAGCAACGTCGACAACGGACCCGTGACCATGATCAAGAAAAGAGCTCTCCCCATGGAGCGAGGGTTGATCGGCTCGCGCCGGGCGTCCATGCCGCGCCGGGCGCGCTCGGCGCTGCGCGGCGGATCGAGCGACGCCTCGGCCTGCCGCGCTTGCCGCGCTTGCCGCCAGGATGCACGGGCCGTCTTGGCAGGCTCCGTGCAGGGCGCACCGTGACGACAGGTCGGCCTCGCCGGCCATCTCGACTGTCCGTGCGGAGGCGGGAGCATGCGGTCGCTCTGGATTGTTCTCGTCCTGGTGCTCGGCTCGGCGTTGCTGCTTCAGGTGATGGCGGCGGCCGACGGCCGGATCCCCTACGCGCGCTTCCGCTCGCTCGCGGAGCGCGGAGAGCTCGCCGAGATCGAGATCCGGGACGACATGTACATCGGACGCGCGGTGCCCGGCCTGAGCGCGCGCGCGCCGCAGAGCTACCGCACGGGGCGCATCGAGCAGACCGAGAAGGATCTGCTCGCCGATCTCGACCGGCGAGGGATCCCGTACACGCGCGTCGCGGACGAGCTGGGCCTGCCGCCGTACCTCTGGCTGCTGCTGCCGCTCGCCGGTCTGGCGGTGATGGGCCACCTCGCGTCGCGCCGCGGGACGACGGCAGGGACCATCTCGGGCGCCGCGACCGCCTTCGGCAAGCACAAGGCGCGGCTCTACGAGGAGCGGGGCGCGATCGCGACGTTCCGCGATGTCGCCGGCAACGCCGAGGCGAAGACGGAGCTCGGCGAGATCGTCGACTTCCTCAAAGCGCCCGAGCGCTACGAGAAGCTCGGCGGGCGGATGCCCAGAGGGGTGCTCCTCGTGGGGCCGCCCGGCACGGGCAAGACGTTGCTCGCTCGGGCGATCGCGGGAGAGGCGAGCGTCCCCTTCTTCAGCGCTAGCGGGTCGGAGTTCGTGGAGATGTTCGTCGGCGTCGGCGCCGCGCGCGTGCGCGACCTCTTCTCGCAGGCGCGCGAGAAGGGGGCCTGCCTCGTGTTCATCGACGAGCTCGATGCGGTCGGCAAGGTGCGCGGCCTCGGCGGCTCCGTCGGCGGCCACGACGAGCGGGAGCAGACGCTCAACCAGCTCCTCACCGAGATGGATGGGTTCGACGCGCACACGGCCATGGTCGTGATCGCCGCGACGAACCGCGCCGAGATCCTCGATCCGGCGCTGCTCAGGCCAGGGCGGTTCGACCGCCGGGTGCACATCGATCGGCCCGACCTCGCCGAACGGAAGGAGATCCTCGCGGTGCACGCGAGGAAGGTGGCGCTCGAGCCTGGCGCGGATCTCGACGCCGTTGCCGCGCAGACCGCGGGGCTCGTCGGCGCCGACCTCGCGAACATCGTCAACGAGGCGGCGCTGCTCGCGGCGCGGCGCGGCGCGGAGGCGGTGGGACAGGGCGATCTGGAGGCGGCGATCGAGCGCGGGCTCGCGGGGCTCGAGCGCCGTGGCAGGCGGCTCGGAGCGCGCGAGAAGCTCGTCGTCGCCTACCACGAGGTGGGGCATGCGCTGACCGCCTCGCTGCTGCCGACGCAGGATCCGGTGCGCAAGGTGTCCATCGTGCCGCGGGGGCCGGGCGCGCTCGGGTACACGATCCAGCAGCCGCGCGAGGATCGTTACCTGTGGAGCCGGCAGGAGATCCTCGATCGGCTCGTCGTGCTGCTGGGCGGGCGCGTCGCCGAGGAGGAGGCCGTCGGAGACCTCTCGACCGGCGCGCAGGACGATCTGCTCAACGCGACCGAGCTCGCGCGTCGCATGGTCCGCGAGCTCGGGATGGGCCAGGGGCTCGGGCTCTCGGCGCTCGATCCGCGCCGGCCGCTGTCGTTCCTCGGCGAGGCGCAGGGCGCGATGCCGTCCGGCGCAGGGCCGCGGGAGTGCAGCGACGCGACCGCGCGCGCGATCGACGCGGAGGTCGCGCGGATCCTCGCGGACGCGGAGGCGCGGGCGCGCGCGTTGATCCAGGGGCACCGGCCGACGCTCGAGCGCGTCGCCGCCCGGCTCTACGAGGTCGAGACCCTGAGCGGCGATGAGCTCAGGGAGATGGTGGCAAGAGGGGAAGCCTAGAGCAGCCGCTCAGTCGACGCTCCGCAGCGCGCGGGACAGATCGAAGCCCGCGGCGTCATGGTGATAGACGACGCGGAGCACGCGGCCGCGCAGCAGCTCCCTCGGCACCGCCCCCATCGCCCGGCTGTCGAGCGAGGCGGCGCGGTTGTCGCCCATCACGAAGAGGTGGTCCGGCGGGACGACGACCGGACCGAATGCGTCGAAGTCGGGCTCGCCGGCCGCGTGTGTGACCTCGCCGAGGTGCTCCACCCGCGTGCCGTCCCCGAGCTGCTCGAGGGCTTGCGCCGCACCGTCGACGTACAGCACGCCATGCCGGAGCATCACCGTCTGGCCCGGGAGCGCGATCACCCGCTTGACGAGGAGGGTGGAGCCGCCGCGCGGATCCGCGAAGAGCACCACGTCGCCGGCGCTCGGCCCGCTGCGCTCGAAGAGGTAGTGATCCGTGAGCGGGACGCGGAGCCCGTAGGCGACCTTGTCGACGAGGATGCGATCGCCCGGGGCGATGGTCGGCCACATCGACCCGGTGGGCACGTGGTACTGGTCCGCGAGGGTCGAGCGACCCAGCGTGAGGATCGCGAGCGCCGCGAGGATCTTGAGGAGGCTCCGCCCGAACGGCGCGACCGTCTGGTAGGCGCGCCGCGCGAGCGCGCGATCGGATCGAAGCGTGAAAAGTCCGGCCTTGTCGGGCTGGAGGCACGCCGCCGCGGCCTCCACCGCCGGCCGGGGAACGCTGGGCTCGCTCATCTCTGGCGGGGCTAGCATCCGCGCTCGAGACAGGCCAGCTTCGCTGCATGCACGGCTGCACTTCATCGACTGCACCACTCTCCCGAGCTCTGGGCCGCCTCACACTCTGCGGATCAATGTCGCGTCATCCGGTAACGACAGGGGCCGCCATGCACCTCGCCGGCTACCGCGCGCTGGGACTCGATTTTACCTATATCCCTTTTGCGGTGACCGATGTTGAAGGCGCGACGCGCGGGATGCGCGCGCTCGGGATCCGCGGCCTCGGCGTGTCGATGCCCTACAAGCAGGCGGTAATTCCGTTGCTCGACGAGCTCGATCCGGTCGCCGAGCGGATCGGCGCGGTCAACACGATCGTGAACAACGACGGGCGCCTCAGGGGCTACAATACCGACTGGATCGGCGCGGTGCGGGCGCTCGAGGAGGCGACGCGGCTCGGGGGCGCGCGGGTGCTGCTCCTCGGCGCCGGCGGCGCGGCGCGCGCGGTCGCGTTCGGGCTCGCGGAGCGCGGCGCCAGCGTGACGGTGGCGAACCGCGATCTCGAGAAGGCGCGGCAGCTCGCGGCGGCGGTCGGCGGGGCGGCCGTGCCGCTCGACGCAGCGGCGCTCTCGCCCGACCACGGCGTCCTCGTGAACGCCACGTCGCTCGGCATGGCCGAGGTCGATGCACGAAGCCCTGTTCCGGAGGAGGTGTTGCGGGAAGATCTCCTGGTGATGGATATCGTGTACAAACCGATGATCACGGAGCTCGTGGCGGCGGCGCGCCGGCGCGGAGCGACCGCCGTTCACGGCGGGAGGATGCTCCTCCACCAGGCTGCAGAGCAGTTCCGGCTGTACACCGGGCGGGAGCCGCCGCTCGATGCCATGGACGAAGCGCTGCGCGCTCAGCTCGGCTGACGCGCGGAGCCGCGCCGCGCGCGCGGCCTCCGGAGCAATGGCCAAGGACGGGCGCCACGCGTAGGCTTCCGGCGATGGTCTCGTTCGAGATACGCGCAGCCGTGACCGGCGACGAGGAACAGCTCCTCTATGTCGCGCGCCACCTGAACTCGGTCAACCTGCCGAACAACCGTGACGCAATCCACGAGATCGTCGCCGAGAGCCACAAGAGCTTCAGCGGGGCGATCCAGGATCCCCGCCTCCGCCAATACGTCTTCGTCCTCGTCGACCTGACGAAGGGCGACAAGGGCATGATCGTCGGGACGTCGATGATCATCGCGCAGCTCGGCCGGCGCGGCGTCCCCTACATCTTCTTCGACGTGCTCGACGAGGAGAAGTACTCGGCCACGATCGACAAGCACTTCCATCATACCGTGCTGCGCATCGGCTACTCGTACAACGGCCCCACGGAGATCGGCGGGCTCGTGCTCATGCCGGAGTACCGGCAAGGGACCGAGCGGCTCGGCACGATGATCTCCTATGTTCGCTTCCTCTACATGGCCGCGCGATCCGCGCTGTTCCAGGACGAGATCCTCGCGGAGCTGATGCCCCCCCTCGAGCCGGACGGGACAAGCCACCTCTGGGAAGCGCTCGGGCGCAAGTTCACCGACATGAGCTATGCCGACGCGGATCTCCTCTCCAAGAAGAACAAGGAGTTCATCAAGGGGCTCTTCCCGGAGGGGACCATCTACGCCTCGCTGCTGCCCGAGGACGCGCAGCGCGTGATCGGGAAGGTCGGGGCGCAGACCCGGGGGGTGGAGAAGCTGCTCCGCCGCGTCGGCTTCCGCTATGCCCACAGGGTCGATCCGTTCGACGGAGGGCCGCACTTCACCGCCCGCATGGACGAGATCTCGCTCGTGCGCGATACGCGCCGGGCGAAGGCGGGCCGCCCGTTCACCCCGAGCCCGTCGGATCCGAAGGGCATCCTCGCGATCGAGCGCCCGGACGCCCCTTATTTTCGCGCGGTCGCCGCGAGCCTCCGCGATGAGGGAGAGCTCGGCATGGCGATCGCCGAGGACGCCTGGAAGCACCTCGAGCTCCAGCCTCGCTCGCCGATCTGGGTCCTGCCGATGCCGTGACAGGGCGCGTGTGCTCCACGTCCAGTGCGCAAGGCCAACGGATCAGCCCGCCTGTGCGCCACGTCCAGCACACGCGAGACCAGCGGATCAGCCCGCCTGCGCGCCATATCCACCAGCGGATCAGCCCGCCTTGCCTTGTAACGATTCTGTTGCTACAGAATTAACAGAAGTTTTCACGAGCGTTTCGGAGGACCATGACCCTTGGATTGGACCTCGATTTCGGGCGCTTGCCCGCGCTGGAGCGGGGGGAACGCCGGTCCGGGACACCGAAAAAGGATGCCGGCCCGGAGAGGGCCCCCGAGGCAAAGGGCGGCGCGGCGCCCAGGCTCTCCGGGCGGGAGATGCGTATCGCCGCCGCGCTCGCCGAGGCGGCGATGCCGCCCGGCCGCTTCCTCGACGGCGCGGGCGCCGCGACCGCCGGCCGGCTCGCGGCCTGGCTCGGCTCGATCCCGCCGCACCTGGCGCAAGGGGTGCGCGCGGCGCTGTGGGCGATAGAGCTCGCTCCCCTTCCGTTCCGGCTCAGGCCGCTGTCGGCGCTGCCGCTCGAGGATCGGATGGAGGTGCTCCGCGGCTTCGAGCAGAGCCGGGCGCGGACGCTGCGCTCGCTGCTCCGCGCCGCGCTCACGCCGCTCAGGTTCGTCCACTACGACCGGCCCGAGATGTTCAAGCACGTCGGCTGCCGTTACGAGCTGCCCACGGTGCGCGACGAGGCGCCGCGCTGGCTCGCGCAGGTGACGGACGGGCGCGAGGTCGAGGAGGACCTGGAGCTCGAGTGCGAGGTCCTCGTGATCGGCACCGGCGCCGGCGGAGCGGCCGCGGCCTACGAGCTCGCGTCGCGCGGACACGCGGTGCTCATGCTCGAGGAGGGCGACTTCCACCGCCGCTCGAGCTTCACCGGACGGCCCGCGCGCGCCTACCGGGAGATGTACCGCGACCACGGGCTCGACATGACGCTCGGCAACGTGAACATCCCGGTGTTCGCGGGGCGCGCCGTCGGAGGGAGCACCGTGATCAACTCCGGGACTTGCTACCGGGCTCCGGAGAGCACCTTCGCGTCGTGGCGAGACGGCATGGGGCTGCCTGCGGAGTTCTCGTCCGGCGGGCTCGCTCCTTATTACGAGCGCGTCGAGCGCATGCTCCAGGTCGCCCCTGCCGACCCGCTGCACCTCGGGGCGATCGGGCCGATCGTCCGGCGCGGGGCGGAGCGGCTCGGGCTGCGGCACGGGCCGCTCCAGCGCAACGCGCCGGACTGCGATGGGCAGGGGATCTGCTGCTTCGGCTGCCCCACGGGAGCCAAGCGCTCGACCGACGTGAGCTATGTGCCCGAGGCGCTGAAGCGGGGCGCGCAGCTCATCACGGCGGCGCGGGTCAGGACGATCGACATCGTGGCGGGCCGCGCGCGGGGGGCGACTGCAGTGCTCGGCGGCGACACGAGGGCTGGCGGCCGCGCGGCGAGCGGCGCTGGGCGGGGGCCGCGGCTCGTGGTCAGGGCGGAGGCCGTCGTCGTGGCCGGCGGCGCGCTGATGACGCCGCTGCTCCTGCGCCGGAGCGGAGCGTGCCTGTCGAGCGGCGCGCTGGGAAAGAACCTCTCGATCCACCCGGCGTCGAAGGTGATGGCGCTCTTCGATGAGCGGATCGATCAGTGGCAAGGCATCCCGCAGGGCTACCAGATCGACCACTTCGCCGATGAAGGGCTGATGTTCGAGGGAGGCTCGCTCCCGTTCGACGTCGCCGCGCTGGCCGTGCCCTGGACGGGACACCGCTACACGGAGCTGATGGAGCGGTATCCGCACCTCGCGACGTTCGGGTTCATGATCAAGGACACGAGCCGCGGCGAGGTGAGGCCCGGGATCGGCGGCACGCCGCTCGTGCTCTACACGATGAACCGGGAGGACCTCGCGAAGATGAAGCGCGGGGTCGAGCTGCTCTGCGAGGTGTTCCTGACCGCGGGGGCGCGGCGCGTCCTGCCGCTCGTCGCCGGCTGCGACGAGGTGAACGGCCCCGCGGACCTGGAGCGGCTCAAGGCGCGGCAGATCCAGGCCGGGGACCTCGACGTGGCCGCGTTCCACCCGCTCGGGACGTGCCGTATCGGGGTCGATCCGCGGTCATCGTGCCTCGGGCCGGACCACCAGGCGCACGACGTCGCGGGGCTCTACGTGTGTGACGGAAGCGCGATCCCCTCGTCGCTCGGCGTGAACCCGCAGATGACCATCATGGCCATGTCGCTGCGCGCGGCCGAGCTGCTGAGCGAGCGGCTATCCGGCTGAGCCGTCGCGGTACCCGAGGGCCGCGGCGCGCTCGCTGCCGATGCGATCGCTCTCGATCGTCCCGTCGCGCATGGTCACCACGCGCGGCATCGACTCGGCGAAGCTGAGGTTGTGCGTGACCACCACGACCGTGGTGCCGTGCTTTCGGTTCATCTCGAAGAACAGCTGGTGGATCGAGTCGCTCGTCGCGGTGTCGAGGTTCCCGGTCGGCTCGTCGGCGAGCAGGAGCTTGGGCGACAGGACGAGCGCCCGCGCCAGGGCCACGCGCTGCTGCTCGCCGCCCGACAGCTCCCCCGGCCGGTGCGTCGCGCGCGCCGCGAGGCCGACCTCGGCGAGCAGCGAGCGCGCGAGCGGCTCCATCTCGCGGCGGGTCTTCCCCTGGATGAGGCCCGGCATCATCACGTTCTCGACCGCGTTGAACTCGGGGAGCAGGTGGTGGAACTGGAAGACGAAGCCGATCGTCCGGTTCCGGATCGCCGCGAGCCGCGAGCCCGGGAGGCCGGTGAGCTCGTCGTTGCCGAGGCGGATACGGCCGCTCGTCGGGAGGTCCAGCGTGCCGATGCAGTGGAGGAACGTGCTCTTGCCGGCGCCCGAGGGGCCCACGAACGCCACGACCTCGCCCTGGTTGATGACGATGTCGATGCCGCAGAGCACGTGGAGCTCGCGGCCCATGTGAACGAACGTCTTGCGGAGGTCTTCGACGACGACGAGCGGAGTGGACATGGAGTGATTACTCGTAGCGGAGCCCGTCGACCGGAGAGAGCCTCGAGGCGGCGCGGGCCGGGTAGATGGTGGCGATGGTGCAGATGAGCATCGACGCGACCGCGACCATCGCGTAGTCGGAGAGGTTCACGTTCACGGGCAACCGGTCGATGTAATAGACGTCCGGATCGAGCCGGACACCGAACCAGTACAGGCCCGTGCAGACCGCGAGCGCGGTGCCGACACCGTAGATCGTGCCGATGGCGCCGATGATCACGCCCTCGAGCATGAACACGCGCATCACCATGTTGTCCGAGGCGCCCAGCGCCTTCAGGACGGCGATCTCCTTGCCCTTCTCGGTCACCATGAGCAGCAGCGTGCAGACGATGCAGAAGCTCGCGACCGCGATGGCGATGGACAGGATGATGAACGTCGCGATCTTCTCCAGCTTGAGCGCGCTGAAGAGGTTCTTGTTCATCTCCATCCAGTCGCGGACGCGGAGCTGCGGCGGCGGCTTGCCTCCCTCCGGCGCCTCGTCCAGCGCGGCGCTCGCGGCGACGGCCGCCTCCACGGCCGGGCGGACCTCCTGCACCCGCTCGGGATCCGGGACCCGGATGTCGATGTGGGTGATCTTGTCGTCGAGGCTGAAGAACTTCTGCGCCTCTTCCATCAAGACGTACGCGTGCGTGACGTCGTACTCGTACATGCCGCTATAGAAGATCGCCGCGACGCGGAACTTGCGGGAGCGGGGCATCACGCCGGTGGGGCCGAGCTCGCCCATCGGCGACAGGAGGGTCACCTCGTCCCCGACGAGCACGTGGAGCGATTTCGCGAGCTCGCGGCCGATGATGACGCCCGGGTACACGCGCGTCTGCTGCTTCAGGTAGTCGCGCACCGACGGGTCGACGTCCGTTGGCTGGCGGAAGTCCGGCCCCTTGAAGTACGGCTCCCCGCCCGGGCCTCGACCGATGATCTCCTCGGGAGGCAGGCTCGTCAGCTTCTCGGGATCGCGCAGGTAGTCGAAGCTGCCGACCTCGATGTTCTTGGCGAGGTCGATGACCTGCCCGATGGTGTCCGGATCGATGCCGCGGACGAGCGCGCCCGCGGTGTTCGAGGCGCTGGAGCCCATCGCCTCGCCGGCCGCGACCGGGGTCGCGGCGCCCCCGTAGGGCGCGAGCGCGACGCGCACCTGGGTGAGCTTGTCGTCCCAGTTGCCGAAGCCGCCAGGGCGGGAGGCGTCGACGACCATGTGCGCGTTGTTGCCGAGGATCTTGCGCTTCAGGTCGGCGCCGAAGCCGCCCATGATGCTCGTCACCGAGCACAGGGCGCACGAGCTGACGGCGACGCCGGCCATCGACAGGACCGAGATGACCGTGAGAAAGCCGCTCTTCGAGGCGCGCACGTGGCGCGCGGCCACGTGGGGCACGAAGCTCCGGCGCTCGAGCGCGTCGAGGGCGAGCGGCAGGAGCGCCGACAGCACGAAGAACAGGAAGACGACGCTCGAGACGAGCGCGGTGAAGCGGATGATCTGATCCGTCGAGTTGAACGACGCGCCCTTCCCGACGGGCATCCTGGCCGTGAGCGTCGCGGTGACGCCGAACGCCACGCCCACGAGCGCGCCCCACCACCAGCCGAGCGCGCGATAGAGCCCCTTGCGGACGGGGCGGCTCCCGGCGACCAGGTAGCCCGCGCCCGCGCCGAACAGGGTGCCTCCAAGGATCCACCTGAAGGTCGGCTGGATGGGCAGGACCGCGACCCAGAGGACGACGATCGCGAGCGCGGCGAGCAGGGACATCGCGCCGAGCACGCGGAGCCCCACGCGGGCCTTGAACCCCCACCTGCCGGAGAGCCACCGGGCGTTGTCCGCGGTCATCCTGGCCCGGAACAGCCGAAGGGCACCCCCCACGATCAGCGCAACGACGAGCTGGGCGATCTGCTGGGTATTGCCCGCGAAGAAGGCGCCGATGGGCGCGAGGCCCTTCGCGCGCCCGCTGGACCCGATGAGCGTGAGCGCGAGCAGGCTGGCGCCCGTGAGGGCGACCACGACCCCGACGCGCACGACGCCGGGGCGCCGCGGCTCCAGCTCGCCCTTCTTGTCGAAGCGGGTGTAGCCCCGCCAGGCGAGCAGGACGATGCCCAGAGCGACGGCGGCGAGGAGCGCGGCCTGCAACGACCTGGAGAGCTCGATCACGCGTCGGTCTCGGGACGGAGGAGCGGGAACAGGATGACGTCGCGGATGGAGGTCGCGCCGGTGAGGAGCATCGTCAGGCGATCGACCCCCATGCCGAAGCCCGCCGTCGGCGGGAGGCCGTGCTCCAGGGCGCGGACGTAGTCGGCGTCGTAATCCATCGTCTCCTCCTCGCCCCGCGACTTCTTCTCGACCTGCGCGCGGAATCGCGCGTCCTGGTCCTCGGGGTCGTTGAGCTCGCTGAAGGCGTTGCAGAGCTCGCGGCCGTCGATGAAGAGCTCGAAGCGGTCGACCAGCGAAGGATCGCTGTCCTTCTTGCGCGCGAGCGGGGAGACCTCGAAGGGATAGTCGATGATGAAGACAGGGACGCTCTTGTCGCCCGCCTCCGTGCGGTAGTCCCTCGTGAGGAACGGCTCGACCACGTACTCGTAGGCGCAGAAGACGAGCTCACCCGGCGACTCGCACTTCTTCGCGCCCGCGCGGAAGTTCGTCCAGTCGATCTCGCGCCCGCTCGCCTTCGCCGCCTTCGCCCACTCCTTGATCGGGGCGTCGTCCGCGGCGACGCGCTGCGGGACGTCGGCCGGCAGGCCCGACTTCGCCAGGGCGCGGGCGATCCCCTCGGCCATGGGGACGCGCTCGAAGCGCTCGAGCGAGTACGTGCGCTGCGCGGCCCAGGCCGCGTGCTCGGCCGGGAGCCGCTCGGCGAGGCGGGCGTCGACATGGCGGAGCATCGCCTCGGTGGCGTCCATCAGCGTCTCGTACGTCGCGTACGCCTGGTAGTACTCGAGCATCGTGAACTCGGGGTTGTGCCGCGTCGACAGCCCCTCGTTCCGGTAGCAGCGCGCGATCTCGTAGACGCGCTCGAAGCCGCCGACCACGAGCCGCTTCAGGAAGAGCTCCGGCGCGATGCGCATGAAGAGCTCGAGGTCGAGCGCGTTGTGGTGGGTCTTGAACGGCTTCGCGGCCGCGCCGCCGACGAGCGTGTGCATCGTCGGGGTCTCGACCTCGAGGAAGCCGCGCGCGTCGAGGAACTCGCGCAGCGCGGCGACGATCGCGGAGCGGGCGCGGAAGACCCCCGCGACGTGCGGGTTGGCCACGAGATCGACGTACCGCATGCGGTAACGCGACTCGACGTCCTTGAAGCTCGTCTTGGTCGGCAGCGGGCGGTAGGCCTTCGTGAGCAGCCGGAGGCGCCCTGCGCGGATCGAGAGCTCGCCCTTCTGCGTCGCCATCGCGACGCCGTGGGCCTCGACGAAGTCGCCGAGATCGATGTCCTCCAGCCGCTCGAAATCGGCGAGGCTCCCCTGCTCGCAGTAGAGCTGGAGCTCGCCGGTGCGGTCGCGCAGCCGGACGAAGGTGACGCCGCCGAACGAGCGCACGAAGAGGACCCGGCCCGCGACGCGGAACGGGACCGGCTCGACGCGCGCCGGATCGTAGCGATCCGCCGCGGAGGCGGATCGCTCGGGCGCCGCGCCCTCGGGCCTCGGCTCGGCCGCGGCCCGCGCCCCGTCGAAGCGGGCGCGGACGGCCGCGAGCTCGACGAGCGGCTCGCCCTCCGTGACGTCGTTGGCGAACGGGTTGTCGCCGCGCGCGCGGAGGCGCGCCGCCTTCGCCTTTCGCGTGGCGATCAGCGTCTCCTCGGCGCGCGCGGCCTCGGCGGCCTCCTTCACGAGCCGCTCGGTCTTCTTGTCGTTCGGTCTGTCTTTTTGCTGGCTCACGGAGCGTCGTCCTCCGCGACCGAGCCGCCCTTCCTGAGCGAACCGCCGGCCGCGGCGAGCAAGTAGGCCTCGATGAAGCCCTCGAGATCGCCGTCGAGGACGGCGTCCACGTCGGTGGCCTCGGTGGAGGTGCGCACGTCCTTGACGAGCCGGTAGGGCGCGAGGACGTAGTTCCTGATCTGGCTGCCGAAGTTGATGGAGCTCTTCGCGGCGTTGTAGGCCTGGACCTCGGCCTCCCGCTTCTGGAGCTCCATCTCGTACAGCTTCGCCTTGAGGACCTTCATCGCCATCGCGCGGTTCTGGTGCTGGCTGCGCTCGGCGCGGCACACGATGTTGAGTCCGGTCGGGATGTGCCGCAGGCGAACGGCGGTCTCGACCTTGTTCACGTTCTGCCCGCCCTTGCCGCCGGCGCGCATCGTCGTGATCTCGATGTCCTTCTCGTTGACCTGGATGTTGATCTCGTCGTCGCTGTCCGGGGTGACCTCGACGGCGGCGAACGCGGTCTGGCGGGTGTGATCGGCGTTGAACGGGCTCATCCGGACGAGGCGGTGGACCCCGGCCTCGGAGCGCAGATAGCCGTACGCCGCGTCGCCGCTCACCGTGAGGGTGACAGCGTCGATGCCGGCCTCGTCGCCGTCCTGGTAGTCGATGATCTCCGTCTTGTACCCGCGGCGCTCGCAGAAGCGCAGGTACATGCGGAGGAGCATGGACGCCCAGTCCTTCGCGTCGGTGCCGCCGGCGCCCGGGTGGATGCTGACGATGGCGTTGCCGCGGTCGGCGGGGCCGGACAGCATCCGATCGAGCTCGACCTTGCGCAGGCGCCCGGCGATGGCGTCGGCCTGCGCGTCGGCGTCGGCGATGACGCCCTCGTCGCCCTCGGCAGCGCCGAGCTCGAGGTACTCCGCGAGATCCTCGATCTCGCGGCCGAGCCGCTGCGCCACCTCGAGCTTTGACTCGACCTGGGCGCGCTTGCGGAGGACGGCTTGGGCCTTTTCCTGATCGTTCCAGAACCCCGACGACAGCGTCGTCTGGGTCAGATCCTGGAGCATCCGTTCGAGCTTGGGGACGTCAAAGATGCCCCCTTAGCGCCTCAAAGCGCCGTTTGATGTCGAGGACTTTCTCGCGGGTCTCGGAGAGCATGGCCGGGGATCTATTCGATCTGGGCGGCGATCGCCAGGAGAGACGCCAGGCGAGACCGCCGCGCGCGGGCGGGCCGAGGCGGCTCCACGCCGGCCCCACGTCGGCTCCACGTCCGGCGCGCCGGCGACGCGCTCTCCGACGCGGCGCGCGGCCGGAGAGAGGGTGCGGCGGATGACCCGGCGCCGCGGATTCCTTGGCCGTGGACCGCGTCACGACCGCCGGGCGCCCCGAGGCCGCGCGAGCTCCGAGCTTCCCGTCCAGCAGGACAAGGCGCCTCAACCAGGAGTCGGCGCAGGGACGGACTCCCGGACGGCGCGGCGGATCCTGGACCACAACCGCTGAGCGCTCCGCGCTCGCCTTGGGTGCCGCAGGGCATCCCGGATGGCCCGGAGGGAGACCGCGGGAGGCGGCGCCTTGCTGCTCAGCGCGGCGTCGAGGTAGCGGCCCAGGTACTCCGTCAAGGCGACGGCGGTGACCGCATTGGAGAAGAGACCGGCGACCGGGACGAGGCCGAGCGTGAAATTGGCGAAGAGCCTGACGCCCGCTCCACCCCAGATGATCTTGCTCACCTGAAGCCACGGAGCCCTGCGGAGCGGCACGCCCCGGCGCCGGGTCAGCGACACGGAGAAGGAGTAATGAATGGGAACCACGATCAGCTCATCTGCGCCGGGAATGGGCTGAGTGACGAAGCTGATCACTGCAGCGATGGCAGAATACTTGTTGGTCAGCCGGCGGATCGTCGGTTCCATGGGTCGTATATACGGCCTGGAGCCTGCCGCCGGGAGGCCGAGACAAGCATGTTGACGAGGGCGCGGCGCGCGCAGCCGAGGGCGGATCACGCTCGGCCTGGACGAAGCATGGGAGTCTCCGCGCTCGTCGGTGTCCTGAGGGCCCTGGAGATCTTTGCAGGACAGGGAGAGGGAGATCTCCAAAGCGCGCTGGGGCGCCCCGCGGATTGGACCCCGACATGGGAAAGACCATTTCCCGCGGCCCTCGCGGGGCGCCGGCGCTACGGATCGAGCCCTTCCCTGCACGCGACCCGGAGCTCGCCGAGCGCGGCGACGAGCGCGCCGCGCTCGCCCTGCCACGCCGGCGACGGGTCCTCGGCGTCACGCCGGCGGATGTGCTCGCGGGCCTCATCCCAGAGCGGACGCGGCGGCGCGAGCGGCGGCACCCGCGCGCGCACCGCGTCCGTCAGGCGCAGCACGCGCTCGACGCGGGACAGCGCCTCGCCGAGCGGCACCTCGCCCGCCTTGCAGCGCCGGAGCAGGCCGCACTCGTAGCTGCTGCACACGGAGAAGCGCATCTCGTAGACGGTGCACTTCCGGTCGAGGTGGCAGGGGCACGGCAGGCTGAAGGCGTCGTGGTACCGGTTGCAAGCGAGCGGCAGGCGCAGCTTCTCGGCCCGCGGGAGCTCGTGCTCCTCGAGCGGCGCGACGTCGAAGAGCAGCCCCGTGCAGCAGAGGCCACACGCGGTGCAAAGGTCCGAGCCGTCCGGCCGCGCCTCGGGGGCTTCGTTCGCTGGGGGAGCGCTCACCCGCGTCGATTGGCACGCGCGTGGCCGCGCGTCGAGGCGCGAAGCGGACGGGCGTGTCCGACGAGCGCGTGTCCGACGAGCGCGTGTCTGACGCGCGCTCAGAGCGCGGCGTCGTCGAGCACGATCTCGCGCAGGTGGTCGAGCCCGACGGACCCGGAGCCGATCACCCTGGCGTGAAACGCCTTCAGATCGAAGGCCTCGCCGTGGCGGCGCCGCAGCGTGTCGCGCAGCTCCAGGACGACGCGCTCGCCGACCTTGTAGGAGATCGCCTGCCCCGGCCAGCCCAGATAGCGCGTCGCCTCGCTGTGCGCGTGATCCAGCGTGAGGAAGGCCCGGCGGTGGAGGTACTCGACGGCGATCTCGTAGCGCCAGGGCTCGCCGGCGTGGAGCGGCGCGTCCCGGGGGATCGGCAGCTCCAGGTGCATGCCGATGTCGAGGACGACGCGGTAGGCGCGCGTCAGCTTGCCCGCGAGCATCCCGAGCACGTAATCGGGGCGCTCGAAATGACCGAGCTCGTACATGAGCTGCTCGGCGTAGAGGGCCCACCCCTCGGCGTGGCCGGAGTTCGTCACCAGGAAGCGGTGGAGTCGGCTCAGCCGGTCATCGAGGTGCACCTGGAGCGCGCACTGCAGGTGATGGCCGGGAAAACCCTCGTGGTACGCCGTGGTGATCTCCTCGTAGAGCGGGAACGCCTGCTTCGTGCCGGGCGCATACCAGACGGTGCCGGGCCGCTTGAAGCCGTCGCTCGGGGGCACGTAGTAGGCGCCGAGCGCGCCGCCCGGCGGAGCGAGCTTCACCTCGATGTGACGGATGGGCGCCGGGATGTCGAAATGGACGCCGTCGAGATCGGCGAGCGCCTTTCGCTGGCGCTCGGACATCATGCGGAGGAACTCGTCGGCGCCCTGCGCGCACCGGGCGGGGTCGGTCATGAGCAGATCGATCACCTCGGGCAACGACGCGCCGGGGAGGATCTCGCCGGCGAGGCGCGCCATCTGGGCCTCGATGGCGTGCACCTCGGACCACCCCCAGGCGTAGGTCTCGATCGGGTCGATGCTCGCGCCGAGGAAGCGGCGCGCGAGGCGCAGGTAGCGCTCCTCTCCCACGGCGTCCGCGGCGCGCGCGCTCGGCAGGTACGTCTGCTCCAGGTAGCCGGCGAGCGCGCCGAACGCGGCGCGCGCCCGCTCGACGCCGTCGACGACGCGTGCGCGGCCGGCGCCCGCGCCGCAGCCCGACGCCTCGTGAGCGGCCGGCAGCGTGAGGAAGAACGACGCGTCGCCCGCCTGGTAGCGCGCCTGCTCGATCACGGCGAACACCTGGCGACGCGCGACGACCTGGCCCGTCCGGCGGCCCTCCTCGAGCGACGCGCGGTAGCTGTCGCACGCGCGGGGCAGGCCCTCCAGGCGCGACGCGATGGCCTCCCAGCCGGCGGCGCTGTGGACATCCATGAGGTCGAAGACCATCCGGAGGTGCTGGAACGCCGACTCGATGTTGTTGAGATCGCGCAGGTGCTCGCCGTGACGGAAATCGTCGAGCCGCTCATCCAGGTGTTCCGCCATGACACGGCGTGCGAGGCGACCCCACCGCGCCTCCCCGCCGGGGCGCGGCGGCGGCAGCGAGCGGAGCCGCTCCTGGAAGGACGCGACCGTGGAGGCCCAGGACGCGGCGCCGCTCGGGCTCCAGTCGTTCCAGGCGCCTTCGTCGCAGGGGATGCCCGCGAGGGTGGCATGGGCAGGACAGCGGGCAGCGAAGGCTTCGACGAACTCGTCGCTGAGGGCGAAGATGGGATCACGCGCGTCGTGGTCTTGGCTCACCGCGACAGCATATGCGGCCACGACCGGATTTTCTCCGGGCGCGCGAGACGATCCGTCGGGTCTTCGTTACGCTTGCTGGAGGGAGGTCGCTCACGCGGCGGCCTCGGGGAGCGACATGAACCACCGCAGCCTGCCAGGCGAGCTCCATGACGACGACCGGCCCTCCTGCGCCGCTCCTCCATCGCGCCCCCGCCCCCCGCGGCGGCGCGCCTGGCCCCGCGCCTCGGCGCTCGTCGCCGCGGCGGCGATCGCGGCGCTCGGCTGCACCGCGAGCTCGACAAGCCAGCCGGCGACCTCCGCGTCACAGCCCGCGGCGATGACGCCCGCGCAGATCGCGGCGCGCGCCATGCCGGCGGTCGTCACGATCCGCGGCGACGGCTCGCTCGGGGCGGGCTTCCTCGTCCGCGAGGACGGCTGGATCGCGACGAATTTCCACGTCGTCGCCGGGATGCCGGACCTCAAGGTCGTCCTCTCCGATCAGAGCGAGCACCCGGTGCTCGAGGTGCTCGCGTTCGACGAGGCTCGAGATCTCGCGATCGTCCGGATCCACGCGCCTCGGAGGCTCCCGCTGCTCTCGCTCGGCAACAGCGGCGCGGTCCGCCCCGGCGATCCGGTCGTCGCGATCGGCCATCCGCTCGGCCTCGCGGACACCGTGTCGAACGGCCTCGTGAGCGCGGTCCGCGTCGTGGATCCGGAGCTGACGCTGCTGCAGATCTCCGCGCCGATCGCGCCAGGCTCCTCGGGCGGCCCGCTGTTCAACGACCACGGCGAGGTGATCGGCGTCGCGGCGGCGGTCTCGACGCAGGGGCAGAACCTCAACTTCGGCGTGCCCGCCGACTACCTCAAGCGGCTGCTCGTGCGCCCCGATCCCGTCCCGCTCTCGACGTTCGCGGCCGAGACGGCCGAGGAAGAGCAAGGGCTGCCGGCGGTCAAGCGATCGGTGCCTCACCACGCGCTCGCGATCCTCCGCGGCTGCACCGAGGGTGACCTGCTCGTGCTGGCGCGCACGATGGACGGCGCGATCCAGGTCGGCTCGCCCCTCTACAACCAGGGGGATTTCGCGTCCTGCTACCACGTCTACGCGGGCGCCTCGCTCGACATGGAGCGCCGGCTCGGCCCCGCGTGCAGGGGCCCGAGGAACGCGCTCGTCGAGGGGCGGCGCAAGGCGGCTGGCCTCGACGACGAGGCCGCCCAGGCCTGGGCGATGCGCGACGCGTTCGACGGGCTGCTCGAGGTGATCCTGCGCAAGGTCCACGGCGAAGCGCGGTGAGCGGCGCCTCGCCGCGGTAGCGAAGGGGGCCGGGCGCGGCGCGCCGCGGCCCCGGAGCGCGGTCGGGGTGCCGCTAGTCGAGCTGCGCCGGCGCCGGCCGGCCCGCGTCGTGCGCGACGGCGGTGCGCGCCGCGGCGCCGCGGTGCCCCGCCGCGACGACCCCATCCCCCGCCGGAGCGACGCCGCCCTCCCCCGCCCCGCGCGGCTCGCCCTGGTCGTCGCTGCCCCGCATGAAGGGCAGGATCCGCTTGAGCCACGACGAGACGTCGTCGAACAGCGAGTAGGCGACCGGGGTCGCGAGCAGCGTCAGGAGGAGCGCCAGCGTCTGCCCGCCGATGATCACGAAGCCGGTCGCGCGGTTCGTGCCCGAGCCCGCGCCGCTCGAGACGACGAGCGGGATCATGCCGGCGACGAACGCGAGCGTGGTCATCAGGATCGGCCGGAGCCTGTCGCGGTTCGCCTCCAGGATGGCCTGCGCCCGCGGCAAGCCGTGCTCGCGCAGCTTGATCGTGTGATCGATCTGGAGGATCGAGTTCTTCTTCACGACGCCGAACAGCACGACGATGCCGAGCAGCGAGAAGATGTTGAGCGACTGCCGGAAGATGATGACCGCGATGAACGCGAACGGCACCGTCAGCGGCAACGACAGGAGGATCGTGATCGGGTGCAGCCACGACTCGAACTGCGCCGCGAGCACGAGGTACATGAAGACCAGCGACAGGAGGAGGGCGACGAGGAAGCTCTTCATCATCTTGACGAGCTCCTTCGACGCGCCGACGGGGCCAGCGGAGTAGCCGGACGCGAGGTTCATCTGCGACACGGCCTTGTCGAGCTCCTGGATGACCGTCTGCTGCGAGTAGCCCGCCTCGAGGTTCGCGGTCAGCATGACCTGCCGCTGCCGGTTGTACCGCTCGATGCGCGACGGGCCCGTCCCCTCGGTGAACGACACCACGTTGTCGAGCGTCACGGCGCCGAGCTTGGTCGAGGGCACCGTGATCTTCGCGAGGCCTTCCTTGTCGGAGCGGAAGCTCGGCAGCGCGCGCGCGCGCACCTCGTACTGCTCCCCGCCTTCGTTGTAGGTCGACACCTTGTACCCGCCGACCAGGAGCCGCAGGGTGCTGGCCACGTCGCCGACCTGAACGCCGAGATCGGCGGCCTTCTTGCGGTCGATGACCACGCGGATCTCCGGCTTGCCCACGAGCAGCGAGGTGTCCGGATCGACGACGCCCGGGATCGCCTTGAGCTTCTGCAGCAGCACGTCGGAGTACTGGCCGATCTTCTGGAGGTCGGGGCCTTGCACCTGGTAGGCGATCTGGGTGTTCTGGCCGCCGGAGAAGGCGGGCACTGGGCCGATGTTCGCCCGGAGCTTCTCCGCGTCGAACTTGGGCTGGAGCTCGCGCCGGGCGCGATCGATGAGGTCCTGCTGCGACAGCGCGCGTTCCTCCGCCGGCTTGAGCTTCACGTAGATGGTGGCCATGTTCGGCGTCTTCTGCGGATCGTCGCCGATCGTCGTCAGCGTGTACGAGACGCCGGGGAGCTTCTCGATGTCCGACGCGAGCCGCGTGGCGATGACGCGCGTCCCGTCGAGGCTCACGCCCTCGGGCGCGCGCATGCTGACCTGGAACTGCGACTCGTCCTCGATCGGGAGGAAGTTGAACTTGGCCATGCCCCCCAGCACCGGGATCGAGAACAGCGCCAGGAGCGAGGCGAGCACGATCACCCAGCGGTGCGCCATCGACCAGCGGAGGATCGCCATGTAGCCGCGCTCGATCGGCCCGTAGAAGCGCGACTCCTTGGAGCTGCTGGCGTCGTGCTTCTCCGGCTTCTTCAGCCATCGCGCGGACAGCATGGGCGTCAGCGTGAAGCTCACGATCAGCGACACCAGGATCGAGAACGCCATGGTGAGGCCGAACGAGTTCAGGAAGCGGCCGACGATGCCGCTCATGAACGCGACCGGGAGGAACACGGCGACCAGCGAGAGCGTCGTCGCGAGCACCGCGGGGCCGATCTCCTTCGTGCCCTGGAGCGCCGCCTCCCAGGGGCTCGCGCCCTTCTCCTCGATCCAGCGGTAGCAGTTCTCGAGGACGACGATCGCGTCGTCGATCACGATGCCGACCGCCAGCGTCAGCGCGAGGAGCGTGATCCCGTTGAGCGTGAAGCCCGCCACCTTCATCAGGGCGAACGTGGAGATGATGCTCGTCGGGATGGCGATCGCCGAGATGATGGTGCTGCGGGCGTTCGCGAGGAAGAGCGCGACGATGATCGCGGCGAGCAGCGCGCCGAGCACGAGGTGCTCCTTGACGGCGTGGACCGAGTTCTTGATGAACTCCGACTGATCGCGGGCGATGGCGATGCTGTACCCCTCGGGGAGGCGCTTCTCCACCTCGCTGATCCGCGCCTTCAGCCCGTCGATGACCTCGACGGTGTTCGTCCCGCTCTGCTTGCGGATGCTGAGGAGCACGGCAGGATCGAGGCCGCGGAAGCCGGCGGACTCCGGCTCCGCCATGCCGTCCTGGACCTCCGCGACGTCGCCGAGCCGGACGGAGTAGCCGTCGCGGTTCGCGAGGACGATGTCCGCCATCTGCTGGACCGACTGCACGCGGCCGCGCGTCCGCAGGGTGAGCGCCCTGCCCCCTTGCTCGATCCGGCCGGCCGGGATCTCGACGTTCTGGCTCGCCAGCGCCTGGGTCACCACGCCGCCGGTCAGGGCGTACTTCTCGAGCTTCTCCGGATCGATCCAGATGTTGATCTGCCGGCTCCGGCCGCCGATGAGCAGCACCTGTCCGACGCCGGCGAGCGACTCCAGCTCGCGCCGGAGCGTCTTGTCGGCGAACTCCGTCACCGAGCGGACGTCCGCCTTCGGCGACGAGACGGCGAGCGTGAGGATCGGCGCGGCGTCCGGATCGAGCTTGCCGACCACCGGCGGGTCGATCCCTTCCGGCAGATCCGCGAGGATGCCCTCGACCTTGTCGCGCACCTCCTGCGCGGCGACGTCGACGTCCTTCTCGAGCTGGAAGGAGATCATGACCTGGCTGAGCCCCTCGACCGAGGCCGAGCGCAGCTCGTCGATGCCGCTGATCGTGTTGACCGCCGACTCGATCTTGTCGGAGAGCTCCGTCTCGACCTCCTCGGGCGCTGCGCCGGGGAGGACGGTCGTCACGACGATGAACGGGAACTCGACCTTGGGGAACCGATCCACGCCGAGGCCGAAGTAGGAGAACGCCCCGAGCACCGTCAGGAGCAGGACGATCACCGAGGCGAAAACCGGCCTACGGATGCAGATTGCCGCGAGCCATTGCATGGTCGCTACCTTTCTTCAGTAATGAGGCGCGCGGTGCGCTCGGCTCACTGCGCCGCCGCGACCTCGATGCCGTCCGCCAGCTCGCTCACGTTGTCGATCGCGACCTCATCCCCCTCCGAGAGCGGACCGACGACCTCGACGAGGCCTTCGATCTTGCGACCGGGCTTGACGAGCCGCTCCGTCACGCGATCGCCCGACTTCACGAACACGCGCGCGCTCGTCCCGGAGGTGCCGACCGCCGACTCGGGGACGAGGATCGCCGTTCTTGACTCGCCGGTCAGCGTCAGCTGCCCCTGCGCGAAGAGGCCGGGGCGGAGCTTGCCCTCGCTGTTGTCGAACTCGGCCTCCACGGGCAGGGTGCGCGACGAGGCCTTCAGGCTCGCGCCGATCCGCTTCACGACGCCCGGGAACAGGCGGTCGGGGAAGGCGGCGACCGAGACGCTGACCGGCTTGCCCACCTCGATGTGCGCGATGTCCGCCTCGGGCACGTCGATGCGCAGCCGCAGCGGGTTGTCGCGGACCACGACCGCCACGACGCGGCCGGGGCTCGCGTACTCGCCGACGCTGATCCGCTTCTCGGCGATCGCGCCGTCGAACGGCGCCCGCACCGTCGTGTCGGACACCGCCTTCGAGGCGAGCCCCGCCTGCGCCTGCGCGGACGTGAGCGCCGCGACGGTCGCGCGGATGCCGTTGACCGCGGCCTCGTACTGCGCGGCCGCGTTCTGGGCCTGCGTGCGCGCCGCGTCCCAGGTCGACTGGGGGACGGCGCCCTGGTCGTAGAGCTGCTTCACGCGCTCGGCCTCGGACTTCGCGAGCTCCATGCTCTGCTTCGCGGCCCGGACCTCCGGCACCTGGTCGGGATCGATGCCCTTCGGCGACGCGCCTTCCTGCAGCGCGAGCTTGGCCCGCGCCTGCGCGACGGCCGCGGACGCGGCCTGCGACTGGAGCGCGACGTTGCGCGCGTCGAGCACGACGAGCGGATCGCCCTTCTTGACCCGGGAGCCCACGTCGACCGCGACGCTCACGACCAGGCCGCCGACCTGCGTCGCCGCCTCGCTCGTCTCGTCGGCGACCAGGGTGCCGCTGATGTCCAGCGTCTGCGCGAGCGGGCGCGCGGTCACCTTCCCGAAGCGCACCGCGGGCTTCTGGCGTGGCGCGGCGGAATCGCGCGCCGGCGACGGCTGCGCGTCCGCCTCGGGGCGGCGACAGCCGGTCAACGTGGGCACCGCGAGCGCAGCGAGCAGCGCCGCGACGACGGCGGCGCGGGAGTGATTCGATGCGGCGCTACGCGCGCCGAAAGCCCATCGAGCGAAACGGCGCTCGGGTCCGCAAGGAGGATGTGTCATGGGGAGTCCGCCCGGTTCTTTGCCAGCGCCTGCCGGTGCGGTCCAGGAGCAAAGCTGGCGGGCAACACACTAGGGTGCTGACCGGCCGGTCATCAAGGGGGTGTTCCGGACAAGGCCTCCGTCCCTCTCGCACTTCATGCCGCCATGACCGCGAAAAACGTGCTGGGAGATGGGCGCCGGGTCGCGCGGCCGGCGGCCGGCGATGAAACGAGCGGGTGAATCGCGGGTCACCCTCCCGAAAAGAGGCGCCGAGGGCGGCCGCCGCGGGGCGCACACGCCCTCCCACGGAGTCGACCGCCGCGACGCGGAGGGTAGGCGACCATGTGAAATATCGTCGCAGAAATTTTTAACGTAATTTAATACTCCGTTGCGGGAAATTGATCTGCCCCCTGGAGCACGGGAGATCCGGAGGCGAGCGGCGCGGACGAACGCCGGCTCAGCGCCACGGGTCGAAGGCGCCTCGGAGCGCAGGGCCCGAGAGCTCGACGAGGAAAGGGTCGAGCGCGCACAGCGCGTCGAGCCACGCCACGTCCGAGGGCGAAGCCGTGGGCTGCTGGGCCAGGGACGCGAGGCGGCGGGCGCGGGTCGCGTGGGCGTGGGCGCGCGCCTCGGCATAGGAGGCCATCTCTCCGGCGGACATCATGAAGGCCCAGTCGCTCGATTGAAGGAGGAGGAGCTCGCGGATCGCCTGGTCCAGCGCGCGGCCGGGCAGGCCGCCCGCGTGGCGGCAACGCGACAGCGCGCCCAGCACGGCGCGCTCGGCGTGGTGCGCGTGGCGCCACAGGGAGGACGCGCTCGGGCCCGTCCAGAATGCGCCGAACCCGCCTTCACCCCACGTCGAGGCGGCAGGCTCCACGACCTCGACGGGCGGATGGCGCTCCAGGTACGCGCCGAGCGCGATCGGAACGGCGCGATCCGAGGCCGCGAGGCGGCGCAGGGCGTGCTCGAGGAACTCGGGCCCTTCGAGCCACCAGTGGCCGAAGAGCTCGGCGTCGTAGGGGGCCACCAGGATGGGCGGGGCGTTCACGCCGCGGATCGACGCGAGCGCGGCCTCGCGGCGGGCCACGAAGTCCGCGGCGTGCGCGCGCGCCTGCGCGGAGGCGCGGACCGGGTCATACGGCGCCTTGTCGGGGCCGGGCCCGGTCACGCGATGGAGCTTGAGGCCGGTCATGAGCCGGGTGCCGTCGGGACCGACCTCCCCTTCGAGCTCGCGCTCGGGCAGGTCGAGCCCGACGTCGCGGTAGAACTCGCGGTACACCGGGTGACCCGGATAGCCGGCGTCGCGCGACCAGACCTCGCGCGCGCTGTCGCGATCGCGCCCGAAGCACGCGAGGCCGGCAGGCGAGCGCACCGGGACGGACGCGCCCGCGGACGCAGGCGGCGCGGCGAGCGTGAGCGCGTGGGCGTCGAGCACGGTGAACTGGACGCCCGCAGCCGCGAGATCGGCGTCGAGGCCGGGCGCGTAAGCGCACTCGGGCAGCCAGAGGCCGCGAGGCTCGGGCGCGCCGGTGAAGGCCGCGAAGGCGCGGCGGCCGAGCCGCAGCTGCGCCCGGATCGACGCCGGCGTGGCGAGCAGCCCGGGCAGGTACGCGTGCGTCGCGGCCGTGGTGAGGAGCTCGAGGCGGCCCGCCCCGGCGTGGCGCACCAGGGCGCCCGGGACATCGCCGCCGAGCGCCTCCCAGGAGCTCGCCGCGTCCGCGAGCCGCGCGCGGTAGAACGCGGCGGCCTCGGCGAAGCCGCTCCCGGCGAAGCGGGCCTCCACCCGGGCCGCCAGCGCGGTGAGCCGGCGGAGGTGGTCCTCGAACCGGCGAAGGAGCAGCTCGTCGCGCAGCATCGCGAGGAGCGACGGCGAGACGGAGAGCGTCAGCGGGGCGACGACGCGGTCGGCGGCGAGGCGATCGAGGACCCCGAGCAGGGGGAGATAACACTCCCAGAGCGCCTCGAAGAGCCAGCGCTCCTCCAGGGAGCGGACGTGCTCGGGGTGACGCACGTACGGCAGGTGAGCGTGGAGGACGAGGGCGACGTAGCCCGGCATGGAGCGCTGGGGGCGGGAAACCGCCGGCGGGCTGTCTCGCACGGTCGCGCCCGCGCGGGAAGCGCGCCGGTCATGGGCTGCGGCGCGCGAGGCGCGGGCCGGCGGGCTCCGCCTGGAGGCGCCGGCGCGCGGAGCGCTGGCTATCACGTCGCCAGGCGACCGTTCATCCCGGCGTGGTACGGAGATCCCTTGTCGATTCCATTCCAGAAATGTTCTGGATGTGGCAGCCATCCAGTCGAGTTACACGCCTCAACCCTTCTTGAGCTCCGCCCCGAGGTCCGCCCCGAGGCGCTCGGCTTCGTGCGTGTTTCCGGGCCACGACAGGCGCCTTTCCGCCCTCCGCAACCGGGAGCCGTCGGGCTCGGCGAGGAGCGCCCGTAGCCACAGCGCGCCGCCGTCCCGCACCGCATAGGCGGCCACCGGCGTCCGGCAACTGCCTTCCACCGCGGCCATCACGGCGCGCTCGGCAGAGACGCAGATCGTGGTCTCGGCGTCCGCGAGCGTCCCGAGGACGTCACGCACGCTGTCGTCCGCCGTGCGGCACTCGATGCCGAGCGCGCCCTGTCCGATGGCGGGCAACGACACCTCGGGCGACAGTACCTCCGTGGCGCGGCCTTCGAGGCCGAGCCGCTTCAGGCCGGCGAGCGCCAGCACAACGGCGTCGAACACGCCGTCGAACACCTTGCGGAGCCGGGTGTCGACGTTGCCACGGACCGGCTCGATCACGAGATCCGGGCGCGCCTCGCGCAGCGCGACCGCCCGGCGCAGGCTCGAGGTCCCGACCCGGGCGCCCGCCGGCAGCTCCGCGAGCAAGGCGCCGCTCCGGGTGACGAGCGCGTCGCGCGGGTCCTCCCGCGCGGGGATGCAGGCGAGGCACAGCGCGGGGGCGATCTCGGCGGGGACGTCCTTGATCGAGTGGACCGCGAAGTCGGCGCGCCGGTCGAGGAGCGCCTCTTCGAGCTCCTTGATGAACAGCCCTTTGCCGCCGATGTCCTGGAGCGAGCGATCCTGCGTCTTGTCGCCCGAGGTCACCACCTCGAGCTCGCGCAGGGAGAGATCGGGCACCGCCGCTTCGAGGGAACGAGCGAAGGCGCGGGACTGGGCGAGGGCGAGCGCCGAGCGGCGCGTGGCGAGGGTGAGCTCCGTGGGCATCACGCTCCCTTTAGCCCAGCTGCGCTCACGGCCGCGGCTGGATTCGCGACGGCCATGACGCCCGCCTCGGCGGGGCGCCCGCCGGGCTGCCGCGCGTAGACGCCGTTGTCCTCTGCAGCCTGAGGGCGCGGATCGGCGTGCCGGGGCGAGCCGCCGCCTCGAGCGCCGGAGGCGGGAGGCGCTTCCCCGCGGGCGGAGCGAGGCGTGGGAGGCCCGTCCACCGCGCCGCGCAGCTCCCCCTCGGCGAGCGCCGAGGCGGCGGCGTTCTCGGGCGGCGCGCCGTCGATGTCGAAGAGCTCCCGGAGCGAGTCGACGTGCTCGGCGACGCGGGGATCGCAGGCCATCGCGCGGAGCCGGGTGGTGGGCACGTGGAGCAGCTTGTTCGTGGCGGCGTCGATCATCACCGCGAGGGCCTGGCGCTCGGCCACGCCGAGGTGCCGGAGCTTGCCGGAGAGGCTGCGCTCGACCTCGGCCGCGAGGATGGAGCGCGTGCGGGCCCGCAAGCCCACGATCGTGGGCGTCAGGGCGCGCTCGAGCGTCCACGCCTCGAAGGCCTGCGCCTCGTCCGCGACGATCGCCTCGGCCCGCGCCGCCTCGGCGGCGCGCCCCTCGACGGACTCCGCCACGATCTGCGAGAGGTCGTCGACATCGTAGAGGTACACGCTGTCGAGCTTGTTGACGGCGGGGTCGATGTCACGCGGGACCGCGATGTCGATGAGAAACAGGCTCCTGCCCTTCCTGGCCTTGCGGGCTCGGCGGACGAGGTCGGGCGTGACCACGTAATTGGGGCTCGAGGTCGACGAGATCACGATGTCGGCGTCGATGACGGAGCGCTCGAGGTCGGCCCAGGGGCGAGGCTCGCCGCCGACCTCGCGGGCGAGCGCGGCGGCGCGGTCCGGGCTCCGGTTGACCACGATGAGGCGGGCGCCGGCGCGGACGAGGAGCTTCGAGGCGGCCTCGGCCATGTCGCCGGCGCCGATGAGCAGCGCCGTGTGACCGGCGAGATCCGCGAAGATCTGGCGGGCGAGATCGATCGCCACGCTGGAGACCGAGACCTGCCCGGCGCCGATCGCCGTCTCCGTGCGCACCCGCTTGCCGACCTTGATGGCGCGGTGGGCCGCGCGGCCGAGCCGGGCGCCGAGGGTCTTCGCCCCGCGGGCCACCTCGATGGCCTCCTTCATCTGTCCGAGGATCTGCGGCTCGCCGACGACCATCGAGTCGAGCGACGCGGCGACGCGGAAGAGGTGGAGGACGGCATCGCTCCCGACGCGGCCCGCGAGGTGGCCCCGGACGGCGTCTCCGCCGAGGCCGACGAGGGTCGCGACGGCGGCGCGCAGCGCCTCGTTGTCGCGCGAGAGCTCCTCGTCGGACGGCGGCGGAGCGCTCCCGGGGCGGGGCGGCGCGGGCGCCTGGTGCCGGGGTGAGGCGTAGATCTCGACGCGGTTGCAGGTGGAGAGGACGAGCGCCTCGCCGATGGCAGGGTGGGCCGTGAGGCGCGCGAGCACCTCGGGCAGCCGATCCCGCCCGATCGCGAGCCGCTCGCGCACCTCGATGGGCGCGGTCTTGTGGGAGAGCCCGACGAAGATCACCTGCGCTAGCCTCCGAGCCCCGCGGCGGGACGGACGAGATAGATGACGAGCACCGCCCCGGCGCAGGCGAGCCCCGCGATGGTGCCGTACGCCGCGCGGCGGCCGCGCCAGCCGGCGGCGGCGCGCAAGAGCAGCACGAGCGCGATGAGGAGCCATGTGGCGTAGCCGAAGATGGCGCGCATCACCTCGTCGGCGTTGCCCATCTCGAGCCGGTGCGCCCAGTACGTCCCCGTGACGATGCCGAGCGTCAGCAAGGGGAAGCCGGCGCTCAGGAAGCGATGGATGGCGCGGTCGAGCGTGTCGAGCGGCGGGAGGTTGCCCATGCGCTCGAGATGCCGCTTCCGCTTGAGCCGCTTCTCCTGGACGAGGTAGAGCGCGGCAGAGGCGCCGGCGAGCAGGAAGAGGGCGATCCCGAGCAGGTTCGCCATGACATGCGCCGCGATGAACAGCGGGCTGAGCTTCGGCTCGGGGTGCGGCTTTCCGAGGAAGAACGTGCCGAGCAGGAAGGCGAGCCCGAGCGGCCCGATGAGGAGCCCGAGCGCGTCGATGCGAAAGCGATGGCGGGCGACGAGATAAACGGCGATCGCGAGGAGGGACGCGACCGAGAGCATGAAATGAACGGAGTGCACCGGGCAGACCCGCGCGACGAAGCTGGCGAGCGTGACGTAGGTCGCGTGCCCGAGGGCGCCCAGGCCGAGCAGCAGGGGCGCGTGCCGCGAGGCGGACGCGGCGACCGCAGCGCTCGGCCGAGCGCCGGGGTCGTGGACGCGCGCCCCCGCGCCGAAGAGGCCCGCGAGGTCGCCCGCGGCGGGGAGCCGGGCGCGGCTGCGGGCGACGTCGAGGAAGAAGAGCGCGCTGGCAACGCTGTAGAACAGCAGGGCGAGCGCGAAGCTGATCCCGGAGATGACCTCGGGCATGGCCCCGTTATAGCCTGCCTCACCGGGGATGGCCCGCCGGCCGCAGAGGCGGGAGCGTACTCTCGTAGGCCGAGGCCTGACAGCGCGGACGCGCCGGGAGAGGCGGGCCCGAGAGACCGTATCGGCAGCGCCTCGCCACCGCGGGTGTGGCGCGCGGAAGCGACCGGGCGCGGCGCCGCTACATCTCGCTGGTGAGGAACGCGGCCAGGAGCTCCTCGTCGCTCGTCGGGCTGCTGCTGGTCGCCGTCCCCGCCGGGGCGGCCTTGCGGTGCTCGGCGAACGTGCCCACCGGGGCGCCGATGAACCCCGGGATCACGTCGTAGGCGTTGTCGCCGATGATCATGGACCCCTCGAGGATCTCCGCCCCGAGCTCCCGCAGGAACGCCCGCGTCTTGACCCTGCCGAGGACCTCGTGGATGTCCGCCGAGCCCGTCACCTCGCGGAGCACGCGGATCGCCTCGATGATCTTGTAGCGGCGGCCCTCGGTCTTGATCAGAAGCTCGTCGTTGTTCAGATCGACGCGGTCGCTCGCGATCCAGTCGTCGAGCGCGGCCTGCGGAAAGAACACGCGGTTCTTCATCGCGCGCAGTCTACTCAAAAATGAGCCGGAGCGGTTGGGTCGCGATGCCGGCCACCAGGGGTGAGCCCGAGCCGACGAGTCTCAGGCCGCAGGCGCTTCAGGCCGCAGGCGCTTCAGGCCGCAGGCGCTTCAGGCCGCAGGCGCTTCAGGCCGCAGGGGGTACCGTGGGCGGAGGCACCGAGTCCCTACGCAGGCCGCGGAGCCGCGCGGGCAGGTGCCAGAGCGACTCGAAGATGCCGAGCAGCACGTAGAAGCCGAGCAACCACACGAGCACGAACGCGGGCTGGAGCTGCGTCGAGATCACCGCGCTCGACCCGACGGCGAACGCCACGAAGAGCACCGTCCGGACGTTGAGCCGGAGATCCTTGAAAGAGCGGAACCGGATGGTCGAGACCATCAGCAGCGACAGGAGCGTCGTGGTGGCGAGGATCGCCGACGCGTAGCGCTCGCCGCCGATCTCGCCGGCGGCCGCGTGGTTCGCGACCACGATCGAGACGAGGATGCCCGCCGCGCCCGGGATCGGGAGGCCGACGATGTACTTCGAAGGCTTCGTGGGCTTGCCCGCCTCCCCCATGGAGAGGACGTTGAAGCGCGCCAGCCGGACCGCGCCGCAGGCCGTGAAGATGAACGACACGAGCAGCCCCGCGAGATCGAAGCGGTGCAGCGTCCACTGATACACGAGCATCGACGGCGCCACGCCGAACGAGACGATATCGGCCAGCGAGTCGATCTGCAGGCCGAAGGCGCTCTGGGTCTTCGTCATCCGCGCGACACGCCCGTCGAGGGTGTCGAAGAACATCGCGAAGACGATCAGCAGCGCGGCGCGGTAGAAATCATCTTCCGACTGCGCGGTCGCGGAGCGCCGGATCGAGTCGAAGCCACAGAAGATCGATGAGAGGGTGATCAGGTTCGGAAGCAGGAACAGCGTCTTCCTGAGCTCGAACCGCCGTCGCTTCCGGATCATGCCGCCTCCCGTTTAGGCAGGCCAGGCTATCGCCGCAGGGACCGCGAACGCAAGCGTCGAAGCGCACACGCGAGTCGCTAGAAGGTTACCGCGAGCCAGGATCCGGGATCGTTTCATCTCACCGTCAGCTTCGTTTCATTCGTCGTTTTTGCTTTTCCGCCGTGGCTCAACGCGCGGGCTGCGCCATGCCCGGCTCACTCCATACCGCCTCCGGGACCTCCGCGCCGGGCTCGAAGCGGCACGCCATCGGGCGGAGCTCGACGGCCGGGCCGCTCGATCCGCCCCCAGCGACCGCCGAGCCCGCCGCCGCCCGGAACAACCACGCCTGGGCGAGATCGCCGGGGATGATCGCAGAGCGGGGCGCCCGTCCGATCGCTCGCGCGTCCCAGCCCGCGACACACGGCGCGGCAGGCGTACCGTGGAGCACCGTGGTGGAGGTCAGGAGCACCGTGACCTCGGGCGGGCTGGAGGGACCAGCGGCGTCCACGACGAGCACGGGGTGGCGTGTGCCCGGGAACAAGGCCGTGCTGCCGAGGAACAGCGGCGCCTCCTGACGCGCGGTCGCCGCGCGTTCTGCGGCAGAGCACGGGCGCGGCGCGTCTCCGAGGTCGAACGGCGTCGGCAGCGGCAGCGCGGGGCCGAGCGTGCCATCCCCGCGAAAGGGCTGGAAGATCGACCACGTTGCCGCGTGCCCGGGGTGGGCGACCAGCGTCGCCACGCCGATCGACCGTCCAGCGTAGGTCCAGTCGGTGTGCACGATCCGATCGCGGTCCGCCGGCGGAGCGACCGAGACGGCGTCGATCGCCCACGCGGCGCCCGGGCCCAGCGCGGCGGACGCGCCGGCCGGAGGCGCCGGGCGGTGGGCGAGCAGCATCCCGACCATCGGGCCGTTCGACGCCTGCCGGACCATCCCCACGCCGACGGGCTGGCCGTCCGCCAGGACCGCATCGGCGCGCACGTCGAGGCTGCCGTGAAGGCCCGACGCAGGCCAGGACGGGAAGTCGAAGCGCTGGAGCTTCCCCGGCGGTTCGTAGAAGAACGTGAGCGCCGACTGAGCGCTGCCGGAGTGCGGCCGGAGGAAGAGCCCGCGCAGCGTGACGGACAGGAGCGCGGGATCGAAGAAGTCGTCGGGGGGCGGCGCGCGGCGCGGGGCCGCGCCTCCCGGGCCGGCGCCGGCCTGCGGCCGGGCGCCCGCGCGCGGCTTTCGCGCGGCGTCGGGGACGACCTTCACGTCGCCGAGCTCGAACGGGCCGGCGTCGGGGATCGTGCCGCGGCCCGAGGTGCCATCCAGGAAGTTCTCCCAGGCGACCTCGACGTTGCGCATCGCGGCCCCCGGCACCGCCGCGCCGCCCGGGATCCGCAGGCGCGCCACGGCGTAGCCCTCCATCTGGAGGGTGACGTTGGTCGCGACCCGCGCTCTCCCGAGCCCCGCCGGCACCGCGGGCAGCAGCGATCGCGTGACGATCCGCGCCTCCCCATCGCCGGACTCGGGGAGCATCGCGGAGACGACGTCGACGGCGCCGCTCGGGGCGCGCGTGAGCAACGACCACACCGACCGGCCGCGCAAGAGCTCGTCGCCGTCGGGCAGGCCGAGGCCGCTCGAGTCGACATGATCGACGCGCGTCCACTTCGAGGACGGCAGCGTCTCGCAGACGATGGGCGTGCGCGCGGAAGGCTGCGCGCGCGGGGCCGGATCCGGCGCGCGCGGCAGCGCGCCGTCGACCTGGCCGCCCCAGCCGACGCGGGTCGCCACGTCGCCGAAGAGGCAGCCGCTTCCGCCGCATGTGACGGCGAGCTGGGCCTCGGAGAGCTCGCGCGAGAGCGCCGGCATCTCCGGGAGCTCCGCCCAGCTCACGCCGCCATCGAGCGACTCCCACAGCGCCGCGACGTCATCGCCGCTGTCTCGCGCGCGCGACGCGAGCGCGAGCACGCGCCGCCCGAAGCCGGCGAGCGCCGCGCTCTCCGCCGGCGGGGTCGTCGCCGTGAGCACCCGGCCGTCCTCGTCGGCGGTCAGGTACGTGAGCGAGCCGCGCTCCGAGAGCAGCAGGCCGACGGCGCCGTCTTCCGCCGGGCGCAGGGCGCTCTCCTCGACGACGTCGAACCCCTCCGGCGAGGGACCGTCGCCCGGCCCGCCCTCCTCGTCCTCGTCCTCGGCGCCGTCCGCCTGCGGGGCGGGCAGCGCGGCGGTCGCGTCGAGCGGGCGCGGCGCGAAGGTCTCGCCCCCGTCGTGCGAGACGAACAGCGCGAGGCGCTCGTCCTTGCCGCGGAAGCCGAGGAAATACGCGGAGCGCCCGTCCGCCGAGAACGCGGGCAGCACGGCGGGCGCGCTGAGCGTGGGGGCCGCCGCGAGGGCGACCGCGGCGCGATCCTCGTCGTTGGCGCCGTCGTGGGACAGGAGGAGCGGCGCGGTCGGCTTGCAGCTGTCCGCGCCGTCGCTCGGCTTGCAGACGCCGGTCAGGAGCGCCGCGCCATCGGGCGCCACCGCGACGCCGACCTGGTCGATGTCGGGCGTCTCCAGCGTGGCGGCCGGCGACCACGCGCCGCCGCCATCGTCGCTGCGGAGCACCCGCGCCACGACGCGATCGCCGTCCGGCTCGGCGCACACCGCGACGACGCGCCGGCCGTTCGCGCCGAGCTTGATGCTCCCGCAGTCGCCCGTGCCCGGCATGGCCGCCTCCTTGAGCGGCCCCTCGATGGGGCCGCTCGCGAAGAGCCACGGCGCGCCGGCGTCCTCCGGGCGGACCGCCTCGACGTAGCGATCGCCGCTCATCGCCGCCCGCCCGATCGACACGGCGGAGGCGGACGGGGCGCGCGGGGCCGTCACGTCGAGCTCGACGTCGGCCCGCGGGAGCGTCGCCGCGCTGCGCGAGAACGCGGGCGTGCGCCGTGGATCCCAGGTCGCCGACGCGAGGAGCCCCTCGGCGAGGAGCTCGCCCCCGAGGGCGCCGACCCGCGAGAGGCCCATCGTCGGGAGCGGCGCGCGCGACCAGGTGCCCCCGCCGTCCTCGCTGGCGAACAGCGCCTCCGGCAGCGCGAGCACGAGCGCGCGGCCGCCGTCGGCCATGGCGACGCCGAAGGCGCGCGGCGGGGCCCCGCCCTGCCCCGCGGCGCCGTCGAGCAGCACCGGCTTCCAGCCGAGCTCCTCGCGCCACCGGAGCACGCCGCCGCCCCGGGTCACCCCGATCAGCGAGCCGCCGGCGCCCGCGACCTGCAGGAGCGGCTCGGGCGGAGAGAGCGCCCGCGTGAGCTGGCCGAGCGGCGAGGAGGCCTCGTAGATCGCGCCGCTCGCGCCGACGAACATCCAGGAGGCCGGCGAGCGCCGCACGATCGCGGTGAGCTCCTCGGGCGCGGGCGAGGCGCTCGTCCTGCCCTGGCCGGCGCAGCGCGCGGCCTGCGCAGCGGGCCCGGCGGCGCTCGGCGGCGGCGCGGACGTCCGAGGATCGGGCGTCACCGTCCATCGCTGGCCTCCCTGGGCGACGACGACGCAGCCGGCGCCGGCGAACGGCGCCCACGCGACCGCGGCGTCGGGCGCCGCCGGATGGTAGCTCCAGCGCGCGGGCGAGGTGTAGGCCGCGCCGACGGCGTCCGTTGACGGGAGGGTGGCCTCGGCAGGGCGGGGCGGCTGCGCCGGGGCGCCCGAGCAGCCCGCGAGCGCGCACGCCGACGCGAGCGCGAGCGGCGCGCGGGTCCGCGACGGCGGCGCGGTCATTCGACCCAGCGGGCGACGAACAGGTTGGTCTCGCCGGGCTTCGCGCCGTGCCGGTTCGAGGCGAAGACGACGTGCTCGCCGGTCGGAGAGAACATCGGGAAGCTGTCGAAGCCCTCGTAGAAGGTCACGCGCTCGACGGGCGGCACGCCGTCCGCCGCCAGGGGCGCCTCGGAGTCGACCAGGTAGAGGTCGAAGTTGGGCATGCCCCGGGCGCCCTGGGGGGTGCTGAAATCGGAGGCGAAGAGGATCCGCCGCGAGTCCGGGAGGAAGTAGGGCGCGAAGTTGGCGCGGCCGTTCCTCGTCACCGGGCGCGGGTCCTGCCCGTCGGCGCCCGCGACGAAGATCTCGAGCGCGCTGGGGCGCACGAGCCCCTTGGCGAGCAACGCGCGGTAGTCGTCGAGCGCCGGTCCGGTGGGGCGGCTCGCCCGCCAGACCAGCTTGGTCGCGTCGGGGGAGAAGAAGGCGCCGCCGTCGTAGCCGGGCGTGCTCGTGATGCGCTTGACGTCCGAGCCGTCGAGCTTCGCTGTGTAGAGCTCGATGTCCCCGTCGCGCGTGCTCGTGAACACGAGGCGCGAGCCGTCGAACGCGACGGTCGCCTCGGCGTCGTAGCCCTTGCCCTGGATGAGGGGGCGGAGCTCCGAGCCGTCGGCGTTCGCGGTGTAGATGTCGAACTCGTCGAGCGGCCAGACGTACCCCTGCGAGTGGTCGGGCTTCGGGGGGCACGCCTCGCCGGCGGCGTGCGTGGAGGCGAAGAGGACGCGCGCCTGGGCAGAGGCCGCGGGCGCGGGGAAGAGGAAGTAGCCGCAGGTGGTCTTGCCCTGGCCGTTCGAGACCCGGCGGACCTCGCCGCTCTCCAAATCCAGGACGTACTGCTGGTCGCACGTGTTCTCGTCGCGGGTCGACTGGAACACGAGCTTCCTGCCGTCGGGCGACCAGTAGGCCTCGGCGTTCTCGCCGCCGAAGGTGAGCTGCCGGAGCTCGGCGAAGTGCTTCTCGCGCGGATCGGCGGCGACGCTCTTGCCGGCGCGGATGCGGAAGGGAAGCCACTCGGGCTTCGCCGTGGTCGTCGCCTCCGGGATCTGGCCGATCGGCTCCTTCGGTCGGGGTTCCGAGGAGGCGCAGGCGGCGAGCAGCAGGCAGGCGAGCGGAGCGGGCAGCCTTCGTTTCATGGCGGCGCGACCATAGTACGAAAGCGGCGAGCCGTCGCGGGGAGGCGCCCGCGGCGGGTCAGCCCGAGGCGAGGCGCGCGGCGAACCGGGCGGCGGGGCAGGTCAGGAGCCGACTCGGCTGCTGCTGCCGGAAAATCACGCGTTGGCGAGCGCAGCGGAGAGGAGCCCGTGGCCGCGCCGCGCGCCACCGACGGGGCGCGCGCGACGGAAACCCGGACCCGCTACTCCCGGAAGACGGTCACCGTCGTCGGCGTCGTATGGCCACCACCAACGCAGTTCGGGAAGCTGCCGTCCGACGTCGGAGCGCCGCAGATGTCGTCGCAGTCGCCGAGGACGTCGACGATGCAGCCCTGCGTGTCGACGCCCGTCCCGCCGCACACGCGGCTGATGAGCGTCGAGCCGGGCGACTTGCACGCGAACCGGCGCTGCTCCGGCGCGAAGAGGTCGCCGAAATAGGCCGCCTCCCGCCGAGGGAAGGCATCCTGCTCCGCTTGATCCGAGTCAAGGGCCTTGTGCTTGCCACGCATCGAGAGGGGCACGCTCTCCCCGAGATGGTTGATCCTGGCCAGCATGCAGGCGGAGAGCCACCCCTGACAGCGGGCGTTGCACTGACCATGAGCTCGGCCCCACTCGGGGGAAAGACCGATGCTCCCCCCGAAGGTATAGGTCTCGCCGTCCAGCGAGACCTGCACGGATTGCCCCTCCGGGAGCGCGCAGCTCGCCACGTACGTCAAGAACTCGCGGGCCAGAGGATCGCGCAGCGCCCTCATGACATCGCTGCTGCTCCCGACTGCGTCGCTCGTCAGCGGGTTGCCCGTGAGCGCTTCCGTGGCAAGCGTGTCTGTCGCGAACGCACTCTCCACGAGCGCTTCCTTCGTGAACGCATTCCGCGTCACCATCTCTTGCTCCGCCGTGCCGCCGGCTGCCTCCAGGGGGTCAGCCTCGCCGCTACAGGCCGGGAGAACGCACGACAGGCCCAGGAACGAGATTGCGAGTTTGAAACGGTATTGCATAGCCCCCTCCTCACAAATGAAACACGCATCAGGAATTTCCTCAACGACTTTTCCGGAGGAACCCTAAAATTCCGCGCCTGCGGTGACGTCGTGAGAACGGCGAGAGACCGGTCGTTCAGGCGCGCTCGTGGGCAGCGCACGGCTCCTGGAAGAGCCGCGAGCAGGGAATCCCACGTACGACGGAGCGCGAGCTCATGGAGCGTCTCGGTCGCCGAGCCAGCGCGCCGCGAGCGCGAGCGTCTCGCCGTTGTCGAGCGCCGACAGAAACCGATCCCGGTAGAGAGGATTCGAGATCTGCCCGGCACGGGCCATCACGCTGTCGCGCGCCCGCGCGATCGCGTCGAGCGCCTCGGCCTGCCGGCCGCTCGCGAAGAGCGCCTCGGCCCGCACGAGGCGGATCAGCGACTCGCCCTCCTCGACCGCGCCGAGCGACTCCAGGAGGGAGAGCGCGTCGCCGGAGAGGGCGAGCGCCTCCTCGGCGCAGCCCTTCCGGAGCAGGACCCGCGCGCAGAGAGCCCACGCCGCCGCGCGCATCGGCGGCGCGCTCCGCAGGAGCTCCGCGGCCGCGCGGGCCTCGGCCTCGGCGGCGCCGAGATCGCCGCCGAGCAGCGCCGCCTTCCCCAGGTAGGCGCGGGCGATCCCCTCGGCCCTGGGATCGCCCAGCCGCTGGAACGTCGCGATCGCCTCGGCCTGGACCCGCCGGGCCTCGTCGAGGTTGCCGCGGGCGCTCATCACGTTGCCCAGGTTGGTGCGGGCGACCGCGGCCAGATCCGTGAGCTCCATCTGCTCCGCCGCGCGGAGCGCGGCGCGCAGCGCGTCCTCGGCCCCCTCGTAGTCCCCGAGCTCCATGGTGATGGCGCCCAGGTTCACCCGCAGCGAGCACGCGTTGCGGCGATCGCCGCTCCGCTCGAACACCTCGAGCGCCGCCTCGATGCCGTCGAGGCAGGCGCCGAGATCGCCGGAGGTCATGGTGCGGATGGCGCGCGCCTCGTAGAGCCTGGCGAGCACCTCGACGTCGAGCGGCCGCTCCTCCTCCCCGCTGCGCTCGAGGGCCTCGATGATGCCGTCCGCCACCGCGTAGCGGCCGCCGAAGGCGAGCCAGTTGGCCCCCTCGACGAGGCAGATGTCCCTCCCGGTCAGCGCGCCCTCGCGGGGCGACGCGCCCCGCGCCGTCGCCACCCAGGACTCCACGCGATCGAAGGCCCCCTGCTTGCCAGCGGCCGTGACCACCCAGGTCACGGCGGAGTACCAGGACGGCGAGCCCGGCTCGAACCGCGCGACGGCGTCGAGCGCGCGCTGCTCGGCGACGGCGAAATCGCCACGCCACACGCGGGCCTCCGCGTCGACGAGGAGCAGCCCGCCCGCCTCTGCCTCGGTCGCGCCGCACGCGAGGCCGCGCTCGGCGTGGCGGATCGCGGCGAGGAGATCGTTGCCGCGCAGCGCCTGCTCCGCCGCGCGCCGGTACCACGCCGCCGCGCGCCCCGGCTCGGCGCCGCGCTCGAAGTGCTCCGCGAGCTGCGCCGCGTCGCCCTTCCCCTCCCCTTCGAGCCACTCGCCCGCCAGCCGGTGGCCGAGCCGCCGGTCGTACTCCGTCAGCGCCCCGTACGCCGCCTCCCGCACAAGGCCGTGCCGGAAGCTGTGCTCGGCGTCGTCCGCGCCCGCCTCGATCAGAGGGCCAGGCTCGGGCGCCCCGGCACGGCACGCCGGCGAGGCCTCGCGCTCGGGCCCGTCCCCGGGCCCCCCGCGCGCGGACGACGTGGAGGAGAGGCTCTCACCAGGCGCGCCGCCCCGGCCAGGCGGCCGCCTCGGGACGATCACCTCGCGCTCGACGAGCTCGGCGAGCCGGACCGCCACCTCGGCGTCGGCGCCGCCGAGCAGCGCGGCGACGCCGGCGGGCCGGAAGCTCTGGCCGAAGACGCTCGCCGCCCGGAGCACGCGCCGCGCCTCGGGATCGAGCGCCTCGAGCCGCGCCTGCACCATCGCCAGCACCGTCTCCGGCAGCGCGGCCCCTCGCCCCTCGGCGGCGGCGCGGATCTGCTCTTCCAGGAAGAAGGCGTTGCCGTCGGCCCGCTCGACCAGCGTGCCGATGATCTCCTCGGTGACGGCGCCGCCGAGCGCCTGGCGCGCGAGCCGCTCGCTGGCGCGGCGCGAGAGCCCCGTGAGCTCGATCTCCTGGACGCCGCGGCCTGCCCACAGCTTCGGGAACATCTCGCGCACCTCGGGCCGGCCGAGCGCCAGCACCATGAGGGGCGCGTCGCGCAGGTTGCGGAGGGCGCTGTTGATCATGCCGACCGTGGGCAGGTCGCCCCAGTGCATGTCCTCGAGGACGAGCAGCACCGGCTGCGCCGCGCACTCGGCGCGCAGGAACTCCTCCCACGCGAGGTGCAGCTGATCGCCCATGAGCACGGAGCTCCGCCGCGCCGCCCTGAGCGCCTCGCTGGCCTCGTCCGGGAAGGGCGCCCCCACGAGCTCGCCGAGGAAGGGCGCGACGTGGGCGCCGCGCTCGCCGTGACGATCGACGCGCTCGCGGATCTTGCGCTGCACCGCCGCGGCCGGCGCGCCGTCGGCGACGCCGAGCGCGCGGCGGAGCACCTGCGAAAGGAGGCCGAAGGCAGAGCCGGCGCTCATGGGGTCGCCGCGCGCGATCCAGACCGCCATGGGCTCGTCCCGCGCCCGGAGGCGCCGGAGCAGCTCGACGCGCAGGCGCGACTTGCCCATGCCGGCGGGGGCCGTCACCAGCACCGCGGACGGGGTCTGCTCCTCGATGCACTGGGCGAACGTCGCCTCCAGAAGCGACAGCTCGCGGTCGCGGCCCACGCACGGCGTCGGCTTGCCGAGGAGGCGCGGCACCGCCTCGAGGTCGTCGCACTCGCCGCGCAGGAGATGGCCCGCGTGATCCGACCCGAGATCGAACCGCGCGCCGAGCAGGCCGGCCGTGACCTCGTCGATGCGGACCACGCCGAGCCGCGCCTCGTCGCCGGCGAGCAGCGCGGCGGCCTGATCGATGAGCTTGCCGATGGGGGAGCGGGCGGTGATCTCGGCGCGCCCCGAGACGAGCGCGACGGGCGCGCCGCCGAGCAGCACCTGCATCGCGAGCGCGCACCGCGCCCCCCGGGCGGCGAGGTCGGTCGGCGCGACGGGGCCGGACAGCACAACGACGGGAGAGCGCGCCTCGATGATCTCGAGGCGGCCCTGGTGGCGCTCGGCCAGGGCGCTGAGCGCGCGCACGCGGAGCGCGTCCTCGCCCTCGGACCGCGTGGCGTCGCTGTCGAGCGCGCCGTCGCGGGCGACGAGCAGGCATATCATCCGGCGCTCGCCGGTCGTCAGCTCGGGCGTCGGGCCGCCGATGGGCAGGGGGAGGCCGCGCCGCGAGCCTGGCGCGAGATCGCCGAGCGACCCGAGCTCGGCGGCCACGGCCGCGCCGTCGCGGGGGCGGTCGCGCGGGGCCTTGGCGAGCATGCGCGTCACGAGGTCGTCGAGCGCGGCCGGGACCTCGCCGCGGAGCTCCCGGAGCCGCGGCGGATCCTCGAGGAGGACCTTCACGAGCACGGAGAGGCCGTCGTTGCCGACGAACGGGGGCCGGCCGGTGAGGCAGCGGTAGAGGATGCAGCCGAGGGCGAAGACGTCGGCGCGGGCGTCGATGGCGACCTCGCCGCGCGCCTGCTCGGGGGCCATGTAGCCGGGGGTGCCGAGCATCACGCCGGGCATGGTGAGCTCCTGGCCTCCCTCCGCGACGCGCACGACGCCGAAGTCGAGCAGGGTGACGTCGTCGATGGAGCCGCCGGCGAGCAGGAGGTTGCTCGGCTTGAGGTCGCGGTGGACGATGCCGAGCCGGTGGAGGGCGCCGAGCGTGGAGGCGACGCGCACGCCCAGCGAGAGGCTCTCGGGGACGGTGAGCGGCTCGCGGAGCAAGCGCTCGGCGAGGGTCTCGCCGGAGAGCCACTGCATGGCGAGGTAGAGCTCGCCGCCCTCGGTCGTGCCGTGGGCGACGTACCCGACGACGCCGGGGTGGCGGAGCGCGGCGAGCGCGTGCGCCTCCCGGCGGAAGCGGTGCGACTCCTGCGGGCCCGTGCGCTGGAGGATCTTCAGCGCGACCGGCTCGCCCGTGAGCCGATCGCGGGCGCGGAAGATCTGCGCCATGCCGCCGGAGGTCGCGTGCCCTTCGATCTCGAAGCGGTCGGCGACGATGTCACCGGCGCGCATCAGCGGTACCCCTGAGACGACTCAGAGAGCCGCAGCGCTCGCCTGTGGGGTGCTTCGGACGAGCTCATCGCAGCGACCGAGGATATCCAGAACCGCAGCGCTCCCCGTCAGCAAATTGTGCTGTAAGCAAGGCAACGTCAGGGACCGCGGCGCGGTGAGCTCGCGGCGAGGGCGGATCGGAGGTTGTGCACCTCACCACACGCGAACAACGATGTACCCGACGTCTGCCCGAGTCGATCAGCCCTGCGGGTGTCCGTCCTTGGCGCCGGAGAGGACCTCATCGACAAGTTTCACCCAGGCGCGCTTTCCATCGAAGACCGCGGCGAGCTCATGCACGGGGGCGGCGCCGGCGGCGACCAGCTCGACCGCGTAACGGCGATCGCGGACTTGCCGCGCCGCGGCGAGGAGCGCCTGCTCCGGGGTCTCGCCTCGCTGCGGCACCTTGAGCTCCAGCACGACGCCTGGACGGCCCGGCGCGCGCGGCCGCACGAGCAGGTCCGCGCGGCCGAGGCCGGACTCGCGGTTCGAGCGAACATCGTAATCGCCCTCGAGCTGCACGAGGAGGCCAAGGATGAAGCCGTGATAGAGCTTCTCCGGCTCCCGGCCGGCGGGGTCCTGATAGGACATCACCGTGACGAGCAGCCGCTCGAGCAGCGCCTCCAGCGACGGGGCGTCGCCGCCGAGCAGCGCGCGGAGAAGCGCCTCGGCGTGCCTCCGCTCGGGGAGCCCGCGCCGGAGCCAGGAGCGGAAGAGATCGCGGTACGCGACGCGGACCTCGAGGTTGGGAATGGCGAGCGAGGCGGTGACCTCGCCGAGCTCCTCCCGCACCGCCGTGGCGGTGAGATAGCCGGAGAAGAGGAGGAAGCTCCACAGCGCCTCCGGCTGCTGGTCCAGATCGCGCAAGACGATGTTCTCGTCGATGCGCGCCTCGACGGGCTCGCCGCGCAGGAGCGCCTCGGTCTCGCTCGAGAGCCCGAGCCCCCGCCGGGCGATGAGGTGCTGGAGGAGCTCGGTCGAGGCGGTGTTGACCCAGTACGGCCGGAGCGCGCCGCTGGCCACACAGTTGAGGATCGACCAGGGGTTGTAGATGACCTCGCCCCCGAAGCGATATCCGTTGTACCACGCGCGTACCTCCTCGAGGCGCGGCAGCGTGGGGTCCGGGAGCGGCGCCGGCTGCGCTGCGGAGGCGCCGTCGGGCCGCGCTTGCGCGAGGACGCTGGCGACCTCGGCCTCGGTGAAGCCAAACGACGTTGCGTAGCGGCGATCGCTCAGGATCGACGACACGATGACGTTGTTCAGGCCGGAGAAGAGGTTCTCCCGGGCGACCCGCAGCACCCCCGTGAGCGCCCCCTTGAAGAGAGAAGGGTTGTCCTTGAGGGCGGCAGAGAAGAAGTTCCGGAAGAACAGCGTCACCTCGTCGAAGAAGCCGTTCAGGTAACCGGACTGGATGGGGGTGTCGTACTCGTCGATCAGGATGGCCACCTTCTGGCCGTGGTGGCGCGCGAGGTAATCGGAGAGCTCTCTCAGTGAGCCACGGCAGTCTTCCTCGGAAATCTCTCCGAGGAGCATGTGCTCGTAATGTCGCCGCTCATCGGGGCGGAGCGCGTCGCTCTTCAGCAGGTGTTGATGCTGGCTGTAGAGGCGCTGAACCTCCGTACGGATCGCGTCCAGCGTGGTCTCGTAAGAGAGGGTCTTGATGTCCTTGAACGTCAGAAAGAGGACGGGGTACCGCTGGAAATGCTCGCGGGCCGCCGGGTCGTTCCAGACGGCGAGATCCTGGAACAGCGGGGAGAGGTCCTCGTCGCGTTTCTCGAGGAAATACGCGAGGGTGGAGAGGTTCAGGGTCTTTCCGAAGCGGCGCGGCCGCGGGAACAGGACGACCTGCGCAGGATCGGCGAGGAGCTGTCCCAGGAAGGGCGTCTTGTCGACATAGCCCGCGCCCGCGCGGCGGAGCTCGCGAAAATCGGACTGGCCGAGGGCGGGGATGAAGGGCATGGCGACTCGCTGCGCGCAGGGGGCTGTCGCTCGACGTGATGGCGTCGACGTTACCAGACAGAGCGCGCGGGGGACTGTCCCCGGCCGCCCCCGGCGCGTCAAGCGCTCGGCCGGAATGGGAAAGTCGTCTGCTGAGCTCAGCGGCCTCGCATGTCCCGCGTCCGCGCCGCCCCGATCGCGCCCGTTCCCGGCGCCGCCGCTGCTCCGCGTGGCCGGCCGCGCACCGTCGATCTACCCTACCCAGGTGCGATCCCACGTTCTGGCCGGCTGCCTCGCGGTCCTGATCCCCGCGGCCGCGACGCTCGCTATCCCGCACGCCGAGGCCGCGGATTTCGATCCGTCCGGCCGCGGCAGGCGGCCCAGGCCGAAGGCCCCGAAGCCCGGCGGCGGCAGACCGGGCCCCGCCGCGCGGCCGCAGCCCGCGAAGCCGCCGCAGGCGAAGCCGGAGCGGGCCGAGACCGGCGACGGGAAGCGGGGCGGCCCGTCGAGCGACGCGCTGATCGCGCGCTACACGGCCATCGTCATGAGCCAGCCGAGCGCGCCCTTCCCCCTCCAGCGCCTTGCCCAGCTCTACCGCGAGCGCGACGGGAACCTGAGGAAGCTCGTCGAGGAGTTCGAGCGCCGCGCCGCGCAGCCCGGGGCCGACGCCTGGGCCTCGAAGGTCGTGCTCGCCGGCGTCTACAAGCAGGACGGGCGCTACGACGACGCCATCAAGACCTACGAGGCCGCCATCGCGGACCGGCCCGGGGACCCGGCGGCGATGATGGCGCTCGCCCAGCTCGAGGCGGACCGCGGCGACAAGGCCCGCGCGCGCGGGCACTACGAGAAGGCGCTGCCGCTGCTCAAGATCCCCGCGGACGTCGAGCAGACGCGGCGCACGCTGCTCGCGCTCTGCCTCGACCTCTCCGACTTCGAGGCGGCCAAGGCGCAGCACGACGCGCTCGTGAAGAACGCGCAGGGCTCGCTCTTCGTGAAGGCCGAGCTCGGGCGCGAGCTCTCCGCGCGCGGGCACCACGCGCGCGCCGAGGCCGAGTTCCGCGAGCTCGTGAAGGCCGCGGCCGGCGACAACCGGGCGCTCGCGCCGGCGCTGCGCGATCTCGGGCAGGCGCTCGCCAAGCAGAAGAAGATGGACGAGGCGCTCGCCGTGCTGAAGCGGGCGCTCGCCATCGCCGGCAGCGCCGCCGGGGTGCGGGCCGAGATCCTGCTCATCATGACCGACGCGTTCCGCGCCGAGGGCAAGCTCGCGGAGCTCATCGCGATCCTCGAGGCCGAGAAGGGGCAGGACTTCCAGCGGCTCGCGACCCTGGGCGCCCTGTACGAGGAGACCGGCGACGTCGACAAGGCGATCGGGATCTACAGGAAGGCGCTCGCGCTCGACGGCAAGCACATCGACACGCGGCTCCGGCTCGTCCACCTGCTGCAGACCGCCGGCGAGCTCGACGCCGCGATCCGCGAGTACGAGCTCCTGATCAAGGCGGCCCCGGGCAACGCGGACTTCGTCTTCGAGCTGTGCGAGACGCTCATCCAGCGGGGCGACCGGCCCAAGGCGCTCGCGCTGCTCACCCAGCTCGAGGGGCGCGTCGCGGACGAGGCCGAGACGCTCGCGGCCGTCGCCGATTTCTACGAGCGGGTGGAGGAGAAGGACCGGGCCCTCAAGGTGCTCCAGCGGCTCGCCGCGGCCGCGGGCGGCGATCCGAGCCACCTCGTCGACCTGGGCGACCGGTACTTCCAGGCCGGCGACAAGAAGAAGGCGCTGGAGACGTGGGCGCGCATCAAGCAGGTCGTGCCGAGCCGGGCGCGCGCCGCGGCCACGCTCGGGGAGGTGTACCTCGACCACGACATGGTGGCGGAGGCGCTCGCCGCGCTCCGGGAGGCCGCGCAGCTCGAGCCCGCGAACAGCCGCTACAAGAAGGCGCTCGCGATCGCGCTGGAGCGCACCGCGAGCGCGCTCGGCAACGCGGGGCCGCGCTACGCGGAGGCGCGCGAGCTCTGGGAGCAGCTGCTCGCCGGGGCGGGCAACGACAAGCTGCTCGCGCGCGAGGCGCGCACCCACATCGTCAGTCTCTGGTCGCTCACCCACGAGCTGCCGAGCCGCGTCGCGCCGCTCGCCGCGCGCTTCAACGCGGCCCCGCCCGACCTGGAGGCGGGGCGGCTGCTCGCGGAGGTGCAGCGCAAGCTGCACCGGCTGCCCGACGCCGAGGCCACGCTCCGGCGGCTGGTCCAGGCCGCGCCGGGCGACGAGGACTCGCTCCTCGCGCTGGAGCGCGTGCTCGTGCTCCAGCAGAACCTCCTCGGCGCGATCGACGTGCTGGGCAAGCTCGTCGAGGTGAACCCGAAGCGGGCCCGCGAGTTCTACCAGCGCATGGCGCAGTACGCCGCGGAGCTGTACCGCGACGACGACGCGATCCGGTACGCCGCGCGGGCCGTCGAGCTGTCGCCCGAGGACGCGAGCGGCCACCAGAAGCTCGGCGACATGTACCGCCGGCGGCAGGACTTCCCGCGCGCGATCGCCGAGTACCGGCAGGCGCTCGCGAAGAACGACCGGCTGTTCCCCGTGTACTTCGACCTCGCCGAGCTGCTGCTCACCGCGGGGCAGGCCGAGGAGGCCGACCGGCTCTTCCGCCGGGTGGTGAGGGCGTCGAACGACGAGGAGCTCGTCGCGCGCGCGGCGCGGATGTCCATGCAGGTGAACCTCGGCCGTGGCTCGCTCGAGGTGCTCGAGCGCGAGCTCCTGCCGGTCGCGGTCGGCAACCCGCAGAAGCCGCTCTACCGGCGGCTGCTCGTGGAGCTCTACGGCGCGATGACCTTCCCGCTGATGCAGAAGGTCCGCGGCGACGGCCGCGCGGCGAGCGCGGCGGCGCGCGCGGAGCTCGCGAAGATCGGCGCCCGCGCGGTGAAGCCGCTGCTCGACGCGCTCGCGGACGAGAAGGAGTCGCAGCAGAAGATCGCGATCGAGGTGCTGGCCTACGTCGAGAACAAGGGCGCCGGGCCGGCGCTCTACAACTTCGCGATCGGCCAGGCCGACAAGGGCCTGCGCGCCCGCGCGATGATCGCGTGCGGCGCGCTGCGCGACCCGGCCATGCTGGAGCGCTACGAGCAGATGCTCGCGCCGCGCGACGCGGCGGCGAGCGTGCTGCCGAACGACGCGGTCGCGGTCGCCGCGACCTGGGGCGTGGCGCGGCTCGCGGCGGGCGGCGGGCGGCCGGCGGCCAAGGCGGTGGCGCTGCTCGCGCGGCTCCTGTCGTCGCCGGCGCCGGAGGTGCGGGCGCTCGCGGCGGTCGGCCTCGGGCTGACGCACGACCGGAAGCACGCCGCGGCGCTGTCCGCGGTCGCGAGGGCGCCCGAGGCCGGCTCCGTGCCGCGCGCCGCCGCGGTCCGCGCGCTGGGCGAGCTCGCGGGCGGCGGCGAGGGGCCCGCGCTGTTCATGTCGCTCGCCGACTCGAGCGAGCCGGAGCTCCGCCGCGCGGCGCTGCTCACGCTCGCGCGGCTCGGCGGCGGCGGCGCGGGACCCGGGGGCGGCGGCGCCGGCGAGGCCGAGGCGGTCGCCGCGGGCGGGGCCGCCCAGGCGATCGCGGCCGGCGCGTTCTCATCGGACGAGGGGCTGCGCGCCGCCGCGGTCTCGGCGGCGGTCGCGCTCACGCGGCGCGCGTACCCGCGCACGCGCGAGCCGCTGCCGGTGCCGGACGGCGCGCTGACGGTGAAGGACGTGCTCGCGGGGCTCGACCCCGATCCGCCCGGCCCGGAGGATCGCGCGGCCGCGCTCGTGGCGCTCGGCCCGGCGCTGCAGAAGGCCGCGGTCGCCGCGGTCGCGACGTCGCCCGAGCGGGCCCTGGTCGTCGCGGACGCGATCCTGTCGCGCGGCGCGGCCGTGTCGGGCGGGGCAGGCGGCGATCACGGCGCCGGCGAGGGCGTCGCGGCGCTCGGGCTCGCGCCGTTCACGGACGGGCGCGCGGCGCTCGCCCCGGAGCCGAGGCGGCAGGTGGAGGCCGCCGTGGAGGGGATCGCGGCGGCGGTCGTGAGCGGGTTCGTGGCGCTCGTGCGGCACCCGGCGATCGAGGTGCGCACGCGCGCGGTCGAGCTGCTCGCGACCCGGCCCGAGCCCGAGGCCCAGGCCGCGGTGGTCGACGCGCTCGGCGATCCCGAGGAGAGCGTGCGGCGCGCGGCGCTCGCGGCGCTCGGCGCGGTCCGGCACGGGCCGACGATCGCGGCCGTCTCGGAGCTCCTGCGGACCTCGTCGAGCTGGCCGCTGCGCGTGCGCGCGGCGGAGGCGCTGGGCCGGCTCGGCGCGCCGGGCGGGGGCGCGGGCGGCGGCAGGCCGAGTCAGGTGGCCGAGACGCTCGGCGAGGCGGCCCGCGCCGACGCGTACGCCCTGGTGCGCGAGGCGGCGGCCCGCGCCCTCGCCTCCGCGGACCGCGCGGCGGCGGCGCCGGTGCTCCGGCAGCTCGCGGCGGGCGATCCCGAGCCGCGCGTCCGCCAGACCGCGGTCGAGCTGATGCGGAGCGCCGCGCCTTGAGCCGCGCTTCTCCGCCCGGGCTGCGGCGCCGCGCGCTGCGGCTCGCGCCGCTCGCCCTCGCCGGCGCGATGAGCGCCGGCGGGGCGGCCGGCTGCGACGATCTGAGCCGGTTCTCGACGGCCGACGGGGAGGCGTACTGCGGCGCGATCACGCTGGGCGGCGCGTTCCGCGCCGGCCTGAGCCCGCGGGTGCAGATGCGGCTCACGCTCGACGCCGACGCGCTCGACGGGCCGGAGCCGCCGGGCGCGCTGTGGACCTACGAGGCGCCCGACGGGGCCACGGCCGAGCGGCGCCTCCTCGACGGCGTGCCGCTGCGGCCGATCGGCGCGCTCGCCCACGACCCGCTGTCGCGGCTGGAGTTCGGGGAGGGCCGGGAGCGCAACGCGATCTACGCGGTCGACGCGTCGGAGCCGGAGGCGGAGCCGATGCTCGCGGTGCTATCGCTGCGCACGGACGCGTCGGTCGAGGTGCGCCTGCTCCGGCCTGGCCGGGCGCCGCTCGCGCCGGACGAGGCGGATGCGGCGGGGCAGCGGCAGGTGTTTGGCAATTTCAGGCTGACGCGGCGGACAGGGACATGCGGGTTCTAGGGATCGAGACATCGTGTGATGAGACGGCGGCGGCGGTGGTCACCGAGGGAGGCGACGTCCTCTCCGACGTCGTGCGCAGCCAGGTGGCGCTGCACGCGCCTTACGGGGGCGTCGTGCCCGAGGTCGCGGCGCGCGATCACGCGCGCGCGGTGGTCCCGGTGGTGCGCGAGGCGCTCTCGCGCGCGGGCGTCTCGGCGGCGGATCTCGACGGCGTCGCGGTGACGTCGCGGCCGGGGCTCGCCGGGGCGCTGCTCGTCGGCCTGCAGGCCGCGAAGGGGCTCGCGTGGGCCGCGGGCAAGCCGCTCGTGGGCGTCGATCACCTCGTTGGGCACCTGCTCGCGGTGTTCCTGCGGCGGGGCGGCGCGCCGCGCTTCGACGAGCACGAGCGGCCGTCGTTCCCGTACGTCGCGCTGCTCGCCTCGGGCGGGCACACGGCCATCTACCGGGTGGATGGCCCGGCGATCGGCGCGATCCGGGAGCTCGGCGCGACGCGCGACGACGCCGCGGGCGAGGCGTTCGACAAGGTGGCGAAGCTGCTCGGCCTCGGGTATCCGGGCGGGCCGGTGGTCGATCGGCTCGCCGCCAGGGGCGACGCGGCGGCCGCGGCGGACGCGGTGCCGGCGCTGATGGCGCGCAAGGAGTCGCTGGAGTTCAGCTTCTCGGGCATCAAGAGCTCGGTCGCGCGGCACGTGGCGAAGCGGGGGCGGCCGGAGGGGCAGGCGCTCCGCGACCTGTGCGCGGCCTTCCAGGGGGCCGTTGTCGACGCGCTCGTGCAGAAGACCGTGCGGGCCGCGCGGGCCGAGGGGATCGGGCGGGTGGTCCTCGGCGGTGGGGTCGCGGCGAACCAGGGGCTCCGCGCGAAGATGGCCGCGGCGTGCGAGCGGCGGGGCCTCGCGCTGTTCGTGCCGCCGCTCGCGAGCTGCACGGACAACGGGGCGATGATCGCGTATGCGGGCGCGCTGCGGCTCGCGGCCGGGGAGCGGGACACGCTGGATCTCGCGCCGGAGACGAGGACGGCGCTGCCGCGGGTGACCCGCAAGGGCGGTGGCGCGAGGTGATCGGGACAGCCCGGTAGCGGGAGCGGCGCGCGGAGGACGCGGGTCCTGTGTGTGGGGGGACATGGCGTCCGGTGGCGTCCGGTGGCGGACCATGGCGAACGGTGGCGGACGATGAAGTCATGGCTCGTGCTGGGGATTACCTCGGACTTGTACGCTGCGGCGAGCCGTGGTCTGATGCGTTTCTCAGGATTCAGGCCGGCCCGCGCTCGCCGTTCTTCCGGCCGCGCGGGACAGGACAGGGCTGGATAGCCCGCCCGGCGGGGCGCGAGGATTGTAAGCCATGCAGGTTGTTCTACCGATAGTGCTCGGGTTGATCGCGGTGGCGTGCGGCGCAGGCGCCGTGTTCCTGTTGATGCAGGCCACGCAGCTGAAGCGGCAGCTCCAGGACGCGAACCAGCACATCGAGGCGCTCCGGCAGGCCAAGGGCCAGCTGGATCAGATGCGGTCGCAGTACGGGCAGATCCAGCAGGCGCTCGAGATCGCGAGGAGCGACGATCGCCAGAAGGTCGACTGGCTCGACGCCCAGCAGAAGGAGATCGACTGGTACAAGAGCGAGCTCGAGAGCCGGCCGAAGATCACGCAGAAGCGGTACAAGATCCTGACGCTCGGCATCAAGTGGACCGGCAAGACGTCGCTCACGCTCAAGTGGGCGAATCCCCTCGTGGATCTGGGCACGCTGCAGGGGACGAAGATCGAGCGTTACGAGCGGACCGTCAGCCACGTCCTCACGAAAGAGGTGTTGACGGAGCACGTGTTCGAGATCGGCGACTGGGGCGGCGAGCACATCGTGGATGCGCAGCAGGAGCTCATCATGGAGGAGATCCATGGGCTCTTGATGGTCGTGGATCTGGCGGGCAAGGACGGTCAGAAGATCGAGCCGTCGAGGATCCAGGAGCAGCTCCGGGAGTTTCAGCCGCAGTCGCTGCAGTTCTTCTTCAGCCCGAAGACGCTGGCCTCGTGCAAGGCGGTCGTGCTCTTCATCAACAAGTCCGATGTTCTGTCCGGGACGCCGGCCGAGGTGGAGCGGGAGGCGCGCGGGTATTACAAGACGCTCATCGACAGCCTGGAGCGGTACAAGAACAACATCGACATTCGCGTGCTCGTCGGGTCGGCGAGCTACGGGCACAGCACGCATCACCTGTTCTCGCACTTCGTGGAGAAGATCCTCCCGAAGAACGCGTATGATCCGCAGCTCCTGCAGCGGATGAAGCAGGACATCAGCGGGCATTCGGCGCTGTCGCGGACAGCGGCGCTCCCTGCCCCGCCGGTGCCGCAGCAGGTCAGGCCCAATGTACGGTAGCGAGGGCGCTTCGGGGTATGTGATCCCGCGGTACCGCGCGCCGGCGGACGCGGCGTGGTATCATGTGCTGCACGGGAACATCCCGGGGCACCAGATCGACTTCATGTACTGCCCGGAGGTGCCGCAAGGGCCCCTCACGACGACGCAGTTCAGCCACCTGGCGCGGCTGATGAAGTACATCGAGCCTGCGACGGGGGCGACGCACGCGTTCGCGATTGGCAATCTGTCGAGGGATGACACGCAGCACGAGCCTGGCCACGGGGCGGTGGGGCTCATCTTCGGCTTCCGGATCGGCGGGGCGGTCGACCATGCCGGGCGGGGGAACCCGCCGTTCGCGCACGGGATCGTCGCGGTGGATCGGGACCTCGGGTATGCGACGCTGCTGGAGGCGTCGGCGACGTTTTACCGGCACGTGATGAACGCGACGGAGCTGAACTCGTCGGCGGGCATGTTCTACCGCGAGTACACCGGCGCGGTGCGGGAGGCGCCGGAGCGTGTGGCGCACGTGCTGGAGCGGTATGTCGAGGAGTTCGGGGATCTGCCGTATCTGCGGCGGAGCGGCGCGACGTGGGACTGGGTGGCCGACGAGGGGGCGCAGCCGAAGCGGGTGGTGATCGTCCACAAGCCGGATGAGCCCTTCGGGTCGATCGCGCTGGCGGCGGCGAAGATCGCGACGGTGCTGTACCGGTCGAACATCAAGTGGACGTCGATCACGAGCGGGCGGGAGGCGGATATCCCGGGCGGGGTATCTGTGCGGTTCGTGAGGGAGCGGGACGTCACGATGGAGGACCGGCACGGGGTGCTGATCCGGATCGAGGAGGTCTCGGAGGACGAGGGGGAGATCGCGCGGGGCATGTTCGGTGCGCGGCCGCTGGCCGAGGTGGAGGAGAAGCCGCAGTTCGGCGGCGGGTGGCGCGAGCGGTTCGCGGCGCAGCAGGGCGGGACGGGGCCGGTGGGCGTGGCGGGCGCGGTGCCGGGGGTGGCGCTGCAGGAGCGGCGGGCGCCGGGGTCGCTGCCTCCGTCGCAGAAGGGCGTGGCGGGGCCGGCGGGGCCGGCGTCGCAGCAGGTTGGGCCGAAGGGGACGCTGGTCATCGACTCGGAGAAGCTGCTGGGGAGCGCGGCGCTGGCGGCGGGGATCGAGGCGGGGGGCACGGGGCCTGTGCGGATGGGACAGGCGGCGGCGGGGAATGCCGTGGCGGCGCAGGCGGCGAGCGGCGGGGCCGGGCGGGCGGCGAGCGGTGGGGCGTGGAGCGCGCCGGCGGCGGCGGCGCCGCTGCCGTTGCCGAGCGTCGGCGGGGAGGAGCGCGACGAGATCCCGGTCATCGTGGAGAAGCCGGCCTCGTCGCGGACGTGGATCTGGGCCGTCGCGGGGCTCGGCTTCGTGGCCGTCGCGGGTATGGTCGCGGTGCTGGTATCGCAAGGGGCGCCCGGGGGTGGGACTGTAGCGCCGGAGGCAACGGGGCCGGGTGTGACGCCGCCTGCCGGGAGCGCAGCGGCGCCGGGGCCGAGCGCCGAGGCTGGCGCGGCGTCGACGGGGTCGCCCGCCACGACCGCGCTGCCATCGCCGTGGGCGCCGCCGGATGTGACGGGGAAGCCGCAGGCGGATGTGCCTCCGCCGAAGACGCAGCCATCCGGGCGGACAAGGAACACCAAGGCAGGTGGGGCCGCGCCGGGGCGCTTGGACCCGAAGCCCAGAGGGGGTAAGGTGCCGCCGTCGAACGCTGCTGTGCCGCCTCTCCCCGAAGGGAAGCCCGAGTTTTGATGACTCCGACGATGAGGAAGCGACCGCTGCTGTGGAGCTTTGGCGTGGCCGTGGCGTTGACGGCGCAGGCAGCGGGCGCGCAGCAGCCAGCCACCGCGGCCGCCGCCGGCGAGACCGACGCGCTGACGGACAAGGCGCGACAGCTCTATGAAGAGGGGAGACAGGCGGCGGCGGCGGGGAAATGGGCCGACGCGCACGCGTCGTTCCTCGCGGCGTGGGCGATCAAGCCACATTACCAGATCGCGTCGAATCTGGGGGTCGCGTGCCTCAAGCTGGGCAAGCACCGCGACGCAGCAGAGTACCTGACGCGGTATCTGCGCGAGGCGCCGGCCACCAAGGTGAACGAGCGGCAGAACGCCGAAGCGTCGCTGAAGGAGGCGCTCGCGAAGGTCGCGTCCGTGACGGTGCAGGTGACGCCGGCAGGGGCGGAGGTGACGGTCGACGGGGCGGTCGTGGGCAAGGCGCCGCTCGCGGATCGGGTGTTCTTGGCACCGGGCGAGCACGAGATCGGGGCGAAGCTCGAGGGGTACGCGCCAGCGACGCGTCCCATCGCGGCGGTGGCGGGCCGTGCGGAGACGGTGACAGTGCAGTTGGAGCGCGCGCCGGTCGCTGGCGTGGGCGCGCGTCCCTTCGTGGTGGAGCCGGTGGCGCCGCGCGCTGAGCTGCGGACGCCGTTGCTCGTCACGGGCGGGGTCGTGGCGGGCGCCGGCATCGTGACGGGCGTGGTCTTCGCGGTGCTCGCCGGCAATCGAGCCGATCACGCGGAAGAGGTCCGGAACGAGCTGAAAGCCCAATGGGGCGACGAGAAGAGATGCCCCGAGGGGGACGTTCCCAGGTGTAGCGACCTTAAAGACGCAGTCTATGACGAGATCGACCTGGGCAACGTCGCATTCTGGAGTCTCGTGGCGGGGGGAACGGTCGGGGTTGGCACGCTGGTCTACGGGTTGGTGACGATGAACGCTGAGCCTCAGAAGACGGTCCCGGGCACACGCGTGGCGCCGTTCCTCGGACCGGGCATTGCCGGGCTTTCGTTCAGCGGAAGGTTTTGAGCTTACGTACTTCGAAGGGAGAAGGCCGTACTATGCGTCGTCGCGCCCATCTTGCTGCTGCGATCTTCCTGGGGACGATGGCCATGGGAACGATAGGACCTCAATGCAGCGACCCCACGTGCCTTGACTTGAGTGGTGAGCTGCTGGATGACTGCCAGTCGGACGGAACGGCAGGAGGGCCGCCGGATCCGCCGCCGAACTGTGTGCCAGGGGAGGGCGAAGGGTGGAAGGCCGACGCGTTGTGTGGTGGGATCTTCGTGAGGCTCGACGGAGACGATGAGAACGCCGGGACGCCGGACGCGCCGGTGAAGTCGTTGGGGAAAGCCATCGCCCTCGCGACTGCCCTCCCCGATGCCACGAAGAAGAACGTGTATGCGTGCGCCGAGACGTTCGAAGAGAAGGTCGAGATCCAGGCGGATGTGACGCTGTTCGGTGGACTCGACTGCGAGAACGGCTGGCAATGGATAGGCGAACAGAAGCGGACGACGCTGACGGCCGAGGCTGGGACCATCCCGCTTACGATGCACGGGGGCGGATCAGTTCGGATGGAGGACGTGCATGTCCTTGCTGAATCGGTTCTGACATCCGGAGCGTCGTCCATCGCGGCCGTGGCCGATGGTGTCACGGTCTCGCTGGCGCGCTGCACGATTGAGGCAAGTCATGCTGCGCCTGGCGCCGATCAAAGCCAGGACTCGAACAGCGCCACGCGCGGTGACGATGGGAACCCAGGTGAAGCTGGGTGCATGGCCTCTGTTACCGCCGGCGGTGTCGAGCAATTCAACGACTGCGAAGATGGGGGCGAGGTCTCCATCGGCGGCGCTGGCGGAGTAGGACAGACGAGCAACGGTGGCAACGGCAGCGATGGCCTACCGGGTGACTCGGCCAATGGCGGAGCCGGGCAGACGACAGGGGGAACTGTCTGCGCCCCTGGCAACGCTGGTGCAGGTGGCATGCCCGGCGAGCCAGGCCGCGGGGCCACGGCTCTCGGCACCCTCTTACGAGGTGGCTACGACGGCGCAGGCGGCCTGCCCGGCCTGCCCGGAACCAAGGCGCAGGGTGGCGGCGGTGGTGGCGGCGCTCGCGGTGTTCCCCAGAGTGGCGCCTCCGGGCGCTCCTGCCCCGACCCCAATGCCAAGGGAGTCGGCGGCCCCAGCGGCGGCTCGGGTGGCGCGGGCGGCTGCGGTGGCAAGGGCGGCCTCGGGGGTTCCGCCGGCGGCGCGAGCATCGCGCTCATCAGCCTCGACGCCACCCTCCAGTTCCACGACGTCACCCTGAAGACAGGGCGCGGTGGCAAGGGCGGCAACGGCGCTCCAGGACAGCGCGGCGGCAACGGCGGCAACGGCGGCACCGGCGGCAAGGCGCTATCGGGCTCCTCCGGCCTTGACGACGCCTGCGACGGCGGCCCGGGCGGCCCGGGCGGTCAGGGCGGTCGCGGCGGCGGTGGCCGCGGTGGTCACTCCATTGGCATCGCCTTTCGCGGCACGCCGCGGCCCATGGACGCGAACGACCTCCATTTCGAGCTCGGCGAGCCCGGCCTCGGCGGCGAGGGAGACGGGAGCAACGGCGACGGCGCCTCCGGAGCCAAGGAGTCGACGCTCGATTTCGCCTCCCCGTGACGCCACCGTGCCCCGCGGTTGCCTGGTCTCGTGAACTCGCCGGCTCGCGTTCTTTCCCCGAGGACAATCTGTGAGTAAGAGTGCGGCGATGAACTACCGTTCTGCAGCGGCCAGCCTGCTCCTCGTCGGCCTGCTCTGCACATCGCCTGCGGCGGCGCAGGACAGTCCTGTGTCGGCGCAGAGCAAAGCAGCCGCTGTCGCGCTCGCTGAGCTGGGATGGGCCCACTACGAGGCTGACCGGTACACGGAGGCGTTTCAGGCGTTTCGTGACGCGGAGGCGAAAGCGCACGCGCCCCCGTTCCTGCTCATGGTGGCGCGCTGTTACGTCAAGCTCGGCCGCTTTCTCGAGGCGCGCGATATATATCGGCTCGTCGTGGACGAAAAGCTTGCGCCCGGCGCTCCACCCGCATTCGCCGACGCGAAAGCCAGCGCGACGAAGGAGCTTGCCGAGCTAGAAGCGCGCACCCCGACCGTGGAAGTCAACGTCACGGGTACCGTTCCTGCCGGGCTGGAGATAACGCTCGATGGCCTGCCCATCCAGGGTTCTACCCCGGTGCAGCGCGATCCAGGCGCTCACACCTTGGTCGTTCGCTCGCCTGGGCGCCGCCCCTTGACCCGGGCTATCCAGCTGGCCGAGGGATCGAGAGAACGCGTCAAGCTTGATCAGGCCGCGATCGATGCGTTGCCGGCCGTTGAGCAACCGGCAGCCGAACGCATGCCATCCTCAAGCGTGACTGAGCGCGCTGCCCCATCGATCTCCTCGGCACTGATAACGCCGCGAGATGACGTCCGGACGGCAGTGCTCGTCGGAGGCGGGATTGCGGCTGGCGCTGGCGTCGCGGCGGGCGCGATACTCACGGTGATGGCCAACGCGCGGGCGAGCGAGGCAGAGCACAAGAGGGATGCGTTGCTGGCCAACGGGTACAGCGAATCTTCCTGTCGTGGCATGAGCCAGACCGGCTGCAATGGCCTCAGGGATACGGCATATGCCAAGGTTGATCTCAGCAACGCGGCGTTCTGGAGCTTCGTGGCAGGCGGGGCGATCGGGGCTGGCACGCTTGTGTATGGGCTCGTGACGAGGAAGCCTGTTGAGGTGGCGCCAGGCGTGCGGGCAGCGCCGCTCCTGGGGCCGAGTGTTGCCGGACTCTCGCTCACCGGACAGCTCTGATCTCGCATTCCTGGACAGGAGGAGTTTGCACTATGCGTCGCCGCGCTCGTGTCGCCTCGGTGCTCTTTCTAGCGACGATGGCCCTAGCCGCCGGCGGGGCCGGGTGCGACTGGCCGTTCTCTCGTCCTCAGGAGGCCGACGAAGCGGGCTCCCAAGGAGAGGACACCACCGGCTGCGCGGACATCCTCGGCTGCCACGGGAGCGAGGGAGAAGGCGGAGCCGGAGGACAGCCGCGACCGCCGCCGCAGTGTGTGCCAGGAGAGGGCGACGGATGGAAGGCCGACGCGTTGTGTGGTGGGATCTTCGTGAGGCTCGACGGAGACGATGAGAACGCCGGGACGCCGGACGCGCCGGTGAGGTCGTTGGGGAGAGCCATCGCCCTCGCGACTGCCTTCCCCGATGCCACGAGGAAGAACGTGTATGCGTGCGCCGAGACGTTCGAAGAGAAGGTCGAGATCCAGGCGAATGTGACGCTGTTCGGTGGACTCGACTGCGAGAACGGCTGGCGATGGGTAGGCGAACAGAAGCGGACGACGCTGACGGCCGAGGCTGGGACCATCCCTCTCACGATGCGCGGGAGCGGAGTGGTTCGGATGGAGGACGTGCATGTCCTTGCTGAATCGGTTCTGACATCCGGAGCGTCGTCCATCGCGGCGATGGCCGATGGTGTCAGTGTCTCGCTGGCGCGCTGCACGATTGAGGCAAGTGATGCCGCGCCTGGCGCCGATCAACGCCAGGACTCGAACAGCGCCACGCGCGGTGACGATGGGAACCCAGGTGAAGCTGGGTGCATGGCCTCTGTTACCGCCGGCGGTGCCGAGCCAGTCAACGACTGCGAAGATGGGGGCGAGGTCTCCGTCGGCGGCGCTGGCGGAGTAGGACAACTGAGCAGCGGTGTCAGCGGCAGCGATGGCCTACCGGGTGGCTCGGCCAATGGCGGAGCCGGGCAGACGGCAGGGGGAACTCTCTGCGCACCCGGCAAGGCCGGCGCAGATGGCATGCCCGGCGGGCCAGGCGCCGGGGCCACGGCTCTCGGCACCCTCTCACAAGGTGGCTACACCGGCCTATCCGGCGTTTCCGGCATGCCCGGAACCACGGCGCAGGGTGGCGGTGGCGGCGGTGGCGCTCGCGGTGTTCTCAGCAGTGGCTCCCCCGGGCGTTCCTGCCCCGGCGGTGCCAAGGGAGTCGGCGGCCCCAGCGGCGGCTCGGGCGGCGCGGGCGGCTGCGGTGGCAAGGGCGGCCTCGGCGGTTCCGCCGGCGGCGCGAGCATCGCGCTCATCAGCCTCGATGCCACCCTCCAGTTCCACGACGTCACCCTGAAGACAGGCCGCGGTGGCAAGGGCGGCAACGGCGCTCCAGGACAGCCCGGCGGCGGCGGCGGCGTGGGCGGCGTGGGCGGCGTGGCACCGCCACCGCCGGACTCCTCCGGCCTTAACAACGCCTGCGACGGCGGCCGCGGCGGTCAGGGTGGTCAGGGCGGTCGCGGCGGCGGTGGCCGCGGTGGTCACTCCATCGGCATCGCCTTTCGCGGCACACCGCCGCCCATGGACGCGAACGACCTCCATTTCGAACTCGGCGAGCCTGGCCTCGGCGGCGAGGGAGACGGGAACGACGGCGACGGCGCCTCCGGAGCCAAGGAGCCGACGCTCGATTTCGCCTCCCCGTGACGCCATGGGCCCCATCGATGGCCCCTCGTGCGTCTCGCGCTCCCCAATGGCCTCGCGATCCCGCCAGCGGCGTCGCTCGGCGCGGCCCGCTTCCCGAGAGTGTCACCGCTCCACCGAGAGGAGCGCAGACACGCCGTCAGCACCCCTGACCTCAGCATCGGCCGCGCGCGCGAGCTTCCGTCCACCACGCCCGCATCAGGAGAACCCCGGTCGCCACCCCATCGCCGCCTGCCCCGCGCCTCCCTCCGCCAGCCGCCTCCGCCCGATCCACCCTCGCTCCCCCTCATCCTCTTCCTCCCCCGCGTCCGGATCCGCTAGCCTCTTCCCTCCTCTCGAACTCCCGCCCATGCACCTCGGCGCCGGCTCCGTCCTCATCGACAAGTACCGCCTCGAGCGCCCGCTCTCTCGCGGCGGCATGGGCTCGGTCTGGGTCGCGCACCACCTCCAGCTCGGCACGCCGGTCGCCGTCAAGTTCATGGACCCGGCCTACGCCAGCTCGCCCGCGTTCCGCACCCGCTTCGAGCGCGAGGCGCGCGCGGCCGCCCAGCTCAGGACCCCGCACGTCGTGAAGGTGCAGGACTTCGGCATTCACGAGGGCGTCCCGTACCTCGTCATGGAGCTCCTCCAGGGCGAGGACCTCAACGCGCGCCTCCAGCGGCGCGGCCGCCTCCCGCTGCTGGAGGCGCATCGCATCCTCGCGCAGACCGGCAAGGCCCTGCGCAGCGCGCACGACGCCGGCCTCGTCCATCGCGACCTCAAGCCCGCCAACCTCTTCCTCGCGCACGTCGACGGCGAGGACGAGGACATGGTGAAGCTCCTCGACTTCGGCATCGCCAAGGAGACCACCTCGAAGCTCGTCGCCGACGCTTCCACGACCGGCGAGGTCATGGGCTCGCCCCACTACATGAGCCCGGAGCAGCTCCGCGCCGAGCGCGACGTCGACGCGCGCAGCGACCTCTGGGCGCTCGGGGTCATCCTGTTCCGCATGGTCACGGGATACCTCCCCTTCCCCGGCGATGTGCTCGCGCAGGTCATGACCAGGATCCTCGTCGACCCGATCCCCTCCGCGACCCCGCTCGCCCCCGGCCTGCCCCCGACCATCGACGCCTTCTTCCACCGGGCGCTGGCGCGCGATCGGGCCCACCGGTTCCAGACCGTCCGCGAGCTGGTCGACGAGTTCGCGCGCATCGCGGGCGCGCCGCGGTTCGCGTCGTCCGTGTCCGACGCGCACGGACCGTTCCCCCTGGCCCCCACCGGCTTCGTTCCAGGGGCGGCGACGCCCCTGCCCGGAATGCCCCTGGGGCCGGGCGGCACGACCCCCGGCGGGCCGCTCGCGCCGTCACCGGCGCCGCTGGCGGGCTCTGTCTCGGCGGGCACGCTGACCGGCACGATCGATCCCGCCAGGCCGTCCGGTGGACGGCGCTCGGTCGCGTGGACGACGTGGCTCATCGCCGCAGGCGCCGCGGCTGCCGTCAGCGGGCTCGGCGTGACGCTCGGAGCGTACTATGGCGGGCAGGCCGAGGCTCCGTCTCCCGCAGACGCCCCGGCGACCGCCGAGCTCGCGGCCTCCCACCCGGAGATCACCACCCGCGATGCCCCGTCCGCGCCCCCTGCGAGTCCCCCTGCTGCAGAGACGTCGACCGCTGCACCTCTCGTCGTGCCGTCTGCGCCGGTGACGGATGCGGGTTCGGAGGCCGCCTCCGAGCCATCAGCGCAGGACCCCACGCCACCCAGCGAACCGGCGGCCGTTCGCGCCGGCGCGCCGGCAGCGGGTCGCACGGGCGCGCCGAGCGACGATCGCGGCCCTGTTGCGCCAGCCGCCGGCACACAGCCCCCGAGCGGCCCCGCCCCCCACAGCACATCCCCTCGGCGGCCGTCTCCGCCGACAACCCCCAGCCCGCCGCAGACGCCGAAGCCAGCGAAGCCGCGCTGGGGGATCTGAGGGAAGTCGAAGGGAGGGGAGCAGCGGTCTCCGGCGCTCCGAGAGCACGCTTCTCCCTCCGGGAAGCCCCTCAGCCGAGGCTGTCGCCGCGCAGCACGGCGGGCGGGGCGGCGTGCGGCGGAGCCGCTGCACCATCACGCCCTGCGTGGAACGGGTGGACAAAAGCTTCCGTCACGGCGCGGAAGAGGTACGGTTCGCGCTCCAGGGTGGGTAAAGTACGGCTGTACGCGTCTTCCGAACCGCAGCTCCCTGGAGCACCGCTGGACTCCTTATGACGACGAACCGCCCGCTGCTGTGGACCTTGAGCATCGCCGTCGCCTTGCTGGCACCTGCCGCCGGAGCACAGCCTGCGCCCCCTCGGACCGAGGCGCAGGAGAGCGACGCGCTGACGGACAGGGCGCGCCAGCTCTTCGAAGACGGGGTGAAGGCGGCCAACGCAGGAAAGTGGGCCGACGCGCACGCGGCGTTCCTCGCGGCGTGGGGGCTGAAGCCGCACTACCAGATCGCCTCGAACCTGGGCGTGGCCTGCCTCCGGGTGGGCAAGCCCCGCGACGCGGCCGAGTACCTCACGCGCTACCTCCGCGAGGCCCCCGAGACGAAGGTCCAAGAGCGGCAGCGCGCGGAGGCGTCGCTGCAGGAGGCGCGGGCGCAGGTCGCGGCGGTCACGGTCCGCGTCGCGCCGGACGGGGCCGAGGTGACAGTCGACGGGGCGAGCGTCGGGCGAGCGCCGCTCGCGGATACCGTGTTCCTCGATCCGGGCCGGCACGAGGTCGGAGCGAAGCTCGACGGGTATGTGCCGCAGGCGCGCTCGGTCGAGGCGACCGCCGGCGGGACGGAGGCGGTGGTCCTCGATCTGCAGCGCACCCCGGCGCCCGACGCGACGCGCGCCGGCGCGGAGCAGATCGGCTTGCCGGCTCCCGAGGTGCGGCGGGGCAGCGGGAGGACGGCGGTGCTCGTCACGGGTGGGGTCGCGACCGGCGTTGGCGCCGCGGCGGGCGTGCTCTTCACGGTGCTCGCGAACAACAGGGCCGGAGATGCCGAGACGCAGAAGACCGCGCTGCTCGCCGGAAATCGGAACCCGTGCACCGCCCGGCCCGCTCCAGCGGCGTGTACAAAGCAAAGCCAAGCGGTCGACGAGAGCGCGCTCTACAGCAACGTGGCGTTCTGGAGCTTCGCGGGGGCCGGGACGGTCGGCCTCGGGACGCTGCTCTATGCCTTCGTGAGCGGCCCCGAGGCGCGCGTGCAGGTGACGCCCAGGGTGGGAATCAACGACGTGGGTCTCTCGGTAAGCGGGGCGTTCTGACGACCGGGATCTGAACTCAAGACGATGGAGAATGGCTGATGCCTCGGACTGCCCGTACCGCCGCGCTGCTCGTCCTCGGAACGACGGCCGCCGGCCTCGATCTGGCTGGCTGCTTCCCGTACTCGAACCACGACGATTGCAAACACAAGCCCATGTTCTGCAGCGAGAACGGGGGTGACGCAGGGGGAGCGGGAGGCGTGGGCACCGGAGGGGCCGGGGGTGCCGCGGGGAGCGGGGGCGCGGGCGCGGGCGCGGGCGGGAGCGGAGGTGCTGGGGGGAGCGGAGGTGCCGGGGGAGGGCCGCCGCCCCTGGTGTGCGTGCCCAGCGAGCAGGGCTGGACCGCCGACGCGCGCTGCGGCGTGTTCGTGTCGGCCACGGCGAGCGACGGCGGGAAAGGGACGCCCGAGGCACCGGTGAAGACGCTCGCCGAGGCCATCGCGCTCGCCGCGCAGATCCAGGACGAGAGCGCGCGACGCGTGTACGCGTGCGCCGAGGAGTTCGAGGAAACGCTCACGGTGACTTCGAGCGTGACCGTCTTTGGCGCGCTCGATTGCACCGCGAACTGGCGGTGGGGGGATGAACCGAAGACCACGCTGAAAGCGACGCCCGGAGCCGTGCCGCTGACGATGCGCGTCGTCGGCGGCACGGTACACTTGGAGGATCTCCATATCATCGCTCCGTCGATCGATCAGGCGGACGTGGGGACCTCCTCCATCGCAGCGATCGCTGATCACAGCGAGGTCGACCTTGTCCGGTGCACTCTCGAGGCGGGCAACGCGGCACCCGGGGCCTCGGGGGCCGCCCCTCCTTCGCCACGCGAACAGGCGCCCGACGGCATCGCCGGCAATCCCGCTTGCTCGGCAGCTGCGGTGGTAACCGGACCGCCGGAGACGAATGATTGCGACACCACCATGGATACCACCGACGACTCGCGCGGCGGCCAGGGTGGCAATGGTCGGAATGATCGCGGAACCGACGGGGAGAGCGGTTCTCCCGGCAAGGAGAGCAATGACAACGCCGGCAAATTCAGTGCTATGAACGCGACGTGTAGCGACGGCAGCAGGGGTAGAGATGGTGACTCGGGCGAGGCAGGCGCAGGGGCACGCGGTATCGGCCAGCTTTCAAGCGCCGGCTATGCCGGTGAACCCGGCCGCGATGGCCAAAGGGGGAAGACTGCCCAGGGCGGCGGGGGTGGTGCCGGCTCCCGCGGGAATACCGAATGCGCTGGTACTGCTGATGGCGGCGCCAGCGGCGGCAACGGCGGCGCAGGCGGCTGCGGAGGTACAGGCGGCAAGGGCGGCTCTCCCGGTGGGTCCAGCATCGCCCTGATCAGCCTCAACGCAAAGCTCTCGTTCCGTGATGCCCACCTGATCGCCGGCAAGGGCGGCCGAGGCGGCGACGGCACAGTCGGCCAGACCGGCGGATCGGGTGGGCTCGGCGGTCAGGGCGGGACGGGTTCAAGCGCTCAATTTGTGGCCGATGCCTGTGCGGGCGGGAGGGGCGGCCAGGGAGGAACCGGCGGCAAGGGCGGCGGTGGTCAGGGCGGCCATTCTATCGGCATCGCCTTCCTGGGCACGCCGGACACCTCCCCGTCGCTCGACGGCGCCATGGTTCAATTGGGCACGCCTGGCCTTGGCGGCGCAGGGAGCAACGTCGAGCAGGACGGCGATGCAGGGAAAACCAGCGCGATGCTGGACTTCGCGACTCCCCAGCCTGCTTCAGCGCCGTGAGGTCCTGCCGACATCTCCGCCTCGGTCTGTCGCTCGCCCGCGCAGAGCTCCGACGGCCCTCTGCGACACGCTGAACCTCAGCTCGACCGCCCACGGCTCCCATGCACCTCTCCGCCATGAGATCCCGCCGACGACTCCCCCTGGCTCTGCTCCTCGTGCTCGCGCTCTCGGCCGTGCCGGCCACCGCGATCTCCCAGCCGGCCCCGTCGACCGCGCAAACCAAGGCGGCGGCCCGAGCCCTCGCCGACAAGGCCTGGGAGCAGTTCAACGCCGGCCGCTACGAGGAGGCGCTCGCAGCCTTCCGCGAGGCGGACGCACAGGTCCATGCGCCGCCGTTCCTGCTCTTCGCGGCGCGCTCCTGCGAGCGGCTCGGCCGCCTGCTCGAGGCGCGCTCGCTCTACCAGCGTGTCGTGGACGAGCCGATCGAGGCCAGCGCTCCGCAGGAGTTCCAGCAGGCCCAGGCGGACGCCCGGGTCGAGCTCACCGCGCTCGCATCCCGCATCCCGACCCTGGCGATCGCGGTCGCGGGCGCGGCGCCGGGCGCAGTGGAGCTGACGCTGGACGGCGAGCGCGTCGTCCAGACCGGGCCGGTGGAGTGCGACCCCGGCGAGCACACGGTGACCGCGACCGTGCAGGGTCTGCGCCCGGTGACGAAGACGATCCAGTTGAGCGAGGGGGGGAAAGAACGCGTCACCCTCGATCTGGCGCCGCCCCCCGCGCCGGCGGTCGCGACGCCAGCCACCCCGCGCCACGCGCGCGAAGACGCAGGGATGGATGTGCGCGGCGCCGCGCTCGTCGGCGGCGGGGTCTTGACGGGCGCGGGGGTGGTCGCGGGCGTCGTGTTCACGCTCGTCGCCAACGGCAAAGCGAGCGACGCGAAACGGCAGTGGCGCGTGGTCGACGCCATGGAGGGAGAAGCCGTCGACTGCAGGTACCCCGCGGGCATCAACCAGACGCAGGAGTGCGGCGAGCTGCGCTCGCTGGTCGACGATCAATATCTCTTCAGCAACCTGGCTCTGTGGAGCTTCATCGGCGCAGGCGCCAGCGCGATCGGGACGCTCGGCTACGTCTGGCTCGCTGCGGCGCCGAGCGAGCCGGAGCGCCAGGTGCGCCTCGCACCGCTCGTGCTGCCAGGCGGCGGCGGACTCGTCGCCGGCGGCGCCTTCTGAGTCGAGGAACCCATGAACCGACCCATCAAGAGAGGGATACGGCTGGCTGCGCGCGGGGCCTCGACGCTGGTCCTGGCGTCGTTCGCGGTGGCGAGCCAGACAACGAGCTGCCTCGGCCCCGACTGCAGCGAGCTGCATCGATGTGGAGACGAAGGCGGGAGGGGTGGCGAGGCAGGCGACGGCGCCGGGGCGGGCGGCGCCGCTGGAACCGGCGGAGCAGGGGCGGGCGGCGCCGCTGGAACCGGGGGTGCCGCAGGCTCAGGGGGTGCAGGGGGAGGGCCGCCGCCCCTGGTGTGCGTGCCCAGCGACCAGGGCTGGACGGCAGACGCGCGCTGCGGCGTGTTCGTGTCGGCCACGGTGAGCGACGGCGGGAGCGGGACGCCCGAGGCACCGGTGAAGACGCTCGCCGAGGCACTCGCGCTCGCCGCGCAGATTGAGGACGAGAGCGCGCGACGCGTGTACGCGTGCGCCGAGGAGTTCGAGGAAACGCTCACCGTGACTTCGAGCGTGACCGTCTTTGGCGCGCTCGATTGCACCGCGAACTGGCGATGGGGGGATGAACCGAAGACCACGCTGAGGGCGACGCCCGGAGCCGTGCCGCTGACGATGCGCGTCGTCGGCGGCACGGTACATCTGGAGGATCTCCATATCATCGCGCCGTCGATCGCTCCTAACGACGCGGGAACTTCCTCCATCGCAGCGATCGCTGATCACTGCAAGGTCGACCTGGTCCGGTGTGTGCTCGAGGCAGGGGATGCAGCCCCCGGGGCCTCGGGGGCCGTACCTCCTTCGCCGCGCGAACAGGCGCCCGACGGCATCGCCGGCAATCCCGCTTGCTCGGCAGCTGCGGTGATAACAGCACCGCCGGAGGTGAATGATTGCGGCACCACCCTGGATACCACTGACGACTCGCGCGGTGGCCGGGGAGGAGTTGGCCGGGATGACCGCGGGACCTCCGGTGACATAGGTTATCCAGACGAGAAGAACAACGACAACTCCGGAGGATACAATAGTACAACCGCGACGTGCACCGCGGGCAAGAAGGGTAGCGACGGCGACCCTGGCGTAGCTGGTGCAGGCGCGCGCGGCATCGGCCAGCTCTCCAGCACCGGCTACGCCGGTACACCCGGCGGTGATGGCCAACGCGGGAAGATCGCCCAGGGCGGCGGGGGCGGCGGAGGCTCCCGCGGGAACACCGAATGCTCCACGATCGCTGGCAGCGGCGGCGCCAGCGGCGCCAGCGGCGGCAACGGTGGCGCAGGCGGCTGCGGCGGTGCAGGCGGCAAGGGCGGCTCTCCAGGGGGGTCGAGCATTGCCCTGGTGAGCCTCAACGCAAAACTCACGTTCCAGGACGTCCGCCTGATCGCCGGCGATGGCGGCAGGGGCGGCGACGGCGCCGCCGGCCAGACCGGCGGGTTGGGTGGATACGGTGGGGCGGGCGGGGAGGGCCAGAGTTTTGGTCCCAACAATTCCGTTCGTGATGCCTGTGCCGGCGGGCGGGGAGGTAACGGCGGCAACGGCGGAAACGGCGGCGGCGGTTTGGGCGGCCATTCCCTCGGCATCGCATTCGTGGGCACACCGGACACCATCCCGTCGCTCGACGGCGCCACAATCAAGCTCGGCGCGGCCGGCGCCGGCGGCGAAGGCAGCGACGTCGCGCACGACGGCGACGCAGGGCTAGCGCTCCCGCTCCTGGATTTCGGGGCACCGCCTGCGCCAGGGCCGTGATGCCCCGCCGGCATCTCCGCCTCGGTCTGCTCCGACAGACGTTCGACAGCCTCGCAGGGACATCGCACATCGTTCGACCGAAAGCCGCCCTGGTTCCAGGGATGCGCGCCATCGATAACTTCCGTCCGCTTACCCCGCCTCGACTTCTGGCTGCGGGGCCGCGATGGTTGGACGCCTCGCACCGGTCGCTCGAAGCCTCCGACCGATTTCTGAAGCCTTCCACCGATCTTCGAACGTTCGAACCGATCGTCCGACGCCTACGACCGCTTTTTCAAAGCCCAAGATGGCCGGCCAATAGCCAGGGATCGCCAAGCTCGGGTCTGCTGTCCTGCCGGAGGCGAGATGCGCCCTCAGTTCCTCGGATGCCTGGCTCCCCCGCGCTCAACACCGCTCAGGGAGCGTAGGGGTCCTTCTTCTTCGCCTGGTCCCGCAGGCAGTTCGTCCGCATGAACCCTGTCTTGCCCGCGCACGGATCCACGGGTTGCCGCCGGACCGTCGTTGTCTGCGCAGGCCGCGGCGGCGCAGGCGCAGGCTGCGCCGACGGCTGGATCCTGGGCTGCGCCGCAACCACCGACCGCACCGGCGCGGGCGCCGCAGCAGCCGGCGGCGCCGTGACGACCGGCGCCGCCGCCGCTGGATTCGGCGCCTCCACCGCCGGCTGGCTCCGCTCCACCGACGCCGGCTCCGTGCCCGCCGGCCCCGCGTCCGGCGCGCTGTTCGCCCCGCCGGCATCCACCGTGGGCGGCTCAGCCGCCGCCGAAGCCTGAGGCGCAGCGGTCGCCGGCGAGGGCGGCGGGTCCGGCTGCCTTGCCGCGCTCGCGGCGCTCTCGATCCCGGCCTCCGGCAGCGCCTCGATCCCGGCTGCGCTCTCCGCGGGCGCTGGCGAGCGCAACGCGACGAAGAGCGCTGCGCCCACCAGGCCAGCCGCACCGGCGGCGATCGCCGCGACGGCCGGGCCAGGAAGGCGCTTCCAGCCTGCCTGCCGCCGCGGCGGCGTCCGCGGCGCCTGCGGAGGCTCCGGCGTTGCGCGCGCTGCCCAGGGCGACGGCTGCGCGCCTCGGCCTGCCTCCGGGCCCGGCACGAGCGGCGCAGTCGTCGATTTCCCCGGCACACCGTGGCCCCATGCGGGCGACGCGCCCAGCGCCGCCTCGGCGCTCGCCATGGCCTCCGGCTCGAGCCTCTGGGTCAGCTCGGCGTTCCACTCCGGCGCAGACGCCCCGCTCGCCATCGGCGACACCGGCGCCCCGCTCCCCGTCGCCGACACCGGCGCCCCGCTCGCCATCGGCGACACCGGCGCCCCGCTCCCCGTCGGCGACACCGGCGCCCCGCTCGCCATCGGCGACACCGGCACCCCGCTCCCCGTCGGCGACGCCGCCGCCCCTGCCGGCGCCGCGCCGGGAAACGCGGGCGCCTCCATCGCCGCCACCTGCCCGCCGCCCCCGCCGCCCGCTCCCCCGACGGCGAAGCCCGCCCTCACCCTCGCCCCCGCGGCCGTGTACCCATCGAGGAGGTCCGCCACCTCCGCGGCCGACCCGATCCGCTCGTCCCGGTGGCGCGCCATGCACCGCGCCACGAGCTCCACGAGCCCCGGGTCCACCCGCCGCACGTACCGGGAGATCTTCGGTATCTCCCCCGTCAGGATGCCGGTGAAGACCGCCCTCGCGTCCCCCTGGAACGGGCGCATGCCCGTCAGCATCTCGAACAGCACCACGCCGAGCGACCAGATGTCGGCCCGGTGGTCGACGTTCGGCTCGGCCCTCACCTGCTCCGGGCTCATGTAGAGCGGCGATCCCACCGCGCCGCCCGTCGCCGTGCGGATGCCGTCGTTCACGGCGAGGTTCTTCGCGACCCCGAAATCGAGCACCTTCACCACCGGCTCGTCCGCGTCGGCCTCGCGGTGCAGGAAGATGTTCGCCGGCTTCAGATCGCGGTGGACGATGTGCAGCGCGTGCACCGCCGCGAGCCCCCTCGCCACGTCTCGCCCGATCGACGCCGCCACGTCCGCGTCGAGCCGCCGCCTGCGCACGAGCAGCTCCGCGAGCGTCTCTCCAGTGAGCAGCTGCATCACCAGGAAGGGCTCGCCGAACTCGGTCTCCCCCATGTCATACATGTCGATGACGTTGCGGTGCCGCAGCGCCCCGCCGTTGCGCCCTTCGCGCTGGAGCCGCCGGCGGAGCTCGGCATCCGGGCGGTGAATCAGCTTCAACGCCACCTCGCGCGACGTGGACAGGTTGAGCGCCGCCCACACGACGCCCATGGATCCCTCGCCCAGCCGCCGCACCAGCTTGTACTTCTCGGCGATCACCAGGCCGGCAGCGATCTGCGTGAAAGAGGTGGACATCGAGCTCAGCAGGGTGGGTCGAGGCGCGTCGCCGCGGCGGGCGAGGTCGCTTTACCTGGCGCAAACGAGAGGGCGACGCGGAAGGTAGCACGCTCTCCGCCGGGGTCCCTCGGGCGCTCCACCTCGCTGCGCCGCAAGAGATACCCCGCGGCCATGCCGATCCCCAGGAGGAGCGCCGCCGCGACCACGGCCATCGCGATCCACACGACAGGCGAGCGGGCGGGCACAGGCGGCGGCCGCTTCGGCTCGGGGAGCGGATCGAGCGGCACCGTGCCGCCGAGCGACAGCGCCTGTCCGAGGGGAGCGGCCGGACGCGCCAGCGACGCGCTGGACCCGCCGGCCTCGGATCGATAGGCGGCCGCCTGCTCCGGTGAGATCTTGATCGTCCCGCGGTCCCCCAGCAGAGGATTGCTCGCCATCCGCTCCCGAGGCCCCGGCGCCGCCGCCCCGCCCGCCGCCGGCTGCCCAGGCCACGCGCCCGCCGCCGGCTGCCCAGGCCACGCGCCCGCCGCCGGCTGCCCCGGCGACGCGACCGCCCCGCGTGGCCCCGAGACCGGCATGTTCGGGTGTCCCTGCGGGGCCTGCAGATGTGCCATCGACGCCGGGAGCGGCGTCCCGGTCGCCGGCGTCGGCGACCGCCCAGGAGGGTGTCCCTGCGGGGCCTGCAGATGCGCCATCGACGCCGGGAGCGGCGTCCCGGTCGCCGGCGTCGGCGACCGCCCGGGAGCGGCCCCACCCCACGACCCTCGCCCGAGCTGCTGCGGGATCTCGTGCCGCAGCTCCGGCGACGACCCCGGCCTCGAGGGCACACGCTGCGGCGCCGACGGCGTGACGAACGGCTCGAGCGCCGCCGCGACCTCGGCCGCCGAGCGCGGTCGCTTCTCGCGATCGCGCTGGAGACACTGCGTCACGAGGGCATCGAGGCCGGGATCGATCTGCCAGACGAGCTGGGACACCGCCGGGATGTCGCCCTGCAGCACGTTTCTCAGGAGCTCATGCGCCTTGCCCTGGAGCGGCCGCCTGCTCGTGAGCATCTCGAACATCACGACGCCGAGCGCCCAGAGGTCCGCGCGCGTGTCGATATCGCTCTGCGCCCGCACCTGCTCAGGGCTCATGTACGCCGGCGAGCCGATGAGGATGCCTGTCGCGGTCTTCACCTGTTGAGGACCCACGAGGAACTTGCTCACGCCGAAATCGAGTATCTTGACGATGGCATCGCCCTCGCCAGGCTCGGTGTGGAGAAAGATGTTGGACGGCTTCAGGTCGCGGTGGATGATGCCCCGCTCGTGCGCGGCGGAGAGGCCGCGCGCGATGTCCCGAGCGATGCGCGAGGCGTCGTGGATCTCCAGCTTGCGCTTGCGCTTGAGCAAGGACGAGAGCGTCTCGCCAGAGAGCAGCGGCATGACGAGGAACGGATCGCCGTTCTCCGTCTCGGCAGCATCGTAGATGTCGACGATGTTCCGGTGGCTCACGGCGCCGCAAGCGCGCGCCTCCCGCAGCAGCCGCACGCGGAGCTCCGGGTCGGGCCGCACCAGCAGCTTGAGCGCGACCTCCCGAGAGGTAGCCTCGTTGTGCGCCGCCCAGACGACGCCCATCGCCCCTTCGCCGATCCGCCGAAGAAGGCGGTATTTGCCGCAAATGAGCGCACCTGGCGGCGGCGCGGCAGGAGCCGAAGGGGACTGCATGGGGTGGTCTCGCTGGAGGACGGACGTGGCAGCAGGTCGACGGTGCTTGGAAGAAGTGTCGCAGGTGAGGCAGCGCACCGTCAAGAAAAGCTGCCGGCCGGGCTCGCAGAGCGCGAAGCCGGCTCCGGCGCTTCCGGTGCGGGCACGCGCTCAGCGCACGTGATCGTCGCCACGTCGTCGCTGCCCAGGAATCGCGGCGTTACCGTGGCGTCAGTTCGGGAGGGGCGGCCCGACCCGCGGAGAGGCCGAGTCTATTTCTTGAGCTTCGCCTCGCACTGCTTCTTCGCCAGGAACCTGAGATGATCGCACGAGGACGCGGATGGGGCAGGAGCAGCCTTCGCGGGCCGCGATGTCGCGGGAGGCGCCCCGAGCGTCGCGCTGCCCGGCTTCGCGCCGCTCGCCGTCCCCGGCGCCGTGCCCGCGCCGCCGCCTGGCGCCGGCGCGCCGGCCGCGCTGCTCGTCGGAAGGGCGCTCGGCGCCGAGGGCACGGGCGGCGCCAGCGCCGAGGAGCCAGGCGGCGCCAGCGTTGAGGAGCCAGGCGGCGCCGACGCCGAGGAGCCAGGCGGCGCCTCCGCGGGTGGCGCCGAGGGCTCCTGCGCTGGGAGCTCCTCGTCCCGCGGCGGCGCTCCCCCGCGCTCCGGCGGGGCGACCGTGTCTCCTCCGGCGCGGTCCGACGACGGCATCGCGCTCCCGGACACTTCCGGCGCGGCCGACAACGTCTCCGGCGACCTCAGCGAGATGAGCATCCCCACGACGATCAGCGACAGCGCGGCAGCCACGATCGCGAGCGTCGCGGCCGTGCGCTTGCGCCTCGGTTCGTCGCCGTACGGGGCCCGCTCCTGAGCGTCCTGGGCCTGGTGCACCCCGACCTGATGGACCGACGGGTGGTTCGAGACGAGCGGGGTCGTCGACGAGCTCCCGGCCTGGCGCGGCGCGCCCGTTCCCGTGGTCGCGCCCGGCCTGGAGTCCGAGGCGCTCGCGCCCGCTTCCGGGCCGAGCCTCGCGGCCGGCGCCGAGCTCCAGCTCGGCTGCGCGGCGATGCCTCCCGGCGGCAGCGCGCCAGCAGGGCCGAGCCCACCCGGCCCCGCCGCTGTCTCGGGCATCGGCGGCGCGTTCATGCGCACCGTCATCGCCCAGGAGCCCTGCTGCGGCGCCGCCACGGGCGCAGGCTGCGCCGGAGCCGCTTGCGCCGCGCTCGCCTGGGGCGGCTCCGGCGCTGCGAACGCCGCCACCGACGACGATGGGGGCCGGGGCGCAGCGGCGGCAGGCCCCGCCGCCGGATAGGTCCCCGACCCGGCGCGCGGCCCCGCGGCCCCGGCCGCCTCCGCGTTCCGCCGCGTGAGGGGCAAGGTCGCCACGTCCTCGTCCCGCAGCGCGCGCACCACGGACGCCGCGGCCAGGTGCTGGCCCGAGCTGCCCGGACGCCGAGGAACCGCGCCCGCCGCAGGGCCGGCGCCCGACGCTGGCCCCCCATCCGCCACGCGGCTCATGCCCGACGCTGGCCCCGCAGCCACCTGCCCCGGCCCAAGCGACAGCGACCTGTGCGCCTCAGGCGACTCCTGCACCGGCACCGGGGCCCGCGGCCCCCCGCCGAGCAGCGCCAGCGGCAGCGCTCCCGCGCCCCCCTCGACGCTCCCCGACCAGTTCGCCACCGACATGGGTTGCGCCACCGACGCAGGCTGCGCCGCGAGCGCCGACATGGGTTGCGCCACCGACGCAGGCTGCGCCGCGAGCGCTACCGTGCCGCCTTGCGACTCCTCCCAGCCGCCGTCCACGTCCTCGTCCGGGAGCGCCCCCCGCCCCTCCGGCGACGACTGCCGCAGCGCCGCGTCCCTGCCCGGACCCACGCCGCGCTCCGCGTACCGATCGAGCAGCGCCGCGACCTCCGCCGCAGAGCCGATCCGGTCCGCGCGATCCCTGCGCATGCAGCGGGCGATCAGGTCGACGAGCCCCTGGTCCACCCGCCTCAGGTACTTGGACACGGTGGGGATCTCGCCCGTCAAGATCCCCATGAACACCGCCTGCGCGTCCCCCTGGAACGGGCGCATGCCCGTCAGCATCTCGAAGAGCACGACGCCGAGCGCCCAGATGTCGGCCCGGTGATCGACGTTCGGCTCGGCCCTCACCTGCTCCGGGCTCATGTAGAGCGGCGACCCGACCGCGCCGCCCTGCACCGTGTGCAGGCCGTCGTTGACCGAGAGGTTCTTGGCGACCCCGAAATCGAGCACCTTCACCACCGGCTCGTCCATGTCCGGCTCGCGGTGCAGGAAGATGTTCGCCGGCTTCAGATCGCGGTGGATGATGTGCATCGCGTGCGCCGCCGCGAGCCCCCTCGCCACGTCTCGCCCGATCGACGCCGCCACGGGCGGGTCGAGCCGGCGCCGCCGCGCGAGCAGCTCGGCCACGGTCTCCCCCGTGAGCAGCTGCATCACCAGGAACGGCTCCCCGGCCTCGGTCTCCCCCATGTCGTAGATGTCGATGACGTTCCGGTGCCGCAGCGCCCCGCAGTTGCGCGCCTCGCGCTGCAGCCGCAGCCGGAACTCGGTCTCGGGCCGGTGGATCAGCTTCAGCGCCACCTCGCGGGCCGTCGCCACGTTCACCGCCGCCCAGACCACGCCCATCGCCCCCTCGCCGATCTGGCGCAGGAGCCGGTACTTCCTGTCGATCAGCACACCGGACGCGAGCAATGTCGAGCTCTTCGGCGAGGGCATCATCGGCTTTCCGGAAGCGCGGCGCGCCCCACCGCCACGGAGCGCTCACGGACGGCCGCGACCGGCAGAGCGAGGCGAGCCACGGCGCACCCGCGACGCCCCCGCCGCCCAGCGCTCACGCCGCGCGATCCGTCAACCACCTGCGCCCGCGCGACATGACATCCGGTCCCCAGGTCCACGGGACAGCCTCCTGTGCGGGCATCCTACAGCAGATCTCCCTGGCGCGATACGTTCCCTGCAAGGATGAACGCACGAAGAAAACCGACGAGGAAAGAGGGAGAAGCCCGATTCGATCCATCCAGGACCGGACCCACGCTCGTCGCCAGACCCGGCAAATCATTCGTGGGGGAAAGCGAGGCGCACATGAGCGACACAACCGTCATGAAGGTCTCCTCCGGCCGCTCTCCGACAGGCCAGATGGGACAAAAATACCTGGCCTCCGGGATCCAGGTCTCGATGCGGCTCTGGGAACGCGAGCCGCCAGGCGACGCCAAACAGCCGACCGCCCGGGATTACGAGACCGTGGGGTTCGTCATCGCTGGACGGGCCGAGCTGCTCATCGAGGGGCAGATGGTGCGCCTCGAGCCGGGCGATTCCTGGACGGTCCCCAAGGGGGCGTCGCACGCCTACAAGATCATCGAGCCGTTCACCGCCGTGGAGGCGACGAGCCCGCCGGCCGGCGTCCACGGGCGGGACGAGACCGGGGCGACGCCCTCTGGCAAGACCTGAGACCTCGACGCGGGGGGCTCGCCCCCTGGGAAGCCCGAGCTCACCCGGACCTCACAGCGCGGTGCCAGCGCCAGCCGCGGGCTTCCCCTTGTCCTGCGCCTCCTTGGCGCGCCCCGCCGGCTGCGGCTCGGCAGCGCCACGCCCCGCGGGCTTCTTGTCGTCCGCTCCGCCCGCCGCCGGCTTCCTCTCGCCCTCGGCGGCCTTCTTCTCGCCCTCGGCGGCCTTCTTCTCGCCCTCGGCGGCCTTCTTCTCCTCCGGCTTCGCTCCGGCCAGGTCGCCCGCGCCCGCCGCCCCCGCGCCGCCGGACTTCCCCTCGCCCGCGCTCGCCTCGACGGGCGCCACGGGCGTCAGCAGCACCGCCGGCTTCACCGGCTCGGCCGCCGCCTTGTCGCCGTCGTCCACCGCGCCCGCGGCCTGAGCCGACGCCACGCGGACCTCATCCTCGCGCGGCTCGACCGGCGCCGGCTCGTCCGGTCGCGAGGCCGGCACGTACACCACCAGCCGATCCCCGGGCATCAGCGGGCTCCGCCGCGAGCGCTGGTTGATCCGCTCCAGGCTGCCGACGCTGAGGCCGTACCGGCTCGCGATCTTGCTGAACGAGTCCCCCTCCCGCACCGCGATCTCGATGCGCTTCCGCCCCTTCAGCCCCTCGAAGTGCGTGAAGAACTCCTCCGAGCCGACCTCGATGACGCGCGCGCCGCCCTCGTCGAGCAAGAACACGCCGTCGTGGCGCTGCGACCTCGGGACGAACAGCTGGAGCGTCATCCCCTCATGGAGCGACGCCCCAGGCGCCAGCGTGTTCCAGCGGCAGATCTCGTCGGGCGTCACCGAGAGCACCGCCGCCAGATCCCGCAGCGTGTCGCCCGCGACCACCCGATAGAACACCCGCCGCCGCCCCTCGTAGGAGAAGCGCTGCGCCGGGACCACCACGACCGGCTTCCCCTCGGACGACAGCGGCGCGCCGCTCGCGAGCAGGTGCTCGGCCGCCGCCGCCCCGACGCCCTCCGCCGCCGGGACGAACAGCAGCGCCCCGGGACGCACCGGCTCGCCAGCCCGCAGGCCGTTCAACGTCTGCAGCGCCCACCGCGTCGTCCGCCGGAACGTCGCGATGTCGTCGAGCGACTCGCCCCAGCGGACCAGGTAGCGCTCGAGCTTCGGCTCGCGCTCCAGGAGCTTCGGCATCGACTTCGCCGCGCGCGCCCCCGCCCCCGCGGGCACCCGGACCTCCCAGCGCGCCTGCTCCTTCGCGTCCACCGGCGACGGCGGCGTGCGCTTCGCCACGAGCTGCGGGTTGAGCGCCTCGATCTCCGGCGCCGCCGCGCCCGAGGCCGCCGCCACCGCCTGCAGCGACACCCCGGAGCCCAGCGAGATCTTGTCGAACGTCACCGCCGGATCGAGCTCCACGTCGTCGCAGCCGAACACCGCCGGGTTCCGCGCCACGATCGCGATCGCGAGGATCTTCGGCACGTAGAGCGCCGTCTCGAGCGGCATCCCCGCCTCGAGCCGCGACAGCTCCCAGAAGTCGTTCGTGTTGTACTTCCGGATCGACGCGAGCAGCCCCCCGTACCCCATGTTGTACGCCGCGAACGCGAGCTCCCAGCCGCCGAAACGCCGCCGCAGATCCGAGAGGTACCGCGCCGCCGCCAAGGTGGATCGCTCTGGATCCAGGCGCTCGTCGACCCAGCGATCGACGGTGAGGCCATAGATGCGCGCGCCCTCCGGCATGAACTGCCAGAGGCCCGCCGCGCCGGCCGGGGAGTGGATGGTCGGGTCGAAGCCGCTCTCGACGAGCGAGAGCCAGAGGAGATCCTCCGGCAGCCCCTGCTCGCGGAGGACGCGGCGGATGGCGGCGCCGTAGCGGCCGCTCTTCTTGATCCAGATGACCACGGCGGAGCGGCCCCGCGGGTCGTTCTTGTAGTACTCGAGGTAGCGCACCACCCGGCCGTCCCAGCGGACCGGGATCTCGGGCAGCTCGAGCTGGCGCAGCCAGGAGATGTCGCGGGTCTCCTCCGCTTCCGCCGGCGGGGCGGGCAGGCCCGCGGGCGGCAGGCCGGAGACCTCGAGACGCGGCTCGCCCGCGCCGAGCAGGAGCGTGCCGTCGACCGGCCACGCGGGCCCGGCGCTCGGGGCCGCGCCGGGAAACAGCGCCAGGTCGATCGCGCGCAGCGTGCGGAGCTCGGGCGACTCGCCGGTGCTCGCCCCCGCCGGCGTCGCCGTGCCGGCGATGACCCGCCGCGCCGCCTCGTCCGGCGCGCCCGGCTCCCCCGCCTTCCGCGTGATCTTCGCCGCGCCCTTCTTCGACGGCTTCGATCGCGCGGCGGCCTTCGCCGGCGCCTTGGCCGCGCTCTTCGCGCCGCCCTTCCCGCCAGACACGGCCGCCACCCTGACCGGCGCCGGCTTCTCCGCCTTGCCCTCGGCCGACCCGTCCTTCTTCGCGTCGACCTTCGCCGGCTCCGCCTTCGCGGGCTCAGCTTTCGCCGCGTCGGCCTTCGCCGCACCGGCCGCGGGCGCCGCTACCTCCGAAGGAGGCGCCGCAAGGCCGTCGAAAGCGACGCCCGAGAGGGCGGCCAACCAGCCAAGACATACAAGCCTGCGTGCGGCGCGTCGGATCCGCATGTCAGCGACCGACCTGTCTCACGATGGGCCCCCGGGGTCAACTTTGGCAGCCCGGCGGAGCGCGTGCCGGCGCGCCGTCGCGGACGGCGGTCGTCCCGAGCCCGCGTCGATCCCCCAGCGAGCCCTCCCGACGCGCGGCGCTAGTTCAACCTCACGAGCCGCCCCACGAGACGGAAGAGCCCCCGGGACACAGCGTTGATCCTGCCGCCGACCAGCTCGACATCGCCGCTCTCCTGGATCCGGAACGCTCCGGAGCCCGAGCGGAGGAGCACTTCCTTCGTGGCCTGGATGGTGATCTTCTCGCCGTCGAGGCGAAGCTCACGCGGCCGCCGCGACCTGAGCGCGGCGATGATCCGCGGCGGCTCCCCTGCGCAGAGCTCCACGAGCACAGCATCGCCGTTCGCGCGAGCGTCCTCGATCACCTCGAGATCCACCTCCGGCGCGATCTCGGCCGAGGCGGGCACCTTCGCCCCCCGCGGGAGGATCGATGCTCTGCGCGTCTTGCCCTCGATCGAGACGACGCGCGCCGTGCACGTCGGCACGGCCGCGATCGCCGGAGCGACTCGTTCCGGGAACACCGCCTCCGTCCCCTCGACGATCTCGTCCAGGGTCACGCCGGCGGCCGCGATCTCCCCAGCGGCTTCGCTCGTGCTCACCGCCTGCACAATCTCCGGAGCGGCTTCCTCTGCCCCGGATCGACGGTTCGACGCGCTCATCAATACACCTGTATCACGTTCCTCATCACCTCGACCTGCAGCACCCGGGGACGCCTGAGCTGGCGGGACCGCCCGGTGCCGCAGCCAGCGACCGCCATCTCGCGACCCGCCGCATCGAATCATGGCCATGACGGTGGATCCACCGTCATGGCTGCCGGGCCGCGGTGACCTTGACAGCGAGGAAGGCGCTCGGGTCTGCTCCGGGCCCTTTCAGGAGGTGTTCCCGTGGCCCGAACCGCTCCCGTACCCAACATCCCCGCGATCCCCGGCATGAACCCCGGCGTCTTCGTGATGGGCGGAGGGGGCAACGGAGGCGGGAGCGGGGCGGGCGGCGGCAACGGGTCGAAGAACGGCCAGGGCTCCGACGGGAGCAACGGCGGCAGCGGCGCGGACGGCGGCGGCAAGAGCGCCTGCGGCTCGCCGGGGAAGGACGGCGGCGGGTGCCCGCAGCACCACGGCGGCAAGAACAGCGGCGCGGCATCGCACGGCGACCCCATCGACGTGATCACCGGCCGCGTGTTCACCGCGCCCGTCGTGGACCTCGAGCTGCCAGGGCCGCTGCCGCTCGAGATCGCGCGCTCCTATTCCACGACGAGCCGCGAACGCGACATCGGCCTCGGCCACGGCTGGACGCACACGTTCGCGTGGGAGGTGGAGCTGCGCCGCGGCGGGGGCGCGATCGTCTGGACCGAAGACGGACTGGACGTGTCCTTCGGGGTCGTCGAGCGGGACACCGGGGTGATGGGGCCGCACGGATGGGTGCTCCACCGGCACGAGGAGGGGTTCGCGCTCGACGTGCCCGGCGGCACGCGGCGGATCTTCGCGCCGGACCTGGGCGACCCGGCGCGCCGGCGCTTCCGCCTCGCGGCCGTCGAGGATCGCGCCGGCAACCGGATCACGCTCCACTTCAGCGGGGCATCGCTGTCGCGCATCGTCGACTGCGTGGGCCGCACGATCCGTGTGGTGACGACACGCGAGGGGCGCATCGCCGCGCTCGAGGTCGTGTGCGCCTCCGGACGGGTCGTGCGCTTCGCGACGTACGAGCACGACCCGGCGGGGAACCTCACCAAGGTCACCGACGCGGACGGGCATGCGACGGCGTACGCATACGATGACGACCACCGGCTCGTCTCGCACCGCTTGCCGACGGGCCTGGTCTTCTTCTTCCGCTACGACAACGAGGGCCGCGGCATCGAGTCGTGGGGCGCGCATGAGAGCGGCGCCGACCCGTGCCTCGCGGACGACTTGCCCGAGCTCCTCGCCGACCGGCGCACCAGGGCCAAGGGCATCCACCACGTCAAGGTCGAGTACGGCCCGCATGGCTACAGCGAGGTCACCGACGCCGCGTGCACGTTCCGGTACGCCGGCAACGAGCACGGCAAGGCCGACAAGGCCGTGATGAGCGGGCGCGTCTTCACGCGGACCTACGATCCACGCGGGCACCTCACCTCCTACACCGACCCGATGGGCGCGACCACGCGCTGGGAGCGCGATCTGTTCGGCAACGAGACGCGAGTCGTCGACGCGCTCGGGCAGGTGACGTGCATCGAGCGCCTGCCGAACGGCGACATCACCCGGATCGTCGATCCCGACGGCAACGAGACGGTCGTCGAGTACCTGAAGGACGCGATCCTCATCAAGGATCCCACGGGCGCGCTGTTCGAGGTGCGTTACGACAAGCGCGGGCTGCCCATCGAGACGATTGCTCCGAACGGGCGGGCACGGCGTTACTGCTATGACGACCACGGCAACGCCGTCGAGGCCTCGGACGAGCGCGGCGTGGTGCTCTGGCAAGCGACCTACGACGAGCTGGGCCGCTGCAGCTCGGTGCGCGACGAGGGCGGCGCGGTCACCCGCTACCGGTACAGCACCAAGGGGCTGCTGCTCTCGGTGGAGGAGCCGGGGGGGCTCGTGTGGCGGTTCGAGCGGGACGGCCTGGGCAACGTGATCGAGGAGATCGATCCGAGCGGCCGGCGAACGGTCCTCGTGAGGGGCGGCACCGGCTCGCTCGCCGAGGCGCGCCTGCCCGACGGGAGCACCGTCCGCCTGCGCTACGACCGCAAGGAGCGGCTCGTCCGCATCGTCAACGCGCGCGGCGAGACCTATTCGTTCGAGCTGGGGCCCACCGGCTTGAAGGAGCGCGAGCGCACCTTCGACGGGCGCGAGATCAGCTACGACCACGACCTCGCCGGCCGCGTCGTGCGTGTGGCATTCGCGAGCGGCCACGAGGTCTTTCTCGAGCGCGACCTCCTCGGGCGCGTCGTCAAACGAACGCGCGCCGACGGGACCGAGGAGACGTTCGAGCACGACTTCCGGGACGACGTGCTGGCTGCCGAGACGCTGTCCGGGAGGGTGGAGTTCGTGCGCGACGCCGCGGGCGCGATCGTCAAGGAGCGGCAGATCGTCGACGGCGAGGTGTTCGAGATCCACGTCGAGCGCGACGCCATCGGCCTGCCCGTGCGCCTCCGGACGTCGCTCGGCCACACCGCGGAGTGGCGCCGCGACTACGCGGGGCACAGCTTCTCGTTGCGGCTCGACGGGGCCGACGAGATGCAGGTGCGGCTCGACCTCGCGGGGCGCGAGCTCGAGCGCGTGCTGTCAGACGGCGGGCGCATGCTGCTGCGCTACGATCTTGCCGGCAGAATGATCGAGCGGCGCGTCACCTCGCCCGCGATCGAGCGGCCGTTGCGGCCGGGGGAACCCGCCTGGGTGGGTGCGCGAGAGCCGGCGGCGACGATAGATCAGCGCATGGAGTACAACCCGTCGTCCGAGCTCGTCGGCCTGTGGGACGCGCGGCACGGGTGGACCCGCTACCAGCACGACGCGCTCGGACAGATCCTTTCGGCCGTGCCGGAGGGCGCGCACGGCGAGCTCTTCGCCTACGACCCAGCGGGCAACGTCCACGACGCGAGCGGGACGGGCGCGGGCCGTGCGTACGGCCAGGGCGACCTGCTCGTGCGCGACGGCGCGACGACAGTCGTCTGGGACGAGTTCGGCAGGCTCGCCGAGCGGCGCACGCGGACCGAGGCGGGCGAGCGCGTCACGTCCTACGAGTGGGCGGAGGCGGGCACGTTGTCCGAGGTGGTCCTGCCCGACGGAAGCAAGGTCAAGTGCACCTACGACGCGTTCGCGCGGCGGCTCAAGAAGGAGGTCTACCGGCGACGGAACGACGGAAGGTGGGCGCTGCTCCGGCAGACGCGGTTCTACTGGCACGGGAGCACGCTGCTGCACGAGATCACCGAGGCCGAGGGCGTCAAGTTCGAGCGGCGCTACTGCTTCGACGACGGCGGCGAGCCGCTGGCGCACCGGGAGATCGTGCGCCGCGACGGCGAGGTCCGCGAGGGGGCGTGGGTCTACTACGTCAACGACATGGCAGGCTTTCCGGAGCGGCTCGTCGACGGCGACGGCCAGATCCTCGCCGAGATCGCGAGGACGGCGTGGGGCGACGCCGCGATGCGCGACGGCGCGCGGGCGGCGACGCCGCTGCGGCTCTTGGGGCACTACGCCGACGCGGAGACCGGGCTCCACTACAACCGCTACAGGTACTACGACCCAGCGCTCGGCCGGTATCTCTCGCCGGATCCGGTGGAGCCGCTCGGCGGGCTCAACACGTTCGCCTATGCCAGGAACAATCCCTTCGACTTCGGGGACCTGCTCGGGCTCGTCTATTCGCGCATCGTCGACAACAGCACCCGGCCACCGACGGTGCTGTACGAGGGGTACAACATCTACGAGGGCGCGAACAAGACCCCGGACCAAGGGGGGCACATCCCGCATGACTACCACAAGAACTCGTGCGCTGAAACCCAAGCGATACAGCGCATGAAGAACGACATCCTCGACGAGATCGACAAAGAACAGGATGCCGCTGCGAAGAAGGGAACGAAGAAGAAGCCATTCATCTCGATGTCCAGAGACGAGAGAAAAGCGGAGGCGACCCGTAGGCTAAAAGCCAGGTTCGATAACCCAACCCTCTCGATCGAGACATTTCAGAGCAGAGACGGCAACCGCGTCAACCCCTGCAACAAATGCCAACAAATGTTCACGGACCTCGGGATCAGCCATGCGGTCGTCGGCGAGGGAGGCAAGCGCGGCAAATTTGGGCCGTACAAGCCAAGATAGTGATCCTTCCCATGTTTAAGGAGAACCCGATGGAGGCGCGATTCTTTGGCAAAGGTCAGTCGAGAGCGTTCGACGCGCTGCGATCCTGGCACGAGGCGGGCCGCCCGGCGGCATGCGTCGTCTATGGTCCGCCCGGCGCGGGGAAGAGCACCGTCCTCGAACGCTTCTTCGGCTCAATCACCGGTCCTGGAACGTTGAAGCTCGTCGTCCACGCTGGCCGCGTGCATGGAGCTGCCTTCGAGGAAGAAGCTCTTGCGCGGCTCTCAGCAGGCCCATGGCCCGAAGGCACCGGGTTCAGCGAATATGCCTTCGGCGTCCGATCCAGCCTCGGGAATCGGATCATGAACTGGGACGGCGACGATGGCCAGCCGCAGCTCTTGATCGGCCTCATCGCGCCCGATGCATGCGTGGACTGGCCGGATAACCCCCGCCGCTCTGTGCTGGATGAGCCAGGGCCCGCCGCGCGTGTGCTGGTGGCGGTCTCCGGCACGCGCGACGTCGCCGAGCAGTGGGCAGCCCGGCTCAATCTGCGCCCCGATCGCGTAACATATGTTTCGGTCGACGGATTCCGCATCGATGAGGTCGAGCCAGCTCTCCGCGACAAGCTCGCCTGGGCGGCGATCGACGGTCCAGGTCGTCCTCGCGCCCACGTGGAAGCGATCGCAACCTCGCTCCGCGACCGCGGCGCGGCGCGACTGGAAATGCTCATGGCGACCCTCGCGTGCGCGTTCGCGCCGCTCGACATCACCGAGCTGGCGCCGCTCCTCGACGCGCAGGTCGCCGAGGTGACAGCGTGGCTCGACGCGCACCGTGACGCCATCGACTCGGCGCTCGAATGGCGTGACGAGGATCACCGCATTCGCTTCCGTCACGAAGCCCTGCGCGCCGCCTGGGTGGCAGCGAATCAGGCGCACATCGCGCTCGCTGAGCGGCGGTTGGCAGAGGCTGCCCGAGAGTTCCTTCGCACCTGGGAGAACATCGACAGGCCCCAGAGCGGCGCCGTCACCTACCTCCGCCGCTATGCCGGAGATCACCTCGTCGCCTCAAGCGCGCCGGCAGCCGATCTCCTCCGGCTGTGCGAACCGCGGTGGGCATGGCCGCGCTCACGCGAGGATCTCGCCGCGTGCCGGGTGGCGCTGGGACGCGTGCGACGCACGCTGGCGGCGCCGCTTGACGTCGCGGACGCCATGGGAATCCCGTCCGAAGCGCTATCGAGCTTCGTGAGGCTCGCGATCGCGCAGGGCGCGCTCGCAACGCTGCACCACGCGTGGCCCCCGGGAGCGGACGAGCCCGACAAGAAGGCGTGGAGCGACACGGAGCGAGCGCTCGCCGTGGCGCTCTTCGAGCTCGCGGCGCACGCCTCTCCATCTCTACGTGCGAACATCGACGCGCGCGCGCTCGACATCGTGAGGCGGACCGGCGCGGCGTGGCGCGGCGATGGATGGGAAGATGCGCTGGCATTGCTCACAGCGGTGCGCGCTGCATCGGGCGACGATGCAGCGATAATCGCCCGGTGGGCGGTCTCAGCCACGTGGCGCGCGGAAGGAGGGCCCGACAGCTACTTGAACGCGTGGCTCACCGCCGCCAACCTCCTGCCGCAATCCGAGGCTGAAGCGCTCGTCCAGCAAGCTATCAATCGCGCGCTGTCGAGCGCGAAGCCCGGGCACGCGCTCGGGCGGCTCGCCGCGGCGGAGGGGCTCCGCCACAATCAGGCGCTCGCCCTCTTCCGCACGGCGATGGCCCTCCCACCGACGTCGCGCGCGAACGCGCTCGCGCCGCTCTTGCCAGTGCTGCCGGAGGAGGAGCGCGCCCGCGCTGTTTCAGTGTCCTTCGATGCATTCATTGCCGACTACGACGAGCACGCCGAAAGGCGCGACACCGACGAGTGTACCGCGGCATTGGTTCCCTTCCTCGGACTGGACGAGGTCTCCAGGCTGCTGGACGAGGCCCTCCCGCGGCCTGGCCCGCTGGCCGTGCGGTTCGCTGAGCTCGGCGCTCCGGGACGCGCGCTTGAGGTCATCCGACAGCTCTGTGGCAGCGGCATCGACGGCGCTCGTCCGCTGCTGTGCGCCGCGGCGACCGGGGGAGGCCGCTCCCTTGTGCAGGCGGCGCGTGACGCGGTGGCCTCGCTGGATCCACCATGGGTCGCCGCGGGACTCGTGTGCGATCACCCGACGGAGGCGATCCAGGTGCTCGGGCTCGAGGCCGCGGTGGAGATCGCCGAGCGAGGCGGCGGAGGTGGCTCGGAGGCCGCGCGCATCATGGCCCTCGCGGCGCTCTGCCGCGCTGCCCCCGAGCCGTCGCGCCCCGCGCTCGCCGCGCGCGCCGTCGCTGCCTACCACGACGATTGGGATACCGTTGGTCTGGAGAGCGTGGTGAGCTGCGCTCCCTGGCTGTCGCTCGCGGACGCGGCGAGGCTGTTCGCCGTGAGCCTCGGCGACGCCGCAGAGCGGGTCACGCTCGTTGCGACGCTGAGCCGCTGGGGCGGCGTGGAGCAGCTCGCGCCGCTCATCGCGCGCATCGGCGGGGACGACGCGCTCGCCGCCGTCGCGGATGTCCTGCCCGAGGCGCTCCGGTGGACATCGCAAGCAATGGCCTCAGCGACGGGAACTACGGGCGGCTGACGGAGGGAGAACGTCCCTGTCGCCTGCTCGTGAGAGCGCGCCCACGGGCGCTCCTAGCGGTCCGGCGCTCGCCGTTTCTGTGCTCCGCCTACGGCTGCCCTCCCGAACCGCAAACGGTCTGCCGGAGGCTGCCGGCTGCCCCTCCCGAAACGCGAACGGTCTGCCGGAGGCTGCCGGCTGCCCTCCCCGGAACGCAAACGGGTAATGGTCAAGGTGCCACTCACCTTGACCAATGGTCGGACACTAGCTGTCCTAGCTGACCCGCGTCTCCGACGGCGAGTAATCGCGAAATCAGCTAGAATTAGGGCCTACCACGCAAAAGCGCCATGCCCGGCTGGAACCCGAACATGGCGCCAGAGCACCGAGCGGTAGGCCCGCCCGTCGCCCGTCAACGTCGAGCATGGGCCATGCCGCCGAGAAAGGCAAGGCCCGGCCATGTCTCTGCTGTCGGCGGAGGCGCGCGCTCGCGTCGTCTCTCAGCTCGTCGAAGGCTGCTCCATCGCCTCCACGTGTAGGCTGACCGGAGTCAGCAAGCCGACCGTGCTCGCTCTGCTGCTCCGCGTCGGAGCAGGGTGCGAACGGCTGCACAATCGCATCGTCCGTGGCGTCACATGCCACGTTGCGCAGTGCGACGAGATCTGGAGCTTTGTGCAGAAGAAGCAATCTCGGGTGACTGCCTCTGATCCTGCGGAGTTCGGCGACGCGTACACGTTCATTGCACTCGCGAGCGCGTCGAAGCTCATCATCAGCTATCGCGTCGGCAAGAGGGACGACGAGAACACCCGCGCTTTCATCAAGGATCTACGGGCTCGGCTGACCACGGTGCCGCAGCTCTACACGGACGGCTGGCAACCGTATCCAGCGGCGATCGGTGCCTCGTTCACCGGCGGCGTCGACTACGCGGTCGTCCACAAGAACTACAGCCGCAAGCCGCGTCGAGACGATGAGGTGAGGTATGAGCCACCTCGCGACCCGTTCATCACCCGGAAGCCCGTGTTTGTTGATGATCGCGGCAATCCGCGGAGATTCGGTGAAGTTCACCGGTGAAATCCGCGCCCGGTGCCGGTGAAACCCGCACCCGACGCCGGTGAAGTTCACCGGTGAAGAGGCCGCTCAGTGCTTTTTGGTGCGGCGCTGCTTGGTGCGGATGGCACTCAGCTCCTTGGCTTCCTTGAGCCGGTAGCTCTCGGCCTCGATCTCGATCACCTCGGCCCGGTGCACGAGCCGGTCGACGAGCGTAACGACGCAGGCGGCGTGCGGAAAGACCTGGCCCCAGTCGGAGAAGGCCTTGTTCGTACTGAGCAGGATCGGCTTCTGCGCGTCGTAGCGACGGGTGACGACCTCGAATAGCAGGTCGGCGTAGCGGCCATCGTAGGAGAGATAGCCGACTTCATCGATGCAAAGAAGGGCTGGAACCGTGTAGCGGTGCAGCCGGCGCGCGAGCGCGGCCGAGGACTCCTGCGCGGCGAGGTCGGCAAGCATGTCGCTCGCGGTCGAGAAGCGGACCGTGTGACCGCGGACGACGGCCTGGTGGGCGACGTTCTTGAGGATCATGGTCTTGCCGACGCCGTTGGGGCCGACGAGCACGGCGTTGTGGCCGGTGGCGAGGAAGCCGGGAGCGAAGAGGTCGTCGACGGCCTCGCGGTCGATTTTCTTGGGCCAGGACCAGTCGAAGTCCGCCATGGGCTTGAAGGCGGCTACGCGGGAGTTTTTGAGGCGGCGATCGAGGCTGCGTTTTTGGCGCTCGCGCTCCTCAATGGCGAGCACCTCGCGAAGCCAGGGCTTTTCGGCGAGCTCCTCCCAGCAGGCCAGCAGACCAAACAGGCCGAGGCTTTTCAGGCGGGCCTTGGTCTCGGTGGGCGTTAGATCGGTCATGGCGTCGGGTCCTTCTTCAGGGCGTCGTAGGTGGCGAGCGAATGCGGCGTGACGACGAGGGCGGCGTGCTGGCCGCGCGTGACGGGGATCGAGACTGGAGGCGGCAGGTGGCGCTCGGAGCGCCGGCGGTCGATCACCTGGCGCACGGCGCCGACGTGAATGGTGTCGCGCTCGAGCACCTCGACGAGCGCCTCTTCGAGCTCGGCGGCGCCGACGGCGTCGAGCAGGTGCAGAAGCCGGGCGATGGCGCTGCCGACGTTGTCTCCGCGCTCGGCGAGGATGCGCAGGAATGCCTGGCTGCTGCGGGCGGCGCGGGCGAGGCGATCGAGGCCGCGATGCTCGCGGGCGCGGCGCTTCTCGTCGACCAGGCGCTGGATGTGCTCGGGTTGCTCGATCTGCTGGCCGCGGTCCCACGAGCGGACATGGGTCGCGACGATCTCGTTGCCGTCAGCGATGCGCACCTGTTCGAGGTCGGCGAGGACGACGAGCGTGCGGCTCGTCCGGTCGTGGGGAACAGAATAGTCGTTGAGATCGAAACGCGCGTAGGGGGTCTTTCCGATCTCGACCTCGACGCGCTCATGGGCTGGAAACGGCGTGTCGGGGTGCCCGAGCAGCACACGGCTCTCGTCGTCGAAGGCCTGCCGCACGGTGCGGGCGCGGTCCTCGACCCAGGAGCGATCGAGCGCTGCGGAGCTGGTCCACTCGGTCGCTTGTCGGTTGAGGTCGTCGAGATCGGTATAGGTCCGGGCCTCGAAGAATGCCTCGCGGACGTAGCGGATGGCGCGCTCGACGCGGCCCTTCTCGTTGCCGCGAGCGACGGCGACGGGGCGCGGCTCGAAGCGGTAGTGCGCCGACAGAGCCAGGAGCATGGGGTGGAACCGGATCGCGTCGCCGTGACGCTCCACGACAGCGCTCTTGAGGTTGTCGTAGAGCAGCACGCGCGGGACGCCGTCGATGTCGGCGAACGCCTCGACGTGCCCGCGAACGAAGAAGGGCATCGCTGCGCTGGGGAAGAAGCGCAGGAAGATCCGCCGCGAGTAGCTGAGCACCATGACGAACGCCCAGAGCGGGCGCAGCGCCCGGCCGACAGCCAGCTTGCCGAAGTGCGCCCAGTCGACCTGCGCTTGCTCGCCGGGCAGCGTGCGCAGCCGCTGGAATGCCTCTGCCGGCTTCTTGGGGCGGAGACGACCGATCACTCGGCGCAGATGATCGGGACCGCCCGGATAGCCGCGCTCCTTGAGCATGCCGAAGAGGCGACTCGAGCGCAGCGAGGGATACTTGCCGAGCTGCTCGACGATGAAGGGCACGAACGGGTCGACCATCGACGGGCGCGGCGCGACGACCTTCGGGTCGACGCCCGCTTGCCCGAGCACGCGCTGAACGGTGGTGTGGTGCAGCCCGAGCTGAGCGGCAATGGTGCCCACGGGCCACTTCTCACCGTGGTAGAGGCGCAGCACCTCGGCCTCCTTCTCTTTCGCGATCACCGCCGCCTCCCGTCACCGCGGAGGGCTTCGTGGGACGCGGGGAGCGCGTCGGTGAACAGCTGACCGAGCGCGCCGCTCGCGCAGGGCCCAGGGCGGAAGCCGCGCTCCGCAGAGCGAGCAGCGGCCGACATCTCGGATCCAATCGTCATTGTTGTCCTTTCGGCCGGGGGTGATCTCCGGCGCGAGCTGGGACATCGACGCGGCCGCGGCTTGTGTCACCCTGTGATGCGTCACTTTCTGCGCGGAGAACTTGTCCCGCTGCCGGTCCCGATACCGGGCCTGGCGAGCGGCATGGAGGCGGCGAGCGCGAAGCTGCGTCTGGTAGGCCGCGCCGGCGCGGCGGAGCGACTCACGACGCTGGAGCGGGCGGCAGTCGGGGCAGAGGCGCTGGCCGCGATCGCAGCGACGGCAGAGGCGAAGCTGGACGCGGCAGCGGGCGCAGTGGGCGAGGCGGTAGGCGGACGAAGGCAACGGGCTCCATGACGCCGCTTTCTGGACCTGGAGCCCGGCTTGTGATGAAGGTGGGGGACTCCGGCAACGCGGAGCTCCAGAAGGCCCGAGGGTGGCAGCCCTCGGGCCTTCGACTTTTCGGCGGGCGTAACGTCTACGCCGCGGAGGCGAGCGTGGCCCAGATCGGCGTGGGGACCGGCGGTGAACGGTGAACGCCGCCGATCATGGGGCCGCGGTCTTCACCGATCGGACGCGGGACGCGATGCTCACCGACAGTGTTCGGCGTCCCCGATGTGGAGCACGCTTCTACAAGCCACGTAGAACGCCAGAATTGGACTATGCGGATGCATATCCGCAGGTTTACCAGGCTCTGCAACGGCTTCTCCAGGAAGCTGGCGAACCACCGCGCCGCCGTCGCGCTCCACGTCGCCTGGTACAACCTGGCTCGGATCCACGAGTCGATCCGCTGCACGCCGGCCATGGAGGCTGGCATCGCGAGGCACGTCTGGTCGATCCCGGAGCTCGTCGAGGCCGCCTTGGCGGAGCCCGAGACCGAGCCGCCGACGCCGCAGCCGCTCAAGCTCCGGACGCCGCCACCCGGGGCGCCCACCGCGCCGGCTAGGGCCCTGCCGAACGGACGCGGGTTCCTGCGGTTGGTTGGCAGCGCGCCGGCTGCGCCTGTGGCGCCTAGGCCGTCAGAGCCGCCACCTACGGCACCGAAGCCTAGGCCGATGAGGCAGTTGAACTTGTTTGAAGATGGGGAATGATGTCCCTGGACAGCGTCCGATCCAGTGCAACACTGAGTGGCATGGACGCTACTGCACACGCCTACGTCGCTTGCGCGACGCGTTGCCCGCCAGACGGATCAGACCACGGAACCTCGGCTCCGGTGGTTATAACGCCAATGTACGATCTCGATCGGGACGAGACTACGGTGACGATACACGGGCTCCCGGAGGGAGCTCATGTCGTCGTCAGTGTTCCAGGCGTTGATGATGAGAGGTTCATCTTCATCGGAAAGCGCGGTCGGACACATGCCTTTGGCTTCGGCAAAAATTCAGACGAAGGGCCAATCCAGATCGGAGTTCGGTAATCCCGAACACTACCGACCGCAGCAGGCGCACGCGCCGGTTGGCGCAAAGTTGATCGTCTGCTCGCCGAGCGCTCCGCGTTTTCTGATATTAGTCAGAGTCGTCACGTGGTCAGGAGGCAGAACGATAACGCGGTACGACCGGCCCCTGCTGGGACCAGACGCAATAAGGATGTCGTACTCAGTCGGAAACTGTGTGCCCTCGTTAAACTCCGCAGCGAGGAAGTTTGCGGCATTATTCCATGACATGGCTCACCTCACACCTTGCTCAGTTGTCCGCTCGCCTTTAATTCCGTCATAAGCTCGTCGTAGAATGCCATCGCACAACGATTCTCTAGAAGCAGCTCGCTTCCCGTCTTATTTTCCAACGTCGGAATCGCGTCGCATCGCTTTATCATCTCACAGAGCCGGATAAAAATCGGGCCAAACGTCCGCTTGATCACGGAAGCGTCCACCATGCCTCCCTCGCAGCATAGACCTATTAGCTCCATGGTGCTTAAGGCATCGTGAACCATGGCCGGCTCCGGGTTCTTGGGGTCGATCGGCTTCAATCTTGTCATGCGATCCCATAGCTGGATGACGATTTGGCGCTGGGCGAGTTGCTTTTGAGTCGCGGCCGCTTCCACGCTTTTATCGGCGGCTTTCGCCGAGCGCCACGCCGCAAATGCGGCGAACGCGGTGGCGAGCGTGTTGAAGGCGGCGATAGCAATCTCTAGTCCGGTCATGCTTGTGTCTGTCCTAGCTCTTCTTGAAGTTGCGACATCGGCACGCTGCGTATCGAAACCAGCGAAGAAAGCACCGCCCGGCCCTCGGCGGACGGACCGGGCGGTGCCACCCGCTAACGACGCGGCGTCTTGCTGGTTCTCCGCCTCGGGACCGGCGCGGCTGTGGTGGCGCGGGGAGCGTTCAGCTGCCGGTCAGGCGGCTGGCGGCGGGGACCATCGATCCTCACCTCCAGACGGATGGCCTGGTAGCCAAACTCTGAAGCGTACACGCGACGCTTCAGCCCATAGTGCCAGTAGCTCGCCACATACACAAACCTGTAGCCCGGACGGGGCTCTTCAACGGCCATGACGGCCTCCTTGTGAAAACGTGAACACGGTACGTCGAGGCGGGACCTGCTCGCCAAGACGCAGTGCGTGGGCTTGCCGGTACACGTGGCCGTGTCTACCGCCGGCGCCCGTTCACGCTCTAGAGACGCGATCGCTTGATCGCATGGCACACCTATCCCCGCTGCGACGCGAAAGTCGCTGAAAGGCGCTTGCGCAGCACCCTTCGAGCGGGTAAGGTGGCGGTTGTTGGGTGCCGCTCGCCTTCCCCGCAAGGGGCCGGTTGGTGCTGCGCAAGCCGGTTACTGAGACCGGCCCGGGCCGTTGGGGGCGCTGGAATGCCCTTACCGGCCCGAAGTCTTTGGGGCTACTGGTCCGCTACGACCTCCGTCGCGTGAGGTGCCCCGTTCATGTCGTCGGCGTCTGGCTCGAACTCATCGAGCAGACGCTCGTCGTCCTCGGATGCGTAGTCGGCCGCGTCCTGAAGGCGCAGCGGCGCTGCGGATCGGTAGCGGCCGCGTCCGGGCTTTGTGACCCTTCCGGCGCGAGCGAGTCTTGCAAGTGCCGACCGTGCCGACTGCACGTTGTCGAGTTGCAGCACCTTGGAAATCTCCAAGACGCCGAAGTCCCTGTCTGGGAACTCGTCCAGCAGGCCGACAATTCGTCTGGCCGCACTAGCTTCCGCCTCGTGCGCTGCGATCACCGCGGGGTCATGGACCTGCCTCGGCGACACGGGACCGTCGTCCGCCTCCAGCAGCAGATCGAGCTCGTATTCCAGCCTGGCCAGTTCGCTCCGTAGCGCCTGAATCTTGGCCCCGATCTGGATTATCTGCTCGCGCCTGCCCATGCCCGACCTCAGCCGTCCGACAATGTCTACGGGTACGTCCGAGGAGGAGCAAGGGCAAAACTGTTTGAACCAGTGATTTTCTGAACGAAACACCCGGGGCAGGAGTTACGCACAGGCAACGAACATCTTTTGAACAAGTTTTCCACAGGAGAGGGCTGCGATGAAGGCGAGGGGGCGGGCCGGGCTACCGCCGCCACCTCTTGAGCCGCAACGCCAGCGCTTCCCTGGCGATGCGGAGCCTGGACGCTGCCGTGTGCGGGTTCATGCGGCGCCGCTTGGCGCACGCCTACCTGTGGTGCCGCACGAAGAGCCGGTCGATGGCGTCGAGCACCTGGATCGCGCCGACCGCTTGCTGCGCCCCTGCGCGCTCGTTCTTGGTCCTCGCCTCGATGAGGGCGTCGAGGACGTCGGCCCAGAGCTTGTCGCGGTTCCAGGGGCGCACGCCGCGGAGCTCCGCCAGCGCGGGGACCTCGCTGGCGATGAGGGAGAGGTCGTCGTCGCTCAGGACGCGCTTCTTGAAATCGGGGCTGCTCATCGGCGCCTCCGGAGCTTCCGAGCGAGCCTGGCCCGTGCGAGCCGGAGGCGACTGCCCGCGGTGCCGAGGGGGATGCGGAGCAGAGCGGCGATCTCGGTGCCGCCGTGCCCGAGCGCGGCGAGGACGAGGACCTCGCGAGCCCAGAGCGGCATCCCGGCGATCGCCATGAGCGCCTCAGCTGCGTCGATGCGCTCGCCGACGTGCCCGGGGTCGACGCGCTCCTCGCCCGTGGCGGCCCAGGGGTCGAAGACGGGCACCTCGCGGCGTCGGAAGGCGCGTTCGTGGTAGTGCGTGCAGTGGAAGCGGCACACGCCGAACAGCCAGCGCTTGAGCGCGTCGAGAGGTTCGCGCGTGCGGTCGGGCCTGTAGCGCCCGGCTTGGGAGCTCATCCACGCCCCGAGCACCACGTCCTGAACCACGTCGTCGAGATCGACGGCGCGCACACCGAGACCACGCAGGGCGTTTCGGATGAGCGGCTCCTGCGCGGCGATCTCGGTGATGGTCAGGACGCGAGCGGGGCCAGCGTTCGGGCCCCACGGGCTCATGGGGCACCCCGGCCGCAGTGCGGGCAGCGATCGGCTGCGACCGGACGGCCTAAGAGCCGCTCGATGGTGGTTCCAGCGGCGCGCGCGGCGCGCATGGCGGTGCCGGGCGACCCGCCGTACTGACCCGACGCGATCGCGCGGATCGAACGGGTCGGCATGCCCATCACCTCGGCCAGGCAGGCCCAGGTGCCGTACAGGGCGCGCAGGTTGCGGAGAGCAGCGCGGAGCCGCATGCGCTCCACGTCGGAGAGGGAACGGGTGACGCAGGGGCGGCGCCGCTTGGGCGCACCTCGGCCTTCTTGCTCGCCCGAAGGCGAACGGACTACGGTCAGCATGTCGGGACCTCGGAGTAGGAGGTTTCGGCCACGCGGGGCGGACGCCGGCAAGCGTCGCGCCCCGCACTTCTTCCGGCCGAACCTACGGGCCCGATCCGAGCTCCGCTATCGCGAAGTGCTCACTTTGACCAATCGACTGGCACCTTGACCATTACCCGCAAACGGTCTGCCGGAGGCTGCCGGCTGCCCTCCCCGGAACGCAAACGGTCTGCCGGAGGCTGCCGGCTGCCCTCCCCGGAACGCAAACGGTCTGCCGGAGGCTGCCGGCTGCCCTCCCCGGAACGCAAACGGTCTGCCGGAGGCTGCCGGCTGCCCCTCCCGAAACGCGAACGGTCTGCCGGAGGCTGCCGGCTGCCCTCCCCGGAACGCGAACGGTCTGCCGGAGGCTGCCGGCTGCCCTCCCCGGACCGCAAACGACCTCCCAGAGGCAGCTGAGCTGCCCTCGCGGACCGCAGACGGTCGCCCGGAGGCAGCCGAGCTGCCCTCCCCGGACCGCAAACGGTCGCCGGCATCTCCTCCCATGAATGGATGGCACAGCGCAAGCTGCGTCGACCTGCCGGCGATTCCAGGGACAGGCCCTACGAGAGCAGCGCGATGAAGTCGCCGATCGCCGTGAAGGGCAGGCTCTCGTTCACGACCCCGGCCCGCACCGCGGCCCCGGGCATGCCGTAGACCACCGCCGAGTCCTCGCTCTCGGCCACCACCGTGCCCCCGGCCGCGCGGACCGCCCGCGCGCCGTTCACCCCGTCGTCGCCCATCCCCGTCAGGATGATGCCCACCGCGCGGCTGCCGCCCACCTGCGCCACGCTCCGGAACAGCCGGTCCGCGCTCGGAACGTACCGATCTCCAGGCGCCGGCGCCCCCACCCGGATCCGGATGTCGCCGCTCAGCCCGACCCCGCTGCCCGGCGTCACCGCGATCTCCATGCACATCCTACCCGGGCACACATAGGCCTTGCGGGCCACCACCTGCTCGCCGTTCTGCGCCTCGACCACCCGGAGGCCGCCCTTCCGATCGAGCCGCTCCGCGAACGTGCGGGTGAACTTGTCCGGCATGTGCTGCGCGATGAAGATCGCGCCGGGGAAACGATCCGGGATCCGGTTGAAGATCTCGAGGAGCGCCGTGGGCCCCCCCGTCGACGAGCCGACCGCCACGAGGTGGCGCAGCGAGACGCCGAGCCGCGACGACTCCTGCACCGCGCGCGGCGACGCAGGCTGCGCCGGCCGCGCCGGGGCCGGCGCGGCAGGCACCGGAGACCGGGGGCGGAGGTAGCGCACCAGCAGGACCTTCTGGATGATCTCCCGCCGGATCTGCGCGTCCGCCGTGAACTGCCGGTCCGGCTTCGCCACGAAGTCGACGGCGCCCAGCTCGAGCGCCTTGAAGACGTTCTCCTTGTGGCTGTAGCTCGAGACGATGATGACGGGCGTCGGCTGCCTCGCCATCAGGATGCGGAGGAAGGTGAAGCCGTCCATGCGCGGCATCTCGAGATCCAGCGTGATCGCGTCCGGCCGGAGCTGCGCCGCCTGACGTAGCGCGTCGTCGCCGTCACCGGCCTTGCCCACGACCTCGATCTCGTCGCTTCCGCTCAAGATTTCGGCGATGTTGCGCCGGTTGTACGCGGAGTCGTCGACGACGAGCACGCGCAGGGGAGCGAATGTCATGAGCGCAAAACCTTCCGCCGGAGGTTCATTCTACCCCACCCGGAGCGCCATGGGACCAACCGTCGCCTGCGCAGCCTCGACTTCCTCGGCGCCTCATCCGCCCTCCTCCCCGCCGCCCCGCTCCGGGCCGCCCCGATCGGGCGAGATCTCCGGGATCCCCAGACGCAGCGTGGCCGCCGGCTTGCGGTACACGAGATCCTCCCGAAGGTGCACGAGCTCGAACGCGGTCGTGACGTTCAGGAGCGACTCGGAGTGGCCCAGCAGGAGGAACCCGCCGGACGAGAGGCGCTCGTAGAAGATGTCGATCACGCGGCGCCGCGACTCCTCGTCCAGGTAGATGAGGACGTTGCGGCAAAAGATCACGTCCACGCGCCCGACCACCGCCGCGCGCGACGAGTCGAGCAGGTTCAGGTGGCCGAACTGGCAGAGCGTCCGCAGCTCGTCCGCCACGTGGAACCCGTCCGGGCGCTCCACGAAGTAGCGCCGCTTGAGCTCGGGCGGCGTCACGCGGAACGACGAGGCGCCGTACACCCCCCTGCGCGCCGCGATCACGCAGCGGCGGGAGATGTCGCTGCCGAAGATGCGGACCTCGCGGCGCTCCGCGGCGCCCGACTCCCGCGCGGCGATCGCGATCGAGTAGACCTCCTCGCCCGTCGAGCAGCCCGCGCTCCAGATGGACAGCCGGCCCCTGGCGCCCCCCGCCTTGACGATCATGGGCACGAGCTCGGTCATGAGCGCGCGCAGCTGGTAGTCCTCGCGGAAGAAATACGTCTCGTTGACGGTGATGAGCTCGAGCGCCTCGTCGAGCTCGGCGCGCCCGCGGCTGTGGAAGCGCAGGTACTCGTGGTACTGCGCGAACGACGAGAGCCCGAGCTCGACGACCCGCTCGCGCAGCCGGCGCTCCATCGACGTGCGCGCCTCGGGCCCGAACTGGAGCCCGCAGTGCTTGTTGAACAGGTCACGCAGCCTCTGGAACTCGTCAGGCAAGAGGCGGATCTCGTCGTCCCGCCGCCGGTTCACAGCACCTTCCCCGACGGCGGCCCGCCGGTCATCCCCGAGGGGGACGCCGGGGCCTCACCGCCGTCGATCGCCACGGGCGCGCTCAGCCGCTCGGCGGCGTCGCTCCAGGGAGGATCCGAGCGGAACGGCGCGCCCCCCTGCGCCGCGGCCGCGATGAGATCGGGCTCCCCCGACGCGCGCACAAGCCCGAGCAGCTCGCGCGCGCGCGCCCGCTCGTCGCTCGCGCGGTCCGAGAGCGACGCGTACAGGCGGCCCAGCGCGCGCGCCGCGGCGAGCCGGACCTCGCGCTCCTCGTCGGCCAGGGAGAGGCTCAGCACGTCGAGCGCGGAGACGCCCGCCGCCGCCGCGATCGCGGTCACGGCCGCGCGGCGCGCGCGCACGTCCCCCGCCGACGCGGCGCTCGTGAGGAACGCGATCTCCTCCGGCTCCGCGTCGCCGAGCGCCTCGATCACGATCGCCGCCGCGAGGTGGGTCTCCTCCGTCAGCGCGAGCCCGCGCGCGAGCTCGCGCGCCGTCCCGGGGTAGCGCTCCGTGAGCCCCGCGAGCGCGCTCTCCGCCGCGCGCGCCACCGGCAGCGAGATCGCGCGCGTCTGCGACACGATGAGCGGGAAGTCGACCGCGGCCCCGATCTTCGCGAGCCCGTAGAGCGCGCTGGTCGCCACGAGCGTCGAGGGGCTCCGGACCGACCGCCGCACCGCGCCGAGCAGCTCGGCGAGCGTCGCGTCGATCGCGGGCCGCTCGCCCGGGAGCGCGCCCTCGCGCCCGCCCTGCTCCGCGATCGCCACGGCGCCGTCGAGGAGCGCGGCCGTCGCGTCGTCGACGCCCTCCCAGAGATCCGGATCGGGATCGATGTGGCGCTCGAGGTAGGACAGCACCGAGGGCAGCGCCTCCGCGCCGAGCAGCCCCAGCGCGCGCTGCGCCGTCTCGACGAGCGCGGGCTCGATCATGGCCTGCACCGCGGCGTCGGCCGCGCCCGGGGCGCGCGCCATCGCCGCGAGCAAGAGCGCCTGGGCGCGCCCGCTCACCGGATCCGCGCCGAGGCCGCGCCACGACGGGGGCTCCGCGCCGCCCGAGCCCGGCGCGGCGGAGGCGGCCTGCACGAGGCGGGCGCCCACCTCGGGCGGCGCCGCCCGGAGCGCGTCCACCGCGTGCGACGCGAGCGGCCCCTCGGCGAGCCTCGCGAGCGCCCGGACGAGCTGCGCGAACGCGCCGCCCCGCGCCGTCGCGAGCGCCGCGCAGAGCGCCCGCGGCGCCTCCGGGCTCTCCGCGAGCGCCGCGGCGACCAGCGCCGCCGGCCGGAGGATCGGATCGTCGATGAGCGACGAGAGCACCCGCCACGGCACCGGCGCCTCGAGCCCGTTCAGCCCGTTCAGCGAGGTCAGCCGCACGAAACGATCCCGATCGGAGAGCCGCTCGTACAGGATGTCCGTCACCCGCTCGCGCGCGATGAGCCCCATCCCGGCGATCGCCTCGATCGCGCTCTGCCGCAGGTTGTCGTCCTGCTCGGCGAGCGCCGCGTAGAGCGGGTCGAGCGCCGCCGGGTCGCGCGTGCGGCCGAGCGCGTCGACGACGAGCTTGCGCTCGTCCCCCGCGAGCGCGCCGAGCGCGTCGACGAGCGCCGGCGTGGCGTCGCGGCCGCAGTAGCCGAGCACCTCGATGGCCGCGTTCCTGAGGCCGACGTCCTCGCTCTTCTGGAGCGCGTCGAGGAGCGCCGCGACGAGGAGCTGCGGGGCGGACGGCCGCTCGCCCTCCGCGCCGGCGCCGGGCGAGGCCGGCCGCTCCCCCCCGGCGGCCTGCGCCGGCGCGGAGGCGGGCGCGGCCTGGATCAGCCGGTGGCAAGCGTAGGTCGCCTCCTTGCGGACGCGCCAGTCGGGATCGCCGAGCGCGCGGAGCAGCAGCGGCAACGCCTCGACGACGTCGGCCCTGCCGAGCCGCGCGGCCGCCTGGCGGCGCTCCTCGGCGTCGTCCGCGGAGAGCGCCGCGGCGATGACCGCGATCGGCATCGGCGTGCTCCGCACGCTGGGCGAGATGGACTCGGGCTCGGCCGGCCAGGAGCCCGCGTCGCCCGCGCGCGGGCCCTCGAACGGACCCAGATCGTCGAACGCGCGGCTCACGGGGCCTCCAGGAGGGCGCCCGACGCGGCGAGCGCGAGGGCGAGCTCGATGAAGCGCCCGACGTCGAGCACGAAGATCATCCGCTCGTCGTGGGTCGTCACCCCCGTGATGCCGCGCAGATCGCTGCTGCCGCCCACCGGCGGCGTCGGCCGGTAATCGCCGCTCGTCCCGAAGACCTCCGTCACCGCGTCGACGACGAGCCCCACCGTGTGCGTCCCCACGTCGACGAGGATCCACTTGGTGCTGCGGGTCGGATCGACCGGAGGCAGCCCGAAGCGCACGCGGAGCTCGATGACCGGCACCACCTCGCCGCGGTGGTTCGCGACGCCGGCGACCTCGGGGGGCGTGTGCGGCAGCGTGGTCACCTCGAGCGGATTCACGATTTCGCGGACCCGCGTGATGTCGATCGCGTAGTGGACGTCGCCGACCACAAAGCCGACGAGGCTCTTCTGCGGGTCGGGACGGCTGCGCTCTCCAGTCAACGGCATCTGAGCCTCCGAGCGCCCGGGCTCTTGCGAGCCGCCCGGGCGCGGACGAATCGTCCGTTAGGACGCGAGTATGGCCTGCAGGTCCAGCAGGATGATGACGCGCGGCTGCGCCTCGCCCAGGGTGCCATCCGACGCGCTCGCCCCGTGCATGGGCCGGGCGATGCCGGCGATGTAGCCCGCCACGTCCCCCCCGAGCGCCGTCGCGGCGTGCTCGATCTCGGCGTCGGCGAGCCGGTAGACCTGCTGGACCTCGTCGACGAAGAGGCCGAGCGTCTCGCCGTTCGCCGCGTCGACGAGCAGGATGCGCGCCCGCCGCTGCGCCGCGCTCTCGTGCAGCCGCATCCGCCGCCGCAGATCGATGACGGTGACGAGCTGCCCGCGCACGCTGACGATGCCCATCGTCGAGTCCGGCGCGCGCGGCACCGGGGTGAGCGGTGGCGGCTTCAGGATCTCGCGCACGAGCGAGACGGGCGCGGCGTAGGTGTCGCCCGCGAGCGTGAACGCGAGGTACTCGGTCCGCGGGCCGCTCGCCTGCGCGCGCGAGTTCCGCTTCGAGACCGGTATCCGGGCGGGCCTTCGGGTGAGGTTAGCCATGGGTGCTCCGCGGATCGCTGCGCTGCCGGTCCCCGCCGTGGAGGATCTCCTCGATGAGCGCGGGGGCGTCGAGGACGAGCGCGATGCGCTGGTCGCCGAGCTCGGTGGCGCCGGAGAAGCCGCGCACCGAGGAGAGCGACGGGCCGAGCGCCTTGATCACGACGTCCTGCTGCCCGATGAGCGTGCTCACGACGAGGCCCAGCCTGCGCGCGCCGACCGACGCGACGACGATGTACTTGCGCTTGCTGCCCCCCTGGAGCCCGAGCGTCGCGCGCCCGCCGTCGCCCCGGCGCCCGCCGCCCACCGCGGCGCGCGCCGCCGAGCCGCCGCGCGCGCCGCCGAGCAGGCCGGCGATGCGCGCGCTGAGCTCCTCCTCCTCGTTCAGGCCGAAGAGCCGCGCCAGGTAGCAGAGCTGGAGCGTGCTGTTGCGCAGCGTGATCATCTCGCGGCCGTCGATCTGGCGCACCGTGGCCTCGTCGAGCGCGACCGCCTCCTGCACGTTGGTCAGCGGGATCGCGAACAGCCGGTCGGCGACCCGGACGATGAGCGCGCTGATGATCGCGAGCGTGATCGGCAGCGTGACCGTCATCTTGGTGCCGATGCCGGGCTCGCTGTGCACGTCGATGACGCCGCCGAGCTTGCTGATGTTCGTCTTCACGACGTCCATCCCGACGCCGCGCCCCGAGAGCTCGCTGACGTCGGTCTTGGTCGAGATGCCCGGCTGGAAGATGAGGTTCAGCACCTCGCGGTAGCTCGTCGTCCGCGCGTCCTCCGGCGTCATGACGCCGCGGCGCAGGGCGGCGTCGAGCAGCTTGTCGACGTCGATGCCCTTGCCGTCGTCCTCGATCTCGATGACGACGTGGTTGCCCTTCTGGAAGGCGTTCAGCGCGATCGTGCCGACCGCCGGCTTGCCCACCGCCTCGCGCATGCTCTTCGACTCGATGCCGTGGTCGATGGCGTTGCGCATCATGTGCATGAGCGGGTCGCTGAGCTCCTCGACGATGAGCTTGTCGACCTCGGTCTCGGCGCCCGTGATGACGAGGTTCACGAGCTTGTCGGCGTCGCGGCTGATCTGGCGGACGACGCGCGCGAGCTTGTCGAAGACCTGCCCGAGCGGGACCATCCGGACCTCGAGGATGCCCGCCTGCATCTGGGCGAGGTGCCTGTCGAACGTCCGCTGGAGCCTGTGCAGATCGAGGGAGAGCTCGCGCTCGGTGGGCGCCGCGCGGAGCCGCTCGACGAGGCGGCCGAGCGCGGAGCGGACGAGGGCGAGCTCGCCGACGATGTTCATCAGCCGGTCGAGCTTGTGGATGTCGACCCGCACCGTCTGCGCGACGGAGCGGATGGAGCTGAGCTCCCCCTTGCGGTTGCCGCGCGCGCTCGACGGCGGGCTCGCCGCCGACATCGAGCCGGTCAGGTCGACGGCCCGCGACACGCCGGTCGGCGCGCCGCCCCGGAGCGCCGCGGACATCGACGGCATGCCCGGCGGCGCGACCCGGCCGTGGCCGTTGTTGTTGCGCCGGGGGATCTCCTCGACGGCGGCGCCGGCCTGGTGCAGCGCGCGCTGGAGCTCCTCGAGCGGCGCGCGCGAGGCCATCAGGATGTCGAGCTCGATCGAGTCCTGATCCGCGCCCGCGCCGGTCGGCAGGTAGGTGATGATCTCGCCGTACGGCTTCGCGGTGATCTTCAGGTCGTCGAGGGCCTGATCGATCGTGGCGAGGTGGAACTGCACGCGGAGCCGGAACAGGGTCATCCCGCTCGCGATGTTCGTGCGCAGCCGGTGCTCCTCGTACTCGGTGAGCACGGAGAGCAGCCCCGGATCGAGATCGTAGTTGTCGTCGGGGAGGCCGGCCGCGCTCGGGCCCGCGTCCTGGTGCAGCTGGCGCAGGAGGTCGTCGACCTCGGGCATCGGCGCCTCGCGCCCGTCCTTCTCGTTCTGGAGGATGCGCCCGTAGAGCTCGACGCTGCGGAACAGGAGGTCGAGGACCGACGCGCTGATCTCGATGCGCCCGAGGCGGAGGTTGTCGAGCAGCTCCTCGAGCTCGTGCGAGAGGGTGGCCATCCGGGTCGCGCCGAAGAGCCCGGCGAGCCCCTTCAGGGTGTGCACGGCGCGGAAGACGTCGTTGATGACGTCGGGGTCGACCTTGTTGGTCCGCACCGCCTCGTCGAGCGCGAGGAGGTCGCGCCCGAGCCCCTCGACGATCTCCTGCGCTTCCGAGAAGAACTCTTCGCGCGCCCGATCGCCGCTCTCGACCATCAGCCGCCGCCTCCCTCGCCGGAGCCGGGCTGCTTGGTGCGGGCCGCGGGCTCCTCCGCGCGCGGGGAGGAGGCAGCGGGAGCGCGCTCGTCGACGCCGGCGGCGCCGTCAGCGGACGGCGAGGCGCCGGCCTGCGGCGCCTCGGCCCGCGCCTCGAGGCTCGCGACCACCGCGTCGCGCAGGGCCTCGGGCGTGAACGGCTTCGGGAGGAAGCGGTCGGCGCCGAGGCGGAGCCCGCGCTGGATGTCGCGCTCGGTCGCCTGCGTGGAGATGATGAGGATCGCGACGTGCCGGTAGCGGTCGCTCTGCCGGACGAAGCGGATCACCTCGAGCCCGTTGATGTCGGGCATGTTGATGTCGGTGATCACGAGGTCGAACGCGCCGCGCGGCAGGAGCCGGAGCGCGTCGAAGCCGTTCACGGCCTCCACGATGTCGACGTCGCCCGCGAGCCCCAGCACGCGGTCCTCCAGCGTCGAGCGGATGTACGCTCGCATTGCCGGCGAGTCCTCGACGATCAGGATGCGTGCCATGCGGCGACAGGGTAACGGAAATCGGCCCGGGGAGACCAACTCGCTGAGCGCCCGGGGGCGACGCGCGCGGTTTTCGACGCGCACGGGGCTATGTACGGCGGTCTCCCTCCCGGAGTAAACCAGCGCGAGCGCCTCCCTGCACGATCGGCGAGGCGGCCGCGCGTCTGGCGAGGCCGCGCGGCGCGGCCGGGCGGGGCCGCCGCGCGCGGCGCGGCCAGCGCCTCGGTGTGGGGTCCCGCCCTCCCCGCCGGCGCGGCCGGGCGGCCGTGCCCGCCCGGCGGAACGGCCGCGGGGAGGGGCCGCATGCGGCAGCGAATTGACATCGCGGCGTCCGATGCGCGCTAATCGCGCGCGTGAAAATCCTCCTTTGTTCTCCAGCGTTCCGGATCCTGCTCGCTGCCCTGTTCGCTCTGTCGAGCGTGGCGTGCGGCGGCGGGCTGCGGGTGACCCGGATCAACTCCGCCCAGAAGAAGCCGAACAACGTCTGGGTGTTCTTCAGCGTCGACGCCGGCGAGGACGAGCCGGTGGGCGGCCTCACGGCCGAGGACTTCGAGATCTACGAGGACGGCGAGATCGTCTCGAAGTTCGAGAGCAAGCAGACCATCCAGAACCCCGAGGTCGCGGCGGTCATGTACACGATGCTGCTCGTCGACATGAGCGGCAGCATCACCGAGTCGGGCCAGGCCGACGCTCTCGTCGACGCCGCGCAGTCGTTCAGCGATCGGGTGGGCAAGAGCCAGAAGGTCGGCGTCTATGCGTTCGACGGCGAGGTAAAAATCCACTCGGTGGTGCCGTTCACCGAGGCGCAGGGCTCTGTCGAGGGCGGGCTCGAGGGGCTCCGGAGCTACAAGCCGAAGGACACGTCGACGAACCTCCACGGCGGCGTGATGGAGGGCATCCGGGAGCTCAAGAAGCAGCTCGACAAGGACCGTCGCCCCCTCAAGTTCGGCACGCTCGTCGTCTTCTCGGACGGCACCGATCGCGCGAACCGCGTGAGCCGCGAGGACATGCTGAACGAGCTCAAGAAGGAAGAGTACGAGAACTACCAGATCTTCGTCGTCGGCGTCGGCGCCGAGATCGAGAAGGCGCGCCTCGACGAGATCGGGCGCGACGGGACCGAGCTCGCGGCGGACCAGGCGAAGGTCAAGGAGTCGTTCGACAAGATCGCGGCGAAGATCGAGGCGCACATGAAGCGCTTCTACCTGCTCTCGTACTGCACGCCGGCGCGCGCGGGGGAGCACGAGGTGGAGATCAAGGCGATCCGGAAGGATCCGTCGGCCTCGGGGTCGCTGTCGTGGAAGTTCAACGCCGACGGGTTCGGGCCGCCGCCGGAGTGCGATCCCAACACCCCGCCGTCGTTCGAGCTGAAGGCGACCGTGCCCGCGGACGACGGCGGCGGCGGAGCGGGCGGGAAGGCGAGCTTCAAGGCGAACGCCAACGTGAAGGTCGAGGCGAAGTGAGGTGCGCCGCGGCCGCACGAGGCGGCCGCGCCCCCGTCCCAGCGGCTCGCCGCGCCCCGCGGCGGGCCTGATCCAGCCAGGCTCGAGCCTCCTCCCTCCCGTCGGCGTTCACGCGCCGGCGTTCACTCCTCGACGTTCATCCTCCTCTGCTCGGCGCCGGCGCTCGCTGCGGCGTGGCGCGCGCTGCCATCAAGACCCGCCAGGCGGTGGCGCCGAGGAGGACGGCGCCGCCCACGGTCGACCAGATCCCGGGGCGCTCCCCGACGAGGAGGAGCGCCCAGACGGGGTTGAGCACCGGCTCCAGGAGCACCAGCAGCGAGGCCTCGACGGCCGGCGTGTGGCGCATGCCGCGGCTGAACAGGGCGGTCGCCACGCCGATCTGCACCGCGCCGAGGAACACGAGGAGCCCGAGGTCGACGAGCCCCGGGCGGGCCGCGCCGCCCAGGGCCATCGGCAGCGCGCCGAGCCACGCGAGGACGTTGCCCCAGACGAGCACCGCGGGGTTGTCGTCCGGAGCGGCGCGGAACCTCATGATGCACAGCGCGAACGCGAGCCCGGAGAGCAGCGCCAGGGCGTTGCCGAGGAGCTGCCCCGCCGAGAGCCGATCCAGAAAGAAGAGCGCGAGGCCCAGGAGGAAGATGGGGGCCGCGATCCTCTCGCCGCGCGAGGGCCGCTCGCCCAGCAGCCAGGGGCTGAGCAAGAGGACGTACACGGGCGAGGTGGACTGCAGGAAGATCGCGTTCGCCGCCGTCGTCAGCTTGGTGGCCTGCACGAACAGCACCATGACGGCGGCGTAGATCGCCGCGACGCCGAGCGTGCGCCACGAGGGGAGGCGGCGCGCGCCCGGCATGGCCAGGCCCAGCGCGAGCGCCGCGATGAACGCGCGGGCCGAGGCGACCTGCCACCCGTCGAGGGAGATCAGCTTGATGGCCGCCCCTCCGGTGGACCAGAGGACCGCGGCGGCGAGGATCATCAGTCGAGAGCGGAGCATGGGCGACGAGGGCGGCGAGCCTAGCCGAACGGTCGACGAGGCGCGCAGGGGCAGATTACGCTGCTCCGCGATGCCACCCCGCCGCCCCGAGCGCGCCGACCGCGACGTCGATCCTCGCCCCCGCCGCTCGGTGGAACGCGCCTCGCCCGGGTCGCCGACGTCGCGCGGCGCACGCGGCCGCGGGCGGCTCCTCTCGCTGGCCGTGGCGGCGCTCGTCTCGGCGGCCCGGCCCGCGCCGATCGCGGCGCAGCCGAGCCCCGCCGAGCCGGCGAGCGATGAGCTCGCCGCGGCCCACGAGCGCTGGAGAGCGGCCGTCGAGAGAGACGATCTGGCCGGGGGCGCCGCCCTCGCCGACAGGTACTTTGCGCTGCTGGAGGGCACCTCCGGGCTCGACGGCGAGCTCGCGCTTTTCTACCTCGGCTACGGCGACTACGCGCGCGCCGAGGCGCTGCTGGTGCGGGGGCTGACGCGCGAGCAGCCCTCCTTCCACGACGAAGGGATGCTCCATGCCCGGCTCGCCAACGTCTACCTGGACCTCGGGGACCTCCAGAGCGCCGAGGATCTCCTGAAGCGAGCCCAGCCGCTCCTCCACGGCTGGAGCGAGTTCTACGCCGTCGACTCGCTCGCGCGGCTGTACCTGGAGCGACGCGCGCTGCGCGCCTTCGAGGAGGCGCTCGACAGGATGCGCGCGATCCTCAGGCAGGCCACCAGCGGCTCGGCGTGGGCCTACGCGCTCCCGGATCTGCGCGCCGCGCAGCTCTCCTTGCGGCGCGGGCAGGTCGAGGAGGCAGAGCGGCGCCTCCTCGACCTGCGCCCGCGGCTCGAGCCCGCGCTCCCGGCGCAGAGCGCGGTGCGCGCCGATCTGCTGGAGGAGCTCGGCGTGCTCTCCACCCGCAAAGGCGATCCCGCGGCGGAGGCGCTGCTCCTCCAGGCGCTTGTGATCCGCGAGCGGGTCTTCGCGCCGGATCACCCGGCCATCGTCCGCGCGCTGGGGCACCTCGCGGACCTGTACGTCGCGCAGGGCCGGACCGCCGTCGCCGTGCGGACGCGCGAGCGGGCCGCCGGCCTCCAGGACCGGAGCGCCCGGGCCAACCTGGCGAGGGGCTCCGAGCGGCAGAAGCGCCTCTACATGGGCCTCGTCCAGCGCGACACCGACGCGACCCTCTCGCTGCACCTCCAGGGTGCCCCGCGCGACCAGGCCGCGGCGCGGCTCGCCCTGCGGTCGATCCTCCGGCGCAAGGGGCTCGCGCTCGACGCCATCGCCGAGAGCTTCGCGTCGCTGCGGCGGAGCCTCGACGCCGAGGGCCGGGCGCTGCTCGACGCCCTCACGCAGCTCGACGCGAAGCTGTCCACCGCGATCACGCGCGGCCCGATCGACCTTCCCGCCGAGGAGCACCAGCGCGAGGTGCAGCAGCTCGAGGCCGAGCGCCAGCGGCTCGAGTTCCAGCTCGCCGCGCGGACGCGCGCCGCGCGCCCGGCGGACGCGAAGGAGCCGCCGATCACCGTCGAGGGCGTGCAGGCGGCGATCCCCGACGGGGCGGCGCTCGTCGAGATCGTCCAGTACCGGCCCCACGACCCGTTCGGGCCGCCGGTGAGGCCCACGTGGGGCATGCCTCGCTACGCGGCCTATGTCGTCGGGCGGCGCGGGGGCGTCACGGGGGTGGATCTCGGCGACGCCGCCGCCATCGACGCGGCGGCCGCGGAGCTCTCGCGGGACCTCTCGAACCCGGAGCGAGACCCCCGGGAGCGCGCGCGCCGCCTCGACGCGCTCGTGATGCAGCCGATCCGGGGCGCCCTCGGCCCCGCGCGCTGGGTCCTCCTCAGCCCGGACGGCGCGCTGAACCTCGTGCCGTTCGCCGCGCTCGTCGACGAGGACGGCGGCTATCTCATCGAGCGCGCCTCGTTCACCTACCTGACCAGCGGGCGAGATCTGCTGCGCGCCGCGGGCGCCGCGGCGCCGCGGGCCGGAGCGCCGCGTGGAGGCGCGCTGGTCGTCGCCGATCCCGCGTTCGGCAGCCTCTCGGAGCTCGCGCCGGACGACGGCGCCACGCGCGGGCTGCGCTCGGCCGAGCTGGCCGGGGCGCGCTTCCCGCCCCTGCCGGGCACGGAGCGCGAGGCGGAGGCGGTGCGGAGCGCGCTGGCCAGCGCGACGGTCCTGACCGGCCCGTCGGCCACCGAGGAGGCCCTCAAGCGGGCGCAGCGGCCGCGCGTGCTGCACATCGCGACGCACGGCTTCTTCCTCCCGGACCAGGGCTCCCCGGCCGATCCGGCGGGCACCCGCGGCGCCGAGCGCGGCGCCGAGATCGAGGGCCGCGCCTTTCGCGAGAACCCGCTCCTGCGCTCGGGCCTGGCGCTGGCCGGGGCCAACGCGCGGCGGAGCAGCTCGGACGAGGACGACGGCATCCTGACCGCCCTCGAGATCTCCTCGCTCGACCTCCGCGGGACCCAGCTCGTGGTGCTCTCGGCCTGCGAGACCGGCCTCGGCGAGGTGCCGCGCGGCGACGGGGTCTACGGGCTCCGCCGCGCGCTGCTGCTCGCCGGGGCGGAGACGCAGGTGATGAGCCTGTGGAAGGTCGGCGACCTGGCGACGCGGGATCTCATGACGTCGTACTACGCGGCGCTCGCGCGCGGCGGAGGGCGCAGCGAGGCGCTGCGGTCGGCGCAGCTCCAGATCCGGCGCGAGCGCCCGCACCCGCACGCGTGGGCCGGCTTCATCACCTCGGGCGAGGGCGCCGCGCTCGACGGCAGCCAGGTCGCGCCGGCCTTCGCGCGCGTGTCGACGAGCCCGCGCGGGTGCGCCTGCGCGGCCGGCGAGGGCGGCCCGAGCGCTCCGCCCGCGATCGCCGCGCTCGCCGCGGCGCTCGTCCTGGCCGCGCGGAAGCGCTGGCCCCGCAGGCCTGGGAATTGGTAGACGTCGACGCCGGAGCCCACCCATCGCGGGCTCGTGGAGGTCTGCATGCGTCGATCGGCGATCGTTCTGGTGCTCCCCGTCCTGGCCTGGATGCTCTCTGCCTGCGGAGGCGCGCAGGCGCCCGAGCAGCCCGCCGCCAAGGAAGGCGAGGCCGAGATCTGCCCCACGGGCGATCCCAGCGTGCAGCCGTGCCCGGAGGGCTGCGTGTGGGACGAGAAGGTCCAGAAGTGCAACAAGGACCGCGGCATCATCGTGCACTACAACCCGGGCACGCCGGCCCCCAAGCCGTGACGTGATCACGCCCCGTCGAGCCACGCCGCCATCTCCGGCAGGAGGCCTCGCAAGAGGCCGATGACGCGCGGGCTCGACGCGCGCACCTCCCCGACGAGCCGCCGGCGCTCCGCCTCGATCTTGCCGAGGACTTTCTCCGCGCTCGGCGAGCGCCCGCCACTTCGGTGCGCCGCGCCACACTTCCTCGCGCTGCGATCCGGCTTCCTTTACCTACGCGCTCGAGCCGCCTTGACGGAGGCGCCCCGTCGCTCTCTTCTTCTGCTGTGTCAGCGATATCTTCCACGAGAGCGCATGTATGCAAGAACCGATGACCCGGGGCTCTCTGATTCTCAATGCAGCAGCCTACTCGGACGTGCTGTGTGACGAGGCTGGGGTCAGCCGGGTTCGTCACGGGCTCTCTCAGGAGCTCAGGAGGGCGCTGGCCACCATGTCCAGCACGGGGTGGTACCCTCGCGCCTACTACGTCGAGGTGCTGCGCGGCATCGTCCAGGTCCACAACGAGCCATCGCAGAGCTACCTGGACGTCGTGAGGTGCGGCCGGGCGGTCTTCGAGAAGGAAGCGAACACCTTGATGAAGCTGCTTCTCAAGGTGATGAACGCTCGGCTCTTCCTCCGGAAGTTCCCCGATTTCTGGGCGCAGGATATGGTCGGCGGGACGCTGCGGGTGGACTCCTCGCAGATCGAGCGGAACGAGGCGACGCTGCTCGTGACCGGGGTCGCAGGGTTCGAGCACCTCGGACCGCTGTGCGTCGGTTTCGCCGGCCGTGCGCTGGAGCAGGTGATCGGCAAGCAGGTCGACGGGACCCAGACGGGCTGGTCGTTCGACCAGCCAGACGCGGATGAGGTCACGTTGCGCTTCTCGTGGTGAGCGCGCCGGCGCGCCGGCGTGAGCGGGAGCGGTGACTGCCAGGCTGAGGAGGCGAGAACGTCCCTGAGACATAGGAGGATATCGCTCGCTTCTGGGGCTCAATCCTCTTCGCAGTCTGCATGCGCTTTGCGCGGATCATGCGGCGAGCTCTCGGATCTCGAGGAGGCGCGTCCTCACGTCTTTGTGCGCGAGGAAATCGAGGACTTTCGTTTCCAGCGCCTCGACGTCGTTGCACTCGGGGCGCTCGACGTCGAAGAGGTCGAGGGTCACGGGGAAGCCGTCCGGTGGCACATAGGCTCGGAACAGCACGTCCCGGAGCTGGACTTTGTCGACGTACACCACGAAGTTGTATTGCTGCCCGTAATTGACGCGGTGGCCTGCCTCGACGTGCACCCGTACAGTGTCCGCCGCGAAGGAAGCCTCCACGGCTTCAGCCAGCTCGCGGAGCTTCCGGACCGCCTGTCTGAATCGATCCAGGTCATCGCCCGCCTCTTCCTTCAGCAGCTCCGCGACCCTCTTCTTCAGCTCGTCCTTGTCCATGGTTAGCCTCTATGTGCACGAGAAACTTCGCGGTCAGGGGGAAGTGATCCGACGCGCCGCGCGCCACACCTCCAATGAAGCTCCATCGGCTAGGTCGCCGGTCACCATCGGGTAGGTGGTGGCCGATGATGTCGTCGAAGGCATAGTCGACGGTGCCCTCCTGCAGCAGGATCGGGCCTCCGGCGATCGCCCGCGCGGTCACTAGCAACTGATCGAACACGACCGAGACCGGGCGCTCCTTGTCGTAGTAGTCGAGCGTAGTCCTCGCTCGCGAGGCTCGGTACTGTTTCCCGTGCGCGACCGAGACCTCGCAATAATCCGGCTCGGTGAGCAACCGCCACGCGGTGTTATAGAGCCTCGGGTAGACGAGCGGGCGGAAGTACCGGGTCGCAGAAAGATCGCCTTCGCCGAACGGCGCCTCGAAGGGCTCGGCGTTGAAGTCCCCGACGACGATGGCGCAGGTGTCGGCGCCGTTCTCCGCCAGCCACGTAGCAAGCGCCTGCGCGGTATGCCGGCGGTCGGTCTCCGCTTCCGCGGCTTTGGACTGGCCCACCGGGATCCTGCTTCGCCAGTGGTTCACGACGAAGAAGAACGGCTCGCTCCCCTCGGCGAGCACGCAGCGGACAACGATGTAGCGCGGACGGTAGAAGGAGCTTTGTGGGTACTGGGTGACAAGGTCGAGCGAAGCAAAGCGCTCCTTGCGGGCCAGGATGGCGAGCCCGGTGAGCGCGTAGTCGGAGTTCCGGCAGGGCTGCCAGACGAGGAGGGGCATAGCGAGCTGGCGAGCGAGCTCCTTCACGATCCCGTCGGAGTGGATTTCTGCCAGTCCGACAAGGTCCGGCCCCTCTCCGCCGAAGAGGCTCTTCAGGACCTGGGCAATCCTGGCGACCTTGGCGTCCCGCTCCCCCACGCTCGCGGGTGCGCGAGGGTCATCTCGCCTAGGTTCGAAGAGGTTGTTGACGTTCCCAAAAGCGATCTTGAGATCCGGCACGGCGTGACGCGGAGTATACAGGAGCCGCCCCTGGGAAGCCACTACCACGCGGCAGCAGCCCGCCTCGGGCGCCGCTCCGGACAGGAGCGCCCATGCGTAACTCTCCGCACGGCGCCACCGATCAACGCTACAACTTCCGCCCGCCCAACGTTCGCACAAGCTGCAGGCAGGCAACGCGAGCAGCACGGTCCAAGGACGCGCTGCGTAGGTAGACTGACTGCCGGCCTCACGCGAACCTTAGCCTGGCTGTCGCAGTTCACGTTGCACCCTCGCATCAATGACTCGTTGTATAGCCCTCTGCAGCGCATTCGTACCGGTTGCCTTAGGCCAGCAAAGCTGCGCGGGCCAACCGGCGATCCCGTAGGCGGTCCAGCATTCGACATTGCCTCCGGGCAATTGCAGAAGCCAGGACTTTCCATGAACGGCTCCAACCTTCGACAAATCTTGCAGATCCCTTCCACCGACGCCCCAGAGCGCATTTGCTCGCGCAATGACTGTCCTCCCGCACAGAAGTACCAATGCTGGTCGAAGAACGTCAATTTGCCTGTTCAGCCAGCGCCCAGGGCACTCAGCGAGCGGATGCTCTTGCGCAACTCGGTCGAGGTGCTCTTCGTTCGCGGTGGCATGCTTATAGATGTCGAGAAAAGTGAAGTGCTTGGCGAGTAGCTTATGCGCTGTGTCGCAGTTGGACCCGAGAAGCAACTTACATGCCGCTGACAGCCATTTCTTGTGTCCGGGATGTTTGGCCACCCAAGGAGCGAACTCGCCCGGGTCTGCGCCTGCGAAGATCGCCAAAGACTCGTCGGCGAACCGCAATTTACGCCGATTATCCTCGTCTCGGATTTGCTGGTAGATGGCAAGGCCGCCGTCGCGGCGTGCCGCGCGCGCGGTTCCCCCCTCGAACCGTTGGCCTGCGGCCTGTAACGCTCGTCCTCCCACGCAGGGTCGAATGGTCGCTGTGCGTTGATGGTGAGCACAAGAATCTTGCCAGGCTCGTAGCCGCCGAGGATGTCTTCATGATGCCAGCATCCCCGGGCAGTCTTACTGCCTTTAAAGCAATGGTTGCACGAGAGAATCTCGTGTCTCAGTGCCAGGATGTCGTCAGAAGTCATGGAGACCGGCATGAGTCCTCATCGATGCAGGTCACCTCGCCCAGAGCACCGAGAGATCGAGCTCGACGGCGTCGAATGGCTCGACGCGGACGCGGGCGGCTTCGCGGTGGACGACCGCAGTTCCCCAGCGGCCATCCGCGCCGAGCACGTACACCTCCAGCGTCCGCTGGATGGGGTCGACCAGCCACGCGTGCCGCACGCCCTCGCGCGCGTAGATCGGCATCTTCTCGTCGCGGTCGACGCCCTCCGTGGAGGCGCTCAGGACCTCGCAGATCCAGTCCGGGGCGAGCGCGAAATACGCCGTCTCTGGCAGCTCGGGCATGCGCTCGCGGCGCCAGCCGGCGATGTCCGGCACCAGCGCGTCGATCTCACCAGGCGCGTGCGGGTCGGGGAAGTGCAGCTCGGGCTCGTCCAGGATCCACCAGCCGCCGGGGCCGCCTCGCCCGCGCTGGAAGGCGCCGTGCAGGTCGGCCCCCAGCGACGACGCGGCGTTCGCATGTCGCGGCGCCGGCCGGGGCATGACGTGGAGCACGCCCCGGATGAGCTCCGCCACCTTGTTCGGCGGGACGGCCTCGAGGTCGGCGTACGTGGCGCGGCGCTGCTTCTCGGCGGACTGGCCCACGGCGGAAGCCTGCCCGTGGGCCGGCGGCGGGGCAAGGCGTTCAGGCCCGCCCGTCGCTCCCCCTCGCCGCGGCCGCAGCGCCCTGATCAGCGCATCGAGCCCGCGGGAGCGCCACCTCAGTGCAGGAGCACAGGCAGCTTGTCCGGCCCGTGCGCGACGGATTCCTTCGCGCCAACCATGAAGATCGGCCGCTCCTCGGGGACCGCCCGGAGGCCCGGGAAGCGCGCGAGCAGCGCCTGGAGGCCTACCCGCGCCTCCATGCGCGCGAGCGGCGCGCCGACGCAAAAGTGGGCGCCGCCGCCAAATACGTTCGCTGCGGGCAGCGGCTTGCGATCGATGTCATAGACCTCAGGCGAGGGATAGGCGGTCTCATCAAAGTTGCCGGCGATGCCTGCGAGGCAGACGACCGTTCCCGCGCTCAGCGCCTGATCGTCGAGCCGGACGTCACGCTCGACCATTCGCATCACGCCAAAGGAGCTCGGGCACCAGCGCATCCCCTCCTCGATCGCGGCGGGCAGCAGCGAAGGATCTTGCCGGACCCGCGCCAGCGTGTCCGGGTGCGCGAGCAGGGCATGGATGGTGTTGGCGACCAGCCAGCTGGTCGTCTCATAGCCGCCGAGTATCAGGCTCAGCACGATCTGCCGGCAGGCCTCGATCGTGTCCATGTGCTCTGCCTTCAGGGTGCGGAGGATCTCGCCGAGCAACGTGTCGCTGGTGTCTCTGCTCTCGCGCTCGACGACCTCCGTGATCAACCCGAGCGTCTCCCCGTAGGCCCTCTGGCTCTCGGCCACGGCGGCGGGGTCGTGCATGCGGACGAGGCCGCGGAGCATCGCCCGGACGCGCTCGTCGGTCTCGTGGAGCTTCTCCGCCGGGAAGCCGAACAGCTCGCCGATCACCCGCCGCGGCAGCTCCATCGCGAAGTCCTCCAGCAGATCGACGCGGGGCTTGCCCGCGAGCCGATCGACGACCTGCTCGCTGATCGGCCGGACGAATCTCTCCTCGTACTGCGAGACGGCGCGGGGGAGGAAGAACATGCTGTAGACGCGCCGCATCCTGGCGTGCTCGTCTCCCTGCATGGCAGCGAGACCGCCGTTCAAGATGCCGGCCTGCAACATGCGTGTCGAGAAGGTCGCTGTGTCGCGATATGCGGTGGTGATGTGAGACTTGCGCAGCAGGATCGGCATCCCGAACACGGTATCGAAGACGATCGGCGCTTGCTGGGCGGCAGCACGGAGACGCCGGCCGAACGCCGTCGCATCCTCGGAAGGCACGAAGAACAGATTGGCCAGCGGGAAATCCATGCTGGAGACGCTATGGAGGGCGTCGTGGAGAGTCAATCGGGGGAGCGCGGCGGCGAAAGCATCGACGCGGCGGGCGGCGCCGGAGCTTCGTTCTCCGTCTGCTCTGGCGCCCTTTTGTGCTCGCGCCCCGGCGCTTTCTCGTCTGCCATTGCGCCGTCACGCGCCTTCTCGAGCCGCCCGTGGGCGCCCAAAGCCGGCGACGCGATCACCCCTCGTCGAGCCACGCCGCCATCTCCGGCAAGAGGCCCCGCAACAGGCCGATGACGCGCGGGCTCGACGCGCGCACCTCCCCGACGAGCCGCCGGCGCTCCGCCTCGAGCCTGCCGAGCTGCGCGCGGCGCAGCGCCGCCCAGAGGCGCGCGCCGGCGGCGATGCTGTCGTCGCCGTGCTCCTCGGCCACGCGCCGGGCCTCCACCGCGTCCTCGAGCGCCTCCCCCACCCGCTCCAGCTCCCACTGGATCTCGGCGCGCCGGAGCAGCGTCAGCGCGTGGTATCGGTCCCCCCGCGCCCGCTGGAGCTGCTCGGCCTGATCCGCGCTCTCCAGCGCGGCGGCCGGCCGGCCCGCCCGCGTGAGCGCCGCCGAAAGGAGCGAGAGCGCCGCCGCGCGGAGCGCGGGATCCCCGTCCTGCGCCGCGAGCTCCGCGGTCCGCCGCGCGACCTCCGCCGCCTCGGCGAAGCGCCCCTCGCGCATCAGGAAGGCCGAGAGGTTCTGCAGGAGCAGCCGGAGCTGGCCCCGCATCCCCTGCTGCTCGGCCTCGGCGACGAGCCTGCGCAGCCGGTCGATCGCCACGCCGGTCCGCCCGAGCTCGGCCTCGAGCACCGCGAGATCGCCCCCGATGTGGACCCTGTGCCACGCCGAGGCCAGCGGCGCCGCGATGGCGAGCGCGCGCTGGAGATCGCGCTCCAGCAGCTCGTGATCGCGGCGGTTCTGCGCGTAGTTCAGCTCGCACCGGAGCACGCGGGCCGCGAGCTCGGCCGCGGGGCCCGCGCCCGCCGCGAGCTCCACCGCCTCGCCCGCGAGCTCCATCGCGCGATCCCCGGCGACCCCCGCCCCGGCGGCGACCCCCGCGAGCGCCATCCGCGCCTCGCAGCGGAGCGCGGCCTCGCCGAGCGCGTCCGCGTCGGCGAGCAGCCCCGGATCGTCGGCCCCCGCCTCGCTGAGCCCGCGCGCCACCTCGAGCCGGTGGATGCGCCGGCGCACGTCGAGCGCCCCGCCGCGCGCCACGACGGCGTGCTCCGGGAGGCGCGCGAGCCGCCGGCTCGCCTCCTCGAGCTTCCGCCCCTGGATGAGCGCCCGGACCGCGTCGATCTCGAGGCCGGCGCGCGCCTCGGGATCCGCCGCGAGCGCGGCCAGCCGATCCGCGAGCGCCGCCGCCTCCTCGAAGAGCCCCGCGGCGGCCGCCTCGGCCATCGCGCGGCCGAGCCAGCGGCGCGCCTCGGCCACCGCGCCGAGCCGCTCGTAGCCCGCGCCGAGCAGCCCCGCGTCCACGCGCCCCTGCGCGCCCTCCGCGAGCGCGTCGAGCAGCGCCCGGTGCAGCCGCTGGAACCACGGCCGCCGCTGCGTCAGGTGGAGCGCCGCCTGCCGCAGCATCTCCTGCGGGAAGCTGTACTCCTGCGCGTCGCCCGAGGCGGTCAGCACGCCCGCCCCGCCGAGCGCCTCGAGCGCCGCCTCGGCGCGCTCGTCGTCCCCCACGACGCGCAGGAGCACGTCGACGCCGAGCCCGCCGCCGCAGAGCGCCACCGCGGCGAGGGTCCGCAAAGCGCTGCGCTCGGCGGCGCTGTCGTCGGCGAACGACGCCACCCGGGCCTCGAGCAGATCGGCCACGCCGGGGACCTCCCCCCGCAGGGCCCGGTCGTCCGCGGCGCAGAGGGTCCCGTCGCGGAGCGCCAGGGCGCCGCCCTCGTGCCACGCCATGAGCGCGTGCACGATGTAGAAGGGCACACCTCCGGACGTCGCGACGACGGCCCGCTCCAGCGCGGGCGCGAGCGGGGCAAGCGGGGCAAGCGGGGCGACGAGCGCCGCGGCCCCGCCCTGCGTGGCCGCTGGATGCAGGCCGCGGCCCACCGCCTGCGCGAGCTCGGCGGCGGCCTCGGGGTCGAGCGGCGCGAGGCCGAGGTAGGTCACCCCCGGACTCACCCGCGCCCGCACCTCGCCCAGCAGGGCGCGCAGGGCCGCCGGCCGGCTCGGCTCGCTGCGCGCGGCCGCGATCACGAGCAGCCGGCCCTGCCCCTCCGCGGCGGCGCGCCGCAGGAGCAGCTTGATCAGCTCCAGCGTCGCCGCGTCGGCCCACTGCAGATCGTCGACGAGGAGCAGCAGCGGCTCGCGGGCGCTCGCCCGCAGCAGCGCGTCCTCGATGGCCTCGACCGTGTGCGCGACCTCGTCCGCGGAGGGGAGCAGCGCCGGAGACAGCGCGCGCTCCAGCGCCGCGGGGAGCGCGCGGAGCTCGGGGAGGTCGCTCTCGCCGAGCTCCTCGGCGGCGCGGCGCAGCGGATGGAACGGGCTCCGTCGCTCGGGCAGGCACCGGAGCCGGACGACGTGGCGCAGGTCCCACCCGGTGCGCTCGACAGCGGCGTCGAGGAGCCGGCTGCGCCCGATCCCCTGGTGGCCGCCCACCACGATCCCGCGCACGCGGCCCTCCTGCGCGGCCTGCGCGGCGCGCGCGATCGCGTCGAGCTCGGCTCGCCGCCCGAGGAGCGGCGGCCGGCCGTCGGGCGGGAGCCGCGCGGGACGGTCCTCCGGCAGCGGCCGCGCGGGGCGATCCTCCGGCGAGCGCCGCGCGGGGCGACCCTCGGGCGGCGGCCGCACGGACAGGTCGGACGCGCGATGTGGCGGCTGTGACCCTTCCTTGCTCCCTGGCGGGGCGAGCTCGGGATCGAGCGCGGCGAGGATGCGATCGAGCTCGCGCGCGACCTGATCGGCGTGCCGCGGGCGGCTCTGAGGATCCAGGGCGACCAGCGTCGCCGTGAGGCGAGAGAGGAGGCCGGTCGCCGTCGTCGGATCGGGCACGAGCGCATCGAGCGGGGGCGCCGCTCGCCGCGGCACGAGGAGCCAGTGCGCGGTCTCCCCGCTGCGCTGCTCGAGCTCGGCGGGGAGGCTGCCGGTCCTCAGGCGGAAGATCAGGACGCCGAGCGCGTAGAGATCGCTGGCGGGCGTGGCGGACTGGCCGGCGGCGCACTCCGGCGCGATGTAGCCGGGTGTGCCCGCGAGCACGGAGCCCAGCTCCCGGACGGCGCCGGCGACCGCGGGCACGCTCAAGGTCATGGTCGCGCCCGCCGGCTCCTCGGCCAGCACCGTGCCGGAGTATCCGTCGACCGCCACGGTGGGCGGCGGCCCTGTGGGGGCGGCGAGCCCCCGCTCGACCCAGCTCCGCGCGTTTCCCCCGGAGATCCCGAAATCGATTAGCTTGTAGACGCTCGAGCCGCGGACGACGTTGGCGGGCTTGACGTCCCGATGGACGAGCCCGGCGGTGTGCACCGCGGAGAGCGCCCAGGCGACGGCGGACGCCGCTTCGAGGACGGCGCGCTCGGGGAGGCGGCCTGCCTCGCGAGAGAGCTCATCGAGGCTCGTGCCGGCCACGTACTCCATCACCAGGCCGACCACGCCGAGGGCGTCGTCGCGCTGGAACGAATAGAACCGCACGACGTTCGGGTGCTCGACCCGGCAGAGCGCCTGCGCCTCGTCGAGGATCGTGTCTCGCCACGCGGCCGTCGCGTCGGGGGAGCCCGCGAGCTGCTCGGGGACGAAGAAGAGCTTGATGGCGACGTCGCGGAGCTTCCTGCCTTCGTAGATCTCCTCGGCGAGCCACACCGGCGCGAACCCGCCGCTGCCGAGCTGCCGGACGAGCCGGAAGGGACCGAGGCGGCCGCCTTGCCCGAGCGGGGCTCCGGAGGTATTCGGCGACGAGGTGGGCATCCGCCGCGAAGCATATCCCAGCCACCCCGGCGCTCCCGCAGGAACCGGTCGCGTACGCTCTCCCTCGTCCGCTCGTGCGTTCGCGCGCGGGCGCCGTCAGGGCACGATCTCGCGGACGCTGCCCTTCTTGTACAGGAGCCCGTCGGAGCCCACCCCGTCGCTCCGGAAATAGACGCTGATGTTGGGCTTGCCGGTCTCCGAGCCCTCCCGGGTCGGCTCCCGCGTGAGCTTCATTGCGGGATCGATGCCCGGCCGACAGGGCTCGCCTCCCACGCCGAAGTCGGTCCCCTGGTCGACGTGCTCGTGGATCTTCACCCAGGTGCCTCCGTTCGCGCCGTCGGTCTCGTCGATCCAGAGCTCCTGCTTCACATCGCCGTTCGGCAGGTCGTAGACAAGCTGCTTGTACCCGATCCATACCTGCTCCGGCATGCCGCCTTCCCAGTACCTCTTGCTGAGGATGGCCGAGGAGGCGGGGTGGCTCGTCTCCTTCTCGAAATCGATCTTGCCGTCGTAGCGCATGCGGGCAGCGATCCCGCGCGTGTCGCATTTGTTGACGTCCTCGTCGCCGATCGTGCCGTGGTTGGTGCGCGTCATGGCGACGAGGCCGCCATAAGGTGTCCCGTCGTCGGCGGCCCGCAGGAAATACATCGTGACCTCGACGTCGCGCCACGGGTCTTCGAGCGCGGGGTCGTGCACGTACATCCGCGGGACGCGGCCGCTGATCTTGAGAATGCCCTGGCCGTCGGTGTCATAGGACGCGTCGCCGTGGTCGGCGTCGAACCAGGCGTCGGCCGGGTCGATCCCCGAGAACGTGCGCGCGGCGCCGTTGTCCCAGGTCGAGAGCCACGTTTTGCCCGAAGGCAGCGTGGGCCGCAGCATCGCTATCCCGAACCTGTCGAGCCGTCCCTCCTCCCCTCCCCCGGCGCCGGCCGAGCTGGACGCCTCTGCGCTGCTCGATGCGGACGACGCCTCCGCGCCGCCGCCGGGGCCCGCGCCGCCGGGGCCGCTGCCGCCGGGGCCGCTGCCACCGAGGCCGCTGCTGCCGGGGCCGCTGCCGCCGGGGCCGTTGCCGCCCACCCCACCGCCGCCGCCGGATTGGCTTCCTGACGCAGGGGCGTGATCGTCTGCGCAACCGGCGCTGCTCAAGCCGACGGCAGCCGACGTGACGGACATCGCGACCGTGAAGAAGACTCGCACGCCCTCGTGCATAACATGCTCTCAGCGCATCCGCGAGACCATTGACGGCGAGATCCCGGCTGCAACGTACCTGCCAGGTGCTTACGGAGACAGCTCGGTTTTAGTTCGAGAATTGCACCTTTCATCGTGCTTCAAGCGGCGGCATTGCGGTGGTCGTGCTCGGAGGGCGATCCGTGAGGTTGCCGCCTGCACGCGACATTGGCTGCAGCGCTCCGTGTCTGCTACCTCCCGCAACACGATGGGTCAGCCGGACCTGTTCGCGAAGCGGACGTTTGCCGAAGAGATAGAGCGGGTCACGGCTGGAGCTGTGATGTGGCAAGATCCGCCCGAGATCCGGCTGGAGAAGGTACAGGCCGACGGCCTGCTCGCGATTCTCCGCCCGGGGCTCCTCGCGCACCTGCCGCCCCCGTGGCCGGCGGCGCAGGCGTACGGGGAAGTCGTGGTGGAGCTGAAGCTCGCGGGGGACCATCTGGACATGACCGCCGTGGAGCGGGCCCTGCTTCGCCGGCAGGCCAGGCAGGTGCAGCGGGTCGAGGAGCGGGCTCCTTCCTGGCCGGGCGAGACGCCGCTCTGGCTGGCGGCGCCGCACGTTCCGGAGTGGCTGAGGCAGGCGCGCCGTCCGGTTCGCTTCGCGCCTGGCTGCTACGCGGTGGAGCCGCTGGGGCGCTGCTTCGTGTGGGTGGCGGCGAACGAGCTCCCGCTGCGCGACGAGCTGGTGCCGTTCCTTGTCGCCCGTTCGGGGCAGCCGCTCGACGAGCTCGCCCGCTGGGTGGCGCCGCGCCGGCCGCTTGAATGGGTGCTGTCCATGCTAAAGTACCTGCCCATGTCGACGACGGCCCGTGAGGAGCTCCTGTGGCGGTTCGCCAGGACCGGCGATCCCGAGATCGACGCGCGCCAGGACCGCATCCTGGAAGTCCTGCTCACGGCCAATCCCAAGATGAAGCAGCGTCTGGTCGACGAAGGTCGCCTCGAGGGGCGCCTCGACGAGGCGCGCGCGGCCCTGCGCCGCGTGCTCGCGCACCGGCAGCTCGCGCTCATCGCGGAGGATGCGGAGCGCATCGAGGCGTGCACCGACCTCGCGACCTTGGAGAGGTGGCTCGGTCAGGCGCTCGCGGCGTCCAGCGCACAGCTGGCCCTGCGCTGAGCGCCGCCGCGGGCGCACCTCAGCACCGGATCGGCCGCGGCAGCATCAGCGTCCCTTCCGGAAGGTGGACGCGAGGCGGTGCCGAGGAGACATCGAGAACAGGAACGGTTGGCTCCGCTGCGACCGCGGCCACTGACGCGCGCCGCAGAGATGAGCAGGCGCGCATCGGCCTGCTACGTGCCCCAGCGGCGGCGCTCGTTGGGCCGGCGGCGCCTCACGGGTCAATGCAGGCCCCCGCCGTCGGGAGGATAGCGACAGCGAACGCCGGACGTCGGCCGCTCGAGCGAGCGAGCCAGGTGGACGTCCGCTCCTTCATTCATCGAGGGGTCGCGCTCGGCATGCGGTCGTCCAATCTCCCTGGCACCAGCCTCTCCCAGCAGACGCGATCCGTCGCGCCCCCCTCCGCCACCCTCTCGCGGCTCACTCGATTCGTCGGCCCCCCTCCGCCTCCCCCTCGCGGCCCACTCGATCCGTCGCGCACCCCCTCCGCCACCCCCTCGCGGCTCACTCGATCCGTCGCGCACCCCCTCCGCCACCCCCTCGCGGCTCACTCGATCCGTCGCGCACCCCCTCCGCCACCCCCCTCGCGGCTCACTCGATCCGTCGCGCACCCCCTCCGCCACCCCCCTCGCGGCTCACTCGATCCGTCGCGCACCCCCTCCGCCACCCCCTCGCGGCTCACTCGATCCGTCGCGCACCCCCTCCGCCACCCCCTTCGCAACGGATCGAGTCCGTCGCGCACCCCCTCCGCCACCCCCTTCGCAACGGATCGAGTCCGTCGCGCACCCCCTCCGCCACCCCCTTCGCAACGGATCGAGTCCGTCGCGCACCCCCTCCGCCACCCCCCCGCGATGGTTCGAGTCCGTCGCGCCCCCTCCGTCTCCCTCGAGCGCGGCCGTCCGTGTCGGCGGCCCGCGCTGGTACGGCGTCGCCTTAGTTCCTCCCTGGTTCTGCGTCCGCGGTAGGCCCCCGGAGGGGGTGCTCGTCGCGCGGGCGCGGGGTGGGGATGGGCCGATGTCTGAGCCTGAGCCCTGTCTCCTCCGGCTCTGCCGGAGGAGACAGGGCTCAGGCGAGTTCGGCGGGGCCCCACCCCGCGCCCGCGCGACGAGCACCCCCTCCGGGGGCCGGGCGTCTCGGTACGACCTCTCTCGCAGCCAGAAAGCGAGTTCGGCGGGGCCCCACCCCGCGCCCGCGCGACGAGCACCCCCTCCGGGGGCCGGGCGTCTCGGCACGACCTCTCTCGCAGCCAGGGAGGAACGCAGGCGACTCGCTCGTGAATGCGCCTTCGCCGCTACCCCTTCCGCTCCTTCCACGGATCGTCCTGATACAGGTAGTTCGGCTTCAGGATCTTGTTCTCCATGTTGGTGTGGAACACCGCCATGGTCGACGCCGACATCGGCGGGACGATCCACGTCCAGTCCGCGTACACCGGGCGCTCGCACTGCCGCTCCTGCTGCTCGAACTTCTTGAAGTACTCCGAGAGCGTGTGGTGGTCCATCATCCGCACCTTGGCCTGCCGGAACGAGTGCAGCACCGCGACGTTCAGCTCGACAAGCGCGGCGTCCTGCCACAGCGTGTCGCTGCGTGACCGGTCCAGCCCGAGGCGATCCGCGATGAGCGGCAGCTGGTCGTACCGCGTCACGTCGCTCAGGTTGCGCGCGCCGATCTCGGTCCCCATGTAAAAGCCGTTGAACGGCGCCGCCGTGTACTGGATCCCGCCGAGATCGAGGGCCAGGTTGGAGACCGCCGGCAGCGCGTGCCACTTCAGCCCGAGCTCGGCGAACCACGCATACCGCGGGTGCTCGATCGGCACCTCGAGCACCTTCTCCCGCGGCAGCTCGAACCACTTCGGCCGGCCGTCGCCGATCTGGAGGATCAGCGGCAGCAGATCGAAGCGCGTCCGCTCCCCGCCCGGCCAGCCCAGCGCGAGCGCCTGGTCCGTCAGCTCCACGTTCCCCGGATCGCCGAGCACGCCGCCGTCCGGGAGCCGGTAGCCCGCATAGCGGACCAGCTGGCCGTTCCAGATGCGGATCCGCGGCTCACCCGGCCTGAACACCGTCATCGTCGCCCGGATGTCGCCCCCGTTCGTCGCCAGATCGAGGTGCTCGACGAGCGCCTGGAAGATCTCCTCCTCCGTCTTCAGGTGGCGCAGATCGCGCACGTGGAGCGTCGACCAGAAGAAGCGCCCGATGCAGCGCGAGCTGTTGCGCCACGCGAGCCGGGCGCCATAGGCGAGCTCGTCGGGCAGGTGCGTGTATGTCCCGTGCTTCGAAAGGCTCGCCCGCACCTCCTGCCAGCGCTCTTCCACCGCCGAGGGCACCCCGAGCTCCGCGTAGCACTGGCGCAGGAACGCCTCGGCCTCGGTCGGCACCGCCTCGGGCGCGGTGGGGGTCACGTGAAACGACCCGTGCTCGACCGGACACACGCCGCCAGCCGCCCGCGCCGCGCCGGCGCGCCGGAGCGGCGTCGGGCGGACCTCGCCGGCGGTGTCGACGTTCGAGCTGAACAGCTCCCGCTGGATGGCGTCCGGCGGCCAGCCCACCGCGCGCAGGTGCTCCTGCGCGTCGCGCATGAAGGCATCAGGACCACACACGAGCGCCCGCGATCCCGGCCGGTAAGGATACAGCTCGGCCACCTGCTCCCTGGACAGCCGACCCTCCGCCTTCGTCGCGCGCAGGCGGAACGCGACGCCGGGCGTGCGGCCGGCGATCGCCCGCAGATCCTCCTCGAAATAGGCGAAATCCGCGGCGCGCGACGCCGACCAGTCGAGGAGGAAGGCCCCCGCCTCGAGGCGGTCGGCCCTGCCGTCGAGCGCCCGCAGCATCGCCATCGCCGGCGTGACGCCGATCCCGCCCGCGAGGAACACCACCCGCTCCACGGGCGGCGCCGGAAGGACGAAGCTGCCCTTCGGCGCCGACGCGCGCAGCAGCGAGGCCGCGGCGCGCTCGCACAGCCACCGCGAGAACACCCCGAGCTCCTCGCGCTTCACCGTGATCTCGTAGTCGCCGCCGGCGCGCGCCGGCGCAGACAGCGTGTACGCGCGCGCCACCCAGCGCCGATCGAGGTAGCCCTGCACGAGCACGTGCTGCCCGGGCACCGACGCCGCCGGCGCGCCGCCGACCGGCGAGAGCGTGATCTGGAAGATCCCGGGGGAGAGCTCCCGCGCGGCCTTCACCTCGGCCTGCTGGAGGCTCGATCCGCCGAACATCTCGGCGAGCGCCGGGGCGCAGCCGCCGCAGATCTGGCCCGCCCGCGTCCGCTCCGACAGCTCGGCGGGCGTCGCGCACCCGGCCTCGATGAGGCTCGTGATCTGCCCGCGCTTGACCCCGGCGCAGTTGCACACGACCTCGTTCGGCTCGAACAGCGCCGCGGGTTGATCGATCTTCAGCTCGCCGAGCTCCCGGAACGTCGTGAGCTGCCAGCCGGGCAGCGGGCCGCGCGCCATGAGCAGCCGCATCGCCGAGGGGAGGTCGTTCCATTCCCCCTCGACGTGCAGCCCCGTGAGCTGCCCGCTCGACAGGAGCAGCGCGCGGCGCTTGTCGCGATCCCCGCACGGCACCCACCGGAGGCTCTCCATGGGCGCGTCGAGCCACCGCGCCGAGACGCCGCTCCCGTCGAGCGCGCGGGAGAGCGACAGGATGCGGCCGCCGCCGTCGACGATCTTCGAGATCGCGGCCTCCTTGCCGGCCAGCGCGCCCATCGCGGCGCTGCTCTCGACGACCCCCTCGCGCCGGGAGAGCAGCCCCTGCCCGGGCAGGAGGTGGACGTTGACGAAATCGAGCGCGTGCCGCTCGGCCCAGGCGTCGACGGTCGCGGGCGGCAGCTCGAGCCAGGCCTCGTCGGACCCGCGGACGTCCGCGGGGATCCCCTCCCTGGCCAGGCTCGCCCAGCCCTCGATCAGCGCCTCGGCCGCCGCCTTCCGCAGGCCCGCCTGGACGAGCGCCGCCGCGGCCCGATCGGCCGGCGTGTCCACGTACCGGAGCTCGAACGGGTCCTCGCGCAGCAGCTGCTGGACCAGGTTGTCGAGCCGCCCCCGCAGCCCGGCGGTGAACTCCTCGAAGTCGACGGTCCCGTCCCCGGTCGTGTCCGCGGCCAGGAGCAGCGCCTTCGCCTCGTCGGCCCGCATCCCGAGGCCGGTGAGGTACGGCAGGAGCTCATCCTCGCTGAGCTTGCGGTCGTGGTCGCGATCGATCTCCTCGAACCTTCGCCAGGCGAAGCGCTCGCTCGTCAGGCCGGCGCGGAGGCCGCGGGAGAGCGCGGCCGCCACCTCGGCGCCCGAGCACGCGGCGGGGCCGCAGACGACGGGCGCCGGCGCGCCGGGCTGCTCCAGCGCGCGGATCGCCCTGCGGGCCACGTCCGCGGGCGCCACCCAGGGCAGCGCGCCGCCGCCCAGCGGCAGCGGCAGGGTGCGGCGGAGCCGGATGTCCTCGCGCCAGAGGTTGAGCGCGCTCAGCAGAGGTCCGTGCCAGACCGTGGTCACCGCCTGGCCAGAGGCGCGCACGGACGCCTCGGCGTCGCGGATCTGCTGCCCCACCCGGCTCGAGGGAGGGAAGTACGGCGCCACCCAGAGGAGGTGCGACGCGCCCACCTCCCTCGCCGACGCGAGGAAGGTCCGCGCGGCCACGAGCGGATAGGCGAGATCCGCGGTGCCCATCACGAGCGCGATGGCCGGCCCCGCGGGCTCGATCGGCAGCGACTGGAGGAAGGAGGCGAGGTCGTTTCTGGGCTCGGAACAGACGATCTTGAGGAAGCTCATGGTGCTCGGCAGGGGCATCCGCGGAGGAGCGCAACCTCCCTCGCCGCCGCCAGGCGGCGTCGAGGGCCGCGCGCAGGCGCGGAGCGCTCCGCGCCAGGATACGGCGCATCACCCGGCCGGCCGAGACCCGAAAACGCCCGCGCGACCCGGCACACACCGCCGCACCCGGATTACCAAGGTGTGCGCGGCGTCGGGGGATTCCTTGTTTTGCCTCGAGGGAACCCGTCCGCGCGTCACAATCTGCCCCATGGGGCACTTTGGCGCGCCGGCCTGCGGTCTCACCGCGTCAGGGCACGACGTCGACGCGGGCACCGCTCGACGACACCGCTGCTGGTAGCCGCGCGGCGCCACCGGAACCTCGCCCGCTCGCCCCGGACCGACGGGCGCGCGTTCGCCTCTGTATTCGCGGGAAATCCGGCGTGAAGGGCGACCTGGCGAACGAGCGTGCAAACACCCGCCGCGCGCGCTCGAGCCCAGCTCTGCGCGCGCTCGTACCTCCTGTGGCTGTGTACGACTGCGGACCGGACATACGGGCACGATCCTTGAATTCGCTCGCTCCGCGCAGCCATGAAGACCCTTACTTCGGATCGACCCCTGGCGATGAGGAGCAAGCAGACGCGGTCATTGGCTGCGTCCCATCCCGCGGTGTCCACCGCGCGTCATCCCGTCCTGCAGGGCGTGACGATGACGCCGGCGAACGTCTCCGAGGCGCTGATCGCGCTGGAGACGGTCGCCGCGCGGCTGCGCGAGAGGAACGACCCGCGGGCGGTGTTCCCCGACGTCTACGCCGTGATCACGCGCCGCGTGAAAGAGGCGGTCGGCGGCGGCTCGGACGGCCGGTTCCTCGAGCCGGCGTGGATCTCGCGCCTGGCGGGGATCTTCTGCGAGTACTACCTGACGGCCCTCGCGGCGTCGCTGGAAGCGCGGTCGACGGGCATCGAGGCGTGGGACGTCGCGTTCCAGTGCGCCAGCGCGGGCGGGGCGGCGGCGGCGGCGCACGGGCTGCTCGGCATCAACGCGCACATCAACTACGACCTGGCCCTCGGGCTCTACCAGAACATCGTCCAGCACGGCGCGGCGCAGGACGCCCGGCTTCTCGACCGCTACCGTCACGACCACGACCTTGTGAATGAAATTCTCGCGGCGGCGATGCCGGAAATCTTCGCGATCCTGCGCGCTCGTTATCGCTGCCCGCTCGCCCGGATCGCGACCTTCAGCCGGGACGTGGAGCGCGCCATCTCGAGCGTCGTGATGTTCCTGCTGAGGCGCTGGCGCGACCGCGTATGGACCGACCTGCTCTCCTTGCTCGCGACGCTCGGGCGCACCGGCGAGACGGGCAAGCGCGCGGTGCTCGTCCGGATGGACCAGCGTTCGGGGAAGATCGCCCGTACGTTCGCGGCGGGCCACGGGGCGCTCCGCGCCGGGGCCCCGCTCGCCCGCGGCGCCGCCCTCACGCTGGCTCTGGCTGCCTGACGCGGGCCATCCCCGCGAGCTGACCGCAGGCGCCGCCCACGTCGCGCCCCCGCGGCCGCCGCACGAGCGTCGTGACGCCATGGCCGGACAGCCGCGCCACGAAGGCGTCGAGCCGCGCGGCGGACGGCGGGCGCAGCGCCGGATCCGGGCCGGGGTTGCAGGGGATGACGTTCACCCGGCACCGGAGCCCGGCGACGTACGCCGCGAGCAGATCCGCGTCCTCCGGGGCGTCGTTGAAGCGATCGAAGAGCACGTACTCGAAGAGCACGCGCCGCCCCGGCGGCAGCGCCCGCGCGATCGCCTCCTTCAGCGCCGCCATCGAGAAGCGCGCGTTCACGGGCATGATCGCCTGCCTGCGGGCGTCGTCCGGGGCGTTGAGGCTGACGGCGAGCTCGGCGCGCGCGTCGCGGAAGAACGGCTCGATCTTGTCCGCCACCCCGACGGTGCTCACGGTGACGTGCGACGGCGCGAACCGGAACGCCCGCGGATCGGTGAGCAGCCGGATGGCCTTCAGCACCTCGCCGAGGTTATCGAACGGCTCGCCCATCCCCATGAAGACGAGGTTCCTGAGGGGCGCGCCGCCGCGCTCGGCCGCGAGCGCCCGGGCGATCCGGACCTGATCGACGATCTCGCCGGCGGCGAGCTGGCGCTCGAGCCCGAGCCGCCCCGTCTCGCAGAACGAGCAGGCCCGGGCGCAGCCGACCTGGCTCGAGACGCAGAGCGTTGTGCGGGCGGGCCCCGGGATCAGCACCGACTCGATGAGCGCGCCGTCGCCCGCGCGCAGGACGAGCCGGAGCGTGTCGTCCTGCGCCGGCGCCCGCTCGGCGATCTCGAGCGACGGCGCCGGATCGAGCGCGAGCAGCGCCTCGTGCGCCCAGGCCCCGACGCCCAGGGCGGCGAGCGCGCGCGCGTCCCAGGCCGGCGCAGGCGCGCCCGGCTCGGCGCCGAAGGCGTGGCGCACCACCTTGCCGGAGACCGCGCGCGCCGCCGACGCCGTGCCGCCGGCCTGCCGGAGCAGCTCCGCGAGCGAGGCCGCGTCGTGGTCGGCGAGCCGCGCGCGCCAGCGTGGGACGCGCGCGCTCCTCCGGATCAGCGGGCGCCCTGCGACCTGCGCCGGCGGGTCGCCGGCGCGCAGGGGCGACGCCATCTCTTCGGGGATCTCCGGAACGCGCATGCGCACCCGCTAGCACGCCGGGCGCGGCGCCGCGCGGCCCAGCGACGCAGCGCCCGGCGCGGCCGCCTCACCCGGACGGCCGCCGGATGGACCGCTCGCCGGGCGCTCTGGCCGGCCGAGCCCCGGCGCCCGCGCGTCCGCCGGATGGACGCTCGCCGGGCGCTCCGGCCGAGCCCCGGCGCCCGCCGCCTCCCCCACCCAGGTCATCGCGAGCTTGTCAATCGCATGTCGATCGCCACCCGAAAGACAAGCGAGAACGCGCCCGGCGCCCCCCATCCGACACGAAACCTGCGCGCCGTCTGGGGCCATCAGGTGGCCAATCTGTGGACAAGCATGTGGACTGTCAAACCGGGCTCGGGAACGTGATTTTTGGGTTGCAGATTGGTTCCGAAGGAGGGAGTTTAGCGCCCGGAAGTCGGGCGGCGCGCCGGGCCACGGAGCGCCAGAAATCGCAGAAAAATCAGTTGCATCGGTGTGGGCGGCGCGTCCATGCCCGGGCTGGCTTCGGCCGGCGCCGGGGCTTGGAGGGGCTGCCGCCCCGCGATCGGCGCAGGACGGGCAGCTCCGCGGAGTTGCCAGGGTCCCACGGGGTTTCCACAACCTGGGAACAACCTGTGGATTATTTGTCCCTCCTGCGTGTGGCGTGTTCCAGGATCGGGTGAGCGGGCTTCCCGTCCCCAAGCTTTTCTGGCGCTCGCTGACACACCGGTGGGCTACGTTGCGCGCCGATGTCCGCACGCAACGGCCCTGTTTCCTGCGCGCCGCGCGCGTCCCCCGCGATCGCGGGGAGCCTCGCCGGGTGGCTCGCCGCGGGCCCGGAGGTCTCCTCCGCGTTCGAGCAGGCGCGCGCGGCCACCGGCGCCGGGGTGACCGGCGCCGATCGAGGCCCTCTCGCTGAGCCTCACGCTCCGCTCGAGCCTCACCTTTCCTGCCGTGACCGCCGTCCTCTCCCCGGAGGTCGGTCTTTCCCTGGGGTTCTGAATGGCTGACACCTCGGATACGCGCCGGGGGGCGACTCCCCCGGGCGCGCTGCGCAACCCGAAGATCGACGCGGCGATCGAGCGCGCCGCGCAGAGCGGCGATCCGGCCGAGCTGCTCGCGCTGCTCGATCGCAGCTCCGGGCTGCCCGCCCGGCGCGGCGGGGTGCGCGCCCCCGGCCCCGACCTCGGGCCGAACGCCCCCTTGCCGCGCGTGAACCTGGATCTCGCGCGGGCGGTCGGCGCGGCGATCGCGGACCGCGGCGCGCCGGCCGAGCGGCTCGTGCGGGCGCTCTGCGCGACCACCGAGGAGTACGCGCTCATCGTGGCGGCGCAGGCGCTCGCGTCGCTCGCGGTGCAGGGCGCGGCGCGGGCGGGCGGAGCGGGGCAGGCGCCGCGCGCGGGCGGCGCGCGCCGCGGGAAGGGCGGGCTCGATCCGCTCGAGGCGCTCGAGGAGCTGGCCGAGGACCCGCGGCGCGTCGTGCGCGACGGGGTTGTGGCGGCGCTCCGCGCCGTCATCGCGGCGCGCGGCGACGCGGTGGTCGGCGAGCTCTCGTCCTGGACCGACGGCTACCTGCAGGCGTACGTCGCGCTCGAGGCGCTCGCCGAGCGCACGCTGCTCGCCGGGCTCTCGGCGGGCGCGGAGGTGGTCGCGCGCCTCGAGGAGGCGTTCGTGCTGTCGGATCGCTCCCCGCGCGCGGACGAGCGGCTGCAGGGCCTGCGCCTCCTCCGGCAGGGGATGCCGGCGCAGATCGCGGCCCTCGCCGGCCGCTTCCCCGAGGTCGTGCGCTGGCTCGAGGAGAAGACGGGGGCGGAGCGCCCCGAGTCGCGCGACGTCGTGGCGGGCGCGATCACCGCGCTCCGGAAGGCGTCGTTCTCGGATGCGGAGGTCGACCGCCTGTCCGCGGCGCTCGGCGCGACCGCCCCGACGCCGCGCTACGCGGCGCGCATCGTCCAGGGGACGCGCAAGCGGAGCAAGGGGCGGCGGTAGGGGCCAGGCGCCAGAGGGGACATCCCGGCAGAACGATTCGCGCTTCGGAAGGGCGCTCTGCAGGCGCCATCGAGGCGAGCCCGGTGCGGGACACGCGGCCTACCGCTTCCGCTCCCGCGTTCTTTTGCGCGCACCAACGGCTGGAGCTTTCGTGGGAGGATGGGCCTTCGCGGCGAGCTTCTCAGCCAGCATTTTCATCTGGGGCCAGCGCATGCCGAGCCTGGACAGGACGATACTCCGCACCATGCCTGCATGCAGGCGCTCCTCACCGCCGAGCGAGACCAGCGCCTCGGCGTGGATCTGCGCACTATCGAGCTTGCCGTCGACGAGCGCCTGTTCGAGCCCTCTCGCGTGCCGGGTCGCGTCCTCCGCGAAGCCCTGCCGGACATGGCGCAGCGATTCACGGCGGGAAAGCCCGAGCGTGCGGATCGTCGCCTCCCCATACTCGCTCCCATGGCGGGCGGTGATGTCTCCAAGCGCGCTGAACTCCAGGTGCTCGACGGGATCTTCCACGCCGTACGGGTTCAGGAGCAGCGGCGTGTAGCGCTGGCCCGGCGCGAGCGGGCACGGGTGCGGATGTTCTCGCACCGGAAAGAGCGAGCGTTTCCAGCCCGTGTTGCAACGCTCGCACGCAAGCAGCCAGTTATTCCAGTCATAGGCAAGCCAGTGATACCCGGTCGGGCTGATCTGTGCCGTGGCACGATCTCGGACGCCATAGAGCCCGTCCGCCTCGATCCCCTCGCTGGCCAGAGCCTCGACTTCGCCCTTCGGCGCGTAGTGCTCGATGGCTGGGGGGTGGTTCAGCGAGTACGTCTCGCAGTAGCCACATTTGCCGTGCTGTGCGGCCACAAACTTCCGCTTGTACTCGTCCTTGCGCCACAAGGGGAGGAAGTCCGGCACCTGCCCCGCGGCGCACGCGCTCGCCACGGCGCGGCGGACCGCACCGACCTCCTTCGCAAACCCCCTGGGGCGCTTGGGCCGCCGGAACCCGAGCATGTCCCCGCTCAACCTGCTGATTGCTTGGGCCGTCTCGCCTTTGGCTTGCTCTTTATGGGCGCCGGCTTCACCGGCCCCGGCTTTTCATCGAGCATCGCCGCGACCGTCGCCCGAGCCTGCTTCCGCTCCTCGGGCGTCAGCTCGCGCAGATCCTTCTCGACGTGCTCCGCCATCGCTTCGTGCGCCAGCCGCTCCACCCGCGTATCCGCGAACGACCCGAGCCGCCGCCGCAGTTCCTCCTCGAGCTTCACCGCCTCGGGCGCGTCGAGGCCGCGCTCGCGGATCAGCCGCTGGTGCTTGGCGAGCATGTCCAGCGTCTCGTCGTCCAGCGTTGACGGGAGCCCGAACCACTCGCCGGTGAGGATCCGTTCCGCGCCCGCGCCGGGCGGCAGGTCGCGCTGGAGGATCTCCACGTTGCCTTGCGCATCCCGCCGCAGCACGTAGATCTCTCCCGGCTGGGCGCCCAGAAGCGTCAGCGGGTTGTGCGTGGTGACAACGAAGCTCATCCGCGGGAAGTGTCCGCGCACCATCGAGATCACGTCACGCTGCCATCGCGGGTGGAGGTGCAGATCGATCTCGTCGACCACGGCGACGCCGGTCATCTTCTCATGGAAATCACCGTCGACCTCGATGTTGCGCCGCCTCGCCTCCTCGACCCAGCGCGCCACCATGTCGAGGATCCAGCCCATGGTCGTACGGTAGCCGTCGCTCAGCGCTCCAAGCGGCACCCGGCCGAGGGTGGGGCCCTCGACGTCGACCCCCTTTGCGCTCACGTGGACCGCTTTGACGTCAGGAAGCAGCTCGCATAGCGTGGAAAGGATCGCGTCGAAAAAGCGCGCATCCTGCGAATCCTTGCCGCCCTGCAACGCTGCGAGCTGCCATCGGATGAGCCAGGAATCCGGCTGCATAAGGCTGGCGCCCTCGTCGAAGAGGGTCTCGACCGCGGCGAGGGGCGTAGCATCGGCGCTACGTCCCGAGTCGAGGAGGCCGGACCCACGGCGGGAACCGTAAGCCACGACGAAAGGCATGGCGGCTTCGGTGAATGTCCGCCGCCGGAGGACTTCGCCGCCTGGAGATGGCTCCAGGGTGAGCGTCGTGAGATCGTCTTCTTCGTGAGCTCCCAGGCGGATGATGGCCTTGGCACTGCCGGCCCGCACGGTGGGAGAGGTGACCCCCATTCTCCCCAGCACGGCATGAACCACATCGCTCGGAGAGAGTGCGAGCGTGAGGGCGCGCAGGATGGTGGTCTTACCGATCCCGTTGTCGCCAAGGAGGACGGTCCACTGTCCCTGGTCCTGCTTGGCCGGCGGTTTCATCGGAAGCTCTAGCAGGCGAAATCCTCGCACCCACGACAGAGATAGGCGCTTCGCCCAGAAGACTCTCGTGAGGTCGACCTCCCTCTCGGAGGCTGCCTCGGTGGCTGCTGCAACGTGCGCGGCCGCCCGGAGTGGCTCGATGGGACGCGCCTGCAAGAAGGCTAGCGCGAACGATGTGGCCACCCGACAGGCGTACGGAATCCATGCAGGGTCGCGCTCCATGCCGATGATTTCACTGATGCCTCTGATCGACATGATGGGCAGCCCGCGCACATGCGCCGCGCCGTACGCATTCAGGGACTTTACCTCGACGGCGCGGACGCTGTGCCGCAATCCATTAAAAATGGATCTCAGATCGTCGTCGCTCATCACGTAATCGCTCGCGACGATTGCACCTGCCACACAGCGAGACTTCCCGACTTTCACTCGCGGAATCGAATTAGCCAGCGTCGAGGGTGGCGTAAATTGACGCTTAAGCGACAAGGACACTTCATCTTTGAGCGAGACATCTCCTGCAAATTCATGGACTATACTGGGAGCCGGGCCCGTGAATTCTTGATGGTTCCACCCCGACGAGATCAGCACTGGCAGGCTCGACGCCCATTTCACGACGTCTTTATGCATGTGCTCTATCGAAAGAGGCTGAGATTCACGCATTGCTTTCCTGCTCGCTTTGACGACGGCGGTCGCTACCACGACGTCTCCGAGCGTGACCTCCTCGGACGGTATCCCTGCCGCGATGCCAACGATGAGCAGCAGTCGAGGTGCCAGGTCTTGGACGAGCTCGTCGATGGCCCCCACGACATCGCTGCTGGGGAAGTCCGCGACGCAGCGGGTTACCGCGACGGTGTAGCTCTCACCTTCCTCGATGGGTAACCGGCTAATACTGTAAATCCGCGCTCTGGAGACGGTCGTCTCCCGCGGAAAGCGCTCCAGGACGGCCTCGAGCTCGTCCTCTCGGAAGGTCAAGATCCCGACATCTACCCTCGGCAACGCTTCCCGCATGCGCAGGCCCACGTCATACCACGACCGGAGGCACACGGCGGCCCTTCCGAGCGATCAGGCGTGCCGCGTACGCCGCCGAGGCGCTTGCCGGCCGCAGGTCGCCGTTCAGACGGCCTGCTGCGCCTCGTCGTTCCCCCCGCCAGCGCCCCCCTGCCGCTCCCCGGCGGCCTCGGCGAACAGGAACTGCAGCGCCCCCGGCGCGCGCCGGCGCCACGCGTCCTCGCAGTGGGTCCCGTCCTCGTCCGGGCAGAAGAGCAGGTCGGCCTCGCCGTAGCCGCGCTGGCGCAGGTGAGCCACGAGGCGCGCGGCGTCGCGCAGCACCGAGCCGTCGTCCTCCTGAGCGCCGGCGTCGATATACAGCCGCGAGCTCGCCGGGACGGCCTGGGAGGCGATGAAGTCGAAGATCTTCCGCTCCGCGAACCAGAGCGACGGCGACATGCAGAGCGCGGCCCCGAGCACGTCGGGGCGGCGGAAATGGGCGTAGAGCGCCGCGAGGCCGCCCATGGACGAGCCGCCGATCGCCGTGCCGGCCGGGTCGCGCCGCACCGCGAAGCGCTCCTGTACGGCCGGCACGATCTCGGAGGTGATCCAGCCGAGGAAGTCGTCGAGCCGCCCGTCGCTGCCGTCGCCCGGGAACGGCGACAGCTCGGTCAGCCGCTCGCTCCCGCCGTGATCGATCCCCACGAGGACGGGCGCCACGAGGCCTCGGCCCGAGAGATCGCGCACCGCTTGGTGCAGGTGCCAGCCGCCGCTGTAAGACGGGTCGTCGTGAAAGACGTTCTGCCCATCGAACAGGAAGAGCACAGGCGACGGCCCGGCGGGCGCCCCCTCGCTGGGCAGGTAGACGCGGACGTCGCGCTCCCCCTGGAAGCCGGGAATTCGATAAGGACCGAGGAGATAGATGATGTGTTCCGCCATGAGAGCTTCGAGACGGATGACCGGCGCAGCTCGTTTGCTCCGAGCACACAACCGCTCCGTCGTCCGAAGCTCAAAGCAATCGCCGGGCCGCCACTCGGCGGCTGCTCTCCGGCCGCGGAGCGCGGCGCGGCCCGGGCCATCTCGGCTCCCGGGTCGCGCCGCCCCGCCATGGCAGAACGCCTCATGCGTGACAGGCTGCTGCGAGCAGGCGGCCGCCGCCGCGGGTGCCTGGCCTAATTGCAGCTCGCCTCGGAGCTGCCGCCGAACACCGTGGTCCAGTAGGACCCGTAGGTCCCGCCTCCGGTCGCCCGCCCGATGCCGATGACCTTGTAGGCGGAGCCGAGCATGTTCTTGTTGTGGCCGTCCGAGTTCTTCCACTGCGTGAACGTCGCCTGTGCTGCCGAGTTGCCAGCGGCGATGTTCTCGGCCATGGCGGTGCCCCCGCAGCCGAGCTCGTAGCAGGCGTTGCACATGCGGGTCCAGGGCGTCCGGCCGTCGAGGCTCGTGTGCGAGAAATAGTTCTGATCGCGCATGTCCTCGCTGTGCCCCTGAGCGGCGCGGTTCATCGAGGTGCAGGCCGAGAGCGCCCCGAGGCCGTTCTGCGCGCGATACTGGTTGATGATGGTGAGGAACGCCTGCTCCTCGGTGTCGAGCGGAGTCGTGCTGGGCCCGGCGCCGCTGCACATCTGGCATGCGCCGCAGTCGCTCGAGCAGCTCGAGCAGTCCTCGCCCGCGCCGCAAACCCCATTGCCGCAGACCTCACCGCCCGTGCCTCCGGTGCCGCTCGTCGAGCCGCCCGCGCTCCCGGTGCTGCTCGTCGAGCCTCCCGTACCGCCCGCGCCTCCCGCGCCTCCCGCGCCTCCCTCACCGCCCGTGCCGCCCGTGCCGCTCGTCGAGCCGCTCGCGCCGCTGCCCGGCGTCGCGGGGCCGCACGCCGCCTGCACGTAGAGCCGCTTCGCGGTCCTCCTGCACGGATCACCGGAGAAGGTCGCGTTGCTCGCCCGCACGGCGCAGCTCGCCTTTCCGAGGCACGCGCGCTCCACGACGGCCTTCGACGTCGGCGCGTTGCACGAGGTGGCCGCGTAGCCGCCGCAGACGCCGCGCGGCCTGCCATAACTCGCGAACTGGATCGCCGTGATGACCTCGCCGGCAGGACAGGAGAGCTCCACATCCGAGCCCTCCGACGCGGTATCGCAGACCGCCCCCGCGAGCGGCGAGGACTGGTCGTCCGACAGCTCCGCCGACGGCTCCTCGCCGACCTCGGTCGAGGCGAGACAGCCGACTGCAGAACAGCCAGCGATGAAGGCGAGGACAAGCGTCCTGTGCAAAGCGCTCATATGCATGCTCCTTGGTTCTCTGGGCCCGTCCGAGCTCGGCCCGCCCCTGCGTCGCGGCTCGCGCCAGCACGTACGCCGGGGCACACGACACCTCGACGGGCCACCCCAGTACAGCGTTGTTCAGGGGGCGGAGTAGCGCACAGCGCGATCCCACGCAGCGCAGCGCCTCCCTTCGATTCGCTCACGACACGGTGTCACCTGACCGCTGGCATGTCCAGGCACGAAACACTCTGGCACGCATGATTTGCCGCCGGATCACTGGATCTTTTCAAGACCCATGAAACCGAGCTTCCCGGAGCTCGACGACACAGGATTTCTTCACGCAAGGACGGTGTGAGACATGGATCCATCAGGGCACAACATCTCCCCTGGTCCGAAGGGTGGGTGTCCGTGTCCGACGACAGACCGCGATCGGAAGCCGTGGGGGCGACCACACCCTGCGAGCCTCCGCCTCCGCCCGCCGTGGATCGCGCGTCGACGCGCGCCGCGGGGAGCCACAGGCCGCATGTCAGCAGCAGGTCAATCGAACGCCCATGAAATCCGCGCGACTCCCCCGCTCCTCGCCACACCGCCACACCCCCATACCGCCTGGCCGCTCGCCTGAGGGCCCTCGCCCGCTCACGTCCGCGGCAGAGCTCGCCCCGGCGTCACGCGCGGGGTGGTGGTGGATGTGGCCTCCCGCCGTACGCGCGCGCCATCTCATCCGCCCGGCACGCCGGCTGCCGCGCTCGTGGAAAGGCGGAAAGGCGGCCCGACGGCCCGATGACCCGATGACCGCGCGGCGACCCCGCAGCACGGCCGCTCGACCGCGAACCGCGAGGCCGCACCCGCGGCGGCTCCTGTGCTATGACCGCCGACCATGCGCCTCAAGGACCGCGTCGTCTTCATCACAGGAGCTTCCCGCGGGATCGGACGGGCCGTCGCCCTCGCCTGCGCGCGAGAAGGCGCGGATATCGTCGTCGCCGCGAAGACGGAGGTCGCCGAGAACCCGCGCCTCCCGGGCACGATCCACGACGTCGCCCGCGAGGTCGAGCAGCTCGGCCGCCGCGCGCTGCCCATCAAGCTCGATGTCCGCGACGACGAGGCCTGCAGGGGCGCCGTCGCCACGGCCATCGAGCGCCTCGGGCGCATCGACGCGCTCATCAACAACGCGGGCGCGCTCTGGTGGGCCGACGTCGTGGACACACCCATGAAGAAGTTCGACCTCATCATGGGCATCAACGTGCGCGCGTCGTTCGCCCTCTCGCAGGCCGTCCTCCCCCAGATGATCGCGCAAAAATACGGCCACATCATCATGATGTCGCCCCCCGTCGACGCCGGGGCCTGCGCCCACCACGGGGCCTATGCGGTCTCCAAATTCGGCATGACGATGATCGCCGACGCCATCGCCGGCGAGTACGCCGAGCACAACATCACGGCCCACGCCCTCTGGCCCGCGACCGCGATCGAGAGCTTCGCCACGATCAACTTCGGCCTCGGCGGCCCGGAGCTCTGGCGCAAGGCGGATATCCTCGCCGACGCGACGCTCGCGCTGCTCTCGCGCGAGCCGTCGGCCCGGCGCGGTAAGGCGTGGATCGACGAGGCCCTGCTCCGCGAGGAGGGCGTCACCGACTTCTCGAAGTACCAGTGCGTGCCCGGCGTGGAGCCGCCGCACTTCCCCTTCACCGCGATCCCCAAGGCGACCACCACCAAACCATGAGGCGCGACCCGTGACCCGCGACGACGACAAGAAGACGCGCCCGGCCGCCGGCGGCGGCGTCGATCCCGGGCCAGAGCTCGCCGCGGTCTTCGACGACCTGGAGACGCTGCTCAAGAACGGCGACGTGATCGAGGCGCTCACGGCGCGCGGGATCAACGCGAGCCTCGCGCTGCTCGCCGCCGACGCGCTCCGCGCCTACCTTGCGGGCCGCAAGGCCGACGCGGCGGAGGACTTCGCGACCGTCGCGGAGGAGATCCGCGGCCGGCTCGCCGCGAGCGCCGAGGCGCGGGGGCCGGACGACGGATCGCCAGGGGAGCCGTCACGCTCGAACGGGAGGCGCTGAATGGGCACGAGCTTCGAAGCAGAGCAGACACCGAGGCCAGGCGAGGGCGCGCGGCCGGCGCCGCCCTGGGAGCCGGCCGCGGCCCTCTCCGGCGCCGACTACTCGGCCGTCGAGCTGGCGCAGGGCGACGACCGCGTGTTCCTCCTCGAGCAGCGCGAGCTGCCCGAGCGCGAGCGCTACCTCACGCTGACCGACTCCGCCGGCGTCGCCGAGGCCATCCGGACGATGGCGGTCCGCGGCGCCCCGGCCATCGGCATCGCCGCCGCGTACGGGATGGCGCTCGCCGCGCGCGCCGCCCGCGACGAGGGCGCCTCCAGCTACGTCGCCGCCATGCGGGCGGCGGGGGAGCACCTCGCCTCGGCCCGGCCCACCGCCGTGAACCTCGGGTGGGCGGTGCGGCGCGCGATCGCCGCGGCCCTGCAGAACGCCGGGCGCCGCGGCGAGGAGCGCGCGCGGGAGCTCGCCGAGCTCGCCCGCGAGATCCACCGGGAAGACGTCGCCGCCTGCCACCAGATGGGCCGCGCCGGCGCCGCGCGCCTGCCGGAGTCGGGCACGGTCCTCACCCACTGCAACGCGGGCGCGCTCGCGACCGGCGGCTACGGCACGGCGCTCGGCGTGATCCGCGCCGCCATCGAGGAGGGCAAGGCGCTCCGCGTGCTCGCGTGCGAGACCCGCCCGTACCTCCAGGGCGCCCGCCTCACCGCCTGGGAGCTCCAGCGGGACGGCATCCCCGTCGAGGTGATCTCCGACTCGATGGCCGCGTGGTTCATGCAGAAGGGCGAGATCGGCGCCGTCGTCGTCGGGGCCGACCGCATCGCGCGGAACGGCGACGTCGCGAACAAGATCGGGACCTACGGCCTCGCCTGCCTCGCGCGCCACCACGGCATCCCGTTCTACGTGGCCGCCCCGTGGAGCACGATCGACCTCGCCACCGACAGCGGCGCGTCGATCCCGATCGAGGAGCGGAGCCGCGACGAGCTCGCCGTCGTCGGCGGCCGCCGGGTCGTCCCGCCCGGAGTGCCCGTCCGGCACCCGGCGTTCGACGTCACCCCCGCGGAGCTCGTCACGGCCGTCTTCACCGAGCGCGGCAAGCTGACGACGCGCGAGATCAGCCGCTCCGTGCCGCCTGCGCCGCCGGCCGGCTAGCGCACCTCCCCCTCGCGCTCCCCCGCCGCATGGGCTAAGGACACCCCTGATGGCGCAGTTCTCGCCCAAACCTGAATGGCTCAAGGTCCGCGCTCCCGGGGGTGACACGTACCACCACCTCAAGGAGACGTTCCGCAAGCTCGATCTCCACACGGTCTGCGAGGAGGCGCGCTGCCCGAACGTCGGCGAGTGCTGGCGCGAGGGGACCGCGACGGTGATGCTCCTCGGCGACGTGTGCACGCGCGGCTGCCGCTTCTGCGCGGTCACGACGGGCGATCCGCGCGGCGCGGTCGACGTGCGCGAGCCGGAGCACGTGGCCCGCGCCATCGCCCGGCTCTCGCTCCAGTACGTCGTGATGACGATGGTCAACCGCGACGACCTGCTCGACGGCGGGGCCGAGCACGTCGCCCGCACGGTGAGCCGCCTGCACGCGCTCCGGCCCGACCTGCTCATCGAGACGCTGGTCGGCGACTTCCAGGGCCACATGAGCGCCGTCGACATGGTGGTCGACGCCGGGCCCGACGTCTTCGCCCACAACGTCGAGGTCGTCCGCCGCATCACGCGCGTCATCCGCGACGTCCGGTCGAGCTACGACCAGTCGCTCGCCGTGCTCCGGCGCGCGAAGGAGCGCCAGCGGCGCCTCGCCGCCGACGCCGCGGAGGCCGGCGCGCCCGCGCCCCGGCGGCTCACCAAGAGCTCGATCATGGTCGGCATCGGCGAGACCGACGACGAGGTCCTGGAGGCGCTCCGCGACCTTCGTGAGGCCGGGGTCGACATCGTGACGATCGGCCAGTACCTCCGCCCCTCCTCGAAGCACGCGCCCGTGCAGCGCTTCGTCGAGCCCGAGACCTTCGCCGCGTTCGAGCGCGCGGCGCTCGAGATGGGCTTCCTCTACGCCGCCAGCGCGCCGCTCGTTCGGTCGAGCTACAAGGCGGCCGAGGTCTTCGTCCGCAGCCTGATGGACCGAGGCGGCGCGGCGCTGCCCGCCTCGCCGGACGCGCCGGCCGTCGAGGCGCTCCTCGAGGAGCGCCTCGCCGTGGCGCGCCGCGAGGCCGCCCGCCTCACCGCAGAGCTCGACCCGGACGAGCCCCGTCCGCTCGACGGTCCGGCGGCCGCGTCCGCCAGCGCCGCGCGCCTCGTCCCGGCCGCCTCCCTCGTCCGCCGCTAGAGCGCCACTCAGCAAGCGGCTTGACGCTTCCGGGCGTTTGGCCGAGCGTGTTGGACGGCAGGAGGGTCCAACACAACGATGTCCGCTCCCATCAACAGGCGCCCCGGCGGCATCGCGCCTCGCGCATCGCGCCTCGGCTCGGAGACGCCGCGCGTGCGCGTGGCGTCGATCCTGGCCCAGGCCGCGAGGGCCTACAGCGCGCGCCCTCCCATCGAAGACATCACGATGCCCACCGGCTTCGATCCGGCCGCGGTGGCGCTCTTCGAGACGATCATCGAGGCCGCGTTCCTCGTCGCGAACGCCGACGGCCACTTCGACGACGAGGAGCGCGGGCGCTTCCAGGCGATCGTCGCCGGCGCCTGCCAGAACCTCGTCCACGAGAAGCAGATCGAGGCGCTCCTCGCCGACCTCGGCGAGATGCTGGCCGAGGACGGGCTGGAGAAGCGCATCAGCATGGTCGCCCGCACGATCGCGCGGACCGAGCACCAGCGCGAGGTGCTCCGCGTGGCGGCGTCCATGGCGCACGCCTCCGGCGGCGTGAGCGCGCAGGAGCACGGCGTGCTCGAGCAGCTCGCGCGCGGCTTCAAGCTCGACGTGGCCGCCGTCGACGAGGCCCTCGCGCAGGCAGCCGAGCCCGTGAACGTCTAGCGTGGACATCAGCGCCGCCGCGTACGGCGGGAGACGCGCATCAGGGCGCGCCGGTTCGAGCTCGCCGCGGCGAGTCAAACCCCGAGGCTGATCGCTGCGACGAGTCAACGTCACCCCAGCGTCACGCGTAAAGCGAATGAGCGTACGCCGCGTCTGGGCACTGGTCTCTGGCAGCGCCTTTGGTTAGTGTCCCGCGAACCGATGAGCACCGCGACGTACTCCACCGACCGCCCGCCGAACGTCTCAGGGGCAAGCCTCGAGCCGCAGGCTGCCGTCGCGCGGCACCCGCTCGATACGTGTGCCGACGACGTGATCAAGGTCCTGCGCGACGACGGCTCGCTCGACCCCGCGCACGATCCGAAGCTCGAGCCATCGGAGGTGATCGCCCTCTACAAGGCCATGTTGCGCACGCGCCTGCTCGACGAGCGGCTCGTGGCGCTGCAGCGCCAGGGGCGCATCGGGTTCCACATCGGCTCGCTGGGCGAGGAGGCGACGGTCCTCGGCAGCGTGTCCGCGACGCGGCCCCAGGACTGGGTGTTCCCGTGCTACCGCGAGTTCGGGGCGGCGCTCTGGCGAGGGCTGCCGCTCCAGCGGTACATCGACAACATGTTCGGCAACGCGAACGACACGGTGAAGGGGCGGCAGATGCCGGACCACTACACCTACCGCGAGGGCCACTTCGGCTCGGTGAGCTCGCCCATCGGCACGCAGATCACCCAGGCCGTCGGCTTCGCGTGGGCCGCCAAGCTGAAGCGCGACGAGCTCGTCACGCTGGCCTACTTCGGCGACGGCGCGACGAGCTCGTCGGATTTCCACAGCGGCCTGAACTTCGCTGGCGTGTTCAAGGTGCCGGTCATCTTCCTCTGCCGGAACAACGGCTGGGCGATCAGCGTGCCGACCGAGCGCCAGACGTCGAGCAACACGTTTGCGGGCAAGGGCGCCGCGTACGGCGTCCCCGGGGTGCGGGTCGACGGCAACGACGTGTTCGCCGTCGTGAAGGTGACGCGCGACGCGATCGCGCGCGCCTCGCGCGGCGAGGGCGCGACGCTCATCGAGGCGATGACGTACCGCCTGTCGGGCCACTCGACGAGCGACGACCCGAAGGCGTACCGCCCCGACGCATGGCTCGACCCGTGGCGCCGGCTCGATCCGATCGCGCGGCTGCGGCAGCACCTCGAGCGCACCCAGGGCTGGACGGAGGCGCAGGATCGCGAGATCGAGGCGGCGGTCGACGCGGAGGTCAAGGCGTGCATCGCGGTCTCGGAGAAGGTCCCGCCGCCGCCGCTCGACTCGATGTTCGAGGACGTCTATGCGGAGCCGCCCTGGCACCTCGTGGAGCAGCGGGAGCAGCTCAAGACGGGCCCGAGGCCCAAGGGCCACGGCGGCCACTAGGCCGCGCGGCCGGCGGCGGCGGCGTGGCGGCTCGCCGGACGGCGGCGCGGCGGGGGTGGCGCCGCTGCCCGCGATCGGCGGGGACCCCCGGGGGACCGGGGCGCCGGTGAGGTTGTACCCCCACCTGTTGGCCGAGAGACGGAGACGAAGAGCATGCCTCAGATGAACATGGTCCAGGCGATCAACGACGCGCTACGCCACGAGATGCGGCGGGACGCGCGGGTCGTCGTGCTCGGCGAGGATGTCGGCAAGGTCGGCGGCGTGTTCCGCGTGACCCAGGGCCTGTTCGACGAGTTCGGGGACGACCGGGTGATCGACACGCCGCTCTCGGAGAACGGGATCGTGGGCACGGCCATCGGGATGGCGCTCTACGGGCTCGTGCCGATCCCGGAGATCCAGTTCGCCGATTTCATCTATCCCGCGTACGACCAGATCGTGTCCGAGCTGGCGAAGTACCGCTACCGCTCGGGGGGAGAGTACCCGTCCAAGCTGGTCATCCGGACGCCGTTCGGCGGCGGCATCCGCGGCGGGCACTACCACTCGCAGTCGCCCGAGGCGCAGTTCATCCACGTGGCGGGCCTGAAGGTCGTGTGCCCGTCGAACCCGGCCGACGCGAAGGGGCTCTTGCTCTCGTCGATCCGGGATCCGGATCCGGTGCTGTTCTTCGAGCCGAAGCGCATCTACCGCGCCGCGAAGGGCGACGTCCCCGAGGGCGAGTACACGGTCCCGCTCGGCCAGGCGAAGGTGGTCCGGCCGGGCTGGCACGTGACGCTCGTGGTCTGGGGCGCGATGCTCTACGAGGCGCTCGACGCGGCGAACCAGGCGGCCGCCCAGGGCGTCGAGTGCGAGGTGATCGACCTGCGCACGCTGTGGCCGCTCGACATCGACACGGTGATCGAGTCGGTGAAGCGGACGGGCCGGTTCATCGTCGTGCACGAGGCGCCGAAGACCTGCGGCCTCGGGGGCGAGCTCGTCGCGCTGGTCAACGAGAAGGCGTTCCTCCACCTGGAGGCGCCCCCGGTCCGGGTCACGGGCTTCGACACCCCGTTCCCGTACACCCTCGAGAACGAGTATCTCCCTCTGTCCCATCGTATCCTTCCGGCGATCCTGGAGACGGCGAGGTACTGACGCATGGGCAAGTACGAGTTCAGGCTTCCGGACATCGGCGAGGGCGTCACCGAGGGCGAGATCGTGACCTGGCTGGTGTCGCCGGGCGACATGGTCGCCGAGGACCAGCCGATGGTCGAGGTGATGACCGACAAGGCGACGGTGACGATCACGTCGCCGCGCACGGGCAGGATCGTGGAGACGCGGGGCAAGGTGGGCGGGGTCGTCCCTGTCCACTCGGTGCTCGTCGTGTTCGACCTCGACGACCGGCCTGGGGCGGCGCCGCCGCCAGCGTCGGGGGCGGGGGTGCGCCAGGCGGCTGCGAAGGCCGGGGCTGCGGAGCCGCCTGCGGCGGCCGCGAAGTCCGGGGCCGCGGAGCCCGCGGCGACGGCGGTCGGCGACATCCGGGAGGACCTCCCGGGGATGAACCTGGTGGCGCCGGCGCGGTCGGCGTGGGCGAACGGCAGCATCGGCGCGGGGTCGCGCGCGGCGGCCTACTTCAACGAGAAGCCGCTCGCGACGCCCGCGACGCGCAAGCTGGCGCGCGACCTCGGGGTCGACCTGCGGCGCGTGCCGCCGACGGGCCCGGCGGGCCGCGTGACGAAGGACGACGTGCGGGCGCTCGAGGCGCCCGAGGAGGCGGCCCCGGCGCTGCCCGAGGCGGCGCCCAGGCGGGCGGCCCCGGCGCTGTCCGAGGCGGCGCCGAGGCCGGCGGCGGCGGGACTCGGCCAGCTGGACGAGGAGCCGGGGTACGGGGCGGCGCGGCCCGAGGGGGAGCGCGGCCGGGGGTTGCCCTTGGCGCCGGGCGACGAGCGCATCCCGCTGCGGGGCGTGCGCAAGCGGATCTTCGAGGCGATGTCGCGGTCGAAGCACACGGCGGCGCACTTCACCTTCGTCGAGGAGTGCGACGTCTCCGCGCTGAAGGAGCGCCGCGCGCGCCTGCGGCCGCTGGCCGAGAAGGCGGGCGTGAAGCTCACGTTCCTGCCCTTCTTCGTGAAGGCCGTCGTCGCGGCGCTGAAGAAGCACCCGATGCTGAACAGCGCCTTCGACGAGGCCGCGCAGGAGATCGTCGTCAAGAAGAGCTATCATATCGGCATCGCGTCCGCGACCGAGGCCGGGCTCATCGTGCCTGTCGTGCGCGACGCGGATCGGCGGAGCGTGCTGGAGATCGCGCAGGAGATCGCGCGGCTCGGCGAGGACACGAAGTCGGGGCGGGTGAAGCCGGAGGATCTCGGCGGCTCGACGTTCACGATCACGTCGCTCGGCCAGCAAGGGGGGCTGTTCGCGACGCCGATACTGAACTTCCCGGAGGTCGCGATCCTCGGGATCCACCAGATGAAGCAGAAGCCGGTGGTGCGCGACGGGCAGATCGTGATCGGCGAGGTGATGCTGGTGTCGCTGTCGTTCGACCACCGGATCATCGATGGTCACGTGGGGGCGGCGTTCGCGTACGAGATCATCGGGTACCTGGAGGATCCGGATCGGCTGTTCCTGGAGATGAGCTGAGCCGCTGCTGCGCGCAGCGGCGGCCGCGCGGGGCAGCGACGCGCCCACGGCTTGTCGCGCGCGGCCGGAACCGGCAACATCGCGCGCCGTGATCGCGATTCCCAAGACGCTCGAGGACGCGCTGCGCGACCGGTTCGTCGTGCCCTTCGTCGGCGCCGGCGTGTCCATGGCCGCGCTGGACCGGAACGGGAAGCGGATGTTCCCCAGCTGGGGAGACCTGCTCCTCGGGGCAGCCGCGCGCCTCCGCGAGGACGGCAAGCGGCCCGAGGCCAACGTCGTGGAAGGGCTGCTGGAGAAGCGGGCGCCCGACTACTTCGAGGCGGCCCGGCACGCGCGCGAGGGCATGGGGCCGGGCTGGTACCGCTACCTCCGCCAGGTGCTCGATCCGCCGGGCAATCGCATCGACACCGGATCTCTGTCGCTCGCGCGCGCCGTCTGGCAGCTGCCGAGCAGGCTGGTGATCACGACCAACTACGATCAGATCCTGCGCTACGCGCTCGACGATCCGAACGATCTCGTGCAGATCAGCGTCGACGCGACGGCGGAGCTGTCCGCCATGCTGCGCGACGAGATCGATCGCCCGACGGTCTGGCACCTGCACGGCTTCATCCAGCAGCCGCAGCGGCTGATCCTGACGCCGGACGGCTACCGCGAGCTGTACCCGAGCCAGGAGGACGAGGTGCGCTACCGCGGCGCGCTGCAAGCGCTGCGGCACCTCCTTGCGGCGCGCACGTTCCTGTTCGTCGGCTTCAGCCTCGACGACGCGATGTTCGGCAACCAGATCGCGTGGGTCCAGGAGGCCTTCGGCGGCGCCGCGGGGCCGCACTACATGCTCGTCCGGGCGCGCGAGCTGCGCGATACGCAGCGGCGCCTGAGGGACCTGAGCTGCATCGAGTTCCTGCCGTTCGAGGAGTTCGGTGATCCCCTGGTGGCGCTCGTCCACGCCCTCGGTTCCGCCGGGAACCGGGAGCCCACCACGCCGCCGCCGCTCATGGCGGGCGCCCCTCGGCCCACCGCGCACCTCGAGGTGGCAGCCGCGCCGTCCCCCGCCGGGCCCCTCGCATTCCTCGCCGACGAGGTCGAGGTGATGGTCCCTCCCGTCACCCGGGTCGCACACCGCTCGCTCCTCACCGAGGCGGCGCCCGCCCCGCGCGCCGCCGCCGCCGCGACGCCTCGAAGCCTCGAGACGGCCGCGGGGGACGGCGGCATCGACATGGCGCTCGTGAGGCAGAGCTATCGGCTCGTCCACCAGTATCAGCGCAGCGTCTTCGATCGGCTGGCAGAGCTGTCCGATGCGCTCGCGGGCATCGGGCTCGCGTTCGAGCGCTGGGATCCGTCCCTGTTCTCGCGTCACCCGAAATCGACCACCGAGTTCTTCCGCCGCAAGTACTGGGCCTGGGATTTCCTGCCTGCGTATCGCCTCCAGCTCGTCTGGCAGTCATCGGCCAGCACCTCGCGGAGCGTGGTCCTCGAGGTCGTGTCGGACACGGGCTTCACGCGCAGCGGGGGTGATGAGCCGGATCCGACGCGCTTCGGCGGCGCGCGCGCGGCGGGCTCCGAGCTGCAGATCAGCCTGATGCGCTCCTCCGTTCGGAACCTGCCATGGAACCAGATCTGGTCGTCCTTGAGCGAGCAGGAGGACACCATCTACGACGGAAACGATCACGACCTCGACGCCGGCGGGCGCCCGTGCACCTACCGCTACCTCCGCGTCGATCTCGGCGCCGCGCTGGACAAGGAGGCGTTCAGCGAGCGCGTCATCGCCCCTGTCACCGCCTGGCTCGCTCGGTGATCGAGATCCTCGGACGAGCGCGCCCCGCGCGGGCGCAGGGGGCAGGAGGCTGAATCGATATGCTGTTCGGCGATCGGCTGGACTTCGCCATCGAAGCGGACGTGGAGCCCAACCTGGAGCCCCCGAGCGCAGTGTGGGGGCGCATGTGCGTCTGGTGCCGCGGCGTGGCCCTCGGAGACCTCGGGGAGTCGCACTGTGCGCTGTACCCGGCTTACCGCTCCTTTCGCTGGCTGCCCTCCAACCTCGACCGCCTGTGGTCCGAGAAGCTGGCCGGGCTGGACGACATCGCTGCCTGGAACTTCCTCGACGAGCAATTGTACGGCCATCCAGGAGACGTCGAGGTGCCCGATACCCGAACGGCCGAGGAACGCCGCCGGGACTGGACGTTCTGGAGCGCCCACGATTTCCTGACCAACTGGGGCGAGCAGTTCGGCGGATGCAAAGCATTCATCCTCTGTCCGCCCGGCGGCTCGGTTCGCATCCTCTCTCGCGAGCTACCCGGGCACATGGGCCGCGGCGTGGAGGTGTCGCGGGCCGGGCTCGTTGCGGCCGCCGAGGGGTTCACACGCTGGTTCGAGCAACAGGCGCGGCGTCTGGAAGGTGGTCGGGTCTAGCGCATGGCGCGCACGGAATGCAGCACCCAAGGTCCGGCTGCGCAGCGCGGACGCGGAGGATCTCGTCGCCCGGCACGGCGTCTCCGTCCGGCAGCTCTCGAGCTTCCCACTCGACCAGCCGGTCGCAGTGGACGTGGATCACGGGCTCTCCGCATCGTCTGCTGGCGGCCGCGTCTGATATGCTTCGACGGCGCCCCGCCAGGCTCGACATGGTTTCTCGTCCGCATTCCAGTCCCTGGTCTCATCCATCCAGCGCCCCCAGCCCGGCGCCCACTTTCCCACGCCTTCATCCCAGTGTCGCACATCACCGGATTCGTACAGGCGCACGTGCCCCCCGAAGATCTCCCAGACGCGGCAGGAGAGCGTCGGCGCTGGCGCCTCCCGACCGTCACGCGCTGCGAGGCGTCGCTCCGCGTCGGTGCGGGCCTCTGACTCATTGGTATAGAGCGCGATCTTCGACCGCCGCTCCGCCCAATCGCCGCGGCCAAGGAAGAACATCGTCGCGGTCGACCGGATCAGATCTGCAGGGGTGGACTCGAAGCAGATATCCGCGAGCTCCGCGACTGGCCCAGGGTCCACCACGCACCACATGCGCTCGATCTTCATGCCGTCTCCTCCTGCTGCCGCTCCGACGCCTCGCTCGCCGCCCGCGCGGCCTTCTTCCCTGTCCCGCGTTCGTCCGCGAAGGCCGCCGCTCGGCCAGCGGGCGCGTTACGACATCGGCGCAAGCTACCCCAACGGCAGCGCAATCGTCCCGAACAAATTGACCATGGAGGTCATCGATCGCTCCACCGGACGCAGCGACCTCATGTCGTTCTCGAATCCAGACGGAAGCGGCTCGAACGTTACCTCGGAGAAACACCGCGGGGCTGCGTTGCTCGGCAGCAACGGTCGAGAGCGGACTCGAAGGGGCGATGTCTCGTCGAGGTCGGCGGCAAGCAAGACGCGCTTCGCGTTGACCTCTATGTGGGCGCCGGCCTCGATCCCGCGCTCTTGCCCGAGGCGGACGCGCCTCAGGCTGTCCAGCCACGCCTGACCGCCGGAATCCGAGGCGAGCGCGCCGGAGACCGCCAGCAACGCTAAAAAAATTCCTCCCGAGCACGATCGAACAGGCGCGCGCGAAAGCCGCGAAACCGACCTGCCCTCCGTCGCGTAGCACCATCGAACGACGCGCCACGAGCCATCGCTGGTGGAGGCGGGCGCCCGCGCCCGCTCCGGTCTCAGGGGTGTGCCGGAGGACCGATCGCCGCGACGCCGCTCGCCGCGGCGGAGGCGATCCAGGTCGCGTCATCTCAATCACCGCTTCTGGAGGATGGTCATGAAGATTCGGAATCGCACGCTGTCGGCTCTGCCCCTCGTCCTCACCCTCGCCGCCGCTTGCGGCGACGGCGAAGGCGGCGATACCACCGGCGCCGGTGGCATGGGCGGGGGAGGCGCGAGCGGGCCCGGCGGCGGGGACGCGGCCACGAGCTTCGACGTGACCCTCGAGAACGTGACGCCCGCGCGGGATTACCGGGTGGCCGGCGTGTTCGACACGCCCGTGGGCGAGAGCATGCCCGGGCCGCTCTTCCCCGAGAAGAGCTTCGAATTCCGCGTCGGCGCCCTGCCGGGCGACAGGCTGTCGTTCACGACCATGTTCGGGCAGTCGAACGATCTGTTCTATGCGCCCGATGGCGCCGGGATCGCGCTCTACGACGAGTCGCGCAAGCCGGTGAGCGGGGACGTGACCGACCAGGTCCTGCTGTGGGACGCCGGCAGCGAGGCCAACGAGGAGCCGGGCGCGGGGCCGAACCAGGCGCCCCGGCAGAGCGCCGCGAACACGGGCGCTCCGGACCCGGACAACACAGTGCGGCTGGTCCAGGATGGCTATACCTACCCGGCGGTCGAGGAGGTCATCCAGGTGACGGTGACGCCGGAGCCGGGCAATGAGTTCACGATCCGGATCACCAACATGTCGGAGGTGGGGACGCTGATGCCCGAGGGCGGGGAGCCGGCCGCCGTGCCGCTGTCGCCGGGGCTCTTCGTGGTGCACACGATGGACAACCCGCTGTTCACGGTCGGGCAGGCGTACCCCGACAACGGGCTGGAGGCGCAGTCCGAGGACGGGAACCCGAGGATGCTGCACGAGGGGGTCATTCCCCGCGCGGGGCTGACCTCGCCGGTGGCGCCGGGCGTCGCGGTGGTGCACGGGCCCGGAGCGCCCCTGTTCAGGACGGGCGAGGCGGACCGGGGCAAGGGCCTCGAAATGCTGGCCGAGGACGGGAATCCGACCACGCTCGCGGCGTCGCTGGAGGCCGAGGTCGGGGGCGAGAGCGGGATCTCGTCGGTGCTCGTCTACAACACGCCCGTGGGCGCCTCGGCGCCGGGGCCGCTGCTGCCCGGCGCGAAGTTCAGCTTCACGGTGACCGCGCGGCCCGGCGAGCGGCTGAGCTTCGCGTCGATGCTGGGGCAATCGAACGATCTGTTCTTCGGGCCGAGCGATGCGGGGATCGCGCTGTTCGACGCGAGCGGCGAGCCGGTGAGCGGCGATGTCTCCGACCAGGTCACGATCTGGGACACGGGCACCGAGGCCAACCAGTGGCCCGGCGTGGGCCCCGACCAGGCGCCGCGCCAGGCCGGGCCGCAGACGGGCGCCGACGATCCCAAGGACCAGGTGCGCAACGTCGATGACGGCTATCTGTATCCTGCGTCGAACCAGATGCTGAAGGTGACCATCACCCCGGCGCGGTAGCGGGGGCGCGAGCGGCACCCCAGGGCCGCTGGACCACGGCCCGGGGGTGCCAGGCGGCCGCGCGGGGCGCCTCCGCCCAGCACTGCCATGGTGGCGCCTCCTCAGGGGCCTGCCGCCTACGGAGGAGCCTGCCGGTGCTGGATGGCGTGCTCGGCCTCCATCGTATACCGGCGGCTCTCGGCCTCGTCGGGCTCGAGCCCGAGCTCACCATAACGATAGGCCATCGCCAGCGCCTGGAGCGCCGCCGGGTGCTCCCGCTCGCCAGCGCTCTCGTAGAGCTCCACGGCTCTTCTGTCATTCCTCGGCACGCCCGCGCCCGCGCGATACGCGTTGGCGAGCAGGAACATCGCGTCCGGCGACCCTCCGCGCGCCGCGCTCTCGAACCAGCGCGCAGCCTCCGCGGGGTCCGCCTTCACGCCATCGCCGTTCTGGCTCATCACGCCGAGGAAATACGCGGCGCTCGGGTGCTGCGAGGGGACGGCGCGCAGCAGCCAGGCGCGGGCGCGCGCCGCGTCCCTGGGGACCGACGGGAGCCCCTTCAGGTAGACCCTTCCGAGCGACACCTGCGCCTCGACGTCTCCCTGCTCGGCCGCCCGCGCGAGTGAATCCATCCCGGCGAGGACCTCCCCGGGATCCGCCAGCGTGAGCAGGCGAAAGCCGAGCGCCCGCGCCTCCATGCCGCTCGAGGGCGGCGCCCCGGGGCGCGACGGCGGCGAGGGCGCCGCGGCGGCCGTGAAGCGCTCCACCTCGGGACGATCGCCCTCGCGCAGCCCTCCAAGGGACAGGACAGCGGCGCCGCCGACCACGAGGACGCCGCCGACACGCACAGCGAGCCGCACGGGACGCGGGGCGCTCATCGGCTCAGGTCGATGGAGTAAACCGAGAGCATCTTGCCGCTGCCGTCATCCTGCGCGACGAGCGAGAGGTTGGTCAGCCCGGCGGCCTCCGCCTTCGGGAGCGCGTTCTGCGCGGAGGTGAAGGTCACGGGGCCCATCGTCGTGACCCGGGCGAAGCGCCAGCTGCGGGCAGAGCCGTTCTGGGCCCGCGTGAGGTTCTCGATCTTCTTGATGTACGTGATGAGCACGTCGCGGTTCGTGTCCGGCGCGGCGTAGATCGTCTTCGTGCCGTCGAGGCCTGGGAAGCTGCCGCCGCCGCTCGCGCGGTAGTTGTTCGTGGCCACGATGAACTCCGCGGCCAGATCCATGGGCTCACCGTTCCACTGGAGGTCCTTGATCCGGCCGCTCGCCTTCATCCCCGTGGGCGGGAGCGGTGGGTCACGTCGATCTCGTACGTGATCCTGCTGTCCGTGAACATGTCGAAGTTGTATCCGGGCATCGCGCTGTTGATGAGCGGCTGAGGCTCCGTCTTGCTCGGATCGATCGGATTGAAGCGCGTCGCGGCCCTCTCCAGCCAGTCGAGGATGTCCGCGCCGGTGACCTTCACCGCCTGGACCGTGTTCGCGTACAGGTAGAGATCGGCCGCGTTGTTGATCGCGATGCTCCCCGCCGGCACGTCGGTGTAGTCGTTGCCGCCCTGAAAGCCGGACTTGAACGGCGCGCTCACCGAGAGCACGGGGAGCGACGCGTACTGGGGCAGGTTCTCCTCGATATAGCGGGCGACGTAGTCGGCCTGGGCCTGGTTGACGATCTGGATCGCGCTGGCGTCCCCCACGTCGGCGAACATCGACGACATCGCGAAATCGCTCGTGCCGATGGGCGTCTTGACGTAGGCGACCGTCGCCTGGTGCTCGGCGTCGAGGAGCGGCGCGAAGGAAGCGTCTGCCGCGACGAGGACCTTCGTCTTGTCCGGCTGCGCGTCGCAGAGGGTCGCGAACGCGCAGGGCGCCCCCGTGCGCCAGCGCTCCATCGCATCACACGCCTCGGGGAGCCCCCCCTTGCAGGTCGTGGCGATCGGCCGGGCCTCGACGACCGTCTTCGCCTTGTCGACCGTCCAGCCCTCGCCGTCGTGGGTGAGCCCCAGCTTGATGACACCGAGGTGCTGGCCCCAGAAATTCGCCATGACGGCGGGGACGCCGGCGACCGTGCCCGCGTCCTTGTCGACCTGCGGCAGGCTGAACTGCGCCACGGTGCTGCTCGGGTTGGGGAAGATCTGGTGCGAGTGGCCCATGAGCATCGCGTCGATGCCGGGCACCTGGGCGAGGTGCCACGCCTGGTTCTCGAGGGTGGGCGAATACGGCGCGTCGTCGAGGCCGCCGTGGATGATGGCGACGACCAGCTCGGCCCCCCTGGAGCGGAGATCGTCCACCAGCGGGGCCGCGACCTCCTTCACCCCCTTCGTGAAGACCTTGCCGTCGAGCCATTTCTTGTCCCAGCTCAGGATCGTCGGCGGCGTGACGTCGATGAAACCGACCTTGACCACGCTCTCGATGGCGCCTCCGCCCGGCGCCGTCGCGGAGAGGGTCTTCTCGACGAGGACGGCCTTCGGGAAGAGCGTCTCGCTCGTCTTCAGGCTGAAGACGTTGGAGTTCACCAGCGGGAACCGAGGGCCCTCGCAGCCCGCCGATGCGGCGAGATCGAGCCCGTCGACGTCGAACGGGGTGTGGGTCACCTGCGAGAGAAAGGCGAGGCCGAAGTTGAACTCGTGATTGCCGATCCCGCCGACGTCGAACCCGAGGTGGTTCATCGCCTTGTAGATGGCCAGCGTCTCGCCGCACGCGATCGGCTCGACGAGCGCCTGATGGTCGGCGAGCACGGTGCCCTGGATCGTGTCGCCGTTGTCGATCAGGAGAGTGTTCGCGAACTCGCCCCGCGCCTGGTGGATCAGGGTCGCGGTGCGCTCGAGGCCAATCGATGGCTCAGCGACCAGCTTGAAGTAATCGAAGCCGAGGAGGTTGGTATGGAGATCGGTGGTCTCGAGCAGCGCGAGGTCGGCCGTGGCGCCGCTCGGCGTCGCGGGCGCCCCTCCCGCGCCGCCTCCCCCCTGGTCGCCGCCTCCCTCCCCGCCTCCTCCCTCCCCGCCTCCTCCCTCCCCGCCTCCCCCCTTGCCGCCTGAGCCTGAGGAGCTGGCGGAGCTGGAGGAGGGGCTGGAGGCCGATGCGCCTGTGTCGCCCTGGTCATCGCCGCACGCGGTCAGCGCGGTCATGGCCAGAATCAGCGACGAAACCGACGCCACCCGTCCGACTCGACCTGTCATCGTGAACACCTTTCCGAGCGCCGCTTCGGCCGATGCCACTCCGCGCGCCGCTGCGTCAATCCGATGGACGGCTGGTAACAGTCTCGTCAACGCTCGCCACGTGCGAAGGACCGCGTGGCCTCAAAACACGATCGTCCAACCCGGATTGCTCACCTGCTGCTTCGTATAGGACACGCCGTCGACCTTCAGCCCTTCGGCGTTGAGCAGCGTGATGAGCCCGCCCTTGTTGGAGAGGACCATCGGAGCCTGGACGACGACCGTCGTCAGCCCGCCCGGCTGAAGCTCTCCGGTGAGCGCCATCCTCGATTTGGCCTTGTCGGCCAGCGACCAGCCAGCGAGGTCGATCTTCCGGTTCGACGTATTCAACAACGTAACGGTCTCTCGCTCGGGTGTGCGCACGTCGTTCACGAGGGCGGCGACGATCCGCACGATCCCGTCGGGCTGCTCCACCGTGGGGAGCCCACCGCCTCCGCCGGCCACGTCCGACGGCGGTCCGGATACCGGGACGTCGAGCGTGTGCCCTGTCTTGTCGTCGGTGTGCCACGCCTGCGTCTGAAACTTCAGGAAGATCGCGACCCACTGGTCCCCACGCGGGAAGTGGATGAGGAGGCCGCCGTCCTGCCAGACACCATCATCCTTCTTGAAGCGGGCGTCGTTGCCCTGGTTCATGTGGATATCGTGGATGCCGTTTCCGGGCAGGAAGCCGAAGATCTTGTCCTTCTTCCCGTTCTCGGGGCCCCAGCGCTCCCCGAAGGCGTACAGGAGCGCCGTCTCGTCGGACATCGCCCGCTGCACGTAGTGATCGAGCTTCTCGTTGAGGTCGTTGTCAGGGCCCGGGGCCAAGAATGGCAGCGGGACGAACTCCGTCCGATCCAGGAGGTTTCCCCGGATGAAGTCGAGCCCGAGCCCGCCCGGCTTGCTCTCCAGCGGATGAAAGCCCGGCTTCAGCTCGTGGATCTCTTGAAGCAGCGGGTGCGCAAAATGGGACTTGACGACATATTCGACCTGGGAGCCGTCCTGCGACTGCACATTGACCGCGATGCGATAGTCTACCGTGTCGTCCACGACGTGGATCTGATAGTGCGGGTTCGCTCCCGACGCGAAACGCCGATCGATCACTGTACCCTTCAATACGCCATAGCTCTTCAGCGGCATGTTGCCTCCCGCATCCATCGGCTGAGCACGGCCGGTGCCCGCCTGTGAGATAGCATCAAAACCCTACTTCACTGCTTCGAATGGCGATGAATCATCCGGCATGCGCTCCCCCCTTGGAGCCGGTGACCGACGGATGTTGAATGGAACGCGCGACAGCGCCTTTTACACCATGTGAATCCGTCATTTCTTTGAAGTCAAGAGTGAACTGCCCGTGGACTCGGAAATTTCGCCGCCCTGTCACGCAATGGTCCATGCAGCGGAACGCCAGGGAGCTGACGCCGGAACCCCATCATCTCTCGAGCGGCCAGCGCCGAGCCGAGGCGCACGCCACTTAACTTACAGGCACATCAAATTCATCATGGATTCGCTCGCGCGGCGGAAGACGCGCTTCGAGTCGATTTCGGCCGCGACGGATCTCGCCGGAGCCGTGTTCGAGGTCGGCCGGACCGCTGCCGGCGCGGTTCGCCTTCACGGTCGACCCACCATCGTCTCACGGCCGGAGGGAGCCGTTATCCGCGGTACTCGCGCAGCGCCGTGCCCTGGGCGCGGCCCAGCATGGCGAATGCGCGGCGCTCCGCCTCCCAGAGGATTCGCTCCTCGTCGAGCGTGAGCAGCTCGTGGTCCTTCATGACGAGCCGCCCCGCGATGATCGAGTGGCGAATGTCGCTGGACCTCGCCGAATACACGATGTTGCCGACCAGGCTAGTGCGAGGCCGGGTGTGCGCGTTCCAGAAGCCGGGCAGGGCGATGAGATCGGTGCCATCGAGCACCTCGTCGGCGAGAAAGCCGGGGGGCGCCTCGCCAACAGCCACGATCGAGCCGCCCTCGATGGCGATATCGACCCCGCGGAGCACATCGCCGGCGTCGTTGAGGGTGATCACGTCGACGGCCTTGCCGAGGAGCGACGGCATGATGTTTTTACATCATTCTTTGCGCGAGGGCTCAAGACCCATGCGCGTTTTCACGACGGACGTGATGGCTCGTCGGGCGGCTGCGCCCGGCGCGCGCCGGGTCGGTCGCCGGCAGCTCCCCGAGGAGGTGGTCGATGCAGGTCCGGACGGCGGCCGTCAGGGCGCGATGCGAGCGATAGAGGAGGCTGACGCCGCCGGCCTCGGCCTCGTAGCCCTTGAGGACGCGGACGAGGCGCTTCGCGGCCACGTCCTCGGCGCAGAACACCTCCGGAAGCAGCGCGATGCCGACGCCCGCGAGCGTCGCGCGGTAGGCGGCGGAGGACTCGCTCACATAGAAGCGGGGCTCGAAGGCGACGCGTCGCCTCCGGCGCCCCTGCCCGAGCGTCCACGTGGCCATTCCGTCCGTCGCGTGCACCGCGATGCAATCGTGACGCGCGAGGTCCTCGACCCGGTGGGGAACGCCCCGCGCCTCGAGGTAACGCGGGCTCGCATACAGCAGCTTCCGCGTCGCCCGCCAGAGCTCTCGCGCCACGAAGTCGGTGGTGTCGTCCACGTGACCCGGGACGATCGCGATGTCGAAGCCCCCGGCGAGGAAATCGACCCGCCGTGAATCGATCTCGAGGTCGACCGAGACGCGGGGGTGCTTCGCGAGATAGGTGCAGACGGCGCTCGCCACCGCGGCGCCGAGGGCGATCGGCGCCACGATCCGCACACGCCCGCGCGGCTCACTCTGGAGCTCGCGGACGTGGTGCGTGCCTCTCGTGAGATCGTCGATCGCCCGCTCGGCGTGGCCGAAGTACGCGCGCCCGGCCTCGGTCAGGTCCAGCCGCCGCGTGGTTCGCTCGAGGAGCCGGACACCGAGCGCGGACTCGAGCCGCGCGATGCGCCGGCTCACCGTGGAGACCGGCACGCCGCGCTCGCGGGCGGCGGCCGAGAAGCTGCGCGTCCGGACGACGCGCACGAGGAGCGCGGCGTCGTTCAGGTCCAGATCGATTCGTGCGTCCACGGCAACAGTTCCTTCCCTCCAGGCACACTAATGCGCTCCGGTGGCCGCCGCTAGGCTCGACGACGTGAAGAAGCCCATCGTCACCGGGCCAAGCGGAGCACGGTGCGCCGCGCCCGCGTGATCCCTGGGATGACCGCGCAGGGTCGCTGCGCCGAACGCAGCAGGAGGAGATTGTCATGATCATCGTCACTGGAGCCAACGGTCACCTCGGCCGAGCCATCATGGAGCGGCTCCTCCAGCGCGTGCCCGCCGCTCGGCTCGGCGTCAGCGTCCGCGATCCGGAGCAGGCCAGCGCGCTCGCCGAGCGCGGCGTCCGCGTGCGCCGGGGGGCCTTCGACGACGCCGCGAGCCTGCGCCGCGCCTTCGAGGGCGCCTCGCATGTCCTGATCGTGTCCATCAACAGCACAGGCGAGGCCGCGGTGCGCCAGCATGAAGCCGCGCTCGAAGCGGCGCGCGCGGCCGGCGCCCGGCGCGTCCTCTACACGAGCCACATGGGCTCGAGCCCGGCGTCCCGCTTCGAGCCCATGCGCGACCACGCGGCCACCGAGGCCTCGCTGCAAAGGTCGGGGGGCGCTTTCACCTCGCTCCGCAACGGGTTTTATGCGGCGTCCGCGCTCATGCTCCTCGAGCGGGCGCTCCAGACGGGCAAGCTCGTCGCGCCAGAGGACGGCCCGGTCTCGTGGACAGAGCACGCCGACCTGGCCGACGCGGCGGTGATCGCGCTGACCGACGAGGCGCGCCTCGACGGGGTGACACCGCCGCTCACCGCCTCCGCGGCCCTCGATCTCACGGAGATCGCGGCGATCGCCTCGGAGCTCGTCGGGCGCTCGATCACGCGGGTGGCCGTCAGCGATCGCGCGTTCAGGGAAGACATCATGTCTCACGGCGTCCCCGAACACCGGGCGGACCTGTTTCTGGGCATGTTCGCGGCGAGCCGAGAGCGCGAGTTCGCCGCCGTGGATCCGACCCTGGAGCGCCTGCTCGGCCGAGCGCCGATGTCCATGCGCCACTACCTGACGGCGCGCCTGTCGCGCTGAGGCACGGGGCGCACCTCGAAGAGCAGGTCGTCTTGGGCCTGCTCCGAGCGGTCGTTTCGAGAGACGAGCGCCGCCTCGCGGCCCTGCGCGGGGCCGATTGCGGATGACGGTCGGGCGCCGGAGCTCAGCGCACCATGGTGAAGAAGTTGAGCTTGTTGCCGTCCAGGTCGCGGAAATACCCTCCGTAGAAGCTCTGTCCGCGCGGCCCCGGCGCGCCCTCGTCCTTGCCGCCGAGCTCCAGGGCCTTCCTGTGGAGCGCGTCCACCTTGGCCGGGCTATCGACGACGAGCGCGACCATCACCCCGTTGCCGACCGTGGCCGGCTGGCGGTCGAAGGGCAGGGCGACGGCGAGCGCAGGCGCGTTCGGCTTCACCGCCCAGATGACCATCCGCTCGAGCTGCCAGAGCCGCGTCGCGCCCAGCTCGCCCAGCAAGGCGTCGTAGAAACGGCCGGCGCGCTCCAGATCGTTCGTCCCCAGCGTGACATATCCGATCATCGATCTCTCCGTTCGTTGAAATGATTCGTCTTCGTTGCCTGATCAGGGTCGGGTGCCCCGAGCGCCACGCCGACCTGCCTCGATCGCGCGTGGCGCGCGCGAAATGCGACCCGGGCCTGCGGAGAGCCGTGTAGCATGGCCACTGCCCGCGAGGCGCGGTTCCCGCGCTTCGGCAGGGTGATCCGCCGGCTACGCCACGGAGACCGACAGCGGCGACGACAAGCTCGGCATCGAAGCAGAGGCGCGGGCGTTCGCCCGGCTGATCCTCGACCGGGACGTGGAGGCGCCGCTCTCCATCGGCCTGCTCGGCGACTGGGGGTCGGGCAAATCGTTCTTCATCGAGCAGATCAAGAAGCAGATCGTCGTGCTCAAGGGAGAGCGGCACCCCGAGCTTTACACGAGGCCCGTGGAGATCGAGTTCAACGCATGGCACGCGTCGGACGCGAACCTCTGGGCCAGCCTGGTCACGAACATTTTCGACGAGATCTGGGAGAAGATCTCGCCCCGTGACCACGGGAAATCGCCGGCGGAGGCGCGCCGGAAGCTAGCTGTCCACGTACATGAAGGACCTGCGGGATTTGCAGCCACAGGAGGACGCCGGCGAGGGAGCTCGGGACGACATCGAGCCCTTCGACCGCATCGTGCTCTACGTCGACGACCACGATCGCTGCCGTCCGGACCAGGTGGTGAACATGCTGGAGGCGATCCACCTGCTGCTCGCGCTCGACCTCTTTGTCGTCGTCGTGGCGGTGGACTCGCGCTGGCTCATCCGCGCCCTCGAGGTGCACTACCGGGATCTGCTGGTCGCCACCGACGGTCCGCTCCGCGCCTCCACGCGCCTGAACGTGGCTGTCACCGCGGGGGAGCGCGCGCGGGAGCCGGCCGAGGTGGCGCGTTATTCGCTGGTGTCGGGTCACGACTGGCACACATGGGCGCGGCCGTCGCCCTCTCGATCTGGCACGAGCAGCGCGAAGGCATCGCGAACAGGACGGCGGTGTCACGCCGCCGGCGGCCGCCTGCCCTGGCGACAGACGCGGGTGGCGCGCGCGCTCGGAGGTGAAGGCGAGCGCATCCTCACCTCGGACGCCTTCATTCGACCTTCAGCTCTTACCACGGCGACGGCAGGCCGGATGCGCACGGCTCTCCCAGAGCCCTCGGCGCGAGCGGTGCCCCAGGCGACATTACGCCCGCGCGGTGAATGAACCTGCCGGCCGAGCTCGGCCGGTCGCGCCGGCGGATCGAGCGCTGAGAGCCCCGTTCCTGCGGGATGGACGCCATGGCGGGTACACCGAGCGCCTGCTCGCACACAGGGATCCATCGCTCCCCCCTGCACGACGGCGATCTTCGCAGGGTGATCTTTTGGTACCGTGGTCGCAGGCGCCTCGCCTGCCTGATGCGTGCTCGCTCGGTCGAGCAGGGCGCACCGAGTCGGGCTTCACGCGCCTGATGGGGTTCGAGGGAGGGGCATGCGAACAAGGGCTTTCATCGAGAGAGCGATATCTCGTGCTGTCGCGCTGCTGGCGCTCCCGGCGCTCGGCGCGTGCGGCGCGGAGACACCGCCGTACGACGACCTGCCGCTGCGCGACGCGCTGAGCGCCGCGCCGGAGGTCCTCGCCGCCTTGCCGGACGAGGTCCTGCACGACGTGGCGGTGCGGCTGGAGGAGGCGCACGGCGAGCCGGAGGACGAGACGGCGATCGACGGCGCGGAGATCGCGAGCGTCCCCGCGCTGGTCCGCAGCGCGGACGCGGCGCGCGACGAGATGGGGAAGGACGCGATCGTCCTCGGCGCGCTCGAGCCGTCCGAGGACGGGTTCGTGCTCCGCGCGGTCACGCCCGTCGCGGGTGCGCGCGAGCCCGAGGCGCCGCTCGATCGCGCTGTACCCACCCTGGCGGGGCCACCGGCGTCGCCGGAGACCGCGCCGCTGGAGGACGCGGCGCTCGGCGGCCGGGCGGGCGAGATCCTGGCGGAGCTCGCGCGGCGCGCGGACGCGCAGGCCCTCGTCCGCGTCACCGGCCTGCCGGCGGGCGTCATCGCCCAGGATCACACGGTGTACGTCAACGCCGCGTGGCTCGTCGCGCTGAGCGCCCTCTCGCCCGAGGACGCGCCCGCGCTCCCCACCCCCCCGGGCGGCGCCGCGATGCCCGCGTGGCCCCGGAGCGAGCCGCGATCCGTGCGCATCAACCCCTATCACCTCCCCTCGTCCGTCGCGGAGTGCGCCGCCGAGGTGCGGGACGTATGCACCTGCGCCGTGGCCGGGCAGTGCGAGCACGACCGCACCGACCCGGCGTTCGCGGACGCCCAGGCGGAGTGCTCCTGGGTCAACGCCGGGGCGCTGAACGCCGAGGCGCTCTGCATCCTCGCGCTGCTGAGCATCGACGGGGTCAAGGAGTGCGTCCTCTCCGCGGGCAGCGGCGCGTGCGCCGCGCTGCCGATCGCGGGGCGCGACGGCGCCCTCGCGTTCGCCGGGGACGAGGGCTGCATGGCCGTGCTCGACCGCTGCCTCCAGCACGGCAGTCCGACGGTCCCGGCCGTCACCCCGAGCGCGCCGAGCGGCACGTCGAGCAGCGACGGCTGCGGCAGCTGCGGCGGCTGCGACAGCTGCAACGAGGACGTCTCGGGTTGCAACCAGAACTGCAGCGATTGCAACCAGAACTGCAGCGACTGCAACCAGAACTGCAGCGACTGCAACCAGAACTGCAAGGACGGCGATCCCTCCACCGGCAGCAACTCGAGCTGCAGGCTGAGCGCCGGCCGGCGCGATCCCGGAGGAGGCCGCCCGGGCGCGCCCGTGCCCCTCGGCGCCGCGTTCTGGCTGCTCCTGCCCGCGGGTTACATGCTGCTGCACATCCGGAGGCGGCCGTGAACCTGGCGGTGATGCTCTGGCTCGAGCGCCACGGCCTGCCGCCGTGGCTCGCGCCGACCTACACCATGATGGTCGCCCTCGCGGGGCTCCTCGGGGCGGCGGCGTTCTTCTGGCTCGTTCGCCGGGATCGAGGGGATGTGGCCGTGGAGGGCCGGGCGCTCCTCGCGGGCTACGTCGCGGCGCTCCTGGGCGGCTACGTCTTCGAGGCGCTGCGCGCCGCGCCAGAGGCGCTCGCGAGGGGCTCGTGGGGTCCGATGCTCCACGCCGGCCGCGCCGCCTACGGGGGCCTCATCGCAGGCGTCGCCGTGGCCGGCCTGGTCCTCCACCGCCGCGGCGCGGCCGTGCTCCCGTTCCTCGACCGGCTCGTGCCCGGGCTCGGGCTCACGTACGCCTGCGTGCGCACCGGGTGCTTCCTCGCGGGGTGCGACTACGGCCGCGTCACCGGGGGCGCGCTGGGCGTCCGGTTCCCTGCCGGCAGCCCCGCGGCGGCGGACCACGCGGCGGCCGGCTGGGTGCCCCTCGGCGCGCCGAGCCTGCCCGTGCACCCCACGCAGCTCTACGAGGCGGCGCTCGGGGCGATGGCGAGCGCGCTCGCCGCCCTCTGGCTCGCCCGGGGGCACCGCGACGGGCGCGCGTTCGGGACATGGCTCGCGCTCTACGCGGCTGGCCGGTTCTTCATCGAGCTCCTCCGCGGGGACGCCGGGCGCGGCGTGTACGGGGGCCTCAGCACCGCCCAGCTCGTCTCGCTGGCGCTCCTCCTGGGGCTCGCGGCGGCCGTCGTGCTGGCGCGTCGGGCCCGCAGCGCGCGGCGCGCCGCCGCCGTGGCGCCCGCGCTGGTGGCGCTCGCCTCCCTGAGCCTCGCCGCGGGCGAGGCCGCGGCCCAGCCGGCTCGCCCCGCGCCGCCAGCGCCAGCGAGGCCCGAGGCAACGACGCCCGCGGCCGCGAGCTCCGCGCCGGCTCCGGCGCCTGCTCAGAGGCCGTCGCCGGCACCAGCGCCCCACCCGCACGCGCCGCCCCCCGCGGGCGGGCCTCCCGCGCCCTACCCCTACCCGCCGCCCTCGGGCGGGTATCCCGCGCCCTACCCCTACCCGCCGCCGCCCTCGGGCGGGTATCCCGCGCCCTACCCCTACCCGCCGCCCTCGGGCGGGTATCCCGCGCCCTACCCCTACCCGCCGCCGCCCGCAGGTGGCCCTCCCCCGGCCTACCCCTACTACCCGCCGCCGGCGGGCGGATACCCCGCGGCCGCCCCTCCCTCGCCCGCGGGTCCCGCACAGCCGCAGAGGCGCACCCCGGAGACGTCGCCGGGGCCCGCCGCGGAGCAGCGCGCGACGGGTCATCAGGCGGAGGCCAACGCGCGGCGGATGGCGCTCTCGCTCGGGATCTCCGGCTACTTCGTGCCGGGGCGCTTCACGGTGAAGGACGGGATGTCCGTGGATCTCGACGTCCTCGCGCGCCTCCGCCTGAGCGAGACGCGCCGCTTCGAGGTCGGCCTCGAGCTCAGGAGCGTCTCGACAACCGACGTCAACCAGCTCGCGGTTGGCGCGCCGCTCCGGCTCGTGATGGGGGTCGGCTCGCACGTCGAGATGTCGGTCGGGATCACGCCGGGCTACCACCGCATCTTCTTCGACTCCCCCTACTTCGAGAGCGTGGGCGCCTTCGGCGCTCGCTTCGGGTGGGGGATCCAGCTCCCGATCACCTCCCACCTGTTCCTCGGCTTCTCTCCGCTGAGCTTCCTCGTGCTCGCCGCGGACGACGTGGACGCGCTCGTGGCGTACGAGCCCGGGCTCTGGGCCGGCGCAGGATTGCTGTGACCGCCGTCGCTGACGGCAGCTCCTCGACCTCGAGGGCGCGGCCGTTCTCTAGCCGCGACCGATCCTGGTCGCGATGATGAGCCCTGACGACCAGCAGAGCTTCGTCAGCACGAGATCCTGGCGTCGCTCGAGCGCGGCGATCAGCGCTGCCACCTTGGGAGCGTGGTCATCAGGCCAGTTGGGCTGAGGGAGCATGTCGTCGATGACATAGAGCCCGCCGGGCTTGATCAGGCTCAGCGCCTCGTCGAGGGCGTAGTACTTGCCCGGCCATGTATCGGCAAAAACGAGCTCGAATTGCGGACCCTGGACCGAGCGCAAGAAGGCTTCGCCATCCATGTTCTCGAGCGTGAGGCGGGGGTCGCCTCCGAGGTGCTGGCGCGCCACGGCCTGGACCTTCTCGTCGTGCTCCACGGAGACGAGCGTGGAGCTGGCATTCATGCCATCGAGGATCCAGCACGTAGAAATGCCCGTGCCGGTCCCGAGCTCGAGGAGAGCGCCCGACTTGGCGGCGGCGAGCGTACGCAGCATCGAGCCTGTCTGCCTGTCGCTCGCCATGGCAAACCCGATCTCCGCGGTGGCCCGCTCGATCTCCTCGAGCACCGCGGGCGGTCTCAACTTCTCCAGATCCTTCATGACCCGATCCTTCTTCACGCGGCCAGTCGCGCGTCACTCTACAGCACCTCGTTCTGGCGGCCCCCCTGGAAAGAGCCAGCGGTGGAGGGCGTGCTGCGCGGGGGGGCGGCGGGGCAGGCCCCCACAAACCCCGAGCGCCGGCCCGCAGCGCAGCGGGTCGCCCCCTGATCTCGTCTCCCGCACAGCGGGCAATAGCCCCCCAAAAGGCGCGAGTTTGTGGGACAGCCCCGCCGCCCCCCCGCGCAGCACGCCCTCCACCGCTGGCTCCGCTGCAGCCGTCCGAGCTCACTCCTCGAGCAACGCCCGCGCGAGCCTCAGAGTCCGTGCGTTCGCGGACACGTTCTCGAGAAAGCTCTTCCGGAGCGCAGGCTCCTCGATCCTGCCCGCGCGAGCGAGCAGCGCTGCGCGCTCCTCTCGGAGGACCGCGCGCGCCGCCTCCGCGTCGCCCTTCGCGTGCAGCGCCTCGGCGTACAGCGCAGGGATCACCTCCTGCCGCATCAGGAAGACCGTGCCGGCCTGCCGCTGGAGCGCGAGCGCCTCACCGGCCATCGCGCAGGCCTCCTCCGTCCGCCCTTGCCGCAGCCGGATCTCGGCGAACAACGAGAGATGCACGGCCCCGGCGAAGGGCGCCATCACCGCCGGATCCCCCGCCGCGCACAGCTCCTCCTCCGCCGTGGCGAGATCGCCGAGGAGCAGCCGCCCCTCGGCGAGGAGCTGCCGCGGGATCACGCTCCGGCTGCGATGGCCGCGCGCGAGCATGTGCTGGAGCAGGCTGCCGGCCATCTCCACCGCCTCGGTGAGCCTGCGCCGCTCGAGGAGCGAGAGGATCCGGCACGTCACCGAGGTCGTGAACACGTAGTCGAGCAGGCCCTCGGTCGCGAGCACGCGATCGAGGCACCCATCGGCGGCGGCCATGTCGCCGAGCCTCGTGTAATCGATCGCCACCAGCATCCACGCCCAGGCGACGAACAGCCCGCTGCCCAGGGACTCGGCGCGCCGCGCCGCCGCGAGGTTCGCCTGGAGCGCTCCCCACAGGTCCCGCGCCGCATGGCAGCGCCAGAAGCCGCGGGTGAGCTCGATCCAGAGGGCCGCATGGAGATCGCCCTCGACCGCCGGCGCGATGACGTGCTCGATCCGGCGCACGATCCGCTCCGCCAGCGCCGTCCTCCCGTCCCAGAGCAGGCTGAAGACGATCCGGGTCGCGAGCTCCGGGCTCAGGACGTCGACGGGGAGCTCCTCGGCCAACAGGCGCGGGATCAGCACCTCCACGGCCCGCCGGTCGTCGCAGAGCGCGACGCAGTACATCGCGCCGCTCAGGGCACGCCAGGAAACGAGGCTCCCGGGCGCGGCGAGCTCGAGCGCCTGGAGCGCGCTCGCGTGGGCGCGCGCGGCGTCGTCGGTCCAGATGAGGGCGTTCATCCGGAGCAGGTGGAGCTCGGCCAGCCGCTCGCCCTCGGCCCCGCAAGCGATCCCCTTCTCCACCCGCGCGAGCGCCGCCTGCACGTCCGCCCCGTGGAGCGCCAGGGTGGCGGCGCGCAGGTAGAACCCCCCCGCGCGCGGCCCATCCCCGCCCCGCGCGAAGTGCTCGGCCAGCACCATCGGATCCTGCTCGCCGGCCGAGAGCAGCCACTCCCCTGCGAGCCTGTGCCCGACCGCCCGGTCGCGCTCGGTGAGCATCGCGTAAGCCCCCTCCCGCAGGAGCGCGTGACGGAACGCGATCTCCTCCTGCCCCGCGAGGCGCGAGCTCGGGCGGCGCTCGAGGATCTCGCGATCGAAGAGCTCCGCCAAGGCGTCCGCGTCGCTCGGCCCCGACGCCAGGGCGCGCGCGCCGACGAGCGCGCTCACGCCGCCGATCCACGACACATCCCCGAACACGCTCGCCGCCCGGAGCAGCCGCCGCACCTCGGGATCGAGCGCCGCGAGGCGCGCCTCGACCATGCCCAGCACCGTCTCCGGCAACGCACCGCCGCGCCCCTCGGCCACGGCCCGGACGAGCTCCTCCAGGTAGAAGGCGTTTCCCGCGGCCCGATCCACGATCGCCGCCACGGTCCCCGGCGCGACCGACGCGCCCAGCGCGCCGCGCACGAGCTGCTCGGCGGCCCGCGCGGACAGCTCGCGCAGCCGCATCTGCGTGAGCCCTCGCTCGATCCAGAGCCGGGGGAAGAGCTCGTGGACCTCGGGCCTCGCGAACGCGAGCACCGCATAGGGGCGCTCGCAGAGGGCCCGCAGCGCGTGATCGAAAATTTTCACCGAAGGCGCGTCTCCCCAGTGCAGATCCTCGAGGACGACGAGCATGGGCCGCGCGCTCGTCACGGCGCGCGCGTAGTCCAGGTAGGCCTCCTGGATCCGGTCGGCCATGTGCGCCGGGTCCTGCCGCGCGGCCCGCACCATCGGCCCGCCGTCGGCGAGAGGAACGCCGAGCAGCTCGCCGAGGAAGCAGGCCACGCGCTGCTGCTGATCCCCCGCGAACAGCTGGCCCACGGCCCGCGCGAGCTTCTCCCCCTGCGCCTCGGGGGCCTCGCCGGCCGCGATCCCGAGCGCGCCCCGGAGCGACCCGGCGAGCATCGCGAACGCGGAGCCCGCGCCGATGGAGTCCCCGCTGCCGACGCCCAGCGCGAGCTCGGGATGGCGCGGCCGCAGCGCCTGGATCAGCTCGTGACGCAGGCGCGATTTGCCCACCCCCGCGGCCGCGGTCACGAGCGCCACCGCGGCGCGCGGCTCGGTGAAGCTCTCCTCGACGAGATCGAGCAGGCTGCGCAGCTCCCGAGCGCGCCCGACATAGGGGCTCGGCTTGCCCAGCAGCCTGCGCGCGCCGTCGGCGACCTCGCGCTCCGCCTCCACCCAGGAGAGCCCGTCCTGCTCCGCGACCTCGAAGCGCGCGTCGAGCAGGGCCCGCGTCACGGCGTCGACAGCGACGCGGAGGCGGCCCGGGCGGCCCCGGGCGGCCGCGTCGTCGAGCAGCACGGCCGCCCTGTCCAGGACCTCGCCGAGCAGCGATCGTCCCGTCGACTCGCCGCGCCCCGTCACCAGCACGACGTTGGCTCCGGGGACCGACGCGCGGATCCGCAGCGCGCAGCGGGCCGCGATCGCCGCCTGGTCGGTCGCGCTGCCCGCGCCCGCCCCCGCCGCCAGGATCGCCACGACCGCCCCGCTGGCCAGCTCCTGCACGACCGCGCCCAGGGGCGAGGTCTCGCGCCGGACGGCGGCGACAGCGCTCCGCTGCGATCGACCGGCGGGCACGATCTCCGTCGACGCCGGCGCGCTGACGTCCGCCGGCCCGACGGCCACGATCTCCGTCGACGCCGGCGCGCTGACGTCCGCCGGCCCGACGGCCACGATCGAGCAGAGCCACACCTCCGCGGCGGTCACGAGCTCGACGGCGGCCAGGCTGGAGCGAGCGCCGCCCGCCGTCGAGGCGCCGAGCGCGTCGAGGCAGCGCACCACGGCCGCGCCGTCGGCCGGGCGCTCCTCCGGGCGCTTGGCCAGCATCCGCGCCAGGAGCTCGTCGAGCGCCTGCGGCACCTCGGGTCGCAGCGCGCTCGCCCGCGGCGGCTCCTCCTGGAGGAGCTTGGTCAGGATGGTCATGAAGTGCCGCCCGTGAAATGCCGGACGACCCGTCAGGCACTCGAAGAGCACGCACCCGAGCGAGAAGACGTCCGCGCGCGCGTCGAGCTGCGCGCGCTCCCCGCTGGCCTGCTCGGGGGCCATGTAGCCGATGGTGCCCACGAGGGCCCCCGTCCGCGTCAGCCGCGCCGAGGCGCCCGAGAGCCGGGCGATGCCGAAGTCGAGCACCTTCACCCGGTCGGCGGCCCCGCCCGGAAGGAACAGGTTGCTCGGCTTGATGTCGCGGTGGACGATCCCGCGCGCGTGCGCCGCGCCGAGCGCATCCGCCACAGCGCGCACGAGCGCGACGCTCTCCTCCACGTCGAGCGGTCGCCGCGACAGCCGGGCCGAGAGGCTCTCCCCGGAGAGCCACTCCATCGCCAGATAAGGCTCCCCGGTGGGCGCCACCCCGTGCGTCACGTAACGCACGACGTGCGGGTGATCGAGCGTGGCGAGCGCCCGCGCCTCGTGACCGAAGCGCGCCGCTGCCTGCGCGTCGATTTCACCGAGCAGCTTCACGGCGACGACATCGCCGCTCGCGCGGTCCACGGTCCGGTAGACAGCGCCCATCCCCCCCGTTCCCGCGAGCTCGACCACCTCGAACCGGCCGGCGAGCAGTCTGCCGTGAAGCATGCGCGCCAAGGATGTCAGCGCGGTCACTCACGCGCCAAGCGGAACGAGCCGCCGCCGGGCGAGCTACGGCGCGATGTCGTCGAAGCGCTCCGCGACGGCGTGGCGGCTCTCCGCGTCCCGCGCCGTCCCCGGCCGGAGCAGCTGCACCGTGCGCATGCCGGCGGCCGCCGCGGCGTCGAGCTCGGCCACGATGTCGGACAGGAACAGCACCTCTCCCGGCTGCAGCCCGAGCGCCTCCGCGATCCGCTGGTAAGCGCCCGCCTCTCGCTTCGGCCCGGTCGTCGTGTCGAAGAACGCCGTGAACAGGCCGGTGAGATCGCCGGCCGTCGTGTGCCGGAAGAGGAGCTGCTGCGCCTCGACGGACCCGGAGCTGAACACGGCGAGCGTCACCCCGAGGTCTCGCCATCTCCGCAGCGCCGGCTCCACGTCCGCATACACGTGGCTCCGGAGCCCCCCCGACTCGTAGGCGCTGCGCCAGATCTTGCCCTGGAGCGCCTTCAGCGTCGTCTCCTTGCGATCCTTGTCGATCCACGCGAGCAGCGCCGCCGCGAGCTCGCCGTCGCTCACCGCCTGCTCGCGCTCGCCCCGCTCGCGCGCGACCGCGCGCCGGGCGGCCTCGACCTCCGGGCTCCCGGCGTGCGCCGAGACGTACGCGGCCAGATCCCGGCGCGCCACGGAGAACAGCGTGTCGTGCACGAAGCGCACGTCGGTCGTCGTCCCCTCGATGTCGACGAGCACCGCGCGCGCAGGGAGCGGCGCCACGCTCACGCCTCGAGCCGCGGGAAGCGCGACGCGATGTCCGACCCGGTGTGCTCGGCGACCCACCCCTTCGGGTCGGAGAACCACCGGATGCAGGTGAACGAGGGCTCCGGCCCCATGTCGAACCAGTGCCGCGTCCCGGCCGGCACGCTGATGAGATCCCCCTTCTCGACGAGGAACGAGAGCACGCGCTCGCCGTGATGGATGCAGAACAGCCCTCGCCCCTCGACGAAGAAGCGCGCCTCGTCCTCGGTGTGGATGTGCTCGTCCAAAAACTTCCGCCTGAGCTCGGCGTGGTTGGGGGTGCCCGGCGACACCGACACGACGTCCGCCGTCACGAACCCGCACGCCTCGGAGAGCTGCTTCACCGGCCCCGCGTACGCCTCGAGCACCCGCTCCTGCGCCGTGCCCGGCGGCAGCGGGCGCTCGGCGGACCAGCGCTCGAAGCGGATCTGCGCCTCGGCGGCGACGCGGGCGATGTCCTCGAGCGTCGTGTATTCGTCGGCCCTCGTCGGGTCGCTCTCCCGGTAAACCCGCAATCGACTCATGATAGCCCCCCTTCCAGCAGCGCGCAGTCCAGCATGAACTCGATGGCCTCGATGTGGCGGATGGTGCTCGCGATGTCCGATCCCCACGTGTACAGGCCGTGACCTGCGATGAGGTAGCCGTACACGGGCGGATGCGCCGACATGAACGCATCGACGTCCTCCGCCAGCCTCCGGATGTCCTGCGTGTTGACGAAGACCGGGAGCAGCACCGTGGCGGAGTGCGTCGTCATCCCGGAGAGCGCCTTCGCCACCTCGTAGCCCGAGAGGGTCACGTATCCCTCCTGCGCGCACCGGCGCGACAGCACCGTCGCCGCCCGCGAGTGGGTGTGCGCGACGGCGCCGATCTCGCTGGAGTGCCGGTAGAGCTGGCAGTGCAGCGCCGTCTCGGCCGACGGGCGGGCCGGCGAGGGCCCGGTCAGGCGGCCGTCCGCGTTGACGACGACGATGTCCGACACGCCGAGCGCGCCCTTGGGCCGCCCGGACGCCGTGATCGCCAGGGAGCCGTCGCCGAGCCGGGCGGAGAAATTGCCGCTCGTTGCCGGCGTCCAGCCGCGCTCATGGCAGAAGCGGGACAGCTCGATGAGCTCGGCCGCGACCGAGGAGAACGATGCAAACGACGTCCCGCGTACGCTCACGGCGCAAACATACCAAAGCGAACGCGGGCGATCAACGCGCCGCGCCGCCGCTCGAGCCGCGTCCGGGCCGCTGAACCCGGGGATCACCCGCGCTGCTCGCGCTCACGGCGCCGGAAGGCGCTCGGCCTCGCGCCGGCCAGCGCCGTCCCGCGCGCCGCGGAGCAGGCCGGCCCAGAACCCGAGCCCGTGCGCGGCGTGCACCGCGGGGAAGATGGCGCAGAGCAGGGGGAAATCGCGCGGGGAGGCGCGCCGCGCGAGCCGGAGCGACTCCGCGATCACGAGCGTGGCATAGGCGAGCAACGCGAGCGCCAGCGCCGGGCGGACCGCCGGCGCGAGCGCCGACGCGAGCGCGAGCAGCGCTCCGGCCGTCACCATGAAGAACGGCAGCGCCGGCCGGAGCGACAGGAACCTGCGGCGGCACAGCAGCGTGCGCGCGCGCCCCTTGCCATACGCGAAATACTGCCGAAAGAGCGCGGCGAACGACGACCGTGGGTAGTAATAGGCGACGATCTCCCGGGACAGGTAGACCGCGCCGCCGGCCTCGATGATGCGCTGGTTCAGCTCGGCGTCCTCGTTGGTGATGGCGGCCGGGTCGTAGAGGCCGGCGATCTCGAACGCCTCGCGCCGGAAAGCCCCGTTGAACACCGACTCGACGAACCCCTCGCGCGACGGGTCCCTGTACGCCGAGCCGCCCACGCCGAGGGGGCTCGAGAGCGCGGCGCAGAGCGCCCGCTGAAAGCCGTTCCGGTGGCGCGGCCGCGCCGCGCCGCCCGCGTTGAGGGCGCCCGTCCTCCGGAGCGCCGCGACCGACGCAGCCACGTAGTCGCCGGCGTAGTCGGCGTGGGCGTCCATCCGGACGATCACCTCACCTCGCGCCCGGCGAATGCCGATGTTCATCGCGGCGGCCTGGATCCGGTCGGGGTTGTGGAGGAGCGTCACCCGTGGATCCTCCGCCGCGACGCGGCCGACGAGCTCCCGTGTGCCGTCGGTCGAGCCGCCGTCGACAACGAAGATCTCGAGGAGCTCTGGAGGATAACGCTGCTCGAGGGCGCAGCGGAGGACGTCCTCGATGTAGCGCTCCTCGTTGTAACAGGGAATGACGATGCTGCACCGCGGCCGCTCGGCGAGCGGGCGCAGAGAGAGACGCCCGCCTCGAGGCGCGCTCGCTGTTCGATCCATGGACTCCCCCTGTCTCTCGCGGGTCGAGTCGACCCGCAGCAGGACTGCGACAGCCGCGGATACAATCGCGGGGCCAGGCGATCTCGCGGGGTCGCCCGGATCGAACTGCACTGCGCGACGCGGCCTGGACCCGGCCGGGGCAGGCCGCTGGGCTCGGGCTGCACACCGGCGGGCTCATGCGAGGGGCGCGCGGCGCGAGCGCGAAGGTACGAGCGCTCGACCTCATGCTGGCAGGGCAGCGGCCCGAAGGGCGCGGCCGCCGGGGCGCGAGCGCCATGGAGCCCGGATCGGGGGGCGCGCGGCCCGCGCGGAGCTCATGCTCCGCTCCACGGCCATGCCCCGGTCCGGTGGGCTTCCCACGGTCCCGCGTGGCCGGCGAGCGAGCTCCTCGAGGAGGCGTGCCGATGGACTTCGATCTCGTGATCTCGCGGGGAACGATCCTCGATGGCAGCGGCCAGCCTCGCTACGTGGCGGACCTGGGGATCCGGAAGGGCAAGGTCGCCGCGATCGCCGGGCCAGGCGCGCTCGCGGGAGGGCGAGCGCTCGACGCCAGCGGGCTCGCCGTCGCGCCCGGCTTCATCGATATCCACTCGCACGTCGACTGGCTGCTCGCGCTGCCCGACCACGAGGACGTCCTCGCGCCGATGGTCGCCCAGGGCATCACGACCGTTGTCGCGGGCAATTGCGGTCATTCCCCTGCCCCGGTCACCGAGGCGTCGATTCCGCTGGTGGAGCACTCCGCGGAGATCCTGAAGGACGGAGCGCTCGCCTACCGGTGGCGCTCGATGGGCGAGCTGCTGGCGGCGCTCGAGGCCGGCGGGCTGCTCGTCAATGCGGCGCTCCTTGTCGGCCACGGCACGCTCCGCCAGGCGGTCATGGGCAACAGCGCCGCTCCCCCGAGCCAGGAGCAGATGGACGCGCTCTGCGCGCTCGCGCGCGCGTCGCTCCGCGAGGGCGCGTTCGGGCTGTCCGCCGGGCTGGCCTACACGCCCGGGGTCTTCGCGCGGAGGCGCGAGTTCCTGACGCTGCTCCGGGCGGTGGCGGACGAAGGGGGCGTGTTCACGGTCCACGGCCGGGCCTACACGTGGATATCGCCGTTCTACAGGCCGCTGCTCCTCGGCCCGCCGCACAACCTCCGCTCCGTCCGCGAGCTGCTCGGCCTGGCCGAGGAGAGCGGCGCGAAGATCCAGCTCTCGCACCAGATCTTCATCGGCCGGCGGACGTGGCCCACGGTGCCCTGGGTGCTCCGCGCGATCGAGCGGGCCGTGGACAGAGGGATCGACGCCGCCTTCGACGCGTTCCCCTACACGGTCGGCAACACCACGGTGAACGCCCTCTTCCCCGCCTGGGTGCTCGACGACTTCCGCGCCCGCATCGACGACCCGGCCGTCCTCCGCCGGCTCCGGCGGGAGTTCGCGATGTTCCGGCGGCTCCTCGGGCTCTCGTACGCCGACATCCGGCTGCTCTGGGGCGGAGCGCCGGAGCTCGCGGCGCTGGAGGGGCTCGATTTCGAGGCGATCGCGGGGAGCCTCGGCGGGAGCGGGTTCGACGCCTACGTGCACGTCGCCCGCGTGAGCGACGGCAAGGCGCGCGTCCTCCTGAACACGTACTCGGGCGTCGACGCGCACGACGAGCCGCTCCGGGCCGTGCTCTCGCACCCGCTCTGCGCGTTCGAGACCGACGCGATCCTCACCCGGCGCGGCCAGCACAACCCGGCGTCGTTCGGCGCGTTCCCGCGGGTGCTCGGCCACTACAGCCGCGACGTCGGCCTGTTCCGGCTCGAGGAGGCCGTGCGCCGGATGACCTCGCTGCCCGCCGAGCGGATCGGGCTCCGCGACGTGGGGCGCATCTTGCCCGGGCACTGGGCGGATCTCGTCGTCTTCGATCCGGCCACGGTGGCGGACAACACGACGCCGCGGCGGGCCGACGCGCCGCCGTCGGGGATCCGCGCCGTCCTGATCACCGGCGAGGTGGTGGCGCAGGACGGCGCGCTGACGAGCAAGACCCGGCAGGGGCGCCTCCTGCGCAGGTAGGCGGGGCGGCCAACCCCTTCGTCAGATCCAGTCCGCGCCAGCGGACGCGCGGTTTGTGTTTGGCGGCTCGACCGTCCAGGGAGGACGCCGCTGTTTCAAGCCTCGGGCGCGACGCAGCCTGTTCGAGTAGACTTCGCAGGCATGGGTCTTCCTCGCCGAGCCCGGACAATTGTGATCGACGACGAGCGCTACCGATGGCTCGTTACCGAGCCGGAGCGTTGGATTGAGAACGCCTCCGCATGGGACGATGTCCTCAGGGCCCGCAGGCTCACCCTCGTCGTTCAGCATGAAGGCGGTCGTGGTCAGAAGCTGCTCGCGTGGGTGCCGGTCTATCGCACGCCCATCCACCACGCTGAGGTGACCGTTCCTTGCGGAAACGGCGTCGTCTCCCTGCTCACCCCTCATCAAGAAGCCGTCGTCTCATCGGCTCTCGTACGACGGGTCATCGAGTATACATTGCAGCGAGGGTGGAAACCGTCAGAGTCCGGCAGCGACTTCATCGTTCCAGAAGATGCGCTCGGAACGCTGCTGCACGAATCTCAACCTGGGCTCAAGTAAGAGCTCGCGGCTTGACTGCTATCGCGCGAAGCGCGGTTTCGTTCAAACGCGGATCAGTCGATCGTACTTCTTGTACGCTATGCCAACTGCCGGTCGTCAACGAAAAATTCTTGTCAGGCCGGAATGGCTTGGCGCGGGCTATCCTCGGTGGCACGCCAGCGCGAACGCTTCGACGGCCTCGAGCTCGTCAAGGCGAGCCCGCGGCGTCGCGACGAGCACCGGCGGTCCCTCGGGCCGCTCCTCTCCGCCGTCGTCCCGTCAGCTGAAGACAGCCAGTCTCTCGATCCATTACAATCCTTATTACACGGAGTTGAGATTACCATGCTCAGAAATAAAGTCGTTTTGATCACCGGGGCCACATCGGGGATCGGGGCCGCGACAGCGATCGCGGCGGCGCGGGCCGGCGCCAAGGTGGTGCTGGCCGCGCGACGCCAGGAGATGGGCGACGCGCTCGTGGCCCGCATCAAGGTGGAGGGTGGAAGCGCGCTGTTCGTCCGCACCGACGTCACCGTCGAGGCGGACATCCAGGCTCTGATCGAGCGCACCGTGGAGGCCCATGGGCGGCTGGACAGCGTCTTCAACAACGCCGGTATCGCCACCGCGCTCGGGCCGCTCGCGGACGTGCCGGTCGCCGATTACCTCGCTCTCATGCAGGTCAACCTGCACAGCGTCTATCTGTGCATGAGGTATCAAGTGCCCGTCATGAAGAAGGGCGGCGGCGGCTCGATCGTCAACTGCGGCTCGATTGCCTCCACGGTCTCTGCGCCCGGGTTCGGCGTCTATGCCGCGACCAAGCACGCGATCCTCGGCCTCACCAAGTCTGCGGCCATCGACTACGCGGCGGACAAGATTCGCGTCAACGCCATCCTGCCCGGCCCGGTGGAGACCGAGATCTGGGGTCATATGCAAAGCGGCGAGCAGGTGCTCGACGCCTTCGGCGCGGCCACGCTGATGAAGCGGTACGCGCACGCAGACGAGATCGCTCGACCGGCGGTCTTCCTGCTGTCCGACTGGTCGTCGTACATGACCGGCACGCAGCTGACCGTGGACGGCGGCTACACCGCGGTGTGACCCGGGGCAGCGCGCCTCGGAAGATCCAGGCGCGCTGCCGGCACCTCGCCGCGACGTCGTTCCCGAGGAGCGCATGCTCGCGCAGATCGTGAGCTGGCCCCCCTGAGACGGTTCTTGTGAGAGTGTCAGTACGTCAGTCCTGCGTAGCCTGCGTCTCCGCGGTATTGCCGCCTGCGCTGGCGCCGGAGCAGTCGGCGGCAACGGCCCGGAGCGCCGCGACGCCTCCACGCGGAACGGCGTAGGTGATCGCAAAGGCCTCGCCGGACCAGGCGACCTGCGCGTGCGCGTCGCTGGCGTCCGGATCGGCCGCGCGCAGGTAGATGTCCTCGCCGACGGTGCGATGGAGCCACGTTCGCCGCCGGAAGCGCCCGCGCTCGCCGTGTGGCTCGACGTACTCGGCGAAGGGCGTCCGGAGCGCGCCGCGCTCGGCGGCGCCGTCGAGGCGCAGCGCGAGGTGGTCGAGGGCGCCGCCGGCGCTGGCCGCGCCGGGAGCGTCGATGGCGTCGAGGACGGCGTACTGGACGGTCTCCATGGAGATCAGCCAGACCTGCCGCGCGACGTGGATCCTGCCGTCGGGCCCCCAGCGGGCCTGGAGGCGGGCGTCGAGGAGCCGCCCGGAGAGCGCGTCGGTGAAGTTGCCTCGTACCGAGCGCACGCCGCCGGGGCCGACGACGCGCAGCGCGCCGCCCTCGTCGAGGAGCAGGAGGGTCGGCGGGCCGGAGCCTCGCACGGGAAGCGCGTAGTCGGCGGCCGGCAGCTCGCTCCTTGTCACCTCGAGCGCGTCGCTGGCCGGCGCGCGTGCGGCGCACGAGCGCACGGCCGGCGCGCGTGCGGCCGGCACGTGGATCGAGATGAAGTCCTTGCCCGTGACGAGCGCGAAGGCGCGGTCCGTCCCGGGGATCACGGCTTCGATGTCGAAGGGGCCGCCCTGGAGAGGCACCCACGCGCCGAGAGCACATCCTGCGGAGTCGGTGCGCTGGGCGACGAGGCCAGCCGGCTCGAGCCCGGGGCACGGGCGCCAGCAGGGCCGGGAACAGACGTGCGGTTGCGGCGTGCCCGCCGGCCACGAGGAGCAGGTCGCGTCGACGCAGCGCGACGCGCAGGCGAGCGGGCGCACGGCGAGGCGCTGGGCGAGCACGACGAAGCCGCCGGCGACGGGCACCACCTCCCGCGGCGCCGCGTCCTTCGGCAAGGCGAGCGCGACCTCGGCGCCCACCGGCTCCGCGAATGCCGTGAGCGGCCTCGCGCGTGCGCCTCCAGGGCCGGCCCACACCGCGAGCCCGCCGCGGTCGCCGAAGCCCAGGGCGAAGGCGCCTCCTGCGGCCAGGGCGCCAAGATCGGAGGGGCCGCGGAGCTGGCAGCGCGCCGCGCCGGCGTTGGCGGTGGTCGCCTCGGGCGGAGGGCGGCGAGGGGCGGCGGGAGGAGGTCCGCTCGCGGCCGCCGGAGCCGGAGCCGGGGCGAGCGTCGGGGCGGGGGCGCAGCGGGCCGCGGCGAGCGAGGCGAGGACGGCAGCGCAGGTGCGTCGGGAGGGCATGATCAGGCGCCCTGGAAGCCGCCCGCGCGGTACGTCAGCACCAGCGTGTCGCGATGGCCGAGCTCGCCGGCGGGCTGGATGGGCGTCGTCTCGTGGATCACGCGCTCATCGTCCAGCAACAGCAGGCTCCACGGCTCGGTGAGCGTGAATCGCTGGCCTGCGGGCCCGTCCGCCTGGAAGACACGCGTCTCGCCACCCTTGATGCCCTCACGCCCGACGAGGAACACCGCCACGAGATCCACGCCGTCGCGGTGCGCGCCTTCCGGCGTGGGGCGGCCGATCCCCCCTTGCGTATCGATGCGGAACTGGTGCGCCTCGACGAACCAGGGCTGCTCGCCCTTGCGGCCGGAAGCGACCTGCCCGAGCGCACGCAGCAGGCGCGCCCAGGCGGGCGGATCCACCACCTGCGGCTGCATCGGCTCGAACCACCGCTGCATGCCGCCGTGCAGCGCGTTGTATTCGACGGGCTGCCAGTGCGCGCGACGCGGCGCCTGGCGCACCGCGCCGCCTTCGACCACGAAGCACGAGTGCCGCCGGCTGCGGTAGCGCCCGCCGTCCTTGAGGTAGCGGTCCGGCGGCAGGTCGTCCCAGGAGGGCCGCAGCGCATGCAGCTCGCCCAGGTCGCAGCCCGTGAGCTCGGCGACGCCCTGCGGGCTGAGCACCGCATAGCCCTGCTGGCGCAGCAGCACGGGCACCTGCGCGGGATAGGTGAAGGCGGGCGTGAGCTCCATCGCCTGCGAGTTTACCAGGCAGCCGGCCGCGCTGCCCGCGCTGCACCTGCGCAGCGCGGGCTTCGGCGGTCGCGCGGGCCGCTGATGGACCCGCCACCCTCCTTCAGCCACGCGGGCAGCCGAGCGCGGAGTGACGATCCAGAGCCGCGCGTCGCAGGCGCCGCGCTTCACAGGCGCGCGTCGCAGGCGCCGCGCTTCACAGGCGCGCGTCGCAGGCGCCGCGCGACGCCACCGACACCCCCGCCGCGTTCGCGGTGCAGGCGTTGCTGTACGTCCGCCCGTCGCAGCCGCAGACCGGGTTGTACACATGGAGGCAGGCCTGCGGGGTGGGCTCGCACGTGCCCATCTGATCGCCCGCGCCGCACTGGGCCTCCGGGCTGTAGTCGCAGAAGAACCCGCGCTCGCACGCGAGGCCGGCGATGCCGCCGCACGCCTGCTCCCCGACATCCCCGCACTCGCCGGACGACGCAACCGACACGCCCGCCGCGTTCGCGTAACAGGCGTTGCCATACGTCTTCCCGTCGCAGCCGCAGACCGGGTCGTACACGTCCAGGCACGCCTCCGGGATGCGCTCGCAGGTGCCCGTCTGATCGCCCGCGCCGCACTGGGCCTCCGGGCCGTAGTCGCAGAAGAACCCGCGCTCGCACGCGAGGCCGGCGATGCCGCCGCACGCCTGCTCCTCGGGAGCCCCGCACGCGCCGAGCGACGCCACCGACACGCCCGCCGCGTTCGCCGCGCACTCGTTGCCGTACGTCTTGCCGTCGCAGCCGCAGACAGGGTCGTACTCCTTCGTGCACATCTTCGGGATGGGCGTGCAGGCGCCCCACTGATCGCCCGCGCCACACATGGCATCGATCTCGTAATCACAGAAGAAGCCGGGCTTGCAGGTGAGGCCGAGCAGGCCGCCGCAGAGGGCCACCGAGATGGTGCCGCCTGCCCTCGCCTCCTGCGCCTCGGAGGCGATCGGCTCGACGGCCTCGTCGGCCACCTCCACCTGACAGCCCGCGGCGAACGGCGCCATCGAGAGCGCGAGCCAGAGCGCGGAGGCGAATCGATGAGTGTTGATACGACGCTGAACGTTCATGATGTCTCTCCATGGGGCCGCGCCGTTCCCGGCGAGGCGGTTGCAATGCACGAGCATCTCCCTCCGCGGCGGCGACATCCGCAGCGTCGAAGCGAAGGATCGACGCGTTGCTCGACGCGGCGATCGCCGTGTCGAGGACGCCTCGGCGACGCGCCATCGGGGGTCGGTCGCCGTGTTGCGGAGGCGTGGTTCCCTTGGCAGGAGTCGGGCCACGCGGCTTTTGCGGGGTTCACGCCTTTCCGCGGTCCCCGGGCGGTCCGGATCGGGCAGGGGCTTGCTCAAATGGGGTAGAGCTTGCGCAACTTGCGCGACAGCGCCCCGCAGGGGACTCCGGCCCGCGGTTCTTGGTAGGGAGCGCGGATGCACCGCCGCCTTCGCCCCGCCGCCCTCACCGCGCTCCTCAGCAGTTGCAGCGCCACGCCCGACGCCGCCTGACGACACCATGGCCGCGCGGGCGCTCGCTCGCCGGCGCGCCGGCTACCGCGGCGCCCTGGCCGGCGCCGCGCCGCGGGCCGGGAGCGGCATCGCCGATCACCTGGGGGAGAAACGGATGGCCGCGAGCAGGGCATCGAACACGGCGCGGTCGAGGCGGGTGGTGTAGATCATGTACCTGCGGCGCGCGGGAGGAGGCCCCTCGACGTGGGCGACGAGGACCTCCCTTTCATGGCCGAAGAAGTGGCTGGTGCGGCTGACGGTGGCATCGGCGGAGCCCACCTGGACCTTCCAGGTCTCCACGGCTTTCATGGGGCCTCGGTCGCGCGTGGGTGCACCTTCCCAGGCAAAGAAATAGAGGCCCTGTCCGGAGGCGTCCTGGTAGCTCCGGAAGTGCTCCACGGCGGGGCTCCCCGGGATGAGGGAGGAGACCTCCTCGCGGGTATCCGCCTGGAGGGTGAGCCCGGTGGGAAGGGTCAGAACGAGATCGACGAAGGTAGATGTGCTCGATGTCATGGTCGGGCTGGTGCCAGGGGTGGAAGCGGCGGTGGGAGGTGGAGCAGCGTGTTCGGTCGAGGTGCCGCTGGAACAGGAGAGCGCGCGGGCGGAGGCGAGCCCCTGGACCCAAGGTCGCATGCCCGCAGGGTACAGGAGATCGAGCGTGCGAGAGAGCAACGCTGCGGGACGCCAAGGCGGTGGGCGGCGCGCGCGTCGCCATAAGGAGGGACGCCGCCCCGTCGCCGCGACGCCGCGACGCCGAGGATTACGTCCGGAGTATGCGAAGATGGCCGGAACGGTGCCAGGGGCGTTCTGAAACGGCGGCGTTCGAGGAACGGAACATCGAGCTCACTCCTTCGTGTGAGATCGTCCACCCCACGCTGGCGACAAGACCATGGATAACGAAAAGCCCCAGACCCCCACGCCTTCCCTCACCGATCTGATGGGCGCGATGGCGGCGGCCCAGGCCGCGCAGGAGCCGTTCTTCCTCGGCCGCCTCCGCGGGCACTTCGGCGCCGACCCCCGCACCCTCCCCGTTGTCGCCGAGGAGTTCCCGGCCTCGGACCACCCGAACTTCCAGCTCGCGATCGATACCCACCTCCGCGACGGCGGGTTCACCTCCGAGCTGCTCGGCGTCTCCGGCGGCGACATGTTCCGGGGGGTGAGCCTTCCCGATCTCCTCTCGCCGCCCCCGGCGATGCCCGGGATCGGCGGACCGCCGCCCTCGCAGGGGCCCGTGCAGTACCGCAACGTCCACCTCGACGCGGAGCGCCTCATCGCCTGCGTCGTCGGCGGCCTCTATCTCTTCGCCCGCGGGGGCGACCGCTTCGCGCTCCTGGTGCGCGGCCCCAGCGACGCCGGGTTCCGGCGCAGCCAGCTCGCCGTCGAGCTGATGGCGGGGGACAACGAGCGCGCCCAGCGCCTCCTCGCCGAGCTCCGCGTCCTGATGCGCCGGCTCAACGTCTACCGCAGCCGCGTCGTCACCCTGAGCGAGACAACGGACGGCTTCTCGGCCGCGACCAAGATCGAGCTCCAGAGCCTCCCGCGGATCGAGCGCGACGCGCTCATCCTGCCCGCGGCGCTGCTCGCCCGGCTCGAGCGGTCGACCATCGGCTTCTCCCGGCACAGAGAGATCCTGCTCAGCTCGGGGCGACACCTGAAGCGCGGGCTGCTCCTCTACGGGCCCCCGGGCACCGGCAAGACCCTGACCGCGATGTACCTGGCGGGCCAGATGCGGGAGCGCACCACCCTGCTCGTCACCGGGCTCGGGGTGAAGCTCCTCAAGGAGGCCTGCGCGATGGCGCGGTCGCTCCAGCCCTCGCTCGTGGTGCTCGAGGACGTCGATATCATCGCTCAAGACCGCGAGAGCGCGGACACGAGCTGCCGCTCACCGCTGCTCTTCGATCTCCTGAACCAGATGGACGGCCTCGCGGAGGACACCGACGTGATCTTCGTCTTGACCACCAACCGCCCGCAGGCGCTGGAGCCGGCGCTGGCGGCGCGGCCAGGGCGGATCGATCTCGCCGTGGAGATCCCGCTGCCGGACGCCGACTGCCGGCGGCAGCTGCTCGCGCTCTACGGGCGCGGCCTCTCGCTCGAGGGCGACGACCTCGCGCCGCTCATCGCGCGGACCGAGGGGGTGAGCGCAGCGTTCATCCGCGAGCTCCTGAGGCGGGCGGCGCTGTTCGCGGCCGACGCGGGGCGCGGCACGGCGGTCGACGAGGAGCACCTCAAGGAGGCGCTGCACGAGCTGCTCGTCGACGGGGGGCCGCTCACCCGGAGCCTCCTCGGCGCTCACGCTCACCGCCCCACGTGATCACCGAGACCCACCCATCCGCTACGTTTGCATCTCCGCCGGCGGCGTGCCCGGCGGTTTCACTGCTCGACGCCCTCGAGCGTGTGGCAGCCATTGCACGAGAAGTCGCCGGTGTTGGTCATCGGGTCGTACGCGGCGATCTGCAGCACATCGGCCATCCGAGGCATGACCGTCTCGAACATCCATGTGCCCCACCGCTCGATCTCCGGATCCTTCACGTACTCGGCGAACGCCTCCTCGGTGGCGGGGAGCGGGGGGAGGTCGGGGCTCGGCATCGCGAAGGTCCCGTCGGCCGCGCCGCTGCCGTGACAGGTCACGCACGTCATTCCCTCGAACTTCGCGTCGAACGCGACGAAGGTCTCCTTCATCTCCGGCAGGACGACATCCTCCATGAACGCGAAGCGCTGATCGAAGCTCATGTCCTCCCACGCGACGGGCGCGTCGTCCTCCTCACCCCCACATGCAGCGACGAACAGGCTCATCGCGATCAAGACGCGCTTCATGACCATATTCCTTCTCCCTTCGTGACAGCTCGCGCAGCGTCTCATCCGGCGGCTCGAACCGCTCTTCCCGGTCGCGGCGGCGACGAAGGCCGCATGCCCCGAGCGCCGCCGCCGTCCCCGGCGACAGCCGGCGTCATGATCCCGACCGGCTGTACCCCATAGACCCCGCTGCCCGAGGAAACTCATCGCTGAAAAAAACGCGGGGGAGAAAAATCGAACGCCCATCGGCCCAGACCGCCGCCCGGCCTACTGCGCCCTCGAGAAGGACACGCTCCACGTCGGCGCCACCTCGGCAAGGATCTCCCTGAACCGCGGCGGGATGTCCGAGAGCTCCGTCATCTGGTGGATCGTGAGCACCTCGGCGCTCCCGAGCCCGACGGGGCAGCGCAGCGCCCAGGCGATCGCCTCTTCCTTCGAGCCCACCTCGATCAGGTAGAAGCCGCCGACGAGCTCCTTCGACTCGGCGAAGGGCCCGTCGAGCAGGACGCGCTTCCCCCCCGAAATCCCGACGCGCGCGCGCGCCCCGGCGGGATTGAGGCCCTCGGACGCGATCAGCACGCCGGCCTTCTGCATGTCTTCGTTGTATTTCATGTACGCGGCGAACAGCGCCTCGTCCGGGGGCGCATCCTCCGCTGCCTGTGCGTCGTGCTTCGCGTCGTCGGTCGCCCGTGCCGCGGTGATCATGAATCGCATCGTCGAGTTTCCTTCCGGTTCGAAGAGGAGCGCCCCGGCGGCGTCGACCGCCCGGCCCCGCCTCCACCGTCACGACGAACGGGCGACCACGCGATCGACACGCGGGGCGAACTTTTTTTGAAAACCACCTAACACTTCGTGATCACGAGGTTTTTTCTGACGGGCGGAAGCACCTGGTCCGTCCTCCGGGAACGGTGTACTGGTCGATGCTCCGGTTCAGACATCGACAGGGGCTCCCGGCGGTCTCCCTCCGCCGGCGTGGGATCGAGGAGGGGCAGCGTGGCCGAGAGATCCCGGAACAACGAAGCAGCGACGGCGCGGCGGGGGCTCGTGGCAGCATGTATCGCAGATGTTCATGGAACCATTGCACACCGGCTGCGTCTTCCACGGCGATCTGAACGGGAGGTGATCTGGAATGAGTCGTGACATCAATCACCTGCACCACGTAGGCCATGTGGTGAGCGATATGGAGGAGGGGCTCGAGCTCTACCGGCGCCTCGGCTTTCATCTGTCGCCGCCCGCCTACCCCGCGCTGTCGCCCGCGGAGGGCGAGCCTCCCCGGCCGTTCGGCGCGGCGAACACCCACGCCGACTTCCCGCGCAGCTTTGTCGAGCTGATGACCTGCGTCAGGGACGACGGCTCCGCCCGGATCCCCGCCGGCGCGAAGATCATCCCCCTCCAGGCTCCCCCCGAGCACCTGCCGCGGATCATGCAGGCCATCCGCGCGACGGTCGCCAGGATCGCCGCGTGCCTCGCGCGCTTCCAGGGCCTGCACATCCTCGTGCTCGGCGCGCCCGACGCCGCCGCCCTCGCCGGCCGCCTCAGCGCGGAGGGCGTCCGTCACGGGGGCGTCAACACCGTGCAGCGGCCGGTGGAGACCGCGGAGGGGCTCCGGATGGCGCCGGTCCGCCTGCTCGAGCTCGACAGCGGCGATCCGGAGGAGGCCGGGTCAGGCCGCGTCCCCGAGGGGAGGATCGCGATGGCGGAGGACCTGCAGGCGGAGCTGCTGCAGACGCAGCTGCGCATGGATCATCCGAACGGCGCGGTGGACCTCGTCGACTCCGTGCTCTGCGTGGCCGCAGCTGATCTGCCCGAGGTCGAGCGCCGCTACGAGAAGTACACTGGCAGCAGCGCCCGCGCCGACGGACCGACGCGCGTCTTGGATCTCGAAGGCTCCCGGATCACCCTCGTCGCCGACTCCGATCTGGAGGCGATCTTGCCGGGCGAGCGCGCCCCCGCGCTCCCGGCCTTCGTGGCCTACGCGGTCGCGGTGCGGGACGTCGGCGCCGCGCGGAAGCTGCTGGAGGAGAACGGCTTCCCGCTGAGGGAGTCGGCCTCCGGGGACATCTTCGTTCCAGCCAGCGCGGCGCTCGGGACCGCCGTCATCTTCCGGAGCGCGGGCTGAGCACGCCCGGCGAGCGAAGGTTGCCCGTCCGCGATCGCACAGATCGCCCCCTCGGCGCCCGAAGGCGATCCGCCAGATGATGGCGGCCGAGCACGCCATCCAGCACCGGCAGGCTCCCCCGTGAGCGCCCGGGCGCCCACGCGGTCGCGACGTGTCAGCGCATCGCCCGAGGACCGAGGACCGAGGGTGAGCTGGTCCCTCGCCGGCAGCCAGCCCGGCGCGGCGCGTGCTAAAACGTCCGCATGGAGGCGATGAGGATCGAGGGAAGCGAGCGCGATCTCGAGACGTTCGCGGCGGGGATCCTCCAGGGCGCCGCGCCCATCGAGACGCCCACCCCGTTCGAGCGCCAGGTGCGCTGGGACCTGCAGGGCAACACGGGCCTCATCAGCGCCTCCACGCTGCGCTCCGGCATCTCCCTCTCCGCCACCCGGTTCCGGTGGGCGTGGGCGTCGGGGATGGTCATCGACCACGCGCCGACGGGGCTGGAGTTCGTCCTGTCGCGGGGACCCCACATGCGGGTGAGGAGCAGCGAGGGAGACGGCTTTCTCCTCGGGGGCGGGACATTCCGCATCGGCCAGGTGAAGAGGCCGCTGAAGCTCGTGTGCGAATGGGACGAGTCGACCCTCGGTCAGGATCAGGACAGCCTCTGCCTCACCATCGACGCATGGCGGCTCCGCGCGCTCCTGGGCTCGCAGGTCCTGCCTGCGCCCCTCGAGCGGATCGTGGCCCACACCGGGGGTTACCCGCGCGCGACGCACGCCATGTCGCCGACCCTGTACCGGCTGCTCGACGAGATCCTGGGCTGCGACGCCAGGGGTCTCTCCCGGCAGCTCTACCTGGAGGCCAAGGGGCTCGAGCTGATGGCGGCCATGCTCGATCAGCTGGAGGAGAGCGAGAGCTCCGCGTCGCCGCTCCTCTCGCAGCACGACATCGCGCGGCTCGAGCGGGCGCGGCACGCCCTGCTGGCGCGCATGGTGGACCCGCCGACGCTCCCGGAGCTCGCCCGGCACGCCGGGCTGAACGAGGTGAAGCTCAAGGCGGGGTTCCGCGCGCTCTTCGGCGCGCCGGTCTTCGCGTACCTCCGGAGCCACCGGCTGGAAGAGGCCCATCGCCTGTTGCGCCAGCGGGCGTGCAACGTGACCGAGGTGGCGCAGCGGGTGGGGTACGAGAACCCGAGCAAGTTCGCGGCCGCGTTCCGCAAGCGGTTCGGCGTGCCCCCGTCGACGGTGGGCTGAGCGCCCTGGGGGCGACGCTCGCTGCCGCGGACGGCGAGGGGGCGCGCGGGGAGCATCGCCACGAGGGGTAGGCGCTGCCAGGGGCCGGATCGAGGCACGGTCCTCCCGCCGGGAGCTGAAAGGCTCCTGCGTGGAGCGGCGGCGCGCGGCCTCCGGAACCACCATCGCAGCGGGCGGCGAAGGGGCTCGCCCCGGGAGAATGCGATGAAGGCGATTGTTCAGTACGAATACGGTTCGGCGGACAACCTGCGGCTCGAGGAGATCCCCATGCCCGCGCTCAGGGACGACGGTGTGCTCGTGCGGATCGAGGCCGCGTCGGTGAACGCGGCCGACTGGCACATGATGCGGGCGGATCCGTTCTTCCTTCGGTTTCTCGGCTTCGGGCTCTTCGCGCCGAAGCACCGGGTGCCCGGCGCCGACATCGCCGGTCGGGTGGAGGCGGTGGGAAAGAACGTGACCCGGTTCCGGGTGGGCGACGAGGTGTTCGGGGATCTGTCCGCTCACGGGTGGGGAGGCTTTGCGGAATACGTCTGCACGTCGGAGCAGGCGCTGGCCCCGAAGCCGTCGAACATGAGCTTCGAGGAAGCGGCGGCCGTCCCCTTGGCGGCGCTGGCTGCGCTCCAGGCGCTCCGCGACTGCGGGCGGGCTCGGGCCGGGCAGCGGGTGCTCGTCAACGGCGCCTCCGGAGGGGTGGGGACGTTCGCTGTCCAGATCGCGAAGGCCCTGAACGCGGAGGTGACAGGGGTGTGCAGCACCAGGAACCTCGATCTGGTGCGGTCGCTGGGCGCCGATCACGTCGTCGACTACACGCGCGCGGACGTCACCCGGAGCGGGCACGAGTACGACCTGATCGTGGACGCGGCGGCTTACCGATCCGTCTCGGACTACCGGCGCGTGCTCCGCGATGGCGGCACGTACGTGCTCGTCGGAGGGACCACCGGGGCGTTTCTGCGGGTCGCGCTCCTCGGGCGATGGTCCGGGTCGAAGGCGATGAAGGCGCACGCGTCGCGTCCGAGCGCCGCCGATCTCATCGCCCTGACGAAGCTGATCGAAGCGGGCACGGTCAGGCCGGTGCTCGATCGGCGTTATCCCTTGAGCGGGGTACCGGAGGCGGTCCGCTACCTGGAGAGCCGTCGCGCGCGGGGGAAGGTGGTGGTTACGCCCGCCACCACCATCGTCCCGCCGTCGTGACGCCTGGGAGCGGCGATGCAGCCTGATCAGCGACAATTACTGTCGCTTGACACTCCGGACCCCCCAGGACGCCGCCCTCCGATGTCCGCGACCCTGCCAGAGCCGTTCGCCACGCCCTACCTACACCTCGTCGCGCCGCGATCGCGCCGCGATCGGGCTTGTTTTACTTACGCGCCACCGCGCTGGAGGACTCCGAGGCTGCGTAGCGGAGGCGAGGACCAACGACCAGGCGCCGGCGTCGAGCCATAGGAATACAGGGCCCCAAGTGGGCGCTCAGGAGGGGTCCGGGGCTGCGCAGGAGGAGTCCGGGGCTGCGCAGGAACCACAAAAACGTGTGATAGGACATGAAATTGGGTACGCGGGAGGGCCGCTGGGACCGCGCAGGAGCCACGCGATCGTACGAAAGGACACCAAAGTGGATGCGCAGGAGGGGCGCCAGGGCCGCGCAGCAGGGCGCCTGAGCCGCGCAGCAGGGTCGGCGGGACCGCGTAGAAGGGCCGCCGGGGCCGCGCAGCAGGGCCGGAAGACCGCGCAGCACGGCCGCAGGGGCCGCGCAGCAGGGCGCCAGGGTGAACGACCGGGAGCCCTGGTAACACGTTAGACCGGGAGCCTAGAGGACCGATCTCGTTGAAACCCGGAGAATTTTCACAGGGAGGCGGGGAGGCGGGGAGGAAGAAAGAATGAATTTCTTTCTCTTGCCGTCTCTCGCTCCCCGCCTCCCCGTCTCCCTGTGAAATTCTTGCTTTTTCTCGTGGTTTCAACCCGTTTGTCGCTCTAGGTGACACTTCCTTGAGCCACGGGCCCCTGCTCCGGGAGGACTGGACACCTACCCGTTGTGCGACGCCCCGTCCGTCATCGATCAGGAAGGAGCCCTCGCCACGCCGCTCGTGGGCCGCTCGGCGGCGCGCGCCGCGCTGGAGGAGCTGGGCGCGTAGCCGTACTGGAGGATGGGGGTGCTGCCCTGGACCGTCGTGCCCTGGAGCACCACCACGCTGCTCCCGGTGCCCTGCAGCTGGAGATCGATGTCGCCGCCGTCCGTGTCGCACTCGGCCTTGAACTTGATCGAGGTGCCATAGAGGTTGTTCGAGGTGTCCGTCCACATGACGGTGAAGTAGTCGTTGCTGCTGGGCACGAGCGCGGCCATCCACCCCTGCGCCAGGGTGCTCTGGCCATTCGCGACGTTCTCCCCGATCCAGCACTCGGTCCACGGGGTCTCGCTGGTGGTGTGCGCGAGCCAGACCTGGCCGATCCCGTAGCCGAGGTTGTTGGAGACGTAGATGTTCACGTAGGTATTGTCGGACATGATGATTCCTCCATGCGCGGTCCACGAGGGGTCCGCGCGGTCTGTCCGCGAGCGAGCGAGATGCCCCTCGCGAGCCGCCGTGGCGCGGGGTGCACGGGTGGAGCGAGACGTCGCTCCTGCCCGTCGCCCCGCGGGTACAGAGGAGTCTTATGCCGCCGCGCCCGACAGCGCCATTACACGAGTCTTACGCGCCCGCGCCCGCCGCCGGCATCGGCGTGATCACCAGCCGCTCCGTGCCCACGCGGAGCTGCCGGCTGCTGCGGCGCCGCTCGATCACCGCGGCGGCTCTGGCGAAGCCGGCGGCGCTCATCTCCTGCCGCACCCGGTAGATCTCGACGTTGAGCTTGTTCTCGTCCATCGACAGCATCCGGCAGAGATCGTCGACGAAGACCCAGCCGCGCTGCGGGGGGCCGAGCGACCCCGCGTCGCGGTCCCGGAGCCGGGCGCGCGCCAGCGTGAGCAGCATGTAATGGTGCGAGCGGGGCGGGAGCACGCGCGCGTCTCCGCCTCCCGCCACGGTGAGCTCGACCGCCTCCTCGTCGCGGCTGACCCGGAAGCGCAGCTCGGTCTCGTCGATGCGGGCGGCGCGCTCGCCCGCGTCGTCGGTGGCGGCGGGGGGCGTGGGCAGGTGCAGCGCGAACGCCTCGCCCCCGAGCTGCAGGACCTCGCCGTCCTGGGCCGGGCGCGATTGCCCGTCGATCTCCACCAGGAAGCTCCCGCCCTCGACCTCCACCACGCAGGCGCGCAGATCGTCCGCCGAGGGCAGGGCGAGCAGGGCGCCCGCGCCGGCGAGGAGCGCGCCGTCGGAGAGCCGCCGCGCCATGGGCACGGGCGGCGAGGCGTCGGCGAGGGTCCACGTCGCCTCCGGATCGCCGAACGCGAGCTGGTCGCCCCCGGCGAGGGCTCGCGCGCTCCCGGGCGCGAGGCGCTCGCCGTTGACGAAGGTGCCGTTCTTGCTGCCCAGATCGCGCACCGACCAGGCGCCGTCGCGGTACGACAGGCGCGCGTGCTCCGCGGAGGCGAGCCGCACCTCGATCCGCACCGCGCACACCGACGACCGCCCCACCAGCGCGTGCGCCGCGAGCGCCGCCCGGGTGCCGCCGCCGCGTTGCTCCAGGATCGCCACGGTCGCGAGGCTACCACCGCCCCCCGCGCGGAAAGAAGGGGCAGCTGTAAGGTTCGCGTCATGGGTGCTGCCCGGCAGGTGCTTTAAAGGTGGGATCGACAAGGAGGACGAGGATGACGAAGCTCGACGAGGCCGCCGTGGGATCGAAGCCGCGGCCGTATCAGCTCACCCCGGACATGAAATATTCGCTGTCGATCTCGGGCGTGACCAGCGCGTCATGGGCTGTTTACGTGACGGGCCCGGCGTCGGGTTTCGGTGTGACCGACCCGGCGTCATCCAGCAGCAACAGCTACCCGACGAACACGGAGCTCTGGGAGATCGATCCCACCTTCCTCCATGACCTGAAGAACCCCGAGACGGGGACGACCCAGATCACGATCGGACCAGGGGAGGAGCTGGGGAATGCCCCTTCGACCCCGCCGCCGGTCGACATGCCCGCGCAGAGCCTGTGGACACCGGTGACGGCATCGGCGTTGCCCCCGGCCGGCCTGTTCCTCGGCACCAACGCCGCCGGGGACCAGGTAGGGCTCGATTTCGCGCTCAAACACAAGACGCCCTGGCGAGGGACCGTGACCTGGTATGTCGGCACGCAGAGCGGAAGTCCGCCGCAATATGCCGTCGACAGCAACGGAATCACCCTGACCTACGACACGGTGAGCTCCCCCGCCGGCGTCACGTGGTACAAGATGACGCAATCGCCGCTGTCGTGGGGCCAGCCGGCGACCGTCGGCGGCGCCGCGCTCGGCGTGGGGCTCGCGCAGCTGGGCGATACGTTCTACCTCGCATTCACGAACGCCAGCGACAGCACCGTCTCCTGTTCCACCTCCGGGGACGGCGCGACGTGGTCGGACCCGACCTCGATTGGCATATCGGCCGCTGGCGAGCCGGCGCTGGCCTCGCTGGACGGCACGCTGTACCTCGTCTACCAGAAGAGCGGCTCGTCCTCGGTGAAGATGTGCACGAACGCCGGCGAGGGCTGGTCGAAGAGCACCCACACCGGGGCCAGCGCCTCGAGCGCGCCGGCGCTGAGCGTGGTTTCCGCCGGATCGACCAGCGTGTTGTGCATGGCCTACCTGACCGCGTCAGGGAAGCCTCACATGCACGTGCGCACATGGAACGGGTCGCGCTGGTCTCCCAACCATGGCAGCCCGGGTGTCGAGGCGGCGGGCGCGCCCGCGCTCGTTGGCTATAACGGGCAGCTGCTCCTCGCCCAGCAAGGCGCCGCCTCGCAGACCATCGAGATCTACGCGACACACGACGTCCAGGCCTCGCCCGAATCGTGGTCCTGGCACAAGACGGCGCGCCTCTGGGTGGACGCGTCGACCTTCACGGTCACGAGCGATCCTTCGGCGCCGGAGCCCGCGAGCCCCCTCGTCCTCTCGAACCCGAGCTTCTGCGCCTACCTCGACCGGCTGTACCTCGCGTTCACGGACGCGTCCCAGAACGTCTGGATCTGCTCCAGCGACGACGGCAAGAGCTGGTCTGGCTTCGCGCAGCTCCCTGAGCAGATCGCCGGCTGTGAGGCGCTGGCGAATCCGGCTCTCGCGGCGTTCACCCCCAGCAGCGGCATCCCCACGCTCGCCCTCGCGGTCGTCACAGGGAGCGGCGTCTCCGTGCTCACCGCGACCTGATCCCGATCAGCCCGGTGCCGGAAAGGAGCGCGCCGGCCGGATGCCCACGAGCGGCCGGCGGATCCCCGGGCGCGCGCCGAAGCGCACGGCGGCGCGCGAATACGCGATCGAGCTCCCCCAGCCGCCCCCGCGGATGGCGCGGAAATCGTCGTCCTCCGGGTCGGCCGCCTCGAGCCGCAGCCGCCCGCCCTCCACGGGCGGCCCGCCGTGCCGCCACACGTTCGCGCACCAGTCGCGCGCCGTGCCGCCGAGCCCGCGCGCGCCATAAGGGCTCTCGTCGGTGGGCGGCTCGTCCACGGGCCACGGCGTGGGCTCGCCGCGGTGGATCTCCAGCACACACGCGAACGCCGGCTCCGCGTGATCCCCCCAGGGGAACAGCCGCCCGTCGGCGCCGCGCGCCGCCTTCTCGCGCTCGATCTCGTCCGGCAGCCGCCACGGCTTGCCCGTGCGGATCGCCAGCCAGCGCGCATAGGCCCCGGCGACGTGGCCGTCGACGATCGCGGGCCAGCGCTCCTGGGGCGGCGGATCCGGCGTGTCGCGGCGCAGCGCGAAGCGGCCCGCGGCGTCGCGCGTGATCCCCGGCATCCCGAGCGCCTCCGCGAGGACGCCGGGGTGGGCCGCAGGCAGCCCCAGCGCCGCGTTGTCGAGGCCCTGCCGCGCGAGGTCGTCGAGAAACTCCAGGAGCTCGCTGTTGGTCACGGAGAAGCGCCGCAGGACGAAGCCGTCCACCCAGATGCGACGCCGCGGCAGCGCGTCGGCCGCCTCGGGATCGCCGCCGGTCCAGGCGTACCCGGCGGGCACGTAGACCTCGTCGGGGCCGAGATCGCCCTCGCGCGGGAGCGCGATGGGGACGGGCGCGGACGCGCCGGACGGCGTGCTGTCCCAGTGCTCGCCGCGCTCGACGAGCACCGGATAGCGGACCTCCCGGCGCCCCGGCGCCGAGACGCGGAGGAGGTAGCTGCCGTGCGGCAGCGCCGCCGCATGGAGCGGCGTCCGGCCCAGCTCGCCCGCCGGCTCCTCGACGAGGCGCCGCCCCCGGAGCCCGTAACGGTGCACGGTGACGCGCGCGCCCGGCGGATCGGTGACCAGGGTGACGGCCCCGTCGCCGCGCAGGAACGCCGCGTGCCTGCCGCGATCGTGGGCGCGCAGCAGCACCTCGGCGCGGGCGGCGTCGGCGAGGCGGCGCGCGCGCTCGGCGTCGAGCAGCTGATCGCGGTAGTGGTCGGCGAGCGCGCCGTGCGCTTCGGGCAGCTCGGGATCGATCGCCAGCGCGCCGTGCACGGCCTGGATCCACTCCGCCTCCCGGAGCGAGGCCTCGCGCTCCAGCCGCTCGGCCTCGTCCTCGCGCTCCCAGCCCGGCGCCTTGGCCTCGATGGCGTCGGACGGCTTCACGCCCGCGAGCGCGCGCCGCGCGTCGTCACGCGCGGCCGCCGCCCGCGCCCGCAGATCTGCGCGCGCCTCGCCCAGCGCGCGCACGCCCACGAACGCCGCGAGCGCCCGCTCGCGCCGCCGCGCGCCGTCGAGGAACGCCTCGACGTCGCGCGCCAGCGCGCCCGCGTCCGGGTAGCGCGCCTCCACCTCGAGCGCCATGGCGCGCCGGCAGATGGCCGCGAGCTCCGGCGGCACGTCGGACGTCCCGCGCGCCCCGTCGAGCAGCGGCGGATCGTCCGACGCCACCCTCGTCGACGCGGCGGGCGGCGGGCGGCCGACGAGCACGTCGTGCAGCATGGCCCCGAGCGCGTAGGTGTCCGTCGCGGGCCCGTGGCGCCGCACGTCGCCGCGCGCCTGCTCGGGCGCCATGTACGCGGGGGTCCCGATGACGTCGCCCGCACCCGTCAGCCCGGCCGGCGCCGCCGCTCGGCCCGCCCCCGCGCCGGGCCCGGCGACATCTTCCCGCTCCCCGGCGCTCCGGGCGATCCCCCAGTCCATCACCAGCACCTCCGCAAACGGGCCCACCATCACGTTGGCCGGCTTCAGATCGCGGTGGATGACGCCGCGGCTGTGCGCGTAGGCCACGGTCTCGCAGACGCGCGCGAACACATCGAGCAGCCGGCGCCGCGGCACGTGCCCGCCGCCCGCGCGGAACGCCTGGTCAATGACCGCCCGCAGCGTCCGCCCCCGCACCTCGGCCATCGTGAACCACAGCTGTCCCCCCTCGAGCTCGCCGTAGTCGTGGACCGCCACGATCCCCGGGTGCGACAGCCCCGCGGTCAGCTCGATCTCGGCGAGGAACCGCGCGCGGCGCGCCGCGGACGGCGCCACGTCGGGCCGGAGGATCTTCATGGCCACGGCGCGCTTGAGCTTGCGATCCCAGACGCGCCGCACCTCCCCGAAGCCGCCGCTGCCGAGCTGGCCCCGATCCTCGTAACGCTCGGGCAGCCCGAGCGCGCCCGCGAGCGCGCCCGCCGCCCCGGCGCCCGTGGCGGTGCTCTCCGTTTCGTCGCTCGGCGAAAGCTTCGAGGCCATGCGGCGCGGCGATGGTACCGGCAAAGCTCGGCCGGGACAGCCCTCGAGGCGCGCGGGAGGCGCGTCGCGAGACGCGATGCGGCGTTACCGGGCGCCTTGCGGCGCAGAACGGTGCGCTTCAACGTTCGGGGCTCCGGGTCGCCTGCGGCGCCCTGCGCCCCGAACCCCCGCTCGGGGCTCCGGGTCGCCTGCGGCGCCCTGCGCCCCGAACCCCCGCTCGGGGCTCCGGGTCGCCTGCGGCGCCCTGCGCCCCGAACCCCCGCTCGGGGCTCCGGGTCGCCTGCGGCGCCCGCCCCGGATCAGGGGCACGTCGCCGCGTCGTCGTTGTTGATCACGGACGCTCGTGGAACGCCGGTCCGCTCACGGAGCTCTTCCACTTCACAGGTGGGGAGCTTCGGGTTCGTCGTGATCTCGAGGCCGTAGTGGATCCGCTCGAGCGAAGAGAGTCCATCGATGCTGGCGAGCTCCGGGTTGTTCGAGATGACGAGATTTTGCTCGATCGCCCGGAGCGCAGAGAGCGCATCGATGGAAGTGAGCACCTCGTTGTCCCTGATGGTGAGATCTTGATAGACCATCTCGATCGCCGAGAGCCCATCGAGGCTCTCGAGCTTCGCGTTGCTCATGACGAGGAGGTTGGCGAGCTGACTCACGCCGTCGAGGCCGTGCAAGCTCTCGAGGGCCGGGTTGGACTTGAGCGCCACCGCGCCCGTGGCGGTCAGGCTGCGCAGCCCGGCGAGGCTCGCCAGGACGGGGTTGTCCTCGATCTGGATGCCAGAGCGCACCGTCGTCAGACTCTCGAGCCCGCCCAGGTCAGCGAGGCGGAGGTTCGAATGGAGGGTCAATGCGCCATCCACGACCTTCAGGCCTTGGAGCCCCGTCATGCTCGCGAGCGCGTCGTTCTTCTCGATCGTGAGCCCCGCCCCGATGGACTCGAGCCGTTCGAGCCCCTCGAGCGTGGCGAGCTTGCGCGTGTACCGGATGGTGACCGTGCCCGTGACGTGCCGTAGACAGCCAAGGCGGTGCAGCTGACTGACGTCTTCACTGAGCGCCAGGTCCCCGCGGATCTCCGAGATGGGCGGCAGATCGTCGAGATCGCCCTGGTATTTCAGATCGACCGAGCTCGGGAACAGCCGCGCCGCGGCGCAGTCCAGCTCCGCGGGCGCCCCCGCGCTCCCGCCGGTTCCATCCGGAGCCCCGCCGCTCGTGCTGCCCACGTCCATGCCGCCCGAGCCCGCCGCCGCGCCGCCGTCGCCCGCCCCGGTCGAGCCGAACGGGCCACCCGTGCCGGAGCCGTTGCCCGTGGTCCCGCCCGCGCCGCTTCCTCCCACGCCTCCTCCTGACGCCGTGTTCCCGGCCTCCCCGGAGCCCTCGACCTCGGAGGAGCTCCCCCCTTCCCCGTCGCCCTCGACGCCTGGATCGTCGAGAAGCACCCTGCTGCAAGCCAATGGGCCTCCTGCTGCGACGAGCCCTGCCGCCGCAATCGGCGCCCACCACCAAACCCGCCTGCTACGCACCGGCATGACCGAACCTCCGCCGCCGAGTGTAGGGCAAGGCAATGCCCTGGAGCGAGGGTTGGCGCCCGTCGAAGCCGTGCGGATCGAGGACACACCGTCACGCGCGCCGAGGTTTGCGCCAGCATTGATGTAAATGTGCCACGAGCGCGGAGCGCCGGAGCGCCGGGCCCCCGCGGCGCATTCATGACTCGGGCGCGCGACGAGCCTGTCATGAATCGACGGCATCGCTCTCCGGTGCCTGGCAGTGCAGGTGAAGCTCTTTCACATGCGCGGCGCATGCTCACTCGCCCATCGCTCCCCGACACGCGGCTCCTCGGCGACGGCACGCCGCGTGCTCGCTCGCGCCGAGGTGACGCGCTGGGCAGCGTTCTTCAACACCGACATGCACAGGGCCTTCAAGCAACTCTTCACGCCGCGTCGGCTCCTCGCTGCCCTCAAGCTTCTCCGCTTCAGCGAACGCATGCGCGCCGGCCCGGCCGTGCAGAAGGCGCTCGCGATCGACGCGTACCCTGTTCAACCACGAGGATCCCATGCTCCAGAATCTCCGTTTCGCCTCTCGCACTTCGAAGCTCGTGAAGAGCACCGCCGCCGTGGCGGCCGTCGCGGTGGGCCTGCTCGCCTGCCCCGCTGCCGCCGCGCCCGAGCCGGTCGTCACGACGCTCCTGACGAAGGAGCTCGCGAACATCCCCGGCAAGGAGCTGATGATGCTCATCGTCGACTACCCCCCCGGCGCCGCCGATCCGGTGCACCGTCACGACGCCCACGGCTTCATCTATGTCCTCGAGGGCTCGATCGTGATGGGCGTGAAAGGCGGCAAGGAGGTGACGCTCACCCCGGGCCAGACCTTCTACGAGGGGCCCAGCGACATCCACACCGTCGGCCGGAACGCGAGCGCCAAGAAGCCCGCGAAGTTCCTTGTCGTGCTCGTGAAGGAGCGGGGCGTGGCCCCGCTGCTGCCCGTCCAGTGATGCATCTCGTGCAGGGCCGGTAGCAAGCGGCCAGTCGAGTCAGGTCCAATCCGGTCAAACGCGATCCCACGGGAGAGCTCACCGCCCCCGCGCCCGCCGGGGCGCGGCCGCCTTCTCCGGAGCGGTAGGTCACCGGCGAGTGCTCGCCACGGGCTTGCCGCATCCAGACGAACGACCCATGGGACCCGGCGCCGGCGTGCCCTGCCTGGCACGCACGACGACGAGCGAGCAGGTGCTCGCAGGAAGAGGGGACGCGTGAAGTCGGTCGCTGCCTTGATGGCCGAGAGGGTTGTGTGTCTCGTCGAGGAGGAAGACCGACCGGAGGCTCGGCGGCTGGCGAACGGGCAAGCGCTGCTCCGCACGCTCGCGGTCGGACTGTGCGGGACCGACCGGGAGATCGCCGCGTTCACGTACGGGTCCGCCCCGGCAGGGACCGACCGGCTCGTGCTGGGACACGAGGCGCTCGCCGAGGTCGTGCAGACGGGTGAGGGCATGGTTCGCCTTCGTCCCGGAGATCTCGTGGTGCCGACCGTGCGTCGGCCCTGCACGAGGATCGACTGCCCGGCCTGCCGCGTCGGGCACCAGGACTTCTGCGCGACGGGCGAGTTCATCGAGCGCGGTATCTCCGGGGCGGGCGGCTTCATGACCGAGCTCTTCGTCGAGGAGGAGCGCTACCTCGTCCCCGTCCCTCCGGGCGTCGGCGAGCTCGGCGTCCTCGTCGAGCCGCTGAGCGTCGTGGCCAAAGCGTTCGCCCAGCTCGACGCCGCCCTGACGCGCCTGCCCTGGGAGGACGACGCACCGCGGGGCCTGGTCCTCGGCGCCGGGCCGATCGGCGTGCTCACGGCGATGGGGCTTGTCGCGAACGGTTATCGGGCGGTCGTGTATTCGAGGGAGCCGACGGACGGCGATCAGGCGCGCTTCGTGCGCAGCATCGGCGCCGACTATGTATCGAGCGAGTCCACCGACGTCGCGGGGCTGATGAGGCGCCACGGGCGGTTCGACGTGATCATCGAAGCGGTCGGCGTGCCGGCGTTCGCGTTCAAGACCCTCCCCGCGCTCGCGGCGAACGGCGCGTTCGTCCTCACCGGCATCCCTGCGCCGGGGCCCGCGATGGACTTCGACACATGCGGTCTGATGCGCGATTTCGTCCTCCAGAACCAGCTGATGTTCGGGACCGTGAACGCCGGCCGCAAGTCCTACGAGGCAGCCGTCCGGATGCTCGAGCAGTTCCTGATCCTGTTTCCCGACGCCGCGCGCCGGGTCATCGCGCGGCGGATCTCGCTCGACGAGGCGCCGGCCTTGCTGCGCGCGGGAGCGGGTGGAGCGAAGACGGTGATCCACATCGCGGAGGCCGGAACGGCGGCGCGCGATGAAGGGCTTCGGGCTGCCGGGTAGGCCGTGGCGCCCCTCGTCCAGGAACCGGGAACCGGGAAGGACAGCGATGAACCAGAAGCGAAAGCTGAGGAGCCAGGCATGGTGGGACGACGCGACCAATCCGGAGATGACGGCGCTGTACCTCGAGCGCTACTTGAACTTCGGGCTGACCCGTGAAGAGCTCCAGTCCGGCCGCCCCGTCATCGGGATCGCCCAGACGGGGAGCGACCTCGTTCCGTGCAATCGCCATCATCTGAGCCTCGCCGTCCGGGTCAAGGAGGGCGTGCGTGACGCCGGCGGGATCCCGCTGGAGTTCCCGGCGCACCCCCTCCAGGAGACAGGCAAGAGGCCCACCGCGGCCCTCGACCGGAACCTCGCGTACCTCGGGCTGGTGGAGGTGCTCCACGGATACCCGCTCGACGGCGTCGTCCTCACGACGGGCTGCGACAAGACAACGCCGTCCTGCCTGATGGCGGCGGCGACCGTCGATCTGCCCGCGATCGTGCTCTCGGGCGGGCCGATGTTGAACGGATATTACCGCGGGAGGCTCGCCGGCTCGGGGCTCGTTATCTGGGAGGCTCGACGGCTCCTCGCGGCCGGCAGCATCGACTACACGGAGTTCATGGACATGGTCGCCGCGGCGGCGCCCAGCGTGGGGCACTGCAACACGATGGGAACGGCCCTGTCGATGAACGTCCTCGCCGAGGCCGTCGGGATGTCGCTGCCCGGATGCGCGGCGATCCCGGCGCCCTACCGGGAGCGGGCGCAGATGGCCTACGCGACCGGGCGCCGGATCGTGGAGATGGTGCACGAGGACCTGACGCCGAGCGCGATCATGACCAAAAAGGCGTTCGAGAACGCGATCGCCGTCGCCTCGGCGATCGGCGCGTCGACCAACTGCCCCATCCACATGAACGCCATCGCGCGCCACGTCGGGGTCGACTTGACGAACGACGACTGGCAGCGGGTCGGGCAAGACGTCCACTTGCTCGTCGACTGCCAGCCCGCCGGGCGCTTCCTGGGAGAGGACTTCTATCGCGCGGGGGGCGCGCCCGCCGTCATGAACGAGCTGCTCCGCGCGGGCCGTCTCCACGGGGATGCGCTCACCGTGTCCGGACGAACCGTGGGGGAGAACGTGGCGAGCGCCGCCGTCGCCAACCGCGACGTGATCCGAGCGTACGAAGATCCTCTGCTCCGCGCCGCCGGCCTGCTCGTCCTGAGCGGGAACCTCTTCGACTCGGCCGTCATGAAGAGCAGCGTCATCGGAGAGGTCTTCCGCGGCCGCTACCTGTCGGACCCCGCGAACCCCGATGTCTTCGTGGCGCGGGCCATCGTCTTCGAGGGGCCGGAGGATTACCACGCTCGCATCAACGATCCGTCGCTCGGGATCGACGAGCGCTGCATCCTCGTCATGCGCAACACGGGGCCCATCGCCTATCCGGGCTCCGCGGAGGTCGTGAACATGGATCCGCCCGACGCGCTGGTGCGAGAGGGGATATCCCTGCCGACGCTCGGTGATGGCCGCCAGAGCGGCACCTCGGACAGCCCCTCGATCCTGAACGCGTCGCCCGAGTCCGCGGTGGGCGGCGGCCTCGCGCTGCTCCGGACGGGGGATCGCATCCAGGTCGATCTGCGCCGGCGTCGCGTGGACGTGTTGCTCTCCGACGACGAGATCGAGCAGCGCCGCAGATCCCTGAAGCTGCCGGAGCTCGAGAGCCAGACGCCATGGCAGGAGATCTACCGGAACGCGGTCGGTCCCCTGTCCACGGGCGCGTGCTTCGAGCCGGCCGTCCGGTACCAGCACCTCGTTCAGCTCCGCGGGCTGCCTCGTCACTCACACTGAACGGCACGGGAACGGAGGTAAGGACCATGAGCATGGAACGGACGGGGCAGGTCGTCGTGCTGGACTACGATTTCGGCGACGTCGACATCGAGCGCTCTCTCGTGGAGCCGGCCGGCTTCGAGCTGGTCGCCGCGCAGTGCAAGACCGAGGAGGACGTCGTGGCCGTCGCGCGCGACGCCGTCGGCGTGCTCACGCAGTACGCCGAGGTCAAGGGGCGAGCCATCTCGGGGCTCCGGCGCTGCCAGGTCATCGCTCGGTACGGCACCGGGGTCGACACGGTCGACGTCGCGGCGGCGACCCGCCGTGGGATCCGCGTCACCAACGCGCCGAACGACTGGTGCGCCGACGAGGTCGCCGACCACGCCGTGGCGCTCTTGCTCACGCTCGCCCGCAAGCTGCCCGCGTACGATCGCGCCACGCGCCGTGGATCCTGGTCCTGGCAGGATGGCCGGCCGATCCACCGGATGCGGGGCGCGACCCTGGGGCTCCTGTCGTTCGGCGCGATCGCCCGAAGCATCGCCGCGAAAATGGCGAGCTTCGGTGTGCGCGTCACGGCGCACGACCCCTTTCTCGACGCGGACGAGATCCGCGCCGCCGGCGCCGACCCCGTGTCCTTCGACGAGCTCCTGGAGCGCTCCGACTACCTCGTCATCCAGGCGCCGCTGACCCAGGGGACCCATGGCCTCTTCGGGGAACGCGAGCTCCGGCGCATGAAGCCGACAGCGATCCTCGTCAACACCGCCCGTGGTCCGATCATCGACGACGGCGCGCTGTACCGGGCGCTCGCGGAGGGATGGATCGCGGGGGCCGGGCTCGACGACACCGCCGAGGAGCCGGCGAAGCGCCGGGACTGGAGGCCGACGAGCCCGCTCTTCTCGCTCGAGAACGTCGTCATCTCTCCCCACGCTGCCTATTACTCGGAAGAGTCGATCGAGTTCGTCCGACGATTCGCGGCGAGCGAGGTCGTTCGCGTCCTGTCCGGACAGGAGCCGATGTCGCCCGTGAACCTCATGGCCGCCTGAGGCCGCCGCCTCGCCGGCGCCGGCGGGTACGGCGGATGCATTCGGAATGGGGTGAATGGGGTGAATGGGGTGAATCTGGTGGAGGAACGCGTCGATGCCACAACCAGCCCCGAACCAGGCCGGGGAGCCGCGGGTCGACGTGAGCGTGCCACTCTTGCGCCGGCGGCGATCGGAAGAAACGGAGGAGGTACACCATGGAGCAAACGAACATTCGTGACGTGCCGATCCCCGTGAGCCGGGTCGGCCTCGGGACCTGGGCCATGGGCGGGTATCAATGGGGAGGCGCCGACGACGACGCGTCGGTCCGCACGATCCACGCGGCGCTCGATCTCGGGATCAACCTGATCGACACCGCGCCGGCCTACGGGTTCGGGCACTCCGAGGAGGTCGTCGGACGGGCCATCGCCGAGCGGGGCCAGCGCGAGCGGGTCGTCCTCGCGACCAAAGGGGGCCTCGAGCGGCGCGGCGACGCGCTCTTCCGGAACGGGACGCGCAAGCAGCTCCTGGAGGAGGTCGAGCTCTCGCTCCTCCGCCTGCGCACCGATTACATCGATCTCTATCAGGTTCACTGGCCGGATCCACAGACGCCCTACGAAGAGACGGCCCAGGCCCTCCTCGATCTCCAGCGTCAAGGCAAGATCCGCGCGATCGGCGTCTCCAATTACTCGATCGAGGCGATGCGGAGGTTCCGCGCTGTCGCGCCGATCGCCTCGGCGCAGCCGCCGTTGAACCTCTTCGAGAGGCAGGCGGAGGGGGACATCCTGCCTTGGTGTCGCGACAACGGGGTTGCCACGCTCACCTACGGCGCGCTCTGCCGCGGGCTCCTCAGCGGCGCGATCGACGAGAAGACCGCGTTCAAGGGGGACGACCTCAGGAAGACCGATCCGAAGTTTCAACCTCCTCGCTTCGCGCAGTACCTCGACGCGGTGAGGGGCCTCGATCGGTTCGCGCGCGGCCGCTACGCTCGGGGCGTGCTCGCGCTCGCGGTGCGCTGGGTGCTCGACCACCCGGGTGTCTCGGTGGCTCTCTGGGGGGCTCGACGGCCGGAGGAGCTCGCGCCGATCAACGAGGTGATGGGATGGAGCCTCGACGACGAAGCCCGCGCCCACATCGACGCCGTGCTCACCGGAGCCGTGCGCGACCCGGTGGGTCCCGAGTTCATGGCGCCGCCGGAGCGCCCCGCCGCGGCGCGCAGCGCGGCCTGACGCTGCGAATCCATGGCGACGGCCACGCGCTGGCCGCCGCCATGGCGACTCACGCCGCCCGGAGCCCCGACTCCGGGCGCGCTCGACCGAAGGCGTCGCACCTGCCCCAGCGCCCGGGGATGTCGAGCAGCCGGATCTCCCCGAGCTCGGCGGGGACCGCCGGATCGACGAACAAACGATTGCCCATCGGCTCCAGCCCGAGCACGACGCGCAGAAAGAGCAAGGGAGCCGCCGTGGCCCAGGCCTGGGGGCTGCACGCGGTCGGATACTCGACAGGGAAGCTGGTGAGCTCTCGTGGATACCCGGCGAACGCCTCCGGCAAGCGGTAGTGGAAGAAGGGCGCCGCGGCCAGGTTGCCCGTCGCGACGCGCCCGGCCTCCACGCTGAAGCCGTAACGCCGGAGCCCGAGCGCGATCAGCGAGTTCTCGTGCGGCCAGACCGTGCCCACGTGATATCCGATGGGGTTGTACCCGCCCTCGTCGTCGGCCATGGTGCGCACCCCCCAGCCGCTGAACAGATGCGGTCCGAGGAGGTGCTCCACCACGCGCTCGGCCTTGGACGTGTCGACGATACCGCTCCAGAGCAAGTGGCCGATGTTCGACGTCAACGAGTCGACCCGGCGCTTCTGGCCGTCCAGCGCGAGCGCGAAGAACCCGCGATCGTCGAGCCAGAAGTCCTGATTGAATCGACGCTTCAGCTCGGCCGCGTCTCGCTCGAGGCGCGCCGAGAGCTCGGGGTCGCGCCAGAACTCGCGCGCGAGCCGGGCGCTGCGCACCTTCGCGTCGTAGACGTAGCCCTGGATCTCGCAGCACGCGAGAGGCCGCCGCGCGAGCGATCCGTCATGAAAGACGATGGAGTCCCACGAGTCTTTCCAGCACTGGTTCTCCAGGCCGGTCTCGGGGTTGCGCGTGTCGTACTCGACATACCCGTCCCCGTCGCGGTCGCCCCACTCATCGATCCATCGAAGCGCGGCGCGCGCTGTGTGCTCCATCGACAGGACGAGCTCCGCGTCGCCGGTCCAGCGCTCGTACTCGTCCAGCAGGATCAAGAAGAGCGGCGTCGAGTCGGCAGAGCCGAAGTAGGGGGAGTGCGGCCGCTCCTCGAAGGCGGTCAGCTCGCCCCAGCGCACCTCGTGGAGGATCTTTCCGGGCTCCTCGTCGCGGAAGTCGTCCCGGCGGCTGCCCTGGCGGCGCGCGAGGTAGCGGAGCGTGGAGCGCGAGAGCTCGGGGACGAACGGCAGCGCTTGCAGGCTCGTGATGATGCTGTCGCGGCCGAAGGCCGCCATGAACCACGGTAGACCGGCGGCCGGAATGGCGGCGTCCGGCATCAGCTTGGAGAAGAAGCGCAGCGCGGCCAGGTCGATGAGGCTCCGCTCGTACGTCCGGGCGAGCGTCTCGTTCGAGGTGAGGAGCCGCGGCGCGTGGTCGACCCAGCTCTCGAGGCTGATGCCGATGTTCGGGCGCGCGTGGCTCTCGCCGTGGGCGTACTTCACCCGGGTGTGCCGCTCCTCGAGGCCGTCGATCGCCGCCACGACGTCGAGGCAGGTGCTCCAGCGGCCGTGCGGCGGGATGCTCACCCGAAACGTCAGGCCGGTCGGATCGATCTGCGCGGGCTGCGAGGCGGAGATCCACGTCTCGCGCACGAAGCGCTCGCGTCGATAGCCGAGGACGAGCCGATTGTCCTCGATGCGGTGATAGCGCTCCCCTTTCTTCGGGAGCATGTCCTTGACCTCGAACAGGTCGGCGAAATCGGCGCCGGCCTGGATGCGGACCTCGAGCTCGACAGGGAGCTTGCCGTGGTTCATGAGCAGGAGGTCCTCGTGGAAGCCGTCGCCCGCGAACCGGCTCCGGACGATCGAGAGGGTCGATTCGACGTACATCGCGGCCGGCCTCGGGACGAGGAAGAACTGGGCCTGGAAGTACTGCACGTCGTCGGTGGACAGCGCGGCCGGGACGACGCCGTCGATCGTCAGGATCCATTCGGACAGAAAGCGCGTGTCGAGGTGAAACAGGCCGAGCGGCCGGCTGACGGAGTGCTCGATGTTGCCGCGCAGATCGCTGACGACGAACGTGCCGCCGTCCAGAATGCTCACTTGCCGTTCCATGGGCCCCCTCCGATGACGGTGGCTCAGCGCGTCGCTTCCGGAGCCTGTTGCTCTCCCGGGGAGAAGACGCTCTGAAACATCTGGGCGACGCCCAGGTCTCCTCGCACGCCGACGCGGCCCTGCATGATCGCCGTGATCAGGTTCTGTTCACCGCGAAAGATCCGCAGGAAATCGTCGAGCGAGCAGGAGAGCTGGCAGTCCTCGCTCGCCCCTTCGGGCGCGATCCCGAAGGACCCGTCGGCGATCTCCACGACGACGCGCTCGTCGTCGCTGAGCTGCACGGCGCACACCTTCCGTGTTCCTCGCAGGCGGGCGTCGTAGCGTCCTGCCGCGAGATCCTGGATGAGCTTTCTTGTTTGCGACATGGCCAAAGAGTGTGTCCGGTTTGCCGACCTGGCCTTCGCGCTCGCCGCGCTCGACGCGCTCGACGCGCTCGACGCGCTCGACGCGCTCGAGCAAGGGGTGTGCCCTTCTGCGCTGCGCGGAGGTTGCCTCTTCACGGTCGCGTTTCGAGCACGCGAGCGCCGCCCACCGCGATCAGGATCATCGACATACCGCCGGTCAGAAGGCTGATCCCGACGAGCAAGCCGAGCACCCGCACGGCCGTGGTGACGCCGCCCGTGATGATCAGCATCCCGAGCCCCACCGAAAGGATGCCGTCGAACACGAGCCATCCCGAGCCCCGCAGCCCGCGGTGCTGATAGGCGCGGATGAGCTTGAGCGCGCCCTCGGAGACGAAGTACGCCGCGGCGATCACCATCAGCGCGAGCTTGCCTGTCATCGGGGCGACAACAAGGAGGAGCCCGAACGCCACCTGCACGAGGGCGCTCACGAGCTCCCAGCGGGCGCCGGCCCAGCCGCGGCTCTGGATGGCGTGACAGCCCTCGGCCACGCCGGCGAGCACGATCAACCAGCCGAGGGCGATGGCGGTGATCCGGGACGCGACGAAGGGCATGACGAACGCGAGCACCCCGAGCGCCATCGTGGCCACGCCGATCGCGAGGAACCAACCGCGGTTCTCCCGCACGGTGTGAAAGTCGACCTGCGCAAAGCGAAGCGACCTCGTGGACTCGCCGAGCGGAGCAACCATGGGAGACCTCTCTGGTTCGTGGAGCACGCGTGTCCCGTCGGTCACCCGCCGCGCGAGGACGGGGTGGCCGGGACCGCGTCGGCTTCGAGCATCGTCCGTGCCAGCGCGCCGGCGAGAACATTGTGCCTGGCGCTCACGGAAGGCTTCGCGGCCGAGGGCGGACAGCAGCGCGCCGCCTGATCAGCGGGCGGCGGCCTTCGCGGCCCTGGTGCTCGGGCTGGTCGCCTGCCGGACCGCGCGCCGCTGGAGCTTCGAGCCCTGCTTCGCGCGATTGGCGCTCTTGCGCGTCGACTTGCGCGACGGGCGGTCCTGCGCCGAGTCTTCGAGCGCCGCGGTGGCCTTCCGTGTCCTCTGCATCGTGTTGCGCCGCGCCGTCGAGCCGCCGCCCGCCTTCCGGTCGGTCGCGCTCTGCCCCGGAGCGGCCGTGTCGACGGGAACGTCACGGCGCGACTTCTCGGGCCGCTCCAGCGCGCGCTCGAGGTTCTCCTTGCCGCGCCCCACGCGCCGCCCGATGAAGCTGCCCTCGGGTGATGGATGACCGCGCCGCGCCGGAGCCGCCGCGCTGCGCTTCGCCGCTCGCGCCGTGGGCTTCGGGCCGCGCGCCGGCGCGCGCGATGCGGCGCGCGGCGCGCGCTCGAGGGCGCTCTGCACGGCCCGCACGATCCCCGGGACGGCCCTGTCGATCGTCTCGCGCGGCTCTCGACCTCGCATCTGGTAGACGACGCTGGGGTGCCCGCTCAGGACGACCTTCACGTCGCACGCGACGTCGACGCCGCCGCGAGGCCCGTTCACGTCCGTGAAGCGCACCGTGAGCCGCTCGATGTCGGGCGCGAACCGCCCGAGCTTCGCCCCGAGGGTCTGGCGCACGTGCGCCCTCGTCGGCTCGTCGACGCCGACGCCGAAGGTCCGCACCGCCAACGGGGTCCGCTCCGTCGGTGTGCGCCCGGCGCGCGCCCGGACCGGTCGTGGCACGGTGGAAGGGAACTGCGGACGTCGCCCGGTGGATGGTCGCCCCATGCGCGCAACATCGAGACCGGCCCCCCGTCGTCAAGCGTCGCGGCCGCCGGCGAGATCGTGTTCCTGTTCCACCCGCCGCACCTCGGTCGCCTGCCAGTCGTCTTATCCTCCGGGCGCGTGGCACCTCGACATCAGAAAGTCTCCGCCCCGTCGAGCGATCCTCGTCGGGTGCGCGCGCTCCGCAATGCCGTCCGCCAGGGCGCGATCGCGGTCGTGGGATGGCTCGTCCTGGTACGGGCGGACGCCGCCCACGCCGCGAACGTGGGGGCCGCCGTCGAGCTCGATGAGCAGCGCTGCGTGACGCTCGACGCGGTGCGGGCGGCGGCCGCGCTGCGCGGAGGGCACGTGGACGCCGACTCCCCGGTACGGCTCCGGGTCCATGTGCGCGAAGCGGAGCCGCCGAGCGCGGTGACGCTCGTGATCACGGGAGAGGGCGCGCACGGCGCCATCGAAGCGCGCACGATCGTGGCAGACTCCTGCGCAGAAGCCGCCTCTGCGCTCGGGCTGGTCGTCACGATGGCCGGCGAGGACGAGCTGCCCCCGGTCGAAGCTCCCCGCGCCGAGCCACCCTCCCTGACGCCGCCGGCCAGACCGTCGCAAGACACAGCCCGCGAGCTCAGCCCAACCTCCACAGCGCCGCCGGCGAGATCGTCGCGAACCACGGCTCGCGAGACCCCACCCGCGACGAAGCTGTATACGGCGCTCGGCCTCGTCGCCACGCCGCTCCACGAAGGGCCGGCGGGAGCGCGGCTCTCGGGCGGGTTCGCATCGGGTCGGCTGTTCTTTCCATGGGCCGAGCTCGGCATGGGGGCCACGTTGCCGCGCACCGTCTTCGGAGGAGGAGCGGCGGTGAACCTCACCTGGCTCACCGCTCGTGCCTCGCTGGCGCCGCTCGGCGCATCCCTCGGCGATCACGTCTTCGTGAGCGCTTACATCATGCTCGATGTGGGCGCGTTGCTCGCCTCGGGGGAGGGAGCCCCGAAGGTCGAGAGCCGATGGCGCCCGTGGATCGAGGCTGGCGCCGGCGCACGGATGCGCGCGCTGCTCGGCGCATGGTCCTTCGTGGAATGGCAGGTCGGGGCCGCGCTGCCCCTCCTTCGGGACGAGTTCTACTACGTGCACGGCGGGACGGCCTATCAGGCTCCCGCCGTGCGGCTCGACGCCGCGCTTTCCGTCGGGGTGCTCTTTCCGTGATCAAAACGGGGACCTCGTGGATCGCCTGGGACGAGCCCCTCGTGATCACCACCACCGACGACGCCCCCGGTTCCACCGCCTTCCGCCTGGCTCGCCCTCTGGGCGGGCTCGTCGACGCGCAGGCGCGTTCCCCCGGCGAGTCCACCACCGACGTCGCTCGCGAGGCGCGCCTCGAAGAGCTCGCGTCGCACCTCGAGTTCCTGTGGAGATTCGCGTGCCGGATGGGCGTGGGCGAGGCGGCGGCCGAGGACATTGCGCAGGAAGCGTTCGTGGTGGCGGCGTCGCGCCTCGACGCGATCCTTCCCGGCAAAGAGCGCTCGTACCTCGTCTCGGTCGCGGTTCACATGGTCCGACGCGAGCGAACCCGGCGAGCACGTCACGAAGAGCTCACGGGAGAGCCCGCCGCGCCGGCGGGCGAGCAACCGGACAGCCGCCTCGACGAGGCGCGCGCGCGAAGGCTGCTGGATGCGTCGCTCGAGGCGCTGGACGACGGGCTTCGCGCTGTGTTCGTGCTCCATGAGATCGAAGAAGAGACGATGGCGGACATCGCCTATCTGCTGGACTTGCCGCCAGGGACCGTGGCGTCACGACTCCGCCGCGCCCGTGAAGCGTGGAAGCGAGCGACGGAGCAATTGAAGAGGGGTCTGCCGGTGAGCGGCGGGAGGCGGCGGTGAGCGGCTCGTACGACGACTTCGACCGCGCGCTTCTGCGCGCCGGGAGGGCGGCGAAGGCGCCTTCCTCGCTCCGCGCGAAGGCTCTCGCGGCTGCCGCGGCGGGGACCGCGACCGCTGTCGCAACGACGAAGCTCGGCGTCGGTGCGGCCAAGGCGAGCGGGGGGATCGCGGCGCAGGCCGCCCACGCGCTCGGCCTGAAGGCGGCGCTCGTCGCGTCCATCGGCGTCACGTCCGTCGCCCTCGTGCTCGGGGGCGCGTACGTGGCGGCGACCCATCACGCGGACGCCGTCGCGTCCGCAGCCCCCGTCCGCCCGCCTCGCGCGGCGGAGGTCGGCGGCGTGGCGCCGGCGGCCGCGTCACCCGCAGAGGAGGCCACGCAGGAGGAGCCCGCCCTGCCTGCGAAGGCGGAGCCCGCCGTCGCCCCTGCCGCGGAGCCCGCCCCGCGTGCAGCGGCGTCGCCCGCCCCGCGCGCAGCGGCGTCGCCCGCCCCGCGCGCAGCGGCGTCGCCCGCCCCGCGCGCAGCGGCGTCGATCACGAACGTGGCGCCCGCGCCCCAGGAGACCGGGCTCGCGCGCCAGGTCCCCTCACCCGTTCCTGCGGCGACGGCCGTCCCTGCCGTCGACCCCCTTCCACGAGAACTCCGCAGTGAGGAGGTCGCGCAGGCCCCTGCGGCGCCCACCTCCGCTCTACCCAGCTCCGTTCTATCGGACGAGCTCCGGCTCATCGATACCGCACGAGCGGCCCTCCAGCGTGGAGACGCGCCGCTCGCCCTTCGCCTCACCGCCGAGCACGCGGCGCGCTTTCCAGGGGGCAGCCTCGCGATCGAGCGCGATGTCCTCCGCGTCGATGCCCTCGTGGCCGGAGGGCACGTCACGGAGGCCGCGTCGCGCGCGTGCGCCTTCGTCGCGCGGAGCCCCCGCTCCGCTCAGGCGCCGCGCATGATCAAGGTGGGTCGCTGTTCAAATACGATTCCATGATCAAAAGCGCGGGGAGAGAGATCGCCGGGCAGTGGAGGATTCTCGATCATGCGACTTTCGCAGCTAGCACTCTCCTTGTTGTGGTCCCCGGTCGCTCTCTCAGCCACCACATTTGGGTGCGACATCGTTCGCGTGCCGATCGGTGATCTCGACCCCGACCAGCAGCCGCTCGACCCCGATGCCTCGGGCGCGGGCGGCGCGGGCGGCTCGTCGGGTTCCGGCGGCGCGGGCGGCTCGTCGGGCAGGTGCAGCGCGCCGGTGGCCTCCCGTCCCTTCAGCCTGGACGACTGGCCGGCGACGAGCGGCACCTCTCCGCTGGCGATCTCGGGCATCGCCTTTGATCCATCCGGCAACCTCGGCATGATAGGGTCCACGGCGTCGGACGTCGACATGGGCGGCGGCGTGCTCCGGCCCGGGGGAACCGACGACGCCCTCTTGGCAAAGTACGATGCCGCGGGCAACCACACCCTCAGCAAGCTCTTCGGCGATGATTCATACCCGCATGGCGGCGGGCACATCGTTTTCGACGCGGACTGCAACATGTTCCTCGTACGCAGCAGCTTGACCTCGTCGGGCTGGCTCGACGTCTTCCTGGACAAGCTCGACAGCGCCGGCAACCCCCTCTGGAGCGAGCGCCTCAACGCCGGGCATGAAGCAGATTGGTACATCAGCTCCATCGCGGTGGATCCGACGACGGGCGGCGTGGTGTTCATGGGAAGATATTACGGGGACTTCGATCTCGGGGGAGGTCTGCTACCGCGGGCAGAGGATTCCGACGACTCGTACCTGGCGAAGTTCGATGCGATGGGACATTTTGTCTGGAGCGAAGTCTCCCCCGGCAGCGTCGGCGGCAACTGGCGAGCAGGCGGCAGCATGGCCGTCGACGCTTCAGGCCAAATTGTGCTCGCGGCCGACGACTCGGACAGCCGCGATCCCGGAACGGGAACGGGCAAACTCGCGCGGTTCAACCTCGCGCGCTTGGACGCCTCGGGAAACGATCTCTGGTGGAAGAGCTGGGACGCTCCTCTCCATCATGGATCAGCCTCGGACTCCCAGGAGGGCCTTGCTGGCATCGCGGTGGACGGAGACGGAAGCGTGATCCTCGCCGGGAACGCGCGCTGCGACTTTGACTTCGGCGGCGGACCGCTGGTTGGCGCGAATTGTTCATCCGACAATGCCTTCGTGGCGAAATTCGACGTTCTTGGAGGCCACCTCTGGAGCCGACTCATCGAGGGCAGCGTCGCATCCAGAGCCGTGAGCCTCGGCGTCGACGCCCTCGGGAACACCTTCGTCGCGGGCAGCGTCACCGGTACCCTGGACGCCGACGGCACGGCGCTCGGCGCAGAGGACGGAGCTGAGCGGCAGTTCGTCGTGCGGCTCGACAGGGATGGACATATCTCGTGGTCCCACATCCTCAGCCCCGAGTTCAGCAGCGTGCAGAGCCTCGCCGTGGATCCTGAAGGAAACGTCGCCATTGTGGGGCAAGACGCCAGCGCCATGAATTCGACCAGCTGGGGCGGAAATATCGTGACGAAGCTCGACGTCGCAGCGCCGTGATTCTATTCGTCGGCCCTGGCGCCTGCGCTGTCCGTGGGCGCGAGCCGCACGCCTCGACCAGGGCAGGGCGCCAACCTTACGGCCTCTGCCTCGACGCCAGCGACGCGCCGAACCTGCTGCGACGCTATGCGCGCGTCAGCGCGACGACGAACTCCAGGAAGGCGCGGACCTTGGCCGACATGAGCTGTGCGGCATGATGGTACGCGTAGAGGGGATACGTCTCCTCGGCCCACTCCGGCAGCACGTGAACGAGCCGTCCGTCGGCAAGGAAATCGCGCGCGTGGACCTCGAGCACCTGCGCGATCCCATGTCCGGCGAGGCACGCCGCGAGGAGCGCGACCCCGTTCACCATCAGCTGTCCAGAGGCGTTCACGGGGATGACCTTCTTCCCGCGCACGAACTCCCAGGCAAAATGGCTCCCCGTGGCCGGATCTCGCATCAGAACGCACGGATGCTTCTCGATGTCGCTGGGGCGGCGTGGCACCCCGTGGCGCGCGAGGTACGCCGGTGATGCGCAGGTGACGACGCGCGTTCGCAGGAGCAGGCGAGACTTCAATGCCGACGGCTCCGGGTGACCGAACCGGACGGCGACGTCGAAGCCATCGCGGACCAGATCGCCCATGCGATCGCGCTCGGCGATCTCCACGGAGAGGTCGGGGTGGCGCGCGAGGAACGGTCCCAGGTGGGGTGTCAGCACGAACTGCCCGACGCTCCCATCGACGTTCACGCGCAGGAGGCCGCGAACCTTGGCCGAGGAGCCCCCCGCCTCGATCGTCGCGTCCTCGATGGCGGCCAGGTGCGGCGCCACCGACTCGTAGTAGCGGAGGCCCTCGTCGGTCAGCGAGATGGAGCGGGCGGTGCGGCGGAACAGGCGTACGCCGACGCGGTCCTCCAGGCGCGCGATTGCACGGCTGACCGCGGACTGCGTGAGGCCGAGCGCCTCCCCCGCGCGCACGAAGCTCCCGGCCTCCACGACTGCGCGGAGGACGCCGAGACCGTCCAGCGAACGCGTGTCGAAACCACGAGACCTACTTTTGGTCATGCTCAGGCTTCCGAGGATACACGTGCAGCAGGCTCGACGGAACTCCAATCTCTCCTGCGACCGGAGCCGCGGCAGCGCGGCGGACAGCTCTTCTACAAGGGGACGCACACCATGCGTGTCTTTGTCACGCGCGGCCGAGCATTTAGCCTGGCTCGCGCGCTTCTTTGCGCTCGACAACCCGGCCTCGAGCGCGCAGACGCGAGAGCGGCTGGGATGGAGTCCGAGGCAGCCTGGGCTCACCGCCGACCTCGAGCAGCGGCGTTATTTCGAAACCTGAAAAGAGAGGGCATCACATGACCACGACGAGCGAAGTAAGGTTGGGCACCAGCGGTCCTTCGGTGTTTCCCATCGCCCTCGGGTGCATGGGCATGGGGGCTGGGAGCTGGTACGGAGCAGCGGACGAGGCCGAGAGCATCGCGACCATCCACGAGGCGCTCGAGCGCGGCGTGAATGTCCTCGACACCGGCGACTTCTACGGCATGGGCAAGAACGAGCTCCTCGTCGGCAAGGCGCTGCGAGGCCGCCGCGACAAGGCGCTCCTCAGCGTCAAATTCGGAGCGCTCCGCGGGCCGGACGGCGAGATGCTCGGGCACGACGCGCGTCCGGCCGCGACGAAGAATGCCCTGGCGCACAGCTTGTCGCGCCTCGGGGTCGACCACATCGACATCTACAGGCCGGCGCGCCTCGATCCCAAGGTTCCGATCGAGGAGACGGTGGGCGCCATCGCCGACATGGTGAAGGCGGGCTACGTCCGCTACATCGGCCTGTCCGAGGTCGGCGTGGAGACGATCCGGCGCGCGGCGGAGGTGCATCCGATCTGCGACCTGCAAATCGAATACGCGCTGGTGAGCCGCGGCGTGGAAGTCGGCATCATCCCGGCCCTGCGCGAGCTCGGGATCGCGATGACAGCGTATGGCGTCCTGTCCCGCGGGCTGCTCACGGGCGCAAAGCCCTCGGGCGAGGGCGACTACCGCGCGCACATGCCCCGCTTCTCCGGGGGCAACGCCGAGAGGAACCAGCCCCTCGTCGAGGCGCTCGCGCGCCTCGCGTCGGAAAAGGGCGTGTCCCCGGCGCAGCTCGCCATCGCGTGGGTCCGCGCGAAGGGCGCGGCTCAGGGCGTAACGATCGTCCCGACCCTCGGCTCTCGCACGCGCAAACAGCTCATGGAGACGCTGTCGAGCCTCGATGTCTCGCTCGACGTGTCGGAGGTCGCCGCGCTCGAGGCCGCGGTGCCCGCGAGCGAAGTCGCGGGCGCGCGCTACCCGGAAGCCCACATGGCGATGCTCGACAGTGAGGCCGCGGTCAATCGGCGGGCGGGATGAAGAGGCCCGGGCAGGGCTCGTCGCCGAAGACCCTGGAGCCGAGCCGGTACATCGTGATCTTCGGGTTCGGCGCCCAGTTCCAGCTGCCCCCGGCGTGGGAGTAATCGTTCGACTGGTTGAACGCCTGCCAGCTCGACGCGTGGAACGCGATGTTGAACCGGTCGGTGGTGGACGAGGGATCGACCGAGAGGAACGGGAGGCGCACGTCGAGGTAATGCGTCGCGCCCGCGCAGCCGCCCCCGGGCACCTCATGGAAGCTCATCTCGAGCTCGCTCGAGCAACCCCAGCAGGTCGCCTCGAGCGAGCCGGGCGGCTCCTGGCTGAAGTAGTACCGCACGGTCGAGCCCGCGAGGTACACGCTCTCGCTCCCCGTGTTGCGCACCTGGATCCCGGGTGTCACCCAGCTCGGCTGCGGCCCGTGGGAGTCGTACAGCACCTCCAGCTGGCAGTCCGCCGGGCACGACGTTGTGCTCTCGCCGCTGCTGCAGACGCCGTCGCCGCAGGAGCAGTCGCTCGCGCACGACGCCGGGCTCTCGAGCGGGCCGCAGGCGCCGTCACCGCAGGAGCACAGGTCCGAGACCGTGCGCTCGCACATGGCCTGGATGGCCCGGAAGGCATAGGTCACGTCCTCGCCGCGGCACGCGTCGTCGGCGCAGGTGAACGGACGCACGCAGTCGCCGTCCTGCACGAAGTCGCGCTCGCCGCGCACCAGGACGCCCACGAGCTCCTTCGTGTTCAGGTCGAACACCCCGGACCCGGAGTTGCCCACGAACGTGTCCAGGTTGCCGACGAAGAAGTCGAGGCTCGGCGCGTTGCTCCGGATCGCGGCCCCGTCGGCCAGCTTGAGCGGCAACCCGCGGGGGAAGCCGTGCACGACGAGCGGCGTGCCGATGGCCAGGGGATCGCTCGACACACGCACCGCGGCGGGCGTCCGCCCCACGACCGGCCGATCGAGCCGCACGACCGTGTAGTCCGCTCCCCGCCGGTCCTGGTAATAGCTGACGAAATCCACGCAGCTGTAGACGTCATCGCTGGTGATCTGGCCGAGCTGGCCGGACGGCGTCATCGCATAATCGAAGACGAAGCGGCTGTTATTGCAGTTGTTGATGCAGTGCGCGGCCGTGAGCACCAGGTCGTCGTCGATCAGCGTCCCGCTGCAGTCGGCGAGCGCCGGCTGGGACGCGAAGCGCTCGTCGGCGCACACGCCGTCGCGCCCCGCCCACGTGGGCCCGGCGATCTGGATGTCGTTCGGGTCCGAGTCGTCGACGGCCGACGCGGGGACGAGCGCCACGGTGAAGTCGAGCGCCTGCGCGGCCCAGGCGGGATCCGCGTACGTGAAGGGCTCCTCGCGGTCATCCTGGCCATAGATGACCTCGGCGCGGGCCTCGCCGGCGGCCTCCTCCCCGGCGGGCGCGGGCGCCGCGCACCCCGCGGCGGCCCCCACGGACAACAAGCCAGCAGCAATGATGAAGTGGTTCGCTCTCATGACAAGCTCCCAGGTGTTCGAGGCAGAGCGAGGATCACCGGGCGGGCCCGATGACGACGTCTCGATGCCTGGCCGGCGTCGAGCAAGGATCTGACGCCCGACAAGCAAGGACCGCTGAGTGGCACGCTCGGCCCGTTCTCAGCGAGGGGGATCTACTTCCTCGTGAGGCGCGCACCAATTCATATGCGCCATGGACCTCATGCACGCGCTGCATCGAGCCGGCGCGGCCCGCGGCGCGAGCGTCCGCGAGGGCGCGCCCCTGACGACGGATTGACCATTGTCCAATGGATTGGCGCCGCCTCCAGCAGGCGGACATCCCGAGCTTACCCTCGTCGCATCGGGAGAACGTCCTCCTGGGGAGCACCATCATGAAGGTAGCCATCTTGACCGGCAGCGTGAGGAGCGGGAGACAGTCGCACAAGATCGCCCATCACCTGGAGCGGGAGCTCCGGGAGCGGGGCGCCGAGGCCGATCTCATCGATCTGGCGGAGACGCCGTTGCCGATCCTGGAGGACCGGTCGGGTCGCACCCCGCAGCTCCAGGCGACGGTCCAGGGGCTGAGCGCGCGCCTCCGCCGCGCGGACGCGCTCGTGTTCGTGACGCCGGAATACCACGGGAGCTTCTCGGGCGTGCTGAAGAACGCCCTCGACTATTTCTGGGAGGAGTTCGACAAGAAGCCGATCGGCGTGGTCACGGTCTCCGCGGGGAAGCTCGGGGGCATCAACGCCTCGACGCAGCTCCAGCACGTGATCCTGAGCCTGGGAGCGTTCCCGCTGCCCCTCAAGCTGCTCGTCCCGGAGGTCCAGAGCGTCTTCGACGAGTCGCTCCAGCTCAGGAGCGAGCAGGTCGCGAAGGCGGCCGACAGGTTCCTCGACGAATACCTGTGGTTCGCTCAGGCCATCGTCCAGGCGAAGCAGGCCGGCGAGATCTCCCGGCCCCTGGTCGCCTGAGGCCCCGCGCCGGAGATCGTCCTCGCCGGCAGCGAGGGTCGACGAGCTCGTCCTCCTACATCGACCTTCACGTCCACGCCGACGGCAGGAGCGCGAACGCGCGTGCGGGCACGCGGGCGAGGAGCAGGGCGTCTTGCGGTGTCGCGCGATGTTCGATATCGTCGGTCGTCAGCGGAACGAGCGCCTCAACCACCATCGGATATGGTTCAATACGTTTCTCCTCATCCCGGGCTCGAGGGCCCCGGGGCCACCTTCGCGTCGATCGCCACGGCGCTCGGGGCGCACGGGGACATCGGGAAGAAGGTGCTCTCGACGCTGGGCGTGTCCGAGCTGGTCGCGGGCGAGTGGTACCCTCTCCAGATGCTCCTCGACCTGCTGAAGGGCGTGGCCCAGGCGACCGGGGACCACACGCTGCTCGCCATCGGGAAGGCGATCGTGGATCACGCCGTGTGGCCGGCCATGCCGCCGACCATGGTGGAGGCCCTCCAGCTCATCAACGTGGCCTACCACATGAATCACCGGCTCGACGGAGAGGTGATGTTCGATCCGGCGACCGGCGTCATGCGGGAGGGGATCGGCCACTACCGCTGTCATCCGGAGAAGCACCAGATCATCATGGTCTGCGATACGCCGTATCCCTCGGAGCTCGATCGTGGGGTCCTGCTCGGCACGGCGCGGCGATGGGCGTCGCGCGGGGTCAGGCCGCGCGTCGACGTCGTGCTCGACGAGTCCCGCCCGTCGCGGAAGCGCGGCGCCGACTCCTGTACCTACCGCGTCACCTGGTGAACCTGGGACGTCGATCATCGGCGGGCAGCGCACCTCAGCGCTTCGCTGATCATCGAGGCCCGGACGTGCAGCAGAGCCTCCGCCTCGTCGCGCCGCCTCGTTGGCCGGGCGCGGTCGACCTCGAGACCTCTGGCGGGCAGGAAGCCCAAGCGCATTCGTGGATGTCAAGCGATTTTAGCCTCTCCAGCCTCCAGTCATTCCGTCCCGCCACACATTTGTGAACGCACACACACGCGGCCTTGGCCGCGCCGCCTCGGCGCCAGCCGAGCGGATCAGCGAAGCCCGTGATCCTGCGCTCACCGCTCTGAACGCGGCGCTCCGAACGAGCCCTCGTCCGACGCGGCGCTCCGAAGGAGGCCCTCCAGCCGCGTCCTCCCGCGGGATCGAGGACAGCCGCAGGCCGGTCGATTGGAATTGACATCCGGAATGTGAACGTTCACGTTCCTCCTCGAGGGGCATCCTTTTGCTTTGCCGATCGATGACGTGCCGCCAGCGTCCGTTGGGCGCCTGAAGACCCGTGACCACGTGCCCCGCCAGCACCGCGCCGGGCCGGGCGCTGCCCCATCCGAGCTGCGATAAAGATTCATAGCGTGGGTCGAGTCGAGGGCGACGCCTCGGGGCACACCAGGCGGCCAGCGACTCGAATCGCGGAGAGACGCGAGTGAAGTCCATTTCTTCGATCGCTCGAGGGAATACGGTATTGTTATGAAGAACAAATCTAGTTTGGCTTTCACCTTGGCCGCGCTGGGCATGATCGCCGGCGCTTGCGGCGGCTCCGATGGCGACGGCGACCCTGGGGGGAGCGGCGGGGCCCCGGCGGGCGCAGGAGCGAGCGTGAGCGGCTCGGGCGGCGAGCAGGCGAGCACCACCGGCGGGCCCCTGCCTTCGGGCTCGAGCAGCTCGCAGAGCACGGCCGGAGGGTCCGACCCCTCCGGCTCGGGCACGGGCGGAGGAGCGCCTGCCGGCGGCGGCGGCGGCGGCGGGGAGATGACGGGCGGGAACGGCGGCTCGGGCGGCGACGGCGGCGGCTTCACCGGCACGTGCACCGAGTCACGACCGGCCGGTGGAAGCCGGTCGGGGAGCGGCCCTCACAAGGTGGTCGTCGAGACGAATTCGGACCCGGGCATCAACCAGGGCACCATCTTTCGCCCGGAGGATCTCGGTGGGAACGCCAAGTATCCGATCTTCGTCTGGGGGCAGGGCGCATGTTCGCGAGACGGGCTCGCGACGGAGGCGGCCATGGTCGAGATTGCCTCGCATGGCTACTTCGTGGTGGCGGACGGGACACCGGGAGGCAAGGAGCCCAACCGCGACCTCGGGGGCGGCGGCGACGTGCTGCTCGCCTACGTCGACTGGGTGATCGCCGAGAACGAGAAGCCTTGCAGCGCCTACTACCGGAAGATCGAGACCACGAAGGTCGCCGCGAACGGCTTCTCCTGCGGCGGCTTGATGGCGGCGGGGACCGCCGCAGATCCCAGGATGACGACCTGGGGACACACGAGCAGCGGCTCTTTCTCGGTGAATCAGGCCTTTTACAAGTCGATCCACACCCCCGTGTTGATCGTCACCGGCACCGCGGACAGCCTGGGCGCGCACGAGAACGGCGCGAGAGACTACGAGAACATCGCCGCCCGGGGTGACATCCCGGTCATGATGTTCGCCAAGGTCGGCGCGGACCACGGGGGCGACCTGTGGGCTCGCAACGGCGGCGAGTTCACCCAGGTCAACCTGGCGTGGCTCAACTGGTGGCTCAAGGGCGACGAATCGGCCACCGGCAAGGGCATGCTCGTCGGCGCGAGCTGCCGCTTCTGCACCGACAGGAGCTGGCAGATCTCTTCCGCCAATCTGCCCTGAGCGGCGGCTCAGGATCAGCGCACCGGCGGGATCGCGCCGGCGACGTCCTCACGATACCTTCTCGCTCAGAAGCGCAGGCCCAGATCGAGCGCTGCCGTCGCGTAGGCGTTGCTCTCGTCGACGGGCTCGGAAAACTGCGCAGAGCTGCCACCCGGCAGATCGTCGACGCGGGCCGCGAGCTGGAGGGCGTAGCCGGCGCCCGCGCAGCCCGACCCCCTGGCTGAAAGCGAACGACCGCCCCTCCTCGAGGAACGACGCGCGGCTCAGCCGCAGCGAGTCCAAGTCGGCGCCCGCAGGTCTCGGCGCGTTCGGGAAGGAGGTCGCTTTTCTCCGCCAACGACCGGCAGTTGACACGACGCACAAAAAGTACGATCCACGGATCCGCCTTCAAAAAAACCAACAGATCCAACGAGCTCACTCGACCGTGTAACATTTCTCACATCCTGTTGAGGATTATTCCCAGCCGACCGAACCAGGAGAGGCTTGCTGCGATGAGCGAACTGATCATCTGGACCTACGACTGGGTGCCTGAAGGCCCTCGTGGTTTTGTGCGCGATCTGAGGCTGAGATGGGCGTGTGAGGAAGCCGACCTCATCTACGTGGTCAAGACGATCCCGTTCGATGGTCGCGAGACCAATCATCTCGAGCGCCAGCCGTTTGGCCAAGCTCCGTTCCTGAACGACGGAGAGCTGGAGATATTCGAGAGCGGCGCGGGGCTGCTGCACCTGGCCCGGAAGAGCGACAAGCTGTTGCCGCCCGATCCGGCCGGAGAGGCGGAAACATTGCAATGGACGATCGCCGCGCTCAACTCGATCGAGATGGTCACCGTACCGTGGTGGTTCCTGAAAATATGCGGCGATGAGGACAATCAACTCGCCGGATGGATGGGCAAGCGCCTCGACCAGCTCGAGAAGGTACTGAGCGAGCGAGAGTGGCTCGCGGCCGGCCGCTTCACCGTCGCAGACCTGCTGATGGCGGATGTGCTACGGGTCCCGAAGGTCCGCGCTTTCGGCGATCGGCCGGCGACCGAGGCCTATGTGACCCGTGTGACGGATCGCCCCTCATTCAAGAAAGCCCAGGCCGACCAGATTCGTCTCTTCGAAGCGGCCGACGAGAAGAGAACAGAAAAAGGGGCAAACTGACGAGCGGCTTGGCCTCCGTCATTCGCGCACCGCGCTCGAGCCGTTCGCGCTCGTTCGTGTGAACGAGCTGAGCTCCCGGGTCGCCGCGTCTTCGACGCCTGCTCTCCGTGTTCACGGAGACCAAGCCCCGCGCCGACGAGCGCCGGCTCGACGGCACCCCGATCTTGGAGACCGCCATCGCGCCGATCCACATCGAGCGCGGCGGTCTCGCGCTGAATGCACGTCATCACCGCTCGCAGGGCGTCCATCGCTTCGTCATCGGCCTCGTGAGGAGTGAAGCAGTACAAAGCGGCGCGGCGAGGGTGACTAGCGCCCCCGCGCACCGCCCGCGCGATCTTGCGAGACAGCGCGTCCGGCGCGACCGGATAACGCGCCACGCCCGCGGCGCACGCCGCCACGAGCGCGTTCATCCGGTCCGGGGAGAGCCCGGACGGCCGTCCGGCCAGGCCTGCGCCCGCTCCGCCCGGTCGCCGTGCGGCGCGTCCGCCTTGCGCGCGGGCAGCCGCCGCGCCTCGGCCTCCCGCGACATCGCCTCGTCGAGCCGCGACCGCGCCGCCGCGGCGCTCTCCGGGCGCTTCTCCGGCAGCTTCGCCAGGAGATCCAGCCGGAGCCGCTCCAGGAGCGGCGGGACCGGCGGAGCCCCGGGCGGCCGGCGCAGCGGCGGCGGGATCGAGAACATGCGCATCGCCATGAGCTCCACCGCAGGGAGACCGACGAACGGCGGCCCTCCCTGCAACAGCGCCGTGAGGATGCAGCCGCACGCGTACAGATCGGTGCTCGGCCCGCCGCGAGCGAGCGGCACTGCTCCGGGCTCGTGTCCTCCGGCGTGCCCGCGACCATGTCCTTCGATCTCTCCGTCGAATCGCGCTGGGAGGCGGGCAAGTCGGCCCGTTTGGGCCATGTGTACCTGATCGAGAATGGGACGCTGCTCGGCGAAGTCGGCGCCTGTTGAGCCCAATCTGCCGTGCGCGCGTCCGTCGTTCACCCACCGAAGCGGCCTGCGGCGTGCAAGGGCAGCGCAAGCGGCGCTCGGCCGGCGCGTCGCCGCTCCCACGCCAGGCGAGCTCGCCTCGATCGGCGCATGCCTTCGTTCATCACGCCGCGCGGGCCGTGAACGCGAGTTGACCAATGTCCAATCGAGGCGCTCGCAGCACCCCCGACGAGCCTGTCACACGCTCGGCGCAAACGGGCCTCTCTTTACAACTCTTCACAATTGAACTCAAGATTCAGACGATGAATTTTTGTTCGCCAGAGCTTGACGGCCGCGCTCGCATCGAACACTTTTCCGCCTGCATCGAGGCTGGCGCGGCTTGGATCGGTCGCCACCGGCCTCGGGGCGCGGCTCGTTCTGGGCCGCGTCTGGCGGGAGGTTTGCTTAGGAGGCTGGAGCGACCCGTCGAGCTGCGAGGCGCGCTCGCGTCAGTGCGACAAGGAAGAGCAGGAGTACCTGCGGCTGTCTCCGCCCGTTGCGTCCACAATCGTCAACTCGAGCCCGACGCAGCCGCGTTACGTGTCGACTTCGCCCTAGAAGCGCCGGCCGCTCAGCGGCGGAGGCCGAGGCTCCGCCCGCGGGGTGAGCGCGCGTGATGGCCGGCGTGAAGCGAGGGCGCGCGGGGCTCGAGGGCCCGGCGGCGTCGTCTTTCCGTCATCAGCACGAGAGGGACGTGCGCTCGGGAGGGTTCGGCTTGCAGGATCGGCCTTGTTTATTCTCATCCCCGTCGGTGCGACGCGGCGATTGACGGATGTAGTGATGGATAGGATCGACGCAGCTCGGAGCCGCGATACACGCTTCCCGTGTGCGCGAGCCCTGAGCCGGCGCTTCCTCGTTTCAAAGGAGAAGGTTGGTTCATGATGTTGGTTTCCAAGAAGATTAAGTTTAGAAGCCTCGCTGGCGTGCTCGCTGGTTGTGTCGGTCTGGTCGCCGCTCAGGCGTCGGCAGGCGTGGTCGTGGGTAAGCCCACCCCGCACGGCAACACTGCGTACCCCGAAGCCGGGACAACCATGGCACGGGCAGGGACCTTCACCCTGGTCGGCGCGCTTCAAGAGCACGTGAAGATCAGCGGCGAGGCAGAGCCGACGTTCCCCAGCACGATGCAGGGCGCCGTCTACTTGATGAACGGGACGAGCACCACGCCCGAGCGCGTTTACCAGTTCCCGGGGGTCGCCCAGTTCAACCTCCAGGCCGGGAGCCAGCTCGCCATCTCGAATCGCTTCCTTGCATTCGCGACGCGAGGCACGGATTCCGACTCTCCGCAAGCGAACTCCGTGTTCATCGCCCGGAACAACAACGGCTCATGGGCGGAGTGCCCCCTGGTCAGCGGTCAGCGAAATTGCAACGACGCGGTACGCGAGAACGGACAAAACATCAGCCGCGCGCTCACCCGCATCCCGCTCACGTACCCCGCGAACGTCAGCTTCAAAGACATCGCGCTCGCCCTGTCCGACGACTACCTCGTGATCGGCTACAAGCGACAGAGCGTGCTCGAGATATACCGCTACAACACCTCGAACGACACGTGGGTCCTTGAGCTTTCGCTCGACGAGCCGGACGAGCGCTTCACCGGCGCTGCGGTTGCGATCGACGGCGACCTGGTCGCGGTCGGATCGCCGTGGTCTGAGGGTGGCACCGCCGGGGCCGAGCTCGGCTCGGTCCGCATCTTCCGTAGGAATGCCAGCGACAGCACCTGGAGCTCCGTGGCCATCACGAGCGGCTATTTCTCGACCGGCGCCTTCGGCCGAAGTCTCGCCATGGCTTCCGGAAACTTGGCCGTCACGTCCGGCGTGACATTTCCCGTCAACGGCGTTACGCCGCAGCAGCACCTCTCGTTTTACCGTGTGGCGGCCGACGGTGCGATCTCTGCGCGCCAATCTCTAGAAACCGCCTACCCTCACGTGCACTTGGCGCTTCACGGCGACACGTTGGCCAGTACGGTCAGCGGTGGAGACGAGGGCCTTTCGCTCTACAAGCGCGCTGCCGCGTCGGGGCAGTGGGCCTACGAAGCCGGTCTGATTCGCGACTTCTACAAAAGCGTCAACAGCTCCGGCGTCGGGTACGGCGGCATCGACCCCATCGGCCTCGTCGGTGATGACCTGGTGCTCGGCTGGCGCGCCTTCTCGGGCCTGCTGGGCGGCGTGATCCACGAGAAGGCCAGCCTAATCGACGCTTGCCGAGATCCTCTCAACCTCGTGAATAATTGTTCTTTCGATAATGTGACCAACACCGCGCTCGCGGGAACCCAGAGCAGCAGCGGCTGGCAGGTCCTCAACTGGAACGGTGCCTCGGCATGGGCGGACTTCAACGGACGCCAGATGCGCATCAACGTGCAGCAGCCCGGCTCCGACATGTGGCACATCCAGGCTCGCACCACGGTCAACTTGCCGCAGGCGGGACGCTACCTGCTGACATTCCGCGCCAAGGCGGACGACGTGCGCACTTTCGTGGTGAACCTGGGGCGCAACGGCAACGGCGACAACAACTGGGCGAGCTACGGTCGCGTGACCGCGGCGGCGGGCCCCGAATGGGTCATCTACTCGTTCGAGCTCCCGAACGTCCCGCAGGATTCCGCAGCGTTCCTCGACTTCAACCTCGGTAACGCAGGGACCGCGGCCGTCACCGTGGATAGCGTGAAGCTCGTCCGTCAGACGCAGTAAACACGTCGCGCAAGTCGCAGAAGAGGGGCTAGCTAGCGCCCCCGGCGCGCCACCCGCGCGATCGTGCGAGACAGCGCGTCCGGCGCGACCGGATAACGCGCCACGTCCGCGACGCCCGCCGCCACGAGCGCGTTCATCCGGTCCGAGGAGAGCCCGGCCGCGCACACGACGGCGCGCACGCCGGGCGCCGCGCGGCCGAGCGCCTCCAGCAGCGCGCACGCGCCCTCCACGTCGGCGCCGGCGTCGATCACCGCCACCCCGAGCCCCGCCTCGAGCAGCGCGGCGGCGTCCGGCACCTCGGCGAGGTGGATCCCCTGCGCGTCGAGCCCGATCTCACACGCCTCGCTGAGCCCCTGCCCCGCCGGCGCGAGCCGGAGCAGCGCGACGGTGCGCTCAGTAGAAGGGCGTTATTCGCGCGTCGCTGCTCGCCGGCCCGACGCCGCTCAAGGACACGCGTCGTTGTCCGAGTAGGGCGTCTCCTGCGCGAGATAGAGGCTGACGTCGGCGTCAGCCGACGAATAGCCGTCCATGTTCTCTCCGAAGGCGTGGAAGAGAAAAAACGTCTCGCCGCCTCCGCTGTGCACTTTCCCGCTCTCGATGGCCGCGTCGACGTCGAGGATCAGCTCCGCCCTGCTGGCGTCGCCGCCGATGCACGAGCCCTTCGGCCCAGGTACGCAGTCGTATTCGGGCGCCGACAGTCCGCCCGCGAGCGGCGTCGTGCTGGGATCGTCGCTCCCGGGCGCGGCCTGCACCTGGACCATGCGCACCTTGCCGGACCAGCGAAGGCGAACGATGTCACCTCGGTTGACCCCGACGTTGTATTCGTACTGGAAGCCGTCGCGGTCGTTGTAGAAGTCGACGACGCGGCATGCCTGGCCCTTGCTCTTGTCGATCGCGCAGCAGCTCCCCTTCGCACCGACGATCGGAGAGCTTCGCGTGCGGAGCAAGTACTGCATGTTGACCCCGGTGGGGCTCGGGTTTCCGGTCTTGCTCGGACAGTCGGCGTGGTTGTACGCGCACTCGTCCGAAATGTGGATCATGCCAGGGCGCCAGTCGGTCGTGTCGATCATGTGCTCGCCGAGCGACGACGAGCCGTTCGAGCACAGATAGTTCGGACCTCCGGTGCAATTGCGCTTCGCTCCGCTCGTGACACCGCCCGGACCGAAGAGCGTGTCCTGAGTGACGTCGTGAACCTGGACGACGCTGTGGTATCCGGTCCAGCGGAAGAGGACGAGATCGCCTTGCTGCGCCGCGAAGGTCGGATCGACCCAGTCGTGGTGCGGCTCGGTCTGGAAGTTGTTGACCTCGTGGATGGTGCAGTCCTCGCGGCCCGCGTACGAGGCGTATCGCCCACCGTAGGCAGCGACGTCGGAGAGCGTGCTGCAAGGCTTTGGATCGAAGTGGTTCTGTCCAAACTCGGGCTCGGTGAGGGACACCGCCGTGACGCCACCGCCACCCGCGCCGTCCTTGAAGTAGTAGAGGCCGGGCCGATAGCCACAAGCGAATCCGCCGACGTTCCAGTCGAACGTCCCGTCGTTCGTCGGCGCGCCGCTGTCGATCCTCCGACCGAGGCTCGCATCGATCGGCGTGCCGTCCCAGTCGGCGACCTGGACGACGCTGTGCGTGCCGCTCCACCTGAAGCGCAGCGTCTGACCCGGCTCGATCGTGTGCCCTGTGTTCGATGCAGCCGGCCAGGCGAGCTCCTTCACCTCGCCGGCCGGGTTGTCCTGCGATGAACAAGGGTTGGTGCCTTCGTCGAAGGGGACACCGGCATCGTCGTTCATCCCTCCGGCCCCCGAGCCGCCGTTTTCCCCTCGTCCACCCGAGCCGCCATGGTCCCCTCCGCCACCCGGGCCACCGTTCCCCTGCCCTCCGCCGGCGCTGCTTCCGCCGCTGGTCGAGCTACAGGCGTTGACGATGAGACCGATGGTCAGTGCGGTCCAGAGTGCGAGGGTTCGACGCTTCGGCATCATGCCTCCAACGATAGCGATGAGCGCCCTCCCATCGCAATACGTGCCGGCCTCGCGCTCCGCGTCGCCGCGCGTCACCTCGCGCGCGGCGGCATGCTCCTGCGCTTCCCGGCGGAGCGCATCGAGCCGGATCCGCGCCTCGTGCCCGCAGGCGGGAGCGCGCTGCACGCGTGGATGCCGGGCTTCGACGCGCTCATCGGCCCGCGTCGCGCGCTCGCCCGTCCTCGAGGCCCTGGACAGGGCCAGCTCGTGTCGGAGTGAGGCTGTCCTGGCAGGCGAGGGCACGCTACCTCGTCGAGCTTTCGGCGCGTCGTTCTTGGAAATATTTACAGAGAAGCGAGGGGTTCCTGCGGGTCCCCCAGCTCCCATCCTTGTGGTTATTGGCGCCGAGAAAGCACGGCCTGCCACTACCAATCCAGCTGCAGCTACGCGGCCACACCTGCAGATGAGCCGCGCGGCGCCTCTTCCGGAAGTCTGAAGTCCGCTTTATGAGACCGCGAAGAGAGCTCTGCCTGCACCTGTTCACCAGCTCTCTCTGAGGAGGTCCCATGCAGTTCCTCGTGTACCGCTCGGCGGGCATAGCCGCTGCCAGTATCGCCTTCTTGTTCGCGTCTCACGGCCTGGCCCGACCTGTGCCGCGCAGGCCAGTCCAGGCGATCTCCGTGAGCAGCAGCCTGTGCCTGGATGTCCCGGGTTTTAACACGAATCCTGGCACCACTCTTCAGCAGTGGGGATGCAATGGCGGCGGCAACCAGCGGTTCTCGCTCGTACGCGCCGGCGGCGGCAATTACAATATTGTCGCCACGCACAGCGGCCTGTGCCTGGATATCCCGGGCTTCAGCACGAGCTTCGGGACGACCATCCAGCAGTGGGGATGCAACGGCGGCCGCAACCAACGGTTCTCGCTGGTACGCGCGGGCGGCGACAGTTATTTCATCGTTTCCGAGAGCAGCGGCCTGTGCCTGGATGTCCCGGGCTTCAGCACGAGCTTCGGGGCAACCATCCAGCAGTGGGGATGCAACGGCGGCGACAACCAACGATTTCGATTTGTCCCGTGATCCCTCAGGATCGATGCGGCTGCGCGCCGTGGGCTGGCGCGACGGGCATACCCTCGCCGGTCTTTTCGACTGGTGACGCCAACTTTGCCTGTGCCACGTAACCGCGGCCACGAGAGCAAGCGGCCCATCACCACTTTGTCACAGCCGGAGGGACCGGAGCCGGTGCTAGCGCCCCCGGCGCACCACCCGCGCGATCTTGCGAGACAGCGCGTCCGGCGCGACCGGATAACGCGCCACGTCCGCGGCGCCCGCCGCGACGAGCGCGTTCATCCGGTCCGAGGAGAGCCCGGACGCGCACACGACGGCGCGCACGCCGGGCGCCGCGCGGCCCAGCGCCTCGAGCAGCGCGCACGCGCCCTCCACGTCGGCGCCGGCGTCGATCACCGCCACGCCGAGCCCCGCATCGAGCAGCGCGGCGGCGTCCGGCACCTCGGCGAGGTGGAACCCCTGCGCGTCGAGCCCGATCTCGCACGCCTCGCTGAGCCCCTGCCCCGCCGGCGCGAGCCGGAGCAGCGCGACCGTGCGCTCCGGCACGGGCGCGAGCTGCGCTGTCTCGCCGTCCGGCCAGGCCTGCGCCCGCTCCGCCCGGTCGCCGTGCGGCGCGCCCGCCTTGCGCGCGGGCAGCCGCCGCGCCTCGGCCTCCCGCGACATCGCCTCGTCGAGCCGCCACCGCGCCGCCGCGGCGCTCTCCGGGCGCTTCTCGGGCAGCTTCGCCAGGAGATCCAGCCGGAGCCGCTCCAGGAGCGGTGGGACCGGCGGAGCCCCGGGCGGCCGGCGCAGCGGCGGCGGGATCGAGAACATGTGCATCGCCATGAGCTCCACCTGCGGGAGGCCGACGAACGGCGGCATTCGCGCCGCCATCGGGGATCCGCGCCGTCCTGATCACCGCCGAGGTGGTGGCGCAGGACGGCACGCTGACAAGCAAGACCCGGCAGGGGCGCCTGGCGCGCAGGTAGGCGGGGCGGCCGTGTCGTTCGTTGGCGCTATCGAAGGGGCCGCGTTCGCTCCGCAGCCTGCGGGGCGTGCGTTACCTCGTCACGACCGGCGGCACAGAGCGCCTGCCGGCACGACCTACACGGTCCCCGGAGGCCTGCCCCTCACCGTGAACAGCTTCGCCGCGCAGGGATATACGGCCAACATCACCGTCCAATATTGACCACCCCGCCACGACTTGCCCGGCTCGGGCGCTGTCTGTGATCGCGTCGCGGCCGCGAGGGACGCTATCGATGGAAGCCATCCGGTCGTTCCCGCCAGGAGGAAGCCCGCCCGTTGCGGAGGAGAAAGCGGCGGCGTAGGATGGCCCCGACAGCTCACGCACGGACCGACGCGTGTTCTGCAGCGGGAGTGAAGGAGGGCGCCATGAAACGAGTGGCTTTTTCATTGATGTTCAGCGTATTGATCGCGACCACATCTGGGGCAGACGCCGACGAATATCTTGCTTCAAACGAGTACATGTTCCCTGGACAGCGCCTGACTGCGCCGAGCTGCTACTACCACGTCGACATGCAGTCGGACGGGAACCTCGTGATCTACGGTGGTCAAGGCACCTCGTACCCAATATGGGCCACCAACACGGTGGGCTGGGGGGGCTACGTTGTCATGCAGCCGGACGGAAACCTGGTCATGTACGACTGGAGCGACGCGCCTGTCTGGTCGACGGACACCTGGGGATACAACTATTCATCCTACGCAATACAGAACGACGGCAACTCCGTCGTCTACTCCAGCACCGGCTACCCGCTGTGGGACTCTGACACGTACGGCGAGAGCCTCGGACAGAGCCCCTGCTCCACGCGTTCGGTAAGCACGCAGCTCGAGCTTGGTTGGGACAGGCCTGGCGGCGACTACATCGGATACTACCTCAACGAGCCACGCGCGAGCCACTGTGCTTATTTCTGCTCGCAAGACTCGCAGTGCAAAGCATTTACCTACGTCCCACCTGGCGTGCAGGGGACGACGGCCGTCTGCTGGCTCAAGTCCAGCGTGCCGGGTGCATCCTACAACGCTGGCATGGTATCAGGCAGGATCCTTCGGGATTGACGCGCGACGTGCTCTCACAGGGCTCGGTGTTTCGCGAAGCAATGTGCGCTCCAAGCCCTTCACCGCGGAGGTGGTGCAGGATGAACAAGATCGAGGTGGCTGGCAATGGTGTGATGAATGTGAAGCCAGACCTGGAAGATTTGAAAAACGCGCACTTCGGTCCTCTCCGATGATCACATAGGCGAAGCGGCCCTCGGCGACGATCCCGCGAGGCGGCAGCTCTATGGAGCAGACGGTGCTCACCTCGCCGCCCGCCTTCGGGACCCCGCAGATCCTGCGCATGTCCGGATCGATCCAGAGCACGTGGGAGGCGCTCACGGCGATGGTGGGCCCCGTGAGCGCGCGCGACGACAGCTTGGTCGGCACGCTCGCCAGCACCTCCCTCGCGCCCCCCGCCTGCGGCATCCGGACGAGCACCGGATCTGGGGCGGCGTCGGTCTTCGCGTACTCCACCCAGTAGAGGTGGACGGCATCGCTGAGCAGCGCCGCCACGCACGCCGACAGCGAGGCCAGGAACATCGGACCGCCACCCGAAGGCCGCGCCCTCACCAGCTGCGTCGGAGACCAACCGCTATAGGGCGAATCCGCAAAGAGCTCGGGCGTCTCGCGCGCGACAGCCCAGAACGCCTCACCTCCCGTGGTCACGAGATGGCAAAGCTCCTTCTGCTGGCTCGCTATCACGGACGGGGCGAGCGCCCCTCTGCGGTCCACGCGCACCACCATGGACCATTGCCAGCCGCTCCACATTCTCCTCGATGCCGACCCGGCGGGTGGCCTGGAGTAGCCGCTCCCAGAGCGCGTCCGGCACCGCGGCCAGCTCGCTCTTGCGATCCGACAGCGTCGAGAAGTACCGTGCCGCGCCAAGGAGCGTTGCCTCGGCCACCGGCTCGCGCCGCTCCAGCGCGCGAAGCACGGTACCGCTTTCTACCCGGAGGAGGAGCTCGCCGGGGATCGACTCATAAGACGAGTATGCCGACCATGTCGAGGAGGAGTGTGCGAACCACGTCAAGAGGACCACCGCCCGCTCCTCCGCGGATGGGTACGCCGCAGCGAGCGCCTCCATGGCCTGACCGTAGGCGGGGTCGTCGCCATTGTGCGGAAGGAAACCCCTCCCGAAGAGCGACGGGTCAAGACCGGCGGGAGCGGCCTCGACCCACGCGCGGTAGACACGTTCGGCTTCCTGCTGCTCCCTCTCCTGTTGTTCGAACTTGTGAAGCGGGCCCGAGGCGCCCCGCTCGGCCATCCAGCGGAGCAGCGCCGGGCCGTCGAGCAGCAACGCGTCGGAGTTCCAGCGCTCGAACCGGATAGAGAGGCCATGGTGGAAAGTGATCGTCCCCAGGAGCCCTGCCTCTCCGTGAAGCTCGATGCGGATGTCCCCGTCGCAATCGCAGAAGAATGTTCTCTGATGCTCTTGGATGCGCAGCCGATCCCGGATGGTCGCGACCTCTGCGCGCTCGAGATCGAGCAGGACGATCTGCTCCAGCCACACGTCACAGTCCGGGTCGAGCGTCTGAATTTCCACCCAGCGTTCCTCGATGATCCTGACCCGGCGCGTCTCGCCGAACAGGGCGTCAAGCGCGGCCTGGCTGGGAGCTTCTAGCGAGGGAGGGGTCGATGTCATGGGGGCAATGGACGCTCAAGGGGCTAAGAAATCCAATTGCGATACGAAAGTCAAGCGCCTCGTAGCGGTCGTCCCACCGTACAGCCACGCTGCATGCGCTGGTTGACATAGGACACGTTACGCGACCCACCTCGCTCCTGCGCAAACCAAGCTGAATCAGCAAGAGATCCGAGCCACGTGAGGTGAAGGGAGACATCGAACCACCTCTGAGTTTGTGCCAATTGACTGCGCAGACCGCGTCCCATCGCTCCAGGGCGCGGCCGACGCGCTCCGGGAGCTTCCAACGTGAAGCCGAGAATCGCGGGGCGTCCGGCGAGTCGTGTCAGATTTGGCAACAGAATTTACTATATTGAGCGCGGGCGATGCAGGACAGCGGCTCACACCGCCACCGACGAAGTGAAGATAGGTGGGCGGGGTCGCCGCCTGGTCGGACGGGATGGGGCGAGCTTACCGCAGCGGAGGTGCAGCTCGCGACCCAGGGAGGGGCAGCATCTGATATCTTGACGAGCATGCGCACCATCGCGGTATCCGACGTTCCCCCTCCAGAGCGGCCCCTCCGGCCCGTGTCGCTCGCCGCGTCGCTCTGGCTGCAGTGCAAGCTGACGGCCGAGGCGCACGGCAGCAACCTCGGGCACCTCGTCTACGGTCCTCAGATCCTCGAGCACGCATTCCTCCAGGCCGTGCATGCTGCGTTCGACCACCATTACCCGCTCGTGCTGTCGCCGGACGATATCTGGCTGTGCATCGCGCAGGGCTTCGGGGTGCACGTGAACCTGCACGCCGAGGAGCTCCGGAGGCGGTTCGTGCGGCACGAGGGCCAAAAGACGCTCTCGATCCAGCGCCCCGCCTTCGTGAAGGGGTCGCCCGACAACGACTGGCCCGGCTGCTTCGCCGAGTTCTCGGACTACATCGCGGAGCACGTGGGCAAGGCGCGCGACCTCGTGGTCGCGTCCTTCTCTACCACAGGCCCCGTCGAGCGGGCAGCCTCCGAGGTCGTGCTGATGAGCGCCATGCAGCGCTATTTCAGATACGAGGTCGTAACCTGGTGCGGCATTCCCGAGATCACGCTGCTCGGGACGCCGGAGGACTGGCGTGCGATCCGGCGCCGGGCTGAGGTGCTCGCGGAATACGGGCTCACGACCTGGATGCGGGGGCTCCTGCCGGTGGTCGACGAATTCGTCGCGGTTGCGTCCGGCGGGGCCGTGAACCGGGGTTTCTGGGCGTCGTTCTACAAGCATCGCAGCACGTCCGGCGACTCTTCCGTGACGGGCTGGATCAATGCACTGTTTCCGTACCTAGAGCACGAGGGGATCCCGCGATGGAACCCGGGCGTCGCGAGCTGGGGCACCAAGTCGCAGGTGGGCGCGTTCCCCAAGGGCCTGTCGCTCGCGCCTTTCACGTGGCAATACCTGGGTAAACCGATCCCGATGGAGCTGCTCGGCGGATTCATCGGGATCTCCCAGGACCCGCAGACCTGGGCCGTGCGACCGGCCATCGGCTGGGCGGTGCGGGACACGATCTCCCCTGCTCAACCACCCGTGGAAGCGCAGCAGGTGCTCGCTGCGATCCACGCAGAATTGGAGGCGAGGGATCGAAAGGGGCGGAAAGACGGCTGGTGAAGCGCTTCCCCGCACGCCCAAGCAGCGCTCCCAGCTTGTCGCGGAGCGCACGGAGGGCCCCATGATGACGAAACAAGAGATCCTCGCCGCGCTCGCTCAGCCGCGGGGGGGCTTCGTGGATGGCAAGAGGCTCGCGCAGGACCCGGAAGGCCGCGCGGTGCTCCTCGAGATCGCTCGCGACGCCGGCAGCGCCGAGCGCGTCGCCGCGGCCGATGCCTCGCTCGCGGAGAGGCTTCGCTGTCCCTGGGTCACGCGTCGCGACGAGGAGGCCGGGTGGTCGATCGTGTGGGCCATCAAGGCGCTCGCAGACGAAGGCCTGGCGCCGCCGCCGGTGCTCTTTCGGGCCCTTGGAGATCCGCACCACTACGTCCGCTACGAGGCCGTTTGCGCGTTGCAGTGGCAGATCCCTGTCCATGAGGCGCAGGTGTTCCTGCGCGCGGAGGCGAGGTACGGCAGCTACAAGGCGACGCAGGCCGGCCTGGAAGCGCTCACGACGGCCGAGGACCTCCGCGCGCTCATCGATCCGATGGAGCCGGACGACCTGCAGTTTGCCGTCCAGTTCTTGAGCTTCGAACATTGGAGCGCCCCCTTGCAGCAGGAGGCCTGCCGCCTGCTCCGGGAGCTCCTGCACCACCCGGACGGGCGCGTGCGCGCCTCGGCAGCGCTCACGCACCCGGACGAAGACGATCCGGCCGTGCGCGCCGCTCTCCTGGACGCCCTCCGTGTGCCCGAGCCCTGGATCCGATGGGTGGCCATCGCGCGGCTCGCGCATGATCCCGCGGCGCACCCGCTCATCCGGGCAGCCTTGCGAGATCCAGATCCGCGGCTCCGCCTGGCGGCGTCAGATTCCTTCGCAGGCGTCGACGAGCCGACGACCCGCGAGATCCTCGGGGATGCCGGCGGCGATCCACCGGATCCCAACCGTAGCCGTGGATGGAGTGACCGGACCTAGCGCCCCCGGCGCACCACCCGCGCGATCTTGCGAGACAGCGCGTCCGGCGCGACCGGATAACGCGCCACGTCCGCGGCGCCCGCCGCGACGAGCGCGTTCATCCGGTCCGAGGAGAGCCCGGACGCGCACACGACGGTGCGCACGCCGGGCGCCGCGCGGCCCAGCGCCTCGAGCAGCGCGCACGCGCCCTCCACGTCGGCGCCGGCGTCGATCACCGCCACGCCGAGCCCCGCATCGAGCAGCGCGGCGGCGTCCGGCACCTCGGCGAGGTGGATCCCCTGCGCGTCGAGCCCGATCTCGCACGCCTCGCTGAGCCCCTGCCCCGCCGGCGCGAGCCGGAGCAGCGCGACCGTGCGCTCCGGCACGGGCGCGAGCTGCGCTGTCTCGCCGTCCGGCCAGGCCTGCGCCCGCTCCGCCCGGTCGCCGTGCGGCGCGCCCGCCTTGCGCGCGGGCAGCCGCCGCGCCTCGGCCTCCCGCGACATCGCCTCGTCGAGCCGCCACCGCGCCGCCGCGGCGCTCTCCGGGCGCTTCTCGGGCAGCTTCGCCAGGAGATCCAGCCGGAGCCGCTCCAGGAGCGGTGGGACCGGCGGAGCCCCGGGCGGCCGGCGCAGCGGCGGCGGGATCGAGAACATGTGCATCGCCATGAGCTCCACCGCGGGGAGGCCGACGAACGGCGGCGTTCCCTGTAGCAGCGCCGTGAGGATGCAGCCGCACGCGTACAGATCGGTGCTCGGGCCCACCGCGAGCGAGCGGCACTGCTCCGGGCTCATGTACTCCGGCGTGCCCGCGACCATGTCCTTCGAGGTGAGCGTCGGCCCGGCGTCGAGCGGGTCGTCGAGGTGCGCCAGGCCGAAGTCGACGACCTTGGCGACGCGCTCGCCGTCCTGCTCGGCGAGCAGCACGTTCTCCGGCTTGAGGTCGCGGTGGACGATGCCGCTCGCGTGCGCGGCGCCCACGCCGTCGAGGATGTCCGCGAACAGGGCCGCGACCTCCGCGAGCGGCAGCAGCTCGCGCGACGCCCGGAGCAGCGCGCCGAGCGACTGCCCCTTGAGCAGCTCCATCACGAGGTAGATCGAGCCGTCGCCGTCGTCCTCGTCGCCCCCGAGGTCGAGCACCTTGACCACGTTCCGGTGCACGAGCCGCGACGCGGCGCGCGCCTCGCGGAAGAACCTCCGCCGGCTCTCCGGGAGGATCGCGACGTGCGGGTGCATCGTCTTCACCGCGACCGGAACGCCGAGGAGCACGTGCTCCGCCTCGTAGACCTCCCCCATCCCGCCCGCGCCGAGCAGCCGCACGAGGTTGTACTTCCCGCCGAGGACCCGCCCGGCGCGCGTCCGCTGCGCCGCGCCCGCGCCGGGCTCGTCCGAGGGGAGCGTCTCCGCGGCCGCGAAGCGGTCGGCGCGCGGTCGAGGCGCGGGCGCCCGCCCGTCCGGCGCCCGCTGGCCCTTCAGCACGGTGCGGTCGGGGTCGCCGTCCGGCGGCGGGCGCTCGCCGTCGCCCGCGCTCACGGCGACGCCTCGCGGAAGCCCACCGCGATCTGCGCCGTCACCGGGCCCTCGCCCTCGTCGCGCCACGGGCTCGCCCGCAACGACAGCGCCCCGAAGAGCGCGCCGCCCGCCTCCACGCCCGCCGACAGCCCGCCGAGCACGTCGTCCGCCCTGACCTCCCGGTGGACGAGGTGCAGATCCAGCGCGCCGTGCAGCCGGAGCCACGGCGCCGGATCCACCGTCGCCCCCATCAGCAGGAAGCCCTGCACGTCCGGCGTGGCCGGCTCGCCGCCCGCCGCCGCGCCGTCGCCCGCCGCCGCGCCGTCGCCCCCCGCCGCGCCGTCGCCCGCCCCCACCGCCGCGCCGTCGCCCGAGGCGCGGATGCGGGCCCCGACATCGGCCACCCACGTGAGCCGGCCCGCGGCGCCGCCGAACGCGATCCCGGGCTCGATGCGGAGCGGCGGGCTCCCGTCGGCCATGGGCACGCCCAGGCGGAGCGTGGGGCCGAGCTCGAGCTCCGAGCGCCCGAGGCGCAGGACGCGCGCGCGCGCGCCGAACCAGCCGGTGCTGCCCGCGCCCGCGCCATCCCCCTCGCCGGCCGGGTTCGAGCGGAGCGCGACGTCGAGGCCCAGCGGGCCGATCGCGCCGCTCGCGCGCACCTGCCCCGCGGCGACCCAGCCGCCCCCGGAGCGCGCCGCGGCCGCGCCGACGGCGGCGACCGAGGGCGGCGTCGGCGCGAGCCAGAGCGCGTCGGCCACCCCGGACATCGGCAGCAGCGGGAGGTACGCGCCCAGCACGGGCGCGGCCGGGGGCGCAGGCGGAGGCGCGGCGCGCGGCGCCTCGGGCGCGGCGGGCAGCTCGGCGTCGCTCGTCCCGATCACGCCGCCGCGGCCGTCGGCGACGTCGAGCCGGACGCGCAGCGGCTCGCCGGGGCGCAGCGCCTCCCGGGGCAGCGGGATCCGCGCCGTCAGGGCGCCGCCGCGATCGCCGCCGGCGAGCGCGACGGAGCGCCCCCCCCCCGGCAGGTGGGCGATGAGCCGCGGCGCCACCCGCCGCGCGACGTCGACCCCGGCGAGCCCCTCGAGCTCGACCCGGGCCTCGATCGCCGGCCCGCCCGGCCCGCCCGGCGCCGGCGTCACCGCGCGCGCGGCCGAGACCGAGACCACCGCGCCCACCTTCGTGTACCGGACCGGGAGCGACGTCGCCGCGTCGGGAACCGCGCTGCCCCGCTCGCGCAGCCGGAGCGCGCGCGGGGCGCGCTGGAGCAGATCGATGCGCTCGGGGACGGGGCCGAACGGGCCGTCGTCGAGCGAGAGCTCGAGCGCGGGAGACGGCGTGAGCTCGATGATCCCGTACGGGTTCGCGGTGATCTCCTGCGCCGCCGGGACGACGCCCCCGGCGGCCCGCGCGGCGACGAGGTGGAACCTGCGCACCGCGCCCACCCCCAGGTACTCCTCGCGATCGACGACCCGGACCCGGAGGAAATAGGCGCCTGCCGGCATCTTCTCCGCGCGGAACGACAGGACGTCCGGCTTCACCTCCTCGCGGGCGATGAGATCGTTGAACTCCGGGTCGCGCGCGATCTCGACGCGGTAGCCGGCCGCGGCCGGCGCCGGCTTCCACGACGCCGACAGGACGCCGAGCCCCTCCGGGGCGAGCGCGATCTGCGCGGCGTCCGCGGTCGTCCACTCGACCGGCGCCGGCAGCGGGCGCGGGCGCGCGGGCGGCGCCTTGGCCACGAACCGGGTGCCGTGGTCCTTCGGGACCACGACGGAGAGGCCGCCCGACGTGACGCCCGCCTTGCCGTCGAACACCGCGACCGTCGTGCGCTCCCCGCGCCGCTGCACCACCGTGTCCCGCGACGACGCGCTCACGCGGCCGCCCCCGCTCGCGGCGACCTCGACCGACTGGCCCCGCAGCGCGGCGAGCGCGGCCTTCACCTCGCCGTCCGCGAGCTCGACGGCCGCGGGCGGCGTCTTCGACACCCGCGCTCGGCTCGCCGTGCCGTAGATGACGACGAGCGTATTCGGCGCGAGGAGCACCCGAGTCCGATCCACAAACTCGATATCTGCCCTGCCCTCATCCAGCGTGTTGACGCTCGAGTTCGTGAGCAGGGGCATCCCCTGAGCCGCGGGCGACCAGGCGCCGCCGGCCGGCCGCGCGCGCACGTCCGGGTGCATCGACCGGAGCTTCGCGTCGGGGATCGACGTCACCTCGGCCGGGAGGACCAGCGTGAGCCCCTCGGCGAGCGTCGTGCCCGGGCCGCACGCGACGCGGTTGTACCGCTGGATCAGCCCTGCATGCCTGGACGAGCCGTAGAGGACCGCCGCGATGTCGTCGCAGGTCTCTCCCGCCTGCACGCCCCATTGAATGACCGCCTCCGGATATCCGGGCGTCGGCTCTCTGGCGCTCGCCACGCCGACGTATCCAGCGTGGATCGCAGCGTGGGTGGCGCAGCCGAGGAGCACCGCGATAGCGACGGACTGGCCATTTGACGGTGCCACGGCAGCGGCACGCTACCGGATCGAGATCGGCGTTGCAAGGGACCAGGCAATAGGATACGAGCAGACCGATGGAGTATTGGCCGGCGCGCGTCATCGCGCCCCTCCTGGCCTCCCCGCTGCTCGTCGCAGCGGCAACGGCTTCCATGCCGGCCGCAGCGCAGGAGGCCACAGCGCTCGACAGGCTCGCTCCCGCGCCCGCGGGCGACGGGCTATCCACTGTCCCTTCTGCCGGCGTATCGGGGGAGCTCCGGCCCGCGGTCGGACTTCTGTTCTCCTATTCTCATCAACCCCTCAGCCTGCGCGGGACTGCGCCTGCCGGCTCGGTAACGTGGGTGGGCCGGCAGGCGATCGTCCACGCGCTCGCGAGCGTCGAGCTCCTGCGCCGGATCAAGCTCGATCTCGACGCGCCGTTCGTGCTGGACCAGGGCGGCGCGTCCGGCGCGCTCGGGAGCATCCGCGTCACGGCGCCCGCCGGCGGCGCCACGCTCGGCGATCTCCAGGCCGGAGGGAGGGTGACGCTCCTGCCGCAGGAGGGGCTCCGGCCGGCGGCGGCGCTCGGGCTCTCCGTCTGGCTGCCGACGGGAGACGAGGCGGCGTTCGCCGGCGCGGGCGCCGTGCGTTACGCGCCGCGGGTGATCGTGGGGGCCGAGCACCCGGGCTTCCGCTGGTCGGCCTCGGCGGGGGGCCGGTTCCAGAAGGCCTCGGCGGACAGCCTGACGGGCAGCGAGGTCCTCTTCTCCGCGGGCGCGGGCGTCCGCAAGGGCCCGCTGCAGCTCGGGTCGGAGCTCTCCGTCTGGGCCGCCGCCGGCGAGGGGTCGGCGCTCGAGGTCCCGGGCCGCGCGGGGGCCGAGCTCCTGCTCACCGCGCGCTGGTCGCTCGGCCCCCTCACGCTCGACGCGGGCGCGGGCCCTGGCTTCGGGCGGCTGCCCGGCACGCCGAAGGCGCGCTTCTTCGCGGGGATAGGCATCGCCGCGGACGTCGTTCCGCCGGCGCCCGCTGCCGCCGCCCCCTCGGCCGTCGCCGGCGCGTCCACCGGGACGAAGGGCGCTCGCGGCGCGGCGGGGGCCGCGCCTCCGGCCGCCGACTTCGACGGGGACTCGGTCTCCGACGCCGAGGACGCCTGCCCCCGGGTCATCGGCGAGGCGCGCCCGCCGGCCGCGGCGGTGGGCGCCCGGCCGGCGTTCCGCCGCGGCTGCCCGCCGGACCGGGACGACGACGGGATCTACGATGTCGACGATCGCTGCCCGGACGTGCCGGGGGTCAGCAGCGCGGCCGCCGACGCGGGACCCGGCGGCGCGGCTCCCGGGGTCACGTCCGGGCCCTCCGCGAACGCGGGGTCCCGACCTGCGTCGAGGCACGGGTGCCCCGCGGACACGGACGGCGACGGCATCCCCAACGCCGCGGACGCTTGCCCCTACGAGCGCGGCAAGCCGAGCGAGGATCGCGCGACGCACGGCTGCCCGTTCGCGGTGCGCATCGAGGGCTCGCAGATCGTGATCCTCCAGCAGGTCCAGTTCCGGACGGGCCGGGCCGAGATCGAGCCGGAGAGCTTCGAGCTGCTCTCCGAGGTCGCGGCCGTCCTCGAGGAGCACCCCGAGATCGCCCGGGTCGCGGTCGACGGCCACACGGACAACCAGGGCGCCGCCCAGGCGAACCTGAGCCTCTCGCAGCGCCGCGCGCTCGCCGTCGTCGCGTGGCTGACCGCGCACGGCATCGACGCCCGCCGCCTCGAGGCGCGCGGCTTCGGCGCGCGCCGCCCCCTCGCCGACAACCGCACCCGAGACGGCCGGGCCAGGAACCGCAGGGTGGAGTTCCAGATCCGCAAGCGCACCGACGAGGGCGCGGCCGGCTGGAAGGACGGTCCTCTTGAGTGACGCGTCGCCCGCGGAGGCCTCCGCGTGAGGGAATTCTCGCTCAAGACGAAGGCGATCGCGCTCTTCACGGCGATGGCGCTCGTCCCCGTCGCTGTCGCCGTGACGCTCCTCATCGACGTGAACCGGCGCGCCGTGCGGACCTCCGAGGAGAGGCTGCAGACGGCGATCCTCTCCGAGGTGGCCTCGGCCTCGATCCAGCTCGTCCGCGACGTCGAGAGCGATGCCGTCGCGGCGGCGGCCATCTTCGGCCACGCCGCGGGCGGCTCCATCCGGGACGAGGACGCGGTCGCGTCGGTGCGCGCCCTCGTCGCGACGCGCGGGCTCGTCGAGGCAGTGCGGCTCGAGGTGCCCGACGCGGGGATCAGCACCTTGATCCGCAAGGCGTCATCCGACGCTGACGTCGCCGCCGCGCCGGCAGCGCTGCGCCAGCTCGCTGACGAGCGCGGCGTCGGCTTCGGCGTGGTCGGGCCGGCCCGCGGCCTCCTCGTCGCCCGTGTGCGACCCGCCGGCGACGCGGGCGCCGGGGCCGCGCCGGGCGCTGGCGCCGGCGCCGGCGCCGGCGCGCCGCCTCCCCCGGCCGGCCCGGCCGGCTACGTGGTCGCCGAGGTGCCGCTCGACATGCTCGGGCTCGACCTCGAGGTGATCGCCGGGCGCCGCCTCGGGAGCCGCGCGGTGCGCCTGCTCATCGCGGGCCACGATCGCCAGGCGATCGCGGCGTTCGGGGTGCCGGGCGTCGCGCCGGGCAGCGACGTCTCGTCCTTGCCGATCTGGCACAATCTCCCCCCGGGCGCGGGGTTGAACGACAGGCTCAGCGTGCTCGCCCCGCACGACGAGGGCGGCCAGCGGATGATCGGCGCCATCGAGACGGTGCCCGACCTCGGCTGGGCGGTCGCGATCTGGCGCCCCGAGCCGGAGGCCTTCGCCGCGCTCGACGAGATGCGGCGCCGCGGCGTCGCTGTCGCCGCGGGCGCGCTCGTCCTCGCGCTCGCCCTTGCGCTCGTGACCGCCCGCCACGTGACGCGCCCGATCCTGCACCTCGTCGCGCAGGCGCGGCTCATCGGCGCCCGGCGCTGGCGGGACATCGCGCTCGGCGACGCGCTGCGGGGGCGGCGCGACGAGATCGGCGAGCTCACGACGTCCCTCGGCCGCATGGCCCAGGACCTCGAGCAGGGCGAGGCGGACATCGCCCGGGAGGCGAAGCTCCGCGGCGATCTCGGCCGGTTCATGGACAGGGCCGTCGTCGACGCGATCGTGCGGGGCGAGCACCCGCTCGCCCTCGGCGGCAAGCGGGCGGCCGTGTCGGTGCTCTTCGCCGACGTCGTCGGCTTCACGCCGCTCGCCGAGTCGCGCGACGCCGAGCGGATGGTCGCCCTCCTCAACGAGCTCTTCTCGATGCTCACCGAGATCGTGTTCCGGCACGGGGGCACGGTCGACAAGTTCATCGGCGATTGCATCATGGCCGTCTGGGGCGCCCCGATCGCGCAGGAGGATCACGCGCGCCGCGCGCTCGCGGCCGCGGAGGACATGATGCGCTTCCTCGAGACGGCGAACGAGGAGTGGCGCGAGCGGTACGACGTCGAGGTCCGCCTCGGCGTGGGCGTGAACTCCGGAGAGGCCATCGTCGGCAACATCGGCTCCGACAAGCGGATGGAGTACACGGTGATAGGCGACGTGGTGAACGTCGCCTCGCGGCTCGAGGCGATCGCGGCGCCGAACCAGGTGCTGGTCTCCGAGGCGACCCGGGACCTCGCCGGCGACGCCTTCCCGCTGCGCGCGCTGGGCGAGCGCAACCTGACGGGGCGAAAGACGACAACGGCCGTGTACGCGCTCGATCCGGACTGACCGCGCCCCAATCCCCCCTAGTTCACCAACGCGGTCATGCTCGTGGTCGTGGTCGTGGTCGTGGTCGTGGTCGTGCGCGTGGTCGTGCGCGTGCGCGTGCACGTGCGCGAGACACGTGGCTATATCGGCACATCCTTGTCAGCATGGCGGCGAGCCGTGACAGAAGGTGCTTGCCATGCTCGACGTCCTTGCTCTGGACGACGCCCATGATGCGGCAGACGTCGACCAGGGCCGCGCACTCACGTGCACGCGCACGCGCACGCGCACGACCACGCGCACGACCACGACCACGACCACGCGGGACCGGGAGTCTGGGCAGCGGCGGCGCCGGCGGCAGCGGCGACGGCGTGCCCGATTGCTCCCGGCTCCCGCCGTGGGCGCGGGGATACGGGGGGTCCGGCGACGACGTGGGGCTGTCCATCGTGAGCGACGCCGCTGGCAACTTCTACGTCTCGGGTAGCTTCCGAGGAACGGTCGACTTCGGCGCCGGCCCCGTCACCAGCGCAGGGGGGTCGGACGTCTTCTTCCTCAAACTCGATCCCGCAGGCTCGTTGATCTGGAGCAAGCGCTTCGGGACCGAATACAACGACGCGAACGCCACCATGGCCGTCGACGGAAGCGGTGATATCGTGCTCGTCGGGGTCTATGACGGTGGAACTCTCACGCCAGGTCCGGATCTCGGTGCGGGTCCCCTCCCGCCCGTCCTCGATGAGGGCGCGCTGTTCGTGGCCGCATTCGACCCCGGCGGCAATCACATCTGGAGCAACGGCTTCCCTGGCAGACTCGGCACCTCGGGCTGGCCCTGGATGGTACGGCAGGCTGCCGTCGACGGCGCCGGCGATGTGTACGTGCTCCATGTCGTCGATGAAGGTTATCGACTGGCGAAGGTGGGCGCCGGAGGTACCGCCGTCCTCTGGACAGCCCACCTGCAAGGGATGTACAACTATTCACAGGTGAATGGAGCGGGACGCATCGCGCTCGACAGCGCTGGCAACGTGCTCGCTGTGACCCCCAGCTTCGATACGGGCCTGCCCCCGTGGCCGACATTCAACGTCACCAAGCTCGCCCCGACGGGGGCCGTGCTGTGGGAAAATCGGTTTCCGTCGACGGCGACGTACCCCCTGGCGGCGGCCTATTCGGTGGCGGTCAACGCGGCGGACGAGGTCCTCGTGACAGGCATCACGGACGGCACCGTCGACTTCGGCGGCGGCGCGGTGGGGGGGGTCCGTGCTGGTCAAGCTGGACGCAGCAGGAGAGGTCATCTCCAGCCACACGATCAGCGCTCCCTTCCACAGGATCTCCCTCGATCCTGACGGCGGAATATTCGTCGCTGGGCCCTCGGGGCTCGCCAAGCTCGACGAGAACGGGACCAAGCTCTGGTCGGTCGTCTTCGACCCGCCCAGCAGCGACTCACACGACCGTTTCGTGGAGGACATCGCCGTATCTCCGAATGGCACGGTTGCGATCACCGGCGGCACGGGCGCGCCGGTCGACTTCGGGACCGGGCCGATCCCCCACGCAGCGGGGAGCGACATCTTCGTCGCCACGTTCAACCCCTGAGGACCTCGCCTCTCCGCCTGCACGTCAGCCTCGCGGAGCGGGAGCTCGAACGCCTTCGCTGCCGCTCCGCGACGTCGGTCGTCGGTGTCGCGCACCGACAGGTCCAGCCCGGTGAACGTGCCCGTGAGGCCGGTCCTCCTGACCGCCATCGCGCCGTCAGATCGCCGGCGCTCTGTAGCCGCCGAGCTCCCGCTCGATGTGGCCGGCCAGGGCGAGGACGACATCCTCGCGGAAGGGGCGGCCGATGATCTGGACGCCGATCGGCGTTCCTCGCGACGACGTGCCCGCGCGCACGACGACCGCCGGCCACCCTGTCATGTTGTAAGCGAACGAGTAGCTGAATCCTGCGTAGACCCCGTGCACGACCCACGCATCGTGCGGCAGCGCCTCGAGGACACACGGCGGGCAGACGATGGCGTCGAAGTCCTGCATGAAGCCGAGCATCCGCCCCCGCCAGGCGTCCAGCCGCTCGACCGCCGCGGTCAGCTCACCGCTCGACAGCGGCACGCTCGCGAGCGAGGCGTCCACCTCGGCGCCGGGGTCCGTGGTCCCGGCCAGGTCCAGGAGCCGCTTCAGCCAGGCGCCGCCGTCCGCCCGGAAGATATCCGCGTCTACCGTGAGCACGTCGCTCAGCGCGTCGGGCTTCTTCGACTCCACCCGCGCGCCGCCCGCCTCCAGCGCCGCCGCCGCGTCCACCACCGCCTGGCGCACCGCCGCGTCCGGCGCCGCGATCCCGTTGTCGGTGTGCATCGCGATCCGCAGATCCCTGAGCCGCACGTGCTTCGGGTCGCCGAGCGGCGCCGGGATCAGCGCCGCGTCGCGCCAGTCGGGCCCCGCCAGGACGCTGAAGAGCAGCCAGAGATCGTCGACCGAGCGGGCCATCGGCCCGAGCACGGTGAACGATTGGAGCAGCCCCTCCGCCGGGACGATATGGCCCGTCCGCGAGACGCGGCCGGCGGTCGGCTTGAGCCCGGCGATCCCGCAAAAATGCGACGGCAAGCGGATGCTCCCGCCGGTGTCGCTCCCCACGTCGAACGGCGAGCCGCCCGCGGCCACGATGGCGCCCGCCCCCCCGCTCGAGCCGCCCGGCGACAGGTCGAGGCCATACGGGTTGTTGGTGCGCCCGTACACTGCGTTGTTCGTCTCGTACGACCACGTCATCTCGGGCGTATTGCTCTTGCCCAGCAGGATCGCGCCCGCTTCCTTGAGGCGCCGGACCACGGTGGCGTCCTCCGCCGGAACGAAATTCGTTCGCCCGCTCGTGCCGCCGGTCGTCACGACGCCGGCGGTATCGATGGAATCCTTGATCGTCATCGGCACGCCGTGCAGCGGGCCGAGGTGCTTGCCTCTCGCCAGGGCCTTGTCCGCCGCCCGCGCCTCGGCTCTCGCCTCGTCGGCGCGGAGCTTCACCACGGCGTTCAGCCGCGGGTTGATCTTCGCGATGCGCGCCAGGTGCGCCTCCACGACCTCGAGCGACGACACCCGCTTCCGGCGGATGAGATCCGCCAGCTGCCCCCCGGTCGCCCGTGTGAGCTCCGACCGCGCCTCCGCTGTAGGCGCCTCGACGGGCGTCATCCCGTCGCATGCGCCCGACAGGGCCGCCACGCCCCCGGCGAACGCCCGCAAGAAGAAGCGGCGCGAGATCTCCCCTGTGTGCGCGGCAGCGCCCGGGTCATTGACGTTTGCTGATTCGCTCATGCTCTCTTCCCCACGGGAGCGTCGTGAGCCAGCGTCGCGCGGCTCGCGAGACGCACACCGTGATTCTTCGGGTTCAAATGATGCATTTACAGGAAACGAGCCATTGCACAGCAGGATACCGGCAATGGCGAACGGGCCGCCATCGCCCCGCGGCCCACGACCCATCTACGGCGCTCACCGCGCGCGGTTGCGGCGCCGACCACCGATTCGACCGGAGGCGCGAACGGCGCCGCAGGCGCCGACGAGGCGCACCTCGCATCACCAGGCTGGAGGCGAAGCCACCGCAGACACACGCACATCTCGCCGCTCGGTAGCACGGTGTAAAGCGTCCGCGGGAGGTCCACACACGTCGTCAGACGTCCGGGAAGGGACGAGGCGCGCTCAGGCGCGCGGCGACAGGCGCATGCCGCCGTGAAGGTCACTCGGGCCGGCTGCAGCGGAAGGAGTAGCCTCGTTCGTGCCGCCTCGACAGGGCGGGTCTCTCTGTCGCGCCCCCGGCGTCGGGCAGCCCGGCGCGGGTCCCGCGGTCGAGGCTTGACATTTCGAGTCGGCTTGGATTTCCTTCCCTCGGGGAAACTTTGACGTGCAACTTTTCACCCGGACGTCGCCGCGCCTCGCTCGAGCCGGCGCGCGCCCGCCTGTAAGCCTGGGAGCATGGATCTATTCCAAGTCTCGGCAGCGCTGCTCTCGCTCGCTGCGATCTTCAGCTTCTTCAACCATCGGGTCCTCAAGCTGCCGACCACGATCGGGTTGATGCTGATCGCGATGACGACGTCCCTCGTCATGGTGGGCATCGGAGAGCTGTTTCCGGAGGTGGAGGCCGAGGCGAAGGAGCACCTCCATGGCATCGACTTCAACAAGACGTTGATGCAGGGGATGCTCGGGTTTCTGCTGTTTGCCGCCGCGTTGCACGTCAACCTGGCGGATCTGAAGAAGCAGCGGGTCGTCATCGGCATCCTGGCCACCGGGGGTGTGCTCATGTCCACCGTGCTGGTGGGCGGCATGACGTACGCCCTGATGACGCTGATGGGCGTGCACATCCGGCCGGTCTACTGCTTGCTCTTCGGCGCGCTCATCTCCCCCACCGATCCCATCGCGGTGCTCGGGGTCCTCAAGCACGTGGGGGCGCCCAAGGAGCTCGAGATGAAGATAGCCGGAGAGTCGCTCTTCAACGACGGCGTGGCGGTCGTGGCGTTCATCGGGCTCCTGGAGATCGCGTCGGGGACGTCGGGCCTCGATCTGCAGCGGCTCTCGCTGCTGTTCGCCCAGGAGGCGATCGGCGGCGTGCTGTACGGCCTCGCGCTCGGCTTCGTGACGCTCGCCATGCTCCGGCAGGTCGACGACTACAAGGTCGAGGTCTTGCTCTCGCTGGCGACCGCGGCGGGCGGCTATGCCCTGGCGTACGCGATCCACGTCTCCGGCCCCATCGCCATGGTGGTGGCCGGGCTCTTCATCGGGAACGAGGCGCGCGCCGGCGCCATGAGCGAGAAGACCCGCGAGCACCTCGACGACTTCTGGGAGCTGATGGACGAGATCCTGAACGCGGTGCTGTTCGTCTTGATCGGCCTCGAGCTCTTGATCGTCGCCTTCGACGCCCAGTCGCTGCTCGCAGGGCTCCTCGCGTTCCCGGTCGTGCTGCTCGCGCGGTTCATCGCTGTCGCGCTGCCGGTGAGCCTCATGAAGAGGCGCAGGGTCTTCACCCCGGGGGCGATCCGCATCCTCACCTGGGGCGGCCTGCGCGGCGGCGTCTCGGTGGCCCTCGCGCTCTCCATCCCCGGAAAGCTCGCGGACGGCACGCTCGTTCCGGAGCGAGAGATGGTGCTGACCATCACCTATGTCGTGGTGGTCGTCTCCATCGTGGTGCAGGGCCTGACCATCGGCCCCTTGCTGCGCCGGACGCTCGCCGCCGCCGCCGCCGCCGAGCCGGAGGAGCCGCTCCCCGTGGAAGCCGCCTGAACGACCTGGAGAAGCGGCGTTCGCCGGAGATCCTCGCCTGTCGCGGCGCCGCTCGCCCGCGGCGCCGCTCGCCCGCGACGGCGCTCAGCGGTGCACGGCGTTGATGATGCCGTCGAAGAACTCGGTGCAACCGATGTTGTCGAGCATGCGGTTCCAGCCGAGCTCGTCGAACGGCTGCGGCAACCCGTGGTTGGTCAGGAGGACGCCGATGATCTCGAGATCCGGATCGACCCACATGAACGTGCCGGCGCCGCCCGCCTTGCCGAAGGCGCGCGGCGACAGGCGCATGCCGCCGTTCGAGAAGCGCCGCGTCCGCATCTCCCACCCGAGGCCCTTCGGGGCGAGGAGCAGGTTGTTGATGGGCGACGTGTCGGTCTCCGCCTCCGTCACGTAAGGCGTGTTGTTCTTCTTCATCTGCCGGACCAGATCGGGCCGCAGGACCTCGGCGCCGCCATAGGCGCCGCCGTTCAAGATCATCTGGCAGAAGACGGCGACATCGAGCGCGGTGCTGAACACGCCGTCACAGCCGGCGATGCCGCCCAGCGCGAAGTCCTGCTCGTCCTGGACCTGCCCCCGCACGAGGCAGCCCCGGCGGGCGGAGTACCCCGTGGCCGCGACGCGCTCGACGAGCTCCGGGGGCGGGTTGTACATCGTGTCGCTCATGCCGAGAGGACGCCAGACGCACTCTCTCGCGATGGCGTCGAGATCTTCCCCCGCGGCGGCCTCCATCATGCGGCCGAGGAGGCGGTAGGTGAGATCGCTGTACAGCGCCGATCTGCCTGTCGCGTATTCGAGCGGCGTCTCGGCCATGATGGACCAGGCCGTCTCGACGTCCTCATCCAAACACTGGTTGTCCAGCGGCAGACCGGACGAGTAACGGAGCATGTCATAGACGGTGACGGCCCCCTTTCCGTTGGCGGCGAACTCCGGCAGGTACCTGGCGACCGGCGCGTCCAGCCGGATCACGCGCTCCTGCACGAGCGCGAGGGCCGCCGCCGCCGTCGAGAGCACCTTGCTCATCGACTGGACGTCGAAGATCGTGTCGAGCGTCACCGGCTCGTCGGCGCCGGGGACCTTGCTGCCGAAGGCCCGGTGACCCACGATGACCCCGCGCCGCGCGACCAGCGCGGTGGCGCCGGGAAACAGGGCGTCGTTCACGCGGCGCTGGATCCGCGCGAAGACGTCCTCCAGCCGCTCCGAGCTCATGCTCACGTCCTCGGGCCGCCCCGCGGTGAGCGTCGTCGAGCAGGCGCCTCTCCATGGGTCCGAACCGAGCGCGGGCGCCGCGGCGGCCACCGAGGCGAACTGGGTCATCCCTTGCAAGAACATCCTGCGGTTGACCGCTCGTCGTTGATCGATCATGGCTCTTCCCAACCTTGCTTTCGTGAAGAACGAATCCTTCCACGGCGCTTGCCCCCCGGAGGGCCGGAGGCGCATTCAGCGTGGGCGTCTGGCGTGAAGGCTCGCAATTTGTACGCCAGCGTGACCTGCCGTCTCCCCTTCGAGCTGCACCGCCAAAAAGAGCTGCTACCTGGCCGCTGGTTTCAGCTGAGAGGTCCGGCGCGTCCCCTTCAATGGAGTTGGCACGACTGGAATGGAAGCGCAATCGATTGCGGGATGACGCAAGCAGATGACATCCTGGACGACCGTGGACGACCGCGGACGAATGGACGCGCTGTTTCCGGGTTCCGGGTTCCGGGTTCCCGGGTTCCCGGGTTCCCGAGTTCCCGAGGGGCCACGGGCCCTCGTGGCCTGACGTCTCCCCCGCTTCCTCTGCCGTCGCCTCTCCCCCCATCACTCGCGCTCTCGCGCGCCAGCGGACGATACGTGAGGGTTCCGCTCACGGCCGAGCTCGGCAGACAGCGTCCGACGGCGCTGCGATCGGCGCGGCTCGCCCTGACCGGCCGTCACGCCGCGGCCGACGCGTCGAGCCGATCATCGGACGCCTGGACCGCCGCGGCGCCGACCGCTCACCGCTGGTATCGATCCTGCCTGTCGATCCGCAGCGCAGCGCAGCGCAGCGCAGGCGCTTTCGAGCGCAGCCGCGCCCCGGGGACATGTGTCACGCCCAGCACGCCAGAGCCATGCAGACAGCGACCGAATACCTCGCGGAGGCCGTGCTGGACGAAGGACCGGATTTCGCGCTCTACCGGGCGCGCGAGCCGGCGGGGCGGAGCGTCCTCGTCAAGGCCCTGAAGGTCGCTCACCCCTCGACGGCCGAGTACGAGGCGCTGCGGCGCGAGCTGGAGGCGACGCGGCTGGTCGGCTGCGACGTGGCCATGGAGGCGGCGCGGATCTGCACGTTCCATGGCCAGCCCGCGCTCGTCCTCCAGGACGACGGAGCGACGCCGCTCGCCCGCCTCATGGGCACCCCCATGGATCTCCGCCGGTTCCTGAGGCTCTCCACCGGCATCGCCGGGGCGCTGGCGACGATCCACGGGCGGCAGATCGTCCACCTCGGCCTCACCCCGCACCGCGTGATGCTCCTGCCCGGCGACGTCATCAAGCTGACCGGGTTCAGCCCCTGGTCGCTCTCGCCGGGCCGGTGTAGCCCCCGATCGGCCCGTCCGTCCCCCTGCACCTGGCCGTACCTGTCGATCGAGCAGGGCGGGCGCCTCGGCCTGGCGATCGATCACCGCTCGGACCTCTACTCCCTCGGGGTGATCCTGTTCGAGCTCCTCACCGGACGGCTGCCCTTCTCCGCGAACGATCTGCTGGGATGGCTCTACTGCCACGCCGCGGTCGTCCCCCCGTCGCCGCTCGTGTCCGTGCCCGGGCTGCCCTCGAGCGTCGCCGAGCTCGTCCTGAAGCTGCTCGCGAAGCTCCCCGAGGACAGGTACCAGAGCGCCGCCGGCCTCCAGCACGATCTCGTCCGGTGCCGGGAGGCGCTCCGGACGGAGGGGCGGATCGCGCCGTTCCAGCCGGGCCTCGCCGACGTGCCGCCGCCTCTGCGGCTGGCCCCCGGGCTGTACGGCCGCGCCGGCGAGGTCGCGCGGCTGGAGAGCGCGGTGGCGCGCGTCGGGCGCGATGGCCGGACGGAGCTCGTCCTGATCTCGGGCCCGCCGGGCGTTGGCAAGACGCGCCTTGTCCATCGCCTGGGCGAGTCCGTCCGCGCGCCCGCGGCGCGCTTCACCGGCGGCAGGTGCGAGGCGGCCCCGCGCCACGCCCCGTGCGAGGCGCTCCTCGCGGCGCTGGACGGCGCGCTCGTCCAGGCCCTCGAAGAGGGCGAGGCGTCGCGCGCGGAGCTGCAGCGCGGCCTCGCGGGGACGCTGGGCGCGAACGCGCCGCTGCTGGCCGGCATGCTCCCGGCGCTCGCCCGGATCCTCGGCCAGCGGAGCCCGCCGCCCGAGATCCCGCCCCCCGAGGCCGAGGCGCGGTTCCAGCTGGCGCTCAGCCAGCTCCTCGGCGCGCTCGCGCGGCCGGGGAAGCCGCTCATCGTCTTCCTCGACGATCTCCAGTGGACGGACGCCGAGACGCTGAAGGTCGTCGAGCGCTGGGCGACCGACCCCGGCGTCCACGACACGCTGATCCTCGGCGCGTACCGGAGCAACGAGGTCCCCGATTCCCACGCGGTGCGCCGGATGATCCGCCGGCTCCGCGAGCAGGACGTCGCCGTGACCGAGATCGCGATCGCCCCGCTGTCCGCCGACGCGGTGACCTCGTGGGTGGCCGACTCGCTGCGCGCCCCCCGGGAGGAGGTCGCCCCGCTCGCGGCGAGCCTCCACGAGAAGACAGGGGGAAATCCGCTGTTCATCGCGCAGCTCGCGGGCACGCTCCACCAGGAAGGGCTGATCCGCTTCTCGACCACCGCCCGAGCGTTCCGGTGGGATCTCGAGACGATCCGGGCGAAGCGGTGCTCGGACGACGTCGCCGAGATCATCGCCGCGAACCTCCGCAGCCTCGACGCGGGCACGCAGGACGCCTTGCGGCGGTTCGCCGTGTTCGGCGACGCCGCCGATCTGACGACCCTGGCGCTCCTCCTCGGCTGCCCGGAAGACGCCGTCATCGAGCGCCTCCAGGCGGCCTTCTCCCTGCGGCTCATCGTCCGGATCGACCGCGAGATCCGCTTCCTTCACGACCGCATCCATCAGGTCGCCTACGAGCTCACCCCCGCCGAGCAGCGGCCCGAGGCGCACCTCGCCGCCGCGCGCGCCCTGCTCGACGGCCTCCCGCCCGACCGCGTCGAGGCCCAGCTCTTCGAGATCGTGCGCCAGATCACCCGCGGAGCGCCGCGGATCACGTCCCCGGAGGAGCGGGCGCGGGCCGCCGAGCTCAACCTGCGCGCGGGCCGGAAAGCGCAGGCCGCGACCCACCACGCCGCGGCCATCGGGTTCTTCCTGCTGGGCGCCGAGCTGCTCGCGGGCGCGCGCGGGGAGGCGGCGCGCGCCGGGCTCGCGTTCGAGCTCGACTTCGCGCTGGCCCAGTGCCGGTTCGCGACCGGCGAGCTCGCGGCCGCGGAGCGCATCTGCGCGTCGCTGTGCGAGCGCGCCTCCGGGCGGTGCGTGGCCGCGACCGTGTACGCCCTGCTCGCCGAGATCCAGGTCGCGCAAGGCGCGATGGACGCCGCCGTCGAGAGCTGCGTCGCGGGCTTCGGCAACTGCGGGCTCCCCCTGCCGCGCCACCCGGAGGCCGCCGCGGTGGACGCCGCCGTCGCGGCGGTCCTGGGTCGCCTCGAGGGCGGCGCCCTCGCCATCGCCGCCCTCCCGGACCTGCCGCCCATGACCGACCCGCGCGCCCGGGCCGTCTGCGACCTCGCCGCCACGCTGTACCAGCCCGCTTACCACGCGAGCTGGGACCTCATGGCGGCCGCCGCCAGCGCCGCGGTGGAGCTCTCGCTGACGCACGGGAACACGAGCAGCTCCGCGGCGGCCTACGCGACCTTCGGGCTCGTCCTCGCCGAGCGGCGCGGGCGCCCCGCGGACGCGTTCGCCTTCGGCGAGGCGGGCTATCGGCTCGCCCAGCGCGAGGAGAACTCGCCCTACAGGCCCAGGGCGAGCTTCACGTTCATCGCCTTGCTCGGCTACCTGAGGATGCCTGTCCGACGCTGTCTGGAGCTCGCGCGGCGCGAGCTGGACGCGGCGCTCTCCGCCGGCAACTACCCCTTCTCCTGCTATTTCGGCCACCAGCTCATCGCGTTTCAGCTGTTCGCCGGCGACTCCCTCGACGACGTCGCCGAGGAGGCCTCGCGTCGCCTCGCGCTCGCCGAGCGCACCTGCGGCCCGGCGGACCAGGACATCTTCCGCGATCAGCTGCGGCTGCTCGCGCGGCTGCGCGACCCGTCCACGCCCGGCCGCCCGCCGGGGTGCTCCGCGGAGGAGCTCGCGCGGAGGGCGCCGGTCAGGGCCTTCTATGGCCATCTCCTCGACCTGCAGACGCGCGTGCTCCTCGGCGATCTGGGTGAGGCCGCCGGAGCGGCGGAGCGCGCGGGCGCCTTGCTGCACGCCGCGCGCCGCTTCCTCGGGGCCGCCCAGGTCCACTTCTACGCGGCGCTCGCGCGCTCCGCCGGCCACGCCCGCGCGCCCCCGCCGGCCTGCCTCGAGGCCGTGCGCGCGCACCTCGCCCACCTGGCGGCCCTGGCGGACGCGTCCCCGGAGAACTTCGCACACCAGGTCGCCCTGGTCTCGGCCGAGCTCGCGCGCCTCTCGGGCGATGAGCTCGCCGCGGAGCGCGGGTACGAGCAGGCCCTCGACGGCGCCCGCGCGGGCGGGTTCATCGAGGTCGAGGCGCTCGCCAGCGAGCTCTGCGCGCGCTTCTACGAGCAGCGGGGGCTCGACACGGCGGCGAGCGCCTACCTCGCGCGCGCCCGCGACAGCTACGAGGCCTGGGGCGCGCGGGCGAAGGTCTGCGCCCTGCTCCAGCAGCACCCCGAGCTCGCGCGGCGGCCCGCGTCCTGGGGTGGTGACGTCAAGTACCTGGATATGCTCGGTATTTTGAAGGCCTCGCAGGAGATCTCGAGCGCGCTGGTCCTGCCCCAGCTGCACGCCCGGCTCCTGCTCGTGGCCATGGAGCACGTGGGCGCGCAGCGCGGTTGCCTGCTCCTCTCGTCGCCGGAGGGCCTCGTCCTGGCGGAGGCGAGCGGCGACGGAGAGCGCGCCTTCGGCCCCGCAGGCCACCTCGCGGCGCCGTCGCAGGTGCCCCTGTCGCTCTGCACGGCCGTCGTCCGCGCCCGCAAGCCCATCGCGATCGCCGACGCGGCCGCGCCCCACCGGTTCGCGATGGATCCCTATTTCGGCGACGCGTCGCGCCGCCGGCGCTCGGCCCTCGGCGTGCCCATCGTGCGCCAGGACGAGGCGGTGGGCCTGCTTTACCTCGAGAACAACCTGGTCCCGGACGCCTTCTCCACCGCGGAGCTGGGCGTCCTCGACGTCCTCGCGTCGCAGGCGGCCATCTCGCTCGAGAACGCGCGGCTCTACGGCGAGCTCCAGCAGGAGAACGCGCAGCGCCGGCGCGCGGAGGCGTCCCTGCACGACAGCAACGCGCTCCTGCAGGCCATCCTCGACAACACGCCCGCCGTCGTGTTCGTCAAGGCCCCGGACGGGCGGTACCTGCTCATCAACCGCCGTTACGAGGACGTCGTGCACGTGACCCGCGAGGACATCCTCGGCAAGACCGACCACGAGCTGTTCCCGGCCGAGATCGCCGACGCGGTGCGCGCCAACGATCTCGCCGCGCTGCGGGAGGACCACCCCATCGAGAGGGACGAGTACGTCGCGGCCCCCGACGGCATCCACGCTTTCCTCTCCCTCAAGTTCCCGCTGCGCCACCCGGACGGGCGGTCCTATGCGCTGTGCGGGATCGCGACGGACGTCACCGAGCGCAAGCGCGCCGAGGAGATGCTGCGCCACTCGCACGCGCTGCTCGAGGCCACGCTCGACTCGACGGCGGACGGCATCCTCGTCGTCGACGAGGCGGGCCGCCCCGTGCGGCACAACCGCAGGTTCAGGGAGATGTGGGGGATCCCCGAGCAGGTGCTCCTCTCGCAGGACGATCGCCTGGCGCTCTGCCTCGATCAGCTCGCGGACTCCGAGCAGCTCCTCCAGGAAGCGAGGATGACGAGGAGCGTCGACGACCCCCGCGAGGCGAGCGGCATCGACACCCTGACGTTCGACGACGGGAGGGTCTTCGAGCGCTACTCCCAGCCTCAGCGCGTGAGCGGGCGCATCGTCGGGCGGGTCTGGAGCTTCCGCGACGTCACGACGCGCGTGCAGGCCGAGCAGCAGCGGGACCGCCTGCTCGCGGACGAGCAGCGGGCGCGCGCCCGCGCGGAGGAGGCCGTCCGCGCGCGGGACGAGTTCCTCTCCGTCGCCTCGCACGAGCTCCGGACGCCGCTGACCAGCTTGCAGCTCGCCGTCCACTCGATGGAGAAGAAGCTCTCGCGCGGCGCGGAGGGCATCGAGCGGGCGCGCGCGTCGGTCGATCTCTCGCAGCGGCAGGTCAAGCGCCTCGTCGCCCTCGTCGACATGCTCCTCGACGTCTCCCGCATCCACGCGGGGCGCCTGGAGCTCGACCCGATCGAGATCGATCTCCGCGCGATCGTGGGAGAGGTCACGACGTACCTGGACGACCAGCTCGCGCGGGCGGGCTGCGCGCTCGACGTGCGCGCCGCCGGGCCGGTCGTCGGCCGCTGGGACGCGCAGCGCATCGAGCAGGTCGTGACCAACCTGCTGAGCAACGCGATCAAGTTCGGCGGGGGCAAGCCGCTCGAGCTCACCATCGCGTCGGACGGAGAGATCGCCCGGCTGTCGGTGACCGATCATGGCATCGGCATCCCCGCCGACGTGCGAGAGCAGGTCTTCGAGCGGTATCGCCGGGGCGTCTCGTCGCGTCATTACGGCGGGCTCGGGCTGGGCCTCTACATCACGCGCACCATCGTCGAGGCGCACGGAGGGCGGGTGAGCGTATCGAGCGAGATCGGCGAGGGCTCGACCTTCTCCGTCGAGCTGCCGCTCTCGCGCGACGTCCCCCCGCCCGCGCGCGGCCGGGAGCCGCGGCGGCGGCGGCGGCAGCGCATCGAGTAATCGAGTGGCGAGAGTGGCCAGAGTGGCCAGAGTGGCCAGAGTGGCCAGAGTGGCCAGAGTGGCGAGAGGAGCGAGAGCAGCGACGAGCGCGTTGACAGCGGGCGCGCTGGCGCTACCCTGGGCATACCGGTCAGGAACAGGATCCGTCATTCCACCGACCGACGAGTCATGACGGGCCGCGCTCGCGCCTGGCGACGATGGACCTGAGAGTGTCCCTGATCCCACATGGGGTCTCGGGTGATGAGGTCGCGCCATGCGAAAGGCGGAGATTGAGGCCCTGGTGCGCGCGCACCGGGGCCGTGCCCGTCCCGTCGCGTTCTTTCATGTGCTCCGTCAGCCGTCGCTGGAGCCAGACGATCATGCCTTCCTGTCCGAGCACATCGACGAGCTCGGGACATCCGATCTCCTGCGCTGGAGGGCGCGCTGCGAGAGCGGCTTCAGCGGGCCGGTGATCCGGCAGCTCGCGCGGCTCGCGATCCAGGATCCCGCGCACTTCCAGCACGAGGTGCTGGGCGTGCCGCGCCTCGTGCTCGACGAGGAGGAGTGGATCGAGCTGTCGGATCTCGTGCGCGGCAAGGTCCCGGCGGGGATCTACGAGCGCGTGCTCGAGCGTTGCCGGCGCGAGCCTGTCCAGTGGCCCTCGGGGTTCATCCTCGCGCCCAAGGTCCACAAGGGGCTGCCGCCGCTGCTCGACGGGGACGAGCTCGACGGCCTGAACGGCGAGCGCCCCGCGCTGCGCGATCTGCCCGTCCCGAAGATCCTCGCGGCGCGGCGGGCCGGGGCGCTCTCGCTCGACGACGACGCGCTGGCCACGCTGGCGATGGAGCGCGCGCGCGGCTCGGACGAGGACTGGAGCGTCGATATCCGCCATTTTCCCCCGGCGCTCCGGGACGCGATCCTCGAGAAGGCGCGCCGGACGCCGCGGGGCGCGGAGCGGGCGAACCTGCTCGGCTGGCTCGAGGCGCACGGCGTGGCGCGGGCCGCGCTGATGGACATCGCGCTCGGCGCGATCCGGGCGGGGGACGACGCGTATGCCGTGCTCTCCTGGCTCGCGCGCCAGCTGACGACGCGGGCGGCGTGGGACAAACATGGCCTGGAGACGCTCTCCACGCTGATGTCGGCGCGCGCCTTCTCGGAGATAGGCGAGCTCGTGACGCTCGCGTGGAGCGAGGCCAGCCAGGGCGGCAAGGAGATCTCCCGCGGCTTCCTGGAGGCGATCCAGGTCGCCTTCGCGCTCGTGCTGCTCGGGATGGCGCGGGAGGCGCTCGCGGCGGGCCGCGAGGCGGGCGCGACGGCGGCGCTGTCGGCGCTCGCGTGCCTCGACCCGCCGTCGCGGGTGAGCCGCGCCGTGCACGAGCTCCGGCGGGTCCCGGGCGCGAGCCCGGACGTGGTGGAGCTCATCGCCGTGAACGAGCGGCTGGTGAAGCACAGCGACGCGCGCGACGCCTCCCTGGAGGGCTTCGTGGCGGCCCTCCACGCGATCGCCGACGCGTCTTCGTGATCGCCGCCGGCGCGGCGCCGCGCGCGGCGGCAGCGGCGGCGCGTCCGCTCGCCGCCGGCCGCGCGTGACGTAGCGCCGGGGAACCGCGAGCGGGGCGTACCGCGCGGCGCGCCGTGGGCGAGCCGGGGCGCCCCCAGCGCGGCGCATGAAATCGTGGGGAGAGCGGCCGCCGCCTCCCCTCCCAGCGCAGGAGTCGACAACGGCCGCCGCGCCGAGCGGCGGCCGTTGATCGCCTTCGTTTCCAGTGCGCTTCACGACGGTCTCCATCGCTTCCAAGGCGATGAACGACGGTCGCCTTCGTTTTCAATGCGGGGACGGGCCTTGCCTCCCCTCGAACGTCGACTCTGGAGGAGCACGCCGATGGCGTTCATCAACTATGCGAGCCGGGAGATCTACTGCAAGATCGTCTATTACGGGCCCGGTCTCTGCGGCAAGACGACGAACCTTCAATACGTGTACGACCGGACGGTGCCGGCCGCCAAGGGGCGGCTCATCTCGCTCAAGACCGAGAGCGATCGCACGCTGTTCTTCGATTTCCTGCCGCTCGATCTCGGGGGCCTGTCGGGCTTCCGGACGCGCCTTCAGCTCTACACGGTGCCGGGTCAGATCTTCTACAGGGCGAGCCGGAAGCTCATCCTGAAGGGGCTGGATGGCGTCGTGTTCGTGGCGGACTCGCAGCGCGCCCGGGTCGACGCGAACGTCGAGTCGATGGCGGACCTCTGGGACAACCTCGCCGAGGAGGGCCGCTCGCCCGGCCGGCTGCCGTTCGTCGTCCAGTACAACAAGCGCGATCTCGACGGGATCGCCGATGTCGCAGAGCTCCGGGAGCTCCTCAACCCGGACGGGGCGCCCGAGTTCGAGGCCGCGGCGGCGAGCGGGCGCGGCGTGTTCGATACCCTGAGGGCGATCTCGAAGCTCGCGCTCAAGGAGGTGCAGCGCCGCCACCGGTAGGGCCTTCGCGAGCGCCGATCCGTTGCGGCTCGCGCGCGCCGGGCTCACCCTGCCGGAAAGAGGACACGCCATGACACAGAGATTCGCCTACCACGTCATGCCGGACCCCGACGGCTGGGGCTGGGTGGTCGCGGCCGAGGGATACGTCACCCGCTCGCTCCCGTACGGCACCGTGCAGGAAGCGATCGAGTACGCGGAGGACCTCGTCCGCCAGCACCCGGGGAGCACGCTCGTCGTCGACGAGCAGCCGCCCGAGCTCACGCCTATCGAGATAGAGCACCGGCTCGCGGCGTGACCGCGGCCAGATGCATCGCCTCATCGAGGCGATGCGCCGGGCCGTCGAGATCGCCCGGCAAGGTAACCCCGGTGGGTACCCGCCCTCGCCAGGCTCCGGCGGGACGATCACGCATTCTCGCACGCCGCAAAAACTCCCATCTGCCGAAAAACGCGGGGGGTGCGCTGCTTTGGTGACTGGCTCCGAGCGGCTCGGGCAACCAAGGAGGTCATTCATTGATCCTCGGTCTCCGAGCGTCACCGGCCGCAGGGCCGCCGGCGCTGGAGGCCGAGGACCTTTCGCGGATCGCCTCGCGTTCCGCGTGCTCTGAAAGGAACTTTCCATGCGAACTTGCTTGTCGGCGGCGACCGCCGCCGCCCTCGTGGTCCTCGGAGCGTGCGTCGTGGAGGACGCCTACGGGCCGGAAGAGGGGCTCGAGCAACAGGAAGCCTGGGACCAGCCGCTGGCGGGCGAGGGGCTGACCGCCACGCTGACGGTCGCGTCGGACTGGGGGACCGGGTACTGCGCGGACGTCGCCATCCGGAACACGGGGACCACGACGACGACGAGCTGGCGGATCACCACGAACCTGAACGGCTCCACGCTCGCGAACGCGTGGAACGCCACCACGAGCGTGAGCGGGCCGCAGCTGGTCGCCACCCCCGCAGCGCACAACGCGACCCTGGCGGCGGGCGCATCGACGAGCTTCGGGTTCTGCGCCAACGCGAGCGGCGCCTCGCAGCGCCCAGCGCTCACCAGCGTGACGGCGGGCGGGTCCGGCAGCAGCAGCAGCGCCAGCAGCAGCAGCAGCTCCAGTAGCAGCAGCGCCAGCAGCACCAGCGCCACCACCGGCAGCGGCGGCTCCGGCGGCGCGGGCGGCTCCGGCGGCGCGGGCGGCTCCGGCGGCGCGGGCGGCTCCGGCGGCAGCGGCGGCGCCACCCCGACCGGGCATTACCAGATGGAGGACCTCGACCGCGGGGTGGTCGCCGTCAAGGTCTCGAACGGCGTCTACGTCGGATGGCGGATGTTCGGTTACGAGTACGACGCGGCCAACCCGGGCGCGATCTCGTACGATGTGTACCGCAACGGCACGCGCATCGCGAACGTCACGAACAGCACCAACACCCTCGATACCGCCGGCACCAGCTCGTCGGCCTACACGGTCCGGGCCGTCGTCGGCGGCGTCGCACAGGCCGCCTCCCCCGCCGCCGCCACCTGGGGCCAGAGCTACCTCCGCATCCCCCTCACGGCCCCCGCGGGCGGAACGACTCCATCGAAGTGCGATAACGCCGGCGAGAGCTACTCGTACTCCGCGAACGACGCGAGCGTCGGAGACGTCGACGGCGACGGGCAGTACGAGATCATCCTCAAGTGGGATCCCTCGAACGCCAAGGACAACTCCCAGGCCGGCTGCACGGGGCCTGTTTACCTCGACGCCTACAAGCTCGACGGCAAGCGCCTCTTCCGCATCGACCTCGGGAGGAACATCCGGGCGGGCGCGCACTACACGCAGTTCGTCGTGTACGACTTCGACGGCGACGGCAACGCGGAGATCGCGGTGAAGACCGCTCCAGGCACGCGCGACGGCGCGGGCGCCTACCTCAGCCGAGGTCCCGCGGCCTCCGACGACGACGCGGCGGACTACAGGAACGCCGCCGGCTACGTGCTCACCGGCCCCGAGTACCTGACGGTGTTCAGCGGCGCGAGCGGCGCGGAGCTCGCGACCGTCGCCTTCGACGTGGCCCGCGGGACGGTCTCGTCGTGGGGGGACTCGTACGGCAACCGGGTCGATCGGTTCCTCGCGAGCGCGGCGTTCGTGAGCGACCTCGGGGCAGGCCAGGACGCGAGCGGCAAGCCGGCGATCCTGATGGCCCGCGGCTACTACACGCGAGCCACCGTGACGGCCTGGAGCTTCCGCGGCGGCAAGCTCACCCAGATCTGGAAGGCCGACAGCAACGCGAACACCGCCTACACGGGCCAGGGCGCCCACTCGATGGTCGTGGCCGACGTCGACGCCGACGGGGCGCAGGAGGTCATCTACGGGGCCTCGACGATCGACAGCAACGGCACCCGGAAGTGCTCGACGGCGCTCGGGCACGGCGACGCGCTGCACGTCAGCGACTTCATCCTCTCACGCCCGGGGCTCGAGGTGTTCATGCCGCACGAGGACGGCACCAAGCCGACCTACGACATCCACGACGCGAACTCCTGCGCGATCCTCAAGCAGGGCCCCGTCACGGGGGCCGACACCGGGCGCGGCGTGGCGGGCGACGTGCTCGCGAGCAACGCCGGCGCGGAGATGTGGACCAACTCCACGGGAGGGCTCCTGTCCGCGACCAGCGGGTCGAACGTCGGGAGCCAGCCCGCGTCGGCCAACTTCCTGATCTGGTGGGACGCAGACGAGCTGCGCGAGCTGCAGAACAACACGTCGATCACCAAGTACGGCGGCGGCTCGCTCCTCAGCTGCAGCCAGTGCGCCTCGAACAACGGCACGAAGTCGACGCCGGCGCTCACGGCCGACCTGCTCGGCGACTGGCGCGAGGAGATCGTGTGGCGCGAGTCCGACAGTTCGGCGCTGCGGCTGTACACGACGACGAACGTGACGACGCGCCGGCTCTACACGCTGATGCACGACCCCCAGTACCGCATGCAGGTCAGCTCGGAGCAGACCGCCTACAACCAGCCGCCTCACCCGAGCTTCCACATCGGCGGCGGAATGGCGGCGCCCCCCAGGCCGGACATCCACGTGAAGTGACGCCGACGCCCTGACCAGTTCCCTCGTTCTGCTGGCACTTTTATCAAGAGAAGAGATTGAACAGGGAGGCGGGGAGGCGGGGAGGTCCATGGGATTTTACTCCCCGTCTCCCCGCCTCCCTGTGAATTTTTCTGAAATTAGAGAGGATGCTTCAGGTTGATGCCGCGAGCTCGACAGGCGCGTCGGTCCCGTCACTTCCGGTACTGCGCGAGCGTCAGGCCGGCGTCCGCAGTGCCGTCGGCCACCAGGCCCGCCATGACCCGGGCGCCGGTCTCGTTGAAGTGGGTGGCGTCGACCGATTTGTCCGCCCGGACGAGGAAGAAGTCCTCGCCCGCCGCCACGCATCCGATCGAGTTCAGGTGGGCGAGCGTCTTCGCGTTGAGATCGATGACGGCCACGTCGAGCTCGTCTCCGAGCTCCCGCATCGCCTGTGAATGGGCGCTCAGGCCGTTGCCGAATTCGTGGCTGTCCCCGGAGCACGATCGCCGCGGGGGCGGGGTGACAAGCACCGGCGTCGCGGAGCGCGCCTGCGCGCCCGTGATGTACCGCTCGAGGTACGATTTGAAGTCCGTCGCGGGGTCCAGGTAATAGGGGATGGTCTCGCCGTCGTGCTCGTACGTCGCGGTCTTGTTGCTGTCGTTCGTGCCGAACTGCACAAGGAAGTAGTCTCCGCGCTGGATGTCCTCGAGGACGTCGTCGAGGCGGCCCTCATCGATGTACCGGCGCGCCGTCCGGCCGCCGATGGCCCGGTTGTCGACGCGCACCCGCTCGTCGAAGAACTCCCCCAGCATCTGGCCCCAGCCCGCCTGGTGAAGTGCGCTGTTCACGTAGGTCTGAACGGTCGAGTCGCCGGCGATGTACACAGTGACGTCCGGCAGCTCGGCGCTCCCGCCGCCGCCTTCCGAGCCGCCTGAAGCGCTCGTCGTCCCTCCGGCCGCGCCTCCGCCGCCACCCTCTCCCGCGCCGCCCACCCCCGCGGCGCTGGAGCCGGAAGCGCTGCTCGCGCCGCCCGCACCGCTGCTGGCGCTCGTGCTTGCGCCGGTGCTGGCGCTGCTACCGCCGCCACCGCCGCTGCCTGTGGTCTGCGCGGCGGGGTGATCGTCGGGGTCTCCCGAGCTGCAACCCCCGGACGCGAGGCCGATGCCGGCGGCGAAAGAATGAAGCACGACGGTCATGAAGAGAGGTCGAATTCGCATGACGAGCTCCTGCAGGAAAACAGTGCACGATGAGCACGCGTCGGGTGCGTGCCCGGAGGGACGTAGATGGCCAACGTGGGTGAAGACAGCGCGACGCGAACGCCGGGGCCCGAACCCGAGCCAGATCGGCGCCCCGTGATCACCCTCCGAGCTCGGCGAGACGGCGGCGGGCGTGCTCGACGTACGGCGAGCCCGGGTGCTCCCGGAGCAGGCGCCGCCAGGCCTGCGCCTCGTCGCCGGCGCGCCCGAGCGCCCGCAGGGCGCGCCCGCGGCCATAGAGCGCCTCGACCGCGAGCGGGCGCGGGCCGGCGACGCCGAGGTACCGGTCGAACTGCGCGAGCGCCGCGGCAGGCGAGCCGTCGTGGAGGAGCAGGCCGCCCAGCGACACGAGGGAGAGCGTGGCCTCGGGCGACGACGCGAACCCCCTCTGGAGCGCGCGGTAGAGCTCGATGGCGCGCCGGGAACGGCCGGCGCGCCGCGCGTCGTTGGCCTCCCGGAACAGCCGCTCCGCCGTCGAGGCGGTCGGAGAAGCGCCCGGCGAGGACGCCGCCGCGGCGTAGAGCCAGGCGCTCCGCGCCGGCGCTCCCTCGCACGGCAGGTCGATCACGGCCCCGCCGATCGCGGCGTTCACGATGCGCGCGAGGAGCTCTGCGTCCCCGGGCTCCGCCGCCCCCGCGGCGTCGAAGTCCAGCGCGAGCACCCAGCTCATCCGGCACGACGCGCAGGTGCCGAGGTGGGCGTCGAGGGCGAGCCGGTCCGGCTCCGTCGCGACGCCGCGGCGCACCCGCGTGAGGAGCTCGCTCCGACAGCCGGCGGTCACGTCTCCTTCCCCCGGAAGAGCTCGGCCAGCTTCGCGTTGTTGGCGAGCGCGCGCCGCAGCGCCTCCTTGCCGAGCCGGAGCCGACTCCAGACGGTGTTCGGAGAGACGCGGGCGTGCGCCGCGATCTCGTCGACCGTGTAGCCAAGCACGAAATGGAGGGCCAGCGCCTCCGCGGTCGCCTCGGGCATCCTGTCGAGCACCTCGAGCACCATCTTACGCCGCCGGCTCGAGACCGCCTCGGCGAACGGCGACGCGCCGCTCTCGTCCGGGGCCACGTCGATCGGCGCGCCCGGCTCGTCGAAGCGCGCGCGCGCGCTGAGGCGCCGGCGCGCGCCGAGCGCGGTCATCACGGCGATCCGGTTGGCGAAGTGGAGCACGGTGCACTCCGCGCGAAAGGACGGCAGCGCCTGGAGCAGCGCGAGCACGGCCTCCTGGGTCACGTCCTCGACGTCGGGGTGATGCGGGCCGAGCACCTTCCGCACGCCCCGCAACATGGCGCCGCCGAGCTCGGTGATGAGCGTGCGGATCGCCGCCGGATCGCGCCCCGCGGCGGCGCGCGCGAGCCCGAGCAGCTCGTCCGCCCGCGGAGGCGCTCCCTCCGGCGGCGCGAGGAGGTCAGTCACGGGCTTTCGCCTTCTGGCGACGAGGGTGGAATCCATGAGTCCCGATCGTCAGGGCGCGCAGCGCGGAGCCCGGCGGCGGTGGCGCGACTAGGGCCCTCCGGAGCGCGGAAAGCCGTCGGTGTCCCACGCCAGATCGGAGATCCGCAGCGTGGGGGCGCCGTTCGATTGCGCGTCGTAGGCGTGATAGACGTTGTAAGAGCGATCGCCGGAGAACAGCACGGCGTTGTGCCCGGGCCCCCGCCAGCGGGAGCCTCCTTCCACGAGGATGCTGCCGCCGCCGGACATCATCGGTATCCCCTTCTTGTCGACGTACGGGCCTGTGATGCTCTTCGAACGACCGACGGCGATCTTGTACGTGCTGTCCGTCCCACGGCAGCAGGCGTCGAACGAGACGAACAGGTAATAGAAGCCGCAGCGCCGGACGATGAAGGGCGCCTCGAGCGCCCCGCGGGCGTCGGGGCGGGCGGCGAGGGCGTGGAGCTCCCCGTCGGCCCGCTCCCCCGACGGGGCGAGCTTCACCATCTTGATACCGCCCCAGAAGCTCCCGAACACGAGCCACGGCGTCCCTTCTTCATCCATCGCGACGTTGGGATCGATCGCGTTCCAGTCGTCCCGCGCCCCGCCGTCGTTGGAGCAGATGGCGGCGCCGCGGTCCGTCCAGGGACCTGCCGAGTCGAGCGATGCCTTCGTCGCGTGCCCGATGCACGACCGGTTGCTGCCGAACGTGGAGGCGGAGTAGTAGAGATGGTAGGTGTCCCCGAAGCGCGAGATATCGGGCGCCCACAGGTCGGTCACGCCCGGGACCTTCTCTTCCAGCCAGGCGGGCTTCGCGTCGAACACCCGACCGGCGGCCTGCCACGCGGTGAGGTTCGACGAGATCTTCATCGGGAGCCTGTCCCCCGTCTGGAACAGGTAGTACCGGTCGCCCGCCTGGATGATGGCCGGATCGTGGGTCCCCAGGTTCCCGGACAGGGGCAGCGCCTCTGGCGGGCTCGCCGGGTCGTAGAGGGCATCGGCGCACCTGTCCGCGGCCCCTCCCGCGCCGCCGCCCCCGCCAGCGCCGCCGCTCCCGCCGGCGCCGCCGCTCCCGCCGGCGCCGCCGCTGTCTCCGGCGCCGCCGCTGCCGCCCGCGCCGCCGCTCCCGGCGCCACCCACCCCGGCCGTCGCGCTCGGATGGCCTCCCGCGCCGCTGCTCGCCGTGGTGGCGGAAGCGGTGGTCGTGGCGCCGCCGCCGGTGGCGCCGCTGTCCTGGCCGCCTGAGCCGGAGCTCTGCGCCGAGGTCTCCGTGCTGCAGCCCGCGAGCGTTGCGGAGACGCCGATCAGGAGGCTCCACGTGGGCGCGGACACCCGTCGTCGCCGCGACCGGTAAAGCGTGAGACGCATCTTGAACTCCTGAGGATCCATGGGCGGATCATCCGTCGATGTGCTGGCCATGGGGTCGGCTCGATGTCCTCCGGGACGAGCCGTCCCGCGCTCCCACGTGGGCCGGAGCGCCCACGATCCATCATGGGTTGCTCGAGCTCCTCGTGGGGCGTCAAAAACCGTCTTCGAAGAAATTTTACATCGAGACGGCGATGCCACGACGCATCGTGCGACGCGCCGAGCTTCGTAGATGTCGGCCACCCCGCTCCGCGTCGACGCGAAGAACAGGACGGCCCCGTCGGGCGAGAGGGATGGATCGGTGTCGCGCTCTGCGGGAAGGCTCAGCGGCTCACCGAGCGACTCCGCCTCTTCGAAGGCCGCGTCGGTCGACGGCCGTCGCGCCCCAGGACAGGTCTCCTCCGCCCTCGTGGATCGATCGGAGCAGGATCTGGCGGCCCTCGTCGAACACGCTGGATCGAGCCCCGTCCCCGGCGACGCGGGCGGGCCGCCTCAGCCGACGCCGGCCTCGCTCGGCGGCGCGACGGCCGCGTCTCCTCCATCGGCCTGGAGCGGCACGCGGGGGAACCACAGCGCCGCGATGAAGCCGGTGACGCCCATCGCCGCGATGATCCAGAACACCGTCGTGAGGCCGGACGTGAGCGCCTCCCCGAGGTGCTGGAGGATCGACGGATCGAGGTCGCGCGCCCCCTCCGCCGTCAGGAGCCGGCTCGCGGCGTCCGCGGGGATCGACGGGTCCTTCGCGAGCTGGGCCGTCAGGACGCCGCCCATGATGCCCACCGCCACGACGCCGCCGAGCAGCCGCGAGAACATCGTGCTCGCGGTGGCGATCCCCCGCTGATCCCACGCGACGCTGCTCTGCACGGCGATGAGCAGCGCGACGTTGGACAGCCCCATGCCCACGCCGAAGACAAGCGTCGTCGCGCGGAGCATCAGCGGCGTGTCGTGCGCCCCGCCGAGCGCGAGCGCGAGCCCCGCCGTCGCCGTGACGCCGAGGCCGATCCAGATGAGCGGGCGGAACCCGACCCGGGGGATGAGCCGCCCGCCGATCGCGCTCGCGACCGGCCAGCCGATGAGCATCGGCGCGATGGCGCTGCCTGCGTCGGTGGGGGTGCCGCGGAGCACGCCCTGCACGAAGAGCGGCACGAACGTGATCGTGCCCATCATCGCGCCGCCGAGGATCGCGCCGGCCACGTTGGAGATGAGCATCACCGGGCGCCGGAAGAGCGGCAGCGGGATCATCGGCTCGGGGGCCCGGCGCTCGACCGCGAAGAACGCGGCGAACAGCGCCGCCGACGCGACCGCCGCGAGCAGCGTCGTCTCCCCGCCGAGCCTCCCCGTGGCGAGCAGCAGCGCGACAACGCCGGCGGACAGGAGCGCCGCGCCGAGGAAATCGAGCTCATGAGGCCGCCTGTCGATGCGCTCGTGGAACGAGGTCGCCACGAGCGCGACGGACGCGGCGCCGAACGGGATGTTGATGTAGAAGACCCAGCGCCAGGAGAAGTAGTGCACGATGAGCCCGCCCACCATCGGGCCGATGATGCCGAACAGCCCCCAGGCGGCCCCGAAGACGCCCTGGATCCGCGCGCGCTCCTTGAGATCGAAGATGTCGCCCGAGATGGTCATCGCCATCGGCTGCATCGCCCCGGCGCCGGCCCCCTGGAGGGCGCGGAAGGCGATGAGCTGCGGCATCGTCTGCGCCGCGCCGCTGGCGATCGAGCCGAGCAGGAAGACGGCGATACCGAAGAGCATGATCGGCTTGCGGCCGTAGATGTCCGACAGCTTGCCGCAGATGGGCACCAGCACGGACGAGGTGAGCAGGTAGGCGGTGGTGACCCAGGCGTACTGCTGAATCCCCCCGAGATCGCCGATCACGGTGGGCATGGCGGTGGCGACGACGGTCGATTCGAGGGCGGCCATGGCGAGGGCCAGGATCAGCCCGGCGACGGTGAGGGCGCGGTGGGTCTTGCGTTCTGAGGCCATGCGGGCCGTGGGGATGTGGTGTGGATGAGCCGTCGCGGCAAGCGGGGCGCAGCGCCGCGCGCCGGGGCGGAAGGCGCGGAAGGCGCGGCGAGCGCGCCGTGAGGCCACCCGCCGCCGGGAGGTGACCGTCGTGGATCCGCGCCGCGCGGGGATACCGCCGCTCGCGCGGTCGGCGACCGCTGTCGGGGCGAGATGTGCGTCAGCGTCTTGTGCAGAGAGCTCGTCGCATGACGAGCGCCCGGGGGCGGGTCCCGGAGAGGGGGCGGTGCGACGGGAGAGGCTTCAGCCGCGCTGCTTCACGCGGCGAGCACCGACGACCGGGTCATCACCTGGCTCACGCCGTCCGTCTCGGGGTCGGCCACGGGGGCGCTCACGGGGTGCGCGAGGGCATAGCGCAAGAGCTCGTGTGTCCACGGCTCGAATATCGCGTACACCTCGTCCGCGAGCGCGATGTACCGCGCGCGCGTCTCGGCGTCGAGCGGGATGCGCGCGAGCTCGGCGTGATCGGCGTTCACCGCGTGGCCCGACTCGCGCTCGAAATGGAACGAGCCGCAGTAGCGCAGCTGCGTGTCGAGGCGCTCCTCAAGGGCCTCCGCCAGGGGAAGCATCGCCCCGAAGAGCACGTTGCCGGTCTCTTCGATCGCCTCGATGATGACGAGCCGCTCGAGGCCAGTCGTGCCCTTGATGAGCGCGGTGAGCCGCGCGGTGAGGATCCGGTTCTGTATCGTCTCCTCACCCCAGAGGAAGTTCAGCAGGTCCGTGCTCCGGCCCTCGACGTCGTAGCCGAGCTTGGACAGATCCTCCAGGTACCACGGCCAGTGATGGTCGTCCTCGCGTGTGTGGGCGTTGACCATCTCTTGATATTTGTCCGCGGCGTGCTCCTCCCGTAGTACGAATTTGTTCAGATCACCGAAGCTCAGGATGAAGTACGCCATGCATGGATAGAACGCGAGCCGCTCGCTCGGATCGAGCAGTTCGTTACGCATGTGCTCGAACAGGGGTAGACGAGCGTATGCCTGCTTCTTCTCGAAGATGTGCCGCAAGACCTGCCGCATGAGCGATCTCCTTTTCGGCTGTGGGGTGTCAGTTGGTTGAACAATCCCTCTGTTTACGTGAACCAAGCGCCGTGAGCGCCCCGAGAGGCCTCAAGACAAGATCACGGCGCACCGAGCATGGACGCTGCTGCTGGACCTCACCTCGGTTGAAATCCTGCGCTCTCCCCTCGCGCTTCATTCCGAGCTTGATTACTGGAATTTTCCACCAACCACCTCAGACGTTTCTGCAACGCTGCGGGGTGCGTCCAGCCGGTGCATCCACTGTAGCGCACGCCCGGCGTAAGTTGCACCCACAATCTTGGGATCACCATTCAAATTTGAAACGGCGGCCGGTGGGCGAACCGGCGCTGGGGTGCGACACGGCTTGCGACGTTCGCGATTGGCTGGCGATTGATCCTGCGAGACGCCCGAGAGCAGGTGGCGACTCAATGGGCCGAATGTGGAAGCGGGCCGCGGTCATTGCCTCGTCCCATGTCTCTCCGGCCTTCACATGGGGCGCATGTCGCGGCTCCACAGTGTTCTGGCGGGGTGCTGGCTGGTCCCACACACGCGTACCTGAACGATGGCGAGCCGGTATCCACGGCGCCGACCGAGGACGGCCGCCGCAAAGGTGCTGCCAAACAGCTTGAATGCCGGCGGTCGAGGCATGTAACTTGCCGGTTGTGCCGTGAAAGACCAACTCGACTCAGCTCTGATGGTGGAACCCGAGAGCCGCGCGGTCCCGAAGAGCGCGCCCATGCGGGCGGAGATCGTGCGGCTGGTCCGTGAGAAGCGCTACGAGGAGGCGCTGGCTGTGCTGTACCGGGCGCGCGCGGAGGCGCCCGGCGATCGCGAGCTGCAGGCGAGCATCGAGCGGATCAAAGAGTTCCTCGCCGGCGCCTACGCCAAGCGGCTCGGCGGCCTCGATCAGGTGGCGGGGCCCATCCCGGTGTCGGCGGGTCGCTCGCCCGACGCGCTCCTGGTGGCGCGGTACATCGACGGCGCCTCGACGTTCGACGACATCATTCAAATGTGCCCGCTCGGGCGGCTCCGCACGCTGCAGGTGCTGGTCGGCCTCTACACGGGGAGGGAGGTGGCGTCGCCGTTCAGCGACCGGCCGTCGGTCTCCTTCCGGCCGCAGCTGGACACGCTGCCGTCCGAGGCCGGCGCCGATCCGGGGCCGCCGACCATGCCGGCGCGCGGTCTGGAGCGGCGCTCGCCGGAAGCTCCCCCCGCGAGCGCGCCGGTTCCCCCCGCGAGCGCGCCGTTCACGCCGCGGGTGTACGAGACCGAGGAGGATCGGCTCTACCGCGAGGCGTTCGCCCGCGGCACCGCCGCGTTCGTGCAGCGCCGCTACGACGCTGCGGTCGAGGCGTTCGAGGCGTGCGCGCGCATGCGCCCGGGCGATACGGCGTCGTCGGTCATGCTGCGCCGAGTGCGGCGCGACACCGGAGGCTGATGGCCATCGTCGTGGTCGCTGTTCCCGATCTGCGCGAGCGCATGCGGTGCATCCGCGTCATCGCCGGGCAGGCGCCGGTGAGCGCCCTCGGCGCCGCGACCTGGGAGGAGCTCGATCAAGCCCTCGACGGCGTGCAGAGCGCGGAGCTCATCATCTATGCGCCGTCGCTCCCGGGTGGGCCGGAGGACGCCGTCGCGCAGCTCCTCCGCCGCACGGCGCGGCTGGTGCTCGCCGTCAACGACGGCGTCGAGGTCCCGGGCGCGGCGAGCGCCACGCGGGTGACGTGGCCCATCGCCGAGGAGACGCTCATCCTCATGGCGCACGCCGCGGGCGCCCAGTCGGCGCCGATCGGGATGAACTTCGTGCCCGTCGACTTCTTGCAGATGATCTGCATGTCCGGCGAGTCGCACGTCCTCGTCGTCAGCAACGCGAGCGCCGACGTGGGCCTGATCGAGGTGCGGCGCGGCCAGGTGTGGACGGCGTTCGACGGTCTCGGCGTGGGCGAGGAGGCGTTCGCGCGGCTCATCCGCCCCGAGATGCGCGTGCGCGTCACCCCGGCCGTCGGCTCGACGAAGGAGCGCACCATCTTCAAGGATCTGGCGGAGCTGGTGCTCGACTCGCTGCGCCGGATCGACGAAGGCAGCGTGGAGGCGCCGCCGCCGATCTCGTCGAGGCGGATCGAGATCGCGCTCATCTCGCCGGAGCAGCGCGCGGCCCGCATCAAGCAGCTCAACGCCGACGCGCGGCGCCTCTTGATGGAACGCAGCTACAGCGAGGCGGCCTGCGTCCTCATCGACCTCTCGACCCTCGACCCCGCGTCCAGCCTCGTGCGCGCTAACCTGGAACAGCTACGCAAGCTCGGATACCCAAGATGACCCGATCCATCGCATTCGCCAGCCTCAAGGGCGGAGTGGGAAAGACCACCGTGGCGCTCAACTGCGCCTTCGCCTTCGCGCGCCGAGGCGCGCGGACCCTGCTCGTCGACACGGATCTGCAGGGCGCCATCGGCATGTCGCTCGACGGCGTCAGCGACCGGCCCGGCCTCGCCGCGAACCTCGCGCGAGGCGGCCCCCCGCTCGAGGGCCTGGTGAAGACCCGGCTCCCGGAGCTCTGCCTCTTGCCCATGGGCCCCGTCGACGCGCTCGATGAGGATCGCTTCGCCATCAACGCGCGCGAGGCCAACATCGTGGGGCGCATCCTGGAGCACAGCCAGCGCGACTTCGACCTCGTCCTCTTCGACACGCCGGCCGGGCTCGGCGGGATGTCGCGCATCGCGCTGGAAGAGGTGGACAGCGTCATCGCCGTCGCGCAATGCGAGCCGCTCGCGCTGCGGGCCATGCCCCGGCTGCTCGAGCTCCTGGCGCGGCTCCGCGACATCGGCTCCGCCTGCTCCCTGCTCGGCGTGGTCGGCACCATGAGCTCGTTCCGCGATCCGGTGCTCTTGGCCTCGCTGGAGGAGCTGTGGTCCCTCTACCGCGATCAGGTCTTCGACACCGCGGTCCCGCGCGACAGCACGTTCCTCCAGGCGAGCCGCGCGGGCGTGCCGCTCGGCCTGCTCAGCCGCCGCCCTCCGGCGGTCTCCGCGGTGTTCGACAAGCTGGTGGCCGAGATCGAGGAGCGCCTGGGCGCCGATGCAGGAGGCGAGGATGACGGTCCGATCCGTCTCGTGGACTGACGCGCAGCGGGTGACCTCGCTCCTCGCGCGGGTGACCGCGACGCGGTCGCGGGAGCCCGCGACGCTCGTGACCGCCATGGGGGCAGCGCGCGCCGGCGCGCCGGGGAAGGCGGCGCCCGTGCCGGCGAAGGCCGCGCCCAAGGAGGTGAAGGAGGTGAAGGAGGTGAAGGAGGTGCCGCGCCTCGTTCAGACCTCCGACAACCCGGCCGATCGGCTCGACGTGCTCGTCGCCTGGACGCTCGATCACCACCCGTGCGTGGGCGCCTTCGTGGCCGACGACAACGGCCTCACGCTGGCGGCGCACGGCATCTCCGAGGCGCACGTGTCCCTCGTGGGGCCGCTGCTCTCGGCGCTGGTCGGCGTCCGCAGCATCCCCGGCGTCGACGCCACGGCGGGCGCGCTCTGGCTGGGCGCGCAGATGATGTCCTGGGTCGAGGCGCGCACGGCGCGCGGCGGCTTCTGCCTCGGCACCGTGGGCGACGAGGCTCTCTCCACGCGGTCGTTCGAGCAGCTGAAGGAGGCGCTCGCGACGACCTTGCGCGGGCTGTAGTACATCCGGTTTTTCAATGCGGGCGCGCGCGCCCAGGAGCGACGGAAGCACGATGATCGACACCAAAGTCCTCGAGGCCGCAGTCCATGATCTCCGCAACATCCTCCGCGACGGGCTGCTGGCCACCGACATCTGGGAACGCTCGGCGGGCCTGTCGCTCGCCGGCTTCAACCAGCAACCGGTGGCGGTGGCCCTCTTCACGCGCATCACCGAGGAGCTGGACAGCTCGCTGCGCGACTCGAACTTCCCTCCGCTAGGGCGGTATTACCTGCTCGACATGGCGGGCAACCACACCGTGGTGGTGCTCAACCACGGGACGCTGCTCCAGGGCATGCTGGTGGACAACAAGCGGGCGAACCTGGGGATCCTCATCTCCGTGGCCATCCCGCGCATGATCGAGACCATTGCGCACGCGAGCGCGCACTGAGCTGCCCGGCACCCCTCACCCGCCTCGGCGCCGCCGCCTGAAAGAGCGACGCCATCAACAACTTATTCAAAAGACCTCCTTCACGCCACGGCGAGCCGCGTCGCCCGCCGCGCCGTGGCCCTGGCGCCGCACACCTCCTCGCGCACCCCGATGGACGTCTGCGTGAGGCCGCCGGACAGGGCGCCGTCGTCGCTGATGCACGAGGTCTGGTTACCAGCACGACCTTGCCTCGAAGGGCCGCCGGCGTGCGCGCATCGGACCGCGCGCGTCGTTCCATCCGACATGCCGCGCGCGCCCGCCCGGGCTCGTCCGTGTCGCCGGTCGCTCGCGTGGATTTGCGCCGGAGCGGCATCCAGCGCCGCGCACATCTACCGATCGGGCGACAGCGTCGTCATAACGACCCAATCCACCGTTTACCGCCGGCTCGCGCGTCCGCCGCCGAGCGAACGGCGTCGAGCGGATCACGGAGCGAGAAAGCAGCATGTCCGGAAAGGAAGCCTCCTCGAAGGAAGGCAGGCTGATATCGACACTCCAGCGCTTGCTCGAGCTGCCGGCGGCCGATCTGAGGCAGTCGCTCAACCAGGCGAGTGACCTCCTCGCCGGCGCGCTCTGCGCCGACAAGATCGACATCTTCCTCTTCGACCCCAGCAGGAACACGCTGCATGCCCTGGGGACGAGCAAGACGCCCATGGGCCGGCTCCAGCGGTCGCTCGGGCTCGACATCCACCCGGTCGCGAACGGCGGGTCGATCGCCCGTGTCTTCACGACCGGCGATCCCCATATCACCGGGCATTCGGAGCAGGAGCCCGGCGAGCTGCCCGGCCTGGTCCACGAGCTCGGCGTGCGGTCGCACATGGCGGTCCGGCTCGTCGTCGACGGCGAGCGGCGCGGCGTCGTCTCCGCTCACTCCGCCGCGCCGGAGTTCTTCTCGGACGAGGATCTCCGCTTCCTCGGCGCGGTCGCGCACTGGATCGGCGCCCTGACGCACCGGGCGGAGCTCGTCGAGCAGGTCACCTCCGCCGCGCTCGCGCAAGGCAGGCGCCAGGCCGCGGAGGAGCTCATCACCGTGCTGGCGCACGATCTGCGAAACCACCTGACCCCGCTCATGGGCCGCCTTGGTCTGCTCCACCGGCGCGCGGCGCTCGCCGGCCGGGTCGACGACGTGCGCGACGCCGACCGGGCGACCGAGTCGGTCGCCCGGCTCGGCCAGCTCATCTCGGATCTGCTGGACGTGGGGCGCATCGAGCAGGGCCTCTTCGAGATCGCGCCTGCGCCCATGGACCTCGTCTCGCTGGCGCGGGACATCGCCGTTGCGCTCGGGACACCCAGCGTCGAGATCCGCGTCGAGGGCCCGCGGGAGCTCGTCGTCGTGGCGGACAGGGACCGCCTCCGCCAGGCCCTGGAGAACCTCGTCAGCAACGCGATCAAGCACTCGCCCCCGGGAAAGGGGGTCCTCATCACGCTCACCAGCGAGCTGATCAAGGGGTCGGAGCACGCCCACGTCGACGTCGTCGACCGCGGACCCGGCGTGCCGCCGGAGATCCTTCCCCGCATCTTCGACCGCTTCGTCACGGACGGCTATGCGTCCGGGATGGGCCTCGGGCTGTACCTGGCGAGCAGGATCGCCGCCGCCCACGGGGCCACGTTGGCCGTGAGCTCCCCTCCCGGGAGCGGCGCGACGTTCCGACTGAGCTTGCCTGCGAGCGGGCCGCCCGTTCGTGGGGACGACCTGTGATCCCGCTGCGGTAGCGGCGCAAGCGCCCCGCGCGCCGTCAGGCGCGGCGCTCCGGCCGCGGTGGCGGGCGCCGCCGGCTCGGCTACACCGCGCGGATGCTCCGCCGGCTCCGCGAATGGCTCGACAGCGCGCTCTCGCCCCGCGCGCCCGCGCCCCCCGATCTGGCCGGGCTCGACGCGCCCGGGGCCGGGCCGCCCGAAGGAGCGCCCGAGCCGCCCGGCGACGACGGCGTCGTTGTCATGCCGATCGAGGACGCGATCGACCTGCACACGTTCGCCCCGCGCGACGTCGCCTCCGTTGTCGAGGAGTACCTCCACGAGGCGCAGCTGCGCGGGTTCCGCGAGGTGCGCGTCATCCACGGCCGCGGCAAGGGCGTGCAGCGCCGCGTCGTCCAGGCCGTCCTCTCGCGCCACCCGGCCGTCGACGGCTTCCGCGACGCCCCGGCCTCCCGCGGCGGGTGGGGGGCCACCGTCGTGTGGCTCAAGCCGGCGGGCGGCGACCGCTCGCCCTGAGCCGCCGGCAGGGCCGCCTCTGGACGAGCACGGGCTCGCGCGTAAGATGGCGCGCATGCCGCGCCCCCCCGCCACGCCCGACGACCCCGGCCCGCCGAGCCTCGCGGCCTCCACGGAGCCCCGCATGGCGAAGGGCGAGGTGCTCGCGGTGCCCCGGATCGAGCTGTGCGTCGAGCGCGAGGCGGGCAAGCCCGCGAGCCGGGTCATGGTGCTCGACGGCGATTTCATCCGCATCGGCTCCCACCAGAGCAACGACCTGGTGCTCGCCGACCGCGCCGTCTCCCGCTTCCACTGCATCCTCGAGCGCGTGAAGTCCACGTTCCGGCTGACGGACGTCGGCTCGCTCAACGGGACGACCATCGCCGGCGTCCGCGTGCGGGACGCCGACGCCATCCTGCCGGAGTGCCGCATCGAGCTCGGCGAGTCGGTCGTGCGCATCCGCGACGCCGACGCCGTCGCCGAGACCGAGCTCGCGCGCGCGGTCAGCTTCGGGGCGCTCCAGGGCGTGTCGGTCCCCATGCGGCGCCTCTTCCCCGTCCTCGATCGCGTGGCGAAGAGCGCGCCCGACGTGCTGATCGAGGGCGAGAACGGCACGGGCAAGGAGGTCATCGCCACCGAGCTCGTCCAGCGCGGCGCCCGCGCCGACAAGCCGCTCGTCATCGTCGACTGCGGCGCCATCTCGCCGAGCCTCATCGAGAGCGAGCTGTTCGGCCACGTGCGCGGCTCGTTCACGGGCGCCACGCGCGACCGCGCCGGCGCCTTCGAGGAGGCCGACGGCGGCACCGTCTTCCTCGACGAGATCGGCGAGCTGCCGCTGGAGATGCAGCCGAAGCTCCTCCGCGCCCTCGCCTCGCGCGAGGTGCGCAGGCTCGGCGAGAGCCGGGTGCGCAAGGTCGATATCCGGGTGATCGCCGCCACGAACCGGCGCCTGGAGCGCGAGGTGAACAGCGGCAGGTTCCGCGAGGACCTCTATTACCGCCTCTCGGTGCTCACCGTGCGCGTCCCGCCGCTGCGGGAGCGCAAGGAGGACATCGGCCTCCTCGTCCACTGCTTCCTGAACGAGCTCGGCGCCGTCGACAAGGTGCACCTCTTCCCCCCCGAGGTCATCGAGGACATGAAGCGTTACGACTGGCCCGGCAACGTGCGAGAGCTGAGGAACTACGTCGAGCGCCGCGTCGTGCTCGGCGAGGGCGCCGCCATGGGGGCGGCGGCGCCGCCCGAGCGCAGCTCAGCGCCGCAGGGCGCCGCGCCGCCGGGCGCCGCGCCCGAGGAGCCCGCCGCGAACATCGAGATGCCCTTCAAGGAGGCGAAGGACGCGATCATCGACCAGTTCGAGCGGCGCTACCTCGCCGCCCTGCTGGAGTGGTCGAACGGCAACGTGAGCCGCGCCGCGCGCAAAGCAGGGCTCGACCGGATGTACCTCCACCGCCTCCTCCAGCGCCACGGGCTGCGCCGCGCCGCCGCCCTCGACTGAGCCGCGCGCGAACGGGCCACCTCCCGCGCCGGGCCGCATCGGGGCCAGCCCGAGGCCACCCCCCTGCGATAGAAAAGGGCGCAGCGGTGCTGCACATGTCACAGTCGCGTCGCAATGGCGCGATCCGTCCGTGTGCGCAACCTCGCAAAATCTCTGAATATTTCAGAAACCGATCTGCTCCTCTGGCTCGCGGAGCATGCGCCAGCGACGGAGCTCCGCCACCCCGCGGACTTCCTCCCGGCTGAGCTCGCGGGCCAGGCGCAGCAGGCGCTCGGCCGCCCCCGGCCGTCGGCGCCGGCGGAGGAGCGGGTCGAGCGCCGCTGCGCCGAGTGTGTGAAGCTGCCGCCGAAGTCCGGGCTCCGCGTGGTCGAGGTCGGCGCCGACGCCGTCTGCGACCTCTGCGGCAGCTCGGCGAACAAGCGGGCAGCGCTCGCGATGATCGGCGCGTTCCACGCGCGCGGGTTGCGGAGGCTGCTCGTGGTCGGCGGCGGGCCAGGCACGTCCGAGGACCTGCGGCAGCTGCTCGCGGGCGAGGTCGAGATACGCATCGTGGACGGAGAGGGTCACCGCAATGCGGCGAAGGCCGACGCCGATCTCCGCTGGGCCGACGTTGTCGCGGTCTGGAGCTCGACGATCCTCTCGCACAAGGTGTCGAAGCTCTACACCGATCAGCGCGCCAGCTTCCGCGACAAGCTCGTCACCGTCCCGAGGCGCGGCGTGGCCGCGCTGTGCATGGCCGTCACCGAGAAGGTGAACACGCCGGCGGGATGAGCGGCGCCCGGCCTCCCCGGCCGCCTTCCGCCGGGTGGCGCTTCACCCTTGCTCGGGGCGGTCGGTCAGCCAGCGCCAGCGCGAGCGCTCACGCGGGGCGGCTGCTCAGTCGCACCCGGCGGAAGGTGCGCCGCGCGTGGGGCACCCAGCCGTGGAAGTGCCAGCGCGCGGCCATGACCAGCCCGCGGACCCACTCGTCGGCGGCGTAGGCGACCCAGACGCCGGCGAGCCCCCAGCCGAGGTGGACGCCGAGCAGCCAGGACAGCCCGACGGCCACGGCGAACATCGAGAAGACGCCGAACCCGACGGGAAAGCGGGCGTCGCCGGTGGCGCGGAGCCCGTTGATGACGACCAGGTTGAGCGTGCGGCCCGGCTCGACGAGGAGGGTCAGCCACAGCAGCCGGGAGCCGGTGGCGATCACCTCGGGATCGCGCGAGAAGAGGCCGAGCAGGTGGGGGCCGAGCAGCGCGGTGGCGAGCACCAGGCTCACGCACACGCAGAACCCGATCGCCAGGCCGCCGCGCACCAGCCGATCGGCGCCCTGCAGATCGCCGGCGCCGATGTGGTGCCCGACCACGATCTCGGTCCCGAAGCCGATCGCCATGCCGAACAGGAGCAGAAAGTGCATGATCTGCATCGTGTACGTATGGGTGGTGAGCGCCGTCTGCCCCATGTTGGCGACCATCGCGAGGATGATCATGAAGCTGATGCGATAGACCACGTTCTCGCCCGCCCCCGGCAGGCCGATGTGCAGCATCTCGCGGAGGCGATCGGGGCGAATGCGCCAGAAATCCTCGAAGGTCGGGCGGATGCCGAGGCGCGAGATCCAGAGCTGCCGGTGCATCCAGAACGAGAGCGCGCGCCCGACCACCGCGGCGAGCGCGAGCCCCATCATGCCGAGCCCCGGAGCCCCGGCGACACCGAACATGAGCGGCAGGCTGAGCGCGAGCTGCACCACGTACATGACGACGATGAGGCGCAGCGTGTCGCGGGTGTGGGTGTGTGCGCGCAGCACCGAGCCCATCGAGAAATTCACCGCGTCGAACGCCAGCATCACGCCGACGGCGATCAGGTAAGGCTCCGCGATCGGGAACAGGGAAGGCGGCAGGCGCATCAGCTCGAGCAGCGGCCTCGCGCCGATCGCGATGACGGCGAAGCTGAAGACGCCGAGCCAGAGATTGGCCGCGAGCGACGCCCGCGCGACCTGCTCCGCCCCGGCGCGGTCCCGCGCGCCGAGATACTGGGTGACCACCACGCTCGCGCCGACGCTGACGAAGCGAAAGGTGATCATGAAGGTCAACATGATCTGGTTGGACAGCCCGTACGCGGCGGCGGCCTCGTCCGAGAGGCGGCTGACCAGCCATACGCCGAACACACCGACGAGCATGTGCAGCAGGTTCTCGCTGAAGATGGGCCAGGTGATCTCCAGCAAACGCGGGCGAGGGAGAGCGGGGGCAGGTAGGACCGATTGCAAAGCGCCGCATCCTACTCTGCCGAGGGGCATCTCGCCATGACGGAACACGGCCACGCGGGGCGCGGTGGTACGCGGAACGAAGGTTGGCGCCGCTGTCGCCTGTCTCCTCACGGTCCGCTCGATCGCACGCGCACGGAAACCTGGCGAGGCAGAGCGGAACCGAGCGAATGACACCCGACTGCCCCGCGCCGCCCCCGGCGGCGCAGACGGAGAGGAGGGCTCCCGTCAATGCACGCAGGAGCGTGTTCTCGCTCGCATCCTTGCATGGTTGTCCCTTCCCGTATCCGCGCGGTTCGATTACTCTTGGAATGGGCGGAACAGGGCACATTCGCCTCTGTGCGCCTGGAGGATCGAATGGGCATAGTGCACGGCAGCGCCCGATGGCTCCTGGCCGCGGCGGCCATGGCCCCGGCTGTCGCTGGCGGATGCTCCTGCGGCGATTCCGGCGGGACGATCGGCGCCACGTCCGGCGGCGGAGCCGACCAGAGCGCGGGGGGCGGCGGCTCCGGGGGAATCCCCTTCCTGGCGGGGAGCGGCGGGTCAGGGGGAATCCCCTTCCTGGCGGGGAGCGGCGGGTCAGGGGTCACGAGCGGCGGGTGCGAAGGGCTCGAGTGCCAGCAGATCGCCTGTCCAGCCGGCGGCACGACCACCGTGAGCGGCACCGTGTACGAGCCTGCGGGCAGACTCCCGCTGTACAACGTCACGGTGTACATCCCGAACAGGGAGCTTGAGCCCATCACCGACGGGGCGAGCTGCGATCGGTGCGATGTGACGCTCTCCGGCGATCCGATCGCGACCGCGCTGACGGACACGCACGGGAGATTCGTGCTGGAGGACGTGCCCGTCGGGGTGGATATCCCGCTGGTCGTCCAGCTCGGCAAATGGCGGCGCCAGATCACGCTGCCGAAGGTCGAGGGGTGCGTCGACAACCCGACCGTGGACAGGACGGTCCGCCTGCCGCGCAGCAAGGCGGAGGGCCACCTCCCGAAGATCGCGCTGACGACCGGCGGCTCGGACGTGCTGGAGTGCCTGCTGTACAAGATGGGAATCGACGCGTCGGAGTTCACGCCGGAGGCGGGCGACGGGCGGGTGAACCTGTTCGCCGGGCGCGCCATCGAGGGCGACAGCGCGACGAGCAGGTACCGGGACGGCCTGAACGACGGCGCCCCCTTCTCCCGCGCGCGGGAGTTCTGGGGCTCGCTCGACACCCTGCGTCGATACGACATGGTGATCCTGTCGTGCGAAGGCTCCGAGTTCGAGGACGACAAGCCGGAGGCCGCGCTGCGAGCGATGTTCGACTACGCCTCCGCGGGAGGCCGCGTGTTCGCGTCGCACTGGCACAACACCTGGCTCCGCCTCGGGCCGGAGCGGTTCCCGGAGACGGCCGAATGGGACGAGGAGAGCGATCCCGACGACGGGCTCCCCGTGCTCGTCGACACCACGTTCCCGAAGGGCCTGGCGCTCCGGGACTGGCTCGCCAACGTGGGCGCGTCGACCGTGCCCGGGCAGATCGAGATCGACGATCCGCAGCACTGGGTCGACTCGGTGAACGAGGAGATCGCGACACGGTGGCTCTACAACGAGGCCAACACCGATTTCGACGCGCCCGCGGGGGTCAAATACTTCACCTTCAACACGCCCATCGGCGCGCCGGAAGAGGCGCAGTGCGGCAGGTTCGTGTACACGGACATCCACGTGGCGGCGAGCGACGTCGCCGGGGCGCCGTTCCCGAGCGGCTGTGAAGACCGCGACGGGGCGATGCATGAGCTGACCGCCCAGGAGAAGGCGCTGCTCTTCATGCTGTTCGACCTGTCCGCCTGCATCGCGCCGGACGACGAGCCGCCGCCAGTGCCGGTGCCGACGTGACGAGCGCCTCGACGGCGCGGCGAGACAAACCGGGCGCGGCGCTCGAGGCGTGACATCCCGGGAGCGGTCGCTCGCAATTTCCTGAGCAATATTGACGCCCTGCGCATGGATAGGCGGTTGCCCAGGGTGGTCACCCGACCACCAAGGGGAACACCGTAGCCTGCGTGGACCCGCGCGGCACAGCCCCCCGCACAGACCGGAGACGCAGCGCAGCAGCGTCCGCATCACGGGCTCCGCCAACTGGCATATTTTTTGCGAAATTTCTGTTGCCTGCACACCACGGCTCCCTCAGATCGGCGCCCGTGAAGGCTTCGCCTCACGGTCTCGCTGGAGACCACCGGCCACAGTTGTAACCTGCGCGCAGAAATACTGTATTTTGCCATACAAACGGCGTGGATTTCATCCCTTGATCAGAGGCACGCAGAGGGCTTGCCATGGCGCTGAACTGCCCTTCTAATGCCGCGCCATCCGGATACTTCTCTTGGAGGACATGATGAAAAGAGTTTTGCTTCGCGGTGTGCTTGGCAGGTCGAAGTGGTCATTCGGCCTCGCGGTGGTTGCGTTGCAAGCCACCGTGCTGATCGGCTGCGGTGACGCGGGGACGGACGACGGCGTGGGCGGCGTGGGCGGCGTGGGCGGCGCGGGCGGCGCGGGCGGCGGCGGGGCGACCTCCGCGAGCGTGACGACCTCGAGCGCCTCGACGACCTCCGTGGGCGCGACGACCTCGAGCGCCTCGACGACCTCCGCGAGCGCGACGACCTCGAGCGCCTCGACGACCTCGGCGACGACATCGGCCTCGTCCACGACGAGCGCGAGCACCGGGGGGGTGGTGCCCACGGACGGCACGCCGGTCGAGCGTCATGGCCGGCTCCGGGTCATGAACGGCAACATCGTCGGCGAGCACGGGTCCCCGGTCCAGCTCAAGGGCATGAGCCTGTTCTGGAGCCAGTGGAGCAACTACTACAACGGCAATGTCGTCAACTCGCTCGCGGACAACTGGGAGTCGACCGTCGTCCGCGCCGCCATGGGCATCGAGGGCGAAGACGGGTACCTCCAGGACGCGGGCGCCCAGAAGGCCAAGGCGAAGACCATCGCCGACGCGGCGATCGCGAAGGGCATCTACGTCATCCTCGACTGGCACGATCACAACGCGCACCAGCACCTGGACCAGGCGAGGAGCTACTTCCGCGAGGTGGCGCAGGCCTACAAGAACACGCCCAACGTCATCTTCGAGGTCTTCAACGAGCCCCTCAACACGAACACCTGGCCCGCGGTGAAGTCCTACGCCGAGGCGGTGATCTCCGAGATCCGCGGCCAGGGCGCGAACAACCTGGTCATCGTCGGCTCGCCGAACTGGTCGCAGGACGTCGACATCGCCGCGGACAATCCCCTCAGCGATCAGAACGTGGCGTACACCCTCCACTTCTACGCCAACACGCACAAGGCGTCGCTGCGCGACAAGGCCCAGAAGGCCATCAACAAGAAGCTGGCGCTGTTCGTGACCGAGTGGGGGACCTGCTCCGCCGACGGCAACGGCCAGCTCAACCTCGGCGAGTCGCAGACCTGGCTCGACTTCCTTGACTCGCACAACATCAGCTGGGCCAACTGGTCGCTTGGCGACAAGGCCGAGGCGTGCTCCGCGCTCAGGCCCAACGCAAACCAGATGGGCAACTGGAACGACAACGACCTCACCGAGTCGGGCAGGTGGGTGAAGGGGAAGATCGCAGAGTGATCCCCTTGCGGGTCACCGGCCGCTCGCGCCGGTGACCCGGCCCCGACCGAGGGCGCCGCTCACCCGTGCGCTCGTTTGCTCTCCACGGACAGGGGCCGCCCCGCACAGAAGGGGCATTGTTCGTCCGAGCACCAGTCGTCGTCCTCGAGGCCGAGCATCCGGAGCTGCTCCAGCTCCCACGCGCGCGCCTCGGGCGAAAGCGGGGCGGGACAGGTGGACTCGTGGTCTCGCAGGCTGCTCAACATGGACGGTCCCGTTCGGTTGTGCTCCGGAGAGCGATTCCGGGATCTATCGCGCACCGCCCTGCAGCGCCCGCGAAATCGGCCGATCCGCGCCGCGTCCTCCTACATCCGAACGTTTACGTGGTCGTAGTCGTTTACGTGGTCGTGGTCGTCAACGATAGGCCGTGAACGACCACGTCCACGTAAACGTTCACGTTCACGTTCACGTTCACGTTCACACTCACGTTGGTGACGGATGGTGGGGTGGAGGCGGCGCGCTCTTCAGCGGAGCGCCCCGGCGCGGAGCCGCTCGGCGACCTCCCGGCGTCGCAGCTTGCCGCTCGTCGTCTTGGGCAGCTCGCCCGGCGGAACCAGGACGACCTGGTCCACCGTGACGCCGTTCGCCCGCAGCGCCTCCCGCACGCGCTCCACGAGGCCGGCGTGCTCGGACGCCTCGGCGCGCGTCTCGGCCACCACATAGACCGACTCGGTCTGGCGCTCCTCGACGAACAGCCCGACGGCGACAACGCACCCGGCCCGGATCCCGTCGACCCGGGAGGCGATCTCCTCGATCACGGCGGGGATCATCGTGTGACCCCCCTTGATGATCACCTCCTTCTTCCGGCCGGTGACGAACAGCGTCCCGCGATCGATGAACCCGAGATCGCCCGTGCGCAGCCACCCGCCCACGAGCGCCTCGGCGGTCGCCTCGGGCTCGTTGAAATAGCCCTCCATCACCGTCTCCGAGCGCACCTCGATCTCCCCCACCGTGCGCTCCGGGACGGGGCTTCGCTGGGCGTCCACGATCCGGATCTCCGTGTGCGGGATCGGCCTGCCGACGCCGGCGAGCTCCAGCGACAGGGGGCCAGGCGCGGCCTCCTCGACGCGGCCCTCGCGCTCCAGGAGGCCGCGATCCACCGTGAGGGCGCGCGGCTCGGCGTAGAGATCGGGGAAGGTCACGGCGACCGTCGCCTCGGCCAGCCCGTAGACGGGGAAGAACGCCTCGACGCGGAAGCCGCAGGGCGCGAACGCCTCGGCGAAGCGGCGGAGCAAGGCGGGGGAGATCGGCTCGGCGCCGATCATCGCGCACCGCCACGCGCCGAGATCGAGGCCCGCCTCGACGGCGCGGCGGGCGAGGCCGATGCAGATGGCATAGGCGCTCGGCGGCCCGAGCGAGATGACACCCCGGATGCTCGACATCTCCGCGAGCCACGAGAAAGGCCGCGTCCGGAACTCGAGCGGCGAGAGCATGTGAACGGGGAAATCGTTGAAGAGCGGGAAGAGCAGCCCGCCGACGAGGCCCATGTCGTGGTGGAGCGGCAGCCACGAGACGCCCCCCGCGCCCTCGCCGCGCACCGGGAGCCGCTGGCTCATCGCATCGAGGTGCAGCATCAGCCGCTCGTGCGGGATCACCACGCCGCGCGGGTGCCCGGTGCTGCCGCTCGTGAGCTGGATGAGCGCGGGCCCGGGCGCGCGCTCCGGATCGGGCAGCGAGCCCGTGAGGGGCGCGTCGAGCAGCGGCTCGGCGGCGAGCTGGAGGAGGCCGTCCGCCCCCTCTTCGCCCTGCGCGAAGCCGAGCAGCGCGGACGAGACGACGAGCGCGCGCGCGCCGACGCGGGCGGCCGTCCTCCGGAGCTCGCCGAGGAACGCCGCCACGTCCGTGAGCCGGTACGGCACCCCGACCTGGATCGGCACCGCGCCGAGCACCCAGACGCCGAAGAGGCACGGCACCGCCACCTCCACGTCCGTCACGAGCAAGAGCACGCGATCGCCCGGGCGCACCCCCGCCGCGAGCAGGCCCGACGCCGCCGCGCGCGCGCGGCGCCAGTACTCCGCCCACGACCACCCGACGAACTCGCCCTGCTGCTTGTGATAGAATCCGAATCGATCCGGAGTCGCCTCGGCCCGCGCCCTGAGCAGGCCCGCGACCGTCCGCGCAGAGAGTCCTCGGCTCACGGCGCTCACGGCGCGCGCCCCGGCTCGGGCGAGGGCGCGACGCCGAGGCGCTCGCGGCCGCCGCCCTTCGTCGCCACGATCATGTACTCGAGCGCGGTGCGGCGCGCGAAGGAGAGCCGGCCCACGGTCATGTACGTCTGGAGCAGCCGCGAGAAGCCGGGCGCGCGGGCGTCGATCCGGGCGCGGTTCGCGCGCACGTTGTCGATCCACCGGGCGACCGTGTGCACGTACGAGCTCGTGAGATCCTCGACGCGCCGGACATCGAGGCCGGCCTGCTCGATCATCCCGAGCTCCTCGGCCAGCGAGATCAGGCGGCAATAGCCGAGCGCCTCGACGAAGATGTACTGGGTCGCAGAGCTCTCCCGATCCCCGCGGGCGCGCGCCGGGAAATAACAGTCGGAGATGAGCAGCCTGCCGCCCGGGCGCAGCGCGGCGGCGATCTTCTGGTGGATCCGCTCGCGGTTGTGCATGTGCACGATGCTGCCGACGAACAGCACGGCGTCGAGCGACTCGGGCGCGAGGTCGATGTCCTCGATATGAGCGAGGTCGATGCGGACCCGCGAGGCGACGCCCGCCCGGTCGGCGCGGCGGAGCGCCTCCTGCCGCTGCTTGTCGCTCAGCGTGACGCCATGGAAGCTCCCGCCTGTGCGCTCGGCGAGATAGATGAGGTTCGAGCCCCAGCCGCACCCCACGTCGAGGACGCGCTCTCCGGGGTGGATGTCGAGCTCGCGGCGGACCCAGTCGTACTTCCGCTCTTGCGCCGTCTCGAGGCTCTCGCCAGGATCGAGGAAGATGCCCGTCGCGTAAGCCAGGCGGCTGTCGAGGACCATGGAGAATATCTCCGGGTCGTTCTGGTAATGAGCTGCGACCTCCCGCCGCTCGTGCTCCCGCTGCTCCTCGGGCGTCCGGACGGCGGCCTCGCGCTCGGCGCGCGTGCGCGGGGCGGTCAAGGCGCCCCTCCCCGGCCGCCCCGCGCCGCGATCTGCGCCTCGACGAAGGCGATGACGTCGCCGACCGTGCTGATCTGCGCCTGATCGGGCGCCGCGAAATCGGGCGCCACGATCTGGAATCGCTCCTCGAGCGCGACGTTGACCTCGATGAGCGCCAGTGAATCCACGCCGAGGCCGCTCTCGAGCGACAGGTCGGGAGTCACGGCATCGACGCTCATCCCACATCGCTCTGCAATGATGGTACGGACCTCTCTGGCGATCTCCGGATCTCCCCCGCCCGCCACCTGCGGCTGCTTCCGAAGCGCCGCCTCGCTCTTGTTCATCGCGCTCTCCAGTCCAGGGTTCGGCGCGCGACCATCAGCACGCCAGCGCGATAGATGCTCATGCCAGCGCCGGTCACGGCCGTAGCGCGGCGTACCATGATCACCAGTCGTCGTCCATGGCCGGACGAGCCCGCTCGGCCGCGAGGTCAGCGCGTCGCCGGCGCGCTCGCGAGCTGCGCGCCGGAACCTACGCGCAACAGACGCTCGACGGACGCGCGACACACGCGCGAGGCCCTGCCGCGGCGCCTCGCCGCGGCAGGGCGCGAGCGGCTCAATCGCCGAAATCGCCGTCGAACCCGCCGCCGTCATCGAACCCGCCGCCGTCGTCGACCCCGCCGCCGTCATCACCCCACGGATCGCCGTCATCCGCCCCGTCCCCCTCGTCGCCCGCCGAGAGGTCGTCGCCGCCGCGATCCGCGCCGCTCAAGAGGTCGGGATTCTCGGCGGCCTCCTGCGCTGTGCCGAGCATCGTGCCCGCGGGGCTCACGAAGAGGACGTGTGGAGGCGTGAGCATGTGCATGAACGAGGTGATGAGCATCACGTCCAGCATCATCCCGAGCGGGCTGGGTGGGTAATAGACGACGAACGGATCATAACCCGGGTGCGTGGGGCCCACGGGAGGCCGCTCGGCGCCCGCGCCGTCGCCCGCTGGAGAGTGCACGACGCGCGCGTCGGCGTGGTGATGGTCCACGCGCGCCTCCGGCATCGTGGCCTTGAGGGCCCCCTCGACCCGCCCGACGAAGGACTCGAACTGCAGCCGCGCCGCCTCGAACAGCGCCGGATCCTTCGCCAGGGGCTCGACGCGGCGGCGGTAGTCCTCCGCGGACTCGCCGGCTCGCGGCTCGAGGTCCCGCAGGCGCCCGCCGATGGAGACGAGCCCCGACGGCTCGTCGTCGGCGTGCTCGGTGCGCGCCCGCGTCTCGATGACCAGGTGCAGCCCCGCTTCCTCGTGCTCGGCGGCGAACCTGAGCTCGCTGAACCCGCGCCCGAACACGGCGGAATGCTCGGACAGCGCGAGCACGAGGTCGGGAAGATCGTCCGGCTTCCCGTCGGTGTCCTGGAAGATGACGGTGTCGTCGATCACGAGCGAGAGGGCGTTCGTGACCCCGAGCTGGACGAGCGCCCGCCGCACCTGATCGACCACGGCGGTGGCCTCGAGCTCGACGCGCACGCGATCGGTGTCGAGATCCACCGTGGCGCCGAAGCTGCGCTTCAGCTTCTCCCAGACGGTGGGGTTGCGCTGGATGATGCTGCCCTTGAGAGAAACGTGGATCTGTCCGATGAGCCGCATACGCGCTACTTAGCACCGCGGCGGCGCGCCATCGTCGACGACGCTCGCGACCGCGGAACGCAGCCGGGGCGCGGGCGCCGGGTGAGCGGCGATCAGCCTCGCGCCTCGCGCCGTACGGCGGCGCAGGAGCCCGGCCGCCCCTGGCCGACGGGGCTAGCCGAACGTGAGCCGCTGCGCCACGCGCTTGTACGCCTGCTCGACGACGCGGCGGGCGTGGTGGATCGCGTTGGAGTGGGGGAACTGCAGCGAGGGCGGCGCGCCCTCGTCGACGCCGCGCTCCCCGTGCGTGGAAGGCGCCGCGTCCGAGAGCCGGCGCGCGAGGGCGCCCACGGTGTCGACCTCGAAATCCCTCGAGTTCTCGTCGAGGAAGCGGCAGAGCCCGCGGAGCCGCTCGACGTTGAGCCGGTTCGGGAAGCCGCGGCGCGCCTCCGCCGAGTCGAGGAAATAGAACTCGAACGAGTGGGTCACCAGCGTGACCTCCTTCACCCCGAGGGCGCGGTAGCGGAGGAGACAGTGCTTGATCTCGTCGAGGGTCACCGCCGTGATCTGAAGGTGCCTGAAGCGCCTCGTGGGCTCGATGAAGTTCGTGACCGGCAGCTCGTACACCCCCGGCTCGGGCGTCTCGAAGAGGCCGAGCCGCGCGCCCGGATACTGCATCTTGCAGTTCTTGCTGAAGTAGCAGGGGTTGTAGTTGCTGCTCAGCACGAGCCCCGCCCGCTTCATCGCCCGCCAGGTGTCGTTGCTCGCGCCGAAATTGCCGGCGCGGTAGCCGAGCAGCTCGCCCGCCGGGACGCCCGCGCGCACGAGCAGGTCGCGCCCCTCGAGGAGGAGCCGCGTCTGCTCCTCGACCGGGTAGTCGGCGATGTCGTCGGAGACGCGGGGCTCGCCCCGGGTGTGCCAGTCCGCGCGCCGCTGCACGGGGTGCACGTGCAGCTGCACGTCGTGGCCGCGGCTGTGGAGCGCCTGGCACACGCTCGTCAGCCCGTCCATCCCGAAGCTGTACGAGCCGATGGCCTCGACGAAGAACGTCCCGCGCTGGCCGTACGCCTCGAGCTCGCGCATGATGAGCTCGATGCCGAGGGGCTCGCGCTGGTTGACGAAGCGACCCCAGATCCGGAGGTCGTAGCCCATCGCGGGAGACTTGGTATCGCCCAGGATGCGCTCCTCGGCGCACTCGACGTCCACGGTGATGTAGACCCGCGTCCTCCCGTCAGCCATCGCCAGCTCCTCCCTCACCGCGCTTCTGAAGAACCATCGTGATCGTCGGGGACACGAAGCCCACGTGCATCCCGAGCGGGCCGAGCAGCCGGTTCGCCGCCGAGAAGGCCATGAGCCGCGGCCCGGACAGCCCCATCTTGGCCTTCAGGTCGACGATCAGCCGGCCCCGATCCTGCTGCGAGATGTCGACATAGTCGCCGAACCCGCGCCGGAGCTCCCAGGGGAATACGCTGTAGATCGACCTGCCCGGGAACAGCGGGCGCAGCGCCCGAGGCACGTAGTTCATCAGGATACGGCGGCTGTGGCACTCGACCGGCCAGAGGCGGTTGCTCGTGCCCAGGATGACGATGAACCCCCACGGCGCGAGCACCCGATCGATCTCGCGCTGGACGGCCGGCAGGCGCTCGGGCGGGACGTACTCGAGCACGCTGTTGCAGGAGACGAGCTCGAACTCCCGGTCGGCGAACGGCATCGCGGTCGTGTCGGGGACGTGATGAACGCGGATCCGGTCCGACATCCCGTGGCGCTCGGCGTTCAGCTGCGCCAGCTCGACGTACATGGGGTCGACGTCGAGCGCGGTCACCTCGGCGCCCAGGGCCGCGAGCACGACCGAGGTTCCGCCGAAGTGGCAGCCGAACTCGAGCACCTTCTTGCCGCGGACCGACGTGAAGAGGTCGTCGTAGGCGTGGCGGCTGCGGCGCCACTCCCACGTGGCATACCCCCCGACCCACGGATCGTCGGGATCCCAGCCGTGGCGCCGCGCGCTCTCGCGGAAGCGGTGATCGGCGTCTGCGTCGCGGACGACCGGCGGGGTGGCGGCGTTCTGGCTCGGCTCGCTCATCGGGGAATGGATCAAGCGTCGGCTGTCCCTGCGGGCAGCAGGGGCGCACGGTAAATGGCGAACAGGAAGGGCGAGAACCAGGGGTTCGTCTCGCCGGGGACCACCCGGCGCGCAATCGCCTTGAGGGGCGGGACGACCTTCCAGACGACACGCCGCGCCAGGAGCGGCGCCTCGTCGTCCAGCCAGAAATCGAAATGGCCGCCCGTGTAGCGGGCCTGGACGATCTCGGCGCCGTTGCGGCGGGCGGCGGCCTCCAGGAACGGCAGGTTCATGATGCGGGTGTTGTGGCCTCTCAGGTTCTTGCGATCGAGCAGCCAGTGGAGCGCCTTCTGCCCGCCGGCGAAGTTCGGCATGCCCACGACCACGGTGCCGCCCGGCTTCACCAGCTCGAAGTGCCGATCCATCACCGCCCCGGCGTCATCGAAGTGCTCGATGAACCCGAAGGAAGCAACGATATCGAACTTCTGCTGGGGCTTCCAGCTGAAGAAGTCTCCCTTCTCGATCTTGCCGACCTTGATGCCGCGCTTCCGGATCTCCTGCTCGACGACCTCCGGGTCGCAGGCGTAATCCAGGCCGTACGCCGTGAACCCCAGGCGCCCACAGAAGTCGACAAGGATACGGCCGGGTGCGCAGCCGATCTCGAAGAACGACAGCCCCTCCCCGCGCGGCAGGAACGGAGCGACGTCGTCGTAGATCTCGCAGCCGCCCCCCAGATCGTCGGTGCCGACGTAGCCCTTCCAGTGGTTCTCCCAGTACTCCTGTGACGTGAGCTTCACCGTCGCCTCCTCGATGCCATCGCGAAAAGGGCGGCTCCACGGGGAGCCTCCCGGAGAACCGCAGTCGACCACGCGCGGCGCGGGCGATCGAATGCTGCCGAGATTCGTCCAGTTTGACGAATCCTAGAGGACGGGGAGGCTCACATGCAAGCCGGCCCTCCGCCTTCTTCCCGCGCCTCCACTCCTCAACGCAGGCGCACGCAGGCGCGGCGCGCGGGGTAGACGCGGCGCGCGGCGCGCGTGGTAGACGCGGCGCGCGGCGCCCGGGCCCGCTCCCCGGAGCTCCGCCGCGCCCGCGCGTCGCGCGTCGCCGGCGCTAGGAGGCGGCCCCCTGCTGGAGGCGCTCGCGGAGCAGGACCTCGAGCGAGGCGAGCGCCTTCGCGAAGCCGTCGATGCCCTCGCTCAGCTTGTCGCTGGCCATCCGGTCGGCGGCGTGCATCGCGCGGAACGCCGCCTCATCCATCGGGACCTTCGCGATCTGCAGGGCGCGCGCCGCGTCGGGGTCGAGCTTCCTCGGCAGGTCGCCGCGGGCGGAGGCGAGCTCCGAGAGCAGCTTCGGCGAGATCGTCAGGAGGTCGCAGCCGGCGAGCTCCTTGATCTCGTCGATGTTGCGGAAGCTCGCGCCCATCACCTCGGTCTTGTAGCCGTGCTTCTTGTAGTAGTTGTAGATCTTCGTGACCGAGACGACGCCGGGGTCCTCGGCCGGCGCGTAGCTCGTGCGGCCGGTGTCCTTCAGGTACCAGTCGAGGATGCGCCCGACGAACGGCGAGATGAGCGTCACGCCTGCCTCGGCGCACGCGATCGCCTGGTGCAGCCCGAAGAGCAGCGTGAGGTTGCAGTGGATGCCCTCCTTCTCGAGGACCTCCGCCGCGCGGATGCCCTCCCACGTCGAGGCGATCTTGATGAGGACGCGCTTGCGCGAGACGCCGGCCTCCTCGTAGAGGCGCACGATGCTCCGGCCCTTCTCGATGGTCGCCTGGGTGTCGAAGGAGAGGCGCGCGTCGACCTCGGTCGAGACGCGGCCGGGGATGATCTTCAGGATGCGCAGGCCGAAGTCGACGGCGAGCCGCTCGAACGCGAGGCCCACGACGTCGTCCGGCCCCTTGCCCCGGCCCGCCTCCTTCTGGCCCCAGGCGAGCGCGCCGCTCACGATGTCGGCGTACTCGGGCATCTGGGCCGCCGCCGTGATGAGCGACGGGTTCGTCGTCGCGTCCTGGGGGCGGAATTTCTCGATCGAGTTGATGTCGCCGGTGTCCGCGACGACGACGGTGTACGCCTTGAGGCGCTCCAGCAGGTTCTGGTCCATGGGCGGCATTGTACGAGCAGCCAGCCAGGACGCTTCAAAGCTTTCGTGGCCTTCGTGTGAGGACCACCCCTCCGGCTGGATGCACGGCCGGCGGTGGCCTATGGAGAGGGCCCCGTGGAGCCGCCCCCCAACGCCGTCGCGCAGCACGTCCTGTCCGCCTACGAGGATCGCCTCTCGGTCCTGCGCGCCGAGGCCGGCGCGCTCGAGCGCCGCTCGAAGACGTTCTCGCTGCTGCGCGGCGTCTCGTTCCTGGCGGCGGTCGTGGCCGGGGGGTACGCGCTCTTCGGCGACGTGCCGCGGTGGGTCGCGTACGCCGCCGGGGCGGTGACCGCGGTGTTCCTCGGGCTGCTCGTCGCGCACGCGCGCCTCGTCACCCGGATGACGGAGCTCGAGCAGCGCATCGGCCTCTACGTGCGCGGCAAGCGGCGGGTCGCCGGCGATTTCGCCGATTTCCCGGAGCGCGGCGACCGGTTCGCCGCGCCGGACCACGATTACACGGGCGATCTCGACGTGTTCGGGCAGGCGTCGCTGTTCCAGCTGCTCAACGTGGCGCAGACGGGCGAGGGCGAGGCCACGCTCGCGGCCTTCCTCGCGGAGCCCGCCCCGGCGCCCGCCGTGGCGGCGCGGCAGGAGGCGGTGCGCGAGCTCGCCGGCCTCGGGGCGTTCCGGGAGGATCTCGCGGTGGTGGGCATGCAGGCGGGGGCGCGCGGGCGCGAGGCCGGCCCGCTCATCGCGTGGGCCGAGGCGCCCCCGGCGCTGCTCGGCCCGGAGGCCCGCGCCGGCGGCCTGCCGGTGAGCGCGCTCCTGACCGCGGCGAAGGTGCTCGTGCCGCTGACGCTGGCGCTGCTCGCGGCGCCGCGGTTCATCCCGGCGGAGCAGCTCGGGCTGCTCCGCCACGCCTACCTCCTGCCGCTGGCCGCCCAGATCCTCGTGCTGGTCCTGCTGCGGCCCGCGGTCGAGCCGATCGTCGCCGCGGCCTCGTCGCGCGAGGCGCCGTTCGCCCGGTACCGGCCGATCCTCGCCCGCGTCGAGGAGCAGGCGTTCTCGTCGGCGCTGCTCCGCGAGCTCAAGGCCGAGCTCGCGGGGCCCTCGGGCGTGCTCGCCTCGCGGGAGATGACGGCGCTCGAGAGCCGGGTCGGCTACTCGGACCTGCGCCACAGCGGGCTCGTCCACATCGCCGCCAACCTCTTCCTGCTCTGGGACGTGTGGTGCGCGCTCGCGCTGGAGCGGTGGAAGCTGCGCGCGGGCCGGCACGTGAAGGCGTGGATGCGGACGCTCGGGCACATGGAGGCGCTCGCGAGCCTCGCGACGTTCGCGCACGAGAACCCCGACTACGCGTACCCCGACGTGAAGGACGGCGAGCCGCGCTTCACGGCGGCGGGGCTCGGCCACCCGCTCCTCCCGCGCGACCGGCGGGTGACGAACGACGTCTCGCTGGAGGGCGCGGGCGCCGCGCTGCTCGTGACGGGGTCCAACATGTCGGGCAAGAGCACGCTGCTGCGCGCCGTCGGGGTGAACGCCGCCCTCGCCCTCGCGGGCGCGCCGGTCTGCGCGTCGTCGCTGTCGCTCTCGCCGGTCCGCGTGCGGACGAGCATGCGGATCAAGGACTCGCTCGAGCACGGCGTCTCGCACTTCTACGCCGAGCTGACCCGCCTGAAGCGCGTCGTCGACGGCGCGAACGGCGGCGAGCGGGTGCTGTTCCTGCTCGACGAGATCCTCCACGGCACGAACGCGCGGGAGCGCCAGATCGGGGCGCGGGCGGTCGTGCGGCACCTCGTCGCGCGGGGGGCCATCGGCGCTGTGTCGTCCCACGACATGGGGCTCTCCGTGCTCGAGCAGGAGACCGCAGGGCGGGTGCGCAACATGCACTTCGAGGAGCTCGTGGTCGAGGACAGGATGACCTTCGACTACAAGCTGAAGCCCGGCGTGGTGACGAGCGCGAACGCGCTGCGGCTCATGAAGATCGTCGGGATCGACGTCGACTTCGCGGAGGGCGAGCGGACGGCGATGGCAGCGACGACCGCGGCGGCGGCGCGGGAATGAGCGGCGGCGACGGCGGTGACGATCGCGGCGATGGCTCGGGAATGCGCGCGGCCCCCGGCCGCGTTGAGGGCGCCATGCTTTCTCCGCTCCCCGGATGCCTCTCGCGCCGCGCCCTGGCCTCGGCGCGTCCGTTGCTCTCCTGCACGCTCCTCGCGATCGTCACGACGGCGAGCGCCTGCGCCACGGCGCCGCCGCCGCCGTCCGCTCCCCCGGCGGCGAGCGGCGGGGCGGCCCCGCCCGGCGCGAGCGCGCCGGCCGCGAGCGCGCCGGCCGCGGCGCGGACCGAGATCGACGAGGGCGGGGCGGCGCTCCTCCGCGCGGAGGGCGTGGACGGCGCGTTCGTCCTGTTCGACGCCGCGCAGGGCGTCACCCGCGTCGTGAACCCCGACCGCGCGGCGGCGCGGTACGTGCCCGCCTCGACCTTCAAGATCCCGAACACGATCATCGGCCTGGAGACAGGGGTCATCCCGGACGAGCGCTTCACGCTGCGGTGGGACGGGGTGCAGCGCCGCGTGCCCGACTGGAACCGCGATCACGATCTCGCGTCGGCGATGAAGCACTCGGTCGTCTGGTTCTACCAGGAGGTCGCGCGCCGGATCGGGCCCGAGCGCATGCAGGCGCACCTCGACGCGCTCGGCTACGGCAACCGCGACATCTCGGGGGGCATCGACCAGTTCTGGCTGACCGGGGGGCTCCGCATCTCCCCGCACGAGCAGATCGATTTCCTGCGGCGGCTCCACGCCGGCGCGCTGCCCTGCTCCGCGCGGAGCATGGACATCGTGAAGCGGATCCTGGTGCTGGAGCAGACGCCGGCCTACACGCTGCGCGGCAAGACGGGGATGGAGATGGACGAGCGATCGAGCACCGGCTGGCTGGTCGGCTACGTCGAGCGCGGGGCAGACACCTACTTCTTCGCGACCGTGCTCCTCGGCGCAGGCAGCGACGGCGAGCGCATCATCCCGCTGCGCCGCAGCCTGACCCGCGCCCTGCTCAAGCGGCACGGCGCGCTCCCCGAGGACGCCTGACGCCGGCGCCGCCCCCTACGCCGCCGGCGCCGCGCTCGAGGGCGACGGCGCCGCGCCCGGTGACGCCGTCGAGCGCGCCGCCCACGCGAACGCGGCGATCCGCTCGGCGAAGCGGCGCGGGTCGTCGACCTGCGGGCAGTGCCCGATGCCCTCGGGCTCCTCGATCTCCGCGTGCGGAGGGAGGTGCCGCCGGTAGTACTCGAGGTTGGCGCTCGGCATCAGGCGGTCCGAGCGGCCCCAGATCAGCAGGATCGGCATCGAGAGCGCGCCCAGCTGCTCGGGCGTGAACGCGTGATCGCACCGGGCCGAGCGCCTGAAGGAGAGGATGGTCTCGCGCGAGAACGTCCGCACGACGTCGCCGGCGATGAGCGGGGTGAACCACGGGACGCGGTGGTAGAGGCGCGCGAAGAACGCGTGGGCGTCGGCCCGCGACCGCAGGTTGAACACGCCGAGCAGCTCGGCGAGCTCGGCCTGCTCCATGCAGGCGCCGGCCGGCGACGCGAGCACCAGCGCGCGCACGCGGCCCGGCGAGCTCAGCGCGTAGCTCACCGCGACCGCGCCGCCGAGGGAGTTGCCGACGACGATCGCCGGCTCGTCGAGCTCGCGGTCGAGCAGCTCGTGCATGGCGGCGGCGAGGCACTCCGGCGTGAACGCCGACGCCGGCGCCGCGCTCCACCCGTGCCCCGGCGACTCCGCGGCGATGACGCGGCGGGCGCGCCCCCGGAGTCGCTGCAGCACCGGCGCGTACGGGAGCGCCGAGGAGCCGATGCCGTGGAGCAGGACCACCGTCGGGAGCGGGCCCGTGCCCGGAGCATCGTAGAGGTGCAGCCGGCAGACCGACGTGTCGACCCAGCGGCTCTGCACCCCGGACCTGTTCAGCGCCTTCTTGGCGAGGCGTTCGGCGAGCGGGAGGATGCCCATGCGCCGGGCATAGCAGATCGAAAGGGTTCCCGCGGGGGCGGAAGCGCTGGCGCGCGCGGGGGCGGAGGCGCTGGCGCGCGCAGGGGCTGTCGAGCGATCCGGCGGGCCGCGGACCGGGCCGCGGACGAGGCCCGGTGGCGCGCCCGATTTCCGTTGAGCTCCATGGAGATCCGCGCCACATCTCCCGCCGTGCGATCGCCTCTCCTCGCCGCCGCCGTCACCCTCGTCGCGTGCTCGCGCCCCGAGCCGCCGACGCTCAAGCCCGAGCTCGCGACGGTGACCGCCGTCACCGTCCAGGGCATCGATCTGCGGCTCCAGATCCAGGCGTACAACCCGAACAGCATCGATCTCTCGACGCGCTCGATGAAGGCGAGCGTGCTGCTCGACGGCAAGTACGACGTCGGCACGGTCACCGCGCTCACGCCGCTCGAGCTGCCCGCGAAGAAGTGGACCCGGATCGAGGCGCCGATCTCGGTGAAGTGGCAGGACCTCACGAGCATCGCCGCGCTGGCGGCGCAGAGCCGCGGTATCCCGTACCAGGTGAGCGGCACCGTCGCGATCGGCGGAGAGACGCTCAACGTGGATGTGCCGTTCCGCCTCGCGGGGACGATCACGCACGAGCAGCTCATCACGGCGATCGGCAACTCGCTCCCGGGCCTGCCCCTCCCCGGCCTGCGCTGAGGAGGGCTGTCGCGACCGACGAACAAGCGAGCCGCCTCGGCCGCTCGGGCGTGTCATCGTTCCCGTTCGACCCTCGCCTCGACGACGGCCCTCGCCTCGGGCGTCCGTAGACGCGCTGCCGCAGCTGTCTGTACCCCTCGCGGGAGGCACAGAGGAAATCGACGTCACGCGAGATGCGGAATTCGTCGCAGCGGAGCGATATCGCCGTCCCGCCCGCAAACCAGCACTCGGACTGCCTTAGCAAGGCTGCATCCAGCGACGTGAGCAGGTCGAGGATCCGCCGGTGCTCGTCGCGCTCAGCCATTGAATACGCCTCGGCCGTACCGCGCAACGAGATAGTCGAAGAAGCGCCGCTCGCGCTCGCTCATCGAGGCGCGATCGACCCATTGCCGGTTCGCCTCGTACAGCGCGAGGGCCTCCTCCTCCGTGATTGCGTGATCCTCCCTGTTCCAGAGGAGCAACCGGAGCTGCTCCAGCTCCTCGCCGACGATCATGGCCCAAGGATAGCGGAAGCCGCGGTCGCTGCACTGCTGACAGGGGGCACGCTCGCTGCGCTGCACCGCCGGCGCCCGCGGCGCAGCGCTGGGTGGCGCGCCGTCCTGCCGAGGGTCCAGCGCGCCCTGCTGGTTCCAGCGTTGTCTCGAGCCCACAAAGCTTGCAGAATCGCGGCGGAGGAGACGTCCGTGCCCACCCGCGAGCCCGCCTGTCACGCGCCCCCGCGCTCGTCGATGCGCTCGTCTCCGCCGCCGGAGGGCGCAGCCCCATGTCCGGCGGCCTGATCTTCCACGACGGCGGCGGCGGGGCCGTCGCGCGCTGCACGCGCTGCGGCGCCGAGGCGGCGGGGCCGTGCGCGCGCTGCGGCGCGCCCGTGTGCGGCGACTGCTGCGTGCTCACGGAGGGCGGCGCGCGCGTCTGGGCGATCTGCCTCGCGTGCGAGGATCGCGGCGGCCGCTCCCTCCGCCGCGGCTGGGCGGCGGTCCTCGGGTGGATCGCGCTGCCCATCGCGGCGCTCGCGCTGATCGTCGGGCTGCTCGCGTGGCTGCAAAGCAACTGAAGAGACCGGAGGAGTCATGTTCAGCGTGAAGGAAGTCGAAGGCGCGATTCCCACCATCGAGCTCGCCGACAGCGACGCCGCGAGCCGCGCGGTGCTGGCCCCGGCCCGCGGCGGCATCCTGACCGAGCTGACCGTCGGCGGCCGCGCGCTGCTCTACCTCGATCGCGGCACGCTCGACGATCGCACCGCCAACGTGCGCGGCGGCAACCCGGTGCTCTTCCCCTCGCCCGGCAAGCTCGCCGGCGACGCCTGGTCCGCCGCCGGCGCGGCGGGCCAGATGCGCCAGCACGGCTTCGCCCGCACCCTGCCGTGGTCGCTCGACGACCGTGGCACCCTCGAGTCGGGCGGCGCGTACGCGCGCCTCGTCCTCCGGTCGAGCGAGGCGACGCGCGCGCAGTACCCCTGGGATTTCCGCGCCGAGCTCACCTACACGCTGCGCGGCAGGGCGCTCCGCGTCGATCTGCGCATCACCAACGAGACAGGCGACGGCGCGCCGCCGATGCCGTTCGGCGCCGGGTTTCACCCCTACTTCGCCGTCCCCCAGGCGGACAAGGCCCGCGCCTCGATCGAGACGCGGGCGACGCGCGCGTTCGACAACACGACGAAGCGGGAAGCGCCGTTCTCCGGCTTCGACCTGACCCGGCCCGAGGTCGACCTCCACCTGCTCGACCACGGCTCCACCGAGAGCGCGCTCTCGATCGAGGGCGCCGCGGGGGTGCGCATCGCCGTCCGCGGCTCGCCCGAGTTCACCCACTGGGTCGTGTGGACCTTGCAGGGCAAGGACTTCGTCTGCCTCGAGCCCTGGACCTGCCCCGGCGACGCCCTCAACACCGGAGAGCGCCTCATCTACCTCCGGTCGCGCGAGACTCGGGCGCTCTGGATCGAGCTCTCCGCCTGAAGCGCTGACGGCCGCGCGCGACGCGCTGGAGGACGCGCTGGAGAGCCCGACGAGCCGCGCCGCGTCGGCGGCGGCGCGCGGCTTCCCGGTTGACTGCCGGCCGGAAAACGCGTCGAATCCCGCCATGATTTCTACCGATCTCCTTACCGCACATCGATCCCTGCTCGCCCCCTCCCGGGCGCTCCTCGCGCGGCGACCTCGCCGCTCGCTCTCCACCCTGGCCGCGGCCGCGCTGGCGACGACGCTCACCGCGGGCGCCTCCGCGGCGCCGGTCTGGACCGGAGACTTCGAGACGGGCAATCTGAACCAGTGGAACACGACCCTGAACGGCGAGCACATCTCCGTGGTGACGTCGCCTGTCCTCCAGGGCACGAGGGCCGGGAAGGTCCAGCTCACCAACGACGCGAGGTGGTCGAACGGCATCAAGCGCGTCGAGCTGAACCACAAGCCGGCCGCCGGGCGCACGGCCGAGGGCGCCCAGACCTACTTCGCCTGGAGCTTCTACCTCCCCGAGGCGCTCGCGGCCGACCCGCCGACGCAGATCGGATACTGGGAGTCCGAGAATAGCTATAGCCAGATGATGTCGTTCGAGGTCGTCGGACAGCGCATCAGCTTCGCCACCCGCAAGCCCGACAACAAGGTGCACTGGGAGGCGGCCGGCGCGGTGACGCCCGGCGTGTGGCACCGCATCGCGCTGCACATCCGGTGGTCGACGAACCCGAACCAGGGCTCCGTCGACGTGTGGTTCGACGGCGAGCAGGTCGTCACCGGCGGGAAGGCGCAGACGCTCGCCGACAACAACGCGCACTTCACGCAGATCGGCCTGCTGCGCAACCCGTCCGAGTTCACGGACAGCCCCGTCATCGTCTTGGATGACGCCGTGGAGGGGGACACCCTCGAGGACGTCCGCCCCGCGCTGCCCTCCTCCGGGGAAGGCGGCGCCGGCGGCGCGGGCGGCTCCGGCGCCGCAGGCGGCGCGGGCGGTGAAGGCGGCGCGGGCGGCTCCGGCGGGAGCGGGAGCACCGGGACCGCGGGCGGCGGCGCCACGGGCGGCAGCGACGGCGCGGGCGGCGACGTGGCGCCCGGCCCCAGCGCTTCGAGCTCCTCCTCCGCCGCTTCCGGCGCCGGCTCCACCGGCGCGGGGACCGGCGGCACGGACGAGGTGGAGATGGCCGAGGGGGATGACGGCTGCAGCTGCCGCGCCGCCGGCTCGCCCGCGGCCCCTGCGCCCATGGCCCTCGCCGGCCTCGGCCTCATCGCGGCGCTCGCGTCCGCGCGGCGTCGCCAGCGGCGCTGAGCCGTCGCGAGCGGCACGCGCCGCAGCGCCCCGGGCGGGCCGAAGCCGCGCCGAACGCATGACGAGGGCGGCTCTTAAACAAAATTGATTTTCGGATCAATTTTCATCACCTCGACATTGACAATATTGACCTCGGTGAGGATAATCCACTCATCCCGTGGCAAGATTTGTCGTCCGATGCCCTAGCTGTGATGGGGAGCTGCGCGCGACGCGGCTCGGCTGCCAGAGCTGCGGAACCAACCTGGACGGTCAGTTCGAGATCCCCGCGCTGCTCCAGCTGTCGCCGGACGATCTCGCCTTCGTGACCGCGTTCGTGCGCTCTTCAGGCAGCCTGAAGGCGATGGCTCAGGTCCTTCAGATCAGCTATCCGACGGTGCGAAATCGCCTCGACGAGATCATTGGCCGGCTCGACGCGCTGGAGCAGGGCATCGCGCGGCGCCGGCACGAGATCCTGGATGCGCTCGAGAAGGGGAGGCTCTCCGCGAAGGAGGCCGAGGAGGCTCTGCGCAAGGTGGGATTATGATGATGACCACGCCCGACGAGAGAGTTCGCGCGCTCGTGCGCGACAACGTCATCAAGCCCGCGGAAGGCGAGCGGCTGCTCGCCACGATGTCGCCGCGGCCTCCCGTGCGCGGATGGCGGCTCGCGCTGAATCCATTCGAGCGCTTCGGCGGGGGGCTCGCCGCCGCGGCGGGGCTCGCCGTCGCCGCGCTGAGCGTCGCCGTCACGAGGCTCGGCGTTCGCTTCGACGGCTTCCTCGACCTGCACGCGGCACCTGCCGTCATCCCGTACCGGACGGCGCTCCTCGAGCAGGTCGTCGCGTGGCCTTTGCCCGCCCTGCTCTTCTGGACGTATGCGCGGCTCCTGCGGCGCCGCGTGCGGCTCGTCGACTTTCTCGGGGTGATCGGGCTGTCGCGCGCGCCGCTCGCGCTCGCCGCCGTCGCGCTCGGCCTGCTCGCCCCGCGGCTGCCGGCGAGCGCGCCCGCGTTCACCCCTGAGCTGGCCGTCATCGCCGTCCTCGGGACGGTGTGTCTCGTGTGGTCCTTGACGCTCCTCGTCGGGGGCTTCAGGAACGCCTCTGGCCTGCGGGGCGCGCCTCTGATCGCGGGGCTCATCGGCCTCGTGCTCCTGTCGGAGATCCTCTCGAAGGTCGCGCTCGCGCACCTCGGCTGAGTCATCGATCCTCCCCGGCGCGCCGCCCCGCTCGCGCGGCGCGCTCTCTGGTGCTCGCGCGACCGCGAGGGCGCACCGGTGCGCCCCGGGCGGCGCTGCACCTCTCTCTCATCCTCGGAGGGCTCGTCATGTCATTGCGATCGGTTCTCGTGGTCCCGGCGCGCCGCGCCGCGCTCGCCGTCTCGTGCGCCGCCGCGCTCGCGTCGTCGCCCCTCTGCGCGGGCTGCGGCGCCGGAGAGCGCGCGTCGTCCGCCGGCGGGAGCGGCGCGCTCCCTGACGACACGGACGTGCCTGGCACGGAGACGCCGACAACGCCGGACGCGCCGGGGTGTCCGGCGGCGTCCAGCGCCAGGACCACGGTCGACAACGCACGAGGCACGCTGGTTGGCACGCTGGTGGTGCCGGCCGGGTGCGGGCCGTTCCCTGCAGTCGTGATCATCCCCGGCTCGGGGCCGACCGACCGGGACGGCAATCAGGTCGCCGCGGGCATCGAGCCGGACACGTACAGGCTCCTCGCGGAAGGGCTCCGGGACAGGGGTATCGCGTCGATTCGCTACGACAAGGCCGGCATCGGCGCGAGCGTCTCCGCGGCCCCCCGGACGGAGCAGGAGCTGCTCTTCGAGATGGGCGCCGACGACGCCGGCCTGTGGGTGAAGAAGCTCCGGGAGGACGGGCGCTTCGCGACGATCACGGTGGTGGGGCACAGCGAGGGCTCGCTGCTCGGTATGCTGGTCGCCCGGGAGACCGAGATCGACGGGTTCGTCTCGATCGCCGGCGCGGGCCGGCCCATCGGCGATGTCCTGCGCGATCAGCTCGAAGTGCTCCCGGACGCGGATCGCGAGAGGGCAAACGCGATCCTCGACCAGCTCGAGGCCGGGGAGCCCGTCACGGACATCCCGCAAAGTCAGGTGTTCATGAGCCTGTTTCGGCCGAGCGTGCAGCCGTTCGTCATCTCCTGGATGAAGCACGACCCCGCGGTGGAGCTCGCGGCCGTGACGGCGCCGATCCTCCTCCTGCAAGGGACGACCGATCTCCAGACCAAGGTCGAGGACGCGGAGCGGCTCGCCGGCGCGCGGCCGGACGCGACGCTCGTCATCGTCGAGGGGATGAGCCACACGCTCAAGGAGGCGACGCTGTCGAACGCGTCGCAGGCCGACGCGTACACCGATCCGAGCCTGCCTGTCGTACCGCGCGTGTTCGAGGCGATCGAGGCGCTGATCCGGGAGGAGTGACGCGGATCCGGAGGACGAAAGCACCAGCTCGTTCACCTCGTCGAGGGCAGAAGGCCTCAAAGGATCGTGGGCGCGCCGGCATCAACGGACGAGCTCGTGCGGCGGAGTGTCGCTCTGCCCACGCGTCGGAGCGCTGCCGGGCGGTAGCGGCACCTCAACGGTGGCCGCCAGCACGTTGCGCTCGATCGTACCGCAGATCTCGTCGAGGGGCAGATGGCTCAGGCTCGTGATCGCGAATGGGATCTGAAGCTCAGCGCCGATCTGCTCGACCGCCAGGATGGGATACGTGATGAAGAGCGCGGCGATGGGCGTGAACCAGCCGATCGATGACACGAGGGCCAGCGGCAGGGCCAGCAGGTAGACGGCGATGAAGCTGCGGGTCGTGAACGAGTAAATGCTCGGGATCGGCGTCGCGAGGATCCGCTCGCACCCACCGGCGTGCTCGAGCAGCCTGACCCGCTCGCGATCGAGCTGCAGGAACGCGAAGGGGTCCATGTGGTGCTGGTCACGAGCATCGCGCAGCAGCACTGCAAGGCGGGCGCTTGCGTAGCTGGGCATGTGCTCCGCCCCCGCGACCGCGGCGGCGTCGGGCGCGCCGACCAGCATCACGACCTCAGGCAGCGCCCGCTCGGCGCGCAGGCTGCGACGCGTGACATGCGCGAAGACGGCCACCCACCGGGTGATCGCCTGCCGCCACGCAGCGTCGGTCGGCCCGTAGGCGAAGGCGGATACGGTCAGGTTGCGCGCCTGGTTCACGATGCTGCCCCAGAGCGCGCGGGCCTCCCACCATCGCGCGTAGCCTGCGTTGGTGCGGAAGACGAGCAGCAGGCCGAGTACCACGGTCGACGCTTCGATCGGTTCCGGCCGAAGGGCGACGGAAGGTGCCCGCTGGTGCACCAGCACGGAGGCGACGGCCGCCAGCGCGAAGACGAGCATCCGCGGCAGGAGCCGCGCTGCGACGGCGCCCTGCAGCGCGAACGCCTCGTGCCAGAAGTCCGAGCCGGGCAGGACGCGCCGGGCGCTCATGTCGGGACGTCGTCGAAGAAATCCACGGCGCCCGTCGCGAGCGAGTACTCGGCGCCGATGACGACGGCGTCGCCGCGCGCGACCATCTCGACCAGCCGCCCGCTCTGGCTGAGCTCCCGAACCGAGGCGCGCACGTTGGCGCGCGTGGCCGCGGCGAGGATCGCCGCGCGGTCGAGGCCGGGCTGCCTTGCCTCCTCGACCGCCGGCCTGATCCGCGCGAGGATCTCGTGGACAGCCCCGGAGGGCGAGGCGCCGCGCTCCGTCATCCAGTCCAGCGTCGCGGCGAGCGCGCCGCAGTGCGTGTGCCCCATGACGATCACCAGCGCCGTGCCGAACGCAGCGATCGCATACTCGACGCTGCCGACCAGCGTCGGGGCGACGACGTTACCGGCAACGCGCACCACGAACAGGTCCCCGAGCCCCTGATCGAACACGAGCTCGGCCGGGACGCGCGCGTCCGAGCACGACAGGACGATCGCGATCGGCGCCTGGGCTGCGACCAGCGCGTTGCGCGCGGCCTGGCTGAGCATGGTGTCGACGCTCCGCACGTTCTGGGCGAAGCGGCGGTTACCGTCTCGCAGCCTGCGCAGTGCTTCGCCGGCTGGCATCGGCTGACTGCGTGAGAGGCTCGACGGCACGTGAGGACGATCTGAGGGCGTCATGGGGACTGCCTCTAGCATGTCGCAATGGTTGTGCGTGATCGCCTGGTGAAGGTTCGAGGTCCACGCCCGAGCTCATCGTCGAGAAATCCATGAAGCGGGCGCCGGTTTTGCGGATATGCCCGCTGATGCGAGGCTTTCCCGGGAGCTTCTCAGGTATCGCCCGAGGGACGCCGAGAAGGCGCTGCTCCGGAGCGGGCTGCCTATCCGTCGGCCCGCGTGGCGTCGGGCTCCAGGCGGGCGACCTGACGCTTGTCGGGCATCTGGAGGATGCCCATCCAGGCGAACACGCGGATGACCTGATAGGCCGGGTCGATCTCAAACCACCGCACCGCGAAGTTGGGGCTCATCGAGTACTTGTGGTGGTTGTTCTGGAAGAGCTCGCCGAGCGTCACGAGATCGAGCGCCAGCGTGTTGCGCGAGCCGTCGTCGTTGTTGAAGTTGCGGTAGCCGTAGCGGTGGCCGCACCAGTTCACGATCGCCCCGTGCAGCGGGCCCAGGGTCCAGTGCAGCGGGACGAACAGGAACTGCCACCAGTGCGAGGCGAAGACGATGTAGATGACGGCGTAGCCCGCGCCCCACGAGATGCGGCTGAACCACGAGTTGCCGATGCGGTCGAGCGTGCGCCACTCGGGGTAGCCGCCGCGGAAGCGCGGCTCCACGTCGGCGGCGCCGTCGCAGATGGCGTCGTAGAGCTTCTTGGTTCGCCACATCATCGAAGCGGGCTCGGCAAAGTACCGCGGCGAGTGCGGGTCCTTCGGCGTGTCGCTGTACGCGTGGTGCATGCGGTGCAAGATCGCGTAGGCCCAGGGGACGAGGTACGAGGAGCCCTGCGTCAGGTACGTGAGGAGATGGAAGACTCGCTCGGAGCGCTTCGACATCGTGAACATCCGATGCGAGGCGTACCGGTGCAGGAAGAAGGTCTGGAAGAAGACCGCGAACGTGGAGTGCGCGATGAGGAAGATTGCTAGCTCCATGCGCGGTTTGTACACCGGAACCGGACTGACGGTAGGTTAGCGCACTGTCATAATGCAGACGTCCGGATACCATCCGTATTTCGTCCTGCACGTCTCGGATGTGCGTAGTTCCGTCCGTGACGACGATTCGCGACCGTCGAGACCGTTCGGACAGCAGCGGCGACGGGCGATGAGCCTGGCCATTGTCCTTGACGCTGGCACGCTGCGGTCAGGCTCGGCGTGCAGAGGGATCGAGCGTCGGTTGTAGACGCTAACGACAGGGGCGCGCCGGACGCCGTCGGTCGCTCTAAGGGACCGGCGCCGCTGCGGCGAGGATCGCCTTGACCTCCCGCAGCATCTCGGTCGTCTCGGCGCGCTGCGCCCCCTCGGCGAAATACGCCGAAAGCTTCTCCGAGCCCGCCCGGATCGCGTCGCTCTCCTCGCGCACCACGACGCGGAAGATCGGCCGCTCGGCGGTGCCCGCGAGGTCGACGCTGCCGTCGGCGGGCAGCGCGTCGCTCCGGTAGATCGCGAGCCGCTCGTCCCGGAACAGCTCTCGAAGACCCGAGATCTGCTCGGCGGTGAGCTCTCCGCGGAGCGCCGTCGTCCCCTGGTGCCCCTCGAACGTGCCGCTCAGCTCGATCCAGACGACGGTCTCCTCGCCTGCGCCGCGGTTCACCTCGAGCTGCGCCCAGGGCGCCGGCGGGATGTCCGAGCCAGGGTGCCCGGCGCACCCCGCGAGGCACAGCGCGCCCCACAGGAGGCCGCCGAGCAAAAGCCGCCTAACACGTGATGATCTTGCTGCCATTGCTCGTGATGTTGAAGCAGGGATTGACGTCGAACATCGTGTTCAGGATCCGGTTCGCCTCGTCCCTCGCGAAGGCCTTCATCGTCGACGAGCTGTGCTGGGCGTCGGCCTCGAAAGCGTACCACCACAGCCACAGGACCTGGTAGCCGGCCGCGCCCCGCCCGCTGGGCGACCCGATCCCGGAGCACCCATCCAGGTACTTCTCGTCGCACGACTCGCTCTTCGCAGGGCACTTGTTGCTGCCGTCGTTGCCGCTGTGGCCGCACCAGTCCGCGTGGCGCGCCTCGTGGATCAGCGTCCCGGCGCGCTCCACGACGTTCTCGTTGTAAAAGAACGGGATGTAGAGCTCCGTGTAGTCGTCGAACCCGCCCCAGGTCGTGTACGCCCGCTTCGACCCGTCCCCGCACCGCGCGTCGAGCTCGTCGAACTCACGGATCGTGTAGTTGCCGCCCCAGCGCAGGATGTTGCCGTTGAAGTCGTTCGTCTTGAGCGCCTCGTTCGGCGACGCATAGTTGAGCAGCTGGATCGCCTGGAACGTGCGCGCCAGCGGCCGCCTCCGGTCGCACGCGGCCTCCCAGCCGAAGCCGTCGTCCCAGTCCCCCTTGTCGAAGTCGTACGCATCCCAGTAGAAGTCGATCCACGGCTGCGTGCACCAGAAGCTCGTCATCACCCCGGGATCGGTCCCCCGCACGGTGTCGCAGGTGTCGGCGCGGGCCTCGGAGGCGACGCCGAGGAGCAAACAAGACGCAAGAATGGCGCTGATCGTGCTTTTCATGATCGATCCCTCAACGAGTGATGACAGGCGTGTCGGTCCGAGGAGCCACCTTGAATACCTGCGATCCGGGCTTCTCCGGCTGCGCCGGTCGACCGTTGTTCGGGTTGTAATCCTTGACGTCGGCGACGTCCTCCGCGAGCGCCTTGCGCGCGTCGATCAGCTGGATCCCACCGACGTCGATCCCGAGGGCGTAGAGGCTCGCCGCCGCCGGGTTGCGCAGGAGATCGCCCGCGGAGAAGATGGCCTTCAGCTCCTCCGCGGCGCCGAGCGCCTCGAGCCCGGCGATCGCGCGCAGGCGAACGCGGTATTCATCCGCGAAGAGCTGCTCGTCGGCCTCGGGGTCGGGGAGCTTCGTCGTGGCGATCTCGTTCAGCGGCTTGATGCCGTCGCGCGAGCCGAGCAGGCCAAGGAGGTGAGCCGCCCGCCAGCGCATCTCGCCAGGCCTCGCCGATTCGGCCTTGTCCGGCGGGAACGACACCGACCACGCCTTGTAGACCTCGGCGACCACGGGGACGACCGCCGGGCCGATGGCCACGAGCTCCCGGAGCGCCCGCGTGAACTCCTCCTCGTTCCCGAACTCGCCCATCAGCGAGAGCTGCCTGTTCACCATCGCCAGGATGCACTCCTTGCTGCACTCGACGGCCTGCGACTCGACCGCCGTTTCCTCCGGCGCGTCCTTCTCGGCGGGCACGGCGCAGCCCGCGGCCGCGCCGATGAGAATGAAGATCATCGTTGTTTTGATGGAGACCGACGACATGGTTCACCTCGGGTTCGGTTCGTGTCGGGGCGCTCTCGCCCCCAGGGCGGCGCGCGCGGCCGCGGCGCCTCCGCGCCGGCAGGCCCGCGCGCTCGTCTCACGCGAGCGCGATATCGATGCTGGGCAGGCGCTCTTCCCATCCCTCGACGTCATGGTGGGAATCGCCTGACCGACCGTGCGACCGACGGAACAACGGATCGACGTAATTGCAATCGTCAGGCCATGCGCTGGAGGCACGGCTGGGCGGCCCTGCGCGGCGCCGCCGGAGGCCGCGCGCTGGGCGGAATACCCCCGAGTTCGCGGCGCTTGGTTGTGGAGCGAGCGCCGGCTTCGCGTGATCCCGGGTGCCTGCTGGAATGGCCTGGGCCCGCTCGTAGGTCATGCCCTGGAGGCCGCGGCCTCCAGGTGTGGAGGCTGGCCCCTCCAGCGCGGCGCGCCAGGGCCCTTCATGGCCGGCTTTGGCGCGGCCCCGCCATTTCGGTCCTCCCGCCGGCGAGGCGTGCTAGAAGGCGACGACCATGAGCAGGCTCTCCGAACGTGCGTTTGCCGAGATGGTCGAGGCGGGGTGTCCCGCGTGCGGGGGACAGAAGCTCAACCTGCGCTCGTATGTCGACGGGCTCGTGCCGCTCATGGAGGGCGAGCCCGTCGGGCCGGTCAAGTGGGTCTACAAGGGCGAGATGTTCGTCGACGGGCTGTACGAGATCACGTGCGGCGCGTGCCAGCACCTCGTGTTCACGGACGACCGCTGCCCGCGGTGCCACGCCGAAGGCGGCCTCGCGCGCGGGCTCACGACGACCAACGCGTACGCGGTGCCGGAGCGGTGCTCGCGGTGCGAGCACATCGAGGTGCGTTATATCGCGTTCGTGCCAATGCGCGTGAAATACGAGGGAAAGCGCGCGGACAGGGCGCAGACGAGCGTCGAGCTGCACGACCCGGGCTTCCACGGCTATCGCGTCGATTGCAAGGACTGCGGCAAGATCGCCGAGCGCGCGGACGCGTGCCCGATCTGCGAGAGCCCGGCGCCGATCCGGGCGCGCTTCAGCTGATCGTCAGGCGTGGCTCGCGATGAAGCTGGCGGTCGCCTCGGGCGATGAGAGGATCGCCCACTGGCGCTCCGGGTACGAGAAGTTCGTGGCGAACGCGTCGGCCACCGGCTGGCTGCGCGACGCTGCGACGAGGAGGGCCAGCGCGTGGTCCGGCGGCGGCAGGAGGAAGGCGTTCGTCCACTCCGTGGCCGCCCGGAGCCCGTTCCAGAGGCGGTCCTCGAGGTCCGCGCAGAACGCCTCGTCGAACGCGGCGCCGGCGGCCGCCTGCCCGGCGATCTGCTCGGCGGCGAGCGACGCCGCGAGCGTGGCCATGTTCGCGCCCTGGCCGGTTATCGGATCGTGGGTGATGTGGAGATCGCCCAGCGCGAGCGCGAACCTCTCGCCGCCGAGGGGCGCGTACGCGCGGCGCACCACCGGCGTCACGGCGCCCGTCAGGTAGTCGCGCGGGCCGGCCACGCCGAAGCTCGCCCGATCGACGCGCTCGGCCGTGAGCGGCGCGTGCGCGAGCACCGCGTCGAGCAGCGCCGCGTCGAAGCGCGCCGGATCGTCCTCGTAGCGCATCCGCGTGATCGGCTCGAGCGCGCCGCCGGGGATCGCCTCGATGAGCAGCGAGGGAACGATCCCGCCGAGCGTGATGTACTGGTTCTCGAAGATCTCGCCGTGCCCCGGGGAGAGCTGGAACATGAACTCCATCGGCCCGGGCGGCATGCGGAGCCCGCGGACGATGCCCGCGAAGAGCCGCCGCATCGGCGCGGCGTGCGGGCTTCGCTCGGGGACCCTCGGGAAGAGGTCCGTGAGGCCCGCCCGCCCCGTGGCGACGACCACGAGGTCGTGCGCCGCGGCGAGGCCGCGGACGCCGGCCGCGTCGAGCGAGGCCCTCACCACGCGGCCGCCACGCGCGACGAAGTCCTCGAGCAGCCGGGGCAGATAGACCCGCATGTCGATGAAGAGCGCTTGATCCGCGAGGCGGCCGACGAAGTCGATCGGCGGCTCGGCCGCGACGCGGATCCGGATGGTCCTCGTGGCATGTTCGGGCCCCTCCCAGTGCGCGACGCCGAGCGCCCGCTGGCGCTCCCGGGTCAGCAGGGAGAGCCCGACGGTGCTGGGCAGGCGCCCCGTCCGGATCTCGTCCGGCGTGCGCTCCTCGTAGAGGCTCACGTCGAGGCCCTCCTTCTGGAGGTGCAGCGCGAGATGCAGGCCGGCCACGCCGGCGCCGACGATCGCAATGGTGGGCATCCTTGTCCTCCTCGTTCAGCCTAGAGGAAGTACGAGGACGAGTCGCGGCTCCCGTGGCGGAAGTACGAGGACGAGCCGCGGCTTCGAGCGCAGCACCGTGACTGGCTTCAGCGCGCGTCGACAGGCATCATCCCAGGTCCCCCGCCGCCGGCAGGTACGCAGCGCCGAGCGTCACGCCCTGCGCCGCGCGGATGGCGCGCACCACGGCCAGCGCGCAGACCTCGGCCGCCATGACGCACAGGGTCATCATACCGAGCGTCGCGCCGGACGCGCCCGTGCCCAGCGCGAAGAGGGCATCGCCGTCGGAGAGCGTGTGCAGCGGGTTGATCGCGCGCGCCAGGCCGTCGTGCCCCACGGTGGCGAGGCGGCCGGCCTGGCTCTTCGTGAGCACGGCGTCGGTGGCGATCACGCCGATGGTCGTGTTGCTGCCCGCGAGCATGGGCCTCGGCGCGTCGCCCCGCAGCAGCGCGCGCCGCGTGTCCAGCAGGCGCGTGCCGCGCTCCGTGCGCGCGCCGGCGAGCACCTGGCCCGTCTCCGGGTCGACGACGTCGCCCAGCGCGTTGCAGGCGACGATGGCGCCCACGGTCACGCCGCCGACGGTGACGGAGGCGCCGCCGATGCCGCCCTTCATCGCGCGGTGGAAGCCGAAGATCTTGCCGACCACGGCGCCGGCCCCGGCCCCCACGTTGCCTTCGGCGGGCGGCGTGCTCGACGCGGCCTCGCAGGCGGCGTAGCCAGCGGCGGCGTCGGGACGGATACGCGGGTCGCCCAGCGCCAGGTCGAACAGCACGGCGCCGGGCACGATGGGTACCCGGGCGGGGCCGACGGTCATGCCCACGCCGCGCTCGTCCAGCCAGCGCATCACGCCGCAGGCCGCGTCGAGGCCCCAGGCGCTGCCGCCGGCCAGCAGGACGCCGTGGACGCGCTCGACCACGTTGGAGGGCGAGAGCAGGTCGGTCTCGCGCGTGCCAGGCGCGGCGCCGCGCACGTCCGCGCCGGCGACGGCGCCCTCGCGCGCCAGCACCACCGTGCAGCCCGTGGGGCGGCGGCTGTCGGTGAAATGGCCGACCTCGATGCCGGCGACGTCGGTGATCGCGCCGGGGCGCGGGGAGGCGGACGCGGGAGCGCCGGGAGGCATGCGCTCATTGTCCATGGCCCTGAGGAGCCGCGCCATGCGGCCGCGTCCGTCGCGGTGCACACGGCCGCGCGGCGCTGCCGGGCCTCGGCGCCTGCACCTGACGGCTCGGATGGGTCGAGGCGCGGCGTCGTCCTCAGCAGCTGGACGGGTCCGCGAGCATCGCGGCGGCCTCGGCGGAGAGCTCCACGCCGTCGAGGCCCCCGACGAACTCGCTCCACGCCGCGGCGTCGCCCTGGGTCAGCTCGCGGGCGACGCACACCGCCAAACCGTCGAGCGGCGTCGTCGGCGCCGCGCGCAGCAGCTGGCGCAGGGCGGCCAGGGCCTCCGCGTTCTCCGACGCGGTGGGCGCCTTCGTGCGACTCATCCCGTCGAGCGCCTGGTAAAGGAGATCGAACACCTCCGTGGACACGGCGATCTCGGCGAAGAAGGCGCGGAGGGCGGGGACGTGCTCCGGCCGAGCGCGATCGATGTCGAGGCGGATCCTCGTCATGGCGAGCGAGCGCGCGCGCAGCGAGCTGGACTGCCTGGCGACGTTCCCCCACGCCGATACCACCGTCTCGAGCGGCAGCTCGAAGTTGTACAGGAACAGCAGGTGCGCGTCGGAGAGGTCGCCGGCCGGCGGCCCCGCCGCGAGCGCCGACCACTCGTCCGCGTAGAGCGCCAGCGCGTCGACGACCTCGCCGCACGCCCCGTACTCCAGCGACGGCGTGAACTCGGTCCAGCGCGCGAAGGGCGGCCCCGCGAGCAGCGGCGCGAGCGCGCTCGACCACGCCGCGCGCAGCGCTGGATCCAGCGCCGGATCCGCGGCCCTGACGCACGCCGCCGCGACCGCCATGCCCTTGGCGTCCTCGGCGTCGAGACCGTCGAGGAAATCCGCGAACGCGCCCGGGGCCAGGGTCTCCGGCAAGCCGACATGGAGGGCGGCCGTCTGGTGGACGCCGCCGGCCTCGAGGAGGCTCGCGACCTGCGAGGGGCTCGTGGGAAGGCGAAACGAGGAGAAGCGCGCCGCGTCGTCCTCCGGGTCCAGGCTGGAGTCGACGAGGTAGAACCAGGGGATGTGGCGGTCGAGCGGATCGAAGATCAGCAGCTCGCCCTCCCGCTGCGGGGCGACGTGCGCGGCCTGATCGACCTCGAGCACCTGCGAGCGCGTCGCTCCGTCGTCCGCGATCCAGAGCAGCTCGAGCGGCGCGACGAGCGCGCCGTCCGGATCGCGCAGCGTCACGAGCACGCCGCCGGAGGGCGACCGCCCGAGATGGAGGTGCGGGAGCTCGCTGGCCCGGAGCGCCCGCCGCGCGCGGGCGGTCGCGTCGGGGCCGAGGTGCCGCGCGAAGGCGCCGAGGAACTCGTCCGTGCCGATGGCGCCGAAGCGGTGCTCGTTGAGGACGTCGCGCAGCGTGCCCCAGAAAGGCTCCTCCCCGATGAGGCTCCGGATCTGGGTGAGCAGCCACGCGGCGCGGCCGTAAGGTCCGCTCGTGTACTTCTCGTCGGGACCGCGGTCCGGATCCACGATGAGGGAGTCCACGACGGCCGCGAAGGAGTCGCCGTTCAGCGTCCCCTCGCCGCTCTCATCCAGGTAGAGGCGCGCGCCCTCCTCCGCGAGCAACGTCGCCATGCCCTCCTTGATCCACAGATCGTCCCAGGTCTTGACGGTCACGAGATCTCCGAACCACTGGTGGCCGAGCTCGTGGATCGTGAGCCTCAGGTCGCCGGAGCTGGTCGGAGCGGTGCTCCGGGACTCCCCCTGGAAGGTGATGCCGAGGTTCTCGAGGCCGCCGCCATACTCCGGTACGAGCACCAGCGCGTACTTCTCGAAGGGATACGGCACGAGCAGCTCCTCGAAGAGGCCGATCGAGCGGACCACCTCGTCGAGCAGACGATCGTAATCGCCCGGGACGCCGCGCCGGTGCCAGACGGAGACGGGGAGGCTCCCCTTCATCGTGCCCTCGACCTCGAAGTCGCCGATCGCGAAGGCCATCAGGTAGATGGGCACCGTGTAGTCCGTCGCGTACTTCATGCGACGGCCGGACGCGCCCTGCTCGTCGGAGACGAGCGTGCCGTTCGCGATCATCGTCTCCTGCGCGCCCATCCCGAGGTCGATGGAGAAGACGGCGCGGTCCTCGGGCGTGTTGTGGCACGGCATCCAGAGCGCGGCGTCGAGCGGCTCCGAGAGCGTGTAGACGGCGCGCGACGCGGCGGGGTCCCCCCGGCGGGCGGGGATCACGTGGAGCGCGTCGCTCTCGGCGGCCTCGTAGTCGATCTCCAGCGTGATCGCCTGGTCCGCCGCGATGTCAGGCACGCGCGAGACGTCGACGCGGAGCGCCCGGAGCTCGGCGTCGACCGCAAAGGGCAGGTCCGTGCCGCCGGCCAGCCGGACGCCGTGGACCTCCGTTGATTGGCCCCGCTTCCCGCCGGTTTCGTGCTCCTGGCACGGAGGGACCTGATCGAGGACACGGCGCACCTCGCGCTGTCGGGGCCTCTGAGCACGGCCGCGAGGCGAACCGCTCGTCAGTCGTCGCTCGCGGGCGAGAAAGGCGTGACGGGCGCGGATTCCTCGATTTCTCGCCTGGGCGGGTTCTTGACGGAGAGCTGGCTGTCGATGAGGACGGCTCGACGCGGGCGCGGCGCGCTGACCTGCGCTTTGCAAAGCTCCTCGACGACGCGGCCGCGCAGCGCATCGTTCACTTCCTTGTTCTTGCCGGGTGGCACGCGCGCGCTGATACGCAGGACGATCGATCCCTCGTTGAGCTCCTCCACGCCGACGTCCACCTGCCCCGGAGCGCCCGTCTGCAGCTCGACCTCCTTCTCGGCGACCCTCGCGAGGAGCTCACGCACCCGCTGCACGTCCTCCTCATAAGGCACGTGCACGTCGACCACCGCGTTCACGTAGGATCGCGAATGGTTCGCGACCTTGCGCACCTCGCCATTCGGGATCGAATGGAGCACGCCGATCTCGTCGCGGATCTTCGTGATACGAACGCCGATCTCCTCCACGCGCCCCTGGATGCCGCCGATCTCCACGAGATCCCCGACGAGGAGCAGGTTCTCGAAGAGGATGAAGAAGCCGGCCACGATGTCCCCCACGAACGTCTGCGCGCCGAAGCCGATGGCCACGCCGATGACGCCGGCGCCGGCGAGCAGCGGCGTCGGATCGATGGAAGCCTCGCGCAGACCCAGCACGAGAGCCGAGAAGTAGATGGCGTACCGCACGAAGCCCATGGCCACGGGGACCAGGGTCTTTCGTTGCTGGAGCGTCTGGGGGTTCTCCTCCGCCACCTTCCCGAGGAAGAGGTCGTTGATGAGGAGCACGCAGATCTCGACGAGGACCCGGCTCGCATAGACGATCGCGATGATCCGGAGCCCGACCCGCCCCGCCTGCGAGAGCCACGTGTCGGGCGTGAGCGCGTCGGCGACCCACGTCGCCGCCGTGATGTACACGCAATAATCGACGACGCGCTTCGTGATCCCGAGCAGGTGCGACAGGTTCCCGAGGTACCTGAGCGGGCTCTCGAGGCGGGCGAGCCTCGTGGAGTTGTCGAAGAGGATATCGAGGAGGAGGTATCCGATCCCCGTCACGAGGCGGCTCACGTAAAACGCGCCCAGCGTGTAGCTGGCGAGCAATACGGCGCGCTGGGTCCCCGGCGCGAGCGCGAGCTTCTCGGTGAGGAGGACCGCGGCGGCGCCGAGGACGACCACGCGGAGCGCCTTGCGCAGGCGTATCGTGACCTCTGCGACCGGCACGCGCCGCTTCTCCAGCCAGTCCGAGCGCGCGACCGCCTTTCCCAGCGCGTCGGCGAGCCCCCGGGCGAGGGCGTCGGCGAAGAGCGCGCCGACGGCGATCCCGAGCGCGGTGAGCAACCGCGTCCTGGCGATCGCGGGATCGTCGCCGGCGAGCCCGACGAGCGCGCTCTTCACCACGTCGAGGGCGCGAATCCCGCGAACCGCGGCGAACGCCGCGCCGCCCATGAGCGCGGCGCCGACGAGCGCGACCCAGACGAGCGCGCGGCGACGGACGCGACGCCGGAACGACTTGCGCTCGTCGGCCGTGACGTGCTCCAGCGTCGGCGAGCGCAAGACGAAGGCGTAGCCCCGATGGATCAGCCTGACCACGAGCTCCGAGAGGAGCAGGAGCACCACGATCGCGATGCACAGCGCGACGAGGTTATGGAGGAGCAGGTCGAGATGCAGAGTCATCGGCGCCGTGGAGACTACCGACCGATCTGGACGTTCTCAAGGACGCCGAGCGCGTCGGGCACCAGCACCGCGGCGGAGTAATAGGTGCTCACAAGGTACGACGTAATGGCCTTTCCGTCGGTCTCCATCCTGCGGGCCGAGACGCCGGGCTCGATCTCCTCGGGGAGGCCCGTGCGGTGGAGGCCGATGACGCCCTGGTGCTCCTGCCCCGTGCGCATGACGAGGATGGAGCTCGTCTTGTCCTCGTTGATCGGGATCTTGTCGCAAGGCAGGATCGGGACGCCGCGCCACGCCGCGACCTGCGTGCCGGAGAGCTCGACGCTGGTCGGGTAGATGCCGCGGCGGCTGCACTCCCGGTGGAAGGCGGCGATCGTGCGCGGGTGCGCCAGGAAGAACTGCGACTTGCGGCGCCGGCAGAGGATCTCGTCCATGTCGTCGGGCGTCGGGGGGCCGCTCCGGGGATGGAGGCGCTGCTTCAGGTCGGCGTTGTGCAGGAGGCCGAAGTCACGGTTGTTGATGAGCTCATACTCCTGCCGCTCGCGCAGGGCCTGGACGGTCAGGCGGAGCTGCTCCTCTCGCTGATCCATCGGATCATTGAAGAGATCCGAGACGCGCGTGTGGAGCCGGAGGACCGTCTGCGCGACGCTGAGCTCGTATTCACGCGGCGCGGTCTCGTAATCGACGAACGTCCCCGGGAGCGCGCGCTCGCCCTTGTGACCGGCGGCGAGGGCGATCGCCGCCTGTCCGAGCTTGTCCTGCGGCTTCTTCAGCCGCTCCTTGAGCGACTCGACGTGCGCGTGGAGCGCCGGGGATCGCGAGATCAGCTCCTCGAAGGCGCGCTGCGGGAGCTCGAGCACGATGCACGGCGTGACGGCCCTGACCGAATAGGTCCATACGTCGTTCGACTCGATGACGGACTGATCCCCGAAATGGTCCCCGTCCGCGAGGACGTCGAGGATCGTGTCGGCGCCGTACTTGCCTGCGCCGAGCTTCTGGGCCTTTCCGTGCGCGAGCAGGAAGATCGTCTCCGCTGGCTTTCCGCGCTCGGCGATCAGCGCGCCGGGCTTGTACTCCCGCTGGACGAACCGGCTCGCCAGGGTGTCGAGCACGGCGTCGTCCGAGAAGCCTTGCAAGAGCGGCAATTCGCAGAGCTCCTGCGGGATCACCTGCACCTTCGCCCCGACGTTGCCGAAGCTCAACCGCCCGTCGCCGACGGCATAACTCAGGCGGCGGTTCACGCGATACGTGCCGCCCGTGACCTCGATCCAGGGCAAGACCCGCAGGAGCCACCGGGACGTGATCCCCTGCATCTGCGGATGCGACTTGGTCGTCGTCGCGAGCCTTCGCGCCCCCAGCGTCCCGAGGCTCGAACGCTCACCATCGTTCCCGATCCCAGGGTTTTCGGCGTTTGCCATGATGTACCTTTCCTTCTGCGGGCTTCGGAGAGCAGAGCGCTCCGCGTATCCCCGGCGTTCGCGCGGGGCACACGCGGAGCGCCTACCGCTCGCGGCTCACTCGTGGGCGCGTCCGATCTCGACGCTCTCCAGGACGCCGAGCGCGTCGGGGACCAGCACGGCCGTCGAGTAATAGAGGCTGACGAGGTACGACATGATGGCCTTCTCGTTGATCCCCATGAAGCGCACGTTGAGGCTCGGCTCGACCTCGTCCGGAATGCCGGCGTGGTGCAGGCCGATGACGCCCTGGTTCTTCTCGCCCGCGCGCACGAGCAGGATCGAGGTCGTCCGCGTCTCCGAGACCGGGATCTTGTTGCACGGGAAGATCGGAATGCCGCGCCACGCCGGGACGCGGTGGCCGTTCACCTCGATGCTCTGCGGATAGACGCCGACGCGGCTGCACTCCTGGCCGAACGCCGCGATGGCCCGCGGGGGCGCGAGGAAGAACGACGGCTCCCTCCAGACCGTGGCGAGGAGCTCGTCCATGTCGTCCGGCGTCGGGGGGCCGCTGTGGGTGTGGATGCGCTGCTTGAGGTCGGCGTTGTGCAGGAGGCCGAACTCGCGGTTGTTGATGAGCTCGTGCTCCTGGGTCTCCTTCAGGGCCTCGATGGTCAGGCGCAGCTGCTGCTCCGTCTGGTTCATCGGCTCGTTGAACAGATCCGCGACGCGCGTGTGGATGTGGAGCACGGTCTGCGCCACGCTGAGCTCGTACTCGCGGGGCGAGGTCTCGTAATCGACGAACGTGCCGGGGAGGACGGGCTCGCCGGAGTGGCCCGCCGCGATCTCGATCGCCGCCTCGCCCGTGTTGTCCTGCTTCTTCGCGGCGAGCGCCTTGAAGCTGTCGAGGTGCTTCTTCAGCGACGGGTGCTGGGCGACGAGCTCGTCGAAGACGTTCTGCTGGAGCGTCAGCACCGTGACCGCCGTGACGGCCTTGGCCGTGAACGTCCAGTAATCCTGCGTCTCCAGGAGCGCCTGGTAGCTGTAATGGTCGCCGTCCGCGAGGACCGCGAGCACCGTCTCATCGCCGTACTTGCCCGCGCCGATCTTGTTGACCTTGCCGTGCGCGATGAGGCAGATGTGATCGGCCTCCTTGCCGCGCTCGGTGATGACGTCGCCGGGCTTGTATTCACGCTGCACGAAGCGGTTCGCCAGCGCGGTGAGGACCTCGACGTCCTCGTAGCCGCGGAGGAGCGGCAGCTCGCAGAGCTCCTGCGGGATGACCTGGATCTTCGCGCCGGTGTTCGTGAACGTCACCCGCCCGTCGCCCACCGCATAGCTCAGGCGGCGGTTCACGCGGTACACGCCGTTGACGTGCACCCACGGCAGGAGCTTGAGCAGCCACCGCGACGAGATGCCCTGCATCTGCGGCGCCGACTTGGTCGTCGTCGCGAGCTGCCTCGCGGCCGCCGTCGCGAGGCTGGTCTGGTGCTGATCGATCGAACCCAGATTCCCTGTGATAGACATGAGTCCCTCTTTCCCGGACGGCTAGGCCCGCCCGTGCTTCGCCGGCACGGACCGCGCCGTACCCATTGAAAGATCCGCCTTCGCAGCAGGCGCCGCGGCGCCGGCTCTTCCGGCGCCGAAGAAGCTGCTGATACGCGCCGCAGAGGCGCCAAACCCACGCGCGCCGTCGATCGCCCGTTCGATCGGCCGGCGCTCGAGCTCCGCGTCCACGTACCGGCTCGTCACGACGTGCCAGTTGAGGACGCCAGCCATGTACAACCGCTGGTTCTCGACGTACCCGAGCACGGCCTCGCGGGCCGCCTTGTCGAGGTCGAATTCGTCGAGGATGCGGGGCAGCTCGGTCGCCACGATGTGCTCGAACTCCAGCACGCGCGCCGTGATCAGGTCATTGACGACCTCCTTGGCGCGCTGCGCGTCGCATTCGAGGAACCGCTCGGCGACCAGCACGAGGTTGCTGATCTCGCCCTCGAACTCGATCTCCTTGCGGTACGAGTAGAGATCGTTGATCCACCCGCCCACGTCGGCCGTGGTGTTGTCGAGCCCTCGCATCGTCCGCGTGCGGAAGACCGCGGCCGGGACCACATCGCCCAGCGTGAGCTTGGGCAGGCTCATCGTGAGATCGGCGCCGAACGTCTTGCGGCGCATCTCGATGTAATCGACCGGATCCGGGATCCGGTTCTGGATCTGGTTCAGGAGCTCCCAGAGCCAGCTCCCGGTCATCGTCTCGACGCTGCGGCGGAGCGATTGCCGCGAATTCATCGACATGGGGGAGGCCGTGCGGATCCAGAGATCCAGCAGGCCGCTCTCCACCGGGTTCTCGGGCACCGGGGCGCCCGCGCAGTCGAGGGGCATGAACATCGAGAGCCGGGCGTTGAACCGCTTCGCGCCCGCCATGTCCCGCGTCGCGCCGAACACGAGCGGGAAGTAATCGTCGCCGTATGTCCCCCACGTCAGCCAGGCCGAGCTCAGGTCGAGCTCGTGCGGGGACGCGTCCGGGTGAATGCCCGCGGCGCAGATGGGGAAATCGAAGCCGATGAGCCTGCGCTCGTCCCAGATCCCGGACCCGAAGACGCCCGGCACCACGTCGAGCATCGCGAACCTCCGGGCCCACTCGACGGTGCTCCGGCGCGCCGCGGCGAGATGCGGGCTCAAGCGGAGCTTGAACGGCATGGTGATCTTCGGGAGCGGCGTCCTGCCCACAGGCTGGAACGGGGCGTGGGTGAGGGTCTTGATCCGCTGCAAACCCAGGGCGGCGGGCGTGAGCCTGATCCGGAACGCCGAGGTGCCGAGTCCCGCCGGCGTCCCGGGGAAATCGGGGACGCCCGCGGATCTGTCCGCGTTTTCGTTCATGTAGCGGCTCGATCGCATGTGCCATTCGTGGCCGCCAGACTGCCAATCCTGCAGCCCCTTCACGTACCTGGCGACGTCGAGGGCTTGCGCCGGCGTCAGCCCGTGCTCGACGCAGAGCGCCGGCACCTCGACGAGCGCCGTGTTCTCGAATTGCTGGAGCCGCGACGTCAGGATCTCGTTCGTGAGATCGGCCGCCCTCTGCGTGGGGACGCCGAGGAAACGCTCGAGGACGAGCACGCAGTTGGCGTTCTCCCCTTCGACCTCGACCTCCCGCTGGTACGAGAACAGGTCATTGCGCAGGTGGACGCCGTCCGAGAACGTGTCGCGCAGGACCTCGAGGGGGCGCGTCGCGGCGACGGCGGCCGGGACCTCGGCGCCCACGGCGATCTCGACGAGGCCCGCGGACCAGGGCGCGCCGCCGACCTTGCGGCGCATCTCGATGTATTCGACCGGGTTCGCGACGCGGTTCTCCTGGATATTGGCGAGCTCCCACATGCATTCGAGCATCAGGTTCTTCGTCGCCTCGAGGAAGCGCTCGCGCCAGTGCACCGATGTGAGCGGGACGGTCCGCGCCCAGAGGTCCGCGAGCGCGCGCTCGACCACGTTCGTCGGCTCCGGCGGCGCCCCCGTGGGCACGACGGGCATGAAGAGCGGCAGGCGGTCGAGGTACGCCTTGGCGCCGCGCATGTCCTTGGTGCGCTTGTAAATCTCGAGGAAATGGTCGTCGAAGAAGAACACCCAGACATACCAGTCCGTGATCAGATTGAGCTCGGGCGCGGGCGCGTCGGGGTGGGTGTACGCGCAGAGCAGCGCGTAGTCGTGCGCGTCGAGGTCGCGCTCGGTCCAGATGGGCTTTTCCTTCGGGTTCTCCTCCAGGATCCCCATCTCGTAGGACCAGGCCTTGGTATGCGCGCGCGCACCTTCGAGGTGCGGATTGAGGCGCGCCGGATGCGGCATGTAGAAGTCGGGCAGCGTGAAAGGTTGCATGTTCGCTGACTTCTCGCGCGCGACGTCGACAGGGGCGACGCGGGCGACCTGAATGTCTTGGCGGTCTGTATTCCGTGCGCACCTCGGCCGCTCGCACACAGACGTGCGACGACGCGTTGGTGAGGCTCTTCCGTACAGGCCGATCGGGATCGTTCGGACGGGGCGGATCTAGACCAGCCCAGCGCTCCCACCAAATTAACGGATGACGAGCTCCAGACCGCAGGAGCTCAAAAACTGCGGCTTGGTGCGGAACCGCTCGAGCCCCGCGGCGACCGCTCGATCCCCGCGGGCGCGCTCCGTCATGACACGATCACCAGCCGGGCCGGCCCGCAGCCTGTGAGCCTCCGACAGCAACCACGTCTCAGCCCGCTCGTTTGCCCTCGGCGCCCGGTGGTGTGGTACCTACCCCGCCCTGCCAGAATGCTGGAACCGCCAGGGCGCCACGAGACGCCAAGATTTTTGTGTTCTTCGTGGCGTGCCGGCGCCCCTTGGCCGGATCTCTGACACACGAAGCTGGGCTATACCCGCGCCGTCTCCTCGAGCTCCTTGCCGCGCGTCTCCGGCAGGAGCCACAGGATGAGCGCGAGCGCGACCAGCGGGAAGAGCGCCGTCGCGGACACCGCCGGTCCCCAGCCGATCTCCTCCGCGGCGAAGCCGACGGCGATCGGAGAGATCATGTAGCCGATCCGGCCGAGCAGGTTGTTCGACCAGGCGATCGCGTCGCTCCGGAGGTGCGTGGGGAAGAGCTCGGTCATGTAGGCGTTCAGCACGGGGAGCACCCCGCTCGCGCCGAAGATGGCGAAGACCAGCGCCGCCGTGAGAGCGCCGCGCGAGCCCAGCGAGTAAGCGCCGAGCACGCCGGCCGCCGCCAGCACATAGATGATCACCGCGCCCTTGCGGCGGCCCACCACGTCGAGCAGCTTGCCCGAGGCGAAGATGAGCGGCATCGAGGCGAGCGCGGCGAACGTGATGCTGCCGCCCACCTCGCCGTCGCTGAGCCCGCGCTCCCGGAGCGCGAACGTCTTCCAGAACGTCACCGCGTTCTGGGTGCAAACGTACGTGAGCCCCCAGATCAAGGCGAGCTGCAGCATCCGCTTGCGATACGGCGTGCGCAGGATGCGCGTGAACGGCGGCGTCCCCTCCCCCTTTCGCTCGGCCGCCACCTGCTCGAACCGGGCTGTCTCGCGCAGGCCGCGCCGCGCGACCGCGATGAGCACGAGCGGGATGCCGCCGACGAGGTACACGCTGCGCCACCCGTACGGCGTCGCGAGGAGCAGCGGCACGACGCCCGCGCACACGATGGATCCGAGGCTCGAGAACGCCTGGATGACGCCGATCACCATCCCGCGCCGATCGCTCGGGTACTCCTCGGCCGCGTACACCATGCTGACCGCCCACTCGCCGAGGAGGAAGATGCGCGCGAGGAGCTGCAAGACGGCAAAGACATAGACGTTCGGCGAGAACGCCGTCAGCACGGAGAAGATCGTGTACCCCGCGATGGTGACCGAGAGCACCCGCCGCCGCCCCCACTGGTCGGCCTTGCGCACGAGCAGATACGCGATCATCGTGCCCGAGTTGATGACCCCGACGAGCAGCCCCTCGTGGCGGGGCAAGAGGCCCATCTGCGCGCCGAAGTTGGGCAATATCTGCGTGAGCGCCAGGAAGTCGTAGCCCTCGAAGAACGAGGCCACGCTCAGGAACCAGAACAGCCGCCGCTGGTACGGCGTGAACGGCGTCTTCTGGTGCGGGGCAGCTGTCGTCATATCACCTGTTCCCTCCGAGCGTGCGCTCGTCGACGCGATAACGCCGGTAAGGCACGCCCCCGGCCGGCGCCGAGCTCGGAGTCCGGCGGCCGGATACGGTGGTTCGCCGGAGGCAGGCCGGCGCTCGCGGGCGTGGCGGCGGCTGGCTGCGTGGCGAGCGGGCGGTCACGTGACGTCTCCTGGCCAGCTCCCTAGCGCAGACGGGCCGCGGCGGGAACAGCGGCCGCCGGGCGCGCCCGCCAGCGCGGAATCTGCGCCGCTGCGCACGCCTTGCGGCCCCGTGCGCCGGCCTGCCGCGGCGTCCCGCGGTCGCCCTTCGCGCCGAGTGCGCTCGTCCCCGCCGCCGGGCCGTCGATCGCCGCTCCGGCCGAGACGTAGCGGCACCTGCCTTGCAAAGCGGCGGGTCGATCATCGAGCATCGATGAACCGGTCCGGCGATAGATGACCCACGAGCGAGATCCCATGACGGAAGGGCAACGGCGAGATGAACCGCCGGAGCCGCCGGCGCGCGAGCGAGCGCGCGGCGGGCGCGGCTCCACAGGAGCCTTGCTCCTCGCGCTCTGCGTCGCGCTCGGCGTGGCCGCCGGGCTCGGCGGGTACACCTTCGTTTATGCGAAGGGCGCCTCGTACCTGGGGAGCGATCCATCGGCGTGCGCCAACTGCCACATCATGAACGAGCAGTTCGCCGGGTGGCAGCGCTCCAGCCACCGGGCCGTGGCAGGATGCAACGACTGTCACGCGCCGCACACGTTCCTGGGTAAATATGCCACGAAGGCGTCGAACGGGTTCTGGCACTCGTTCGCCTTCACCTCGGGCCGTTTCCCGGACCCGATCCGGATCAAGCCCAGCAATCTGCGCATCACGGAGGAGGCCTGTCGCGGGTGCCACGGCGACGTCGTGGACGCGATCGACAGCGAGCACCACGGGGCCGCGGGGCTCTCGTGCGTGCGCTGCCATGAATCGGTGGGCCACCTGCGCTGAGGGGCGCCCGCCGCACGAGGGATGGAATCGATGACGGAGCCGAAGGACGAAGGATCCACGCAGAAGAGCGCGCCCACCGGCAGGCCGCCGGCGCGCTGGCGCTACCTGCCGCTCGCGGCGCTGGCCGCGGCGGCGGCGACCGCCGGGATCGCCGCGCTGCTGGTGAACATCTTCGAGCACAAGCAGGAGGCGAAGAGCCCGTTCTATCGCGTCGTCGAGCTTGACGACACGATGGACGACCCGGCCGTCTGGGGGAAGAACTTCCCCCTCCAGTACGACGGCTACCGGCGCACGGTCGACCAGAAGCGCACGCGCTTCGGCGGGAGCGAGGCGGTGCCGCGCACGCCGACGGAGGCCGATCCGCGCAGCGTGGTCGCGCAATCGAAGCTCGAGGAGGACGGGCGGCTGAAGACGATGTGGGCGGGCTACGCCTTCGCGCGCGACTTCCGGGAGGAGCGCGGGCACGCCCACATGCTCGAGGATCAGGTGTACACCGAGCGGCAGATCGCGGCGAAGCAGCCGGGCACCTGCATTCACTGCCATGCGTCCGTGTACGTGCCGTACAAGAAGCTCGGCGGCGGCGACCTGATGCGCGGGTGGGAGGCGATGAACCAGATGCCCTTCCCCGAGGCGCGCAAGCTGGTGACGCACCCTGTCTCGTGCATCGATTGCCATGACCCGGAGTCGATGCAGCTCCGGGTGACGCGGCCGGGGTTCATCGAGGGGATCCGCGCGCTCAAGGCGTCGATGGGTGAGGCCGATTACGACGTCAACACGATGGCCACGCGCCAGGAGATGCGCTCGTACGTCTGCGGCCAGTGCCACGTGGAGTATTACTTCAAGGGCCCGGAGAAGCGCCTCGTGTACCCGTGGGCGAAGGGCCTCAAGGTCGACGAGATCTACGCCTATTACGAGGAGAGCGGCCACTCGGACTGGACGCACGCGGAGTCGGGCGCGAGGGTGCTGAAGGCGCAGCACCCGGAGTTCGAGATGTGGAATCAGGGCGTCCACGCGCGCTCCGGCGTGGCCTGCGCCGACTGCCACATGCCCTACCAGCGGGTCGGCGCGACGAAGATCAGCGATCACCACGTGCAGAGCCCGCTCCTCAACGTGAACCGCGCGTGCCAGACGTGCCACAAGTGGCCCGAGGACGAGCTCCGGCAGCGCGTGGAGACGATCCAGTCGCGCCATTTCGAGGCGCGCAATCGGGCGATGGACGCCGTGACCGCGCTCATCAGCGATATCCGCCGGGCGAAGGAGGCCGGGATGGCCGAAGAGGCGCTCGCGGGGCCGCGCGCGGCGCAGCGGAAATGTCAGTTCTTCGTCGATTTCGCCGAGGCGGAGAACTCGTCCGGCTTCCACGCGCCGCAGGAGGCGATGCGCATCCTCGCGTCCGCCATCGATATCTGCCGGCGAGGTCAGCTCTCGCTGCGAGACGGGACCCCGCCCGAAGAGTGACCGAACCAACGTAAACGTCCACGTAAACGTTGGGATACAGGAAAACGCGGAGCGAAGACTGGAGCGCCGGACGGCGGGCCGCGCGTCTGCGCGAACAGGCCGAGCGGCCTCGTCATCGCTCACGGACTGACGAGCTGGACCATGACTCCAGAGCTCCGGTGGAGCGCTCGTGTGTCCCTCATTGCATTTGACGCGGCTCGATCCAAAGCTCGACTCATCGCGAGATAGTGCTTGGATAATCCGTTTGAGATCCGTACGGTGTCGCCGAAAGGGGAAGACGCCATGACAACCTGCCGCAATCGTTCGAGCGCCGTCGCCGCGCTGTGGGCCGCCCTTGCGCTCGTCTCGACGTCGTGCGCGTCCGGAGATCCGGGCGCGCCGGCGGCCGGAGAGATCCACGTCTCGCACGTGGGCAAGGATACGGTCAGCACGTTCCTGAACCGGCTCGCGACAGAGACTGGCCAGGTCGTCGTGACCCGCGCCAGCGTCGATGACGCCCGGCAGAGCGTCACTCTGAGAGAAGAGCGCGGGGCCTCGCTCTACCTCGTGGAGGGGCCGCTGCCCAGCGCGGCGCTCCCGGGCGAGCGCGCGCGCGTCGGCGGGATCGCCGCCGTCGCCGTCCCGACGGGCCGCGACCCCCATGACTGGCTCGGCTCGCACCGCCTTCACGCGGAGCCGATCGGGGCGCACGAGGTGGCCCTGTCGCGCGCTCCGGCAGGGCAGGCGACCCGCGCTCCGGCCGGGACGCGCGCGCGGCTCGGCGGCGACGCCGCCGAGCTCCCCGAGCTCCACATCGACGCCGCGTTCCTCGAGGCGCGGCTCAAGGAGCTCTCCGGCGCCGCGCCCGTGACCGTCGGCGGCCGCTCGGCGGTCATCCGCGAGCGCGGCTCCGAGGACGGACGCGCGCTCGCCCGCGCCTGGATGCGCCAGCAATACGAGGCGATCGGGTTCACCGTCGAGGAGCACGCTTATCAAGGCGGCTGGAGCCGGGGCGTCAACCTGACGGCGGACAGGCCCGGCGCCGATCCGTCGCGCGTCCTCATCCTCTCGGCGCACTACGACTCCATGAGCAACGCCGGCGCCGACGACGACGGCTCAGGCATCGTGTCGTCGCTCGCCATCGCCCACGCGCTCAAGGACGCGAAGCTGAGCATCGGGCTCCGCGTCGTCGCCTTCGATCAAGAGGAGGACGGCCTCCTCGGCTCGCGGGCCTACGCGAGCAAGCTCTACCGGAGCGGGCAGATGGATCAGGTGGTCGGCGTCCTGGATCTGGAGATGACAGGCTACGACTCCAACGACGACGGGCACTACCACGTCATCCACTGCAACGAGAACACGTCGTCCGATCTGGCCGCGCTGGTCGAGGAGGCCGCGTCGGGCGGCGATCTCGGCCTGACCCGGGTGGACGCCTGCACGAACCGCAGCGATCACGCGGCGTTCTGGCGCTACGGTGCGCCGGCCGTGGCCATATCGCAGGACTTCTTCGGCGATGACGGCAACCCCTGTTACCACCAGCGCTGCGACAGGGTCGATCGGCTCAACTGGGACTACATGCGGCGGCTGACCGAGGCCGCCGGGCGCGCGGCGGTGAGGCTCCTGATGGAGTGATTCGGGCGATCTCGGCGCGCCCTGCGGCGCTACTCTGCCCGCCTCGCCTTCGTCTTCTTCTCTGACCTGGTCAGCTCGCTGATGGCGGCGGCCAGCGACTGGAAGACGGATATGTCGCGCAGCTCGATCCCGAGGCCGACCATGCCCTGCGCCATCCTGGGCCCGACGCCGACGAGGCTCACGCGCGCGCCGAGCAGCCGGGTCGCCTGCGCCGTCTGCACGAGCGCCGCCGCGATCGCCTCGTCGACATACGGCACGCCGGTGACGTCGAGCAGCACCCACCGCGCCCCCTCTCGCGCGACGCCAGAGAGCGCGGCCTCCATGATCTGCTGCGCCCTCGCGGCGTCGATCGCGCCTATCAGCGAGATGAGCAGCACCCCGGGCAGCAGCGGGATGACGGGACAGCCGAGCTCCCGCACCGTGCTCGCCAGCGCGCGCTCGCGCTCGTAGGCGGCGGCCAGCATGTCGCGCTCCGCGTGCAGCGCGGCCTCCATGTCATGGTGCTCGAACGCGGCGATCAGGAGCGACACCCACATGGCCAGCGGATGGAGGTTGTCCACGAAGCTCTCCAGGTGCAGCCCTCCCAGCACCAGAGTCCCCCAGTCGCGCGTCGCGCTCACGAGCGGGACCAGCAGGAGATAGCCGCCCGGCTCGTCCGGCAAGGCAGCCGCGCGCAGGGCGGGCGGCGGAAAGTCGCCGGCCGGGTACCTGCGCCCCACGAGCCCGGTCAAGTCCGTGTTGTACGGGTACACGGAGTGGACGAGGAACTCCGGCTCGGCCTTGTCCGACGCATCCGCCCAGAGCGCGACGCACCCGACGCCGATGGAGGTCTGCGCCAGCCACTCCAGGCGCTCCTCGGTCCAGGCGTGCTTCGAGGCGAGGAGCCTGCTCATGTGCACCTTGGCGCGGACCAGCCGCTCGAGGCTCTTCACGTTCCGCCGCTCCCACGCGGCGAGGGCCCGCTGCTGCGCGAGCCGCACGCGGTCGAGGAACGTCTCCAGCCGGCGCGCGGCCTCCGGCTCCGGCGCGCCGGCGAGGCGCCGCGCGGCGGTCTGCTCGACGAGCTTCACCACCGCGAGCAGGACCTCGATCTTGTCGTTGTGCGCGACCCCGGCGGCGAAGGCGCGCTGGAGCGTCCCCACGTCCAGCGGCTCGTCCCCGGCGAGCGCCGCGCCGAGGCCCTGCGCGATCACCTCCGCCTCGGGCCAGCCGAGGGGCGCGTCGCCGGACGGCGGGCGCCCCGACCCATCCAAAAGGAGGCTCATCTGCCGGGTCAGCGCGCGCTGCCAGCCGCCCTCCGGCGCCTCGATCGCTGGCGCGACCGGCGCGGCGTTCCACGCGGCGCGACCGCTCCCGCACGAGCGACGCACCACCAGATCGGCCGGGCCGCGGGTCACGAGCTCACGAGGGGGGACGCCGTCGAGCAAGTCGATGAGCCGCTCGACGGCCGTGCTCCCGAGGAGCGCCGGGTCCTGCCGGACCGTGGTAAGCGGCGGATCGCAGTGCTGGGCGGCGTTGATGTCGTCGAACCCCACCACGGCGATGTCGTCGGGCACGCGGTAGCCGTGCGCCCGGATCGCGTTGATGGCGCCAATCGCCATCTCGTCGTTGCCCGCCACGAGCGCGGTACAGAACTTGCCATTACGCGCGAGCAGCTCGTGGAAACGCTGCTCGGTATACAAGATCGTACACTCGTGAAACTCGGAGAGCAGGTTGAGGTCGGCCTCGAGCCCGCGCGCGCGCATCGCCTGATCGAATGCCCGGCTCCGCTCGTGGAAATCGTCCGACCCCGTCATGCCGATGTAAGCGATCCGACGATGTCCGAGCCGGAGGAGGTGCTCGACGAGCACGTGAATCGAGTCGTGGTTCTCCGCGCGGACGACCGGGCAGCGCGCTCCGAGCGGGGGCGCGCAGAAGATGACGCCCGGCTTCCCGTCGGAGAGCAGCTCCTCCAGGCCGTCGATGTTGTACATCGCGATCCAGCCGGCCACCTGGCGAAGCGCCACGCCGCGATCGAAGACGCGCCGAGGCGTCGCGTAGATGAGGAGGAGCTCGTAGCCCCGGGCGCGCGCGGCGCGGTGCATGCCTCGAAAGGCCGTTGCGTTGAAGGAATTGTCGAGGAAGACCGACGCGACGCCGATCACCTTCGATGTGCCCTGATCGACAGGCCCCGTCTTCATCCCGGTCGCGTTCGCCCCCTGATCCCCAGGCGAGCCTACCACCGTCCTCGATGAAACGACTCAAGAACTTCCTCGTCGACCGGCCGCCGCTCGATCCTGCGTGATGCGATGGGTGCGCGCATGTAAACAATCCTGAGCGGCCGCTTCCGCCGAGGCTCACGCGCGGCGCCGGCTCCGCGGGACGGCCGCGCGAGCACCTGTCTCAGGGCGGCAGAGCGCGGGCGCGATCAGTTGCCCTGAGTGCGCCCGACGGGGAGCGCCGGGCCGACGCAGCCGCAGCCGCACGCGTCGGAGAATTGAGCCTCTCCCGGCGCGCAGATGAAGTCGACGAGGTGGCAGTACTCCGGATCGTGAGAGACGTAGCGGACGTCCGGATCCGCGGCGTCAGGGCAGGCCTCCGGCGCGGGGCCGACGCAGCCACAGCCGCACTCGCCGGAGAAGAGCTCCTCGGGTGGTGAGCAATCGAAGTCGATGAGGGCGCACTCGTTCGGATCGTGAGAGACGTAACGGACGCCTGGATCACCCGGGTCCGGGCACGCGGGGGGAGGCGGCTCCTCGTCGATGCAGCCGCAGCCGCACCCGGGCTCGGTCATCAGCCGCTGTCCCTCCGCGCAGACGAAGTCGATGAGCGCGCACTCGTCCGGATCTTGAGAGACGTAGTGGACGCCCGGATCGCTCGGATCCGGGCACGCCCCGCCGCCGCCGCCCGTGGGAGGGTGACAGCCGAGCAGTCCGACGATCGAAGAGGCCGCAAGAAGCAACAAGGCACAGGTTCGCATGTTGGTCTCCATATCTTTCTCGTGTGGGTCGGGAGATGCACCTCCCCCGCGAGGCCCGTCTCGAGCCTCCCGGAGGAGCGGAGAGCTGGAGTCGACTCAGGGAGCGCCGGGCACGAAGAGCGTCACCGCCCGCCGGAAGACCTCCGGTGAAGACACCTCGATCAGCGCCACTTCCTCGCGCGCGGCGGCGCCGGTCGGCCGGTACACAACGCGGAGCTCTCCGGCGCTCCCCGCCTCGAGGACCACGGGGGCCGCCGTTCCCTCGAGGCTGTACTCGGGCGCCGGGGCGCGCAGCGCGATCCTGTCGATCGCGAGCGGCGCGCCGCAGGTGTGCGCGAGCGCGACGGCGCCGCTGGAGGTCGCGCCGGCGGCCGCCTCGGGCAGGGCGAGCTCCCGCTCGACCTCGAAGCAGCCGGCGAGCGGGCGAGGCGACGGCTCGAGGGCGCCGGCGGCGGCGATGAGGTCCACCGGCTCGGAGCGCAGCGCGCCGCGCCGCGCCTGGAGGCGCAGCTCGTCCCCCCGGACGCCGTCGATGTCGAGCGCGAAGCTGCCGTCGCCGGCGACCGGCGCGACGACGGGGGGCGCGGTCCCATCGAGGTTCACCGCCCAGACCACGTCGGCGTCGGTCACGGTCCCGGGCGCGCCGGTGAGCTCCAGCGGGGCGCCGTCGCACGCGTCGCACACCGCGCCGACGACGTCGCCGGCGAGCGCCGGCGGCCGCTCGAAGGGCGGCTCCGGGATGGGGTTCACCCCGCACCCGGCGGCGCAAGCGACGAGGAGGACCGCAAGCCAGCGCATCACGCCGCCCCTCTGTTCAAGAGTCGCGCCAATGCGATCCGCGGTGTTCCGCGGAGATCGTGGCCCCCGATTGTACCATTATGTACCATATTGTACCGATGGTACACCACGGCATTGCGCCAGGGGCCGTGGTCGACGGCCGTTACGAGGTCGTGCGCGCGCTCGGGCGCGGCGGGCTCGCCTCGGTCTACGAGGCGCGCGACCGGCTCTTCGATCGCGACGTCGCGATGAAATCGCTGAGCTTCGGCTCCGCAAGCGCGCTCGAGGCGTTCCGGCGGGAGTTCTCGCTGCTCTCGGCCTGCGCTCACCCGCGCCTCCCGCGCGCGTACGACTTCGCCCGGACGACGTCCGGCGGCGCGCCGGGCCAGCCGCTCACGTACGCCACGACGGAGCTCATCCGCGGCCGGACGCTGGCCGAGCACGCGCGGGGGCGCGCCTTCCGCGCGGCCTTGCCCGTGCTGCTCGACGCGCTCGACGCGCTCGGGTGGCTCCACGGCGCCGGCATCGTCCACGGCGACTTCAAGCCCGAGAACGTCCTCGTGCGGGACGACGGCGCGGGCGTGCTCATCGACCTCAGCGCGGCGCGGAGGATGCGCGCGGACGCGGGGGACCTCTCGGGGACGGCGCGGTTCTTCGCGCCGGAGCTCCTCCGGGGGGCCCCGCCGAGCGCGCGCTCCGATCTCTTCGCGGTGGGGCGGACGCTCGAGGCCCTGTTCCCGCTCCTCTCCGGGGCGCCGCCCGCCGCCGTTCGCCGCCTCGCCGAGCGGCTCACCGCCGAGGATCCGGCGAGCCGCCCCTCCGGGGTCGAGGAGGTCCTCGAGGCCCTCTCCGCCGGCGGCCTGCCGCGGCGCGCGCCCGCCGTCGTGAGCGAGCCGGGCGAGATCGTCGGCCGGGAGCGCGAGGTCGAGGCGTTCGGCGCGGCGCTCGAGGCGCTGCTCCGCGGCGAGCGCGGGCCGCGCGCGGTGATCGTCACGGGCGAGGAAGGCGCGGGCAAATCGCGGCTGTTCCGCGAGCTCAAGTGGCGCGCGCAGCTCCGCGCGCAGGTCGTCGAGGGCGCGCCCCGCGGCGACGATCCGCTGCGCGCGCTGCTGGTCCGGGCGCTCGGCGGCGCGGCGCTCCCGGCCGGCGTCGACGCGCTGCTCGGGGCCCGCGGCGAGCTCGCGGGGGCGCGCGGGCGCGAGGGCGAAGCGGCGCGCGGCCCGCGGGATCCGCGCGATCTGCGGGATTCGCGTGATTCGTACGGATTGCCCGCGCCGCGCCGGCCGCGCGTGCTCGCGATCGACGACGCCCACAGGCTGGGCGCGCACGACCGGGCGCTGCTCGAGGCGCTCGTGCGATCGACCGAGCCGACCGACGCCGTCCTCTGGCTGATCGCCTCCGCGGAGCGGCTCGACGTGGGCGGCGGCGCGCTCGTCGAGCTCCCGCTGGGCCCGCTCGGCGAGGACGCGGTCCGGGTCTGGACCGCGCCCCTCGCCACGGCGGCGCGCACGTCGGACCTCCTGCGCGCGAGCGGCGGCCGGCCGCGCGCGCTCAAGGAGCTCTGCGCCGCGCTGGCGCAGCGCAGCCTGAGCGAGGCGGAGCTCGACAGGTTCGTCCACACGACGGGCACCCCGGAGCTCTGGCGACGGCGCGTCGCGGCGCTCGACCGCGGCGAGGCGCGCGCCCTCGCGGCGCTCGCGGTCGCGGATCCGCTCGGGCCCGAGGCCGCCGCCGCGCTCGGCGTGGGGCGCGCGGCGCTCGACGCGCTCGAGGCCGCGGGGCTCGCGCGGCTCGACGGCGAGGGGTTCCGCCTCGGCCAGCCCGGGCAAGCCCGGGCGCTCCTGCCCTGGCTCGACGCGGGCGTCGTGCGCGAGGTCGCGGCCGCGATGGCGGCCCACCTCGGCGGCGCCGACGAGGCGGCCCTCGCGCCTGCGGTCCGCAGCCGGCGCGCGGCGGACCGGGCGAGGGCGCTCGTGCTCGCGGGCGACCACGAGGCGGCGCGACAGGCGCTCGCCGCGTCCGGGCCGATGCTCGAGTGGGCGCCGCGCGCCTGGGTGCGCGCGGCGGACGCCGCCTGCGAGGTCCTGCCGGCGCCGCGGACGCTCGTGGCCGCGGCGTCCGCGATCGAGGCGGCCGGCGACCCGCGGCGCGCGCTCTCGCTGCTCGCGCGGGCGAGGCGCGCGGGGCCGCCCGCCGGCGTCGGCGCGGAGCTCTCGTACCGGGCGGCGCGCTGCTACGAGAAGCTCGGCAAGGTCGAGCGGGCGCTCTGGCAGCTCGGGCGCGCGCGGGCCCTCTCGCCCGGGCCCTGGGGCGGGCGGCTCGCGAGCCTCTCGGCGCGCTGCCTGCTGCGCCTCGGCCGCTACGACGAGGCCCGGCGCGAGGCGGAGGGGGCGCTCGCGGCGCTCGCGGCGCCCGGATCACGCGAGCTCGATGGCGCGCCCGCGAGCGGCGAGGCGCGCGAGGTCGAGGGAGCGCCCGCGAGCGGCGAGGCGCGCGAGGTCGAGGGAGCGCCCGCGAGCGGCGAGGCGCGCGAGGCCGCCGCGGAGCTCGCCGAGACGCTGGGCCTCGCGCTCGGGTACCTGAGCGACCAGGCCGGGGCGCTCCAGAGCCTGGCGCGCGCCGTCGCGCTGCGGCCGGCGTCGGGCTCGCCCCGCGCCCGCGCCCGCACGCTCAGCTACCACGCGCTCCACGCCTACCGCGCCGGCGACGCGGCGCTGGCGGCGCGCGGGTTCCAGGAGGCGCTCGACTTGGCCGAGGCCGAGGGCCTCGGCGACCTGCTCGCGACGGCCGCGCTCAACCTGGGGACGGCGAGGCACCAGCTCGGCGACTGGGGCGCGGCGCTGCGCTGCTACGAGCGCGGGCTCCGGGCGGCGATCGCCTTCGCCAAGGAGCGGACCGAGGCGACCCTGCGCTTCAACCTCGCCAAGATCCACGCGGACGTCGGCCTGCTCGAGCGCGCCGAGCTCGCCGTCGCGCGGATGCGAGCGCCCGAGGGCCCGAGGGCCCCCGAGGAGATCGCCGTGGCGGCGCTCGGGCTCGCCGCGGAGATCGCCGCCGCGCGCGGCGCGCTCGGCGAGGCGGCGCGGCTGCTCGAGGAGGCCCGCGCCGGCCACGCGGCGCGCGGGTCGAAGCGTGAGGCGTGCGAGGCGGTGATCCACGCCGCGGAGGTCGCGCTCGCGGCGCGGGACAGGGCCGCGGCGGGCGCGCGGCTGGCCGAGGCCGCGGCGCTGCTCCGGGAGGCGGACGCGGCGGACCTCGCGCTGCGCCACGCGACCGCGGGCGCGGAGCTCGCGCTGGCCCGCGGCGACACGGGCGCGGCCCTCGCGGAGGTGCAGCGGGGCGCGGGCCTCGTGGCGAGGGTCTCGCAGCTCGAGCTCCACGCGAAGCACGAGGAGGTGTCGGCCGAGGTGCTCCGCCTCCGGTCGGCGGCGGCGCTGGCGGAGCGGCACCGCACGGCCGCGCTCGAGTGCTGGGAGCGCATCGGGAGCACGCTCCCCGCCGAGCTCGCCGAGATCTTCTGGCGGCACCCGCGGCGGGCCGCGCTCCGCGGCGGGCCCGCGCCGCCGGGGGCCCGCATGGAGCTCGTGCTGAAGCTGCTCGAGGTGAACCGGCGCCTGAGCTCGACGCTCGACGCGGAGGAGGTGCTCCGCCTCGCCATGGACGCGGCCATCGAGCTGACCGGCGCCGAGCGGGGGTTCGTGATCCTCGCGTCGCCGTCGCCGTCGCCGGAACCGGGAGGCCACGCGAAGGGCAGGCTCGAGGTCGCTGTCGCGCGGAACCTCGATCGCGAGCGCGTCGGCAAGAGCCAGCTCAAGTTCAGCCACGGGATCGCGAAGCGGGTGGTCGAGCGCGGGGAGGCGGTGCTCACGGTCGACGCGCTGGCCGACGAGCGGTTCCACGGGAACGCGTCCGTGCACGGCCTGCGGCTCCGGTCGATCGTGTGCGTGCCGATCCGCGCGCACGGCGCGGTGCTCGGCGCCGTCTACCTCGACAACCGGTTCCAGCGCGGCAAGTTCGCGGAGGGCGACGCGGATCTGCTCGGCGCGTTCGCGGACCAGATCGCGGTCGCGCTGCACAACGGCAGGCTGATGGCCGAGCTCCGGGACCGCACGCGGGCCCTCGAGGAGGAGCAGCGGCGGGTCGCGGAGCTCATGCGCTCGCAGGCCGACGAGATCGAGCGGCTCTCGCACGAGCTCGAGCGGACCCGGGCGGACGCGCGCCGCGACTTCCCGGAGATCGCCGGGAGGAGCGCGCCGATGCGCGCGGTGCTCGCGCTCTGCGAGCGCGTCGCGGAGAGCGACGTGACCGTGACGGTGACCGGCGAGAGCGGCACGGGCAAGGAGCTCGTCGCGCGCGCGATCCACGCGGGCGGGCCGCGGCGGGACGGGCCGTTCGTGGCGGTCAACTGCGCCGCGCTGCCCGAGGCGCTGCTCGAGTCGGAGCTCTTCGGCCACGTGAAGGGCGCGTTCACCGGCGCGGTCCGCGATCACGGCGGCCTGTTCCTCTCGGCGCGGGGCGGGACGCTGTTCCTCGACGAGCTCGGGGAGGTGCCGCTCGGCGTGCAGGCGAAGCTGCTCCGCGCGCTCCAGGAGCGCTCGATCCGCCCGGTGGGGTCGGACCGGAGCGTCTCGGTGGCCGACGTGCGGGTCGTCTGCGCGTCGAACCGGGATCTGCGGGACGAGGTCGCCCGGGGGCGCTTTCGCGAGGATCTCTACTACCGGGTCAGCGTCATCGAGATCCGCCTGCCGCCGCTGCGCGACCGGCCGGACGACATCCCGGCGATCGCGCAGGCGATCGTCGAGAAGCTCGCGGCGCGCCAGGGCCGCCCGGCGTTCCGGCTGTCCCGGGGCGCGCTCCGGCGGCTCTCGTCGTACGGCTGGCCCGGCAACGTGAGGCAGCTCGAGAACGTGCTCTCGCGCGCGTGCGTGCTCTCGCCGGGCCCGGAGATCGGCGCCGCCGACATCCAGCTGCCGGCCGCGGCGCCCGCGCCGCGTGGCCGGTCGCGCGCCGAGCACCAGGGCGCCGAGGAGGAGCGGATCCGCGCCGCGCTCGAGCTCTCCCGCTGGAACGTGAGCGAGGTGTCGAGGAGCCTCGGGATCCCGAGGATGACGCTGTACCGGAAGCTCGCGCGATACGGGCTCTTGCGGAAGGAGTGAGGGTCAGCGCGCGAGGCGGGTGGCGCCGCGGCCGGGTGAGGGCGAGCGGAGCGCGGCTCGACTCATGGCCGCGTACTCGGCGTCGTCCGCGACGCTTCGATCGAGCCACGCGCGGGCCTGCGCCCGCACGGCAGGGTCGACCTCTGGCTGGCCCGCGATCACCTGCATGAGGCGGATCCTCGCGAGGTGATCGCGCCTGCGCTCCAGGAGAGATGGTCGCTCGTTGAGCTGCAGCACCTCGTCGATCGTGGCTTTGGCGCGCGGGTTCCCCTCGATGGCATAGGCGTACTCGTCGCGAAAGCCGATGCTCCGCTCGGGATCCTCCTGCGCGGGATGAACGAGGAGCGGCGCCTCCGCGGCCAGCCTGGCGCGCGCCGAGCGGGCGCGCTTCCGGGGATCACGCAACGGGAACAGGTTCCTCTTGTGCTTCTCGTTGCAGAGCACGCACGAGAAGAGGAGATTGTCCCACGCGTACGCCAGCCAGTAGTACCCCGGGCGCTCGACGGGCGCCGTCCGCGCCTGCTGCACCGCGGCCTTGGGCCGATAATGCTCCACGTCCCCGTGAGCGACGTGCTTCACCTTCGACTCGCAGTAGCAGCACTTGCCGTGGTGAGCCGCCTCCAGCGCCTTCTTCACGGCGGGGTGGGCATAGACCGCGACCTCGAAGTCGAGCGTCGCCGCGCCGCGCTGGATCGACGCGCGCGCGCCGCGGTACGAAGCGCAGACGGCCGCGCGCGCCGCGGGCGCCTTGTCTCGCAGCTTCCTGGGCGCCTGCTCCGGCTTCTTGACCCGGATCATCTGGACGCGCCGCCACCGGCCTTCTTCAGCGAGCGCGCCGCCTGCTGGATGATGTCCATGGCCTCCATCTGCTCGGGCGTCTCGCCGGTCGGCAGCTCGCCGATCTCTCGCTCGACGCGCTCGAGCGCGCGCCGATCCGCCGTCGAGAGGCGGGGCTTGGTCAGGATCTCCCGGCGTTCGGCGAGGAGCGCGTCGAGCACGGGCGGCCGCGCGCTCGGCAGCCCGAACAGGTCGCTCGTCAGGATCTGATCGACCCGCCAGTTTCGGACCGCCGCGCCGCTGTTGTCGATGACCACGTGGTCGCCCTCACGACGCAGGACGACGATGTTGGCGTTCTCCGCCGCCTGGACCACGAGCGGGCTGTGCGCGGTGACGATGAACTGGACGTTGGGGAAGCGCTCCGAGAGATAGCTGAGCAGCTTCCGCTGCCAGGCCGGATGCAGGTGCAGGTCGATCTCGTCGACGAGGACCACGGCCGGTTCCGCGAGGGGGTTCTCGCTGTCGGGGTAACGCTCGTAGAGGCGGCTGGCGAAGTCGACCATCCACGCGAGCAGGGTCTTGTAGCCGAGGCTCAGGCCCTGGAGGGGCACCCAGCCGTAGGGCGTCTCGAGCAGGATACCGGGGCGGGGGCGTGCAGGGTTATCGTCCAGATCGGCGAGGATCTGGATGTCCTCGACCTCGGGCAGCAGCTCGATGAGCATCGATCGGACCGCGTCCCGGCGGGCGCGAGCCCGCGCCTGGTGCGGCGAGGGCTTGTTCGCGGCGTAGTCGGCCTGGAGGAGCCACTCCTCGGCGTTGCGCAGGGGCACGTGATCGTGGAAGAGGGTGGCGATCGGATCGTCGTCACGGGGATCCGTCAAGGCGCTCGCGCCCATGCGACGGGAGGCTCCGTAGGCAACACAGAAGAGATCGGCCAGCTCGACCCGCTTGGCGATATTGCCACGGCCTCGGGAATGTTCGACCTTGGCACGCAGTGTCTCCGCGCGAAACTTGGATTCAGGTGCAGAGATCAGGCCGCCGAACGAAATACGGTTCTCAAGGTTTGCACTTCGTGCCGAGGAACGTAGCAGTTCTTCCTTGTTGATGAGAAACTTCGATGGCGAAATGATGTGACAGACAACGTACTCCGGCGCTTCGTCAGCCAACACCGGCCGGCTGGCGACGAGCGCCTTCAGCAGCGTCGTCTTCCCGACCCCGTTGTTCCCCAGGATCACGGTCCATTGCCGCGGCTTCCCCTCGCCGTTCGACAGGTCGAGCGTCTGCGCCGGCCCGAAGCAGCGCACGTTCTCCAGCGTGAGCGACAAGAAGTAGACGCCATGGGCGCCCTTGCTCGGCCCCAGCTTCCGCGCGGCCCGGTGCCTGGCCCCGCCCGCCGCTGCCTTCCTCGTCGTCATCTCGCCTCCCTATCGCCCATCAACCCGGCCAGGGCAAGCCCGGCCGGCAAGGGCATGCCCGTGGAGCCAGGAGGTCCTGGTGGCTCCGCCTGCGCGCGCCGGCAGCCCCTCCCCCGGCTGGCGCCGGTACACCCTGGTCGCTGGGTCGTCGAACTGTCGAGGTCACGGTGCAGGCGGGCACGAACAGCGCCTAATCCCAGATGCGCACCACCATGAGCCCCAGGTTCGACCGCTTCCCCGCGGCCACGATGCGGCCGTCACGCTGGACGGTGACGGCGTAGAGATAGTTCTGGTCCGGATGGTCGTCGAGCACGACGGCGCCCGAGGCGCCGAACCCGGCGTCCCTGGAGCCGTCCGGCAGGAACCGCAGGATCGAGGCCGTGATGCCCGAGCTCACGGTGCCGCCCGCGACCGCGCCGAGGATCTTGCCGTCGGCCTGGAGGGCGACACCGTAGCCCCGCACATAGGGCTTCTCCTCGCCGCTCGCGTTCACCATGCCAGTCCCGCCGAACGTCGTATCCGCCGAGCCGTCCGCGTTGAAGCGCGCAAAGGCATGGTGGTTCACGCCGTCGAGCGCATATCCCACGAGGACCGGCTTCCCGTCGCTCCCGAGGGCGAGGTCGTTATCGTTGTAGGGCGTCTGCGAGAGATAGGCGATGCCGCCCGTTCCGAAGCCGGGATCGAGCGCCCCGTCGCGATCGAGCCGCACCGCAAGGAAGGTCGGGCCCGCGTCCCGCTCGGTTCCTCCGGCGACGATCTGCCCGCCCTCTCCGAGCGCGACCGAGTGCAGCGGGCGGTTCTCGAACGAGACGATGCCCGAGCCGCCGAAGTCGCGATCGACATCACCCATGGAAGAGAATCGCACGACGATGCCGCGGTTGCCCGGCTTCCCGACGCCGGCGGCGATGATCCAGCCGTCGCTCTGGACGGCGGCGTCGAAGCCCTCCGAGCCGCTGATCAAGGCAGGATCGAGCCTCGCGACCCCGCTCGCGCCAAAGGCCTGATCGATCCCGCCGCTCGCGTTGAACCGGACCACCGCGAGCTGATCGTCCCGCGTCCCCACGGCCAGAATGCGCCCGTCCGGCTGGAGGGCCAGCGACTTGACCGTTCCCTCCTGGCCGACGACGAGGCCCGCTGTGCCGAACTCCGGATCGAGCGCGCCGCTCGGCAGGAAGCGAGCGAGACCCCAGGTCGCTCCGTCGACGCCGGCGACGAGGATCTTGCCGTCCTCCTGGACGACGATGGCACGCGCCTCGTGGGGCGTGCCGCTGGTGGCGATGCCCTCGCCGTCGAACGATGCGTCGAGCGTCCCCGGCAGATCGGCGACGAGCAGCGAGACCGGCAGCTCCCGATCCTCCAGCCCGGGCGTGCTGGCCACGAGCGAGGGCGCGGCGCCGCCGACCACCGCGAGCGGCTCCGCGGTCAGCGTGAGCACGCCGGTGGCCTCGCCATCCGAGACCACGACCGGGCTCGCCGTGACGCCGCTCGGCAGGCCCGACAGCGAGAGCGCGACGTCACCCACGAAGTCGTCCGAGCGGGTGACGGCGACGGTGAGCGACGTCGAGCCGCCGCGCACCACGCGCGCCGCCGCCGGGTCGAGCGCGATCGAGAAGCCCGCCTGCGGCGCCCCGCCGCCGTTGCCGTGCGCGGACAGGTCGCCGCCGCCGCCGCCCGACGCGGCGGCCCCACCGGCGCCGGCGCCGCCGTCACCGCCGGCCCCGTCGCGCGAGACGTCGTGAATGCCGAGGATGCCCTGGCAGCCGAGCGCGAGGGAGCCCGCGGCCGCCCCGGCGAGGAAGGCCCCGCGCGCGAGCCGGACGCCGCGGGCTGGCCGGGGCAGCGCGCTCCTCTGCGCGAGCGGCGCGATCGGGAGGATCATGCCGGCAGGCTACCACGTCGGCCCCCCGCCGGACGCAGCGCCACGACGGCGCCGGGATCACGCGCTCGGAGACAAGGCGCTCTCGACCTCTTGTGCGAGCTCATTCCACTCGGGGTACCCAGACCGGTACGGCTCGACAGAAAGGCCCTTCAGAAACCGGAGGACCGACCGCGCGATGACGTCCACCTCGTGGCGCGGCGCCATCGGGTGAGAGCGCCATGCATGGAACCGCTCGACCACCTCCCGAGGCTCGAACGGAAGACAGCGCGAGCTCGGGCTCGGCTCGGGATCCGGATAGGAGGCCAGCACCTCGATCTCCTGCCGCAGGAGCTCGAGCGCCCCGCGAGGATCGGCCTCTTGCAGGAGGCGCGCGTACTCCCGGTACGGCGTGTGGTGCGACGGGCTCAGCCGCAGGGCCTTCTCGTAGTAGAACCGCGCCCGATCCGGATTGCCCAGCCGATCGCGGTACAGGTCCCCGAGCCTGCCATACGCCTCGACCGTCCCCGGATAGAACCGCTTCACGTCGTAGTAATCCGGGTGGGAGGAGTACGAGTTCCTCGGGGAGAAATCGGGCTCGAGCTCGGCGAAGCGCGCGTAATGCTCTGCGGCCTGCTCATGAGCGCCCCGGCGCTCGTGGAGCTCTCCCAGGTAGAAATGATTGACCGTGTAGAGGCGCGGGTCGTGATAGGCCCGCGACACGTTCTCCAGATACCGCTCCTTCAAAGGCGCGCGCGGCATGACCTGCGCCGCTCCGCCCCGCCCCCTCGTCATGAGCGTCTCCGCCAGGTGGAAGGAGCGGAGGAGATGGCGCTCCGCCTGGTCCGATCCGTGATAATGCCACAGGAACTGGCTGCTGACGATGTAGGCCCCCAGCGGGTGGATGCTGTCCTCGTCCATGAACGGATCCGCGTGTTGATAGGCGGACTCGGACTGGAACGAAGGCGCGATCTCGTCCCACCAGCGCTCGAGCTGGCGAAGCGACGCGAGCGCGCGCTCCAGCGACATGTTCAGGCTCCGCTCGGAGTACCAATGGTAGATATCGTACGGCATGCGCAGGAAGTCGACGGCCTGCTTGAACGACGTGAGCTCCTCGCTGGACAGCGCCCGCCGCCTGGTCACGTCGTACTCGACGCGAGCGAGCCCCGGGTGCGCCCACCGGATCTGCTCCTCTTCCTCCTCCCGGAGCTCGGTCTGCAGAAGGTCGATCACTGTATCGATGTTCTCCCGGTTCGGCTCGTCGTCCTCGACCTCGCGGGCGGCCTGCAGGACGGGGATGAACCGGGCCCAGCAAACCCTGGTGTCGTAGACGCACCAGGCCGCATGGAACCTGACCAGCGAAGACGGAGACCGCAGCGCGCGCTCGTAGAGCGACGCGATCCGGTCGTCGAGCGCGGCTTCACTGCACGACGCCTCCGCCAAGAGCAGGAGCGGCTCCGCCGTGCGGGCCAGCTCGCGGTCAGCCAGGTCGATCAGCTCATCGCGGGTGTACTGCGAGAGCGCCTCCCTGCCGAGCCGCGTGACCGCATCCTGAGCCATGAACCAGGGATTCAATCACAATGGACACGCAGACACAGGCGTTTCCTTGGTCCGCGATGCCCGGGCGTCCGCCGCGCCCGGACGGTCCGCCGCGCCAGGAGCGCCAGGCACAACTGTACATCCGTTCAATGATCTGCTAGCCGATCGGCATGCGCCCCCGCAAGGCCGCCGCCGCCGCCGTCGTCGTCGAAGAGCTGCCGCCCGCCGAGGAACCCATCGACGCGATCCCGCCCGACGACACCGGGGCGGACGAGCCGAGCTCCGCCGTCCGGGAGCCGCTCGATCTCATCTGCATCGACTGCGGCAGCAGCGGCCGCGGTCATGACGGCTGCGCGCACCGCGAGCGCGCCCGCTTCCACGCGCCGCCGCGGGCAGCGCTGGAGCTCGTCGCGCGCCTGCGCCGGGCAGCCGCCGAGCACCGCGCCGCCGCCCGCGCCCTCCGCGCCCTGGTCACCGCCGAGCACGCGCGCGGTCGCGCCGAGATCGAGCGGGCGGATCCGGTCGAACCGCCGCAGCCCGAGGCGGAGCCGGAGCCTCCCTCGCCGCCGCGGCTCGAGATCGCGGCGCCGGAGCCGCCCGCGCCGCCCGCCGTCTGCCCGCGCTGCGCCGAGCAGACCGAGGGCGAGCCGACGGAGTCCGGGGCGCCGCCGCGCCGGCCGAAGCGAAAGGGGCGGGTGGCCCTCGAGCAGCAGGCGTTTCTCTTTTCGAGCGATTCCGAGCAACGCTCGCCGCACGGGACCTGAGCCGCGACCAGGGCGCAGCCGAAGGAATCGGAGACCCGGGATCGGCGTTAGGCTGCGCCGATGTCCCCGAGCCCATCCCGAGCTCCTCGCTTGCGCGCCGGAGGCGGCGCTCTGACCGCCGCGCTGCTCTGGCAACTCGCCTGCACGGGAGGGGCTCCACCGGGAACTCTACCCATGACCGGAGCGCGCCGGTCGCCCGCGCCGCCCCGGCAGGAAGACGCAGCACCACCGCGCCCGCCGCCCGTGGAGCACCAGAGGACGCCTGCGCCGCCGCCAGGGCCAGCCCCGGGTGAAGCGCCGCTTCCAGCCCCGGGTGAAGCGCCGCTTCCAGCCCCGGGTGAAGCGCCGCTGCCACCCGATGTCGTGGCCACGATGCAGGCGCTCGCCGCGCTCGACACCAGCGCGGAAGGCATCGGGCTGAGCGCGCCCCCGGCGGGAGCTCCCGCGCTGCTCCGCGCCTTGAAGGCCGAGCTCCGAGGCGTCGTCGGGCGCGCGCTCGACGCGGTCGAGGGCGCGCCGGCCGCCGCACGCGCCCGCGCGATGGCGGAGCTCGGGCGGCTCGGCGTCCGCCCCGCCGGCGAGGAACGGCGGTGGGGCAGCCTCCTCGACCTCCGCGTCGAGCGGCCCGCGGCGCACCCCGAGCTCCGGGTCGCGCTCCTGACGCTCGCGGTCCCGTGCGGCGAGGACTCGTCTCTCTACGTCTTCGAGCGGGGCCGGGCGGGCTTTCGCCTCGCGCTCGCTCACGAGAGCGATCCGTCGGAGCGGACGTCGGAGGGAAACCGGCTGTCGTACGGCTTCCTGCCGGGCCGACCGAAGGGGCGCTGGGCGCTGGCCGTCTCGAGCGCCGAGTCGTCCTGTGTCTCGCTCTGGAGGACGCTGACCACGAGGGTGCTGCTGGAGGGATCAGACCCGCTGCACCCGCGCGCGGCCTTCGCGAACAGCCTCCGATTCCACATGCCGGCCGGCTACACCCTCGCGGTGTCCGCCGGGGGCTTCACGCTGCGCTGGACAGGCGACCCGACCTTCCTCCCGTGGTACCCGCGCTGGGACGCCCTCGCCGCGCGCTACACGGTGGAAGGCGACAGCGTGCGTCGAGCGCGGCCCCTCGCGCCTGACGCGGAGTCGTTCGTGTACGCCTGGCTCGGGCTCGAGTGGGCAGAGGCCGAGCGCTGGCTCTGCCCGGCGGCGTCGCCGTCCGCGGGCGAGCGCTGGCACCGGGAGCTGCGCGCAGCGCTGCCAGGGCTCGCGTCGACACCGCAGCTCGACGCGTGCGGGGGCCCCGACGGGGAGGATCCCACGAAGTGCGAGGACGTGGAGCTGTGGCTGACGCGCCCGGGCCTCGCCCGGTCCACCGCGACCACCCACGTCCTCCTGGCGAAGCAGGGCGCGGACCGCTGCGTCGAGCGCGTGTTCTCGCGGGTGAAGCCATGAGAGGTCCGGGCGGCGGCTCGGTCGAGAGCAGGATGCTCGCGGCGGCGATCGCGCGACCGGCGCGGCGGCGCCTGCGCGGACTGGCCCTCTCTTGCGCAGCCTGCCTGTCGCTCGCGCTCACGGCGTGCGCGGCCCCCGCGCCCGAGGCGAGAGGACCTCTGGTACCTCGGCCGGCAGCCCGGCCCGCGACGCACGGCGCGCCCGCAGCCCCCGCCGCAGCCCTCCCAACAGCCCCCTCACTCGCCCCCCCAGCGGACGACGCCACGGACCTCGTGAGGGAGGCGCTCGCCCCGTTCTTCGCCGCCCCGAGAACGAGCGCGGCCGACGATCAGGCCATGTGGCTGACCCCGCGGGTGAGCGTGGAGAAGCTGCCGGCGGAGTGCTGGGAGCTGGCGCCGGAGCAGGACGCAGCCGGGCTGGCGATCGTCGCGCTGCACCGGCGCGAGCGCGGCCCCGTCCAGTGCGCTCCGTTCAGCGCGCGCCTCGCGCCGTTCGCCACGTTCGCCGTCGACAGGCGCGCTGGCACCGTGCGCTGGTGGGACGAGGCGGCGCCCCGGCCGATGCGCGAGTTCTTCGCCACGCGCGAGGAGTCCCTGAGAGCAGCCGTCTCGGCGCTGGAGGAGCGCTTCATCGACGACGCCATCGCCTGGGGAGGCACGACCGCGCTGCGCGTCGAGGGCGAGACGGCCACGCACCTCCACGTGTCCGTGCTCTCGCCCGACGGCCGCAAGCGGCTCGCGCGCTTCCGCGTCGACAGGCGCACGCGCGAGCCCTCGTGGGACGACAACGGCGAGCTCCGCGGCTACGCGGCGTTCAAGGCGAGCTGGTACCGGGACCATCACCCGGCGATCACCGCGCTCGGCCAGCTGCTCGAATGGAAGTGGTCCGGGGTCGATTCGCTCACGCTCGAGGCATCCCACGGCCACGCCTTCGATCTCGTCGCCCGGGCCGGGGAGACGTGCTCCCCGGCAAGCCGCATCTGCGCCACGGAGCGATTCCGCGTCGATATGCGGCGCGGCGCGGCGATGTGGCACGACGGCAAGGCCTACGTGCCCATCGAGCGATTTCTTCAGGACCTGGAGCGGAAGGGGCAAAGGGCCGTCCTCCTGGCCAGGGCCTGGGCGCTGAAGCAACGAGGGCCCGCCGGCGCCTCCTGCATCGCCTTCCGGCCCGAGGGCGTCGACAGGGCGAGCGCGCACGTCCGGATGCACCTCGCCCCGCCGTGCAACACCTCCCCGATGCTGATGACGCTCGCGTGGTACTTCGTGGACCTGCGCACAGGCAAGGTGTGCTCGTCCGAGGACGACACGTGCGGTTCGGAGTCCGGGCAGGGGAGACCATGACATGGGCCGGCGTGGCGCGGGCCCCATGAGGCCGCCCGCCGCGGCGCCCTTTCGGCGCGCGACAATCGGGGCTGACAAGCATCGCCATCCATCCGATACTCGCGCCGCTTGCCGCACAGCACGGCCATCAGCAGGCGACCGGGAGCCGGACGTGGGGACGCGGGAACGCTGGAGCTCGAGACGACGAGCGCCGGCTCGCGCCGCGAGCGCGCCGCAGAGCGCCATGGCCACACGGGTGTCGCGTGCTACCAGGTTGCGTTTGTGATCGCGTCACGACGGAAGGCGGGCGCTGAGGACCACCGAGGATGCTGCCACCATGTCGCTCGATAGAGCCATCGGCATCATGTGCCCCGACATCTGGGGCAGCTATGTTTGCGAGCTTCTCGGCGGTATCCAGTCGGCCGCCGCGCGCGCCGGATATCGGGTGATCGCCATTAGGGCGTCCCCGCGAGACGTCCACAGGCTGCGGCTCGCGCGAGACCAGGTCGACGGGTGGATCGCGCTCATCGACGCGGCGGAACTCGATCCCTTCCTCGACGACGGCCGGCCCGTCGTGACCCTCAGCGCGCGCGCGAACGATGACGCGCGCTGTCCCTGCGTCCTGCCCGACAACCACGGTGGCGCCCTCTCGGCCGTACGCCACCTGCTCGACCACGGCCACGAGCGGATCGTCTTCGCGGGCCACATGGCGCACGAGGACATCCGGCAGCGCTTCCAGGCCTACCGGGACGCGCTCGAGGAGCGCGGCATCTCGTTCGACCCCGACCTCGTCTTCGATCTTCCGAACAACGAGCGGGCGAGCGGCCGGCTCGCCGTGCGGCGCCTGCTGGAAGAGGGCGTCACCTGCACCGCGATGTTCATGTCGGCCGACAAGGAGGCGCTCGGGGTCCTCGACGCGTTCGCCGAGGCAGGCATCCGCGTCCCCGAGGACATCGCGCTCGTCGGGTTCGACGACATCGAGGCGGCCCGGTACGCCTCGCCGCCGCTGACGACGGTCCGCCAGCGGTTCGACCGGCTCGGCGGGATGGCCGCCGAGCTGCTCATCGACCTCCTCGCCGGGCGGGAGCTCCCCTGCGCGGCGCACATCGCGCCGACGACCCTGGTCCTGCGCCGCTCCTGCGGCTGCTCACCCGCCCCGGCGCAGCGCGACGCGCCCCCGTCGTCCCGCAGCGCCGCGGCGAGCTCCCGCGCGCCCGCGTCGGCCCGCAGCGCCGCCGCGCCGGCCGGCGCGCTCGCGCGGGAGCTCGCCGCGCTCGCGAGCGCCTCGACGGCCCTCGATCCGAGCTCGCCGGCGGAAGAGGTCTGGCCCGGGGCGACGGAGGTGGTCCTCGGGCTCGAGGCGGCCGTCTGGGGCAGGCCCGGCCCCGCTGCCGCGGCGCTGGAGAGGGCCTGGCGAGAGGCCGCGGAGCAGATGCCCGACATCGACCAGCTCCTCGAGATGGTCGACCGGCTGGAGCGGGCCGGCCGGACGATGCTCCGCGGCGCGGCGGACGCCGCCGCCGAGCGGCGCGTCGCGGCGTACATCCGGGCGGCCCGGCGCGCCGTGATGGAGGGCCGGGTCGCGATCGAGGCGGCCCGCGCCGACTACCTGAACAACCTGCTCGACATCAACCTCGTCATCCGGGAGACGCTCCTGGCGGACGCGGGCGGCGGCGGGAGCAAGCTGAGCTGGCTCTCCGCGGTGCAGATGAGCTGGGGCTGCCTCGCCGTGTGGGAAGCGCCCGGGGACACGGCTCCCCAGCTGCGGGTCGTCGAGAGCTGCTCCCCCGGAGCGGCGGCCGCCACGCCGGAAGCGGGCGCGCGCGTCGCGGCCGAGGCGTTCCCGCGCGGCGACTGGCTGCCTGCCGCCGCCCGGCGGAGCGACCACGTCCTCCGGCTCATCCCGCTCCGCAGCGAGGGTGAGGATCGCGGCGTCCTCGCCGTCTGCGCCCCGGTGAGCAGCCCGCTCGGGCTGGATCACCGGGACATGGAGATGTGGGTGGCGATGCTCACCGCGGCGCTCGAGCGCGCGTCGCTGATCGATTCGCTGATCGAGCAGGAGCAGCAGGCGCGCGCCGCCTACGAGCGCGAGCGCGCCCTCGCGGACGACGTGCGCCGGCTCGGGTGCCCGGTCATCCCGCTCGACCAGGGCGTGCTGCTCGTGCCGCTCGTCGGCGCCATCGATCCGGAGCGCGCGCGCCACGTGCTCGAGGTGGTGCTCGCGGAGCTCAGCCAGAAGGAAGCCGAGGTGCTGCTGATGGATATCACCGGCGTGCCCTCCGCCGACATGCAGGTCGCGGGGTCGCTGATGAAGACGACCCGCGCCGCCCTCCTGCTCGGCGCCGAGGTCATCGTCGTGGGGATGCGGCCGCAGGTCGCGCAGGGGTTCATCCGCCTCGGCATCGACCTCCGGGGGATGACGCTCCACCAGACCCTCGGCAGCGCGCTCTCGGCGCTGCGCCGCAGGCGGCAGCCGCTCGACCCGCCGCCGGGCCCCCGGGCCTGAGCCCCCGGCGCGCGCCGCGCCTCGGCTCCGCTACTCCGCTGCGTCCGGCCTCGCCGCGGCGGCCCCGCGGGCACGGCGGCCGCGCTTGCCTTCCCCGGGCTCCCCCGGCGCGCCGCGCGCCGCGCGCGGCTTGCCCTTGCTGACGCCGACCCGCCGCACGAACGACAGGAACTGCCGGAGCGTGGGGGACGCGTCGTCGGCGCGCCACGCGACGAGCAGATCGGTCGACGGCGCCCCGACGATCGGGCGCAGCGCGAGCCCCTTGCGACCGACATTCTTGATGGATTCCGGCAGGATAGAGACGCCGAAGCCCGCCGCCACCAGGCTCAGGATGTCGAGGTGCAGCGCCTCCTGCGCGATGCGCGGGGAGAAGCCCGCGGCGCGGCAGAGCCCCATCACCAGGTCGAAGAAGGCCGACCCGCGCTGGCGCGGGAACACGACGAACGGCTCGCGCGACAGGAGCTCGAGCGGGATGCGCTTCCGCCCGGCGAGCGGGTGATCGGCCGGCAGGGCGACGAGGAGCGGCTCGCGCCGGACGCACTCGGACGCGAGCCGGGCGTCGTCGAGCGGCGCCCTCACGAAGCCGACGTCGATGCGCCCGTCCTTCAGCGCCTCGATCTGCTCCTGCGGCGGCATCTCGCGGAGCGCGAGCTCCACCGCGGGGAGCTCCCCGCGAAAGGTGCGGACCAGCTCGGTGATGCCGCTGTAGGCGAGCGACGACAGGTACCCGACCACGAGGCGCCCTGTCTCGCCCACGCTCGCGCGCCGGGCCTCGTGCACCGCGAGTTCGAGCGCGTCGAAGACCCGCCGGACATGGGCGAGGAGCACCGCGCCCGCGGGCGTCAGCTCGACGCGCCGCCGCGAGCGATCGAAGAGCGAGAACCCGAGCTCGGACTCGAGATCCTGGATCTGCCGGCTCAGCGGCGGCTGGGCGATGCCGAGCCGCTGCGCCGCGCGGCCGAAGTGCCGCTCCTCGGCGACGGCCGTGAAGTACCGGAGGTGACGTAGATCCATACCTTGAAGGTATCGTGTGATACGAAAGAATAGATTGGACGAACGTCAAGGGCACCCTAAATGCGGAGCCTGCCCTCAGGCGCCACCCCCGGCCGGGGCGCTCCGGAGGGGGACGGGAATTGGCCCATGTGGCTCGTCCGGATCGCGCTTCAACGCACGTACACGTTCATCGTGATGTCGATGCTGATCGTCATCCTGGGCGTGTTCACCGTCGTCCGGATGCCGACGGACATCTTCCCGGACATCGACATCCCGGTCCTGTCGGTAATTTTCAACTACGGCGGCCTCCCCCCCGAGGAGATGGAGAAGCGCATCGTCAACAACTACGAGCGCTTCCTCACAACCACCGTCAACGACATCGACCACATCGAGAGCCAGTCGCTCACGGGCATCTCGATCATCAAGATCTACCTCCAGCCCGGCGCCAGCATCGAGGCCGCGACGGCGCAGGTCGCGGCGGTCTCGCAGACGGCGATCCGCATGATGCCGCCCGGCATCAGCCCGCCGCTCATCATCCGCTACAGCGCCGCCAGCGTGCCGATCCTGCAGGCCGCCCTGGAGAGCGAGTCGCTGAGCGAGCAGCAGCTCTTCGACTACGCGGTCAACTTCATCCGCGCCGACATCGCCACCATCCGCGGCACGCAGATCCCGTGGCCCTACGGCGGCAAGCAGCGCCAGATCATGGTCGACATCGACCCGCAGCGCCTCTTCGCCTGGGGGCTGTCGCCGCGCGACGTGAACGCGGCGCTCGGGCTGCAGAACGTCATCCTGCCCTCCGGCACGGCCAAGATGGGGGAGAACGAGTACCCCGTCATCATGAACAGCAGCCCCGAGGCGTTCGAGGAGCTCGGCAACCTGCCGCTCAAGACCGTCAACGGGAAGACCGTTTACCTTCGCGACGTCGCGAGCGTGCGCGACGGGAACACGCCGCAGACGAACATGGTGCACGTGGAGGGCAAGCGCAGCGTGCTCCTGAGCATCCTCAAGAACGGGAGCGCGAGCACGCTCGACGTCGCCTCGCGCATCCACGCGATGCTGCCGGCCACGCTGGAGAAGCTCCCGAAGGAGCTCAAGGTCTCGCTGCTCTTCGATCAGTCGGTGTTCGTCCGCGCCGCGGTCTCCGGGGTCGTGCACGAGGCGCTGATCGCCGCGGGGCTCACGGCGCTCATGATCGTGCTGTTCCTCGGGAGCTGGCGCAGCACGCTCATCGTCGTCATCAGCATCCCGCTCTCGATCCTCGTCTCGATCATCGCGCTGAACGCCCTCGGCCACACGCTCAACGTGATGACGCTCGGCGGGATGGCGCTCGCGGTCGGCATCCTCGTCGACGACGCGACCGTGGCCATCGAGAACATCCACAGGAACCTCGGGCAGCGGAAGCCGTTCCTGCGCGCCATCGTCGACGGGGCGCAGGAGATCGCCGTCCCGGCGCTCGTCTCCACGCTCTGCATCTGCATCGTCTTCGTGCCGGTCGCGTTCATCACCGGCGCCGCGCGGTCGCTCTTCGTGCCGATGGCCATGGCGGTCGTCTTCGCCATGCTCACGTCGTACTTCCTGTCGCGGACGCTCGTCCCGACGCTCGTGCGCCTCCTGCTCGAGCGCGAGGCGGCGGAGCACGCGCACGGCCACGCCGCTCCACAGGGCCTCTTCGGGCGCGTCTTCGCCGCGTTCAACCGCGCCTTCGACCGGCTGCGGGCGGCGTACGGCGGGTGGCTCGCCTGGGCGCTCGCGCACCGCGCCCTGTTCGTCGGGGCGTTCCTTGCGCTCGTCGCCGCCTCGGTCGCGCTGATCCCGCTCCTCGGCCGCGACTTCTTCCCGACCGTCGACGCGGGGCTCATCAAGCTCCACGTGCGCGGCCCGCCGGGCACCCGCCTCGAGGAGAGCGAGCGGCGCTTCGCCCGGATCGAGGAGACCATCCGCGGGGCGCTCCCGCCGGGCGAGATCCGCACGATGCTCGACAGCATCGGCATCCCGGCGAGCGGCATCAACCTGTCGCTCAGCGAGGGCGCGCAGATCTCCTCGGCCGACGGGCAGATCTTCATCGCGCTCGCGGAGCACCACCGGCCCACCGCCGAGCACGTCAGGACGCTCCGCGCGAAGCTCAACGCGGCGTACCCCGACACGACGTTCTTCTTCCTCGCCCCCGACATCTCGACGCAGGTGCTGAACTTCGGCCTCGCGGCGCCCATCAACGTCCAGGTGGTCGGCCCGATCGGCAAGGAGGACGAGACCTACGCCGTCGCGCTGAAGATCGCCGAGCGCATGGAGAAGATCCCCGGCGCCGTCGACGTCCACCTCGCGCAGGTGCCGGCGAGGCCGCAGCTCCGCATCGACGTCGACCGCACCATGGCCGACCAGCTGGGGCTCAGCCAGCGCGACGTGGCGAGCGACGTGCTCGTCTCGCTCTCGTCGAGCGGGCAGACGTCGCCGACCTACTGGCTGGACAAGCGCGGCGTGCAGTACCTCGTCGCCGTACAGACGCCCCAGTACGCGATGGCGTCCATCGACGACGTGAACGCCACGCCGCTGTCGACAGGCGACGGCCGCCCCCAGCTCCTGTCCAACGTCGCGTCGATGTCGCGCGCGACCGGGCCGGCGAACATCACCCATTACAACGTCGCGAGGACGTTCGACGTCCAGGCGAACGTCGACGGCACCGACCTCGGCTCGGTCGCGGGCGCCGTCGCGCGCGTCGTCGACGAGCTCAGGCCCGAGCTGCCGCGCGGGACGAGGGTGACCATCAAGGGGCAGGCCGAGAGCATGGACACCTCGTTCACGGGGCTCGGCTACGGGCTCCTCTTCGCTGTCGTGCTCGTCTACCTGCTGATGGTCGTGAACTTCCAGTCGTGGCTCGACCCGCTCATCATCCTGATGGCGCTCCCGGGCGCGGTGGCGGGCATCGCGTGGGTGCTGTTCGTGACGCACACGACGCTGAGCGTGCCCGCGCTCATGGGCTCGATCATGTGCGTCGGCGTCGCCACGGCGAACAGCATCCTCGTCGTGACGTTCGCGAACGACCAGCGCAAGCTGGGCCGCGACGCGGGCACCGCGGCCCTCGCCGCGGGCATGACGCGCCTCAGGCCGGTGCTCATGACGGCGCTCGCGATGATCTTCGGCATGCTGCCCATGTCGCTCGGCCTGGGCGAGGGCGGCGAGCAGAACGCCCCGCTGGGGCGCGCGGTCATCGGCGGTCTGCTCGTCGCGACGCTGAGCACGCTCTTCTTCGTGCCCGTGATGTACAGCCTCCTCCGGAACAAGGCCCCGGCCAGAGACCTGCTCGCAGAGGACCTATGAGCTCCCCCGCCCGCCGCGCCCCTGCCTCCCCTACCACGTCCCCTCCCCCGTCTCCGGGCCACCCTGCCGACGACCTCGGGTTCGATCTGCCGCCGCCCGCCGTGCTGACGAGGACCCGCGGCCTCGCCCTCGGCGTGGGCCTCGTCGTCGTGCTCGGGGCGGCGTTCGCCGCGGCCTACCTGCCCCGCCGCAGCGCCCGCGCCGCGCTCGAGCAGGGCGCCCGGGCCGCCGAGGGCGCGGCCCCGCGCGTGGGGGTCGTCGCGCCGCAGCCGGTGTCGAGCGACCGGGCGCTCGTCCTGCCCGGGAGCATCCAGCCCCTCGCGGAGACGGTCGTCTACCCGCGCGTGAGCGGCTACGTGCGGACGTGGACCGCGGACATCGGCGACAAGGTCGAGGAGGGGCAGATCCTCGCCGAGATCGACACGCCCGAGCTCGATCAGGAGCTCGCGCAGGCCCGCGCGCAGCTCGTGCAGGCGAGCGCCGGCCTCGTGCAGGCCGAGGCCAACCGCGACCTGTCGAGGTCGAGCGTGAAGCGCTACGAGCAGCTCGTCCCCGCGGGCGTGGCGCCGCAGGAGGAGCTCGAGCAGCGGCAGGGGCAGGCGCACGTCGCCGAGGCGAGCGTCACCGTCGCGCGCGCGGCGATCACCGCGCAGCAGGCGAACGTCCAGCGCATCCTGGATCAGAAGAAGTTCGCGAAGGTCGCCGCGCCGTTCGCGGGGACGGTCACCTCGCGCACGACCGAGCGCGGGGCGCTGGTCACGGCGGGCAACGGGACGCCGCTCTTCACCATCGCGGCGACCGACCCCGTGCGCGTCTTCGTGGGCGTCCCGCAGGACGTGGCGCCCAGCGTGCGGGTCGACGCGCCGGCGAAGGTCACGGTGCGCGAGTTCGCGGGGCAGCCGTTCCAGGGCACGATCGCGCGCACGGCCGGCGCGCTCGACGCGGCGACCCGGACGATGAACACGGAGGTGCGGGTGCCGAACCCCGACGGCCGCCTCCTCGCCGGCATGTACGCGGAGGTCGCGCTGACCTTGCCCACGCCGCACCGCGTGCTCGAGATCCCGGCGACGGCGCTCTACAACGACGCCAAGGGGCTGCGCGTGGCCGTCATCGACCCCGGGAGCAGGATCCGCTTCGCGCCGATCGTCGTCGAGCGCGACACGGGCGCGACGATCCAGGTGTCGACCGGGCTCGACGGGAGCGAGCGGGTCGTGAAGCTCGCGAACGCGGAGCTGAGCGAGGGGATGGCGGTCGAGGTCGTCCCGTGACCAGCCGGCGCCGCCCGCCGCGGGCGGCGTGACGAGGAGGGAGTCCGCCGCGAGGACGGAAAGAGACGACCCTCGATTCGCCTGGCGTCCTGACGATCGTTCGATCCGGACCGCCGTGCCCGGCGGCGCTACTCGGCGAAGTACGCCGGTATGTCGATGAACTCCTGCGTGAACAGCGCTCTGAAGAACTCGATATCGGTGCCGGGCTCCAGATCGAGATAGCGGGTGTACTCCAGCACGGTCTTGTTGCCGCAGGCCCGGGTCAGGTCCCCGAACGCGTAATACTCCTGCATGCCGAGCACCGGCTCGATGAGGCGCACGAGGATCTGGTGCTGCGCCTCGGAGCGGTAGATGATCTCCTCGACGAGCGTGTTGCCCGCCGCGGAGAACTGGAAGCGCGACGGGATCGTCTCCGGGCCCCCGCCGTCCAGCCACATGAACGTCGGCGCCACGTCGGGGAGGACGGCCTCGACGAACCACTCCACGTCGCGGAGCACCGGCCAGACCTCGCCGATCGGAGCGTCGATCAGCACCCGCTGGTAGCTCAGAACCTGATCCTCTCCGACCCTTGTGAGCACGAATACACTCTCTGTGTCGTCGTGGCACACGACCTTGCGCGCCGCGTTGTCGGCGGCGCCCGGCGCTCGGTCTTTTGCGGCCGCGTGGCCTGTCCAGAGCAGCGCGGCCATGCAGCTCGCGAGGACGGTCGAAAGGCGGGTGGTGGCTCTCATTGCAAGCTCCTCTCGGTAGAATGCTGCGGAGATGGGCGTCCGCGCGTCGGCGCCGCTTCCCGGGCGTCACGCGCGCTGTCCAGTCCCCGAGGGCTCTCGTGCTCGCGAGCGCTGTGGGCGTTCGCGGGCCAACTGAAGCAGACTAGCAAGCTCAGAAGTTCGCCGTCGAGCGGAAAACCGACAGCGCCTTGCCCGAGAGCAGGAGACGGCACCGGTCGCGCTTCCGGCCCCGATGAGGAGCAGAATCTCCCACACGGGCCGCTGCGCGATGCCAGAATTTACACCTGGCGAGCGCTCGCATACCATCGCTACAACACAGCACCATCGCTGGCGTGGCCGGCGTTCACCTTGGCTCACGCTCCACGAGCGAGAAGCGAGCACCGACGGACCGCGGGATGAGAGATCGCATCGGCGTCACGGGGGAAGACAGGGTTGAAGAGACGGCGCCTCTGGACGTCACCCCACCCGACGGCGCGGAGCGGCGGATAGCCGCGCTGGAGAGGGCGCTGGCGGAGTCGCAGGCGGCGCTGGCGGAGCTGCGCGCGACGCATGAGAGCCTACAGGACATGCTCATGCACGCGCGCACGCCGATCTGCATGTGGCGGGGCGAAGACCTCGTATACTCGCTCGTGAACCCGGCCTACGTCGCCTCCATCCCCGGCCGCCAGCTCCTGGGCAGGTCGCTCCGCGATGTGCTCCGCGAGGTGCTCGGTGAGGAGGCGGCGCGCGGGTTCTGGGATCTCGTGAACGGTGTTTATCGAACCGGCAACCCGTTCCTCGGCAGCGAGGTGCCCGTGAAGCTGCACGACGCGGAGAACGGCTGCGACGAGCTGCGGTGGTTCAACATCGTGTACGCGCCCGTCCGCGGCGGCGCGGGGGAGATCGTCGGCGTGTGCCACTACGGCGTCGAGATCACCGACCAGGTGCAGGCGCGGCGGGCGGCGGAGGCCAGGGCCGAGGAGCTGCAGCAGAGCGCCGAGCTGATCGCGGCGCAGCAGGAGACGATCCGGGTCCTCGGCACGCCGGTCCTTCCTCTCGCGAAAGGGGTGCTGGCGATGCCGCTGATCGGGCCGCTCGACGCCCGGCGCTCCGAGCAGATCATGGAGGGGCTGCTCCACGGGGTCACGAAGGAGAGCGCCTCGGTGGTGATCCTGGACGTCACCGGCGTGGAGACGATCGACGCGCAGGCCGCGGACGCCGTGGTGCGGGCGGCTCGGGCGGTGCGGCTCCTCGGGGCCCGCGTCCTGGTCACCGGGATTCAGCCGTCGATGGCTCAGGTCCTTGTGCAGCTCGGCGTCGATCTGCGGGGCATCACCACGTACAGCACCTTGCAGTCGGGCATCGCCGCGGCGATGGGCGCGAGCTAAAGCACCGATCACGTTGAAACCCGGAGAATTTTCACAGGGAGGCGGGGAGGCGGGGAGGAAGAAGAAAATGAATTTCTCCCTCTTGCCGTCTCTCGCTCCCCGCCTCCCTGCCTCCCTGTGAAATTCCCTGCCGTGGGCGAAGCGGGGCAGCGCTGGAGCGGTCTCCCGCCAGATGTCACGATGTCACGCTGTGACAATGTCACGATGTCACACCTCCGCGAGCGTGCCCTCGTGCGGCGCAGCAGCGCGCCGAGCCTCTCCCCTCCTCCTCGCGACCGGCGCGGCGACAGGCGGAGGCGACGCCGGGCGCGGCGCTGCCGGGGGGCGTCATGAGCGCGCAAGTGGCTGATATGGGACGCATTTCCGCGGGCTCCAGGCGGCGCCAGGGCCGCTCCTGAGGGGCGCCCGGCCGTCGCCGCGACCACCACGCCGCGCGCGCCGCGCGGCGTGCGCTGCTCGCCGGAGCGCCGTGCGGCCCGCTGGCACGAAGGGTGGATAAGCCCCTGACGGGGCGCGGGCGAAGAGGCGCTCCGAGACCGCAGCCGATGATCCCGACGGCCCTTCGCCCCGCCCCGCGCTGCGCGGAGGCCGCAACACCATTCAAGGAAGGAATCGCGAACATGAGAGCCAGTAGCTTGATCTTCTGTGGAGCCGCGGCCGCCGCCTTCGTCGGCATGGCGCCGTCGGCGCACGCCCAGGACACGTACCCTCAGCAGGCGTCGATCATCTACCCCGTCCGCACGGGCACACCGGAATCGGTGGGTCTGTCCAGCGCCCTCCTCAACCAGGCGGTCAACGAGCTGGAGAATGCGGTCGACGACGGGGATATCAATGGCGCGGTCCTCCTGGTCGCCCGCCGGGGCCGGGTCGTGCTCCACACCGCCGTGGGGACGAGAGACGGCCTGAACGAGGACGATCCGAGCATGCCCTCGGTGCCGATGCCGCCCGATGGGATCTTCGATCTCCAGTCCATGACCAAGCCGTTCACCGTCTTTCTCGCGATGAGGATGCAAGAGTCCGGGGATTTCCCGGGGTTCAACATCAACAACACGGTCGCGACGTACTTCTCGGAGTTCGCCGTCTCCTCGGTCAACAACAAGAGCTCTGTCACGATCAGGGATCTGATGAGCTACGTATCGGGGGAGGAGGTCGACTACTTCGACGACAGCAACCCGAACGGCCTCTTCGACGACGCCGACCCCTGGCACTCGATGCTGGAGGCGCCGCTGGCCTACCCGCGGGGGACGAAGGTCGTCTACAGCGATCTCGGCTTTCGGATCCTGGGTCACGTGCTGGAGACGGTCGGCGGCGACTCGCTCCAGAACCTGATGCAGACGTACATCTTCACCCCGCTGGACATGACGGACACCAGCTATCAGCCGTGGCTCAACATGCCGGAGAAGGAGGACCGCTTCGTCGGCACGGCGTGGTCCGCGGCGCGCGAGCGTTATCTCCGGGGCGAGGTGCAGGACGAGACCGACTACTTCCTCGAAGGGGATGGCCCGGACCCGGCAGAGCACCTCACCGGGTGCGACGGCCTGTTCTCGACCGCGAGCGATCTGGCGAAGTTCGCCCAGATGATGTTGAACCGGGGCAAGCACGTCTACAACTGCGACCGATGGCCTCTCAACATCTGCGTAAGCACCCTGCTCCCCGGCCAGGCCGTGTTCGATATGACCACGACCCAGACGGGCTCGCTCCATCTCAACAGGTCGGCTTGGACGTACTCCGAGAACCTGCTCTACTCGCGCAAGGGGTACGGCTGGGAGATGTGGGACGCAGGCATGTGGCCCGGCGGAGAGTCGGTGTCGACCGTCGCCTACAGCAAGACAGGCGCCGCAGGGACGCTCATGGTGGTCGATCCCGAGCCGAGCCGCGAGATGTTCGCGATCCTGCTCACGAACCACGGGCTGCCGAAGTACGACCATTTCACCGTCGACCCGGCGACGGGCAAGATCTCCTGGGAGGAGTTCGACTGGATGCTCGGTGACATCCGGGCCAACGAGGTCATGACCAAGGTCCACGGGTCCCTCACCTGGTGACCCGGCCCGCGGAGGCGACGCGCGGGCCGAAGCGCTGCGGCCGGGCCTCCACCTCCTCGCGCGGCGTGCTCCGGGCCCATTCGACGGCGCGCGCCGCGCGTGGCGGATAGGCCATGCATTGACCTTCGAGGGGCAAGAACGTTTGCCAGGTGGGGCAAGAACGTTTGCCCTTATCGCGTCTCCGACCGTGGGGTACCACCTCCGTACCCGGTCACGGTCCTCGTACGAGCTCCGCAGCGCGACCACCCCGCCGGAGCGACGGAGACCGAAAGCATGAATGGAGGCAGAGCATGACACACGACATCAAGAGCGCACAAGGCACACTCCTCGAAGGCCAGGACGACTGCACCGCGGCCCGACCCAGGGATGACCGACGAGCTCGGTCGGGCGGGAAGGGCCGAGGCATGAGGTTTCTCGCGAAGCTCAGCGGGATGATCGCGGTCCTCGCCTCCATGGCGCTCGCGGGCTGCATCGCGCAGGAGGGCGACGAGGCCCTGAGCGACGAGTACCTGAGCGAGGAGACCGTGGAAGAGGCGGAGCAGGCGCTCCAGATCGGCCTCACGTCGGTGACCTGCAACAGCGGCTGGCCTGGTACGCGGGGCTGCTTCAAGAAGATCACGAGCGCGACGAACATCGTCGCCGGCACGATCACCGTGCAGATCGACGGCCACAACGGCGCCGTCGGGTTCAGCGCGTCCCAGACCGGGCCCAAGACCATCGAGTTCTCGGCGAGCATCCGCGAGGGCGACGCGTTCAACCCGGGGGCGAACACGACCAAGTTTCTCGTGGCGTGGATGCGCCAGTAGCGGCGGGACCACGACCCGACCCAGGTCGGCGGCGCGGCACGGCTTTGCCGCGCAGGGCCAACCCGGGTCGGGGCCCCCGGGGTCGCCCAACCCGGGACGGACGTGCGCGGATCAGGGGATGGATCGCCCGACCGTCTCGGCCTTCGCCCACATCTGCGCGAAGCCTTCGGCTCCGCTGTAGAGCCGGTCGATGAGCTGCTCTCCGCCCGGAAGCGCCTCGACGTGCTTGAGGAAATCCGGGAAGAGCCCGACGTGAACGACCCCCTCCTCGTTGTAATCCCACGAGCGGCTCCCCATCCGGGCCCTGGGGAAGCTACCGTAATCGACGCACGCCTCGGCCGCCGGATCGACGCAGCGGTACACGATCTCCATGGCCTGCGTACAGAACGCGCGCGTCGCGGCCTGGACACCGGCGCGGCGGTATTCGTCGGGAGTCGGCGCCTTGTAAGAGCAGGACGTCTTGTCGTTGCAGGCGCGGCCGACGAGGCCCGTCAGGTTTCCGCTGGTCTGGATGTCGAGGCAGCCGATGCGCGCGGAGCGCACGTCGATCTCGGCCCCTGTGCACCGGAGCTGCGCGGGCGGGTGGCCCCAGGCGTCGCCTGGCACCGTCACCACCTTGTCCCGGGGCGCCTGGCACTCGGGAGAGCGCGGCATGACGACCATCCCGTTGATGTCGGAGCCGAGGGTGATCTGAAGCGCCTTGCCGCCTGACGTGATCGCCGCCACGGCGGCCGCGTTCCGCAGGAAGGTCCGTGCATCGGAGTCGCCGAAGCCGACGCCCGCGAGCCCGCCGCGCGCGGCGAGCTCCGTGTACTGGGCGCTGGTCCGGCCGTTCTCGTTGCCGCTCGATCCGCGGAGCCCGTTGTGCCCCGAGACGAGCGGATACGCGCCGCCGGGCGTCGTCCGGGTGAACGCGAGCACGTCGCTCACCATCCGCTGCGACATGTGATCGATGTCGATCACCATCCCGAGCCGCATCATCTCGTCGAGGGCGACGCGGCCCATGGGCAGGAGCCCCAGCCGGTTCTTGTGGCCCTCCCCCGGCTGGCAGCTCGGGAGCGGGATGTGACCGCCGGCGTCGCCGAGCTTCATCAGCTTGAAGAGGTCGTTCCCCGACTGGATCTGCTTCGTGATGCCCTCTCCGCGGGAGCACTCGAGGTCCCACCATTTCCCCGTCTGGAAGCGGTTGGCGCGCGCCACCTCGTCCTCGTAAGCGGCGGTGCCGCCGAAGAGGTTGTCGGTGAGGTGGACAGGGAACACGTAGCGCACGCCGAGGACGTGGAGGCGCTGGATCTCCGCGCGGATCTGGGCCTCCGTGGGCGACGCTCTGTTCCACGCGAAGTTGCCGATGTCGTCCAGCTCGACACCGACGATCACCGCGAGCTTGTTCTTCTCCACGATGCGCCGGAGATCGGCGGATGAACGCGCGATCTCCATCCACGCGTCGTGCTTGCCGACGAAGCGGACGAGCTCTTCGATCTGGAGATTGCCCGACGCCCTGTCGTCGATGGGCGGGTTTGCCTCGATGCCGTGGGCGAGCGTGCGGCTGTTGACGGCCAGCGCGACCATCACCCGGAGGCCACCCTCCTTCGCGCGGCGGATCCAGTCGACCCACATCTGCTGGTGCAAGATATCGTTGTGCGCCGGGAAGTGCGCGAACGTCGGATACCCCACGGGGCGCTCGACCTCGAACGAGCGGATCCCGTGGGATTTCGCCATTTCCCCGAGCACGATCTGGCGGACGTGATTCCCGCACTTGTTCGTGAGAAAATCGTGACCCCGGTGGGTGCTGTAGCTGGTCCCCAGCGCCTCCGCGATGCTGGCGGCGCGCCGCGCCGACGCATTGCACGTGGCGCCTGACACGCCTTGACCGCTGGGGTCGTAGATGGTCCCCGGCGCCATGAGCACGTCGACGTCGGGAGCGCCGTGGAGCACGTGCCCCCCGAAGCCGAGGTGCGCCATCGGGTGGGTGTGGAGATCGGCGAACCCGCGCAGCGGTCGGCCGGGAGCGTTCAACGCAGGATCGAAGATCGGCGAACGCCGCGCCTGCGCGCTCACCGGGCCGGAGGCCGCGAACGTCGCCGCGGCCGCGGCGATCGCGATCCAGGTCGGAGCCAACGCAGGACCTGTCATTGGGCTGGTTTTCTTCATACCGAGTCATCCTCCCGAGGTGTGCGAGCGACGGAGCCCACGCGAGTCCCCACTTCGCCACCGAGGCGTACCGCGCGGCCAGCGGCGCGATGAGGGCAAATTTTCTTGCCACCCTCACCGCGCGCCGCGCCGCGCGCTCCGTCGTCACACGGGCGCTTCGAGCAGCTCGATGGTGACCTTGGCGCCGCCCTCCGGGAGGTTGGCGCGCAGGACGAGCCCACCGCTCGATTCCACCATGCCGGCCACGAAGCCGAGCCCCTGTCCGGACCCGCCCGGCTTCGGGCTCGGCGTGTCGTGGAACCCGGGGCCGTCGTCCTTCACCTCGATGGCCACCCGTCCGCCGCCCAGCGGGCGCGCGTCCAGCGTCACGCTGGACGCCCCGCGCTCGCCCGTCCCCTCGCACGCGTTGACGAGGAGGTTGAGGAGCACCCGCTCCAGCACGTCGTGCCCCCCCGCGAAAAGGACCGCGGTGCGCTCCGCGCGATCCGTGACGTCGACCTTCACCGCCTGGTAGCGCCGCCGGACGACCCGGAGCGCGCCCCGGGTCGCCTCGCCGATCTCGGCGGGGGCCGTCGCGCGCAGCGCGTCGAGCTCGCGCACCGTCCTGTCGCGGATGTGCCCCATGGTCGACGCGACGTCCTCGATGCTCTCGCGGAGCTGCTCCAGCTTCCGCAACATGCGCTCGGCGCTCGCGGGCTCGACCCGAAGGAGCTCGCGCCGGAGGAGATCGGTGTCGATGAGGGCGGCCGAGAGCGAGGTCTTCACGTCGTGGTGCTCGTGCAGCATGACGCTCAGGTTCCGCTGCGCGCGCTCGGCGCGCAGCGTGGAGCGCGCCCCGAGCTCGACGACGCGGACCGTGCGCATCGTGACGAGCAGCGCCGCGCTGGCGGCCGTCAGGAGCAGGAGGAAGAACAGCGAAGCCGGCGTCCAGAAGGCGTCGTGTTGGCCGCCGTTCAGCGCGCGGTCGAGCGCGATGAGCACGAGCGCCGACAGCGCGTTCGCCGCCGTCGCGAGGAGCACCGCCCGGCGGACGAGCCGGAACGCGCTCACGGACACCGTGATCAGGAGCGCGGCCATATCGGGCAGGTGCAAAATTCCCGGGTAGCCGTCCCAGGGCCAGAGCACGTTCGGCAGCAGCGCCAGAAAACACAGGAGCGCGTCGAGGCCGACCGAGACGAGGATCAGGTGAGGAGGGGCATCGGTGCTCCGGCTCCGCCACCACACGTACAGCGAGGCGGCAACCGCGCCGAGGAGCAGCGGAACCTCGATGAGCGAGCGCGCGAGAGAGCCTGTCGGCGTCAACCCCTCGACGGCGAGGAACCGCGCGAGGAGGGCCGCGCAGAAGACGCTCCGCGCGATCGAGGCGGTGCGCTCACCCCGCAGCGCCTCGCGCGTGATGAGGGCGTCGAGCTGCGCGCCATTTGACAGTGCCGACAGTGCCGACAGTGCCGACAGTGCCGACACGGCCGACACGGCCGACACCGCCGGGAGGCTGGCCAGCTCCGCCCTCTTGACACTATGCGCCCCCATGAACCGGGGGCATGCTACCATACGATGTTACGCTGGCTGGTCGTGGAGGACGACGCGAGGCTCAGGCGCGCGCTGCGCGAGGCGCTCGAGGCGCGCGGCGCCGAGGTCGTCGCGTGCGCGTCGGTGGCCGAGGCGCACCACGCGCTCGCGGACGGGGCGTTTCAAGGCATCATCGCCGACGTGATGCTCCCGGACGGGAACGCCGTCGACGTCGTGGAGCGGGCCATGACCTGCGCTGTCGCGCCGACGATCGTGGCCATCAGCGGCTCGGCGAGCCCGGCCGTCTCGTTCCGGCTCGCCCAGATGGGGGTGCGCTCGTTCCTGGCGAAGCCGCTGCGCCTCGAGGAGCTGGAGCGCACGATCGACGACGCGCTGGCCCGGCCGCCCGATCTCCGGCCTCAGGTGCGCGCGGCGGTGGGGCGGGCGTCGATCCAGGACGTCGAGGAGCAGGTGCGCACCGTCATGGTCGACGAGGCGCTCGCGCGCGCCGGGGGAAACCGCCGGAAGGCGGCAAAGCTCCTGAACGTCTCGCGCCAGCTGCTCCAGCACATCCTCCGGCGGCGATCGTAGGAGAGGCCAGCGCCGCCGCGCGCGGGCCGTGAGCCACGGCAAATTCCTCCTCCACCGCAGGCGATGGCGAGCGGGACGCGCCGGGGCCGGCGCCGTCACTGCCCCTGTGTCGCCGCGAACGGGTTGAGCTCGTTCGTGAACAGGTCCTCGGCCTTGATCTGCCCCGCCTCGAGGTCGCCGTCCTTCACCAGCCAGTCGATCCAGATCTGGTATTCCCCGGCCGACAGGAGCCCGCCTTTGCCGGCGACGCCCAGGCTGGTCCAGTACTTCACGAGCGACGCGTCCTCGTTGCGGCCCCGCCGCTCGATGATGCGCTGCAAGCGGGCCACCACCTCCTCGCGCGACGCGCTCCGGGCCCACTCGATGGCGCGCGCCGCGGCCTCCACGAACTTGCGGGCGCTGTTCGGGCTCTCCTTCAGGAATCGCTTGCTCAGCACGTAGCTGCCGGCGGTGAGCTCGCCGAACAGCTCGTGATCCGCGCGGGCCGCGCCGTGTACGGGCCGAAGACGATCGGCGACATGAGCACGGTGATCAGGAACGAGAGCCCGATGAGCCGGTACGTGCCCGAGAAGCCGAGCGCCTTCGTGAGGCTGGCCGCGAGCATGGGGCCGAGCAGGAACATGCCGACCCTATGCGTGCCGCGGTACCAGCCGGCCTTGCCCTCGCCCACCGTCTCGAGCTGCTGCATGAACACGGTGCTCAGCGAGACGAAGCGCATCGGCATGAAGAAGCTGATCGCCGTCGTGAAGGCCAGCAGGAACACCGGAGACGGGACCGCCGGCAAGGCCATGTAGAGCGACCCGGCCACGAGGCTCCCCAGCACGAACAGCCGCGAGGGCCCGAGGTGATCCACGAGGAGCCCGATGGGGATGCTCATCAGGAGCACCCCGACGCTCTGCGATCCGGAGATCAGCCCGAGCAGCGCCTCGTTCGCCCCGAGCTCCATCGCATAGAGCGTCGTGCTCACCTTGGCCACGCCGACGCTGAGGCCCATGACCGAGGACAGCGCCGCGAACACCAGCAGGAAGCGGTTCTTGTCGATGAAGGAGCGCAGTTGGACCTCGGCGCACGGCGCGGATCAAGCCTGTTGCTCCGCGCGGGCGAACACCCGCGGTCAGCAACCCCCATGCCGCGCCGGAGCGGGCCGGAACGCGGGGCCGGGAGCTCCCTCGCTGCTGCCGGGGCAGCAGCGGGTGGTGATCCGGTGCCCCGGCGCGAGCAGGCGCGACGCGATCAAGCGACCAACCGGCCAATAAACCAAGCGCGCGCGCCGCCGGTAGCAGGTTTTGCACGGAACCGCCCGCGCTTTGTTGTTGCCCTCGTCATTTCGAGGGTGGTACTGGTGCAAGGCATGAAATTCCCTGCGATTCATGCATTGATCGCCGCGAGTGTGCTCTGTTCCACGGCCGCGTGCTCGTGGCAGCCGTATGGCGAGGTCCGCGTCGTGAGGCGGACGAAGGTCGGCGGTGAGCTCGCGATCCTGGGCGATCGCGAGGTGGCCATGCAGAAGGCGAGCCAGACGATGGCCACGACCTGCGGCGGACCCGAGAGCTACGAGATCGTCGAAGAGGGCGAGACCGTGGTCGGGGAAGAGTCCGTGTCGGAGTCCAGCGAGCGCCGCGAGAAGGATTTCTTCGGGCCGAAGAAGCGGAAGCAGGAGAGCACGCAGACGGTGCAGAAGACCGAGTGGCGCGTGAAGTACGAGTGCAAGGCGGACGAGCCGGCGGCCGCCGCGGAGGGGTCGCCCGCGGGCGACGCCGCGCCCACGGAGGCCACCGAGGGCAAGACCGAGGGGCGCCGCGTCCACGAGGTGATCATCCGGTTCTGACGCGCGCGGCGCGCGGCGGCGACCTGTCCGTCGTGGCGCAGCAAGGCCGGCCACCGGGTCGCTCCCGGTCGCGCCGGCTTTGCCATCGTGCTCCTGGCCTGCCCAGTGGTAGATCTGGTGCAGCATGGACGTTCTTGAATTGGTCGAGCGCGCGGCGGCCACGCCGTCATTGCTGCTCGCGACGGACTTCGACGGGACCATCTCCGAGATCACGGCGGGCGCGGCGGTGGCGGCGCCGCTCGCCCTCGGGGCGCTGGGGGCGCTCTCGCGGGCGCCGGGCACGACCGTCGCGATCGTCACGGGAAGGACGATCCACGATGTCGCGGCGCGCACGGCGGCGCTCGGCGCGGCGTGGCGCGTGGGCGAGCACGGGGCGGAGATCGCGACGCCGGGCGGGGAGTTCGTGTACCGGGCGGAGGCGCCGACCGAGGCGCTCGACGCGCTGGAGCGCGAGGCGGAGGAGGCGGCGCGGCGGGTCCCTGCGCTGTGGGTCGAGCGCAAGCGCTGCTCGATCGCGCTCAACTGGCGGCTCGTCTCGGCGGAGGCTCGGCCGGCGGCGCTCGACGCGCTCGGGGCGTGGGCGGACGCGGCGGCGCGGCGCGGGTTCGTGGTCATGAGGGGGCGCAGCATCCACGAGGCCCGGGACGCCGCGCACGACAAGGGCCGCGCCCTCGCGTTCCTGCTGGCGCGGCTGCCGCCGGGGACGCTGGTGGTCTATGCGGGCGACGACACGACCGACGAGCCGGCGATCGCCCATGCCCGGGCGATCGGCGGCGTGGGCGTCTACATCGCCTCGTCCGAGCGGCCGGACACCGCGGTCGAGCCCGACCTGACGCTCGATGGCCCCGGGGCGTGGATCGCGTTCCTCGCGGCGCTCGCGGCGCGGCGCGGCGGCCAGATCGGCGAGGCGCCGCGCCTCGTCTGAGCGCCGGACTCAAGTTCTCCGTTCTTGCACGCCAGAGAGAAGATCAGGAGAAGCGGTGTTGCGTGCGCCGCGCGCGGAGCACGGATGTAGGGCGGGCAGATGCGGTGGGGTGGTGAGCCGGACGGCGGTGACTCGCCTCGAACGGAGCGCGAGCCCACCTGCGAGCTCCGCCGCCAGCAAACCGAGCGCGCCGTTCGTCCATGGCCGCTCCAAAAAAGAAGTCTGATTAGCGGGTGAGCTGGACCGACAGTAGAGTTCGGCGCATGTGGACATTTCACATCTCAGCACGTCCGCTCCGCCGCACGAGCCGCGTGCAGGCGACATCGGTGCCGCTGTGCCTCGTCGTCGCGCTGGCGGGCTGTTCGCCCAAGGCCCGCAGCTTCCAGGGCTCCGGCGGCGGGGGCGCCGGCGGCGACGGGGATCAAGGGGTAGGGGCCGGTGACCCCGGCGCTGGCTGGGACGGAGAGGCCCCTGCGTGCGCGGCCGAGACGCAGGCGACCGACTGCGACGATGACAATCCATGCACCGCGGACGCGTGCACCAGAGGCGCGTGCGTCAACGTCCCGCTCGACGGCGTGCCGGCCCTGCCGTCCGGGCAGATCGCGGGCGATTGTCAGATCCTCACCTGCGCTGCGGGGCAGCCGTATCCTGCGCCGGACGACGCTGACGCCGACGACGACGGCGACCCATGCACGAGCGACGGGTGTCGGCGAGGGGTCGCCACGCACGTCGTGGCCGCAGGCTCGCCGTGCGGCCAAGGCCGCGTCTGCGACGCAGCGGGCGCTTGCAAGCTGGCGCCCGGCCGGCGGTGTCATGGACACGAGAGCTGCGCGAGCGGCGTCTGCCGCGGGAACGGCCGCTGCGGCGAGTTCCCGGAGGAATGAACTGCCTCGCTCATCTGGCCGCAGCCAGCGCCACCGCGTCGGGGCCGGCCGGGAAGCGGAGCTGCCCTGACGCGTCGTTCGCCGCGCGCCACACCCCTTCGGCCACGTCGGACTCGCTCGTCACCAGCGCCGGCTGCCCGAAGGAGGCGAAGATGCGCTGCGCGAGAGGCGCGTAGGCGTCGGGGATCAGGCCTTCCATGCGGGGTCCCCCGTTGCTCGTGAAGCGCGTCGTCGGGCCGTAGCCCGGCTCGACGAGCTTCACGCGCACGCCGAAGGCCTCGAGCTCGAACGCGAGCGACGCGGTGAACCCCTCGATGGCCATCTTGCTCGCGGTGTACACGGCGACCAGCGGCATCGGCGCGAGCGTCGCGCTCGACGTCACGTTCACCACCACGCCCGATCGCCGCGCGCGGAGCTGGGGCAGCACGGCCTGCGTCATCGCCATCACGCCAAAGGTGTTGGTCTCGAACACCTCGCGCACCGTGGTCATCGGCGTGGCCTCGAAGGCGCCCAGGAGCCCGATGCCGGCGTTGTTGACGAGGACGTCGATGGGCCCGCTCGCCTCGAGCGCAGCCGCGATGCTCTCGGGCTTCGTCACGTCGAGCGCGATGACGCGCAGCCGGTCCGACCGAGGCAGCACGTCCTCGCGCGGCGTTCTCATGGTGGCGACGACGTTCCAGCCCTGCGCGTGGAAGTGGCGCGCGGTTTCGAGTCCATATCCAGAGGAGCAACCCGTGATGAGCACAGTGTTCATGAAGGGAAGATAGCGACGGCGCGCTGGACTATCTACCATTGGTAGTCCACGTTTCGTTTGCTAGAGTCCAGACATGAACGACCCGCTCTCGGAGGTCATCGCGCTGCTCCAGCCGCGCGCCGTGTTCTCGAAGCGCATCAGCGGCGCCGGCCGCTGGGGGGTCCGCTACTCGGACTTCGGCCAGCCGAGCTTCTGCGCCGTGCTGGAGGGCAGCTGTCGTCTCGCCGTCGACGGCGCGCGCGCCCTGACGCTCGAGGCGGGCGACTTCGTGCTGCTGCCGGCGACGCCGGGGTTCACCCTGTCGGGCTTCGAGCCGGTGAGGCCGGAGCGCATCGACCCGAAGGTGACGCCCGCGCCGACGGGCGAGGTCCGCCACGGCACGCGCGGTGGACGCCCGGACGTGCGGCTGCTCGGCGGCTACTTCCTCTTCGACTCGCCCGACGCGGCGCTGTTCGTGTCGCTGCTGCCAGCGGTGCTGCACGTGCGCGGCGTCGAGCGCCTCTCGGTGCTCGTACGGCTCGTCGGCGACGAATCCAGCGCGCAGCGATCGGGGCGCGACCTCGTGCTCACGCGGCTCGTGGAGGTGCTGCTCATCGAGGCGCTGCGGTCGACCTCGGCGGACGACGCGCCTCCGGGGCTCCTGCGCGGGCTGGCCGATCCGCTGCTCGCGCCGGCGATACGGCAGATGCACGCCCAGCTCGCGCGCTCGTGGACGGTCGCCCAGCTCGCCAGGACCGCGGCCCTCTCACGCTCGGCTTTCTTCGAGCGCTTCACCCGCACCGTGGGCCTGCCGCCCATGGAATACCTGCTCGCCTGGCGCATGGCCGTCGCGAGGGATCTGCTCCGCCGCCACGATCTCGGGATCGCCGAGGTCGCGGAGCGCGTCGGCTACGGCTCGGCGAGCACCTTCAGCACCGCGTTCAGCCGGCACGTGGGCCAGCCTCCGGGTCGCTACGCGCGCGGGGTAGCATGAAGATGTCCAATCAACGGCTGCACAGGCGGCCATGACGGGCCTCCCGCACGCGACGTGGGCGGTTCAGGAGGCGGCGCGATGCGCGCGCTTGCCCTCATCGTGTTCGGCCTGAGCGGGTGGTTTACTACGACGCTCTCGTGATCTCGCCGGCCCGCGCGAGCCCATCAAGCGACGCTTGACCTCCCGAAGCCGCTGAGACCTCATGGCAAGCCATGATCGAAGCCCCGGTCCGGCCCGGCGACGTCGTGGCGGGCAAGTACCGCGTGGAGCGTCTGCTCGGCGCGGGGGCGGTGGGGGTCGTCGTCGCGGCGGTCCACGTCGAGCTCGGCCAGCGCGTCGCCGTCAAGTTCATGCGCTCGGCCCAGCACGCCACCGCCGACGCGCGCGCGCGCTTCTTGCGCGAGGCGCGCGCGGCGGTGCGGCTGCGCAGCCAGCACGTCGCCCGCGTGTTCGACGTCGGCGCCCTCGAGAGCGGCGCGCCGTACATCGTCATGGAATTCCTCGAAGGGCGTGATCTCGCCGCGTTGCTCAAGGAGAGTGGGTGTCTCTCGCTCGACGACGCCGTGGAGTACGTTCTTCAGACGTGTGAAGCCGTCGGCGAGGCGCACGCCGCCGGGATTGTGCACCGCGACCTGAAGCCGGCGAACCTCTTCGTCACGCAGGACGTCAGCGGCGCGCCGTGCATCAAGGTCCTCGACTTCGGGATCTCGAAGATCAGCGGCGCGGAGCTCGCCCTCACAGACGACGACCAGCAGCTTGGCACCCCCTACTACATGTCGCCCGAGCAGATGAGCTCGCCGAAGGATGTCGACCCGCGCAGCGACGTCTGGGCGCTCGGCGTCCTCTTGTACGAGCTCATCGCCGGGCAGACGCCATTTCACGCGGAGACCATGGCGGAGTTCTATTGGCGCATGCTCGCGGCCAAGCCCACGCCGCTCCACGAGCGCCGGAGCGACGTGCCGCCGGAGATCGACGCCGTGATCCAGCGTTGTTTGATGCACGATCGCGAGCAGCGCTGGAGCGACGTCGCAGCGTTCGCAGGCGCCCTCGCGCCTCACGCGCCCGCGCGAGCGCCGAGCTATCCGGAGCGGGTCTCGCGGGTGCTCTCCATGTCGCGGTCGTCTTCGCCGGGAGCCAGAGACACGCCGGAGCCGCGCCGCGTGGAGGCCTCCTCGCCGCCGGCCAGCGCCGGCGCAGCGAGGTCGATCGCGCCGCGCCCGCCGGATGCCATGGCGGAAGCAGCGCCCGCCGCGCCCTGGCCCTACAGAGCCTTATCGCCCTTCGTTGTGCTCATGTCGAAGCCGCGCAATCGGGCTCCCCTTCTCCTCGGCGGTGCGTTCTTCGCGGGCGCTGCGGTGGCGGTGATCGCCTGGGGGGGGGCAGGATGGGGGGGGACAGGAGCGGGCGCGCTCCCCGGCACCGACAGACCGGCCCGCTGCCTCCTTCGGCGCGCCGAACGCGGCCCCATCCGCGCCTGTTGCCCCCCAGGCTCCCCCCTCCGCGCCCGCCTCTCCTGCCGCGAGCGCGGAAGCGCAGGCGGAGCCCACCTCGCCTTCGCCGGCGGCGACGGCCACGCGGAAGGCGACGAAGCCCGCCCCGCGGGCGAAGCCCCCAGCCAAGGACGTTCTTGCCCCGAAGCCTGAGCCGGCGTTCTCGTACGACGAGCGTCGCTAACCCTGGGACAACGGCGAGGGGTGCCCATATACTGGGATCGGTGCGTGGCCCAGGACCGATGCGTGTGAAGCGCGGTATCATCGCTGCGAGCGCGCTGATTCTATCGTTATCGCTCGCGCCGCGCGCGCTCGCGGATCCGACCGCCGAGGACCGGGCGGCCGCCGATGTGCTCTTCCGCGAGGGGCGCGCGCTCGTCAAGCAGGGCAGCTACGCTCTGGGGTGCTCGAAGCTCGTCGCCAGCCAGAAGCTGGACCCGATGGCCGGGACGCTGCTCGCCCTGGCGGATTGCTATGAGCTCAATGGCGAGACGGCGAGCGCCTGGGCGACCTTCAACGACGCCGAAGCGACGGCGCGCAGAGCGGGCGATGGGCGGCGCTCGAAGGAAGCGGGGCGGCGGGCGGGCCTCCTCGAGCCGCGGCTCTCGAGGCTCGTCATCGAGGTGGCGCCGGAGGCCCGGGTCGAGGGGCTCGAGGTGCGGCGCAACGCGAAGCCGCTCGATGCGGCGATGTTCGGCTCGGCGATCCCGGTCGATCCGGGCGAGCATGCCATCGCGGCGGTGGCGCCTGGCAAAAAGGCATGGAGCACGAAGGTGGTCGTCGAGCCGAAGCCAGGGCAGAGGACGGTGCGCGTCCCTCTGCTCGAGGACGCGCCCGCGCCAGGGCCGGAAGCGCCCGCGCCTGCGGTCACGAGCGCGGCGCCCGCGGCGAGCTCGTGGAGCGCGCAGCGGACCGCTGGGCTCGTGCTGGGCGGGGTGAGCTTGGCGGGGATCGCGGTAGGCGCTGTGTTCGGTGTCGAGACGCTCTCGAAGATGAGCGAAGCGCGTAACCAGCATGGGTGTACCGACGACGACCCTCCTCGATGTGGCGCCGAGGGGGTCAAGCTCCATCAGGACGCCAACACGACCGCGAACATTTCCAACGTGGCGTTCGCGGCGGGAGGCGCGGCGCTCGTCACAGGCCTCGTCGTGTTCCTGACCGCGCCGTCGAGCGAGGCCGTGCCGTCGACGGCGCTGGAGGTGCGCCTGGGGCCTCCGGCCCGGTTGGGAGCAGCGGGGCTGTCGTTGCGAGGTAGCTTTTGAGATGGGCCAGATGCGACCATGGGGGCTCGTCGTCGTCGGGGGCGCATTGCTCGTCGCCGGCTGCCAGATCATCGCGGGCGTGCGCGCCGACGCGGAGCTGAACCAAGGAGGCGACGGCGGCGAAGCGTGCAGCGTCTCTTCCGGGTGCCCGAGCGGCGTCTGTCAGGACGGCGTCTGCAAGCCGGCCGAGGCGAAGTGCGCGCTCGACCTCGAGCCGTTCGACATCCTCACGTCCGAGGCCCTCGGCGGCCATGAGGTCGACACCTCCTCGCTCGTGCTGGCAAGCGGACCTGATCGCGTATTTGTCTCGGTCATCGACAAGACTGCCAGCCGGCTCGTGATCGGGACGGTGCACGAGATCGGGGAGCCAGCCGGGTCGAAGACGGAGTTCCCGTTCACCGACGGCGCGGCTTTCGTCACCGGCCACGAATCCGGAGGGCAAGTGATCCTTCAGGGCAGGGTGGGGTACGAGATCGGGCAGCTCGTCTTCCCCACGACCGCCGACGGCGTCTCGTCCGAGGGGACGTTCCAGCGGTTTCCCGCGCTCGCACCGGAGTGCTCGAGCCCCAACGTGGCCGCGTCGATGGCGTTCGTCCAGGCGGGCGATAACACCCTTTACGCCGCGACCTGCGCGGCGCCGGGCGGCTCGACGCGAGCGCTCGTCGTGGGTGGATCGGCCGAGCCTGCGCCGACCCTGGTGGCCCAGGGCCCACGTACCGATGCCTCGCTCAACGTTCACTACTACACCGTCACGAACGGCCAGCACCTCCTCTTGTTGGATGACAAGGCGACCGGAGAAGCGTTCTTCCGAACGGGCGCCTCTCGCGCCGATCTCGGCGTGGCGCACCAGATCCAGTTCAGCCCGTCTCCTGACGAGGTGGAGTCATTCTTTGGGGCGTTCCCGCTGCCCGAGGGCGACGGCGTCACGCTGTTGATCGTGCACCTCGTCCCTCCGCCGAGGCTCGCCCTCTCGGCGGAGGTAGGCGTCGTGAAGGACTTCCTGTCGCTCGGACAGGTTCCCCCGCCCGGCTTTGTCCCTGTCTTCAAGCTCCAGAACGTGAACCAGTACAACCCCCCGGGCCCCGTCGCGAGCGACGGCGAAAACGTGTATCTGACGTTGGTGCCGCCCCCTGGAAAGAGCGTGAGCCTGGGCTGGTTCACGCGAACAGGTGAGAACGTGCTCCCCAACCAGCCTATCTTCTCCCTTCCGGACGGCAGCAGCGCGCAGATCCTCGGCTCGACCGTCGCGCAGCTCGGCGTGAAGCTGCTCGTCGCCTGGATCGAGCAACGCGACGGTGCCTACTCCGTGCGCGGTCAGCGGCTCATCTGCACGCTGCAATGACGCGCCGACCGGCGCGGCCCGCTCGAGCGACCTGTTGGTCGGCAGGCGCCCGCGCTGCGGGGCGAGGCGCCTGGTGGCGAGGGGCGCCGTGCTGTCACGTTCGCTTCAGCGCGTACGCGATGCCGCCCCGCAGCGTCCCCGCCGTGACCAGGCCCCGCAGGTCGACGTCGAGCTCGATGAGCGTCCGCGCGATCGCCGGCTGGATGCCGGTGAGCACCACCTGCGCGCCGAGCAGCCCGACCGCGCGCGCGGACTGCACGAGCATCTCCGCCACCTGGACGTCCACCGCCTTGACACCGGTGATATCGATGATCGCGATGCGGGCCGAGTGCCTCTCCACCCCCTCCAGCAGCGTCTCGATGATCCGGCTCGCCCGCGCGCCGTCGAAGAACCCGATGAGCGGCATCACGAGCACCCCTTCGGCGATCGGCAACAGCGGCGTCACCAGCTCACGTATCGTGTCCTGCTGCGCCGCGATCAGCTCGTCCCGCGCAGCCTCCCGCTCGCGCTCCGCCGCCTTGACACGCGTGATGTCGACAGAGATGCCGGCGACCGCGCCCTCCGGGATGCCCTCACCCCAGACAGGGAACTTGATCGAGTAGAACGTCTTCTCGCCTCGGGCGTCAGGGACGGGATCCTCGGCCTCGAACGGGGCGCCATTCCTGCGCACCAGGTCATCGACGTCTTTGTAAATGGACGCAACTTCCGATGGAAAGAAGTCGCTGTCGGTCTTTCCGAGCATGCTGCCCGGGGTCGCCCCGACGAGCGCCTCCACCGAGCGGCTCACCAGGAGAAAGGCGCCTTCCCCGTCCTTTGCATACATGAGGACCGGCGCGTGATCACAGAACGTCGCGAGCAGCGCCTCGCTCCTGTGGAGTCGCTGCTCGCGGCGCTTTCGCTCTGTCACGTCCTCGGCCGACAGGAAGATCTCGCGCGGGGAGCCATCCTCGCTTCGCGCGAAGACCTCCGCGCGCACGGCGAAGATGCGCTCGTCTCCCTCGCGGCCTCGCGCCCGGAGCTCGCCCGCGATCACCTCGCCGTCCCGCGCCCCCTTCAGCCGCTCGGCGCTCGCGGCGAGGCCGGCCATGTCGTCCGGGTGGATCCGATCCGAGAGCGCCTCGACGCCGCGTGTCGACAGCTCTTCGTCCGTACAGCCGAGCGAGCGGGCGAGGGCGGCGTTGTGCGCGATGAGCCGCCGCTCGTCGAGGCCCACGACACACAGGATCGTCGGCGCCGCGTCGAGCATCCTCCGGGCTCGCGCGCTGAGCGCGTCCTGCTGCTCCTTGGCCCAGGTCTCCTTCATCGCGGCAGGCCTCTCCTCATGGCGGCTCCTTCCAGGCCCGAGCGACGGACGCGCGGGCCAGAGCTCGACCCATGATAGCCACGACGCGCGCGCGGCGAAATCGAAGACGCGGCGTCGCCTCCCTGTCGCGGCCGCCTGACGCGGCGCCGCAACCTGGCCTACCCGCGCAGGCGACGATCGCGGCGCGCGTCACGCAATGCAGCCTACCGCGCTGAGCAGCGGCGGGCTCAGGGGAGCAAGCTGCACTTCGACAGGGGCGTCCGGTAGTCCATCGCCCGGGTGTTGCGCTCGAACTCCTCCAGGTTGTTCGGACAGACGACGTACCAGCCAGCGTCGGTGAAGGCGCTCACTTGCCGGTCGGTGGTGGCCAGATCGTACGCGAGCATGACGGTATCGTAGCCCCAGCCGAACAGCTTCTGGCCGAGGAGCACGTCCACGTACCCTGCGCGCATGCGATCCATGTACTCCGGCAGCGTGTCGAAGGCCACCGAGTGGATGGTCTTCTCCTTCGCTCTCGCGGTGAGCGTCTTCGCGTTCGCCGCGAGGTCGGGCTCGCCGAGGAGCTTGCTGTAGGAGAAGAAGAAGCCCGAGATCTCCGGGTCCTTGTTCAGGGCCTCCTCCGCGGTCTCCGCGCAGAAAGGGATCGCGTAGTCGCAGCACACGCAAGGGAGGTTCACGACGTTCTTCATGTCCGGGTACTTCTTCAGCGCCTCGGAGAAGCCGGCGAGCCGGTCGATGAAGGTCCCCGCGGGCGTGGGGGTGTAACCTCCGTCACTGTCTTCATCCATCATCGTCTGGTAGGCGATCTTGCCGGTCTTCCCGTTGATGGTCGCGAGCGCATCCATGAGGAACGCGGCGGCGGCCTTGTTGTCCATGCCGTAGTACGTGTGGCGCTTGCTGGCCGGAGCGTCGCCGCCGTACGTGACGACCTTGATGCCGGCGTCCACCGCCTTGTTGATGAGGTCGTTCTCGCATTCCCCGCTGAAGACATCGACGGAGATCGCATCCACCTTCATGTCGATGACCTCTTGCAGCACGTCCATCTGCGGCCGGGCGAGGTAACAGGCGTCGTCGGGGTCCAGCGGCCTGCCGTCGTCCGTGAGCTCCGGACATTCAGGGTCCAGGATCATCACGTTGACCGGCCGCGCGCTCGTCGTCGACAGCTCGCTCTGCGCCTGCGCGGCGCCCGCGCGACCCAGATCGTGGAACCGATTGCACTTGCTGTGGGTGATGTAAGCGATGGTCAGCGGCGCTTCCGCCGTGCTCTCGCTCGAGCTGCAGGCGAGCACGCTGGTCGCCAGAAGGATGCCCCCCAAAACGGCGCGATGGACCATGAATCCCCTCCTCTTCTCGATATTGCTCGACCCGTTTCACCGTCCCCTGACGGCTCAGCACGGCTGTGCGCGCGCCGACATCCGGGACCACGCTGCGATGGCGCGCGCTCGGCGCGCCCCGCCCTCATTCACGGCGCACGTGGCGCTCCTGTCCACCGCGCGCTTGCCCGACCGGGTACGCATACGCGATGCCGCTCCGCAGCGTCCCCGCCGTGACCAGGCCCCGCAGGTCGACGTCGAGCTCGATGAGCGTCCGCGCGATCGCCGGCTGGATGCCGGTGAGCACCACCTGCGCGCCGAGCAGCCCGACCGCGCGCGCGGACTGCACGAGCATCTCCGCCACCTGGACGTCCACCGCCTTGACCCCGGTGATATCGATGATCGCGATGCGGGCCGAGTGCCTCTCCACCCCCTCCAGCAGCGTCTCGATGATCCGGCTCGCCCGCGCGCCGTCGAAGAACCCGATGAGCGGCATCACCAGCACCCCCTCGGCGATCGGCAACAGCGGCGTCACCAGCTCACGTATCGTGTCCTGCTGCGCCGCGAGCAGCTCGTCCCGCGCCGCCTCCCGCTCGCGCTCCGCCGCCTTGACCCGCGTGATGTCGACAGAGAACCCGGCGACCGCGCCCTCCGGGACGCCCTCGCCGCGGAGGGGGAACTTGATCGTGTACAGGGTCCGATCGCCCTGGGCCTGCGGGACGATCTCCTCGGCCTCGAACGGAGCGCCGTTCCTGCGCACCAGGTCGTCGACGTCTTTGTAAATAGAAGCAACCTCCGGCGGACAGAAGTCGCCATCGGTCTTTCCGAGCATGCTGCCCGGGGTCGCCCCGACGAGATCCTCCATCGAGCGGCTCGCCAGGAGGAAGGCGCCGTCACGGTCCTTCGCGTACATGAAGACAGGGGCGCGGTCGCAGAGCGCCGCGAGCAGCGCGTCTCTCCTGCGGCCGCCCTGCTCGCGGCGCCTTCGCGCTGTCACGTCCTCGGCGAAGACGAGGATTTCGCGCACGGCGCCGTCGTCCCCTCGCGTGAAGACCTCCGCGCGCACGGCGAAGAGTCGCTCCTCTTGCCCTCCCTCGATGGTCCGCGCCCGCAGCTCGCCTTCGACGACCCCGCCGTCGCGCGCCGCGGCGAGCTCGGCCGCGCGCGCGGCGAGGCCGGCGAGATCGTCGGGGTGAATGCGCGCCGAGAGCGCCTCGACGCCCCGCGAGAGGAGCTCTTCTCCCGTGCAGCCGAGCGCCCGGACGAGCGCGGCGTTGTGCCCGGTGAGCCGCGGTCCCGCGAGGTCCAGGACACACACGATCACCGGCAAGGCGTCGAGTATCCGCTGGGCTCGCGAGATCGTCGCGCCCTGCGTCCGGCTGGCCTCGGTCTCGTTCATCGCGGGCGTCACAGGAACTTCCATCGAGCGCTTTCTGCCCGGTCAGGGCAAGCGGCCGCACTTCGGAGGCGTCCGATCGTCCTGAATGCCATCAGACAGATCTCGATAGCGCACGATCCCCCTCCATGATGGCGCTACAACGGCCTAGAGCGACAAACGGGGTTGAAGCCGCATGCAGAACGGCAAGGAGTTGAACCGCCAAGACGCCAGAAGACGCCAAGAAAAACATAAAATCTTGGCGTCTCTTGGCGTCTCTTGGCGTCCCTTGACGCCTTGGCGGTTCACTTCTCTGGTTCCAGCCTGATCGGCGCTCCAGCTCGACTTCATTATTACGACTAAGTGAAACAAAATCGACTGTCAATGCTTTTTCCGTCCTCGTTCATCACGATGCCGACCGTGGCAGTTCCAGCAGGACAGCATGCCAGTCACCGGTAGGGTACCGTCGGAGATGACTCCACGGTGGACCATTCGGCCCCTCATCTGGCGGACAGGCTGACGCAATCGAGCGTCATGGAGCGAGAGAGCGCCCGCGATCACAGCCCTACGCCGCCCGCGCCGCCCGCGCCGCCTGAGCCGCCCGCGCCGCCCGAGCCGCCCGAGCCGCCTGCGCCGCCTCCGCCATCGGCGCTCGCGCCCGCGCCGCCTACGGCATCGGCGCTCGCGCCGCCTCCGCCAGCCCCGACGGCCGCGGCGGCCCCGCTCGCCCGAGAAGAGCTGGCAGAGACGCCCGTGTCGAAGCAGTTCGGGTTGTCGTCCTCGACGAAGCAGCCCACCTCGATGGGGTGGCCGACCTCGACGCAGCCCCCCGAAAGGAGGCCTGTCGTGGCCGACAAGCGGAGGAGGAGCGCGGGAAAACGTGTGCTCTTCACGGTGAAGCTCCGTGGCTCGCGCGCCCGACGGTCGCGATGGAGGAGGGCCTGGCCGCCGCGGCCGGGCTGCCCGCGGCGGCGTCGTCGTCGAGGTGGAGCTCGATCCCGGCGAAGAGCGTGAGGCGGTTCTTCAACGCGAAATCCGCGGTGGGGCCGCTCTCGACGAGGTAACGCGGCTGCCCCTGGCTCGGCCCGACGACGTAGGGCTCATGGGCGGAGAACGCGTACTGCCCGCCGAGCGTGTACCCGGCGCCCTTCACCCCGGGTATCGCGCCCGTCACCGCCGCGCGGAGCTCGACCTGCGGCGGCACCTCGGGGCGAGGGGCGATGTTCGACGGATCGCCGCCATAGTACGCCTGGTCGGCGATCCGCCGGCCCATGTAGGCGGCCGCCAGGGACACGGCGCCAGCGCCGACCTCGTACGATACGCGGGCGTTGCCGTACACCTGCGGCGCGACCGTGATGGGGACGTCGTCGCCGGTGCCGAACCGCGCGTTCCGGGCGATCTGCTCGGCGGACATGCGGCGTCGCGTCGCGGCGAACGTGGAGTTCACGCCGACGCGCAGCCTCCGCTCGAGGAAGCTCGTCTCGAAGCCGAGGTTCGCGCCGTAGTTCTCGATGCCTGGCACGTTGTTGTACCTCGAGACGCTGGGCGCCTTCGCCCGGAGGAGCTGGAGCTCGATGACGTCCTTCCAGTCCGAGTAGAAGCCGCCGGCCGTGAAGGAGTACGCGCCGCTCCGGAACGACGAGACCGCCTCCAGGGAGGAGACCTTCTCCGGCTTGAGGCCGTCCGGGTTCGGCAGGAGCCTGCCGCTCACGGTGTAGAGCTCGACGAAGCTGGGGGCGCGGAACGCGCTCGAATAGATGAGCTTGAGCGACACGCGCTCGTCCGGCGTGAGGATCAGCGCGGCGCGCGGCGAGATCGCGTTCGCCACGTACTCGAGCGGGATACGCGAGTCGAGGTCGACCCGGATCCCGGCGTTGAGCGAGAGGGGCCGGAACAGGCGGAGCGTCTGCTGCACATAGGCCCCGAGCGCGGCCTCGTCCTCGAGACGGTGTCCGCCGCCGTGCCAGCGCGTGCGCTCCGGGTCGGAGCCATAACTCTTCCCCGTGAGCTCGTCGAACGCGACGAACTCGTAGGCCGACGTGCGGAGGCGCCCATCGAGGCCCGCCATGGTCGTGGAGGCGCCGTCGCCTGCCCAGTCGTACCGCGCCTGGAGCTCCAGCCCGACCCAGCGGGAGACGAACAGCGCGTCCTTCCGGCAGGGACCGGACGGGCCGCGCGGGCACTGCTCCGGATCGAGCACGTCGAGCGGGACGTTCGGCACGAGCGGGTCATGGCCCACCACGTGGCGCGAGCGCTCGATCCGGCTGAACCCGAAGTACCCGCGCGCCACGCCCTCGATCCGCTCGCTCAGGCGGGCGCGATAACGCACGCTGGTCAGGACGAGCGACTGCGTGTTGTCGTTGCGGGCGTCGTCATAGGCCCCGACGCGGTTCTCGTGGAGATCCATGAAGGGCGCGGCCCACGACGAGCGCGTCGCCTGCGCGACGGCGCTCAGGTCGCCGACGTCGAGGCGCACGAAGGCGCCTGCCTTGCGGCGAAACCACTGCTCTTCCACCGGGCCACCCCAGAAGCCGGGCTCGGCGTGCGAGCCGAGATCCATGACGGACACGCCGTCCGCCAGGACCGGGAGCGGTTGCTTCGGGAAGCTCACCTCGGGCCCCTCGAAGCGGTGCACGTCGACCGCCGCCACAACGCCCGCGGGCTGCCCGCGCAGCGTGAAGCGGCGCCCGAACCCGAGCGCCGCCGTGCCCTCGCCCCCGATGCCCTCGACGGTAGGCGCCCGGATGGCGCCCGATTCGTCGAGCGGCGGCGACGCCCCGAGGGTCAGGGAGGCGCGGATGCCCTGGTGATCGGCGGCCTTCTTCGTGACGACGTTGATGACCCCCAGCATGGCCTGCGCGCCGTAGAGCACGGAGCCAGGGCCGAGGACCACCTCGATATGGTCGACGATCTCGATCGGGACATCGTGCAGGAAGACGGCGCCGCCGCCCTGCTCGTTCACGACCATGCCGTCGAGCACGATCAGCACGTGGCTGTTCGAGTCCCGGGTCAGGGCGACCCCGCGCGCGCCGACCTCCGGGACCGACATGCGGTCGTTCGCGAAGACGCCGCTCGCGAGGAAGGTGAGCGCGTCGGCGAGGCGCCGTATGCCGAAGAGCTTGAGCTGCGCGCCCGTGATCACCGACGACATGGCGGGCGCGTCGCTCTCGCGCTCCGCGGAGCGCGAGGCGCCGGACACGACGTTCTCTTCGAGGATCTCGAGCAGCGAGCTGACGTCCTCGGCCCGCGCCTCGCGCGGGGCGGCGGTCGACCACGCGAGCGACGCGGCGCAGATCAGTGCGAGACGGGTCGAGCTCACGTCAATAGATCCTTGCCAGTTTGAGGATGGGAGCGGGGAAGTCGATGTGCTGGGCCCGGGCCTGCGCGAGGTTGATGCTCATGCGCGGCTTGCCGTCCGCGACGTCGACGCCGAGCACGGCCCCCTGCGAGACATAGGGCTCCACGGCCGCGAAGCTCAGGATGCCCGTGTCCGTGAGCGCGCCGCGTATCGCGGCGACCTCCCTGCCGAGCCCCGAGGAGATGTACACGACGTTGATGTCGCGCGCGCGGCACGCCGCGGCGAGCTCGGACGCGCTCGAGTACTCGGCGCTCTCCACGCGGATCGGCTTGTCACGCACCTTGCCGATGTCGTTCAGCGCCCTCCTCATCTGGAGCGCGGCGCTCGCCGAGTCCGCGTCGCCGGCCCGAGAGAGCAGGAGGAAAGAGACCTGTCCCTTCACCCGCTCTGGAAAGCCCCTGTCGTACGGCAGGATGCGCGTGACGATCTCCGCTTGCACGGCGAAGGGCGCCGTCGCCGGCTCCGCCATGACATGGAATGGGGCGAGGGCGGCCGCGACGAAGAGGCCGAGCACGAGGGCGCGCCGGCGAGGCGTCATGTCTTGCGTTCCTTGCCGCGCGACAGGCCGGCGAGCTTGCGGATGCGGAGCGCCGCTTGCACCTGCGGCGTGAGGGCGAGCAGATCGCCTTTCCTGCTGAAGACGCCGTCGAAGCCGAGCTCCGCGTACCGCGCTCCGGCCTCGGCGTCCGTCGTGTAGAGGTAGAAGAGCGGCGGCCTCTCGCCCTCGGGCACCGCGGCCTTGAGCGAGCGGAGGACGGCGGCGCCGTCGAGGCCCGGCATGAAGAAGTCGACGATGACGAGATCGCAGCCGCGCAGGTGGCGGGCCGTGCCGACGAGCTGCGTCGTCGTGACCACCTCGTAGCCGGCGCTCGACAGCTCGACGCGGATCCGCATCAGCACGATCTCGCTGTCATCGATCACCAGGATGCGTCCGCCGTGTGACATCGGGTCATTCTCCGTTGCTGAGAGGGGCAGCCTGGGGGCGGATCACGAACGCCGCGCCGGTCCGGCGCGACGCGTCCACCTCGATGAGCCAGCCGACCGAGAGGAGATCGGCGCGGACCGCGGAGAGGCCGATGCCGCGGCCCGCGAGGTCGCTCACGTCGCCCTTCGTGCTCACGCCGGGGGTGAACAGGAGCTCGCGCGTCCGGCGCAGATCCTTCGGATCGACGCCGGCGCTCGTCGCGAGGGCGTCGAAGTCGATGCCCTGACCGTCGTCCTCGACGAGGAGGGTGGGCAGCGGCCGGTCCTCGATGCAGCTGGCGCGGATCACGCCGACCTCGGGCTTGCCCGTCCGGGTGCGCGCGTCGGGGGGCTCGATTCCATGGGCGATCGCGTTCCGCACGAGGTGGAGGAACACGCCCGGCAGCAAGCGCGCGAGATCCGGAGGAATGGAGGCCTCGCGGCCGTCGATCTCGAGGCGGGCGCGCTTGCCCTCCCGCTCGGCCCAGCGGGGGACGCGCTCGAGGAGCGGCGCGAGCACCTCGCCGAACGGCCGGGCCGCGAGGCGGCGGACGATCTCGGCGGCCTCGCCGCCCTGCGGGCCGACGAGCTCGCCGAGGCGGGTGACGTCCGTGCGGCGGACCGTGATCTGGTCGAGGATCGCGCTGCCCACGGGCGAGGCGTCGACGAACGTCTCCTGCGCGCGCGTGAGCTCGTCCGCGACGCGGGTGAGCCGCGAGCGCCACGACGCCGCGTGCCCCTCGACCGAGGGCCTGTCCTCCGAGCGCGCGCGCGCCTGGACCCTGGAGAGCTCGTCCTCGAGCGTCATGATCTCGTCCGCGAGGCGCTCCAGGTCGAACGACCGGGCCTCGCCCTTCATGGTGTGCAGCTGCTGCAAGAGCTCGTCGATGTCCGCGGGGCAGAGCTCCCCGCCGGGCCTCAGGATCTCGCTGCACCGGGCCACGCGCTCGCGCGAGATCTCGATGAAGCGGACGAAGACCTGGCCGCCGCCGGCGATGAGGCGGCGCATGGCGGCGATCTGGCGCGCGTGCTCCTCGTCCTTCGTCTTGACGCTCTCCGCGAGGCGCCTGAGCTCGGTCTGATCGGTCGCGAGCAGCATGATGCGCGCGATCTTCCGGCCGGAGACGATGGGGCAGAGCTCGATCCGCAAGAACCTCCGGTCGCCCGGCGCGCGCTCGAACCACACCTCGCGCGGGGCGAGCTCGGCGACCTCCGGGAAGGCGTCGACGTCGGCGTCGAACGCCGCGTCGACCCATTGCCGGAGCGCCTGGCTCTCGACGCAGAGCGGCCCGCCGCGGTAGAGGAGCTCCGCGACGTGGTTGCCCTCCGCGGCGCGGTCGCCGAAGATCTGCCTGGCTTCTCTCGAGGCCTCGCTGCCCAGCCGGCCGTCGGGGCCGAAGGCCACGATGGCCTCGCGCATGTTGTCGAAGAGCTCCCGGAGGCTCTCCGTGGCCATCTCGAGCTTGCCCTCGCGCTCGAGGATGGCAGAGCTCATCGCGTTGAAGACGTCGGCGAGCCGGCCGAGCTCGTCGTTCGTGCGGACGTTCACGCGGACGGCGCGGTCCCCTTCCCCGACGCGCCGCGCGGCGTCGACGAGCCGCGAGAGCGGACGCACGATCTGCCACCTCGCGAACGCGAGGAGCAGGAAGGCCGTCATCGCGCCGACGATGCCCGCGAACTCGAGGATGTTGCGGCGGGCCGCGGCGAACGCGGCGTTCTCGGGCTCGAGGGAGAAGACGAGGACGAGCGTCCCGAGGCGCCTCCCGTCGTCGCGCACGATCGGGCGGGCGACGCGTATCTCGCGCTCCAGGACCTGGTTCTCGGCGCCGCGCGCGGTGAACGCCGACAGGCCGCCTTCCGGCTGACCGATCTTGGCGACGGGCTCGGCGTCGCTGCCCCACGCGACCGCGGCGATGAGCGCGCGGTTCGACCGGAGCTGGTCGAGGTCGCCCTGCGCCGTGTCCCGATCGCCGAAATCGAGCGGCGCGGTCAGGGAGCCCGAGAGCAGATCCGCCATCATCGACGCGGCGTTCGCCTTCGCCGACACGAGGTCATCTCGTGTCTTCTGGATCACCTGATTGGCGACCAGCACGGTGACGCTGGTAAGGACCACCACGGTCGCTGCGGCGAGCTTGACGCCGATGCCGAGGTGAACGCCGGAGCGCCGCCGGTGAGCCGTTGGGGGCCGAGAGACAGGGGCAGAGACCAGCATCAGGCGCTCGGGGCGGCACGCCGTATCCGAGCCAAGGAATGGTCGAATCCAAGAGCGTGCGTCATCCGCGCCCCCCTCCACGGCAGAGGCTTCGCCAGGCGCACCATCGGAAGCACCCGAGGGACGAGGACAGGCGCATGGCGATGCCCTTCCGACCTCGACGGTACGTAGTTCATTTCATTTCTGCAACAGGATTTTCCGGTCCCGGCGACGGTGCCCCTACGCGATCGTGTAGGCTCGCGGACATGCCCATCACGCGACTCACGAAGCCTGATTCGAAGTTTCGCCTCGATGACGTCTCGACCGATCCTCCTCGGGGCGCGACGAAGCAGGAGGCGGCGGAGCGGCTGAAGGAGCTCGGCGACGAGCTGCTCGAGCTGCAGGAGCTGATGTGGGGGGCGAGGACGCACAGCATCCTCATCGTCCTTCAGGGCCGCGACGCGGCCGGCAAGGACGGGGCGATCAAGAACGTCGTCGGCGCGCTGAACCCGCGCGGCGTCACGGTGAGCTCGTTCGGCGTCCCCACGAAGGAGGAGCGAGAGCACGACTTCTTGTGGCGTATCCACCGGCAGGCGCCGCGCGCGGGGGAGTTCGCCATCTTCAACCGCTCTCATTACGAGGATGTGCTCGTCGTGCGCGTGCACGACCTCGCGCCCAAGTCGCTGTGGGGGGAGCGCTACGGTCACATCAACGACTTCGAGGAGCTGCTCGCCGAGCACGGGACCATCGTGCTCAAGTTCTTCCTGCACATCAGCAAGAAGGAGCAGGAGGAGCGGCTGCTGGAGCGCGAGGAGAACCCGTCGACCGCGTGGAAGCTCAACGTGAACGACTGGAAAGAGCGGGAGCACTGGGACGAGTACACCGAGGCTTACGACGAGGTCTTCCGGCGCTGCTCGTCCAAGCACGCGCCCTGGTGCATCGTGCCGGCCGACGCGAAGTGGTACCGCAACCTCGTCGTCGCCGAGACCGTGGCGGAGACGATGCGGGACTACCGCGATGGCTGGCTGAAGACGCTCGAGCGGAACGGGAAGGCAGGCCGCGAGGAGCTCGACGAGTACCGGAGGTCGCGGGGCGGGCGGAACAAGGGGTGAGCGCGCCCGAGCGATATCCGCCCTGACCAGGCGCAGAGCGCAAGTCGCGCGCCGCGGCCTGCGTGGGCTCCCGGTGCCATGGCACGGAGCTCCACGCGAGGGATTCCGTGGTTGCATGAACGATGGATGTCCCCAGCCGGCAGGGCCGAGCGCCTCGGCCGATTGACGCGCTGTCGCTCGGGTGATGCAATTCGGACGAGGAGGAGGGGGCATGCAGCTCGACGATCCCAGGCACGAGTACAACCCGTACGCTGCACCCACGACCGACGACGCGCGCTCCTATGCCGAGGACGAGCCGGACGAGCACGTCCTCGCCGAGCGCGGCACGCGGTTCGGCGCGCGGATCCTCGACAACCTGCTGCTCGTCGGCTCGGCGATCCCCGTCATGATCCTCTTCATCGGCACCGACGCGCTCGATGGCGCCGCGGCGGACGAGTGGAAGCTCTACCTGATCATCGGCGCCGGCGCGCTCCTCGGCCCGCTCCCGCTCGTCATCTACCAGTGGTACCTCATCGCCACGCGCGGGCAGACGCTCGGGAAGAAGTGGACGAAGATCAAGATCATCAAGGCGGACGGCTCGCGCGTCGACTTCGTGTCCGGCGTCATCGTCCGCAACTGGGTCCTCGCGCTCTTCGGCCTCGTCCCCGCTGTCGGCCAGGCGCTCAGCACGATCGTCAACCTGGTCGACGCCCTCATGATCTTCAGCGATGATCGCCGCTGCCTGCACGATCGCATCGCCGGCACCAAGGTCGTCGTCGCCCCGCCCAAGGCGGGCTCCTGATCGCCCTCCTCGCCGCATGATCCACCGCGAGACGCTCCGCGAACCGCTCGACACGAGCGCCGAGATCGAGACGCCGGAGCACGTGCGGTTCCGCCACCAGATCGCGGGCCCGGCGCGGCGCGCGCTCGCGTACCTCATCGATCTGGTGGTGCGCGGCGCCATCGTCTTCGCGATCGGGATGCTCGCCGCGATCGGCGGCGTCGCCGTGGGGCCGGCGCTGCGCGGCGCGTCGACGGGCTTCGTGCTGCTGGTCCTCTTCGCGATCGAGTGGGGGTACTATGTCTTCTTCGAGACCCTCTGGAGCGGCTGCACGCCCGGCAAGCGCGCCCTCTCGCTGCGCGTCGTCACCGACGGCGGCCAGCCGCTCCGCTTCGGGGACAGCCTGCTGCGCAACCTGCTGCGCGCCGCGGATCTCCTCCCCCCGTTCATCGATCCGCTCTCGTTCCTCGGCACGTACGCGGTCGGCCTCGCCGTCATGGGCCGTGATCCGCGCTTCCGCCGCCTCGGCGATCTCGTGGGCGGCACCCTCGTGATCGTCGAGGCGCGCCACACGGTCGCCGGCCCGCTCGTCCTCCGACCCGCGCCGAGCCCCGCGGAGCTCTCGAGCCTGCCCGCGCGCCTCCCGCTCTCCGGCGAGGAGCTCGACGCCATCGAGCTCTTCCTCCGCCGCCTCGATCGCCTCTCGCCCGCGCGCGCCAGCGAGCTCGCGGAGATGACCGCGCCCGTGTTCGCGCGGCGCATGGGCGTTCGCTACAAGGACGCCACGCGCTTCCTCGGCGTCCTCCACCACCGCGCGCACGCGCACCGCGGCGGCCAGGAGGGGGCCGAGAGCGGCCCAAAGCCCCGCCGCAAGCGCAAGAAGGAGGTGAGCGCGTGATCGGCGCCCGCTCCCAGGACGAGTTCGTCGCGGCCCGCAGGCCGGACTGGCAGGAGCTCGATCGCCTCCTGGTCGACGACAGCGGCTCGCTCGCGAAGAAGGACGGCGCCGCCATCTCGCGCCTCGCCGCGCTCTACCGCTCGCTCTGCACCGATCTGATGCGCGCGCGCGCGGCGCGCTACACGCCCGATCTCACCGCGTACCTCGACGCGCTCGCCGCGCGCGCGCACGCGACGCTCTACGGCGCGGAGCCCTTCCGCCTCCCCGACGTCGTCTCCTTCTTCACCCGCGATTTCCCGCGCGCATTGCGCGACAACGGCCGCTTCTTCGCGATCGCCTGCGCGCTCTTCTTCCTCCCCTCGCTCGTCGGCATCGCGGGCGCGCTCGCCTCCGACGAGTTCGCCACCCACGTGCTCCCGAGCCCGGTGCTCCAGGCCATGGCCCAGATGTACAGCGAGGGCCTGAGCGGGCGCGACGCGGGCACCGACACGGGCATGGCGGGGTTCTACGTCTTCAACAACGTCGGCATCGCCTTCCGCTGCTTCGCCACCGGCGTGCTCTTCGGCGCGGGCAGCATCTTCTTCCTCATCTACAACGGCCTCTTCACCGGCACCGTCGTCGGCCACGTGATGAGCGTGGGCCACGGCGGCAACATCTGGACGTTCATGTGCAGCCACGCGCCCTTCGAGCTCACCGCGATCGTGATCGCCGGCGGCGCGGGGCTCGAGATGGGCTACGCGCTCGTCGAGACGCGCGGCCGCACGCGCGTCGGCTCGCTGCGCCGCGCGGCGCCGTCGATCGTGCGCCAGATCCTCGGCGCGGCGGCGATGCTGCTGATCGCCGCGGGGATCGAGGGCTTCTGGTCCCCCTCGGGGCTCCCCCCGCCGGTGAAGTGGGCGGCCTCGGGCGTCTTCTCGCTGCTCATCGTCCTCTACCTGGCGCTCGCGGGTCGCCCCGCGAAGGAGGCCTCGCGATGAACCTCGGCGCCTCCGCGATCGTGCTGCGCCCGCGCCCGCTCTCCGAGATCCTCGATCTCGCCTGCCGCCTCTGCATGTCGCTCGCGCTCGGCCTCTACGCGCGGCTCTCGGCGATCCTCTTCCTCCCGATGCTCGCCGGCTGCCTCGCGCTGCGGCACGCGGCGGGCTGGTCGTGGCTCGCGGTGTGGGGCGTCGCGATCGCGCTCGGCGGCGTCGCGCAGGGCGTGTTCACCGTCGCGGTGGGGCGCCTGCTCTTCTCGGAGGAGCTCAGCGCGGGCCAGGTGCTCCGCCTGTTCAGGGCGCGCCTCTCGTCGTACCTGTGGATGCTCTTCCTGAGCCGCCTCCTGCTCGCCGCGGCAGCGCTCCCGATGCTCCTTGGCCTCCCCATCGCCTGGCCGCGCCTCGTCTTCGTGCACGAGGCCAGCTTGCTCGAGGCCGCGGACGCCGGCGACGCCATCCAGCGCAGCAGCCGCTTCGTCACCGGCCGCGTCGCCGCGGTCCTCGGCGCGCTGATCGCGCTGCTCCTCGCGCAGGCCGGCGTCGCGCTCATGGCGGAGCTGCTCGGCCAGTCGCTCGTCGACGCGATCCTCCAGCTCGGCAAGCCGTTCGGCGCGCTCCTCGACGACGGCGGCTCGCCCTTCGCGCTCGCGGGCTTCTTCGCCGGCATCCCGTACGTCGCGACCGCGCGCTTCCTCCACTACATCGACGCGCGCACGCGCGCCGACGGCTGGGACATCCAGCTCCGCTTCCTCGCGATCGCCGCGCGCGAAGGCGAGAAGAGGGCCGCCGCGTGAGCCGCCGCGCGCGCCTCTTCGCCGCCCTCGTCGCGCTCTCCGCTGGCGCGCCGCTCGCGCGAGACGCCCGGGCGGAGGACGAGGAGAAGAACGTTCACTTTAGCGTGCGCGACGTCCTCGAGGACGATCGCTACCGCTTCTGCCACGAGGACGACTACCCGCTCACCCCCGAGGAGCACGCGTGGTGCCCGATCATCGCCGGATCGAGCGACGTGTGCCCGGAGCTCCCCGCCGCGTGCACGCTGCCCCCGGTCGAGCTCTCGCGATCGGCCGTGTCCGGCCGCGGCGGCCGCGGCGCGTCCGGCAAACCTCGCGCGGGCGGCGCGCCGACCGATCGCGGCCCGACCGAGGACGAGCGCCGCCGCCCCTGGCCCGAGATGCGCGTCGATCTCTCGGGGATGAGCTTCTTCGCGTCGGTGCTCTTCATCGGCCTGCTCGTTGTCTTCTTCGGGGGGGTGATCCACGCGCTGCTGAAGAACCTGCTCCGCGATCGCGCGCCCGCCGACGAGGCCAAGGAGGAGAGGGCGCCCGCGCGCGGCCCCACGCTCGAGGAGACGGCGAGGCGCGAGGTCGAGACCGACGTGCAGCGCCTGCTCGCGCGCGCGCGCAGCCACGCGGCCCGCGGCGACCACGCGCGCGCGATCGACGACGCGTACGCCGCGCTCCTTCGCCGCCTCGACGGGGATGGTCTCATCGAGATCCACCCCTCTCGCACCAACGGCGACTACGTGCGCAGCCTGCGCGATCGGCCCGATCTCAAGGGCGCGATGCGATCGATCGTGCGCGACGTGGAGGGCGTGCAGTTCGGCGTCACGCCGCCCTCCGAGCCGATCTTCCGCGCGGTGATGGACCGCGTCGTCCCGCTCGTGAGCCGCGCGCTCGCGCTCGCGCTCGTCGCCTTCGGCCTCTCCGCCGCGCTCTCCTGTACGCCGCACGCCGGCGGCGGCGACGAGGGCGGCGGCGATCGGTCGCCCTCGGGCACCCAGGCGGTGCTCGAGGTGCTCAAGGAGCAGGGCTTCAAGGCGCGGCGCCGCGGCGAGGCGCTCGCGGTGCCCGATCGCGCGCTCGCGCTGGTGGTGCTGCCGGGCGCGACGATCGACGACGCCACGTGGAAGGACCTGTTCGCGTGGGTGAGCGACAAGGGCGGCACGCTCTTCCTCGCCGGGCTCCCGCGCCTGCCCGACGAGGTCGAGCTCGGCCTGCGCGTGGCCCAGGACGCCGAGACGTCGACGGCGCTCGCCGCGGACTGGTCGCGCGGGCTCCGCGCCTCGCTCCCGCCCGGCAAGCGCCTCGTCGAGGCGAACGGCGACGAGCCCGAAGACCTCTACATGATCCTCCGGGGCGAGTCGTCCTCGACCGCGGGCGTCGTCCGCCGCCTCGGCGAGGGCAAGGTCGTCGTCGTCGCGGACGATCGCCTCGTGTCGAACGTCTCGCTCGCGGCCCCCGACAACGCGCAGCTCTTCCTCGATCTGCTCCGGTTCGCGCCGTACGCGACCGAGGTCGAGATCGTCGACGAGTGGACGGGCGTCGGCGCCGAGACGCCCTTCGAGGCCGTGCGCGAGGCGAACCTCTGGCCCGTGATCGCGCAGCTCTTCCTGCTCCTCGCGCTGCTCTACCTCTGGAAGGGCAGCGCCTTCGCGCGCCTGCGCGATCCGCCCGCCGCGGGGCGGCGCGCCTTCGCCGATCACGCCCGCGCGCTCGGCCTCGCCTACCGGCGCGCGCGCGCCTCGCGCCACGCCGCGGGCCTCTACGCGAGCTGGGCGCTCGATCGCCTGCGCGAGCGCGTGCACCGCTCCGGCCGGCGGGGCCTCATCCCGCTCGCCGAGGCGATCGCCGCGCGCACCGGCCGCCCCGAGGCCGAGGTGATGCGCGTGCTGGTCGAGGCCTCCGGCGCCCGCGAGGACGCCGCGCCCGCCTCGTCGCTCCGCGCGCCCGAGAGCGCGCGCGGCGCGCGGCCGTCGCCTCGCGCGCGCGACGGCGCCGCCGCCGATCTCGAGCTCGTGCGCGAGCTCCAGGGCTTCCTCGACGCGACCGGTCAGCGAACCTCCGACCGAAAGACGACATGAACCCGATTGAATTCCGCGATCGCTTCGATCTCCTCCGCCGCGAGGCCGGCAAGGTGCTCCTCGGCCAGGACGATCTCATCCTGCACACGCTCGTCGCCGTCCTCGCCGGCGGTCACGTGCTCATCGAGGGCGTGCCCGGCCTCGGCAAGACGCTGCTCGTGCGCACCCTCGCGCACGTGCTCGGCGCCACCTTCAAGCGCATCCAGTTCACGCCCGATCTGATGCCGAGCGACGTCACCGGCGGCAACGTCTTCAACCAGAGGGAAGACCGCTTCGTCTTCCACGAGGGGCCGATCTTCACGCAGCTCCTCCTCGCCGACGAGATCAACCGCGCGCCCGCCAAGACGCAGAGCGCGCTGCTCGAGGCGATGCAGGATCTCGCGGTCACCTCCGACGGCATCACGCGCGCGCTGCCGGATCCGTTCTTCGTCATCGCCACGCAGAACCCCATCGAGTCGCAGGGCACCTACCCGCTCCCCGAGGCGCAGCTCGATCGCTTCTTGATCCAGGTCAACGTCAAGCACCCCTCGCAGGCGGTCGAGCGGCTGATCCTCAAGAACCACGTCAACGGCTTCCACGCGGCGCGCCTCGATCGCTTCGAGATCCAGCGCGTCGCCACCGCGGCCGAGCTCGTCGAGATGCGCGAGGGGCTCGCGCGGATCCGCGTGGACGACGGCATCATCGAGTACATCGCCGACATCGTCGGCCGGAGCCGCGTGCACCGCTCGGTCTACCTCGGCGCCTCGCCGCGCGCGTCGATCGGCCTGCTCGCGGTCGCGCGCGCCATGGCCGCGAGCGAGGGCCGCGAGTACGTCATCCCCGACGACGTGAAGGCGCTCGCGCCCGCGATCCTGCGCCACCGGCTCATCCTGCACCCCGACGCCGAGATCGAGGGCGTGAGCGCCGACGACTGCGTCGACGACATCCTCCGCGAGGCCAAGGTGCCGAAGACGGCGGCCTGAGCGCGATGATCCCCTCGCGCGCCCTCGTCCTGCTCGCGATCGTGCCCCTCGGGCTCGCGGTGGCGACGCTCGTCGATCGCACGCTGCTCCTGCCCATGCTCGCCGCGGACGCGGGCATCGCGCTCTGGGCCGCGATCGACGCGCTCCTCGCGCGGAGGCCGCTGGTGACGGTGAAGCGCCACGCCCCCGCGGTGCTCTCCATCGGGCGCCCGAACCTGATCACGCTCGAGATCCGCTCGCTCTCGCGCCGCAAGCTCTCGATCGAGGTCGCCGACGATCTCTTCGATCACGCCGAGAGCGACGACCTGCCGGTGAAGCTCGAGCTCCCGCCCAGGGAGCGCGCGACGGCCCGCTACCACGTGCGCCCCACCCGCCGCGGCGCGCACACGATCGGCGATCACCACGTGCGCTACCTCTCCCCGTTCGGCCTCTGGATCCGGCAGGTCACGGTGCCGGCCGAGACGCAGGTCAAGGTGTACCCCGACGTGCAGGCCGTGCGCACCTTCGAGCTCATGGCGCGCCAGGATCGCGATCCGTCGGCGCTGCGCGCCTCGCGCAAGCGCGGCGGCGAGAGCGAGTTCGAGCGCCTGCGCGAGTACCGCCGCGGCGACGAGTTCCGCTCCATCGACTGGAAGGCGACGGCGCGGCAGAAGAAGATCATCAGCCGCGAGTACCAGCTCGAGAGCAACCAGAACCTCCTCTTCCTCCTCGACGCGGGCCGCCTGATGACCGCGCAGACGCAGGGGCTCTCGCTCTTCGATCACGCGCTCAACGCGAGCTTGATGCTCTCGCACGTCGCCGCGCGCGGCGGCGACCGCGTGGGCCTGCTCGCCTTCGCCGACGGCATCAAGAGCTACGCGCCCCCGGTGAGCGGCGCGGGCGCGGCCAAGCACGTGCTCTCCGCGGGGTATGACCTCTACCCCGAGCTCGTCGAGACCAACTACGGCTCCGCGTTCCAGCACGTGGGCCTGCGCGTGCGCAAGCGGAGCCTGATCGTGCTCTTCACGCAGGTCGTCGACGACGTCGCCGCGAGCGAGCTGCTCCGCCTGATGCGCGGGGTGATGCCGCGCCACCTGCCGCTCATGGTGCTGCTGCGGGACGTGGAGATCGACGCGCTGGTCGAGGGCGGCGACGCCGACCCCTACACGCGCGGCGCCGCGGCCGAGCTCTCGAGCTTCCGCGATCGGCTCGTGCGCGACCTCAAGAACCACGGCGCCCTGGTGCTCGACGTCGCGCCCGGCCAGCTCACCGGGCAGCTCATCAACCGGTATCTCGAGATCAAAGCGCGCCATTTGCTCTGATCTGCGCGGCGGCCCTGGCGCCCATTGCTGCTCCAGCAGCAATCGGTGCTGATCCACTGCTCCTGCACGAGCACACCGGCGCCGGCCCGGGCAGCCGATCACGGTTCAGCGCGTCACGCTCCGCGGGGTGATCGCTCTAAGATGAGCGCATGTCCAGCGAGCAACCCGAGCAGTCCCTTCCCCCGCCCCGCGCCGAGCTCCGCGGGGCGAGCCGCCTCCTCGACGCGCTGGAGCGCGCAGGCAACAAGCTGCCTGATCCCGCGGTGCTCTTCGTCCTGCTGGCCGCGGTGGTCGTGGTCCTCTCCGCCGCGCTCGCGACGCTCCAGTTCAGCGAGATCGACCCGCGCACGAAGCAGCCGCTCGTGGTCCACAGCCAGCTCTCGGGCAAGGCGATCACCGAGTTCCTCTCGACGATGGTGCAGACCTTCACGAGCTTCCCGCCGCTCGGCGTGGTGCTCGTGGCCCTGCTCGGGGTCGGCATCGCCGAGCGCTCGGGGTTCATCAACGCCGGCCTGAAGAAGGTCCTCGCTGTCACGCCGAGGGCGCTGCTCACGCCGATGCTGATCCTCGTGGCCATCGCGAGCCACACAGCGGCGGACGCGGGGTACGTGCTCGTCATCCCGCTCGGCGGCGTGATCTTCCAGGCCGCCGGCCGGCACCCGCTCGCGGGCATCTCCGCGGCGTTCGCGGGCGTGTCGGGCGGCTTCAGCGCGAACTTCATCCCGTCGAGCCTCGACCCGCTGCTGCAGGGCCTCACGCAGGCCGGCGCGAACATCCTCGACCCGAAGCGCACCGTGAACCCGCTGTGCAACTGGTTCTTCTGCAGCGCCTCCTGCCTCGTGATCGTCGCGGCCGGCTGGTACATCACCGACCGCGTGATCGAGCCGCGCCTCGCCCGGACGCCCGTCGACGCCGCGCCCGAGGCGGAGCAGCGCATGACGGCGGCGCTCGCGCCGCGCGAGGCGCGCGCGCTCTGGCTGGCCCTCGCGTCGATGGCGGCCAGCGTCGCGCTGCTGGTCGCGGCGAGCGCGCCGGCCTCGTCGCCGCTGCGCGCGCCGAGCGGGCAGCTCACGGTCAGCGGCGCGCCGCTGATGGGCTCGATCGTGCCGCTCATCTTCCTCTTCTTCCTCGTCCCGGGGCTCGTCTACGGCTACGCGGCCGGCACGTTCAAGAGCCACCGCGACGTCATCGACGGCATGAGCAAGACGATGAGCACGATGGCCTATTACCTGGTCATGGCCTTCTTCGCCGCGCAGTTCATCTTTCTCTTCAACCGCTCGAACCTCGGCGCGCTCCTCGCGCTGAAGGGCGCCGCGGGGCTGCAGGCGATGGCGCTCCCGAGCGGGGTGACCATCGTGGGCGTCATCCTGCTCACGGCGACCATCAACCTCCTCATCGGGTCCGCGTCGGCGAAATGGGCGCTGCTCGCCCCGATCCTCGTGCCCATGCTCATGTCGCTCGGCATCTCGCCGGAGCTCACGCAGGCGACGTACCGGATCGGGGACTCGACGACGAACATCATCTCGCCGCTGATGGTGTATTTCCCGCTCGTCGTGGTCTTCTGCCAGAAGTACGTGAAGGGCACGGGGATCGGCACGCTCGTCGCGCTGATGGTGCCTTACTCGGTGACCTTCCTCGTCGCCTGGACGCTGTTCCTCCTCGCGTACTGGCAGCTCGGGCTCCCGCTCGGCCTGGACGCGCCCTACGTCTACCCCTGAGACTGGACCTCTCCGGGGCGGCCGCGCGCGAGCCCGCCCTGCTCGTTCCCATGCAGTGTACACTCGTCCATATGTCGACCCCGCACGATCCCCGGTCCATGCGCGAGCGGATGCTCGCTGGCGACCTCTACATCGCCGACGATCCCGAGATCGCCGAGCAGAGCGCGGCTGCGCTCGACCTCATGGCGGCGTACAACGCGACGTCGCCACGGCAGCGCCCGCTGCGCCGCCGCTTGCTGGAGCAGCTGCTCGGCGCGATCGGCGAGGGCACCGAGATCCGCCCGCCGTTCTACGTGGACTACGGCTCGCGCATCACCTTCGGGGCGCGCTGCTTCGCGAACTTCGGGCTTGTCGCGCTCGACGTCGCGCCGATCACGATCGGCGACGACGTGCAGTTCGGCCCGAACGTGCAGCTGCTCACGCCGACCCACCCGGTGGAGCCCGAGCCCCGGCGGCAGAAATGGGAGGCGGCGAAGCCCATCACGATCGGGAACAACGTGTGGCTCGGCGGCGGCGCCATCGTGCTTCCGGGGGTGACGATCGGCGACAACACGGTGGTCGGCGCGGGCTCCGTCGTGACGCGCGACCTGCCGGCCAACGTGGTCGCGGTCGGGAACCCCGCCCGCGTGATCCGCGCGCTCGACGTCGCGCACGCCGCGGGGGCCGCGCAGGCGCCGGGCGAGGCGCGAGGGTGACGGAGGCGCGATGAGCGCCGCCAGGGCGAGGCGCGCCGCCCCCGCGCGGCGGGCCCGCCGCCACGACCCAGGGCGCCGGGAGCGGCTCCTTTCGACCGCGCTCGACGTGATCGCCGAGCAGGGCGTCGCCGGCGCGTCCCACCGCGCGATCGCCCGGGCCGCCGACGTGCCGCTCGGCTCGACCACGTACCACTTCGCCTCGATCGACGAGCTGCTCGCCGCAGCGTTCACCCGGCACGCGGACGACGTGGCCACCCGCTTCGAGGAGCAGATGCGCGCCGCGTGTAACCGCGAGGCCGCGGTCGAGCTCCTCGTCGAGCACCTCACCATGGCCCTGCTCGGCTCGGAGCGCGACCTGGTGCTCAGCGTCGAGCTCTACGTCGCCGCCGCCCGGAGGCCCGCGCTGCGCGCCGTCACCCAGGCCTGGATGCTGCGGAGCCGGCGCGCGCTGGAGCTCCACTTCGACCCGGTGACCGCGCGGGAGCTCGACGCGCTGGTCGAGGGCCTCGTGCTGCACAGCGCCCTGTCGACGGATCCCATGGCGCCCGAGCAGATCCGGCACGCCATCCGCCGCTTCACCCGCTGAGCGCCCGCAGGAGATCGCCCGGCAGGGGCGAGCGCTCGCCGGTCACTTCAGCACGACGCGGACGAGCGCGAGCTCCGACCCGAACCAGCCGCTCGTCGGCCGCGAGTACGTGATGTACTGCACCCGGCCGCCGTCCTCCTCGTACTCCGCGTGGTGAACCGAGTCGTACGGCGCGCGCTCCTCGGGGGCCGTATAGAGGGTGGCCTCGTCCGACCAAGGGCCGGTGAGGTCCGGCGCGGTGCGCGCCACGATCCGGTGGTCGAACGGGGGCGAGTAAACCGCCAGCCACGCCCCGAGGTGCTCACAGTACGAGACGGACATGATGGGCGCGCCGTCGAACAGCTCCGCGGCATCCCCGGCGTCGTCGCTCCAGCCCTCGCCGTCGAAGTAACGGAAGGCCCCTCGATCGACGGGCGTCTCGAGCGGCACGCGCGCGAGGCTGCACGGCTTGGACAGGCCGCCATCGCACGCGAAGGTGTACAGGTCGTCGCCGTGGGCGACCAGCGCGGCACCCCAGCCTGGCTCGCCTTCCCCGAAGAGCAGGTCGGGGTGCTCGGCGCTCGCGTCCACGATCGGCCGCACCGGCGCCTCGTCGAGGCCCTCCCAGATCGCGAACGACTGGCCCACGCCGCGGAAGTTGAAGTCGCCCGGCTCCGCATAGATGAGGCCATACGGGATCAAAGCGCGGTCGCGCGCCGCGTCGAGCACCGGCGCCCCGGGCCACACCGCCCAGCGAGCGCCGCACGGCGCCTCGGCGCAGTCATCGCCGGCGTGAGCGTCGTTGAACGCCTGCTCGCCCGCGGTGGGCGCGATGAAATACCCCGGCGCCCCCACGCTATCGGCCGGCGCGGAGAAGCCACCGATGCCGTCGGACGCGTCGAGATCGTCCGAGATGTCGAACGAGTTATGGTGCCAGTTCGTCCCTGCCTCATCAGCCTGCGTGAGCACGGTATCGCCATACACCCAGACCGACTTGCCCCACGCGACAGCGCTGTCCCCACCGTCGCGCCCTTCGATCCACGCCCCCTTCTCGACGACGCCGATCTCCTCGGCAGACGCGACGCCTGGCCCCGGCTCCCCGCCACACGCCGCGAGGACCAGATGCACGATGACGATGGGTACAGAACGCGGGAGCGTGAGGGATCGGCGTACAGAGCTCATGACGCCATCATCCCACGGCAGGGGACGGCGCAGCTCACCACGTGCTCGATGGGCAGCTCGACGACGAAGGTCGAACCCATGCCCAGCGCGCTCTCGACCCGGATCGAGCCGCCGTGGGCCTCGACGATCTGCCTGGTGATGAAGAGGCCGATGCCCACCCCGACATAGTCGCGCGACGAGACGGCGCGCTCGAACCGCTCGAAGATCCGCGCCGTGTTCTCGGGGGCGATGCCGATTCCATGATCGCGCACCGCGATCACGGCCGTGTCCCCGCGCCGCTGTACGCTGACCTCGACCGGGGCGTTCGCTCCATACTTCAGCGCATTGGACACGAGGTTCGTCACCACCTGCTCGATCCGCAGCGCGTCCCAGCGACCGAGGATCTCGCGCTCGACGCGCAGAGACAGCGAGCACCCCGCCTGCGCCAGCACCCCCCGGAGCGGCTCGACGGCCTGACACACCACCTCGGCGAGATTGACCTTCTCCGGCTCGAGATCGAGACGACCCGCCTTGATGCGCGACAGATCGAGCAGCTGATCGACGAGCCGCGTCAGCCGCGCGACCTGTCGAAGGCTCCCCTCCACCGCGCGGACGGTGCGGTCGTGCTGGAGGGGCGCCGGCTCGTCGCCGCCGAGCCTGCGCTCCAGCGCCTGCAGCGTGAGCTGGAGCGCGGCGATGGGCGTCCTGAGCTCGTGGGACGCGATGGAGAGGAACTCGTCCCTCTCTCGGACGGCAGCCTGGGCGGCCTCTTCGCGGAGAGCGAGTCGGCCGCGATCTTCCACGGCCCTCCCCCGATCCCGGTCGATGCAATCCAGCGCGGCAGCGCTCTTCCAGATGTGGCGCACGATGAGGACGATGCAGCCGACGACGAGGAGCGACGACTCGAACGCCGAGTCGTAGAGGCCGAGCTTCCGCCCCTTCACGATCACCCAGCCGAGGACGAACGGCGCGCCGAACGCGGCGAGAATCAGGCGGCGTGCCATCACGCCGCCTGCCCCCGCGCTCATCAGCAGCTCGACGCCGCTCAGCTCGGGCCGCGCGCACAGGACGCCGGCAGACAGCACCAGAAAGAGCAGCGCCGTATGCAACGCCATCTCGGTCGTCGCTCCGACGCCATAGAGATATCCGACCCCGAGCACGTATCCGAGCACCGCCAGCTGCCCGATCAACGCGATCGGCACGACCGTCGCGAAGAGGAGCCGGCGCGCGCGCCGCGCCTTCGCGTCGAGGAGCCACAGCGCCGAGCCGAGGAGGAGAAAGCAGATGGCCGTCGTGATAGCCATCCTTCCGAGGTGAGGGGTGCCGACGGCGCCCGGCCCCTCCCGGAAGAGAATTTGATCGACATGGAGCGGCCGGTTCAGCGCGTATTCCAGGAAGGTGAGCAGCCCGACGACAGCGACGCCCCCGGCGCACGCCCGTGAAAGGCGGCGCGTCCATGAGCTCGATCCCGCGCGGCGGTGGAGCCACAGCGACGCGGCGGCGGCAAGGAAGGCCAGCGCCGTGTTCGCCTTCATGGTCACGAAGGTCGGATGAACACTCTTGAGCGTCTGAACATCGAGCCACCAGCCCAAAAGGACGGCCCCGGCGGTCACGGCGGTCACGGCGCTCGCGGCTCGTGGGATGATCCCAATCCAGCCGAGCAGAGGTGAACCAAGGCGTTCGCGCGGGCAGCCAGGCCCGTCCAATCCGCCGCTTCGCCCGCCCGCTTTCGACATCATCAATCAGGTAGATTGTCTTCGAACACCGCGATGCGCAACGTGCGGTAGAAGGCACACGCTGCTTTTCCGTCACGCCTCCCAGCGCCGCGCTCTACGAGTTTTTTTTTGCATCTTCGGGTCTGCGATCGGTACAGGGGCAGCCGAGGCGAAGCGGCGGGGTCCGCCCGGCCGCGGATGGAACGGCAGAGGTCGCGACCTGCTGTGGCGCGCCGAGCACGCCAATGGCCGCCGCCATCCCCGGCCGGACTTCTATCCGCAGCGCCCGCGGGCTCAGGCCATCCGCCGGACCATCCTCGTGTGCGGGATCCCCGCCTCGTCGAAGATCGGCCCCTCCTCGACGAAGCCGAGCTTGCGATAGAACGCCGCTGCAGCGACCTGGGCGTTCAGGACCAGCGCGCGCGCGCCCTCGGCCCCGGCGACGCGGATCGCCTCCTCCATCAGCCGCCGCCCGAGGCCCGCGCCGCGAAGGTCTTTCCTGACGGCGACGCGGCCGACCTTGAGCGCGCCCTCGTACGGCAGGAGCCGCATCGTCGCGACGACCTCGCCGCCGTCGAGGACCACGAAGTGCCGCGCGACGGGGTCGAGCTCGTCGATCTCGATGTCCTCGGGCACGGACTGCTCGACGACGAAGACCTCGCGCCGGAGGCGGAGCGCGGCGGCGTAGAGCGGCGAATCGCTGTGGATCGGGAGGACGCCGCCGGCCATGCCCGCTTCGTGCGCCGTCTCGGGCGCCGCGTCCACCCGATTCAGCGCGCCTTTTGGCTGCTCCGCGCAGACGCCCCGGCCTCGGAGGAGCTAGCCTGATCGGACCGTGAAGATCATGACCTTCAACATCCTCTTCGGCGGCGAGGATCGGTTCGAGGCGATCCTCGCGATCGTCGCCGCCGCGCGCCCCGATCTGCTCGTCCTCCAGGAGTGCGTGGGCTGGGAGGACGGCGCCCGGCTCCGGGCCGTCGCCGAGGCGATCGGCGCGCCCGCCGGCGAGCGGCACGCCGTCCTGGGCAACGCCAACCCGCGCCCGAACGGGAGGCGCAACCACGTCGCCGTCGTCAGCCGGGCGCCGCTCGCCGGCGCGCGCGTGCACGCGCCCGAGGCGCTGGCCCACTGCCTCGTCGAGGTCGAGCTCTCGCTGGACGGCGAGCCGCTCGTGGTGCTCGGCACCCACCTCAACGCCGGCAGCGAGGATCGCCGGCTCACCGAGGCCCGCTGGCTGCTCTCGCTCGTGCCGCCGGCCCGGTTCGCCGCGGGCCTCTGGGCGCTCGCCGGCGACCTCAACGCGCTGTCGCGCCGCGACCCCTACCCCGCGGACCTCGGCGCGCGCCTCGCGGCGGCAGGCATCGAGAAGTACGGCAGTCCGCCGCGGTTCGACACGATGGATGTGATCGAGGCGTTCGGCTGGGCCGACGCCCTGCTCCTGAGGCCGCGCTCCTCGCGCTGGTTCACCGCGCTGCGCGGGCGCGACGGCGCGCAGGTGGAGACGCGGACCGACTACGTGCTGCTGTCGCCGCGGCTCGCCGGCCGGCTCGCGCTGGCCGACGTCATCGACGTCGGCGCCGCGTCCGACCACCACGCGGTCATCGCCGAGCTCTCCTGACACCGCGCGCCGCGCGGAGGTTCCGTCCACGCCTCTGCAACTGCAACAGCGAAGCACCGTTCGCTCAGCGATCCTCACGGCGAGCGCGGCGGCGGCAGCGCCCGAGCAGTGGCCCGAGCGGTGGACGGATCGCGGGTGTGACCGGGTCGAACCGGGACGACGCCACTGGAACAGCACACGGTGCGATGTCTTCGGCTCGCGAGCGGCCGACGACATGATTGAATCGGCGGTATCGCGCGCGACCCGCGCGGGGGGCTCCGGTACGCAAACGCTTCGGTCCGCGCCATGGATTCACCCTACGGCCTGCAAGCTGGCAGCATCATCGGCGGCGACTTCGAGGTCGTGCGCCCGCTCGGCTCGGGCGGCACGGGCAGCGTCTATCTCTGCCGCCAGCACAGCACCGCGCGCCAGCGCGCCGTGAAGGTCATGCACCCGGTGCGCGCCGTCGACCCCGAGGAGCGCCGCCGCTTCGAGCGAGAGGCGCGAGCTCCTGGGCTCATCGGGTCGCCGCACATCGTCGAGGTGCTGATCGCCGGCGTCGACGGCGTGACGGGCCTGCCCTACCTCGCGATGGAGCTCCTCCAGGGCGAGACCCTCTCGGCCTGCGTCGCGCGGGCAGGCCCGCTCCCGCTCGCGGAGGCGCGCCGCGTCCTCGGGCAGCTCGGGCGCGCGCTCGAGGACGCGCACGGCGCGGGCATCGTTCACCGCGATCTCAAGCCCGAAAACGTCTTTCTGGAGGAAGCCGGCGACGGCGCCGCGCCGCGGGTCAAGCTCCTCGATTTCGGCATCGCCAAGATCATCGCCGACGCGCGCGCCTCGCTGACGGCCGCCGTCGGCACGCCCCTCTGGATGGCCCCCGAGCAAGCGCGCGAGAGCCAGGGAGCGCTCCCCCAGAGCGACGTCTGGGCCTATGGGCTCCTCGCGTTCTTCGTCCTCACGGGCAAGCCCTTCTGGCAGGGCCGAGATCTCCCGGCGCTCCTCCGGGAGATCCTGTTCGCGCCCATCCCCACCGCGAGCCGGCGCGCGGGCGAGCTCGGACTGCCGCCCTTCTTCGCCGGATTCGACGCCTGGTTCTCTCGCTGCGTCGAGCGCGACCCCCTCGCCCGGTTCACCAGCGCGTCCGCGATGTGCCCTGTCCTCGATCGCCTCCTCGACGGCGCCGCGCGCGTGGCGTCGACCGCGCCGGCGTCGACCGCGCCGGCGTCGACCGCGCCGGCGTCGCGTCGCCGCACCTCGCTCCCGCCGCCGGAGGCGTCGCTCGGCGCCGCGGCGGCGCGTCGCCGCAGCTCGCTCCCTCCGCCCGAGGCCTCCCCGGCCGGCATGGTCACGGCGAGGCCGCCTGCCCCGGTCGCCGCCTGCTTCAGCAGCACGCTCGCGGCCCCGCCGCTCAGGGACCACGACGATCCCGCCCCGCCCGCGAGCTCGCCGCCGCCGCGCAGCGAGGGGGGAAGCAGGGCGACGAGGCCTTTCCTCCACGCGCTGGACGAAGATCACTGCGTCGCCACCTGGAAGGGCCTCCTCTTCCAGATCTGGCGCCGGCACACAACGGCAGCCGCGGTGAGCGAGGTCCGGAGCATCCTGCGCGAGCGCGGCAGCGAGCTGCAGGCGACGCTGGTCATCCTCGAGAAGAACACCGTCCCGGCGGGGCGGGAGGTCCGCAGCTCGCTCGCGGAGCTCTCCAGGGAGCTCGCGGCCCACGGGATGTGCGCCGCGCTTGTGTTCGAGGGCCACGGCTTCAAGGCGTCGCTCGTGCGCAACGTGGCCATCGAGTTCATCCTGCTGAGCCGCTCGCGGCTTCGTTACGAGGTGTTCAGCACCATGGACGACGCCGTCGCCTGGCTGATGCGCAACCGCCCGACGCGGGACTGGCTCAGGGAGCTGCCGGGGGTCACGGAGGCCCTCCGCCGCGAGGTGGCGGCGCACGCGGCGCGCGCGTCGCACATGCCCTGATCGGCCGGCGACGTGGGAAGGGATCGAGGACGAGGTGGCGGCGGCGATCGCGGCGCAGTAACACGTGGCGGGCGGCGCCCGGGGCCGGTGCCGCCAGCGAACCACCTTGCGGAGAGAGCGATCCCGTGGAGCACATGAATTCTCTGATGCAGCCGATCGGCCACCCCCTCCCCGGCTGGACGCCGCGGCCGCTTCCGCCGCGCGAGCTCCTGCTCGGGCGCACGTGCCGGGTCGAGCCGATCGATCCCGAGAGGCACGCGGCGGACCTCCATGCCGCCAACCTCGCGGACGCGGACGGGCGAGGCTGGACCTACCTGCCCTACGGGCCCTTCGCGACCCTCTCGGACTACCGCGCCTGGATGGACGCCACGTGCCTGGGCGACGATCCGCTGTTCCATGCGATCATCGACGCGACGACCGGTCGGGCGGTCGGCGTCGCGGCGTACCTGCGGATCGACCCGAAGAGCGGCGTCATCGAGGTCGGACACCTCAGGTATTCGCCGCTCCTTCAGAGGACGCCTGCGGCGACGGAGGCGATGTACCTGATGATGCGGCGGGCGTTCGACGAGCTCGGCTACCGGCGCTACGAGTGGAAGTGCGACGCGCTCAACGCGGGCTCGCGGGCGGCGGCGGCGAGGCTCGGGTTCCGCTTCGAAGGCGTGTTCCGGCAGGCCGCGGTGGTCAAGGGGCGCACCCGCGACACCGCGTGGCACGCGATCATCGACAAGGAGTGGCCGGCGGCGAAGGCGGCGTTCGAGCGCTGGCTCGATCCATCGAACTTCGACGGCGCGGGCCGCCAGCGGCAGAGCCTCTCCGCGCTGATGGGCGTCCAGGAGCGGGGGTAATCGCGGCTTGCGTGAGACTGCCCCTTTATCGATATCGCGTGCGCGGAGTCCTGCCTTTCATCCCCACACCACGCGGTCGAAGTCCGGATCGATCCCCGGTCGGGTCGCGTCGGCCCAGGCGCGACGTTCCTCGATCTCGTACTCGAGCGACTCATCGGCGCAGGCCTCCTGGATCTCCTCCCAGCCATAACCCGGGCCCTCCGTCGTCCGCAGGACGTGGGTCTGCGTCCAGCGCGCGACCGCCGCGCGCGCCTCGTCCGATCCAATCCACGAGAGCGCGGCCCGCACGGAGGCCGATTCCTCGAACGTGGAGGCGCCGTCCAGCGCGAGCACGAGCTCTCGAAGGCACCACGCCTGACCGAGCGCCGCGAGCGCCGCGGCGACGTCCGTCCGGACCGCGGGCGTGCTCGATCGCAGCCCCCGGCGGAGCGCGGCGAGCGCGTGCGGAGGCGCATGCTCGAGGAGCAGCAGGGCAAGCTCGCCGAGGAACGGGTTGCCCAGGTAGCCCTCGACGACCTCGACGCGCGCGAACGCCAGCACCACCTCGACCGCGCGATCGCGCTCGATCCCCCGGCGCAGCAGGTACCGGGCCGCGGCGTGCACGGCGTAGGGGTGATGCAGCGCCGGATCCGCGCGGGCGAGCAACCTGGCGACCGCCGGGCAGACGGGGTAGTCGGGGTGTACGTCGAGCCGCTCGATCGCGTGCCCAGAGGTCGCGTTCACCGACGCGTCGATCAGCCCCGCGCACACATCGACGAACTCCGCCGGCTCGAGCGCTGCCTCGAGGGGCTCGATGAACGCGCTTGCCGTCGCCTCGTTCGCGATCCCCGCGAGCAAGTACCGCTTGTAGGCCTCGCGCTGCGCGGCGGCTCGCGCCTGGGCGGCCGCCGAGGGCCGCTCGACGGCGAGCAGCTCGTGATCGCCGAGGTGCTCCGCCCAGCGAGCGCGGAGGGACGCGTCGGAGAAGTCGATCGCGGCGAACGCCCCGGCGTTCTCCTCGATCTCGGGGACGACGCGGAAGACGTGCCGATGCTCGTTGCGGACGAGCAGTCCCTCCCGGGTGAGCTCGCCGATCGCGGCGGCCATGGCGTCAGCGGTCGGAAGGAATGCGAGCAGGCGCCGCTCGGGGAGCGCGGGGTGAGGGAGGCTCAGGATGCGCTGCGTGAAGAACCAAGCATCGATCGTGAGGCCGTCATCGCCGTGATCGTCGACGTCGATCGTCTCGCCGTCGGGTGCGGTCAGGCAGAGGCCGATGCCGTGAAAGTAAAACTTCCAGCCCGGCATGCCCGGTACGTCGCCACGGCGGGAGGCACGAGAGAGGCGGTCACGCTGGACCCGCACCAGCCAGCGCTGCCGATCGACCTGCCGCGCGAGCGCCACGAGGAGCCACGCGTGCCACGGGTCAGGAGGCGGACCGGCGGCGACCGAGCCCGCGGCCAGGGCGGAGCTAACGGCAATAAGGACGGGATGCACAGGCGTCTTCGTGACGCAGCTGAGCGTGCGCGGCAAGGCTCATCCAGGAGGCGACACATCACCTCCTTTCAACGCTCGCGCGCATCGCTCAGCCAAAGCATGTATCTCCTGAGCGGCTTGACACACCGCGCCGCTGTCCAACCCCGGCTCGATCACTGGTTGATCCGCTTGACGATTTCGAGGTTATCCATCGAGAAATCAAGAGCCTCTCAATGTCCATCACGCCTCTCCTCATCCAGTTTCCCACTCACCCCTTACACCAGACCCCAGATGCCGTCGCGGAGGTATCCGCCTCGCACAGGCGAGGGTACACGGGAGGGCTCGGCGCTCCACTCGGCCCTCTCCGGCGAGCTCGGCCCCTCCCCTACCGCCGCGCCGGCGCCCCTCCCGCCCGCGACGCACGCCGCCTGGCCGGAGGCGACGCGCGGCCCTACCTTGACCGCCATGAAGAAGCTCCGTGTCGATGTCTGGTCCGACATCGCGTGCCCGTGGTGCTACGTCGGCAAGCGCCGGCTCGAGGCCGCGCTCGCCAGGTTCCCGCGCCGCGATGCCGTCGAGGTCGTCTGGCGTGCGTTCGAGCTCGACCCCTCGGCGAAGCGCGTCCTCGACACCGAGGTCTCGTACGCCGGGCGCCTCGCGAAGAAGTACGGCGTGCCCGTCGCCAAGGCCGAGGCGATGATCCGGCAGATGACCGAGGTGGGCGCGGCCGACGGCCTCGATCTCCGCTTCGACAAGGTCCGGCCCGGCAACACCTTCGACGCGCACCGCGTGCTCCACCTCGCGGCCGAGCGCGGCGTCCAGGACGCCGTGAAGGAGCGGCTGCTCCGCGGCTACATGACCGAGGGCGAGGCCATCGGCGAGCCGGAGGTGCTCGCGCGCCTCGCCGGCGAGGCGGGGCTCGACCCGGACGAGGTCCGCGCGGCGCTCGCGGGCGACGCCCACGCGCGCGAGGTGCGGGCCGACGAGGCCGAGGCGCGCGCGATCGGCATCACGGGCGTCCCCTTCTTCGCGTTCGGCGGGCGGTACGGCGTCTCCGGCGCGCAGCCGGCCGAGGCCCTCCTCGGCGTGCTCCAGAAGGCGTGGGACGAGGCGGCGGACGCGCCCGAGCAGGCGCTCGCCGAGGGGGCGGCCTGCGGCCCGGACGGGTGCGCGTGACCCGCCGGGCGTGATAGAGCTGCGCGGCGGATGTCGATCCAATGGTATCCAGGCCACATGACCAAGGCTCGGCGCTCGATCGCCGAGTCGATGCCGTCGCAGGACGTCGTCATCGAGGTGCTCGACGCCCGCATGCCGCTGGCCAGCGAGAACCCCGTCCTGGCCGAGCTGCGCGGCCAGAAGCCGTGCATCAAGGTCCTGAACAAGAGCGATCTGGCGGACCCGGCCGTCACCACGGCGTGGCTCCGCTACTTCGAGGCGGAGCGCGCCGCGCCGCCTGACGAGGCCGACCGCGGCGCCTCACCGGGAGGAGGCCAGGTGCTCGCGATCGCGATCTCCGCGACCCAGTCGTCCGAGGCGCGGCGCCGGATCCCGGAGCTCTGCAAGCGCCTCGCGCCCCCCAAGAACGGCCCCGGCAAGGTGGTGCGGGCCATGATCGTGGGGATCCCCAACGTCGGCAAATCGACGCTCATCAACGCGCTCATGGAGCGCAAGGTGGCCAAGGTCGGCGACGAGCCCGCGGTCACGAAGAGCCAGCAGCTCGTCACCTTGAAGACCGGCATGGCCATCTCCGACAACCCGGGGATCCTCTGGCCCAAGATCGACGACGAGGCGGCCTCGTTCCGCCTGGCCGTGGGCGGGGCGATCCCCGACACGGCCATCGACTACCAGAGCGTCGCCCTGTTCGCGGCGGGGTACTTCCTGCGGCGCTACCCCGAGCTCCTCGCCGCCCGCTACAAGCTGAAGGAGCTGCCGGAGACGGCCGCCGCGCTGATCGAGGAGATCGGCCGCCGCCGCGGCTGCCTGCGCAGCGGCGGGTCGGTGGACCTGCACAAGGCGTCGGACATCCTGGTCCACGACTTCCGCGCCGGCCGGCTCGGGCGCATCAGCCTGGAAGAGCCGCCGGGGCTGGAGTCGCCGTCGGGGATCGAAGAGAGCGCGTGAGCCACGGGGCGGCGCCGCCGGCCAGGCTGGCCGATCGACGCGGGCGCCCAGGATCTTCGATCCGAAGGCCGCCGGCGCCCGCTACCATGCCCACCGCGACGGCTGCGCTGCGGCGCCGCCCGTGACGTTCGCCACGCTCCACACGCTTTCTACGCTCCCTACGCTCCTACCCCATTCACCCGACGAGGATCTCACTCCATGGCCGGAAGCAGCCTGCTCGCCCTGATCGACGACATCGCCACCGTGCTGGACGACGTTGCCGTGCTGACCAAGGTGGCCGCCAAGAAGACCGCCGGCGTGCTGGGCGACGATCTGGCGCTGAACGCGCAGCAGGTGACGGGCGTCACCGCCGACCGCGAGCTGCCGGTCGTGCTGGCCGTGGCGAAGGGCTCGATGCTCAACAAGGCGATCCTGGTGCCGGCGGCGCTGGCGATCAGCGCCTTCGCGCCCTGGGCCGTCACGCCCCTGCTGATGGTCGGCGGCGCCTTCCTCTGTTACGAGGGCTTCGAGAAGGTCGCCCACAAGGTGCTGCACAGCAAGCACGAGGACGAGGCGCACCACGCCGAGCTCGTGCAGGCGCTCTCCGATCCGAAGATCGACCTCGTCGAGTTCGAGAGGGACAAGATCAAGGGCGCGGTGCGCACCGACTTCATCCTGTCGGCCGAGATCATCGCGATCACGCTGGGCACCGTGGCGGCGTCGCCGTTCGGCACGCAGGTCGCCGTGCTGACCGGCATCGCCCTGCTCATGACCGTGGGCGTCTACGGCTTGGTCGCCGGCATCGTGAAGCTCGACGACGCCGGCCTCTACCTGAGCCGCCAGAGCGGCGGTCTCCAGCAGTCGCTCGGCAGCGGCATCCTGAAGGCGGCGCCCTGGCTGATGAAGGGCCTGTCGGTCGCCGGCACGGCGGCGATGTTCCTGGTCGGCGGCGGCATCCTGACGCACGGCGTGCCGTGGCTGCACCACCACATCGAGGACATGACCCAGGGCGCCGGCGCCGTGCTCGGCGCCGTGGTGCCGTCGCTCGCCAACATGATCGTCGGCGTCGCGGCCGGCGCGGTCGTGCTGGGCGTCGTGACCGCGGTGAAGCAGGCGATGAAGCGCGAAAAGGACGGCCACTGACCTGGAGCGCGGGCTCGTCCCGCGCCGATCAGCCCTGTCCGGATCGCGCTGGCATCACCAGCGTCGCGACCAGCCGATCGAGCGCCGCGGCCGGGTCGGCGCCGAGGCCCGCGTGCACCCGCGAGGGCTGGACGACGGTGCTCGCCGGGGACACCACCCAGCCGAAGCGCTCGACCTGGGGGAGCTCGGCGACGTACCCGCACGCCCGATCGCCGGCGCAGACGCGGCGGATGAAGTCGAGGTGGCCGCGGACCGCCTCCAGGTCGAGGTCGGGCCAGAGGGCGAGCAGGCGCCGCTCGTCGGGCGCGACGCGCGCGTCGAGGAAGCCCCGGGCGCGGCAGAAGAGGACCACCCCGACGTTGACGCGCTCGCCGCGCTCCACGCGCGGGACCACGCGCAGCACGGCGTAATCGAACGGGTCGGCGGCGTCGACGTCGCGCGCGCCCGGAGGGCTACCGCCGGGCACGGGCTGCATCGAGCGCCTCCTCGACGAAGCCCCGCGGCGACGCGAGGCGGTGGGTCAGGTAGGCGGCGTACGCCGCGCGCCGCGCCGCGACCGGCGCCGCGTCGGTCTGCGGCGCCTCGGCCACGTCGGGCGAGAACGCGGACCGGCGCTCGCCCGAGGGCCGGGCGCGGGGGTCCTGGTCGGCCAGCCACGCGTCCGGGATCGCGGCGACGATCTCCGCGATGCGCTCGGGCGTGAGCCGGGCGCTCAGCGCGGCGTCGGCCGCGGCGAGGTCGCCCGCGAGCGGGAGCAGGACATGGCTCTTGACGAGCGGGAAGCGGTCGTCCGCGTCGGCGCGCGGGTCGGTCGCGTCGGTCCAGGCGTGGTGCACATAGAGCGCCGCGCCGTGGTCGATCAGCCAGAGGCGGCGGTGCCACAGGAGCAGGTTGGGGTTCTTGGGCGTCCGGTCCACGTTGCTCGTGAAGGCGTCGAACCAGACGACGGCGGCGGCAAGCGCCGGGTCGATCGCCGGGCCGGCGAGCGGCTGGAAGGCGAGCGATCCGGGCAGGTAGTCGAGGGCGAGGTTCAGGCCGGCGCTCGCCGAGAGCAAGTCGGACAGCTCCGGATCCGGCTCGGCGCGCCCGAAGGCCGGGTCGAGCTCCATGAAGACGATCTCGGGCACCGGCAGCCCGAGCGCGCGCCCGATCTCCCCCGCGACGAGCTCCGCGATGAGCGCCTTCGGCCCCTGGCCGGCGCCGCGGAGCTTCAGGACATAGAGCCCCTCGTCGTCGGCCTCGACGAGGGCCGGCAGCGACCCGCCCTCGCGGAGCGGGGTGACGTAGCGGGTCGTGTGGACGGTTCGGATCATGCTTCAGCAGCGTGGCGGGTGGCGGGGGAATTCCCCCGCCACGCCGGTAAGGATGGAGCCGCCAAGGCGCCATGTGACGCCAGGATTATTGTGGTTTTCTTGGCGTTTTTGGCGTCCTTGGCGGTTCAAAAGACCCCGCCGTCGGCCAGAGCCCCGGCAGTTATGTGAGACGGGGAAGCTGGGTCGAGCTGGAGCGCGCCGGGAAGCGCGCCCTCGATGATCGATGAGGCGGCCCGGGCGCTCGCTCCGCGCAGCAGCGCGAGAGCGAGCGCCGCAGGCCCTCGTGGATCACTCGCCGAGGGGACCGAGGGGATCCACCCTCGAGCCTTGCACGGGCTGGTAATCGCCGAGCAGGAAGCCCTGCAGGTCGTCCGTGAACAAGAACGGACCGACCACATGGACCACCTCGCCGCTCGCGCCGCCGCCAGCGCCGCCCTCACCGGTGGCGCCGCCAGCGCCGCCCTCACCGGTCGCGCCGCCAGCGCCACCCTCACCGGTCGCGCCGCCAGCGCCGCCCTCACCGGTCGCGCCCGCCGAGCCGCCCTCACCGGAGGCACCCGCCGAGCCGCCCTCACCGGTCGCGCCCGCCGAGCCGCCCTCGCCGCTCGTGCCACCAGCGCCGCCGTCACCGCTTGTGCCACCAGCACCGCCGGCGCCACCCTCGCCGCCCGCGCCGCCGGCACCACCCGCGCCGCCCGAACCGCTCGTGCTGGCCGGCCTCGTGACGGTGATGGAGTCGATATAGACGATGGTCGGGTTGGCCCAGGGCCCCTCGGCACCTGCGTCGACCTTGACGCCGATACGCTTCACCTGGGTCGCCTCGAAATTCCCGCCAGCAGCGGCATCGGCCGCATCAGAGGCATCGACGTCGATGGTGAGCTCGGTCCACTCTTTCAGCTCGCTGAAGCCCGTCCACGCCCAGGGGACACCCACCCAGCTCTGTGCATTGCCGTTCTGCACGAAGACCTGCAGACCACCGCCGGTGGCGGCATGAGCCTTCACACGGAACGTGACGGTAGCGCCGGTCAGGTCGACCAGCTGAGCGAAGTCGAACTGGAACAGCGTCCCCGTGGAAGCCGTGGTGAGCGGCACGGCCAGCCGGGCGCAACCCGAGCAGCTCTCCTCCGGACCGGGCCCGATGTCGGGGGCGCCGCCGCCTTCGCCGCCTTCGCCGCCGGCGCCACCATCGCTGCCGCCCGCGCCGCCTTCGCCCCCTTCACCGCCTTCGCCGCCGGCGCCACCATCGCTGCCGCCCGCGCCGCCTTGGCCCCCTTCGCCGCCGCCCGAGCTGCTGCTGGTGCTCGGCGTCGTCGTGCTGGAGCTGCTCCCGCCGCCCGCACCGCCCGCACCGCCGCTGCCGGTGGTGTCGTCATCGCCGCAACCCGTCATGGCGAATGCGCCGACCAGCATCCCGCACATTGCCAAAGAAAGAACTGATCTCATCCTGACCCTCTCCTGATGTGCACCACGAGGCCACGCAGCCCGGGCCGCCGTTCGCCATGGCGGTTGCTACCGCCCGCCAGCTCCTCCGAGCCAGCCGCGTGGCGCAAAGCTACCCTGGGCAGAAATTTTTCTCAACAGGCCGAACGCGTGAGCCCGGCAACCAGATGAGCCCCATCGAGGCGCGGCGCTCAGCGCCTGCCCGACAAAAGCCCCGCGGCGAGCCCGACGGCGGCGTCGCGACGAAATCGTGCCGCACGCCCTCGCCGGCGCGGCCCCTCAGGCCGCGCTCCCGCGCTTCACGTCGTACCGGAGGAGCGAGACGCCGTTCGCGTACGACGTCGCGCCGAGGAGCGCCAGCTCGACCTTCCTGGTGCTGCCGCCGAAGAGCCGGACCCCGTGCCCGAAGACGATGGGGTTCACCTTGAGGACGAGCTGATCGATGAGGTCGTGATCGAGCAGGAAGCCGGCGAAGGCGCCGCCCCCGCAGAGATAGATATCGGTTCCGTCGCCCTCCTTCAGCCGCTTCAAGGCCGCGATCTCGTCACGGTCCACGACCTCCACCTCGGCGCCCTCGCCGAAGCGGAGGGTCTTCGAGAAGATGTAATGTGCCATGTGCGGATACGCTCGCTTCCCGGGGACGAGCCCGAAGGGATAGCCCCACTCGTACGTCCTTCGCCCCATCACGACGGTGTCGTAGCCCTTCAGGCGCTCGACGTAATCGGCGGCGTGCTCTCCTTGCATCACCAGGCCGTCCACCGAGCCGTCCTCGTGCGAGATGAAGTTGTCGACCGTCACCGCGACGTCATAGACGATCTTTCTCATTCGAATCCTCCTTGAAACGCTGTCCTGAGCTCGCTGTGGGTCGGTCCATCGAGCGCGCCGGGGCTCGGCGCGTCGAGGCCATTCTCATCGCGCAGCTCGCGCCGGCGCAACCAGAGAAAGCTCGCCGGGGGGGCTGTCGAGCCCCTCCGGCTGGCGTTCACGAGTTCAGGCTGTTGGATGCTCTGGCGCGCCTCGCTGCGTCCGGTGCAGCGTGCTCCCCGGCTGGCCCGGGATCACTCGGCGATGTGGGTCAGCAACGAGCCGGCCACCGGCATGTAGTTGCCGATCACCATCGGCTCCGCGCCGGTCGTGAACTCGAACGGACCCACCACGTGGATCACCTCTCCACTGGAGCCGCCGCCTTCGCCGCCCGCGCCGCCGGCACCGGCCGAACCGCCTTCGCCGCCCGCGCCGCCGACACCGGCCGAACCGCCTTCGCCGCCCGCGCCGCCGACGCCGCCTTCGCCGCCCGCGCCGCCGACACCGGCCGAGCCGCCTTCGCCGCCCACGCCGCTCTCGCCGCCTTCGCCACTGGCGCCGCCCACGCCGCTCTCGCCGCCGGCGCCACCTTCGCCGCTCCACCCGCCGGCGCCGACGTCACCGCTCGTTCCACCGGCGCCGCCCACGCCGCTCTCGCCGCCGGCGCCACCTTCGCCGCTCCACCCGCCGGCGCCACCCGCACCTCCGGCGCCGCCCTCGCCGCGCTCGCCGCTCGGTGCGGCGCCTCGCGCGGCGCTCGGAGTGCCGGGTTTCGTGACGGAGATGGAGTCGACGTAGACGACGGTCGGGTTGGTCCAGGGCCCGGTGCCGCCCGCCGTGAGCTGAAGTCCGATCAACTTTACCTCCGTGCGTTCGAAGGAGGGCTTCGACCCGGCCAAGGCGTCGACATCGATCGTGATCTCTTGCCAGTCTGCCAGCCCGGCGATCGGATTCCACGAGTAGCCGATGTTCGCATAGAACCGGTCCGCCCCGTTTTGCACGAACGGCTGCACGCCGCCGCTGGTGCCGGCGTGGGTCTTCACACGGAACGTGACCGTGCTCCCCGTCAGATCGACCACCGAGGCGAACTCGATGAAGAACTGCGTCGCGGTATTCGCGGTCGTGAACGGCACGGACAGCCGCGCACAGCCGGAGCAACGCTCCTCCGGGACCGAGCCGCCGCCGCCTTCACCCGAGCTGCCGCCGCCTTCGCCCGAGCTGCCGCCGCCGCCGACACCCGGGCTGCTGCCGCCGTCGCTCGAACCACCGCCGCCGTCTCCCGAGCCACCACCGCCGTCGCTCGATCCGTTGCCGCCGTCGCCCGCACCCCCGCCGCCATCCGCGTTTGAACCGCCATCACCCGCGCCGCCGCCGCCGTCAGAGCCCGAGCTGGTCGAGCTCGACGACGTGCTGGAGGTGGACGAGCTCCCGCCGCCCGTCCCGCCCGCGCCGCCGCTGCCTGTCGACTCGTCATCACCACAACCCGTCATGGCGAACGCGCCGACCAACACCCCGTACGCCGCCAAAGAAAGAACTGATCTCATCGTGACCCCTCCTGGATAGGCCCCCGCGAGGCTGCGCGGCCGAGGCCGCCGTTCGCCGGAGCGGCTCTCATCGCACTCGATCTCTGCCGAGCCAGCCCCGCAAGCAGCGACATTATCCTGGACAGACAACTTTCTCAACAGCCTGGACGTGCGAATCCGTCACCAAGAGTCAACGCGCTTGGCATCGCTCGGCGCTGGCGCCGCTGCGAGCGCGGCAGCCACATGAGACCACCTGCGGAGTCGAGCAAAGCGAGGCGCGGCAGCCACATGAGACCACCTGCGGAGTCGAGCCCGAGCACGGCGCGGCATCTCGAGAGCGCAGATCAGCGTTCTCTCATGCCAATCGCTTCCTCAGCGACCGTCGTCACCGCGACGACGCCGCCGACAGCGCACCTCGTTCATTCAAGGCACCTCCGGACGCGGCAGCGCGCTCGGCTCGTCGAGGTTGCCGAGCCCCTCGCCGTCGCGTCCGGAATCGTCGTCAGATCGGTGCAGCTCGATGCTTCAACACGTCTCGTGGACCTCCCTGACGAGCGGGCGCCACAGGATAGCCAGGGGTCACTGGGCGACGTGGGTCACCGTCGAGCCTTCCACGGGCTGGTAGTCGTTGACCACCATCGGCTCCTCGCTCGTCGTGAACTCGTACGGACCCTTCACATGAATGACATCGACGCTGGAGCCGCCGCCTTCGCCGCCTCCGCCGCCTTCACCGCCTCCGCCGCCTTCACCGCCTCCGCCGCCTTCACCGCCTCCGCCGCCTCCGCCGCCTCCGCCGCCTCCGCCGCCTCCGCCGCCTCCGCCGCTCGCGCTGCTGCTGCTCGCGCTGCTGCTGCTGCTCACGCTGCCGCCGCCTTCGCCGCCTTCGCCGCCTTCGCCGCCCGCGCCTCCGGCCCCGGCCACCCCACCCGCGCCTCCGGCGCCGCTCATACCCCCCGCGCCGCCTTCGCCGCTGGTGCCGCCCGCGCCGCCATCGCCGCTGGTTCCGCCAGCGCCTCCGGCGCCACCTTCGCCCCCGGCGCCGCCTTCGCCCCCGGCGCCTCCTTCGCCGCGCTCCCCGCTAGAGCCAAAGAAGAAGCGCTGGCTGCTCGGAGCCCCTTCGCCTGTGCCGGGTCTCGTGACCGTGACGTAGTCGACATCGACGACGGTCGGATTGGCCCAGGGCCCCGTGTTGCCCCCCGTGATCTGCACCCCGATCATCTCCACCACAGTGGGGTTGAAGAATGAATTCGCCGGAGCCAGCTCGTCGACATCGATCTTGATATCCGTCCACTCTCCCAGCTGGGCAAGCGCGTTCCACGAATAGCCGATGTTCGCATAGCCGAGATCGCCCCCGTTCTGCACGAACGGCTGCAGACCGCCGCTCGTGCCGGCGCGGGTCCTCACGCGGAAGGTGACGGTCGCGCCGGTCAGGTCGACCTTCTCGTGGAAGAAGATCATGAACTGCGTGGCCTGCGCCGCCCTCGTGAGCGGCACGGAGAGCCGCGCGCAGCCAGGGCAGCCATCGCCCGGATCAACGATGCCTCCACCCACACCGCCGCCGGCACCACCACCTGCGCCGCCCTCACCTGTGGTCGCTCCGCCGCTCGAGCTGCTGGTCGCGCCCGTGAGGCCCGACGATGTGCTCGGGGGGAAGGGAAAGCCCCCGCCCGTACCGTCCTGGCTCGCGGGGTTGTCCGTGCAACCCATGACGGCGAACGCGAAAACCAGCAACCCACACCCCGCCGCAGAACGAACTGTTCTCATCCTAGCCCCTCCTAGATCCATCCCGCGAGGCCCCGCGGCCAATGCCGCCGTTCGCCTTCAGCGGCTCCGACCGCGCCCGAGCTCCTCCGAGCCAAACAGCACGGGACGAGACTATCCTGGACAGAGCAACTTCTCAACAACACGGACGTGCGGATCCGTCGTTACAGTTCAGCGCATTTCGCGATCACCGACGCCGGCCCCAATGCGCGTGAAGAGGCCACATCATGCCACCTGCGAAGTCGCTTCCGGAGCGCGGGCGCCCGCCGGCGCCAGCGGCTGAGCGTCCCTGGCTGCTCGGCCGTGGTGCGATGTCGAGGCGACGGCGGCGCGCGGCGCCCGTGGCGAGGCCCCATCGATCATCGGGGCGCGGGGCTCAGCGCCCACCCGACGACGGGGCCGCGGTGGGGTGGAGTAGCATCATGGCAATGGCGATCACATAAAACGAGAGGCCGACCAGCAGGAGCGCGATGGCGACACGGTAGATCGTCGTCTTGCGATCGCGGTAGGCGAGCGAGGCGAAGAGCCAGCCGCGCAGGTCGTCGCCCGGTTGCTGGGTGAGCCAGCGGATGTGCTGCACACCCCAGACGATCAGGGTCGCGGAGAGCAGGACGATCGCCACGCCGGCGATGATCAGCCCCTGCGCGTGGGGGCTGGTGCCGGCGATGAGGCGGCCGGAGAAGCCGGTCGTGGTGATGACGATGCCGCACAGACCGATGAGCACCTGGGCGCGGTTGTGAAGGACGGCGAACTGCCGCTCCAGGACCCCGTGGATGACGTCCCAGGACCCGGCGCCGACCAGCTCGACGAGCCGGCCCACCTCTTCCTCTCTCGCGATCTTCTTCATGACAGGCGCCCTAGCACCGCGGCGCCCGCGCCTCATCACGCCGCGCCGCGCGCGCGACGAACAGGCCGAACGCCGCGCTCGTCAGCGCGACGAGGAGCGCGCCCGAGGCCCACAGCACGGGGCGGTGCCCGTAGCGATCGACGCCCATCCCCACGACGGGCCCGAGCAGCACGAAGGCGAGGCGGAAGAGGAAGCTGCGGAGCGAGACGCAGCTCGCGCGATCGCCGTCGGGCGCGAGGCGCTGCTCCTCGTGGTGGAGCAGCGGCATGTGCAGCCCGCGCACGAGCGCGAGCAGGAAATAGAACGCGACCCCGAGCACGTGGCGCGAGAGCGCGAGGCCGAGGTACCCGGCCGCCACCAGGACGACGCACGCGAGCAGCGTCCCCGTCATGCCGAGGCGGCGGCCGGCGCGCTCGCTCAGCATCGAGCCGAGCGCGGTGGTGAAGCTCGCGACGGCCCACATGGGGCCTACCCACGCGACCGGGGCGCCGGCCTCGGTCGCGTACAGCGCCATGAGCCACGTCGGCAGGTACGACGCGAGCGCGAGCGCGACGCCGAGCAGCAGCACCGCGCGGAAGTCGGCGCGCTCGAACAGCGCGTCGCGCACGATCGCGCGCATGCGGCCCAGGTGGTCCTCGACCTTCGGCTCGGCGCGCCGGGTCTCGCCGAACCGGAGGGCGATCCCCGCCGCGAGCGCCCAGGCCGCGGCCTCCATCGCGAACGGCAGGCGCGACCAGCGCGCGTAAAGGAAGCCCGCGGCGAGCGCGGCGCTCCCCGAGGCGACCTGCGCGATCGAGCGCATGCGGCCGTACCAGCGGGCGAACTCGTGCTCTTTGCCCTGCTCTCGCAGCGAGTCGAAGAGGAGCGCGGAGTCCGCCCCCGAGACGAGCGAGAACCCGACGCCGAGCACGAGCTCGGCGAGCAGCACCGACCAGAGCCCGCGCGCGAGCGCGTAGAGGACCCAGCCGGCGAGGATGCAAAAGGAGGCGATCACGAGCGCGCGGCGGTGGCCCAGGCGATCGGCGATGTAGCCCGACGGGAACTCGAAGAGCGCGATGCTCAGGCTGAACGCGCCCTGCACGGCCATCATGGTGGCCACGCTCATGCCGATGTCCTGCGTCCAGAACAGCGGGAAGATGGCCGCCGGGAACATCAGCGACTGAACGCCGTGGTAGACGCAGATGCGCCAGGGGTTCTGCTGGACGGACGACATGACGGGGAGCCCTTGGGCCCGCGCTGCCGCGGGCGCGCCGGACGCCTAGAACTCGGTCCCGATCATGTACCTGAGCTGCCCCGTCTTCAGCGAGAACACGTAGAGCGCCGTCCAGCTGGCGAAGAAGACGTCGTTCGCCGAGATCGCGATCCCGGCCGAGACCTGCGACTTCTTGTGGACCTGCACGTCCCACAGCCGCTTGCCGGTGGCGGCCTCGAAGCAGGCGAGGCGCGTGCCTTCCTTGTGATCCTTCATGTCATAAGGGACGACCAGGAACCCGCCTTCATAGGCCCCCACCTCCACCCCCGTGGCCTTCGTCGTCAGCGGGTCGACGCCGGGCACCACCGTCGTCCAGAGGACCTTCTTCTTGTCGACCGCGGCCACCATGCCGACCTGGCTGCCCTTGCTCCGGGCGCCGAGCAAAAACCGCGGCCCGGGCCCGCTCGGGATGATCGCGCCCCTCACCGACATGCCCTCGACCTCATGCGAGCCGGGCAGCCCGAGCTTGTCGAACTCGTGCCAGCGGGCGAACCGATAGCCGGGCGCCTCTTCCTGGATCGAGCTCGGGACCGTCTTGCAGGCCGCGTCCTTCGCGAGCTCGCGCCGCGTCCCGGTCGCCGGGTCGAGCCCGTGCTTCGCGTCGTCGACCGTCTCCACGACGATGACGCCGTCGCCCTGGCACAGCCGCCTCGCCTTCTCGCCGAGCAACGCCGACCACGACGGCGTCCCGGTGCGCAGGTCATAGGCCTGCGCCTTGCCGAGCGCGTCGATCGAGATCAGGCGGCCGGAGGCGATCGCGCGCCGCGCCTCGTGGTGGGCCGCGTCCTTGGTGAGCGCCGCGGTCTTCCAGATCGGCTTGCCGTCGCGCCCGTCGTAGGCCGCGATCCACTCCTCGCCGCCGGGGACGTTGCTCTTGCCGATCACGTCCGGCGCGCCGTCGCCGTTCACGTCGGCGAGCATCGGTCGATCGCTGAAGTACGCCTTCGGTCCCAGGCCGGCGAGCGGTGTAGGCCGGCCCTTGGACGGCCCCGACGCGCTGAACATGAAGGCGCCGGCGGCCCCGCCGGCCACGACCATGGCCATGACGACCGACATCACGACGACCCCCGCCGCGTTGCTGGACGGCGGGGCGACCCGGACGACGTGCATGCCCTGCGGGATCGGCGCGGTGGTCGGCTTCCTGCCGCGATCGATGAGCGACCGCGCGCCGCAGTACTGGCAGGTGACTGCATCCATCGCCGGCTGGATGGGCAGCGGGGCGCCGCAGCGCGGACACCTGGAATCGACGATCCGAGCCATCGTCCCACTCTACACGAGCTCGAGACTGTCTATTTCTTCTTCTCGCGCTCGGCCGGGACCACGCGCGGCGCCGCGCGGCCCGAGGGCGGGGGCTCCAGCAGCGCCGCGCGGGTGAGCCCCTTCCCGCCGAAGCGCTCGGCCACCTCCGCCACGACGCCCTCGAGGCGGCGGCGGCGCTCGGAGGCGACAGGGAACAGGCTCAGCGTCGGGCCGCCTGTCTCGCTCGTCAGGTCGCTCGCGGCGACGCCGACGAGCCGCACGGGTCGCGAGAGATCGAAGCGCGAGAGCAGCCCCTTCGCGCAGGTGTAGATCGAGTCCGTGTCGCTGACCGGCTCGGACAGCGTCGTCTGGCGCGTCCGCAGCGTGAAGTCCGAGTACTTGAGCTTCACCACCACCGCGCGGCAGGACAGGCCCGCCTTGAGCAGGCGCCGCGCCACGCGGCCCGACAGATCGAGCAGCCAGCGCTCGATCGGCTCCCTGCCGCAGAGGTCCTCCTCCACGGTCTCCTCCGCGCCGATCGACTCCGCCGCGCGGCCCGGGACGACCGCGCGCTCGTCGACGCCCGCGGCGAGCAGCCGCACGTGCTCGCCCCACGCGGGGCCGAGCAGCTCGTGGAGGCGCGGCGCGGGGCAGCGCGCGAGATCGCCGATGGTCGCGAGCCCCGCCGCGCGCAGCCGCTCGGCCGCGCGCGGGCCCACGCCCCACATGCGCTCGAGCGGCAGCGGCGCGAGGAAGGCGGCGACGTCGTCGGGGACCACGACGAGGCCGTCGGGCTTTCGCAGATCGCTCGCGATCTTCGCGGCGAACTTGCAGGTCGCGACGCCGGCGGAGGCCGTGAGCGCGGTCTCGTCGCGGATCGCGCGCTTGATCTGCGCCGCGATCGCCTCGCCGTCGCCGAAGAGCGCGCGGCTCGCGGTCACGTCGAGGAACGCCTCGTCGAGCGACAGCCCCTCCACGAGCGGCGTGAAGCGGCGGAAGATCGCGAAGACCTGCGCGCTCACCTCGGCGTAGCGGGCGTGCCGCACCGGAACCACGATCGCCTGCGGGCAGCGGCGGAGCGCCTCGACCATCGGCATCGCCGAGCGGGCGCCCGAGGCGCGCGCCTCGTACGACGCGGCCGCGACGACGCCCCGCCGGGAGGCGCCGCCGACCAGGACGGGGCGGCCTCGCAACGAGGGATCGTCGCGCTGCTCGACCGACGCGAAGAACGCGTCCATGTCGATGTGGAGGATCTGTCGCATCGCGGGGCGCCGATCGCACCCGAGAAGCGCGCCGGGATCAACCGGCGCCCGCGGGGCCAGGGGCCGCGGGGCGATCGAGCCGGCGGTCGCGCGCCGCTCCGGAGAATGCCCGCCTTCATGCCGAGCTTGCCTGGGTGCGCAGGCACGCGGTACACCCGAACGAGACGCATGGCGAGACTGAAACGGCTGCGGATCGAGAGGTTCAGGGGCGTGGCGCCGGGGACGGAGCTCGTCTTCAACGACACGTTCAACGTGCTCCTCGGCCAGAATGGAACGGGGAAGACGACGCTGCTGAGGCTCATCGCGATGGCTCTGGCGTCGAATTTCGCAGCGCTCGAGGGAGAGGACTTCGCGCTGGAGTACGAGATTGTATCGGTGGGGATAAGCCTCCTTGTCTCCGTTCGAAACGATCTTTCGGACGAATCCGCAATAGAGTCACGCATCGCACGAGGTCGGTTCTCGAAACGTTCTCCGGAGAGCGCAACCCCGGCGTGGTCATACGAAGCGCGCATCCGATTCCATCACCATGCACCAGAGCACCGGGTCGCAGTGACTCCCGTGGGAGCCAAACACTTCATTAACGACGCCCCAAACCGCGACCTATCGATTCCAATATCCGACCCATTTAAACCGGATTTCCTACTATGGTCTCTTAATGAAATTTTCAGCGAAACAGCCATAAATCTCGGCCCTGAGTGGTACGATACCACTGTCGACGACATGCTTGTCCCACGCGGCAGAGGGAGGTTCGACGAGGTGTCACACGCCTTCGAGAAAATGACCGGAGAGTCCTTGGTAGAACACCAGGGTGACTGCATCGAATCTCCCATGCTCAGCGCTCTGAGAACGAGTGACCAGCATGTGAGCGTCAAGCAGTCGACGCGTGTTCCCCCTGAGGTAGTTCGCCTTATCGAGAGCAGCCCCGCGTCGCTCGAAGCCACGAGCCCCAGCCTTCCACACACCGAGTTACCCTTTCTACGCGACGTGGTATCGCTGTTTCACTACGCCGGCTCCGACCTCATCTTGCGCCTTAGTTCGAAGAAGGTCACACCGACTGGCGATGAGTTGCTCTATACAGGCCTCGCCTTCATCTTCACCCTGGAAGACGGCTCTGTCATCACCCACGATGCGCTCAGCTATGGGCAAAAGCGACTGCTGTCGTTCTTCCATTACCTCGCGGTGAGCGAGGACATCGTCATCGCTGACGAGCTGGTGAACGGCCTGCATTACGACTGGATCGAGGCCTGCCTCAAGCGGCTTGTCGATCGGCAGTCCTTCCTGACGAGCCAGAATCCCCTCCTGCTCGACTTCCTCCCCTTCGCCTCTGCCGAGGATGTACGGCGATGCTTCATCCTCTGCCGCCGCGAGCTCCACGAAGGGCGGCATCGAACGGTCTGGGCCAACATGGACGAGGAGAACGCCAACGCCTTCTTCCGTGCGTACCGGACCGAAGCGCTCCAGGTGAGCGAGATCCTGAGGACGAAGGGACTGTGGTGATCCGCGAGCAGGCTTGCCTCTCGATCCTGGTCCTCACGGAGGACAGCGCCGAGGGGAGCTGCGAGACCGTCGCGGCGCTCATGAAGAAGATGGTGCTGCTCGTGGATCCGGCGTGCCGGACCCACCTCATCGCGTTCGAGCCTCAGGGTGAGCATGAGCAGCGTGCGATGCGCGGCAACCTGTGGAAGAGCAGGAGCCCGTTCGACCGGCAGAAGATCATTCTCCTCGGCAGGGCGATCGCCGCGAAGCTCATCGAGGATCCGATCGGGTTCGTCGCCTTCCATGTGGATGGCGATCGCCGATGGGCCGAGCGGGCATCGAGCGAGAACGTCGCGAAATTCGCCGAGTTCGTGAGCACCTACGTGCAACCCCGTGTCCACGATGCGCTGCGCCGGCAGCGTGACCGGGACGCGCTCGCGGCATCGGACCAGGACATCGCCCGGGCGGCCGAAGCAGCGCTTGCGCGTCTGCTGCGCCTCACCCCCTTCCGCAGCATCGAGGCATGGCTCTACCAGAACACCGCCGAGGCACGCAGGCTCTGTCAGGCCGCATGTGGCCGGCATGTTGCGAAGATCGACGGGTGGGCCGCGGACCGCGGGGCGCTCGACGAGCTGGAGGATCCCAAGGCGGAGCTCTGCCTGGGCTCCGAGCACCACCTGGAGCTGGCGCGGCGAGCATTTCCGGCAGACGAGGTGTTCGGGGCGAACAAATCCTATGCCGCGGCCGTGGTGGGGCTCCTGGACTGCGCTGATTTGTGCGCAGCCCTCGCCCGCACACACGCCTGAATCGCGCTCGGCTTTGCCGAGACGATGGACGTGCAAGCCCTACGGTGACCCTTCGTCGCAGCGCCCGCTCGCCTGGCGCTCCAGCCAGGCAGCCCGCGGGGCGGGATCGACGCGGAATCGATCACCGGAGCGCACCGGAGCGCGCCGGCGCGCGCCGCGAGCCGCCCGGGTCGGGTCAGCCGCCGGGCGGGCCCAGGATCACCGGACCTGGCGAGAGGACGTGGGTGCCGTTCATCAACCACACCGCCATCTGGCTCGTCCCCAGGCGTTGCCACACGACATCCGACATCAGATCGGCGTTGACGTCGCCGGCGGCGACCGCTCTCCAGCCGTCGCCGATCGGCCCGGGGATCACCGGCCCCGCGTCGAGGAGCTCGACGCCGTTCATCAGCCAGATCGCGACGAGGCCCCTCTCCTCGTTGGTCCAGAGCACGTCCGACATGCCGTCAGCGTTGAAGTCGGCCGCCCAGAGGATGTCCCATCCCTCGCCGCTCGGCCCGGGGATCACCGGCCCCCGCCCGATGACCTCCGTGTTGCTCATCAGCCACACCGTCATCAGGTTGTGCACCTCGTCGTTCCAGATCACATCCGCGATGCGATCGAAGTTGACGTCGGGCACGGGGCCGATCTCCCAGTCGCCGCCCGGCCCCGGGATGAACGGCCCCGGCGCGAGCAGCTGGACGCCATCCAGCAGCCACACCGTCATCAGGTTCTGCTCTTCGCTGTGAAAGAGCACATCCGAGGCGACGTTGCGGTTGAAGTCGTTCGGCCGGATCACCCAGCCTCCGCCTCGCGGCCCGGGGAGCATCGGGCCCTGCGCGAACGGCCGGCCTCCGTCCGTCAGCCAGATGGTTATCAGATTCCGCTCATCGTGACGCCAGATCACGTCCGCCAGGCCGTCGAGGTTGAAGTCGTGCCCTATGGCGACCCAGCCGCTGCCGGCCGGCCCGCGAAGGATCGGGCCCGGCGCGAGCAGCTGGACTCCGTCCATGAACCAGATGGCCATGAGGCTGCGCTCGGGGTCGATCCAGAGCACATCCTGCTTTCCGTCGAAATTGTAGTCGATCACCTCGATGACCCGCCACCCGTAGGAGCTGGCCCGCTGTTCTGCGACCCCGAGGGTGGGCGTCGCGGTCGCCGCGGATCCGCCCTCGTCGAGCAGGTCGACGCCGGTCGCGCAGCCGAGCACGGCGTGAATCGCGGCGGCGGCACACAGATACTTGGTCACGACCACAGGACTCGTCACGCTCGCCTCTTTTGCGCCGCGCGCGCGGCACGGCCGCCGATCCTGGGGGGATACGCGACCTCGCCCGTGGGCACGCCGCTCACGCGCCTCGTGGGACGGCAAGCGCCAGTCCATCCGGGACCGGCCCTCGGACACCGAGGCGAGCGCGGCGGTCGCGGCCCTCGCTGGGCTCGGTATCGCAGGCTTCTTCGGGTTCTCGAGCAAGTGGGAAGAACGGTACAGACATCCTCGCTCGGGGCGCCGATGCCCATATGAACGCTATGCCCGGCAGCAGAACGTCGACGGCTCGGCCGGCAGCAGCTCGCCGGTCGGCTCGCCGCCGCTCGGGGCGCAGCCGCCGGGATCCACGGCCACGACCTCCGCCGACTTGCTGCCGAGGGCGACGCCGGGCGGCGTGACCCCGCAGAACGGCGCCATGGAGCTGACGAGGATCGAGGCGACCTGCTCAGCGCACGCGCCATCGCTGTAGACGGAGGCCATGACGATGCACGACGCGCCCTCCGGCTCCCCGCAGGCGCACTCGGAGCAACCGCGCGTGTCGTCGGCGGCGCCGTAGAAGACGTGCCGGTCGAGGTAGGGCGCCTCGCACGTCACGTCACCCTCGTGAAAGATGCACGTCAGGAAGCCGCCGGGTGGCGGCGGGACTCCGGGCTGGTCCGGCGAAGGCATGCAGGTGCTCCGGTCGCCCAGGCACTCCGTGTAGGCGCCGGGCACGCAGGCGAGCGCCCGGGTCTGCCAGGGATCGAGGAGCGCCGGCGGCGGGGGCTCGTCGACCCTGGGCGTGCAGGCGGCGGCGGTGACCAGCACGACCGGCGCGTCGATCGAGATCGACTGCACACACGGCTGCCCGCCGCAGTCCTGGCCCGCGGGGACCGCGGTCGAGGCTGTGCAGGCGCCGTCCCAGCCGTCGGGCGCGGCGAAGGGGGTCTCGACGCTGCCGGGGTCGCCGGAACACGCCGAAGATGCATGCGCCGACCAGCCCAGCGGGAGCTGGCACGAGGCGGTGGCCGCGTCGGGCGGGTCGCACAGGCAGGCCGCGCAGGCGAGCGGCGCGGGCGCCAGGTCGGCGAACCCCTCGTAGCCGACATTCGGCGCGGCGGCGGGGCATGCGGGTACCTGGTCCCGCGGGCCGAACCAGAGGAGCGCCGGGCCGAACCAGCCGAGCGGCGCCGGCGGGACGCAGTCGCCGGCGCAGGCGGTCTCGTCGCCGCCGCCGGCCCCGCCGCCCCCGCCCCCGCCGCCGCTGCCACCTGCACCGGCCTCGCCGCCGGCCCCTCCGCCACCTTCCTCGGGCCACGGGCAGCCTGGGTGGCCGTATTCCTGAGGCTGACAGGGACCGTGGATGATCGCGTCGCCGGAGCAGCCCACCAAGGAGAACAGTCCCACGAACAAACAGGAGAAGAGGCGCATGCCGGAGAAGCTACCTGACGGGGCTCCACGCCGACAACGGAGATTCATGACGACACAGGCGATTGCATGCCGCATTGCGGCTCCCTTCTAAAAATTGTCATGTTGGATGCGAAAGGCCCCCGGCGTCGTTCGAGCTCGTTCAATACATTGCCGTGATACCGAATCCGAGCGCAGCGCCGACCGGGGGTGACGACCAGGTGAGGGGTGAAGGCGGTTCACTTCCATCTTTCTGGCGTCGAAGAACCGCGTCCGCGACGATCCAGACAGCTTCGGCGTAAGCGTGCGCGGACCACCTGTTTGACAAGGGCCACGCGCCGCCGAACCGCGGGCCGACGCCGAGCATCGGCTGGCCGGGTGAGCTGATGGTCCACGGCGCCCGAGGGACGAACCGGACCACGCCGATGGAGGCGACCGCGCAACCGAACAGGGCTTGGCCGCGATGACAGGCCAGTGCAGCCGCCGTGAATGCCCTGGCGCCAACGGGCACCGCTTCCACCTCCTGCGCCAGGGACACGAGGCCGCGCCCCTCCACCGCGATCGACCAGTCGGTCCGGCGCACACCGAAGGAGAACGTCATCCCGGCCGCGGCCCCCGGCGTGATCCCCAGGCCCAGGGTCGCCCCGAGCCCCGCTTCGAGCCGCAGCCGTTCCGACGGAGCCGGCGCCGCCTCCGGCCGGGAGGACCCCTGGGGCAGCCCGGCCGGCCGAGGTGGCTCCGGCGGGGCACGCTGCGCTTGCGGGGGCGGCGCCGCGGGCGGTGAGGAGGGCTCGGGCGACGCGGACGACTCGGGCGGCGGCGAGGGCGCAAACGGCGGCGAGGGCTCGGGCGGCGGGGATGCCGGCTCCGGCGCGCTCACGACCCGCGCCACGATCGCCAGGGCCACGCCGGAGAGCAGCTCCTCGCAGCCGCTCCGGGTGCCGAACCCGTCAGCCCACCAGGTATCACCCGCGCCGTCGCGCAGCGCCAGCGAGGCGGTGAGCTCCGGCCCCTCCTGCGCGATGCGGACCGTGAGCACCTGCGGCGCGTCGTCCTGGAACGGGTCGGCGCCGAGCCGGCGCGCCACCTCCGCGCGCAGGAACGCGTCGTCAGGGCAGCTTTCGGTGCCCGGGCCCCGCACGACCTCGATCCGCATCGCCGCGCGCGGCGCGGCCGGCGCGGCGCGGGCGTCTCCGGCGCCGAGCAGGACGGCGGCCGCCACCAGGACGGCGGCCGCCACCAGGACGGTGGCCGCCGCCACGGCGGAGCGCGCCGAGCGCCCCGTGCGCGCCGGGCGCCCCACGCCCCGGAGCGGCCCGGTGGCGCAAAAGCCCCGCGCCGGTCGCGCGCCGAGCCCCGGTCTCGGTCTCGCCCTGGACCGGCTCATCGCGCCGGCTCTCTTGCTGACGCGCCCGGCGCCGGATGGGCTGACGCGCCCCGCTCCGGACGGGCGAGGCGCGCCTGGGCCGCCGTGCGAAGCTGCTCTCGCACGGACTTCAGCCGGCCTGCGGGGAACCGCGCCTCGTGCGCGGCGAGCTGCCGGAGCGCCCCGGCGGGATCGCCCGTGGAGAGGCGCTCCTGCGCCGCCGCGAGCAGCCGGCGCTCCTCCGCGAAGGCGTCCTCCCGCGCGCCGGCCGGCGGCGCCGCCCGCGGCGCGGCCGGGCACGGGCGCGCGGGTGCGTCGACCGCCGCCGCCGCCGGCCGCGGCTCCGGGGTTTGCTGCGACGGCTGCGGCGGGGGTGCTGCAAGGCCGGCGCTGGTCGCGGGGAGCTCGTAGGCCAGCGCCGCCTCGAAGCGGCGCGCCCAGGCGGGCCGCGACGGGGCGAGGGCAAGCAGCACGGCCGCGGTCCCGGCGCCGCCCGCCGCGGCGGCGCCGAGGGTGCGGCCGAGCCGGGCGAGCTGCGATCGCGGGCTCGGGCCGGCAGGCGCGTGCGGCACGCCGGCCGGCGGTGCGGCGGCGCTCGCGCCGCCGTCGCGCACGAGGAAGTCGGACGCCAGGGGAAACACGAGCCAGCAGGCGCGCAGCGCCTGTCGCCGCTCCGGGCGCAGCCGCTTGACGGCGGCACGGTAGTCCTCGCGGGCGAGGCGCAGCCGGTTGCTGGCGGTGTTGTAGTTGAGGCCGAGCTCGCGCGCGATGTCGACGAGCGGCACCTCGTAGGCCTCGTGAAGGACCAGGAGGACCCGCCGCTCGGGCGCGATCGTCAAGAGCACGTCCCTCGCGACCTCCAGCCGCTCTTGCTCCGCGATGCGCTCCTCGCTGAGCGGCGCGGGATCGATGGCCTGGTAGCGCGACGCCGGACGCAGGCCGTCCGGCACCTCGCGGCGGCGGTAGGCGCGATCCAGGTGGTGGCTGACCTTGCGCCACGCGATCCCGAACACCCAGCGGGCCTCGGGGCTGCTGTGCTGGCTGCTGTGCTGGCGCCGGACCTCCCGGCGCAGCAGATCGCCGGCGGCCCCGACCTCGCGCTCCGGCGGGGACCAGGCGGGGTCGAACCGATCCAGGCTCTCGTACGCCGCGAGCAGGACCTCTTGCAAGACGTCGTCGATGTCGGGCTCGGCGACCCCCAGGAGCCGAAGCGCGCGGGGGAGAGTTTCCACCGCGGCAGCGTGAACGGAATTCCATGTGGGGTCGCGGGAGGAGCCTTCGGAGGGGAAAAGAAGGGTGCTCATGTTCTGAAATTGCGCGGAGCTTTCCGGGGTTGTTTGTAAAACGCGCCTCCCGGTGCGCGGGGTTGGAGGCACGCCGCCCGCGGTGGGAGGCGCCCCGGTCCGCCGCGGTCGTCCCTGGCTAGCTCCGCTGCCCTCGACGCACCGGCCGCGGTCGTCCCTGGCTAGCTCCGCCGCCCTCGGCGCACCGGCCGCGGTCGTCCCTGCCTGGCTCCGCGGTGGTGGCCTTCTTTGCAGAAGACTGGCCTCGTTTGATTCCGGGCCTCGCGTGAGCGGCTAAGTTCGGCGCAAGTGACCCCCGCGTGCGTTGGCGCGCACCGGGGGTCGTGGCCGCAACCTCACACAGCGAGGTCCCGACAGTGCAACTGTACTTGATCCCCCCGGACGGTGGGCAAGGGACCGGTGCGCCCAAGCGCCGCGGTCCCCGTTCCACGTCCTTGACCGACGCGGAGGCGATGCGCCTGCGCGCTGCCCTGCGCAACTTGCGCGGGCTGTTCGGCAGCTGGCCATGCCTCGCCGCCGCGATGGGCGTCCCGAAGACGACCATCACCAACTTCGTTTACGGCTCGAACCCGGGCACGACGCACGGGCTCGCCGCGAAGGCTGCGTGCGCCGCCGGGACCACCGTGGAGCGCTTGCTCGGTCGGCCCATCGCAGCGGACCGCTGCCCGCACTGCGGCCGGGGTGCCCCATGAACGCGTGGGGCCCGCACGCTGGCCCCGCTCGCGTCCTGCACATCACCGAGATCGCCGCGCAGGAGCCGCTCATCCGCAGCGCTCTGCGTGGTCTCGGTGTGCGCGCCGTCGACCTCGACGACGTGGTGCAGGACGTTGTGCTCGGGGCGTGGATGAGCTCCCAAGCCGGGCGCTACAGGCCCGACCGCACGCGCGAACCTCTGGACGCGCTCAAGCGCTGGCTGTTCGGAGTGTGCAGGTTCCACTGCACGCACTACCACGAGCGCGCCTTCCGACGCCGGGAGGTGCCCGTCTTCGACCCCTGGGCCGCCACGGGTGAGGAGCGCGTCGACCCGGGGCACGTCGGCGAGCGCATCGACGCCGGCACGGCGCTCATGGCGATCGTCGCGATGCCGCTCTGGGCTCGCGAGGTGCTGGTCCTCGCCGCGCTCGGGCACGGCGGCACCGAGATCGCCGGCATCCTCCGCATCCCGCTCGGCACCGCGGGCAGTCGCCTGCGGCTCGCGCGGGCTCGCCTCGCTCGGAAGCTCCGGAGACGCCGATGAGCAGCCCCGACTTCAAGAAGCGCGTGCTGAGCGACGACGACCTCTCCCTCATCGCCAGCGAGATCCCCGCGCTGGCCGACTTCCGCGGCGTGCGCCCGTGGAACCGCGACAAGCTCTGGGCCGACGTGCTCGACGCCCTCATCGAGGCTCGAACCAAGGACCAGCGCGCAGCGGCGCAGCAAGCGATCGGCGCGATCCAGGCGCTCGACGCCATCGACCGGCTCTTCGTCCGGCACGACAGGTAGGCAGCGGCATGCGGGCGCATTCCGGGAAGAGCGGTGCAAGCCATAAGGCGCTCGCAACGAAGCCCATGTGTGGAGCGCTCTTCCTCATGTCTCAGCCTGAGCGCGCTCGCCTGTGGACCTCCCCATCATCAACATGGCCTGACGACTCGAACAAACAGCGCCGCTAGGGACTCACACCCATGACAGTGCGGAGACTTCGCTGTTGGACGTCGCTTTGGACCACAGTACAGATTTCTCCGCTTCGCTCGGTCCACGTCGTCCCGACGACGATACAGGACCTACCCTCACGTCCGTCAGCGACAGCTTCCACGGCTCAGACCCCGCGAGCGCAACAGCAACATATTCGCGAATTTCAAGCGATATCTGCTTCTATGGCCACAGGCTGACGCAAAATTTCTTGACAGAGGCGTGCCCTCGGAGTAACGCGAGCCACATGCTCGTCCAATTCCTGGTGGAGAACTTCCGTTCGTTCAAGGGCGAAACGGTATTTAGTATGAGAGCCCCACCCGGCAGTACGCGAGCGGTGGCCTCTATCCCAGGGCACGACGGTCTGCTACTGATGCGCGCCGCTGCCTTTTACGGCGCGAATGCTTCCGGAAAATCTAACTTGGTCAGAGCGTTAGATGTCGCGTGTGACCTAGTCGCCCGAGGTGCGGTACCTAATAAGAGGTTACCCGCGTCGCCGTTCCGCCTCGAATCAGACGCTCGGCAAAAGCCAACACGCTTTCAATTTGACTTTATTGTCGAAGGAGTGCTCTACAGCTATGTGTTGGTCATCACTCATGAGTCCGTAGCAGGCGAGGCACTCTACCGAACGCTTCCGGGCACGACCAACGAAGAGCTTGTATACGAGCGCGAGGCCGCACCAGATGGTGGCGAGCATCGGGTCGATTTCGGCCCGTTATTACTGCTTGGCGATGACGAGCAAAAGCAATTTGCGCGCTTTGTCGCCAAAGGAACAGCCGTGCAACAGCCGCTGCTCACTGAGCTTGCCTCGAGAAATGTTCCCGGATTTTCTCCAATCCGCAATTGGTTCCAAGAAGGGTTGACAGTCCTAGGGCCATCTTCGTCGTATGTGAATCTTGTAAAGGAATTGTTCGAAGATGCGACGCTTCGCGAATTTTATGGGCGCATGCTTCGAGACATGGGAACCGGAGTGCAATCGGTTGAGGTTCTCGAAGAGCAGGACCCGAAGCTCAGCGAATTCTTTCGCGACTACGACGAAGTCGTTAGTATGCCAAAGGCAAAGCAGCTGATACAGAGTATTTTGTCCGGCTCTGTGGTAGAGGATCCTGGGGTACACATAAAGAAGGATGGAGATGGCGCAAGCGTTCTAAAGCTAACACTGCGTCACGGCGCCAGTGGAGGAACGACCGTAGAGTTTCCGCTGCACGAGGAGTCCGACGGAACTCGACGCCTGCTTCACCTACTACCGGTGCTTTTTCACCGCACCAGAGAATCGTGCACGGTGATCGACGAACTTGATCGCAGTCTCCATACGTCTCTTACGCGACGGTTTGTCGAGGAGTTCATGGCTATGACATCCGGTGCGCTAAGCCAGTTGATCTTCACGACCCATGACACGAATCTGCTCAACGGACACTTGCTGCCCCCGGGTTCTATATGGTTTGTTGAGAAAGACGACGCAGGCGCATCGCATCTGCATTCCCTTGCTGATTACCGCACTGCGCAGCTTGAGCATCTACTAGAACACCTCGAGGATGGCTACTTGCAAGGCCGCTTCGGAGCGATACCTTTCCTTGCGCATCGCGACAATCTTAGCTGGCGACCCGAGGAGTGCACGGAATGATCCCTCGACGCAAATTGCTGGATCGAACGGTACAAGAACGTGACGCGCGATTGTATTTTCTATTCGTCGAGGGAGCCAAGACCGAACCCGCATATTTCTATGCACTAGAAGAGTGCAACCTTGTGCCAAGGCATCGCGTAAAGCTTCATGTCTACCCGCCCGACAAGAACGCCAATGCCCCACGCTACCTGATCGGCAAAGCCGAAGAAGTTGCCAAGCTCACAATCATGGGCGCTGACGACGAAATGTGGCTTGTCTTTGATGTTGATTGTCGGTCGGGAAGCACCAGGGTAACTCAAGTCATACAATCGTCTGAAGACGCCACCAGACGCGGATGGAATGTGGCTGTTAGCAATCCTTGCTTTGAGCTATGGCTACTTCTGCACTTTAGCGACGACCTCACAACTGTAACCGAGTCCGGAGATAGCGTCGAGGCAGCGATTCGTTCCATATTGGGCGGATACGATAAATGTCGGACTCCGGTCAGATGTTTGAGCGCGGAGGCATTGAAACAAGCGGTCGCTAGAGCTCGCACAGGTGACGTTGAGCCGTCTAGTCCGATTCCAATTCTGCCGGGAACGCGTGTGTATCGGTTAATTGAGAGCGTCTGGCGCGCGCAATTGCACACGTGGGCTGACTGAATGGCCATTCGCCCGTGAGGTTCTTCGGGCAGGCTCATCCGCCCTCCACCGTCTCGGGTTCGGTGTAGGCCGAGACTCTGACAGCGGCGGTGCCCTGGCGCCGAGCGAGCCGCGACGAGGTGCAGGCGCAGCGAGCGCCGACGGGGCGGAACTGCCCTTGGCAGTCGATGCAACGGCGCCCACCGGCTATGACATTCTCCGTCCTCCCGGCCCCTCTTTCGTTCGGTTCCCCGCGGTTTTCCCCGGCAGAATCGCTATAATCAGAGGACCTTAGACGAAAACGCCCCGCTCTCAGCTGCGAACTGGGAGCAGGGCGGCAGAAGCCGAGCGGTGCGACCCGTCCGACGTCCTGGCAGACCGGATCGTGGGCCCTCCGCCGGGGGAAGGCAAGGGTCCCGTGGCGAACGTGCTCCCACGCAAGCGGCAGCTTGCCGTGCTCGCGGCCTTGGTGGACGGCAACAGCGTACGCGTTCTGCGGACCACATCCTGTCTTCGAGCCTCTGCGCCGCTTAGAAACCCGCGCCGGAGGTACCGATGGACGAGAGCACACGCACCTGGCGCGACCGCGTGGCGCGCTGGCACAAGAGCGGGCACTCCGCCCGCGTGTTCGCGGAGCAGGAGGGGGTCAACGCCGGCACACTGTACTCCTGGAGCCGCCGACTGGGCATGAAGCGGAGCGAGCACCGGCAGCGCTCGGAGAAGGCGACGCTTCCGGCGCTGCTGCCCGTGGTGGTCGCCCCGCCTGCAGCCACGACGCCCTCTTCGGGCGCGGCGCTGGAGATCGTCTTGCCGGACGGGGCGGTCGTCCGCGTCCCGCCGTCGTTCGACGAGGTTACGCTGGCGCGCGTTGTTCGTGCGCTCGGGGGGGCACGATGATCCCTGGCCGCGTCTCGATCTACGTTGCCACCGAGCCGCTCGATCTACGGCGCTCGTTCGATGGTCTCGCTGCCGTCGTGCGCGAGGTGCTGCGACAAGACCCGCTCTCCGGAGCGCTGTTTCTCTTTTTCAACCGGGCGGCCGATCGCTGCAAGGCCCTTTGGTGGGACCGCAGCGGATACTGTCTACTTTACAAAAGGCTCGAGCGTGGGGCATTTCGAGCCCCACGTGCCGTCACTCCGGGAGCCACGAGCGTCCTTATTGACGCCGCCGAGCTCGCGAAGATCCTGGAAGGCATCGCCCTGTCGCCCTCGAAGTTGCGGCGAGCGGTCCCGTTCGCCGAGACCGCACCGCCGCAGGTCCCCTGATCTCGCCTGACAGCCTCGCACGCTCCTGGGTAGCCCCCACGGTTGCATTGCCTCGAGCGACATGAATTTTCCTCCACAAGCCCCTTCAAAAAGCAAGAGCTCACGAGTACTTACCGCGTCGTGAGCAAGCCGGTCGAAGAGCAGATTCGCGAGCTCAAGGACAAGCTCGCGCGCGCTGCCCACGAGCGGGACGAGTACCGCAAGCTCTACGAGCTCGCCAGCATCGAGCTGGAGCGGCTTCGCCGGCACATCTTCGGCCAGAAGGCCGAGCACGTCGACCCCGGGCAGATGCAGCTCGCCTTCGATGCGATCGTGCAGATGCTCGCGGGCACCGGGGCGCAGCCGGATGCGGGCGCGACCGGCTCACCCGACGGTGGCGATGGCGCGGCGCCGAACGGCTCCTCCGGAGGCGGGGACAAGGGGCGCCAGGCTCGCCCGCACGGGCGGCAACGGCTGCCCGAGCATCTGCCGGTCGAGCGGATCGAGCTGTTGCCGCCGGAGGCGCAGGACGAGCGCGCGACCGCGCTTGTCCGCATCGGCGAGGAGGTGTCGGAGACGCTGGAGTGGCGGCCCGCGAGCTTCGTGCGACTGCAGATCGTGAGGCCGAAGTTCGCGGTCAAAGGTGAGCCCGAGCAAGGCATCACGATCGCCGACGTCCCCGACAGCCCTGTCCCGCGCAGCCTCGCCGGTCCGGGGTTGCTCGCGCACGTGCTGGTCAGCAAGTACGCCGACCACTTGCCGCTCCACCGGCAGGAGAAGATGTTCGAGCGCTGGGGCCTTCACCTCTCGCGCTCGACGCTGTGCGGCTGGGTCGAGGCGTGCGCCGACAAGCTCGCGATCCTCGTCGGGGCGATGGCCAAGGACGCCCTGAACGCGCACTGCATCGCCATCGACGCCACCGGCGTGCTCGTGCAAGCAAAGGACAAGTGTCGGCGGGGCCACTTCTGGGTCCTGGTGGCGGACCGAGATCACGTCCTGTTCCGTTTCACGCCGCATCACAACCAGGATGGCCCGAAGGAGTTCCTTCGCGGCTACAAGGGCTATGTCCAGGCCGACGCCTCGAACGTCTACGAGCAGCTCTTCCGCACCGAGGGGGTGACCGAGGTCGGTTGCTGGGCCCATTGCCGGCGGAAGTTCTTCGAGGCGATGACCTCCGACCGGGACCGCGCGACGGTAGCCATCGGCTTCATTCGCAAGCTCTACGCGATCGACAAGGCGACCAAGGAGCTGGTTCCGAACCGTCGAACCGAGCAGCGCCGGACGGATGCCGAGCCCGTGCTCGTGGCCTTCCGCGCGTGGCTTGAGACAGAGGACCTGCTCGTCCTGCCGAGGAGCCCCATCGCAGGCGCCATCGGCTACGCGCTCAACCAATGGACCGCACTCACTCGCTTCCTCGAGGATGGCCGGCTCCGCCTCGACAACAACCGGAGCGAGCTTGAGCTCCGCCGTGAAGCCGTGGGCCGTAAGAACTGGCTCTTCGTGGGCAGCAAGGACGGCGCCGAGTGGAACGCCACCATCGTGTCGCTCATCGCCTCCTGCGCGCTGCACGGCATCGAGCCCTGGGCCTACTTGCGCGACGTGCTGATCATGCTGCCCACCTGGCCTCCCGAGCGGGTCATCGAGCTCGCTCCGAAGTCCTGGAAGCAGACCCTCGAGAACGCCGACGCTCGGCAGCGGCTCGCGGCCAGTCCGTGGCCCCGGGCGCCGGACGCGACGCCCAGCTGATCGATCGTCGGCGTCGCCGTCCGCTGCCGTGGGCACGGACGCATGCTTTCCGGCTGCCGGGCGCGCAGCTCGCCGGCTTTGGCGCGCTGGTGCCGGCTCTTCGGCGCTTGCGCGGTCGACGCGTGGCTTCCGGCGCCTTGTCGACGATTCGGGCCCGGCAGAGGCATCGGCGGCACGCGGCTTCGCCGCCGCGCGCCTGCGGGCGACGTGCACGCGGGCGGTGACCTCAGCGTCGACCGCCGTTTCCTCCGCTCGCTGCTGGGCCCAGCCACCCTTCGCCGCAGACCGCTCTTCCTCTCGCATCGGGTCGCGAATCTACGGCGACGCCACGCACCACGCGAGGATGGGGTCTACAGGACGGATACGCAACAGCGAGCGCGCGGTCAGCCGGATGACCGACGTCAGCCGATCGGCGATCAGCCGCTTCGGGCTCGCCCTCGGCGAGGGGGCGCAGCGCCTCCATGACCGGCTTGTGCGCGGGCTCCGCTGCGAGCTGATCCAAGCTGACGAGGTGTTCTCCTACGTCGGCAAGAAACAAGCTCGCGTGACCGAGAAGGACGCGCCCGGCATCGGCGAGACGTACTCCTTCGCGGCCATGGACACCGCCTCGCGCCTCGTCATCGCGTGGCGCGTCGGCAAGCGCGACATGGAGACGTGCGGCCCCTTCATCGCCGATCTGCGATCGCGCCTGCTGGTGATGCCGCAAATCACCACGGACGGATTCGCGCCGTACATCGCCACCGTCGCGCAGCACTTCGGGCTCAGCGTCGACTACATGCAGACTGTCAAAAACTACCGCACTGGCTCCTACCGCGGGCCGGACCATCGGTATGAGCCGCCGCGCGACCCGTTCATCACGAAGCACACGATCTACGGCGCGCCCGACGCAAAGAAGGCTTCTACGGCGTACGTGGAGCGCCTGAACGGCACCACGCGGCACCTGCTCGGCCGCATGCGAAGGCTCTGCTATGCCTTCAGCAAGAGCCCCGAACACCATAGGGCCGCCGTCGCGCTGCACTACACCTACTTCAATCTGTGCTGGACCGTGCGCACGCTGCGTGTGACCCCCGCGATGGAGGCTGGCCTCACCGGGCACGTGTGGGACTTGGAGGAGCTCCTGGACGCCATCCTGACCGAGCCCGCGGGCGAGAAGCCTCAGCCGCAACCCTTGGAGCACCGGCAGCCGGAAGCGCCATCCAGGCCATTGCCTGGCGGCCGTGGCTTCCTGCGGCTCGTCACCGCGCCGACGCCCGCGCTTCGCCGTCCGACCGTCCAGCCGGACCCGCCGCCCCTCGCGCCGGTCACGCCCGCTCATGACGCACCTCCGCCCGGCCCGGTGCAGCTCGATCTCCTGTCCTGGCGTCCGAAGCCGAGGGCCCCCGAGCAGCTCTCCCTCTTCCCTGAACCCCCGCCCGAATGAAGGCCAGTTTTGACGACTGGCCTTTGAAGGCCACCACCGGCTCCGCTGCCCTCGGCGCACCGGACACGGTCTCCCTGGGGCAGCCCCGCTGCCCTCCACGCACCGGACACGGTCTCCCTGGGGCAGCCCCGCTGCCCTCCACGCACCGGACACGGTCTCCCTGGGGCAGCCCCGCTGCCCTCCGCGCACCGGACACGGTCTCCCTGGGGCAGCCCCGCTGCCCTCCGCGCACCGGACACGGTCTCCCTGGGGCAGCCCCGCTGCCCTCCGCGCACCGGACACGGTCTCCCTGGGGCAGCCCCGCTGCCTCCGGCGCACCGGCCGCGGTCGTCCCTGGCTAGCCCCGCTGCCTCCGGCGCACCGGCCGCGGTCGTCCCTGGCTAGCCCCGCTGCCTCCGGCGCACCGGCCGCGGTCGCCGTCGACGCCCTTCGTCGCAGATGGCACGGCCTTCGCTCCAGGTAAACGCAGGCGCGAAAGCCATGGCGCAAGATTACGACTCTGGTGGCACCTCGTTCATGAATTCAGCCGGCACCGTTGACACCCCACGATGCGTCGTTACCCCTGCCCGGAACGTCCGGCGCGCGCCGGACGCTCACATCACGTCCAGCGCGGGGGGTCGGGGAGCATGGCAGTCCATGTTCTCTTGGCGCCCGGCGAAGGACCTCGACGAGAGGTGCTCCCCTCATGACCAAGCCTTCGACTCCGATCAAGAAAAAGCCCGCTCCCAGGAAGCCCGCAGCCCCGCCCCAGGCGGCGGCGGCGTTCGACAGGGCTCTCCCCGAGATAACGGCGCTGAGCCCGGATCGGCTCGTCGCCATCAACCTCGATATCCCCCGCGCGGTCTCCCAGGTGCTGGGCGTGCTGCCTGGCCTCCTCGCGCTGCGCCCCGCCATCGCGGAGCAGCTCCAGAAGCACGATCTCGCGCTGCTCGACCGGCTCGAGACCTACGCGCTCGCCACGTGGCACGCGCACCTCGTGTGCCTGTCCAGCAGAGCCCTCGAGAGCGCGGTGAAGCCGCTCCTCGCGGAGGCGGTCCCGCTCCGCGAGAACCTGCTGAGCGACGCGGAGGCGCTCGCCCGCCGCGGCCTGCTCGACGCGGAGGCGGTCGCGGAGATCCGCGCGGGACAGGGGCACATCGACACAGCCAACGACCTCGTCGCCCTCTCGGCGCTGTTCAGCGGCAGCTGGCCCGAGATCGCGGGCAGGACGGCGGCGACCGAGGAAGAGGTGAAGCGAGCCGGGGAGATCGGGCCGCAGCTGCTCGCCTCCCTCGGCGTGAGAGAACACGGCGCAGGGCCCGGGCCGACCGAGGCCGCGGACAGGCGAGCGCGCGCGTTCGCGCTGCTCGTGCACGCCTACGACCAGACCCGGCGCGCCGTCGCCTACCTGCGGTGGGACGAGGACGATGCCGACACGATCGCGCCGTCGCTCTACAAGGGCCGTGGCCGCGCGGCGTCGTCCAGCGACACCGCTGCTGCGCCGGACGACGCCGCGCCGCCCGGCGCTGCGCCGGCGGGCGCGCCGGCCCAGGCGGCGCCCAGCGCAGCGCCGGGCGGCGCACCGCCGCTCAACTAGCCGGCGGACTGGCTACCCTGTGAGCGCCTCCACACGGCCAGGACGAGCACCACACGACGTCCGATGGCAATCGCCCGCAGGGTGCCCGCTGGTGACCGGTCGACACGCGCCACGCGCTCCCGCGCAATGCCACCCCTACAGGCCAGGATCGACCACCAGGTTGCATAAATAGACGCTCTTCCCGCAAAAAGAATGAGCGAGTCGCCGATGGCCCACAACCTCGGTCGCCAAGCCGCTGCATAAACGACCTGGGGTGTGAGCCGCACAGACTCCCGGTCCCGCGTGATCGTGATCGTGCGCGTGGTCGTGCGCGTGCGCGTGCGCGTGCGCGAAAGCGGGCAGCTCGCGAGACCTTCCCGTTGGCGCAACGGGCATGTCCAACACCGACCGTCCACTCTTGGACCACGAAAACCTCGACGCCTACCGCGTTGCCATCGAATTCCTTGCGCTCTCCGTGCAGCTGCTTGAGGAGATCCCGAAGGCGGAGCAAGGACGTCGAGCAAGGCAAGCGCCTTATGTCACGCCTCGCCGCCATGCTGACAAGGATGTGCCGATAGCCACGTGTCTCGCGCACGCGCACGCGCACGCGCACGATCACGATCACGACCACGCGCACGATCACGATCACGACCACGCGCACGACCACGCGTTTGTGTGGTGTGATCGCCTGCCCCTTTCCCTTGTGGGGAGGGGTACTTATGCAACGCTGGGGGCGACTCAAGGGCTCTTGAGCCGGTAGCCCACGCCTGGCTCCGTGATCAGGATCAGCGGGCGCGCCGGATCGCGCTCCAGCTTGTGCCGGAGCTGCGCCATGTAGACGCGCAGGTAGTGCGCCTGCCCCGCGTAGGCAGGCCCCCACACCTCGCCGAGGAGCTGGCGATGGGTGAGGACCTTGCCCGCGTGCCGTATCAGCGTCGTGAGCAGCTTGTACTCGATGGGGGTCAGGTGGATCTCCTCGCCCGCCCGCAGCACGATCCGGCGCGCGAGATCGACCTCGATGTCCTGGATCGCGAAGCAATGGCCCTCCGCCGTCGCCCCGCGCGCCGCGCTGGCGGCGTGGCGCAGCGCCACGCGCAGCCGCGCCAGGAGCTCGCCGGCGCTGAAGGGCTTGGTCAGGTAATCGTCGGCGCCGCCGTCCAGCGCGTCGATCTTGTCCTGCTCTTGACCGCGGGCCGACAGCACGATGATGGGGACGGCGCTCCACTCCCGGAGCCGCCGGGTCACCTCCAGGCCGTCCATGTCCGGGAGCCCCAGATCGAGGAGCACGAGATCCGGATTGCGCGTCGTCGCCTGGGCGATCCCGTCGCTGCCCGTCTCCGCCTCCACGAGCCGGTAGCCGCGGGCCGCCAGCATCGCGCGCAGGAACCGGCGCATCTGCGGCTCGTCCTCGATCAGCAGCACGAGGGGGGACGCGTCCGACATTCGCCCAGCCACGTTATCAAGCGCCCGCCGCCGCCGGCAGCTCCGGGCTCGCGAGGTTCGGCGGGCGGCCCTCGATGGGCAGCGTCACGCGGAAGGTCGCGCCCCCGTGAGGCCGGTTCTCCGCCGCGATCCGCCCGCCGTGCGCGGTCACGATGCCACGGCAGATCGTGAGGCCGAGGCCGATGCCCCGCTGCGTGTGGCCGCGCCCCCGGTAGAACTTCTCGAAGATGCTCTCCTCCTCGCCGGGCGGTATGCCCGGACCGCGATCCTTGATCTCGAGCGTGGCCACGTTCCCCTCGGTGACCCCCCGGATCCCGATCGGGCTGCCGGCGGGCGAGTACTTGAGCGCATTCTCGAGCAGGTTGATGAGCACCTGCTCGATCAGCACACCATCCATCGGGACGAGCGCCGTCGCCCGGTCGAGCTCGATCGAGACGTCCCGACCTTGAAGGTGCTCCTCGACCCGGTTCAGCGCAGCCCCGACGACCTCCTCCAGCGGCAGCCACTCCTTCTTGACCGCGAGCGCCCCGGACTCGAGCCGCGTCATGTCCAGCAGGTTGCGCACGAGGCGCTCGAGCCGCTGCGCCTCCTCCAGCACCGTCTGCGTCAGATCACGGCGAGCGGCCGGGTCGAGCGCCGCCGCGTCGTTGCCATCATCGAGCAGCGCCCCCGCCGCGCCTGTGATGGTGGCGAGCGGCGTCCGCAGATCGTGCGAGACGGAGCTCAGGAGGGCGTTGCGGAGCTCCTCCGCCTGCGCCTTCAGCCGGGCGCGCTGAGCCTGCCTCGCGAGCAGGGCGCGCTCCAGCGCGAGCGCCGTCTGCGTGGCAAAGGCGCCGAGCAGCTCGCGCCGGCTCAGGTCGAGGAACGGCCACGGTCGGCTCGGGCGGACGCTGAGGACGCCGATCGGCCCAGAGGAGCCCTGGAGCGGCAGGTGCATCGCGCTCGCGCTCGGGAGGGTGTCGGTGCCGGCGCCCGCGGCCTTGCCGCGCGCATACGCCCACTCCGCGACCGCCCGCTCCTGCTCACCCGCGACCAGATCCTCGGCCGTGCCCGCCCGGACGGCGAGGCGGCCGTCGGCGCCGGGCAGGAGGACGACGGCGTCGGCCTCGAAGACCTCGCGCACATGGCGCGCGGCAGCCAGGCTGAGCTTGTCGATCCCGCGCAGGACGGCCAGCTCCCGGCTCATCGCGTAGAGCGCCGCGGTGCGCTGCTCGCGCTCGCTGGCGCTCTCGGCCTGGCCGCGGATGCGCGCGGTGAGGCTGGCGATGACGAGGCCCACACCCAGCATGATGGCGAACGTGAGGAGGTAGCGGAGGTCCCCGACCGCGAAGGTCAGGTACGGCCTTACGAAGAAGAAATCGAAGGCCGCGACGCCGAGCACCGACGCGAGCACCGAGGGCCCGGTGCCGAAGCGGCTCGCGACGAAGACGACCCCGAGCAGGTACACCATGATCAGGTTCGCCAGGTCGGAGAACGGGTGCATCAGCCACGAGACCAGCGTGCAGATCACCGCCGCGCACGCGCCCCAGACGTAGGCCAGCGGCCGGAGCCCACGCCGCTCCGGCGGCCCGGGCTCCGGCTTCGCCGCCTCCGCCACCCCCTGGATGACGTGGACGTCAATGTCGCCGCTCTGCCGCACGAGATCGTCGAGCAGCGAGCCGTAGATGAAATCCTTCCAGCGGGGGTGGGTCGGCTTGCCGACGACGATCTTGCTGACGTTGTGCTGCCTGGCGTACCGCAGGACCTCCCCGGCGACCTCCGCGCCGTGGAGCTGGACCGTGGTGGCGCCGAGGCGCTCGGCGAGCGCGAGGTTCCGGTCGACCCGCTCGCGATCGGCCTCGGACAGCCGCGCCTGGGCCGGCGTCTGCACGTAGACCGCGTGCCACTCCGCCTTCAGGCCGCCGGCCATCCGCCGCGTCGCCCGGATGAGCCGCGCCGACATGGGGCTCGGCCCCACGCAGACGACGATCCGCTCGGCGACGGCCCACGTCTTCTGGATCCCGTGGGCGCGCATGTAGCCGCGCATCTGATCGTCGACGCGCTCGGCGGTGCGCCGCAGGGCGAGCTCGCGCAGGGCGATCAGGTTGCCCTTGCGGAAAAAGTTGCTCGCCGCGCGCTCGATCTGCTCCGAGAGGTAGACCTTGCCCTCGCGCAGCCGCTCGAGGAGGTCGTCCGGCGGGAGATCGATGAGCTCGATCTCGTCGGCGCGCTCGATCATCGAGTCGGGCACCGTCTCCCGGACCACGACGCCGGTCACCTGGGCCACCACGTCGTTCAGGCTCTCGATGTGCTGGACGTTGACGGTGGTGTGGACGTCGATCCCCGCGTCGAGCAGGTCCATGACGTCCTGCCAGCGCTTCGCGTGCCTGAGCCCCGGCGCGTTCGTGTGCGCGAGCTCGTCGACGACGAGGAGCTTCGGCCGGCGCTTCAGCGCGGCCTCGAGGTCGAAATCGCGCAGCGTCCTGCCGCGGTGCTCGACCTCGATCGCCGGCAGGCGCGGCAGCGGCGGGGGCTCGTCGAGGAGCGCCTCCGTCTCGGCGCGGCCGTGCGTCTCGACCCAGCCGACGACGACGTCGACCGCTTCCTCGCGGAGCGATCGCGCCGCCTCCAGCATCGCGTACGTCTTGCCGACGCCGGGCGCGGCGCCGAAGAAGATCTTGAGCTTGCCCTTCTTCCCGCGCTCCTCCTCCTCGCGAGCCGCGGCGAGCAGCGCCTCGGGATCCGGCCGATCGTCGCTTGCGTCCACCACCTCGCGCTCTCCTCAGCGGGCGCCGTCGAGGGCGAGGTTCAGGAGGAGCACGTTCACGTGGGGCTCGCCGAGGAGGCCGAGCAGGCGCCCCTCGGTGTGCCGCGCGACGAGCCGGCGCACCTCGGCCTCGGAGAGGCCGCGCGCTCGCGCCACGCGCCGCACCTGGTACTCCGCCGCCGCGGGGCTGATGTGGGGATCGAGGCCGCTGCCGGAGGCTGTCACGAGGTCGACCGGCACCGGCGCGGCGCCCTCGGGATCCGCGGCGCGGAGCGCGTCGACCCGGGCCTTGACCGCCTCGACCAGGGCGGGGTTCGTGGGCCCGAGGTTGCTCCCGGCAGAGGCCTGCCCCGCGTAGGGGACAGGGCTCGTCGCCGAGGGGCGGCCCCAGAAGTAGCGCGGCTCGTGCGAGCGGTGGAACGGCTGGCCGAGCAGGGTCGATCCGACCACGCGGCCGCCCCGGAGCACGAGGCTGCCGTTCGCCTGGTGGGGGAACGCGGCCTGCGCGATGGCGGTCGAGAGCAGCGGGTACGCGAACCCCGTGAGGCCGGTGAGGACGAGGAGGAGGACGAGGGCGGGTCGCAGGTGCGCGAGCATGGTGTTCTTTCCTTGGGACCTCAGGCGAAGCCGAGGGCGGAGAGGAGGAGATCGATCCCTTTGATCCCCACGAACGGCACGATGAGCCCGCCGAGGCCGTAGACGAGCAGGTTCCTGCGAAGCATCCGCTCCGCGCCGACGGACCGGTAGCGGATGCCCCGGAGCGCGAGCGGGATGAGCGCGACGATGACGAGCGCGTTGAAGATCACCGCGGAGAGCACGGCGCTCCGCGGCGTGGCGAGCCCCATCACGTTGAGCCGCCCGAGCGCAGGGTACGTCGAGACGAAGGCGGCCGGGATGATGGCGACGTACTTCGCGACGTCGTTCGCCAGGCTGAAGGTCGTCAGCGCGCCCCGCGTCATCAGGAGCTGCTTGCCGATCTCGACGATCTCGATGAGCTTGGTGGGGTTCGAGTCGAGGTCCACCATGTTCCCGGCCTCCTTTGCGGCCTGGGTGCCCGTGTTCATGGCGACCGCGACGTCCGCCTGCGCCAGCGCGGGGGCGTCGTTCGTCCCGTCGCCGGTCATGGCGACGAGCCGCCCGCCCGCCTGGTAGTCGCGGATCATCTTCAGCTTCGCCTCGGGCGTGGCCTGCGCGAGGAAGTCGTCGACGCCGGCCTCGGCAGCGATGGCCGCGGCGGTGAGCGGGTTGTCGCCCGTGATCATCACCGTCTTGATCCCCATGCGCCGGAGATCGCCGAAGCGCTCGTGGATGCCGCCCTTCACGATGTCCTTGAGGTGGATGACGCCCAGCACCTCGCCGCCCTCGGCGACCACGAGCGGCGTGCCACCCTTCCGGGCGATGGCCTCCGTCACCGCGCGCACCGCGGCCGGGACCGCTCCGCCCTTCTCCTTGACGTAAGCCTCGATCGCGTCGAAGGCGCCCTTCCGGATCTCGCGCGCGCCGCTGTCGACGCCGCTCATCCGGGTCTGCGCGGTGAAGGGGACGAAGCGGGCGCCGAGGGTCGAGAGATCGCGCTCGCGCAGGCCGTACCTCTCCTTCGCGAGCACGACGACGCTGCGCCCTTCGGGGGTCTCGTCGGCGAGCGACGCGAGCTGCGCGGCGTCGGCGAGCGCCCTGGCCTCGACCCCGTCCGTCGGGATGAGCTCCGTCGCCTGCCGGTTGCCGAGCGTGATCGTGCCGGTCTTGTCGAGCAGCAGCACGTCCACGTCGCCGGCGGCCTCGACGGCGCGGCCCGACATGGCGATGACGTTCGCCTGGATCATGCGGTCCATGCCGGCGATGCCGATCGCCGAGAGGAGCCCGCCGATCGTCGTCGGGATCAGGCACACGAGCAGCGCCGTGAGCACGGTGATGCTGATCGGGGTCCCCTGCCCTGCCGCCCGGACGCCGAAGACGGAGTACGGCAGCAGCGTCACGGTCGCGAGGAGGAAGACGATGGTGAGCGCGGCGAGCAGGATGTCGAGCGCGATCTCGTTCGGCGTCTTCTTCCGCTTCGCGCCCTCCACCATCGAGATCATCCGGTCGAGGAACGCCTCGCCGGGGTTGGCGGAGATGCGGATGATGAGCCAGTCGGACAGGACGCGCGTCCCGCCCGTGACGGCGCTCCGGTCGCCGCCGCTCTCCCGCACCACCGGGGCGCTCTCGCCCGTGACGGCGCTCTCGTCGACCGACGCGACGCCGACGACGATATCGCCGTCACCGGGGATGATCGCGCCCGCCTCGACGAGCACGAGGTCTCCCTTCCGGAGGCTGGACGCGGACACGGCGACCCGCTCCGCGTCGCGCTCCGGGCGCGCGAGCTTCACGGCCTCGACGTCGCGCCGCGCCTTGCGGAGCGTGTCGGCCTGCGCCTTGCCGCGCCCCTCGGCCACGGCCTCCGCGAAGTTCGCGAAGAGCACGGTGAACCAGAGCCACAGGGAGATGGCGAGGATGAACCCGGCCGGCTCCTCGCCCTCGCGCTCGCTCAAGAGCGCGTGCACGAACAGGGCCGTGGTGAGCGCGCTCCCGGCGAGGACCACGAACATCACCGGATTGCGCGCCTGGTGGCGCGGGTCGAGCTTGCGGAACGCCGCGACGATCGCCGGCTTGACGATCGCCGGGTCGAAGAGCGGCCTCGCCGCGGTCTTCTTCCCCTCCACGTCGCGGGATGGGTGGCGCGGCCTCGGCGGCGGCGACAGCTCGGGGGGCGGGGGCGCGGGGGCGCCGGGCTTGGCCCTGGCGATCGCCTGGCCAGCGGCGTGGAGGTTCATGGTCATCGCGTCATCTCCAGGTGCTCGACGACCGGGCCCAGCGCGAGCGCTGGGACGAACGTGAGCGCTCCGACGAGCAGCACGGTGCCCGTCAGGAGCCCGACGAACAGCGGCGTGTGCGTGGGCAGCGTGCCCGGGCCGGCCGGCACGAGCTTCTTCCTCGCGAGCGAGCCCGCGAGCGCGAGCACGGGGACGATCACGGCGTAGCGGCCGACGAGCATCGCGACGCCGATGGCGGTGTTGTAAAAGGGGCTGTTCGCGCCGAGGCCGCCGAAGGCGCTGCCGTTGTTGTTCGCGCCGGACGAGAACGCATAGAGCACCTCGCTGAACCCGTGCGGCCCCGGGTTGAAGACGCCCATCTGCCCTCCCTCGGTCATCACGGCGATCGCGGTGCCGACGAGGACCGTGATCGCCGGAAAGAGCACGACCAGGGACGCCATCTTCATCTCGAACGCCTCGATCTTCTTGCCCAGGTACTCCGGCGTGCGCCCCACCATCAGGCCGGCCACGAAGACGGCGATGACGACGAACATCAGCATGCCGTAGAGGCCGGAGCCGACGCCGCCGAAGACGACCTCGCCGAGCTGCATCAGCCAGAGGGGCACGAGCCCGCCGAGGGGCGTGAAGGAGTCGTGCATCGCGTTGACGGAGCCGTTCGAGGCCGCCGTGGTGGCGGTCGCCCAGAGGGCGGAGCTGGTGATGCCGAAGCGCGCCTCCTTCCCTTCCATGTTGCCGCCGGCCTGGAGCGCGCTCGCCGCCTGATCGACGCCCAGGGCGGAGAGCGCAGGGTTGCCCGCCTGCTCCGAGGCGACGCATACGACGAGGAGGACAGCGAACATGGCCGTCATCACGGCGAGGACGGCCCAGCCCTGGCGCCTGTCGCCCACCATCCGGCCGAACGTGTGGCACAGCGCGGCGGGGATGAGCAGGATCGCGAGCATCTCGAGGAAGTTCGAGACGGCCGTGGGGTTCTCGAACGGGTGCGCCGAGTTCACGTTGAAGAACCCGCCGCCGTTGGTCCCGAGCTGCTTGATCGCGATCTGCGACGCTGCAGGCCCCATCGGGATCACCTGATGAACGACCGCGCTGCCGCCCTGGTCCTTGACGGCCTGGAGCAGCGACGCGCTCTGGTACCCGCCGAAGCCCTGCACGACCCCCTGGGACACGAGGAGGACGGCGAGCAGGAGCGAGAGCGGCAGGAGGATGTAAAGGGTGCTCCGGACGAGATCGACCCAGAAGCTCCCGACGGTATCCGCCGTCTTCCGCGTGATCCCGCGGATCAGCGCGACGAGCACGGCCATTCCGGTCGCGGCGGACACGAAGTTCTGCACGGTGAGCCCGGCCATCTGCGTCAGGTAGCTGAGCGTCGACTCGCCGCCGTACGCCTGCCAGTTCGTGTTGGAAGCGAAGCTCGCGGCGGTGTTGAACGCGAGATCGGGCGGGACGCCGGCCATGCGTTCGGGGTTCAGCGGCAGGACGCCCTGGAGTCGCTGGAGGGCATAGAGGACGAGGAGCCCGGCCAGGTTGAACGCGAGCGCCGCAAAGGCGTAGTCCTTCCAGCGCATCTCCTGATCGGGACGCACGCCCGCGGCGCGGTAGACGAGCCGCTCGAGCGGCCCGAGGACGCTGGCCATGAGGCCGCGCTCGCCCCGGTAGACCCGCGCCATGTACGTGCCGAGCGGGACGGAGAGGCCGATGAGGACGGCGAGGTAGAGCGCTGGTTGAAGCGCGCCGCTGGCGGTCATGACAGGCGCTCCGGCTTGAGGAGGGCGAAGATCAGGTAAAACAGGAGCCCCAGGGCGAGTGTGCCCGAGATCCAGGTGAACGCGATCATGGCGCTCAGACCCTTTCACAGAGCTGGATGAGCCCTGCAAACAGCAAAAAACAGGTGACTGTCAGTCCCAGGTAGACCATGTCCATGGCGACCTCATCGGGGCCATCGGACGCCGCGGCGCCCGCGCCGACCGAGCGGGACAGAACGTAGTCCCGCGCGGGTCAAGGGACCGTCAAACTGAGGGGGCCCCTCGTCAAGAAAGTATCAAGACGGCGGGATCGCGCCGCAGGGTGCTCGGCGAGCTCATGGCGGTGCTCCGTCGGTCGCTGTCTCCGTCGACCATGGCGACAAGGTAGCCCTCGCCCCGTCAAGATCTCCTCAATGCGCGCCCTGCCGGCGTAAAAAACGCGTTGATGAGGTTCTCGGCCGTCGCCAGGGCACAGGCGTCACGCCCGCCCTGGCGCCCGGCGCGAGGCCCACGCGCTCCCTCCGCTCCTGTCTTGACGATCTCTTGACGGTGCCCGACCGCCTCTTGACGGCTTCTTGACGCTGGCGGGCCTAGCTTTGCGCGCGTCATGCAGAACAGGCCACCACTCTTCGGCATCCCCACGTACCGCGATGGCGCTTGCGTGGCGCAATGAGGCTCGGGTGGCGTCGTCGAGCGCGTTACACCATATTTGATAATGTCGTCGTAGCCCACCGCCCGGCACGAGCGGTCGCAGGTGAGAGATGCTTGCGTGGCCACCGCGGCGCACAGCGTGCGGCTGGAGCAACGACACAATCTTCGCGCATCGGCCATTCTGGCAAGTATCGACAGCCTAGAGCCCGTGCACGAACGCAAAAAGAAGGCAGGGGCATGCGACTCGTCACGTTGGCCAATCTCACGAGCACAATTCCTGCAATATGTGCCATGTTTGCCTGCGCGGATGGCGCCGAGCGCGAAGCCAATGGCCTGCGTTCCGAAGGCCAGAGTCCATCGCCCGGCGTGGCGGCGCAGCGGTTGGACGGCAACAGGTGGAAGGCCATCTACCCGGCCGATTTCAACCGCGACGGTATGGCGGACGCGCTCTGGAACAATGCCGGACAGAACCTGATGGCCGTGTGGCTGATGAACGACAGCCAGCTCCTGGCGCCGGGTCCGAACATCCCCGGACCGATCGGCGACGGGTGGGAGGCGATTTCGGCTGGTGATTTCGACCACGACGGCATGGCGGACGTGTTCTGGTACAACAGCCCACAGAACCTGTTGGCTATATGGCTGATGAAAGGCAGCCAGCTCCTTGCACCGGGGCCGATCATCCCCGGACCGCTCGGCGACAGGTGGGCGGCCGTGACGAGCGCTGCCGACTTCAACTTTGACGGGATGAATGACGTGGTTTTGAACAACCCCCGACAGAATCTGGCGACCGTGTGGCTGATGAACGGCACCCAGCTGCTCGCGCCGGGTCCGAACATCCCCGGACCGATCGGAGACGGGTGGATCGCCTCGACAACGGCCGACTTCAACTCCGACGGTATGGCGGACATACTCTGGAACAATGCCGCACAGAACCTGATGGCTGTGTGGCTGATGAACGGCACCGAGCCGCTCGCGCTGGGTCCGAACATCCCCGGACCGATCGGAGACGGATGGGTCACCATCACGGCGCTCGACTTCAACTTCGACGGCATGGCGGACGTGCTGTGGCATAACGCCGCACAGAACCTGATGGCCGTGTGGCTGATGAACGACAGCCAGCTCCTTGCGCCGGGTCCGAACATCCCAGGACCGATCGGCGATGGGTGGGTGCCCGCGTCGGGCGTGGCCGATTTCAACTTCGATGGCATGGCGGACGTGCTATGGGGCAACGCCGAACAGGACCTGATGGCCGTGTGGCAGATGAACGGCAGCCAGCTCCTCGCGCCGGGTCGGAACATCCCCGGACCGCTCGAAGGCGACTAGCGCTGCTGCGGGAAGTCGGGCCAGGAAGCGACCGCCATGACGCCAAGGGCGCCAAGGAACCAGGGGAATAGGAGGGAAATGCAGGAACAGCCCTTCCCCTCGCCTCTTGGCGCCATGGCGTTTTTTCTGCTGATCCGGGGCAACTTCCCACAGTGGCGCTAGGTGCTCTGCGAGGTCACACAAGCAACCGAGCATGTTCCGGTAGGGTTCGCAGGGTCAGGCGGTCCGGGCGGTGAACGCATCCACCGTGCTTTGCGCCGGACCTGGGCGCGGCGCCACCTGCGCGCCCACACGGCCAATCCCCGCTTCTTGCATCCATGGTCGTCGGAGATGCATGCGATGCACAACGAGCCGGTCGCGCCCCTGGATCCAGGGTGCTCGCCGCGTTTGCGCGATGGTTCCGGGAGGCCGAGGGAGCGCATCGGCTCCCCGGCGCTCTCCACGCCTGAACGGCTCCGTCTCTTCGCTGCTCTGATCGCAACCCAGGGGAGTGAACATGTTCGTTCCTGACGTGAAGCGCGTGCTCGCCACGGCGATGCTGCTCGTTCCATCCATCACTTGCGTGAGCCCGCGCGAGGCGTCCGAGGTGCCCGAGCGCGCGGACAGCGGCGTGCGAGCCGGGGTCGGCGAGGCCCGGCAACCCCTGTGTTTTGGTCAGACGATCACGAACGTCCTCCTTCTACCGGAGACGTTCCACTGGGAGGATGCCGCCCACCTGCTCCGCGTGGCGGAGGGGTTCGGCCCGCGGACCCTCAGCGTCTCCGTGTCGGCGAGCGTCTCGCCGGCGGTGCGCGTGCTGAGCACCACCGCGCCCAGGGTGCCCCCGCCCCGGCCCGTGGCGCGCCCACGGGACAGTCGCGCACCCAACGACCTCTGGCCCTTGCCGGCGCTGTCGGAGGACGAGCCGTTCGGGTTCTTCCAGCCCTTCCCGGGCGCGCCGGGCGGCCTACCGGGCGGCGACGATATCTGGGGCCCTCAGCCATCGACGGGAATGCCGGGCAGCGGCGGCGGCTGGAGCTATCAGCCCGCGCCGGGCATGCCGGGCGGCGGCACCTGGGGTCCTCAGCCTTCCTCGGCCACGTGGGGCGGCGACACGTCCCCGGGCGCCCAGCCCACACCGGGCCCGCTGGACGATTGCGTGCCGTCGGACGACCAGATCACCAGGGCGGTCGGCTTCGACGTGAGCGCGACCGTCGCGCTCGACGCGACCTCGGTCCTGTTCGTGCCCACGGCCGCGCTCGCGCGGGTCTCGGCCTATCCGGTGTACCAGCAATACACCTGGGATATCGTCAGCACCGCCGGCTGGAACCGGGAGACTCATGCAGCAGAGACCGTCGTCGTGGGATCTGGCATCGCCTACAGGCCGATCGGGGTCTATTTCGATACCGACCTCATCTATGATCTGGCCGCGATCGGCGGCGGTCTGATCGACCCGGGCCCGTACGTGGACCCCGGCGGCACCGGCGGCGCGGGCAACGGCTCGACCCCCGGTGAAGACGAGGCCAGCGGCGTCGGGACCACCGGCGTCGCGGCCACCGCCGCGGCCACCGGCACGGGCACGGGAGCCGGCGCTGGCGGCCCCGGCGATGCGGGAGCCGGCACCGGTGGCCGCGACGGCGCGGGCGGCGCTGGCGCCAACGGCGGCGCGGGCGGCGCTGGCGCCAACGGCGGCGCGGGCGGCGCGGGTGGTCCTTGGATCATCGATCCGTAGACCGCCGGCAGCGCCGGCGCTTCAGGTGGGGCGGCCGGCACCGGCAGCGGGGGCTCGCAAAGCGGCCGAGCTCGGCGATCCGGCGCGCCGCCCAGCGCGCCGTCCCTACCGCGCCGCCCGCGCGATCTCGTCGGCCGCGCGCGCCCTCTCCTCCGCCGACTTCGACAGCGGCCCCGTGAGGAGCGCCTGCGCCTCGCGGAAGCGCGCCGCCACGTCGGACCAGTAGCTCGCCTCCGCGCCCTGCGGGGCGGCGATCTGCTTGATGAGCGCCGCGTCGTACGCCGCGATGCCCGCGTACGCCGAGGCGGGCTTCGCGCGGGCCACCCAGTCGAGCGCCGCGAGGTCGCCCAGGCCGAGGCCCGCGAGCGGCGCCCGCCGCATCATGAGCGCCGCGTCCTCGGGGCCGTTGCGCAGGCCGAGCGCGACAGCGAGCAGCGCCGTCGCCTCGGCGGGGCGCGGGGTGTCCTTGGGCCACGCCGCGAGCAGCGCGGTCGCCTGATCGAAGTCCACGGCCCGCCAGTACAGCCGGCCGAGCTCGAGCCGCGCCCTCGCATAGAGGAGCCTCGACTCGGGCGAGAGCTGCGCTGTGCGCAGCGCCGCGCGGTGCTGGAGCGGGACGCCCCGGCCGAGCAGGACGCGCAGGAGCTCGGGCCGCGCCGCCGCCTCGGGCGCGATCAGGCGGCCCGCGTAGTACGTCGGCAGCCGGGCCGCGAGCCGCTCGACGGCCGACGAGGGAGGGGCGCCCGCCGCGAGCGGCGGCAGCTCGAGCGCGTCCAGCGCGTCGACGCGCCGGCCGCCGTAGAGGCGGGAGAGCATCTCGCGCGCGCCGTCGACGCGGGCGTCGCGGAGGACGCCGACCGCAGAGAGCTCGCGCAGGCCGACGAGCGCGGCGTCGCGGCCGCGGGCCTTCCAGGGATCGAGCAGCTGATCGAGCTCGCCGTAATAGACGTTCGCGAGCTCGGCGTCCTTCCGCATGGCGTCCGGCAGCGGCGCGGACCGGACCGCCTCGACGAGCCGCATGTCGGCCCGCCCGGACTCCACGGCGACGATGCCCTTCGCGTAGAACGGAAGCTCGACGCCGCGCCGCCCGAGATCCTCGATCGCCCGGGCCTGCTCCGTCACCCACGCGAAGAGCGGCCCCTTGGTGAACGCGAGGACGCGCTGGACATCGTAGGGCGGCCGCAGCGTGGGCGGCTCGGTCGCGGTGCGCGCGAGCCGGGCGGAGAGCGTCAGGCCGAGCAGCACCTGGTAGAGGTCGCCCCGGAGCGCGGCGGGCGGCGCTTCGAGGAGCGGCACGGCGATGGCGTCGCCGCAGGTGATGGGCGCGAGCTCGGCCCGGAGCGCGCGCGCGAGACCCGCCTCGAGGCCCGCGCACGCCTCGACGCCCGCGAGCCGCGCGTCGCGCTTCGCCGCGTCGTCCTCGGCGAGCGCGGCGTCGAGCGCCTCGATCGCGCCCTGTGCGTCGTCGCAGGGCTGCGCCGGCGCGACGGCGGCGCGCCGCACGAACGCCTCGCAGGCGCGCGGCGCGGCGGGCACGCCGGCAGGCGCCGGCGGGACCAGCGCGGTCTTCGGATCGAAGGGCGCCGGCTTCAGGATCGGGAGCCACTCGTCCTTGAGCGTGCCGTGGACGGCGAAGGCCTCCTCCTCCGGGAGCGGCGCCGGCGGCGGGGCCGCCGGGCGGCCGTCGCCCGGCGAGACCGGCGCGTTCGGCGCGGGCGGAGGCGCCCCGGCGCAGGCCGCGAGGGAGAGCCCGAGCGCGGCGGCGAGGGCGTTGAAGGCGAAGTGCGAGCGAAGGTGGGAGGGCATCACGTCTCCTTGGACACGGGCGGTCCGCAAAGGTTTCGCGGACGAGCGGCGGGCGTCCATCACAATCCGAGCGCGGGCGCAACCCGGGCGCCGCCCACGGAACGACGCCGCGGCCGGCGCCCCACCCGGGGCCCCTCTCTCTCGGTCACGCGCTCACCACGGCCCGACAGCCGCGTTCGACGAACATCGATCGCACAACGCAAACAGCGAACCTTGTGGTGTGCATCGCACCCACGGCCCTTGACAGCTCCGTCCTCAATGCGATGTCATCGTCTCGAAGGACAACCATGTACACTGGGATGCCTACCGTTCGGGACTGCCTCCATCGAGCCGGCGCGTGGCTGGGTGCTCGCGGGCGACGCACGCGCTGTATGGAGACCGGGCTGATTGTGGGACTCGCGTCCCTGCTCTCGGCGTCCTGCTCGTCGACGGCGCCCGATGAGCCCGATGAGCCCGAGAACGCCATCAGAATCGGGGCCCTCCTCCCCTTCTCCGGGAGCGAGTCGGCCATCGGCCGCAACCTCGAGCAAGCCATGTTGCTCGCGGTCGAAGACGTGACCGCGGCGGGGGGGCTCGAAGGGAGGCCGTTCGACATCGTGAGCCGAGACAGCCATTCGAGCCAGGACCGCGGGCTCGACCAGCTGCTCTCGCTGATCTACACGGATGATGTCCGTTACCTGGTAGGACCCGAAGAGAACGAGCTCGCCCGCGACATCGCGATCGAGGTGAAGAAGGAGGACCTCCTCCACATGCTGCCGAGCTATGCCGCGCCCTCCATCGCGCGCCGCGAGGACGACGGCGGCAGGGTGAGGCTCGCCCCTTCCCCGCTCGGCATCGGCTGCGCGCTCGCGAAGACCATCGTCAGCGAGGGTGTCCGCACTGCCAATAGCCTCTCCGCGCGGGACGACTACAACACCGCCGTCAGCACCGAGTTCACGACCCATTTCGCGGCGCTCCAGGGCAGGATCCTCCCCTCGGTGACGTTCAAGCCGGGCGCACAGACGTACAAGGACAAGATCAACGCCGCCTTCAACCCAGAACGGACGGCCGGCCGCACGCTGCTGGCCGCCTATCCGTCCGCCGCCTCGACCATCGTGACCGAATGGACCGTCCACGGGCGCCCGGGCAGGTGGCTCCTCGGCCCTGCGTTGCACACCGAGGTGTTCCTCGCCAACATCCCTCAAGGCACCCTCGACGACAACTCCTATGGGATCTCGCCCTCGCTCAGCCTGCGGAGCGAGTGCAGCCCCGACCCCGACGACCCAGCCGGGGAGGCGCTCAGCTGCACGCGCTGGAACGCCGAAGCCTTCACCTATCACTTCTCCCGCCGGTGGAACCACGAGGTGCCGTTCCCCGCGGCGCACTTCTATTACGACGGCGTCGTCCTCATCGCGATGGGCCTCGTGTACGGGTACGCCACCACCGGGCAGATCATCACGTCCGGGAACGAGCTGCGGCAGAAGATCCTCGAGCTCAACGACCCCAAGAACGACGTGGCCGTGTGGTGGGATCTGAAGGCCGCGATGGCCAAGCTCCGCGCGGGGACCCCGCTCCGCTACATCGGGGCGGCCGCCGAATACGAGTTCGACACCTACGGGGCGAGCCAGAATCACATCATGCAAAAGTGGACCATCCAAGGCGACAAGTTCGTCGATGGCGACCCCTTTGACGCCAAGTGCATCGTCCAGCAGTGAGCTGGAGCGACAAACGGGTTGAAACCACAAGAAAGAGCAGGAATTTCACAGGGAGGCGGGGAGGCGGGGAGCGAGAGACGGCAAGAGGGAGAAGTTCATTTTCTTCTTCCTCCCCGCCTCCTCGCCTCCCTGTGAAAATTCTCCGGGCTTCAACGTGATCGGTACTCTAGCGGCTGAGCCCGTATCCCACGAATCTGCTCCCCGCTATAGAGCGGCAGCTCAGTAGCGGTGTCGTAGCTCGAAGAAGATCTCGCGCGGCGCGAGCGGGTACTCGAAGCCCGAGAAGCCGGGATCCGGGCCGAAGGTGCCGAGGATGTTCTTGGCGCGCACGGCCAGGGTCGTCTCGTGCCCCGGGATGATCCACAGGTTGCGCGCGACCAGGCTGGCGTTCCACCTGAGGTACGTGGGCAGCTCGAACGCGCCGCCCTTCTCCAGGGTGCTCGCCTCCGCGGACCGCCGGGGCCCGACGAGGATCCCTTGCGTCGAGAGCTCCAGCGGCACGGAGCTCGGCGACGGCAGCTTCACATAGGCGCCGGCGCGGGCGATCCAGCTCGGGTAGGCGACCATCGACGAGCCGACCAGATCCGCCTGGTACCCCACCTGGCCGGAGTCCCGGGTGGAGTGCACGGTCTCGAACGACCCGTAGCCCCCGAAGGCGTCGCCGCGCCGCAGCTCGGCGCGGGTCGCCCAGATCAAGGACTTCTGGCTGGCGACGTTCAGGGCCGTCTGGTTGATGCCCCGCGGGACGAACTCCGCCTTGTCGTTCAAGAGGCTGTACGACACCCCCGTGCTCGCCGTGGCCCAGACGGCAGGCCTCCACGTCAGCTCCGCGTCCACGGTGTGGATGAGCTGAGGCGACAGCCGCTCGTTCCCGATCACGTCGCCCGGCACGAGGGGCTCGGCGAAGAGCAGATACGGGGAAGGCGCCTTGAAGGCGCTGCCGTACAGCAGCTTGGCCACGACCGTCTTTCCCAGGTGCGAGGTCGCCCCGAACCGACCGGTCAGCTGATTGCCATACTTGCTGTGGTGATCGTAGCGGAGCCCGCCCGTGACCTTCAGCCACGGATCGAGCACCTTGAGGTTGGCGCTAAGGAGCGCACCGACGTCGAAGAGCTCGGCCGATTGCTGCTCCCGCTCCGGCGAGCCGAAGGACTGCCCCGACTCCTTGGTGACCCGGCGGAAGGACGGCAGGTCCTCCTTGTCGTAGACGGACTCCAGATTCAATATCAGGTTGAATCGGTCCCACGGCATCCACCGGGCCTCGACGCTCGCGTCCACGCCGCGATACGCCATGCGCCGCTCGATGTAGTACCAGCCGCCGGCGACGTCGATGCGATCGTCCGGCAGGACGCCCCCCTGGAAGTACATCCCCTGCACCGCGAACGCGAGCTCCCGGTTCAGCTGGTAAAGCCCGTCGACCGCCACGCGACGCTGCTGGAGGCTGATCACCGTGCCGGCACGGTTCCCCTCGTCGTCCGTACCGCCGGTGAGCTGTGCCCATTGCGCAAAATCCCCGCCGCGCCGGAGGCCTGACCAGTACGCGCTGAGCCTGAGGTGGTGCCCACGCTCGGGATGGCGAAACCCGATGCGCGCCCCGACGACCCCCGACATCCGCTCGAGGTTCTGGGCGTCCAGGCGCCCCGCGTTGTAGGGCGGGATGAGGGGAGCCGGGGACTGGGTAGGCATCTCCAGGCCGCTTCGATCGTCGAGCTCCCCCGCGGCCGTCAGCATCATCTCGAAGCGGTCGGTGAACATGCCGCCCACGAGGTCGAAACGGCCGCGCGGGTGGTCCCTCGTCACGCCGACCTGCACCGTGCCGTCGACGAAGGGGATGTCCTCCGGATCGAGGGTGATGATGTTGACGACCCCGAGGAACGCATCGGCGCCATAGAGCGCCGACGCCGGACCACGGACGATCTCGATCTGCTTGATGGCCGACAGCGGGATCAGCTCCGTGCCCAGCCAGTTGCCGCTGGTGGTCCGGAACGCCGCCGATCGGCCGTTGATCATCACCTTGATCCCGCCGCTCTCGGCCCCCAGCCCGCCCGTCATCCCCTGCACGCCGGCGTTCGGCAGGATGTGGTCGTCGATGAGATAGAACCCGACGACGTGCTGCAGCACCTCGCCGACGCTCGTGTATCCCCAGCGCTGGATCTCTTCCGCGGTGATCGCCGTCATGATGGCGGGCGCGTCGTCGAGGGTCTCCAGCGTCTTGGTGGCCGTGGACACCTCGACGTCGAGCAGCCTCAGGAGGTCGACGTCCTCGAGCGCGTCGTTCCGGCGCTCACCCCCCACCGCCTTCGGCGCTCCCGGCGCCGTCGCGGTCGTCGGCTGGGCCCATGCGAGACCGGGGATCGAAGCGATCACCAGCGCGACCATCCACCTGGTTTCGAGTGAGGCAAGCATCATGCGGGTTCAGTGGGCTCCAGACATTCGTCCATCATCGGTTCGGCGCGATCGTCACGTCGCCTTGGCGGTCGCGGCGAGCTCCTCCTTCAGGGCAGCGCTCACGGAGTCGAACTCGTCACGTAGCCGCGCGAGGTCGCCCGCCTGCGGCAGCTCGCCTTGACCCGCGGCGAGCTGCATCTTCTCCGCCAGCTCCGCGACGCGCGTCGCGCCGATCGAGAGCATGCTGCCCTTCAGCTTGTGAGCGTTCGCCTTGATCTCTGCAGCCACGGCGCTCCGGATGACCCCCTCCAGGCCGTCGAGCTGCGCCGGCACGTTCTTGAGGACGAGCTCGATGAGCTTCCGCGAGCGCGGGACCTCCGGGTCGAGCACCGGCGCGCACGCCGCCTCCAGCTCGGGGGCGGAAGGAGACGGCGACGACCCGGGCTCGTCCCGGCTCAGGACCACGTGCCGCCACAGGGTCTTCTGCAGAGATTGAGGGCGCACCGGCTTGGCCAGATAATCGTCCATCCCCGCCGCGAGCACCCGGTCCCGCTCGCCGACGAGCGCGTGCGCCGTCAGCGCGATGATCACCGTGTGGCGGTTCCTCGAGCGCTCCCAGGCGCGGATCTCCTGGGTGGCGGTGTACCCGTCCATCACGGGCATCTGGCAATCCATGAGCACGGCGACATACCGCTTTCGCTTGACGCACTCGAGCGCCTCCTGGCCGTTGCACGCGGTCTCCACGCGCAGGCCCAGCTGCTCGACCTGCTCCATCGCCACGTAGCGGTTGATCTCGTTGTCATCGACGACCAGCACGGGGAGCTTGCTCGCGATCTTACCCGGCTCCGCGCCGGGCTTGCTAGGCGGCGGGGTCGAGGCGCCCGTGAGCGCGCTCTGCAGCGTGTTGTACAGCTCGGAGACGCGGAGCGGCTTGGGGAGCTGCGTGACCATGCTGGAGTCCATCCCGCTGAGCGTCACGCTCGATCCCATGTGATAGAGCGCCACCACGGGCAACGTCTGCAGCGCCGGGACCGACTGGATCGTCCTGAGGAACGCCTCGAGGCCGAGATCGTCCATCTGGACGCCGACGACGGCGGCGCTGAACGGCCGCTTCTCCAGCACCGCGAGCTCGAGCCGGTTGATCGCGTCCCTCCCGGAGGCCGCGGACTCGGCGTCGAAGCCCCAGGCCACCAGGTGCTCCACCACGACGTCGCGCCAGCTCCTGCTGTTCTCCACCACGAGCGCGCGGCGCCCGCTCGCCCACTCGGCGGAGCGGATCTGCTCGCCTCCGGCCGTGACGCCGACCCTGATCGTGAACCAGAACCGGCTGCCCTGCCCCGGCGTGCTGTCGAGGCCGACCTCGCCGCCCATGACCTCGACGAGGCGCTTGCTGATCGCGAGCCCGAGGCCCGTGCCGCCGTGCTTGCGGACCAGCGAGCCGTCCACCTGCGAGAAGGCCGCGAAGAGCTTCTTCTGGTCGTCGGGCGCGATGCCGGGGCCGGTGTCCACCACGGAGAGCTTGATGAGCGCCGTGGCCTTGTCCTGCTGCGAGGTCGAGGCGTCGATCAGCACCTCTCCGCGATCGGTGAACTTGATCGCGTTGCCGACCAGGTTGGTGAGCACCTGGCGGAACCGGTCGGGATCGCCCACGACGCCCGTCGGGACGCGGCGCTCGACGCGGTACACGAGCTCGAGGCCCTTCTCGTGCGCCTGGCTCGCCATCAGCTCCGCGACCTCCTGGATGACGAGGCGCAGATCGTAGGAGACGTGCTGCGCCACGTACTTGCCGGCCTCGAGCTTCGAGAAGTCGAGCACGTCGTTGATGATCGACATCAACGTGTTGGCGGAAGCGTCGACGGTCTCCACGTAACGCCGCATCTTGCCGTCGAGCGACTGGTTCTGCATGAGCCGGATGACCCCGAGGATGCCGTTCATCGGCGTCCGGATCTCGTGGCTCATGTTGGCGAGGAACTCGCTCTTCATCCGGGACGCCTCGAGCGCCTGCTCGGTCTTCACGCGCAGCTCCTCGAACGCCTGCTCGTTCGCCTCGACCATGCTGTTGAAGGCCGCTCCGAGCAGCTCGAGCTCGTCGCCGCTCGTGATCTGCACGCGCTCCCACTTCTTCCGATCCACGATCGGCGATTCGGTCGGCGGCGCGCTCGAGCGGAGCCCGGTGGCGATGGCCCCCGCCGCCGTGCGCAGCGCGAGCAGCGGCTCGGTGATGTGGACAGCGACCCGCTTGACGAGGAAATAACTGGCCGCCCCGCTGCCGAGGATCAGCGCCACGATCAGGCCGAGCGTGGTCACGAGCCGGTTCGCGGCGAGGTCCCGGGCCTGGACCATCCGCTCGACGACGCTCCTCGTGCTGATGCCGTAGATCACGGTCCCGGCGTGGGTCCCCTCCGAGAGGACCGGGGCCGCGACCTCGAGGACGTCATCCCCGCCCAGGGGGTTCTGCCGCCGCCGCAGCACGAGCCGGGACGGGTGCGTGGTGCTGATCCCGAGGGACTCCATGTCCGCCGCGGTGAAGCTCGGCGCCGCCGGGCTGGGCGCGTCCTTCGAGGCGGGCACCCGGGCCAGGCCGCTCGCCGCCCAGACCCGGTTCTCCGCGTCGAAGAACAACCCGTAGGCGATGTCGTTGTTCTCCGAGACGGTCTGGTGAATGAGCGCCTTGACATCCCCGAAGAGGTTGTCCGCCACCAGGCTGCGCAGGGCCAGCGCCTGATTGAAGCCGAGCAGGCGCGCCTTCTCTTCCAGACCGCTCAGGAGCTCCTGCTCACGCTTGGCCTGGACCGCGCGATCCGTCGAATAGATGAGCGCGCCGCTCGCGAGCAGCGTGGTGCCCCCGAGCAGCAGCAGCGCGCCCAGGATCAGGCGCAGCAGCTTGATGCGGAGCGAGCCGTGGGTGTTCGGGGTTGCCATGCACTCTACTTTGGACGCCTCATCGACGGCGGCGGGTTAGAGGAGGACGACGCCGCGGAAGACCCCGCAGACGAAGGCGGCGGCGGGCTGGTCTTCCCGACGCGCGACGCCACCGCGCGCTCGACCGCCGGCGCCAGCGCGACGTGCAGCTTCGCCTTCGAGACGATGCCGTCGGCGCCGACCTTCTCGCCGATCGCGCTCAGCTTGTCGATATCACAGCTGGAGACGAGGACGATACCCAGGTTCGAGAGCTGCGCGTTGTCGCGGAGCAGCTTCGCCAGCTTGTCGCCGTTGATGGTCGGCATGTTGATGTCGAGCGCGACCACGGAGATCTTGTCTCGCTTGATGACCGCCGTCGCGCCGATGGGCGTGGCGAGCTCGACCACATCGAAGCCGGCCTTGACCAGGACGGCGCGCATCGCCTCGCGAGCGATCTCGTCGTCATCGATCACGAGCACCCGGATCATGACGACGCGCTCCAGGGACGGCAGCTACGCGCGCGACGCTCTCCACGCGACGAGCAGATGGCAGGCGAGCCCGGGAGCTCGATGGTTCGAGCTGGCCCGTCGCATCGTGACCATGTGCCCGGTTGGAAAGGTAATCGCACGGCGCCTCCATTCCCCCCGATACGCGCTCACCTACCGATGAGAAAGTCAACCTGGCCGAACTGACTGGAATTCAGGCCGAAGCGCCGCGCGAGCCTCACGTCAACCAGGCGTTTCACGGAGATGGGCAGGCGGACGCCCGACGACCGGAGCCTCCAGTCGGCGTCCGCGAGCTCGTAGAGGACATCCGCCGCTTGCACCGCGAGCGCCTGGGTGTCGGGGATGGCAGCGAACGTCCCGAACTCCGCGTGCTCGTTCACGAGCGAACGCACGGCCACGACCACCGGCGCGCCGAGCCGGTCCACGTAGGGCAGCCAGACGTTGGTCAAGAACCTCGGGCTCAGGAGGCCATTGTCGTTCGGCAGCCAGATCGCGTCGACCTTCGCCCGCTGGAGGTTCACGAGCGCGGCGCGGAGGTCCTGCACGCGTGGCTTGTTCGAGAGCTCCTCCTTGACGAAGGCCAGCTTCTCGACGTGCATGAGCGCCTCCTGTCGCGCGATGTGATCCGCGAAGCCCCGGCGGTAGACGACGCCGACCCGATGAGCGTCGAGGCCCAGCGTCCGCAGGCCCACCATGGCCGTGACCGCCGGCACCTCGTAGGAGATGGCGACCGAGTTGGGGACGGTGCGCTGGAGCTCCTCGGCGAAGGACGCCATCAGGATCAGCGCGACCGGCGGGGTCGGGACGGTGCGCGCCCACTCGCGATACAGGAGCACGGTCGAGTTGTTGACCAGCACCACAGCCTGCGGGCGATCGCGGGCGACGATCTGCGCCACGAGGTCGGGGCTCGACTCCTCGCCGCGCAGCAGCGAGATGATGACACGATGTTCCCCGGACAGCTCGACGCGGAGCGATCTCAGCATGTCGTCGAGCTGCGGATCCGAGGGGGCGATGACGGAGATGACGGGCCTCGCGTCCGGAGGCGGCGGCTTGAGCGTCGGCGCCGGGTCGCTGGCGACGGGCGTCGCCGGGCCGGACGAGCAGCTCAGGGACAGCACGAGCCCCGCGAGGGCGGAGGCCCGCAGCAGCGAGCGCCGAGAGAGGGGACGCGTCGACCTTACTTCCATTCGTCAACCCCCAGATCGGCCAGCACGTGTTTCGGAAGCCTCCGGATCGCGCCCTCCACCGGCTGGCGCTCGCTCAGGAACGTGACCGCCACCAGCCCGACCTTCGCCGTCGAGAGGCTGAGGATCGTGAACGTCATCTTGCTTCTCGACTCGAAGTCAGAGCGAAATCGCTCGGGGAGGAGGACCGCATCAGCCGTCTGGAACTGGAGCAGCTGCAGGAGATCTTCGATCTTCGTGACGCGCTGGACCTCGGGCGCGGTGCTCACACCCAAGAGCCCGGCTACGAACTTAGGGAGCGATTTCCGTTCGACCAGATCGACGATCCCGTATCTGAGACCGGAGAGCATCTCCTTGGTCAGCGCCCTCGTCGAGACCAGGAGGTACTGCTCCGCGTCGCTCCCCGCCATCATGCCCTGGATGTCGGCGGTCCGATTGAGCGAAGCCAGGACCGGCTTTGGCGAGAGGGCCGCGTCGGGCGGGCTCGACTCGAGCGCGGCTTTGAAATCGCTCAATTTTCCGAACACGGTGACATCGACGCCGGGCATCGACTCCTCGATCTTCTGCTCGAGGGCGCGAGCGCGGAGCGGTGTCACCGCATACACATAGAGCGTGGCCACGGGCCCAGCCGTGATAGGCGGGCTGAGCAGCAGAAGACAGCACCCGATGAGCAGAGCCGCCGCCAGCAGGGCCGCCGGCGCGCGCGTCGATCGGAGCCCCCGGCGAAGCGGAACTCCGGTCCTGTCGGGCCAAGCGCGCTCGGCGAGAGTCCTGAGGAGTGAGCGAAATCCCCCGTGCCGAACCGGAGGAGCCGCGCGGTTATTTCGTGGGACCCACGATGATGCCCAGCGGGTTGCGATTCGCGCCCGACACGCGAGGTGCCCCACGGCCCGCTCGACCGCCGATCGCCGTGCCCCCGTGGAGCGCCTGCAGCTCGTTTCCACCAGGCTCATTTCCTCCCGGTCATCATGGGTAGGGAGCGTAGCCGATGGTTAACCCTCTTTGTCAAGCGCCCCCTGGGAGGCGCCCCCGCGGCCCCACCGAGCTTGGCGAAAGGGGGACGCCGGGGAGGGTGGCGACACCCGACGGCCGCTCGCCCGCCAGCAGCCGGCCAGCAGGACCACGCCGGAGCTGCCGAGCAGGACAGATACCGGGGCGAGCGCTTGACACGCTCCTCACGCACCTCGGTCTCAGGGCTCGATCTCGAGTCCCAGGATCGGCATATCCCCCGCGCCGCGCAAGCAAGAGATGGCGCCTCCGAGAAACCAGCAGACGGCGCCCCGGATTCGCGCGACACATCATGCCTCGTCGACCTACATGGTGAGCGATGGTGCATCGTGATACCCGGTAATTTTGCCTTGTCACGCACAAACCGCGGAATCCATGGGTGCGCCTTCGCTCCCTGCCACCGAGCTCGAAAGCTCGCGCGTCGCGCTCGATCTACTTACCGCTTGCGTACTGCTGGCGCTCTGCCGCTGGCGCTCTGCTGGTGGCGCTCTGCTGGTGGCGCTCGCCGCTGGCGCAGGACGATCGTGGCGTCCAGCTCTCCGGTGCGGCGTCCCGCCAACAATCGCTCCGACAAACTGATTGTAGTCCATCGGGTCGCCACACAGCAACCCTCGCGAGCCGCGGCCGCAGGGCCGGGGTGTCGCGGATCACAGCGGGTGGCGCGCCCGAGAGGCGCGGGTGCCGAGCGCCGCGCAGACGTGAGGCAGGGCCCCTGCGGCCCGGCGTATTTGCAAGGAACTCTCGTGACCTGGGGAACGAAGGTTCCACTCGAAGGGCGCTCGGCCAGCGGACGGGCAAACCGCTGCCCGCCGCTGCCCGGAGCGCCGGGCGAGCGGAGCGGCTCGATAGGCGAGGCGGCGCGCCGCGCTGCGGCGCGCCGTTCGTCTCAGTACCACTCGCTGCCGAGGCCCAGCGTGAAGGTGAATGTCGGCCCCTCTGGCAGGAACACCGGGTGGAGATCCGCGCTGATGGCGAAGCCGCTCCGCCGCGCGCCGCTCCCGGCCAGGCCGCCGAGGATCAGGGCGCCCCGCGCGTGAGCGCCGAAGTACCAGGCCGCCGTGCTCTCACAGCCGGCGCTCGGGAGCGGGATGCCGCCCTCCGGGACCTCCGCGCCGCAGGTCGCGACGGCCACGTAATCCATGGAGGGTCCCGCGCCGAGATCGAGGAAGTGGAACAGCGTGAAGCCCGCGAGCACCGAGTTGTAGTCGATGAACCCCGCCTCGAATCCAGCGCTGTTCTCGGTGCTCTCGGGGGTGAGCGTCACCATCGGTGTGTTCTGGTAGTATATCCCGAAATAATGGTTGACCTGGACACCGAGCCGGCCCGAGAGCGCAAAGACGGCCCCCGTGCCCGTGGGTGACTCGATGATCCCGCCGCCGAGCGTCGTACCGAAACGAAAGCGCATCCCGTCCTTCTCGTCGTCCTCGGGCTCCTTCGGTTTCTCCTCGGGAGCGGGCGGAACCGGCGCGGGCGGCTCCGGAGCGGGCGTGCGCGCGGCCGGCGCGGCCCGCGGCGCGGGCGGCGGTGCAGGCGCAGGTGTCGACCGCGGCGCGGGCGGCGGCGCAGGCGCAGGTGTCGACCGCGGCGCGGGCGCAGGCCGCGGCGCAGGCGGCACCGGCGTGGGAGATGGCGGCGGGAACGGCATGGGAGCGGGCGCAGGCGCAGGCGCCGGCTGCACCGGAATCGGCGCAGGCGCGGGAGCAGGCGCAGGTGCGGGCTGCACGGGTATCGGCGCAGGTGCGGGCTGCACGGGTGTCGGCGCAGGCGCCGGCTGCACCGGTGTCGGCGCAGGTGCCGGCTGCACCGGTGTCGGCGCGGGCGCCGGCTGCACCGGTGTCGGCGCAGGCGCCGGCTGCACCGGTGTCGGCGCGGGCGCTGGCGCGGGGGCCGGCGCTGGCTGCACCGGTGTCGGCGCAGAAGAAGGCGGCGGTGCTGGCTGCGCGGAGGCAGACGGGAGCGGCTCTGGAGGAGGAGGCGGCGGGAGGGGAGCGTCGCCCTGGGTCAAGGCCGTCGCCGAGACCGCCAATGGAACGGTGAGCGCCGCGAGCGCGGCAAGCCAGCGAGGGGGTGTCATCCGGTCTTCCTCGATGCGCTCCTCGCGGCCGTCAAGCGCGCGGAGGTGCGCGCTGTCGGTCGCGGTGCGCCGCAGCGGATGATCCGCCCGCGAGCCGTGGAGCGCCAGCCCATCGACGACCGCCCGATGAACGTCGCCCCCCGTCCCTCCACTTTCCTTCACGGAACGCGGCGGCTCCGGTCACCAGCCCCTCGATCCATGCGCCGAGCTCGCCAAGCCCTCCGCTGCGGTATCCGCCCCCTGCCCGGGATCCTCTTCTCCGCGGCTTGCGTGGAGGAAACGCTCCCCCCGGAGGCGACCGCGGGCGGCGGCACTGGAAATGTCCATGAGACGAGCGGCGCGGGTGAGGGCGCCGCCGACCCCGTGGACCCCGGCGGCACCGGCGGCGAAGCGGGGCACACCCCCGGTACAGGGGGCGGCGGCGCTGGCGACGGCGGCAGCGCTGACTGGTACGCTTGCGGCCGGCCGGCGCTCGAGGGGTACCTCGGCGAGCTCGAACGCGACGAGCGCCCGATCTGGCCGACCGAGCTCTCGTGCGGCGACGGCGCGGATCGGTCGCCCGAAGCGCAGGCGGCGACCATGCGAGAAGCGGTGCCACTCCTCGAATCGGACCCCGACGTCTCCCGGTACGCCTGGTTCTCCGGGCGGACCGGCGCGATCCCCAACGTCGACCTGCTCGGCGCGAGCGCCGAGCTCACCGCGCTCGGCGAGCTCCACGTCTCGCGGCCCTACGAGGAGGAGCGCAGCCCGTGACGGCCCGCGCGGCGGTCGCTCCGTCGACGCCTCCGCCCGCCGGCGCGGTGGCCGCCGTCCCCGCGGCCGGCGTGCAGGCCGCGCCGCTCGACTTCGCCGAGGTGTACGAGGAGATGTTCCCCTTCGTCTGGCGGACCGTGCGCCGGCTCGGCGTGGACGCCTCGGCGCACGAGGACGTGTGCCAGGAGGTGTTCGTCGTCGTGCACCGGCGGCTCCCGGAGTTCCTGGGCCGCTCGTCGCTGAAGACGTGGGTCTTCGGGATCGTCGTGAACGTCGTGCAGACGCACCGGAGATCGCTGCGCCGCAAGAGCCCCGCCCACCGCGGGACAGGAGAGACCGTGGATCCCGAGCTGCTCGCCGGGCCGAGCAACCTCAGCCCCTACGAGGCCATGACGAGGGCGGAGGCCGCGCGCGTCGCGCACGAGCTGCTCTCGTCGCTCGACGAGGAGAAGCGCGTGGTGCTCCTCCTCGCCGAGCTGGAAGAGATGCCGGCGGCGGAGATCGCGCGGGGCATCGGGGTGAACGTCAACACCGTGTATGCGCGGCTGAGGGCCGCTCGACAGGCGTTTTCCGACGCGGTGCACCGCCACCACGCCAGGATCCGAGGAGGCCGCAATGGATGAGCTGGGGGCCGGGGAGCGAGCGCTCCTGAACGCCCTTCGTGACGAGGACGAGCCGACCGACGACGACAGACGCCGGACGCGCGCGGCCGTGTGGGCGAGGCTCGGCCTCGCAGGGACGGCGGCCACGGCCACGGCCGTGGCCGTGAGCGCCGAGAGCGCCGGAGCCGCCGGCTCCGCGAGCGCCGGCGCGGCCGCGCACGCGGTCGGCCCCGCCGCCGCGAGCATGGCCGCGAGCGCGAGCACCGCGGTCGCACAAGGCGCGGCCATCACGCTGCTCGGCGCCCCGATGAAGATCGGGCTGGCGGCGCTGATCGTGGGCCTCGCGACGGGGGCCGCGCTCTACTTCCCGACGCCGGGCGAGGCGCCCGATGCGCGACGCGCGCAGGAGGAGGCGGCGGGCGCGGCCGAGGCGCCCCGAGCGGCGCGCGCCGCCGCGCCCTCCAGCGCCCCGGTCGACGGGACGCCTGCGCCCGCCGAGGCGAGCGCCTCCAGCAAGGCCGGCGCTCCCGAGGCGTCCAGCGCGCCCGCCGAGCCGAGCGCCGCGCCCCCGGCGGCCGCCGCGGCGCGCACGACGGCGTCGCGCGCGCCCCGGGCGGCGGCCGCCGCGAAGCAGGGCTCCGAGGGGCTCGACGCGGAGATCGCGCTGCTCCGCGACGCGCAGCAGGCGCTGCAGGCGGGCCAGTTCGCGCAGGCGCTCTCGAAGCTCGACGAGCACGCCAGCCGGTACCCGAGGGGCGTGCTCTCGACCGAGCGCGAGGCGTCGCGCGCGATCGCGCTCTGCCGCTCCGGCCGCGCGCCGTCCGGCAGGGCGATCGCGGCGAGGCTGCTCGCGAAGAGCCCGGGCTCGCCGCTCGCGACGCGCGTGCGCGCCGCGTGCGGACAGGAGGAACAGGAGGAACAGGAGGAGTAGAGTGCGCGGGTGCACGTCTCGAGGTGGGCGCATGCGCCGTCGATCCTTCCGGCGCTGATCGTCGCGGCAGGGCTCCTGCCCGCGCGCGCGCTCGCGGCGCCCGCCGAGCCGCGCACCATCGATCTCCGCTGGGAAGCGCCGGCGGGGTGCCCGCCGGTCGACGAGGTCCGGAGCGAGATCGCCCGGCTGCTGGGAGCGTCGGAGCAGCGCCAGCCGATCGAGGTCGAGATCGCGATCGCTCGCCAGCGCAACGAGCGCTACCGGCTCGATCTGCGAATCCGCGCGCCGGCGCCGGGCGAGCGGGTGATCCGTGGCGACGACTGCGCGTCCATGTCGCGGGCAGCGGCGCTGATCGTCGCGATGTCGATCGATCCCGACGCGGTCGCGCGGAGCGCCGCCGCGCAGCCCGCGCCGCCCCAGGCGGTCGCCGCCCCCGCCGTCAGCGCGCCGCGCCCGCCGCCTCCCGCGCCGCGCCGCCGACCGCCCGCGGCAGCGCGGCCGTCCGCTGCGACCGAGCGCGACGTGGAGGGAGCGCTCTGGCTGAGCGCGCAGATCGAGCAGGCGCTCGTGCCGACGATCGGCGTCGGGCTCGCCGCGGGCGGCGGGATCCGCAGCGGCTGGTTCCGCGCGGACGGCGCGGCCGGCGTGGTGCCGTCGAGCTCGAGCCACATCGCGGGGCTGGCTGCAGGCGCCGAGTTCCGGCTCTGGTTCCTCGAGGTCGACGCGTGCGCGCTCCCGCTCGATCGCCCCATCCGCGTCTACGTCTGCGCGCTCGGCCGCCAGCACTGGCTCCGCTCCAGGGGGCGGGACGTCGATGAGCCGTTCACCGTCACGACGCCGATCTTCGCGGCCGGGCTCGGGACGCTGCTCGAGTGGCGCATCGCCGCTCCCGTGAGCGTCGAGGGCGCGCTGCACGCCGTCGTCCCGCTGAGGCGGCCCCGCTTCGTCGTCGAGAACCTCGACGGCGTCGTCTACCGCCCGCCGGCCGCGGGCCTCAGCGCGCGCCTCGGCCTCGCGCTGGCCTTCTGAGCCTCAGGGCGACTCCGGGCCGGCGCGCCACGCGGCCTCGATCGCGCAGCCGGCCAGCGCCCCGCGGTAGAGGCGCAGCTCGTCGTAACGCCCTCCGAAATACGGATCCTGATCGAACTGGGACCGCCCGAGCCAGTTGTTCGCGTCCTGGATCGCCGAGAGCGGAAAGCCGACCGGCGTGCTGCCGAGGAGCGCACCGTCGAGGTAAAGCGAAAGGGTCCCCGCCCCGCCGTCGAAGACGGCGGCGAGCTGATGGATCTCGGCATTCTCGAGCGTGGGCGCGGTGGTCACCTGCACCTGACCCGCGGCGCCGCTGTCGCTCGCGAGCGCGGCGATACCCGGCGGGTCGAAGCCCGTCGAGGGGGTGATGACGAGGTAGGACCGCCCCACGCTCGAGTCGCCTTCGACGGGATCCTCACCCGTGCTGCCGATGCCGAAGTCGACGACGCGCAGGTACGCCCCTCCGCCGTTGCGGGCGACCCAGACCATGACGGTGACGTCGCGGAGCCCCGCGAGGAGCCCCGCGGGCAGCTCGACGTAGTCGTCCTCTCCGTCGAGGGTGAGCACCCCTCCGCCGTCGAGGCTCGCGCCGCCGAAGATCTCGCCGTCGGCGCCGCCGACCGTATCGGCGACGACCGCCCCCACCCCGTCGAACGAGTACCGATGAGCCAGCGACGGCAGCGCATCGCAAGGGGCCGCGCCGCCGCCCCCTTCCCCGCCGCCGCCCGCCTCGCCGCCGCCGCCCGCCTCGCCGCCGCTTCCCGCCTCACCGCCGCTCGGCGCCCCACCACCACGCCCCCCTTCCCCGCCGCCACGACCACCTTCCCCGCCGCCGCCCACAACCGACGTCGGAGTCATACGGCCCACCGCAATATCCATATCTGCCCCACATCCGGACAAGCCGAGGAGCAGCACCATCATCGTAGTCTTCCGCGCGCACGACACAGGCTGATCCTAGCGCGGGTGTGCGGTCGATTCGATCACGAAAGGCGCGCGCCCCGGCGACGAGGGGGAGAGTGCTGATTCCACACGCGGGAGCCGACCATGATGTGCCGACTTGACCGAGTGTTCGCAAGTCCCTGGCTCGCCGCCGGGGGATGTCTCTTGAGCATCTCGTGCACTGGCATCCTCGGAGGTGATGACGCTCCGGGACAGGACCCTGGAGACGACGCCGTCGTCGCGCCAGGCGGGATGCCTTTGCACCACATGACAGCATCGGAGTACAATAGCACGGTCGCCCACCTCCTGGGCACGCGCCTCCGGCCGGCGGACGGGTTCCCGGCCTCCGGCGCGAAGGGCTTCGACGCGAACGCCAGCGCGCTCTCGAGCCTCTCGCAGGTGCTCGTCCAGGGGTATTACGACGCCGCCAAGAGCCTGGCGGCCGACGCGTTCTCGAACGAGGCGCAGCGCGCCCAGATCCTCGTGTGCGACCCGGCGGAGGACGCGGGCGACAGGTGCGCGCGCGAGATCATCGAGCGCTTCGGGCTGCGCGCCTTCCGGCGCCCGCTCGAGGCGGCGGAGGTCGACCGGTACGCGGCGCAGTACGACGACGCGCGCACCACCCTCGAGATGTCCCCCGTCGAGGCGGTGCAGCACGTCGTCCGGACCCTGCTGACGTCGCCGAATTTCTTCCTGCGGATCGAGGTCGGCCCCGACTCGAAGCGATCGCCGGGCGCCCTCGGCGGCCATGAGATCGCGTCGCGCCTCTCGTACCTCCTCTGGAGCTCGCTCCCGGACGAGGAGCTCTTCGAGGCCGCAGAGGGCGATGCGCTGGCCACCGAGGACGAGCTCCGGGAGCAGGTGGACCGCATGCTGGCCGACCCGAAGAGCGCCGCGTTCTTCCAGAACTTCTTCGGGCAGTGGCTCGGGACCCGCACGCTCCCGAGCCACAGCGTCGACACAGCGATGTTCCCGGGCTGGAACGACGAGATGAAGGGCGCGATGATCGATCAGGCCAACGCCTATTTCACCGGCTTCACGACCGGCGAGCGGCCGTGGTCCGAGTTCCTCACGACGCCCCACCCCGAGAGCCCGCTGCTCGCGCCGCTCTACGCGAACGACCCCGAGGCCGGGCGCGCCGGGTTCCTCACGCTCCCCGCGTTCCTCACGCTGTCTTCCCGCGCCGATCGGACCTCCCCCACGTCCCGCGCGAAGACGATCCTGGCGCAGCTCTACTGCGCCGAGCTGGCCCCTCCCCCCGGCGTGGATATCCCGGAGCTCGAGGCCGCGGGAGGCGACACGGGCACCGTCGACAACGTCCGCGAGAAGCTCGAGAAGCACCGCGAGTCGCCCGACTGCGCGGGCTGCCACGATGTCCTCGATCCCATCGGGCTGAGCCTCGAGAACTTCGATGCGATAGGCGCCTACCGGACCGCGTACCCGAACGGCGACGCGGTCGACGCGACAGGCGAGTACGGGGGCGCGGCGTTCCAGGACATCTCGGGGCTCATCCCGGAGCTCCAGAAGGACCCCCAGCTGGGGATCTGCCCCTCCGAGCAGCTCTTCACCTATGCGTTGCGCCGGCGCCCGGTCGGCGGCGACAGGGACGCGCTCAAGGAGATCGCCGCGCGCTGGGAGAAGGGGACGATCGCGGATCTGGTGAAGCAGGTGGTGACCAGCGAGGCGTTCCGCCTCCGTCCAGCGAAGGTCGGGGCGAAGTGAGGCCGCGGGGCGAAGTGAGGCCGCAGGCGCTGTTTCCGCACGGAACCAGGCACGAAGGAGCGATGCGCACATGAAACGCGGAATGACACGCAGGAACCTGTTGCGCGGCGCGGGCGTCTGCCTGGCGCTGCCGTTTCTCGAGAGCCTCGCGCCGCGCAGGGCGCGGGCGGGGGAGCCCGGCACGCCGAAGCGCTTCTTGCTCTGCACCTTCCCGAACGGGGCGCCCCACCACTGGTGGGAGACGGCGCCCGCGTTCGGCAAGACGCTGAAGGGCGCCGATTTCAAGCTGCCGAGGGTGCTCGAGCACTTCGCGCCGGTGAAGTCGAAGATGCTCATGATAAGCCGCCTCGGTAACCACACGTGGAGCAAGGAGCAGAGCGCGTTCATCGAGCCGTCCCACTCGCGCTGCATGGCCGCGCTGTCGACCTGCGTGGACGCCGATGAGCTCGGGAGGGCCGCGGGGCAGGACCTCGGCGAGTGGGTGGGCAACGGCGTCTCGGTCGACCAGCTCATCGTGCAGAAGGCAGGCCCGGAGCAGGCGACCCGCATCCCGTCGCTGCAGACGGGGCTCGGGGTGAAGCCCGGATTCTTCGACGGGCGCAGCTACGCCTACAATCAGGCCGTCTCCTGGAAGAGCCCGCGCGAGCCGCTGAAGCGCTCGGTCAACCCGAAGGCGGTGTTCGACGCGCTCATCAACGCGGGCGCCGCGAGCGCGCCCCCCGTGCCAGGGCAGACCGACGAGCAGGCCAGGATCGAGGCGGAGCGCCGCGCGGCGACCGAGAAGAGCGTCATCGACGCGGTGCTCGCGGACGCGAACTCGCTCATGGGCAAGGTAGGCTCGGACGATCGCAAGATCGTCCAGCAGTACCTGGACGCCCTGCGAGAGACCGAGAAGAACGTGACCCGCGTCCAGTCGACGATGACGCCGTCGAGCCTCGGCTGCAGCCCGATCGGCGAGCCCGGCGTGGTCCCCGAGCCGCCGGGGCAGCAGGAGGGGCTCAACGAGAACGACAGCACGGATGCCGGCGAGTACAAACACGACGATCACGCGAACGTCATGATCGATCTCATCGTCATGGCCATTCAATGCGACGTGACGCGCGTGATCACCCACATGCTCGACGACGCGCGCTCCGAGTTCGAGTACCGGTGCATCCCGGCCGACGTCCGCGCGAAGGTGGGCCTCGAGTACAGGGAGGGCAGCAGCCTCCATTATCACTCCTGCCAGCACGGCCCCGGCAACCTGGGCGCAACGGACGAGGGCGGCCGCTACGCGGTCGTCGAGCAGAGCAACCTCGATTTCGCGGCGATCAACTGCTGGCTCGGCCAGAAGACGGCGCAGCTCGCGCAGCGGCTCGACGCGATCCCCGAGGGGGATGGGACGGTGCTCGATCACTCGGTGATGGTCTACATGAGCGAGATGCGTACGCACGACCACGACGCGTACGATCTGCCCATCGTCCTCCTGGGCGGCGACGGCGTCTTCCTGAACGACGCGCACGTCGCGTATGGCCCCCTCGGCCAGGATCGCCAGCTCCGCGATCTGTGGTTCACCATCATGAACCAGTACTACGACCTCGGCGTCGCGTCGTTCGGCGAGGATCGCCGCGGCGTGCCGAACGCGCTCCTCGAGGAGATCCTGCGGTAGCTCTGCGGTTCACGGTCTCGATGGATGGGCTCACACCGGAGGTCGAAACGCGATGTTCGAAAGCCGCTCACGTCGGTTGGTGTCCGGGGGTCTCCATGTCGCGCTCGGGCTGCTCGTGACCTGCGCCGCAGAGCTCGGGTGCTCGAGCGACCCGTCATCCGCGTCTCCCTCGCAGGGGTCGCCTTCGCCGGAGTCGCCCTCGCCGGGCGACGGGGGCGGTCCGGAAGGCGCGCCGCCCTGCGAGGAGACGAGCGACGGGCCAGCGCTGCCGCAGGCGTTCGCGCTGAACTGCGGCGGCTGCCATAGCGCCCACGGCAAGCCGACCGGCGGGTTCCCCGATCTGTTCGCCTTCGACGGCACCCTGGAGGAGTTCACGGCGCAGGTGCGCGCGGGGCGCACGGGGGACGTGCCCATGCCGGCCTTCGGCGAGCAGCAGATCGCGACGGCCGACATCGAGGCGATCTTCGCTTATTTCTCTGCGGGAGCGCCGCCCGCGCCGGCCTGCGACGGCGGCGAGGTCGATCCCGGCGAGTGCTCCGGCGTGGACGGCGAGATCTCCCCGCTGTTCCCCTCGGCCACGGCGGGAAAGCCGATCACCACGACGGCCGCCGATGGGACGATCACGCTCGAGGCCGCAGGGCGCGTGCGCGGGCGCCACGAGAAAGAGGAAAAGTTCAGCCCGTACCAGCCGCGCTATTTCGAGAACCGAAGCTACAAGTTCATCGTCGAGGACACGATCCCGGCGGGCGGAAGCACCGTCAAGTTCACCTGGCTCCCCAACGCAAACGCATCGCTCAACCAGACCATCAATTTCCGCTGCTGGTACTCGGGCGAGGGCAACGTGTTCGACTCGAACAACGGCATGGAGCGCATCACGAACACCCACTGGGAGTTCGTCGTCGATCGCAACGCCAGGGACAGCAGGGAGATCCGCGCGGGAGATCTGCTGGAGTTCGAGTTCGGGGTGTTCCTTGACGCGGGCACCGTCGAGGGGAGGACGAGCTACTACAGCGACACGTTCCGCTACCGCGTCGGCAGCGGCGAGCTGACGCCGTTCAACGAGCCGAACGAGGCGGCCCTGTCGGGCGGCGACGGGACGATACCGTACATCTACGAGGAGCCTCATCTCTATTACGAGCAGATGGCGCTCAACATCCAGGAGAGCTCGATCCAGCCCTTCCTCGAGGGGCGCCGCCTGTTCCATACGGATTTTGCCACCGGCGAGCACAGCGAGGGCGGTAACCCCGTCTTCGACGAGCACGCCGGCAAGGCGGGGCCGCTCTCGAACCAGGCGGCGTGCGTGAGCTGCCATATCAACAACGGTCGCGGCGCCCCGCCCGAGCCCGGCGAGGCGATGGAGACCGCCGTCGTGAAGCTGTTCGGCGCGGGCGCGAACGCGGACGGCGGACCCATCGCCGACCCGAGCTATGGCCGGCAGCTGCAGGACAAGGCGCAGGGCGGGGGCGAAAGCGAGGGCACGGCCACCGTGGCCTACATCGAGCAGCCCGGGCAGTTCCCCGATGGCACGCCGTACGTCCTGCGAAAGCCCACGTTCCGCTTCGACGGGCTCTCCGCAGGGCCGATCGCGCGCTACTCGGTCCGCGTCGCGCGCCCGATCGTGGGCATGGGCCTCCTCGAGGCGATCGCAGAGGACGCGGTGCTCGAGCGCGCCGACGGGATGGACTGCAATCAGGACGGTATCTCGGGCCGTCCGAACCTGATCCCGGATCCGGTCTCGGGGGTGACGCGGATAGGGCGCTTCGGCTGGAAGGCGAGCAAGGTGAGCGTGCCCCACCAGGTCGCCGACGCGCTGGTGGCGGACATGGGCGTGACGACGAGCCTGTTCCCTGTCGAGGAGTGCGGCGAAGCGCAGACGGGTTGCCAGGCCGGCACGCGCGGAGATCCCGAGCTCTCCGACGAGGATCTCGACAGGCTCGCCGTCTACATGCGCATGCTGGGCGTGCCGCCGCGCCGCGACACGGCGGACCCGGCCGTCCAGCGCGGAGAGGCGCTGTTCAGCCAGGCAGGGTGCGCGAGCTGCCATGTCCCCTCGATGAAGACGGGGAGCCGCCACCCGCTCGTCGAGCTGCGGGATCAGCGCATCCAGCCCTTCAGCGATCTGCTCCTGCACGACATGGGAGAAGAGCTCGCGGACACGTCGACGAGCGACCACCTCGCGGGGCCGCGCGAGTGGCGGACGCCGCCGCTGTGGGGCATCGGGCTGCTCGAGGCCGTGAACGGCCACACCCAGCTGCTGCACGACGGCCGCGCGCGGAACGTCGTCGAGGCGATCCTGTGGCACGGCGGCGAGGCGGACGCCGCGAAGCAGCGCTTCATGGCGCTCCCCGCGGGAGATCGCGACGCGGTGGTCGCCTTCCTGCGCTCGCTCTGAGGGCGCGCTCCGCTCAGAACCCCGACCGGCGCGCCATCCGCCTCGAGAGCCAGCGCATGGGGCCAGGCGCCACGCGGGCGGCGAGGCTCGCGGTCTTCACGAACAGGCTCGTCTCCAGGACGTCGCGGCCCGCATCGACGGCGCGCACGATCATCTCGGCGACCTCGTCCGGGCTCTGCTTCTTGTGGCCGGGCGGGCGGTAGCCGACGTTGTCGTCGGTCACGACGGCGTTCGCGTGGAACGGGGTCTCGACCGGCCCCGGCCGCACCACGAGCACGCGCACGCCGCGCGACGAGAGCTCCGCGCGGAGCGACATCGCGAGCGCCTCCAGCGCGAACTTCGACGAGGCGTACGGGCCCATCCGCGGCGCCGCGACGAGCCCCGCGATCGAGGAGACCATGACGAGGGTGCCCTTCGTGGCCGCGAGGGGCTCGATCGCGAGCTGCGCGAGGCGCACGGGGGCGACGACGTTCAGCCGGTAGAGCGCCTCGAGCTCGGCGGGATCGATCTCGATCGACGGCGTGTAATAGCCGCGCCCGGCGTTGTTCACCAGCACGTCCAGCCGGCCGTACGCGCCGAGCGCCCGCTCGCAGAGCGCCTTGCGGTCCTCCTCGACGGTCACGTCGCCGGCCACCGCGAGGGCGTCGCCGCCCGCCGCGCGCACCTCCGAGGCGACCGCCTCGAGCGCGTCTCGCCCGCGCGCGCTCAGCACCACGCGCGCGCCGCGCTTCGCCCAGGAGAGCGCGAGCGATCGACCGATTCCGCTGGATGCACCGGTGATGACGACGACGGGGGCCATGTCGGCGAGAGTACACGACCTCCGGATGCCGACGAGAAACTTGCTGCCGCCGGCCGCCCGCCGCGGGGCCAGAGGCCGGCAGCCGGCGGCCGCGCGCCCTGGCCTCCCCGTCTCGGGCGCAGCTGCCTGAAGGCGCGACCCCTGCTCTCGCAGGAGCGGCAGCATCGGGTGCTGGCGTTCTACCGTTCCGGCACAGGACCGTCGCACAGCTGACGTCCGAATCGTTCTCGAATGCATCCGCTCGTCGATCGAGGACAACAGGATCACGCCATCACAGGACACACGTCGGTAATACGTAACACAAACTTCGCGCATTTCGTCATCGCACCTACTATAGTCCGGCCCACACGAAGCCGCCGGGGGGCAAGGCGACCGTCCCCCCGCATAGCGAGCTATGACGTGTGGGTCTCGATTGCATCGACGCGCCCAAATCGCGCAAATGCGCGAGCGTTCGAGCGCGTCACCATTGCATTCTGACGCGGGGTGACCAGCAGAGACACGAGCGCTGCTCGTCCTCGCTCCGCCGTCCGGCAGCGCCGCGGCGGCATCTCGCGACCGTGCGGTGACCCGAATGGGTCCGGCCATCGGCTCCATGCAGCCATGGCCGTTCAATCAACCTGTTTGGCGTGTCCGGCCGGCGCGCGGTCCCGGCGTTGCGTTCTCATCGCGCGCGCCTGGCGCCGACACTCCATATACGCGCGGAACGTAATTTCCTCCGTGGCCATGTGGCTCGTTCTACGAGCAAACAGGTGCGAATCGATACAGGACGGAATCCGGTTCCGGGGAGGGAATGGGGGAAGCACCGTGTGTGCACGCAGTTTGCCGACGCAGTTCAGAACGGGGCGCCGAGCGGGATCGTGACGGACCGCTGACGAGCGTGAGCGCGAAGAGGCAGCGGTCGAGAGCGCGCGTAGCGCCGCTCTCGACGAGCAACGCCGGCGCGCGGCGCAGCCGCGGCATCCACAGATTCGTAACAGGAGATCTCGCGAGACGCTCTCAACCTCAAACCCTGATAGATAATAAAATGAAGAAGAAGTCGATTGTTGCCTTGTCGATGATGGTCGGCGCCGCCCTCATGGCGCAGGCCGAGCACGCGAGCGCCGGGCATTGCCCGGCGGCGTCCGCGGGAGACATCACAGAGTACGCCATTCCTTCGGGCGCCACGCCGGGGGCCATGACCTTCGGCCCTGACGGACGCGTCTGGTTCACCGAGCCCACCGCCAAGAAGATTGCGGCCGCGGATTACAGCGGCAACGTGACCGAGTACCCGCTCGCGGCCAACGCGAACCCGCTCGCCATCACCCTCGGTCCGGATGGCCGGATCTGGTTCACCGATTCAGCGAGAAACCAGATCGGGGCGATCACGAAGCGCGGCGTCGTGACCGAGTACGCTATCCCGACGAGCAACTCGCTCCCGTCCGCGATAACGCTGGGGTTCGACGGGAACGTGTGGTTCACCGAGACCCTCCGCAACAAGGTCGGACGCATCACGCCGGCCGGGGAGATCACCGAGTTCGCGCTCCCGACCGTCAACAGCCAACCGCGCGGGATCGCGGCTGGAGTCGATGGCAATCTCTGGGTCGCGGAGTCGTTCGCGAACAAGATCGCGCGGATCAGCACGTCCGGGACCGTGACCGAGTACCCGCTGCCGCCCTCGTCCGTGACCCCCAACGCGATGACGCTCGGGCCCGACCTCCAGATCTGGTTCACCATGACGGGCAAGATCGCGAAGATCGATACCAGCGGGACCGTGACGGAGTTCGCGCTTCCTGCGCCGAACCGCTCCCCCTCGAACATCACCCTCGGGCTGGACGGCAATCTCTGGTACACGGATCAGTTCGCGAACAAGATCGGACGCGTCACCACGAGCGGCGTCGTCACCGAGTTCGATCTCCCGCTCGCCAACTCTCGCCCGTTCGGAATCACGCTGCTCCCGTCGCTCCGGGGGTGCAGCCTCCTCGACATCTGGTTCACGGAGCGGCAGGGGAGTCGCCTCGGCAAGATCCGCACGGTGACCACTCACTGAGCGGCACGCGTCGCGAGAGATAGAGACTTGACCGCCTGCCGGCGAGCGCTTCGGCGGCCAGGCGGCCTTCGCTGCGTTGTTGGCTTGATAGATGGGCGCCGTGCACCGAGATGATCGAGGTGCACGAGAGCACCGTCACTCTGAACGATGGAGATGAACATGAACAAGATGGGCAAGCTGGTTCTTTCGGCGCTCTCGGTCCTCGGCCTCGCGGCGTGCGCCGTGAGCAGCACGGACGAGGCCGTGGTCCTTGGCGAGTCGGAGCAGGAGCTGAACAACGGTCCGACCTTCTCCAATGGCATCTTCGGATCGGACACGCTGCACAACGTGATGACGCAGGCGATCACCGAGTCGGGGGTGCCCCTCACCTACCTCGGCACCGGGTCGGGCAATGGCGAGAAGTGCATGCGCGGCCAACCGGTGGTTTATGGCGGCAATACGTATTGCAACGGGAGCAAGGATCAGACGATCGCCCCGATGTCCCGGGCCCTGAACAGTCCCCAGTCCGGCGAGGCAAGCCATTGCGTCGCGAAGGACGGCGTCGCTCTCTGGGTGGATTACCCCGAGACCGCTTCCAACGTGGCCCTCGCCAACGTGAAGGGCGGGTTCTGCGGCAACGGCGCCGGCGACGCCACCACCTGCGGCAATTTCGACACGTGGGGCGAGTTCACCACGGGCGCGTCGAACTCCGGGAACACCATCAATTTCTATCGCCGCGACGACGTTTCGGGCACGACCGAAGTGTTCAAGGCCCTCGTTGGCTGCACCACCTTCTGCTCCGGCGTCAAGGCCGTCACCGACGACGCGCTCGCCGGGCCGCGGCTCACGACCGATCCGGCGGGAACGGTGGGGACCCCGCACTCGTCGTCGCTCGTGGCGTACGGGGGCACGCGGTCCTCGTCCACGCCCTGCCTGATCGCCGACACGGCCACCGAGTGCCTGGGCTGGATCGCCGCGCTCAAGGCCGATGTGGTCGCGTACGCCGGCCTCGCGGCGCACATTTCGGGCGAGAACCATTCGCTCAATGTCAACACCGTGGCACCGACCGAGAGCAATATCCGCTCGGGGTCGTACCCGTTGTCGCGCTTCCTGTATGTCAATGAGGGCAACGGAAGCCGCGACAGCCTCGAGGATGCCTTCCTGGACTGGGCCTTCAACACCGATGCCTTGAGGTTCGAGGAGATTCTGGAGGAGAACGACTTCATCGCGTGCACGGATCCGGACCTCGGGGGCCACCAGCCGCTCGACTGCTCCTGCCCCTGATTCATCTCCTCCTGTTGTCCTGGCAGCTCGCCGGTCGCGGCGTGCTCGCGGAGCACCGCGCCGTGCGCCGGATTTCATGAGTTGAACGCGTCGTCCTTGCCGCCGGCTGGGGATCGCCGTGTGCCAGTAGCATCCCTGGTCGGCGAGCAGCGTTGCTCGGCTCGCCTTTGACGTCGTACAGCCGCTCAATCACCTCACTCTCAGCCTGACCGGAGATGACAAGCTCTCGGCGCACCGTCGCTTTGAACGATGGAGATGACATGAACGAGATGGGCCGGCTGGTTCTTTCGGCGGCGCGTAAGTCAATGAAGGCGCAATCATCTACGTCGGTGGGACCGCAATGGCGTCACGGGCCCGTGACAACCGGCATTCACGGTTGTTCCAGGAGCTCACCGGTGGCATTTCGGCCGCCGCGACTGTAGGGGGTTCGCCGCTGCGAGCCCGGGGAGTTGGCAGCGATGGGTCAAGGTCGGTGTTGGATGACGATGAGGTCGGTGGTGCTGCTGCTCGGGGTCGTGTCCCTGGCCGGGTACGGCTGCGGAGGTGACGACACCGGTGAGCCCCCGGAGGGCACGAGCGGCGGCGGCGCTACCAGCGGCGGTACCGGCGGCAGCGGCGGGGTCGCGGGCGGCCGAGGCGGCGGGGCCGGCGGTAGCGGCGGGGTCGCGGGCGGCGATAACAGCGGAGGCGGCGGCAGCGGCGGTGACGGGGGGGGCCCGCAACCGCGCCCGTGCACCCCGGTCCGATCGCACGAACCGATCCCTCAGCGCCACTCGGCGACGGTCGAAGATGCCCTCGATACCTTCAGCAACCTCTCGGGGGAGATCGAGATTCAATGTGGCAACTGCCACAAGGCCCCGGCAGAGCAAGGAGATTTCTCCTACACGGGCACCCCGGAAAACCTGTGCGACGCGCGCGGCAAGAGCGGCAAGACGCCCGTTGACGTCATGCTCAGCGGGGAAATGCCCTACAAGATCGGCGGGCAAGAGGCGCTCGGCCGGCGGGTGCAGGCGTGGATCGAGCAGGGGTGCCCCGCCGGCACGTACGTCCTCCCGAAGGGCGATATACACGTCGATCCCGACGTAGATTTCGTGACCCCGCGCGAGATCGGCGATGCGCTGACGGAGCTCGGGAGCTGCATCCCCGACGCCGAGATCGTCGGCCGAGACGAGGAGGCGGACGAGCGCTTCGCCGCGACGCGATCGTTCGAGGACCTCCCGGTCAAGCTGTCGGAGACCGATTTCGTCTCGCTGGACGCCGAGGTGCTCGCGCGCAGGGGGACGCTCGCCTACGCGCCGACCTACCCTCTCTGGTCGGACGACGCGGCGAAGCTGCGCTTCGTGCACCTCCCGGCGGGACAGGCCATCACGTACGACCCGGACGCGAAGCGCCTCCGCGTCCCCCCGAACACCCGCCTCTACAAGACCTTCTTCAGGGCCGTGGTCGAGCCCGACGGCGTCACGCGATACCGCAAGATGGAGACGCGCATCATCGTGACGCGCGAGCAGCCCGAGGACGCGATCTTCGGCACGTACGTGTGGAACGCGGAGGAGACGAGCGCGAAGCTCCTCGGAACCGGGCTCGATCCGGCATCACCGGACAGCAGGGAGCTCTACCTGAACGGCGAGCCGTTCCCCGACTACGTCCGCCCTTACACGGCCGACGAGACCACCGGCGCACTGCAGAGCTACGCCGTGCCCGGCGCGACGCGATGCGTGGCGTGCCACTCGGGCTCGGAGAGCGAAAGCTTCGTCCTCGGCATCACGCCCTTCCAGCTCCACAAGCGACCCAAAGGGGAAGGCGGCGTCTACACGCCGGACGTGCTCGCCGATGAGCTCAATCAGCTCGAGCGTCTCCTCGCGTACGGCGTCGTGCGCGGCACGTCGGCGACCCTCACGCCCGACGCCTTCCCCAAGCTGGAGGAGTCTGCGCTGCCCCGCCGGCCGCGCAACGCCGACGAGCTGAACATGCAGGCCTACATGGCGGGCAACTGCGCCCATTGCCATAACCCGCGCGGCTATGCGGTGGCGAGCAAGGCGACGCTGCGAGGCCTGGACATGTCGCCTGGCGGAAGCGTCTTCGGGTTTCACATGGATACGATGGGCTCGGACGGGCTGTCCTACTTTCCTTCGATGCCCACACCCTTCGATGAGCTCGCCATCCAGAACTCCGTGCCCGGCGGGGGGATCTACCGTCGGGTCGTCCTGCCCACGGGAGCGTGGACTCTCCGCGAATTCGGCCTGCCCGTGCCCAACGAGGAGTTGGGCTCATTCTTCAATCTCCACATGCCGATGCATACGGCGTCTGTGGACTGCCGCCTGCCGGTCCTCGTGGCGCGCTGGTGGGCGTCGGTGCCGCGCGATTACGAGCGCGGGGGACAGGAGGCGCCGGAGGATCCGGAGGCGATCGAGCTCGCCGTTCGCGCGGCGGACGCCGCGGAGGCGCGCGCCCTTCACGACTGCGAGCAACATCGCGCCATCGGGTGGGTGCTCGAGGACACGACCGAGCGCTATCCCTATGTCCCGCGCAACATCGACTGGAAGACGAAGCTCGACGACTGGATCCGCGCGGAGGAGGTGACGAGCGAGCACGAGGCGCTGGCGAAGAAGGTCTACGCTCAGGGGTTCTTCGTCCCACGCTGCGCGTTCCCGGGGGATGCGCCAGAGCCCGAGACAGTGGAGCAGTGGATGATCAATCCGGGGACCGGGAGGCCGCGCCAGCCGTGGAGCGCGATCTACTGGGCCAACCCGGGGGAGCATATCTACGCCGGTGTCTGCGCGAACTGCCATGGGATCTATGGTGACGCCCAGACCGGCGCGGCCAGGGCGCTCCGCGCGACCTCGGGGGCGAGGGTGGCGAGCTTCGTGGACGGGCTCTTCGGCCCGCGCTGGGCGCCCAACGAGAACCTCGCCACGTTCCATGGCCCCGACGCCGGGGAGGACGACCTCGGCCCCGACGGGGCGGCGAAGTACCTCGTCTGGATGGCGACCGGGGGGACCACCATCTCGTTCGGCCGTACCCCGGAGGAGGAAAGGACCTTCTTCAATGTCTTCGTGAACAATCGGATAGTGACCGCGGTGCCGATCCCGCTCGATCTGGAGACCGCGAAGGCCACCTTCAAGCGATCGAGGGCGAACATGCTCGGCGTCGCGCGCGCCGCCTGCGATGAGCTCCGCACCGATGCTCATCGATACGGAGCCCGCTATGACGCCGCGGCGGCGAGCGGAAACTGGAATAGCATCCTGAGCAATGCGGTGGCGCCGGAGTTCGGCGTGCCCATGTGGAGGGACGTGTGCACGCTCAGGAATCCTCTCACGGATGGGCTCCGCGCCGCGGACGCGAGCTCGCCGGAGGTCGATGCATGGCTCCGGAGAGCTGTCTTCAACGCCGGCGTGATGGCCTACATCTACATGCGTGACGAGCTGACAAAGGGAGTCATCGCGGTTCCGCGTGACGCCTGCGAGCTGAAGTTCCCGAGGTAGTGAATCGTTCTGGCGCGTGCGACGCGCTGCACGGAGATGTGTTACGATGAAGATGCGTCAACGATGGCTGATCATGGTGGGTGCGCTGGCCGGGCTCTCGATCTTCACGAGCGCTTGCGGGGACGACGGTACCTCATCACAGTCGGGGCAAGGCGGAGGTGGAACCACGAGCGCCAGCGCCAGCACGTCGTCGGGCGGTAGCTCTGGCGGCGCCGGCGGTACGGGCGGTGCTGGCGGCGCCGGCGGTACGGGCGGTGCTGGCGGCGCCGGCGGTACGGGCGGTGCTGGCGGCGCCGGCGGTACGGGCGGTGCTGGCGGCGCCGGCGGTACGGGCGGTGCTGGCGGCGCCGGCGGTACGGGCGGCGGCGAGGCAGGTGGCACGGGCGGCAGCGGCGGCGCAGGTAGCGCCGGCACCACGGGCGGCAGCGGCGACGCGGGCGGCGCCGGCGGCACGGGCGGCGGCGATCCGGAGGAGTGTGGCCTGCCGCCGGACACCGACCCTGAACCCAAGGTCCGGTTCATCAACGCCCTTTTGCCAAATCGCGTGAACACCCCGGTAGGGGCCGGCGATCCGCCTGCGCTCCGCCTCTACGTGAACGGGGCGTCGGTACCCGACATCGAGGCAGTGTCGCCCAGCAGGGTCGCCGCGTCGGTCACGAAGTACGCCAAAGTGACGGCGGGCGCGATCACCTTCTCGGCACGGAGCGATGATGGAACCGGTGGCGCAGGCGATGCGCTCACGATCTCGGCGGATCCGCTGACGGTCGCCCCTGGGGCGCGCTACACGATCGTGGCCATCGGGATCCTGGGCACGACGTCCACCACCAGCAAGCCGCGGCTTCTCATCGAAGAAGAGAAGTTCACGACGCCTTCATGCAGCGAGGTCGCGTTGCGCTTCGTGAACGCCGACTCCAACTTGTGGAATCCGAAATCGTTCTACATCGACCGGAGCGCCACGGCCGCCGCGGCCCTCGACTGGTTCACCGCCAGCGCTCCAGAAGGCCTGCTCGTGCCCCTGTCGACCCGGTCGATCACGGTCACCGCGTCGAGGTCCTTCGGTCCGACGGGTCAGGCGCCGTTCTCGCTCGCCGCGGCATCGCTCATCGGCGGGCGATCGTACTTCGTCGTCGAGACCGGGGAGCCGACCCGCGTCGCCAACGACGCGCGCGCACACGGCCTGCTCGTCGTCCCGGCGGGGGACGACTCGCCTGCCGTCTTCGTCAGGCGGGATCCGCTCGTCTACCTCTTCCATGCGTCGCCGCCGCCCACGCCATCGTCCCTCGTGGTGTATTCGGGCACGGAGAGGATCGCCATCAACCTGAAGTATGCGCAGGTGCCGACGTACACCGATCTGCTGCCGGGGGAGTCGACGCTCTCGCTCGTCGCACCCGGTACCGGCGAGGGAGGCGCGGGTGACACCGTGGCGGTCGACGGTCAGCGGACGGGCCCACTGGACCCCGGCACGATCTACCTGGGAGGCCTGCTCGGCACCACCGGAGAGACGGGCGATAAGGCGCTGCAGCTCAAGCTGTGGAGGGTTCAGCCGGACCTGACCGGGACGTTCACCACCCCTCGCGTCCTGTTGATCAACGCCTCGGCCACAGCGCCCTCGGTGGATCTCGGCTACTGGTCGGTCAACGCAGACGGGACCCGAGGCGACACCTTCACGCCCGTGCACACCGACGTCGCGTACGCGTCAGCGAGCGCCACTACCGGCGTCGATTTCGTGCCGCCGCGCGCCGCCGACCAGCAATGGTTAGGAGTTCGACCGGCCGGATCCGCCGACGCCATCCGGAGCGTTGCGAGAACCCTGCCAACGAACTGGTATGCCGCTGTCCTCCTGGGAGACTGGAGCTCATCCGACCCAGCGAGCGCCGCGCAGCTCATGTTCGTGAGAGGCTTCGGCATCGCCCCCGCGTCCATTCCGGTGACGTTACCGAGCCCCTGACCGGTCGAAATCCTGCGCCCCCCGCTCGACCGTACGATTTCTCCCCGCGCGCCCCCTTACGATACGCAGCTTGCCTGACGGCCTGCCGGAGCGGCACACGCCTTCCGGCCCGCGCGGCTCGTCTGCTACTGCTGACCAGGGTGCACATGAAGAACGTCGTCGAAGCGCTGTTGATGGGGTCATGGCTCCTGGCGGCCGCCGCATGCGGCGATGACGGGCCGACCGAGCCGCCCTCGAGCGCGGCAGGCGGCGGCGGTGCGTCCGGGAGCGTCCGTTGCCCCGGCTCGGACATCGTGTGTCCCGGGGGCGCGCGGTGTCAGATCGACGCCGAGGGCAGGCCGTCGGGCTGCGCCGCCGCGTGCGACGGGGCGCGCGCCTGCGGCGACGCGGCGTGCTGCAGCCCCGGCGCGGCGTGCGTGCGCGGCGGCTGCGAGGCGGCGGACCTCGTGCTCGGGCCCCCGGAGCGAGGAGAGCCCGTCACGTTCGCCACGGTCCGCGTGGACGAGGACGCGTGCGAGCTGCTGCATGGGTGCTTCGGCGCGAGCGGCCGGCGGGCGCTCATGCGCTTCCACGTCTCGCTCGAGAACGCCGGCGACGTTCCGCTCGACCTCGGCGTGCCCTCGGAGAGCGACGTCTTCGCGCCGAACTTCTGCGAGGGCAGCTACGTCGTCCCGCGCTTCTTCCGCGCGCGCCTCAGCCAGGGCGGCGCGGTGGTCGCCGAGGCCGAGCTCGACGCGCGCTGCGTCGCGATGCCAGGCGGCCAGTACGGCTGCGACGCGCAGGGCCTCGGCCCGGGAGAGCACGTGGAGCAGCCCGGCACCGTGGCGTGCAACGCCCTCGACGTGACCGGCGTCCCGGCCGGGCTCTACGAGCTCGAGATCACCGTGAACCCGAACAGGACCGTCGCCGAGGCGCGCTTCGACAACAACACGATCGTCCTCCCGGTCGATTACCCCGCCTGCGACGGCGCGATCTGCGGCGGCGCGTGCTGCCCCAGCGGCCACGCGTGCGAGGCCGGCGTCTGCATCGTGCCCGACCTGCGCCCGGACAGGCAGCGCATCGTCGACACGATCCGGTTCTCGTACCAGACGTTCCCCAGAGACGCCTGCGAGCTCGTGGAAAGGTGCATCGGCGGCCCGGGCCGGCGGCATCTCCTCGAGTTCGAGGGGCGCGTCGAGAACGCAGGGCCCGGCCACCTCGACCCCGGCCCCGAGGTGAGCAGCCCGCTCTTCGAGTATGCGCAGTGCCACCAGCACTTCCATTTCCTGGACTTCACCGATTACCGGCTGGTCGACGCGGCGGGCGAGGTCGTCTCGCTGGGGCACAAGCAGGCGTTTTGCCTCGTCGACATGGAGCCCCTCGACCCTTCGTCCCCCGCGCCGCGCGGCTACCCGACCTCCGGAGGCATGGGGTGCAATTTCCTGAGCGCGGGGTGGGCCGACACCTACGACGTCGGCACGCCGTGCCAGTGGGTCGACGTGACGGACGTGCCCGAGGGGGACTACACCCTCCGCGTCACCGTCAACCCCATCGGCGCGATCGCCGAGCAAGCGATCGAGAACAACGTGGTCGAGGTGCCCGTCCACGTCCCGGCGTTCGCGCCCTGCGAGCCCGAGCCCGAGATCTGCGGGGACGCGGTGGACCAGGACTGCGATGGGCTCCCCGACGACGGCTGCGAGGGCGAGGGGTGCGCCTCCCCGGTGCCCGAGGTGTGCGGCAACGCGGTCGACGAGAATTGCAACGGCGTCCCGGACGACGGCTGCGCGCCGATCCCGGGCGCCGACAGCTGCGAGACGCCGGGGGAGCTGGCGGGCTCGATGGATTACGCGGCGGAGATCACGGCCGGGAACACCTCCGACGTCGCGCTGCCGTGCGGCGGCGGCGGCGGCGGCGAGGTGTTCTTCCGGTTCACGCTCCCGTCCGACGAGGTCGTGTACCTCGGCACCCTGGCGTCGGACGTCGACACGGCGCTCGCGGTGCTCGAGGGCGACGGGTGCGGCGGCCCCCCCGTCGGCTGCGCGGCCAGCAGCTGCGGCGACGCCGCGCCGGGCGCGCACTTCGCGGCCAGGCTCCGGGCCGGGACCTACACGGTCGTGGTCAAGGCCGCGCACCCCGAGGCGCGCGGCACGGTCCGCCTCAGGTTCCAGCGCGCGTCGTGCCTCGGCGAGAGGGCCGGGATCATCCCGGGCAGCGGGCTCATCAGCGGCGACACCACCGGGGCGCCGATCCCTCCCAGCTCCCTGTGCGGCGCGAGCAGCCCTGAGCAGACGTTCTATGTCCCGGTCTGCCCGGGGATGTCCACCGTTGTGTCCTCGTGCGGCCTGACCGACTTCCCGATGACGATCAAGACCGCGGACGACGCATGCAATCCCATCAACATCGAGTGCTTCGGCCCGCTCAGCGCATGCGCGGGCGAGAGGGAGGGCGTGAACTCCCGGATTTACGGGGCACGACCTGGAGGGAGCCTCGGCGCCATCACCGTGAAGGGGCGTACTCCGGTGGATTTCGGGCCGTACCAGCTCTTCATCGCGCCATTCCAGTGACAGGGGCGCGGCGCCGGGCGTGAACGTACAGCGCCGCTCCCCCATTCCACGAGCGAAGTTTGCGCTCGACGTCGGGCAATCTGCGCTAAAACCGCGCCCATGCGAGCCCACCATCGGTCCGAACGGACGCGCCTCCGGGCGCTCTCGTCCCTGTCCAGCGCGCTCGTCGCCGCGCTCGGCCTGACGTTGCCCGCCTACGCCGCGCCCCCGGCCGCAGCGCCGGCGCAGCCTGCGGCGGCTCAACCTGCGGCGGCTCAACCTGCGGCCAAGCCCGCGCCGCAGCCCGCGGCGGCGGCGCAGGTCGCGCCGGCGGCTCCGCCCGCGGCGGCGGCGAGCAGCGTGAGCGTCGCGATCCCGGTCGAGAAGTACACGCTGGAGAACGGGCTCGAGGTGGTCCTGCACGAGGATCACCGCACGCCCGTCGTGGCCGTCAACGTCTGGTACCACGTCGGCTCCAAGGACGAGCCGCGGGGGAAGAACGGCTTCGCGCACCTGTTCGAGCACGTCATGTTCCAGGGCTCGAAGCACGTGGGCGAGGACATGTTCTTCAAGTACCTGGAGCGGGCCGGCGCGAGCGATCGCAACGGGACGACGAACACCGACCGCACCAACTACTTCGAGACCGTCCCCGCCAACGAGCTCGCGCTGGTGCTCTGGCTGGAGAGCGACCGGATGGGGTGGCTGCTCGACCACGCGAACGACGCGACCTTCACGAGCCAGCGCAATGTCGTGAAGAACGAGCGCCGCCAGAACTACGAGAACGCGCCCTACGGCCTCGTGCCTCAGTTCCTCCGCGCGGCCCTGTTCCCGGAGAGCCACCCCTACCACCTGCTGACCATCGGCACGCCCGAGGATCTCGACGCGGCGCAGATGGACGACGTGAAGGCCTTCTTCCGGACGTTCTACGTGCCCAACAACGCGACCCTCGTCGTGGCGGGCGACATCGACCGGAGCAAGGCGAAGGAGCTCATCCAGAAGTACTTCGGCCCCATCGCGAAGGGCGCCCCGCCGCCCGTGGCGACGAAGCCCGACCCCGGCGACCTCGCGACCGAGAAGCGCCTCGACATCGAGGCGGACGTCGAGCTGCCCCGCGTGACGATCAGCTGGGTGACGCCGCCGAGCTTCGCGCCCGGCGACGCCGAGCTCGACCTCGTCGCCAACGTCCTCGCCTCGGGCAAAACGAGCCGCCTCTACAAGAAGCTCGTGTACGATCTCCAGATCGCGCAGGACGTCTTCGCGTTCCAGCAATCGAGCCAGCTCGCCAGCACCTTCCAGATCACGGCCACGCTGAAGAAGGGCAAGTCGCCCGAGCAGGCCCTGAAGCTCATCGACGCCGAGCTCGATCGGCTGCGCAAGGCGCCGCCGACGAAGGACGAACACGACCGGGCCCAGGCCAAGCTGCTCTCGGAGCTGGTCTTCAGCATGGAGCAGGTGACGGCCCGCGCGAACGCCATCAACAACTACAACCAGCTCACCGGCGATCCGGGGTACTTCCCGAAGGACGTGGCCAGGTACGAGAAGGCCACCGCCGCCGACCTGCAGAAGGCGACCGCGGATCTCCTGCCCCAGGGCAGGCGCGTAGTCGCCCTCGTCACACCGAAGCCGGGCGCCCCGAAGGCCGGGCGCCTCGTGAAGCAGAGCGGGGCGGCGACGCCCGCGGCGGCGGGCGCGAAGCCCACCACCGCGGCGCCGTCGGCAGCGGCGAGCGTGAAGCCCGCGGTCGCGGCGCCCGCGGCCGCGCCGGCAGGCGCGAAGCCCGCGGCCGCGCCGGCGACCGACAAGCCGGCGGCCGCGCCGGCCATCATGAAGCCCGCTGGCGACAAGCCCGCGGTCGACAAGCCTGCGGCCGGGCCGGCCGCGCCGAAGGGGGGTTGAGCCCATGCGCATGAAACGAACCGTCTCCGCCTCGCTCGCAGCCGTGGCGCTCGCCGCCTGCGCTCCGGTCACGTCGACGCCGCCCCCCGCGCCCCCTGGCGCGCCGCCCCCCGCCGCGGCGCCGCCCGCCGCCGCCCCGGCGGACGACTTCCGCAAATCGCCGCCTCCCCCCGGGCCGGAGGTGGTCTTCCAGCCGCCGCGGATCGAGGAGGCGAAGCTCGCGAACGGGATCCGCGTCCTCGTCGTGGAGCGGCACGAGCTGCCGATCGTGGCCGTGGACGTGACGACCGTCCGCGGCGCCGACCAGGCCGAGCCTGGCGTCGGCGCGTTCGCGGGCGCGATGCTCATGCAGGGCACCAGGACCCGCAGCGCGCTTTCGCTCAGCGACGCGCTCGGCAAGCTCGGCGCGAGCTTCTCGTCCGCGGTCGGCTTCGACGGCGGCGGCGTGCAGGGCCAGAGCGTGACGCCGCGGTTCGGGGAGATGCTCACGCTGCTCGGCGACGCGTACATGAACCCGGCCTTCGCGCCGGCGGAGATCGAGCGCGAGCGGTCGCGCCGCATCACCCAGCTCGCCGAGATGAACGACCGCCCCGCGTCGCTCCTCTCCATCGCCCAGGCCCAGGTCCTCTACCCCGAGGGCCACCCGTACAGCGCGCCGCTGATCGGCACCGAGGCGGCGCTGAAGAAGATCACGGTGGGCGCCCTGGCGAAGTTCCACGCCGCGCAGTTCCGGCCGGAGCTGACGACCGTCGCCATCGCCGGGGACATCACCAAGGCCGACGCGGTGAAGGAGGTGGAGCGGGTCTTCGGCGCCTGGAAGGGCCCGGCCTCCGCGCCGCCCGCCCCCGCGAAGGCGGCGATCCCCGCCGATCCGCCGGCGCTCGCCGCGGGCGCGCCGCGCGTCGTCGTCGTCGACCGGCCAGGGCTCACGCAGTCGACGGTGACGGTGGCGCTTCCGGGCGTGCCGCGCGCGACGGCGGACTACGACGCGCTGCTCGTGATGAACACCCTCCTCGGCGGGCAGTTCTCGAGCCGGCTCAACCTGAACCTGCGCGAGAAGCACGCCTACACCTACGGCGCGCGCTCCGGCTTCGACATGCGCCACGGAGCGGGCCCGTTCTCCGCGGGCGGCGCCATCGTGCGGGAGAACACGGGCCCCGCCGTGCGGGAGATCTTCGCGGAGATCGACCGGATGCGGAGGGAGCCCGTCACGAACGAGGAGCTCGCGGACGCCAAGGCGAACCTCATCCGCCAGCTGCCGGCGCGCTTCGAGACGGCGGACGCGACAGCGTCGACGATGGCGGGCCTCGCGGTCTACGAGCTGCCGCTCGACGAGTACGCGACGCGACCGGCGAGGCTCCAGCGGATCACGCCCGCGGACGTGCAGCGGGTCGCGCAGAAGTACCTCGTGCCCGAGCAGCTCCGGGTCGTCCTGGTGGGGGACGCCGGCGCTGTCGGAGAGCAGCTCTCGGCGTTGCAGCTCGGTGAGGTCATCGTGCAGAAGGCGAAAGGCGTGGCGGCCGGACCGGCGGCCAGCAAGCCGGCGGCGCCCGCCGCGCCCCAGGCTGCGAAGCCCGCCGCGCCCGCCGCAGCGAAGAAGCCGTGAGGTACGCCGGGCCGCTCGCCTGCGCGTGCGCGCTGGCGTGGAGCGCGCCCGCCGCCGCGCAGGCGGGGCCGGCGGCCCCGGACTGGGCGTTCGGCGCGCCGGGCGGCGAGGCGGCCCTCGCCGCGGCCTGCACGGCGTCGCTCGCGACGTACCTGCTCCCCCAGCGGCGCTCCGGGTGGGGCGCCGCCTCGAGCGAGGAGCGCAACGACGCGATCGGCCTCGCCAGCGACATCACCGGCGCCGCGGCGGGCACGCTGCTCCTCCTCGGCGGCGGGTACGCCCTCGAGGGCAGCTACCTCGCGGGCGCCGGCATCCGCCGCCCCTACGCGCGGGCGCTCAGGACATCGCTCATCGAGGTCGAGGCTGTAGCGCTGTCGACCGGCCTATCGAACGTGATCAAGCGCCTGTCGGGCCGGTGCCGGCCGCGCTCGTGGCGGACCGATCGGTGCGGCGAGACCGACCTCGATTTCGACGCCTTCCCCTCGGGTCACACGACCCCGGTGGCCGCCATCGCGGGCGCGCGCCTGAACCTGGCGCTGCGCACGACCGGCGACGCCGCGCCGCGCCTCGGCGCGCTCGCCCTCGCCGAGGCGGCCACGGTGGTGACGATGGCGCTGCGGATCGGCGCCGGCGCGCACTCGTGGCAGGACGTCGGCGCCGGCATGATCCTGGGCCACGTGACGGGCTTCGCGATCGCGGCCGTCCACCCGATCCGGCCGAGCGAGGCCAGGTACGCGGCCGGCGTGATGCCCGGCCCGCCCCCCGAGCCCGCCGCGATCACCTGGTCGTGGGCGTTCTGATGCCACGTCCATAGGCCGCCAGGAGCGGCGGTGATGCGCGTGCGCTCCTCGAAGAGCGGCGTGACGCGATCCATGCTCGCGCATGCCCACCTTCGAGAAGCGCACGCGCATCGCCGCGCCCCCCGAGCGGGTCTTCGCCTTCCACGAGGAGCCTGACGCCCTCGAGCGCCTCACGCCCCCCTGGGAGCACGCGCGCGTGCTGGAGAAGACGGGCGGCATCCTCGTCGGCGCGCGCGTGGTCGTGGAGACGCGCGTCGGCCCCGTCCCGCTGCGCTGGGTCGCGGAGCACACGCAGTACGAGCGGGGCCGGATGTTCCAGGACACGCAGCGCAGCGGGCCGTTCAAGCGCTGGGTGCACACGCACCGCATGGACCCCGACGGCTCGGGCGGCTGCCACCTCACGGACCGCGTGGAGTACGAGCTCCCGCTCGGCGCGATCGGCCGGCTCGGCGGCGGCCTCTTCGTCCGGCGCAAGCTGGAGCGGATGTTCGACTACCGCCACGAGGTGACGCGACGGGCCTGCGAAGCACCGCCGCGGTAGCCCGCTCGCCGACCGCCGCGTCCGCCGCGCGGCCGACACGCCCCCTGGTTGCCAAGGCGTACGCCGGACCCAAGTTGCTCCCAATGCCGCGGCACGCGGCGACGGCAAGGAGAAGGAGCATGGCTATCTACCGTTGCGGCCGTTGCGGCTCGATCAACCGGGTTGCGGACCAGAGGGTCAAGGATCGGCCGGTCTGTGGCCGCTGCAAGGCTCACCTCGACACGACGGGCGCTCCGCAGCCGGTGGACGGGGCCGCGCTCGAACAGGCGATTGCGAGCTCTCCTGTCCCCGTCCTTATCGACTACTGGGCCACCTGGTGCGGCCCGTGCCGTGTCGTCGCGCCGGCCCTCGACGAGCTCGGCCGCAGGAACGCGGGCAAGGTGCTGGTCCTCAAGCTCGACACCGACGCCGACCCCGCGGAAGCCGGGCGCCGGCGCATCCAGGGGGTGCCCACCTTCGTGCTCTTCAGCGGAGGGCGAGAGATCGATCGCCGCAGCGGCGTGACATCGCGCGCCGATCTGGAGCGCTGGATCGAGGCAAGGACCGAGCAGCCCTCCACGCGCGCGAGCCACGCTTGAGCCCGCGCCGCGGGCCCTGGAGGGAGCGGAGCTGGGGAGCTGGGAGCCGAGGAGAGCGGGTGATGGGACGCGCCTTGTCGACGTCACCAGCGCGTCTTCAATCAAGCGTTGCGCGTCCGGCGAGGCAGGCGTGGCGTTGATGAATTGACTCATTCCGCGTCGGTCGACGCGGCCATTTGGATTTCTGCGTGCCTCCGATGCGCTGGAGTAAGGTGGGCGCGGGAGACGAGCAGAACTTGGCCGCTCACCACCCTTTCGGCGTAGTCACGCGCCGTGCCGAGCACACCGCACGAGGTTTTGATCGTCGCATTGCGTGAGCAGCCGGGGTTGCTCGGCGCGCTCGTCTCCAAGCTCACCGGCGTGCGGCTGCCGCGACGCCTCAAGCCCGCCGACGCCACGCTCCGCTTCGTGAAGCCGGCGGAGCTGCGGCTCGATCTCGTCCTTCATGGCGGCCGGCGCCGCTGGGTCCTGGTCGAGCTGCAGCGCAGCGTCGATCCGGCCAAGCGCCGCCGGTGGCCCCTCGCGGCCAGCCTGCTCTTCAGTCAGACCGGCGCGCTCGGCGACGTGATCGTCATCACCGCGCGCCGCGCCGTCGCCCGCTGGGCCGAGCGCGTGGCGTGCGTGCGGACGCGCCTCGGGACCGTGCTCCAGCTCAAGCCGGTCGTGCTCCACCTCGGCCACGCCGAGGGCAAGGCGTTGCTCGACGAGCGCCACCCGGAGCTCGCGCTCTTCGCGGCCTGGGCCATGCAGCACCGCCATGGGCCTGCGGCGCGCGCCGTCGTCGAGCGCGCGTTCGAGCTGACCGAGCGATTGCCACGCGCGTTGCGACGGGCCCAGCAGCGTGCGATCCTCTCCGTGCTCAGCGAGCGGATGCTGGAGCTCCTCAGAGAGGCATCGATGAATCCCGACAAGATCCCGGAGACACCCGCTGCCCGGAAGCTCCGCCTCTTCCTCGAAGCACAGGGACGGAAGAAGGGCCGAGCCGAGGGCGAGGCCAAGGGCCGAGCCGAAGGCGAGGCCAAGGGCCGTCAAGACGCGCTGCTCACGCTGTTGCGGGCACGCGGGCTCTCCCCCTCGCAGGACGACGAGGCGCGCATCCGAGCCTGCGCGGACGCGGCGAAGCTCGATCGGTGGATCGCGCAGGCGGCCACGGCCACGACGGTGCGAGAGGCCCTCGGGATGAAGGCCCCGGGCGCGAGGGCTCGCCCCCGCACGCCGGGTCGCCCCCGGCCGGCCTCCCCCTCGCGCTCCTGAGGCGCCCCCGCCGGCCTCGCTCGCCTCACCGAGCCCACGTACCCCGCACAGCCGAGCTGACGCGCGCGCAGCGTTCGCTCAGGTCGTCCCCGGGGCGCGCGGCGCGGGGCTCGCCTCCCCTCGCCCGAACGCGGCGGCCGCCGCCCCGCCGCGCGACGCCCGGTAGCGCGCCAGCTCCCCGAACTGCGCGAGCCGCGCGCGCACGATGTTCCTGCTGATGCCGAGCAGCCTCGCCGTCTGGAGCTGGTTGCGATCGCAGTAGCGGTACGCCGTCCGGATGATCGTCTCCTCGATCTGCTCGTGCAGGTTCGGCAGGTTCTGCTCGAACAGCGCGAGCAGCGCGCCCTCCAGCGCCGTCGCCTGCGGCGTCGGCCTGACCTGCGACACGGCGTCCGTCGCCCCCTGCTCCGGCGGAGGAATGCTGGCCCCCGCTTTCGGCAGGAGCGCCGTGAGGCGCAGATCCGCCGGGGTGACCTCCTGGCCTTTGCAGACCAGGAGCGCGTGGTGCATCGCGTTCTCGATCTCCCGGATGTTCCCGGGCCACGGGTGCCCGAGGAGCCGCGCCGTCGCCTCCGCCGTGAGCACGGCGGGCTCCGAGCCGAGCCGGTGCGCGTAGAGATCGAGGAAGTAGCGCGCCAGCGGGAGGATGTCGCCCGGCCGCTCGCGCAGCGGCGGGAGCGCCAGCGTCGCCACGTTGAGCCGGTAGAAGAGATCCTCGCGGAACTTCCGCGCGATCACCGCCTCCTCCAGGTTCACGTTGGTCGCCGCGATGAGCCGCACGTCGATCGGGATCGGCTGGCGCGAGCCGAGCCGCACCACCTCGCGCTCCTGCAGCACGCGGAGCAGCTTGACCTGGAGCGGCAGCGACAGATCCCCGATCTCGTCGAGGAACAGCGTCCCGCCGTCCGCGGCCTCGAACCACCCGGCCTTCGAGTTCGTCGCCCCCGTGAAGGCGCCCTTCTCGTGGCCGAACAGCTCGCTCTCGACGAGGGACTCCGACCAGGCGCCGCAATTGACCGCCACGAAGGGCCGCCCCCGCCGGTGGCTCAACGCGTGGATGTGACGGGCCACGATCTCCTTGCCCGTGCCGGTCTCCCCCGTCACGAGCAACGTCGCGTCGCTCGGCGAGAGCTGCCGGATCCGCTCGAGGATCGCCTGCGAGCGTGGATCCTCGAAGACAAGGGCCTTGGCGCGCACAGAAAGGGCCGGCGAGCTCGTGTTGGGAAGCGTGAGCAAGGGCATCGTCATCGGGCTTTACTCACCATGATAGCGGATGGTTCGTCCATTATAACGGATGGTCCTGCCATGCGCCAGAGATCTTTCTCTGGCGCGGCCTCACCGGCTGTCCCGGATGGCTTCGGGCCTTCCGTCACGCTGCGCCTCGATCCGTCGCGCTAGGCCTCGAGGAGGTAGCCGCGCACCTCGTCGACGAGGGCCTTGATCTCGTGATCGGTGCGGGACCTCGGGCGCGGCGCGCTGACGGGGACGACGCGCTTGATCCTCCCGGGCCGCGGCTCGAGCACGACGACGCGATCACCGAGGAACACCGCCTCCTCGACGTCGTGCGTGACGAGGATCATGGTGATCTTCTCCTCCTGCCAGATGCGCTGGAGCTCCTGCTGCAGCTTCGCGCGGGTCAGCGCGTCGAGCGCGCCGAACGGCTCGTCGAGCAGCAGGATGCCCGGCCGGTTGACCAGCCCCCGCGCGATCGCCGCCCGCTGGGCCATCCCGCCGGAGAGCTGGTGCGGGTACGCCCGCTTGAACCCGGACAGGCCCACGAGCTCGAGGTGCTCGTCGACCGCGCGCGTCTTCTCGGCGTGCGTCCACGCCGAGCTCTCCAGCCCGAGCGCGACGTTCTGCTCGATGGTGAGCCAGGGGAAGAGCCGGTGCTCCTGGAAGACGATGCCCCGATCGAGGCTCGTCCCCTCGACGCGCGCGCCGCCGACGAGGATGTCGCCCTCGTAGTCGGCGTCCAGCCCGACGAGGAGCCGCAGGAGCGTCGATTTACCGCAACCGCTCGTGCCCACGACGCTGATGAACTCGCCGGGGTGAATGGTCAGGCCGATCCCCCGGAGGACCTCCAGGGGCTTGTCCTTGACCACGTATTTCTTGCTGACATCGCGAATGTTGATGACTCCAGGCGAGCCCATGAGTTCCTCCTCGAAGCAGACGAAGCAGACGAAGCAGACGAAGCAGACGGAATCAGACGTTGACGACGTTGACGGCGTTCACACGCCGCGGACGCGCCATCGCAACAGGCGGTCTTCCGCGGCCTTGGCCAGCGCGTTCAGGCCGAAGCCCACGAGGCCGGACACGATCAGCCCGACCAGCACGACATCCATGGCGAAGCGCTCGCGCCCGTCCACCATCAGGCTGCCGATCCCGGGGGCGGGCTCGAGCAGGTACTCGGCCCCGAGCGTGCCGAGCCACGCGTAGATGAGCCCCTGGTGCACGCCCGCGAAGAGCGACGGCGCGGCGGACGGCAGGATGACCTTGCGGAGGATCTGCCACCGCGAGAAGCGGAGCACCCGCGCCACCTCGATGTGCTCGACACCGACGCTGCGCACGCCTTCATAGGTGTTCACGACGACCGGGTAGAAGGCGGAGAGCGCGATGAAGGCGATCTTCGCCTGCTCGCCCACGCCGAGCCACACCGACATGAGCGGGATCCACGCGAACAGCGCGACCTGCTTCGCCGCGTGGAAGCTCGGTGAGAACAGCTTGTCGGCGGTGCGCGAGACGGCGAGCAGGCCGCCGACGGCGCCGCCCGCGACGATCCCGAGCGCGAGCCCAAGGAGATCCCGGGCGAGGCTGGCGCGCAGGTGCGCCCAGAGATCGCCGCTCTCGTGCAGCGCGCTCGCGGCCTTCCAGACCGCGAGCGGCGGGACCAGGATGCGGGTGTTGGCGAGCGCGTAGCGGCAGACCACGAGCCACGCGACGAACAGCAGGACGGGCAGGACCAGGCCGCGCCGCAGCCGCGGCTGGATCAGAGCATGGGTGATGGCGCTCATCGTGTGTGTTCTTCGGCGAGGTGTACCAGGGCGTCTTCGGTGAGGTGTTACAGGGCGGCGCGCCGCCAGCGGAGGAGGCGGGCCTCGATCGCCTCGAGCCCCTTGTCGAGCGCGAGCCCGACGATCCCCACGACGAGGATCGCCGCGAGCACCACGTCGAGCTGGAACAGCTGGCGGCCCCAGACGATCAGGAACCCGACGCCCTCGGACGAGGCCAGGAGCTCGACGGTGACCAGCGACAGCCACGCTTGCGTCAGGCCGTAACGGACGCCGACGGCGATGGACGGCACCGCGGCGGGGAGCACGACCTTCCGGAGCAGCTGAGCATGGCTGAAGCGGAAGACGCGGGCCACCTCGATGTACGATCTCGGCACGTTCTTGATGCCCTCGAACGTGTTGATCGCCACGGGGATGAGGCTCGCCTGCGCGATGAGGATCAGCTTGAGCGACTCGCCGATCCCCGCCACCATCATGACGAGCGGCAGCCACGCGAGCGCGGGGACCTGCGCGAGCGCCTTGAAGAGCGGGTGGACGTGCTCCTCGATCCGCCGCGAGAGCCCCATCGCGATGCCGAGCGCGAGGCCCGCCGCGCCGCCCGCGGCGAAGCCGCCGAGGACGCGACCGAGGCTGATGGCGATGTTCGTGTGCAGATCGCCCGAGCTCGCGAGCTCGGTCAGCGTCTGCACGACGAGCCCTGGCGCCGGCAGGATCTGCGCCGGGATCAGCTCGCGCTGCGAGGCGTAGCTCCACGCGAGGAGGAGCGCCGCCGGGAAGACGAGCCCCACGGCGACGTTGCCCACCTTCCGCGACAGGAGCCGGGAGGCGCCGCCCGCGGGCAGCGCCACGTCGGGCGCCGCGAGCTTGTAGCCGGCCTGGGTCTGGCTTTCTTGAATTCCCTGCTGCGTCATCTTGGTTGCCTTTCTCTCATGGCGTTCCGCCCCTGCGCTAGGCCCCTTCGCCGCGCGCTCTCCTCTCATGACCTCCCGGGGTGCTTGACCTTCCCGTTCACGTCGAACTCTGGCCAGTAGCCCTCGAGGTTCAGCTCCTTCAGCGCCGCGTTCAGGAACCGCAGATCGATCCAGGAGTCGACGTCGAACGTGTTCCTGATCAGGCCGAACCGCTTCGCGTCGGCGGCGGCCGCCTTGTAGCGGGAGATCAGGTAGTCATCGAACAGCGGGCTCGCGCGCACCTTAAGCGAGTCGCCCGTCTGGTCCGCCTTGAAGTTCGAGTACGGCACCCCCGACTTGGACCAGAGCTGGTAGATCGGCGCCGGGTTGGCCTCGTTCTGCGCGATCCAGTGGGCGGCCTGCACGACGACCTTGACGACGCGCCTCGTGATGTCGGGATATTTGTTCGCGAAGTCCTCGGTGACGATCAGGTGGGCGTGCCGCAGGTAGGCCGGCGAGTCGTTCTTCGTCGAGTAGACGATCTTGGCGACCCCCTGATCCTGGAGCGTGAGCAGGTCGTACCCGCCGAAGGCAGCGTCGATGTCCCTCGTCGCCAGCGCCGCCTTCGCGGTCGCGCTGTCCATGTTGAGGATCCGGAGATCGCGCTCCGACAGCCCGCTTCCCGCGAGGATCTTGTTGACGGCGAGCTGCAGGTTCGTGCCCTTGAAGAGGGCGACCTTCTTCCCCTTGAGGTCCGCGAGCGACGCGATCGACGAGTCCGCCGGGACGGCGAGGTACGTATGCTGCCTCGTCGACACCCCCGCGAGGAGCTTGGTCTTGAGCCCCCCTGCCCTGCCGATGCTCGACGGCAGGTCTCCCTGGAGCGCGAAGTCGAGCAGCCGGTTCGCGTACGCCTCGTTGACCGCGGGCCCGGCCCCCTTGAAGAAGGACCACTCGATCTTGATATTGTCCTTCTTGAACTCCTCCTCCAGGAGCCCCCGCGCGTGCACCACGCTCAAGCTGCTACCGCCGACGAACGGCCGGTTCCCGATCCCCACCCCCGCAAATGCCACCCGGATGACGCCAGGCGCCTCCGCCCGCGCCACATGCGCCGACAACGTCAAAATCACCGCGACCAGTATCTGCACAAAAATCAAAGCTCGTCTCATAAATCTCTTCTCCCAATTCGCTGCATACCGTCGTCCCACCGCCGCCAGAGCGATGCTCGCCCGCACAGGAGACGGGCCCAGATCGGCGTTTTCGGCGCGCAGGCGTACTCACGTACGCCGAGCACCGAAAACGTCGAGGTGGGCCCGTATCCGAAGCGGGCGAGCATCGCTCAAAAGGCGCCTTGGAGTTGGGCTAGGACCTCGTGCTTGGCCCCCTCGGTGCTCGTGCGGTCGTCTCGACGGTTGACGTTGAGCTGGAACTTCGTCGTCTCCGCGAAGAAGACGTTGAAGCCGAGCGTGTACACGTCGACCCGGTTCTCTTGCACCTCGGTGCTGGGGTCGAAGAGGTCGATGCGGAGGAACGGCTGGTAGGTCTTCGGCCACCAGTCGTCGTAGCGGCCCTGGTTGCGGTAGCCCTTCAGGAACTGCTCGCCCCAGTTGTAGAAGAAGGTCGCCACGTGCGACAGGCTGGTTTGCCTCGTCTTCCGCGGGTCCTCCGCCGTCGTCCCGAGCGTCACGTCGTCCTGGCCGTAGATGAACTCGTAGGTGACGCCGATCGGATAGTGGTTGTAGTAGACGTCGCCGCCGAAGCGGCGCTTGACGCCCTTGCCGGACCGCGTCTTCTTCTCGTCCTTGAGGAACGTGTTCTGCCAGCCGATGTACGCGCTCCCGCCGAGCGTGATCTGGCGGAGGATGGAGTTGTAGTCGGACGGCACGGTGAACGCGAGGCGGCCGATGATGTCCTTCTCGCTGTTGTCGTCGGGCGTGTTCGGCCCGCTCCCGTTGATGATGCCGATCGCGTAGGCGAGGAGGGGCGCCCGGTAGTTGTAGCCGTAGTCCACCTGCGGCAGCACGTCGCCGCGGACGATGAGCCCGAGGTCGCGCCGGTTCAGCCCGAGCTTCGTCGTGAACTGCGCGTTGGTGATCACCGGCTTCAGCTCCTCGCTCGCGGGGACCTCCAGCCCGAAGGGCAGGAGCTGCTGGCCCAGGGTGACCTGCAGGACCCAGTCCTCCGGGGCGAGGGTGGGGAGCACCGAGTACGCCAGCTGGGCGTCCAGCAGGTTGAGGAAGCTGTTGTTGCTCGCCTGCTGGGGCGAGGCGCCGAAGCGCACCGAGTAGGTCAGGTTGCGGCCTTCCTCGTAGTCCTTGTAGAGGATGCCATTGAACGTGAGGGTCGCGGCGCCCGTGTCGAACGTCACCTTGCGATCGTTCGAGGTCGCCGTGTTCACCGGCTGCTCCGTCCATCCGACGCGCGCCTGGATGACGCCGCCGACGAGGAGGGAGCGGGTCGAGAGGGCGGTGTGGAGATCGCGCTCTCGCTGCCACTGGAACTTGAAGTTCTCGAGGTCGGTGACGAGCCCTTGCAGGTCGTCCCGCGTGACGGCGTTGGGATCCGGCTCGACGAAGGCCTCCGCGGCTGCGTCGCCCGCGGGCGGGGTGCCGGCGTCCGGCGCGCCGGGGGTGGCGCCGGGAGCAGCCGGAGCGGCGGTCGCGGCGCCCGGCGCGGCGGGGGCTGCGCCAGCAGGCGCCGCAGCCGCAGGGGCCGCGCCGGCGGGCGCAGGGGCCGCGCCGGCAGGCGCCTGAGCCGCGCCGGCGGGCGCAGGCGCGGGACGCTCGCCCTGGGCTCTGCCGGGCGGGTTCTGCGCGCTCGCCTGCGTCACGCAAAGGACGAGGCTCGTCGCGAGGATCGATGATATGGCGGTTCTTGAGCGGTCGAGCAAACGCATGAATGGATCCAGAGGGGTTCGTTGATTCACAGTTACGGTCGGGCGGGGCTGCTTCCGTCGCCCCGCCCGACGCTCCACGTCAGGCCGCCTTGCTCTTCCGCAGCTTCTGCTCGACCGCGGTCCCGGCGAAGAAGCCGGGGTTCTTGCCGGCAAAGAAGTTGTAGGGGTGGGTGAACACGAGATCGCGGAAGTTCGCCTCCGTGAGCGCCCCGCGCTCGACGAGGCTCCAGGTGTCCGCGAGGACCTCGGTCAGATCCGGCACGTCCCAGTGGCCGCTGTCCGACGCCCAGAAGGCGTTGAGCTGCACGCCGAGCGGGTTGACCTTCGTGTTGAACGCGTACGCGATCGTGGGGTCGTCCGCCTCCGAGCCGAAGTAGAAATTCGGCACGTACCGGTCGCGGATGTCCTCGATCCGCTCGATGCCCGCCACCGCGAAGTCGTCGAGCGCGCCCGGGTCTTGCGGCTGCCTCCGCGAGTTGTTCGAGACGCCGAGCGCCCCGCCGAGGACAGCGTGGATGTCGCCGAGCCGCGCCCCGACCTCCTCGCCGCCGTACTGCTGGTACAGCGCGTACAGCAGCTTCGCGTCGATCAGATCGGGGTTGTAGTTCTGGACCGCCCTGCCGTTGCGCTTCTCCCAGTGCCCCACCAGATCCGCGAACAGCGTCGCGCCCCACGCCGCCCCTCCCTCGAGGAAGCCGACGCGGAGATCGGGGAACCGGCGGGTCACGCCGCTGAAGAAGAGCGACTTCGCGAGCGCCTCGGAGGCGGAGGCGAAGTGGCCGATGTGGTTGTACATGTAGCTCGAGACCGAGCTGCGGCTGGTCCACCCCATCCCGGCGGAGTGGGTGGTCAGCACCGTCCTGAGCTCGACGGCCTTGGCCCAGAACGGGTCGTAGTTGTGCTCGCTGTCGACGCCGAACGTGTCGAGCCAGTTGGCGTGCCGCGCGACGTCCGGGTGGTGCCGCGACGGGTACTTCTCGGCCACCGACCGGATCGGCCGCCGGAGGTTGCCCGGGATGAGGGCGACCTTGAGGCCGAGCTCGCGCACGGCGAACTCGAGCTCTTCGACGCCCTCCTCCGGCGTGTGCAGCGGGATGGCCGCGACAGGCGTGAGGCGGTCGGCGTACGGCCGGTACACGTCGGCGTGATAGGCGTTGACCGCGCGGATGAGCACCCGGCGCAGGTCCTCCTTGCCGACGTGGGTGGCGAACGTGGAGACGTTCGGGAAGAGAACCGCGTAGTCCGTCCCCGACTCGCCGAGCCGCTCGTGAAGCAGCCTGGGCAGCGACACCGTGGCGAGATCGAGGGTGTTCTTCGTCGGCAGCGCCCACCACGGCGGGCGGACCGAGCGCTGCGCCGCGCGCTGCTCGGGCGTGAGCTCGTACCACTCGTTGCTCAGGTAGCCGAAGCCCCGGTTGATCGCGTCGCGGAACGCGTCGACGGACTTCGCGCCGCCGTACTTCGCGATGTAATCCTCGAGGATCGGCGCGAACTCGATCGTGTGCAGATCGGTGTCGATCACCGGGTAATCGAGCTTGTCGCGCACCAGCCGCGATCGAGAGGTCTTCTTGCCGTCTTTCAGCGAGAGGTGAGAGGATGAGACGCTCATGACGATGACTCCATGGCGCGATCGCGCGGCCGCGCGGCGGCCATCGGCGCCGGGCAGCCGCGCCCAGGGCGCACGAGGCCGCGCGCCGACCAGGCGCCCGCTCCTGTGCTGAGAATGTGAGAGGCCTTCGAGCTAGAGCGCCGCGAGCGCGGCGCCCCTACAGCGCGTCGCGCCCCGACGCCACACGACGGCTGGCGCGCCCGGGAGGGCGTTCGTCAGGGTCGTGATCGCGAGGGTGGATGAGACCGCGTCGAGCGCGATCACTGGATCTTTCATGGCTTTCTTCAGATCGACTATCGCCCTGACGCATTGCACTGTGCGGACCAATCCTTCACCGTGGCCAGCAGGGCAGGTCGGGCGGAAGCACCAATCGATGCGCTCGGCCTTGTGACCGCGCCCGCACGCTCCAGCGCGCCGTCCCGGGGGAGAGTTCAGAGAGGGCGCGAACGCCCCGACGCCTCCCGGCAACGAAGGAAACTCAGCCGCACGCGGCGCACGCCGCGCACTCTGTCAGGAAAGCAGCTCGACGCTCGTTGCGCCGCTGCAGGTTGCGTTCTGCACTCTGCGTTCTGCGTTCTGCGTTCTGCATGCGGCGTACCAGGCTTACGTCCGCTTCAAAAGACACGGATCCGTTATACCGGACAAGCCCTTGCTGCTGGAGCAGCAGGCGCGTGCTGCGGGGGTGCTGCTCCAGCAGCAGCCCCCGGGCAAGCTGCGTCAAGGCTGGGACGTCGACGCGGGCGAAAGGCTCATCCCGGTCGCGAACGAGATCGCGCTCTGCAGGTCGCGACGGGTCACGACGCCGGCGAGATCGATGTCGAGGCTGACGATGGCCTGGGACACCTCCGGCCGGATGCCCGTCAGGACGACCTGCGCCCCGATCAGCCGGACCGCCCGCGCCACCTGCAGGAGGGCGCTCGCCGAGGCCGCGTCGATGTGCGGGACGCCGGTGACGTCGATGATCGCCACCCGCGCCTGCCGCTCGACCACCTTGCTCAGCAGGTTCTCCATCATCTGCTGCGCCCGCGCCGCGTCCAGCACGCCCACGAGCGGCAGCACGAGGACGCCCTGGCTGATGGGCACGATGGGCGTCGACAGCTCCAGGAGCGTCTTGGCCTGCAACCGGAGCGTATCCTCGAGCCGCTTCCGGTCGGTGATCACCTCGGTGAACAGCATGATCCCGCCGATCTCGCCGGTCGACTTGTACCAGGGAAAGATCTTCCAGCGCACCCAGTCGACGCTCCCGTCGGCCCGCGGGAAGGGCTCTTCATCATTCGATTCCGAGGCCCCTGCGATGCAGCGCCGGTGGATCGCCCTCCAGTGCTCGGGGATCTCGGGGAAGAGATCGTAATGACATCGGCCGATGATGTCCCGCTCCTTCATGCCGAAATCTTCCCGCCAGCGGTGACTGACCAGGATGTAGCGCATGTCCTTGTCGAACATGGCCACAGCAGCCGGGCTGTAGGTGACAAAGACGCGCGCATGCTCCTCGCTCTGGCGCAGCTCCGCCTGGAGGCGATCCCGCGCCTCCTCGGCCTCCTCCAGCTCCCGGATGCGCTGCTTCAGCTGCTGGTTCTCCGCAACGACAGCCATGTAATCCGTGTCACCGTTCATCCGCACCTCGGTTCCGTCCTGGCTTGTATATCAAAGAAGCGCGGGGCATGGCGCTCGGGCGCAACGCGTGCGCTACCGAGGAGCGGGTCAATGTCGCAGCCTGCGCCTCGGCCCGGCCATCGCTAGCGGTAGGGCCCGCCCCCGGGGCCACGCAGGAGGTTGCGCTCGATCCGTGCGCGCACCTCGTCGAGCGTGTCGATGGCCCACACCATCGTATCCGGCGCGATCGAGGGGGCGATCGGTCCCACGGTCACGCCGCGATCGTCGATGGTAACGGGGCCAGCGCGCTCGTCGAGGGCGAGGAGGGCCACACGGGCGCCGGGGTCGAGCAGCGCGGGGGTTCGGTCGGTCTGCCGCGGATCCACACGCACGAGGAAGCGGCGATCGAACGCCTCGTCGTCAACGACGATGTCCTGCCCGCCCAGCATCGTGCCGAGGCGGTCGAAGAGTCGTTCGCGCCGGACGGCGAGGCCAAGGCCGAGCTCGGTCTCGAAGCTCGCGCGCGCGGTGATCCGGTGGCGGTCGCGCGCCGCGCGCGCCGAGCCGATCTCGATCGGCCCCCCCTCGATCCGGCCCGTGACCGAGAGCGGAACGCTCGCGAAGGCGAGGCCGCGCGCCGCGGCGAGCGCGCGGAGCGCCTCGGCGTGTCCAGCGAGCGACGCGGCGGCGCGGAGGCCGACGCGCGCATCGTCGAGGAGCTCGACGGTCTGCGCGGCGCTGTGGACGGCGCGCACGATCCACGCCTCATCGGTGGAGCCGTACGGCTCGGAGAGCGTGCAACCGCCGTCGTGGACGCGGAGCTCGTAGGACGCGCGGTGCAGGGCGACGAGGTGCTCGCGGAGCGCCACGGTGAAGAGATCCCCTGTCCGGGAAGGGTCATCCGCTGCGATCGAGAACTCGCTGTCGAGGTCGTCGCTGCCGGTCACGACCGCGTTCACGAAGCCCAGGGTCGTCTGCCGGCGGCCCATCTCGAGGCCCAGATCGAGGGATGGCCGGAGCCAGCCATGGACGCGGACGTACGGATGCTCTTGTATGTCGCTGAGCTCCACGGAGACGCGGCGCCCCCCGACGAGGCCCTCCGCGTCGCGGCCCCGCGCGGCGATGCCGAGCGTCGCGGCCGCGGCCTGGACTTGCTGCTCCCAGCTCCTCATGCACCCACGCTATCCGCGCGATGCACCTGGCGCAATCATCGCAATCCCACGCACCGCCGCCCAATGGACCTTGCCTCGCGGAAGCCCCGGTCTTCATGAACGGAGAAGCGTCATTGTTCCTTCGACGCCAGAGCGCCTTCCTGTGGCGCGCACCTCGAGCTCAGCCTGCTCGAGCGCTTCACCCGAGAAAAGGCAAGGAGTCCCCACAAGGGGCCTCCGCGCCTTCCTGAATGTACTGCTGGCGTGCTGCCAGCCGCCGGGTCGCGGCCCGACGGGCAGCGTCACCCTGGCCGCGGAGCGCGCTGGGCAGCATCGAGGTGGGTCGCGATCCTTGTCGGGGGTTCGCGGCCCATGCCTTCAGCGTGACGTCATGGCCAGCCGCGCAGGACGTCGAGCGCCCGGGCTTCCTGTCGCATCTCGCGCAGGAAGGCGGCGGCGACGACGCCGGGGTGCGTTCGCTCCGGCGCGGCGCCGAACGCGGCGAGGACCTCCGCGAGCGGGCGGGACGCGTCGTCTTCAGGAGGCGGCCCGCCGAGGCGCGCTGCCACGAAGAAGAAGCTCGCGGCGTAGAAGGCGAGGGCGATGGCGCGCGCAAGGCCCGCCCGCGCGCGCTCGCCGTCGCTCGCTGGCCTCCCGAGGTACGCCTCGAGCAGCGCCTCGCGCTGCTCCGGCCGCGGGCACGCAAAGACACCGAGCTGCGCGAGATCGATGAACGGATCTCCCGCGCCCGCGTGGGTCCAGTCGACGAAGTACACGCGCTCGGCCGCCACGAGCACGTTGTTCGGGTTGAGGTCGCGATGACACGCGGCGGCGTGCGCGTGCGGCGCGCTCACACGCTCGAGCTCGACGACCGTGCGCACGAGCTCGGCTGGCAGGCCCGCGCCTCCGAGCGCGGCGCACTGCGCGTCGAGGGAGCGCAGGAAGTCCATGCGCGACGGGCTGCGCGGGAACGGCGGACCGTCGTGGAGCCGCCGCAACGCCGCCGCGACCCGCTCGATCTGCGCCGGATCGCGCGTCGGGCGGAGCTGTGTCCCCGCGATGCGGTCCATGATCGTCACGCCCGTCCGCGCGTCCGCGTGGTGCAGGCGCGGCGCGACGCCGCGCTCGGACGCGATGCGCATGCACGCGCTCTCGCGCGCGGCGCGCTCCGGATCGCTCGGATCGACCGCGAAGCGCTTCGCGACGTACGGCGCGCCGTCGACGACGAACGCGATCAGCGCGGCGCCGGAGAACCCGCCGGAGAGCGAGGTCACGTCCTGGACCGGGCGCCCCGGGAACGTTGCCTCGAGCGCGGCGGTGAGGTCCGGGTGCAGCTCCGGGGCGCTCATGCCCACCCCCGCATCGAGGCGAGCCGCTTTGCGTAGAGGCGGCTCCGCGCGGCGAGATCGGCGGGCCGTGCCCAGTCCCACCCGATCGCCTGCCAGTCCGGGTCGTCGGGATCGAGCCCGAGCGACGCGACGAACGCGCGATCGGCGACGAAGAAGTGGTGTCTGTACGCGAGGAGATAGCCGCGCGGCGCCTCTGGCAGCGCCTCGACGTGGGCGCGCGCCTCCTCGTAGGTCGCGAACCAGTGGTGCAGCACGCCGCCATCCCGGCCGTAGAGCAGCGTCCCGAGCTCGGGCGCGCCGGGCTCTCCCGCGAGGGCGAGGCGCGCGCGCTCCCAGCTCGAGAAGCCGCACTCGCGCGCGACCACCGCGAGGCAGTGCTTTCTGCGGATGCCGGCCACGGCCGCGGCGAGCGCGTCCTCGTCGGCGCGCCCGAGCTCGGGCAGCGCGCGCAGGCGCGAGAGCGCCCTGGCGTCGTTCGACGCGAGCTGCTTGTGCAAGAGCTCGGCGCGGGTCTTCAGCTCGCGAACGGGATCCATCATGGACGTCTCCTCTCGAATCGGCCGCTACCCGCTCCCTCGGCCCGAGGATGTCGACGTGGTCATGACGGTGCGAGGTGGCTCGCGGTCGTCGCGTCGCAGGGTGAAAGGCTTCTTTCCGGCGGGGAGGGCGCCCCTGCGCACCCTGACCAGGCGCTAGCGCTTCGCGTCGGGGCGCGCCAGGCCGAACCCAGGAGCGTGCGGGCGCTGATCGCGCGAACCGGCGCCGGCGCTCCACCTTCTCCACCTCTTCCGAGCCGAAGGTGTGAGTGGACCCTCGCGGCCTCACGCGGGCCCGCACCAGGACGCGAGCGCGCTCCTCAGATCGGCGAGGCGCGTCGCCCGCCGGGCAGCGTCGCTCGCCCACGCGACGTGCCCGTCCGGCCTCACAAGGACCGCATCGACGGCGGCGAGATCGCTCTGCGGCGCGGCCGTCGCGCGGACGACGTCGACGCGATCGCCCCACGCCGCGCCTGCCTCCCGGAGATCGACCGCGCCGGCGAGGTCGAGCAGGACGAACCGGGCCGTGTGGAGCAGCTCGTACAGCCGCGAAGCGCCGGAGTCCGTCACGAGCGCGCGATCGGGCGCCCGCCTGCCGACCCAGGGGTGCGCCTCCGCTGCCCCGCCGGCCGGATACGCGACGTCGAGCGCGCTGATCATCCCGGAGATCCGCCGATTGACGGGATCCATGGCGAGCAGCTCGCTCATCATCTGGCGGAGCGCCAGCCCCGCTTCCGAGAAGTCGCCGAGCTTGGTCTGGATCTCCGTGTTGCGCCCCAGGGCCACGCCCACGGGGTGGCGCTCGGCATGATAGCTGTCCAGGAGGTGGGGCGGCGCCCAGCCGTTCACCTCGGCTGCCAGCTTCCATCCGAGGTTCATCGCGTCTTGCAGACCGACGTTGAGCCCTTGACCGCCGGCGGGAAAGTGGATGTGCGCCGCGTCGCCCGCGAGGAGGACCCGCCCGCGCCGGTACCGCTCGGCGGCCCGCGTCGCATTGCCAAAGCGCGACAGCCACCGTGGATTGCGCATCCGGAAGTCCCTTCCGACGATCCGCGCGACGCCGCTCTGCAGCTCCTCGAGCGTGACCGGCTCGGACGTGCTCACGTGCGCCCGTTGCGGATCGAACACGACGAAGCGATAGACGCCCTCGTGATCGCCGGGTGGAAGCGGGGCCGCCAGCACGGAGCCGCGCGAGCACGTGTGCCTGAACGGCCTGGCCGGGGGCTCGTCGAGCTCCACGTCGCCCAGGATGGCCGTCACCGTCGTCTCCGTGCCCGGAAACCCCACGCCGATCGAGCGTCGTACGACGCTCCTCGCCCCGTCGCACCCCACCACGTAACGCGCGCGCTCCTCGGCCTGCCCCGCGGGGCCTTCGACCCGCAGCGCGACCTCGCCTTCCCTCTCCGCGACCTCGACGACCGAGCGACCGCGCTGGATGTCGACGCCCAGCTCGCGGGCCCGCTCCTCCAGGAGCGCCTCTGTCTGCGCCTGGGCCAGCCACAGCGTGTACGGGTGCCGCGTGTCGAGGCGCGAGAAATCGAGCGGCGTGTCGAGCCACGCGAAATGCCCTGCCGGCATCGGCACGCCCCGGCGCTGGAAGCGGTCCACGATCCCGCGCTGATCGAGGATCTCCAGGGTCCTCGGGTGCACCGTGAGCGCGCGCGATTGCTCGGTGCGCGTCCGCCGCTGCTCCAGCACACGGACCCGGACCTTCGCGAGCGCGAGCTCCGAGGCCAGCAACATCCCTACAGGGCCACCGCCAACCACAACAACATCATTTTGCACCGACATTGAAACCTCCACACCCCAAACTCTAACAACGTTAGAGTAAATTGAACGGTGTTAGAGTCAAGGCCGTGCTTCGACTTCCGGGCGCGAACGAGGGAAGGGCCAGCGATGCGGCTACGACGTGAGCAGGTCGTCGCGACGGCGCTGCGCCTCTTGAACGACGTCGGGCTCGACGCGCTGACGATGCGCCGGCTCGGGCAGGAGCTGGATGTCCAGGCGGCGACGCTCTACTGGCACATCAAGAACAAGGAGGAGCTGCTCGACGCGATGGCGGAGGCCATGCTGGCGGGCTGCGCGGAGAGCGTGCCGGCAGCGCTCTCGGGGATGGAGCTCGCGGCGGACATGGCCGAGCGGCTCCGCAGGGCGCTCCTCGCGCACCGCGATGGGGCGCGGGTGTTCGCGGGGACCTACGTCGCGCAGGACAACACGCTGCGGGTCTCGGAGGTGCTGCTCGGCGCCTTGAGCGACGCCGGTCTCTCCCCGCGCGCCGCGGCGTGGGGGTGCTGGTCGATCGTGTACTACGTGATCGGCTTCACCCTCGAGGAGCAGGCCCTCGTGATCCGCCCGGGAGCAGACCCTGGCAAGGCGGATCCAGCGCTCTTCCGCGAGGCGGTGGAGCGAGGAGCTTACCCGCACCTCGCGGCGGCGCTCCCGCACCTCCTGAGCACCGACACGGACGCGCGGTTCCGGTATGGACTGGCGCTGATCCTCAAGGGGCTTGAAGCGGAGCTCGAAGGGGCGCCGCGACCGAGGGAGCCCAGGAGCCCGCCGCACGCCGGAGCCAAGAAGCGGGCGCCCCGCCGGAGCGGCTGACCGCCGCCCGCGCGGATGACCGGGCCGCTCGGGTCGACGGTCGCTCCCGATCCGGGCCACGCCGCTGCGGCTGCTGTGCGGCGGCTGCGCCTACCTGGGTCGAATCGCTGCGATCACGCGCGCGGAGAGCCGTCCTCCCGCGGAGCTCACGACGTGCGGAGCGGCTCCGCGAGCCAGCGCACCAGCGCGTCGGCCTCCAGATCGAGCAAGGCATCCTCGACCTCGCCCGGACCGATGGCGCGGGCTCGCTCGATGATCGAGCGCTCTTCCTCGGCCGTCGGTCGCCGCCCGAGCCGCCGGGCGAAGAGCCGGCCGAGCAGCTCCGCGATCGCCTGCTGCTTGCCTCGCTCCTCGCCGCGTCGCTCCCCGCGCTCCTCGCCGCGTCGCTCGGCCTCGATGATCATTTCCCCGATGATCGGCGTGCGCCGGAGCAGCCCCTCTTCCTTGTCCTCCACCATCATGACGAGCTCCTTCAGCAGATCGTCGGCAGTCGCCGCCTGCGGCCCGACAGGACCACGGCGACGCTCTCGATTGGCGGCACCGCCTCCCTGTGGGCATCGAGGCGGAGCGCGGCGAAGAGGAATCCGAGGTACTCGAAGACGCGATCCGGAACGTCGTCGCGGAGCGCGAAGCAGAACTCGACGTGCAGCACGCGCGGCTCGCCGTCGATCCGCAAACGAATGGCCTTGTCCAGGCGACGCTCGATGTTCGTGACCTGGCTGTCGACCCAGCCGAGTCCTGCCCGCGTTGCTCTCCCGCGCGCGACCTCAGGATCGATGCCCCGGCGCGAGGCCGGTGACAGAATCATCTCCGGCGGCCGGTCGCATGGCCGGCCAGGAGGGGCTCGATGCGAACGTTGATCACGACGATACTCGTGCTCGCCGCGCTCTCGGCGGGCTGCGCGGCGGAGCAGGCGGGAGCGCGGGGCAACACGCCTGGAGGAGCTGGCGCGAGCGACATCCGCCTGCCCGAGGGCGCGCGGCTCGTCGACCTGACCTATCCCTTCGACGACAAGACCATCTACTGGCCCACGGCGACGACGGGATTCACCCACGGCACGGTGCACCACGGCAAGACCGAGGGCGGCTACTTCTACTCGGCGTACACGCTCTGCGCGCCCGAGCATGGCGGCACGCACCTCGACGCGCCCATTCACTTCGCCGAGGGCAAATCGACCGCGGACGCCGTGCCCCTGTCCCGCCTCGTGGGCTCCGCGGTGGTGGTCGACGTGTCGGCCGCCGCGGCCAGGGACAGCGACTACCTCGTGACCCCGGCGGACATCGAGGCGTTCGAGCGGGCGCACGGCGCCATCGAGCCGCGCACCATCGTGATGATCCGGACGGGCTGGGGCGCGCGCTGGCCTGACAGGAAGCGTTACCTCGGCGACGATCGACCTGGCCACGCCGAGGCGCTGCATTTTCCGGGGATCGGCGAGGACGCCGCGCGGGCGCTCATCGAGCGGAACGTGGGGGCGGTGGGCATCGACACGGCGAGCATCGATCACGGCCCATCGAGGACCTTCATGGCGCATCGGGCGCTGCTCGGGGCGGATATCCCGGCGTTCGAGAACGTCGCCTCGATGGAGTCGCTCCCCCCGCGAGGCGCGCTCGTCATCGCGCTCCCGATGAAGATCCGCGCCGGCTCCGGCGGGCCGCTGCGCATCGTGGCCGTGCTGCCGCGCTGACCGCCGGAGCCGCGCCGGCGCCCGGACGCTAGAGATTGACCTTGTAGTTCAGCTTGACCTCGTCGCCGTGCATCCCGCGAAACCCCCAGTCGTGGGCGGGCGACTCCGAGATACAGATCTCGATGTCCTGGTGGTCGATCCCGACCTCGTCCCGGATCTTGTCGAACAGGAGCCGCACGAGCTTCTTCTTCGTCTCCACGCTGCGCCCGGTCATCATCGAGATCTCGATGATCGTGTAGGCGTCGGTGCGCCCGCCCGGCGCCAGCATGTCCTCGCGCTCCATCGGGAAGAAGCGATGCGCCCGCTTGTCCTGCGGCATCTGCAGCGCCTCCATGACGCAGGCGTGGATCACCCTCGACAGGGCCTCCTTCACCGGATTGAGCTTCTCCTTGATTCCGTAGATCTTCACCTGAGCCATGGGGAGTTCTCCTGGAACAACGTCAATGCGTTTCAGTCGTCCGCGTCCTCGCCCTTCGGCCCGGGCTGCCCCGCGGCGGCCTCCTCGCCCTCGTCCTCGGGGAGCCCCGCGTCCGCCGCGCCCGGCGCCTCCGCCGCGAGCGCCATCCGCTCGGCGAGGGGCCGCTCGGGCAGCGTGAGCAGCGGGCCGTCGCCGAGCTCGTCGATCATGTTGAGGTACGCATTCATCGCGTGGCACACCGAGTCGGTGCGCACATAACGGTCCCTGACGCTCCAGAACACCCCGCCGGCGGCCGCCTGCGGGTTCTTCACCACGAACGAGCTGTCCGGACCGTACGTGTACTGCAAGAGCAACCGGATCGCGGCGACCACCGCGTCCTTGTACCGATCGCAGCCCTCCATGCCCTTCTTCCGGCAATGGTGGTACACCTCCGACATCACCTCGGCGAGCCAGCCGCTCCCGCTGCTCGACAGCGAGCGCTGCCAGCGTCCGTAGCGGTAGGCGTCCTCGGGCCTGCGCCACTGCCGCTTCACGAGGTCGTCGGCGCAGCGGAAGACGGTCTGCTCGACGCGCTGGTCGCCGCCGGCCTTCGCGAAGTCGAGCAGCGACTGGACCGCCCACGAGCTCGAGATCGGGTTGGGCTTCCTGTAATCGTCGCCGAGGAAACACCCCTTCTCCGCGATCCTGGCGAGCAGGTGGTCCGCGGTCCGGGCCGCGGCGTCGAGGTACTTCTTGTTGTTCGTGGCCCGGTAGGTGCGCGACAGGGCCGAGAGGACCTGCCCCGTGTAGAGCGTCGAGTCCTTGCCCTGGACCTTCCACGCCCCGCCCTCCTGCCCGGTCAGGGCCGATCGCACGCTGCCGTCCGGCCGCTGCATCGAGATCAGCCACTCGGCCGCGAGCACGGCGGACTCGAGGTACCTCTTGTCCTTCGTGACGCCGTGGAGCTCGAGGAGCGTGAAGATCGACTTCGACGCCGTGCCGACGACCAGCCGGCGCTCGGGCCGCTCGCGCTCCAGGTCGAACGCATAGAAGAAGCCGCCGGCCGTGCGATCGCGCGCCTCGCGGCTCTGCATGCCCATCATGAAGCCGGCGGCCTCCGTCGCCAGCCGCAGCAGGCGCTCGTCGGGCTTGTGGGCGTGCAGCTTCAGCAGCGTCAGCGCCGTGGACGCGGTGTAGATCGTGTGCAGCTCGCGCTCGAACCGGTCCGCGGGGGCGTGGTAGTACTTGTGAACCCCCTTGTGCCGCGGATCGATGACGCGCAGGAGATAGCCTTTGCCATCCTCGATGCGCCGCGCGAGGAGCGGCTTGTCGAGGACGCGCACCGGCACGAGCCCCTCGACGAGCTCGACGCCCTTCCCCGGGCGCTCGACGCTCTCCACCATCGACGCGTGATGATCCGGGAGCTCCACGACCAGCCGCGCGCCCGCGAGCGCGCTCGTCATCGCCGCCGCGCCGCCCGCCGCGGCCACGGCCCTGCGCGCGGCGTCCTTCAGCGCGACGCAGAGCCCCGCGTCCGACGCCTCCCCGCGGGCGATCTGCCTCCCCTCCTGAAAGCCCATCACGACAGCGCGGAAGGGGCGTTTGGACGAGAGGGCGAGATCGCACGTCACCCTGTCGCCGCCCGCCATCACCTGGCGGACGAAGGCGATGGCGCGATCGCGGAAGGCGCCATTGTCGAGCTCGGCGCCCGCGCCCCCGCCCTCCGGGGCCTGGATCGCTGGATCGGGCACCCGGGGTAGGTTCGCCGCGATCTGGGCCGCGAAGCGGTCGTCGCCGGCGGGCAGGACGCGTCGTCGACGTGCCGCACCTTCCGCGGCGCTGGCCGTCGCGGAAGCCGCCGCGGCGGGCTTCCCGGCCGCAGGGTCCTCGCTCGGCTTGCAGCCATCACAACCGCTCGTGGCCCCACACGACAGAGCGGCGAAGGCCGCCAGGGTTGCGATGGAGAGCGCGCGAGCAGACGGCATGAACAAGGACCCCGGAAGCAGCGATTTCGACGCGTATCAAGAACCCAGAGGCCCCGCAAGGCCGAACGGGGTAGCCGCGCCCCTCGCGATCGCTCGCACGCGCGCCTCGCGATTCGCCCGCATGCGCCCCTCGCTGTTCGCCTGCGTGCGCCGCGCGCTACTCTGCCCGCATGGGACCCGCGCAGATCAAGGGCAAGAACGTGGACATCAAGCTGTGGACCCGGCCGGACGAGGTCGAGGAGATCGCGCTGGAGCAGCTGCGGAACATCAGCGCCCTGCCCTGGGTGTTCCACCACGTCGCCGCCATGCCCGACGTCCACTTCGGCAAGGGCGCGACCGTCGGCTCGGTCATCGCGATGCGGGACGCTGTCGCGCCGGCCGCCGTCGGCGTCGACATCGGCTGCGGGATGGGCGCGCTCCGCACGAACCTCACCGCGGCCGATCTGCCCGACGACCTCCGGCGGATCCGCGGCGACCTCGAGCGCGCGATCCCCGTCGGGTTCGCGGCCCACGACGCCCCGCCGGCGGGGTTCGAGCGCCTCGCGCTCTGGGACGAGTTCGCGGGCCTGAGCCCGAAGGTCCAGGGGCTGTTCACGCGGGCGCGCTGTCAGCTCGGCACGCTGGGGGGCGGCAACCACTTCATCGAGCTCTGCCTCGACACGGACGACGGCGTGTGGCTGATGCTCCACTCCGGCTCTCGCAACATCGGCAAGGAGCTCGCCGAGATCCACATCGCCACGGCGAAGAAGCTCGCCCACAACCGCGACCTGCCCGATCGCGATCTCGCGGTGTTCCTCGCCGGCACCCCGGAGATGAAGGCCTACCGGCACGACCTCTTCTGGGCGCAGCGGTACGCGCGGACGAACCGCGAGGCCATGTTCCACCTCGCCGAGGGCGTGCTGCGCCGGCACTTCCCCGAGCTCGCGATCCAGGAAGCCATCACCTGCCATCACAACTACGTGGCAGAAGAGTGTCATTTCGGCGAAGACGTGCTGGTGACGCGCAAGGGCGCGATCCGGGCGGGCAAGGGCGAGCTCGGCATCATCCCCGGCTCGATGGGCACGCGCTCGTACATCGTGCGCGGCCTCGGCAACCCCGAGGCGTTCGAGAGCGCCTCGCATGGCGCGGGGCGCAAGATGAGCCGCGGCGAGGCGAAGCGGCGCTTCACGGTCGACGACCTGGCCGCGCAGACGGCCGGGGTCGAGTGCCGCAAGGATGGCGGTGTCCTCGACGAGATCCCCTCCGCCTACAAGCCGATCGAGCGCGTCATGGAAGACCAGCGCGATCTCGTGGAGGTCGTCGCCGAGCTGCGGCAGGTCCTCTGCGTGAAGGGGTGAGCGAGCGGCGCGGTCCCGGACAGGGAACTTTTCGCGGCGGCCCCGTGTTCGCGGCCCCTCCCCGCCCCGCTCTCGGCTACGATGCGCGTCGCTCTCACGACGCGCGCCGCGTACCCGCCGCGGCGCGCGCCGCCGCGCGGAGAAGCCATGAAATCGGACTGGATCGATCTGGGCCCCCTCTCCGAATTTCCGGCGGAGGTGCCCGTGCTGCGCAAGGACGACGCGGGGCGGCGCTTCGCCTGCGTCCTCCGGGGCGGCGAGGTCCACGCGCTCGACGATCGCTGCCCGCACCAGGGTTACCCGCTCTCGCAGGGCGCGCTGCGCGGCGGCGTGCTGACCTGCGCGTGGCACAACTGGAAGTTCGAGCTCGCCTCGGGCGCCTGCACGTTCGGCGGCGAGCCCGTGCGGCGCTACGCCACCCGCATCGACGGCGGGCGCGTGCAGCTCAACCGGGCCGTCGACACAGCGGCCGAGGTGCGGCGCCTCGTCGCCGGCCTGCGCGAGGCGATCCTGCGCGACGAGCCGGCGCGCGCCCTGCGCGAGGGCCTCCGGCTGGGCGCGCTCGGGCTCCACCGGGGGGAGACCGGCCTCGGCAGCCTGCACCTCGCGTTCGAGGTGCTCGCCAGGGACGGGGCCGAGCGCGCCGAGTACGGCTTCGACCACGGCCTCGCCCTGCTCGCGGATCTCTGCGCCTGGGTCGAGCGCGGCAGGATCCCCGCCGAGGAGGCGTTCGTTGTCGCCGCCCACGCGATCGGCGAGGCGTCGGCCCGGCTGGGCCCCCGCGGCAAGGGCCCCGGCAGGGTGGGGGCCCGCTCGCCCCTCGCGCGCATCGCCGACTTCGAGCTCGACGAGCCGGCGAAGGTGAGCGAGGCGCTCGCGGCGGAGCGCCGCGACGAGGCCGAGGCGCGGATGCGCGAGCTCGTCGAGATCCGCGGCACGGCCGGCGCGCGCCGCGCGCTCATGCCCTTCGTCTCGCAGCACCTGTACGACTACGGGCACGGCGCCATCTTCCTCGCGAAGGCGCTCGAGCTGGCCGAGCGGTTCTCGTCCGCCGCCGACGAGGTCCTCGCCGCCTCGACGGTGCAGCTCGCCTGGGCGACCGCCGACACAAGCCTGCCCCCCTTCGCCGCCACGCGCGCCGCGCTCGCGCGCCTCGCCGATCTGCCCCTGCCCGGCCCCGACAGCGCCGCGGCGGCCACGCGCCCGGACGCCGCGCCGCTCGAGGGCGCGGAGCGCGCCGCCTTCGAGGCCGAGGTGCTCGCGGGAGAGCAGCCGGCGGTCGAGGCGACCGTGCGCTGGCTCGCGCGCGGCGCCGGGCCGCTCGCGCTGCTCGGCGCGATCGGCCACGCCGCCGCCGTCCGCCTCGCGCGCTTCGACTCGGCCTGGGAAGCGCGCCTCGACGCCGAGGTCGGGGTGCTCGACGTCACCCACGCCGTCACCTTCGCGGAGGCGGCGGCGGCGCTCGGGCGCGAGGCCCTCCCGCGCGAGGCCGCGCAGCTCGCGGTGCTCGCGGCCGGCTTCGTCGGCAAGCTCCGCAAGGCGGACGCCGCCGCGCCGCGCGCGTCCGCTGCGACGACGGCTACGACTACCCGCGCGCGAGGCGGCGGGCTGCTCCAGGCGGTGGAGGCGCGCGACGTCGGCGCGGCGCTCGCGATCGCGCGGGAGCTCGACGCCGCGGGTCGCCGGCGCGCGTTCGCCGAGCTCGCCCCCTTCGCCGCGTTCGACGCCGCGGTGAGGCCCATCTTCACGGCGCACGCCGTGAAGACGCTCGAGGCGCTGGAGCGGCTCGAGTCGTCCGATCCTCGGCCCGACGGCGCGTACCTCGCGGCGCTGCTCACCCACGTCGTCCCCGTCCGGCCGGAGCTCTCCGCGCGCCGGATCGCGGCCGTGGCCAAGAAGTTCATGTCCGATGGGCGACCACCCGATGGCCTGTATTGAGCCGGCCGCCCGCCCGGTGGCCCGCCCGGTGACCCGGTGGACGGAGACCAGAGAGACGTGCACCGGTGCGAGCATCATTCATACTGACTGCTATGCGGCTTGAGCCTGGATCCCACGTAGCGCCGCACCTGACGCTCGACACCCTCCTCCGGATGGGAGGCGTCGGCAGCATCTGGACGGCGCATCACCTCGGGCTGGGCAAGGAGGTCGCCGTCAAGTTCATCTCTGCGTCGCTCGCGACCGACGCGACCGCGGTCGCCCGGTTCCACCGCGAAGGCGCGCTCATGGCGAGGATCAAGAGCCCTCACGTCGCCGAGGTGTACGAGCACGGCGTCGCCGCCAACGGCCTCTCGTACATCGTGATGGAGCTGCTGCGGGGCGAGGAGCTGTCCGACCGGCTCGCGCGCGCCGGGCGCCTCCCCCTGGAGGAGACGCTCGCGCTCGTCGCGCAGCTCTGCACGGGGCTCACCGCGGCCCACAAGCTCGGCGTCATTCACCGGGACATCACGCCAGAGCACGTCTTCCTCGCCGACACCGGCGGAGGCATCTGCGTCAAGCTGCTCGATTTCGGGGTGGCCAGGGGGGATGTCGACCCGGATGGGACCACGCTGACGAACACGGGCGCGGTGGTCGGCAGCCTCGTTTATATGAGCCCGGAGCAGTTCTTCAACCCGAAGCTGGTCGACGGCCGCTCGGATCTCTGGTCCGTGGGCATCATGGCGTACCACGCGCTCACCGGCGCGCCGCCGTTCGAGCAGAAGGGGATCGAGGCCCTCCTCGGCGCCATCCGGCTCGGCACCTTCTCGCCGCCGAGCCAGCGTTGCGCCGAGATCACGCCCGCCCTCGACGCGTGGTTCGTCAAGGCGCTTGCCCGTGAGCCCTCCGGCCGCTTCGGATCGGCCGAGGAGATGTCCGAAGCGCTTCGCCGGGCCGCCGCCGGGCCGCCGGGCCCAGGGAGCGCGCTTCCCAGGGTAGATTGACCGGCATGGCGCGCACCCGCACCCCGAGCCGTTCCAACCATGAGCTCGTGTTTCGCAGCGCCCGCAAGGGCGAGGAGGGCACCCTCGCGACGGTCGCCTACCGCGCGTTCCAGGCGGGTGATCCAGAGGCGTGGCTGCGGTATTTCACCGAGCACGCGCACCTCGCGCTCGACAACGTGATCGTCGCGGAGACCGACGGCCAGCTCGTCGGGTACGTCGCCTCGCTCGACCTGACGATGAGCTTCGCGGGCGCGGACGTGCCGTTCCAGGGCCTCTCGTCCGTGGCGGTGCTGCCGGAGTTCCGCCGCCGCGGCATCGCGGATCGGCTCGTCCGCGAGAGCCTCCGCCGCATGCGCCGCCGGGGCGAGGCGCTCACGCTGCTCCACCCTTTCCGGCTCTCGTTCTACCGGCGGTTCGGCTTCGGCGTCTGCGAGCTCCGGGACGTCGTGCGCACCTCCCCCGATCGGCTCCCGGACTCGGTGCTACGCCGCCACGTGCGGGCCTTCTCCCGCCCGCGGGACGAGCCGCTCATCAAGCAGGCCTACGACGTCGCGCGGGCCGAGACGACGGGGCAGCTGAAGCGGAGCGACTACTGGTGGGACGTGCGCGTCTTCAAGCGCTCTCCGAGCGGCGCCGTCTACGTGGATCCGGGCTCCAAGGCGATCGCCGGCTACCTGTTCTTCGACGTCCCGGAGGGCGGCGCCTACGGCGCCCAGCAGCTGCTCGTCCGCGAGCTCCACGCGCCGACGCCGGGCGCTTACCGCGGGCTCATCGGCTTCCTCGGCGCGCTCGGCGATCAGTACGAGGTCGTGGAGCTGGCGCTCCCGCGCGGCCAGGGCGCGCCGCTGCTCGACGAGCCCGGCATCCGCGACGAGCCGATCGTGTACGAGACGGCGGCCCGGCACCCCGGCCTGTGCCCGCCCGCGCACACGGCGCAGCGCCGCAGCGTCCTCGGCCTGACGGCGGCGGGCGCGATGGGGCGCATCGTCGACGTCGCCGCCGCGCTCGCGCTTCACCCGTCGCCGCGGAAGCACGGCATCCGGGGCGCCATCGGCGTCGACGTCGAGGACCCGGTGTTCACGGACGCGCCGCGCGCCTTCGACGTCACCTTCGCGGCGCGCGGCGTCCAGACGGCGCCCGGCAGCACCGCGGGCGATCGCCTCTCGCTCTCCATCGAGCGGCTCACGCAGATCTATTTCGGCGCCTCCTCGGCGCGCGCTCTCCTGAGCCAGGGCTTCGTGGTGGGCAGCGCCAAGGCGGCCGCCCTCCTCGACGCCGCGTTCGCCGGCCCCCCGCTCTTCCTCGGCGCCTTCAACGCGTTCTGAGCGCCCCCGCTCTAGGTGCCGCGCCGGCCGCGGAGGAAGAGCTTGAGCGAGCGCGACGTCAGCGCCGTCTCTTCCCCGCCTCTCCGCGTCTCGACGGCGGCGTCGTCCTGGGTGTCCACGAGGAGCTGCCACGGCCTGGGATCATCGGCGAAGGGCAGGAGGAAGCCCAGGTCGCACGGCGATGCGTTGAGCAGCAGGACGAAGTCGTCGTCGATCAGCCGATCGCCCTCCTCGTCCACGTCGTCGAGCCCCTCCCCCGACAGGAACACGCCGAGGCACTGCGTGCACGGGTTCGACCAGTCCTCGTCGGTCATCAGCTCTCCGTCCGGGCGATACCACTGGATATCGTAGGTCTTGCCGCCGCGGATCGGGCGCCCCTTGAAGAAGATCGAGCGCCTGAGCGCCGGGTGCTCGTGCCGGATGCGGAGGCATTTGCGCGTGAACTCCAGGAGCGCCCGCGACGGCTCGTCCCAGCCCCACGGCTGCCACGTGAGCGGGCTGTCCTGGCAGTACCCGTTGTTGTTCCCCTCCTGCGTGCGCCCCCGCTCGTCCCCGTGGAGGAGCATCGGAGTCCCCTGCGAGAACAGGAGCGACGCCATGATGTTCCGCATCTGCCGCGCCCGCAGCTTCAGGATCTCGGGGTCGTCGGTCGGCCCCTCGACGCCGCAGTTCCACGAGCGGTTGTCGTCGGCGCCGTCGCAGCCCCCCTCCCCGTTCGCCTCGTTGTGCTTCTCGTTGTACGAGACGAGATCCGCCAGGGTGAAGCCGTCGTGGGCCGTGACGAAGTTGATGCTCGTGTACGGCTTTCGCCCGCTGTTCTCGTAGAGATCGCTGCTCCCCGTGAGCCGGAACCCGAGATCGGAGGCGATGCCGCCCGAGCCGCGCCAGAAGTCGCGCAGCGTGTCCCGATAACGACCGTTCCACTCGGCCCAGCGCACCGGGAAATTGCCCACCTGGTAGCCGCCGGGGCCCACGTCCCAGGGCTCGGCGATGAGCTTCACCTGGCTGAGCACCGGGTCCTGGTGGATGATCGTGAAGAAGCTCGAGAGCTGGTCGACGTCGTGGAGGCCGCGCGCCAGCGCCGCCGCGAGGTCGAAGCGGAACCCGTCCACGTGCATCTCGAGGACCCAGTACCGCAAGGAGTCCATGATCAGCTGGAGCGTCTGCGGGTGACGCACGTTGAGGGTGTTCCCCGTGCCCGTGGTGTCGAAATAATAGCGCTCGTTGCCAGGGACGAGGCGGTAGTAGGTCGGGTTGTCGATGCCGCGCAGGCTCAGCGTCGGGCCCAGGTGGTTGCCCTCCGCCGTGTGGTTGTAGACGACGTCGAGGATGACCTCGATGCCGGCGGCGTGGAGCGCCTTCACCATCTCCTTGAACTGCCGCACCTCCGACGCCACCTCGGCGCCGGTGCGGTACCCGACGTCCGGCGCGAAGAAGCCTATCGAGTGGTATCCCCAGTAGTTCCGGAGCCCCTTGTCGAGCAGGAATTTCTCGTGAACGAAGGCGTGCACGGGCAGGAGCTCGATGGCCGTGATGCCGAGATACCGCAGGTATCCGATGATGGCCGGGTGGGCGATGCCAAGGTAGGTCCCGCGGAGCTCCTCCGGGATCTCCGGGTGCTGCATCGTCATGCCGCGGACGTGCGCCTCGTAGATGACGCTGCGGTGGAACGGCACGTACGGGCGCCGGTCTCCGCCCCAGTCGAAGGACGGGTCGATGACGACGCCGAGCGGGGCGCCGAGCGCCTCCCCCTCGGCCATGGCGAGGTCGCCGTCGGGCTCACCGCTCCGGTGGGCGAACGCGCCCGCGTCCCACTGGACCCGCGAGGCGAGCGCCTTCGCGTACGGATCGAGCAGGCGCACCCGCGGGTTGAAGCGCAACCCCCGCTCCGGCGCCCACGGGCCGTGCACGCGATACGCGTATTTCTGCCCCGGTCCGACCTCCGGCACGTAGACGTGCCAGACGAGGGAGGTGCGGTGACGGACCGGCAGGCGTTGCTCGTTCCCCTCGTCGTCGACGAGGCACAGGTCCACCGCCTCGGCGTTCTCCGAGAAGAGGGCGAACTGCGTTCCAGCGCCGTCCCATGTCGCGCCGAGGGGATACGGATCCCCGGGGCGCATTCCTTTGCGCTTGTAGCTCATGCTGGTCTCGATTTCGGGATCCACGGCCGGGGCGCGGCGCCCCCCTCGGGCCTCGTCGCCCCGGCCGGCGTGCTTGCGCGGCTAGGCGACGTGAGCGCGCCGGCTGCCCATGGCGTCGGTCACGACATCCGCGACGCTCCGTGCCATCCCCTCCGCGATCCGGAGCGCCTGGGCCTGATCGCCCTCCGGAGTGCACATCCTGAGGCGCTCGATCACGTCCACGAGCCGCCGGGCTAGCTCGCACGCCTCGGTCATCGAAGCTTTTGACTCGACGGAGGCCCTCCGCGGGAGGGAGACCATCTCTTCGCTCAGCGTCATCGCGGTTGACATCATGCCTGGCTCCTTGTCGGTGATGGCTGCGGTCCGCACCCCCGAGAGCAGGCGTCGTGCCAGCGCGCCTGCCGTGGGGATGCTCACCGCAGACACAACGGTAGGTGCTCAGCCGACAGACTGGGCGGCACAAACCGCCACAGGTGGGGCGATTTGTCCCCCCCACAGCGACCGTGGCTCGGCAAAGCAGGGCGGCGCACGGAACAGTCAGGCGCAAAATTTGAAGACGCGATGCGTGCCGTAAGGGTTCGCCGCGCGGTAGCTGTTCGGGACGGCCGCTCGGGCTCTGCTGGGGTGAACTTGCGCTTCCATGGCCTCTGCGCACCCCTTGCCGCAGGCGGGCGGGCCGGGCCGCGTGCGCTCGCTGCTTGCGGGGCGAGGACGGCGGCCGCGCGCGCCTCGCGGGGGGACGAACGTGGCGAGCACGATCACGACGCACGCCCCGTCGCGCGCCGTCCGGGTGGCAGGTGGGCCGCGCTCCGCGCGGCGTCGCGCGAGGTAATCTCGATCGCTGCGGCCCCGAGGCGGCTATGGCTACGCTCGGGGGGGCCAGGTTAGTATCCGTTCCGCCGCGGCGGCCGCCGGTCCAACGCGTCGCGGTCGAGAGAGCTCATGATCGGAACACTCCAGGCGAAGATCCAGTATCTCAAGAACAAGAACCTTCACAACTGGCTCGGCGGCTACGCCCGGCAGAGGATCGAGAACGCCCGTGCTCCGCGTCCGCTCGGCCCGCGGCACCTGCTCTTCGCGGTCTGCGATCACTGGGAGCCGGGGTGGGAGAACCCCACACCGGAGGTCGCCGACGCGCGGGTGAGGGCGTGGTCGGAGGGGTATCCCGAGATGGCGGGCGCGTACCGCGACGCGGACGGCCGGAACCCGCGTCACAGCTTCTTCTTTCCGGGGGAGCAGTACACGCCCGGGTGGCTCGACGCGCTGGCGGACCTCACGCGCGGCGGCTTCGGCGAGGTGGAGCTGCACCTGCACCACCACAACGACACGGAGGAGAACCTGCGCGCGGACATCCTCAGGTACCTGGACATCCTGGGGAAGCACGGGCATTTCTCGCGCGACCCGGACGGGCGCATGCGTTACGGGTTCATCCACGGCAACTGGTGTCTGGCGAACTCCGGCCGGGACTCGCGGAACTGCGGCGTCGACGCGGAGCTCCCGCTCCTCTTCGAGACGGGCTGCTATGCCGATTACACGTTCCCGTCGGCCCCTGACGAGTCGCAGCACTCCATCGTGAACCAGATCTACTGGCCGACGGGCAACCTGGCGCGCCGGAGCGCCCACGCCGTGGGCGCGCGGGCCAAGGTCGGCGAGGTGCTGGAGGACCGGATCCTGATGATCGAGGGCCCGCTCGCGCTCGCGCTGACGCGCCGGGGAAGCCGGGTGCGGATGCGGATGGAGTACGGCGCGCTCCAGGCGATCGACCCGCCGACGCCGGATCGGGTGAAGACGTGGGTCGATCAGAACATCCATATCGAGGGGAGGCCCGAGTGGGTGTTCGTCAAGGTCTACACGCACGGCGCGCCCGAGGAGCAGGCGGCGTCGCTGCTCGGCGCCGGGGGCCACGAGCTGCACCGGGAGCTCACCACCCGTTACAACGATGGCAAGGAGTGGGTGCTCCACTACGTGACCGCGCGGGAGATGTACAATATCGCGATCGCCGCGCTCGAGGGGAAGACGGGCAATCCCGGTGACTACAGGGATCACCGCCTGAAGCCGCCGCCCTGCGCGAGCTGACCGTTCATCCCCGAGGCATCCCCTCAAATTCTTCGGGGAATTCACAGGGAGGCGGGGAGACGGGGAGGGAAATTTTCAAATACTCCCTGTCTCCCCGCCTCCCTGTGTTCAATTTCCCCGTTGAATCAGCCCGGCCCGCGACCGCGCTGCTCGCCGAGGACCTCCTTCAGGAGCGCATGATAGCGCTCCCCCACGACGTCCCATGACAGCGCCCCCACGCTCCCCCGCAGCGCCTCCGGCTCCCACGCCGTATCCAGCGCTCGCGCCAGCGCGGCCCCGAGCGCCCCGGGATCGCCGGGCGGGACGAGCAGGCCATTGCCCCCGTTCCCTTCGCGGACGAGCTCCGGCACGCCGCCGACCCGGGTTCCGACGACGGGGCGCCCCGAGGCGAGCGCCTCCAGGACGACGTTCGGGCAGCCCTCGCGGCGGCTCGGCAGGCAGAACACGTCGCACGCGGCCATGTAGTCCGGGATCTCCACGGGCAGCGCCCAGCCGAACAGCCGCACGCGATCGCCCAGGCCGAGCGCGCTCACCTTCGCGCGCAGCGGCTCGAGCAGCTCACCACCGCCCACCATCATCAGGTGAATGTCGCGGCGGCCCGCCCGGTCGAGGTGCGCCATCGCCTCCACGAGGACGTCCACGCCCTTCTCGGGCACGTGATAACCGGCGTACAGCACCACCTTCGCGTCCGCCGGGACGCCGAAGCGCCGCCGCGGCTCGGCCCGATCCCGGATCGCGAACCGCGCGCCGTCGACCGCGTTGAGCTGCACAACGACGCGCTCCCGCGGCACCCCGAGCTCCACCAGGCGCTCCCCGAGCGCCCCGCTCACCGCGACCACCCGGGCGCAGCGCTGGAGCGCCGGCGCGATCTGCGCCCGCAGCGCGGGGTTCCTCGGCTGCTCGTTGATGTCGCTGCCGAGCACCGTCGTGACGACCGGCACCCCCGCCTCCCGCGCGAACGCCTCCGCGGCGACCGTATCGGGATAGGCCCACGCGGCCAGGATCGCGTCGTACGGGAACTCGCGCCGCAGCCCCGCCATCGTGCGCCCGAGCGACGCGCGGAGCGCCCGCGCGTGCAGGCTCGGCAGCCCCGGGACCGACCAGTACGTGGGGAACAGCGCGTCGATGCCAGTGTGCGCCTCGCGCGTGCCGCCGAAGAGCTCCCGGGACGCCCCGCGCGCGCGCGTCCACCAGGGGATCGGGGCCACGAGCCGGAGCTCGCAGCGGCGCGCGAGCGCCCTGTACGTGTGATAGCTGTACGGCGCCATCGTCGGCAGCCGCGTCGAAGGGTAATGATGGGTGAAGACGAGGACCTTCATCGCGCGCTCGCCTGTCACGTGAGACGGAAATAGAGTTGCTCGTATTTGCGCGTCATCTTCTCGAACGAGAAGTCGTCGCGCACCCGCGCGTGCCCCGCCTCGCCGAGCCGCCGCCTCAGCGCCGGATCGCTCGCGAGCCGCTCGATCGCGTCCGCGAGCGCGTCGTGCCCGTCCACGGGGACGATCAGGCCGTGCTCCTCGTGCCGCACCACCTCCGGGACCCCGCCGACCGGCGTCACCACGACAGGCAGGCTGCGCGCCATGGCCTCGAGGACGGCGAGCGGCAGCCCCTCGTCGCGCGAGGGCAGCGTGAAGAAATCGGCGGCGACGAGCAGATCGGGCACGTCCTTGCGGAAGCCGAGGAAGCGCGCCTCGGCGCCGTGGACCCCGAGCTCCCGCGCGAGCCCATGGACGCGATCGCGCTCGTCGCCGTCGCCGACGACGAGCACCGCGACCGCGACGCCGCGCTCCCGGAGCCGCGCGAGCGCCCGCAGCAGCACGTCGTGCGCCTTCACCGGGTGGAACGCGGCGGGCATGATGCCGAGGAACACGTCCGGGCCGAGCCCGAGCTCGGCGCGCACCTCGTCGCGCGTCCGCTTGGCCGGGGTGATGTCGATCCCGTTGTGGATGACAGAGATGTCGCTGGCCACGCCGACCGCGCCGCTCTTGTCGGCCGTGTCCTGCGAGCAGCCGACGACAGCGTCCGTCTCACGCCACTCGAAGCGCGACGGAACGCGGATGATCCCGCGCGTCTGGGCGTGATCGGTGAAGACGAGCCGCGCGCGCGTAAGGAGCTTGCCGATCGTGGCGTAATGGAGCGCAGTGGGGTTGTGCGCGTGGACGACGTGCGGGCGGGAGCGCGCGAAGGAGAGGGCCGCGTGCGCGAGCCGCGTGGGGAGGCGCCCGCCCAGCACCGTGGTCGGCAGCGCCCGCTGCCGCGAAAGCTCCGACAGCGGCCCGCCGCGCAGCGCGAGGATGGAGGCGTCGTGGCCGTGGCGCCGCTGCGCCTCGGCGAGGCGCAGCACGAAATGCTCCATACCTCCGCCATTGAGGCTGCTCACGACATGGACGATCCGCAGCGTCGAATTCCCCATGAAGGCTTGCTACCCGAATCGGGTCCCCTGTTGAAGCGCAAACCGCACCCAGCATCACCACACGCGCTGCCAAACGCCCACCCGACACGCCGGCGGTCGTGGCCTCTGGCGCGCGTCGGCGAGCGTCGACGCTCGCCGACGCGCGCGCCCCAGATAGATGGATCAGCGTACCACCTCGCCTCGCCGTCACCTCACCTTTTGATTTGCCGAACGGAAGCGGCTACTAGACGGGCATGAACCCTGAGCTTCGGCGCGCCCTTGACGAAGGCATGCGCCGCGTGCCCGGCATGGACGCCGCGACGAGGCTGCTCGCCGTGCGGCTCGAGACGGTCAGAGCGCTCCTTGCGCGCCGGCTCGCGGAGAACCCGCTCCCCGTGCCCGACGCCGTGACCCCGAGCGAGATCCCCTCGGTCGCCGAGCTCGGCCCGGGGGACAGGGTGCTCGCGGAGCTCGATCAGGACGGCTTCGCCTTCGCGGTCCACCCGGCCGACGTCGCCTTCTTCAACCGGCGGAGCCAGAAGATGCCGCGCCTGCGCTACCGGCTGCACGTCGTGCTGCGCAACGGCTACGTCTGCGTCCGCAAGCGCTTCGTCGGACAGCCGCAGAACGCGCCGCTCCAGGCGCACCTCTTCGCCCTGCTCGGCCTCTTCTTCTACAACGAAGCAGCCGCGCTCTTCCGCCTGCGCGACCTCCCCAGCGTCCCGAGGATTCGCGATCTCAGCCTCGCGACGCGCACCCTCTACCTCGACTACGTGCGCGGACGGACGCTGCAACATCAGGTCGCCGAGCGCGGGGAGAAGGTGCTCGACATCGACCTCGCGCCGCTCGGGCAGCTGTTCGATCCAGACCGCGACCGGCGGGAGATCGAGGCGTTCGCGAGCGGCGGCGGCGCGACCTACCGCGGCCGGATCGAGGAGATCGTCCGGGCGATGAACGCGCGCGGCGTCGCGCCGCTCGACGTCAAGCTCGGCAACGTGCTCATCGGCGAGAAGACGGGCGCCCTGTACTGGATCGATTTCGAGCGAGCCGCGCTCGAGGGCACCCCCCGCTACCGCGATCGCCTCGACGAGCACCATGACCTCGTGAACCGGTGGTTCGGGCTCGCGCTCTCCGGCGACGGCGGGGCGTGAGGCGCGCGGCGCGACGCGGCGCGCTGCCATGCGCTGCGGTGGGCTCGATGAACGGCTCCCGCGATCGAGGGTGCGATCGATGACGAGAGATGAAGGCGCGGCGCCGCGGAGCGCCATCGAGCGGATCGGCGAGAAGGCGGGGCGATCGTGGCCGAGCATCGAGGCGGCCGCGCGGCTCTCGACGGAGACCCGGGAGCGGCTCGCTGCGCTGCTCCGCGAGCAGATCCCCTGCGACACGAGCGTCGTTGTCTTCGGCTCCCTGGCGCGGGGCGAGTACACGACCGGCAGCGATCTCGACTGGACGCTGCTCATCGACGGTCAGGCCGACGAGGGGCATTTCAGCCAGGCCCAGGCCATCACGAGGATCCTGAGGGAAGCGAAGTTCCATGAGCCGGGCCCGACGGGCGTGTTCGGCAACGTGGCCTTCAGCCACCCGATCCTCCACCAGATCGGCGGACAGGAGGACACGAACAAGAACACGACCCAGCGCATCCTGCTGCTCCTGGAGTCGCTCGCGATCGGCCAGCCGGACGCCCACGAGCGGGTGCTCAGGCTCGTGCTCTCGCGGTACGTCGAGGACGACCGCGGCCTGCGCTACGGCAGCAAGCGCGAGATCCTCCCGATGTTCCTCCTGAACGATATCGTCCGGTACTGGCGCACGGTCGCCGTCGATTTCGTCTACAAGCAGCGGGAGCGCAGCTCGGGCTGGGCGCTCCGCAACGCGAAGCTCAGGATGTCGCGGAAGCTCATCTTCGTGAGCGGGCTCCTCACCTGCTTCGGCTTCGAGCTGTTCTGCAAGGATCGGGCGACGTTGACCGGCGACGGCGAGCGGCTCTCGATGCCCGCGCTCGTGCGCTTCCTGCGAGAGCGCATCCGGGTGACGCCCCTGGAGAGCCTGGCCGAGGTGCTGCTCCGGCCCTCGATCTCGGCGGAGACGGCGCGCACGCTGTTCGACAGCTACGACGCGTTCCTCGCGCTCCTCTCGAACGAAGAGGAGCGCGGCCGGCTGAAGCAGCTGCCGCTGGACGATCAGCTGGGCAGCGACCCGACCTTCAAGCGGGCGCGGGACATCGCGCGTGAGTTCCAGGGCGGGCTCGACCGGCTCTTCTTCAAGGAAGACGACGAGCTCCGCAAGCTCCTCCAGACCTACGGGGTGTTCTGATGCTCCTCCAGACCTATGGGGTGTTCTGATGCGACCCGTGGGCTACTCGACAGGGGCGCTCGCCCTCAGCGACGTCGAGCGAGCGCTCTCGATGCTCGAAGGGAGCTCGGCGACCGCCGTGGAGCTCTCCGCGCTGCGGATCTCGGAGCTCAAGCCGCTGCTCCGGCTCCTCGGCTCGCTCGACCTGTCGCGGTACGGCTACGTCTCGTTCCACGCTCCGAGCCGCTTCGACGCGGCGGAGGAGCGCGCCGTCGCCGACGCCATGGCGGAGGTGGCCGCGCTCGGGTGGCTCGTCGTCCTCCACCCCGACACGCTCCATGATCTCGGCGCCTTCCGGCAGCTCGGCGGCCTCCTCGCCATCGAGAACATGGATAAGCGAAAGCGGACAGGCCGCACCGTGGAGGAGCTCGGGCCCTTCTTCGACGCGCTGCCGGACGCGTCGTTCTGCTTCGATATCGGCCACGCGCACCAGGTCGATCGCACGATGACCGAGGCCCATTTCCTCGTGCGGGAGCACAGGACGCGGCTGAAGCAGCTCCACGTGAGCGAGGTGAACGCGGGGAGCCGCCACGGCGCCCTCAGCCAGAGCGCGGCGCACGCGTTCCAGCGGATCGCCGCCCACCTCCCTGACGACGCGGCGCTGATCCTGGAGACCCCGGCGTCGCCCGCGGAGCTCGAGCGGCAGATGGCCATCGCGCGGGCGGCGCTGTCGAGCCCGAAGGGCCTGGAAACCACGCACACCTGAGGCCGCGCGCAGCGCAGCCTCGACGGGAGCCGCGCCGCTCCCGCAGCGCCCGGGCTCGGCCGCCTCCCCGGCGGCTCCGGGAGCTCTGGATTGCCCGGCGGACGGGCCGCGCGCGCTCGCGGCGCTACGCTTCCGCTCGTTCTCGGCGCGACCTGGGCCGGAACCGGGGGACGACGATGAAGCTGAAGACGCTCGCGGCGGCGAGCACCGCATGGCTCGCCGCCCTCGCGTTGCTGACGGCGAGCGGGTTCACGCTCAGCGCCACGTACATGACCCGCGAGGTCACGTGCCTCTTCAACATCGTCCGGGAGGTGCGGTCCATCACGCAGCTGGAGGTCCACCTCCTCGCCCACGAGCGCGAGAGCGCCCGCGTCGCGCTGACCCACCTCCCCGAGCACGTCGGCGCGCGCGACGCCGCCCGGCGCGAGCTCTCCCGGTGGCTCGAGGCCCCCCGCGAGCCGCCGGTCACCGCGGAGAGCGCCGGCGTCTTCGAGGAGGCCGAGCGGGAGATCGAGCGCTACCTCGCCACGCACCCGCGCGCGCAGGAGGACCGGGAGGCCGAGGCGGACGCCGGGGCGTCCCACGAGGAGGTCGATCGTACGTTCGCCGCGCTCGAGCGGCTGCTCGCCACCCGGCTCGCCGAGGCGCGGATCGCCCGGCAGCGCGTCGACGAGGTGCACAGGCTCTCGGAGATCGTGAGCCTCGGGGCCGCCGGGCTGCTGCTGGCCGGCGTCCTGCTCGCGCTCTGGCAGCTGCGCAGGTGCGTCTATCGCCCGCTCCTCTCGATCCGCGCCGCGATCGACCGCTACGGGGCCGGCTCGCACGACGCCCGCGCGCCGCAGGGCGGGCTCGACGAGCTGCGCGAGATCGCCGTCGCGTTCAACGAGATGGCCGCCGCGCTGGCCGAGCAGCGCAAGAGGCAGCTCGGGATCCTCGCGAGCGTCGCGCACGACCTGCGCAACCCGCTCGCCGCGCTGAAGCTCACCGTCGACGGCCTCCGGCCGGATCGGCCCCTCCCCCACGAGGAGCGGCTCCGGTCGATGCTCGCCCGCATCGGGAAGGAGGCCGCGCGCTGCGATCGGATGCTCACGGACCTCATGGACATCGCGCGGCTCGAGGGCGGCGAGCTCGAGCTGCGCCGCGAGACCCGGGACGCGCGCGAGCTCGCCCGCGACGTCGTGGAGCTCTACCGCCCGACCGCGACCGCGCACGAGCTCGGGCTGTCGCTCCCCGAGGAGCCCGTCCCGCTGTGCTGCGACCCGATCCGGATCGAGCAGGTGCTCAACAACCTGGTCGCGAACGCCATCAAGTACTCGCCCGCGGGCGGCGCCGTGCAGGTGACCGTCGCGCGGGCAGGCGCCGAGGTCTCCATCGCGGTATCGGATCGCGGGGTGGGGATCGCGGCCGACGATCAGCGACGGCTGTTCGAGCGCTACTTCCGCGCCCCGTCGTCGAGCGGCGTGGCCCCGGGCGTCGGCCTCGGCCTGTGGGCCGCGCTCCGCATCGCCGAGGCGCACGGCGGGCGCATCGAGGTGACGAGCGCCGAAGGCAGGGGCTCGACCTTCACCCTCCGCCTACCGTCATGAGCGCATCGTCCCGCAAGGAGCGGCTCGTCCGCTCCTCCGGCTACGGGAACAGGCCCCCGGGCTCGTCGGGATCGAGCTCCCAGCCGAAGAGCCCCGGGGTGCGGGCGCGGTGCCCGCCGAGCGCGTCGCCGGGCAGCCGGGGGCCGTCAGCGGCCCAGCGGGTGGCGAAGGCGTCGCGCAGCACGAGCTCCGCGAGCTTGCCCCTCGGCGAGAAGCCCCACTCGGCCTCCTGCGAGACGTCGTCCGGATCGGCGTAGAGCCGCCAGACGAAGAAGCCGGCGCACGTGCGCGCGTCGAGGAACGGCGCGATCACCGCGGCGTAGGCCTCGGCCTGCGAGCGCTGGTCGACCACCACGCCCTTCATGCGGTCGGGCCACTCCCACGGGCGCACGGCGGGATCGCGCCGCGTGGTGTAGCCGATCTCCGTCAGCAGGATCGGCTTGCCCCACGCGCGCGCCACGGCGTCCACCCCGGCCGCCACCTTGCGCCCGCCGCGCAGGAGCTCCTCGAACGACGCGCCCTCGCGCTCCGCCAGCGGGTAGAACGCGTTGATGCCGATGAGGTCGAGCGCGTCGAAGATCAGCGTGTGCTCGACGTCGTCCCAGTTCGCCGAGTAGGTGAGCAGCCCCGGGTACACGCGGCGCACCGCCTCGATGATCGGCAGGAAGCTCGCCGCCCGCTGCGTCGTCACCCAGCTCCGCAGCTCGACGCCCACGCTGAGCATCTCCGCGCCGCCCTCGCGCGCGACCGCGGCCCACGTGAGCAGGAACCGGCGGTACGACTCGGCCCAGCGCGCCCAGCCGGCGTCGTCCCCGGGGTCGATGAGGGCCCGCCACTCGCCGCTCTCGACCCAGAGGTGCGGGACGAGCAGCACCTTGAGCCCGCGCGCGTGCGCCTGCGCGATCGCCGCGAGCACGTTGCGCCGGTTCTCCTCGAACGGCGCCTCGAAGACGAGATCGACGCCCGTGCCCTTGCCGTCCCACACGCGGCCGAACGGCGTCAGGCTGACCCACGTCGCGCCCATGGCGACCGCCTCATCCATCGCCCGCCCGCTCGCCGCAGTGCCGTAGCCTCGGCCCGGGTGCCGCAGGTTCTCGATCGGCCCGATCGTCACGCCGCGCACGCCGCCCCAGCCCGACACGGCCCACCCCGCCGCGCCGTACGGCAGGTGCTCCGGCGCGACCCGCGGCGCCTGCTGCGCGACCCGCGGCGCGGCGCTCGCAGAGCGCACAGGAGCGCCGGCCACCGCCGCCGACACGGCGAGCGCCGCGCCCGCTGCGCGGGCGAGCGCCCAACCTCCTCGACTCATCCCTGGCACGGGCCGCCTTATACCAGGCAGGCGGACCGCCGGGCCGCGGACGTCACCCGCCGTCGCTCGCCTGAGGTCGCTGCGCGCCGTCGCCCTCTGCGGGCTGCTGCGGCGCGCGCGCGCCCTCGGCGGGCTGCGCCGGCCCAACCGCGCCCTCCTCGGGCCGCGGCGGCTCGCGCCGGGACGCGTCGCGCTCGTGCCGCGCGCGGGTGGTCGCCTCACGCCACGCCCGCTCGCGCTCGAGCTTCTCGCGCCGCCGCCGCCGCTCGCGCTCGACCTCGTCGTAGATGACGTCGGGGCGCCGCGCGTCGGGCCGGGCCCCTCGCGCTTGCGCCACCCGCGGCGCCTCGCTGTCCGGGCCCACGGCGCTCGCGGGAACCAGCTCGGCCGCCGGGGGCTCGGGAGAGGGCTCCGGCGCGGCAGGGGCGGCCGCGCTCGATCGCCTGGCCACCACCGACGAGCGCGCCTCCTGGACCGCGCGCTCCGCCAGCCCCTTCGCCGCAGGCAGCGCGCTCCCGCCTCCGTCGAGCGTGCGCATCTGCACGAGCCACACGCCGCCGATCCCCGCGAGCATCCCGAACAGCGCGAACGCGATCGCGAGCCGCCGGGGCCACGGCGACGGCCCCCGGCGCACCACCGTGAGGCGCTCCGCATCGGCCTCGGCCAGGGCACGCGCCGGGAGCACCGGCGTGACGCGAGGCGCCGCGCCGTCGCTGACGCGGTGCACGACCTTGCGGCCGAGCGGAACGGGCGTGTCCTCGGCGGTCGGCTGCTGCCCTGGCCTGCCCGCCTGGGGATCGGAGCGGCGCTCCGGCGGGCTCACCGTCAGGACCGGCGGGGGCGGAGTCCGGCTCGCCCGGAGCTGATCGCCGCCGTCCCACCCCGCCCCCGCGTGCGACACCAGCGTGGCGTCGGACAGACGTCCTGCGGGAGATTCCCACTTGGCCGTCGTCTCGAGGTCGCTCAAGAGATCGTCGGGCGACATCCTCGGCAGGTCCGCCAGCGTGTCGGCCTCCCACTCGTCCGCGGCGACCGGTGCAGGCGTCGCCATGCGGACGGTCTCGTCCGCCCGGAGCGCCTCCCACACGCGCTCGGCCGCGTCCTCCGCGCCCTCGCCCCCGAAGCGCGCGAGCGCGAACGCGAGCTTCGCGACGTCCGAGGGGCGCGCCTCCGGGTCCTTGGCGAGGCAGCGCAGCAGGAGGGCCCGCAGCTCCGGGGGCTCGACGCCCGCCGGAAAGGGCGCGGGCGGCTCGGTCAGGACCTTGGTGCAGATCTCGAGCTCGGTCGGCGCATCGAACGGGCTCGCCCCGCAGAGCAGCGCGTAGGCGACCGCGCCGATCGACCAGATGTCGGCGCGCTCGTCGATGCCGCCCGCCGACCGCATCTGCTCCGGCGCCATGAAGAGCAGCGACGTCCGCATGGCGCCCGAGGCGGCGTTCGGCCCCTCGCTCTCGACGCCGCAGGCGACGGCCGACACCCCGAAGTCGAGGACCTTCACGCTCGGGGCGCCGTCGCCGAAGCTGAGAAAGAGGTTCTCGGGCTTGATATCCCGGTGGAGGATCCCGATGCCGTGCGCCTCGGCGACCGCCTCGCAGATCTGCAGGAGGTACTTCACCGCCTCCCTGACCCGGATCGGCCCGCGGCGCCGCAGGTAGCTCGTGACGTCGGAGCCCTCCAGGTACTCGCTGACAACGAACGGCGCGCCACCTTCGACCCCGACGTCGAGGATCCGCGCGACGTACCTGCCCTTGAGCGCGCGCGCGGCGCGGGCGCCCCGGAGCAGCCGATCGACGGCGTGCCTGTTCTCGACGAGCCTCGGATCGACGCGCTTGAGCGCGACGCGCTGGCCCGACAGGCGATCGGTGGCGAGCTGGACGACGCCCACGCCGCCGGCGCCGATCCGGGTCTCCACCGCGTACCTGCCGGCGACGATCTCTTGCCACCTCGGGCCGCCCTCGGCCGCCCGCGGCGCACGTTCAGCGTCGATCCACGCGTCGGTCCGCTCCCGTGCGGCCGCGCGATCCTCTCCTCTGGGCTTCAGCGACGTCAACGCACTGCCTCGGTGTGTGTCCGCGAGCTCCGCGGACAGAGTCAAAGCCTGTCCCCTGAATAACAGATTCAGAGTGCTGCTATCGCGTCCATGACGTGTCGTCTAGTGACACCCGGGCACGAAAATGTCCGTTCTTCACGCATTTTGGCGCAGCTGGCTGGCCGGCCAGCTGGCCGGCCGGCCGGCCTGCAGCCATCTCCATCATCCGCGGCATCCGCGGCATCCGCGGCTATTTTCATGGGCCATCGAGCCATCGACACCGCGTCCATGCGTTCCGCGTGCCATCCACGCGGCTCACGGCGGGAGCCCCAATGCGAGCGCGACGAGATAATCGACGCCGCTCAGGATCAGGACGAGCGCTGCAGCGGACGCCGCGCCGAGCCCGAGCGCCTTCAGCGCGCGGAAGAGCGCTGTTCCGCGTGTTCCACGCGCCCCCGGCCGCCCGTGCTGGACGCCGCGCGTGACCCAGCACCACCCGAGCATGGACAGCGGGCCGAACGCGTAGAGGGCCGCGCCCCAGGTCGCTCCGTTCCAGCAAGCGGCGCGCTGCTCGGGCGTGAGCCGCCGTCGGTCCCAGCGCTGCAGCGCGAACGGCAGCGCGATCCCGAGGACCATCTGGAGCGCGAGGCGGAGAGTGCTCATTTCGTGCGCCGAGCTCCCGGACGAGCGCTCCACTCAGGCAGCGCCGGACAAGCGCAAATCGCCAGAGCACGCCGCAGCGCGTCGCGGCAGAGCTCGGGTGAGCGACTCGCTGCCCGGCTTCGCTGACCTCCTGCCCCGAGGAAAGCGCCGCAAAAATCGCGTGCCGGCCTTCTCGATCTCGACGGGGATTGGTACGAACGAGGGATGACAACGACTGAGGCAGGGGACATCAGGAACGTTGCAATCATCGGGCACAAGGGGGCTGGGAAGACATCGCTTGCCGAGGCCATGCTGTACGTCGCCAAGGCGACGGCCAGGCTCGGCAAGGTGGACGACAAGTCGAGTGTCCTCGACGAGACCGCCGAGGAAAAAGAGCACGTTTGCTCGTTCGAGGCGAGCGTCGCGCACCTCTCCTGGGCGGGGAAGAAGGTCAACCTCGTCGACACGCCGGGCGAGGGCAGCTTCCTCGCCGAGACGCGGCTCGCCCTCGCGGCGGTCGACGCGGCCATCCTCGTCGTGAGCGGCAAGGACGGCGTGCAGCCGATCACCGAGCGCGTCTTCGGCTGGGTGAGGGACGCAAAGCTACCGTGCATGGTCGTCGTCACGAAGGTCGACGCCGAGAACGCCCGCCCCGACGAGGTGCTCGCCGAGGTCCGCGCGCGCCTCAAGGCGCCGCTCGCGGTGATGGAGGAGCGCGTCGGCGAGGGGCTCCAGCACCGGGGGGTCGTCGCCATCCGGACGAAGAAGGCCTGGCTCGACAAACCCGAGGCGCCCGCCACGGCCGCCGGCTCTCCCGTGCCGGCCGACGCCGCGGGCGCCGTCGAGAAGGCCCGGGGGAAGCTCGTCGACGACGTCGCCGGCAGCGACGACGAGCTCACCGAGCGGTACCTGACCGAGGGCGATCTCACGCAGGAGGAGCTCGATCAGGGGCTCCGCGCCGCGGTCCGCCAGGGGGCGCTGATCCCGGTCTACTTCGCCTCCGGGGTCCGCCCGAGCGGCGTCGCCGCGCTGCTCGACGGCATCGTCGAGCTCGTGCCGCCGCCGACCGAGCACCCGGCCTGGAGCGGCGTCGTCCCGAGCGGCAAGCCCGGCGCCGCGCCGCAGGCCGCGGAGCGGCCGTCGTCGGCGGAGGCCCCGGCCGCGGCGTTCGTCTTCAAGACCTCGATCGATCCGCACGCCGGCCGCACCTCGTTCGTGCGCGTGCTCTCCGGCGTGCTCCGGCCCGACGCCACGGTGCTCAACGCGAGCACGGGCGGCTCGGAGCGGCTCGGCAAGATCCACAGCGTGGTCGGCAAGGACCACAAGCAGGTGGACGAGGCGCGCGCCGGGGACATCGTGGCGCTGCACAAGCTGAAGGCGACGCTGAGCGGGCACACGCTCTCGGACGAGAGGCACGCGTTCCTGCTCTCCGCGCCGGAGCTGCCGCCGGCCCTCTTCTCGCGCGGCGTGCGGTTCGACGCCAAGGGCGGCGAGGACAAGGTCGGCAACGCGCTCTACCGGCTGACCGAGGAGGACCCGGGGCTCAGCGTGCACCAGGACGCGTCGACCCGCGAGCTCGTCGTCTCGGGGCTCGGCGCCCTGCACCTCGAGATCACGGTGGAGCGCATCCGCCGGCGCGTCGGGGTCGACTGTCGGCTCGGCCCGCCGCACATCGCCTACAAGGAGACGATCTCGAAGAAGGCCACGAACATCGAGGGCAAGCACAAGAAGCAGACGGGCGGACATGGCCAGTTCGGCGTCTGCTACATCGACATGGAGCCTTTGCCGCGCGGCGGCGGCTTCGTCTTCGAGGACGCGGTCGTGGGCGGCGCCGTGCCGCGGCAGTTCATCCCCTCGATCGAGAAGGGCATCGTCAAGTCGATGTCGAAGGGCGTCCTGGCGGGCTACCCGATGATCGACGTCAAGGTCCGGCTCTTCGACGGCAAGTACCACGACGTCGACTCCTCGGACGCGGCGTTCCAGATGGCGGGCAGCAAGGCCTTCAAGGCCGCCGCCGCGCAGTGCGCGCCGGTGCTGCTCGAGCCCATCGTGCGGCTCTCGGTGACGGTGCCGAGCGTCGCGATGGGCGACATCATCGGCGACATCAACAGCCGCCGCGGGAGGATCATCGGCACGGACTCGGTCGAGAGCCAGACGATCGTGAACGCGTTCGTCCCGCTCGCCGAGGTGCTCGAGTACGAGTCGAAGCTGAAGAGCATGACCCAGGGCAAAGGCACGTTCACGATGAACGTCGAGCACCTGGAGGTCTGCCCGCCGATGGTGCAGGACAAGGTGATCAAGGAGAGCGGCTTCAAGGCCGAGGCCGACGAGGACTGACCCGCGCCGCTTCCTGAGCCCCGCTCTAGGGATGGATGTGGACGATGGTCCCTTCCCCCGTGGCCTTCCCCGCGCTGACCCCGTGCCATCCGTCGGGCACGGGGGGATCGGTCCAGAGGAACACCCGGCGCGCGTCGATCGGCGACAGGTTGATGCACCCGTGGCTGCGCGGCTTGCCGTAGTCGTCGTGCCACGGCGCCGCGTGGATCGCGTAGCCAGCCTCGAAGTACTGCACCCACGGCACGTCGCGGAGCTCGAACTTGTTGTCGACCTCGTGCGCGTCCATGGTCGTCGTGACGTGTTTGTCGCGGATCCGGAACGTCCCGCGCACGGTCGAGAAGGTCTTCTTGGGGTCGCCGAGCCCGTCGCGCCCGGTCGCCGCCGCGGTCGCGTAGACCGGCCTGTTGCCCTCGTAGAGGATCAGCGTCTGGGTGAGGATCGAGATGTCGATCCACTTCACGTTCCCCTGCGCGAACGACGGCAGCTCCGAGGGCTTCACCGCGATGGCGACGTCGGAGTCGCGCACCCACGTCCCGTCCTTCGCCTCGACGAGGCGGGCGCCGCCGACCTTCTTCGAGCGCCCCGTGAGCTGCACGGCGGTGTGCCAGGGCAGCGCGCCCGCCTTCTCCATCTCGCCGCCGGAGATGTCGTAGCGCTTCGCGCCCTGCCGGTGCACGAACGCGAGCGGCAGCTCCCACCCCTTGGTCATGTCGACGCCGTGGAACGTGGAGCCGCGGGCGGGCTTGAGCTTCGAGGTGGGCACGAGCCGCGCGTCGGTGGTCAGGGCGAAGCGCCGCCCGCCGTCGCCCATGAAGGTGTCGACGAGGGCGAGCCCTGCCTTGCGCGCGATCCGGTTGGTGATGATCGCGTACCCTGGGACCTTGAACGACGAGATGTTCGGGAGCTGCCGGCCGCCCTTGAAGAACCAGGGGATCTCGTCGCTGCCGTTGCCGCCGAAGAGCTCGCTGTCGCCGAGCTCGGGCGGCTCCGCGGGCGGGTCGGCGACGGCGTTGCCCGCCGCGTCGAGCGGCACGTCGTTGGCGCCGACCTTGACTTCGTCCCACTTCTTCTTGAGCTTCTTGTAGCTGCGGAGGTGCCGCTCCAGGCTCATCTCGTACTTGAGCTGCTCCTTCGTGGACGGCATCCGGTAATAGTTCGGCGCGATGGCCCGGACGAAGGCGTACGGGTACGGCATCGGCTTGGACAGGTCGGGCCGCCGCGTGAGCGCCCGGAGGATCGGGTGCTGCGTGTCGATCGTGGCGTCACTGTCCGCGCACATGAACCCGGCGGGCAGCACGCGGTAGTAGCCGCCCTGGCAGTCGTCGAACGCGGCGGGCTTCTCCCCGCGGGGCGCCGTCCCGCCCGCGCGGAGGTAGCCGAGCTTGGCCGAGCGCCGGTCCGCCTTCTCGTAGATGGGCGCGACCATCTGCACGGCGCCGATGCGGGGCCCGTCCGGGCGCGGCAGGGTGGCGGGGTCGTTCTCGGCGGCCTTCTGGGCCGCGCCCGCGGACAGGCTGATGATGCCCTCGGGCGTCGCGTTCTCCCCGCCGGTGCAGGCCGGCAGGGCAAGGGCGACGACGGCCAGGGCGAGCGGGAGGGGTCCGCGCGCCGGGGCCGGGAGCGCGGAGCTTCGCTGTCGGGCATCCATGCTCCGGGAATGCCGGACAGACGGGCAGGGGGCCAAATTTTGGCCGTCGCGCCGCCGCCCTCGCGGGCGGGCGGCGGCGGCGCCACGGCTGGCGCGGGCCCTCGGCAAGCGACGGGTGACGACGGGTGACGACGGGTGACGGCGTGGGGACGGCGGGGCGGGAGGGCGGCAACGCGCAAAGGTGCAGGAATGGGGTTGCGCGAGAGCCCGGTCTTGGGTAGGTTCGGGGCCCCTCGCGAAACCCGCGAGAGTGCGCCACTAGCTCAGCTGGATAGAGCGTCGGCCTCCGGAGCCGAAGGCCAGTGGTTCGAATCCACTGTGGCGCGCTGGGTCCTCTGCCTTTCCGCAACGTTCGCGGCTGGCTGGTCTGCGCTTCGCCCGGAATCCACGCGAGCGCAAGGTGGGGAGCTGGTTCCCCGAGCCTCCGCGCGTTGATCGCCGGCGAGGGCGCGACGGTGGCCGACCGACGCCGCGGCGGTCGCGTCGGTGGCGTGGCCGCGCGCCCCAGGCGAAGTTCTAGGGGCCATCGTTCGCTTTTGCGCCAATCAAGACACGCCACTCATCAGCGTAGCTCGGATCGTCGCTCGGGAGGTAGGCGTCAGGGCCGCGCGCGTAGTTGTCCACGCTCGTGCCCACGATCGCGCGGTATGCCCCGCTCGCGTCGATATCACCTTCGTGACCGTCGAGAATCGAGGCGCCGGGCACACCGCCGACCCGGAACGAGATCCGGGATCTGCGGCTGCTCCGGTATTCATCTCGAATTTCTAGGGGACATCCTTCTCCGGTGGCCGGCAACATCGAGATCGGCGCGAAGTAGCCTTCAGGGGTCCAGCTCGAAGCGCGAACGCCTCCCGCGAGCAGCGCGCCCGTGACATCGGAGCCGGCGCGCACCTCGAACCACTGATAGACCGCGTCGAACTCGGCATATCGCGCCGCCCGGAGGAACACGGGACCGCTCGCCGGAATGGCACCGAGGATGTGCGGATTGGAAATGGTGAGCGTCAGGCCGTGCACCGTGCCGTCTGCGGACGTACACGCGAGGTCGCGCGACGCTGCGCTGGCTGCCTCCACCTGGCAGGGCGCGGCGAGATTGTAATCATAGACATCGGACGGCTCTTTCGGCCAATCCTCCACAATGAGCTCGAAATCAGCCGAAATCCCGGCCTGTCGAGGCTCGCAGACGGAAGTCTGCTCTGGGTTCGCCGGGTCGTCGTCGTTGCCCATGGGCTCGTCGTTGCCCGTGGGGTCGTCGTCGTTGCCCATGGGATCGTCGTTGCCCGTGGGGTCGTCGTCGCCCCTGGGGTCGTCGTCGTTGCCCCCGAGGTAGTCGTCGTTGAACGGGCGAGCAGCAGGACCGCACGCGATCGTCGTGCAGACCGGTGCGAGAGCCATGAGCGCAACAGCAAACGCGGATAACGTGCGTCCCATGCGACGGCGAATACGCAACGGGTGTGCCGGCACGGACATCGACGAAACCGCGGCATCTCGCGTCGTGCACACCAACGTGCGTGGCACACATCGTCATCGTTTGTTACGGAATGCGCCATGCGTCCCGTGAGCCGCCGCCGCGCAGCCGCACGGCCCCGTCGCGCGCCCGAGCGCCGCTTCACGCGCGGACGAGCTGCATCTCCGTCGACGTGAACGGCCGCGGCGGCAGCGCCGCGCGGTCGCGGAAGCCGAACCGCGCGTAGAACGAGTGCGCGTCCTGGGTGCCCAGGTGGACGTGGCTCGCGCCGCGGAGCGCGGGATGCCCGAGCAGCAGCCGCACCACCGCCTCGCCCACGCCGCGGCCCCGCAGCGAGGGCGCGACCATCACGTCGTACATCCACGCGCGCCTGCTCCCGTCGCTGATCGCCCGCGCCGTCGCCACGAGCCGGGCCGCCGCGTCGCGCGCGCCCACCCACGCCGACGAGCCGAGCAGCGCCCGCGCGATCGCCTCGCGCGACACGCCCTGGTTCCAGTAGCCGCCCTCCAGCAGATCGACCGCCTCGGCCACGTCGCGCGGGCCCAGCGCGCACGCGAGCACGCAGCCCGCCGGCGCCTCCAGGAACCCGGGCACCGGCGTGTCCGGGCAAGCGCCGCGGAGCAGCTCGATCGCCGCGGGATCGCCCGGCGCACCCCGCTCCCAGAGCTTCGTGAGGATCCGCGCCCGCTCCTCGGGCGTCCGGTTCTGCGCGAGCTTCGCCTTGCCGTCGAGCCGCGACAGCGGGACCGCGAGCACGAGGATCCCGGCGATCGCCTTGCGGTAGAGCGGGCTCGACGCGTCGAGCGGCGTGTACCCGCCCTCGGGCTGGTACTTCTGCATCAGCGCCTCCAGCACCTCGGCCTTGTGATCCGGATCGTCCACGCGCTCGATCACCCCGTGGACCTGCGCGCTCCGGTAGAGCGTCGTCGCCGGGCACGCCCGCTCCGGATCGGTGAAGTAGCTCGGGATCGACGCGACGACCTGCTCGCACGACACCACCGCGGGCCGGCCGACGGCCTCGATCTTCTCGCCCACGGGCGCGCCGTGGAACGCGATCGCGCCCCGGACCACGACGCCGTGCACCGTCCTCAAGACCGGCTCGCCCTCGGCCGTCGTCGACGCCAGGTGGACCACCTCCGCGAGACCGAGGAGCGCCTCGGCCTCCGCCCTCTCCATGCGAAACATCTCCCTGCGCATGGACCGAGGTTGGCGCGCACCTGGTACTCTCGAAAGATCCGGTTCGCCGATTTCTGCTAGACCAGCTGGCATGCCCTGGGAGCTCGCCCTCGCGGTCGATCCCGCCGCGCCGCAGCCGATCTTCCTCCAGATCGCGCGCGCCCTCGCCGACGACATCCGCCGCGGCCGGCTCCGCGCCGGCGCCGAGCTGCCGGGCAGCCGCGCGCTCGCGCGGTCCCTGTCGGTCCATCGCAACACCGTGCTCGCCGCGTACCGCGAGCTCGCCGCCGAGGGCTGGATCGAGGCCAGCGCCGCGCGCGGCACCTTCGTCTCGGCGGAGCTGCCGGCGCCGGCGCCCCGCGGCTTCGCCCGGCGCGCGGCCGCGCGGGCGGAGGTGCCGGCGCGGCTCGGCTTCGATCTCGGCGCGACCTCGCTCCGGCACGTGCCCATCATCCCGCCCGGCACGCTCCGCATGAGCGGCGGCCTCCCCGACATGCGCCTCGTCCCGACCGCGGCGCTCGCGCGCGCCTACCGCCGCGCGCTGCGCGCCGGGTCGACGCGGCTGCTCGACTACGCCGATCCGCGCGGCGACGAGCGCCTCCGCGCCGCCCTCGCCGCGATGCTCTCGGCGGTGCGCGGCCTCGCCGCAGGGCCGGAGTCGGTCCTCGTCACGCGCGGCAGCCAGATGGCGCTCGACCTCGTCTCGCGCGCCCTGATCGCGCCGGGCGACGCGGTCGCCGTCGAGTCCTACGGTTACCGCCCCGCGTGGGAGGCGCTCCGCCTCGCCGGCGCGCGGCTCCTCCCGCTGCCGGTCGACGCCGCGGGCCTCTCCGTCGACGCGCTCTCCGAGCTCGCCGAGCGGGAGCGCCTGCGCGCCGTCTACGTCACCCCGCACCACCAGTACCCCACGACCGCGGTGCTCGCGCCCGGCAGGCGCATCGCGCTCCTCGAGCTCTGCCGGGCCCGCCGGATCGCGATCCTCGAGGACGACTACGATCACGAGTTCCACTACGACGGCCGCCCGGTGCTGCCGCTCGCCAGCGCGGACACGGCCGGCGTCGTCGTCTACATCGGCACCCTGTCCAAGATCCTCGCCCCCGGGCTCCGGATCGGCTTCGTGGTCGCCCCCGAGCCGCTGATCGAGCGCCTCTCCCTCCACCGCACCTTCGTCGACCGGCAGGGCGACCACGCCGTGGAGCGCGCCGTCGCCGAGCTCCTCGAGGACGGCGAGGTGCAGCGCCACGCGCAGCGCGCGCGCCGCGCCGCGCCTACCGGGCGCGGCGCGATCGGCTCGTCGCGTCCCTGCGCGCGCGGCTCCCCGGCGCGCTCGACTTCGCCGTGCCAGCCGGCGGGATGGCCCTGTGGGCCAAGGTGGACGCCGCGATCGACGCGGACGCCTGGGCCGAGCGCGCGCTCGCGCGGAAGGTGGCGTTCTCCGCGGGGCGGCGGTTCGCGTTCGACGGCAAGAAGCGCCCCTTCCTGCGGCTCGGGTTCGCGGCGCTGGACGAGCGGGAGATCAGCGATGCGGTGGAGAGGATGGTCGAGGCGGTGTGAACGCCCAGGCGGGCGGGCCAGCTGAACACCGCGGCCCTCCGAGGGTCGATGGCGCACGTGGAAGCGTGGAATCGTCGACGAGACATCCCTATCTCCCCGTCTCTCCGGATACGCCTTCCCCGTGCACCACCGTGTTCCTCCGCAAGCCCCGATACGGCTGAACTCTCCTTCTCCCCCGCAGGCGCTGTCTCCGACAGACCTCGATCGTCCCGCGGCCCCGCCGTCGTCGAAGCGCGCTGCGCCCGCGGTGGATGGATGATGGATCCGACGCGGCGAAAGCCCCGCTGGCTTGACCTCGCTCGCGCCCCCTCTCACGATGCGAGGTAAGGGGGAATACAATGAATGGCGCGGTGCTCTACGACCTCGCGATGCGGCTGCCGCTCGCCGTCCTCATGCTCCATAACGCCCTGTTCGTCGGGCGCGAACTCTATGCTCACCTGTTTCTCTGGAGCGGGCCCAGGGGGCTCACGTACGGGACGACGGTGGCCTCGCTCGTGGCCACCGAGGCCTACCTGCTGCTCGTCGCGACGTTGACGCTCGTTCGCCTCCGCCCTGTACGCAAGCTGAGCGGCATCGTACCTCGCATCACCGCGCTCGCCGCCGGCCTGCTGCCGGCGAGCATCGCATGGCTGCCCAAGGCCCCGCCGATGCCCGGCCGTCAGGTGGTTGGCACGCTGTTCATCATCGCTGGAATGGGGCTCGCCGTGGTCAGCATCGGGTGGCTGGGCAAGTCGTTCAGCGTCATGCCGGAGGCGCGACGGCTCATCACCAATGGCCCCTACCGGCTCGTGCGCCACCCGGTCTATCTCGCCACCCTGATCCAGGGGACGGGGATCATCTTGATCTATCCGTCCATCGCCGCGGTCCTGATCTACACGGTCGAGATGATCCTGCAGGTCATCCGCATGGGCTACGAGGAGCGCGTGCTGCGCGACACCTTTCCGGAATACGACGACTACGCGCGCCGGACGTCCGCGCGGCTCGTCCCCCGCCTCTACTGAGCAGGGCTCGCGCGGCAGGCATGCGGCGCCACGGGACAGGGTGCAACGCCTGTCGCGGGATGCCTCGCTCGCCCGGACCCGGCGCTCTTACCTGGACGGGTCGGCCACGCGGCCGACGAACAGGATCGCGCTCGTCGCGCGATCCCGGATGACGAAGAGGAACGGGCGGTCGAAGCGGATGGTGGCGGGCTCGGGCGCCGACGTCTCGCCGATCACCATCGCGGTCGCCGCCGCCGCCTCGGTGCCCGCCTCGTTCACGGAGACGAACGCTTCGTGGAGCACATCGGTGATGAACAGGCCGCCCTGGCCGTCGATCCCCGAGAAATCCGCGCGATCTGAGAAGGCGGCGGGCATCCCAAGATCCTCGAGCGGCCGGGCGAGATCCAGGGTCGAGGCGATCTTGAACCGCGGCAGCGCCATCGTGACGCTCCGCGACCCGAGGGAGGCGAGGACGCCCTCCAGCCGCTCCCGATCGAGCCCCGCCTCGAAGCCCCCGAGCTCCGACGGCAGCACGAGCACCATCGACAGCTCGCCGCCGTCGTAGGGCAGCTCCAGCGCCTCGTAGCCGTCGCCCTCGCCATAACGGACCTGCGCGTGGTTGGTCATCATCGGAACGGACACCGTGGAGCCGTCCGCCAGGGTGAAGCTCCCCGGAGTCGTCTCCTCCTCCTTGAACGGAAGCTGCCAGGCAGCGTTGAAGTAGATGGCGTTCGTCAGCACGAGCCGGGTCGAGGGCCCGAGGGCGCCTTCAGGCAGGATGTCCTCGATGCGGCCCGCGGTGCGCTCGGCCACCCAGCCATTGATGATCTCCCGCGCCTCATCGGGCGCCTGGACGAAGTCGACGACGTGCAGCCCGGCCCCGTAGCTCTCCGCCAGCACGTCGAGGAACGACGGCACGAACGCGGAGCCGACCTGCCCCCAGATCGCGTTGGCCACGTGGAGCCGGAACCCCTTGCCGTCCTGCCCCTCGGCGCCCTCGCCGCGGCGCGCGAGCGCGAGATCGAGCGCGTTGAACGCCGGGTGGAGCCGCGCTTGCGGCAGCGTGAAGCGCAGCGCGCGCGCCATCTGCTCCGCCGTCTCCCCGCGCGCGCCGGCGGTCGTCATCGCCAGCGCGCTCGACACGCTGTGCGGCGAACAGAAGAGGTTGCCCGGCGCGGCGCCGATCCGGCGGTAGAGATCGAGCGCGAACGCCGTGTTGCCGAGGGCGAGCTCCCTGGCGTCGGCCTCTGGCACCCGAGGGGCGCGGGCCCGCTGCCTGTCCGAGGCGACGACGCAGCCCGCGGTGCCCGGATCGGCGCACCCGGGCCGCGGCTCCGGCTCGGCGCCGCCGGAGGAGCAACCGGCGCAGAGCAGGGAAAATGGCAACAGGACCACGGGGATCGGAGGCCTACGCATGCGCCCGGCGCAGCAGGGGGCGTGCCGAACCGCCCATGATAGGATGGCTCCCACCATGCGGAGAGCTCGAGAGACAGCCATCGGAGAGGCGCGGCGCCCGTGATCGTGCTCGTGATGGGCGTGAGCGGCGCCGGGAAGACGACGGTCGGGGCGCGCCTTGCGCGCGAGCTCGGATGGGAGCTCGTCGACGCCGACGACTTCCACCCCGCCGCCAACATCGAGAAGATGCGCGCCGGCAAGCCGCTCGACGATCGGGATCGCGCGCCGTGGATCGCGGCGCTCACCGCGCGCATCCGAGAGCTCCTCGACGAGGGGCGCGGCGCCGTGATCGCCTGCTCGGCGCTCAAGGCGGCGCACCGCGCGCAGCTGCTCGTCGACCCCGCGCGGATGCGCCTCGTGCACCTGATCGGCGATCCAGCGCTGATCGCCGCGCGCCTCTCGGCGCGCAAGGATCACTTCATGCCCCCCGGCCTCCTCTCGACGCAGCTCGCCGCGCTGGAGCCGCCCGAGGACGCGATCCGCGTCGACGTCGGCGGCAACCCCGAGGAGATCGTCGCCGCCGTCCGCCGCGCGCTCGGCGTGTGAGCCGGGCCCGCGCCGCGCCGCCTGCCGACGCCGGGCGCTTTCCAGGCGCTCTCTCCGGGAGAAACCCGAGCGCCCGCGCGCGGTCAGCCCGGGTCCGGCAAGCGGGTCAGGAAGAGCGCGCCCTGGTCGCTGGAGAGGCGTTCGCCCCCGAGCGCCATCGTGCCCTGGAAGGACCCGGCCAGCATCGGGCTCTCCCACGGGTCCATCTCCAGCCCGGAGACGTGGACGTCCGCGCCGATGCGCCGGGTCCACTGCTCCTCTCCGCTGGAGCTGAGCCCGGCGGCCCACGCGCTGCACGACGCCGGCTCATCCGCCGACCCGCACAGCGCATCGCCGGCCAGCACCACGCGCTCGCCGCTCGCCGTGACGCGGCGGGGGCTCCGTGCGTCGAAGCGCTTCACCCAGATCACACGGCCATCCGGGCCGATCTTGGCGACGAACGGCCGCGGGCCGCCCGGCAGATCGGGCTCGCCGAAGACGCCGCTGCCGGAGAGCAGCGCGGCGCCTTCTGGATCCACGGCGAGGTCGTACGCCTCCTCGAGCTGATCCGGCGAGCCACGGAACCGCTTGTGCCACACGAGCTCTCCGTTCCGGTCCAGCTTGGTCACGAACGTCGCCGTGCCCCGCCCGTCCTGGCTCGCGAGGAGCGCGTTCCCGTCGCGGTCGACCTCGATGCCGATCTCCTCGCTGTCGGAGCCGCTCGGCGGCAGGCTGACCCACGCGAAGCGACCCGAGGCGTCGAGCCGGACGACGAAGGAGCCGATGGCCCGCCGCTCGATCCGCGCGCCGGCGACCTTCGCGGCCCCCTCCAGCCTGCCGAGCACGAGCGCGCCGCCGCGACCATCGGCGGCGAGCGCCGTGCCGATCAGGATCGCGTCCTCCTCCGCGGAGATCTGCGCCGCCCAGCTCGCCGCGCCGCGCGGGCCGAGCTTCGCGAGGAACAGGTCCGCGCCCGAGGGCGACGCCGCCGTGAGCCGGTGCGCGCCGAAGCGGACCGTGCCGGAGAAATCGCCGAGCACGAGCGACTGCCCCCCGCCGCTCGCGGCCACGTCGATGGCGCTCTGCGCCGTGCCGTCGCCGAACTGCTTGCTCCAGAGCGGAGCGCCGCACGCGTCGAGCTCGGCCACGAAGGCGTCCGTCGCGCCCGCGCTCCGCAGCCGGGTGCCGCCGAACGTCAGCTCCCCATCGAAGGAGCCGGCGAGCAGCGCGCGGCCGGCGCCGTCGATCGTGAAGCCGCGCAGGGTCGCGCCCTTGCCAGGATACTGCCGGCTGAACGCTCTCTGCCGACACGCCCGCTCGGCCCGCTCGCCGTCGCCGAGCCCGGCCGCGCCGGCCGACCGCCCGCCGGGTGCGACCGCGGCACCCAGGCACACGCCCCCGGGACCGACTGCCCCCATCTCGCACATCCCGGGAGGCGAGCCGTGCTCCGCGTTCGCCCGCGCCGCACCGCCGCTGTCGCCTCCCGGTTCGCCCTCCGCCACGACGTCCGCAGCCTCCGAGGACATACACCCGGCGCCACAGCAGATGACGCCGCAGAGGGCGCTCCGTGCTCTCAAGACAGACCACATACTGCATCTCCTCTCCCGCCTCGACGCGGGCACACTGGAAACACTGCAGGATGCGGACCATGGCCCGCGCCTTTCAAGCTTCTCGCGAAGTTGAAAACTCCAAACTTTTCTCGATGGATGCGGGCTCATCCGGGGCGGGAGGACGCGTTCGTCCAGCGCCGCCTCATGTCCTCTTCACACCGTCTTCACACCGCCTTCACACCGTCATTCCCGGGCGAACCGACCCTTCGACCCCGGTCGCGCGGTCGATGGACTCACGCACTGGCAGGCGCGCGCCGACAGAGATGGATAAAGCATCTCTCGCCCTGGACACGGCCTGTTCCGGATCCAGATCACCGATGGTCGAGATCTGGCCGAGTCGCTCGCCGCTGCCGTCGAGGCGCGGGCGACTGGCATCTTGAACGCCGCCCGGCCCGGCAAAGGCGCAGGCGATGGGGCGGGTCGCTCGCGCGCAAGGCCCTGACGCCGGGGCGGCCCTGACGCCGGGCGGCGCCGCGAGCCGCGGGCGGGGCGCTCGCGCGGACCCCGAGGCCGCCCTCCCCCGGCTCCCCGGGTGGCCGGCGGCGCGCGCAGACCGGAAAGACGGGCGTCTACCACCGTAGCGCACCCACGCCCACTTAAGGTAGGATGCTGCCACCCGACTCCGGCGGACGTATTCCCGCTGGAGGAGCCCGCGACCGCGGGCGCCGGCCGCTCCATGACCCCCTATCCATCTACGATCACGACGGAGCTCCCTGCGAGCGAAGGCGCGACTGCGCGGCCCCCCCGCGAAAGCCCCGCCTTCGCCGCCGGCGCCCCCCGCGATCGCCTCGGAGATGGCGATGAAGTTGCTCTGCAAGCCCGCTGACGAGCGCACCGCGCGTGCGCAGGTGCTGAAGGTCGACATCGACGCCTACGCCGCCCTCCCTGACGCGGAGCGGCGCGCGGTCCACCTGCGCCTCGGGCGCATGGCCGAGGCGCGATCGCAGCGCGAGCGCTCGGACGAGGCGCTCTTCGAGGCCGCGCACCACCTGAACCTCGGCGCGCCCTTGATCGTCGAGCCGCGCGAGCGGGCGGCGCTCGCCGCGATGAACCTCGCCGCGGGCCGCAAGGCGAGGGAGCGGGGCGCGACCCCGGCGGCCGCCGATCTCTTCGAGGCCGGGATCGCGGCGCTGCCAGACGGGAGCTTCAAGCGAGACCACGAGATCGCCTTCTCGCTGCACGCGGAGGCGGCCGAGTGCGCGCACCTCGGCGGCCGGCTCGATCGCGCCGAGGCGCTGCTCGACGTGCTCGCGGCGGAGGCGCGCTCGGATCTCGAGCGGGCCAGGGCGCACGAGCTGCGCATCGCCGTGTACACGACCCAGGGCCGGCTCGACGAGGCGGTGGCGCTCGGAAAGACGGCCCTCGCGATGCTCGGCGTCCCCCTCCCCGAGGACGGGCCGGGGCGGAAGGCGGCGGCGGACGCCGAGCTCGCGGCCGCGCGCGCCGCGCTCGGCACGCGCCGGCTCAAGGATCTGCTCGACGAGCCCGAGGCGTCGGACGCCCGGACCCGCGCGGCGCTCCGGCTCCTCATGGCCCTCATGCTCCCCGCCGCAACGGTGAACCCGCCGCTCTGCACGTTCATCGCGGCCAGGCAGGTCAACCTGTCGCTGGAGCGCGGCCACGGCGGAGCTTCCCCGTACGGCTTCATGGCCTACGCCTGGGTCGCCGCGCGGGTGCTCCGCCGCTACGACGAGGCCTACGAGCTCGGCCAGCTCGCGCTCGAGATGAACGAGCGGTCCGGACAGCCAGAGCTCTCCTGCCGGCTGCGCGTCGTGCTCGGGGCCCACGTCAGCGTCTTCACCGATCACCTCCTTTCCAGCCTCGATCTCTTCCAGGCCGCGCTCGAGGCGGGGCACAGGACGGGCGATCTCACCTACCTCTCCCAGGCGTGCGTCCACACCGCGCTCGTTCGATTCGGGCTCGGCGACGAGTGCGAGGCGGTGCGGGCCGAGGTCGATGGGTTCCTCTCGCTGGTGCGGCGCGCGCGGGAGGAGCTCGCCGCCCTCGCGCTGACCGGGGTGCGCCGCGCGCTCGACGACCTGATGGACGCGACGCGCGCCGGCGCGTCACGCCCGCCCAGCCACGGCGCTCTCGACGACGCAGGGGATGAAGCGAAGCTCTCGGCGCCGGCGCACGGCGCCGCCGCGCGCATCCACTACGCGCTGCGGCAGCAGATCTGCTTCCTCAACGAGGACTATGAAGGGGCGCTGCGGATGGGCTCGCTCGCCGAGGCGAGGATGCAGGGCGGCGTCGACGATCACCTCGCGACCGAGGTGTTCTTCTACACCTGCCTGACGCTGCTCTCGCCCGCGCTGGCGCGCGGCCGGCAGCTGACCACCGTCTCGGTGGCGAGCTACCGGGATCGGTTCTCGGAGTGGGCCGAGCGGTGCCCGGACAACTACCGTCACAAGCACCTCCTCCTCCGCGCGGAGTCCGCGCGCGCCGCGGGCGAGGAGCTCGCGGCGATGAAGCTCTACGATCAGGCGATCGAGTCGGCGAAGGTGAACGGTTTCGTCCGGGACGAGGCGCTCGCCAGCGAGCTCTGCGCGAAGTTCCACCTGGCGAGCGGCAGGGAGAGGATCGCCCACGTCTACATGGCCGACGCCCACGAGGGCTATCTGCGGTGGGGCGCGCAGGCCAAAGCGCGACAGCTGTCGCGAAAGTACCCGCACCTTGTGGCGCGCGCCGCGCTCGTCGGGCAGCAGAGCCGTCCGCCGGAGTCCGCGCTCCCGGCGAGCACGGAGCGCCCCACGTCGCTCGACGCGTTCGCCCTCCTCCGCGTCTCGCGCGCGCTCTGCGGGGAGCTCGTCCTGGAGCGCCTCTTCGAGCGGCTCCTCCGGGCCCTGAGCGAGAGCGCGGGGGCGCAGCGCGCTGTGCTGCTCCTCGCGCGCGACGGCGCGCTGACCATCGAGGCCGAGCTCGACGGCGACCGCGGAGGGGTCCGCCTCGGACCTGCGACGCCGCTCGAGTCCACCGCCGATCTCGCCGCGAGCGTCGTCCAGCATGTCGCCCAGACACAGCAGCCGATCGCCCTCACCAGCGCGGCCATGGACGAGCGGTTCGCGGACGACCCTTACCTGCTCGAGGGCGGCCTTCGATCGATCCTGTGCCTCGCCATGACGCATCAGGGCCGCCTCACCGGCGTGCTCTACGCGGAGAACGGCGCGACCGCTGGCGCGTTCCGCGCCGGCCAGGTCGAGCTCTGCGGCCTCCTCGCATCGCAGGCGGCGGTGGCCGTGCACAACGCGTTGCGCCACCGCGACGCGCAGAGCACCTCGCGCGAGCTCCGTCGCTGCAACGAGGCCCTCGTCGATGAGGTCGCCCGCCTCACCGAGGAGCTCCGCGCGTGCAACCGCGACGCTAGCCCCACGAGCGAGCTGCGGCGCTGCAACGAGGCGCGCTAGCCCCGCTACAGCGGGGTGCGTCCGCGTCCGTCCCGCCCGACAGGATTCCCCGCCAAGAAGGGGAGAGCTTCAGCGAGGCGCGCGGGGCGCCGTGGGCAAAACACACATCGCGGAGGGGACATCCCCTCTAAAAATCCATGACGCCGGCACCAGAGGGGCCGCAAAACATGCATAGCGTGGGCGCGTCGGCGCGCCATTGGCTCCGTCCGAGATGCGTGCAAGCGCGAAGGGGAACGCAATCGTGCGAACAAGGCACGCCCGCAACGCGAAAGACACGTGGCAGCGCGGCAGCAGCGCAGACACCGTCCTGCACACAGCCCCTCGAGGCCGGCGCTGACAGGCGCATGCTCCGAAATCAAAATGCTCGGGACACCACGGGACGGTGGGAAGACACAAAGCACTTGCCGTCTCCCAGCCCACCCGTGATGCCCGAGCCTAAAGCGCGGCGCAGCTTCGTGCGCTACGGGCTCATCCGCGTCGTTCGGCTCGCTTCAGCGCACGTTCGCACGCCTAACGCGCTGGCCTGGCGGTCGAGCTAGCATCCCACGAACCTGCACATCGCGATAGAGCGCCGAACAAAGCCAGACCGAGCCATGCAGCCGCGAAGACGCATGGGGACGGGAGGTGATGAGTGGCGCTCCAACAGCCTATCCCCCGCCCGCCGTACCGCGGGCTCGGCGAGGGATGGCCGCTATCGACACGCTCGTCTCAGGCGCCGCCCGCGCCACCCTCGCCGCCGGCGCCACCCGCGCCACCCGCGCCACCGGTGCCGCCGCCCTCGCCCGCGCCACCCTCGCCACCTGCGCCGCCGGTGCCGCCGCCCTCGCCCGCGCCACCCTCGCCGCCGGTGCCGCCGCCCTCACCCGCGCCACCCTCGCCGCCGGCGCCGCCTTCGCCGCCTTCGCCGCCCGTGCCCGACGCCGAGCTCGTCGTCGTCGTGGAGGTGGTGGTGGTCTCCCCGTCATCGCCGCATCCGGCGCCGATCATCATCATGGTCGCGCCTAGCAGCAGCGCGCTTGCAAAGATGCTCTTCGAAGCGTTCATGGTTCGTTCTCTCCGTTGGGTTGTCCCCCCCAAAGAATGACTCGGCAGAACCCCGCGCCGATCACCGCTCCACACCGCCAAGCGACTCAATCCACGCAAATTCGCGCAAAAGGTGCGCCTCAAAAGGCGCTATGAGCACGCTGCGTTCGATGGGCCGGTGTCCACTCCGTGGTGATTCCGTTATGGTGGACGATAGGCCACCATACTGGATTACGCAAGCTTTTTGTCTCACTGCATCATCGTTGCATGTGGGTGCCGCCCCGTGAGCGCCCACCAGTCAAGCACATTCGCCTACATCGGCGCGGGCGAACATGACGCGTGAAGAGCGACTGTGCCTGACAGCTCATCCGCGATAACGGATTGACCTCCAGAGGTGAGGGCCCCATGAGCCAAAGTCTCCTCGCGTGAGCGACCTGGAGGAGCGGCGCCGGCGCCGCGCAACACGCGAACAGCGCCCGACTGCAGCGCGGACGCGCCTCGTCTGGCCCCCGATGGGTCGGCTCCCTGTCTGGTCATGAGGACACGTTCGCGTCATGAAGTGCAAGTCCCAGGCCCGATGCCCATCGGCCATGATCCTCGTCCCTGCTCATGAGCGCAGGCACGCCAGGGAGAGACCCGATATCGCTGGCGGGTCGGGCAAGGTAGCGGGCGAGCTCATGTTGGATGTGCGAGCGACAGAGAACGCGGAGGCGCGGCGCTATGGAGCGCCCGCGGCCCCTCGTCTCCGCGCGCTCTTCACGGGTTGATCTTCTCGCTCGACCCTCGCTCCCGGGCGCAGGGGAGGTCGCCTGCGCGGGCCCGGGCCGCGAGGCTGGCCACGGCGGCCACGAGGGCGGCGGGCTCGATCGGCTTCGTGGCGTGCATGTGGAAGCCGGCGTCGAGCGCGCGCTTCTGGTCCTCCTTGCGAGCATAGGCCGTCAGGGCCAGCGCGGGCAAATCGCCGCCGGCCTGCGGCGGGCGCTGGCGGATGGCGCGGATGAGCTCATAGCCGTCCTCGCCCGGCATGGCGATATCGCTCACGAGCACGTGCGGGAGATCCGCGCAGAACGCCGCGAGCGCCTCGTGGGCCGAAGCCACGGCCGTCACCTCGGCGTGGTGCTGCGACAGCACCTCCTGAAGGAGCTCCCTGGCGTCCGCGTCGTCCTCGACGAGCAGGACGCGGAGCCCGCCGAGGTTGGACGCGGACTCCGAGCAAGCGAGCGAGCGCGACCGCCCCTCCCTCGTGAGCGCCGGGAGCGAGCTGCGCTCGACCCCGAGGAGCGGGAGCCGGACCACGAACGTGGACCCCTTGTGCAACCCAGGGCTGTCGGCCACGACCGAGCCGCCGTGGATCTCGACGAGCTGGCGCACAAGGGACAGCCCGATGCCGAGGCCCGCGTGCGTCCTGCGGCTCGTGCTGTCGGCCTGGCGAAAGCGCTCGAAGACGAGCGGGAGGAAATCCGGCGCGATCCCCTCCCCCGTGTCGCGCACCGTGAGCTCCGCCGTCGCGCCGGCCCGCCGGAGGGAGACGAGGATATGGTCCCCGGGACGCGTGAACTTGAGCGCGTTGGACGTGAGGTTCGAGACGACCTGCTGCAGCCGATCCGCGTCGCCGTTCACCTCGATGTCGGGGTCGAGCGAGACGTCGATCGTGAGGCCCTTTGCCTCGGCGGCGGGGCGGATCGCGTCGATGGCGGTCTCCACGACGGGCGCGAGCGCCATCGGCGCGGCGCTGATGCTCAGCTTGCCCGTCGTGACCCGCGAGACGTCGAGGAGATCCTCGATGAGCTTCGTCTGCGCGGCCACGTTGCGCTCGATCACCTCGAGCCCGTGGGACACCCGCTGCTCATCGAACGGCTCGGACCGCAGGAGGTGCGTCCAGCCGAGGATCGCGTTCAGCGGGCTGCGCAGCTCGTGGGAGAGGGTGGCGAGGAACTCGTCCTTCAGGCGGTTCGCCTCGCGCTCCTCGGCGTGCACGCAGTTCTGGATGGCGATGGAAGCGAGCTGCGCGAGCTGCACGAGGACGGTCTCGTCGTCGTCGGAGAACTCGCCGTCGTTCCGATCCGAGAGCTGGATGGTCCCGATGTTCTGGCCGTCGGCCGCGGTGAGGGGCGCCGCGAGGTACCCCCGCGGCGGCGGCCTCTGCCCGAGGTTGTCCAGCCACTCCGGGTGCAGCGAGAGCTCTCGCTGCGTCAGCCGGAGAGGCCTGTTCCTGGCGCAGACGAGCGCGCACAGCTTGCCCGCGATGGGGGGAGGCGCCTCCTTCTGGAACGTCGTGTACCGCTCCGAGAGCGACACCGCGGTCCGCGCCCGCTCGCCGGGCCGCTCCAGCTTCACGAGGGTCATCGCCTGATGGGCGCCGCCGACGTCGCGGGCCGCCTCCGTGATCGCCGCGACCATGGCGTCGAGCGACAGGGCCGAGTTGATCGTGAGCGCGGCGCGGTTGAGCCGCTGGAGCTGCTCCGCGTGCGCGCGCAGCGACTCCGCCTGGAGCTTGATCTTCTGCGTCTTCTTGAAGAGGTCGACGAAGACTGACACCTTGGTGCGGACGACCTCGGGGGCGAACGGGGTCATGATGTAATCGACCGCCCCGAGCGAATAGCTGCGCTCGACATAGACGCGCTCGGTGTGCGCCGTCAGGAAGATGATCGGCGTGTGCAGCGTGCTCCGCCGCTTGCGGATGAGCGTCGCCGTCTCGAACCCATCTATCTCAGGCATCTTGATGTCGAGGAGGATGACCGCGAACTCCTCCTGAAGGAGATGGCGAAGCGCTTCCCTCCCGGACGCCGCCTTGACGATGTTCTCGCCGAGCGGCGCGAGGACTGCCTCCAGGGAGAGGAGCTGCTCAGGCCTGTCGTCAACGATCAGGATGTTGACTCTGCCTACTTCCGCCCTCATCCCGCGTCTCCTTGCCCCCCTTGCTCCGTTGTCAGCGCCGCGGCCAGCCTCGCAGCATCCTCAGGAATGGGGCTGTGTCCACCGCTTTCGGGCGGCGTCTGCCGCGTCCGCTCCAGCCCGCTCCAGCGCTCCGTGCGAGGAGGCTCGGGGAACCAGGTCGCCGGGGGCGCGCGGAGCGCGGGCCGGCCACGCTCAGCCCCGGAACGCTCGGCCCGCCCGGCATGGCCGCTCCGCAGATCCATTCCAGCCCCTCCCGTGCGCGGCGCTGCGCCGACGAGCTCGTATCGTAGTCGAGGCGCTGTCTTACCTGCGACCCAGGTCTCGCCTGCAGTATCCACAAGGGGGCGCCTGACGCCGCTGCATGATCCCCGCACGCAGACCCTACACCGGAGCACGCCGGGGTGGAATGAGGAAGACGCGCTCGGTGTGCCTCGTGTTTCGGTGGTGAGGAGCCCGTCGCCTGCGCCGGGCGCTAGACGGCGGAGCGCCGCTCCTGGAGCGAGCGCGAGTGCCGGAGGATCACCTCGAAGACCTCGGCGACGCCGTCGGGGTCGAGGCCGAGCTCGACGGCGCAGCGGCGGCGCGACTCCATCAGCCGCGCCTCGCGCACCGGATCCCGGACCGCCGCCCCGATCGTGGCCTTGGCGCGCCCGGCGCGCTGGACGAGCTCGGCCCTCCGCGCGAGCAGGCCGACGAGCTCCAGATCCAGGTCGTCGATGAGCTCCCGCGCCTCGCGGAGCTCGGGAGAGAGCGCGCCGAGATCGGGGATCGCGAGCGCGGCGAGGTCCTCGGGCGCGGCGTCCTTGGTCGGGACGTCGAGGCTCCGATCGACGGCGACGAGCGCGTCGATGAGGCGGCGGCGCGCCTCGCCCGCGAAGGGGTTCTCGCGGTGCAGCGCGGCGAACAGGTGCCCCGCGTCCACGCGCACCGTCTCGATCGTGTGCGCGATGCCCTGGAACGAGGGCGGCGCGTAGGGCGCGCCAGCGGGCACGCCCGCGTCCATCATGCCCTTCGCGATGAAGAACGCGAGCGCGTGCGTGAAGGCCATGACGCGGTCGTGCTCCTCCGGCGCCTGCTCCAGCACCTGACAGCCGATCCGCTCGAACAGCGCGACGACGCGGCGCACCGCGCCCGGGTGCACGGGGTTCGGGCAGACGACGACGCGCAGCGGGCGCTCGCCGCGGGCGAGGCTCGCCGGACCGAACAGCGGGTGCGTCGCCACCCAGGGCCGGCCTTCGCCGAGCACCTCGGCCATGGCGCTCGCCGGCACGCTCTTCACGCTGCCCACGTCGGCCACCAGCTGCCCCGGCGTGAGGTGCGGCCGCAGCGACAGGAGGGCCTCGCGCACCGCCGGCACCGGGACGGCGACGATGACGAGATCCGCGCCGTCCACGAGCTCCGGGAGCGAGGCGGCCCGCGCGGCGCCGCGGATCTCCGCGGAAGGGTCGAACGCGCGCACCGAGATCCCCGCATCGTGGAGCAACGACCCGAGCGCCGCACCGAAGCGGCCATACCCGAGGAATGCGACCTTGCCGATGCGCGCGGGCGGAGCGAGACCGCCCCCGGAATGCGGGAGAGAATGCGGCATGCGGCGGATACTACGACAGCCGGTCTACGCGGATCTCACGTTTTCTCGGCATAGCCGCGAGGATCTGCGACCGCGTCCGTTGGGAGACAGGACGGCTCTCCGGCTTCTCCACGCCCGCCGCGCTCGCGGCGACGGTGCCCCTGCGGCGAGGGCCGGAGGCGGCGCTCCTCTGCCCGCGGCGGCTCGGCCGGCGCCGGCTCACCTGAGCTGCGTCGCGGCCACGCCGAGGATCGCGAGCAGCGACGCGACGGCGGCGATCAGCGCGATGCGCGCCCTGCTCCGCCCCGTGTCCTGCGCGCCGTACGCGCCATACCGCTGGGTCACCGGGCCCGCCTCCGAGCTCGGTCCGGCGCTCTCGGGCGGGCGGGGCCTCGCGCTGAGCCCGAGCCCGATCGTCGGGAGCGAGGCGCGGGGGCGCGTCGGGAGCGTCGCGCCGAGGAGCCGCGCGGCCCGCTCCACGTGATCCTGGCCCTCCGCCGAAGCGTGGGGGGCGAGCGCGATCGCCAGCTCGGCCACGCTCGTGGGCCGCCGCGCCGGGTCCTTCTCGAGGCAGCAGAGGAGCACGCGGTCGATGGCCGGGGGGATGTCGGACCGCAGCGCGCTCGGGAGCGCCGGCGCCGCGCTCGCGATGCGCGGCGCGAGATCGGCGAGCGAGCTCGCCTCGAACGGCGGCCGCCCGGTCAGGAGCCGGTACAGGATCGCGCCGAGCGACCAGACATCGGCGCGGGCGTCGACGGCGACCGAGGATCGCATCCGCTCCGGCGACATGTAGAGCGGCGCGCCGAGATCCTCCCGCGTCTGCGCCGGCGCGCCGCCGTCGCTCGGGCCGGGCAGCTCCCTGGACGCGCCGAAGCCGAGCACCTTGAGGAGCGTCGCGCCGCCGGGGGTCGTCGCGAGGAACAGGCGCGCCGGCTCGAGGTCGCGGTGCACGATCCCCGCGGCGTGCGCCTCGGCCACCGCCACGCAGGCCTGCAGCACCCAATCGATGGCCTCCGAGAGCTCGAGCCGGCCGCGGCCGCGCAGCAGCTCGGAGAGGTCCTGCCCGTCGAGGTGCTCCGTGACGATGTACGCGACCCCCGAGGCGAGCTGGCCGACGTCGAGCACCCGCGCGACGTGCTCCCCCTTGAGCGCCACCGCCGCGCGCGCCTCCCGGAGCGAGCGCTCCACGCGCTCCGGGCCGCCGTCGGCGAGCAGGAGCTCGATCGCGACCCGCTGCGGAAGCACGAGGTGGCTCGCGAAGGCCACCGTCCCCAGCTCGCCGCTGCCCGAGATCCTGTCGACCCGGTACTTCTCGGCGATCACGTCCCCTGCGACGACAGGTGCGTTCATCAAAGCTCCCCGCAGCGCGCACCGGCGCGTGGGCAGCCGCCCGCCCCCCGTACATGCGCTGATTCATCCTAGCACCTTCGCTCGCCGGATTGGCGGTCGCCGGTCGTCGCCGGAGCTCGCGGTGGCGCCGCCGCGCGATGGCGCGAAGCGCACAACCCGACGTCTCTCCCATATCGCGAGACCCGGGACTTCCCGGCTCGCACCAGCACACATCCTGCTTTATATTCTCGCGGCAACGCGCGAGGGGGAACGCGTATGACTCGGGCGGAAGCGACTGAGGTCCACCGCTGCAGCCGATTTCTGCTCCGCAGACAGAGGCTTGCCGGGAGGATGGTCGTGCAGAAAACCGTTCGGGGGCGTCATCCAGCCCCGGGGGCGGCGGCGCTCCTGCTGCGCGAGCACGCCTTCCTGCGCCGGCTCCACGTGCCGGGGGTCGTGCGGCCGCTCGCGCTGGAGGGCCCGGAGGGCATGCCGGCGCTGCTCCTCGAGGACGCTGGCCCCGAGGACCTCGAGCGGCGGCTCGCGCGAGGGCCGCTCGCGCTGGACGCGTTCTTCGACATCGCCATCGCGCTCGCCGAGACGTGCGCGCGCGTCCACGGGAGCGGCGTCGTCCACCGCGCGATCGCCCCGGGCCGCGTGGTCCTCGGCGAGGACGGGCAGGTCACCCTCGTCCATTTCTCGGACGCGGCCGAGCTCACGAGCATGCCCCGCGCCGTGGAGCTCGAGAAGCTCGACGCGCTCCCCTTCCTGTCCCCCGAGCAGCTGGGGCGCAGCTGCTGGTTCATCGACGCGCGCTCGGATCTGTACGCGCTGGGAGCGACCTTCTACGCCATGCTCACCGGCGCGCCGCCCTTCAAGGACGCCGATCCGCTCGCGCTCGTGCACGCCCACATGGCGAGGAGCCCCGTGCCCGCGCACGTCGTGAGCCCCAGCGTCCCGGCGGTCCTCTCCGATCTCGTGCAGCGGCTCCTCGCGAAGATGCCGGACCTGCGGTACCAGAGCGCCGAGTGCCTCGCCCAGGACCTCCACGAGGCGCGGAGGCGATGGCGCGCCGCAGGCACCATCGCGCCGTTCGAGCTCGGGCGCATGGACCTCGCGCGGCGGCTCCCGCTGCCCGAGCGCCTGATCGACCGCGAGCGCGAGCTCGCCGCGCTGCGCGGCGCGCTCGCCCGCGTGTCGAACGACGGGACGGAGCTCGCGCTGGTGACCGGGGAGGCAGGCGTCGGAAAGACCGCCCTCGTCGAGGCGCTGCAGGCCGCCGTCGCCGAGCGGGGCGGGCGGTTCATCAAGGGCAAGTTCGACCTGCGCGCGGCGAACGTCCCCTATGCGTCCCTGGCAGAGGCGCTCCGCGCCCTCGCCGCCGCGCTCCGCGCCGAGCCGGAGGAGAGCCGCGCGCAGCTCAGGGAGGCCGTCAGCGAGCGGAGCCGCGCCCTCGGCGAGCTCTGCCCGGAGCTCACCGAGCTCCTCGGGGACGCGCCCGCGCCGCCGGCCGCGGATCCGATGCGCGCGGAGAACTGCTTCTTGCTCGCGATCCAGGACTTCGTGCGCGCGGTGGCCAGCCAGCGGCCGCCGCTCGCGATCTTCCTCGACGACCTCCAGTGGACGGACGCCGCGTCGCTCCGCGTCCTCCGCGCCCTCGCCGCGGATCCAGGCAGCAAGCACGTGCTCCTGCTCGGCGCGTACCGGTCGAGGGAAGTCGGCGCCGCGCACCCGCTCCACCAGACCATCGAGGAGATCCGGGGCGCGCAGGTGCCCCCGATGACGCACCTCTCGCTCGGCCCGCTCGGCGTCGAGGCGGTCGTCGCGCTGCTCGCCGAGGCGCTCCGCTGCGAGCCGGAGCGGGCGCGCCCGCTCGCAGAGCTCTTCCTCGCCAAGACGGCCGGCAACCCCTTCTTCATCCGCCAGCTCCTCCGGTCGCTCCAGGAGAAAGGCCTGCTCCTCTTCGACGCGATCCGCTCGACATGGACGTGGGATCTCGGCCGGATCGAGCGGGTCGGCGTCACCGACAACGTGGTCCAGCTGATGTCGGAGTCCGTCCGCAGGCTGCCCGAAGCGGCGCAGGAGCTCCTGCAGGTCGCCGCGTGCATCGGCAGGCGCGCGGAGCTCAGGCTCATCGCGGCGGTGCTCGGCCGATCCGTGGACGAGACGACCGCGTCGCTCGTCCAGCCGCTCCGCGAGGGGCTCGTCGTGCCCGACGGCACGTGCGAGCGCGAGGCGGGGCTCGCGATCCGGTTCGTCCACGATCGGGTGCAGCAGACGGCCTACGAGCTCGGGCCGGAGCAGCTGCGGATGCAGCTGCACCTGCAGATCGGCCGCTTCCTCGAGGCCACCTGCACCAACGGGACGGACGCCGCGCTGTTCGACGCCGCGGACCAGCTGAACCTCGGCGCCGCGCTGCTCGACGCGGAGCAGCGGGACCGCCTCGCCGAGCTCAACCACCGCGCCGGCGTGAAGGCGCGCCGCGCCGCGGCCTTCGGCCCGGCGCTCGCGTACTTCCGCAGCGGCCTCCGGCTGCTGCCGGACGGCGCGTTCCGCTCGCGCTACGAGCTCTGGTTCTCCCTCCACCGCGACGCGGCGGAGTGCGCCGCGCTGACCGATCAGCACGCGGCGGCCCGCGCGCTCGTGGAGGAGGGGCTCCGCCACGCGGCGTCGATCCCGGAGAAGGTCGACCTGGAGGCGCTCCGGATCATGAGCGCGACGATCACCGGCGATCACGATCTGGCGCTCGGCTGGGGGCGCGACGCGCTGCGCGCGCACTTCGGGCTCGAGCTGCCTGCGGCGGATCTCGACGCGGAGATCGCGGCCCAGCGGCGAGCCATCACCAGCCAGCTCGCGGGGCGCTCGCCCGAGTCGCTCGTCGATCTCCCCCGCGTGACCAGCCCGGAAGAGCGGGCCCGCATGAGGCTCCTCGCCGAGATGGTGGCCCCCGCCTGGTTCGCGGACCGGAAGCAGCTGGTGCTCCTCACCTCCCTCGGCGTCCGCTTCGCGCTGGAGCACGGCAACGCGAGCGAGTCGATCCTCTCCTACGCGGGGCACGCGATGCTCCTGGCGGCCGAGGGCGACCTCTCGAGCGCCCAGGGCTTCGGCCAGCTCGCCGCGGAGCTCGCGCGGCGGTTCGAGGATCGCGCCCAGGAGACGATCGCCCGGTACATGGTCAACGAGTTCGTCCACCCGTGGGTCGCGCCGCTCGCCTCGAGCGGGGCGCCGTTCCGAGAGATCATCGAGCTGGGCGTGTCGTCCGGCGAGCTCCGCTTCTCCTCGTACGCGCGCACGGGGCTCATGGCGCACTCGTTCGCCGCAGGGGTGGAGCTCGATCGCGTGCTGGTCGATCTGAACGACGGGTTCGCGTTCAGCCGGCAGACCGGCAACAAGTCGACGCTCTTCTACCAGCTCGCCTTCCGGCAGGTGATCCGGTGCCTCAAGGGGCTGACGAGGGGCCGGAACGTGGCCGATGACGCCGAGTTCGACGAGCGGGCCTTCCTCGAGGCGGCGCAGCGGGAGCCGCCGGCGAGGTGCGTGTATCATATAGGGCGCCTTCAGGTCTCGTACCTGCTCCGGGACCTGGCCGAGGCCATCGCCCACGCCGACGCGGCGGCCCCGTTCATTCATTTTCTCGGCGGCTACATCCCCGAGTGCCAGTACGCGCTGTTCACCGCGCTCACGCTGCTGTGGCGATGTGATGAGGCCGACGAGCAGGAGAGGGCCGCGCTGCTCGCGCGCGTGGCCGACCTGCAGCGCGCCCTGCGAAGGTGGGAGCTGGGCTGCCCGGCGAACTTCCGCCCGCGGCGCCTCCTCGTCGACGCGGAGATCGCCCGCGTCGAGCGCAGGTTCGAGCTCGCCGGCGCGCGGTACGACGAGGCGGTCGAGGCGGCGACGCGCGGGGGGTTCCTCCACATCGCCGCGCTCGGCAACGAGCTGGCTGGGCGCTTCTACAACGGGCTCGGACGGGCGCGGATCGCGGCCATGTACCTGCGCGCCGCGCACCAGGGGTTCGCCCGCTGGGGAGCCTCGGAGAAGGCCCACGCGCTCGCCGAGGAGTTCAGGCTCGGCGGGCCCGGCGACGAGCCCGAGCTCGCGGAGCGGCTCCCGGCGGTCGCCCTCGACGCGCTCAGCCTGCTCAAGGCCGCCGAGACCCTCTCGAGCGAGATCGTGCTCGATCGGCTGCTCGAGAAGCTCCTGGGCGTCTGCCTGGAGGCCGCCGGCGCGCAGCGCGGCGCGCTCGTGCTCGAGGAAGAGGGGGAGCTCTTCGTGCGGGCCCAGGGGTCCGTCGCCACCCCGGTCTCCATCGAGCGCACGCCGCTCTCCCGGTCGCGCGAGATCCCCCGGCGGGTCGTCGAGCACGCCCACATGGCGCGCGAGCTCCTCGTGCTCGACGACGCGGACAGCGCGCCGGCGCGCGACCGCGATCCTCACTTCGCCGCGGGCGGCTCGCGGTCGGTCCTGGTCCTGCCCATCCAGCGGAACGAGGCGCGGCTCGGGGTGGTTTACCTCGAGAACAACCTCACCACGTACGCCTTCACGCGCGCTCGCGTCCACGTGCTGGAGCTCCTCTCCGACCAGATCGCGATCGCCCTCGAGAACGCCCGCCTCTACCGCGAGGCGCAGCACGCGGTGCGCGTCCGCGACGAGTTCCTCAGCGTCGCGTCGCACGAGCTCAGGACGCCCGTCACCTCCCTGCGCCTCGGCCTCCAGGCGCTGCTCCGCCGGGGAGACCACGCGTCCGACGAGCGCCTCGCGCGCGCCCTGCAAAGGATGGATCGGCAGGTGCAACGGCTCGTCCAGCTGATCGACGACGTGCTGGACGTGTCGCAGCTCCACACCGGCCGGCTGGAGCTGCACGTCGAGCCGGTCGATCTCGCGGAGGTCGTGGACGACGTCCTGGAACGGCTCACCGAGCGCATCGCGCACTCCGGCTCGTCCGTGAGCGTGCGCGCCGAGCCGTCCGTCGTGGGATCGTGGGACAGGAGCAGGCTGGAGCAGGTGGTCTCGAACCTGCTCGACAACGCCCTCAAGTTCGGCGCGGGCAAGCCGATCGAGGTCTCGGTCGCACGGAAGGACGGCACGGCAGAGCTCGTGGTGCAGGATCAGGGCATCGGGATCCCGGCGGCGCGGCTCCCGCACGTGTTCGACCGGTTCGAGCGCGCGGTGTCGAGCCGCCATTTCGGCGGGCTCGGGCTCGGGCTCCACGTCGTGAAGAGCATCGTCGAGGCGCTCGGCGGCGCGGTGCGCGTCGTCAGCCGGCCGGACGAGGGGGCGCGGTTCACGGTGGAGCTGCCCTGCGAGCGGCCGGCGGCGAGCCACGCGGCGTCGGCGACGCTCGGCGGCCTGCACGCCTGACGCAAGCCGACGCAAGCCGACGCAAGCCGACGCAAGCCGACGCAAGCCGACGCAAGCCGATGACTGCGGCCTGCTCTTCGGCTGCTGCGGGACCATGAGGCGGCGCGCTGACGAGCGCGCTAGGGGCCGCCGGCGCGGGCCTTCCTGCGCGGCGCCGCCATGAGCGGACGGAGTCCGTTCACGCAGGCGAGGACCGCGGAGCCGTTGTTCATGAGCGTCGCCGCGACCGGGTTGAGGAGCCCGGGGATCGACAGCGCGTACGCGACCGCGTTCACGGCGAGGATCATCGAGAAGTTCTGGTGGATGAGGCGCATCGCGGCGCGCGAGATGTCGATCGCCTCAATGAGCTTCGACAGGTCGTCCTCCACGAGGACGACGCCCGCCGTCTCCCGTGCGATCTCGGCGCCCGCGGACACGCTGATGCCGATGTCGGCGTACGACAGCGCCGGGGAGTCGTTGATGCCGTCCCCGACGACCGCGACCGTGCGGCCCTCCTGCGTCAGCCGGCGCGTGATCTCCGCCTTGTCCTCGGGCAGCATCTCCGCGAAGTACCGGGTGATGCCGAGCTCGAGCGCGACCTGCCTGGCCACCTCGCGGCTGTCGCCCGTCAGCATGACGATATCCTCGATCCCGCGCGCGCGCAGGCTGCGGATCGTCGCGCGGCTCTCGGCCCGGATGGCGTCGCGGCAGGCGAGCGTGGCGACGTGCCGGCCGTCGACGGCGAGGAAGAGGAGCGATTTCGCCGCCGCCTCGAGCGCCTTCCTCGCGCCGGGCTCGGCGCGGCAGGTGATGCCGAGCTCGTCGAGGAAGCGGGGGCTGCCGAGCTGCACGACCTTGCCGAACACCCTGGCCTGCACGCCCCGGCCGACGAGGTAGCGGGACTCCTCCCGGTCCGGGATCGTCAGGCACCACGCCTCGGCGAGGCGGAGCACGGCCTGCGATACGGGGTGGGTCTGCCGCGCGGACACCGCGGCGGCGAGGGTCGCCGCCTCGCGCTCGGACAGGGCGTCGTGGACGACGAGGTCCGTCACCTCGGGGATGCCGGACGTCAGCGTGCCCGTCTTGTCGAACACCACGGTCGACACCTTCGCGAGCTTCTCGATGTAGGCGCCGCCCTTGATGAGGATCCCACGCCGCGCCGCGGCGTTCATCGACGCGAGCACCGTCGTCGGGGCCGAGACCCGCGGGCCGGTGCCGAAGTCGATCGTCAGGATCGCCGACACGCGGCCGAGGTCCCTCGTCGCGGCGAGCACGACCGCCGAGCAGGCGAGGGCCGGCGGGACGAGCCGGTTCGCCACGAGCTCGGCGTAGTTCTGCGCGCGCGTCTCCAGCGCGGGCGCGCTCTCGATGAGCCGCGCCGTGCTCGCGGCGGTCGTGTCGCCGCCGACCCGCTCGGCGCGGATGTACAGCTTGCCGTCCTTGATGACGGTCGCCGCGAAGCAGCGGTCGCCGGGGCCCTTGAGGACGGGCATCGACTCGCCGGTCAGCGTCTGCTGATCGACGAGCCCCTCGCCGTCCGTGACCGTCCCGTCGACCGGGATGACCGAGCCGGTGTAGACGACGAGGACGTCTCCGGCGGCGAGCTCGGCCACCGGGATCTGCACCTTCGCGTCGCCGCGGACCACCCACGCGAGATCCTGCTGGTACTCGAGCAGGCCGCTGATCGCGCGCCGGGCGCGCGCCTGGGTGAGATCGCGGATGTGGTCGCCGAGCGTGACAAGCCAGATGATGCCGGCCGCGTTGATGGCGTTTCCGGTCGCCACGGCCGACGCGATCGCCAGGCTGTCGAGCAGGTCGACGTTGAGCTTGCGGTCCCGCACCACCGAGCCCCACGCCCGCTTGAGGATGGGCGCGGACGTCGCCGCGATGAACGGGTACGCGAGCAGCGGCGAGACGAAGCTGCCGAGCGAGAGGACCATGCCGACGCTCGACAGGTAGAGCGGGCGCTTCGCGAGGGCGGCCGCGCGGCGCGCCTCCCGGGCGGCGCGCGCGGCGCGGAGCGCCCCCCGCGGGGCCGGCGCGGCGGAGGCCGAGGCGGCGGCGCCCACGATGGCCTCGAGGTCGGCGTGCCGCGGGTCGTGCTCGACGACGGCGCTCGACGCGCCCTCGGCGATGCGCACGGACAGGACCCCTGGCACGGCGGTGAGCCCCGCCTCGAGCAGCGGGCCGAAGGCCGCGTCCTTCCCGAGGCGCGGGAGCCGCAGGCGGACCCTGCCCGGGATCGCGTGGACCACCGAGACCGGCTCGGTCGCGGTCGACAGGAGCGCGGCCATCGTCACCCCGCCCCGCCGCCGGTGGGCGCGCCCGCGCCCGCGCCCACGCTCGCGAAGAAGCTCTGGATACGGCCGTGGTTCAGCACCACGAAGAAGTCGACCCCGTACTTCACGAGCGTGATCCAGTGGGGCATGCCCGGGGAGCGCCGCATCAGCAGCTGGAGCATCCCGGACCCGACGAGGAGCGCCGGCACCAGGAGCTTGAGGTCGACCTGCGCCGGCGGGACGACCTGCGACGCCGCGTTCAGCCTGTCCGCGGCCTGGACGACGAGGCGCGCCGTCCGGCCCGGGCTCGGCGGCTCGGCGGGCGCCGCGCAGGGCGAGGGCGTGAGCCCATCGATCGGGCGACAGCTACAGCCCGAGAGCTCGGGGATGTGCGCGAGCTCGGAGAAGACGTCCTCCAGCGGGACATCGGGCTCGTGCTCGACCGTGAGGCTCCCCGCCCACGCGCTCGCCCGCGCGTCGACGACGCTGGGGCAGGCGCGCGCCAGCTCCGCGAGCTCCTCGGCCCTCGCCGGGTCCCTGCGCAGCGCGGGGACGGCGAGGCGCACGCGCCCTGGAACCCAGTGGATGATGACGACCCCTCGATCGCTCGGCATGGCTCACCTCCCGGCCTGCGCGGCCGGGTCACCGGAACACCTCTCGTCAGCTCCCGGGCGGCTCCATCTCCGCGCGCGACCACCCCTGCGCGCCGCCCGAGCCGGCGCGCTGCTCCTGGCGCGCCATCTCCTCCCTCACCTCGGCGACGAGGTCGGCGAGCCTCTCCCTGCCCTCGCCGAGCGAGCCCCTGATCCTGTCCACGGCGACGAAGCCTAGCTTCATGGCCCTCTTGACGGTCGGACGGGTGATCCTCGTCAAGCTGGCGAGCCCCATACCGATGATGATGCCGAGCCCGAGGCGTTCCATCCCCACTCCTCTCCTCGAAATCCACGACCCATGGCGCGCGTTGGCGCCGAACGCCGGCGACGCGCGGACGCGCGCCGGATGAGAGACAGAGAATCTGGATCCCACAGGCACAGGGCACACGGAGAGATAGAGACAGCCGATGTCCGCTGTCCCTCCGTGCTCCCACTGCCCATTTCACTCGGTCCCGAGCCGTTCGGAGCGCTGGCGCCGCGCGGCGCCGCGCGGCCACGACCAGGACGGGCGTCGCCGCGGGGGCGTCGGCGCCTGATCCGGGAGCGCGAGCGGGCAGACTCGAACGAAAGCCCTTATGTCTTCGGCTTCCGTGGGAGCACCCACACGTGATTTGTAACACTGCAGTCGCGCGTTCGCCATGGGCTTTTCATGTCCGGTCGACACCTGACTCGCGTGCTGAAGGAGCGTTCCGCGCGGGCGTCCGAGGCGCGTTTCTCCTCTGGCGGCGCCGCGCCATGCCGCGCGTTTCTCCTCTGGCGGCGCCGCGCCGTGCCGCGCGCCGCCCCCGCCCGGGCGCGGCGGGGCGCGGCGCGCGGGCGCCGGCGTGTCCATCGCTTCCAGCCGGCGAGCGACCGTGGTAAATTTCCGGACATGCAAGAGGGGCAGCACGAAGAGCCGGTGATGGGGAGCAATGGCTCTCTCCTTGCGGAGCTCCTGGCGGAGACGGGGGTCGCCTCCACGAGCGGCGCCTACCACGATGTGAAGCGGGGCGTGGAGGCGGTGGTCGGCAAGGTCGCGGGCCGCCCGGAGGCCGGCGCGGCGCTGGACAGCGCCCTCATCGACCTGTGGATCGCGGAGATCGACCAGCGGCTGTCGCGGCAGATCGACGAGATCCTGCATCACCCGGTGTTCCAGCGCCTCGAGGCCGCGTGGCGAGGCCTGAAGTTCGCCATCGATCACATCGATTTCCGGGAGAACATCCGCGTCGAGATCCTCAACTGCTCGAAGGACGATCTGCTCGCGGATTTCGAGGATTCGTCCGAGGTCGTGAGGAGCGGCCTCTACAAGATCGTCTATTCGTCGGAGTTCGGCAATTTCGGCGGCAAGCCGTTCGGCGCCGTCATCTCGAACTACGAGTTCGGCCCCGTGCCCCAGGACATCGCGCTCCTCCAGAAATGCGCGGCGGTGGCGACGATGGCGCACGCGCCCTTCCTGGCCGTCGCGGGCCCGCAGTTCTTCGGGCTCAAGGACTACCGGAAGGTGCCGCACCTCGGCGACATCAAGGCGCTCTTCGAGGGGCCGCAGTACGTGAAGTACACAGCGTTCCGCGAGTCCGAGGACGCGCGCTACGTCGGCCTGCTCCTCCCCCGCTTCCTCCTGCGCCTGCCCTACGGGGCGAGCACCGCCCCCATCCGGGCGTTCTCCTACGAGGAGGACGTCGTCGGCAACCACGCGGCGTACTGCTGGGGGGCGCCCACCTACGCGATGGCGACCCGGCTCGCCGAGAGCTTCGCGCGCCACCGCTGGTGCCTGCACATCATCGGGCCGCAATCCGGCGGCACGGTCGAGGGGCTCACGCTCCACGAGTACGAGGCGCTCGGCGCCATCCAGACGAAGATCCCGACCGAGATCATGCTGACCGAGCGCCGCGAGTTCGAGCTCAGCGAGGAGGGCTTCATCGGGCTCACGTTCCGCAAGGACACGGACAACGCCTGCTTCTTCTCCGCGAACTCGGCGCAGAAGCCCAAGTACTTCGGCCAGAGCGAGGAGGCGCGCGCCGCCGAGGTCAACTACCGGCTCGGCACACAGCTGCCTTATGTCTTCCTCGTCAGCCGGCTCGCCCACTACCTCAAGATCATGCAGCGCGAGCAGATCGGCACCTGGAAGGAGCGCGGGGACCTCGAGCGCGAGCTGAACAGCTGGCTCAGCCAGTATGTCGCGGACATGGATGTCGTGTCGCCCGCCGTGCGCTCGCGCAGGCCGCTCCGCAAGGGGCGGACCTCGGTGACCGAGGTCGAGGGGAGCGCGGGCTGGTACCGGGTCCACCTCGAGGTGCGCCCGCACCTCAAGTACATGGGGGCCTATTTCACGCTGAGCCTGATGGGCAAGCTCGACAGGGAGTGAGGCCGGCCCCGCTCCGGGCGGATTCCCGCGGCGGGCGGCCATCGCGAGCCCGCGCAGCAGCCGGTCTGTGGTAGAGCGCTGTATGCGCACGCTCCGACAGCCTGCCGCTCCCCTCGCGCTCACCGTGGCCCTCTCCGCGCTTGCGGCCTGCGGCCCCGCCGCGAGCCCGCCGCCGGCGCCCCCGCCCCCCACCGTGAAGGCGCTGATGCCGCCGGCGCCGCAGGGCCTCCCTGTCGTCGAGACGAAGCTCGAGAGCGTCGGGCTCGACGAGGCCGCGCTCGACCGATCGGCGAACCCCTGCGAGGACTTCTATCAGTTCGCGTGCGGCGGATGGCTGGCGAAGACCGAGATCCCGGGGGACGAGTCCGTCTGGATGCGGAGCTTCCACGAGATCGAGAAGCGCAACGAGGCGGAGCTCCGGCGCATCCTCGAGGACGCCGCGAGCGCCGGCGACCGGGATCCGGTGACCAAGAAGATCGGCGCCTACTACGGCGCGTGCATGGACGAGCCCGCGGTCGAGGCCGCCGGCGCGAAGCCCATCGCGGACCTCCTCGCGAAGGCGCGGCGGGTGCGCGACCCGAAGGGCCTCGGGGCGCTCGTCACCGAGCTCCACCGCCGCCGCATCTGGGCGCTGTTCGACATCGAATCCGCGCAGGACATGAAGGACGCGACCCGCGTCATCGCGCAGCTCGACCAGAGCGGGCTCGGCCTGCCGGACCGCGACTACTACCTCAACGAGGACGACAAATCGAAGGCGCTCCGCAGGACCTACGAGGAGCACGTCGCGCGGATGATGCGGCTCGCCGGGGCGCAGGAGGCGGCGGCGAAGGCGGCGGCGCTCGATGTTTTGCAGATCGAGACCGAGCTCGCGAAGATCTCGAAGACGCGGGTCGAGCGCCGCGACCCGGCGGGCCTCTACAACAAGCTCGACCGGGCGGCGCTCGCGAAGGCCGCGCCGGCGTTCTCGTGGGACGCGTATTTCCAGGGGCTCGGCCTCCAGGACGTCAAGGAGGTCAACGTGACCTCCGTCCGGTTCTTCGAGGGGCTCTCACGGCTGCTCACGTCAGTGAAGCCCGCCGCGTGGCAGAGCTACCTCTCGTGGCACGTGGTGCGGTCCATGACGCCCGCGCTGCCCAAGGCGTTCGTCGACGAGAGCTTCACGCTGCAGGCCGCGCTCACCGGGCAGAAGGAGGTGCGGCCGCGCTGGAAGCGCTGCGTGGACGCGACCGATGACGCGCTCGGCGAGCTGCTCGCGCAGCCGTTCGTCAAGACGAGCTTCCCCGGCGCGAGCAAGCCCGCGGCCGAGGCGATGGTGCACCAGATCAGCGACGCGTTCGCGCGCGACGTCCGGGCGCTCGACTGGATGGATGAGGGCACGCGGCAGCGCGCGCTCGCCAAGCTCGCCGCGATGGCGTACCTCATCGGATATCCCGACAAGTGGAGGACCTACGATTTCGAGGTCGATCCGAGATCGTACGCGAAGAACGCGCTCGCCGCGCGCGCCTTCCACACGCAGTGGGACCTCGGGAAGATCGACAAGCCGCTCGATCGCGACGAGTGGCAGATGAGCCCGCCCACCGTGAACGCCTATTACGACCCGCAGCGCAACCACATGGTCTTCCCGGCCGGCATCCTGCAGCCGCCGTTCTACAGCGTGAGCTCGGCCGCGGCGGTGAACCTCGGCGGCATCGGCATGGTGGTCGGGCACGAGCTCACGCACGGGTTCGACGACGCGGGCTCGCAGTTCGACCAGAAGGGCAACCTGGAGGACTGGTGGTCGAAGGAGGTCGGGGCGGCGTTCAAGGAGAAGACCGGCTGCATCGAGGCGCAGTACTCGGCCTTCGAGGCGCTGCCGGGGCTGAAGCTGAACGGCAAGCTGACGCTGGGCGAGAACATCGCGGATCTCGGGGGCGTCAAGCTCGCGTTCATGGCGTACCGCGCGATGCGCAAGGGCGCGGCGGAGCAGACGGTCGCGGGCGGCTTCACGGAAGATCAGCAGTTCTTCCTCGCGCACGGGCAGTCCTGGTGCGGCAAGCTGCGCGACGAGGCGCTCCGGCTGATGGTCCAGGTGAACCCGCACTCCCCGCCGCGGTTCCGCGTCAACGGCCCGCTCGTGAACCTCCCGGAGTTCGGCGAGGCCTTCAAGTGCGCGCCGGGCACGCCGATGCGGCCGACCAAGACGTGCGCTGTCTGGTAGCCGCGCGCGGCAGGCTCGGTTAAACGAGCCTCCATGATCCTGATTGGTCAGTACGACTCTCCCTTCGTGCGCCGCGTCGCCGTGGCGCTCCAGCATTATGGGCTCGCGTACGAGCACCGCCCGTGGTCGGTGTGGGCCGACGCGGAGTCCATCGCGAAGTACAACCCGCTCCGGCGGGTCCCCGTGCTCGTGACGGACGGCGGGGAGCCGCTCGTCGAGAGCGCGGCGATCCTCGACGCCCTCGACGACCTGGTGGGGCCCGATCGCGCGCTCCTGCCGCGCTCGGGCGAGGCGCGCCGCGCCGGGCTGCGGATCTCCGCGCTCGCCACGGGGCTCGCGGACAAGGCGGTGAGCCTGCTCTACGAGCACGTGCTGCGCACGGGCGAGCGCCGGAGCCCTGTCTGGGTGGAGCGCTGCACCGCGCAGATCGGCGAGACGCTCGACCTGCTGGAGCGGGAGCGCGCCGCCCGGCGCGGCGACACCTGGTGGCTGGGCGCCTTCAGCCACGCCGACATCGCGGTCGCCTGCGCGCTGCGCTTCGCCTCCGAGGCGCACCCGGCCCTCACCGACGCCGCGAGGCGGCCGGCGCTGGCCGCGCACGCGGCGCGCTGCGAGGCGCTCCCGGTGTTCGCGGCGGTGGTGCAGCCCCTCCACGTGGCCGTGTAACCCCGCGCGCCAGGAATCCCGCCGGAAACACCGGTCGATGAACGAGACCGGGACGCGGCAAGCCGCGTACTGGCCATCGCCTTCGCCGTCGGACTCAGGCACGAATGGCCATCGCATCTACTATCGACGCCCTCAGCAACAACCTGCTGTACGACGTGAGCTCGTCGCCGGGCCATTTCGGTTGACGCCGCTGATGTGAGCGCTCACAATCGCTCGCGAACCACCCCTTCGCTTTGTTCAGGACAGGCCGTCGAGCGCGCAGGGCGCTCGTCCTCGGGATCGACCCCCGCACGGCTCCGCTCGCTCGGTCATCGCGGAGAAAGGCGCGTGATTCACTGCGCCGCGCAACAGGGGTGGGCTCTCCGCGGTCCGACATCGTCGCACGAAAGCCCGTGGCGGCCAGCCGAACCAGCTGTGGACCAGGACGTGAGCCCGAGCTCCGGACATCGGACCGGGCGGGCACCGGCGTCCATCGGCGCAGCAACTACGCGGGGAACCGAGGAGCGAGATGGCACGTTCGGGAAGCAGATCGAGAGCACGATTCCTGGTGGCGCTCTTGTGGACCTCCGGGTGCAGCGACCCGGCGACGACGACCGGCGGAGACGCAGGACCCGATGCCGAGCCCCCCGCGTGCTCCGAGGGCACCTGGGATCACGATGGCGATGGCGCGACGAGCTGCGTCGCATGGACAGCCTGCACCGCAGGCACCTTCGCGAGCGCCGAGGGCTCGCCTACGTCGGACCGGCGGTGCACGGCGTGCCCGGAGGACACCTTCAGCGACACGATGAACGCGCCGAGCTGCAGGACGCACGCGCCCTGCGCGCCCGGGACGAGGCAGACCGCGCCGGGGACGAGCGCCACGCCAGCGCAGTGTGACGGCTGCTCGCCGGGCACGTACTGCGCTGGCGGGACCGCGGCGCCCGTCGATTGCGCGGACGGCACCTGGGACGACGACGCCGATCCCGCAACGACATGCGTCGCGTGGACCGATTGCATGCCGGGGGAGCTCGTCGGCACGGAGGGGAGCAGCACCACGGACCGCAGCTGTGTCAAGTGTACGAACGGCGAGCACACGGCCACGATGAACGCAACCAGCTGCTCCCCGGGTGCCTGGGTGCTGAGCTACTTCGGGCCGAATCAGGACGTGGCGAGCGATTCGCTGCACCTCGCCTACAGCACCGACGGGCTCCGCTGGTCGCCCCTCGCCGATGGACGGCCTGCGTACCAGCTCACCGGGATGGGCACGAACCACATCCGCGATCCGTTCCTGTTCCGCAAGAACGATGGAACGTACATCTATATCGCCACCGACTGGACGCTCTCGGAGAACGACGCGAACTACTGGAACCATCCGAGCTCCAAGATCTTCGTCGCGGACTCGACCGATCTCATCACCTTCACGAATCCCCGGCTGATCACGCTCACGAACCTTCCCGGCCCCGGGGCGACCCCGATGCACGCGTGGGCCCCGGAGGCTTACTACGACCCCGATCGCAAGCTCTATGCGATCATCTGGTCCGGGAACGACACAACGGGCGCGAACCGCATCTACGTCAGCTACACCGAGAACTTCGTCACCATCGTCAACCCGACGCCCGACGTGCTCTTCGATCCGGGCTACAGCGTCATCGACGCGACGATCACGCAATGGAACGGCCGCAACTACCTCTTCTTCAAGGACGAGACGGACAGCAGCGGGAGCGCGCTCACCGGATCGGGCAAGGACATCCAGATCGCGCGCTCCTCGACGCTCGCGCTCGATCCGGGGACGTTCACGCGATGGAGTCCGGGCTACATCACGCGCGGGTCGACCCAGAGCAGCAGACGGGCGACGGAGGGGCCGTTTGTCATCAAGGATCCGCGGCAGAGTCGATGGTACCTGTTCGCCGACTACTACCTGAACGGCGGTGTGTTCGGGTGCTGGAGCACGACCGATCTCGACGCGGATCCGGGCTCCTGGACGGAGCTCCCGAGCGCGCAGTACCGCTTCCCGTCCGGCGTGCGCCACGCGAACGCGGTCCGGGTCACGCAGGCGGAGCTCGACGCGATCATCGCCCACTACTGACCATCCTACCCGATCCGCGGCACCTACAGCGAGGAGTCTCCCTTTATCATGTGCGCACCGAGATCTCCCCACCCAGAGTGCACATCCACCTCTGCGCCATGCGTTACGCTCACGGCGGCAGCTTGCGCCTTCTCCGCGCTGCTCGTGGTGGTCGGGTGCTCGGATCGGCCCTCGACAGATGCGCCGGACGCGTCGACCGGATCACCGAGCAACTCGTTGCGCATCACGACGGCGAGCACAGCGCTCAGCACCTCGGAGTCCGGCGGGCGGGTGACCGTGAGCGTGGCGCTCGACGCCGCGCCGAGCGGGCCTGTCACGGTACCGGTCTCGAGCTCGGATGCGACCGAAGGCTCCGTCTCACCGGCGACCGTCTCCTTCACGGCGGAGGACTGGAGCGTCCCTCGAGAGATCACGGTCGCGGGCGTGGACGACGCGGAGAGCGACGGGGATCGGATCTTCCGCGTCCGCTTCGGGCCCTCGGTCTCTAGAGACCCAGCGTGCGACGGCCTCATCGCGGAGTCCGCTGACATCACGAACACGGACGACGACGGTCCAGGGACGGCGGCGATCGTCGTCAGCGACCCGTCGGGGACCCTCGCCGAGCGCGGCGCGCCCGTGACGTTCACCGTGCTCCTCGCGTCGCCGCCGAGCGCGCCGGTGACGATCGCTCTCAGCGTCAGCGACACGACCGAGGCGACGCTGAGCCACGCGGACCTGACGTTCACGGAGGCGAACTGGAGCACGGCGCAGACCGTGACCCTGAGCAGCGTCGATGACTGGCAGGCCGACGGAGCTCAGCCCGTACGCGTCGTCTTCGACTCACCGGCCAGCGAGGACCCGGAGTATGCGGCCCTCGCCGCCCCCGCTGCTCTCGAGCTCTCCAATCTCGACGACGACGTCGGAGGGGGTTACCAGATCCGCACGACGCACAGGGAGGACGCCCCGCTCTACGTCGCGCACTCCTATTATCACGCGATGATCACCGACCTCGACGACAGGGCAAACAACCAGCTTCCTGCCGATTTCCAGTGGAGAGTGGTGCCCGGCCTGGCGAACCCGGATGATCCGACGCTGGTGTCGTTCGAGCCTGTGGGTTTCGGCGGTCGCTACCTGCACGTCGACAGGATGAACTCGACCCGGTACCCGCTGCAGAGTGAGACGTCCAACCGGGCGAGCGGGCTCTGGCAGACCCCGCCCGAAGAGAGGAGCCACCTTCTGTGGATCGACGTGTTCACGGAGTCCACCGCGTTCCGGAGCGACGCCACGTTCCGGATCGTGCCCGCGCTGAACGGGGATCCGACGATGGTCTCGCTGCAGTGGCACTCGGATGCGACACGTTATCTCCGGCGCCTGAACTACCAGATCTATGCGCACGCGCTCGACGGCACGGCGGTCGAGCGTGCGGAGGCGTCGTTCGCGCTCGAACCGCTCGGCTATTTGATCTCGCAGCGCGCCGATCCCCACATCACGCGGCATACGGACGGTTACTACTACTTCACCGCGAGCGTGCCGGCGTACGATAGCATCGAGATCAGGCGCGCGACCACGATACGAGGCCTGGCCAGCGCGACCCCGAAGGTCGTCTGGACGAAGCACGCGACCGGCCCGATGGCGGCGCACATCTGGGCGCCAGAGCTCCATTTCATCGACGGCAAGTGGTACATCTACTTCGCCGCCGGAAGCTCGACCGACATCTGGGCCATTCGCATGTACGCGCTCGAGAGCTCATCGGCCAACCCGATGGATGGCACATGGATCGAGCGAGGGAAGATCGTGACGGACTCGGACACCTTCGCGCTCGACGCGACGACGTTCGAGCACGACGGCAAGCGCTATCTCGTGTGGGCGCAGGAGGACCCAAGCGTCGCGGGCGACAACAGCAGCTTGTTCATCGCGGCCATGGTGAACCCGTGGACCCTGGCCAGGCCCAGCGTGCGGATCGCCAAGCCCGAGCACGCCTGGGAGACGGCGGGGTTCGCGGTCAACGAAGGTGCTGCCGTGCTCCAGCGGAATGGGCGGGTCTTCATCAGCTACTCAGCGAGCGCGACGGACGACCGCTACTGCCTCGGCCTGCTCACGGCGAGCGCGACGGGCGACCTGCTGAGCCAGAGCTCGTGGACGAAGAACGCCAATCCAGTGTTCGTCAGCGCGAACGGGCTGTATGGCCCGGGCCACAACTCGTTCACGACCTCGGCGGATGGATCGATCGACGTGCTCGTGTACCACGCGCGGAACTACGAGAAGATCACGGGGGACCCGCTCTACGACCCGAACCGTCACACGCGCGTCCAGCGGCTCGAATGGAATGCAGACGGAACGCCGAACTTCGGCGTACCGCTCCTGAACGGCGCGAATACGATTGGTGACTGACGATGAGCTTGGCAGCCTCCCTGTTGCAGATCGATCCCCGAGATGATGTGGCCGTCGCCGTGCGCGGCCTGGCCGCCGGCGATTCGGTGGCCGACGCGATCACCGCCCGCGTCGACATCCCGGCCGGACACAAGGTGGCGCTGCGCGCGATGGCCGCTGGCGAGCTGGTGCGGAAGTACGGCTGGCCAATCGGGCGGGCGACGGTGGCTATTCAGCCGGGCGACCACGTGCACACGCACAACCTGGCCACCGCGCTCTCCGGCCTCGACACCTACGCTTACGAGCCCACGAACCCTGAGCCCCTCCCCGCCACCGAAGACCGCACCTTCATGGGCTACCGGCGGAAGAGCGGGCGGGTGGGCACTCGCAACGAGATCTGGATCCTATCGACCGTGGGCTGCGTCTCGCGCACCGCCCAGAAGGTGGCCGCCGAGGCGGACAAGCGCTTCAAGGGCCGGGTGGATGGGGTCTATGCCCTTACCCACCCCTTCGGCTGCTCGCAGCTGGGGGGCGACCTCGAGGCCACCCGCCGGATGACGGTGGCCCTGGCCGGCCACCCGAACGCGGGCGGAGTGCTGATCATCGGCCTGGGCTGCGAGAACAACCAGCTCGCTCTGCTCCTCGAGAGCGCCGCGCACCTCGATCCGGATCGCCTGCGGTCCTTCACCACCCAGACGGCCGAGGACGAGATCGAGGCGGGCCTCGAGGCCGTCGAGGAGCTCGTGAGGATCGTCGAGCAGGACCGCCGCGAGCCCTGCCCCGTCTCCGACCTGGTGATCGGCCTCAAGTGCGGCGGCTCGGACGGCTTCTCGGGGCTGACCGCCAACCCGCTGGTGGGCCGCATCGCTGACAAGGTCTGCGCCGCCGGTGGCTCGGCCATCCTGACCGAGATCCCGGAGATCTTCGGCGCCGAGCGCCTGCTCATGACCCGCGCCGAGAGCGAGGCGGTCTATGAGGGAATCGTCGGCGTGGTGAACGACTTCAAGAGCTACTTCATCGCCCACGGCGAGCCGGTGTCGGAGAACCCCTCGCCCGGCAACATCGCCGGAGGCATCACGACGCTGGAGGAAAAGTCCCTGGGCGCGGTGCAGAAGGCCGGCCGCGCCCCGGTGACCGAGGTGGTCCACTACGGCGGGCAGATCCGCGGCAAGCCGGGCGTGGCGCTGCTGGAGGCCCCTGGCAACGACGCGGTCTCGTCCACTGCGCTCACCGCCGCCGGCGCGACGGTCATCCTCTTCACCACCGGCCGGGGCACGCCCCTCGGTTTCCCCGCGCCGACGCTCAAGCTCGCCACCAACTCCAGCCTGGCCCAGCGCAAGCAGCGCTGGATCGACTTCGACGCCGGCCGCATCGCTGCGGGCGAATCCATGGATACGGCCGCCGACGCCCTGATGGACCTGGTGCTGGCCACCGCCTCGGGCCGTCCGACCCGCGCCGAGGAGAACGGCGAGCGCGAGATCGCGCTCTGGAAGCGGGGCGTCACCCTTTGAGCCCACGACGCCTGTCGGAGGCCAGGCTCGGCCTCGTTCCGCCGCACGTCGAACGGCCCGCCTAGCCGCCTCCGGCGATCGAGCCGGATGGACGGCCTCATCCCGCGCTGGTAGGCGAACTATCTCGGTCGATCTCCAGGCTGGGGTACCTCGCTGCGCTCGGTACCGACCTGACCTGGAGCGGCTCGATCTTGCCGACGATGACGAGGTAGCTGAACGCGCCGAGCAGGCAGAAGCCGCCCGCCACGACGAGCGGGATCGTGAACGATCCTTTGGTCAGCGAGAGCATCACGCCGGTGAACGTCGTGATGACGATGCCGGCCAGATTCGACGCAAAGTTCTGGATGCCGCTGATCGAAGCCACATGGCGCGGCGTGGGCGCGACGTCGCCGGGGAGGGACCAGATGCTGGCGCCGGCGAACGCGAGACTCGCGTAGGAGATGCCGAAGAAGCCGAGCATCAGATAAATGTTGGAGGTCAACGCCGACAACGTGATCGCCGACGACACCAGCATGCCGCCCACCATGCAGGTCTTGCGTGCGGCGGTGAGGCTCCAGCCACGGCGATAGAGCGCGTCGGAGACGAGACCGCCGATCCAGCCGCCCGGGATCGCCATCAGCGCGGGGATCATGCCGAGCGTGCCGAGCGACCTGAGCGAGAAGCCGCGCGTCTGCACGAGGTAGCTCGGGAACCACGTGATGAAGAAGTAGTTGGTGAAGTTGAGGCAGAAGAAGCCGAGCATCATGCCCCAGAGCGTGCGATGGCGGAAGAGCGACGCCCACGTCACGCTGTTCTGCGCGTCCTCTGCGGGCGCTGCGTGGACGACGTCCTTCTCGCCCGTCATGTCGCCATGCGCGGGGCTCCTGTAGATGACGACCCAGCCGAGGATCCACACCGCGCCGAACAGGCCCGTGATGATGAAGGCCGCCTTCCATCCGAGCGTGTCGATGATGAGCGCGACGAGGGGAATCGACAGCGCCGAGCCGACGCGCGCGCCGCTGTCGAAGATGCCCGTCGCGAGCGCGCGCTCGCGCGGCTTGAACCACTGGCTCACGAGCTTGGCGCAGGCCGGGTAGGCGCCGGCTTCGCCGACGCCGAGCAGCAACCGGCAGCCGAACATGGCCGCGACGCTCGACACGCCGGCGGTCGCAGCGGTGAAGAGCGACCACCAGCCGACGGCGATCGGCAGCGCGATGCGCGCACCCACGCGGTCGACGAACCAGCCGAACGGCATCTGCATGAGCGCGTAGGTCCAGAAAAAGCCGCTCATGATGAACCCCATCTGGGCGGGGCCGATCCCGAGCTCCTTCTCGATCTGGGGCGCCGCGACCGCCAGATTGGCGCGATCGATGTAGTTGATGGCGACGGCGAGAAAGCACAGGAAGAGCACGACCCAACGCATCTTTCTCATCTGCATCTCTCCTTTGGGCAGCCTCACATGCTCACGCGGTCACGGCCGTGCGGAGCGCCGCGCGCAGCTGGGGCTGTTCGAGGTTCAGGCCGAGCTCGCGCGCGAGCTCGATCACCGGCCCGAAGCGGCGTCGCTTCTTTTCGCCATGGTTGCGCGCGATATCGGAGAGCCGGTGATCGAGGAATGGGTTCTGGAAGCGCTGGCGCACCTCGTCGAGGTAGGCGCGCGCGGCAGCGCCCTTGCCGAGCGCATCGAAGACGGGCACCACCTCGTCGCGCCAGAGCGCCTCCAGATCGGCGCGCAAGGCTGGATCCCGCATCGCGTGTAGCGTGTTCTCGTCCGCGGGGCGCCCGCCCTGCTGCCAGCGCTCGGCGAGGTAGGTGTGCCCGAGGTTAAGCAACAGCAGCTTCAAGCGTTCGTAATGGAGCAGGTCGTCCGTCACGATCATCGCTTCATGCTGGCACGGCAGCACCATTCCCTCGCGCCGCTCGATCGCCCAGAGCGCGTAGGGCTCGGCGATCGCGCCGACGGGGCGGATCGGCTCGGAGACGATCCGGTCGACGAGCGAATTCACCCAGATGCACGTGTGCTCGATGTAGCGCAGGAAGGCGGCATCGGCGCCCCACTGGCGCGCGACGCCGGCGACGAGCGCACGCAGCGTGTCACCGTTGTTCGAGACGAGCTCGCAAGGCAGCAGCGTGAGCGGCGCGGCGCCCGCGTCGAAGCGCGCGCGCAGCAGGACGACGAGCTTCGCGGCGAACCCGCGCGGCACGCCCGCGCCGGGCGCGAGCAATGTCGCCGTGTCCTCGGGCAAGCAGGCGTATCCGCTGTCGCTCGTGTTCGAGATCACGACGCGCGCATCCTTCGCGAAGCGCTCGCGCACGAGCGGCCAATCGGTGTTCGCGTCGAGCGCTTCCGTGATCGAGCTGCATTCGATCATCGTATCGACGACCTCTTCGCGGCGCAGCCCGCGGATCCGCACGGGGTAACGCGCCTGCGCGCGCAGCGCGTCGATCCGCGCGCGGCTCTCGGGGTTCGACGTGGTCTGCACCACGGTGATCGTCCCGAGCGCGCGGCCGGCGAGGAGCGCCTCCGAGATGAAAAAGTCCGCATGAGCCTGCAGGAACCGGCTCGTGCCGAACTGAAGAATCGGATTGCCCATGTCAGTGCTCCGGCGGCTCAGCGGGCGCGTACCCACGCGAGGCTCGTGTGCGCTCACGACATGCCCACCATGATCTTGGACGTTCGACCGGGGTGGGCAGCCCAGTCAGCGAGCGCCTCGGGCACGCCTTCGATGGGGATCGATTTCGAGATCAGGATGTTCGGGTCGAACGTGCGTCGCTCGAAGAAGGCGATCACGTCCGAGAACTCGTTCAGGCAGTTGCGCGAGCCGAGGATGTCGAGCTCCTTCATCACGAACAGCCTGGTCTCGTAGCTCACCGGCTCTTTGCCGTACCCGATGTACACGACCCGGCCGCAGAATTTCACCCAGTCCACCGCGTCGCGGTACGTCGCGGTCGCGCCCACGGCTTCGATCACGACATCCGGCCCGTCGCCGTTCGTCAGGTCCATCACGCGCTGGCGTGCATCGGCGTTCCCGAGCACCGCCTCCCGCGCGCCGAGCGCCCTGGCGAGCGCGAACTTTTCGTCCTGCGTGTCGAGCGCGATCACGCGCGCCCCGCGGCTCACCGCGCCGGCGATGGCCCCGAGCCCCACGCCGCCGCAACCCATCACCAGCACGGTCTCCTCGGCCTCGACGCGCCCCCGCGCCGCCGCGTGAAAGCCTACCGAGAACGGCTCGACGAGCGCGAGCTCCGTGAGGCTCAACTTCCGTGACGTGAAGAGCTTCTGGTACGGCACGGCCACGAGCTCGGTCAGCGCGCCATCGCGCTGTACACCCATGGTCTTGTTGTCGCGGCAGGCGTTGCGCCGTCCCGCGCGGCACGAGGGACACCCGCCGCACGCCGTGTACGGCGTGAACGTGACGTCGGCACCGACGCGCCAGTCCGCCTCGACGCCCGAGCCGAGCTCCACGATCGTGCCGGCCACCTCGTGCCCCAGCACCCGAGGGTACGTCACCATCGGGTTCTTGCCCAAGAACGTGTTCAAGTCGGAGCCGCACAGACCGACCCGTTGCACGCGGATCAACACCTCATCGTGCGCCGGTTTGGGCTCGCGGATCTGGCTCACCTGTGCAACCGACGGACCCGTGATCGTCAGGGCTTTCATGCTGTCATTGCCTCGCTGAGCGACTTCGTTCACTCGCGGCTTTCACGGCGCGCTCCGCAGCCGGGGCCGCTTCGTTCTGCCAGAGAACAGAGCGCCATGTCGAATGGCCGAAGCCGAAGCGACGTGGCGTTGCTTCACGATCCATGAGCGGTGCGGCGGGCGCCGCCTTCGTCGTGGCGCCCGGGACGCCGCTGTTCAGGGGTGACGCGCGTAGAACTTCTGCGCATTCTTGTACATGACCTTGTCACGTGCTTCCTGACCAAACTCCTTGAGATAGAGCTCGGCGATCTCGATCTCCGAAGCGAGGCTGCCGCCCATGTCGACGACGGGCCAGTTGCTGCCCCAGATCAGCCGGTCTTCGCCGAAGGCCTTCATCAGCACATCGAAGTGCGCCTTGTACGCCGCGAGGTCGGTCGGCGCCTTCCAGGGATCGTCCTCGGTGGCGGCCGGGTTGTACATGTCGAAGAACGACGAGAATTTGATGTAGATGTTCGGGTGCCTGGCCAGCCGCTGCATCGCATCGACCCAGGCCGGATCCGGCGTCGGCCCTTTCGCGCCCGCCAGGTGGTCGATGATGATACGGAGCCTGGGCACCGCGGTCGCGAGCGCCTCGACCTTGTCCTTCGGGTTCAGGGTGCCGCGGCTGATGATGTCGAGGGTCATGCCCTTGGCCGCGAGCTCCTCCAGCGAGGCGAGCTGCTTTGCGTCCAGCGTCAGCTTCGGGCTCCAGAGGAAGCCGCGAATGCCGACCACACGCGGGTCCGCGGCGAGGCGCGCCAGATCGGCGCTGAAGCTCGGCGATCCGATCTCGAGCTGCGCGACGAGGAACTTGAAGAAGTCGTTGCCCTTCGTCGTCTCGAGGACCTTGAAGTTGTCGTCGACCACGGGGCTGGCTTCGACGACGCCGGTGCCGATGATGCCATTCTGCTTCGCGATGGCTTCATACTCGGGCGGCAACACGTCGCGGTAGATCGGCTTCTGCTTGGCTTCCGGCCAGACGACGCCGCCCGGACGCGTGACCTGGTAGAGATGGATGTGCGTGTCGAGGATCGGACCCCGCTGCTCCGCCGGCGCCGCCAGCGGGGCCGCCGCTTTGCTCGTGTCGCCCGCCGTCTCGGGTGACGTCGCGGTGGTCGCGGAAGACGACGCACACGCGGCGAGCGGCGAGAGCGTCATCATCAGGCACAACTTGGCGAAAGTCGTGGGAATACTCGTGAGTATTTTCATGGTGGAGTCTTTTTGGAGTCGGTGCCGAACGCGATCCCGATAGCGAAGGTGTCGCTGCGCACGACGACCCCCTCATGGCAAAGCAGAATAAGGAGGCTCCAATGTGAACGTTCACATAAGCGATGTCAACACCATTTCTCCATGAGGCCAAGCTCGGACTCGGGTGGCGGGCAAGTCTCCTCCGGAGCGCCGCGGTGAGAGAGGCAGGCACCGGACCGCTTCCACGTTCGATATAGATTCCAATTTCCAATCCGCTTGCCTCCGGTCAAGGGCCTGTCCCAGCAGGGAGCATCTGGGATCACCGCTGCCGCGGGCGGGCTGGACGATTCGGTCCGGTGGTCGCCGTCGACCAACACGACGGCGTGGCGGCGGCGAGCCGCCATCTCCTCGACCTGGGTCATGGGCGCGGCGGCCGGCCGCCGCTGCGCGCCCATCGGGATCGAGGATGGCCTAGCGCCGATCCATTTTGGTTGACACCCGTTATGTGAACGTTCACAATTTGCCCTGGGGTTTCCTTTCGCTCTCCCCTGAGCAGGCCGTCATGCGCGGCCGTCTTTCGACCCTGGGATCGGGATCGATCACCAACCCTGGATAAGGCGACGCTGGAGAACTGTTCGATAAGTTTTCCAACATCGTCGCAGCGCCGCACGCCGCCGGCTCGCTTCCCACGCGCACGGCGTGGGGCATCGGAGGCTGTGTTGAAAGCCTTGCCGAACAGCCCGCTAGTTCAATAACTCATTCATGCGTCGAAGGGGCGGCGTTCACTCCACGGCCTGCGGGGCAGAGCTCGGTCGCCTCGACATCCTCGTGAACGACGCGGGGTGGATGCGCAGGTCGTCGGCCGCCCAGCGCTCGGACGAGGACGGCGGCTGGATGAGCCGTCGAGGAGAATGAAGATGCAGATTCGCAGTGCAAAGGGTTGCCATTGGGACCAGGTGAGCCTCGGCGAGGTGATGCTGCGCCTCGACCCGGGTGAGCGCCGCGTCCACACGGCGCGGACCTTCGACGTCTGGGAGGGCGGTGGAGAGTACAACGTGGCGCGGGGGCTCCGGCGCTGCTTCGGGCTCCGCACCGCCATCGTCACGGCGCTCGCGGACAACGCCGTGGGGCGGCTCATCGAGGACCTGATGCTCCAGGGCGGGGTCGACACGTCCTTCCTGCGCTGGGTCGACTACGACGGCGTGGGCCGGGACGTGCGCAACGGCCTCAACTTCACCGAGCGCGGCTTCGGGCCCCGCGCCGCCGCCGGCTGCTCGGACCGCGGCCACAGCGCGACGTCCAAGCTCAGGCCCGGCGACGTGCCGTGGAAGACCATCTTCGAGCGCGGCGCGCGCTGGTTCCACACGGGCGGCATCTTCTGCGCTCTGTCGGAGACCACGGCCGGCGTGGCGCACGAGGCCATGGAAATCGCGCGCGCGCACGACGTGCGGATCTCCTACGACCTCAACTACCGGCCCTCGCTGTGGAAGAACTTCGGCGGCCAGCAGCGGGCGCGCGAGGTCAATCGCGCCCTCATGCCGTACGTCGACTGCGTGTTCGGCAACGAGGAGGACTTCGTCGCGGGCCTCGGCTTCGAGGTGTCCGGCGTGGACAGCAGCTACAGCCAGCTCGACACGAGCGGCTTCCGCCGGATGATCTCCGAGGTCGTCGCGGCGTACCCCAACATCTCGGTCGTCGCCACGAGCCTCCGGACGGCCAGGACCGCCAGCGTGAACGGCTGGGGTGGCGTCCTGTACTGCGAGGGCGAGTTCCACGAGGTCCCGCAGCGAGACATCGAGATCCTGGACCGCGTGGGCGGCGGCGACTCGTTCGCTTCGGGGATCATCTATGGCCTCTTGACCGAGCAGCGCCCAGCGTGGGCGCTCGAGTGCGGCGTCGCGCACGGCGCGCTGGCGATGTCGACCCCGGGGGACACCTCGATGGCGTCGCTCGCCGAGGTGCGGAGGGCCATGAGCGGAGCCGGCGCGAGGATCGAGCGATGAGCAGGGAGCAAGTCGTCCGCCGCATCGAGGAGATCGGCGTCGTCCCCGTCGTGCGCGCGCCGAGCGGAGAGCTCGCCGCGCGGGCCGCTCGCGCGCTGTGCGCGGGCGGCATCGAGGTCGTCGAGATCACGATGACCGTCCCCGACGCGCTGTCCGTCATGCGCGAGATCGCCTCGCGGATGGGGGACCGCGTCCTCGTCGGCGCGGGCACCGTGCTCACCGCGGACGCGGCCCGCAGGTGCATCGAGGCCGGCGCCGAGTTCATCGTGAGCCCGGGGCTCGACCTGGAGGTCATCCGCGCGGCGCACGATCTCGGGAGGGCGGTCTTCCCAGGGGCGCTCACGCCGACCGAGGTGATCACCGCGTGGAACGCCGGCGCCGACACGGTGAAGCTGTTCCCGTGCTCGGCGATGGGGGGCGCGAAGTACCTGCGCGCCCTGCGCGCGCCGCTCCCGGAGGTGAAGATGATGCCGACCGGCGGGGTCAACCTGACGACAGCCAGGGATTTCATCGAGGCCGGCGCCGTGGCGCTCGGGGTCGGCGGCGAGCTCGTGGACGCCGCGGCGCTCGCGGCGGGCAAGGACGAGGTCCTCACGGAGCGCGCACGTGAGTTCATGTCCGTGGTCAGCGCCGCGCGTGCAGAGCTCAAGAACAGCGCGCGGGCATAGAGGACAGCTCCGGCGGGCAGCGCCCGGCGGGGCAAACGCAGCACCCGCCGGCGGTGGTGCGGCCCCTCCACGTGGCCGTGCAGCGCCTCCGTCGTGCTAGAGTGGGGCGCTCAGGTGCCCGAGAGCTCTCACGGCGTGGCCCTCGTCCTCGCGCTTGCGATGTTGCTGGTTGCGAACGCCGCAATCGCCACTGGAGAGCTGACAGGCCCAGTACAGAGCGTCGAGATCGCCGTACCGGATTTTCATCCAGGAGATAAGGAGAGCGCCAGTCAATGAAACGTACACGCGCGGCGCGCCGCTCATTCCACCGATGGCCGGGGGCCCTCGCGATCCTGGTCTTGACGCTGGCGGGCTGCTCGGGCGCGGCGCCCGTGGCCGCGCCGCCTCCGCCAGCCGCTGCATCCCGGGAAGCCCAGGCGCAGGCGCCGCCGGCGGCTCCTGCGGCGCCGGGCGCGCCCGCCGCCGCCCAGGAGGAGCCGCCGCGCGCGGCGGCGCACGTCGCCGCGCAGCTCACCGTCGACAAGGCGATCGTGCTCGGCAAGTGGCCTGAAGGTATCGCGGTGGTCGGCGACACGGCGTGGGTCGCGGAGAGCGGGAACCGGCGCGTCGCGCGCGTCGACCTGAAGCGAGGAGAGGTGACGGCGCACGTGGCGGTTGGCCGGCTGCCGGTGCAGGTGGTCGCGTCCCCCGCGGGGGTGGTCTACACGCTGAGCCACACCGATCAGACGATCTGGGCCATCGACGGGCAGACGGCGCGTGCCCGCGCGCTGGCGCGCTTGCCCGACTCGCCCGAGGACATGGTGTTTGCGGACGACGCGCTCTGGGTGCTGCTCTGGAGCAAGGGGAGCTCGACGGACTCCTCGGTCGTGCGGATCGATCCGGCCACGGGAGCTCAACGCCGCTCGCCCGCGCTCGGCCGGGACGCGTTCGCGCTCGCCGTCGGGCACGGCCGGATCTGGGTGGCGCACGGCAATGGAGACGTGAGCGTCGTCGACAAGACCTCGCTGGAGCCGCGCGACGATCTCCACATCGGCGACCTCCACCGGCGCATCGCCGCCGGCCCAGGCGCGGTGTTCACGGATGTGCGCTCCGGGGTCGTCCGTCTGGATCCGGTGAGCGGCAGAGCCACGCACGAGGTCGCGCTCGGCGAGCCCGTCGCCGTGCTCCAGCAGGCGGGGGACGAGCTCATCGCCGTGGGCCAATCGGGTCGCACGTGGCTGCTCGACCCGGACAACCTGGCCCTCCGCGCGATCCTCGCCGCCCCCGAGGGCGTGAGGTCGCCGCACGCTGCAATGCGATACGGAGAGGCGCTGCTCCTCACCGAGTTCGATGACGCCGGCGGAGCTGGGAAGGCGGACGGCCGCCTGCTCATCCTGCGATCTTCGCCTCGCTGACGCCGAACCATGCCCCAGCTCGGCCTGCGGGCAGGGTCCCGGGAGCGAGCGCGGGCGGCGCGCGCAGGGCCAGCACGGTCCAGCGCGAAGGCGCGATCATTCTTCTGGCGGCTTCACGCCGGGGGTCGGCTGCCCGGCGACGTAGCCGTCCGCGGCCCATTGATAGGCCAGGCTCACGCCGGGCGCCTGAGCTTCGAGCACGAGGCCGCCATCACTCACGCCGCCGGGCGCCGTCAGCACGAGCTCGCCGCCGCTCGGATCGAGCGCAAAGCTCGTGTGGAGCTCGCCCTGGTCCGTGTCGCCGTCGGCAAACAGGACGAGCACCTCGTGACGCGGAAGGGTGACGGCGGGCAGCGGCCACTTGCCGCGCTCGGCGAAGTCGTCGGACAGCGTCCAGCCGGTCAGATCGACGTCCTCCGCCGACGGATTGAACAGCTCGATCCACGGCTCGTACTCGCCGGATTCATCCGCCAGCGTGGTCGTGTTGTTGAGCATGACCTCCGAGATCGACACGGCCAGCGGCGCAGGACACCCCCAACAGAACGCCGGGCTGCCGGTCGAGATCATCGGGACGGCGTCGACGAGCGCGGAGCCGTCGGCGGCGAAGGCGCTGAACGTGAACGGAGCAGCGAAATCGAACTTGAGCTCGTAGCGAGCCGTGCCCGCATCGGCCCGCGCGACGTCCGTCCAGTTATGATGGCTGTTCACGTACTCGAGGCGGCTCGACTCGGTGACGCACGCCGTCGTTCCGTCGAGCGATACGCTGAAACCGTCCAATCGATACAAGGAGGATTCGCCGACACCGAAGTCTTCCCAGGTCCGCCTGAGCTGGACGACCGCGCGCCCGTCGGAGGCCTCGAAGCGCAGCACGTGGGTCGCTCCGAGACGGCCTCCGGGGCGTTCGCCGCACAGCGCGTCGCTCGAGTCCGGCGGTGCTCCGCCGGCTCCGCCCGCGCCCGCTCCGTTCCCCGGCTCGGAGCTGGAACAGGCGGCGCACGCCAGCGAGAACCCGAGGCCGTACAGGATCGTTTTCAAGGTCATGTCTGGCTCCATCATGGCGTGTAGGGTCTGGCTTGCTTGATCACGGTGCGCCCGTCGATCGTGACGTCCACTTCCACGTCGAGCGACAGCGGGGCGAGGCTCGTGTACACGCTGGCCGCGAAGTGGTCCTGCACCACGAAGAGCAGCCCCGCGAGCTCGTTCAACGCGGTATCGGACCAGAGCCGAGCGCCGCCCGCCGCCAGCGAGGACGGTGACACCAGCGTGATCTCGCTCGGCGATCCGCCGGCAGAGCGCCGGAACGTCAGGATCTCGGGGCTGGCGGTGGGATCCAGCGGCTCCGCGACGCCGACCTCTCCCACCTGGCTGACCACACGAACCAAAGGCTCCGCCGCGCCGGGTTCGAGCCCCGTGAGCGCGACGGCTTCCAGGCGTTCACCGACGAACGTGGGGTGGACCGCGACGCCCATGAACACCTTGGTGTGATCGATGCCATAGTACGCGCGATCGTCGAACGCGCGTTCGTTCCACAAGCTGGCCCAGACCCGGCGCACCGCGAGCAGGGCGCTCTTTTCTTCGGTCAAGTCCTGCTCCAGATCCTCGATGATCGGCAGCAGATGGCTCCGGTCGGGGTGCTCGGCGAGCTCGCGCTCCCGCCGCTCGAGCTCGGCGCGCAGGTAGGCCTCGTGCTCCGGGCTCAAGCAGGCCGACGGCCCGAGCGTGTCCGGGTCGAGGTCGTCGGCCAGGCAGCCGCTCCTGGAGTCGTACAGACCTGCTCCCGACAGACCCGGCAGGTCCTCGGCGTTGGTGCTGCTGCGAAAACGCAGCCGGGTGACCAGCCCCGCGGCGCCATAGGCCTGGCGAACGGCCGCTTCCAGCGCCTCGCCGAACTCGGGCAAGTGCTCGGCGGCGCGCATGCGGCCCCGGAGCTCCGACAGGCGGCGCTGCTTGTGATCGGCGTCGGTGAACACCCGGGGATCGGCCAGCAGCGCCGCGACGTCGGCGTTGAACCCGCGCCGCTCCATGAAGTCTGCATAGGCGCGGAACGGAATCGCAAAGCCGTCCACGCGGTTCTGCTCGGGCAGGATCCGGGACAGCTCTCCGAGGTTCGCGGCCTTGGTGCCGAACGCCGCGACATCCGCCGCGCCGAGCGAGGCCAGGGCCGCCGGCGTGGCGACCTCCAGGTCCGCGGCGGGATCCCCGAGCGGCGGCCGGCGGGTGCTCCAGAACGCCTCGGCGTCTTCCAGGCGCGCGGGCTCGATCTCCACGTGGGCGCCCCGGGCCGTGAGGTGGACCAGGCCATTGGCGAGCGCGCGGAGCACGCTGTTGTCGAACACGCCCGGCACCGCGGCGCTCGGGATCCCCTTCTCGCGCAAGCGCAGGTTCAGGTGGCTGGCCAGGCTCTGCGGCCGCCGCGTCACGAGGCCGGCGACCAGCCCCAGATCGCTGGGCGCCGCGTCGATCACCAGCACGTCGCGCGGTCCGGCGCTGCCTGCGGCGGCGCCATCCACGATCTTCAGGTAACCGTACGCCTCGCCCTCGCTGTACGTCTCGGCGGACAGCCCGCTCAACAGCGCATCCGGGTCGACCAGCGCGACGCCTGCTGCCACGAGCTCGTCGGCGATGGCTTGCACCGCCGCGGTCTGGGCAGATCCATCCGGTGAGAACACCAGGAAGCGCTCGGCGAACGGGCTGCACCCCTTGAGCCGCCGGTCGGCCTGCACGATGTCGTCGACGGTCAGGAGCTCATCGGGCGCGGCTTCGCTGTAGACCGTGTACGCCAGCACGCCCGCCGCTCCGGTCAGCGGATGAGGCGTGGCCGGGTAGAGCTTCAGACCGCCGCCCCACATCACCCGGCTGGCGCGGCGCAGCACCATGTCCGCATAACGCTCCGGCGCGAGCGCCGCGTACTCCGGGAAGGTACGAAGGAACTGCAAATGGTACGGGTGGTCGTCGGTATTCTGAAACAGGCACGCTGCGCCGGCGAACACCGCCGGAGGCTCGCGACCGTCGACGATCGTCAGGTACTTCACCTCCGCGCCCTCGCCTGCCAGGGAGGTGTAGTCATCGCGCGTGACGAGCTCCGTGAGATACTCCGTGTCGGCCCCTGGCGCTCCCCCCGCGCCGGCGGCGTTCACGGCCGAGGAATCGCCACATGCGGTCAACGCGACCGCCGAAAGCAAGGCTGTTACTCGCGCCGAGGTCCAAGGCTGCATCGACTGGGTTTCCCTCCCCGACGTGGCCGGAGTCGAGCAAGCGTGATGCCAGGCAGGCGGCAGCGCTGGTCGCCGCCGGAAGCGGCGCTCGAAGGGCCGCAGCCGTGACATCCGCGTCGCGGAGTGTGCCGCGGCCGTCATGGCACAGAGCCCCTTGGCGCCCCCAGCGAGAACCGGCCGTCCTCCTCGGGATCCCTGCGCTTCGCCACGAACACGCCGGACTCGGCCGGCTGGCCGCGTGCCAGGTGGAAGAGCGCATGCGCCCTCCCCGCGCTACGAGGACCTCGAGGCTCGGAGATGGCCCTAATGAGAGATGTTGACGAAGACGTTCACGCTCCCGTCCTGCTGGACCGGGGTGGAGACGACGAGCACGTCCGGCCTCTGGTCGGCGTTCACGTCTCCGATCGCGAGCGCCCTGGTGAAGACGCTCTGGTACAGAAGCGCCGCGTCGAACGTGCCGTCGCCCTTGCCGCGAAACACCCCCACCGTCCCACCGCCGCCGAGCGCAAGGAAGATATCGGGCCGCGCATCGGAGTCGAAATCCGCCGTGCTGAGCGCTGTCTCGATGGGGAGGTAGACCGGCATGGTGATGGGCGCGCCGAACATCCCCCGTGGCTGGCCGGGTAGGACGCCGACGACGCTCGCGCTACCCACCGTCGCGAAAGCCATATCAAGCACGCCGTCGCCCGTGAAATCGGCGGGCGCGACGGTCCACGCGGAGCTGCCCACCGGGAGGCTCGTGGCCGCCTCGAACGTGCCGTCTCCGCCGCCGATGAGGAGCCGAAGATCATCGCTGTCGTAGTTCGCCGTCGCCAGATCCGCCTTCCCATCGCCATTGAAATCGCGCGCCGTTACATCCAGGATGTTCATCCCCGCGGGATACGCGATCGGCGGCAGGAACCCGCCAGCCTTGTCGTTGAGGAGCACGCGCACGTTGTCGAAGGTGGTCGCCGCGACATCGGCGGCGCCGTCTCCATTCATGTCGGTGAGCGCGATCTTCCTCCCGCCCTCGTGGAGCGTCACGGGGCCGAACGAGCCTGCGCCGTCACCGAGGAGCACACCGACCTTTCCCGCCGCGTCGGTGCCGAACACGACATCGAGGTGCCCGTCGCCGTTCACGTCCCATGCGACGACCTGCTCCGGATCCACGCCACCGGCGGGCATGGTCACGGGCATATCGAATGCGCCGCTCCCTTTCCCGAGAAATAACGAGAGCGACTGGCCACCGGCATACGCGACGACCACGTCGGCCTTGCCGTCTTCATTCCAATCGCCGAGCGCCGCGCCGCTCGCGCCCTTGCCCCCGAGCAGCGCCGGAGCTGCGTGGAACGTCCCGTCTCCGCGACCTCGCGCGACCATGAGGCCGCCCATCGACATGACGAGATCCGCGTTGCCGTCCCCGTCGAGATCTCCCGACCGGACGCGCGCGCCACGGTGTCCAGTGAAATAGGTCACCCGCGGCTCGAGCCCCCCGAGCCCGTCACCTCGAAAAACGCTGAGGATCGAGTCGTCCATGCTCTCCACCGCGATGTCTTGTTTACCGTCGCCATCCCAGTCGCCGATGACGACGCCGCTCGGCGCGAGGCCGGCCGGGACGCGCCTGGTCGCCGAGAGCGCGCCCGACGGGCTACCCATCAAGAGGGTCATTCCCTTCGTATCCACGGCAGCGATATCGGGGTTGCCGTCGGCGTCGAGGTCGCCGACCGCCAGATCAGCCGCGCTGCCGACCGGCACGCCGTCTTGCGCGGAGATCGTGGTCTTCGTCACGGGGCCGAACGCGCCGCCGGCCTGACCGAAGCGCACGCTGACGACCGGCGAGGAGATCTCCGTGTCGTAACCGACGATGTCGCGCACGCCGTCGCTGTCGAGGTCGGCCAGCGTGATGAAGCGACAGTTCGTGGTCCCGGTGAGCGTGCTCGACGTCGTGAACGCGCCCGCGCCGTCCCCCGCCAGGATCGTGATGCTATTGCCATTGCGGCTCGCCACGATGTCGAGCTTCCCATCACCGTTCACGTCGGCGAGGACGGGCGAGACGTAGTCCGCTCCCGGGCTCGAGATCGGGGCCTGGAACGTGCCGTCGCCGTTGCCGAGCAGGACGCGGACGCCAGCGTCGGCGCTCAGGAGCGTGACGACGAGATCCTGGTTCATGTCGCCGTTCACGTCGCCCACGGCGACGTCATGCGCACCGTTCACGACGTGCTCTGTCCGAGGAAGAAACCCACCCTTGCCATCGGCGAGGAGCACCGCGACTCTGTTCGCGCTGCGCAGCGCCAGCGCGCCGTCGACGAGTCCATCACCATTGAGGTCCGCGAGCGCGAATGGGACGCCGCCATAGCTCGAGCCGGTCGCATAGAACCTGACGACATCAAAATCGATCGTCTCCGCAGCCTGAGGCTCGCCCCCACCGGCTCCGCCTGCGCCATCTTGGCCGCCGCTCCCGCCCGTGCCGCCGCTCCCGCCCGTGCCACCGGCGCCGCCGCTCCCGCCCGTGCCGCCCGTGCCACCTGCGCCGCCTGAGTCGCCGCTCCCGCCCGCGCCACCGACGCCGCCTGCGCCGCCGCTCCCGCCCGCGCCACCGACGCCGCCTGTACCGCCTACGCCGCCCGCGCCACCTTGGCCGCCGATCCCCCCGGCGCCGCCCTGACCAACGGGCGGATCGGATGGAACGTCCCCGCACGCATAGCTGCAGAAGATGACGAACGCCGATGCCAGAACTCCGCGATGTGTGCGCATCTGGATATCACCCTGAAATGAGCCGCGACCGGGAAGATAATCCGCGCAAATCCGCTTCAATTTGTCAAGAAACTTGTGCCAATGCATGCAGCGTGGCCGTACGGTCGGACGGCCACCACGAGGAGATTGACTTCCGGATCGCGCTTGGATTTCCTGGCCCCCTGTGCCGCCGCGATCAGAGAGGAATTCATCATGAATGCGCGTTATGCGATTGGACTCATCGCCGTAGGTTGTGGTTGCGCGGGATCGACGCCGAGCGCCTCGAGCCCGCCGCCGAGCGAACCGCTCGCGAGCGCCGAAGCTCCCGCGCCCGTTGCGCCCGCGCCGCCGGCGCCGGCACCTTCGCAAACGACGCCTGAGGCCGAGCCCGCGGCGACTGCGAGCGTCCCCAAGCTGGCGCCCCCCGAAGCCCCCGATGCCATCAAGGCGCCGAGCACGGCCAATCTCGTATTGAAGGCGAACGCCAAGGGCGCGCAGATCTACGTGTGCGGCAAGAAGAAGGAGCCCAAGGCGAAATTCGAATGGACGCTCAAAGCCCCGGACGCGACGCTCTCGGACGAGGCAGGAAAGACGCTGGGCAAGCATTACGGCGGCCCGACGTGGGAAGCGGCGGACGGCAGCAAGATCGTTGGTGCCATGAAGGCCAAGGTCGATGCTCCCGACACCACCGCGATCCCCTGGCTGCTCCTGGAGATCAAGTCGACGGAGGGGCAAGGCGTGCTCAGCCACGTCGCGTGGATTCAGCGCGTTCAGACCGTGGGCGGCGAAGCTCCGGCGGACGGCTGCGACAAGGCGCACGATGGCGCCGAGGCGCGCATCGACTACAGCGCGACCTACTACTTCTACGCGAACCCGTGAGCTCGCTCGCGCTCTGAGCCCGCGCCGACCGCCGCGTTGGCGCTGGCCGCGGCCGCCCCGCGCGCCGAGCAGGGCGCTCTTACCAAGGATCCGCCGACTCAGCGCGCAGCGGTCAGCTGCCTGGCAGACGGGGTTGTCGCCCTCGCATAGAGGCTATCGAGGAACAGGGTCATCGAGAGGTACAGCTGCGCATCAGGGCTGTAGAACGGGGAACGGTGCTGTCCGTCCGCCCCCAGGCTGGGCGCGGTGTTGTCGTAGCCGAGCTCGAACCACGCGATGTCCTCTGCCGGGTAGCTCAGCGACACCTCGAACGTGGTGCTTGTCGTCGTCGCCGACGAGCCGCGCGACGCCACGGGCACGCACGTCAGCACGGTCTGCACACAGCCCTCATCGAGCGGCGCATCACGGAATCGAGCCACGAGCCCCCACGTGTTGCCGAGCGATAGATCGCCCCAGAGGTTGACCCAGAAGCTCATCCGCATGGACAGCTGATCGCGCAGCAGGAACTCCCCCGAGAGCCGATCGTCGAGCAGCACCTCGCCCGACGGGGACGTACGAGGTCTGACGGGGTCGCCGTTCACGGGCGTGGTGGCCTGCGAGAACAGGTGCTCCCATACGCCGCCGGCCGAGAAGAAGACGCCGTTCAACCACGCTTCATCGAGCAGGGGGACGTTCGCGAGCACACCGAGCCCGAGCCGCGTGCGCGCGTAGACTCCGGCGTACCGGCTCGCCGGCGACGTCGGGAGCGCGACGCCGAGCCGAGGCCCGGCGAGCAGGGCGAGGCCCTTGTCGTCCTGGAAGATCGTATAGGTGTACGCGGCCTGGAGGGGAAGGTCCGCCAGGGTGACGGGGGCCTCTCCGGGGACATCGCCGACTGAAAGGGGCACGCTCAGGGCGATGTCGGTGCCCGCCCAGGCCCAGTGTTCCTTCGTGCTCACGAACGAGTAGCGGGGGACGAGCGAGAACGTCATGCCGGCGTACTCGCCGTCCTCGCTGTAAGACCCGCCGTCGAGGCCGAAGACGCTGGTGGTGGCGCTGGTGGTCCAGCCGAACCGGCTCGTGCGAAGCGCGTTGTCGCGCGCGCCGAGGTGGAACAGCGGCGCCCCGCCCCGGAGCCCCGGCGCCCGGCCCGGCCCCTGCGCCACAGGCGCCGGCTCTTCCGGGAGAGGATCGGCCGCCGGTTGCGCGAGCGCCTCGCCCCGGCAACAGACGAGCGCAGCGGCGAGCGAGCCCGCGCTGAGCGCTGCCCTTGCGGCGCGACTGGACGGATCCCCCGGCATCACGGCAAAAGCATACCCCGACGTCCGCGAGATTTGAACGGCTCGTTCGGCGCTCCGCCCGCGGTCGCGAGAGGGAGCACCAGCACCCGCTCCGCGCCTCCAGCGTGCCCCCGATAGGCCCGATCGACTATCTCTGCTTGCCCGCCGGCCTCTCGTCGATCTTCTTCTCGAGCGGCGCCCCTTCCGCGCTCTTCTTCTTTTCGATCCACGCGATCACCGGATCTCGCCACGAGAGCCCCGTCCCCACGGCCTTCGGATCTTGCGCCGCGAAGACGGCGCCGTCACCGCCCCCGTACATGAAATCGCTGATGATGACCGTGTAACGCTTCCTCGGATCCATCGGCTTGCCGCCCACCGACCAGTTTCCGTCTGGCGCTCTCTTCGCGCCGGAGATGATGAACGACGTCGCCTCGAGGTCCTTCGCGAGCGTCGCGCCGTCGATGGATACCTTCACCAGGCGGTTGTCGAACGGGAGCACGCTCCAGATGGTCGCGTGGGTGATCGGCCCCCGGGGGATGGTCTGTCGCACGCCGCCTCGGTTCATGATCGCCACGTCCCCGCCCACCTCGTGGAGCCAGGCGTCGCTCACGATCTTGCCGACAGCCTCCTCCGGGCCGATGCCGTCCTCCGAATGGCCGATGACCTTCCCGAGCGCGCCGTCGACCTTCGTCCTCGACGCCTTCACGAGCCGCGCGAGCGGAGGATCCGCCGGGACTTGCGGATCGGTCGCCACGTCGACGATGGAATGGCTGACGGTGACGACGCGGGCCCCCGGGGGATTGCCGGGGTTGGCGGTGATGGCGACGCGGGCGTACTGGTGCATGCGCCAGCCGGGGGTGATGACGGGCGTGTCGCCCGCGCGCGCGTCGATCTTCCTGTGGCAATGGCCCCCTCCGACGAACGCGAGCCGCCACTCCGGGTGTCTCTTCACGATGGGCACGAGATCGTCGGGGCATTCGTGCGCGGTCACGACGACGACGTCGGCTGCTCCCGTCTCCCGCGCTTCATGGATCGCTTTGTCGAGCGAGGCCTCGGTGGGCTCGAACGTGATCCCTCGAAAGCGCTCGGCCATCGCGGCCTTCAGCGTATCCGCTGCGGCGAGCCCCACGACGCCGATCTTCACGCCCTTGCGCTCGAAGACCTCGTAAGGCCGGATGGCGAGCTCGCCCGCGAGCTTCGCGTCGTCGATCTTCACGTTCGCCGCGAGGTAATGCAATCGCGCGAGGTCACGGAGCTTCGAGAACTGAGTCACGCCGAAATCGAACTCGTGATTGCCGAACGCCGAGGCGGCATAACCCATGCGCCCCATCGCGCTCGCCATGGACACGCCGTTGGAATACGTCGAGATGGCGGGGCCGGTGAAGTTGTCGCCGCCCGAGAGGAGGAGCGTGCGCGGCGAGGTGCAGTCCTCGGGCGCGGCGGGCGTGAGCGCCCCTGCCGCCTCGATTCCCGCGGGAACAGGCCCTGGGCAGTGCCCTTCGTGCTTCACGAGCCTCCCGAGCAGCTCGGCCGCGCCGCCGCGGCTCACGCCGTCCGCGGACAAACTCTCGAGCCAGCCATGTTCGTCCGTCGTGTAGAGCACCGTGACGGTGACGTCGCCTCGCGGCCTCACGGCGCGCGGAGGCGTCTGGCTCGCGGGGCTCGCTGTGCCCGCCTCCGCCGAGGAGCCCAGGGGTTTCAGCGGGGCTCCGGGGCCCCCCTGAGGCTGGACAGGGCCGCAAGCAAGAGGAAGCAGGACGGTGCACGAGCCGAAGAGCAGGGCCAACGGGCGCATGGTCGAGCACGATAGGCCAGGCCGGGTGTCGCCGGTACGAAAAAACCGGCGCGGTGACGCGCGCGTCGCTCCGGTTCAGAACCAGCGCGCGAGCGCGTCGTCGAGCGACATCGACGACGCGTCTGTCCACGCGATGCAGCCGTCGGGTCGGACGAGCATCGACGGGCCGTCTTTGGTGCGCGCACAATGCACGTCGTGCGGGAGTGACCGCTCCGAAGGCGAGATGAAGAGGCCGCCGCCCTTCTCCATCAGCACATAGAGCCGCTCTTCGCTCCCGCCCTCGAGCGTGAGGAGCTGGTCCTTCGCGAGCGTGCCGACGAGCGGGTCGTCGTCACCGAGGTCGTAACGAACGCCGACACCCGTGAGCATCTCGCCGAAGTAGCGATTGCCTTCGGGCAGCATCATCAGGTCGCTCACGATGGCGCGGAGCGCGCTCGTGAGCGGGTCAGGACGCATGAGCGCGACCTGCGCGCGGGTATTCTCGAGCACGCGCGCAGCGACGGGGTGGCGCTCTGCGGTGTACGAGTCGAGGAGATGCTCGCGCCCCTTCACCGCCGCGGCGAGCTTGAAGCCGAGGTTCGCGGCGTCGACGAGGCCGAGGTTCAAGCCCTGGCCGCCGAAGGGCGAGTGGACGTGCGCGGCGTCACCGGCGAGGAGGACGCGGCCCATCCGGTAGGTCGTTGCTTGCCGCGCGTGATCGGTCCAGCGCGTCGCCATCGTCATCGACAGGATCTTGACGTCGGTGCCGCTCACGCGCTGGATCGCCGCCTCGACCTCGGCTTGCGTGATCGGCGCATCCCGGCTGGGCGGCGGCCCGTGGAACTCCGCCGTGAAGACGCGCCCCGGCATCGGTCCGGACGCGACGAGGCCGCGCGGCGTTCGGCGCCAGCCCGTCTCGAGCTTCTCGGGCGCATCGAGCTCGACGACGGCTTGATAGCCGGTGATCGTCGGATCCGTGCCGGGGAACTCGAAGCCGGCGAGCTTGCGGACGCGGCTCCGGCCGCCGTCGCAGCCGACGAGGTACTTCGCGCCCAGCGGGCCCGCGCTCGTCTGCACGGTCACGCCGCCGTCGTCCCGCTCGAAGCCTTCCACCGTGACGCCGCGACGGATCTCGATCCCGAGCTCCGTCGCGCGCGCGTTCAGGATCTTCTCGAGCGCCTCCTGCGGCACGGGACGCATGTGGCGCTCCGGGTCGCGCTGGAGGCTCGGCTGAATCAAGAACAGTCCAGAGAAATGGCCTCCCGGCCTCTTCATCGGCCCAGGTCCGAAGCGCGCCTTCAGCGCCGGCATCATCAGCGCCATGGCGGCGCGGCGCTCCTCGTCGAGCGCCCCCGCGAGCCCGCGCCGCTCCAGCGCCTCGGCCGCCACCGCGCCGACCCCGGCGGCCTTGATCGTGCGGTCGGGCTCCGCGAGCCGCTCCAGCACGAGCGGCTTCACCCCCGCGGTCGCGAGCTCGATCGAGAGAAAGAGCCCGACCGGGCCGGCGCCTGCGATGACCACGTCGTGAGCCATGACGTGAAATTATACTCAGTAAAATTTTGTGCAAGACAAAATTTCTATCTCAGTATATTCTTTGATCCATGGGCGAGCTCCGCGAGAGCAAGAAGCGCGAGACCAGGCAGCGGATCTCCGACGTGGCGACGGCGATGTTCTTCGCGCGCGGCTTCGACGCGGTGACCGTCGAAGAGATCGCCGCCGCCGCAAATGTCTCCAAGATGACGGTGTTCAACTACTTCGCGCGCAAGGAGGACCTCTTCCTGGATCGCGAGGACGAGGTGAAGCTGCTCCTGCGCGAGGCGATCCGCGGGAGGCCGCAAGGGCAGCCGCCGATCGACGCGCTCCGCCGCCTCGCCGACAGGCTGTGCGAGCAGAAGCATCCGTTCGCTCGCATCGACAGCCAGACGGCCGGCTGGTGGCGCGTCGTCGCGGCGAGCCCGTCGCTCAAGGCGCGCCTCCGCGAGATCGGGGACGAGGTGGTCGAGGGGCTCGCGATCGAGCTCGCCGGTCCGAAGGCCGATGGCCTCGCGCGGCTCGTCGCCGGCATGGTCGTGCTGACGTGGCGCACGGCGTACGGCGAAGCGATCCGCGTGCTCGAGCGCGGAGGCTCGGCGAAGAAGGCGAACGCTGCGTTCATCGCGCTGATCGATCGCGGCTTTGCGGCCGCTCACGGAATGGCGGCGGGCTCGTGCTGGCAGATGACCGGATGACCCATCCCGCCCCAGGGAGCCCGCTGCCTCACCACTCCGGTCCTCGCGGCGCTCGCCTCCCCCGCTTCGGCGAGCGCGAGATCCTGTAAGCCTTCCGCCAAGCATCAGCTTCATGCCCTTGGCGCTGCGCGCTCGAGCCCTCCGGGGCTCGTCATCGCCGCAGCCCACCACGGCGCCAGCGCCGACGAGACTGCATAAGTGCCAGAGGAGCAGAAGTCGACGCATCGCCGCACGCTCCTGCTGCAAGGAATTGCCATCTCCGGTCTCGGAGCTCGGGGCGAAATGCATTAGAGTCGATCGGCAGGTCGAGCCGTGGAAGGGCGCCGCGCTCCGGCGCCGAGTGGGAGCAGCGCGATGAACGAGATCAATTTTTACAAGCTTCCGCGTACCATCCAGGACGGCGTGATCGAGGCGTTCCGCGGGCGGTTCGCGCCGGCGCCGATCGTCAGCCGGTTCGGGACTCGGCGCACCATCGTGGCTTGGCTCACGGTCAGCGCCGCCTCGGGCCTCCTGCTGGCGGGGCTCTGTGCGGCCGGCCTTGGCGACGTCAACAGCGTCCTCGCGCTCCACCCGAGGTCGGCGGCCGCCGCGTACGTGCTGCTCGCCGCGACCACCGTCATCGGCGTGCTCCGGGCGCTCGCCTACAACGCCGACCTGGTCACGCTGCCGTTCGCGCCCGGCCTGTTCGTCTTCCCCGCGAACCTTGTCGACGCGCGCGACCACAGGCTCCGGGTCTTCTCGCTCGCGGAGCTCTCGCGCGTCTCTGCGGGCCCTCGGGGCGCCGTGGTCCTCACGTTCGGCGGCACGCAGCACGCCTTTCCCCTCGAGGACCCGTCGCGCTCGGACGACGTGATCCGGGAGGTCGAAGCGGCGTGCAACCGCATGAGAGCGAAGCCCGACGCCGCGGAGCTGCGCCGGCTCGATCCCTTCGAGCCGCCTGCCATCCAGAGCCCGTTCGCGTCGCCGATCCCGCTCTCGCGCGAGGTCCCGGGGTGGCACAGCTATGCATGGCTCCTCGCGGCCGCTGTCGGCGTGATCCTCGGCCTCGGGCTCTTCTTCCTCCGCAACCGGATGAGCGACGCGCGGATGTACGCCGCGGCGCTGGAGCGCGACGACGTGGCCGCGTACCAGAGCTACATGGCGCGCGGCCGCGGCCACGCGGAGGTCGTCTCGCAGGTGCTGCTGCCGCGGGCCGAGCTGCGCCTCGCGGTGGCGAAAGGCTCGGTCGAGGCCATCGACGATTTCCTCCGCGCCTACCCCAGGACGGGCATCCAGGCCGAGGTCGCCGCGGCCCGCCGCGCCGCGCTCGCCGCGGAGCTCGAGCGGGCGCGGGAGGTGGGTACGCTCGCGGCGCTGCTTGCGTTCGCGGAGCGCTACCCGAAGCACGGCCTGGACAAGGCGTTCAACGACGCCAGGCACGCGCTCTATGCGCGCGGGCTCGATCGCTACAAGAGCGAGATGCCCGAAGGGAGCGAGCAGAACGCCGACTTCGTGCGGCGACTCCTCGCCTACGCGGAGCGCGTGGGGCCCAGGAGCACGCCGCAGGGCCTCCGCGGCCCGGCCGTCCAGGTCCGCTTCCGGCGGCTTCCGTCGCAGGACCTGGAGCGCGCCGACGATATCGTCAGGAAGATCCCGATGTTCAGCGGCGCCGCGTCCCTGCCGAGCCGCTACGTGGATGCGACCCGCCTCGATCCCCAGGAGAAGCGGACCGCGTCGGCCCTGGTGGAGGGGCTCGCGCGGGGGTTCGAACCGGAGCTCGTCACCTTCGAGCCGGGCCCGCCCTTCGAGGGCGCCGCCGAGGAGCAGCTCACCGTGACCTCCCCCTCCCTCGTGGTGACCTATCGCGTCGAGTCGTCCGGGATCGCCCATGCCAGCAAGAAGCCTCAGATCATCATCATGGGGCTCAAGTTCCTGTTCAAAGCGGAGTTCATCTTGCCCGGGGACGCGGAGCCGCTGCTCGCGAGCCACAAGATCTCGCGGCGGGTCCCGGCCGGGCTCATTCAACAGCAGACCCCCGCCCCGCGCCCCGGGGTCCTCGAGGCCATCGTCTACGAGGCCATGATGCGCGAAGCCTTCATCGACCTCGAAGAGCGCTACCTCTCCAAGTGGTTCAAGAAGCGCGACGCGCCCCAGTGAGGGCGGGCGCGGCGGGCGCGCGCGACGCCGGCATCTCGCGAACGGGCGCCGCGGCGGGGGCTTTACGCACGCCGCGCCTTCGCTGATCCTCGTGCAATGCACCTGCGTCTCGCTCCTGCTCTGGCTCTCGCTGTTGCGCTTCATGGTTCCGGATGTTCGGACGCCGGCTCCGGCGATCCCGGCGGCTCCCAGGCCGGCTCCGGCGGCGGGGGCACGGGGGGCGCTGGCGGGGACGACCTCGGCGAGATCGCCGGCGTCGGTGGGGGGAGCGGGCTCACGTGCCTGGACCGCGAGCAGGCGGTGGAGGAGCTCAACCTGATCAATGAACGTTGCACCGACGAGGTCGTGTCGGTGGAGAGCGCGGAGCAGCGAGACGGCGAGTGCTGCTATAAGGTGACCGCCAGGAACTACTCCCGCAGCTGCCCCATGGCAGGCGCTGGCGGCGTCGGGGGCAGAGGTGGCCCGTTGGAGGGCGGCAGTGGCCAGTCGGAGGGTGGCGGTGGCCAGTCGGAGGGCGGAGGCGGCCAGTCGGAGGGCGGAGGCGGCCAGTCGGAGGGCGGAGGCGGCCAGTCGGAGGGCGGAGGCGGCCAGTCGGAGGGCGGAGGCGGCCAGTCGGAGGGCGACGGTGGCCAGTCGGAGGGTGGTGGCGGCCGATCTTGACTGAAGCTGGATCCCGCCGATGGTTGGCTGCGGAGCCGCACGACACGAGCGTCTAATTTCCGCAAATCTCAGAGACACACGACAGCGCTTCGACGGCAGCCTCACATCTTAGCCGCTCGACCGCGCTTCCCCGCCCGACAGCAATGCGATGAGGCCGTGCGGGGCGGTTTCGCCAAAGCAAAGCTCGAAGGTCGCCGCGGCTTCGGGGGCGGCCTTCGCTCCACGAACGAACATCGCTTCTTCGTATTCGCTTAGGTGCAAGAGCAGAGCGGCGGTCTCCCGCACAGGAGACGGGCCCAGATCGGCGTTTTCGGCGCGCAAGCCCACTCCGGTGCGCTGAGCACCGAGAACGTCGAGGTGGGCCCGTATCCGAAGCGGGCGACCGCCGCTCTAGAACGGGACGAAATCCTGATCGCCCGGGGCGTGCGGCACGCGCCCGTTGCTCGATGCGCCGCCGCTCGGGGGGCCCTTCTGCGGCGGCCTCCACAGCGCCTTGCCGCCGCGGCGGTCCGGTAGACGCCCCGGCGCCGCAGGCCTCTGGCCCGGGTCGCCGTCGCTCTCCTGCGCGAGGCGGAACGACGCCATCACGTTCTGAAGCTGCTCTGCCTGCGCCGAGAGCTCGGCCGCCGTGCTGGCGAGCTCCTCGGAGATCGCCGCGTTGCGCTGCGTGGACTGCTCTATCAGCTCCACCGCCCCGCTGATCTGGGCCACGCCGTTCGACTGCTCCTTGGATGCCACGGCGACGCCCTGCACCAGCTCCGCGGTCTCCCGGATCGACGGGACGAGCTCCGCGATGAGCTGTCCCGAGCGCTCCGCGACGACGATGCTCGACGCGGCGAACGAGCCGATCTCCTTCGCCGCATCCCGGCTTCGCTCGGCCAGCCGCCGCACCTCCGTGGCGACCACGGCGAAGCCCTTGCCGTGCTCGCCCGCGCGAGCCGCCTCGATCGCGGCGTTCAAGGCGAGCAGGTTCGTCTGGTACGCGATCTCCTCGATGATCACGATCCGCTGGGTGATCGCCTTCATCGCCTCGACCGTCTCCCGGACCGCCTGACCGCTCTGCTCCGCGTCCCTCGTCCTCCGGTGCGCCGTCTCCTCGACCTGCTTGCAGTTGGCGGCGTTCTTCGCGATCGTGCCGCTCAGCTGCTGCAGGCTGGTCATCGTCTCCTCCACGGACGCCGCCTGCTCGCTGGTGCCCTGCGACAGGCTCTGCGCCGTCGCCGAGAGCTGCACCGAGACCGAGGAGACCGAGACCGCGCCGCTCCGGACCTCGCCGATGAGGCCCGCCAGGCGCTCCGACATGGCCTTCACGGCGCCGAGCATCTGGCCGAACTCGTCGGAGCTCTTCACCGTGACCTGGCCCGTGAAGTCGCCCCCGGCGATGCGCTGGTGGATCGACACCGCCTGGGTGAGCGGCAAGAGGATCATCCTGCTGAAGATGACGGCGAGCACGGCGGCGACGACGATCGCGAGCAGACCTCCTATCTGCAGCGTCACGTACATCGTCTTGACGAGCGCGTTCGTCGCCGCCTGCCGCTGGGCGAGGAGGGCGATCTCCTCGTCGTCGATCTCCTTGAGCGCCGCGCGCATCTGGTCCATGAGGCCCTTCCCGCGCCCCTGCTTGACCTCCTCGACCACGCGATCCGCCGGCGCCCTCGCCTCGTCCGCGCTGCGGCGCTGCTGGATGATCGGCTCCAGCACGGAGGAGAGCCACTCGTCGTGGAGCTTGTCGATCCTGTCGAGGCGCGTCTGCTGGCGCGGGTTGTCCCTGGTGAGCTCCCGAGCACGCCTCAGGCTTTGCTCGAACCGGTCGCGCCCGCTGCGGTACGGCTCCAGGAACGATTCCGCCCCGGTGATGACGAAGCCGCGCTCTCCTGTCTCGGTGTCGAGCAGCGACGCCATGATCTCTCTCGTCGTGAGCATCACCTCGTACGTGTGCTGGTCCCATGAGCGGGCCTCGTCGAGCTCCGCGAACCTCTGGTAGGCCGTGCCCGCCAGTCCGAGGACGATGACGACCATGGCGGCGAAGCCGAGGTAGAGCTTCCGGCCTACTCCGATATGCGCAAGCATGATGCATGCTCCGGGCTAGATGTGGTGCGGCGTGCTTCGAGCGCCGCCGGGGGCGAAAGCCGATAAACGGATGGCGCGACGCACCGCACGCGGTGGTCCGTCCCGTGGAGGCCCTCGGCGTGTCCGAGGAACAGGTACCCTGAAGGCGCGAGGCTGGCGATGAGCCTCGCCACGATCGACGCCTTCGTCGCGGCGTCGAAGTAGATGAGGACGTTCCGGCAGAAGATCAGATCGAACAGGCCGAATCGCTTGGGTGCCGCGTCGAGCAGGTTGAAGCGCCGGAAGGTGATGAGCCTGCGCAGCTCCGGCCGGGCCTTCATGAGGCCCGCGCTCGCGCCCGTCCCGCGGAGCATGTAGGTGCGCAGGCGCTCCTCCGGGATCTCCGAGGCCCGCTCGATCGGCCACACCGCGCGTTGCGCCTGGTCGAGCGCGCGGACGGACAGGTCCGTCGCGAGGATGCAGATCCCCGGAGCGCCGGTCGACGCGGCGGCGGCCCGTGGCGGCGCCTGTCCCGCCGTGTCGCCGCGATCCCGGGAGGGCAGGCTGTCGAGCAACGACATCGCTATCGAGTAGGGCTCTTCTCCGGTCGAGCAGGCCGCGCTCCAGGCGCGCAGCGGGCGGCCGCGCGCGAAGGACGCTCCGTGGCCCGCGCTCTCGTGCCACGCCGGGAGGATCTCGCGCTCGAGGAGCTCGAACTGATCGCGCTCCCGGAAGAAATGGGTCTCGTTCGTGCAGATGCAGTCGAGCATGTGCACGAGCTCGCCCTCGCCGCCCGGCGCGGTCACGCGGCGGTAGTACTCGCCGAAGCTGCGGAGCCCGAGCGCGCGGAGCCGGGGCCCGAGGCGGCAGAGCAGGAGCGGCTTCTTCTGCGGGCCGAGCGCGATGCCCGAGGCGCGCCTGACGAGCCGCTGGAACATCGCGAACTCCTCGTCGCCGAGGGCGCGCGAGCCCAGCTCGGCGAGCGAGATCATGGCCTGTCCCCTTCGCCGGCCGGCGCACCGTGGCCGCCTGGGAGCGCCGGCGGGGCCCCGGGAGCCGAGGGGCCGGGCGTCGTCGAGGCCAGGAGCTCCGCCGGCGAGAGGATGCGGTCGATGTTGAGCAGCAGCACGAGCTTCTGGCCCACCTTCGCCATCCCGAGCAGCTGATCCGCGCGCACCTGCGCGCCAAAGGCCGGCGCGTGCTCGATCTCGTCCTCGGAGAGCGTGAGCACATCGCCCACACCGTCGATGAGCAGGCCGAGGCGGGTGTTCTCGCCGTCGAGCTCGGTCTCGACGATGAGGACGCACGTCCACCGGCTCACCCTCGTCGGCGGCAGCCCGAGCTTGACCGCGAGATCGATGACCGGCACGACGCGGCCCCGGAGGTTCATGGCGCCGACGATGCACGCTGGCATCATCGGGACACGCGATGTGACGCTGTGCTCGACGATCTCCCGCGCCCGGAGGATGTTCACCGCGTACTCGTCCCCCGCGATGATGAAGGAGATATATTGCGACACGGGGCTCGACGCGTCGGAGATCATGACGCCTCCATGGAGAGAGATGGCAAACGGGCGCTCTGCGCGCCGGGGCGCCGGCTCATCCTGGGCTGCCTCCGGTGGCCGCTGGCGCTGCGCTGCGCTCGTCGGGGGCCTCGACCGGGCCGAGGTCCCCGAGGACGCCGCCGAGCAGCGCGTCGACGTCGAGGATCATCGCCACGCTGCCGTCGCCGAGGATGGTCGAGCCGGAGATGCCCCGGACGCGGCGAAACAGCTGGCCGAGCGGCTTGACCACCGTGCGCCCCTCGCCGTCGAGGAGATCGACCACGAGGCCGGCCTCGGAGCCGTCGTGCGCGACGATGACGACGCGCTCATCCGGCGGGGGAGATCCGCCGAGCCCGAAGAGCGCCCGGAGGCGGACGCACGGCAGCGCGCGCCCGCGCCGGATCATGAGCCCCTGGGGGCCGCCGTGCGCGAGCGTGCCGCGGGGCAGATCGCAGCAGGCGAGCACCGCGCGGAGCGGGATCACGTACCGCTCGCCGCCGATCCCGACGGAGAGCCCCTCGATGGTGGCCAGGGTGAGCGGGAGCTGGATCGACAGCGACGTGCCGAGCCCTTCGCGGCTCTCGATCCGGATCGTACCCTGGATCGACTCCACGCTGCGCCGCACGACATCCATGCCCATGCCGCGCCCCGCCAGGTGGGACGACTCCGCCGCCGTGGAGAACCCGGGCTCGAACACGAGGCTGAAGAGCTCATGATCGGGGAGCGTCTCGGGCTCCGGGTGCCTCCCCAGCGCGCAGACGCGGGCGGCGATGCGCTCGCGGCTCATCCCAGCGCCGTCGTCGGAGATCCGGAGCGCGATGCCGCCCCGCTCGTGCGCGGCGTGAAGGGTGATCGTGCCGCAGGGGTCCTTGCCCGCGGCGCGCCGGGCCTCGGGCGGCTCGATGCCGTGACAGATCGCGTTGCGCAGGATGTGCGTCAGGGCGTCCCTGAACCGCTCGACCACGGCCGTGTCCACCTCGACGTCGCCGTGCACGACGAGGAGGCGCGCCTGCCTGCCGTGCGCGTGCGCGAGATCGCGCACCGTGCGCTCGTAGTGCCGGAACCAGGGGCCGACCGGCACCATGCGCGCGGCGCGCACCGCCTCCTCCAGCTCCTTGCAGAGCCGATCTTGCTCCTCCATCTCGTCGCGCAGCGCGGCGCCGGCGTCGCCGCGCACCGCGCGGAGCGTCCGAGCGATCCTGTTCCGGCCGAGGGTGAGCTCTCCGATGAGATCCGCCATGCAGTCCAGCTTCTCGACGGCGACACGGATGCTCTTGATGCCGGTCGCTCCCTCCGCGTCGTCCTCGGTCGCGCGGCGCGCGCTCGTCGCCCCCGCGTCCTCCTTCGCCGTGAGCCCGCCGCGCCGCGCTTGCTCCAGGCGCGCGACGACCTCTCTGTACGAGGTGCTGCGCTCGGCCTGCCCCCGCTCGACCTCGGCGACGAGCCGGCGGGCTGCGTCCACCGTCTCGAGCAGCAGCGAGACCACGGGCGTAGAGAGCGGGAGCTCGCCGCGGCAGAGCGCCTCGATGATGTCCTCGGCGGCGTGCCCGAGAGCGCTCAAGCCGCCGAGGCCTACCGAGCCGGCGCTCCCCTTGAGCGTATGGGTGGCGCGGAAGACGCGCTGGAGGACCTCGTGAGCGTCGCGGCCGGTCTCGAGTTGAAGCAGCGCGCGCTCGATCTCGTCGAGGATCTCGTGCGCCTCTGGCGTGAACGTCTGGAGCAGCTCGTCGCGATCGCTGTCCATGCGGCTCACAGAGGCTGGATCGAGATGGCGCCGTCGCTCGTCCGGAAGACGATCTTGCGTCCCCGGTTGCCGCCCGTGTCCAGCTGGGCGATCCGTATCCGCTCCACGCGCAGGAACGCGAGCCCGGCATCCACGTTCTGGGCGCCGAGGTGGGTGCCGCGCTCCCGGAACGCGGAGATGAGGCAGGCGCCCCCGACGACGTGCGCTTGCAGCGCCCGGCTGGAGGCCCCGAGCGCCACGAGCCGCTCGAGGAGGCGCTGGCATGCGAACTCGGCGAAGCGGACCGAGGCCATCGCCGGGCTCGGGCATTCCGGAAGCACGTAATGGTTCATCCCGCCGACGCCGGTGGTAGCGTCCCAGAGGCAGATCGCCACACAGGACCCAACGATGGTGGTCACCATGGTCGGCTCGGGCGAAGCGAACAGCTGGCCTGGCATGACGTGCTGGACCACCGCCGGCAGCGAGCGCCAGCTGGGCGGTCCGGCCGACGCGGCCGCCTCCCTTGGGCCGGACGGACTGGTCCTCTCCTCTCTGCCGACATCGTCGGGCAGGGCTACGGATCCATCGTCGCCGCTGGAGGGGGCGAGACGTGCGCCCTCGGATGCCCTCGCCGCCGTGTCAGTCGCCAAGGCAGTTCCTGACCTTTTCCAGGAGCTCCATCGTGTCGATAGGCTTCGTGACGAAATCGGAGCAGCCGCACCGGAATCCCTGTTCCATGTGCGCGACATCGCTCCGGCTGGTGACGAGCAGGATCGGCGTGCTGCGCGTCGCATCCTCCGCGCGCAGCTGCTGACAGGCGTCGAACCCGTTCATGTGCGGCATGACGACATCAAGGAGGATGAGATCCGGCCGCTGCGCCAAGGCCACTTCGATCCCCTGGCCGCCGTCGTTCGCCGTGATGAGGTCGTAGTGCTTGCTCAGCGCCATCTGCTCGATACGCAGGATGGTCTGAGAATCGTCGACCAGCAGAATCTTCTTCCGAGGCATCGTTGCCCCCCCTCGATCCGATTCAGCGGACATGGCGCGGCCGTGCCATCGCGCATGAGCACGACTCCCCCCTTCCACCTACCTGCAGGGCGTCTCCCCCGAGCAGGATCACCCTACCACGAGAGCAGGCGGAATCTCCAATAGAAATTTTCAACAGGCACGCATCTGGTCCCTGTCGGTCGCGATGATTTGCCGGCGCGCCCGGATCCTCTCCATGAGGTTCGCGGCCACGGCTCTGGTGACATGCGGGCGGGCAGGCGCTGGTAGGCCTGCAGCCAGAGCGCGCGGCCTCGAGTGGAGACGCCATCCCGCAGCGACAGCGAGCGCGCGCGGACCAGGCGCGCGAGCGCCGCGATCGGGAGCTCATGGAGGTCGAAGGCAGCTGGAAGGGAGGCGGTAGGGAGGCAGGTAGCAGGGAGGCAAAGGATGTGCGCCGCAACAACGCACAGCAAGCCTGAAGGAGCGACGCGGGGGTGCGTTCGGATGTCGAGCCCAGGGCAGATTCATCGTCCACCTGGTCGACGGCTGCACGCGTCACCGAGGCGGTGGACACGGAGGAGAGGACGAAGAAACGCTGCGTCCTCTCTATGGCTCAGATCCTGTGTGTTCGAATTCTTCCCCATCACGGCGCCAGAGATGAGCTTGGGAAACGCTCTCTTGAGCTCCACCCGACGGCCGTCAAGCGCCCGGGGAGCGCGCGCGAGGAAGACGGAAACAGCTCCGTTCGATCTCGCCCGGCGGTCCGGCCGCTCGCCCCATGCGCCAGCGGGTCAGGTACGCAAGCGGCGGCTCGCCCAGCTCGGGCGTGAACCGGCGGGCGAACGCCGCGCGCGACAGCCCCGCCTCCGGCGCCAGCGTCTCCACCGTCCAGGGGGCCGCCGGGTCGGCGTCAGGACCCCCAGAGACGCCTGGAAGGCGTGAGCGCCGCCCGCGACCTGTGGATTGCAATGACGAGCTCCCGCAGTGGACTGCGGGTGGACGGAATCAGCGCTGGCGCTCGCCCGCGGGCCGCGATGCCGTTGCTGCTGAAGCATCACGGTACTTACCGACTGCTGCCCCATCAACACAGGATCGCGCGACGGGCCTCGCCCGACCGGATCGCGCGGACGTGGCACCTCGAGGACTGGTTCACCGCGCTGGCGCAGATGGCGCCTCACCCCCCGGCGCCCTGAGCGCCCCGCCTCCGCGGTGCTCGGGGCGGCCGTCGGGTCCGGGCCCCGAGGGGCGCGCGCGCCGCGCTCACCGCTCCTGCTCGACCATCGCGCTCCCGCCGTGGCGCCGGACCGGCTCGGCGACCGCGGTCACGGTTCCATCGCCGTTGAAGCGCAGGGCGGTGGCCGCGCCGATCTCACCTGCCATCGTGCCCGCGTCGGAGAGGACGTGGCCCAGGGACGCGAGCCCCTCGGCCTCCGGGGCGCTCAGGAACGCCGTCTCCGCGTCGGTGGCGCCGTCGCCCGAGTTGCGCTGCGACAGGCGCGGCGCCGCGAGCGCGCTGTCGATGGGGAGGCCCAGATCGATATGGCCGACGAGGATCTGCAGCACCGTGGTGATGATGGTGGACCCGCCTGGCGAGCCGAGGAGATCCGAGAGCTCGATGACCCCCGCCCGGACGTCGAGCGCGCTCCCGGGCTCGACGGGAGGCGACTTCACCGCGGCGACGATCGCCTCGGCGACCCGCCCTTCGTAGAACGCCTTCTCTCCGCCCTCGGCGATGGGCCGGTAGGTGCCGGCCAGATCCGGGTTCTTGAAGATCGTGCCCACGGGCCACGGCGCGCCGTCGGGCCCCAGGAAGAGCGCTTTGCTGCTCGTGATCGCCTGGAATCGGGCGAGGTTGCGGCGGGTCTGGTCGAGGAAGGTCTGGTCGACGTCGAACCCCGCCTCGGCGACCTGGATGGCCCGCTTCAGCACGTCTCCGAGCCCGAGCGTCCCATGACGGCGGAGCGCCTCGCTCCAGCCCCGCACCGTGCCGGGCACGCCGACCGACAGGCCGCTCGTGACGAGCTCATTGAACGCGATCGGCGCCCCGTCTTCATAAAAGGACCTCGCCTCGAGCCGGGACGGCGCCGTCTCGCGGTGATCCAGGGCGATCACCTCTTGCTCGCCGGCCAGGTAGACGAGCATGAAGCCGCCGCCGCCGATACCGCAGGAGAACGGGTCGGTCACGCCGAGCACGCCCGCCGCGGCGACCGCGGCGTCGACGGCGTTCCCCCCCTCGCTTCAGGATCTCGATGGCGGCCAGCGTCCCGCGGAGATTGACCGTCGCCGCCGCCCCCCGCCGCCCTGTGGCCGTCGGCGCGATCTCCGGGAGCCGGGCGAACAGGTCGTCCCCGGCGCCGCCCTCGGTGGCGTCCGGCTCGGCGCCTGCGTCGCCCGGCGCGGAGCCGCCGTGGCCCACGGGAGCGAGCCTCTCGTCCGGTCTGCAGGCGCTGCAGGAGGCGCAAAGGAGGAAGAGAGCGAGAAGGAGTCCGGGTGTCTTCATGGGTTCTCTCGGGGTGCGCTGGAGGACGGACGGCTCACGGTCGCACCCCGCCTCGTGCGGCAGAGTCGGCCGTGAGGGCGCTGTCCAGGAGCCGCGATGTGCGGCGTCGCGTTGCCCCGGAGATCCACAATGCAACCACCGTACCGGCGTGCGCAGCCGAGCGGGCGGCTGTGAGGTCGAGCCGGTCCTTGCCACGAGGCGACCAACGCGGTAATGGTTCGGCAGGTCATGAGCGCCAGCGCGTAGCCCCGGCTCGCTGGCCGACAACCCTCCGATCCGCGGTGGGGTGTCCCGGGTGACGACCTGGCCGGCCGCATGTGCGGCGGGCAAGCGCGGACTCTGGTCGCCCGGAGTCCCCTGGACTCGTGAGGTGGTATGTCGATCGCTTCCATCGTGGACTGGCGCCCTGACGCGGGCGCGCCGGCGGCGCCTGCCCTCGGCGCGCTCCCTTTGCCCGTCGTCGGGGCGGACCTCTCCGTGCCGCTCGTGACTGGCGAGCGGGTGGGCTACGTGAACCTCGATTACGCGGCGAGCGCCCCGTGCCTGCGCTCGGTGCTCGACGCGGTCGCGGCGGTGTTGCCCTGGTACAGCAGCGTGCACCGCGGGGCGGGGTTCGCGTCCACCGTGACGACGGAGCTCTATGCCGCCGCTCGCCAGGAGGTGGCGGACTTCGTGGGAGCGCGCGACGAGGACACGGTGGTGTTCACCAGGAACACCACCGACGCGCTCAACCTGCTCGCCGCGGCGCTGCCCGAGGACACGACGGTGGTGATGTTCGCCTCGGAGCACCACGCGAACCAGCTGCCGTGGCGGCGCGGTCGGTCCGTCGTCCTGCCGGTGCCCGCGAGCGCGGACGAGGCGATCGCGCGGGCCGACGGCGCGCTGCGCGGCGTGCTCTCACGCCATCGGCTGCTCGCCGTGACGGGGGCGAGCAACGTCACGGGCGAGCTGTGGCCGCTCCCGGAGCTCGCCGCGGTCGCCCATCGCCACGGCGCGCGGCTCGCCGTGGACGCGGCCCAGCTCGCGCCGCACCGCGCGATCGCGCTCGCCGGGATCGGGGCTGATTATGTGGCGCTGTCCGGTCACAAGCTCTACGCCCCCTTCGGCGGCGGGGTGCTCGTCGGCCGCGGCGACTGGCTCGACGCCGCGCGCCCCTACCTCGCCGGCGGCGGCGCCGTCCGGCGCGTCACGCACGACGGTGTGGAATGGGCGAGCGGCGCGCCCCGCCACGAGGCCGGCACGCCCAACGTGGTCGGCGCTGTGTCGCTTGCGGCGGCGTGCCGCGCGCTCTCCGAGGTGGGCATGTCCGCCGTGGCGGCGCACGAGGCGAGCCTGCTCGACCGCGTGACGCGCGGCCTGTGCGCCGTGCCCGGGGTCGAGCGCCTCGCGATGTGGGGCCCGGAGAGCCCGCGGATCGGCGTCGTGACGTTCAATGTGCGGGGCCTCCATCCCGGCGCGGTCGCCGCGGCCCTGAGCGCCGAGCACGGCATCGGCGTGCGGGACGGGTCGTTCTGCGCGCACCCGCTCATGACGGCGCTCGCCGGGGATCGCGCGCCGGAGGCGAGCGGAAGCGCGGCGGTGCCCCTCGCGGTGCGGGCGAGCTTCGGCGTCGGCACCAGCGCCGCGGACATCGACAGGTTCCTCCTCGCGATCGCCGATCTCGTCGCCCGGGGTCCCCGCTGGCGTTATCGCCTCGACGGAGGGCGGCATGTCCCCGACCCGGATCCTCGCCCGCGCCCTGCGCTGGCGGGCCTCCTCGCCGGGGGCGCGGCCGGCGGGGCGCTCGGGCCCCTGGCGAGCCAGCTCGCGCCGTGCCAGGCGCTCCTCTGAGGCCTCCGAGGCGGATCAGCCCCCGGGCGCGCGGCCCAGGGCGAGCGCGCGCCGCGCGAGCGCGCGCAGGTCGGCGAGGGTCGCCCCCTCCAGCGGCGAGGCCTCGGCGTCGACGTCCTCGCCGCGCGCCGGCGCATCCCCCCGGCCGAGCGCGTCGAGGAGCCAGCGCGCCGTGAGGACGTCGCCGCCGAGCCACGCGCGCGCCGGCGAAACGAGCGGAACATGCGGGACGTTGGCGAGCGCCGCGGCCTCGATCCAGCCGATGGGCACGCGCGCCAGCGCCGCGGCGGAGGCGCCCGGCGGCACCGGGTCGTCGGGCGCGGTCACGGGCTGGAAGCGCTCGGCCGCGAGCTCGGGCGCCTCGCCGCCGTCGATCAGCGGGAGCGCGGCGCGGAGGGCGACCCCCTCGACGACGGCGCGCGCGAGCGCCTCGAGCGAGAGGCGCGCCGGGAGGACGTCGGAGAGCGCGGCCGGGGCCTTGCCCAGCCAGCGGTCGATGACGCGCTCGTCCGGCGCCGCGAGCTCCGGGGGGATCGCGGGCGGCGCGTCGAGGCCCGCGAAGACCTCGATGAGGAGCGCGCCGTCCGGCGTGGCGTCGAGGCCGAGCAGCGCGGCGGGGCGGTGCTGCAGCGAGATCCACTCGCGCCCGAAGTAATGCGCGGGCGCGCCGGCGCGGGAGAAGCCCTTGAGAAAGCCGCGCACGTTGCGGTTGAGGAGCGTCCGGGCCGTGGCGTCGGGCGCGAGCGAGGCGGCGTGCGGCAGCGCGAGGGTCCACACGACGCCGCGCCCGCCGAGGAACGCGGCGGTGCCCGTCGTGGCGCGCCGCAGGACCTTCGCGCCGCGCGCGGCGCAGGCCGAGAGGTCGACCACGCGCGCCGCGCGCTGGGCCGCGCCCAGCACCACGGCGGGGCCCTCGACGAGGCTGGCGGCGAGCCAGGGCGCCGCCTCTGCCGTGCGGGCGCGCGCGAGCAGCGCGGGGCCGAGCGCGAGCGCGTCCTCGAGAGGGCGATGAACCGGCGGGAGCGAGTGCATGACGGGCATCGAGGGAGTCTCCTTGGCGTGAAGCTCGGCGCGCGGCGATGCGGCGATGCGGCGATCTGCCGGCCTGCGGAAGCCATCGACCCGTTGACGGCAGCCCGGGGCGGGGTGTGCCATGGTGCCATGTTCAACGCCCGCCCCGATCGACCATGGCTCCCCGCCGAGCCCTCGGAGCGACTGCTCCGGGTGGAGATCACGGTACCCCGGCCCGAGGGGAGCCAGGCCCGCAAGCCTGTCCACCTCTCGCTGGTGATTGACCGCTCCGGCTCCATGTCCGGCAAGAAGCTCCGGCTCGCGCTGGAAGCTGCTCGCCAGGCCATCCGCACCCTCCAGCCCGGCGACCGCTTCAGCGTGGTCACCTTCGACCACCAGGTCGAGGTGCCCATCCCCTCCACCGAGGCCACGCCCGGGGCGCGGCTCCGCGCCGAGGCCGCGCTCGACACGGTGACCGCGCGAGGCAACACCGACCTGGGCGGCGGCTGGCTCCGCGGCTGCGCCGAGGTGGGCGCGCACCTGCCCGAGGATGCCATCGGCCGCGTCCTCCTGCTCACCGACGGCCAGGCCAACCACGGGATCACCTCACCCGACGAGCTGACTTCCCGCGCCCGCTCCGAGCGGCTGCGCCGGGTGACCACAAGCACCCTTGGCCTGGGTGAGGGCTTCAACGAGTTCCTCCTGGGCCGCCTCTCCGAGGAGGGCGGCGGCAACTTCTACTTCGCCGCGCGCGCCGACGAGCTCCCCGGCTTCGTCGGCCGGGAGATCGGCGAGGTGCTCTCCGTGGTCGCCCGCGACGCCGCGCTCGTGATCCGCGCGCCCGAGGGCGTCGAGGTGGAGTCGCTCAATGACTACCCTTGCACCCGCGACGGCGGGACTTGTTCCTTCTCGCTCGGCTCGCTCCCGGGCGGGATGGTGCTGGCCCCGATGTTCCGGCTGCGCTTCCCCGCCGGCGCGATCGCCGAGACGCTCGTGGTCGACGTCGCGCTCGCGGACCGGGACGGCGCGCTGTCGAAGGAGCCCTGGACGCTGTCATGGCCTCGGGTCGCGGAGGAGCAGGCGCGCGCCCAGCCGGCGGATCCGGAGGTGCTCCGGGCCGCGGCTGCGCTCGACGCCGCCCGCGCTCGCCGGGTGGCCCTGGGGCTCAACGACGGTCGCCAGTGGCAGGAAGCCGCGTCCACGCTGGCCGACGCGGCCAGCCGGCTACGAAGCTATGCCGGCGGGGATCCCGAGATCCAGGCCGAGGCGGACCGGCTCGACGCCGAGCGGGACGCCTATTCCAGGCCGATGTCCTCCCTGAGCAAGAAGGGCCATTATTACGACGCGATGATGGCCATGAAGATGGGCGGCCGCGTCCGGCCCGGCCCTCGGGTCCTCGGCGTCCCCACGGCTGCCCGGCTGGCCCCGCTGCTCCGGACGGCATCCCAGGCGCTCGGCGGTGTGAAGGGCGCGCCGGCCTTCGACGTGGACGAGTCGCTCGAGGGGTCCCCGATCCCTGCCGATCCGCTCTCGCAGCGCGACGAGGACGAGCTGGTCGCCGACGCGGACTCGCTGGACCCCGGCGCCCTCAAGGTGGTCTTCGTGGAGCAGCCCCTGCCGGACCGCTGGTTCTCGCACTGGCATCCGGGACACCGGACGGCGGTGATCTCGCTGGCCGGCCTGGATCAGCTCATCTCCTTGCCAGCCGCGTCCTTCGTGGCCTACGAGCTGCTCCTCTACGGGCTGCACGCCCTCTCCGCCGATTATGAGCCCGCGAAGCTGTTGCACGCCGAGACCCTCGCCTGCCTCTTCGACCTCTGCCAGCAGAAGGCCGACGTGGCTATCAAGCTCCAGGCCGGTCACATCTGCGCCGGGTGCCTCGGAAAGCTCTCCACCGTCGGCCTGGATCGCGACCTCGTGACCCAGCTATGGCGAGCGGTCCAGGCGCTCGCTCAGCCGGGGACGTCCACGGGGCGCTGACCTCCAGCACCTGCTCGTCCTGTCCGCCGCAAGACGGTCGCCCCGCGGTCGCCAGGGTGAGCGCAGTCCTCGCCCCGAGGAACGCGGCCGGGGCCCTGCAAGAGGGGCGCGGACGAGCCCCTGCGGGACGAGGCCCGGCGGGCAGCCGCCGGTGGTAGCATCTCCCCATGGCGACCGAAGAGGAGCTGGCGGAGCAGCGCGTCGGCACGTGGATCGGCCCCTGGGCGGTGGAGAGCGTCCTCGGGGTCGGCGGCATGGCGAGCGTCTTCTTTTGCCGCCGGGCTGACGGGTGCGTGGCGGCGCTCAAGGTCCTGCACGCCGAGCTCGCCGAGATCGAGGCGGTGCGAAAGCGGTTCTTGCGCGAGGGGCCGATCGGGAGCGCGCTGGCCGCCGTGGCGCCGCTCTGCGACGGGCTCCCCCAGGTGCTGGAGTCCGGGGCCACGGACGACGGCCTTGTCTACATGGCCATGGAGGTGCTCGAGGGAGAGACCGTGTTCGACCGCATGGCGCGGCACGGGACGCTCCCTGTCGGCCAGGTGCTCGCGCTCGGCGAGCGGGTCCTCGACGTGCTGATCGTGGCGCACGAGCACGGCGTCGTTCACCGCGATCTCAAGCCCGAGAACCTCCACATCGGCAACGACGGGCGCGTGCGGGTGCTCGATTTCGGCCTCGCGCGCGTCCTCGACCCGCTGCTCGAGGACGTCGCCGGGGTGCCGGAGATGACGAAGACCGCGACGGGCGTGTCGATCGGCACCGACGATTACATGGCGCCCGAGCAGGCCCTGGGCCTCATCCGCGAGATCGACGGCCGGACGGACCTCTTCGGCCTGGGAGCGACGATGTTCCGGCTGCTCGCGGGCCGCACGATCCACGGCAACCTCGAGGACGCGCGCCTGCTCATCGCGGTCGCCACGGAGAAGGCGCCGCCCCTCGCGATGCACGCCCCCACGGCGCCGCCCGGCCTGTGCGCCGTGGTCGACCGCGCCCTCGCCTTCCTCAAGCAGGAGCGTTATCCCGACGCGAGGACGATGCGCGCCGATCTCGCCGCCGTGCGCGCCGGCCGCGAGCCGCCTTATGCGACGGCCGCGGCGCGGCAGCCGCGCGGGGCGACGGGCGCGTAGGGACCAGGGGCAGACAGCGCTCCAGGTGGAGCCAGAAGGCGGGAAGGCCGGAAGAACGATCGATGATCGTCGTGCCTCGATGGAACTCTCTCCGGGCCGATGAGCGCTGACGGGCCGGCAGGCAGGTCATCTCTTGCTCAGCGGCCGCGCGATCTGGACGATCTTCTCCCGCGCGAACTTGCACGCCTCGTCGTCGTCCGTGGCGGCGGGCCACAGCAGCTCCATGTACCCGGGCTGGACCTCGAACGGCAGGGGCTTGGTCCGGAGGTGCGGCCTGACGGCGCGGATGTCGTCGGCGACGATCTCGGGCACGGTCGCCAGCATCGCTGTGCCGTCGATCAGCGCGCCCAGGTTGGAGAAGGTCGCGACGGAGCACCGGATCCTCCGCGTCTTGCCGAGCAGGTCCTCCACGAAGCCGCGCAGGTCCCCGTTGTACGAGACGATGACGTGATCGTGCGCGAAGTACTCGGCCTCGGTCAGCTTGCGCAGGCGCGCGTGGCGCGGGTCGTACAGGCAGGTGAAGCCGGTCCTCAAGAGCCGCTGCCGGCGGACGTTCGAAGGTAGATCGTCGGCGACCGTGATCGCCGCGTCGACGCCGCCCGCGAGCGCCGCGCCCACGGTGCGGAACTGAACGGGCACGGCGACGACGCGCATGCGCGGCGCCTCGCGCTCGAGCGCGCGCAAGAGCGGCGGGAGCAGCCACACCTCGGCCGTATCGGAGAGCCCGAGGCGGAGGGTGCGCTCGCACGTCTTCGGGTCGAAGGTCGGCGGCGCCAGCGCGGCGTCGATCAGGGCGCCGAGGTGCGGCTTCAGCGACGCGCGCAGCCGTTCGCCCCGGCTCGTCAGCGCGACCCCGCGCCCGCTCCGTACGAAGAGCGGCGCGCCGATCGTCGCGGTCAGGCGCCGGAGCGCGGCGCTCACCGCCGGCTGCGTCAGGTACAGCCGGCTCGCCGCCTCCGTGACGCTGCCCGCCTCGGCGACGACGGCGAAGACGCGGAGCAGGTTCAGGTCGAGGTTTATTCCATAAACGTCAGGCATGTCGAGAATAGAACCTATTCATTGGAGCAATGAAACGCGAGCGCCTAGAGTGACGGCATGACGACGACGAACACCACCAAGCTCGGCAAGACTGGCCCCTCCATCTTCCCCCTCGCCCTCGGCTGCATGAGCATGGGCGGGGGCAGCTGGTACGGCGAGAGCGACGAGGCGGAGAGCATCGCGACCATCCACGCGGCGCTCGATCGGGGCGTGAACCTCCTCGACACCGGCGACTTCTACGGCATGGGCAAGAACGAGATGCTCATCGGCCGGGCCATCAAGGACCGGCGCGACAAGGCCGTGCTCAGCGTGAAGTACGGCGGCCTGCGCGCGCCCGACGGCACCTTCCTCGGCTTCGACGCTCGTCCGATCGCGACGAAGAGCTTCCTCGCCCATAGCCTGTCGCGCCTCGGCGTCGACTACATCGACGTCTACCGGCCCGCGCGCCTGGACCCGGCGGTCCCGATCGAGGAAACGATCGGCGCCATCGCCGACATGGTGAAGGCGGGTTATGTCCGCCACATCGCCCTCTCCGAGGTGGGCGCGGAGACGATCCGCCGCGCCGCGAAGGTGCACCCGATCGTGGACCTCCAGATCGAGTACGCGCTCGTGAGCCGCGGCCCCGAGGCGACGATCTTCCCCGCGCTCGCCGAGCTCGGCGTCGCGGTCACCGCGTACGGCGTGCTCTCGCGCGGCCTGCTGGCCGGCAGCAAGCCGGCCGGCGCGGGCGACCTGCGGGCCCACATGCCGCGCTTCTCGGGCGAGAACGCTCGAAAGAACCAGGCGCTCGTCGACGCCTTCGTTCGCCTCGCGGAGAGGCGCGGCGTCACCCCCGTGCAGCTCGCCGTCGCCTGGGTCCGCGCCAAGGGCGCCGCGCAGGGCGTCACGGTGATCCCGACGATGGGCGCGCGCACGCGGAAGCAGCTCGACGATGCCCTCGCCGGCCTCGAGATCGCGCTGGCGCCCTCCGACCTCGCCGAGCTCGAGGCCGCCGTCCCCGCGGAGGCGATCGCCGGCACCCGCTACCCCGCGCCCATGATGGCGATGCTCGACAGCGAGAGGTGACCTCAGGGCGGCCTCATCGTCGATGCATGGATGAATCGATCGGGTTGAGCGGAGAGGAAGAAGGAAGGATTCACAGGGAGGCGGGGAGGCGGGGAGGCGGGGAGGCGAGAGTTGGGGATTCTAGTTCTCTCCCCTCCCCGTCTCCCGCTGTACGCTCTTGCTCTGCTTCACGTGCTGTGATTTCCTGTGGCTGAGCCACGCACGAGAAACGAGATCCATGAAGCTGTACTTCAGCCGAAACTTGAATCCACGGGTCGCCGTCGCCGTGGCGCGCCACCTCGATGCACCCGTGGACTACGTCCACGCGGCTCCTCTCGACCCGTCACAGCAGGAGAAGTTTCGAGCGCTGAATCCGAACCTGCGCGTGCCCATCCTGGTCGAGGGGGACGAGTCGCTCTGGGAAACGGACGCGATCGCGTGCCGCCTTTCGCAGCTCACGGGCTCGGACTTCTGGCGCACGGGCGCCGCGCAACCGGAGATGATCCGCTGGTTGAGCTGGGGCACGCACAACTTCGTCGCCGCGTGCGACAAGGTCCATTTCGAGCGGGTGACGAAGCAGCGCTACGGGCTCGGTCCCATCCGCGACGACCTCGTGGTGGAGGGGCTCTCGGGGTTCGCCGAGGCGGCGACGCTGCTCGAACAGGTCCTGAGCGGCAGGGACTGGCTCGTCGGGAGCGCGGTCTCGTATGCGGACTTTCGGATGGCATCGGTGCTTCCGTTCGCGGATCTCGCCGGCCTGCCGCTCTCGGACTACCCGCGCGTCGCGGCCTGGCACGCGCGCCTGTGGCAGCTCGACGCCTGGCGCGATCCGTTCGCGGGGCTCGATGCCCCCGAGCTCCCGCAGGTTTCGCGCTTCGATGCCACCGGTCGGCGAGGGTGAACGGGTCAGCCGTAGGCGACCCGCCATGGCCATGGGCGCGACCCCCGCCGCTCTCGCCGGGGTCGACGCCGTCGCTGGAGGATGTCTCGAGCGCCGAACGAGCTCCCCGACGCGAGCTCATCGTGTCTGCGCGACCACGGCGAGAAGGGCGTCGAGATCGATCGGCTTCTTGAGCAGCGCGCACACGTCCAGGGTGGCTGCCTTGGCTTCCAGAGCGTCGACGCCCGACAGGATCGCCACCGGGATGTCCGCCAGCGCGGGCTCCCGTCGCTTGAGCGCGAGGAACTCCCAGCCGTTGATCTCCGGCATCATGAGGTCGAGCAGGATGATGCCCGGCCGGAGGCCGCGGCGGAGCAGATCCAGCGCCACCGCGCCATTTTCCGCGCAGACGACCTCGTAGCCGCATGCCTGCAAGAGCTCCTCCACGACGGCGCGAAAACCGCTGTCGTCGTCGACGATCAAGACACCGTCGTGATGATCATCCCGCGGGCTCATCGGGACCTCCGGCCGGCGGAGACACCTCGGTCGGCAGAGCGTCGCGCCGCCGGCGCAGGGGCAGCTCCACGATGAAGGCAGCCCCCGCGCCGAGCTCGCTCTCGACCCGGATCGAGCCACCATGGCCGTCCACGATCTGGCGGCTGATGTACAGCCCCAGGCCGAGGCCGCCGTAGTGCTGCGCCGAGACGCCTCGCTCGAAGCGTTCGAAGATGTACGGCGCGCAGCTCGCATCGATCCCGATGCCGCGATCGGCGACGACCAGCCTGGCCACCTCGCCCTCGGCCGCGACGCTGATCTCGATCGGCTCGCCCCTCCCGTACTTGATGGCGTTCAACACCAGGTTCGTCACCACCTGCTCCAGACGGGCCCTGTCCCACGTGCCCACCACGGGAGCGTCTGCCCGCCAGCGCACTGTACTTCCTGCCTGCTTCAGCTCCACGTCGAAGTGCTCCACGACCTCTTCCGAAAGCGCCCGGAGATCGACGTCTCCCAGCCTCAGATCGAGCTTGCCTGCCTGGATCCGGGCCACGTCGAGCAGATCTTCGATGAGCCTGACGAGCCGCTGGCACTGCCGCTCGGCCATCCTGGCCAGCTTCGTCGCGCCGGCGGGGAGCGTCGTCGCCTCGCGCATCAAGCCTTGCACGGCGAGCTTCAGGCCCGCGATGGGGGTGTAGAGCTCATGGGAGGCGATCGACAGGAAGTCGTCGCGCATCCGCACCGCGGCTTCGGCGGCGGTCCGAGCCCTCTGCTCGTGCTCCAGGACCAGGGCGCGCTCCGCCTCGATCTTCTTCCGCTCCGTGATGTCCGTGGAGATGCCGCCCACCGCGTACGGGACACCGGCGGCGTCGCGCAGAGGGAACTTGATGGTGAGGTAGGTGTGCACGCCGTCGTCCTCGGGCATCACCTCCTCGTCTTTCAGCGCCGTCCCGGCGAGGAGCGCCCGCCGGTCGAAAGCGCGGAGCGCCGCGGCGTGCTCCCGGGAGAACACGTCATCGTCGCTCTTGCCCACGATGGCCTCGCGCGCGACGCCGAACAGCTCCTCGAAGCGGCGGTTGACGAGGAGGTAGCGCCCCTCGATGTCCTTGACGGCGACGATGGCCGTCGAGCTGTCGATGATGGCGCGCAGGAGCTCCTGGCTCGTGCGCAGCGCCTCCTCCGCGCACCTGCACTCCTCCGCGACCTTCCGCAGCGCCGCCTCCGTCCGCTCGTGGTCGGCGATCTTCTGCCTGAGCTGGGCGTTGACGTGGCGCAGGTCCGCGGTGCGCTCGGCGACCTGCTGCTCCAGCCGCTCTTTTGCCCGGGCCTCTTCTGCCAGGCGAGCATCGAGGGCGAAGATGGATTTCAAGTCCATCTCGATCACGTCGCGGCACTGCTCCATGAGCGCCTGATAGGCCTTGCTGTAATGGTTCGCGCGGTCATCCAGCACGCAGATGGTTCCGAAGATATCCCCCGTGGGCCAGGAGATCGGGAAACCGAGATAGGATATCAACCCGAGCTCGATGTCCGGATTCGACCTCCACTGCTCGTCTTTCAGGGCGTCCGGGATCAGCAGCGGCGTTCGGCTCTTCATCACGCTCTCGCAGTAGAGCCCGGTGCCGAGGCGCGCTCGTTCGTTGGCCGCGAAGGGGTTCCCCTTCGACTCGCTGGAGACGCAGACGACGATCTCCGGCGGCTCGATTCTCATGATCAGAGCGGCCGGGACGCGCAGGATCTCCGCGAGGAGATCGGTCATCTCCTGCCACTTGCGAGCGATGTCCGTCGGGATGTCGATAGCGACCGTGCTCGGCTGGGCTCTTCGGCCGCTCCCCGGCGGAGGGCTCTTCGTCCCGAGATCGCCCGTACGTTGCTCCGGCGGGCAGCCCGAGGCGGCCTTGCGCGGCCCGAGGCCCGCGCGCTCAGCGGGCTCCGAGCGCGCGGGCTCGCCCGGCCCCAGGCGACGGGCATGGTCGACAACGAGCGCGCCTGGCTCCGTGTGATCGTCGGGTCCTGTACGCATGCTCCCCCACGATGATGAATCGTGCGAAGGACCATCGGGTTGTCAAGCAATCCACGATCACGTTGACCGCCCCCCAGCGATCCAGCAGGCAACGTGCGCGCCCCGGACCTGGTGACGTCGCGCCGGCCGGCCCGTCGCCGCTCGGGCGAGCGCGGCCCGACGTGGAGCTCCCGTCGTGCCGCGCCTCCGCTCAGGCGGAAGGCACGACGGTGATCTCTCCGGTCGTGTACAGCGCGGAGGTATCCCAGGCGAGCCCGGGGGCGAGCGGCAGGGCGATGTGCACGTCAGCGAAGGCCCCTGTCAGCTCTCCGCTCCAGCCGAGCAGGGCGACGGTGTCCCCGGCCTGGAACGGCGCCGTGTCGCCTGCCGGGACCACCTCCAGCACGCCATCGAGGCTCACGTCCCCGTCCACGACCAGGAGCGGCGCGGCGCCCGGGCCCGCGACGGTGGCGCTCAGCGTGGCGCTCGGGCCCTGGCTGTAATCGCCGGCCACGTCCGTCGAGGCGTAGACCTCTCCCACGGACAGCGCGCCGGCCTGCGTATTGGCGAGATCGCCGACGAAGCTGCCAGTGCTCAGGCGGCCTCCGGCGAAGTCGAAGTCGCGCGCCTGGATCTCGATCGCGCCCGCGGCGAGCACCCCGCGCGTGAGGCGCACGATGGGCTCCGGGCCAGGCGCTGCGCCTTCGACCAGCGGCGTGATCCGGAGGAGGCCGCCGATGCTGACCTCGCCTCGCCCGTCGACGAGGAGCGACGGGGAAATCGAGAAGGTCGCGTAGATCGTCACATCGCCGCTGTTGCGCCATGACGCGTAGGGCTCGTTCACCCGGACGAACCCGTGGCCGTACGTGGAGCGGATCTCCGTGTCTTCCGTCACGAGGGTTCCATAAGCGCCGACCGTGAGCTCGCCATGGCCGGCGGCCCCGACGCGCAGCAGCCCCTCGTTGGTCCAGGTGGCGTCCCAGCCCCTCACGATCGCCGAGCTCGCGAAGTAGCTGGGCTCGCCGGGATAGGTCTCGATCTGCGCGTTCGCGGTGAAGACCTGGGCCCCCTGCTCGATGCGCAGCCTCGCGCCGCCGTTCGCGCCCACGACGAACTCGCCCGTGTTGACCCACCTCGTCGCGGAGCCCGTGACGGTCACGTCGCCCTGGCAGATCGGGCACGTCGCGATGAATACGTTGTTCGAGAAGAAGCTCCCTCCCTGCTTGATCTCGAGGACGCTGAGCTCCTCCGAGCGGCCGATGTACGCGTTCGTGTGGCTCGTCAGGGAGGCGTCGTACCCCTCGACGAGCACGTATCCCATGGCCGCGTAGCCGCGCACGCCGAGCACGAGGTCGTCGGTGGTCACCTGGGCGCCCCGCCGCACGAGGAGCGAGCCGGACGCCCCGGCGCGAAGCCCGAGCGCGAGCTGCCCATCATTGATCCATCGCGAGCCGTATCCGATGACCTGGACCCTGCCGCTGGAGTAGGCGACCGCCGCCACCGAGGCGCCGGCGCTGATCAACGTCCCCTGGTGGCTGACGATCACCTCTCCCATCGGCTCCTCCGCGTCGAGCGCGCTGCCGACCACCAGCGCATTCGCCCCGAGATCCCACGGGTCGCCCGGGTCAGCGACAGCGGGCGTCACATTCCCCGAGACGGACACGCTGGCATAGGCCGGCCCGGCCGCGCCCATCGAAGCTGCCACGAGCAATACCGAGAAAGCGGTTCGAGCTTGTTGGTTCATGTGCCGTGCCGCCGCATGAAAAATTCGCGCTTCACTGGACTACTCCTCGCCACCAACGCGCCCGCGAAACGGAAATTTCGTTAATCATGTTACACATTTACGCATCAGACACGTCATTGCCCGTCCTGATCCGCTTGCAGGGGATCAGGTCATCGTTTTCGAGGTGCGAAGGCAGGTTTTGAGGTGAAAGAGTACACAGGATCATTCAAAAGAAAATCGTCCAGTGGCTCCTCGCTTATTTGGAGGCCTGATGAATATGCGGCTCATGTCGAGCAACGAAGCGTTGCCATGGCCGAACACATTGCGCGTCGTGGTTGGAGCCTCAAGGGTTGCCGGCGGGCAGCATCCGCACTGACCATCACGGCCCTGGTTGGCCTCACCGCGTGCGAGCCCATCGCGCGCGGCGGAGGTAACGGCGGCGCAGGAGGCACAGGCGGCAGCGGCGGCACTCCGGGGGCGAGCAGCAGCAGCGCCACAGAGGGTGCCGGCGGATCGAACGACGGCGGCGCGCCTGGCACCGGCGGCGCATCTGGCACTGGCGGAGAAGGCGGCGCGCCTTGCACCGGCGGCGATGGCGGCGCGCCTGGCACCGGCGGCGGCAGCAGCTCGACCGGTGGTGGCGGCGGCTCGCCGGGCACATGTGTGCCGGGCTCGGTCGTCGCCTGCTACACAGGTCCTGCTGGGACGAAGGGCGTCGGGCGCTGCGCTTCCGGGACGCAGACCTGCCGCCCCGACGGCTTCGGCTACGGCGCGTGCGCAGGCGAGGTGACACCCGATCGAGAGCGCTGCGCCACGCCGGCGGACGAGAGCTGCGACGGCGAGCCCCGCTGCGCTCAGCCGCCGGCCTGGGCGCTGGGCTTCGGCGGCCCTGGCGTCGACGAGGGCTTCTCCGTCGCGAGCGACGCATCGGGCAACACCTACGTCTCGGGCACCTTCCGAGGAACCGTCGACTTCGGCACCGGCCCCGTGACCAGCGCCGGAGAGGGGGACATCCTCTTTATCAAGCTCGATCCCTCGGGCGCGGTGCTCTGGAGCAAGCGCATCGGGACCGAGCTGAACGAGCGGGGGGGCGCCGTGACCGTCGACGAGAACGGAAACGTCTTCCTCACCGGCGTGTACATGGACTCGTACGGGATGCCGAGCATCGATCTGGGCGGGTGTCCCCTCCCCCTCCAAGACATCGCCCCGTTGGTATCCTTCTTCGTGGCCCAATTCGATCCCGACGGCAATCACATCTGGAGCAATGGTCCCTACGCTGCTCCAGCGGTGCACTCCGTCGAGCAGATCGCCGTCGATGCTCACGGCGATATGTATGTCGTGTACCTCCAGTGGGAGCAGGCCCAGCTCATCAAGATCGACGCCGCGAGCAAGGCCACCCTCTGGTGGGAGACGTTGCCAGGATACTATGCTCGCGGCGCGGGGCTCGCGCTCGACAGCGCCGGCAACGTCGTGGCGGTGGTGACCCACGGCTTGAGCTTCGAGGGCATTCCAACCAGGTTCGTGGTCTCCAAATACTCTCCGACCGGCGATCCCCTCTGGGTGCAAAATTTCATATCCAGCGACCCTGTGTTTGGCGGCGGCGTGACGGCGCACGCCGTGGCGATCGATGCGGCGGACGAGATCCTCGTGACGGGCACGACGGATGGATCCATCGACTTCGGCAGCGGGCCCCTCCCCGCCGGCTCCGTCCTCCTCAAGCTGGATGCCGCGGGCGAACCCCTCTTCAGCCGCTCGGTCCGCTTCGGCGACAGGATCGCGCTGGATCCCGCGGGCGACATCGTCATCGCCGGACGCGGCCTCGCGAAGCTCGACGCGAGCGGGACGGAGCTCTGGTCGATCGACTTCGACGCAGATGCGCGGGATATCTCCTTGTCCCCGAACGGCGCGATCGCCGTCACCGGTCTCGCGGGTGGCCCCGTGGACTTCGGGACCAGCCCGATTCCCTATGTAGGGTCCAACGACGCCTACGTCGTCGTCTTCAACCCGCCGGCGAGCGGCGGCGACGATGACGGCGGCGGCGGCGGAGCAGCATCGAGCGGTGACGGCGGCGGCTCGACCGGCGGCGACGCGCCGGCGACGTGCGCGCCGGGCTCGGTCGTCGCATGTTACACCGGCCCCGCCGGGACCCGGGGCGTCGGGCGCTGCGCTCCTGGAACGCAGACATGCCTCCCCGATGGTGCCGGGTATGGGCCCTGCATCGGCGAGGTGACGCCCGCCGCAGAGGTCTGCGTGACACCGGAGGACGAGAGCTGCGACGGCGAGCCCCACTGCCCTCCGCAGCCACCATGGTCGCGGGGATATGGCGGCGCCGGCGCCGACGTGGGCTGGTCCATCGGGAGCGACGCCGCAGGCAACACCTACGTCATCGGCACCTTCGAAGGTACCGTCGACTTCGGCGCCGGCCCGCTGACCAGCGCAGGCGAGACGGACGTGTTCCTCCTCAAGCTCGATCCCGCCGGCGCGTTGCTCTGGAGCAAGCGCTTCGGCAGCGACCTGGCGGAGACCGGCCGCGCCCTCGCCGTCGATGGAAGCGGCAATGTGTTGCTAGCCGGCAACTACAGGCAAGGGATGTCGGCCGTGAGCTTCGGCGGCTGCGCGCTCCAGGCGTCGGGCTGGGAAGAGGCGATCTTCGTCGCCAAGCTCGACCCCGAGGGGAATCACATCTGGAGCCAGAGAGCCGTCGCGTCGGACTGGTTCGGTTACAAGCTCTTCGGGCGGCTCGCCGTCGACGCCCTCGGGAGTGCCTATGTGGCGTTTGCCCCGCTCTTGGCCCCGTCGACCCCCTCCCTGGCGAAGCTGGATCCCGCAGGAAACATCCTCTGGACTCAACCGCTCGCGACGGCGATCCCGTCCCACAACGACGACCAGCACCAGAGCGACGACGTTCTTCTCGCGGTCGACAGCGCTGGCGATGTCATCACGACGAGCGCGTCCATCTCCGGTCAGCCGTCCTGCCCCTGCCCTCACGGGTTCACCGTCCAGAAGCGCACCCCGGCCGGCGGCGTGGTCTGGAGCCGCCAGTTCGGTCCCTCGGATCCCTCCGAGGCGGAGCTCGGAGCGTCGGCCCTCGCGCTGGCGATCACCGCCGAAGACGAGATCCTCCTGACGGCCTACACCGACGGGACCGTCGACGTCGGCGGCGGCGTGCTCCCCGAGGGCCCGGTGCTCGTCAAGCTGGACGCCGCGGGCGAGCATGTCTTCAGCCGCTCGATCCCGTTCGGCAATGCGATCGCCCTGGATGGCTCCGGCGGCATCGTCATCGCCGGCGACGGGCTCTCCAGACTCGACGCGGCCGGGACGGCGCTCTGGACGAGCAGCTTCGACGCGCACGCGAACGACATCGCCGTCTCTCCGAACGGCACGATCGCCATCACCGGCGCTGCCGAGGGACCGACGGACTTCGGGACCGGGCCGATCCCCCACGCGGCCGGCGCCGATGTCTTCGTCGCCACGATGAGCCCCTGAGCGCCCCGGCGGCGGCGCCGGCGCGTCCGCCGCGCCCCGTCACCTCGACGGGCGTCGCGTCACGTCATGCGCCCGAGATCGAGGCGGCGACGACCAGGCGGCCCAACTGTAGCGCAATCGCTCACACCGGCGCGCAGGCGGAGCCGCCTGACGCCTGTAAGACGCCACGCAGCTCCGCGGCGCGCAGCGCGAGTTCGGGTCGCCCTGCGCCGAGCTGCCCTCCCAGGTGCGCAGATTGCGTCTTCCACTGGCCGCAGATCCCTGTAGGATTATTCCTGTGCGGACAGTTCGGGGGCATGGCCGCAGTGGACGGGCACGCTGGGATTGGAGCAGACCAGCTACGACGGCGGCAGCCGGGCTGCCCTCCGGTGGGCCCGACAACAGAGAGGTTCGCTCCTCTTGCAAACCCTGCGTTCGAAGGTTGTGTAACGAACCCAACAACGAGGAATGAGCGTGATGTCTGCGAGACTGCTGCATGGACCTCCCCCCTCGGCGTCACGCCGATGGGGGCGAGTCTTTCTGATGGCCAATACCGTTGCTTTTTCGTTCCTTGGTTGCGTTTACGACAGCGAAAAGCCCTGTGGACCTGGCCAGACCCTCAGGGCCGAGTCGGAGTACTTTGAGGTCTGCGTCTGCGCCGAGGGTCATGCTGCGACGGCGGCGGGCTGCGTGCGCTGTGGCGAGAACGAAGAGGTCGGGCCGAGCGGCTGCCTCTGCAAAGCCGGATATGGCCGCGCTGACGCCGCGGCGTCCTGCTCGGCGTGTGGCGAGAACGAGGTGACCGGAGCCACAGGGGCGTGCGAATGCGCGCCCGGGTTCAGCAGGGCGTCCGCCGAGGCGCCATGCACCGCGACCCCGGCCGGCCTGGCTGCGGCGTGCGACACCGCGACGACCCCTTGCCCCGAAGCCGCGTACAGCTACTGTCACGCCGCCTCGGGGACCAGCGGCTACTGCACCAGCCAGGGATGCGAGGGCCCCGCCGACTGCGCCGTTGGATACATGTGCGACCTCACGGTCGCCCCATCCTACTGTCGCCGACCGCCGATCGGCGCGGGGAAGCCCTGCGCCGGCGACGCGGATTGCGCGGGGACCGAGGCCACGTACTGCAATGTCCAGCTGACGCAGAAGTGTCAGGTTCAAGGCTGCACGCTCTCGCCGAACAATTGCTTCACCGGCACCGTGTGCTGCGACCTTACCGCCTATGGAGTCGAGCAATACCAGTGCGTCGCGGAAGGGAGCTGCCCCAATTGAAGACGCGATCCATTGAGCTCCGCGGCGTGCCCGTTCACCTTGCCTTCGCCGTCTCCTCCGCGCTGTTGCTCGGGTCGTCGTACGCGGCGGCACAAGCAGCTCCGACGCCTGCGGAGGCCACGGGTCCGGCGGCCCCCTCCGGACAGGCTCCGGCACCGGACGGCTCGGGCGCCGTCCAACCTCCGGAGCCAGCGCCTCCGGCTCAACCTGCCGCGAGCGCAGAGCCGGGCGCAGCAAACACACCTTCGCCGGCGGCCAGCGCGGCTTCGAGCGCCGCGGCGCCTCGACCCCAGGCAGGGGCTACCGGCCCGGTCGACGCGGGCGCTGCGCCGGGAGCCGGCGGAGAATCGCTCGCTCAAGCGCTGGCCGGCGAGGAAGTCGCCGAGGAGCTCACCTCCGAAGAGACCAAGCTCAGCGTCTACGGCTTCGCTGATTTCACCTTCGCCACGCTGCTCAGCGACGAGAAGACCTCCGGGGCCTTGACCGGAGTGGGCCCGAACCCGACGTTCTACGTCGGCAACCTCAACGTCTACCTCGACTCGAACCTGGGCAAGAAGTTCCGCTCCTTGATCGAGCTCCGCTTCACTTACCTGCCGGACGGGGCGATCGTGACCGACCCGGCGACGTTCCAGAGCGCCCGTATCAGCGCTGCCTTTCCAGACTACACCGACTTCAATCGGCCGAAGAAGGTGGGCGGGGTGGTCATCGAGCGCGCGTGGCTCGAATACGCCGCCCATCCGCTCTTCAACGTCCGGCTCGGACAGTGGCTTACCCCGTACGGGATCTGGAACGTGGACCACGGGACACCCGTCATCCTGAGCGTCACGCGACCCTATATCGTCGGCTCCGAGTGGCTGCCCCAGCGACAAACCGGCATCGAGGCGCATGGAAGTCATGGCATCGGTGACACGCAGATAGGGTACCACCTTACGCTGTCCAATGGCCGTGGCCCGGTCGACAGCTACATGGACCTGGACAACAACAAGGCGGTCGGCTGGCGCCTCTGGCTACGGCAAGACACTCCGTTCGGCAACGTCGCCGTCGGCACATCGGGCTACAAGGGCCGCTACACCGACGCCGCGCAGGTCACGACGCTGGAGGACGGCGCGTTCGCTACCAGCTTCCCGGTCACCGCGAGGTACGACGAGCTCGGCCTGGCCGCAGATCTCAAGTACACCTGGGGCGGCTTCCTGTTCCAGTCCGAGTACATCATGCATGATGTACGCTACGACGACGACCACCGGCCTGCCGGCCTTACGCCAGGGACATGGACCCCTGACAACCGTGGCTGGGGCTTCTACTTTCAGACGGGTTATCGATTGCCCTGGTACGGCATCATGCCCTGGTTCGGCTTCGAATACGACCGCACGGGCAAATCCAGCTTCGTGTACGAGGCGTGCGATATCGTCGGGGGCTTGAACATACGCCCCACGGAGAACGTCGTGCTGAAGGTCGTGGGCGTGCATGTATGGATGCCCTACCTGAAAGAGAAGAGCATCGATTTGGATCAGTTCATCACGCAGGCCGCGTGGAGTTTCTAGCATGATCGCTCGAAGAACCCTCTTGACGTCGTGCGCGTTGGTGTTCGCGGCGGTGGTCACGGCAGCGCCGGAGGAGACGTACGGCGCGGGAGACCTGGGACCTCTGGCGATCGTCGTCTCGAAGAGCTTCCCCGCGGAGGGGATCTCGTTCGGAGATCTGAAGCGCGCGTACATGGGCAGCCAGGTCATGGTGAACGGGAAGCTGCTGGTGCCCGTCACCTATCCCAGGGCCGCTCCGGAGCGCATCGCCTTCGACGAGGCGGTCCTCGGCATGTCACCCGAGGAGGTGGGTCTCTACTGGATCGATCGCAAGATTCGTGGCCAATCCGGTCCGCCGAAGAGCGTGCCGAACGCGGCTACGGTCGTCTGGATCGTGGGCAGGGTGGACGGGGCGATCGGGTTCGTTCGCGCGTCCGCGGCGGGGAATGACGTCAAGGTGCTTCGCGTCGACGGCAAGCTGCCGCGCGATCCGGGGTATCGTCTCTAGCGCGGAGATTTCATCCCGCCTCGCCGGCACCGCTCTCGGCCTCGCCGATGCGCCCCGCCTCCTCGGGCGGCTCTTCCCACGGCCGCGTGATCTGCGCGGGCCGCACCAGCGGCACCCACGGCCTCGGCCCCGCCGCCGCCATGCGCCCCTCCTCGGCCGCGATCTCCATCAGGCTCTCGCGGCTGATGCTCACCAGCTCGAGGCGCACCGCCTCCGGCATCGATCCCACCCGCGCCGGCTCCGGCATCTCCACCCCGACCGCCGCCACGGCCCCCTCCCCCGGCGACGCCGCGCCGGCCCGGATCTCGGGCGCCGACGGCCACGCCCCGCCGAGCTCTCGCCCGATGGCGTCGAGGCTCTCGCGCCCGAGCGTCGCCTCGCCGATGCGGATGTCCGGCAGCGACCCGGCCGGCCGCGCCGGCGCCCCGGGCGACGCCGGCGCCTCGCGCAGCGCCACCGGGCGCGCCAGCGACCGCGGCGGCCCCCCGTTGGCGAGGAGGGCCAGCCCCGCGACCGCGCTCCGCTTGCGGGCCGGCGGCGACGGCGGCGGCGGGCGCCTCGAGGCCGGGGCCGGCGCCTCGCACACGACCGCGGCCCCGCAGATGGCCGGCGGCACCTCGCGCACCTCACCGACCGGCCGGCGCGCCGAGGCAGGCACCGCCTCCCCCCGCGGCCGCGACCGGGTGCGCCGCGGCGCGCCCCGGACCGGCTGCGGCGCCGCCGGGGTCCCCTCGTCGATGGCACGCAGGCCGCGCTCGATCGCAGACGCCACGTCCCGCCGGTCCGCCCACGTGGGCATCACCACGCAGAGGATCGCCTCGGCGGCCACGCCGAAGTACACGTCGACGGGCGCCGCGCCCCCGTACGGCACCAGATCCTCGCGCCGCAGCTCGACGCACCCGAGCCGCCCTCGCTCCCCGAGGCTCTGCGCCGCCTCGACGATCTGGCCGCGGCCCTCCCTGGGCATGTCGCGCGGCACGCGCTTGGTGATGACCCGCCCCCGCCGGGTGATCACGAACGCGAAGTCCGCCCCCGCAGCCACGTAGGTTCGGTCCGAGATCGCATCGAGATCTACCACGCTCCCATCCTACCCGATCCAGGGCGTCCCCGTCTCGGGATCATGCCTTTCCGCGCCTCGCATCGCCCTCCCCTCGCATCCCCCTCCCGCCGCGGCGGAGGTGATGGGTTGTGCGAGATACCGACAGAGCCCCTGTTTTTCTACAGCGCTGTTATCAACCCAGCCGCGCGCCGCTCGCCCCCCGCGTCCCGCTCCGCGCGCTTCGCCGCCTTCCCCCGCCGCCGCGTCTCGCCGCGTCTCGCCGCGCTCACCGCGCTCGGCGCGCTCACCGTACGACTTGCAGCATCCCCATCATGCCCGCGTCGGCGTGATCGAGGATGTGGCAGTGGAACATCCACATGCCAGGCCGGTTGTCGTAACGCACCGCGAAGCGCGCCGCGCCGTCGACAGGCACGTTCACCGTGTCCTTCCACGCGAGCGGCCTCACCGGCTGGCCATCGGCGCCGAGCACCTGGAAGAAGAAGCCGTGCAGGTGGAACGGGTGATCGAACTCCATCGTGTTCTCGACGGTCCACACCGCGGTCTCGCCCACCGCCGCCACGAGCGGCTCCGCCTCCCAGGAGGGCACGCCGTTGATGCCCATCACGAGGTCGCCCGGGCCCTCCTCCCGCGTCAGCTGCAGATCGACGCGCCTCGCCGCCGCCGTGTCGAGCGCCTCGATGCCCCGCGCGATCGCGGGGAGCGGTTCGTCCTCGGCCAGGGGCTCGTCCGCGAGGCGCAGCCGGAACGCCTCGACCTCGGGCCTCCCGAAGGTCGTGCCGTAGCCGCGATCGTAGGGCACCCAGCGCACCGAGAGCGTCGCGCCCGGCGCCCCGCGCGGCGTCACGAGCACGTCGGCGCGCTCTCCGGGGGTGAGCAGGATCCTGTCCTCCTCGACCGGGTGCTCCAGGAGCCCGCCGTCGCCGCCGATGCGGGTGAAGCGGTGATCCGTGATCAGGAGCTGGTAATAGCGGGACTTGGCTGCGTTGACGATGCGCCACCGCTGCCTGAGCCCGGCGCGCGCCCCGATCACCGGGTTGACGCGCCCGTTGACGAGCAGGAGGTCGCCCTCGCGCCCGAACAGCGTGCCGAGGTTGCCGCCCGCCTCCGGGTCCTCGAGCAAGCCGCCCTCGCGCACGCTGATGTCGCTGAGCACGAGCACGAGCTCGTCGCCGAGCGCCGCGGGCTCGTCCGGATCCTCGACCAGCAGCGGGCCGTAGAGGCCGTTGCCCGCCTGCACCGCGGAGTCGACGTGCGGGTGGTACCAGTAGAGCCCCGCGTCCGGCACCACGAAGTCGTACGTGAAGCCTCCGCCCGGCGGCGTCTCGGGCTGGCTGTGCCCGGGCGCGCCATCCATCGCCGCCTGCAAACGCACGCCGTGCCAGTGGACCGTCGTGGGCGCCGGCAGCTCGTTGCGGAAGTGCACGATCACGCGATCTCCCACCCGGGCGCGCAGCAGCGGGCCGGGGAGCCCGCCGTTGTAGGTCCACGTCGGCGTCTTCGTGCCGGCCACGATCTCCACGTCCTCGACACGCGCCGTCAGATCGACCTCGAGCACCCCCGGCCTCGCGTCGAGATCGCGCGCCGGTCGCAGCGCCACCGCGCCGTCCCACCCCTCGGGCTGCGACGGACGCTCGCCCGCACACCCGATCGCGGCGACAGCAAGCCAGAAGCTCACGAAAGGACCAGCAGAACGCCCGCTAAGCATATCGCAGGGACGGATCGTACCACCAGCCGGCGGAGGAGCCTCGTGGTTTCGCGGGCTTCGCGGGCCCGCCGCACGCCGGCTCCAGGTCAGCTCACGCGCGGCGCGGCCTCGGGCGGGTCGTCGATGGCGGGCGCCGCCGCTTCCTCCCGGACCAGGTGGCTCTCGCCGCGGCGCGCGGCGAACGCCGCGGCGAACACCTCGTCGACCTCCGGGCGCTCGGGCGCATCGTACAGGAACCACGCGCCCTGCACGCGCTCCGGCGTCACGTCGAGCACCGCGTACCCGCGGCGCCACAGGTCGGCGTACTTGACGTGCGGGTTCGCGAGGAACAGCGGCTCGGCCGCCCGGGCCTGCTCCTCGGTGAGCCACGGGGAGGTGATCCCCGGCACCGCGATCTCGACCGCCAGCGCGCCCCGGCCCGTCGCGGCGTCGTAGCGCGCCGGATCGAGCGGCGCCGGCGCGAGATCGATCGCCCACGACGCGTGGGTGTCGCCGCTGAGCACGACGACGTCGCGCACGCGCTCCTCGTCGAGGAGCTCGAAGAAGCGCTGGCGCGCCGCCGGATACCCGTCCCACGCGTCCGTGTTCAGGTCCTGCGGGAGCTGGCCCATCAGCACCTGTTGACCGATGACCTTCCACGCCGCCGTCGAGCCCGCGAGCTCCGCGCGCAGCCACGCCTCCTGATCGCGCCCGAGCATCGTCCGCGCCGGCGCCTCGATCGCCGCGCGGTCGCCCGGGTCGGCCTGCCGGTCGCGCCCCCAGGAGCGCGTGTCGAGCAGGAAGAGGTCGACGAGATCGCCGTAGCGCAGCGCGCGCCAGATCCGGCCGGCGCCGCGCAGCTCCTCGCCGCGCTCGCGGATCGGCATCCACTCCGCGTAGACGCGCTGCGCGACCGCCCTGCGCTCCTCCCACGACCCCTCGGCAGGCCACGCGTGGTTCCCCGCGCCGCCCTTCCATGTGTTGTTCGCCAGCTCATGGTCGTCCCAGACCGTGATGAACGGGTGCTGCTGGTGCGCCGCCTGGAGGTCCCTGTCGCGCCGGTACTGAGCATAACGCGCGCGGTAGTCGGCGAGCGTCACGATCTCGTGCGCTGGCTCGTAATGCCGCGCGCTCCCGTACTGGCCGGCGCCGAATTCGTAGATGTAATCGCCGAGGTGGATCACCGCGTCGAGGTCGAGGCGCGCGGCGATGTGCCGGTACCCGTGGAACAGCCCGTGCGCATAGCTCGCGCACGACGCGACGGCGAAGCGCAGCCGCCCGGCGCGGCCGCGCGGCGCCGTCCTCGTGCGCCCGACGGGCGACGATCCGCCGAGGGCGATGAACCGGTAATAATAGGTCTTCCCCGGGTCGAGCCCGCCGGCGTCGACCTTGACCGTGTGATCGCGCTCCTCGTCCGTCAGGAGCGCCCCCGAGCCCACGATCCGCGTGAAGCCGGCGTCGAGCGCGATCTGCCATGTCACCGCCACCGCGCCCGCCTTCCCCGCCGTCACGCGCGTCCAGAGGATGACGGCATCGGGCAGCGGATCCCCGCTCGCCACGCCGTGCTGGAATACCGCCTTCGACAGCTCGCTGGCCGGCGACGGAGCGTCCCCCGACGCCGGCAAAGGCGCGTCGCCGTCCGGCGCGGCGCCCCAGCCGCCCGACAATCCGGGGAGCGCAGCGAGGCTGAACATAGACACGCTGCAAAGGATGCTTCGCCGGGCCATCGACATGTTCTCTCCCCTCGTCGACCGCGTGCGGTGAGCTGCGTATGACGCACGCACCGCCGCCCCGGCAAGCGGAAACAAGCGCTGTAACGCGTCCGTCGCGCCGCGCTCTCGGCGATGTTTGTTTCGGGCGTCCCGGCGCCGACTCAGGTGTTGCGGCCGACCACGTCGAGCAACGCGACGAGATCGACAGGCTTCTTCAGGATGTCGACCGATCCGAGCTCCGTGGCCCGCGGCGCCGCCCCCGCCGTCAGCACGACCACGGGGACGTCGGCGATCGCGGGCGTGCGCAGCTGCTCCGCGCGGAACGCGTATCCGTCCATCCCCGGCATCATCAGATCGAGCACGATGAGCGCCGGCGTCGGCCCCTCGCGGAGCCTGGCCAGCGCGTCCGCGCCGTCCCCGGCCGTCGTCACGTCGTATCCCTCATCGCGCAGGACGGTCACGAGCGCATCGCAGACGCCTGGATCGTCCTCGATGATGAAGATCGTCCTCCGTCGAGAGGGGCCCTGCTCGGCGAGCCTCCGCCCCATCGCGCCCGGAGGGCGCGGCGGCGTGGCCGGCCGATCGCCCCGCTCCGCGCCGCCCCCCCTTCCGGGGGCGCGCGGGACATCGACGCCGCCGCCCCTGCCCATTCCGCTCCGGACCATCAAAGGACCCATAAGGCGCGGGGCCGCGACGCGCAATTTGAATCGCGCCGCGCGCCCTGCGCCATGCGTCATCCACGGCTGCAGGGCCTGCCAGCGGGCCCCGCTCATGCCGTTCTCGACGACGCCGTGACGGGCGCGCGGCGAGCTCATCGGACACGGCATGGAGCGCTCCGGCCATGGGAGCACGGCGGTATGAGGGCTGCATGCGCGCTCGGCATGAACGTGGCCGTGATCTTCTATTCTCGCTATGGCGGCACGGCCGCGCTCGCGGCCGCCGTCGCGCAGGGCGCCAGGCAGGCCGGAGCGACCGTGCGGCTCCGGCGCGTCGCCGATCTGACGGCGATCGAGGACCGGTGGAGCGCGGCGAATGAGCGGCTCCGCGCCGCGCGGGAACACCTCGCCTCCGTCCCGCTGGCGCGGCAAGACGACCTCTTCTGGGCGGACGGCATCGCCATCGGCTCGCCTGCGCGCTATGGCGCGATGTGCGCGGAGATCCGGCGCTTCCTCGACGGGTCGAGGCAGCCCTCGGGAGATCTCGCCGGCAAGGTAGCCTCGGTGTTCTGCTCGCCGTCCGCTGTAGAGGGAGCGCAGCGCGCGACGCTCCAGGCGACGCTCGCCTCCCTCGCCGGCCATGGAGTCCTCGTCCGGGCCCCCGCACGCGCGGAGATGGATCCGACGAGCAGGGCCGCGCAGCGCGGCGGCCCGCCTCAGGCGAGCGCGGATCACGCGCCGGCGGAGCTCGACCTCGCGCCGGCGCGCGCCCTCGGCCGCGGGCTCGCGCGGCTCGAGAGCAGGACTCGCGGGTAGGCGCGGAGAGCCGGCCGCGCCGTCGGCCTGTGCCGTTGGCCGCGCCGGCGTCATTGGCCCTGGAGTCCCGGACAACCGCGCAGCAAATCAGCGAGCGCCGACCTCTTCTCCGGTACTCACGTAGAGCGCGTCCGCGTCGGGCTGTTACACCAGCGGCGATACCTCGCTACCGGTCGTAACCGATGGATCGTCAGGCGGGGCCCGAGATGGGCCGCCCACGACCACCTCAGCCGTAGACAGGAGAGAGCTCAGCGAACCATGAGCGCACCGGCTCACCGCAAGCACTATCATCCTTCGCCTCGGCGCGAAGGCAGGGTCAGGTTTTCGAGGCACTCCCCGCGGACGACCGCGCAGCTGGCGGCCGCGCGCGCCGCGCCCAGCCAGCCGGCCGGCGCCGAGCGGGTCCGCTTCTTCCTCCGGGTGGGCGCCTACTTCAAGGGCGAGTGGGCGCGCCTCGGGGCGCTCGCCGTGCTGGTCTGCGCCTCGATCACGATCAGCCTGCTCCAGGTGTGGCCGGTCGCCGTGATCGTGGATCTCATCTCGACAGGCCCGCGCGCGGGGGACTTCGTCCACCGCCTCCTGCTCGCGCCGCTCCCGGACAGCCTGCTCGGCCGCGTCCTCGGGCTCGCGGCGATCACGCTCGTCCTCCGCGTGGCGCAGGAGTTCGTGGGCATGGGCCGCGCCTTGCTCACGTTCCGCATCGGCTATGGCGGGCTCACGCGCGTGCGGCGCGACGTGTACCGGAAGCTCCAGGCGCTCCACATGGGCTATCACCGGGCGCAGCCGCAGGGGGACGCGCTCTACCGGCTCAACCAGGACGCCTCCGGGTTCCACGGCATCCTCAACGTGGCGGTCGCGGTGATGGGGAGCGCGCTGACGCTCGCCGTGATGATCTGCATCATGGCCTCGCGCAGCCTGGAGCTCACGCTGCTCGCGCTCGCGGTCGTCCCGCCGCTCCTCCTCACGAACGCCAGGTTCGGGCGCGTGCTGCACAAGAAGTGCACCGAGGCGAAGGAGGTCGAGAGCGAGTTCGCGACGTCCGTCCAGCGCTCGATGGCGTCGATCGGCCTCGTCCAGGCGTTCGGCCGCGAGGCGGACGAGGAGGCGCGCTTCCACACGACGCTGCGCAACAGCGTGAAGGCGTGGCTCCGGCTCCACCACGACGAGCTCCGCCACACGCTCGCCATGGGCTCGATCCTCGGGCTCGGCGGCGCGCTGGTGCTCGGCTACGGCGGCTACCTCATCGTCCAGGCCCGGGCGAGCGGGAGCGAGGCCGGCATGACGCTCGGCGCGCTGACGGCGTTCCTCGGGTACCTGGGCATGCTCTACGACCCGCTCTGCAAGCTGACCGGCGCCGGCGCCGCGGTGCAGGGCGGCGTCGCGGGCGCGCAGCGCGTCTTCGAGGTGCTGGACCGCGACCAGGCGGTCGTCGACGGGCACGACGCGGCCCCCCTCCCGCCCCAGCCGCGCGCGCTCTCGCTCGATGGCGTCGGGTTCGAGTACCGCCCGGGCCACCCGGTGCTGCGCGGGCTCGACGCGACGATCCGGCCGGGCGAGATGGTCGCGTTCGTGGGCTCGGTCGGCGCCGGCAAGACGACGCTGCTCGGCCTGCTGCCGCGCTTCCACAACCCGACCTGCGGCGCGCTGCGGCTCGACGGCATCGACACGCGCGCGGTCCGCGTGGCCGACCTGCGCCGGCACATCGCGCTCGTCCTCCAGGACAGCATCCTCCTGCCGGCGACGATCGCGGAGAACATCGCCTACGGCCGCCCCTCCGCGACCGACCAGGAGATCCGGAGGGCGGCCGAGATGGCGGGGGCGGCCGGCTTCATCGAGGCGCTGCCGGACGGCTACCTGACGGCGATCGCCGACGGCGGGCTCAACCTGTCGACCGGCCAGCGGCAGCGCATCGCGATCGCGCGCGCGCTGCTGACGGACGCGCCCATCCTGGTGATCGACGAGCCGACCGACGGGCTCGACGCCGAGCACGAGCGGACCATCGGCGAGGCGCTGCGGGCCCTGAAGGGGAAGCGGACGATCGTCCTGATGAGCCACCGCCTGAGCACGGTCGTCGACTGCGACCAGATCTTCGTGATGGAGCGCGGCCGCATCGTCGAGCACGGCGGGCACGGAGAGCTCCTGCGGCGGGGCGGCGTCTACACCAAGATGGCGCGCTGGCAGCACCTCCACACCGGCCACGCCGCCGCGGCGAAGAGCAGCCCGCGCCGCGTCCAGCCGGCGCCGTCGTCCGACGCGTACCGCGCCGAGGAGGGCAGCTGGGCCGATGGGCTGATGGGCTGAGCGAGACGCTGGCGAGACGTCGGGCGCCGTCCGCCGCCACGAGGCGGCGGGGACGTGATAAAGCAGATGGGGCGCGCGCCGGCCGCGCCTTCGCCGGATCGCCATCGATGCTGCGGGCCACGAACATCGACAGCTTGAGCCGGGACACATTCGACGTCCTCGTCCTCGGCGCCGGGATCAACGGCGCCGTCGCGGCCGCGGCCCTCGCCGCGCGGGGGGCGAAGGTCGCGCTGATCGATCGGGGCGACTTCGCCGGATTCACCAGCCAGGAGTCGTCGAACCTCGCCTGGGGCGGCATCAAGTACATGGAGAGCTTCGAGTTTCCGCTCGTGCGGAAGCTCTGCACGTCGAGGAACCTCCTCCTCAGGAGCTACCCGTCGTCGGTGCAGGAGATCCGGTTCTACGCCGCGCACGAGCGGGGCTTCCGCCACGGGCTCTTCAAGCTCTTCCTCGGCACCTGGCTCTACTGGATCATCGGCAGCTTCTTCACGCGCATCCCCCGCCTGCTCTCCCGCCGCACGATCGCGCGGGAGGAGCCGATCATCAACCTGGACGGCTGCGACGGAGGATTCGAGTACTCCGACGCGTACCTTGTCGACAACGACGCGCGGTTCGTCTGGGGCTTCGTGCGCGCGGCGCTCGATCACGGCGCGCGGGCGGCCAACTACGTCGAGTCGCTCGGCGCGCGGCGCGAGGGGGGCGCGTGGGTCACGCGCGCCCGCGACGTCCTGTCGGGCAGGGAGCTCGCCGTCCGGTCGCGCGTGCTCGTCAACGCCTGCGGGCCGTTCGTGGACGCGCACAACGAGCTGACGGGCCAGCGGACGAGGCACCGCCACATCTTCTCGAAGGGCATCCACCTCATCGTGGATCGGCTCACCGCGAGCCGGCGGGTGCTCACGTTCTTCGCGGACGACGGCCGGCTGTTCTTCGTGATCCCGATGGGCTCGAGGACGTGCATCGGCACGACCGACACCCGCGTCGAGAGCCCGCGCGCGGCGGTGACGCCCGAGGATCGGCGCTTCGTGCTCTCCAACATCAACAAGCGCCTCAACCTGCCCCGCCCGCTGACCGAGGCCGACGTCATCGCCGAGCGCTGCGGGGTGCGCCCCCTGGCCGTCGAGGGCGGCGGGGAGGGCGAGGACTGGCTGCAGCTCTCGCGCAAGCACGCCCTCGAGGTGGACGGGGCGCAGGCCCACGTGAGCATCTTCGGCGGCAAGCTCACCGATTGCATCAACGTGGGCGACGAGGTCTGCGCCGCCGTGCAGCGGCTCGGCGTCGCGCTGCCCCGCCCTGCGCAGCGCTGGTATGGCGAGCCGGGCGAGGCGCTTCGTAAAGAGTTCTTCCACAAGGCGCGCGCCCTCGATCTCGACGCGCTGACGCCGCGGCGCGCCTCGGAGACGCTCAGCACGCGGCTATGGCGCCGCTATGGCGCGCAGGCGCTCGGGCTGCTCGAGGACATCCAGCGCGATCCGAGGATGGCCGATCCGCTGTTCGAAGGGGCGGACGACCTGCGCTGCGAGGTCGCCCACGCCGCGAAGCACGAGATGATCGCGAAGCTCGATGATTTCCTGCGGCGGCGCACGAAGATCTCGCTCTTGCTCCGCCGCGAGGCGCTCGCGAGGTCGCCCGGCCTCCGCGAGGCGTGCGAGCTCCTCTTCGGCGACGAGGCCGACAGGCGGCTTGCGGAGTACTTCCACGAGCACGGCGCCGGCCGCCTCGCGGAGGGGACGGCGCCCGCCGCGGGCGCTGCCGGTCAGGCAGCGCCGCGCCCCGGAGCCTGATCAGGGCGCCCGGGCCGCGTGAGCGCCGCCCTGGCGCGCGATCTCGCTCGATGGGCGCGCGCGCCCCGCCCGGCTCATCACGCCGGCGCGCCGCAGATGCGGTGGACCAGCTCGAGCAGCGGCTCGATCTGGAGCGGCTTCTTCAGCAGGCCCGCGACGCGCAGCCGCGACGCCTCCTGCTCGACCCGCACGTCGGCGGACACGATCACCACCGGGATCGACGCCAGCGCCGGGTCGCGCTGGAGCTCGGCGCGGAGCTGCCACCCATCCATGACCGGCATCATCAGATCGAGCAGGATCAGCGCGGGCGGCGCGTCCCGCCGCAGCAGCGCGAGCGCCTCGGCGCCGTCCGCGGCCTCCTCGACGTCGTACCCCTCGAACACGAGGAGCTGCGTCAGAATGCTCCTGATATCCAGATCGTCCTCGACGACCAGGATGCGGCCCGTTTTCTCGATCATGACCGAACCTCACGACCGGACTGCGCCGCGCGGCGCGCTTCCTCTGCCGCCCCGCCGAGCAGCCCAGCTGCGGCCCTGACCGATCGAGTGTTCATGGGGCCGGTGACGCAACTTGAGCGAACGCCGCGGCCCTGGCAAGCGGTCGGTCCCGCGGAGCGGCGCCGCGGCGCGCCGGAGCACGGACGGCGCGCGGCCCGTCGGAGCCCGTCCGCCAAGGACGGCGGAGCGCCTACTGAGCGGCCTCCTCGGGAAGCTCATCGGAGGCCCCGCCCGAGGCGGCGTCGCGCTGCTCGCCTGCCCCCGCGCGATGGTCATGGACAGGCAAGAGCACGCGGAAACACGCCCCCTTGCCGACCTCGCTCTCGACGCCGATCTCGCCCCGGAAGCTCGTCACGATGCCGTGGCAGATCGCGAGCCCGAGCCCCGTCCCTTCCCCGATGGGCTTCGTCGTGAAGAACGGGTCGAAGATGCGGCTCCGCAGATCCGGCGCGATCCCTGGCCCGGTGTCGCACACCTCGATGCACACGCGGCCGGGCGGCGCGGGGGCGGTGGAGATCCGGATCTCGTTCTCCGACACCTTCCCCGCCGGCAGCGCCTGGGCGGCGTTCACGAGCAGGTTCAGGATCACCTGGCCGAGCTGCGCCTCGTTCGCGTGGACGGCCGGCACCGGGCGGAGCTCCAGGACGAGCCGCGCCTTGCTCTGGATCTGCTGCTGCGCCATCCGCAGCACCAGCTGGATCACCGGGTCGACGTCGACCGGGCCGAGCTCGCCGCCGTCGGCCCGCGAGAACGTCTTCAGGCCGCCCACGATGTGCCGTACCCGCGAGCCGCCCTCCGCGGCCTCGTCGAGCGCCGAGAGGAGCGCGTCGAGGCGCGCGCCGGCCCCCTTCGCGCGGAGCTCCTTGCGCGCGAAATCGACGTTCGCGACCATGTACGCGAGGGGGTTGTTGATCTCGTGCGCCACCCCGGCCGCGAGCGTGCCGAGCGAGGCCATGCGATCGGCGAGCTGGAGCCGCGTCTCCATCTGCCGGCGCTCCGTGACGTCGGACACGGCCCCGAGCATCCGGTACGCCCTGCCGGTCGCGTCGCGCAGCACGATGCCCCGGTCGTGGACGTCGGCGTAGCTGCCGTCCGCGAGCAGGCACCGGTACCAGAGCTCGAACGTGCCCTCGCCCCCCTCCATCGCGCGCCGCAGCCCGTTCATCACGCGATCGCGATCCTCGGGGTGGACCCGCTCGAACCACCACACCGCGTCCTCCTCGATGTCGGCGCCGCCCGTGCCATAGAAGCTCCGCATGCGCTCGCTGCCGGTGACGCGCCCGGACGAGAGATCCCAGTCCCAGAAGGCGTCGCTCGTGGCGCGCACGACGAGCCGCATGCGCTCCTCGCTCGTCCGGAGCGCGTCCTCCGCGGCCTTGATCACCTCCGCGGACGCGTCGCCGAAGGAGCGCGCGGCGCGCTCGAGCAGCGCGCGCTCCGCGGGCGCCCGGTCGGCCACGCGCGCCGACGGCCGCCGCGCCCACCACACCGCCGCGTCGAGCTGGATGGCGATCGACGGATCGAGCGCCGCCGCCACGACCGTCGCGCCCGCCTCGAGCAGCGCCGCTGTCGCGCCCGCGCTCCCGGTGACGGCGACGACGGCCACGCGATCGCCCCCGGGCGCCGCGCGCAGCCGCCGGCAGAGCGCGAGCGTTTCCTCGAGCGGCCCCTCGGCCGCCAGCACGGCCACGTCGAACGGCTGAGTCGCCAGGAGATCCAGCCCGGCCTCGACGTCCCGCGCCGGGACCGCGACATGGCCGCGCGCCGCGGCGAGCGCCTGCGCAGCGCCCGAGGGGCCGCCTGGGAAGATCAAGATCCTGGGTGCCTGTGGTCCCGCCACGCGCGCAACATCCCGCGCGCGGCGCGCAGACGCAATACCGGCGCAGCGGTGATCCACGTTCTCGTACGTCCCCGCACGTCCCCGCGCTTTCCCGCGCGCTCCGCGCCTACCCCCGCCTCACCCGACCCCGGCCCTCCGGTCGTCGAACCATTGCCACGCGTTCGCGAACCCCACGCGCTGGGATGATTTCTTGTAGCAGAGGAAGTAGAGCCTTCCGCCCTGAACACCGCACTCCGTGCGGTCTTTCCAGCAGGTGAGGAGATCCGGGTCCACGGCCGGATTGCTCGAAAACACCGTCCCTTCCTCGAGCTCCTGTGTCCCGGCGGCGTCCGGGCAGGCCGCCGGGCCGGAGGTCACCGGAATGCCCACCGCGCTCGACTCCACGCCCGTGTTGAAGAGCGCCTCCGCCACCCGGCGCACGGCGGCGGCGCGGTCTGGACCGCAGAGAGAGAGGATATCGAGGCTCGCGCGATCGACCTGGACGAGAATGAAGTTGCGCCCCTCGATGACGGTGAGCCCGAGCCCGCCCGCGGCGTACTCGTGGCGGAGCAGGTCGGGCGTATCGTCCGTGGCGGCATGGAACGCGTGGCGCGCCTTCACGGCCTCGCCGTGCGGGTTGAGCTCGTCCCGGAAGATGGAGTCGCACCAGTGGAACGACTCCGCGCGCGCCTGGGCCGGCACGTCGTCGAACCGCTCGACGGGCGTGAAGCCATCCAGCGAGACGCGCGCCACGGCCGCGAGCCACCCCGCGATCTTCGCGTCGACGTCCTGCTTGTGAAATGCGTCCGCGCTCATCCCCAGCCTCCGTTTCTGTAGGTCGCCACGATCTGCTCCACGCGGTACCCGTCGTCCGGCGCCGAGCTGAACCAGATGAGCCCCCAGAAGACGCCCAGGATCGGCTCCACGGAATCGAACACGCCGGCGCCCCCCGCGTAATACCTGGTCACGCCGCCGTGGGAGAACTCGAGGCACGCCTCGTACCGGTTGAGCCCCGGGCTGAGCGTCCCGTCGGGGAGGCGCGTATGGGACGCCGGATAGGTCCTCCCCACCTCCACCGGCCCGTCGACGAGCGCGGCGCGCCACACGCGGCCGCCCTCGACCTTCGTGACGTCGAGCCCCGCCCACGGGTTCTGCTCGACATCGGCCGACAGCGTCCTGCGCCCGCCGCCCACGTTGGGGTCGCCCCAGACCACGATCATGCGCGTCCGCCCCGGGATCCCGAGCTGGCGCAGCATGCCGCGGAGGAGGCGGACGATCGCCTGGCACTCCCCGCTCTCCTCCACGTGATCGGTCATCGGCCAGGCGCCGCCCTCGTCGTTCATGTACGTCGGGTGACGGTACTTCCGGGGCACCCTCGGGCTCGGCAGGAGCGTGTACGTCGGGAACCTGGCCATGACCCCCTCCACGATCTCGTGGGGATTGAGGGTTTCCATCGGCGCGATCCAGGAAACCGCCCTGTCCATCCGCTTCAAGGTCACCCCATCTTCCTGCCAGACATCCTGTCTGTCGGTCTGGGGCCTACCCATCGTGACATAGACGACGTTCGAGGTCCGGGCGGGCGACACCGTAGCTCCCGCCCCTGCAGACCAGCTCAGGGCGAGGTTGAACTTCTGGATCTTCCTCCCGATCTTCCGCGAGGAGAAGAGATCGAGCGGCGCGGCGACGGCCCCGCCACCGCGGCTCTCGAGGGCGATGCCCCCCGGCCCCACGGCGCGGATCTCGGCCGCCGCCGCGCTGTACGCGTCGCGCTGCGCGAGCTGGAGCCGGACGACGATGTGCCGCCCCATCGAGATCGAGAGGGGGACGGCGCCCCCCGATGTCCACTCCGGCCGTGGGCACGGGGCCCCCTCGTTCCTCCAGCCGCTCTCCCCCTTGCAGTCCTTCAGGAGACCGTGATCGGACCTGAACTCGATGGAATGCAGCGCGATGGACCGCGCCGCATCGGGCTGCGGGCTCTCCGGGGTCGGATCCGCCATATCGACCTTCCTCGCTCGCGGCGCTCATGCACTCGACGCTTGCCGAGCCGCACGCCGGGTCACGACGATCGTAGTGCGCGAGCCGGCCGGGCCAAGTCGGGAGTCCACGCAGGGAGCGACGGCGCTCTGCCGGCCGCCCCGCCACCCGCGCGCCCGCCCTGCCCCCCGCCGCCGCGCCCCGCCCGGAGGCAGCGCGCTCGGCCGAGCCCGCGCGCGCTCTCCCGGAAGGCCGGCCGCGGCGCGAGCCGGGTTCCTGCGGCGGCGCGCCCGAGCTAGATTGCGCGCATGTCCAACAGCCTGTTCGTCGTGCATGTGCATGTACGTGTCAGACCCGAGCTCGTCGACGCCTTCCGGAGCGCGACGCTCGAGAACGCACGCGAGAGCGTCAAGGAGCCGGGGATCGCCCGGTTCGACGTCGTCCAGGACACCGAGGATCCCGCGCGGTTCGTGCTCGTCGAGGTCTACAGGACCAAGGAAGCGCCGGCCGCACACAAGGAAACGGCGCATTACCAGCGGTGGCGGGACACCGTCGCGGAGATGATGGCCGAGCCGCGGACCAGCCGGAAATACGTCAATGTCTTCCCTGACGACGCGGGGTATTGACATGACGCCTCCCGGCCATGAGCCCGCCTTCGAGTTCGCCACCGCGACGCGCATCGCCTTCGGCGCGGGCAAAGTCGCCGAGGTCCCCGCGGCCGTGCGCGGCCTCGGCGGGACGCGGGCGCTCGTCGTCACCGGGCAGGATCCCGGCCGCGCCACGCCGCTCCTCGCCGCGCTCGCCGCGGCGGGCGTCGCCGCGGTGCGCTTCGCCGTCGCGGGCGAGCCCACGGTGGACATCGCGCGCGAGGGGACGTCGCGGGCCGCGGCCGAGCGGTGCGACGTCGTCGTGGCGCTCGGCGGCGGCAGCGCGATCGACGCCGGCAAGGCGATCGCCGCGCTCGTCGCGAACGGCGGCGACCCGCTCGATTACCTGGAGGTCATCGGCAAGGGGGGAGCGCTCTCCAGGCCGTCCGTGCCGTTCGTGGCGATCCCCACGACCGCGGGCACCGGCGCGGAGGTGACGCGCAACGCGGTGCTCGCGTCGCGGGAGGCCGGCGTGAAGGCGAGCCTGCGCAGCCCGCACATGCTGCCGCGCCTCGCGGTGGTCGACCCCGACCTGCTCGCCGGCGCCCCGCCCGGGGTGCTCGCGTCGAGCGGGCTCGACGCGCTCTCGCAGCTCATCGAGCCGTTCCTGTCGAGCCGCAGCAACCCGCTCACGGACGGCCTCGCGCGCGAGGGCATCCGCCGCTCGGCGCGCTCGCTGCGCCGCGCGGTCCTGGAGGGCGCCGACGCGCCGGCCCGGGACGACCTCGCGATCGCCAGCCTGCTCGGCGGCCTCTGCCTCGCGAACGCCGGCCTCGGGGCCGTCCACGGCTTCGCGGGGCCCGCGGGCGGCATGTACGACGCGCCGCACGGCGCGGTGTGCGCGGCGCTCTTACCCGCCGTCCTGGAGGTCAACCTGCGGGCGCTGCGCGCGCGCGACCCGGCGCACCGCGCGCTGCCGCGCTTCGACGAGCTGGCCGCGCTCGTCACGGGGCGCGCCGGAGCCAGCGCCGAGGAAGGGATCGCCTGGGTCCGCGAGCTCTGCCGTGACCTCGCGATCCCGGGGCTCCGGCGCTACGGCATGGCTGAGGCGGACCTCCCGGCGCTGGTCGCGAAGGCCAGGGCGGCGAGCAGCATGAAGGCGAACCCGCTGCCGCTCACCGACGAGGAGCTGTTCGACATCGCGGCGGCGTCCTTGTGATCGCGGCGCTGGTGGTATCATCACGGGGTGGCAAGCCCGTACCGCACGAGACCGCCCACTCCGCCGCGGGTCCGGTCGATCGACCAGCGGCGGCGGATCAGCGTGGCGAGCCTCGTGTTCGGCATGCTCTGCGGCGTGACGGGGATCTCGCTCGCCGACGAGGGTCGGGCAGAGTGCGCGCTGCTGTTCACGGGCGTCTGCGGCTTCGTCTTGCTCCTCCAGCGCTAGGGTGCACCCTAGCCTTGACCCCACCCCCGACGACCGGAGCTCGATGAAGAACGATCCCGCCCCGAATCCCACCCTCGACGCCATGCTCGCCGCCCAGCGCATCGCGTTTGCGCCCGTCATGTTCCAGGTGGCGCGGGTGATGCGAAACCGCGGCGTCCTCAAAGCGCTCCAGCGCGCTGGCAAGGGCGGCAGGACACCGGCGGAGGTGGCCCAGGACACCGGCCTCTCCGCCTATGCCGCCAAGACCTTGCTGGAGGCGAGCCTGAGCTTCGGCCTGGTGGAGCGCGCAGGCGGCGCAGGCAGCGGAAGCGGCGCAAACGCCGCGAGCGGCGCAAACGCCCATGCAGAGCCGCGAGAGCGTGGCGAGCGCTACACGATCACGCGGGTCGGGCTCATCGTCGAGAATGACAGGATGACCCGCATCAACATGGATTTCATCCATGACGTCTGTTACGAGGGCATGCGCTTTCTCGACGAGGCCATCGAGGACGGCAAGCCGGCTGGCCTGAAGGTCTTTGGCGAGTGGCCGACGGTCTATGAGGCGCTCCCGGCGCTCCCGCCGAAGGTGAGGGAGAGCTGGTTTGCGTTCGATCACCTCTACTCCGACTCCGCGTTCCCCGAGGCGCTGCCCGTCGTGTTCGAGCGGAGGCCGAGGACGCTCCTCGACATCGGCGGCAACACGGGGCGGTGGGCGATCCAGTGCTGCACGCACGACCCCGACGTGCGCGTCACGCTGCTCGACCTGCCGGGCCAGCTCGAGGACGCGCGCGTCAACGTCGAACAGCACGGCCTGCTCGGCCGGATCATGGGCACCCCCATCGATTTCCTGGATCACGGCCAGGCGTTCCCGAAGGGCTTCGACGCCATCTGGATGAGCCAGTTCCTCGTGTGCTTCTCCGAGGCGGACATCCTGCAGATCCTCCGGCGGGCCGCGTCGGCCATGGGGGACGAGACGGTGCTCTGGATCCTCGACACGTTCTGGGATCGGCAGGCGAACGAGGTGGCGGTCCACTGTCTTCACGGCTCTTCCCTGTATTTCACGTGCCTGGCGAACGGGAACAGCCGCATGTACAGCGCCGCCGATATCCGGCGTTGCATCGACGAGGCGGGCCTCGTCGTCGAGGCGGAGATCGACCACCTCGGCCTCGCCCACACGCTGCTCCGGTGCCGCCGGCGCGACGCGCCCGCGGGCAAGCGCGCGTGAGCGTCCAGGTGAAGCAACGCGCGTGGCAGCCTGGACGATCCCGACCCCGGAGCGCGCGGCGACACAACGGATGAGGCGGCTCGGAGCGGCGCGCCCCGTCCGCCGCCGGCGCGGCGTGGCCTGCGTTGCGCCGCGGCGATGACCGGGCGGGGCGCGCTCGAACGGCTTTCGCTCGTGGCCCTCGCGTAGCATAGTGGGGCGACGCCGCCATGGCGCCGCGCCGCGCCATGGGCCCACAAGGAGAAACCGTCGTGTCCCACCCCCCGCTCACCCAGCTCTCCGACGAGGAGCGCCTCTTCCGCGACTCGGTGCTTGATTTCGCCCGGAAGCGCGTCGCGCCGCGCGCGGCGGCGATGGACGAAGAGGGCGCGCTCGACCACGATCTGCTCCCTCCGCTGTTCGAGCTCGGCCTCATGGGGATCGAGATCCCGGAGGCGTACGGGGGCTCGGGCGCGGGCTTCTTCAGCGCGATCCTCGCGATCGAGGCGCTCGCCGTGGTCGACCCGAGCGTGAGCGTGCTCGTCGACGTGCAGAACACCCTGGTGGCCAATGCGTTCCTCCGCTGGGGCACCGAGGCGCAGAAGGAGAGGTACCTCCCGCGGCTCTCCCGCGACTGGGTCGGCTCGTATGCGCTGAGCGAGGCGGGCTCCGGCTCGGACGCGTTCGCCCTCGCGGCCCGCGCCGAGCGCCGGGGCGACCGCTGGATCCTGAACGGCCGCAAGCTCTGGATCACGAACGCGAACGAGAGCTCGGTGTTCCTTGTGTTCGCCAACGTCGATCCGACGAAGGGCTACAAGGGCATCACGGCCTTCGTGGTCGAGCGATCCTTCCCCGGCTTCTCGGTGGGCAAGAAGGAGAACAAGCTCGGGATCCGCGCCTCCAGCACGTGCGAGCTCGTCCTCGAGGACTGCGAGGTGCCGGAGGGCAACGTGATCGGCGAGGTCGGCAAGGGCTACAAGATCGCCATCGAGACGCTGAACGAGGGCCGTATCGGCATCGGCGCGCAGATGCTCGGCCTGGCCGCGGGGGCGTTCGACCACGCGATGCGCTACATCGGCGAGCGGAAGCAGTTCGGGCAGCCGATCGCGAGCTTCCAGGGCGTGCAGTTCCAGGTTGCGCGCGTCGCCATGGAGATCGAGGCCGCGCGCCTCCTCGTCTACAACGCCGCGCGGCTCAAGGACGCGGGCCAGCCTTTCGTGAAGGAGGCGGCGATGGCCAAGCTGTTCGCGTCCGAGGTGGCCGAGCGGACGGCGTCGCTCTGTATCGAGTTCATGGGCGGCGTCGGCTTCACCAAGGACTATCCTGTCGAGAAGCTCTACCGCGACGCGAAGATCGGGAAGATCTACGAGGGGACGTCGAACATGCAGCTCTCCACGATCGCGAAGCTGCTCCAGGCGGGGTACGACGCGAAGGGCTGAGCGGGGGAGTTCGCCCCGCGTCCCACGACCGACGTTGCCCTCAGCGCCTCCGCTTCCATGACTCGGGTCTTCGGCGCGTGTGAAAGCACGCGACGAAGACGACGACGTCATCCATCAGACGAAAGAACAGCCCATAGGGGAAGCGCCGGACGAGCGCTCGTCGTGTTTGGCGGTGCAGAACGGCGCAGGCCGTCGGCGCCTCGACGACCGCCTGCATCGCCGCGCGGACCTCCACGAGGAACTCCTCTCCTAGACCGTCGCGCTCTCGCTCGTACCAGGCATATGCCCGCGCGATGTCCGCCGCAGCGGCGGGCCGAACGAGGTACGGCCTCACCGTGACCGAGCGCGCGCTTGGGCGACGACCTCATCCCAGGTGAGCCCGGCTGGCCCCTCGGCCTCGAGCTCATCGAGGCGCCGATCGAGCTCGACCCGCTGGGCGTCGCTGAGAGGCAGCGCGTCAGGGTCTCGCCCGAGGCTCGTCCATAACTCGTCGAGGAGGTCGAGCTGCTCGTCGCGGCTCAGTCGGGTGATGTCCAGCGCAGCCCTGCCCATACGCCCGAAAGTATCGCACGGAGGACCCGCCGGAACAATCCACCGGCGGCTCCGCGCGTCACGGCAGCTGCCGCTTGAGATCCGCGAGCGAGCGGCGCGTCGATACCTGCTGCGGCAAGATCACGTCCCGCACCAGGGCGTGCGACTCGGTGTCGAGCTCCTCGATGTCGTTCCGGTAGTCCTTCAGGCCGTGCTCCTCCCCCTCGGCCAGCGCCGAGAGCGCCGTCTTGTGGCCGAGCGCCAGCGCGGTCCCCTCGACGGCCTTGGCGAACGCGCCCCATGGCCCGGAGCTCGCCGGGGGGTCGCCTCCGAGCTCCTCGATCCGCCGGCGCAGCACCTTCACCCGCGCCTCGTGCGACGCGAGGTTCAGCCGGAGGTGGTGAGCAACCCAGCCCTGGCGCGCCGCGGCGATGGCCTGACGGTAGGTCTCGACCGCGGACATCTCGCCGCGGCAGAACGATTTGAGCTGCTCGATCGAGTCATCGTCGATGAGTCCGTCCAGGCCCACGCTCTCGTCTGCGAATGCGACCGGTTCCATGGGTACTCTCCTGAGATGTCTGGTGAACGCCCGATTCCTCTCTCCTCCTTACCTCCCAAGGTGGGCCACCACGCCATACGTCCACGCAGGAGCCGCGATCGCCAGGGATCGTCGCCGCTGCGGGAAGGCGCGCGCCCCCGTTGCCTCAGGGGTACATGTTCGCCTTGTACTGCATCAGTCTCGGCTGAACCCTTTCATTCCCTTCAAGTCCCGTTCCAATGTCCAGGACTTCACGGTCATGAAGCGAGCTCATCGAGCCGGCGACGGCTCACAGCGCGGCGAAGACGCGGGCTCCCTTGCCCGTGCCGCAGAACTCGCCGTTGCCTCCGTCTCGCAGGATCGCGCGCAGCGCCGCGGCGTCCTTCTCGTCGCGCGCGAGGGCGCCGAGGAGCATCGCGCCTTCCTTGAGGCGCCTCTCGATCTCCGGCGCGCTCTGCTCGGGGATCCCGGCGTCGACGAGCACGCTGCTCAGGCTGGCCGTCTCGCTCGCCGAGCTCGCGTCCGCGAGCCTCACCGCGATGGGGCCGGCCACCGCGAGCCGCAGCCCCGGGACCACGAGCCCCGCGCTCGCCGCGGCGAGGACGGAGGTCAGCGCGCTCCCGTGCGAGGCCGCACCGTATGCGCGCGAGCGCAAGATGTGCTGGCGGCGCGTCGCCTCGCTCACGATGGCGCAGACGTCCCATCGCGTGTGCCCGCTGTCCAGGATGCGCCGGACGACGTCTTCGGCCTCCCCACGTGCTCGCACCATCCCGGTGATCAACCTCTGGCTCGCCATGCAGACCTCCTTGGCTGAGGGTTCGCGCCGCGCGCGCTGGTTTCCAAGGAGCTGCGCACAACACGAACCGTACCGCACGCGTACCCGGCGGGAGATCGCGGGCCGCTCGCGACCCCAGCAACAGCGCCCGTCGCGTCCGCGGCACGATGCCACAGCGAGGCGATCACGCTGTGACGCGACGACACGGCAGACCCGTCGGCAACAGCGGGGCGCGGCGCATCCCCGCGCGGCCGCTGCGCGCTCGCCGCGGCGCGGCTCAGGCTGCGGCGCTCGTGCGGCGCTCGCCGCGGCGCGGCTCAGGCCGCGGCGCGTCGTTCCCCGGGGGGACGCTTCGCGCTCTTGCCGGCTCGCCGCGCGTTCACCGCGCGCGCCGAGCGCACGCTCTCGCGGAGGCGGGTCACGAGCGGCACCGCCTCTCGCTCGCCGAAGCCGCGGACGATCCGGAGCATCTTCGCCTCTTCGGGCCTGAGCGCCGCGACCGCCCCGTCCGCGACGGCCTCCTCCGCGTCGATCAGGGACTGCAGGGCGCCCTCCGTGTAGGCGCGGATCACGGCGGGGTGGACGTAACAACGCTGGCAGACCGCGCGTGTGTTGCCCAGGCGGGCGGACACCCTGTCGATCACCTGCGCCACGCGCTTCTTCACCTGGCGGACCGAGCTCGCGATCTCCATCTCGCAGAAGAACGACGCGCACAGCACGGTGCCGGTCCAGATGCGGAAGTCCTTCGCCGTGAAGTCGTGGCCAGCGACCGAGCGCAGGTACTCGTTCACGTCGTCCGAATGGATCCTTTGCCGCCGGCCCTCGCCGTCGATGTACTGGAACAGCTCGTGGCCGGGCACGTCCTGACAGCGCTTGACGATGCGGGCGAGCCGCCGATCCCGCACCGTCATCGCGTGCTCCTTGCCGCCCTTGCCCCTGAAGTGGAACCTGATGAGACTCCCCTCTATCTCGACGTGCTCGTCGTGGAGCGTGGTGAGTCCATACGAGTCGTTGTCGCGCGCGTACTCGTCGTTTCCTATGCGGATCGACGTCTCGTCGAGCAGGCGCACCACGGCCGCCAGCACCTTCTCGCGCGGCAGGCCAGGCAGCGCGAGATCGCGCTCGCTCGCCGCGCGGATCGCCGGGAGCGCCGCGCCGAACGCGAGCATGCGGTCGTACTTCGTCTCGTCGCGGACCTCGCGCCAGCGCGGGTGATACCGGTACTGCTTCCGGCCGCGCGCGTCCCGCCCTGTCGCCTGGATGTGCCCGCGCTCGCTCCGGCAGATCCACACCTCGGTCCACGCGGGCGGGATCGCGAGGCGGCGGATGCGCGCGAGCGTCGCCTCGTCCTTGACGGGGCGACCGTCGGCGTCGACGTAACGGAAGCCCTTGCCCGCCCCTCGCCTGGAGATTCCCGGCTCACCGTCGTTCACGTACCGGAGCCCGGCCGACTCGGCGGACTCGACCGGTGACGGGGTGAGCTGCTCTGTCCCCGCGAGCTCGCCGTCCGCGCGGGCGAGCTCGACCGTCTCGACGGACTCGACCGACACGCTGACGCGGCGCCGGCGCAGGACGACGCCGCTCGCTGCTCCGCGCCGCTCGCGGCGCGGGGCGCTCCGCGGGCGGCGCCCTTCATGGGGGGTCGTGGCGCTTCCGCTCTTCATGGCGCGGACCGCTCAGAGCGCCTCCTGCGCGACCGCGCTCGGAGCGCGCCGCCGCGCGCGATCGCGGTGCGCGTCATCGATGCACCGCCTCACCTCGGCGTCGATCGCCGCGATCGCCATCCGGTTGAACATGCGCAGCGGCAGCGGCATGTCGATCGCGAAGTCGACGGCCCTGGGCCGGAGCTCGAGCCGCCCGGAGAGCGTGAAGCCCTTGAAGGAGAGGCTGAGATCCGCGCGCCGCTCATCGCTCCAGAAGATGGAGGGAGCGTACTCCGCGTATCGATCACAATACTTCGCCATCGCCCGCAGGACGGCGCACTTCGCTTCTTCGTCGTTCAGGTCGTGATGGACAGTGTGGTTCATGATGACCTCGGGTGATGGCTGGAAGCTGGAAGATCGACTCCAGCGGACCTCCAGCGGCGTCGACGCGCGACAGGCTCGCCAGCGCCGGCGTTCGCGGGGTTAGCAAGCCGGGTGCCTGCCGGGTCCGACGGAGGCCGAGCGCTCGCGGCAAGGCCATTTCCGGGCACGTCCGCGCGAGATCGGGCCCCACCGCGGTCCGCGCATGTCGACGTTCGCCACGAGCGGGGCATATCGCCACGGCCAGCCCTGAGCTCGCCCCCTCGCGCCGCGGCTCAGCTCGCGGCATGGCGCGTGCGATCCATGCGCTCATGCACGCGCTCCTGCCCGAAGCCGCCGCGCTGAAGTCCTCACCTGCGCTCAGCGGGCGGCTCGAGCCACGGGCCAGGAGGGCGCTGAAGGCGCTGTTGATCCTGCCTTTGGCGCTCTGGCTCGGCTACGTCGTCGTCGTGAACATCATGCTGAGCACGGGGCTCATCGCGAGGCTCGTCAGCGAAAACCCCGTCGACGCCTCGCTCTACTACGGCTCGGCGTGGAGCCTCTGGCCGGGCGTCGTTCACGTGAAAGAGCTCCGGCTCAGCGGCTCCGACAGCGTGCTTCAGTGGGCGGTGGAGCTCGACGAAGCGGACGTCGATATCCACCTGACCGATCTCCTCCGGAAGAAATTCTATGCGGAGGACATCCGCGCCAGGGGCTTCGTGTTCCGGCTGCGGATGCTCGTGGATCCGACGAGCGAGCGCGATCTGGAGGCGCCGCACATCGAGGCGCTGCCGCCCATCCCGGAGTTCGCGAACCCTCCGCTCAAGCCGGAGCTGCCGCCGAAGCACGATCTCGAGAGCTCGGACGAGGGCTACAACCTGTGGACGGTTCACCTGGAAGGCATCGACACGACGCTCAAGGAGGTCTGGATCCAGCAAGTCCGGTATGCCGGCGGCGGTCGCGTGCGGGGAGGGTTCTATTACAAGCCGCTCCGCGCCGTTCGCGTCGGGCCCGTCGCGCTCGAGCTCCGGTCGGGCGAGATCCACGTCGCCGATCGCGTCGTCGCGCGGCTCGACGCCGACGCCGACGTGACGATGAGCACGTTCGATCCGCGGGACGTCGACGGGCTCGACGTCCTCGAAACCGCCTGGGCGCGCGTCCGCCTCGACGCGCAGCTGCCGGGGCTCGATTTCATCCCTCTTCCCGCGGGCGATGGCGCCGGACCCCGGCTCGACGACGGGAGCGGAGAGCTCCGGACGAACCTCGTCGTGAACCGGGGGAGCGTCGAGCCGGGCAGCACCGTGTCCTACGAGACGAGCCACCTCGTGGCCTCCACCGCGTCGCTCCGCGCGACCGCCGAGGCGCGCGCGGCGCTCCGCGTCGACGAGCGCGGAGCGGCGCGCCTCGCCGTGACGCTGCCCCGCGCGACGCTCGAGCGCCCGGGAAGCGGGCTGCCGCCCATCGTCGTGGAGAGGGCGAGCGCCGCCTTCGACGCGCCGGAGCTCCACCTCCTGCGGCTGCAGCCGGGGTTCGCGTCGAAGGTGGATGTCGTCGCCGCGGCCATCCCGGACCTGCGCTGGCTGAACGCCGAGGGCGCCGCGCCGGACGCGCCGCGGTTCACCGGCGGCGCAGCCTTCCTGCGGAGCAGCCTGGAGGTGGACCCGCTGGGCCGGGGGACGGGCTCGCTGAACCTGCTGTTGAAGCACGGCGCCCTGCAGTGGAAACGGACGAGGGTGAAGGGCGACGTGGCGGCGCGCATGACGCTCGACGCGGCGAACGTCTTGAATCAGGCAGCCAAGCTGCGGAAGGGCCGCATCGACATCGAGGACCTCGCGATCGAGCACGAGGGCGAGGCGCTCCCTGGCTGGTGGGCGCACATCGACATCGAGGACGCCGAGGTGAAGCGGGGGCTCATGGAGGCGGCGATCCGGGTGGAATGCAAGGACGCGCGGCCGGCCGTGATGCTGCTCGACGCCGAGGATGCCATTCCTGGCTGGGCCGCGGGGCTCCTCACGATGGAGGGGCTCAAGGCATCCGCGAGGGTGAGGCGCGCGGACGACGGCGTCGATTTCAGGCTGCTGGAGGCAAAGGGGGGCGATCTCGCGATCCGCGGGCGGCTCACGAAGTCCGACGGGCAGACCCCCAGGGGGGCGTTCCTCGTGAAGAGCGGGCTGCTCTCGGTGGGGATCGCGCTCGAGCAGGACGGGGCCGGCGTGCACCCCCTCGCCGGAGACGGCTGGGTCAACGAGAAGATGACCGCGCTGGGCAGGTGATCTCGCCGCGACCGCATCATCACACTCGATACTCCTCTGTAGTCATTACCGGGAGATTCGCTGTGTAATACGGCATCTCGGGTGAAATTCTCCATCCGGCCTTCCAGCGCGATGCCGTGCGACCGTGCAACCGTGCGACCGTACAACGGCACAAGGCGCACGACCTCCGCGCTGCATCGCATCGTATCTCACGAGGCTCGACCCTGGCTTCCGCACCGGGTTAGTCTCTGCTTTGCTCAGCCCACCAGAACGCAGCGGTCGGTGTCTCGAGAGGCGGACGCACGACAGAAGGACGCGTGAGCTGAGCAGGAGGAACTTAGTATGTGCCAGAAGCTCTGTGGAAACGACTCGAACCACGACGGAGAGCCGGGCGAGGCGGGCTCGTCTCGTCGCCGGTTTCTCGCGGCGGGAGCTTCAGCGCTCGGTGCTGCGGCGGCCTTGTCGACGCCCGCGGCGGCGAGGGGAAGGTCGGAGCACGAGGATGACATGCCGCACGGGACCGGCGCCCCGCACCGGCGTTACATCCTGAGGGGCGGCGCCGTGCTCAGCATGGATCCGAACGTGGGGGACTTCGCCCGCGGCGACGTGCTCGTGCAGGGCAAGAAGATCATCGCGGTCGGGCCGCACCTGCACGCGCCAGGCGCGGAGATCATCGACGCGACGGGCACGATCGTGATGCCGGGGTTCGTCGACACCCATCACCACCAGTACCAGACCGCGCTGCGGAGCTTCCTCTCGGACGGCCTCCTGGCCAACGACGGGCTGCCGCACGGCGAGAAGAACTACCTCGACTACATCCACTTCACCATCACGCCGGTCTTCCGGCCGCGGGACGCCTTCCTCGCCATACTCGCCTCCTCGCTCAGCCAGCTGGATGCCGGGGTGACGACGGTCGTCGACACGTCCCAGGTGGGCCACACGCCGGAGCACACCGATGCCGTCATCCGTGGGCTGCAGGATTCGGGCCGCCGCGCGCTCTTCGTGTATTCGCCGGGCGCGGGCCCCGGCAACATCTTCCCGAACGATCTCGATCGGATCCAGAGCCAGTACTTCTCCTCGACCGACCAGCTCCTGACCCTGGCCATGGGCGGGGAGGTGTTCGACCCCGCGTGGCGCGATACCTGGGCGATCGGGCGCCAGCACGGCCTGCCCATCGTGACGCACCTCGTCGGCAGCATCGGCCAGGGGACGCTCATCGAGCAGATCGAGAGCGAGGGCCTGATGGGGCCAGATCTCGAGTTCATCCACGCCAGCGCCATCTCGGAGGCCTCCTGGCAGGCGATCGCCGATTCGGGCGCGAACGTCTCGATCGCGGCCCCGATCGAGATGACCATGAGGCACGGCATGCCGCCTATCCAGGCCGCGCTCGATCATGGCGTCCAGCCCGCGCTGAGCACCGACGTCGAGTGCACCATGACCGCGGACTTCTTCACCCAGATGCGGACCGTCTTCACGCTTCAGCGGGCGCTCATCAACGAACGCGCGCTGGCCGGGGAGACGGATCTGCCCGAGCTCCTCACGTGCCGCGATGTCATCCGCCTGGCCACGGTCGAGGGGGCCCGGGTGGCCGGTCTCTCCCACAAGGTCGGCACGCTGACTCCGGGCAAGGAGGCCGACATCCTCCTGCTGCGAGCGGATGCCATCAATGTGGCGCCGCTCAACAACGTACCGGGGGCCGTGGTGACGTTGATGGACCGCAGCAACGTGGACACGGTCATCGTCGCGGGGAGCATCCGGAAATGGCGAGGCAAGCTCGTCGGCGTGAACTTTGGCGGGCTCCGCGCCGGCCTCGAGGCGTCCAGGGACTACCTCCTCGACGCGGCCGGAGTCGAGCGCGTGCTCTTCTGAGGCGGTAGCCGCGAGCCTTCTCGCGAACGGCGATACGCCATCCACAGCCTCGGCAGCTACATCCTCTCGAACCTCGCGCGCTTCGTGCCGCGCGCCATGGCGGCGCGCACCCCCGGCGGCGCGTCACTGCGACACGGGCACCTTGAGGGCGAGCTCGCGCCGCAGCAGGATCTGCTGGAGCCCGAGCTGGCCGAGCGTGGTGGCGACCGAGACGAGCCAGATGGTGTGCATGCGGAAGCCGGGCCGCGCGCTCAGGACGAGCACGGGGAGGACGAACGCGACCGCGCGCGCCCCCGAGGCGGCGAGCGAAGGCCAGGTGTTGCCGAGGCCTTGAAAGACGCCGGCGCAGACGAACACGATGCCGCTCGCGAAGTAACCCCAGGAGGTCACCTGGAGGTAGTCGACGCCGGCCGCGACGACGTCTGGCGCGGGCGAGAAGAGCGCGACGAGCTGCGCGGGGAAGACCTGGCAGACCAGGGTGAAGAAGAGCATGAACCCGAGCACGAGCTTCACGCTCTCGAGCGCGGTCTCGCGGACGCGAGCGTAGGCGCGGGAGCCATAGTTCTGGCCGACGACCGCCGCAGCGGAGAAGCTGATCGCCACGGCAGGCATGAAGCCGGCCTGCATCAGCCGCAGACCGATGCCGAACCCGGCTTGCGCCTCCGAGCCGAAGGGGCGCGTGACCACGTAGATCACGCCCATGGTGACGGCCAGCAACAAGAACTCCGCGCCCGAGGGCAAGCCGATGGTCACCAGCCTTCGCCATGTGGCGAGGTCAGGCTGCCAGTCGGCGAGGCGGAGGCGAAGGAAGGTCTTGCCGCGCAGCAGATAGACGGCGAGCCCCACGACGGCGGCCGCGGTCGCGAGGAGCGTGGCGAGGGCCGCGCCGAACACGCCGAGCGGGCGCCCCGATACCCAGCCGAAGACGAGGAAGGGCGCGAGGACCATGTTGAGCAGCACGCTCGCGGTCTGGGCCACGAGCCCCGGCTTCATGTCGCCGATGCCGCGCAGGGCCGAGCCGAGCCCCACCATCGTGAACTGCAGCGCGAGCGCCGGAATGAACGCGAGCAGAAAGCTGCTCGCGAGCTCGGCGGTCATGGCGTCTCCCGAGAGCCTCTCGGCGTACGTGCGGTGAAGCGCGAGGCCGAGCACGAGAAAGACGGCGCCCGCCCACGTGGCGAGGCTCTGCACCTGGTTGAACAGGCGCTGCACCTCGCCGTGCTCCTTTCTCCCGGCCGCCTGCGAGACGAGCGCCACGCAGCCGACCGAGAGCATCTGCGTCGCGGCCAGGGAGACGAACATCAGGTTGCTGGAGACCGCCACGGCGGCGACGGCCTCCTTCCCGAGGCGACCCACCCAGTAGATGTCGATCAGGCCATAGAGGGTCTGGATCGCCATGCCGGCCAGGATGAACAGCATGACGCGCACGACGTGCACGCGCGGCTTGCCCTGCGTCATGTCGTGCACGCCGCGCGGCGCGGACGGCGCTTCGACTTCGATGTTGGTGTCCATATATTTTTACCGGGTAGTATCTGACCGTCTCGTGGATGGCGGCTCGGCGGCCACGGCTACCTTGTTCGCCGCGGTTTGCCCTCGCGCGCTTCAGGGAAGGCCCCGCCCTCGCGCAGGAGCTCGTTCAGGTGCTCTCGCACGTCCGCGGGCCAGGCGCGGGTGAGCTCCGTGAAGCGCCGCTTGTCCGAAGCGAAGAGCGCGCGCGACGCCTCCTCGAACAGGGGCAGGTCGCCAGCCATGACCCACATGAAGCGGCTGGCGGCGGCGCGGGCCTCCCGGGCGCGGTCCTCGTCCGGGGCGCGCTTGCTGGCCTCCTCGACCAGCCTGCGGAGCGCGGCCGAGATCCCCTGCGGCTGGCGCTCGAGCCACGCCCAGTGGCGGGGCAGGAGCGACACCTCGCGCGAGACGACCCCGAGCTTCGGGCGCCCGGGGCCCGCCCTGGCCGGGCGCTCCGGCCTGGCGCGCGAGAGGACCTGCTCGAGGGAGCCGCGGAGGTCGAAGTCGACCTGCTTCCCCGAGGCGTCCTCGAAGATCAGGAGCCGGAGCTCCGGATCCGCGTCGAGCCGCCGCTTGGCCTCGCGCAGCGTCTCCTCCAGCGTGCCGCGGACGACGCGCTCGGCGCCGGCGAAGGCGGTGAACGTCGGCAACGTCGGCGGATCGCTCATGACGGCGATAATATTACCCGGGTATATTCTCTTGGCAAGGGCCAGGCGGGCGAGCTCGTTCGCGACGGCTCGCCACCGCGGATCGGTCCTCGGGGGACGCGGCGATGGCTCTGCGTGTCATGATTGCGGCCAGGGAGCGCTGCCCCCGTCGGAGCTCACCAAGGCCAGTCGACGTCGAGGTTCTCGGGGTTGCCTTGGCCGACGGATCCGCCCACCGTGTTCTCCGCCTCCTCCCAGCTGTCGGAGTCGCCTGCGTTGGTGTGGCCGACGGATCCGCCCACCGGGTTCTCCGCCTCCTCCCAGCTGTCGAAGTCGCCTGCGTTGGTGTGGCCGACGAATCCGCCCCCGTGTTCCTCGACCTCGTCCCAGCTGTCGAAGTCAACGTGGCGGTGCCCGGCCTGCTGGGACCCACCGAATTCGTGGTCGGGCTGCTGCCAAGCTGCCGATGCCGTCGCTGCCGGCTTCGCTTTCGCGGCCTCGATCCTCTCCTGGTGGTCGTACCTCACCTGCATCATCTGCGCTCGCAGCCGGGGAGCTAGATGCGTCAGCTCGACGACCGTGTGCTTCTCGCGGATGTCCTTGGCTCCCTGCTGGTAGTGCTCATCCAGGGCGCGCTCGAGAGCGGCGTCGGGTTTGGGCGGCTTCGCGCCCTTCAGGGCCGCATCCAGCTCCGTGAGCGCGTGTCGGCGGTAATCGAACGCGCCCTCTGCAGCCTCCTCGTCGCTCTCGGGCACGTCGAGCGCGTCGAAGCTGAGCGTGACGCCGTCGCCCAGCGTCCGTCGAAGCCACTCCATCGTGCTGCCCACCGTGCAGCACAAGGGCAGGCCGCCGCCGGTCCATCCGTCCGCGCCCGCCTCCTCGCTGCCATAATTGTTGAGGAGAACCGGCCGCCCCTGGCTGTCCACCCAGATGCCGCCCGACTCGCCGGCCACCGAGACGGGGTTCGGGCTCTTCAGGACGGCGACGTTGACGAAGCGCGCATAGAGATTGCCGCCGAAGGAACACTGTCTACGTTCGTCGACGAAATCGAACGTGCCGCAGACGAGCCCCCTCCCGGTCCACATGCTCAGCACCTCGCCCTTCTCCAGCGGTTCCTGATCGAGATCCCGGACGGGCCCTCGGACGAGGGGGTGGGCCTCGACCTTGGTGCCGGGGACGAGCTGGGCCAAGCCCACATCATACAAGTTCCCCCCCTTGCGCGTGATCCTCGAGTACTGCCGGGTCCAGGCGACGATGGTCTCGCCGGACACCACCGCCAGGGAGCCCTCGCTGTCGTCGAGCCCTGAACCCGCTCCGAACACGTGGGCGTTGCTCACGATGAAGAACTTGCCGCCGTAGCGCACGCAGGCGCCGAGCGTGCCTTCCTCGAACCCGAGCCGGCCTTCGGCGGTCTTGGCGACCGAGATCGCCTGACCGAGCTGGACGCGTGGCCTCTGCCAATCATCGCGGGCGACGCTCTGCGCCAGCGCCTGCCTACAGGAGATCGAGGTCTGGCCGAGCTTGGGGCTCGTGGCGATCTTCAAGACCCATTCCGGGGTCACGACGGTATCGAGGTAGCGTTGGAGATTGTCGTCACCCGCCGCGGCCCAGCTCGCGATCACCGCGGTCCACCGCGACAGGCGCCGTTCCCCCGAGCCCTCGTTGTTCACGCTCGTTGCCTCCGCGAGCGTGTGGCGGCGTCGAGCAGCCTGCCCACCCGCGCGCGCTCGTCCCCCCCGCCGCTCAGGCACCGGGACGCCCACGGAAGCTTCGGGTCCGAATCGAACGCCGGCCCGAACACGAACATCAGCTGCACGAACACCCGCACTCCGGCTTCGCTCTCGATGCGGTACGACCGCGCCCGCCCAATCCCGTATCGGATCGCCTCCCGCACCCCCTCCTCGCCCAGGGCGCCGAACTGCCGAGGCAAGTGCTCGCGGAAGTGCGCTGAGAGCTCGCCGACGAAGCGATCGACCGCTATCTGCGCGAACATCGCCGACTGGCGGCGCCGGATCGTGAGCATCGCGCGGAGACTATCCCGCCCGCCTGCTGCTGTCACCACGCCCGAGCGGCAACTAACGGCAACTAACGGCAACTAACGGCAACTAACGGCAACTAACGGCAACTAACGGCAACAAACGAGCGTAGATCGGCGGCACCGCTCTTGAAGTTTTCCGGAGAAAAGCAGAGAGTGGCGGGATGATGAAGCCCTCGTGCCTCGTGGCGATCGCCGCCTTGCTCGCAGCGCCGCTCGTCACCTCTTCAGCGCGGGCGGACATCCCGCCGCCCGACGCGTGCGACACGCCGGGATCGAGCTGTAACAACGCAGGGCCCGAGGGCAACGGGCCTGGCACGTGCACGAAGCAGAAGTGCCAGCGAACGCTGCCGGGCGAGGACGGCGGCTTCACCACGATGGAATACGACTGCAATCTGTGCATTTCCTCGGGCGGGAGCTCGACGTCGACCTCGGGCGCGGGCTCGGCGTCGGCCGGCAGCGCGGGCGCGGACAAGGCGTCGTCGGACGACGGCGGCTGCGCCATGAGCGGCGCCGCCTCGGGCGGCGCGATGGCGGGGCTGATGCTGCTCTGCGGCGCCGCGGCGCTCGTGACCGCCCGCCGGCGCCGCTGAACCGGGCGTCGACCGTGGGTGCGCCCGGTCCTCCGCCCGCGAGCGTGGCCCGCCTGCTCGAGCGCGGCGTCGCGCCGCTCGACGGCGCGCGGCGGCGCCTCTTCGGCCTGCTCCGCCGGAGCGAGCTCGCGATCGCTGTCGTGGCGCGCCCCGATCGCAGGATAGCCACCGTCGCCGCGGCCAACGCGCTCGGCGCCTTCACCATGGCGGTCTTTGCGCCGAGCGCGCTGCTCGTGCTCGGGCCCGTCCTGCTCGGCGTCCTGCACGTCGCGGCCGACGTGCGCTACCTCGTGCTGCGGCGCGGGCTGCCGTCGTGGTGGCGCGGCGTCGTCTGGGCGGCCTGCGCCGCGCTCCTGGGGCTGCGGGGCGCCCAGGAGCTCTTCGGCTCGGCCGCGGCGCTGCTCCGCGCCGAGCACGCTTTGCTCGCCGCCTGGCTCGGCGCCGCGGTCGTCGCCGGCGCGCTCGCGTCGCGCGCGTGGCGGCGCGCCGCGCTGGCCGCCGCCGCCGCCGTGGCGCTGTCGGCGGCGGCGCTCGCCGCGCCGCGCGGCTTCCGGCTCGTCCTCGCGCACGCGCACAACCTGGTCGCGCTCGCGCTGTGGCTCGCGCTCTTCCGCCGCCGGGCGCGCGCGGTCGCCTGGCCGCTCGGGCTCGTGCTGGCCGGGACCGCGCTCCTCGCGGGCGGGGCGATGACCTCGCTCACCCTGCGCGCGGGGTGGCTGGACGCCTTCGGGCTGCACCTCTTCCTGGCGAGCGACTGGCTCGCTCCCGGGCTGCCGACCCGCTCCGCGGTCGCGCTCACCGCATGTTATGCGTTCCTGCAGTCCGTCCATTACGCGGTCTGGCTGCTGCTCATTCCCCAGGAAGATCACCTGGGCCAGCGGACAACCACCTTCCGCATGTCCGCGCGCTCGCTCCGGCGCGACTTCGGGGACGCAGGGCTCGCCGCTGTGGCGGTCCTCGCCGGCCTGGTGCTGCTCGGCGCCCTGCGCGGCGCGCTCGGCGCGCGCAACCTGGTGCTCTCGCTCGCCTCCTTCCACGGGTACCTGGAGCTCGCGCTGCTCGCGTACTTCTATGTCCGCGGCGACGTCGGCCGGCGCGCCGCGGAGGCGCGCCAGGAGCGGTCCGGGCGCGCGCGCGGGGTGGACCGCGGCGGGCCGGAGATCGCCGCGCAGCCGGCCGCGCCATGAGCCGCGTCTTCACCGATCCGCTGGTGGCCGCCTGGGCGCGCGCGTTCGCGTTCACGCTGCTCATCGAGCTCGCCGTCGCCTCACCGCTGCTCGGCGCGGCGGAGCGGTCACGAGCCCGCCGCGCCGCGCTCGTCGTCGTCGCCAACCTCGCGAGTCACCCGGCGGTGTGGTTCATCTTCCCCGCGCTCGCGCTCGGCGCCACGGCGCGACTGGCCCTCTCGGAGCTCTGGGCGGTGATGCTCGAGCTCGGCGTCTACCGGCTCGCGCTGCGCGAGCTGCCTGCCACGCAGGCCATCGCGGCCTCGGCGCTCGCGAACGGCGCGTCGCTCGGGCTCGGGCTGCTCCTGCGCGCCACGACCGGCTGGGTGTGAGCGGGCCGCGGAGCGCCGCTCCGCCGGCTCCGGAGCGACACCACCGCGGACAGCGCCCCTGCGGGCGGGCTCGTCCGGCGCGAGCGAGACGCGACATCGCTCGTTCGCCGACAGCGTGGGTGTTCGTCTCACGCAGCGCGGACGGCTCCGCTGCGCTATGACTGCGGGATGTTCGGTCCAGGGCGCCCTCAGTACCCTCCCCAGCAGCCGCCTCAGTACCCTCCGCAACCGCCGCATCACTACCCTCCGCAGCCGCCGCCTTACTACCCTCCACCGCCGCCGCAGCGCCCGAAGTCAGGCCTGTCGCCGCTCGTGATCGTGCTCATCGTCCTCGGCGGGCTTTTCGCGCTGGGCGTGGGCGCCATCTTCGTGATCGGCGGCGCGGTGTACCTGGTGGCGAGCGCCTCGCCGGAGCAAACCGTCGTCGAGACCACGCCTTCCGGCGTGTCGACCGCCGGCGGCGTCTCGCCCGTGGTGCCCACGTCGACGAGCACCCCGCTTCGCCCCGACCAGGAGGCCGGCGAGGCGGCGGGCAAAGACCCGTCGACCGGCGACCGCGCCGCGGGCGAGGCGCCGGCGCCTGCTGCCGACGACGAGACGGGTGAGGCGCCGGCGCCTCTGTCGACAGCGGCGCGGACGCCCGCCTCCCCGAGCGAGGGCTCCTCGAATGGAAGCCCGAGCAACGGAGGCGCGGCGGGCGGGACGTCCTGGTGGTGTACGGCGAGCGCGTCCGTGCGCGTCTGCGGCTTCGCGGGCGCGTGCAACTATCAGATGGTGTTCGGCAACGGCTCGGCGAAAGACCGCTTCATGGCGTCGCAGCAAGCGAAGAGGTCGTGCGAGGCGAGCGCCCGCGCCAAGGGCGCCACGGCCTTCTGCGTCGTGCAGTGCAGCCCTCGCTGACGGGCGATGACGTCGCTCGCTCCGCTCCGCTCCCCTCGCCAGCGCTAATAACCGCCGCTGCCGCCGACCCCCGCCGCGCTGTATCCAGAGCTGTAGTCGCCGCCGCCCGCGCCCCCGACTCCGACCGCAGTCACGTTTCCGCCGTAGTAGTAGTCGTCCGGATCTTCGTAGACGCTGACGCCGAGGTTCACCTTGCCGTTGAGCCACAGCTCGCTGCTCCCGATACCGAACGCATACTCGGCCCAGGTCGTCGAACGCGGCGAGACGTACACGTAGACCCGTTGCGGCGATAGCAGCGTGGCCTCCACGTTCGGATCCGTCACCGTGCCGTCCTCGACCTTCTCGAAGTGCCAGCCCGGAAGGAGCGTGACGCTGTACCCTCCCTGCTCCAGATCGACGAGGAGGGAGCTCTCGTTCGGATCCTGATCCTCGCTGCTGACCGTCACCACGGTTCCGTAGCCACCACCGACAGCCATGGCCGAGGTATTCTCGTCTTCGTAGTAGTAATAACCGTTCGAGATCTCGAACGTGGCGTCGCGGAGCCGATACCGCGCTCCAGACGGCGCATCGGCCGCGAGCGGCAAGCTGATCGAGCCGACGTCCGGCCCGCGATCGGCCCCCTGCGAGCCGCAACCGCTGAGCAAGGCCGCGAACACCACGCCAGCCGCCGCCACCGACCCAAACCCTCTGATCGTCTTGGTCATTCTATCCTCCAGATAAGCTGCCCCTCCCGGATCGACGGCGGCGTGTGCCATGACCTGCTACCGGTCCAGAGTGGGCCACCACCTAAAAGCAACCCGCGGGCCAACCTGGATTTGCCAAAAATTCGGGGAACTATCGGGAGCCACCAAGGACCCGGCCAAAGTGTGTCAGCCATAATGGGCCAACATGAGCCTGCACCACCGTCCGCCATGTGCCACGTCCAACGCGCACAGCCGAGCGCGGGGGCGTGGGGGCGTGGGGGCGCTGAGGGCGTTCGCTCAGCCGAACCCGATCTGCCCGTCATCAGGCCGGCGGCTCGGCGGCAGCTACCCCTCGCCCGAGAGCACCGCGGCGATCGCGACGCGCTGCCCTCGCGGCTGCCCCGCCGCGTCGGCGTGCGCCATGTCGAGGGCGGCCAGCACCGTCGACAGCGTCGTCTGGTCCAGGACCGACGACGCCTCGACGGCGTGGAGGTCTTCTCCCACGAAGTTCTTCGGGCAAGCGTCGATGACCGGCAGCGCGCGCTCGCTGGCCGGCGCGAACCGGATGGGCAGGCCGTGCGTGCGGCAGATGAGCGGCCGCGCCGCATAAAGCGCGCACCTCCCCTCCCCGTCGAGCGCCGGGCACACGCCCGGATCGCCCGCCCGCGCGCGCTCGGCCAGCGCCTCGCGGTCGGCCTCCGGGAGCGCCGCGAGCGCCTCGCGGATCGCGTCGGCCTCGATCGACGTCACCGAGAACCGCCGCCGGCAGCAGTCGCTGCACCCGGTGCGGCAGGCCATCCGCTCGCCGTGGCGGGCGCTCGCGCTCGCGAAGAACGCGTCGACCTTGGTGAAGAGCTCGTGGAGGCGCTCGCGCGGCGTGCGGTGCATGCGCCGCGGTCTATAGCGGGGCGGATCCTCGTGCGCCAAGGGCGCCTCCGCGCCGCTCGGCTCCCCGCGGCGTGTTTTCCACGTTATCCGACGGCCACGGCGCGGCCGCCGGCGACCTCCGGCGAGGGCGCGTGCCGGGCCACGAGCTGGGCGACCTCGCCGCGGCAGGAGCCGCACCCCGTCCCCGCCCTGGTCGCGGCGCACGCCGCCTCGAGCGAGCAGGCGCCGCCCTCGATGGCCTCCCGGAGGGTCGCCTCGCTGACCTTGTGACAGGTGCAGACGACGCGCTCGGCCTGCGCCGCCGGTCCCGCGCCGCCGCCGGCGCAGAGCGCCTCCAGCGGATCGGCGGGCAGCGGATCGTTGCGATCGAAGAGCTGCACGAGCGTGGCCGCGGCCGCGGTGTTGCCGACGAACTGGGCGCCCAACAATCGCCCGTCGCGGATGATCAGCTTCCGGTACGTGCTCTTCCGCGTCTCCACGACCTGGAGCACGTCGTCGCTCTCGAGCTCCGGCTCGGTGCTGCCCATCGAGGTGACGTCGACGCCCGCCACCTTCAGCCGCGTGTACAGCTTCGTGCCGCGGTAGCGCGCCTGCGGGTTCGCGCCCGTCAGGACGTCGGCGAGGACGGCGGCCTGCTCCCAGATGGGCGTCACGATGCCATAGAGCCTGCCGCGGTGCTCCGCGCACTCGCCGATCGCGTAGATGCCGGGCACCTGGGTGGCCATCGTGTCGTTGACGACGATGCCCTTGTTGATGGGCAGGTTGGAGGCGCGCGCGACGTCGACGCGAGGCCGGACGCCGCACGCGAGGACGACCATGTCGGCCGGCAGGACGCTGCCGTCGTCGAGGCGACAGCCCTCGACCGCCTCCTCCCCGCAGATGGCCTCGACGGTGCGCCCGGTGCGGACGAAGATGCCGCAGCGCTCGATGTGCTGCTCGAGCATGTCGCCGCCCATCTGATCGAGCTGCGCGTTCATGAGGCTCTTCGCGACGTGGATGACGGTCACGTGGAGGCCCATGTCGCTCAGCACCTTGGCCGCCTCGAGGCCGAGGAGCCCGCCGCCGACAACGATGGCGTTGTCCCCCGCCCGCGCGCAGCCGCGCATCCGGATGCAATCGTCCATCGTCCTGTACACGAAGACGCCCGGCCGCAGATCGCCGTCCGAGGTCGTCATGCCCTCGAGCGGCGGGACGAGCGGCTGGCTGCCGGTCGCGAGCACGGCGACGTCGTATCGGTGGCGCGCGCCGTCCGCCGCCACGACCGCCCTCGACGCGGTGTCGATCCGCGCCACGGAGGTGCCGCTGACGAGCCGCACCCCGTTCCGCTCGTACCAGGCGGGGGGCTTCGTGACGATGGAGTCGGGCGCCTCCCCTGCGAGCACCTTGCTGAGCAGGACGCGGTTGTAGGCGCCGCCCCGCTCCTCGCCGAAGACGGTGATGTCGTAGCGGTCCCTGGCGCCGCGCGACATCAGCTCGTCGAGCAGGCGGCACGCCGCGTTGCCGTTGCCAACGATGACAAGGTCCTTCCTTCGCATCAGTTCGACTCCGAGACCCGGCGCGCCCTGACGGCGCACACCTTGAACTCCGGCATCCGGCTGGTCGGGTCCAGCGCCGGCACGGTGAGGACATTGGCGGCCTTCCTGCCGCCCCAGTGAAACGGAGCAAAGAGCGTGTCCGGCCGGATCGAAGGCACGACCGCGACCCGGAAGGTGACCGCCCCTCGCCGGCTCTCGACGAGCAGACAGTCGCCCTCGACGACGCCGAGGCGCGCCGCCAGCCTGGGGTGGACCTCGACCTTCGGCTCGGGCCTGGCCTCTTCGAGCTTGGAGACCCGGCGCGTCTGGGCGCCGGAGTTGTAGTGTTCCTTGTAGCGGCCCGTCGTGAAGTAGAATGGATAGGCGTCGTCGGGGAGCTCGGCGGCGGGGCGGTGGTGGACCGCGTGGAACCGCGCCCGGCCGTTCGGGTGGTGGAACCGCTCGGCGAAGAGGCGCGGAGTCCCCGGGTGCTCGACCGACGGACACGGCCAGAAGACGCCTCGGTGCCGGCGTATCTTGTCGTAGGTGATGCCGCTGTAGTCCGCCCTGGCGCCCGCTGTCGCCCGGCGCAGCTCGTCGAACACCTGCTCCGCGGACGTGTACTGGAAGTGCCTGCCCGCGCCGAGGCGGCGCGCGAGCTCGCAGAAGATCTCGATATCGGTCTTCACCTCGGGGGGCGCGGGGCGGACCTTCTGCCGCAGGATCACCCGCCCTTCGAGGTTCGTCATCGTCCCCTCCTCCTCGGCGAACTGGGCGACCGGGAGGAGGACGTGGGCGTCCCGGGCCGTCTCGTTGGCGAAGGCGTCACAGACAACGAGCAGATCGAGCGAGGCGAGCCGCCGCTCGACGTTGAGCGCGTTCGGCGACGCGACAGCCACGTTGGACCCGAACACGAGGAGCGCGCGGATCCCCCCGTCGGGGCCGAGCGCGTCGAGCAGCTCGTAGGCGCTCTTCCCCTTGGCCGGCAGCTCGGCGGGGTCGATGCCCCAGACGCGGGCGATGGCCGCCCGGTGCTCGGCGTCCTCGATATGCCGGTAGCCGGGGAGCTGATCGGCCTTCTGGCCGTGCTCGCGGCCGCCCTGGCCGTTGCCCTGTCCGGTGAGGCAGCCATAGCCGCTGTACGGCTTGCCCACCTTGCCGAGCGCGAGCATCAGGTTGATGAAGGAGAGCACGGTGTCTGACCCCTTCGACTGCTGCTCCGGCCCGCGGCCGGAGAGCAGCATGCTGCTCGGCGCCTCGGCGAGCATCCGCACGGCCTTGAGCTGATCCTGCGTGGAGACCCCGGTCAGCCGCTCGACGTGCGCCGGGTGGTACGAGAGGACCGCGCGCCGGAGATCGTCGAAGCCGTCGGTGCGCGCGGCGATGTACGCCGTGTCGACGAGCTTCTCCTCGAGGGCGAGGTAGAGCAGGCCGTTGGCGAGCGCCAGGTCGGACCCGGGCGTGGGCTGGAGGTGGAGCGCCGCGGCGCGCGCCGTGTCGGTGCGCCGCGGGTCGACGACGATGAGCGCGCCGCCGCTATCGCGCTGCGCGAAGATCCATTGCATGATCGGCGGCAGGGTCTCCGCGCAGTTCGCGCCCCAGAGGAGGAGCGCCTTGGTCTGGGCGATATCGGACACGGGGAACGGCAGGCCGCGGTCGATGCCAAACGCCTTGTTCTGCCCCGCGGCCGCCGAGGACATGCAATAGCGGCCGTTGTAATCGACGTTCGGCGACTGGAGGGCGAGGCGGACGAATTTGCCGAGGAGGTAGGTCTTCTCGTTCGTCAGGGCGCCGCTGCCGAACGCGGCCAGCGCCGCGGGGCCGTGGAGCTCGCGCAGCCGGAGGAGCCGCTCCGCGACGAAATCGAGCGCCGTGTCCCAGCGCGCCGGCAGGAGGCGGCCGGCGCGCCCGCGGATCTTCGGCACCGTCAGCCGCTCGGGGTGATCGAGCAGCGCCGCGGAGGTGAACCCCTTGATGCACATCTGCCCGCGGTTGACGGGGAAATCGTCGTCCGGCCGGACGTCGATCGCCCCCGCGTGGTCCGCGCGATCCGTCATGACCACGCCGCACTGGAAGGCGCAGTAAGGACAGTGGGTGTGCGTTGTCGTCTCGGAGGTGACGATCTTGAGCCGGAGGGAAGAGCGCGGTGCCATGGAGTCGCGTCAGCCCCCCCTCACCGAGCGCGTCGAGGAGGCTCTCCCTGGTGTAGCAATCGCTCTGTTTCGAGCGTATTTCTCAGGAATGTGCGGGCAGTTAATCTGTCGACGCCCGATGCCGCCGGCGCAGCAGGAGGTTTTCTCCCAGCGCCCACACCTCGCCCCCGTCTCCGCGCACCTCGAACAGGGTGCCCCAGGTGCCGGACGCCTCGCCTCGCCAGGTGTGGCCCCCATCGATGGATCGCAGGAGCACGCCGCGCGCGCCGCACGCCCACAGCGTGCCGACGTCGTCTCCCCAGAGGCTCCTGAGGCTGCCGGAGACCTGGGCCAGCACCTCCCAGGTCGCGCCGCCGTCTCGAGAGCGCAGCACGTCGCTGACGCCCTGTCCGCCAGCCACGAAGAGCTCGTCACCCCTGCCCCAGATGGCGGACAGATCGCGGGAGCTGCCGCTCTCCGCGGCTTCCCACGTGGCGCCGTCGTCGATCGTGCGGACGATGGTCCCGCCGGAGCCGACCGCCACGGCGCGCTGCTCCGGCCCTGCCCAGACGGCGCGGAGGCGCGGCTCGCGCGGGACCTCCAGCTCCAGCCATCGTGAACCGCCCGCGACGAGGCGGCAGACCCGACCCTCGATGACGGCGAACGCCCTTGTCTCGCCCTGCCCGTGGACCGAGGCGCCGCCAGGTTTGCCTGCCACTTCTATCCAGGAGCGCCCGCCGTCCTCGGTCCGGATCTGCGAGGCGCCCTCGCCGACAGCCAGGATCGTCTCGCCGCTGCCCCACACGGAGATCAGCGCGCCGGCGTCCTCCACGGCGCTCCTCTCCCAGGTCTGGCCGCCGTCGTGGGTTCGCGCGACGGTGCCTCCGTCGCCCACCAGCACGACCCTCCCCTGGCCTTGCGCCCAGAGACCCCGGAGCTTCCCCCGGACTGGCACCTTTTCCCAGGGCCCGTCGAGCGGCGCGTCCCCTGCCTGGACTGGCACCTTGGCGAAGCTCTTCCCGCCATCGAGGGATCGGGCGGCAGGGCCGTCTCCCACGCACCAGATCGCGCCCTGGTCATCGCCCCACGCAGCGCAGCGGTGCTGATCGGACCGGAGCGCCGTGCGCCTCCAGGTGCGGCCCTCGTCCTCGCTGACCGCCAGGATGCCGCTCTCGCCGGACGCGATCACGAGGCCCGCGGCGCCGAGCCACAGCGCCTTGATCGAGCGCCCGGTCCCGGTGGAATGCGACTCCCACGAGGCGCCCCCGTCCCGGCTCGCGTGGGCATGGCCGTCGCCGTCGCCCACAATAACGAGCCCGCCTCGCGCGCAGAGCGCCCTCGGACTCCGGCCCGGGACCTTGTGGCGCGTCCATGCCGCTCCTTGCAGGGTGGCGAGCTGTCCTTCGAGCGCCAGCGCGACGAAGCGGCCCTCGGCGTCGACCGCGGCGGCCTCCAGGCAGAGGTCTCCGGGGCTCGCCCCGGCTCCCCAGGTCTGGCCGTGATCGCCGGAGCGGAGCACCGTCCCGCCGAGCCCCACCGCGATGGCCTCGCCGTCGTCCCGCAGGGCGACGCCGCGCAGGTCCGCGTTTGCGCTGCAGCTCACGTCGGACCAGCGCTGCCCGTCATCGCGCGAGGACAGCAGGGTCCCGCAGTGTCCGGCGGCGATCAGCGCCGCGCCGGTGCCTGCGAGCGCGCTCAGATCCTGGCGGGTGGACGTCTGCATCCTCTTCCAGCGCTGGCCGCCGTCCTCCGAGCGGAGCACGTGCCCCTCGGATCCCGCGATGACGATCAGGCGACCTCGTCCCCAGACGGCGCTGTGCCGGATGCTCATTCCGGGCACGATACCAGGCCGGTGCACCGGGGCGCTCGCGATCGTGTCCAGGCCTCCACGCGCTGCCGGCGAAGGCTCGCGCGGGTCGACATCGTGGGTTGGCAACGGCGGTGGTCGTTCGACGTCTCATGTCCTCACCACAAGGAAGATCGGCGTGAGGACGGCGCCGTGTACCAGCTGCCCGACAACCGACAGGAGCGGGGGTCAGACATCACCGGGCTCCTTCCGGAAGAAGTGACCGTGCAGAAACTGCCCGTTCGCCGGATCTCGATGATAGTTGTACTTGAAGCAGCGGCTCGGGCAGCTCACATCGAATAGGCTTGGCGAATCGTGGACGCGCAGCACCGCCGAACACAGGGGGCAAACGGCCGCCACGCCCTCGTGCCTCGCGATGCAGCCGCAGAGGTGCTGGAGCTGTCGACCTTCCGCCTCGTATCGATCGCGGCGGGCGGGAGTCCAGAGGTAGAGCGGCTTGTTCCTTCTTGCGGAGAACGCCCTGGCCTGCGCATGGAACACCAGATCGACCTTGATCGTGTCATCGCCCGACGAACGATGGAACGCGAACTCGAACTTGTAGATGTCGCGGACCGCGCTGTTCGGACCGCAGTACCTTTCGGCGTCGTAGGCCGCCACCAGGGTTCCGCTCGTCGACTCGAAGGGCTGTTCGACCTGCGGCAGCAATTCCTTCTCCAGAAATGCGCCGAGCGCCTCCTTGAGCTCCGGGGTCATCGCTGCCGCGTGGTAGGCGCTCGCAAAGGGGCCGAATCGAATGTTGGCGAAGGCAGGGTGCATCTTCGATCCCCAATACCGTCGTTCAGCAGCGGGCGCCAGAGCGACGGCGAAGCCCGCGGGCCGTGGCGTGAGAGCGGCCCCTTCGAACCATGGATAAGTTGTTGATACAGCGTCATTTTTCCAGGAGGGAGGCGGATCGCGCAAGGTGCTCGATGTCAACCAGCGCGTACAGCGTAACTGTACGGTGAACCGGTGATGCCGCAGGCCCTTCATCGCGGGCGATGTGGCGGCGGAGGGCGCCCCGGCCCCCTGGGGAGGCGTCGACCGCCGCCGGTGCTCGACGGACCTACCCCATGGCGCTGGACAGCATCGGGGCCTTGCGGCGCAGAGCCGGTTCATGCGACCTTTCGTGGGGGAGGCCACGAGAGGCGACGATCTCGACAGACCTGGTCAGGCGGCTTCGTTGACCCATCGAGGAACAGTGAGAAGACATGCGATCGATCGTCGTCGACTGCGCCCCCGTCCAGACAGAAGCAGACTTCTGGTCCGCGTACGTCATTGCGGCAGAGCCGGAAGGTGCGGCGTACTTTGGTCGGAACCTCGACGCCTTCTGGGACGGCCTGAACGGCGGCCCTGGGTGGCCGGGCGAATGTGAGCTCAAGCTCGTCAACACACAGTCCTTGCATCGGCTCCGCGACGGGCAGTTTGTTCGAGCGTTGCGCGACATCGCCAGTCGATCCACCTTTGTGAAAGTCACACTCGAGTAGCCTTCCACCCCGCCATACCGGCCGACGGCCTCCCGTCGCGGCTGAATGTCACAGGACCCGTGTGTTGCAGGATCGCGGGGAGGTCGTGGCGGTCCTCACGCGAATCGACCTTCCCGGGAGCTCGGAGCCCTTCGCGCGCTCGTGGGACGTACCCAAGAGAGCGCTCCTCAACATGATCCAGGCGGTCCACTCCATCATCAGCATGCTGGAGGCGAGCCACACGGAACGGGCGCTTGCTCTGATCTCGCAACGTCAGCGCGCTCGATAGCACCGTTTCATTTCTCGAACGCCGCCGTTCCAGCCCGCCGTCTGGCGTCGCCCACGGTGTCGCTGCATACTCTGGACGTGATCCTTGCGCGGTTGCGGGGTGGGCCGGATGCGCCTGCCTCCGTACCTCGGGCTGCAGCGGGCTCATCATGCGGCACCGCCGCTGCGGAGGGCATCACGGCGGATGGAACCTGGCCTCGATGATCCGCCGCGGTGCTCCGGGCCGATCCTTCCAGCGTGAGGGTCGCGCGCGGGCGCTGCGGCTCTTCCAGGCTGGCGATTGCCGTGAAGGGAGACGAGATCGCGAGCGGCACGCGCCTCGCCGAGCTCTGGGACCCACGAGCGAACTGCAGAGCCCGGCTGAAGGCAGGGCCTGTTCTACTGACCGAGCGGCTAGGACCCGATTGCCATTTTCACCTCGACCAGAGATATCCATGAAAACAACACGCTCGTTTAGACATTGACAGCGTTTCCGCTTGTGAGAATGATGCCTCCGCGCTGGCAGATGAAGCACGGGACGGGCTCTCCGCTGCGGAGCCCACAGCGCATCTTGCGGCGTGACCAAGACGCACCAATGAATCCCTGCGCCTGGCCACGCGCTTGGCTTGGAAACATAACCCATCATAACAGCACATTGGTTGACACATGAAACACACTCGTCACACGACGTCCATGGGCGCCCTGATCTGCGGCCTTGTCGGCGGAGTCATCTCGCTGAGCGCACCCGCTGAAGCTCAAGCGGTGGAATTTGGAGTATATGAAGGAGAAACTTGCCCCGTAGGATACACGCCGCTGCTCCCAGTCGACGCCTTCTGGACGTTTATCGCCAGCTGCGATGAGCTCCCCTATTCAGGAGTCTTTCGTCTCGCGGACGGGAGTTCGATAGACGGCCCGTGGAACAACTGCCAGCAGCATGCCAACGACACCCGCGAGCTGGACTACGTCCTCTGCAAACCCAACTACCAGCTCTTTGACATCGGCGGGACTACCTTTGCGGTAGTGAGAGGCGGAGATCAGTGCCTGGAAGGCTTCGAGCACGTGGATTTTGCTACCGCGTCCGCCTACTCCGATGAGATATGCACTCACGTCGGGTACTGGGGGATTGCGAGGATCGGTGGAGGGGGCTCCATCGACGGCGTAGGTTACGGTTGCGGCATCCGCGCGACCGACTCTCGCGAGCTCGGTGATGCCATCTGCGTAGAAAGCGAGTGAACATCCCGAACCAGAGGCAGCTCGCGCGATCCCGACCAACGTGAGGTCTGGGTGACGCGCGACGGAGCCGTCCACGACCGCCGCGTGACGCTCGCTCCTGCCGGCGCTCGATGGTGAAGCCCGAGGTCATCTCGTCGAGGCCGATGTCACTGACGTCCCCGTCTGCCGTGAGGACGCGCGACTGGGTCGAATCCCTCCAGAGCACGTCGTAGAGCGTCACCTTGAAGCCGGCGGGGAAGCCGGCGGAGCTGATCCTTGTGTCCCAGGCGCCGCCGCCTCCGACGAGCTCGTCGCGGAGGTGACGAGCCATGCCTCAACGCGCTCGCCTGCGCTGCCGCCCCTCCGATGCCCACCACCCCGGTCACGAGGCGCAGGGTGGGAATTCCCACAACGAGCTACGTGGAAGAGAGGACTTGATGAAGCGCTGAATGACGTCAGGTGAGAGCGTTCTTGGAACCAGGAAAATGCGCATGGCAGTCGTACCGCGAGCTGACAAACTGGAAAGGCGCGGAAGGGCTGCGTGCGATGCTGAGCGGATCCACGCCCAAGACGCCTCCGCGCGCGCTGCATTCCTTTCTCACGGAGGGGGCCGAGGATGGGCATGGAACGAAGAGCCGTGTCAGCGTTCGTCGCGCTGGCTGTCGTGGTCGCAGGGTCGCGCGCTGCGCGCGCACGCACCATCGACGTGCCGGAGGACTACCCGACGATCCAGGCCGCCGTTGATGCGGCCGGGAACCACGACAGGATCCGCGTCGCCACGGGCACGTACCCGGAATCCATCGCGTGGACCGGCAAGTCCATCGCGCTGATCGGCGCCGGGCCGGACGCGACGATCGTGGATCCGAGCCTCGGGCCGGGCGGCCGGTGTCTGATGCTGGTCGACGTCCCCCATGGCACCCGGGTGGAGGGCTTCACCTGCCAGAACGGCACGACCGACGCGATCAACCCGGACGGCGGCGGGATGCTGATCCAGGGGGGCAGTCTGCAGGTCAAGAGGGTGGTTTTTCAGAACAACCTCGCGTCCAGGGACGGAGGTGGATTGTGGATCGAGGGGGCCGACGTGATCCTCCACGAGGTCAGCTTCCTCAACAACGAGGCCTCCATCAGCAGCGGCGGCGGACAGGGCGGTGGGCTGGGCATCACGCTCGGTGGCGAAGTGAAGGTCGTGCGATCCATCTTCTCCTTCAATTTCGCCAACCCATCAGGGGGCGGGCTCGCCGTCCGTGACGGCAGCAGCGCGAAGGTGGTTGAGTCCCGTTTCGAGGGGAATTTCGGCAGGAGCGGGGGCGGGATCTTGTCCTCCGACAGCGAGCTCAGGGTCTCTGGCTCCATCTTCTCCGGCAACGCCAGCGACTTCAGCGGGGCCGCGCTCCGCGCCTCCAACAGCAGCGTCGAGGTGGCCGATTCGACGATCGACGGTAATGACTCGGACGCACGCCAGCAGCATGTAGTCAGCGTCAGCGGGAGCCTGGCGATGTTCCGGTCGAGCGTCACCGGCAACCTGGGCGGCGGAATCTCGTCCGTCGGCGACCTCACGGTGCTCGACTCCTTGTTCGCGAACAACACCGCGACGAGGGGTGGAGCGATCAACGCCACGGGCACCGCGCGCGTGACCAACAGCGTCTTCTTCGCCAACACGGCGAACGGCGCGGGCGGCCTCGACGACATCGAGGCGCAAGGCGGAGCGATCTACGCGGACGGCGATCTGGACGTGACGCACTGCACCTTCTACGGCAACCAGGCCCAGGGCTTCAACCCCCCCTCGGATGGCGGCGGGATCTACGTGGCCTCCGGGACCACAACGGTGCTCAACTCAATCCTCTGGGGAGACTCGCCCAATGAGATCGCGGGCCCCGGAACGGCCGTGATCACCTACAGCGACGTGATGGGCGGCTATCCGGGCGCGGGCAATATCGACCAGGATCCCCTCTTCGTTGCCCCTGCTGGCGGCGATCTGCACCTCCAGGCTTCCTCGCCCGCCGGGGATGCCGGGCTCCTCACTCGTGGCCTGCCAAGGACGGATCTGGACGGGAATCCGCGCGTCGCGGGAGCCGCTCCCGACATGGGCGCCTACGAGATTCGCCGACGAAGGAGAGGGTGTTGAATGACCTCGCAGGGATGGGAGGTTCGCCCCGGGGTCGTGCACGCGCCGCAGCGGCACCACGAACACCGAAGTCGCTCGCGCAGCGCGGGGCCTAGCAGCCGAAGACCCCGGCGCCCCGCTCGATCTCGCCGAACGGATCCATGAGCGCGCGCAGGATCAGGCGCGCCGGCCCGCTCTCGATGCCCCCCGCCGCGCGCCAGGTCGCGTACCGGAGCTCGCCCAGGAGGACCCCGGCGAGCGGCGTGTAGACCAGATCGAGCGCCGAGGGGCGGACGCCGTTGGCCTCGTAGCCGTACTCCCAGAGGTGCGTGCCGGCGATGGCGAACGCGAGCGCGGCCGGGGCGCCGAAGCGGCATATCCGCGCCCTGAGGTACATCTCGCTCCCAAGCAGGCCGTGGCCGACCACGTTGATCGGCCACGGGTCGTGATCCCACCGGAAGGCGGGCTGAGCGGCGTCGAAGATCGGCGGCTTCGTGAGCGCCTCGCCGTAGTGGTATCCCCATCGCTCCGCACGAAAGTCGGCGAAAGGCTCGGGCCACAGCACCGCCTCCACGCTGCGGGTCACCGTGAGCACGGCCAGGGTGTGCACGATCGGCGGCGCCCAGGCGGGCTCCACGGCGTCGGTCGCAGCGGCGCGGGGCCACGCCTGAGGCTCCCCCGTGGCAGGCGCGCGCTCCGGCAAGGGGGCCGGGAGGCCAGGTGGAAAGGCCGACTCGGCCGGAGGAACCGCCGTGGTCCGGCCGGCGCACGCGGAGACGAGCACGGCGACGGAGGCGGCGGCGAACAGGCGGATCGGGGCCATGGGACGAGCGGCCGCGTCGCGAGGTGGATGCGGCGACCAGACCCAAGTCTAGAGCGACAAACGGGCTGAAGCCCAATGCAAACAGCAAGAAGCTGAACTACCAAGCAAGAAGTTGAACCGCCAAGTCGCCAAGGACGCCAAGATTTTGATGTCTTCTTGGCGTCCTTGGCGACTTGGCGGTTCATTTTCATGTCTCCTTGGCGCCCCTTGCGGCTTGCCGGTTGATTTCTCCGGTTTCCAAGGCGGCATGCTCTGGCGCGACCGCGGGGCTGACGGCGCGCCGCCTCGCCGCGGGCTCGCGTAGGCTCCCGCGCCATGGCCGACATCATGCTCATCACGGGCGGCAGCCGCGGGATCGGCGCCGCCACCGCGCTGCTCGCCGCGAGCCGAGGCTACGCGGTCGCCGTGAGCTACCTGCGCGACGAGGGCGCCGCGGCGAGCGTCGTCGACGAGATCCGCGCGCACGGCGGCGCCGCCCTCGCGATCGCGGCCGACGTGAGCCGCGAAGAGGACGTCGTGCGCCTGTTCCAGACCGTCGACCGCGACCTCGGCCCGATCGCGGCGCTCGTCAACAACGCGGGCGTGGTCGACCGGCAGGCGCGCCTCGAGGACATGACCGCGGCGCGCGTGGAGCGCATCCTCTCGACCAACGTCGTCGGCAGCTTCCTGTGCGCGCGCGAGGCGGTCCGGCGCATGTCGACGCTCCGCGGCGGCAAGGGCGGCGCCATCGTGAACGTCTCCTCGCGGGCGTCGCAGCTCGGCTCTCCGGGCGAGTACATCGACTACGCCGCCTCGAAGGCCGCCGTCGACACGCTCACGATCGGCCTCGCGAAGGAGGTCGCCGCCGAGGGGATCCGGGTCAACGCCGTGAGGCCGGGGATCATCGCGACCGACATCCACGCGAGCGGAGGCGATCCAGGGCGGGTCGAGCGGCTCCAGGCGAGCCTGCCGCTGGGCCGCGCCGGCAGCCCCGAGGAGGTCGCGCACGCCATCCTGTGGCTCGCCTCCAGCGAGTCCTCCTACTGCACCGGCTCCCTCCTGGACGTCGCCGGCGGCCGCTAGCGCCGCCCGCCAGCCGTCTGGCCAGGGACTGGCGACGTCGCTGCATCGCCCTGCCGGGGGCGAAGCCGGGCCGCTCGCGCGCTCGGCCTCAGAGGTCCATGAGGCAGTCGCAGCCGCACTGGACGGTGGCCTCCTGCTGGTTGTATTGCCGCGAGCCGAGGGCACAGCCGGATTCTTCCCACGTGTCCGTGTCCGTCACCTCGTACGAGCACATCCCCGTGCCGGTCGTCTCGTCGTACCCGTTGAACTCGCAGATCTCCCGACAGAGGATGTCCCAGACCTCCGGGTTGTCGTCCCGGATCGCCTCACACTCGTTCTCCGCGTGGGCCTCGAGCGCGTCGATCGCGCGGCTCTCGGCGTTCTTCTTCCGCCCGATGAGGGAGCAGGACGAGCCGACGCCGTACGCTTCCATCTCGAACATCGCCATGGCCACGGGGACGCAACCGAACCCTTGATATTCGTTCTCGATCGGGCTGGCGAGCGCCTCGACCTCCTCCACGTCGGTCCCCTGCGAACCTTCGAGCCCGCCGCAGCCCAAAGCCGAGCCGACCGACAGCATGAGCACGGATATCCCCACGATCTTCTTGAGCAGCATGAATGTCTCCTCCGTCAACGAGGTCACGGGGCTCGCGGATTGCGACTTCGATGCCAGCCCGTCCTCGCGGCGAGGACCCGCGCGATCTCCGCATGCGCGCGGTCCGCTCCTGCTTCTGGCGCTCGCGCGCCCGTTCTGCGACGCCGGGGGGCCTGCCACACCGACCGGGTGTGACAGGTGTCAGGTGTGGCAGGAGGTGACACGGCGATGGCGTGCCTCGGCGTGCTCCTCGGAACGCGCCCGGACCAGCGGGCCGGATCGCGGACGAGCCCTGCTCGTACGGCGCGGTGGTGGGCGCGGCGCTCGCTCTCGACGGGCGGTACCCGCATCCTGGGGGACAAGCACTATCGCGGCGGCGACCCCGGCGGCGCGCCGGCCTCGCCCGCGCCGATCGCCTGCGTCACGACGGCCGCCAGCGTCCGCGCCGCGTCCCGGAGCGCGCCCTCCGAGTGCGCGCCGAACCCCAGGATGAGCCCGGGCGCGCGCGGCGCGCGCGCCGCCGTGCTGCGCGAGAGCGGCAGCGCGTCCACGCCCCGCGCCGCGAGCGCCTGGACGATGGCGACGTCGTCCGCGCCCGCGGGCAGGTCGAGCGTCAGCACCGAGCCGCCCGCGGGCGCCCGCGCCCGGACGGCGCTCGGCAAGAGCAGCCCGAGCTCCGCGAGCAAGAGGTCGCGCCGGCGCCGCGTCGCCTGCTTCAGCTTCCGGAGGTGGCGCGCGAAGTGGCCCTCGTCGATGAAGTCGGCGAGCGCGGCCTGCAGCAGGTAGGGCGGCGAGCGGGTCGACGCCGCGCGCACCATGGCCACGGCGCGCACAAGCGCGGGCGGCACGATCATGAAGCCGAGCCGCAGGCCCGGGAACAGCGAGCGGCTGAAGGTCCCCACGTGGATCACGCGATCCTTCACGCCCTCGAGGTCGAGGCTGAGGAGCGAGGGCAGCGGGGTGCCGTCGAACCGCAGCTCGCCCTCGTAGTCGATCTCGACGACCACGGCGCCCGCCCTGGCGGCCCAGGACAGCAGCTCGATGCGCCGCGGCAGCGTGAGCCGCGCCCCCGAGGGGAACGCGTAGGCCGGCGACACGAAGGCGACCCGCGCGCGCGGGGCGCCCCGACGTCGATGCGCGCCGGCGTGCACCCGGAGCCCGTCCTCGTCGACCGGGATCGGGATCAGCCGCGCGCCCGCCATGCGCACCGCCGCGCGGAGGGCGAGCGGCCCCGGGTCCTCCACCCAGGCGGCGTCGCCCGGGTCGAGCAGCGCGCGGCAGCACAGGTCCACCGCGGCCTGGGATCCCTCCGTGATGAACACCTGGTCGACCGTCGCGCGCACGCCGCGGGCCACCGCGATGTGGTGGAGCACCGCGCGCCGGAGCAGCGGCGCGCCCCGCGGATCGTGATCGAGCGCGTCGGCCGCCGACATCGAGCGGACGCGGCGCGCGAGGCACCGCTCGAGGATGCGCCACGGGAGCAGCTCGAGGTCCGGCAGGCCGACCCCGAACGGGCGCGACCGCGCGCGGCCGCCGAGGAGCGCGTCGAGCTTGTCGGGGGGCACCACCGCCGAGAGCCGCCGCGCGCTCTTCGACGTGCGCGGCGCGGCCGCCGCCGGCGGGACGCGGGCGGCGCCCTGCCACCCCGCGCGCGCCGGCACGTGCGCGACGACCGGCGCCCGCCGAGGGCGCACCACGATGGTGCCGTCCGCGGCCAGCGCCTCGTACGCCGCCACGGCGGTGTTGCGCGACACGCCGAGCTCCCGCGCGAGCTCGCGGGACGACGGGAGCGGGTGATCGGGCTGGAGGACGCCGTCCAGCACGGCGCGGCGCAGCTGCTCGACCAGCTGGGCGGCCAGCGTCGCCGGCGCGCCGCGCTGCAGGTGAAGGAAGGCGTGGGCGGCGTGGGAGGTGGAGCGCGCTGGCACCATCGAGATCGGCTTCGCTGGCCCTTTCCAGGGTGCCAGATCCGGGGCACCGTGTCGACGAGGAGCCAGCCATGCCCACCGCCGACGACCCGACGCTGTCGACCGCCCGCAAGCGGCCCACCGCCCGCGAGCGGCCCACCGCTCCCCCGCTGCGGCCGCTCGAAGGCGACAAGACGGGTGAGCTCTCGTCGCGCATCGCCCGCCGCGCGGCCGAGGCGCACGCCGGTCAGCCGCTCGATCGGCTCCTCGCCGAGGACCTCCCCGGCAACGAGCTGACCACGCTCCTGCTCCATTGCCTGCGCCGGCGCGCGCTGCGGCGGGGCTTCGCCGACGTCCTCGACCACGCGGAGCGCGCGCCCATGACGCACGCCTCGACGGCGGACGCGCGGCGGCTGCACGCCCTCGACGCGGCGGCGTACGCGGCGGCGGCGGGCTTCGAGGCGGTGGATCTCGCCCCGATCGGGCCGCTCGGCGCCACGGCGTGCGCGGGCGTCGAGCCGAACAACGTGCTCGCGACGGTCCGCTTCGCCGAGGTCGCCGCGGATCCCACGACGGGGCTCGCGCTGCACGCCGCGCGGCGCCGGCGCGGGACCCGGGGCGGCGAGCCGCTGCGGTTCTGCGCGAGCCAGCGCGTCCTGCGCATGCAGCCCACGACCCAGCCGGGCTTCACGCCGCACTTCCGCCTGTTCGCCCTCGTGACGGCGGCCCGCTCGCCGGGCCGCGGCGAGGACGACGCGTGCGAGCGGCGCGCCCTGCTCGAGCACCTCGTCGTCTGGGCGGACCTCGTCCGCGCGCTGCCTCACGCGGGCTTCCGCGCCGCGGGGCTGCGCGTCGTGCTCTCCGACACGTCGCTGGTCCGCGCGAGCCTCGGCGCGCGCGGCGTCGACGCGGGCGCGATGGCGCGGCGGGCGAAGGCGCACGAGCCCGGGTCGTCCGAGGCGGCCCTGCGCGAGGCCGGCGTCGATCTGCCGCGGCGCGCGGCGGATCTCGTGGGGGCCGCGCGGTCCCTCGGCCTCGGCCCCGAGCTCCTCGCGCGCGCCGAGCGCTGGGTCGCCGAGGTCAGCGAGCCGCTCGCCCGCGCGCGGCCGGAGGTCGAGGTCGTGCACGATCTCGGGCGGCTGCAGGGGCTCGGCTACTACGCCGGGCCGTTCATCCAGCTCGTCCTCCGCCGGGACGACGGCCTCGAGCTCCCGCTCGGGGACGGCGGCGCCTTGCCGTGGCTCGGCGCGCTGCTCTCGAACCGCCGCGAGCGGATGGTCGCGACCGGCATCGGGAGCGAGATCCTCGTGAAGCTCTTCGATCGATCGGAGGCTCGGGCCGGCGAGGCTCGACCGGAGGGAACGACGCCATGATCCTCGAGATGCCCGCGTTCACCCTGCGTCCCTGGGCGGCGGCCGACGTCGGCGCGCTCGTGAAGAACGCGAACGACCGCCGCGTCTGGGCGAACCTGCGCGATCGCTTCCCGCACCCGTACACGCGCGACGACGCCGAGGGCTGGATCGCCCACTGCGCGGCGCGCGCGCGGCCCGGCGAGGCCCTGGCGATCGTGGTCGCCGGCGAGGCGGCCGGCGGCATCGGCCTCGAGCGCCTCGACGACGTGCACCGGCGCACCGCGGAGCTCGGCTACTGGCTCGGCGCGGCCTACTGGGGCCGCGGGCTGGCGACCGAGGCGGTGATCGCGCTGACGCGGTACGGCTTCGATCAGCTGGGCCTCGAGCGCATCCAGGCCGGCGTCTTCGACTGGAACGGGGCGTCCGCCCGCGTGCTCGAGAAGGCGGGTTACGCGCTCGAGGCGCGGATGCGCCGCCACGTCGTGAAGGACGGGCGGCTCGGCGACGTGCTGCTCTACGCGCGCGTCCGGGAGGACGCGCTGGCCGGCGGGCAGCCGTGAAGCGCCGGGCGGCTCGGGCGCCGCCGCGCGCCGCGCGCCGCGTTGGTTGCTCGACGCCTCACCCGCGCGGGCGGCCCTCGCCTCCCGCCGAGGGCGCGGGCGCCTCTGCCGCCGCTGGCGCCTCTGCCGCCGCTGGCGCCTCGGCCGCCGCGGGCGCCTCTGCCGCCGCGGACGCCTCGTGCCCCGCCGCCTCGGCGATCGGGAGCGTGAAGTAGAACCGGGCGCCCTGCCCGACCTCGCTCTCCACCCAGATGCGGCCGCCGTGCGCGTCGACGATCCCCTTGGCGATGTAGAGCCCGAGGCCGGTGCCCTTCTTCCCGGGCGTCTCGTCCTTCCAGAACCGCTCGAAGATGCTCGTGAGGTTCTGCGGGGGGATCCCCGGCCCCGAGTCGAGGACGGCGAAGCGGGCCATCGCCCCGTCCCGGTCCACCGAGAGGGTCACCTGGCCGCTCTTGGGCGTGAATTTCAGCGCGTTGCCGAGGAGGTTCGACAGCACCTGGAGCACGCGCTCCCACTCCGCGCGGATCACGAGCCCGGGCTCCTTCAGCGATTGCTCGAACCGGACCTGCTTCGACTCGGAGAGCGGCCCGAACATCTCCATGGTCTCGTGCAGGAGATCCTCCACCGCGCACGGCTTCGGCGTCACCGAGAACCTGGAGGCTTGCATCGTCGTCACGTCGAGCATCGTCCTGATGAGGCGCTCCATCCGCAGCGAGACGTGCTCGATCGACTCCGCTTGCTGCCGTGTTCGCTCGGAGTCGGCGCCCCGCCGCAGCCACGCGGCCTTCAGCGCGATGGCGCCGAGCGGGTTGCGCAGATCGTGGGCCACGATGCCCATGAGCTCGTCGCGGGCCGCCAGCGCCAGGCGCGCGGCGTCGCGCGCCTCCCGCGCCTTGTTGTACGGGCCGCCGAGGAGCTTCGTGAAGTACCAGGCGATCCCCAGGCCGGCCAGCACCAGCAAGCCCAGCAGGCCATCGAGCCACAGCTCCAGCCGGACTCGCTCCGTCTTCGCGTCATCGTAGAGCTGCTTCAGGACGTCTTGCTTGTGCTCGACGATACGAGCGAGGGAGCCCTCGAGATCACGGTGACGCGGCCTCAGCTCCTCATCGAACCGACGCACGAGCTCGCTCGCGTCGTCGGTCCGCTGCCGTGCGGCGAGCAGCTCGTCCTGCACCCGGACGAACTGCCTGGCCGCCCGCTCGATCTCGGCCACTCGCTGAAGACCGGTCGGGCTGAGCGCCCGGTCGCGAAGCGCGCTGACGTTCTCGTCGAGGTGCGCCCTGGCGCTCTTCGCCTGCTCGAGGAGCTCGCGATCGCCGGAGATGAGGTAGCCCCTGCCGTGAGACACGATGAGCTCGCTGCTCCACCGGAGCCGCTCCGCGAGCGTGATCTCGTGCTCTTTGGCGCGTAGCCGATCGATCTGAGCCTCGGCGACGGACGAGAAGCGCCGCACCGAGAACGCCATGCCGAGCGCCAGGAGCAGGGTGAGGATGGCGTAACCCATCCTCGCCGTGGCCTCGAAGCGCGTCCGCGTCGGAATGACCGAAGTTCCGTCCTCTCGACGGGCGTCGGCGGATCCGTGGGGCTGAGCCACTCCGCGAAGGCTAGGCCGCGTTGCGCGAAGAGCAAGGCGCCCCGGCGCCGCGCCGCACGGCGAGGCGCGCTCCGGCGGCGAGCGGGAGCGTGGCAGGACGACGCGCGACGAGCGGGGCGACTCGACCTGTCGAGGGGGCGAGGGGCATTTCAAGGCCGCCAACCGATGACAAGCAATCGTTCCTCGGTGTAAAGAGGTTGCGTCATGACGGACCGAGCGGCGAACCGGGTTCGCGAGCGGCGCGAGGCGCGCGGGCTGACCCAGGTGGCGCTCGCCGAGCGCGCCCGCCTCACGAGGCAGAGCGTTGGCGCCATCGAGGCGGGCCGCGCGACCCCGGCGGTCGACGTCGCGCTGCGCCTCGCGAGCGCCCTCGACTGCTCGGTCGAGGTCCTCTTCGGGGAGCCGAGCGCGGTGGCGGACCTCGCGACCGAGACCGACGCTCCGGCGGCGCTGGGCCGCGCCGCGGTCGCGCGCATCGCGGATCGCTGGGTCTCCTACCCCCTCGAGCAGGACGCGGTGCGGATGGCCGCGGACGGCATCGTGACCGGCGAGCGGCGCGGGAGGGCCGTCGTCGAGCCGCTCCGGGCGCTCGCCGAGGTCGAGGAGAACGTCGTCGTGATGGGCTGCGCGGCCGGCCTCGGGCTGCTCGCCGACCGGCTCAACACGAGGCCGGGGCCGGGGCGGTTCCTCTGGTTCCCCCGCTCGAGCACCGCGGCCCTCCAGGCGCTGGCCCGGCAGCGGACCCACGTCGCGGGCGTCCACCTCGTCGACGCGCGCACCGGCGAGGCGAACGTCGCCGACGTCCGCCGGCTCGGGCACGCCGAGCCGATCGTCCTCATCACGCTGGCGCGCTGGGAGGCGGGCTTCCTCGTCCGCCGCGAGGACGCCGGCCGCATCCGCGGCGCGGCCGACCTCGATCTCCCCGGCCTGCGCGTCGCCGGCCGCGAGGCGGGCGCCGGCGCCCAGCGGCTCCTCGAGCGCGAGGTCCGCGGCCACGGGCTGCCGCTCGAGCTCGCGCGCAAGCCGCACCTGCGGGTCGCCGGCCACCTCGACGTCGCGCGCGCCGTGGCGATGGGCGCGGCGGACACCGGCGTCGCGACGCGCGACGCGGCGATGGCGTTCGGGCTCGGCTTCGTGCCTCTGGCCGAGGAGCGCTACGACCTCGCTGTCCCGCGCGAGGGGCTCGCCGACGGCAGGGTGCAGCGCCTGCTCGACGTCCTCGTCTCAGGGGAGTTCCGCCGTGAGCTCTCGGCGCTCGCCTACGACGCTCGCCAGGCGGGCGAGCGGGTCGCCGAGGTGCGGGCGGCATGACGGCGCGGACCGAGCCAGGGAACGACGGAACAGAGGAGCCTCCCGGATGAATTGCCCCCGACGACAGCTGGTGCGCGCCCTCCCCCTCCTGATCCTCGCGGCGTGCCTCGCCGTCCTCGGCGGCTGCAAGCGCTCGAAGCCGGCGTCCGCCCAGCGGGAGGACAGGCTCGTCGTCTTCGCCGCAGCCTCCCTCCGGGACGTGTTCACCGCGCTGGGAGAGGATTTCAAGCGCTCCTATCCGGGCGTCGAGGTGACGTTCAACTTCGCCGGCACGCAGGAGCTCCGCACGCAGCTCGAGCACGGCGCCGCCGCCGACGTGTTCGCCTCGGCGGATCAGCGCCACATGGACGAGCTCGTGAAATCTCAGCGCGCCGCCGGCCCCGTCGTCTTCGCGCGCAACGAGCTCGTCCTCGTCGTCGCGAGCGAGAGCGCCGCGACAGTCCGGGGGCTCGCCGACCTCCCCGCCGCGACCCGCATCGTCGTCGGCACCCCCGAGGTCCCGATCGGCCGCTACACGCTGCAGATCCTCGATCGCGCGTCGGCCTCCCTGGGCGGGGATTTCCGCGCGCGCGTGGAGTCCAAGGTCGCCTCGCGCGAGCCCAACGCGCGGCAGGTGCTCGCCAAGGTGCGCCTCGGGGAAGCGCAGGCGGGCGTGGTCTACAGGACGGACACGCAGGCGGCGCAGGACGGCGTGGTCGTCGTGGCGATCCCGCCCGAGGTCAACGTCCTCGCCGAGTACCCGATCGCCGTCGTGTCCGGCGCCGCGCACCCCGGGCTCGCGCGCGCGTGGGTCGACCTCGTGACGTCGGAGGCCGGCCGGACGGCGCTGTGGCGCGCCGGGTTCCTGGTGCCTTCCGGCGGGGGCGCGCCTCGGTGAGCGGGCGCCTCCGCGCGGAGCGGGTCGCCCTGGCCGCGGTCGGCGCGGTCCTCGTGGCCTTCCTTGCCGTCCCGATCCTGGCCTTGTTCGCGACGGCCACGGCGGGGGACGTCGCGCAGGGGCTCCGCCACCCCCTCGTGTGGCCCGCGCTGCGCCTGAGCCTCCTGACGACCTGCGCGAGCCTCGCCGTCGTGGTCGTCCTCGGGACGCCGCTCGCCTGGGCGCTGGCGCGCTCGCGCGGGCGGCTCTCGCGCGCGGTCGAGGCGGTGGTGCAGCTGCCCATCGTCGTCCCGCCCGCTGTCGCGGGCGTCGCGCTGCTGCTCGCGTTCGGCCGCCGCGGGCTCCTCGCCGGGTGGCTCTACCCCGCGGGGTGGTCGGTCTCGTTCACGACGACGGCGGTCGTCGTCGCCGAGGTGTTCGTCTCGGCGCCGTTCTTCGTGCAGGCGGCGACCAGCGCGTTCCGGAGGGTCGACGCGCGGCTGCTCGTGGTGGCGCGGACCTTCGGCGCGTCGCCGCTCCGGGTGTTCTTCCGCGTGGCGCTGCCGCTCTCGGCCCCTGGGCTCGCCGCGGGGGCCGCGATGAGCTGGGCCCGCTCCCTCGGCGAGTTCGGCGCCACGCTCATGTTCGCCGGCAACCTGGAGGGGCGGACGCAGACGCTGCCGCTCGCCATCTACACGGCGCTCGAGTCGGAGCTGCGCGCCGCGCAGGCGCTGTCGATGGTCCTCGTCGTCGTGGCGTTCACGCTGCTCCTGTTCGTGCGGGCCGTGCTGCGGCGCTCCACCGAGGCCGAGCGCCCCGAGGCGGCGCCGTGATGGCGGCGGAGCGCCTCCGCGCCCGCGTGACCGCGCGCGTCGGGCGCCTGTGCATCGAGGCCGATCTCGACACCGGCGGCGGGTCGCTCGTCCTGGTGGGGCCGAACGGCGCCGGCAAGACGACCCTGCTCTCGCTCCTCCTGGGCGTCTTCCCCGTGGAGCGAGGGCGCGTGGAGGTCGGCGAGGCGGTGCTCCTCGACACGGCGGCCGGGATCGACGTGCCGGTCGAGCAGCGCGGGATCGGCTATGTGCCCCAGGACTACGCGCTGTTTCCGCACCTCAGCGTCCGCGAGAACGTCGCGTTCGCGGTGCGGAGCGATCCCGCGCGGCGGGGGCGCGCGGCCGGCGCCGAGGTCGTCGACGCCATGCTCGCCGACCTCGGCATCGCCGCGCACGCGCACCGGCGGACGCAGGCGCTCTCCGGCGGCGAGAAGCAGCGCGTGGCGCTCGCCCGCGCGCTCTCGGTGAGCCCGCGGGCGCTGCTCCTCGACGAGCCGCTCGCCGCGCTCGACGTCCACTCGCGCCGCGCGGTCCGGGCGTTCCTCTCGGACTACCTGCGGACGCTCGCCATCCCCACCGTCGTCGTCACGCACGACGCCACGGACGCGCGGCTCCTCGGAGATCGCATCGCGGTCCTCGAGGCAGGGCGCGTGACGCAGGCAGGCACCTGGGAGGAACTCTCCGCCCGACCGGCGTCGCCCTTCGTGGAGGAGTTCGTCGCCTCGGCGCGCAGCGCCGGCGACGCGCCGCCCTCCCGGCGCGCGGATTCAGCCTGAAAATTCGGCAAGAAGCAGCGAAACCATCTGTCACGGCCGGATCTCCGGTCACGAGGCCATCCGTCCGTCCGTCGCTCCCCCCAGCGCGCAGCTGCCACCCAGCGCGATGATATTGAAAATGAGAATCATTCGCGTTACTGTCTCGCTCGGGAGGTCGACTTGTCAAACCCGAAGGACTGTCGTCACGAAACCCTCGCGCACAACGGCGTCGCGCACGTCCAGCGGTGCCTGGACTGCGGGAGTATCTCGATTTATCTCGGCCCCATCTCCGTCCGGCTCGACGATTCAAGCCTGGAGGCGCTGTGGGCGGTGCTCGGAGAGGCCACCGCGGAGCTCCACGCGAGGAAGACGACCGAGGTGCTGAACGTCATGAGGCGAGGTGTCGCGTGAGGGCCCGGGCGCTCGCGCGCGCGTCCTCGACGGCCCTTCCGCTGGACGGGCCCTGGGGGACGTTCGGCGTGCGGGTCCGGGGGCTCGCGTGCGCGGCCATGGGGCGCCTTGGTCGGTGGGTCGCCGCGGCCGGCTGCGCGGCGATGTTCGGCTTCGTCGGCGCGTTCGTCGCCCTGAGCGCCGGCTGGATCGCGTGGCCTGGCTACCTGGCGGCGGTGTCCGGGTCGCTGCTCGTGTACGCCGCCTGCCTCGCGGTCGGGCACGCCGGTGATCCGGTCGCGCTGCGGCGCCGGCAGGGCGCCTCTCGCGCGTCAGCCCTCGACGCCGGCAGCGCTGCAGTCCTTGCAGATCCCGAGCAGCTCGTGGACGTGGCCCGTCAAGCGGAAGCCGAATCTCTCCGCGACATCGCGCTGAAGAACCTCGATCGCCTCGAACTCGAACTCCACGACCTTGCCGCAGCGTGTGCAGATCAGGTGGTCGTGATGTTCACGCTCGAACGCCCGCTCGTACCGCGCGCCGTCGCCCTTCGACACGAGCGTCATCTGGAGGAGCCCCGCCTCCACCAGAAGGGGTAGGACGCGGTAGACGGTGGCGGGATGAGCGTCGATGATGCCGCCCTCGCGGAGCTCCTTCAGCAGGTCGTCGACCGAGAAGTGGCCTCGCCTGAGGAGCGCTGCGCGCGCGATGGCGTCGCGGACCGCCGACCCCTTCAGGCCGCGCTGCCGCACCGTGCGCCGCAGCCGCTCCAGTGCCCGCTCGAGGCCGGCCTCGTCGAGCGCGGGCGGCTGGATCACATGGCGCACGCGGGGGACTATACGAACCGTTCGCAAGATGGTCAACGCTGGCCCAGCACCTCGGCGGGTGCGCGGCATCGTGGGCTGGAGCTCGCCTGTCCGGCGCCGCCGTCAGTCCGCCTCCCCTGCTCTCTCCAGCACCGCACGCCAGACGGGTGTGGCCAGGCGAAACCCGAATGTCTGCAGGCGTTCCAGCTCAGGACGGACCAGGTCGAGAAGCCCGCGCTCCTTCGCGACCACAAGGACGCCAGCCGTTCCGGTGATGTGCAAGCCCAGGGATGTCGCGACAGTTCGCGCGTATCCGTCGTCCAGAAGGACCAGCGATCCAGGGAGCGACCGCGAGAGCGCTATCCCCTCGGTTTCCCCGGCGCCAAGCCCGTCGATCCCCTGGAGCGCATGAGCAGGGGGCGATCGCAGCTCGATCCAGTCCAGGGTGGTCACGTCGGGCAGATCCCTGCCCAGGCGAAGCCCTACGTTGAGCTCTGCGACGACGGCAGGTGGGACGAGCAAGCGCCGATAGAGATGTTGCAGAAGCTCGAGGCGCCCGAGGCGGTGAAGGTAGCTCAGCGGCCCCGTATCGCTGATCACCGCGACCGGAAGCGTCATCTCGCCGCCGTCTTGGCAACATCCACATCGGCCGGGTCGAACGCCGCGGTCGGGATGCCGATCTCCGCGAGCCGGGCGGCGAAGCGAAACCGCTCCACGCATGCGATTTCGGCGGCCTTGGCCAGCGACACCCGGCCTTCCTCGTAAAGGCGGATCGCGGCGGCGAAGGCGATCTCGGACGCCAGCCGTTCGGCCGGCACCTGCAGCGCTGCGCAGAGGTCGTCGGGAACCGTCAGGGCGACGATGGTCATGCCTCTGAGTATCGCGCGAAGCGCTCCGGTGTCGAGGTCGGCTCGGGGGCCACAGCCGGCGTCCGCGTCGCGATCCTGGGCGGCGCTCGACTGCCTCGCCCGAATGCGTGCGCGGCAAGCCGTTCTCCTAGCGCTTTTCCCGTTCACGCGTCGACGGCGGAGGCTCCTCGACCATCCGGCGCAGCCGATCGAGCGCGCGATCCCAGCCTGCGGAGATGCCGTCGAGGAACACGCGGGCTTCCTCGATCCGCCGCGGCTCGAGCGCGTAGAGGACCTCGCGCCCGCGCCGCTCGTGCGTCACGAGGCCCGCGCCCTCGAGCACCCGGAGGTGCTTCACGATCGCCTGTCGCGTCACCTTCGCTCCGTCGGAGAGCGCTGTCGCCGACAGCGCCCCTCCGGCCCCGAGCCGGGTCACCACCGACAGCCGCGTCCCGTCGCCGAGGGCGAAGAAGACGTCCGCGACCGCCGGTTCACACGCTTTCGACATACTTCGCGATGTTCTCGGCCTGAGCGGCCCATCCCCCCTCGTTCATGCGGAACGCGCGCTCGCGCCGATGCGCCGGCACACGGTCGAAGCCGGACTCCACGATGGTGAGCAGGGTGCCTTCAGCGACCCCCTCGAGGCGGAACTCGACGAGCGTCGTCGGCTCGTTCTCCGGGTCGGCCTCGGCGTCGATGCCATACGGGATCCAGCGAAAGCTGAAGTACCGCTCCGGCTCGACGCGCTCCACCGTGCAGAACACCGCGTTCTTCTCCGGGAGCTTCACCTTCGAAGGCCGGAGACCGCGGCTCTTCTGGTAGTCCATGATGGCGGCCTCGTTGAGCTCCTCGTCGAAGATGCCGGTGAGCGTCTTGCCCGCGACGAACTCACCCTCGAGCTCGACCCCGAACCAGCGCCCGAACTCCCGGGCGTCGGCGATCGCCCGCCACACGCGTGACACGGGCGCGCGCAGCGTGACCCGCTTCTCGATCCTGTCCGTCGATGCCATGTGCAACCTCCTGGATGCACAATACCGAGCCGCTCGACGAAGTGCAACCATATGATTGCACTTCGTCCTTCGCTTGACTTCAGGGAGCCAATCCACAACCATATGGTTGTGGATTCGCTGAGCACGACCCTGGCCGCCCTGAGCGACGCCACCCGGCGCGCGATCCTCGTGCGGCTCAAGGCGGGGCCTGCGTCGGTGCACGAGCTGGCGCAGCCGTTTCAGATCTCGCAACAGGCCATCTCCAAGCACCTGGCGACCCTGGAACGAGCGGGTCTCATCGAGAAGCGGCGCGACGGGCGGCAGCACGTTTGCCAGCTCAACCCCGCGCCGATGCGGGAGGTGGCGAGCTGGGTCGAGCAGTACCGGCAGCACTGGGACGAGGCGTTCGGCCGCCTGGACGACCTCCTGCACGAGCTGCATCCGCCGAAGAAAGGGTGATCACGTCACGATGCAATTCTCTCAAACCCCTCATGAGCCCACGGTCCTCATCGAGCGCACGTTCGACTTTCCGCGCGACGTGGTGTTCGATGCGTGGACGAACCCCGACCTGCTGGCGCGCTGGTTCGCGCCGCGGGGGTGCACCCTCCGCTTCGCGCGGATCGACGTCCGGCCGGGAGGGGGCTTCCACTCGTGCATCCACAACCCGCAGTTCGGCGATTGCTGGACCGTCGGTGTCTACCGCGAGGTGGTGCGGCCGGAGCGGCTCGCGTTCACCCTGCGGATCGCCGACGCGAACGGGGATCCCGTCTCCTCCGAGAGCCAGGGGCACGATCGGGAATGGCCCGAGGAGACGCTCGTGTCGATCACCTTCACCGAGCGAAGCGGGCGGACGCTCGTGAGGCTCGAGCAGAACGTGAGCGAGGCGCTCGCTCGCCGGACCGGCGCGCACCCGAGCTGGCTCCAGATGCTGGACGCGCTCGGCGAGGAGCTGGCGAGGGGCGCGCGGAGGCCCGGCTAGGACATCGATGAGGCTGATTTTGCGAGAATTTCGGGCGCTCCGATGGAGCGCGCGACGGTCTCGCCGACCATGACCACTTGCAGACACGAACCGCTCGCAGACACGCGAAGCAGCAAGGCCACCATGACGACACCGATCCTCTACGCCCACCCCTTCTCGTCCTACTCCCAGAAGGCCTTCATCGCCTTTTACGAAAAGGACGTCCCCTTCGAGCTGCGCCTGCTGGAGCCTTCCAACCCGCAGGCCGGCGCCGAGCTGGCGGCGCTCTGGCCGCTCGGCAAGTTCCCCGTGCTCCGGGTCGGTGACCTCGCCCTGTGGGAGGCGAGCATCGTTGTCGAGTGGCTCGACCAGGCCCATCCGGGTCCTGCCCGCCTGATCCCGCCCGATCCGGACGCCGCGCTCCAGGTGCGGATGTTCGACCGCATCTTCGACAACTACGTCATGAACATGATGCAGGTGATCGTGAACAACCGCATTCGCGCGATGCAGTCCAACCCGCGCGATGAGCACGGGGAGGTTCTGGCCCGCGCGGCCCTGGACAAGGTCTACGCCTGGCTCGACGGAGAGCTCGCCGGCCGCACCTGGGCGACAGGCGAGGCCTTCACCCTCGCCGACTGCGCCGCCGCCCCGTCGCTGTTCTACGCCGACTGGGTCCACCCCTTCGACGATCGCCCGAACCTGCGCGCCTATTACCGCCGCCTGCGCGAGCGCCCGTCCGTCGATCGTGCCGTGGACGGCGGCCGCCCCTACCGCCACTACTTCCCGGGCGGCGCGCCGGCCGATCGCGACTAGTTCCGCCCGCCAGAAGTCCGGCCAGCGATCTGGGGCGAGATTTCAACGCAAAGCCGCAAAGTCGCAAAGCCGCAAAAAAGAACAGATTGATACCTCTACGGGCGGATCGCCAGCAGCTCGGCGGCCTGACTCGGCGCCGCGGTCGCCACCATGTCGATGAGCATCCGGGGCTCGGCGGCGCCGAGCGCGCCGAGCTTCCGGAGCTCCTGGGTGCGGCTCATGAGCCACAACAAGCCGGTCGTGAACGGGCGCGGCAGACGGCTGAGCAGCGCCACCACGGCGGGCTCGACGGCGTGGCCCAGGCCGCGCACGATGTGAAACCCCTGGGCGAGCGCGGCGGCGTAGCGGCGCGCCTCACCCCATGTGATGCCGGCGTTCCGGTGCGCCACGACGACGCCGATCGACATGAGCGGGATCACCATGGCGGCGTGCGAGCGCAACCATCCGTGCATATCGGCGCTTGTCACGGTCGGGATCCCCGCAGCGCCGAACACCTTCGCCCAGGCCGCATCGCCCACGGTGGTTCCGGGCAGGATGCGCCTCCGCAGCTCGCCGTCGATGAGATGCGCCAGCACGCCGCCGGGGAAGCCGAACGAGAAGCGCTCGGCGCCCACCGCGTCCCGCAGTCGATCCAGCGGCTCGAAGGTGTTGAACATGAACATGACGTGTCGCGCGACGCTCTGTCGCAGCGCGGGTAAGACGCTGTCGACCTGAGGCGCCAGCACCGTCACGAGCACGAGATCGTACGGGACGCTCGGGTCGAGCGTGCCGGCGACGGCGACAGGGGCGCGCGCGCCGTCGGTCAGGACGATGGCGCGGTCTTCCCGCAGGCGCTCCAGCCGCGCGCCGCGCGCGACGGCCGTGACCTCGTGGCCGGCCTTCGCCAGCTGGTAAGCGAATGTACTGCCGATGGCTCCTGTACCGAGCACTGCTATTTTCATAAAGACAGCATAACCTGCGCCGCACCATGGATGTTTTGCGCGAATACAAAACAGTTTTGCATGGACGAAGATCCGCCGAGATGGCAGGGTCGCCCCATGGACTGGGACGATTGTCGTGTGCTGCTCGAGGTCCACCGCCGCGGGAGCTTCCTCGCGGCCGGACAGCGCCTCGGCATGTCGGCCTCCACGGTCATGCGCCGCGTCTCGACGCTCGAGCGCGCGCTCGGGCGCTCCGTCGTCCACCGGACGAGCCACGGGGTGCGGCTCGAACGCGAGGCCCTCGCGCTCGTAAAGATCGCCGCCGGGTTCGAGCAGGCGCTCGGGGCGCACGATCGTGAACGAGCCGGCACCGTGCGCCTCTCCGTGCCGGAGGGGTTTGGCGCCGTGGCCGCCCAGGCGGCGCGGCGATGCTGGGAGCAGGACCGGACGACCATCGTCGAGGTGTCGGTCGAGTCGCGGCTCGTCGACCTGGCGGAGCGCGAGGCCGACATCGGGCTCCGCGGGGGTCGTTCGGCCTCGAACGTGCTCATCGAGAAGCGCGTCGGCGAAGTGAAGCCGGCTCTGTACGCGAGCGCCGCTTACCTGGCAGCGCATCTGCCCGGACGCCTGGTCACGAGAGACGACTACACGGGCCAGCGCTTCATCGTCGATGAGCGGATCACCCAGGGACTCGGCCCCTTCCGCTGGCTCGTGGAGCGCGGCGCGCAGAGCTTCCCGCTTCGTTCAAACGCCGTGGAGACGCGGCTCGAGGCAGCGCGGGCAGGCATGGGCATCGTCGTGCACGCTGCCGGCGTCGATGTTCCGGGCCTGGAGCCCGTGGCGCTCGACGCCCCGGGTCCGTCGCTTCCGTTCTACGTCGTGATGCATCGAGAGCTGCGCCAGGTGCCGCGCATGCGCGCGATGGCGAGGGCGTTGGGTGAGATGTTCGCGGAGTACACGACCAAGGCCACCGCTCGCGGATAACAGCGGGCCCTCGCACCGCTCCAGCGTGCCGACCGGCGCGACGGCGGGAGGGTGCTGCAGACGCCGCCGGTCCGCGACCGTGCCCGCTGATGCCCCGGGTCGTGGCAGGGCGGGCGCGGCGACGCTTGACATCCTAGGACAATCGTCCTACAAGTTCGACTCTCCGCGGCTGCGACAGCGGCCGTCCGGCGAGGCGACGCTGTGAGCAACCCGACGACGCGCGCTCAGATCGTTCAAGCGGCCGATGGTCTCTTCTATCGACGGGGCTACGAGCACACATCCTTCGCCGATATCGCGGAGGCCGTCGGTATTTCACGCGGCAACTTCTATTACCACTTCAAGACGAAGGACGAGATCCTGGATGCGGTGATCGACGAGCGCCTCGCCAATACGCAGCAGATGCTCGATCGGTGGGAGACCGAGGGGAGCAGCCCCGCGGACCGCATACGTAGCTTCATCGGGATCTTGATCGCGAACCGCGCCAGCATCAAGCGATACGGTTGCCCCGTCGGCACCCTGTGCGCCGAGCTCGCAAAGCTGGACCACCCTTCCCGGCCGGGAGCCAACCGGCTGTTCACGCTCTTCCGGACGTGGCTGAGCCGGCAGTTCGCCCTGCTCGGCCGGGCGGACGACGCCGATGAGCTCGCGATGCACCTCCTGGCCCGGAGCCAGGGGGTGGCCACGCTGGCGAGCGCCTTCCACGACGAGGCCTTCATCGCGCAGGAAGTGGAGCAGATGCACGCGTGGTTGCTGTCGCTGACGACCAGCGCCGCCCCGCCTGGCCCCGACGCTCGGTCAGAGCGGGGGAGCCAGGCGACGCAACGCAAGACGACACGTGGCCGCCCCCGCGGCAGACGTGAGCCGTAACCCCAGGAGCATGCGCCGTGTTTCTTGTCCTTCTCAAGTTCTCCGACAACAAGGGTCAGGCCAGCCTGTACATGGAGCAACACAACGCCTGGATCCGGCGTGGCTTCGACGAAGGCGTGTTCGTGCTGGTCGGGAGCCTGAAGCCCCACGGCGGCGGCGGCATCCTCGCGCATCGGACCACGATGGAGGAGCTTCGCGACAGGGTGAACGGCGATCCGTTCGTCACCGCGGGCGTCGTCAGCGCCGAGATCCTCGAGATCGCGCCGTCTCGAGTCGACGAGCGGCTCGGGTTCCTGCGAGGCGACGCGCCATGAGCACCGCGACGATCGTGGGGCCCGACGGCCGAGCGCGTTGCCGCTGGTCCGGCGCGGCGCCGGAGTTCATCGACTACCACGATCGCGAGTGGGGGTTTCCTGTCAGCGACGACCGCCGGCTGTTCGAGAAGCTGAGCCTCGAGGGCTTCCAGTCCGGGTTGAGCTGGCGCACCGTCCTCGCCAAGCGTGAGAGCTTCCGCGCGGTGTTCCACGGCTTCGACGTCGACGAGATCGCCCGCTTCACCGGGCGAGACGTCGAGCGGCTCCTCGGAGATGAGCGGATCATCCGCCACCGCGGCAAGATCGAGGCGGTCATCCACAACGCTCGATGCGCCAGAGAGCTCGTCGCGCGCGAGGGCTCGCTGGCGGCGTTCGTCTGGCGCTACGAGCCCGCGGCGGAGCAGCTCGCGCGCCCGCAGACCGTGTCGACCTCACCGGAGTCGGTCGCCCTCTCGAAGGATCTGAAGAAGCTCGGCTGGAAGTTCGTCGGCCCCACGACGGTGTACGCGTTCATGCAGGCGATGGGGCTTGTGAACGATCACGTCGAGGGCTGCGTCATCCGAGGAGACGTCGAGCGCTCGCGCGAGCGATTCAAGCGCCCCCGGCGCTGACAGCCCGCACCCGTCACGGTCGGGACACCACGGCTTTCAGCTGCCCATCCGCCCACCGTCATGGCTCGCGGTGCGAGCCAGCGCGCAGCGCGCTGACGATCCCGGCGCTCAGCGTCAGCGCGGCGCCGATACCGAGGCCGATGCGCGGCGCGGCATCCACTGGCATGAGCGTGAAGAGCAAGGTCATGACGACGGCGCCCGCCGTCTGGCCGGCCAGCCGCGCGGTGCCCTGCATGCCGCCCGCGGCGGCGCTCCGCGCGCGCGGCGCCGCGAGGAACATGTTGCGGTTGTTCGGCACCTGGAACAGGCCAAAGCCCGCGCCGCACAGCGCCACGAACGGCACCAGCGACAGCGCGCCGCCGTGCGCCGGCGACAGCGCGAGCGCGGCGAGCCCCAGCGCGAGACACCCCGCGCCCGCCGCGCACAGCCAGGCCGTCGAGATGCGGTCGGCGAGGCGGCCCGCGACGGGCGCCAGGAGGGCCACGCTCAGCGGCCAGGGCGTGATCAGCAGCCCGGTGGCCAAAGCATCCTGGCCAAAGCCGTGCCGCAGATAGAAGGGCAGCGCGACGAGCGCCGAGGCCTGCCCCGCGAAGCACGCGACCGAGGCGATCACGGAGACGCGAAACGAACGGCTGCGCAGCAGGTCGAGCGGCACCAGGGGCGCCTCCTTCGGCAGCTCGCGGCGGAGCAGCAGCGTCGCGCTCAGGACGGCCGCGGCGAGCAAGCCGGCCCCGAGCGCCGGCGCCGCCGGCAGCAGCTCCGCACCTGTGATCAGCGCGCCGAAGGCCCCCGCGCTCAGCGCCATGCTCGTCGCGTCCAGCGCCCGCGCCGTGCCGGGGACCTCGGGGAGGCCGCGCGAGGCGAGCAGCACCGCCACGCCGAGCGGAAGATTGACGGCGAACAGCCAGGGCCAGCTCGCGCTCGAGAGCAGCACGGCGCCGACCGTGGGCGCCGCGGCCGAGGACAGCGCCACGGCGAGCGCGTTCCAGCCGATGGCGGCTGCCAGCTGCGCCTGCGGAACCACGAAGCGCAGCAGCGCCACCCCGAGCGCCATCACGGCGGCACCCCCGAGCCCCTGCAAGAAGCGCGCAGCGACAAGCCAGTGGAGCGACGGCGCCAGCGCGCACAGCGCCGACGCGCCCGTGAACAGCCCGACGCCCGCCGTGAACACGGCGCGATAACCCAGGCTCTCGCCCAGCGCGGCGCACGGCAACAGAGCCATCACCAGCCCGAGCTGGTAGGCGCTGACGACGCGCACCGACGCGGCGGGCGTCACCTGGAGCGCGTGCGCCAGCGCAGGCAGCGCCACGTTGGCGATGCCCGCGGAGAGCACCACAAGCACCATGGCCGCGAGCACGCACGCAATCGCCTCCGCCCGCGCCGGGCCCTGCGCACAGGAAGCCGCCTGATCGCGCGCCCCGCTCGGCAGGGGCGCGCCCGCGATCGAGGTGCGCAGCGCCATCATGTTCCCACCGTCCAGACGCCGTTGCGCTCGACATAGCGGGTCACGCGCCGCGCGACCTGATCTTCCTGTCGGAGATCGCGCTCGGTGAAACGGAACAGCAGCGCCGGGCCGGCGACGCAGCGCGTGTCGTGGATGTCTCCCGGCAAGAACAGCTGCGCCTGCCCGGCGCGCAGCAGCGTCTCGTCACGCTTGACCAGCTGGACGCCGGCCCCGGTCTCCACGCGAGCGTAGGTCGACATCGCGATCTCTCCGCGCTGCACGGCGTAGATCACCCAGGCGCGACCGTGGTCATGCGGCGGGCGGTAGAGCCCGGCTTGCTCGGTGTGGGCCTGCAGCACGAAGCCGTGCCTCGCGTCCCGGTAGAGCTCCCTGGACGCGGGCGCCTCCTCGTGCAGCGCCGCGAGCCAGGGCTCCGCGGCGCGCGCCTTCGCCAGCTGTTCCAGGTGATCGCGACAGCTGGCGACAAGGTCGCTGCTGAGCGGTCCCCAGCTGGCGCGGGTGCGATGGACGAACAGGTCAAGGGCGTTCTCGGTCATGGCTGGCCTCCGGCTCGGCTCGAATCGACGTGATCCGCGCTTCGACGTCGAAGCTAGGGCGCCGGCGCGGATTGCGGAACGCGCAACGATCGCAATCACTATGTGCATACGACGCTATAGTTCACCCCGACCTCTGCTAGCCTGGCGGCGTGTCGCTGCCTGATCTGAACCTGCTCGTGACGCTCGACGTGCTGCTCACGGAAGGCAGCGTCACCGGCGCGGCCCGACGCCTGCGCCTGAGCCCGTCGGCGATGAGTCGGGCGCTCGCGCGCCTGCGGGAGACCCTGGGCGACCCCCTGCTGGTGCGCGCCGGACGCGGCCTGGTGCCGACCCCGCGCGCGCTCGAGCTGCGCGAGCGCGTGAGCCACCTGGTGCAGGGCGCCGAGGCCGTCCTGCGCCCGGCCGAGGAGCTCGACCTGAAGCGCCTGGTGCGCACCTTCACGCTGCGCACCAGCGAGGGCTTCGTCGAGAGCTTCGGTCCAGCCCTGATCGAGCGCACCGGCGCCGAGGCGCCAGGCGTCCGGCTGCGCTTCGTGGCCAAGCCCGACAAGGACAGCGCGCCGCTGCGCACGGGCGCCGTCGACCTCGAGACGGGCGTCGTCGACGAGGACACCAGCCCCGAGCTGCGGACCCAGGCGCTGTTCCGCGACCGCTTCATCGGCGTCGTGCGCGGCGACCACCCCCTCGGCCGCGCGAAGATCACGCCCGCGCGCTACGCCGCCGGACGCCACGTCGTGTTCTCGCGGCGCGGCGTGGCCAAGGGGCGCATCGACGAGAGCCTGGCCGCGCTCGGCCTGGCGCGCGAGGTGGTGACCATCGTCGGCGGGTTCGCGACCGCGATCGCCCTGGCGCGCGCGACCGACCTGATCGCCACCGTTCCGGATCACCACACAAGGAGCCTGCGCGACGGCCTGTTCAGCTTCGCGCTGCCCTTCGCCGCGCCGGAGATCACGGTGTCTTTGCTGTGGCACCCGAGGCTGGACGCGGACCCCGCGCACCGCTGGTTGCGCGACAGCGTGCGGGAGGTCGTGGCAGGCGGGGAAGAGACGGCGGCGCGGAGCGGGCGCGCCGGGCCGCGCCGCGAGCCACGGAAGAGGCGAAGGGGCTAGCGCCGCCCCTCGGCTTCGACGATGACCTGTGGCTTTACCCCTGTGGCCCGGCGGCCAGGCTGGCGGTGTCGATGACGAAGCGATACTTGACGTCGCTTCTGAGCATCCGCTCGTACGCCTGTTCGATCCGCTGGATCGGAATCACCTCGATGTCGGCGACGATCCCCTTCTCCGCGCAGAAATCGAGCATCTCCTGCGTCTCGGCGATGCCGCCGATCGTCGACCCGGCGATCGTCCTGCGCTTGAGCACGAGGTTGAAGACGGCGGGCGACGGGTGGGCGTCCTTCGGCACGCCCACGAGCACCAGGGCGCCGTCCCGCCTGAGCAGCCTCGTGAAGGCGTCGAGGTCATGGCTCACCGCGACCGTGTCCAAGATCATGTCGAAGCTCTCGGCGTGAGCGTCCATCTCGCTCGCGTTGCGCGACACAACGACCTCGTCCGCGCCGAGGGCCTTGGCGTCTTGCCGCTTCGACTCCGACGTCGTGAACGCGACGGTGTGCGCGCCCATCGCGTGGGCGAGCTTGACGCCCATGTGGCCGAGCCCGCCGATGCCCACCACGCCGATCTTCTTGCCGGGCCCGGCGTTCCAGTGCCGGAGCGGCGAATAGGTGGTGATGCCGGCGCAGAGCAGCGGGGCCACGGCCGCCAGCTGCTCCTCGCGATGGCTGATCTTCACCACGTACTTGTCATTGACGACGATCCGCTGGGAGTAGCCGCCCAGCGTGTGCCCGGGGGCGTCCGGGGTCGGAGAGTTGTAGGTGAGCGTCATGCCCCTCTCGCAGTACTGCTCGAGGTGATCGGCGCAGGACGCGCAGGTGCCGCAGCTGTCGACCATGCAGCCGACGCCGACCAGCTCGCCCTCCTTGAAGCGAGATACCTGGGCTCCCACAGCGGACACCCGCCCCACGATCTCGTGCCCAGGAACGCACGGATAGAGCGTGCCCGCCCATTCACCTCGGACGGTGTGCAAGTCCGAGTGGCAGACGCCGCAGTAGACGATGTCGATCTGCACGTCGTGGTCGCCCGGGGCGCGACGAAAGATGTCGAGCGCCTCCAGCGGCTTGTCGGCGGCATGGGCACCAAAGGCTTTCACGGTCATCGTTTACTCCTGGAAGAGCTTGAGCTCCTGGAAGGGGGGGATCGGCCCTGCTGGCTCGTCGGCTGCCGGGCCACGTGCGGCACTATAGTGCGCTCGGCGCCGGCGGTGAACCAGCGCGCCGAGCTGGCATAAACACGAGCAAATACGATAATTTAGCAAGCAGCGCACCGAGCGCCCCCTCCTCGCCCGCGCGGCACACGATCTGGAGCGGTCCCCTTCTTGCGAGGGCCCCTCCAGCGCGAACGAAGCAGTGCTCCCGTGCCCCCGAAGGAGGCGGCCATGCCCAGCAACACAGAGATGAGACACCTGCACCGCTGCGTCGAGCTCGCGGCGCTGGCGCGCTGGGCGGCCGCGAACCTCGATCCCGGCTTCCGTCCCGCGCGCTGACGCGCGTGGCCGTACCGGTGGGAGGACGCCCATGGAAGGGAACTTCGGTTTTTCCAAGCCCCTCTGGGAGATCGCCCTGCGCACGACGCTCGTCTATCTCGCCCTCGTCATCCTGATCCGCGTCATCCCCAAGCGACGCACCGGGCATCTCTCACCGAACGACATGCTCGCCCTCATTCTCATCGGTGGTATGGCCGCCGACGGCATCATGGGCGGCTCGAGCTCGCCCGCGGACACCTTGCTCATGATCGCGCTCATCGTCGCCTGGGGCTACGTGCTCGATATCCTGGAGTTCCGCGTCCCCTTCTTCCGGCGTTGCCTGCGCGACACGCAGACGACCCTCGTCCGAGACGGCCGCCCGCAGTGGGAGAACATGCGCCGGGAGATGGTCACCGAGGAGGAGCTGCTGGCGGCCCTTCGCAGGCAAGGGATCACGGACATCACCACCGTGCGCTCTGCCTGCCTCGAGGCGGACGGGGAGATCAGCGTGGTCAAGGAGCAGGGTGCGCAGGGCGGCGAGCCGTGAGGCGGGTCATCGACCCATGTCCTCGAAGCGCTCGGCCCGTTGTCTCTAGCCGCGTCGCGGTCGCCGCTGGCGCTCGCTCTCCTGTCTGCGCGGCCCCATCTCCCGATCGCGAAGCGCGGCGCCGAACTCACGTACCAGGTCGACGAGCGGCCGGAGCAGGAGAGACTGCGCGTCGGGCCGCCACATCGCGATGTTGCGCATCTCCAGGCCGAGATTGCTGACCGGCTTCCAGATCGCGGTGCCGACCGCGAGGAAGGGCGCCGCGGGCTCCGCGCCGAAGGTCAATCCGAAGCCGCTCGCCACGAGCGTCAACAGGGCTTCTCCGTCGAGGATCTCCGAAGCCACGTTCAGGGTCACGCCGCGCGCGCGAACGGCGGCGATGATGTCGTCATACAGACGAGGGTTGCTCCTCCGCGGATCCATGAGCATGGGCTCGTTCGCCAGGTCCTTGACCTTGATCATGGATTTTGTCGCCAGAGGGTGCTGCTCCGAGCCAGCGATCTGAAAGGCACATATCGCGGGTTCGCGGAGAATTTCCTCAACGTCTCCCCGGATTTCGGGCGTTTCCTCTACATGTGTGCCCGCGCATGCAAGGCCAAGCGCATCGTGGAGTTCGGCTCCTCGATGGGGATCTCCACGATCTATCTGGCGACCGCGCTGCGCGATATGGGCGGCGGCCGCTTGATCGGGACCGACCTTGTGCCCAGCAAAGTCGAGCGGGCGCGGGCGAACGTCGCCGCCGCCGGGCTGTCCGGCATCGTCGAGCTCCGGGTCGGTGATGCGCGAGAGACCCTCGCGTCGGGTGTCGGCGGCGATATCGACATGGTGTTGCTCGACGGCGCCTTCATCCTTTATCTGGACGTCCTCAAGCTGCTCGAGCCGCATCTGAAGCCTGGCGCGATCATCATCGGCGAGAACGCGTTCGAGCAGGCCTCGGGCTATATCGACTACGTGCGCGACCCGCAGAACGGCTACCTCTCCCAGCCGCTCCCGTTCGAGGCGGGACGCGGCAACGAGCTCACGATCAGGACGAGCTGAGCACCCTGGATCGAGGCGCGCTGACCCCGGCAGGACCGCCGCATGCCCGCCGGGGAAGTAGAGCGCGCGAACGCTGTCCCGGCGCGCACGTCACCCGGCACCCGTTCCGGGACACCCGGGCGCGATCGGAGCGCAGCGACGCGATCCCTCGTCCGAGCTCGCATGGCACCGGGGCGGAGGGGGCCGCATCGGCTCGGAGGTCGAGGGCGGAGGCGCTGCCGGTGACCACGACCGGCGGCACGGCGGGGCGCGAGCGGCCGCTAGCGCGGGCGCAGAGGAAGCGCCTGCTCGGCTTGCTCCTCCTCGCGCCCGATCTTCACGCCGCCGTCCGTGCGCTCGAAGCCACCGACGGCGCAGAGCCCGATGGCCGAGCGGCCCCTCCGGTCGGTGGCCCGCGCGGGGGCGGGGGCCCCGCAGCGGGCGGTGTGCGCGTCCGCCATCCGGCGTCGGCAGGTTCCGAGCCACACCTGTTCTTCTCGACCCTGCTCGGGTCTTGTTGGCAGAGTTCGGCCCGGGTAGCGTGCTCCGGTGCACAGGGGATTCCACGCGACCGGAGCGGAGCCGATGACGCCAGAGCGTTGGGCCTCGGTTGAAGACGTCGCCAGGCACCTTGGGGTGGCGAAGGGCTCGGTCTACCGATGGATCGAGACCAGGAGCCTGCCGGCGCACGAAATAGGACGTCTCTGGAAGCTCCAGCTTTCCGAGGTCGACGAACAAGAACAGCGCGACGCTGCGCTGGCTGGCCTGCGCGACGAGTGTGCGCGCCTCAGCGGGGCGGGCAAGAAGGTGGTGCTCTCGTGACGGCCCGCATCGACCTCGTGGAGCTCGCGAGGCGGGAGAGCGAGCAGACGGAATGGAAAGAGAACGTCGCTGATGTCAACGACGTCGTCGAGACGCTCTCTGCCTTTGCGAACGACCTTCAGAATCTGGGCGGCGGCTACGTGGTATGCGGTGCGAAGGAGGAGAAGGACGAGAGCGGATTTCCCAAGCTCGTTCGCGCGGGGCTGACCGCGGCACGCTTGAAGGAGGTCGAGAACACGGTCCTGACTCGGTGCAGGGATCGCGTTTCTCCGCCTCTGGCGCCGTTGGTCGAGGAGCTCGAGTCGGATGATCCGCAGCGGCGGATCCTGGTCTTCCTCCAACCTGCCACGGGCTCCGCGCACACGTTCCGCCGAAACAACGAGGGGGCGAAGCGCTTCGTGCGGGTGAGCCGCTCCACCATCGAGGCGCGGAACGGGCTGCTCAAGGACCTGCTCGTTCGCAAGGGGGCGCTGGAGCCCTGGGATCGGAGGCCGTGCAGCGCCGCGACCGTGAACGACATCGATCTGCTCACGCTGAGGGACGCGCTGCAGCGCATGGGGGTCTTCACGCTCGACCGTGGTGTCGAGCCCTACCTGGTCGCCGGGGTCCAGCTGTCGCCGTTCGTGCCGTCGCTGTGCGTGGCCGAGCCGCTCTCCGGCGTGCTGCGTCCGAGGAACTTCGCCGTGTTGCTCTTCGGACGAGAACCCCAGCGCTTCATCCCCGGCGCGTTCTCGATCTTCTCCGCGTACCCGGGGCTCGATCGCACCGATCCCATCGCCCGTCGCTTCGAGATCCCCGGCACGCTGCTCGATCAGGCGCGCCGCCTTCAGGAGCTCCTCGACGCCGAAGCCGTGACGCTGTTCGACAAGACCAACCTCGAGGCGCCGAATGCTGAGAAATATCCGCGGCGAGCTCTCCAGGAGGCGATGGTCAACGCGCTCGCGCATCGAGACTATGAGCTCGTCGATCCTGGCCGCTTCACCTCGTACCGTGATCGCATCGAGTTCATCTCACCGGGACCGCTTCCCGTCGGTGTGACGCTGGAGAACCTCCGTACGGGTAACGTCACGCCCCGCTGGCGAAACCAGGCGCTCGCCTGGTTCCTCTCTCGCCTCCAGCTCGCCCAGGCGGAGGGACAAGGTATCCAGACCATCCGCAGCACGATGGCGGCGACGGGCTGTCCCCCGCCCATCTTCGATGCCACGGAGGTCTCCGTGACTTGCGTCCTGCGGGCCCATCCCCGCTTCGAGTCGGCGAAGCTAGGGAAGACCATGTCGAGAGGCGGAGCCAAGAAGCCCACTGCTTCGAAGAAGACCAAGCCGAAGGCAAAGAAGGTCGCATCGAAGTCGAGACCAGCGGCGAAGCCCAAGGAGACCGGCGCGAAGGCGACCCAGAAGAGCAGCAAGAAGAGGGTGCGTCGCGGATAAGCGCTGTCGCCGTAGAATGCGCCGCACCAATCGCTGCCGCACGCCGACGCCGTCGCCATCACGCGCGGCAAGGTCGAGCCGATGGTGCGGGGGCTGTTCCCGCGGGTCGAGCAGGACGCGGTGCTCGCGACGCTCGACGCGGTCGGCTATCCAGCTGCTACGGGCGTCGTGGGTCGCTGAGGAGGCTGCCCGACGCCGGTGATCGAGTCGGGTCCGACATCCATGCATGTCGGCCCGTCGGCCCGGCACGCCTTCTATGTCATCGTCACCCCACCGCCGTCACGTTCACGGGGAACCAGCACACGCACGCGCTATCGTGACATCACGACACCCTGGGCACGGGGCGCCGACATCGAACTCCCGGAAGATCGGAGGGTCGGGCAGCTTCGGCACGCGGCGAACGGCAGCTGGAGGCCTCGGTCTGCTGGAGGACCTGCCCCCTTCCCGTCGGGCGTTCCAGCCGGTCGAAGGGGGTCATCCCTCGTCCGAGCTGGCATGGCACCGGGTCGGAGGGGGGGCCGCATCGCGTTCTGCGGGGCGACACCGCCCGGCGTCGGCCTGGGAAGCAAGTCGGTCGCGGTCGTGGCGGTGGAGCCGGGCGCGTGTGCGCCGCAGGGCGGCGAGCCCGTCGGCGAGCTCCAGCCGACCGAGCCGTCCACGTTCTGCTGCATCGCCTGAGCTCGCCGGAGCCGCCGCCGTCCGGCGGAGCCGCGGCCCGGCGCAACGACCGGCTACCGGCGCCCCCAAACCGGCGGCGTTGTCTCGGATGGCTGCAAACAGTGATGGTGGATGGGGACGGGCGCGCCGCGGAGCACAGTTTCCGCGCGGACGGCGAGCCGGCCGGGATTGAGCCGGCCGAGGCCCGGCCGGGATGGCGGCGGCCGAGCGCCGGTCGATGTCTAGTTGGTCGAGGGCACGGCGGTCCCAGGCGCGGGCGCCGCCGCCGGCTTGCCGTTGGCCTGTCCGGCCTCGGCGGCCTTGCGGGCCTTCTCGCGCCGCGCCGCCGCGCGCCGGCGCCGCTCGTAGGCGCTCGTCACCTCGCGGGCGATCTCGGGGTGGCGCCGGAAGACGTGGGCCGCGGTCTTCCGGATGGCGCCCACGCGCCCGACCATGAGGTGCAGGAGCTGGTTGCGGATCGTGGTCGCGGCGGCCGAGGCGCCGGCCTCGGGGGCCGCTTCCAGCGCTCGCCGTTGCAGATCCTCCGCGAGCTTCCTGGCCTCGGCGATGAGGCGCACGTCGAACGCCTCGTCCGCCTCGACCAGGCGGTCCTTGAGCGGCTCCGCGAGCCCCGCGTAATCGCGGAGCGCCTGGGAGAGGGCGCTCGAGCGCTGGCCGTCCTGCGCGTGGAACTCCTTGATGCGCGCGAGCTGCGCGTCGGCGGGCTCGTCGACGTCGTCGTCGAGCAGGAACTCGAGCGCCGACTCGAGCTCATCGACGACGAACCGGGCGCGCTCGCCGAGATCGGCCACGGCCGGATCGACGATGAGGAGCAGCCGCGTCTGCGCCTCCTGCACCGCGTGCACGATGGAGAGCAGCTCCTCGCCGCTCGAGGCGGGCAGGCGGCTCTTGACCCGCTTGAGGCCCGGGCGATCGCCGTCGGGCTCCCAGTACTTCTTCACGAACGCCGCGGCGGCGACCGCCTCGCGCACGGCGACGTCGTACGGAATGTTCAGCGGGTTGTCGGTCCGCTCCGAGCCGGCGGCGACCTTGACCCAGCGATCGAAGTCCTGTCCTTGCTTTGCCATGACGATTGCCTGACCCCTCCTCCTGCGACCCGCGCCCCTCGGGGCACGACGCAAAGCGGCAAGGATGAGCTCGGTCGGAGGGACGTCCAGCGCGGAGCAGGATCTGGACGGGCGTGGGGGGAGCCGGGAGACGAGGCGGCTGGGTGGGACATGTCCAGATGGGTGGGCAGGGTGTCCAGATGACCCCGCCCCCTGTCCAGACGGGCGGGCGGGATGTCCAGATGGGCGGGCGGGATGTCCGGATGGGTCGAAGGGTGTCCAGATGGGCGGGAGGCGCGAACGGCGGGGACGCGGACGACGGCGGGGACGCGGACGACGGCGGGGCGCGCGGACGGCAGGGGCAGCAGCAATGCGCCGCACGGTGTCAGGTCGCCCGGATGCTAGCCCTCGCGCACCACCTCTAGGGCGCCATCGACCCGGGGCTCGTCGCAGACCAGCCCGCCGTGGCCCGCAAGCTGGGGCTCACGCGGGCGCGGGTGACGCAGCTGCTCGACCTGCTGCTCCTCGCGCCCGCTCTTCAAGACGCCGTCCTAGCGCTCGAAGCTGTCGGCGGCCCCGAGCCGACGGCTGAGCGGCCCCTCCGGGCGGTGGCCCACGCGGGGACATGGGCCCTGCAGCGGGCGGCGTGGGCGCGGAGGTACCCCAAATCGCCTTGAAATTTCGTCCTCGGCGTTGTCTTGGTGAAAGTGTTTCCGTATCCTCGTGCGGCCAGATGCCAGCGCGAGGACTAGCCTTGCCAGAGGACATCCTCACCATCCGTGAGGTCGCGGAGCACCTGCAGGTGACCGAGCGCACGCTCTACCGCTTGGTCCAGGATGGAAAGCTCCCGGCGTTCAAGGTCGGCAATTCCTGATCGTTCCGCCGCGAGAACCTGGAGCGGTGGATCCCCCAGCAGTCACGCGAAACAGACACGAACCACGAGGACGACCGACTTGAGCACGCCATCTGCCGAACGGGGCCGAACGATGCTGGGATTGACACTGCGCGAGGAGTTTCAGGGCCGCCGCCTCAAGGGCACGGCTATCGAGCTCGCGAACGAGAACAACACGGGCGCGACGCAGATCGGCGCCGCCGAGTTCCTCGGCATCACGTACCCGACGGCCGACGTGATCTCAGCGATGGAGGCAATCGGGCCCGGGCGCGGCCAACCCGTCGTGCTCATCGGCGAGCGCGGACAAGGTAAGTCACATTTGCTGGCCGCCGTGTACCACGGGTTCACGAGCCCCGAGGTCACCTCGGAGTGGCTCAAGGCGTGGGCCATCCGCCTGGGCCAGCCTAAGCTCGGCGAGATCAAGCTGCGACCGAAGACACACGTCATCAGCGAGAGCCTCCACCGCCAGAACTACAAGTTCCTGTGGGACCTCGTTTTCGAGCATCACCCGCACGGCAGCTACATCAAGGGGAAGTGGGAGGCACGAGGTGACAAGAAGACCGACATCCCTGGTGACAAGCTCCTCATCGAGCTCTTCAAGCACACTCCGACGGCGCTCATCCTCGACGAATTCCAGACCTGGTACGACGGCCTGACAAACACCAAGCAGTTCCCCTGGCGAACCTGGGCGTTCAACTTCATCCAGCTCCTCTCCGAGATTGCCAAGGAGCACCCCGAGTTGCTCGTGCTCGTCATCTCGGTCCGCAACGGCGAGACCGAGGCGTACCAGCAGGTCCACCGCGTCAACCCGCGTCAGATCGACTTCAAGGGGCCGCACGCGAGGCGTGACCGCCTGCGGCTGCTCCTGCACCGGCTCTTCGATAACCGCATGCACGTGCCCGCGCAGCAGATCGAGACGGCGATCTCCGCGCACATCTCGGAGCACATTCGCCTCGCGGACGTTGCGCCCGCCGAGCACCAGCGTGTCCGCACCGACTTCGTCGAGGCGTGGCCGTTCGCGCCGCACCTCATGACGTTGCTTGAAGATCAGGTGCTCGTCGCGACGCAGGCACAGGAGACCCGCGACCTGATCCGCATCCTCGCCGACGTGTTCAAGTCACGGAACGCCAACTCGCCTATCATCACGGCCGCCGACTTCCGGCTCGATGACGACAAGAGCGGCATCGCTGCGCTGCTCGACTCCGTTTCGAACCAGCACCACGCGAACCTCCGCGAGAAGGCGCAGCGCAACCTCAGCGCCGTCCTCGACGCGGTGAAGGAGCCGGCGCAGAATGTTCCGCACCTCGCTGAGATCGTGGGGGCGCTCTGGCTCCGCTCGCTGGCGATCAAGAACGCCGGCGCCGAGCCTGCCGAGCTCCACGTCGACATCACGCGGGCGAACGCGATCGACGACAACTTCTTCTCGGCCGAGCTGTCCACCATCGTCGAGCACAGCTTCAACATCCACCAGGACGGCTCGCGCCTCGTCTTCCGCGAAGAGGAGAACCCGCAGGCGAAGCTCATCGCGAACGCGCGCAACGACAAGCTCTTCGATGGTTCTGACAAGCAACAGCTCGCGCGCGAGCTGCGCTACGTCATCGGCAGCACCGAGAGCGTTGCCAATGCGTTCCGCGTCGTGGTTCTCGGCGCGAGCTGGACGACCGACCCCTGGGCAGGCGTCGAGGACAGCGATCTGCCCGCGCAGTGGGATGACCGCATCCCGCTGCTCGTCGTTCCGGAACCGCCGGACAAGGTCGAGGCGCGGCTCGGCACCTGGCTCAAGGAGCGGCTGCAGACGCGCCGTAACGCGGTTCGCTTCCTCCTGCCGCGCGACGGCAGCGAGAACCTGTTCTATGACCGTCACCTCCTCGTGCTCGCGCGCGCGGTGCTGCTCGCTGAGAAGTGGAAGACGCAGAACCCCGAGTTCAAGAAGCTGCACACGAAGTACGAGCGCGAGCTGCGCGATATCCTGAAGCGCCGCTTCGACCGCTTCGCGATCCTCGCCACGTGGAACTTCCAAAACCCCTCGCAGTGCATGTTTCACGTCGAGAGCCACAAGGCCGAGGGCGCGCAGATCCCGGAGACCGTCGACGTGCTCGTCTCCAAGAATCTCTTCGTCTCAGAGGACTTCGACGCGCTCGTCCTTGTGGCTGCCCAGCACAACGAGTCGGTCGGCAAGCTCCTCCGCGAGCTGCAGGAGCCGCGCCCGGGTGGCGAGGACTGCATCCCGTGGCTCGGAGAGACGCTGATGAAGGAGAAGCTCGTCAAGATCTGCGCGCGCGGCGAGATCGCCATCAACCTGCGTGGCATGGAGTATTTGCAGGTGCGCGCCGGGGAGAACGAGGACAGCGCGTGGAAGCGGATGCGCGGCAAGCTCGGGACCGGCAAGCACCTCGACGAGACCTACGTCCTTCTCCCGCAGGCGGTCCCGCACGCGGAAGGTGTCGTGCCGGTACAGCCGCCCGTCATCACGACGCCGAACGGCGGCGCGGGTGGCCAGATTCCTCTCGGGCCGCAGCCGTCAGTCGCGGGCGGTGATCCTGGCGCGGGCCAGGACCCGAGCGCGACGCCGCCCGGCGGCGGCATCTTCGGTGGCGGCTCGAACACGACGGTTCGTCAATTGAGCACCGCGGGCGCCACCTCCGCGCTCAACCTGCTCGGCAAGGTGGAGCGCTGGGGCATCACCACCGGCACGCAGGTCCAGGATGTCCAGCTCAAGGTCGCGAACCTCACGGGCGCGCAGCTCACTGATCTCCTCAGGAAGCTCCCCGACGGCATCACCTACGAGCTGACACTGAACAAGGAGGAGAAGTAATGCCGTTGCCGCTCACGCTTCTCCGGAAGATTCAGGCCGCCTCGCCGGCCGACGCCTGGGCACGGCTCTTCGAGCACGCATGGAACACCTGCTCGACGTCGCTCGCGCCGGAGAAGGCGTCCTCGGAAGGGACCAAACGCGACGCCGAACTCGGGGCAGCAGACCTGTTCCTCGCGACGGCGGGATGGGACCTGTGGAAGTCCTATGAGGCGCTGGTCCCTCGCACGGCCGACGTCCTGGCCTCGTGGTGGGCCGAGCGGGGCGCCGGGCGCGCCGTACTCGTTCTCGACGCGCTCTCGCTCCGTGAATTGCCGTGGCTCCTGAAGGGCGCTGCCGAGCGGGGCTACACGGTCCATCAGGCTCGCGCCACCGGCGCCGAACTGCCGGCCGACACGACGCCGTTCGCCGAGGCCCTCGGTTTCGCGAGCCGCAGCTCGCTCCAGAACAACGGCGGGGCTAGCAAGGGGCGCCTCCCGGGCGCGACGACCGACTCGACCGACCTGCCTTGGGAGGACTGCGCGGCTCAGATCAACGCCTCGCAGGACTGGCTGCTTTGGCACCACTGGCCCGACGAGCGACTGCACGACCTCGGCGCGCCGGGGCACGGCCTCGCTGCGCTGGCCAGGGAGGCCGCCGAGAAGCTCACGAGCGACGCCTTCTGGGGCCTTATCCACACGCTCACGACGGGGCGACGCCTCGTCATCACGGCCGACCACGGCTACGCGGCGAGCGGGCACTTCCCTGACACCGCCGACCCTGCGCAGGCGCAGTACCTGAAGGAGCGGCTCAAGAGTGGACGCTGGACCGCACTCGCCGATCTCGAGCAGCCCGATCCGGGCAGCTGGGTGCCGCCGCTCGACCTGCATCTGACGACCGCCCACGCCGACGCGACGTTCGCGCTCGGCCGTCGAAAATGGAAAAGCCAGGGCGGCTATCCAACTCTCACGCACGGTGGCCTCTCGTTGCTCGAAGTCGCGGTGCCGTTCATCGAGCTTTCGCGCACGGGTGGAGCATAAACATGGCCAAAACAAGCAGTAGTGGAACGACGAAGGTCCAGCGCGTGGCGAAGGCGATTGCCGACGCCGTCGACGCAGGCCGAGCAGTGCAGGTCGAAACAGTCGACTTCAACGATCCGAACCGGCCGAAGACTTGCCTCGAGATCGACTTCCCGATCCTCCCGGTGAACCAAGTCGCGGCGATCGAGGGCAACGCGGGCAAGCCCATCTACCAGATGTCGAAGTGGTGGGCGCGGCGTCGCTCGAGCGTGTTCCGCTCGCTCTTGTTGATGATCGCGGCAATCCGCGGAGATTCGGTGAAGTTCACCGGTGAAATCCGCGCCCGGTGCCGGTGAAACCCGCACCCGACGCCGGTGAAGTTCACCGGTGAAGAGGCCGCTCAGTGCTTTTTGGTGCGGCGCTGCTTGGTGCGGATGGCACTCAGCTCCTTGGCTTCCTTGAGCCGGTAGCTCTCGGCCTCGATCTCGATCACCTCGGCCCGGTGCACGAGCCGGTCGACGAGCGTAACGACGCAGGCGGCGTGCGGAAAGACCTGGCCCCAGTCGGAGAAGGCCTTGTTCGTACTGAGCAGGATCGGCTTCTGCGCGTCGTAGCGACGGGTGACGACCTCGAATAGCAGGTCGGCGTAGCGGCCATCGTAGGAGAGATAGCCGACTTCATCGATGCAAAGAAGGGCTGGAACCGTGTAGCGGTGCAGCCGGCGCGCGAGCGCGGCCGAGGACTCCTGCGCGGCGAGGTCGGCAAGCATGTCGCTCGCGGTCGAGAAGCGGACCGTGTGACCGCGGACGACGGCCTGGTGGGCGACGTTCTTGAGGATCATGGTCTTGCCGACGCCGTTGGGGCCGACGAGCACGGCGTTGTGGCCGGTGGCGAGGAAGCCGGGAGCGAAGAGGTCGTCGACGGCCTCGCGGTCGATTTTCTTGGGCCAGGACCAGTCGAAGTCCGCCATGGGCTTGAAGGCGGCTACGCGGGAGTTTTTGAGGCGGCGATCGAGGCTGCGTTTTTGGCGCTCGCGCTCCTCAATGGCGAGCACCTCGCGAAGCCAGGGCTTTTCGGCGAGCTCCTCCCAGCAGGCCAGCAGACCAAACAGGCCGAGGCTTTTCAGGCGGGCCTTGGTCTCGGTGGGCGTTAGATCGGTCATGGCGTCGGGTCCTTCTTCAGGGCGTCGTAGGTGGCGAGCGAATGCGGCGTGACGACGAGGGCGGCGTGCTGGCCGCGCGTGACGGGGATCGAGACTGGAGGCGGCAGGTGGCGCTCGGAGCGCCGGCGGTCGATCACCTGGCGCACGGCGCCGACGTGAATGGTGTCGCGCTCGAGCACCTCGACGAGCGCCTCTTCGAGCTCGGCGGCGCCGACGGCGTCGAGCAGGTGCAGAAGCCGGGCGATGGCGCTGCCGACGTTGTCTCCGCGCTCGGCGAGGATGCGCAGGAATGCCTGGCTGCTGCGGGCGGCGCGGGCGAGGCGATCGAGGCCGCGATGCTCGCGGGCGCGGCGCTTCTCGTCGACCAGGCGCTGGATGTGCTCGGGTTGCTCGATCTGCTGGCCGCGGTCCCACGAGCGGACATGGGTCGCGACGATCTCGTTGCCGTCAGCGATGCGCACCTGTTCGAGGTCGGCGAGGACGACGAGCGTGCGGCTCGTCCGGTCGTGGGGAACAGAATAGTCGTTGAGATCGAAACGCGCGTAGGGGGTCTTTCCGATCTCGACCTCGACGCGCTCATGGGCTGGAAACGGCGTGTCGGGGTGCCCGAGCAGCACACGGCTCTCGTCGTCGAAGGCCTGCCGCACGGTGCGGGCGCGGTCCTCGACCCAGGAGCGATCGAGCGCTGCGGAGCTGGTCCACTCGGTCGCTTGTCGGTTGAGGTCGTCGAGATCGGTATAGGTCCGGGCCTCGAAGAATGCCTCGCGGACGTAGCGGATGGCGCGCTCGACGCGGCCCTTCTCGTTGCCGCGAGCGACGGCGACGGGGCGCGGCTCGAAGCGGTAGTGCGCCGACAGAGCCAGGAGCATGGGGTGGAACCGGATCGCGTCGCCGTGACGCTCCACGACAGCGCTCTTGAGGTTGTCGTAGAGCAGCACGCGCGGGACGCCGTCGATGTCGGCGAACGCCTCGACGTGCCCGCGAACGAAGAAGGGCATCGCTGCGCTGGGGAAGAAGCGCAGGAAGATCCGCCGCGAGTAGCTGAGCACCATGACGAACGCCCAGAGCGGGCGCAGCGCCCGGCCGACAGCCAGCTTGCCGAAGTGCGCCCAGTCGACCTGCGCTTGCTCGCCGGGCAGCGTGCGCAGCCGCTGGAATGCCTCTGCCGGCTTCTTGGGGCGGAGACGACCGATCACTCGGCGCAGATGATCGGGACCGCCCGGATAGCCGCGCTCCTTGAGCATGCCGAAGAGGCGACTCGAGCGCAGCGAGGGATACTTGCCGAGCTGCTCGACGATGAAGGGCACGAACGGGTCGACCATCGACGGGCGCGGCGCGACGACCTTCGGGTCGACGCCCGCTTGCCCGAGCACGCGCTGAACGGTGGTGTGGTGCAGCCCGAGCTGAGCGGCAATGGTGCCCACGGGCCACTTCTCACCGTGGTAGAGGCGCAGCACCTCGGCCTCCTTCTCTTTCGCGATCACCGCCGCCTCCCGTCACCGCGGAGGGCTTCGTGGGACGCGGGGAGCGCGTCGGTGAACAGCTGACCGAGCGCGCCGCTCGCGCAGGGCCCAGGGCGGAAGCCGCGCTCCGCAGAGCGAGCAGCGGCCGACATCTCGGATCCAATCGTCATTGTTGTCCTTTCGGCCGGGGGTGATCTCCGGCGCGAGCTGGGACATCGACGCGGCCGCGGCTTGTGTCACCCTGTGATGCGTCACTTTCTGCGCGGAGAACTTGTCCCGCTGCCGGTCCCGATACCGGGCCTGGCGAGCGGCATGGAGGCGGCGAGCGCGAAGCTGCGTCTGGTAGGCCGCGCCGGCGCGGCGGAGCGACTCACGACGCTGGAGCGGGCGGCAGTCGGGGCAGAGGCGCTGGCCGCGATCGCAGCGACGGCAGAGGCGAAGCTGGACGCGGCAGCGGGCGCAGTGGGCGAGGCGGTAGGCGGACGAAGGCAACGGGCTCCATGACGCCGCTTTCTGGACCTGGAGCCCGGCTTGTGATGAAGGTGGGGGACTCCGGCAACGCGGAGCTCCAGAAGGCCCGAGGGTGGCAGCCCTCGGGCCTTCGACTTTTCGGCGGGCGTAACGTCTACGCCGCGGAGGCGAGCGTGGCCCAGATCGGCGTGGGGACCGGCGGTGAACGGTGAACGCCGCCGATCATGGGGCCGCGGTCTTCACCGATCGGACGCGGGACGCGATGCTCACCGACAGCTCTTGCTCTCGGCATCGATGAAGGCGCCCGAGGATACGCCGCAGGCGGCGAAGGCCGTATGGAACGTCTACTACGCGAACCACCAGAAGAAGCGTTCGTTCGCGAACCTCAAGGTCGCCGACATCTTCATGGGGGGCGGCACCACCATCGTCGAGGGCAGCCGCCTCGGCATGCAGATGTTCGGCAACGACCTGAACCCGGTCGCGTGGTTCGTCGTGAAGACCGAACTGGCCGACGTGAAGAAGACCGAGGTCGAAGCGCTCCTCGCAGACATCGAAGCCGACGTAAGGCCGCAGATCATGCCGTTCTACGCGTGCAACGGTCCGCACGGCGAGCGTGGAACGTGGACGCGACTCTCGGACGGCAGGGTGATGGGCGACGATTTCGACCCGCTGACGCTCAAGCCCGAGCAGCGCAAGGGCTTCAAGTACGACGGGCCCGAGACCGTCTACGTCTTCTGGGGCAAGCACATCCCCTGCGCGATGACAGGCTGTGGCCACCGCACGCCCGTCATGACGTCGCCTGTAATCGCGCTGAAGGAACTCTCTGTGAAGGCGTGGACGCACACCTGCAAGGCGTGCAAGGCGTCGTTCGACATCGAGGATTCCGAGGCGCGCATGGCGCCCGACGCCAAGCTCATCGTGTCCGATGACGAGAAGGCGTTCTGCCTGCTCGACACGAAGAGCAGCAGCATCGCGTGCCCGTCCTGTGGAAAGGCGGAGCCCTTCCCGAACCTCGGGAAGCCGACGAAGAAGAAGGTCCGACTTGCGTTGATGGCGCATCCTCGTTGGCTTGCAGGAATCGCGGGCACGAGCGCAGCCGGCGCGTTGGGAGGCAGTGTCACGGACAATGCCGCCGATACGTGCCGGTGGCTGGAGGAACGCTCGAAGGATGCCGTTGTCGTCGAGCTTCGTGGATCCTTGCCGGACAACGTCACCGTTGACGGCGTCGTCGTTCAGCCCAGCACGAAGGGTGGGACGGTTCCGAAGGATGGCCACTTCGCTTGCGGGGCATGCGGCGCGGTGCAGCGCATCGTGGTCGCGACCAACGCCTCCGGAAAATCAGCCCCCGTCGCGCCGCTCGTGATGCAGTGCCTTAGCGCCGGACTCAAGAAGACCAACGTTGCATATGGTGGGCGGTTCTTCACGGCGTCTGTCGATCCCGCTCCGTTCGAGGCCGCTTGCCGCGAGTGGGAAGTCCGTCGCGATGCTGATCTGAAGGGATATTGGCCTGAGAGCGACATCCCGTTCGGTCACATGACCCACCAGCGACAGCCTCTCCCGCAGCATGGCTATCTCCGCTGGACGGACATGTTCAACGCGCGGCAGCTGCTGGTTCACGCGTTGCTGCTGAAGGCGATCTCCAGCGTCGGTGGCGCGAAGCATCGCTGGGAGACGCGCGAACTCGTACTGGGTTCGTTCCAGCAGTACCTGCGAAATCAGAACATGTTCTGCTTCTGGAACTGGCAGCGCGACACGCCAGAGCCGCTGTTCTCCAACAACAACTACCACCCGAAGTACGTGGTAGTTGAGAATGGTGTCTTTGGGGCGATGGGGCGCGGGAACTGGTTATCGTGTACCGAGTCGCTGGCCGAGACCCTCGATTGGCGTGAGCGCCCGTGGGATGTGCTCAGCAACGAATGGCTAGCCGAGCAGTCGCCAACGATCGCGGCGGACCTTACCGGCAAGAGTGAGAAGGGCTACATCGGAGACCCGCCGTTGTTCGCGACGACGCTCAAGTGCGGATCGGCAAGCGACATCGATGAGTGGAAGACTGGGGACTTCGATTTGGTCATCACCGATCCGCCGTTCGGCGGCCTGCTCTTCTACGCCGAACTCGCGGACTTTTTCTACGTCTGGCTGCGGAAGGTTCTCCGCGACAGGTACCCCGAGTTCTTCTCGGCCGAGTACACGCCGAAAATGCTTGAAGCCATCTCGAATCCTGCCCAGCACCCGGACGACGCCGATGCTCACTACAAGCGCGTCTTGACCGAGAGTTGGCGTGAGGCATCGCGGCTTCTTCGCCCGTCGGGTATCCTCGCGTTCACCTTCCACCACAGCGAAGACGCACCGTGGGTTGCCGTGCTCGAGAGCCTCTTCGATGCGGGCTTCTACCTGGAAGCGACCTATCCGATACGTAGCGACGAGTCGAAGGGCGAAGGCGAGTTTGGCTCGAAGCAGATCGAGTACGACATCATCCACGTTTGCCGCAAACGAGCCGAGGAGCCGACCCCGGTGAGCTGGGCGAAGATGCGTCGGCAGGTCCTGCAGGACGTTCGCGCTCTGAAGAGCATGCTCGAGCACCACCAGAAGGCCGGTCTCCCCGAAGCCGACCTACAGGTGATCCGTCGTGGCAAGGCCCTCGAGTACTACTCGCGGCATTATGGCAAGGTGCTCGTCGACGACGGGCGCTCGATGGCGGTGCTCGAGGCGCTGGTCGGCATCAATCAGCTCCTCGACGAGGAGACGGGCGGCATCAAGGACCCGCCGCCGGTTACCGCCGAGCCGTTCACGCGGCAGTTCCTTCGACTCTTCGACGGCGTGAAGGAGCTCCCGCGCGACCAGATCCAGAAATTCCTGCGCGGCACCGGGATCGCTCCGTCGGATTTCGAGGCGCGCGGCTGGTGCAAGGAGGAGAAGAAGGTCTATCACCTGACCTCGCCGCTCGACATCGCTCGCGCATGGCAGGGCAAGCACCGTAGCGGGATGACGAGCGACTACGACCAGGCCGCGTTCCTGATCGGCGCGTGCTTCGAGAACAGTGGTATCAACGCGACCGACACGCTCTCTAACGAACGGTTCCGGCCGCATCCGGCGCTTGGGTCGTTGCTGGAGTGGTTCGCGACCCGCGGTGCGACCTCGGAGATCCGCAACGCCTCGTCGCGCGCGCGGACCATCCTGCGCTCGTGGCGATCGAAGCATGAGAAGCAGCACCAGCAGATGACGCTCTTCTTCGAAGACCAGGGGGCGGCATGAGGGTCGAGAGGTCACAACGATGGATGCGTCGCGGCTTCTCGCTGCTGTGGGAGCCGCGTGTTCTGACCGATGTCATCGTACCGACTGCCGTGGTCTCGATGCGCGACTTCTTCGCGCTCCGAAAAGCCTGGCCCGATGACCTGCCTGGTTCTGAAGGCGATGCGCTCGTCGTTGCTGGACTCGACGGCTGTCTCGATTCGCTCTCGGAGCAGGACGCGGTGACATGGCTCGAGACCGATCTGAAGTCGGTGGTGCTCAGCTTCCAGGAGCACTACGAGGGGCAGGCCGCACTCATCCTCTGGCTCGCGTCGGGCCGTACCCGCATCGGGATGGACCTCGCCGACGAGGAGTACTTCTGGAAGATCGGCGCTGGTCGTGACGGAGCGCGGTTGCCCCTCGGCCGTTACCTGTGGGGCGGCGCAGAGGCGGACGTCGCCCGTATCCTCGTCTCCGAGGAGAAAGACCCGGATTTCGACGGCAACGCGTACGTCGGCCTGCACCACCCGAGGATTTCTTGATGCAGCCTTCGAGCTTCTGTCCAGACGGATGCCCTCCCGACGATGCCGGACCTGCAGTTGGCAGGATCTTTCGTTTCGTGCAGGGTTCGCCGCCTTGTCGTGATGACATGAAGTCGTGGGCCGAGCAGGGACGCAATCCGGGCCAAGGAACCGAGTGCCAACGGTGCGCTCTCAGCGTGCTGGTCGCTGAAGGCGATGTCGCCAAGGTGCGGAAGGCTGTCCCGCTGTTCCGCAAATGGAAGGTCGCTGTCGCGGAGTTCAATCCCGGTCAGGGGATGATCAAGCAGACTGGGAACAACGAGTGGCACCACAGCCTTTGGGTCGCGCGCGCCATCGAAGCGACGGTGCATGAGCAGTTTCAGGTGGTGGCGGGGTGAAGCCGCTCACCACGTTCCATGGTCAGCGCACGCAGTTCTCGTGGCCTGACGAACGGCACTCGCTGTTGGATTTCGATGGTCCGGCTGCGATCTTGGCGATCGCAGATTCCAGCGCCGTTTACGTGGGCGTACTGGTTGACGAGGTTGAGGAGATTCGGCGCTGGCTTGTGGGCGAGCTGTCATCGGATCAAGCGATTGAGCTGCTTGGGGGGCGCCCGATCCTCCGGGATGCGATTGTCGACGGACAAGGTGTCCTCGTCGACCAAAGCGCATTCGAAGCCATCGTCGACGCGGTTCGAGTCAAGGGAGAGCTCATCCCGGAGGAGTATCTTCCAGCACAAGATGCCGCATTCGAGCTCACGCCAGCGGCTCGACGCACCCTGGTTCAGCGCCTCGAACGGCTCCTGCCTGTCGCTCAGCCGGGCGCCCGCGTCCATCACGCCGAGTTCGGAGACGGCGTTGTCGTCGGCGTAGCACACGAGGGGTACGCACGCGTCTTCTTCACTTCGAGCGAGCGACTCGTACCGATAGCGAAGCTGAGGCCCACCCTCGCATGGGCAGACCGTGTAATCGGCGATGTGGCTGCATCCGCCGAACGCGTCCGCCAAGCATCGCTGGTCTACGAATCATTCTCGCTGCCCCTCATGGAGAGCGCGGCCGCGCTGACAGCGGCGCCGATCGACCTGCTCCCACACCAGGTGGTACTGACCCATCGCATCGCGACCGCATCTCCGCGCCGCTACCTCGTCGCCGACGAGGTGGGACTTGGCAAGACGATCGAGGCGGCGTTGCTGCTTCGCGAGCTGGCTAGTCGAGGCGAGCTCAATCGCGCGCTGATGATCGTCCCAGCGGGCCTCGTGAACAACTGGCACCGGGAGATGAACGAGGTCTTCCGCCTCGACTTCGAAGTGTTCGGCAGCGAGGGCGACGTCACCGACCGCAAGTCCAACGCGTTCGCGAAGCACGACAGACTCATCGCCAGCATCGACACGCTCAAGCGCCCGGCTCGCATCAGGCGCCTACTCGAGGCCCCGCCGTGGGACCTCGTCGTGTTCGACGAGGCGCACCACCTAACCGCCTTTCGCAATGGCAAAAAGGTCACGAAGACCGAGAACTACAAGCTCGCGGAGGCGCTGAAGGCGCACGCACGCGACCTCGTACTGCTCTCGGCGACGCCGCACCAGGGCGACCACTTCCGGTTCTGGATGCTCATCCAGCTCCTGAACCCGACGCTGTTCAAGAGCCCTGAGGACATGGTCGAGAACCGGCACCGCCTAAATTCGGTGGTGTTCCGACGCACTAAGGCCGACGCGTGCCGCCCCGACGGCTCGCCGCTCTTCGCCCGGCGCTGGGTTCACACCGAGTCGTTCACGATGGTCGACGAGGAACGCATGTTCTACGCGGCGCTCAAGGAGTACCTCGAGGACGGCTTCGCGCTCGCCCAGCGGCAGGGGAACCAGGGCCGAGCACTCGGCTTCGTAATGACGATTTTCCAGAAGATCGCCGCGTCGAGCTTCGCGGCGGTCCGGCGCACGCTCCGTCGGCGCATCCTGATGCTCACGCTGCACGAGGCGATTCTCAAGGATCAGGAGCTGGACATCGACGCGCGCGAGCAGCTCTTTGCGGAAGCCCGAGAGCTAATCCACGACGAGTTCGAGGTGGCGCGCGACTCTGTGGGCCGCGGGCAGGTCGACGCGATCCTCGCCGAGCTTCGGGTGAAGTTGCTCAAGAAGCTCAATGAGGAGGAGCTGGAGCTCGCATCGGACTCGAGTGCCGGCGAGCTTGCCTCCAGCGGCAGCGAGGACATGGCCGTGATGGCCGTGAGCCTCGCGCTACCCGAGGAGCGGCTGCGCATCCGCGAGTTGCTCCGCGTCTTCCCCGAGCGTCGCGAGACCAAGGTCGAGAAGCTGCTGCGTGGGCTCGGGGCGCTGTGGGAGCAGGACCCGACCGAGAAGGTCGTCATCTTCGCGACGTACCTTGGCACGGTGGACCTCCTCGGTCGCGAGATCGAGAAGGCCTACCCGGGCCAGGGGGTCGTCGTCTTGCGCGGTGGCGATCACGGCGCGAAGCTGGCCGCCGAGCGGAAGTTCAAGAAGGCTGATGGCCCGCGCGTGTTGGTGTGCACAGCTGCGGGGCGCGAGGGCATCAACCTTCAGTTCGCCCGCATCCTCTTCAACTTCGACCTCCCGTGGAACCCGATGGATATGGAGCAGCGCATCGGGCGCATCCATCGCTACGGCCAGAAGCACACCGCGCAGGTCTACAACTTGGTCCTCTCAGACACGATCGAGGGGCGCATCTTCCTGCTGCTCGACGAAAAGCTGCAGGAGATCGCGAAGACGCTCGGCAAGGTCGACGAGCATGGCAACGTCGCGGAGGACCTGCGCAGCCAGGTGCTCGGCCAGCTCTCCGAGCGGCTCACGTACGACAAGCTCTACCGCGAGGCTCTCGGCGATCCCGAGTTGCGCCGCACGAAGGAGGAGCTCGAAGCCGCGCTCTCGAACGCGTCGGAGGCGCGCAAGGTCGTCTTCGAGCTGTTCCAGGACCTCGATGGCTTCTCGCTCGACGACTACAAGCCCTTTGCCGACGTGAAGCCGGGGCTCGAGCGCGTGCTGGAGTTCCTCCGGGCGTCGCTCGCCGCCGAAGGACGGCGCGTCGCGGCACAGGAAGACGGCAGCTATGTGGTCAAGGACGCGGAACAGAGGACAGTGTGCCGCTTCACGCTCGACCGAGAGGCGGCTCGTTCCCGCGCCGACCTCGACCTACTCGGTCTCGATCATCCGCTCGTGCAGGAAGCCATCAAACGCTGGCAGGCCACGTCGCCCGAGAGCATCGGCGTGGCCGTGTCGGGCGCGGAAGGACCCGGCGTGCTGACTTGGTGGCTCGTCGAGACGCGCGGCCCCTCGGGCGAACACCGCGCCTGCGTGTTGCCCTTGGGTGTGAGCGACGACGGCAAGCGCAACGCGCGCCTCGAGCGCCTCGAAGCGGGCGTGTTCACGCGACCAGGGCACGTCAACGACAGGACGTCCTCAGCGCGGAAGACGCTCCTCCACGAGAAAATCGAGCCGATGCTCGAGCGCGAGCTGCAGCACCGCGAGATCGTTCCCGAGGGCGGCAGCTACGCGGCGAAGCTCATCGGCTGGGTCGAGGTCGCTGGACCATGAACGCGTCTCATCGGGATGCGGCAGGACTTCGTCAGAATTCCGCGTTCCCGCCGTGCCGGTGGGGTTGCATGTACAGGCGACGAGCGACGTTGGGCCAGATCGACATGGCCGAGGAAGTTTTTTCAGCCGGCAGCGCCATGCTCGCAAGTTACCGTGCAAGCATGCGGGCAGCCTCGCCCCGGCGTGCCCTCATGCAGCACCACAGCACTTCTTGTGCTTCTTGCCGGAGCCGCAGGGGCACAGCTGCTTGCGGCCGACCTTCGGTATCGCCCGCGCCGGGACGATGCGCCCCGCAAGCCCGTGTACGATTGCGACCCGACGTGCGAAGCGCGCCGCGTCGAGAACGCCGTCATCGAGCCGGTCGGCGATGGCCTTGATCTCAGACCCCGAGGAAGCCCTGCGTCACGCCGGAATGTTCGCGTTTGCGGGCCGCAAGACGAGAACAGCGACATCGTGATGTCCGACGTAATGTCCCATGTGTCCCGTGCAGCGAACCTCGGCGAGCACCATCGGGCCGAGCTGCTTCCCGGCGACCATGACGTCCACGGGCGCGCCGCCGACAGGCGTCAGCCGGCCCTCGGCGAAGAGCTCGTGGTTCATGGCGCCGAGCACGGGGCTGTCCGGCGTCGCCGCGATCCCGCGAGCGCTTCCGTCGTGCGGGATGCGTATCCTAGTCGCCCTTGTGGCGCGATGCCATCATGGGAGCGATGACCTCGCCATCGAGGTGCTCGGGGATCAGGTGGGAGAAGTCGTCGTCCGTGGTGAGCAGCGTCGCGCCAGAAGCCTTGGCGCAGGCCTCGATCCACAGATCGTTCTTTCCCATGTTGCGGGCGCCGTCGGGATGGCTCTGCGAGACCAGGTCGAGCTGCACGTACGCGTCAAGGACGGCTGGATGATTGATGTCCACGACAACCAGGTTGTCGAGCGCATTCGAGAGCGCCTTCAGCTTGGCGTCGCCCCAGGCGTTGCGCAGCGCGAGCGCGCGCACCTCGCCGAGGCTGACCACCGACACGAGCGGGCGTTGCGCAGCGGACCGCAGGCCGAAGCGCTCGTCGATGTACCGACCGAGCGCGTTACCGCGCACCAGCGGGAGAATCACGCTCGTGTCGAGCAGGTAGATCCGCTGGCTCACCGGATCGCCTCGAGCGCGCCGAGCAACTCCTCGTCGGTCTCGTCCCCCGGCCATGTGCCGAAGAACGCCGACACGCCAGTGGCCTCGTCCTGCGGCACCCAGGAGGCCACGGGCTTCCTGGCGGTGGCTTTCGGCGCGCTCTCGAACACGGTGTCACCAGCGCGCGCGGGGCCGAGATACTCGACGTCGATGACCAGGAGCTTGCCGGACGGACGGAACTGGGCCATGCCCGAAACCACCACCCGCGAGCCGAACAGGGTCTTGAGCTGCTCGTTGTCGCGGGCGTCGAGCCGGGCAGCCACGGCAGTGCCATCGGCCAGCGTGAGCATGACGTCTGACGTCGTCGCGGACATCGTGTCCAGCGTGCCGGTCACACGCACGGCCTTGGGATCCGGGGTCTCGTCGCGAAGGAGCTCGATCTTGCCCACATCGTCGCGTCGCACGACGAGGGGGGCGTCGAGCCCAGCAATGCCTTCGAGCTGTACGCCATGAAAGCCGTCACGCGCAGCCCGAGCGAACCGGACGCAGGTGTCGAGCAGCGCGCGGTCGGCGAGCACGCGATCTCGGTCGCCCTTCACGACGCTCGCGAGCACCCCCGCGAAGAGGTCCACGGCCGAGCTGCTCGCCTCGATCAGCCGCTGCGCCTCGACGAACAGCGAGACTTGATGCGCGCCTCCAAAGCGCTCGGGCGCCACGTCGGCCAGCGTCGGAGCCTCGAGCGCCAAGACGGCGGAACCAGCGGTCAGCCCGGTGATTTCCACGCGACACGCCGCATCGAGCCACGCGGGTCGCGGCCCCTTGCGCGTGCTCTCGCCCTCGACGACGAAGCGCGTCGCGTGGCGGGCCCCCTCGATCAGCGCGCCGACCGTCTCGAGAAGCACGTCTGCCGGAACGCGAAGCTCGCCGCGCGTCCCTCCCAGCAGTGTCATGGTGTGCTTCTTCATCGCGGCCTCCCTCTCTATCTTCCGGTGTGCGGGCGCGACCGGCAAGGAGAGGAGGAGGAGCTGTGAACCCCAGAGCGAGGAGCCGTTCACCGTGAACTCAAGAGCACCGCTCGGTCTCGGCTCTCCGTGGGCCGAACCTTGTGGCTCGTCACGCGCCCCGTCTTGCTCTGAGCGATCTCCTGGGTTCCGCGTGCGCGAGCCGCGGAAAACAAAGAGGCCTTGCCAGGTTTTCCAGCAAGGCCCTTTGTCGGCCTGGCGCCCAGACCGGGTCGCCTCGATGAAATGGCTCCAGCTGCTGGACTCGAACCAGCGACCCGGCGGTTAACAGCCGCCTGCTCTACCAACTGAGCTAAGCTGGAATGCGTTGGAGACGGGCGCGAGGATAGTCAGCGAGGCCTCCCCGTCAAGCGAATCCGCACCGCCGCTGAAGTTTACGTGACGCCCCGGTGTGCTCGCCCGCTCCGCGCGAGATTGCCCGCCCGGCGTGCTTCTGCGACAACGCCGCCGTGCAGCACGCCGCCGTGCCCTTCCCGCCGCAGCCGCCGGACGCCCCGGCGCCCTCTCCGGCCCCCTCCCCCTCCGCCGCCCGCTCCGCGGGCCGCGGCGGCCTCGCCATCGCCGGCGCCAAGGTCTCCTTCATCCTCTTCGGCTTCGTCCAGCAGCTCATCCTCCCGCGGCTGCTCGGCACCGACGGCTACGGCGCTGTCTCCGTCGTCCTCGCGGGCGTCGGCGTCGTCAACAACGTCATCGTCGCGACAGGCATCCAGGGCGTCTCGCGCGCCGTCTCCAGCGTCGCGGAAGCGGACGTCGCCGCCGCCTTCCGCCGCACGCTCGCCCTCCACGCCCTCCTCGCCGTCGTCGTCTCCGCCGGCTTCGCGCTCCTCGCCGGCGCCATCGCCGACTTCTCCGAGGCCCCGCACGTCGCCACCCCGCTGCGGCTCGCCGCCGCCGTCGTGCTCCTCTACGGCCTCTACGCCCCGCTCGTCGGCGCGCTCAACGGCCAGCGGCGCTTCGTCACGCAGGCCGCCTTCGACGTCGGCTACGGCGCGCTCCGCACCGCGAGCATCGCCGCCTTCGCCCTGCTCTTCCTCCGCGCCGGCCAGAGCGGCGTCCTCGGCGCGATCGCCGGCTTCGTCGCGGCGGCCGGCTTCATCGTCCCCCTCGCGCTCACAAGGACCGGCCTCGGCCGCCCCGGCAGCGCCGGCCCCTCGATCCGCGAGCACGCGACCTTCCTCCTGCCGCTCGCCGTCTCGCAGACGTTCCTGAACCTTCTGCTCCAGACCGACTTCTTCCTCCTCCGCCGCTTCCTCGGGCAGGCCACGAGCGGCCTCGCGCTCGGCGCGAAAGCTGCGGACGACCTCATCGGCGTCTACCGCGGCGCGCAGCTCTTCGCGTTCCTGCCGTACCAGCTGCTCCTCTCGGTCACGTTCATCCTCTTCCCGATGCTCGCCCGCGCGCACGCCGAGCACGACCGCGCCGCGGTCCGCCGCTACGCCATGACGGGCGTCCGCCTCTCGTTCCTGCTCACCGGGCTCCTCTGCGCCCCGATCTCGGGCCTCGCCCCGCACGTCCTGCGCTTCGCCTTCCCCGTCGAGATCTGGAGCCGCGGCGGCGACACGCTCCGCGTCCTCTCCCTCGGCATGGGCGCGTTCGCCGTCCTCGGCGTCGCCTCGGCCGCGCTCACCAGCCTGCACCGGGAGCGCGTGGCCGCCGCCCTCACGGCCGCCACCGTCCTCCTCGTCGCCACCGGCTGCTCGATCGCCGTCCCGCCCGCCGCGTTCGGCCCCGACATGCTGGTGCGCTCCGCCGTCGCCACCTCGCTCGCGCTGGCCACCGCCGCGGTCGCCGGCGGCGTCCTGCTGCACCGCGCCGCCGGCGGCTTCGTCGCCGCCCGGACGGCGCTCCGCGTCGGCGCCGCGCTGCTCGCCGGGATCGCCGTGGGCACGCAGCTCCCGTGGCTCGGCAAGATCGCCGTGCTCGGCGAGGCGATCCTCGTCGGCCTCGTGTACCTCGCCGTCCTCGTCGCCACGCGCGAGGTCGGCCGCGAGGACCTCGCCGCCCTCAAGCAGGCGTTCGGGCGCGGCGCGCGGCGCGCCTAGCTCCGCCCGCCCGCCCGCGTCCGTCCCGACGCGCGCCCTGCGCGCCCGCCTACAGCTGCTTCCGCGCCCTCTTGACCGTCAGCCGGCGATCTCGCATACGGCCTCTCCCCCAGCCCGGCCAGCGCCGCGCCCGCTCGAAGGCCGAGCGGGGCCCCACGGCGCGCCGGGCACGCACAGGCAGGCGAAGACGTGGCCCCTCAATTCATCTTCACGATGCAGGATGTCCGGAAGGTGCACCCCCCGAACAAGGAGGTGCTGAAGGGCCTGTGGCTCTCCTTCTTCCCGGGCGCGAAGATCGGCGTCCTCGGCTCGAACGGCGCCGGCAAGAGCACCCTGCTGCGCATCATGGCGGGCGTCGACAAGGAGTACCTCGGCGAGGCGAAGCCCGCCGACGGCACCCGCATCGGCTACCTCCCCCAGGAGCCGCAGCTCGAGGCCGGCAAGACCGTGCAAGAGCACGTCGAGATGGCCGTCCACGAGGTCCGCTCCCTCGTCCAGCGCTTCGAGGAGATCGGCGCGAAGCTCGGCGAGTCGCCCCCCGACATGGAGGCGCTGCTCGAGGAGTACGCCGCGCTCCAGGACAAGATCGAGGCCGCGAACGGCTGGGAGATCGACCGCGTCGTCGAGCGCGCCATGGACGCCCTCCGGCTGCCGCCGCCCGACGCCGACGTCGCCAAGCTCTCCGGCGGCGAGCGACGCCGCGTCGCCCTCTGCAGGCTCCTCCTCGAGAAGCCGGACCTCCTGCTGCTCGACGAGCCGACCAACCACCTCGACGCGGAGAGCGTCGCCTGGCTCGAGCGCTTCCTCCACGAGTACCCCGGCACCGTCGTCGCGGTCACCCACGACCGGTACTTCCTCGACAACGTCGCCGGCTGGATCCTCGAGCTCGACCGCGGCGCCGGCATCCCGTACGAGGGCAACTACACCGGCTGGCTCGAGCAGAAGAAGAAGCGCCTCGAGCTCGAACAGAAGCAGGAGAGCGCGCGCAAGCGCACCCTGGAGCGAGAGCTCGAGTGGGTCCGCATGGCCCCGCGCGCCCGCCAGGCCAAGAGCAAGGCCCGCCTCGCCGCCTACGAGACCCTGCTCGCCGAGGACAGGTCGAAGAAGGTCGAGGAGAACGAGATCCACATCCCCGCCGGCCAGCGCCTCGGGAACGTGGTCGTCGAGGCCGAGCACCTCCGCAAGGGCTTCGGCGACCGCGTCCTCATCGACGACCTCAGCTTCTCGCTCCCGCGCGGCGGCATCGTCGGCATCATCGGGCCGAACGGCGCCGGCAAGACCACGCTCTTCCGCATGATCATGGGCCTCGAGAAGCCCGACGGCGGCGCGCTCCGGCTCGGCGAGACCGTGGAGCTCGCGTACGTCGACCAGTCGCGCGACGCGCTCAACCCGACCAACAACGTCTGGCAGGAGATCTCCGGCGGCGAAGACCGCCTCCTCGTCGGCAAGCGCGAGGTCAACTCGCGCGCGTACGTCGCGAGCTTCAACTTCGCCGGCAGCGACCAGCAGAAGAAGGTCCGCGATCTCTCCGGCGGCGAGCGCAACCGCCTCCACCTCGCCAAGCTGCTCCGCCGCGGCGGCAACGTCCTCCTGCTCGACGAGCCCACCAACGACCTCGACGTCGACACGCTCCGCTCGCTCGAGGAGGCGCTGCTCAACTTCGCCGGCTGCGCCGTGGTCATCAGCCACGACCGCTGGTTCCTCGACCGCATCGCGACCCACATCCTCGCCTTCGAGGGCGACAGCAAGGTCGTCTGGTTCGAGGGCAACTACGCCGACTACGAGGCCGACCTGAAGCGCCGCCTCGGCGCCGACGCGGCCGAGCCCCGCAAGCTCCGCTACCGCAAGCTCACCGCGGGCTGACCCGGCCCAGCGCGCCTCACACGCCGCCCCCGCGGCGTTCCACCCCGGAGCACGTTTCCGGTCGGGTGCGACGCGCACGCACCGGCATTTTCCAGGCACAAGATCGCCCCGCCCACGTAAGCGTCCGACCGCGCTTCAGCTAAGCTGCGCCCGATGCACGGCACGAGGAGAAAGGGCTCCCCGCCGAGCGCCCGCAGGGACTGGGGGCGCGTCGCCGTGCGCGTTTTGTGCGCCGTGTTCGCGCTGATCGGCGCGATCCCGCTCGCGCTCGGCTTCCTCGTGCGCACCGAGACGGTGCGGGCCTGGGCGGCGCGCGAGACGGCGGCGCTGCTCCAGCGCGAGCTCGGCATCACGGCCCGCTACGACGTGCGCGTCCAGGCCTGGCCCCTCATGGTCGGCCTGAACCGGCTCGTCGTCGACTCCTCGGACGGCGGCGCGCCGTTCCTCGAGCTCGAGCGCGTGGCCATCCGCCCGCGCCTGTTCTCGCTGCTCGCGGGGCACATCGACGCCGGGGACGTCGAGATCATCGGCCCCCGCGTCCGCGCGGTGCTGAAGGACGGGGAGCTCCGCAACATCACCCTCCCGAGCACCGGCGGGGGCGGCGGGGGCGGCCTCGACCGCGCGCCGCTCTCCTCGGTGGCCATCACCGACGCGCGGGTCGACCTGACGATCGACAACGTCCGCGTCCAGGCCACCGAGGTCGACGTCGACGTCTCCGCCGAGCCGTCGGACGCGTTCGAGATCGCGATGCGCTCCGGCCTCGTCTCGGTCGTCCACACGCACCCCGCGCCCGGCCACGAGGCCGAGGAGGACAGCGTCGACGAGGACGTCGTCTGCCGCTTCGACACGCGCGTCCGCGTCGAGCCGGGCCGCGCGCTCGTCCGCCGGCTGATCCTCGAGGGCGCCGCCGACTTCGACCCGGATCCCGGCACCGCGCCGCCCTGCGCGCTCCACGACGGCGACTGGCGCCGGGTGGAGCTCGAGCTCGGCGCCCTCCGCGCCGTCGGCCTCGGCGGCGGCATGCCCCACCGGATCGAGGGCCGCGTGCGGGCGCGCCTCCCCGTGCCGATCGTGCACCGCTTCCTGGCCCTGCCGCCCGCGTCCGGCGCGGTCTCGCTCGACGTCGACGCGGAGTACGACGCGGCGTCCGCGCCGCTCGGCCTCGCGCTCCCCCGCCTCAAGGGCACGCTCCTGCTCGACCGGCCGGGCCTCGACGGCAGGGTCTTCGTCACGCGCCTCGCGGGCAAGGTCTCGACGACCCCGGACGCCGTGCAGCTCTCCGACGCCGACGTCGCCTGGGCCGACGGCACGCTGAAGATCTCGAGCGCGGAGATCAAGCCGTTCGAGAAGGGCGTGCCGCTCCAGGCCGGGCCGATCGACCTCGCCAACGTCGAGCTGCCCGGCCTGCTCCGCGACCTCGCCGTCCACCCGCAGGCGCACGTCGCGTGGACGCTGCGCGAGGGCAGGTTCGATCGCTTCGGCGGCACGCTGTCCCCGCTCTCCCTCGAGGGCCCGCTCGCCGTGCAGACGCACGGCTTCGAGATCTTCGATCACCCGACGAAGCACCCTGCCCGCAAGCGCCTGATGGGCGTCAAGGAGGGCACGGTCCGCGGCTCGTTCCAGGTGCGGCCGAACGCCGTCGTGCTCTCGGGCTTCTCGATCGACACGCCGAGCTCGCACCTCAGGACCACCGTCTCGCTCGGCTTCAACGACCAGCTCGGGGTCGAGGTCCACCCGGGCTCGCGCGTGGACCTCGCCGAGATCTCCCCGCTCGCCGCGCTCGAGCTCGCCGGCGTCGCCACGATGAAGGCCGCGATGCACGGCTCGTACGAGCACCCGAAGCTCACCGGCGAGATCGGCGTCGAGAAGTTCGTGTTCGGCGGCTTCCCCATCGGCGACCTCGAGCCCTCGCCGGTCGCGTTCGAGCCGCTCGCCCTGACGCTCGAGAACGCGCGGGTCCGGCACGGGGCGAGCCGCGTCCGGGTCCCGTCGATCAAGGTCGATTTCGACCCGGCCGGCAACCTGCCCAAGGGCCGCCCGCTCGACAGCTCGACGGGGATCGTCGTCGTGGACGCGACCGTCGACACGCGCGAGGCGCCGCACCTCGCCGCGCGCGACCTGCTCGAGGTGCTCCGCCTCGACAAGGATCCGCGGTTCGCCGACTACAAGGCGACCGCGAGCGGGACGGCCCGCGCCCGCTTCGCGCTCGGCGGCCCCGAGGACCGCTGCGGCGGCGGCACCCTCGCCGTGAGCGCGGGCATGCGGCTCACCGGCGTCGAGCTGCTCGAGGAGCGCTTCGATGAGGGCGAGATCGACCTCGACATGATCTGGGACGACCAGGCCGCCGGCGCCGACGGCATGCGGCTCGACGTCCGCTCGGCGTCGCTGCGCAAGGGCACGGGCTCCGTGCTGGCGAGCGCCTCCATCACGCACGGCGGCGCGCTGAAGGGGAGCGTCATCGCGAGCGGCCTCCCGCTCTCGCGGATCGACGGGCTCGGGGCGGCGGCCTCGCAGTTCGACGGCTCGGTGTCGGTCGTCGCCAGCCTGGGCGGCACCGTGAGCAGGCTCGCCGGCTTCGCGGACGTGCACGTCTCGCGCGTCGGCATCCGCCGCGCGCACGCGAGCCTGCCGCCCTCGCGGGTCGAGCTCACGATCGTGCCGAACGACAAGCCGCCGAAGATCATCGGCAGGACGCCGATCTGCGGCAACCCCCAGGGCGCGCCGTTCGATCCGGCGGAGTACGAGCGCGACCTCCCCGACGGCGCCTTCGTCGCGAACGGCTCGCTGTTCGGCGGGCAGGTCGCGCTGAAGGGGCTCCGCGTCACGCGCCAGCGGCGCAAGATCGTGGACGGGGACGTGCGCATGGACGCGCTCGACCTCGGCACGCTCGCGAACCTGATCCCGGGCGCCGCGCTCGCGGCGGCGCCGAAGGGCACGATGACCGGGTCGCTCGACATCGAGCGGCTCCCCCTGACGGATTTCCGGCAGTCGGCGCTCACGCTCACGGTCGACGCGCTCAAGCTCGATCGGGAGGGCCAGGGGGTCCACCTCACGAGCCCGAGCGGCCCGATCCGCCTCGCGGGCAACACGCTGAAGGTGCCGGAGCTCCACCTCGAGGCGCACACCGCCTCGCGCCTGTCCGCCGCGTTCACGGCGTCCGGCGAGGTCAAGCGGGTGTTCACGGCGCCGGACCTCGACGTGGCGATCCGGGTGAGCCCGACGAACCTGGCGCGGCTCAGCGCCGACATCCCGCAGATCCGGCACGCGCGGGGCACGGTGCAGGCCGAGGTCCAGGTGGCCGGGCCGCTCCAGGGGCTGCGCTACACGGGCTCGGCGACGCTCAAGGAGGGCGAGCTCGACGTGGTCGGCCTGCCGGTCTCGCTCGACGACATCGACGTGGAGTTCGCGATCGGCGGCGACCAGGTGCGCCTCACGAAGGCGAACGCGCGGGTCGGCACGGGCACGGTGACCGCGGTGGGGCACATGCCGGTGCGCGGCCTGACCCTCGGCACGGCGCAGGCATCCATCGTGGCGACCGGCGTGAAGCTGCCGGTCGCCGAGGGGGTGAACCTCACCGCGAACGCCAACCTGACGGCGAGCTTCCGGCCCGGCGTCGAGGACGACGCGTCGGGGGAGAAGAACCTGCCGCGGGTCGAGGGGAAGATCACGCTCACGTCGTTCAGCTACACGCGGCCCATCCTGATGAGCATGGACCTCGGCGATCTCACGGGGCGCCAGCGGACGACGGTGCAGACCTACGACCCCGCCGCCGACGTGGTCCGGTTCGACGTCACCGTCGCCTCGCCGAACCCGCTGCGCTTCTCGAACGATCTGGCCGACATGCGGCTCGAGGTCTCGCAGCCCGGGCTCGCGCTCTCGGGCACGAACCAGCGCTTCGGCGCGCGCGGCACGCTGCGCATCCTGCCCGACTCGAAGCTCATGCTGCGCAGCACCGAGTTCGAGGTCCGGGACGGCTACGTCCGCTTCGACGATCCGTTCCGCATCGCGCCCAAGGTCGACGTGCGCGCCGAGAGCGAGTACCGCCGCTACACGTCGACGAGCTCTGCCGCGGCGGACGCGACGTCGGGCGCGGAGCCCGCGGCGCCGACGGCCGCGGCCGCGGGCAGCAGCGCGAACTCCAGCGGGCTCTGGCGCATCAAGCTGCACGCCCAGGGCGACGCCGACAACCTCCAGCTCAACCTGACGAGCGATCCGCCGCTCAGCCAGGAGGACATCGTCCTGCTGCTGACGCTCGGCATGACGCGCGCCGAGCTCAACCAGGGCGTCGTGTCGTCGCTCGGCGAGACCATGGGCCTCGAGGCGCTCTCGTCGCTGACGGGCGCCGACAAGGCGGTGAAGACGATGGTCCCCCTCATCGACGAGTTCCGCTTCGGCACGGGCTACTCGTCCAAGAACGGCGCCCCGGAGCCGACGGTGACGATCGGCAAGCGCATCACGGACGCGGTGCGCGCCAACGTGACGACGGGGCTCTCGCAGGGCAGCCAGGTGCGCGCGGGCGTCGAGGTGAAGCTCAGCGACCGGATGAGCCTCCAGGGGTCGTACGACAACTCGAGCGACGCCTCGAGCTCGCCGCTCGGCAACGTGGGCGCCGACCTGAGGTGGCGGCTCGAGTTCGAGTGACGCTCGAGCCGCGGATGGCGCTCGCAGGCTCGCGCGGCGCTCGGACCGCGGCCGTCAGGTGGCCGCGGCGAGCGCCGCGTCGAGGGCGCCGTACCGGTCGTCGCGGCCGGAGACCCACTGCCTGTGGCCCATGAGCTCGAAGATGCGCCGGTGCTTCGGGTTCTTCCAGGTCATGCCGAGCAGCGCGCGCTGGAACGCCTCGGCCTTCGCCTCGGGCAGCGCCGGCAGCGCGTCGAACATCGCGAAATCGTAGGCCGGCGTGGTCCAGAGGACGTCGACCCGGCGGAGGTCGATGTGGCCGTTCGCCTGCTCGGCGAGCCACACCGCGTCCCCGACCGCCGCCGCCTGCACCTTGCCCTCGTGCAGCGCCGCGAGCGCCTGGACCTCGCTCGTCGCTGTGTCCCCGTGCTTGCCGACGTCCACCTCGAACGGCACGAGCTGGATCTTCTCCACGGCCACGCCCGCCTGCCGGAGGAAGTGGAGCGGCAGGATGCGCGCGTGCGCCGAGTCGACGCTCCCGACAGCGAGCGCCTTGCCCTCCAGATCGCTGAGCGCCCCGACGGCGGCGTCGCGGCGGACGAGCAGCTTGCTGTGGAAGTCGCGATCGATCTCGCGCATCGCGAGCGAGCGGGACCGGCCCTCGGTCTGCCGCTTCACCCGCACGTGCGCGACGGCGCTGTTCCAGGCGACGTCGATGTGCCCGCGGATCAGCGACTCGACCTGGCGCTCGTACGTAGAGAACAGCGCGAAATCAATCAGGATTCCATGTTCGCGGAAGTGCTCGCGCAGGCTCTCCCACAGCGTCACCACCTTGGCGTCATGCGCCACGGCGCCGACGAGCATCGCCAGGTCCTTCATCCGGTGCCTCGCACGGGCGGCGACGCTAGCACGAGCTCTGCCCGCCGCGAGCCCCGCGTCTCGCACATAAGCGCCTCGCGGGCTGCCTCTTGCCCATCCAGCGCCCAACCGGGCTACGCTGCGTCCGTCGTGCACGCCGGCGCCGGTTCATTTCCGTTTCGTCCCCCGGCGCTCCGCGCCTGATGGCTCGCTTCCGTTCCACCCTCATTCCCTTTCTGCTCGGCTTTTTGCCGCTCGGCGCGATCGCCGTCCCGGCGCACGCCGACCCAACCCCGGCACGTCCGGCTCAGGCCAGCCCCAACCCCGGTCAGGCCAACCTCAACCCCGGTCAGGCCAACCTCAACCCCGGTCAGGCCGGCCTCGACCCTGTCGACCCTCCGGCACGGGCCGTGCCCTCGGGCGAGGCCGGCACCCAGGCCACCGACGTACCGTCGCTCGGCCAGCCGCTGGCCCTGGGAGAGCTCGTCGGCAAGCCGATCGTCCGCATCGATGTCACCGCGCAGGGCGACCGCTGGCAGATCGTGTCGCCGGTCACGAGCGTCGACCTCGGCGAGCCGCTCAGCCCCGACGCCGCGCGCCGCGCCATGCGCGAGCTGCTCGCCTCCGGCAACTTCGCCCGCGCGTCGGCCGAGGCGTACCTCGTGCCCGACGGCGCCGCGCTCCGGATCGTCGTCGTCCCCCGCCGGAGCATCGCCACCGTCCAGATCACCGGCGGCGCGCTCGACCGGCAGGACACCCTCGAGGCCGCCGGCATCGCCGAGGGCGGCGAGATCACCGCGGCCACGCTGGCCGAGATCAGCCCCCGCATCCGCGCGTTCTACGCGCTTCACGGCTACCCCGCGGCCGCCGTCACCATCCGCGCCGTCGACACCGACGAGCCCTCCCAGGTCGTCCTCGCCCTCGACATCGAGGCCGGCGCTCCACGCGTCGTCTCCGAGCGCGTCTTCGTCGTGGCGCCGCGCGCGGACCGGGAGCTCGGCTCGCTCAAGCAGAGCTACGGCCTCGGCGTCGGCGCCCGCGTCGACGAGCCCGCCCTCGCCGAGGCCGACCGCGAGATGGCCGAGCTGCTCCGCCGGAGCGGCTTTCACGACGCCGAGGTCTCCCACCGCGTGCTCGCGGTCGGCCCGCACAACTACCTCTACGTCTACCTCGAGCCCGGCGCGCGCATCGTCCCCGTCTTCGACGGCAACCGCGCCTTCGACGACGACGCCCTCGAGGCCGCGCTCGACCTCGGCGAGACGACCGAGACGAGGACGAACGATCTCACCGATCGGCTCCGCGCGTTCTACGTCGAGCGCGGCTTCCTCGACGCCGAGGTCACCCCCTCGCTGGGCGGCAAGCCCGACGATGCGGTCCGTTACCTGACCTTCACCGTCCGCGAGCACGACCAGGTGCGCGTCACGAAGCGCGTCTTCCCCTGCCTCACGGGCGACCTCAGCCCCGACGACCTCGGCCGCGAGATCGAGAGCTTCCTCGAGGAGGACCTGCCCGGCGCCGACGCCTTCTCGATGCCCGACCCGCGAGGCATCTCGGACCTCTTCGGCCCGACCCGCGGCGCCGGCGGCCGCGCCAGGCCGATCGAGCTCATCCCCTCGATGACGTACGCGCAGGAGACCTACGAGCGCGCCCTCAAGCACCTTCGCGATCTCTACTTCAGCAAGGGCTACCTGAACGCCGTCGTCGGCCCGGTCTCCGTGCTCCGCGCCACCTGCTCGCGCCGCTCCCCGCCGGGCGCCTGCATCCCCGAGCCGGTCACCGAGCGCGTCACGGCCCAGTGCCTCACCGACGCGCAAGGGCTGCCCCTCCCCGAGCCGCCCGTCCCCGCCGCCCTCACGTGCCGCCCCGACGCCGCCCGGCACATCACCTGCGCCCCCGAGGTGACGCTCCGCATTCCGGTCCACCCCGGCCCGCAGACCCAGCTCTACGATCTCGCCTTCGAGGGGAACAAGGGCTTCTGCCGCCAGGCCGGCCTGAGCGAGCGCGACCGCGCCCTCTGCGCCGAGGAGCGGCCGTTCAGCGAGCGCTGGCTCAGCGACCTCGCCGATCTGAAGGTCGGACAGCCCCTCTCGACGCTCGCGCTCGACGCCGCGCGGCTGCGCATCATGGATGCTTACCGCGACCTGGGCTACGCGTTCGCCGAGGTCCGCACGGCCATCGAGCCCTCGCCCGACCGCACGCGCGCCCGCGCGCGGTTCATCGTCTCGGAGCGAGATCGGGTGTTCGTCACCGGCATCGTCGTCAAGGGCGCCGTCCGGACCGACGAGCAGCTGATCCTCCGCCGCGTGCTGCTCCGCGAGGGCGCCCCGTTCCGCCAGTCGCAGGCCCGCCTGAGCGAGGAGCGCATCGCCACGCTCGGCCCCTTCTCCAGCGTGTCGATCTCGCTCGAGGATCCCGACGTCCCGCAGAAGAACAAGCGGGTCGTCATCCACGTCGTCGAGCAGCTGCCGCAGTACCTCAACCCGCAGATCGGGTTCTCGACCGGCGAGGGCGCGCGCCTCGCCTTCGAGTACGGACACCGCAACATCGGCGGCCTCGCCATCGGCCTCACGATGGGCGTCCAGCTCAGCTACCTGTTCGAGTTCATGATCGTCGACAAGGCGGCGAGCCGCCACTACGAGGATCTCCAGATCGACGACCAGCTGGAGCGCCGCATCGCGGTCTCGGTCACGCTCCCGGACATCGGCCTCGGCCCGCTCGTCAGCATGTCGCTCGCGGGCATCAACGTGCGCGACAACCAGCTGGATTTCGGCGTCACGAAGACGGCGATCATCCCCGCGATCACCTACCGCCCGCGGCGCGCCATCACGACGCAGCTCGCCCTGTCGACCGAGCTGAACAAGGTCGGCTTCTTCCCGGGCGCCGTCGGCGCCGACAAGCGGGATATCCTCGACCAGCTGCGCATGCCCGAGGGCGAGACGATCGCCCTGGCGCAGCGGATCGACGCGTCCTGGGACACGCGGGACACCCCCTTCGCCGCGACCCGGGGCTTCCTCCTCTCCGGCGGCGTCGAGCACGTCGACGCCTTCGACGCCTTCGCCTCGGTCCGGGCCCAATCGAGCTTCCCCGAGAGCCACTTCCTGCGATTCACCGGCCGTGTGTCGGGCTATATCCCCCTCGCGCCGCGGTCGCGGCTCACCCTCGCTCTGAGCCTGTCCGGAGGGTATATTCATCCGCTCGTGGCCGAGAGCGGGACGTACCCGGATCGCCTGTTCTTCCTCGGCGGCGTCGACTCGCTCCGTTCCCATCTGGCCGAGTCGCTGTATCCTGAGGACGGGCTCGAGGAGGCGAGAAAGGCGCTGGGCGGCGACGCCGAGGTGTCGACCGACGATATCCCGCGCGGCGGGACGGTGATGGTGAACCCCCGCGCCGAGCTGCGCGTCCCGCTGACGGATCTGCTCCAGCTCGGGCTCTTCCTCGACGCGGGCAACCTCTGGATCAGGGCGAGGAACGTCAACCTCGATCCGCGGCTCTTGCGTTACGGGCTCGGCGCCGGCCTGCGGGTGAACACGCCCATCGGCCCCCTCGCCTTCGACTACGGCTTCAACCTGGATCCGCGCGACGAGCTGGATGAGATCGACGGTGCACTCCACTTCTCCGTGGGGCTCTTTTGACAGGCGGCCTCGCGCGCGACGCGCGCGAGGCGGCTCCCAACGCACGATGATAGCGAGGCTCCCCTGATGAACCGTTCACTCCGCATGTGTGCTTTGCTCGCCCTGACATCGACCCTCACGATCGCCGGCTGCGGCGACGACGAGAGCGCCGCGCCGAGCAGCGCGGCGAGCACGTCCGGCGGGCAAGGCGGGGCCGGCGGGCAAGGCGGGTCCGGCGGATCGGCGGGCAGCGGCGGAGCGGGCGGGCAAGGCGGCTCGACGAGCAACGCCTCGGCTGGCGGCGATGCCACGGGCGGCGGCGGAGCGGGCGGGCAAGGCGGCTCGACGAGCAGCGCCTCGGCTGGCGGCGATGCCACGGGCGGCGGCGGAGCGGGAGGGCAAGGCGGCTCGACGAGCAGCGCCTCGGCTGGCGGCGATGCCACGGGCGGCGGCGGGCAAGGCGGCTCGACGAGCAGCGCCTCGGCTGGCGGCGATGCCACGGGCGGCGGCGGAGCGGGAGGGCAAGGCGGCTCGACGAGCAGCGCCTCGACGAGCAGCGCTTCGACGAGCAGCGCCTCGGCGGGCGGAGGCGACGCCGCCGGCGGCGGCTCCGCGAGCAGCGCTTCGACGGGCGGCGGCGACGCCGCCGGCGGCGGCTCGGTGAGCAGCGCCTCGGCGAGCAGCGCTTCGACGGGCGGCGGCGACGCCGCCGGCGGCGGTGGAGAGGGCGGGGCGTCGGCGTGCGGCGATCTGCGGTGTGACGCCGGCGAGACGTGCGATTCGTGCGCCGACGACTGCGGCGTGTGCCCGCCGGTCTGCGGTGACGGCACATGCGAGCCCGACAGGGAGAACTGCCAGGCGTGCGCCACCGACTGCGGCGCGTGCCCGCCGGCCGAGTGCAGCCACGACCTCTGCGAGGAAGGAGCGCCCCTCCTCATGGGCTGCGACCCGTGCGTGACCGCGCTGTGCGCGGAGGACCCGGCGTGCTGCATGAGCGCGTGGGACACCCACTGCGTCGCTGGCCTCACCGCCGCCTGCGGGCAGGCCTGCGGGTGCGCCCACGACCTCTGCGAGGAAGGCGCGCCCCTCGACGCGTCCTGCAACAGCTGCGTCGAGACCGTGTGCGGAGAAGACGGAGACAGCTTCTGCTGCACGATCGGGTGGGACGAGGGCTGCATCGCGCTCTCGGAGATCCTGTGCGACGCCACGTGCCTGTGAGCTCGGCCCGCCGCCCGAAAGGCGAACCACGCAGGGCGCGGTAGCGACGGCGCTCCGCCGTGAACCCGACCGGCTCGGCGGGTGGAGCGCCATCCGGCCGGCGCGCTCAGCGCGCCGTCGCCGCCTTCATCTCGCGCACGAAGCTCGCGACGGCGCGCGCGGCCGCCTCGGGATCACCGACGTTCGCCGAGACCCGCTGCACGACCGCGGACCCGCTGACCACGCCGAACGCCCCGGCGGCGAGGGCGTCGCGCACGTGCTCGGGCTTCGAGATGCCGAACCCCAGGATCGCGGGCGGCGCGCCGAACCGGCGCAGCGTCTCGAAGAGCGCCCCGTGGCCCAGGCGCAGCTGCTCGTCCGCCCCTGTCACGCCCTTGCGCGTCACGCAGTACGTGTACGCGCTGCACCGCTCCGCGAGCCCCTGCAGCGTGGCCTCCGAGGCGTTCAGCGGCGCGATCAGCACCGGCGCCACCCCCGCGGCGCGCGCCGCCGCCACGTACGGATCCGACTCCCTCACCGGCACGTCGGCGACGAGCACGCTGTCGACCCCGGCCGCGGCCGCCGACGCGTAGAAGCCCGCCAGATCGCGGTGCTTCACGAGGTTCGCGTACGTCAGGATGCCGACCGGCACCTCCGGCGCCTCCGCCCGGAACCGCGCCAGGAGCTCGATGCAGTCGCCCGGCCTCACGCCGGCCTCGAGCGCCCGCACGGCGGCGGCCTGGATCGTCGGGCCGTCCGCGATCGGATCCGAGAACGGGATCCCGACCTCGATCGCGTCCGCGCCGCCCTCCACGGCCGCGCGCAGCAGCCGCGCGCTCGTGGCGAGGTCCGGATCCCCCAGCATCAGGAAGGGGATGAACGCCCCCTCGCCCCGCTGCCGCAGCCGCTCGAATGCGCGATCGTAGCGCGTCGTCACCGTCTCCCGACTCATGTCGACCTCCCGGGATCGAGCAGCCTCTGCGCCTGCTCCATGTCCTTGTCTCCGCGACCCGACAGGTTCACGACGAGCACCGCCTCGCGCCCTGCCTGCGCCGCCTCCGCCACCATCTTCAGCGCGTGCGCGATCGCGTGCGCCGACTCGAACGCCGGGATGATGCCCTCGCTGCGCGCGAGCCGCTGGAACGCGTCGAGCGCCTCGTCGTCGGTCGCCGCGACGTACGTCGCCCGGCCCGACGTCATGAGGTGCGCGTGCTCCGGCCCGACGCCGGGGTAGTCGAGCCCCGCCGAGACCGAGTGCGTCTCGGCGACCTGTCCGTGCTCGTCCTGGAGGATGTACGTCTCCGACCCGTGCAGCACCCCCGGGCGGCCCTTGAGGAGCGTCGCCCCGTGCATGGCGGTCGACAGGCCGTGGCCGGCGGGCTCCACGCCGACGAGCGCCACGTCCTTGTCCGGGATGAACTCGGAGAAGATCCCCATGGCGTTGCTGCCGCCGCCCACGCACGCGACCACCGCGTCGGGCAAGCGCCCCTCGGCCTCCAGGATCTGGGCGCGCGCCTCGCGGCCGATCACCCACTGGAAATCGCGCACGATCGTGGGGAACGGGTGAGGCCCGGCGACCGTCCCGATCAGGTAATGCGTGTCCTCGTAGCTCTCGGTCCAGTAGCGCAGCGCCTCGTTGAGGGCGTCCTTCAGCGTCTGCGAGCCCGAGGTCACGGGCACCACCTCGGCCCCCATGAGGCGCATCCGGAAGACGTTGAGCCGCTGCCGCTCGACGTCCTTCGCGCCCATGTAGATGCGCGTGGGCATGCCGAGCAGCGCCCCGATCATGGCGGTCGCGACGCCGTGCTGTCCGGCCCCGGTCTCGGCGATGAGCCGCCGCTTGCCCATGCGCCGCGCGAGCAGCCCCTGGCCGAGCGCCTGGTTCGTCTTGTGCGCGCCGCCGTGGAGCAGGTCCTCGCGCTTGAGGTAGAGCTTCACGCGCGGATCGCCGGTCAGGTTGCGGCACAGGGTGAGCGGCGTCGGTCGCCCCGCGTAGGTCGTCAGCAAGGCGTCGAACTCCGCCGCGAACGACGGATCGCCGCGCGCCTCCAGGTACGCGCGCTCGAGCTGCTCGAGCGCGGGCACGAGGATCTCCGGGACATAGGCGCCGCCAAAGGCGCCGAAGCGGCCGCTTTGCTGCATGGTGATTGCCTCGATCGTCGGTTGTGCGTTGTGGGTCGTGAGAGCTGCCGTCAGGGGGAGGCGCGGTCCGCCGGGGCCGCGGGATCACGGTCGTGGCGCGACGGGCCGCGCGCGCTGTCGAACAGGCGCACGAGCAGGTCGGCGCACTTCTCGCCGGGCGCGCGCTCGACGCCCGACGCCACGTCGAGCCCCCACGTCCCCACCCGGCGCGCCGCGGCGATGTTGTCCGGGTTCAGCCCGCCCGCGAGCAGGCTCCGCGCGCGCGCCGGGTGGCCGTCGATCGCGCTCCAGGCGAACGTCCGCCCCGTGCCTCCCCGCGCCTCCGCCGTGCGCGTGTCGAATACCAGCCGATCGGCGCTGCGCTCGACCTCCGCGCCCGCGCCGTCGTCGCGCGCCTCGCCGCCCGCGCCCGCGGCGCCCGCCTCGCCGCCCGCGCTGGCCGCCTCCCCGGACGGCGCCATCGGGACCGCCTTCCAGACCTCGCACCCCTCGGGGAGCGCGCGCCGCAGCGCCTCGATGAACGCGGCGTCCTCGTCGCCGTGGAGCTGCACGGCGCGCAGCCCGATCGCCCGCGCCGTATCCGCGACGAAGTCTATGGATTGATTGAGGAAAACGCCGACGAAGGGCAGCCCCGCGGCCGTGGCGACCAGGATCTCGGCCTGCTCGCGCGTCACCCGCCGCGGCGAGGTCTCGGCGAAGACGAGGCCGCCGAAGCGGGCCCCGAGCCGCTCCGCCTCGCGCGCGTCCCCGGGCCGGGTCAGGCCGCAGATCTTCACCCTGCCGGTCACCAGCGCGCGCGCGGCGTCCGCGATGTCGGGGCTGCGCATGAGCGACGTGCCGACGAGGAACCCGTCCACCGAGGGCGCGAGCCGCTCCACGTGGGCGCGCGACTCGACGCCCGACTCCGCGATGACGATGCGATCGCGCGGCACGCGCGGGGCGAGCCGCTCCGAGACGGCGAGATCGACCTTGAGCGTCTTGAGATCGCGGTTGTTGATGCCGATCACGGGCGCGGGCAGCGCGAGCGCGCGCTCGAGCTCCGCCTCGTCGTGGACCTCGACGAGGCAGTCCATGCCGAGCGCCTCGGCGGCGCCCAGGCAGAGGAGCGCGGTCGCGTCGTCCAGCACCGACAGCATGAGCAGGATCGCGTCCGCGCCGTTCGCCCGCGCCTCGATCACCTGGTAGGGCGTCACGACGAAGTCCTTGCAGAGGATCGGGACGTCCACGACCGCGCGCACGGCCTGGAGGATCTCGAAGCTGCCCTGGAAGAAGGGCTCGTCGGTCAGCACGCTCACCGCGTCGGCGACGCCGTAGTACGCGGCGGCGACGGCGTGCGGGTCGAAATCCGGCCGGATGAGGCCCTCGGACGGGGAGGCCTTCTTGCACTCCAGGACGAACCGCGCGCCCGGCGCGGAGAGCGCGCGCCGGAGGCTCCGCGAGGTGGGCGGCGCGCTCGCCCGGAGGCTGGCCAGCGGGGTCCGCCGCTCGCGCTCCGCCACGTCCGCCCGCTTCCGCTCCACGATGCGCGCGAGCACATTGCCCTGCTCAGCCATGTTTCGCCTCCTTCCGCGCTTCCTGGGCCCCGTCCCGGCTCAGCGCCACGAAGCGCGTGAGCCGCTCCGCCGCGCGCCCGGAGCCGAGCGCGTCGAGCGCCAGGGCCGTCCCTTCCCGCAGCCCCTCGGCGCGCCCGGCGATCCAGAGCAGCGCGCCGGCGTTGATCGCGACGGCGTCGCGGTGCGCGGGCGCGCCGCGCCCGGCGAGCAGGTCGCGGAGCCACGCCGCGTTCGCCGCCGGGCCGGCGCCCCGGAGCGCCTCGATCGGCGCCGGCGAGACCCCCGCGTCGGCCGGGTCGATCAAGAGCTCCTCGACGACCCCATCGCGGAGCCGGGCCGCGCGCGTCGGGGCGTGCAGGGCGACCTCGTCGAGCCCCCCGCCGTGGACGACGAGCGCGGCCTGGCACCCGAGCATGCCGAGCGTGCGCGCGGCGTGGGTGACGAGCTCCGGATCGTAGATGCCCATCACCTGGATCGGCGGCGCGCTCGGGTTCACGAGGGGGCCGAGCAGGTTCATGATCGTGCGCACCTTGAGGGCGCGGCGCACGGGCATCGCGTGGCGGAGCCCGGCGTGGTACTGCGGCGCGAAGAGGAAGCAGAAGCCGACCTCATCGAGGGCGCGGCGCGAGACCTCGGCCGGCGGGTCGAGCCGGGCGCCGAGCGCCTCGAGCGCGTCGGCGGAGCCGCACTGGGAGGAGACCGAGCGGTTGCCGTGCTTGGCGACCGGCAGGCCTGCTTCGGCCGCGACGAAGGCGACGGCCGTCGACACGTTCACGGTGGACTGCCCGTCTCCGCCGGTGCCGCAGCAGTCGGCATAGGCATAATCCGGCCGCGCGAACGGCACCGACGTCCCCCGGAGCGCGCGCGCCGCGCCCGCGATCTCGGCGGGGGTCTCGCCCTTCGCCTTGAGCGCCACGAACAGCGCGGAGAGCTCGATCTCCGTCAGCGCCCCGGCGATCAGGTCGCGGAACAGCGCCTCGGTCTGCTCCGCGGAGAGGTCGACGCCGGCGCAGAGCGCATCGATGACTGCATGCATCATGGTTCTCTCCTCATCTTCACGGCTGTTCTGGCAGACACGGGTCCTCGGGACTCGGGCGTCGCGCTGCGGCGCCCTGCATAGCGGACAAAAACGAAAAGGCCCACCGTTGTTCGGCGGGCCCTCTTTCTTCTTTCCTTCAGGTCGTCCTCCCCGCAGGGAGGCGCGTTACCCGTGGTAAGGGCCCGCCTTGGTAGAGCACCAGCGCCACCAGCGCAGCCCTGCCACGCACGCACCCACCTCGACGGCCGAGCACGACGCGCCGCCGAGGACGAAGGCCTCGGAACAGCGGCGAGCGCAGGACGCGGGGAGCGCGCGGGACATGCGGGGAACATAGCTTGCGGGCGCGACGAGCGTCAAGCGGGTTCCGCGCGCGCCTCGAGCCGCCGCGTCCCATCGGCCATGTCGGCCATGTCGGCCATGTCGGTCACGTCGGTCATGTCGGTCATGTGACCGACGAGATAGAAGGCGCGGAAGATCGCATAAAAGAGGTCGTTGGGCGCCTGGCTCGAGGAGAAGCCCGGGAGAGCGCACGCGCGTTACCTGGTTACCTGGAGATCACGAGCCAGGTCAGCTCGTCGATCCCGGAGCCAGGCGACGTCCTGATGAACGAGCCGTCTGCCTCACCGGCAACCGACGCCGAGAGCCTGCCGTCGTACTCGCTCATGCTCCGGATGCTCACGCGCGTCCCGGGCGCCAGATCCGAGGGGACTTGAACCCCGACGGGCGCGTCGCTGGTCGTCGCGAACGGGTAGAGCGCGTAGACAGCCACGATCTCCTCCCCGCCGAGATCCGGGAGCGGTGGCACGCGCTCCGGCGGGATCCTCCGGGCCGCGATGTCGTGGAGGGCCTCGCCGAGCGGCGTCTCGAGCGCGGCGCGGTTCACGGTGAGCTGGAGGCCATCGCCGACCTCCAGGACCTGCGGATCGTCGCTGCTCGGCCCAAGGACGGCGCCCGCGGGCAGGTGCGGCACGAAGAGCACTCCCGCGTCGACGGTGACCGCGTCGGTGAAGCGCAGCGGGAACATGGTCGTTCCCCGGCGCGGCGTCGTCCCCGCGTCTTCCATCGACTTCACAACGAAGTCGACCGGGGGCTCCGCGTCGCACTGAAAGGTGAAGCGACCATCCGCCCTCGATCGGTCCGAGTAGCAGACCGCTGTATTGCAAAACAGCACGGTGGCTCCGCCGATGGGCTGTCCCGCCTCGTCCGCGAGCACGCCGGTCACACCCGGACCCGCCGGCGCGCCGCCGGCGCCGGAGCCGCCCGCCGCGCCGCCGCCTCCCGCCGCGCCGCCGCCACCACCGTCGCCACCGCCGCTGGTCGCTGCGCCGCCGCCTCCGGCGCCGCCGCCCGCCGCTGCGCCGCCGCCGGCGTCCCCCGCCCCGCTGGTCGAGCCGCCGCCTCCATCGCAACCGGACGCAATCAGCGCGACCACCAGGAGCAGCGCGCGCTTCATCATTCGGCCAGCGCCTGCTCGATGACCGCCGTCATGGCATCGGGGTCGTACTCGTGGCTGGCGTACCGGACGATGCCGTCCTTGCCGACGATCACGTCGACCGGGAACGGGTTGGGGCCGGGGAAATTGGACGTCACGGCGGCGTAGGTGCTCGCGGTCTCCTCGAGCCCGACCGGGAAGCTGACCTTGATGTTGTCGCAATACGCCTGCACCTGGCCGATCTGATCGACCGGCTCCCTCGGGTTGAGGGCGACGATCTGCAGGCCTTGGTCCTTGTACTTCAGCCAGAACCGCGCTTCGGTGTCCGGCAGGTGGTTGGCGCAGACCGGACAGAAGGTGGCAAAGTAGGTGAGAAGAAGCACGCCCCCTGCCGACTCCTCCGAGGTCCATGTCGTGCCGTCCAGCATCGTGCCCGTTGTCGCGGGCAGGGGCGCCCCGACGCTCACGCCGGGCGCGTTGCCGACGAGATAGCTCTTCCGCACCGGGGCCGCGGGGTCATCCGAGGTGATGTGGAGATAGCCGATCTCCTGGTCTGTCGCCGAGGCGAGGTACGTCACGTTGAGCTCGATCGTCTCGCCGGGCGCGATCCGGGCCTGGCGCGGCTCGACGCTGAACGCGGAGCCGCTGACCCAGCTGTCCACCAGCGTGAGCGGCGCCGTCCCCTGGTTCGTGACCTCGAGCGGGAGCGTCTTTCTGTCCCCGACCGCGACCGGGCCAAAATCGATCCGCGCGGAGGATTCCGGGAGACGGATGTTGGGCGCGAGGCGGTCCGGCTCGAGGCGGTAGGAATACGGGTTCTCCCAGGTGCCGATGAACACGTCCTGACCCCGGGCGGCGACGCCGAAGGTGCGCATCGTGGGGAGCTCGCGATCCGGATCCTCGTACTCGAACGCCCTCGGGATGCGCACGGCCGCGATGAAGGTCGGGGCGGCGGGCGTGGACACGTCGTACACGCGCACGTCGTTCCACGCGGCGACGAAGAGGCGGCGCTCGGAGTAGGCCAGGCGGAGCGGGGTCCCGGGCATCTCGGCGCGACCGACGACGACAGGGCGCGCGAGGTCGGAGATGTCGACGACGGCGACGCCCGCAGAGCCCGCCGCCACATAAGCGAAATCGCCGTCCACGACGACGCCCTTCGCCTGGCCGCCGGTCGCCACGCGCCCGAGCTCCACCGGCGCCGTCGGGTCCGTCGCGTCGACCGTGACGAGCCCGTCCACGCCGTCGGCGACGAAGACATGGTTGTCGCGCGCCGCGACCCCCCACGCATTGGTGAATCCACCCAGGCTGCCGACCCGCGTGAACCCGACCGCGCCGTCGTAGCGGTAGACGCCGAGCCCATCTCCGTGCAGCCCCACGAAGATGTTGTGGTTCGCGACGTCGACTCCCTCGTAGCTGATCCCCTCCTCCTGCAGGACGGCGAGCTGCACCGGGGCCTCGGGATCGCTGATGTCCCAGCCGCTCAGGAAGGCCGGGTTCCGGATGTTGCCGAGGTGCGTGGTGAAGACGAGATCATCGTCCCACGCGAGGTGCTTGCAGCCGGGCGTACGGGTGTCGCCGGGGATGGTGTGCTTGAGCCCCCCCGCGAGCACCTCCATGTCGGCGGGGTCCTCCGCGTCGATGACGTTGAATGTGTAGCTACAATTGAGGAGCAAGTCATCGTCGCGGACGCGGACCTCATCCGTGTGGCTCCCGACCTCGTGCAAGCTCTGGAGCTGCACCAGCGGGCTCAGGAAATGGCCGGGCTGGAGCGCGGTCGGGACGCATTCCCCGCCTACGTCCTCGGTGCCCTCGCCGCAGACGACACCGGGGCCCGTCGCCGAAGGCACACACACGCCGTCGACGTCCTCGGTGCCCTCGCCGCAGACGACACCGGGGATCGTCGCCGAAGGCAAACACACGCCGTCGGCCGCCTTCGTGCCTGGACCGCACGACAGCCCTGTCTCGCTCACCCCATCGTCGTCTCCGCAGGCGGACACGGCGAGCAAGATCAGCGCGGAGACGGAAGCGCGGCGTCGCAGCAGCGTCATGAAGAGCTCCTTAACGGGGATGAAGGACAGGGCGGCTGATGAAGCAAGGGCAGCGTCGTGGCGACGATACAAGTCGCCGGGGGGGCCTGGGCAAGGAGAACCGGCGTCGCGGCGGCGCCAGCGCACATCTCCGACGGTGTCCGCCGTTGCGCCGTCCCGCCGGACGCGGGGCGGCGGTCCGCCATGGCGCCGCCACCCCCGCAGCGCACGAGACACGCGAGGATGCCGTCACTTTTGGCCCTCCACCCCCTGGCACGCTCCCTGCGCAAGGCGCGTTGCATGGGAGATGCCGACATCACATTACGCCATATCGCCCGGAGGCGACCCGAGGAGCTTGCGCGCGCCTTCACCCCGGAAGGCCACTCCGTCGAGGTCCTTGGCTGGATCGATACCCAGGTCACCAAGCTCGAACGTCGCATGGACAAGGCGCTGCGCCTTCGCATCGACGGCACGCTGCGCGTGCTGCACGTCGAGTTTTGCTTCGCGCTGCGCGACGAGGTTCCGGCTCAGGTCTTCGAGTACCTCGGCTTCCTCTTCGCCGCGCTGCGCATCGAAGCGCCCCGCGAGCCGGTGCCGCCCATCGAGAGCGTCGCCGTGGTCCTTTCCGGCGGCAGGCGGCGCTTGCCTGTGACCGGCGTGCTCCGAACGGCCTGGCCGGAACGGCGGTTCAGCGGTACGCACTTCCGCATCGACGCGGTCTATCAACGCACGGTCGCCGAGCTCCGAGCGCGCGGCAGCGTGCTGTGGCTGGCGTTCGCGCCGCTCGCCAGGGACGCGACCGCGAAGGCGATGCGGGAGGTCATCGCTCAGATTCACGCGCAGACGGTGGCCGGCGAGGAGCGGGCGGAGCTGTACACGGCGTTCCTGGTACTGGCGACCATCGACCCCTGGGGGCACAATCTGCAAAAGGAGCTCGTCACGATGGTGGAGGACATGGAGGAAGGGCTGCTCCGGCGCACGCCGATCATCGGCGAGATGATCATCGAGGCCGAGCAGAGGGGACAGTTGAAGGGCCGTGAGGAGGCGATCGCCGAGTTGCTCGGCCGCCTCTTCGCGCGGCGGGTCGGGCGGCGACCCACCACCGAGGAGGAGCGCTCGATCCTCGAGCGGGCGCGCGCGCTCGGTCCGGGCGAGGTCGAGGACACGCTGCTCGAGCTCGAGGGCGACGCGCTGGTCCGCTGGCTCGCCGAGCCAGCGCGCCGGTCGTGAGCCTCACGCAGAGCGGCCCGCCAGCTCAGCATTTGCCCATGCAGGCTGCATCCGTCGAAGCTCGGCTGCGGCCGCTCGGCGTGCTCCCCGGGGCGCTCAGCCCGGAGTGCCTGCCGACGGCCTCTTCCTTGCTCTTCTAGCTCCGGTCGGATGCCAGGGAGCGCAACGACCTTGCGCTCATCCCGTGCCCTCGCCGCAGACGACACCGGGGCTCGTCGCCGAAGGCAGTCCGCCGTTGCGCCGTCCGGACCAGGCGTCGAGACGCCGCTCTACTGCTCGTCCTCGTCCGGGTCGTCCCCGAAGAGCGCCCCGACGGACCACGTGATCGCGTCGAACGGCTCTGCCCTGACGCGCTCGCCCCGCTCTGCCGTGAGCACGTTCAGATACCCGTCATCCATCCAGCGATGCACGGTGAGCACCTCGTTCATCGGATCCACGATCCAGGAATGCGGCACCTTGCACCGGTGGTATGTGCGCATCTTCTTCACGAGATCGTTGCGCGTGTTCGAGACGCTCAGCACCTCGCAGCCCCAGTCGGGCCGCACGACGATCGGCGTCTTCTCGGGCAGCTCGGGGAGGCGCTCACGCCGCCAGCCCGCCACGTCGGGACGGTAGACCTCGTGCTCCTCGAGCTGCACCTCGACCTCGGTGGCGAACCACCACCCTCCTGGCCAGCGACCGCCGGGCCGCCGGTTGTAGGGGCGGAACACGATCCCGGCGAGCGATGCCTGGGCGCCGCCGTGCTTCGGCGAAGGCATCGCCTTCGGGACGAGCTCGCCGTCGATGATCTCGTGGAAGCGCTGCGCCTCGGGGACGGCCAGCAGATCCGCGATCGTGGCGAGCTTGCGCGCGGGGAGCGACACGGCTCCACCATCGTGCCGTACCCGCGCGGAGCCCGCCAGCGGGCACGTGCCAGGCGCCGCGCGGGCCCCGGCGCACCCGTGCAGCCATCGTGCCGGCTTCGCGTGGCGCAGCCTCGACGCCGAGCGCGTCGCTTCCGGATTGCCGGCCGCCGGCGCCCCCCGGCTCGTCCGCTCCCGCAGGATACTTTGCGACCCGGTACACCGATGGTAGGCCCCGTTCTCCAGGGCGCACGACCTCGCGGCCAGGCGCGACAGGCCCTCGCGAGGCGCCCGCGCGGCCCTCCCCCCCTGTGTGCCCATGATCACCGCCGAACCAGGTCCCCCGCCGCCGCCGAGCGCCGCCGGCGCTCATGACAGCGTCCCGCCGCGATCGCAGAGCGGCCCGCCCGCCCGGCAGAGCGCGCCGCCGGGGCGGTCCGTCCCCCCGCCGGGGCGGTCGGCCCCTCCGCAGCCGCGCCGCAGCGCCTGGACGACCCGCCTCGGCGAGGCCTGCGTGCTCGGCCTCGGCGTCGCCTCGCTCTCCGCCGTGCCGACCGCGCTGCGCACCGCTCGCGCCGGCGCGTCCTTCCTCGACGGGCTCCTCGTCGGGACGGCCGTCCTGCTCCCGCTCGTCACGCTCGCGCTCATCCTCTCGCGCGCGGCCGGCCGCGGCTTCCGCGGCATCGTCGGCGCCGGCGGCGAGCGGCTCGCCGTCCTCCGCGTCGCGCTCTGGATCGGCGTCGCCTTTCCGGTGCTCGCCGCGCTCGCCGCCCTCCTCAAGGCGACGACCCACCACCGAGGCCTCGCCGGCGCGACCTTCGGCGTCCTCGGCCTCGCCGGCGTCGTGGCCGCGGCGCTCGTCACCCAGCGCCTCGTCGCGCTCGGCGATCGCCTCGCCGCCCGCGGCGTGAAGCCGTGGCTCCTCGCCATCGCCGGCACGGCCATCGGCGTCGTGCCCCTCGTCGCCGCGTTCGCTCCGCTCGCCGCCCACGCGGCCAGCACGACAGGCGACGCCGGGGCCGCCGTGCGCGCCGCCATCGTCGACGGCGCCATCGCGCTCGTGGCGACCGCGCTCGTCTCGAGCGTCGACCTCGGCGCGGCCGTCGGCCGCATCGCCGGAATCGCGGGCGTCCCGCTCGCCGCCCTGGTCCTCATGACCGCGACCGCCCGGATCGAGTCGTTCCCCCCGCTCGGCCAGGCCGTGCGCGCCGGCGGCGGGCTCGCGGCCACCCTCTTCAGCGCGCTCGAGCAGTGGACCGATCGCGACGGCGACGGGATGGGCTCGCACTTCGGCGGCCTCGACTGCGACGAGGGCGATCCCACCCGGTATCACGGCGCACCGGAGACGCCGGGCGACGGCATCGATCAGGACTGCAGCGACGGGGCCCACCAGGGCGCCGTCCCCCTGCCCGCCGGGGCCGTCGCGGGCTCGCCTGCCGGCGCGCAGACGACCGCGGCCGCCGGCGCCCCGCCTGCCGCCGCTTCCGGCGCCCCGCCTGCCGCCGCGCCGACCGCTCTCGCCGGCGCCGCGCCTGCCGCTCCTGCCGGCGCCACGGCGGCCGCGCACGTGCGCGCCGCCGCCACGCCCGCCGGGCGCGACGAGGGCGGCGCGGTCACCCCGGCCGTCCTGACGAAGACCATCGCCCCCGCCGGGACCACGCCTGCGTCCCCCGCGCCCGCCGCCGCGCCGGCGCGCCCCGACGTCCTCCTCGTCACGCTCGACACGGTCCGCGCCGACCACACGTCGGCCTACGGCTACGGCCGCGACACCAGCCCGCGGCTCGCCGAGCTCGCGGCCCGCGGCGTGCTGTTCGAGCGCGCCTACGCCGCCTCGAGCGAGACGCAGCGGGCCATCTCGCCGCTCGTCACCGGCCGCCGCCTCAACCGAGCGGCGCGCGACCGCCGCGAGTGGCCCACGCTGCTGCCCGAGAACGACACCCTCGCGGAGCGCATGAAGCGCGCCGGCTACCTCACCGCCGCGGTCAGCTCGTTCACGTGGATCAGCCAGGAGCGCGGCTTCGATCAGGGGTTCGACCGCTTCGAGACCGTCTACGGCGACGCCCACCCCGAGCGCGAGGCGACAGGCCACCTCGCGGTCGAGAAGGCCATCGCGCTCCTCGATGGGGTTGCCCAGCGCGCCCAGCCGATCTTCCTCTGGCTCCACCTCTTCGACGCCCACGAGCGCTACCTCGCCCACCCCGGCATCCGCTTCGGCGCCGGCAGGACCGCCGCCTACGACGGCGAGATCGCCTACGTCGACCGGCAGCTCGGCGCCCTGCTCGACGCCGTGGCGAGGGGCCCCCGCGCCGGCCGCACGGCGGTCATCGTCCACGGCTCGCAGGGCGAGGGGCTCGGCGAGCACGGCCCCGTGGGGCACGGCGTCGAGCTCTACGAGGAGGCGATCCGCGTCCCCCTCGTCATCGCCCTCCCCGGCGCCGCGCCGGGCCGCTACCCGCACCCGGTGAGCACGGTCGACATCGCGCCCACCGTCCTCGACGTCGGCGGCGCGGAGGCCACGGCCGTCGAAGGCGCCTCCCTGGCCGCGATCGCCGCCGGCCATGGCCAGGGCGAGCGCGCGCCCCGAGGACCGGTGTTCGCCCGCACCGCCCGCCGCGCCGCGGTCATCGACGGGCAGCTCAAGCTCCTCGTGATCGAGCGAAAGAAGCGTGACCGGCTGCTCCTCTTCGATCTCGGGAGCGATCCCCGGGAGACCCGCGACCTGTCCGGCGACCGGCGCTTCGAGGCCGACCTCGGGCGGCTCCGCGGAAAGTTGTCTGCCTTCGAGTCTCCCTCGCAGTAGAGTTTACTGCGAGGGATCATGCACCGATTCGCCCCTTCGACGCGGAAGCCCGCGCCTCCCCGCGCGAGGGCGCTGCGCGCCGCCGTCGCCGTCGGCTTCGCGCTGGGCCTCGCCTCGCTCGCGCTGCTCGTGGTGCGGCTCGCGGAGGCGCCGTCGGTGCCGCTGACGCTCGGCGCGGGCGCCATCACGGGCTCGCTGCCGCGGCGCCTCCGGTTCGAGTGGCGCCTCGTGCGCGATCGCCACTGGCAGATCGCCTCGTCGCCTGCCGAGTCGCGCGAGGCCACCGACCAGATCGAGGGCACCCGCGGCACCTGCCCGACGGGCATGGTCGAGGTCTCCGGCCTCATGAAGCTCGACCCCGCCCCGAAGGCCCAGGGCGACCTGCGCTCCATCGACGAGATGCAGCGGACCACCTGCAAGCACTGGATCAGCAGGAGCTACCCCGAGCGGTGCGCGGAGTTCGATCGCGAGAAGTGGCTCTCGATGTCGAAGGACCTCGACACGAAGCCCATGCACTTCTGCATGGATCGCTACGAGTACCCCAACCAGAAGGGCGTCTATCCGTTCATCCTCGTCTCGTTCTACGAGGCGAGCGAGCTCTGCGCCGAGGAGGGCAAGCGCCTCTGCGACGAGGCCGAGTGGACGTTCGCCTGCGAGGGCGAGGAGGCGCGCCCCTACCCCTACGGTTACGTCCGCGAGCCTGAAGCCTGCGTCGTCGATCAGGCATGGCGCCCGTACATCGAGACCGCGCTGCGCCCGCGGGGCGGCCCCGCGGCCATGGCCGAGATGGACCGGCTCTGGCAGGGCATGGCGGCGGGCCTCCAGCCCCGCTGCCGGAGCCCCTTCGGCGTCTACGACATGACCGGCAACATCGATGAGTGGACCCGTTCCGTCCGCGAGGGCGAGCGCCCCTCCATCCTGAAGGGCGGCTACTGGGGCCCTGTCCGCACGCGCTGCCGCCCCTCGACCCGCTCGCACGACGAGAACCACATGTTCTACCAGCAGGGCTTCCGCTGCTGCGCGGACCACGGCGCCACGATCGGCGTCCCCGCCGAGCGCGCCGTCACCGGCGATCCTGCCGCCGCCCCGCTGCCGCGCGAGGTCCGCTGACGCGCTCGCCGGCGCGGCGGGTCGAGCGTCATCGGAGCTCGCGCCGCCGCGCAGTCGACCGCGCTCACCGCAGCGCGTATCCTCTGCGCTGATGGACCACCCCCCCGCCGGACAGGGCGCCTCGCCTGGCCCCCGCGACGTGCGCGCCGAGCACGCCGGCACGCGCCTCGCTGCCCGGGCGGAGCCGCCGGGCGCCGCGCCAGCCCCGCCGCGCGCGCGCCAGCTCGATCGGCTGACCGGGCTCGCGCTCCTCGCCGCCGCCGTCGTCGTGCTGCTCCCGACGGCGCCGGTCGTGTTCCGGGCGGTCGCCGGCGATCGCTCGCCGATGCAGAGCGCTGGCCGGTTCGCGCACCTCCTCGACGGGCGCTCCCCGGCGGACCGGCGCGCACAGGTCCACCCTCGTTTCCCGTTCGACGACGATCCTGGCTCCGACGAGCGGCCATCCCCTCACGACGACGGCCCTGCCTTCGACGACGAGGACGACCCGGGCGCGCCCGCGCGCCTCCAGGCGGGCATCGCCTCGCGCGGCATCACGCTGCTCGACGAGCCGCGGGCGGACGGCACCCGGGTCGGCGCCATCGCCGCGGGCGAGGTCGTGATGATCGTGCGCGAGGCGGGCGCGTGGGCCCTCGTCATGAAGAACGGCGGGGGCGAGCTGCTCATGGGCTGGGCCCGCCGGAGCGAGATCGCCATCCGATGAGCGCGCGGCCGCTGGAGTCGCCGCGCGCCTACCGCGGTCGCCTGCTCACCCCGATCCCCGCGTCGCCGGACGGCGCTCGGGTCCGATTCATCGACGACGCGCTGCTCGTGGTCGGCAACGACGGTCGGATCGCCCAGGCAGCGCCGTTCGCCCCGGGCGCGTTCCCCGGGCCGGTGCTCGACCTGCGGCCCGCCGTGTTGATGCCGGGCTTCATCGACGCGCACGTCCATTTCCCGCAGACGCGCATCATCGGCAGCGCCAGCGGCCCGCTGCTCGACTGGCTCGATCGGTCGGTCTTCCCCGAGGAGGCCCGCTTCCGCGACGAGGCCTATGCCGCGCTCGTCGCCGGCGAGTTCACGGGCCGGCTGCTCGCGTCGGGCACGACGACCTGCGTCGTCTTCTCCAGCTCGTGCGCCGGCGCGACCGACCGGCTGTTCCGCGCCCTCTCGGCCGCCGGCTTGCGCGGCATCGCCGGCCTCACGCTCATGGACCAGAGCTGCCCGGAGGCGCTCCGCGTCCCTCACGACGAGGCCATCCCCGCCGCCCGCGATCTCGTGCAGCGCTGGCACGGCGAGGGCGGCGGCCTCCTCGAGTTCGCGATCACCCCCCGCTTCGCCCCGAGCTGCTCCCGTCCCTTGATGGAGGCGGCCGCGCGGCTCGCGCGCGATCACGGCCTCCTCGTGCAGACGCACGTCGCCGAGAACCCGGCCGAGGGCGAGGCCACGTTGCGCGCGCACCCCTGGGCGCGCGACTACGTCGACGTCTACGACCGCGTCGGCCTGCTCACCGGGCGCGCCCTGCTCGCGCATGCCATCCACCTCTCGCCGCGCGAGTGGGACCGCCTCGCGGAGACGGGCTCCTCGGTCGTCCACTGCCCCGACTCGAACTTCTTCCTGGGCAGCGGCCGCATGCGCCTCTCCGACGCGCGCGCGCGCGCGGTCCCGGTCGGGCTGGGCAGCGACGTCGGCGCTGGCCGCAGCTTCGACATGCGCCGCGGCATGTCGAGCGCCTTCGACAACGCCCTCTGCCTCGGCGACCGCCTGACCCCGGCGGATCTCTTCGTCATGGCCACGCAGGGCACCGCCGACGCCGTTGGCCTCGGCCGCGCCGTCGGCAGCCTCGACGTCGGCAAGGAGGCGGACTTCATCGCCGTGCGTTTCCCCGAGCACGTGCTCGGCGAGGCCGGGACGCTGAACCACCTCGTCTTCGCGTCCGACGCGACCGTCGCGACCGTCGCGAGCGTCCAACGCGCGTTCGTGCGCGGCCGGCCAGTCTACCCCTGACCGGTCCCCCTCTCGTCCTCGGCGGCCTCATAGACCTCGAGCTCCCAGACGAGGATCTCGAAGTCTCGCCGCAGGATGTACCGTGCGCCGTCGTCCCCGCGCACCTTGAAGTAGAGGTGATCGCCCCCGGGCCACCGGTCGAGGATCTCCGTCACCCGCACGCGGCGCTCCCCCAGGGTGACCGTCTCGGGCTCTTCGCTCCCGCCGTGGCCGGCACGGCACGCCACATCGACCCGCATCTGCCTCTCGCGCAGGGTAGCAGGCGCGGGCGCCTGGCTCCCGCGATCCCTCCACGGGGAGGGCTCGCTCGGCCGGACGCCCCGCAATGGCGGCGCTCCCGGGGTGTCGCGCCCGGGAGCGCCTCCTCGCTCAGTCCGGGTTGACCGAACAGCCGTAGAGCAGCTCCATGCCCGCGGTGTTGTCCTGCGCCGCCATGGCGCACGTGTCCTCGCACAGCTTGATCTGCCCCTCCTCGATGTAGAAGGACGAGGACGCCCCGGCGCACTCCTCCGGGCTCGTCACCTGGGAGAAGATCTTCTTCTGCCCGCCGTCGCTCGGCGTGAACTCGATCTGCACCGTCTTCAGGTCGATCGAGTGCCCGTCCGGCGCCTTGGGCACCTCGATCTCGCACGACAGCTTGGCGCCCGAGATCACGCTGTCTGCGATGGCCTGGAACACGGCATCGTAGGTGGCGTGCTGCTGGATCGGGTATCTCAGCCCGCCGGTCATGACGCTGAGGACCTGATAGGTCGTCCCGGGATCGACCGAGTCTGGCCGGCACTGCTCCCAGGTGGCTGGCGCCTCCGGCGGCCAGGGGGCGTTGATTGGGTCGTTCTCCTTGATGCCCACGAAGCTGAAGAACTTGTAGTTGCGCGCGTCCTTCGAGCCGAAGAACTGCGGCGCGACCGCCGTGAGGGCCGCGTCGAAGGTCTCTGCCGAGAGGGTGCCGCCGGCGACGTTCCTGTTCGCTGGCTCATCGTCGTCGAGGTCGTAAAGCTTGATGTCAGCCCCCTCGTCGACGAGCGTCTTGCTCGCGCCGAGCGACTTGGTCGTGCAGTCGACGCCGTCATCCGTGATCTCGACGAACACCTTGAGCGATTCCTCGCGCAGCCACTGCGACCATCCGGGCGACGCGGTCTCTCCCCTGGGCTGGATCGCGCCGTTCAGCGTGTCGATCGCCATGCAGAGCGAGTCGAGGCTGCTGATATCCAGGTTGTACTGGTAGAAGTGCGGCGGATTGGTGTTCGGGGCCGATGGGACCGGCGAGCAGCTCCCGCTGCCGAGCGGCGCCTCGATGCAGACCGACTGCTCCACGTCCGAGCTGCCGTGCCTCGAGAGCATGATGACGCGGAAATCGACCTTGCTCGCCGCGATGATCGAGGCGAAGTTCTGGTTGATGTTCCGCTGGACGCTGTTGATCTCGTCCTTCATGCTCTCCGAGTTGTCGATGATGAAGATGATGTCGGCCGGGCGCTGCTGGTAATCGGCCTGCAATCGGGTCGCGACGCACGCCGTATCGCCGTTGAGCCCCGCGTCCCTGTCCCCGGTCCCTGAGCCGACATCGAACTCACCGCCGTCCCCGAGCCCGCTCCCGGACGTCTCGCCGCTGCTCCCGCTGCCGCCGCTGCCGCTTCCAGAGCCGCTGTTGCCGGGGTTCGTATCACCACCCCCGCCGGAGCACCCACCGATGGCTGCCGCCGCCGCAAGCAAACCCAGACCAACCAGCCCAACAAGCGTCTTCGTCGAGAGCTTCAAATTGACCTCCAGATTGGGGAACGCGACAATGCGCAACGACCGACGTTACCAGACTCACGTCCCAGTGGACGCGATCGGCATGAAATAATCTAGACCGACATGAGGTAGACAACCGACCACCGTTGTCGGTCCAGGTACCTTGTCCACGACCGTTCGACTCGCCCTCTGGGACAGGCTCACCAAAGGAGCGAGGACATGGCCGAGGGCGGGTGAACCGGAGCGCCGCGCGACGAGGCGGCCCCGGGGCAGCCCTGCGAGACCACCCTCGGGTACACGCAGCGAGCGCGGCGCACAGCCATCCTGACGCCTCCCCTCGGCCGCTCGGCGACGTGAACCGCAGCTCTGCGGCGGGGGGGGAGCGCTAGACTGCGCTCTTCGAGGCGACGAGTTCGCGCGCCGCCGCGATCAGGCGCTCGGGCGTGTTCGCCTCGGGCTCTTCGGTGACGAGCTCGACGAGGCGCTCCAGGAGCTCGCCGACGAGCCGGCTCGGCGGAATGCCGAGCTCCTTCATCAATCGATTGCCGTTCACGGCGAGATCCTTGGCGGAGAGCGCCGCGCCCGCGGCGAGCAGCGCGTCCACGCGCTCCCGGAGCCGCCCGATCGTGGCGATGTCCTCGCTCGCGTCGCGCCCCTTGCCGAGCGCGTCGGCGAAGCCGATCTCGTAGAGATCCGGCGCCAGCCCCGGGGTCACCCGGCGCAGCCAGCGGCGCACCGCCGCGTCCGTCCAGGTGTCGTCGTAGCAGATCAGGTGGTGTCGGATGAGCGCCACGATCCGCGCGCGCTCGTCGTTCGAGAAGCGGAGCCGCGTGAGGATCGGCTCGGCCATCTCGGCCCCGACCCGCTCGTGCTCGTAGAACGTGTAGTCCTTCGTCTTGTCGGAGAACTCGCGCGTCCTCGGCTTCCCGATGTCGTGCATCAGCGCCGCCACGCGGAGGATCGGCTCGGGCTTGCACGCGTCGAGGCAGGCCATCGCGTGCCCCCACACATCGTAGGCGTGCCATCGGTTCTGCTCGCACCCGACCGACTCGATCATCTCCGGGCAGGTGATCGCCAAGAGCTCCGTCCGGCGCATGATCTCGAACGCCACGCTCGGGCGGCGCGCGCGCATCGCCTTCAGCCACTCGTCGCGCACCCGCTCCGCGCTCACGCAGCGGAACGTCTGGTGCGACCGCGCGGTGCCCATCGCGCGCTCGGTCTCCGGGTCCAGCGTGCCCTCCAGCGTCGCGGCGAAGCGCGCCGCGCGCAGCACCCGCAGCCCGTCCTCGGCGAACCGCTCGGCCGGATCCCCGACCGCCCGGATGATCTTCGCCTCGAGATCGCTCCTCCCGCCGAACGGATCGATGAGGTGCCCGTCCACCGGATCGATCGCGATGGCGTTCATGGTGAAGTCCCGCCGCGCGAGATCGGCGGTGATGTCGTCCACGAACTCGACCCGGTCCGGCCGCCTGCCGTCGCTGTAGGTCCCGTCGCCGCGCAGGGTCGTGACCTCGTACGGCACGCCGCGCACGAGGACGGTCACCGTCCCGTGCTGGATCCCGGTCGGGATCACCTTCCGGAACGCGGCCACGACCTCCTCCGGCCGCGCGTCGGTCGCGACGTCCCAGTCCTTGGCGTCCTGCCCGCGGAGCAGGTCGCGCACGCAGCCGCCCACGATCCAGCCGCGCTTGCCGCGCTCGCGGAGGCGGCGACAGATGCCGAGCACGTCCTCGGGGACGGCCTCGATGAGGTGATCGATCCGGGTCACGCCTGCGGCTTATCACGGGGCACGGCGAGCAGGGCCCCCGCCGAGCGCACGCTCACTTCTTCGGGTGAGCCCAGGGGTCCCGGACATCCGGGTTCTTGGGGGTCCGGGTCGTCGGCGCCGCCGGCGGCCGTCCCGCCCCGGGCCTCACCTTCGGACCGCTCTTCTCGTCGGCCTCGAGCTTCACGAGCTTGCTCGGCTCGGTGCCGTCGAGCACCACCGTGCTGGGCTGGTACCCCTCGGCCCGGATGTCGATCGTGACCGTCTGCCCCTGCTCCACGTCGATGCTCGCCGGCAGCTTCAGCTCCACGCCGTTGCGGTAGCCGACCGCCGTCTCCGGCACCGCGGCCAGCGCCACCACCGTCTTCTGGACCGGCGGCGGCTCGGGGGGCGCCGGCCTCGCGGGCGCCTCGACAGGCGGCTTCTGCGCCTTCTGGGCGTTGTCCCTGGCCGACCCGCTCGCGCCGATGACGAAGATCGCCGTCACGATCCCCACCGCGGCCGCCGCCCCGGCGACCCACACGTAGCGGGGCCAGGGCGAGCGCGGGGGCGACGGCGGCGTCGCGGGGACGATCACCTTCGAGGTCTTGAAGTAATCGTGCGGCACGTTGAAGCCGCCCGACCGCGCCATCATCTCCGCCACCGCGCCCGGCACGCCCCCGCACTTCACCTGCTCGAGGTCGGCGTGGAGATCGCCCATGGTCTGGTAGCGCGACTCCGGCTTCTTGGAGAGGCACTTCAGGATCACCGCCTCGAGCCCGGGCGGGCAGTCGGGGCCGCCGACGAGCGCGCGGATGGGGACCGGCGCCTTGTACATGTGCTGCGTCAGGATCCCCATGAAGTTGTCGGCGTTGAACGGGAGCTGGCGGCTCACGAGCTCGTAGAGCATCACGCCGAGCGAGTAGATGTCGGTCCGGTGATCGATGGGCGCCCCCGCGGCCTGCTCCGGGGACATGTAGTGCGGCGTCCCGAACACCGCGCCGGCGCGCGTCAGCTTGGTCGTCGTGCTCGTCGACACCTTCGCGATCCCGAAGTCGAGGATCTTCACGAAGTTCGGATCGCTGCCGCGGGCGACGACGAAGACGTTGTCCGGCTTGAGATCGCGGTGGATGATGCCGGCGTCGTGCGCGGCGGCGAGCCCCGCGGACAGCTGCAGCGCGATGTGACAGATGCGCTCCATCGGCAGCTCGTTCGGCGAGTCGATGAGCTGCGCCAGGCTCACGCCTTCCAGGTACTCCATGACGAAGTACGTGGAGCCGTCCGGCAGGTCGCCGAAATCGGAGATGTCCACGATGTGCGGGTTGCCGATGCTCGACGCGGAGCGGGCCTCCTGCACGAAGCGCTCGAAGATCTCGCGGTCCCTGGCGAGCTCCGCGCGGAGCACCTTCACCGCGACGCGCTTGTCGATGACCTTGTGGCGGGCGAGGTAGACGAACCCCATCCCGCCCTCGCCGAGCAGCCGCTCGATCTTGTACCGGTGATCGAAGGTCGTCCCGATGTAAGGGTCCTTGGCGCCCGGCGGCCGCCGCTCGCGCGGCTCGACCTCGTCCGGCGGCGGGATCTCCAGGGAAGGCTCCCCCTCGCTGATCGGCGCCGGGCTCGTTCGCCCGCTGATCTCGTCGGCGTCGGGCTCGCTCGGCCGCCCGAACCGCGGGGCCATCTGGCGCAGCGGCGGCGGCGCCCGGAAGCTCGGCGGCACCTCGCTCGCGGGCCCCTCGACCCACCCTGCCCTGGAGGGCCTCGACGAAGGGCGGACCTCGACCTCCACCGGCACGTCGTCGTCTGCGCCGCTCGGCTCCATGGAGGACGGCGCGACACCGGACGAGCGAGGCCCGCCCGCCGCGCTCTTGGGGCGCGACGGGGGCGGCTCCTCGAGCGCGCCTTCCTCGGCGTTGAAGACCCTGCTGCGCGCGGTGTGGTGCTCGTTTTTGGTGGCGCTCATGAAAGGCTCGCGGGCAGAAGTGCACGCCACATGCCGGCAGCTGCGACAGGATTGGATTCTAGCAGGCGTTCGGTCCGGGAAGCGAGATCATGCGGACCCCGCGCGCGAAAGGCCGCGGCGAGCGCGCGTCGACGGCGGCGCGTCGGCCCGCCGCCGACGATGGCGGCCCAGCGTGCCGCGCGCGCCGCGTTCTGCTAGGAGGGCACCGCGATGAGCTACCCTATCGAGGTCGCGCTGCGATATCTCGGCTCCAAGAAGCGGGCGTTCATCTCGGTCGGCACCACGTTCGCGATCCTCGGGGTCGCGCTCGGGGTCGCGGCGCTCGCGACCGTGATGAGCGTGACCGGGGGCTTTCAGGCGGAGTTCCGCGAGAAGGTCCTGGGCGTCAACGCGCACGTCCTGGTGATCAAGTACTCGACGGACTTCCGTGAGTACCGCTCGATCATGGAGCAGGTCTCCAAGGTCCCCGGCGTCGTCGGCGTCGCGCCGTTCAGCATCAACCCCATGATGCTGACGCACGGCGACGCGACGGCGACCGGCGTCCTGGTCAAGGGGGTCGACCCGGCCAGGAGCCTCGGCGTGGGGGCCGAGGGCGCCTCCACGGCCGTGCTCGACCTGCCCCGTCACATCCTCCCGGGCGGCGATCTCGCCGGGCTGCGGCGCCCTGGCTCGAAGCCCGCCGAGCGCGCCGTGCCGTCGTTGCCCGAGGTCCCCCTCCTCACGCCGGACGCCGGCGCGCCGTCATCCTCGGCCGCGCTCGCGCCGGACGCGGGCGCCGAGATCGATCTGCTGAAGGCCTACGAGGCGCGGATCCTCGAGGACGAGCGCGCCGCGGCCGCGCGCGACGCCGCGCTCGCGCCCCCGGCGGCGCGCGCGGCCGAGGCGGAAGGCGCGCCGGGCGCCGGGGCCGACGAGGCGGAGGTCGCGATCGATGAGGGCGCCCCGCGGGGCGCGATCGAGCCGCAGGGCGGCTATGGCAGCGTCCTCCCCGACGACGACGAGCTGCCGCCCGAGGTCGATCCGGACCCCTGCGCCGACAAGGAGCAGATCGCCAGGATGCCGGGCATCGTGATCGGCGCCGCGCTGGCGAAGAACCTGTCGCTCGACCTCGGCCAGTGCGTCACCGTCACCTCGCCCACGATCGGCTTCTCGTTCGCGAACGGCGCCATCAAGCCGCCGGTCGCCAAGCGATTCCGGGTCATCGCGATCTTCGAGGCCGGCTTCGAGCAGTACGACACCAAGCTGGCGTACGCCGATCTCTACGAGACACAGGCGTTCTACGACCAGGGCGACACGGTGACCGGCGTCGAGATGAAGGTCGACGACATCGACAGCGCGAGCGGCATCGCGCGCGAGATCAGCAAGCTCCTCGGCAGCGGGCTCTATTACACGATGGACTGGGAGGAGCTGAACCACGGGCTCTTCACGGCGCTGCGCATCCAGCAGATCGGCATGAGCGCGGTGCTGGCGCTCATCATCGTTGTCGCCGCGTTCACGGTGATCGCGACGCTGATCATGGTGGTGCTCGACAAGAAGAAGGAGATCGCGGTCCTCAAGGCGATGGGCGCGACGGACGGCGCCGTCCTGCGCATCTTCCTCTACCAGGGCGGGATCATCGGCGTCGCGGGCACCACGCTGGGCCTCTTGCTCGGCGTGGCGGTGTGCAAGGGGCTCCTGGTCTACGGCTTCCCGCTCGACCCGAAGGTCTATTTCATCTCCCGCCTCCCCGTCCAGGCGCGCCCGCAGGAGTTCATCATCACGGGCTGCATCGCCATCCTCATCTGCCTCGCCGCCACGATCGTCCCCAGCCTCTACGCCGCGCGCCTCCGCCCCGCCGAGGGCTTCCGCGCGCAGTGAGCCGCTGCCTACCCGCGCGGCTGCAGGCCCGAGGTGGGGGCCTGCTCGCCGCGCCGCCTACCGCCGAGAGGCGGCGTAGAGCTTCTGCTGCCCGTCCCTGTCGGACGCCAGGTAGAGCGTGCACTCGTCCGGGGACAGCGACGGCGTCATGAGGGCGACGCTCGGGGTCAGGTTGGGCAGCAGCATCCTCGCCGGCTGATCGTCCACGGGCAGCCCGTCGTCCCCGAGCGCCACGTAGAAGCTCCGCAGCACCGACGCCGCCGCGCACTCGCCGCGCGCGCTGTAGCGCGCCTGGAAGAAGAGCAGGCGGCCGTCGGGCGTCACCCACGGGGCGAGGTCGTCTCCCTGCGCCGGGCAGTCGCCTGGCAGGCGGATGTCCAGCACCTGCACCTCCGCGTCCTCCGCGCGCCTCGTGACGAGCCGGCTCGCGGTCCCGCCGGCGTCCTGCTGCCTGGTCATGAACCAGTACCGGTAGGAGGGCCGCTGCCCGTGGGCGACCGCCACCGAGCGGCTCCCCCCGTCCGGGCTGAGCGCGGGGAGCGCGTCCGCCTGGGTCGCCTCGATCCCATCCGCGACGAGCAGCTGCGGGAGGCTGCCCGGCGCGGTGGGGAGGCGATCGAAGAGCAGCGAGCCCGCGGGGAAGCCGCCCCGCGGCGAGGGCGCGTCCAGGGGCAGGAGGAGCGGGCCCGACTCCTGGCCTTCGGCGTCGACGAGGAAGCTCGCGACGACCTCGCCGGCCGTCCAGGGCCGCCCGGTGGCCGTGGCGATCTTCGTGTCGTCCGATCCGAACTTCGCCGTGTAGACGAGCCGGAGCGTCGCCTCACCCTCTCCGGACTCCGCGCGCACGCGCGGGAACGCGGGCATCGCCCCCATCACCTCGATCTCCGAGAGCGCGCCGAACGACAGCGCGCCGCCGCGGGCCGCGCACGAGACGCACGTCTCGCTGGCCGTGCAGAACTCCCCCTCCCTGCACGCGCCGCACCCGCCCTCGCCGCCCCCGCCCGACGCGGCGGACGACGAGGCCGAGCCCCCGCCTTCCCCGCCTCCCCCGCTGCCCCCGCCCCCGTCGCCGCCGGCGCCGCCCTCGCCGCCGCTCGACGACGTGGACGTGGCGCTCGCGCCGGCCGCCGTGAACCGCTCGCCGCAGCCGGCGAGCGCCGCGAGCGCCAGCTGCGCGGCGAGCGAGAAGGTTCCGTAGAAGCGAAGCGTGCGCACCCGAGCTGCCTCCTGTCGTGGTCCCGCCGCGCGGAGCCGGCGTGCGCGGTCAAGACGCCTTGTTGTAGTCCGTGTCCTCGAGAAGGATGACGTTCGTCTTCGAGCGGGTCTCGCCGACGCTTGTCACGTAGACCGCGGGCTTGTCCTGCACCGGACACACCTTCTCGCACGCGCCGCAGCCGATGCACAGCGACGGATCGACGTGCGGGCGCTGCACGTGGACCATCTTCATCGGCGGCTCCTTGCCGTGCTCGGCCGCCACCGGCTCGCGCTTCGGGATGTCGACCTCCTCGACCCAGATCGCCTTGGGCGACGTCGGGCAGAACTCCTCGCAGACGATGCACGGCACGCTCATCGACCACGGCAGGCAGCGCCCCTGATCGTAGAACGCGGTGCCGATCGAGATCGGCTTCTGGCCGACGCCCATCTTCTGCTCCTCGGTGATCTTCTGGATCGCTCCGGTCGGGCAGACGTCGCCGCAGAGGACGCAGGAGTGCTCGCAGTACCCGATGCGCGGGATGACGATCGGCGTCCAGAGCCCCTCGATGCCCGCCTCGAAGAACGCGGGGTGGATCGCGTTGTTGGGGCAGACCTTCATGCACTCGGCGCACCGGATGCAGCGCTCCAGGAACTCGCGCTCCTCGACCGAGCCCGGCGGCCGGATCACGCGGTGGTCGTAGTTCGCGTCGAGCACGTCGGCGATGCGCGCCGTCGGGATGATCACCGCGCCGGCGGCGGCGGTCGCGAGGGCGGTGCGGCGGCCCGTGTCGGGCGTCACGAGGGCGCTCTTCCGGTTCGGCAGGAAGCGGAACTTGATGACGTCCTCGGGGCAGGCGCTCTCGCAGTTGAGGCACATGTGGCACTCGTCCTGCCGCCACTTCACCCCGCCCTGGGGCGAGTCGGCGCCCTGGCAGTGCACGAGGCACAGGTTGCAGTCGGTGCACTTCGCGTGATCCTTCTGCATCCCGAAGAGCGCGAAGCGCGCGAACACGCCGAGGAACGCGCCGAGCGGGCAGAGCACGCGGCACCAGAACCGCGGGATGAAGCGGTTCATGAAGAGGATCGCGACGAACAGGATCCCGACGAACCACGTGTGGTGGAAGTAGAACTGCTTCGTCTGCCACACGCTCGCGGCCAGGAAATCCTGCGCGTGATCCGCGGCGAGCTGCACCGGCCGGCTCCCGGTCGTGGCCGCGGAGCCGGTCACCACGGCGGCGACGTACTGCGCTGCCGGGATGACGGCGAGGCCGATGGCCCTGACCGCCACGCAGATCGGATCGAACAGCCCGCCGATCACGCTGCCGGTCGCGCTCGCCGCGAGGAAGGCGTACATCAGGTAGTACTTCACCCGCTGCCGCGTGTACGTCTTGTTCGCCTCGACGCGCTTGCCGCCCTTGCCGTAGCGCGACGGGAAGATCCACCCGAAGAAATGGTGGAGGGTGCCGAAGGGGCAGATCCAGCCGCAGAACACGCGCCCGAAGACGAGCGTCAGCGCGAGGATCCCGAGCGACCAGAGCAGGCCGCGGTAGACGGTGTGCGTCGAGAGCAGGGTCATCGCGCCGACGAACGGGTCGGCGAGGAGGAAGCCCTCGACGGGGAGCGGCAGGCGCACGCGCGCCTCGGCGGAGGCGAACGAGCCGCGGAAGCCCGTCTGGAACAGGAAGTAGAGGAACAGCCCGAGGCAGCCGGCCTGCACGGCGCGGCGCGCCCAGACGAGCACCTGGATCACCTTGCGCGCCGGCAGCCCCGAGCCGGGCCGGCGCTTCGGGGCGGGCCGGACGATGGCGCCGGCCTTGCCCAACGCGCGCAACAGCGCGGCCCAGCGGGCCTCCTTCGCGGGCTCGGCGGGCGGCGTAGCGCTCGGCACGGCGGGCGGCGCCGCGCTCGCCTTCGCGGGCCCCACGGCCGCTCCTGCCGCCGGTTCACGGTGCGCCGGCGCGGCCGGCGTCGGATCGAGGTTTGCCATGAGTACTACACCTCGGCGAGCCGCAGGTTCTGCCAGTGCATCGTGCCCAGGCCACGGTCGTGGCCCATCTTCAGGTACGGGATCTCCTCCGGCTTGCGGCCGATGAGCTGGCAGCCGTACGCGTCGGCGGCGACCTGGTCGATCGTCGCGATCACGGTGTGCATGTCCTTCGCGTCGGCGACGTTCCCGCCCTGCGGCCCGTTGCGCATGAGGACGCGGACGGCGTCCACGATCGTGAGCGTCGGCTGGATGAACGTCGCGAGATCGGCGATCGACACGTCGATGTTCTGGTGGAGGCGGTTGCGCCGGCCCCCGAGCGCCCCGTACCAGTTCTTCATCGCGCCGGTGTACCTGGACAGGTTGTGGTGCTTCGCGATGGGGACGTTGATGACCTTGTCCGCGTTGACGAGCGGCGTGTAGACCGGCCAGTCGTCGAGCACCTCGCCCTTCAGGCGCATGCCGCGGAAGCGGTGCGCCGCGGGGATGACGACCTCCCCGCCGACGTCGTAGGCGGCCTTCCAGATGCCGGAGCGCTGGAAGCAGCGGTTCGGCTCGTTGCACGAGGCGTCCGTCACGATGACGCTCTTCGCGCCGGCGTCGTAGGCGAGGCGCACCACCTCGGCCACGACCTTGGGGTTCGTGTTGGCCGCGTGGATCGGCGTGCGATCCCAGCCGATGTTCGGCTTCACGACCACGACGTCGCCGCGCGAGATGAAGCGGCGCATCCCGCCGAGCGCGTCGACCGCCTTCCGGACCAGGGCGGCCGGGTCCGGGGCGCCCCCGGCGAGCGCCTCGGCGCCGGCGCGGGCGACGACGAGCTCCGGCACCCCTGCGGGCGCGTCCCGGAGCCGGTAGTCCCGCGTCTGCTGGCGCTCGGCGGCGGCGGCGGCGCTGCCGCCCCGGTCCCACCGGGCCGCCGCGAGCCCGCCCGCGCCCCCGAGGACGAGGCCCGCCGCGCCCAGCCGACGCAGCACTTCACGTCGAGAAATGTCACCCATGGCCCTCGCCTTCCCTGGACCTACGGATAGCCTCCCCGGGCGGTCGCCACAAGCAGAGGTGGCCTGGCGGCAGCGACGTGCGCCGCCTCCCGGCGCTTCCAGCGACGGCGTTCGAGGACGTGCGCCGCCTTCCGGCGCTTCCAGCGACGGCGATCAAGGACGTGCGCCGCCTCCCGGCGCTTCCAGCGACGGCGATCAAGGAGGAGCCGCGGCGGACGTCGCCGGGGCCGCCGGGGTCGCTGGCGTCGCCGGAGCGCCTGCGGCGGGGGAAGCGCCCGTGCTCGCCGGCTGCGGCGCCTGCGGCGCTTGCGGCGGCGCGCCGCTCGCGGCGGGCGGCGCGTGTGCAGGCGGCGAGGGCGGCGGGGCGGCGGGCTCGTCCGGCTCGTACGGGTCGGCCTTCAGGCGATCGCGCTCCGCGAAACAGCTGGCGCGCTCCGCGTCGCACGCGGCCCGCGCCTGCGCCGCGCTGGCGAGCTCCGCCGAGCGCTGGTCGGCGAGCGCCCTGGCCTCGTCGCGCTCGGCGGTGACGGCGGCGCGCGCCTTCTCGACCTCGGCGAGCCGCTCGCGCTCGTCCATGGCCGCCTTCTGCGCGGCCGCGGCGCTGTCCTCGCAGGTCTTGAGGCGCGCCGCCTGGGTCGCGTGCAGCGCCTGGATCTCGCGGGCGTGCTCGGCCTCCGACGTGGAGCCGCTCTTCTGGAGGGTGGCCAGCGTCGCGTTGAAGTCCGCGCGATCCTGCTCGCGGGCGCCGCGGCACGCGAGCGCCTCGGACTGGGCGATCTGGTGGCTGGCGACGCAGGTGTCGAGCTTGTCGAACGACTCGGCGCCCCGCTGGCGGGCCTGCTCGAGCTCGTTCGCGAGCCGCAGGGTCTCGCGCTTCGAGAAGCCGAGCAGCACGACCGCGCAGCCCACGAGGGTCAGCGCGCCGGCCGCGATCCGCGCGCGCAGGTAGGACGTCTTCTGCTTGATCCGCAGCCGCTCCGCCTCGCGCTCCGCCTCGCGCTCCGGCTCGAGCAGCACGTCGAGCTCCTCGGCGAGCTGGGTCATCGACGGGCGCTCGTTCGGATCGATCGCGAGCCATCGCCTGAGCGCGGCCTGGAACATCTCGCGCGGGCGCCCTGTGAGGTCTGGCAGCGCGTTGTCGGCGAGCGGCTTGTCGGCGCGGACGTCGTGCGACTCGGCGAGCTCGGTGCGGCTCTGCGCGGACTCGCCCGGGAAGTCCCTGGGGTTCACGAGCGAGTAGAGCAGGGTCGTGGCGAGCCCGTACGTGTCCATCTTCTCGGAGAGCGGCACGGCGCCGGGGAACCCGTTCAGCGCCCGGAGCTGCTCGGGCGAGGCGTAGAGCGCGGTGCCGGCGCAGAACGAGGCCTCTCGCTCCGCGGCCACGCCCAGGTCGAGCAGGATGGGGTGGACGCGGCCGGCGAACCTGGCGAGGAAGATGTTGTCGGGCTTGACGTCCTGGTGCCGGAGCCCGGCGGCGTGGAGCGCCTCGAGCCCGCGCGCGACGGCGAGGAAGATGTCGTGCGCCTCGCGCAGGGCGAGGGGGCTGCGCTCGAGGCGCTGGGCGAGGGTCTCGCCCTCGTAGACCGGCATGGTGAGCCACACGTAGTCGGCGTTCATGCCGTGGTCCTTCAGCTGGACGACGTGCGGGTGCCCGACGGTCGCGAGCATGACGAGCTCTCGCTCGACGTTCCGCATCGCGTACAGCGAGCGGGGCATGAGCTTGAGGGCGACCTGGTGCTCGGGGACGTCGATCCGCTGGGCGACGTACACCTTGCCGAACATGCCCTGCCCAAGGAGGCGCCCGAGGCGGTAGAGCCCGCCGACGACCTGGCCGACCTCGGGGAGGATCGAGGGGCCGCGTGTGCTGCTCTTCGCGGGGTCGTCGGTCCCGCCGCGCGACGTGGTGCGCACCAGGCTGGACGGATCCGCCACCGTGACGGCGAACGCGTGGACGATCGTGGTGCGGAGGTTGGGGTCGACGGGCGGCACAGCGATTGCCAGAGTAGCGGAAGCAGCGAGCGCTGAGAAAGAAGCCGGCGGAGACGGAAGACGACCGGGGCGGGGCGTTTATTCGAGGGGGGCGGGCGGAGGCGCCAGGGGGCTAACGTTCTCGCGCTCGGAGCGTCGCGTCGACGCGGAGGTGCGCCACCGTGGCTAGACGGGCGCTACGGCGCCGGAGCGCCGGGAGAAAACGGACGTCGAGGATCGCGCCGACGTGCGTGGGGTGCACCCGATGCGGCTCACTCCAGCGAGAGCTGCGGTGGCCGCCCGCGCAGGGCGCTCCAGACGGCCAGCACAAGGACCTCTCCGCCCTCGCGGTCAACGACGTAGTAGACCAGATAGCGCGACGTCGGGAGCGGAGCGCGGCGAACGCCTTTGATCCGCCGGTGCGCGTGCGGCGCTCCGGCCTCGGGCGCCGCTCTGAGCAGGCTGAGCAGGGCCGCGAGCTCCTCGCGGAACAGGGAAGGAGCGGCAGGTCGGTTCTCGATCCACCATGCGGCCGCTTCCCTCGCCTGGCGGACGGCTTCCTTGGTGAGCCGGATACGGGCTCGCTTCATCCGCGCGCCGGCTCGAGGCGCGCGATCTCCGCCAGAAACTCGTCCGCGTCGATCGTGCCTTCGCGCGCGCTCGCCAGCGACACCTCGAGCGCCTCGTCGAGACGAGCCCGCTCTTCTCCGTCCAGATCGTCGTTGTCGGCCACCACGAGCTCGATCACGGTCCCCTCGGCAAAGCTCGTCGGCTCGTCGAGGATCAGCCGGCCGCCGTGCACTTTGGCTCGCAGCGCGCTCATGGCCGCAGCGTACCATCGGGGGCCCGCCCAGGGAAGCTCAGCAGAAACGCTGAGCCTCCCTGTGGGGCAGCGTCGCTCGAGCGTGTGGCACGGGCTGCGATCGCGCTCTGGCTCGCTCGCCGCGGCGACGCGAGCCCCTCGCCTGCCGCTCAGCCCTCCAGCGGCATCCCCGGCGCCGCTGGCGAAGGTGCCGCCGGCGCTGGCGTCGCCGGCGAGGGGGCCGCCGTCGCCTTGGCCCGCCGGGCCGCCGCGCGCTTGCGGCGCTCGTACGCGCTCGTCACCTCGCGCACGATCTCGGGCTGGCCACGGAACACGAACCGCGCCGCGTTCCGGACGAGGCCCATGCGCTCGACGAGCAGCGTCGCCAGCTTGTTGCGGAGCAGCAGCGCGTCCTGCGCCTGCCTGGAGATCGCCTCCGCCTGCGCCGGCCGGCTCCGCAGCTCGGCGGCCACGGCGCGCGCCTCGTCGAGGTGGGCCGCGTCGAAGCCGCCGAGCCCGTCGAGCGCGTCGCGGTGCTTCTCCCCGAGCAGCGCGTAGTCGTCCAGCGCGCTCGCCAGGGCGTCGGCCGTGTCGGGATCCTCCGCGTGCGCCGCGTCGATGCGGGCCAGCATCTCGTCCTTCGCGTCGTCCACGCCGTCGTCGAAGTAGAAGCGCAGCGTCGTCGAGATCTCCCCCAGCAGGAACTTCCCGCGCTCGCGGGGGCTCTCGTTCTTCTCGACGGTCAGGAGATACCGCGTCTGCGCCTCCTGCGTGGCGCGCTGCAGGGAGAGGATCTCTTCCGCCGTCCTCGGCCCGAGGCGCGCGGCGTCCCCCTTCTTGCCGTCCTTCGGGACCGCCGACTCGAGCCCCAGGCGGGTCACCCGCTTCTGGGCATCGACCTGTGTCTTCCAGTACTTGTCACAGAACCTCGCCACGTCGACCGCCTCCCCGAAGAGCACGTGCAAGGGCACCGTGATCGCCGGGAGACTGCCGGCGCTCATCTGCTGGACGACGTCCGACCACCGCTCCATATCGCTCGTCTTCTTCGCCATCTCGACCTCCCCTGGGTTGCGGCGCCGGACACCCCGTCCGGAGCGGCAATCCCGGGCATTCATTCCGGAGAGCCCTGGCTCGGACTCCCCTCCACAAGGACCTGAGCCCGAGACTCCTGCTCTCTCGCACCACGACCCGCCGAGAGCGGGTCATGAAGCGCGCGAGATGCGGGAGCTTCGCGGCAGGGCGACAGGGATCCACGTCCCGTGCCTGGACGACACGGCGCCAGGGACACGCGAGGACGCTCCGGGGTGTCCCTGGCGCTTCACGACGTGTCCCTGGCGCTTCACGACGTGTCCCTGGCGACGTTCTCTGTGTCCCTGGCGCCGATCTCCGTGTCCCTGGCGAGAACACCGCCGATCGGGATCGACGCTGCCGCTTGTCCCTGTCGGCCTGTTCCCTGTCCCTGCCCCTCACTTCCATGTCCCTGGCGCCGCTCGACGAACGGCCGCATGGCCATCGCTGCCGGCTCGCTCGGGTGGTCCTTGTGGATCATTGCAACGAGGGCTGTCGATTCCGGGGCGTCGCTCGCGACAAGAGGTCGCATGCGGGGGCTCAGGCGCCGTCATCGGATGCGCAACAGCGCAATCCATTGCGCAAGGGGGACCAGCAGCGGACGACCAGGACCCTGCCATCGGCGAGGAGCACGGCGCTCGGGGTCATGGGCCAGATCAGCCCGGCTCGTCCGCGGGCAGCGAGCAGCCCGCGCGCACGGATCGCGCCGGCCAGGCTGGCCTGCCCGATGCACAGCGCGATCCCAGGCGCGCCGCCGGGAGCGACGGTGCCACCGGCGCCGCGAGATCGGGAATCCACGCAAATGCTCGCCAGAACCGCGCTCGTGATCGCCTGTCTGGAGCTCGCCGGGTGCGCCGCGTTCCGGCCGCCGGCGCCGCCGCCCGAGCTCGCCGGCGCCCGCGCGGCGCTCCGCGCGGCCGAGCGGGAGGGCGCGAGCGCCGACCGGCGCGCGGCCATGCACCTCGCGCTGGCGAGGAGCGAGCTCGCGCGGGCGCGGCGGCGGATCTCGGTGGGCGACGTGGAGGGCGCGCGCTGGCTGCTGCGGCGGGCCGAGGTCGACGCGGAGCTCGCGGCGCTCCTCGTGAGGGAAGCGGGGCTGCGCGACGCCGCGGGCCGCACGCTGGACCAGGCGAGCGCGCTCGCCGAGGGGAAGGAGTAGGGCCCGCGTGCGCGCCGGAGCCCCGCTCGCCATGGCGCTCGCGGCGCTCGCGCTCGCGGGCTGCGCGACGAGCGCCGCCGCGCCGCCGCCCGAGCTGCTGACGGCGCGCGCCGCCGTCGTGCAGGCGCGGGACAACCCGCTCTCGCCGCTCGCGATCGCCGAGCTGAGGCAGGCGGAGGAGGCGCTCGCGATCGCCGAGCGCGTGGAGCGCGAGCGCCCGCGCTCGTCGATCGCGCGCGACGCGGCCTACGTCGCGCGGCGGAGGGCGCAGTGCTCGCTGCTGTCCTCGCTCGTGCGCGCGAACCGGAGCGCGCTCGTGCGCGCGCGGCAGAGCCAGCGCGCCGGGGCGCAGCGCGCGCGCCCCGGCGGTGAGTGAGCCTGAGCCCGCGGCGCCCGACCCTGCCGACGATGTCGCTCGCGGCGCCGCGCTCGACGGCGCGCGCACGCGGCCCCAGCAGTCCGCCAGGTGATCGCTGCCGCGCCGTCGCGCTCACCGCCGCGCGCCCGCGCGACGCCTGATTTGCCGCCGGGATCCGTGCGGATCGGCCCGAGCGCCCCCGCGCGCCGCGTACCGCCCAGGGCGTCGGCGCGGCCTCGACGGAACGATTTCTCCTGGGAGTGACCAATTTTTGGATCCAAGATGCGCGCGACGCGCCTCCGCCGGCATCGAAAGCGTCCCGGAGGCCAGCGTCGGTCGAGGTTCGAAGTTCGACGGGACACCCGGTCCCGCGTGCGAGGAGAGCGCGATGAAGGAAGGCGCGAACGTCATACTGGTGCCCGTCGACTTCGAGGCGGCCTCGATGAAGGCGATCGAGCTCGCGAGGGATCTCGGCGCGAGGCTCGGGCACCAGGTCGTGCTGCTGCACGTCTACCAGCTCCCGGTCTACACGTACCCCGGGCTCGAGCCGGCGCTGATGCCCGGGTTCCACGCCGAGGTGAGCGCCGCCGCGTCGCGCGCGGTCCAGCAGCTCTCGGCGCAGACAGGGGGGCTCTCGACGGCGCTGCGCGAGGGCGACCCTGCGACCGAGATCCTCGCCGCCGCCGACGAGCAGGGGGCGGCGATGATCGTCATGGGCACGCACGGCCGCCGGGGGCTCACGCACCTCTTCCTCGGGAGCGTCGCCGAGAAGGTGATCCGGAAGAGCAACGTCCCCGTGCTCACGGTGCGCGTGGCCAGCTGATCCTCCGCGGCGCATCGCGGTGGGCGGGCCGGCGCGGCTGCCGGCCGGGGCGCGGCGGGCAGGGCCGCGCTCGACTGGGTTAGGGCGGGCTCGGCCGCGCTCGACGTGGGTCAGGGCCCCGGCTTCTGCGTCGCATGCGGCGCGTGGAGTACCTCGCATGTCGCCCCTGTGTCCGCGCGATCTCGCGCTTCCGCCGAACCTCGTGAGCCTGGCCCGGCTGCCGCTGGCGGCCCTGTTCCCGATCGTGGCCACGCGGCCCGCGCTCGCCCTCGCCGTCCTCTGCTGCGCAGGCCTGACGGACGTGCTGGACGGCTGGCTGGCCCGCCGCTCCGGTCAGGTGACGCCCACCGGGGCGATCGTCGACCCGATCGCGGACAAGGTGTTCGCGCTCGCGGTGGTGGGCACGCTCCTCGAGAGCGGCGCGCTCCCGCTCTGGGGCATCCCGGCGCTCTTGGCCCGCGAGCTCCTCGAGCTGCCGCTCGCGCTCTGGATCGCGGTGAGCCGCCGCTTCCATGGCGCGCGCCTGTCGGCGGCGAGCGCCAACATCCCTGGCAAGCTCGCGACGGTGGTGCAGTTCGCGGCGGTCTTCACCGCGATCGCGCTCCCCTCGGCGCTGCCCGCGATGCTCGCCGCGTCGGCGATCGCGGGCGCGGCCGCGGGCGTCTCGTACTGGGCGCGCCAGCTCCGCCGCGTGCCCGGGGCGGCGTAGGTGCCGCCTGGGGGCGCCCCTGGTGTAAGGTCGGCCCAGGCGGCGCGTTGAGCGTCTGCCACCGGCTCCATGCTCCGAGGAACCATGCGAAGAACGCTGCCCGTCTGGGCTCTCCTTGCCTCGCTCGCCGGCCCTGCCGCCTGCAGCTCCGCCCCGTCGGCCGCGCGCGACGCCTCCAGCTCGCCGGCGTACGGAGCGGCGCCGGCCCCGATGGCAGGGATGCCTCCTCGGGTCATGCAGACGGCCGGCGAGTCGGTGCGCGAGGAGTCGTACGACGCCGAGGTGCCGGTGGCGGCGGATTTCGCCAAGGCCGCGCCGCCGCCGGGGGCCGGCGGCGGCGCTCAGCTCCCGACGGCGAGGCCGGCGCCGACCGCCGCCACGCCGCAGCCGGCGCCGACCTCCTCCGGCGCCGCGCCGCAGGCCGCGCCCCACGCCGCCGGCGAGGCGAGCGCGGCGCGCGCGCCCCTCCTCGTCTACACGGCGGAGATCGGGATGGCGGTGTTCGAGGTGGGCGCGTCGCTCGCCAAGGTCGAGGCGCTCGCGCGGGATCTCGGCGGCTTCCTCGCCCGCCGCGACGATCGGACGATCACGATCCGCGTCCCCGCCGCCCGGTTCGACGAGGCGCTGAAGCGCCTGGCGGACCTCGGCGACATCCTCCAGCGCAACGTCGTCGCCCAGGACGTCACCGAGGAGTTCTTCGACCTCGCGATCCGCATCCGGAACGCGCGGGCCGTGCGCGATCGCCTGGAGAAGCTGCTCGAGAAGGCCGCGAAGGTCGAGGAGTCGATCCAGCTGGAGCGCGAGCTCGCGCGCGTGTCCAGCGAGCTCGAGCGCCTCGAGGGGCGGCTCAAGTTCCTGCGCGATCAGATCGCGTTCTCGACCCTCACCGTGTCCTTCCAGCCGCGCTCGACGGAGACCCTCGCCCCGTCGGGACCGCGGCTCCCCATCGACTGGCTCAACGAGCTCGGCCTCTCGCGGCTCCTCAACCTGTGAACCGGGCGCCTCCGATGAACCACTCCCTTCGCCACGCCTTCGCCCTCGCCGCCACGCTCACCGGCGCGGCGGCGCTGCTCGCCTGCGGCCGGCCCTTCACCCCCGCGACCCCGCCGGGGTTCGTCGATCTCGAAGACCGCTACGGCGACGACGAGTACCGCGCGACCACCGCCGAGGGGCTGGTGATCGGGATCCGCGCGTTCGAGAACGATCCGAAGGGCGACCTCGCCTTCTGGTCCCGCGTGATCGAGAAGCGGCTCCGCGAGGGCGGCGGCTACGCGCTGCTCGGCAAGACCGACGTGAAGGCCCGGAACGGCCTGCCGGGCGTCCAGCTGCGCTTCGGGCACGACGAGGGGAAGGAAGCGCACCTTTATTACCTCACCGTCTTCGTCAACGACGATCGCGTCTTCCTCCACGAGGCGGGCGGCGCGAAGGCGCTGGTCGAGCGGCATCAGCAGCAGATCGACTGGGCCCTCCGCAACTTCCTGCCGGAGTGACGCGCGCCGCCCGCGTCGGCTGCGCGCGCGTCCCTGCAGCCGCGGCGCCGCTGCGCTTGCTCGCGGAAGCCCCGTTTGCTACCTGGCGGACGTGCGTTCCCGCCCCATTCCCCGTGACGCGCGGCAGCGCCGGTCGAGCCAGGCGCTGCTCCTCGCCCTCGCGGCCACGCTCGGCAGCGCCGACGCCCTGGCGCACGGCGGAGGAGAGAAGCCGCTCGCCACGGTGCCCGCGCCGCCCCCCGGCGACGGCGCCAAGGCGGCGCAGATCCTCCGCGAGATCGAGGGCCGCGTCGCGCCCCCGCCCGCGGCCGCCGACGGCGAGAAGGCCGCCGACGGCGAGGAGACCGCTGCCGGGACGCCGAGCGTCGCGCCGAGCGCCGCGAGCGGGCCTTCGCCGAGCGCCGCGAAGGTCGTGGCCGAGCCGATGGCGCACGCGAAGCGCGCGCTCCAGCGCGCGCACGGCGCGCGCGCGGCGGGCGACGCGACGAACGCGCGGCGGCTCGACGCGGTGGCCCTCGAGTGGGCGGAGGCGGCGAGGACGCTGCTGCGCGCCGCCGCGGCGGAGACGGCGGCCGTGGAGGCCGCGAAGCGCGCGCGCGAGGTCGAGACGAAGCTCGAGCGGGCGCGCGCGCTGCTCGAAGAGACGCAGGCGCGGCGAGGCCGCGCCGCGGCGGAGCTCGAGCGGATCGAGGCCGAGGCGCGCGAGGCGACCAGGGCAGCGGCGAACGTCGAGGCGCAGCGGATCGAGGCCAGCAAGGGAGGAGCGGCGCGCAAGCAGGCGGCGCCGGCGACGCGAGGGGCGCGGGGGGCGCGAGCGGCCGAACAAGCACCCGCCGCGGCGCCAGGCGCCGGGCCCAAGGGCGGCGCCGGCAAGGCGACGGCTCCGGTGGGCCAGGGGGGCACGCCTTGAGCGCGCGTCGCCTCGCAGGGGTCGCCGTCGCGGGGGTGCTCCTCGGCGCATGCGCGCCGATCCCGCGGCCAGCGGTGCTCGATGAGCTCGAGCATGTCCGCGCGGGGGCGGTCGCCGCCGAGTCGAAGCGGCACGCGCCGGGCGCGTTCGCGCGGGCGGAGAAGCTGCGCGGCGACGCGCTCGCCGCGCTCGAGAGCGAGGATCGATCCGGGGCGCAGATCCTGGGCGAGCAGGCCATCGCGGCGCACGCGCACGCGCACGCGCTCTCGCGGGTGGCTCGGGCCGAGGCGGCCGAGACCGAGGCGAAGGCGCAGCGCTCCGCGGGCGAGGTGTCGCTTGCGGGCCTCGAGGCGGAGCAGTCGCGCGTCGCGGCCGAGGTCGACGCGCTCGACATGCGGACCAAGGTCGCCCGGGACGCGCAGCCCGTGGTCCCGTCGGGCAGAGCCGATGCGGATCGCGAGAAGGCGCGCCTCGCCGCCGCGCGCTCGCTCGCGCTCCAGGCCCGCTTGCTGTGCGGCGCGGCGCGCCTCCTGATCGCACCGGCGCCGCAGGACAGCTCGCAGCCCGCAGGCGCCAGCCCGGCCGGACCCCAGCCCACAGGCGCTAGCCCCGCCGGCGCGCAGCCCGCGGCCGCAAGCCCCGCCGGACCCCAGCCCGGCGGCGCCGAGCTCGCGACGCAGCTCGAGGGGGCGACCGCCGCGATCAAGAAGCTCGACGCGGAGCTCGCCGAGGCGAGCGGCTCCACCCGCGCCGTCCCGGCGCCCATCGACCAGGCTTCCCGCGCGCGGGCGGGCTGCCTCGCCGCGCTGATGGCCGCGCGCCGCGCCGCCACGCCGGTGACCCGCGCGCCTGGCGCCGGTGACGCGCTCCTCGCAGAGCTCTCGGCCGCAGGCACCTGGTCTCCCGTCCGCGACGATCGCGGCATCGTCGTCACGCTTCGCGGGCTGTTCGCCGGCAACGCCCTCACGAAGGACGGCGAGGCGCGCCTCCGCGACCTCGCGCTTGTCGCCACGGCGCACCCCTCCTTTCCCGTGGCCGTGGTCGTGCACACGGACCGGGAGATCCCCGCCAGGGAAGAGCCCGCGTGGGCGGCGCGGGCCGATGCCGTCGTCCGCGCCCTCGGTCCGGCGCAAGGTGCGACCGCCTCGGGGGCGCCCGCGGGCCCGTCCATCGCGCCGTTCCTCGCGGGATCCGCGTCCCCGGTCGTCGATCCGGGGGGCAGCGAGCGCGCCCGCAACGCCCGGGTCGAGATCATCTTTGTAACCCCGGAAACCCTGTGAGGCGTGATGGTCCCGGCCGCCGGAACTCCGCTCGCCTCGGAGAGTCGTTCTCGATGATGCGCTCTTCCACCTTCGCCCGAAGCGAAAGCAAGCCTGCAGTGCTCGCCTGTGCGCTGGTCGCCGCCCTCGGGAGCGGGTGTCAGGAGGACGGCAAGACCTCCCAGAAGCACGCCGCGGAGCTCTGCGCCAAGCTCGCGCCGGTCGTCGCGGAGGACGTCGGCCAGGTGCGGACGGGCCTCCCCGCGGGCTCGCAGAAGCTCGCGGCGCTGGTGGACACCGACCCGGGCGCTAACCTGCTCGGGCTCCAGAAGGCGATCGCCGGAGCGCGCGCCTCGGTCAAGGAGCTCGAGTTCGCGAAGAGCACCTTCTTCTCTTTCGCCGATCCGAGCGGCACGGTGCTGCGCAGCGAGGCCGATCCGGACATGCTCGCCAACAGGTCCGTCCTGGCCTCGTTCCCCGAGCTCAGGAAGGTGCTGGCCCCGGGCAGCGGCGTCGTCGAGGCGTTCGGGGAGATGCAGGAGATGCGCGGGGTCAGGAACGGCCCCGACCTCCAGTGGGTCGCCGTGCACCCGGTCACGGGGAGCGGCGGCGAGCTCCAGGGCCTCTTCGTCACGGGCTGGTCGTTCCGCGCCTACGCGTACCGGCTGCAGGAGGCGGCCAAGCGCGACATCGCCGAGCTCGCCAAACGCGACGGGCTGAAGTCGACGCCGCTGCTCTACGTCTTCGCGTGGAAGGGCGCGAAGGCGTACGGCGGACCGGTGACGCCCGACGTCAACACCGAGGCGCTCGAGAAGCTGGACCTGCCGGCGAAGACGGCCTCGGGCCCCTGGAGCGGCACGGTGGAGATCGCCGGCCGCACCTTCGGCGCTGCGGCGCAGCGCGCTCCGGAGCTCGCCGCGGACGCCGGCGTCGCCGCGCTCGTCTCGACGCTCTGAGCGTGAGCGCGCCCTCCAGGGCGGTCCCCCTGGCGACGACCCGGGCGCTGTGACGGCCGGCGGCGGGCCTGGGGGAGATCTCCTTATCGAGCGCTACCGTGCTAGGCTGTGGCGACTGGCTCGCGCTGCCGAGCTCACCCCCATGCCGGCTTCCATCGATCAGCTTCTCAAGGTTTGCCGCGAGGTGATCGCGCCGCTCGTCCGAGCCGACGGCGGTGAGCTCTACATCGTGGCCGTCGAGCCCGATCACCTGACGCTCCACCTGGCCGGTGCGTGCTCGGGCTGCCCCGGGGCCATGCTCACCGCGCGCGCGGTGATCGAGCCAGCGGTGCTCGCCGTCGCGCCGTCCGCGCGGGTCATCGTGACCAACGGCATGCGCGTCCCCGACGGCGCCTCCCTTGCCTGAGGCGGTCACCCGCTGCGGAGACGGGCCCATCTCGACGTTTTCGGTGCTCAGCGTACAGGAGTACGCTTCCGCGCCGAAAACGCCGATCTGGACCCGTCTCCTGTGCGGGTGACCGCCTCAGGCGGGCTAGCGGAACCGGGGGTTGAGAGAGAGGGAAGAGCGGGGGCTACTTCTTCTTGCCGGACTTGTCGGCGGAGGGGGGCGGGCCGGGAGGGGGCTCTTCCTTGCGGACGGCGGAGGCTACGGCGGGGTCGATGGCGTTCGCGTCGACCGGCTTGTTGGGGCGGAGCGAATCGAGGCTGCCCAGCGTGACAAGGTCCTCGTAGGCGAACGCGATCTCGGAGTCGTTCCGCTCGATCGCACGGAAGCGCGTGGCCGCGTCCTTCCAGTCGACCTCGTTGACGTAGCGGCCCTTGTCCGGAGCAGGCGGCGTCACGCGGCCAGGCACCCCGAACACCGTCGCGAGCTTGACCACGGCGGACGCATAGTCCTTCCCGCGGGCAGCCTTCTCGCCCAGCGGGTGCTCGTCGATGATCTTCCAGAGCTTGTCCTGGATGAAGAAGAAGTACCGCTTCCCGCTCTCGCGGGTCAGCGTCATCATCGACTCCTTGTTGAGGTAGGTGTACTCGCCCTTGAGCGGCGTCGCGTCGATGCCCGTCGGCAACCCGCCGAAGTCGATGCGGCTGCGGCGGAACGCGCTCTTCTCCTCGGCGAGCTCCGCGTCGAGCGCCCTCATCTTCACGCCGGGCGAGACGGCCTTGTAACGCGGCACGTACACCTCATCGAGCATCTTGTCGATGACCGCCGCCACCTGCTTGGTGGTCATCCCCCAGGCGATGCCCGGAGGCGTCAGCGCGATCGTCTTCTTCGTCACCGGCGTATCGGCAGGAGCCGCGGCGGACGCCCCCCCCCGCTTCTGCTGGGCAGCCGCCACGGTCGCACTCGTGATCGCCGCAAGGCCCAGCCCCAGAGCCAGCGCCGCTCCCAGGAGCCTCTTCGCTTTCATGTTCCTCCTCCAAGCCGGCGCAGGCCCTGTCCCTGCGCTCTGTGCAATCGCAAAAGCCAGGAAACCCAGCCCGGCAAGCCGGAGAACGCTAGCACCTGCGGTAGGACAGGAGAATAGGTTCTCCGCACCGAGCGGGGTCGACCGCCGTTGGACGATCGCTCGGCCGGATCGATGGAGAGCGAGCGCGAGGCGGATCGCGACGAGGGCAAAACAGCCTCGACAGCGCATGTAGCCAGTGTGTGCCGGGTCCTGACAGGGACCGGCCGACGTGCTACGAGCTCTGGCCCCAAGGATGATCCCTGCCGCCGGTGCTGCACCTTTGCGCCTTGCGCTCGCCGCGCTGGCGACCGTTGGCCCCGCCGGCGGCTGCGTCGCCGATCACGAGCGCCCCGCGGCGTCCGTCGATTCACAGGCTGGCCTGCTCCCATGGGAGGGGCGCGCGCGCGAGGTCTTCGACGACAACATCGAGCCCGCCGCCGTGGGCTTCTCGCTGGACGGCCCCTCGCCCAGATCCGACCCGTTCCTCCGCGAGAGGGCGCAGACGGGAGACGTGGTCGCGCGGGTGCGCGTCAACACGGTGACCGTCGACTCGATCGGCGAACAGCGCACCTACCACCTCGGGATCCAGGTCGGCTACCCTCCGCTGGCCACACCCCGGGCGCCGGACCGGGCGTTCGAGCTCCACATCCGGCCGCAGAGCCGCGCGTTCGGCGTCGCGAAGGCGATCGACGCGCGGCTCCGCGGGCTCACCTTCGTCGCCTTCATCCGGCGCTTCGCCGGCGAGGCCGGCGAGCCGGAGATCCACTGGCACCTTTCACCTGATACAGCGGAGGTCGCCGCGGCCGTCAAAGAGGCCGTCGTCCTCGGGGAGCTGTCTGCGCCGTGAGCAACGTGAGCATCAAGACGGTCAAGGAAGTCGACGCCCTCCGCACGGCCTCACAGATGGCTGCGGAGACGCTCCTCGGCGTCGGCGAGATGATCCGCGCCGGCATCACCACCGAGGACATCAACACCTTCGTCCACGAGGACACGATCCGCCGCGGCGGCTACCCCGCGCCGCTCAACTACCACGGGTTCCCGAAGAGCGTCTGCACGTCGATCAACGAGGTGGTCTGCCACGGCATCCCGTGCGATCGCGTCCTCGTTCCGGGCGACATCATCAACGTGGACGTCACCACGATCTACAACGGCTTCTACGGCGACACGTCCGCGACCTTCTACATCGGCAAGCCCTCGGCCGAGGCGAAGCACGTGACCGAGGTGTCCCGGCGCAGCCTGCAGCTCGGCATCGCCCAGGTCCGGGACGGGGCGCGCCTTGGCGACATCGGCGCCGCCATCCAGGAGTTCGCCGAGGGCGAGGGCTGCTCGGTGGTGCGGGCCTTCGTCGGGCACGGCATCGGGCGGCGCTTCCACGAGGCGCCGCAGGTCTCGCACGTGGGCAAGTACGGCAGCGGCGCCCGCCTCCGCGCCGGCATGTGCTTCACGATCGAGCCGATGATCAACCTCGGCACCTACGAGGTCGAGATCCAGGAAGACAAGTGGACCGCGCTGACGGCCGATCGCTCGCTGTCGGCGCAGTTCGAGCACACCATCGTCGTGACGAGGAACGGCTGCGAGGTGCTGACCCGCCGCAGCCGGCCGCTCGCGAACAGCGAGATCTTCCCCGATCCCTTCGTCGTCTCCGCGGCGCGAGCGCTCTGACGCAGAGCGCGCTCGACGACGCGCACGACGCCGAACACGCGCACGACGCCGAACACGCGCACGACGCCGAACACGCGCACGACGCCGAACACGCGCACGACGCCGAACACGCGCACGACGCCGAACACGCGCACGACGCCGAACACGCGCACGACGCCGAACACGCGCCGCGCCCGGACCGCGCGCGCCGGCCAGCCCCGGCCGCGAGGGCCGGCGCGGCGGTGCGCCGACGTGGCCCGGATCTGTCGATCGGAAACCGAGTTTTGTCGACCGTCCGGCCTGCGATTGGGAGTAGAAGCAGGGGCATGGCCTTGGACGAAGCGTCGCGTGCGCGAATCGCGCCGTATGTGTCGAGCCTGACGGCCGACGTCTTCTCGCTGTCGGGTCTGCCGGAAGAAGTCATCGCCGTCCTGTTCGCGTACTACTCGCGCAGCCGGGACGATCTGCGCACCAACCTGGCGCGCCTGCTCGGCGACGAGGAGCTCGACGTCGCCCCGGAGGCCGACGGCCGGCCGCGCCGGGGCCTCGCGTTCGCGTCGGACAAGGCGCGGAGCTTCCACGAGAAATGGGTCGTGGGCTACGGCCACGCGTCGGTCGCCGAGCACGCCGTGGTGCACCTCGCGATCGAGAACGTCAGCATCGTCGCGTCCAAGGTGATCGAGGACCTGCGGCTCGGCTCGTACACGGAGAAGAGCACGCGCTACGTGGTCTTCGATCAGCACTCGTTCGTCGACCTGCCGGAGCTCGACGCCGAGCACGCCGCGAAATACAAGGCCTCGAGCGAGCGGCTCTTCGCGACCTACCTCGACCTCGTCCCCAGGGTGACCGAGCGGCTCGGCGCGCGCTCGCCGAAGCCCGAGAAGATGTCGGACGCCGCCTACAAGGGGGCGCTGCGCGCGCAGGCGTGCGATCTCCTGCGCGGCCTCCTGCCGGCGGGGACGCGGACGAACATCGGCCTCACCGCGAACGCGAGGGCGCTCGAGGTCCTGCTCACGAAGATGCTGTCGCACCCGCTCGAGGAGGTGCGCAGGGTCGCCCGCGACATGCACGCGGCGGCGCTGGCCGTGACCCCGACGCTCGTGAAGTACGCCGCGCCGAACGAGCTCCGGCAGACGCTCCAGGCCAGCGTCGCCGCGGCGATGAAGCGGGTCTACACGCCGCCGGACGAGGGCGTGAGCGCGACGATGGTGATAAACCAGCCTGTCCGGCTGGTGCGCTACGACAAGGACGCGCTGGAGCGCGTCGCGCTCGCGCTCGCGTATGACGGGAGCGATCCGGGCGTGCACGCCTACAACCTGGGCGACGCGCTCCACCGCGCGACGCTGCCGGAGCTCATCGGGATCGCGAAGGCCGCGTGCGAGAAGCGCGGCCCGTACGACGCGCCGCCGCGCGCGTTCGAGGCGTCGACGATGACCTTCGAGCTGATGCTCGACTACGGCGCGTACCGCGACCTGCAGCGCCACCGGATGCTGACGCCGGCGACGCAGCGGCTCACCTGTCGGCTCGGCTTCGAGACGCCGCAGGCCCTCTCGGATCTCGGCCACGCCGAGGCCTACCAGGACGCGATGCTCGCCGCGCGCGACGCGTGGAACGCGATGGAGGAGCGCTACCCCCTCGAGTCGCAGTACGCGGTGCCGCTCGGCTTCCGCGTGAGGACCCTCTGGACGCTGAACCTGCGCGAGCTCTTCCACGTCATCGAGCTCCGCTCGGCGAAGCAGGGGCACACGAGCTACCGGCGCATGGCCCAGGGGCTCTACCGCACCGCGATCACGGTGCACCCCTGGCTCAAGGACCTGATCCGCGTCGATCTGAACGACTACGCGCTCGCGCGGAGCTGATCCGCCCCACGCGCCCCGCCTGGGCTACGCCGTCGCAGAGCGGCGGTCACCCGCACAGGAGACGGGTCCAGATCGGCGTTTTCGGCGCGCAAGCGCACTCCCGTGCGCTGAGCACCGAAAACGTCGAGATGGGCCCGCATCCGAAGCGGGTGACCGCCGCTCAGAGGCGGGCCGCCTCGATGAGCTCCGTCGCGGCGCGGAGCGACGCGCCGGTGACCTTCGCCCCCGACAGCATCCGCGCCACCTCGGCGATGCGGTCCTTCTTGTCGACGCGCGTGACCGAGCTCTTGGCGATGCCGCCCGCGTTCTCCTTGGCGACGACGAAGTGAGCGCCGGCGAACGCCGCGATGGGCGCGAGGTGGGTGATGCAGAGCACCTGGTGGTGGCGCGCCACGTCGCCGATCGCGCGCCCGATCTTGTCGGCGACGGCGCCGCCGACGCCGCTGTCGACCTCGTCGAAGACGTAGAGCCCGGCGGGCCCGCACTCCGCGAGCACCCGCTTCAGCGCGAGCAGTGCGCGCGAGAGCTCGCCGCCCGAGGCGATGCGGCGCAGGGGGCGAGGCTCGATCCCCTTGTTGGGCGAGATGAGGAACTCGACGCGGTCGATCCCGTCCTGGCCGAGGCGGGCGCCGTCGACGACCAGCTCGGCGCGGTCGCCGCCGTGCGGCTCGATGTCCACGACGACCCGCGCCCCGCCCATGCCGAGATCGGCGAGCTCCGAGGAGATCGCGGCGCCGAGCTTCTCGCCGGCCTTCCGCCGCTTCGCCGAGAGCTTGCGGGCGCGCTCCGCGGCGACGGCGAGCAAGGCGTCGCGCCGCCGCTCGAGCTCCGCGACGTGGCTCTCGACCCCCGAGAGGCGCTCCAGCTCGGCCGCGAGGCGCGCCCGCGCGGCGAGCACGTCGTCGAGCGTGGGGCCGTGCTGCCGCAGCAGGCCCTCGAGGCGGTACATGCGATCCTCGATCTCGGAGAGGCGATCCGGGTCGGCCTCCGCGCGCTCGGCGTAACGGGCGATCTGGCGGGCCGCCTCGCTGAGCTCCGTCCAGCAGCCGTCGACCGCGCGGGCGACATCGTCGAGCGCGGGATCGATCTCCGCCGCCGCCCGGAGCTCCGAGGCGAGGCGCGCGAGCTCGTCGCACATCGCGTCGTCCCCTTGATCGAGGCGGGACGCGGCGCGCCGCGTGATGTCGTGCAGGCGGCCCGCGTGGCGGAGCCGGTTGCGCTCGGCCGCGAGATCGGCGAGCTCGCCGGGGCGCGGCGACAGCGCGTCGATGGCCTGGAGCTGGAAGGAGACGAACGCCTCGCGCTCGCCGCGGCCGCGCTCGAGCTCGCGGGCGGCCCTGAGCTCGGCGGTGAGCGCCTCGAGCGCGCTGACGTCCGCCGCGAGCTCGCTGCGCGCAGGCACGAGGCGGCCGAAGCGATCGAGGTAGCCGAGGTGCGTCGACGGATCGGTCAGCGCGACGCTCTCGTGCTGCGAGGCGACGTCGGCGAGCTCCGGGGCAAGCGCCTGGAGCTCGCCCGCGGTGCAGAGGCGGCCGTTCAGGTAGGCGCGCGAGCGGCCGGTCGCCTGGACCACGCGGCGGACCACGAGCTCGCCCTCGCTCGCGATGCCGGCGGCGTCGAGCATCGCCATCGCGCGATCGGAGCCGCGCACGTCGAAGAGCGCCTCGATCTCGGCCTCGTCCGCGCCGGGGCGGACCTGCTCGGCGCTCGCGCGGCCGCCGAGGACCAGCGAGAGCGCGCCAACGACGATGGACTTGCCCGCGCCCGTCTCGCCGGTGAGCACGTTGAACCCGGGCTCGAGCCGGAGCTCGAGGGCGTCCATCAGGATGAAGTTCTTGACCCGAAGCGCGACCAGCACAGCGGCGGGAGGATAGAAAGCTTTCGACCCGTCGTCAGCGGATCTTCACCTGCTTCATGACGGTGACCGGAATTCCTTCGAAAGGCGGCACCGCGACGTCGCGGAACGCAGCGGCGATGCACCCGGCGGTGGCGGTCCCGACCAGGTCGCCCCCCTCCACGCGCGCCGACATGGCCTTCCCCGTGGGCGCGAAGGTGACGGCCACGCGGGCCGTGCCGGTGAGGCCCTCGCCGGTGCACCCGGCGGCGGCCGCCGCCGCGGACGCGAGGACGCTGGACGCCGCGCTCTGATCGAAGCGCGCTGGCTCGTCCTTCGCCGGAAGGAGCGGCGCCGGCGGCGGCTGCTTGCCCGCCGGCCTGGCGCGCTCGGGCTCGCTCGGCGCCGCGGCCCGTGCAGGACGCTCGGGGACATCCGGCTTCTCGCTGGCCTGCGGCGCGGCGGTCGACACCGGCGCGGCGGTCGCCGCCGGCGCGGCGGTCGCCGCTGGTGCAGCGGTCGCCGCTGACGCGGCGGTCGCTGCTGGCGCGGCGCTCGCCGCCGGCGCGGCGGTCGGCTCGGGTGCCGCCCCTGCCTGCACGGGCTGCGGCGGTGCCGCTGGCTCGCCGGCAGGGCCGGCGGAGGCGGCCAGCGCCTGCTCCGCAGGGCCAGGAGCGGCGGCCGGCGGCTCCGCGACCGGCTCGTCATCCAGGGACGGCTCCCGGTCGGCGGTCTGGCCAGCGGGATCCGTCGCGGCAGACGACGGAGGCGGCGCCTCAACGAGCGCGCCGCTGCCCGCGGGCGCGCTCTGGGTCGCCGCGGCGCTGGACGAGCGGCCGTGAGCTTGCGCGAGGTAGAGCGCAGCGCCGAACACGATGAAGACGACGGTCACCCAGCCGGCGAGCGCCATGTTCTGCCGCGATGCCGGCGTCGAGAGGGCGCGCAGCTTCTCGGACACGAGGGAGCCGGCCGTGATCGAGGTGCGCACCGGCGTCTCTTCCCCGGAGGACGTGTGTCCCTCGACGGCCAGGAGCTCGGGCTCGACGGGCTGCGAGGGGAACGAGGAGTCCGAGCTCCGCCCGGCGGCGGCGTCATCGAACAGCCCGCTGTTGATGCTCAGGATCTCGTGATCGGCCCGGTCCTCGTTGCGGCGCGCCTCGCCCTCCTCGCCGGGCGGCGGCGCCATGCTGCGCAGGTCGATCAGGCCCGAGGTCTCCTTGCGCTCGGCGCGCCCGCGAGGCTCGGTCTGGCCGGGCCAGTCGCCCGCCGCGCGGGCGGCCGACCGCGGAGAGAGGTTCGTGAGCGCGAGCGGCTCGTGCGACGGCCGCTCGTCGCTCCCCTGATCCCGCGGCCCTCCCGCGGCGCCCGGCGCCTCGGACCTGGCGCGGCCTCGCCGCTGCTCCTCGGCGGCGCGCGGCGCGCCCGCGGCCGGCGACGGGACGAGCGAACCCAGCAAGGCGAGGTCCGCCGGAGAGGCGTCGGCGGGCTGCGCGGCGCTCGGGCCGGAACGGGCGCGCCGCGCGGACGGCATGGGCTGCGGGGCGAGCGCCGCCATCGCCTGCACGTCCTGGAGCCGGAGCTCGGGCGACGAGCGGTGCGACGACGGCCGGCCCTCGTCGATGGACAGCGGCGCCGACGGTATCTCGGAGAGCGGCGCCGGCGGCATCTCCGACGGCGGCGCGACGGGCCGCGAGGTGCCGCCGGCGCGCGGGACGGCAGCGGTCCGCGGCCGCGCCACCGGCGCCGTGGTGCGCTGCTCGCGCCGCGCCGGCGGTCGCGCCGGGACCGGCGTGCGCGGGGCCGCGCGGGGCACCGCGGCGGGTTCGGGCGCGGGCGCGGGCTGGCTCGCGCGCTCCTCCTCGAGGGCGTGCGAGCCGAACGAGAGCGACGGCGGCTCGACGCCCGGGGAGAGCATCTGCGCGAGGTCCTGGATCGAGACGGGATCCGAGTCGGCGGGAGGGAGCGCGGACGGGCTCCTGCCGGTCGGCGCCGCGCCGCCGCGGGGCGTGTCGTCCCAGGAGAGGCCGGCGAACGTGCGATGCCGCGCCGGGACCTCGCGCCGCCCCAGCCCGCCGTCCGGCGTCACGACGGCGTGCTCGAGCGAGGCCTCGGCCGCCGCGTCGAACGCATCCAGCGCCCTCGGGCTGGACTCGGGCGCGGCGTCCAGCTCCTGCTGCGCGATCCGCTCCGCGAGCGTGAGCCCTCGCCTGCGCACGGCCGCCGGCGCCGCGCGCCGCTCCGCCTCGCCCGCGGGCTCCACCAGCCGGCGCTGGATGCCAGCGCCCGGGAGCGTCGTCTCGGCGTCCAGCACGTCGCTCGACAGCCCGGCCCCCCTCTCCGAGCGGCGCCCGGAGGAAGGCTTCGCGCGCTCCGGCTCGCTCGGCGGCTCCCGCCGGTCGCGCCCGCTCGCGGAGCTCGGAACGCCCGAGGGGGAAGACCGTGGCTCACCCCTCTCGGACGCGGCCTGCTTGCTCTTCATGCGACACGTCTTGCAGACAAACGGCAAGGACGGACGCATCTCGCGTCCTACACCGATCTCCACGTAGGTCCTGCAGAGAGAGCAGGCGAGTTGCACCTTGAGAAGAGAATCGCGCAGCTCGCCAGCACGCGCAATCTTCTTCACAGGTGACCGGGGCGGTCGCCCTCGGGCTCGCCCGCTCCGCCCGGCTCCGCGCCGCGGGATCCCGCCGGATCCCGCTGGATTCGCCTAGGCGGAGGGCTCACCGGCGGGCGCCGGCAGGGGCGCGGGCGGGCGCACCCAGCGTTGCTCCAACCAGTCCAGCGACACCGGCGCGCTCCGCAGCGCCGCGTCGACGGCGCGCGCGACCGGATCGGGGGCGGGGGCCGACCCGGAAGCGCGGGTCGACAGGATCCAGTTCGACAGCTCGTAGTGGTGGAGGAGCGGCGCGAACCGGTGGGCGTCGAAGCCGGCGAGGATCTCCGCGGCGCGGCTCAGGCGATCGCAGCGCACGAGCGCCGTCGCGACGTCGAAGAGCAGGGCGCGGAGGTCCTCGAAGGCGCGCTCCGGGTTCCCGGCCACGCTCTCCAGGAGCGCCTCGAACCCGGCGTCGGAGAGGCCAGCCGCGTCGGCCGCCTCGGCCATCGCGGGCACCTGCGTGGCCAGGAAGTCGGAGCCGGGGGCGTGCCCAAGGAGGCGCCCGACGAGGTACAGATCGAACGCGCTGGCGATGGCCTCGGCGAGCAGGAGCGCCTCTGCGCTGGGCGGGGCGCCGGCGCCCGCCGCCGTGAGCGCGCGGTGGGCGAGGTGGTGCCACGCGACGTGCGCGACGACGTCGGCGGCGAGGTGATCGCCGGCGATCAGGTCGCCTTGCTCGCTCTGGCTCCAGAACGTCAGGTTCAAGAAGACGACGCGATCCCAGCTCGCCTCGCCCTCGGGCACGCGAAAGCGGTACCCGTCGCGCCGGAGCGCCTGCTTCAGATCGTCGTAGAGCGCGACGTGCCGGAAGGAGCGCTCGTCGTCGATGGTCAGCTCGTCCAGGGTCAAGGTTCGCAGCTTCACGCGGCGGACATTAGACCCGGAACGTTTCGTCAGCCACAGCGGAGGCCGGGGAGGGACAGCCCCGGCGGAGGCCTGGAAGAACCGCGCGGCGTCGCGTGTTTTGGGCCGAGGGCGGGGTTTTCCCGACCAGGGCCGCAAGTTCTCGCCCCTGGCCGGGTGTTGCAAGCGCCGCCGGCTTAGGCATGATGCGCCCGTTCCTGCGCCAGCCGAGGAGGCACACCGAATGATTTCCGTCAGGTCTCTCTGTTCTATCGCGCTCGTGCTCGTCGCCAGCGGTGCCGCCGGCTGCAAGGAGGACCCGCCCCCTCCCCAGCCGGAGCCTGCAAGCTCCGCGGCGGCGAACACGAACAAGGGAAAGGCGAGCCTGCGGACGCCCGTGTCGCCGATGGCGAAGGTCGACCCGCAGTCGATGAAGGAGTACCGCGTCGACGTCTGCTATTTCGGGACGCTCTCGCTGAAGCAGGCCCGCGACGCGTACCTCGCGAGCCTCGGCAAGGATGAGCCCAGCGAGAAGAAGATCCCGAGCTTCGGCAACGGCGATCAGGCGAAGGGCGCGCTCCCCGCGAAGTCGCCCGCGCCCGGCGCCGCCGCGCCGAAGACGGCCGGCCTGCCCGGCGCCGCCGCCGCGCCGGGCGGCACCAGCGCCCCCGCCGCCAAGGGCGCGCCGACCCCGCCTGGCAAGCCGGACGAGCGCCGGCCGATCAACTTCAGCGCGCGCGCGCCGCACGAGCGCAACGCGCGCGCCTGCACCGTCGCCCTCAGCCTCAAGGAGCCGGCCATGGCGGACGTCGACGCCGCGCTCGCCGAGTACGCGCCGTTCGCGACCGAGCTGGCGAAGAACATCGCCGCGGCGGCCAACTACTACCAGCGCGAGGAGTACAAGAAGGACAGCTTCGCGAAGGGCAAGGAGCTCCACGCGAAGCTCCTCGCCGAGTTCCAGAAGCTCGACGCGCACTCCGAGAAGCTCGGCCTCGCGGTCTCCGCGTGGCACGCGTCGCACCTGCCCGACCTCGCGAAGGCGGAAGAGGGCCAGAAGGAGGCGATCACGGCCCTCGAGGACGCGCGCGCGCTCATGCTGATCCTCACCAGCAAGAACGTCGATCCGGCGGCGGAGAAGGCCGCGCTCCAGAAGCTGGAGACGTCCGCGGCCGCGCTCAAGACGTACGGCTCGACCCACCAGACCGACCCGTGGGCCAAGATCATGGAGCCCGCGCTCGCCGGCTTCATCCGTGACGTGAAGGCGGCCGAGCCCAAGCTGACGGACAAGGGGATCACCTCCCCTGCCCTGTTCCTGCCGGTCGTCACGAGCTTCGTGTCGGTGATCGAGGGCAAGCACCGCGCGCTCTCCCGCTCGCTCATGGCGAAGAGCCAGGCGGCGACGCGCGAGGCCGCCGGGACCGCGCGGCCCGCCGCGCCGGCCGCCCCCGAGAAGGAGTGACGCTCCCGGGCGCGCTCCCCGCAAGGGAGGCACGCGCTCCCCGCAAGGGAGGCACGCGCCGATCGCGCCGCGCCTCCGCCGGGGGCGCGGGCGCGATCAGAACGGGCGGCCGGTGCGGCGGGCGATCGCGAGGCGGTAGAGCGCCTCGTACTGCCGCGCGGCTTGCGCCCAGCCGAAGTTCTTCTTCATCGCCCGCAGCTGCATCGACCGGAAGTAGGCCGGGTCGGCGCGGTAGAGGTGCACCGCCCACGCGACGGTGTTCCCGAGCGCGCTCGACGACATCTCCTCGAACTTGAAGCCCGTGACGTTGTTCTCGACCGTGTCGTCGAGGCCGCCGACGGCGCGCACGACCGGCAGCGTCCCGTAGCGCTGGCTATACATCTGGTTCAGCCCGCAGGGCTCGTAGCGCGACGGCATCAGGAAGAGGTCGGCGCCCGCCTCGATGCGGTGGGCGAGCCCCTCGTTCATGCCGACGTAGACGCGGAAGCGGTCGCTCGCGCCGGAGATCCGCGAGAAGAGGTCCTCGGCCCAGCGCTCGCCGGAGCCCAGGACGATGAGCTGGACGTCGAGCGAGAGGATGTGGTCGAGCGCGCCCGCGAGGATGTCGATCCCCTTCTGGGTCGCCAGGCGGCTGATGAGCCCGAGGAGCGGGACGTCGGGGCGCTCCTCGAGCCCCATCTCTCGCTGGAGCGCCGCCTTGCAGAGGCGCTTGCCGCCGAGATCCTCGGCGGAGAACGGCGCCGCGATGTGGGGATCGGTCGCGGGGTTCCAGATGGAATCGTCGATGCCGTTGAGGATCCCGATCACGTCGGTGCCGCGATCCCGCAGCACGCCGTCGAGCCCCTCGCCGCCCTCCCACGTCTGGATCTCCTGCGCGTACCTGGGGGAGACCGTGGAGACGAGCGTGGCGTTGTAGATGCCGCCCTTGAGCAGGTTGATGCTGTCGTACGCCTCCAGGCAGAACCTGTGGAACTGATCCCACCCGAGCCCGGTCGTGTGGAGCTGCCCCTTGTTGAACCAGCCCTGGTAGCCGAGGTTGTGGATCGTCAGCACGGACGCGGCGCGGGCGAGCGGCGACCGGTGCTCGAGGACGTTGAGGTAGAGCGGGACGAGCGCCGACTGCCAGTCGTGGACGTGGACGATGTCCGGCCAGAACTCGAGCGCGTGGCAGAGCTGCAGCGCGCCGCGGGACAGGAGCGCGTAGCGGGCGAGGTTGTCCCCGAACTCGCCGTGCGCGTCGCCGTAGATGCCGTCGCGATCGTAGAGCACGTCGTGCTCGAGCAGGTACACGCGGGGCGCAGGCGCGCCGGGCGCCCCGGGATCGAGGCGCGTCTCCCAGACGGCGGTCCACGCCTCGCCGCCGCCGAGAGGCACGCCGAGCGAGAGCGGCAGCCGGTGCGGCACGAAGCGCTCCGCCGGGGGCTCGCCGCCTCCGCCTTGGGCCGCGCCGGCCGCCGGGGCCGCGTCGGCCGACGGGGCGGCATCGGCCGCCGGGGCCGCGTCGGCCGCCGGGGCCGCGTCGGCCGCAGAAGCGGCGAGCCCGTTGCCGGCGGCCGCCGCGGCGACGGCCGGCGCGGCGACGGCCTCGCTGCCCGCGGGCTGCTGCTCGGCGAGCGCGATCTGGCGGTCGAGGTAGCGCTTGGCGGCACGGTATGCGGGCATCACGACGCGCACGTCGTGACCGGCCGCAGCGAGCGCGATCGGCAGCGCGCCCGCCACGTCGGCTAGACCACCTGTCTTGCTGAAAGGGACGCACTCGGACACCACGAAGAGAATTTTGAGGCGCGGCATGGACATGGGTGAGGAGGGGGAGCGCGCCCCCGACTCAAGGCGAGCGCGTCGCGTTCCTTCTACCAGCTTCACGCGCGATCTTGACCACGCGATCGACAGAGCGCGCGAGACCGAGCGCCGACGTGTCCACCGCGAAGTCGGCCTGCTCATAGAGCGCGCGCCGCGCCTGGAAGAGCGCCCTGAGCTCCTTCATGGCGTCGGCCCGGTTGGCCATGGGCCGCGCGTCCCCCTGCTCGACCACGCGGCGCCAGTGGTCCTCGGGCGTCGCCCGCAGCCACACCGTCACCGCGCAGCGCCTCAGTCGCTCGAAGGTCGCCGGATCGGTCACCAGGCCGCCGCCCGTGGCCACGATCCCGTGGGCGCGCGCGCCTTCGAGCCGCGCGAGCTCCTCGCGCTCCAGCCGCCGGTAGTAGGCGTTTCCATGGATCTCGAACAGGGCGGCGAGGCTCATCCCCGCGCGCGCGGCCACGAGGGCGTCGAGCTCGAGGAAGGGCACGCCGAGGCGCGCCGCCGCGCGGCCGCCGATCGTTGTCTTGCCGGCCCCGCGCAGGCCGAGCAGCGCGACGAGGGGCTCGCCCGCCCCTTCCCCCGCCTCGCCGGCCGACCGGCCGCGCGGCGACGCCTCCTCGCCGAGCTCGCCCGCCGAGAGCAGCGCGGCGGCCGAGGTGCCCATCGCGCGGCCGATGTCCTCGAGCCGCACCACGGAGACGTTCGCCCGCCCGCTCTCGAGCAGCACAAGGAAGCGCTCGCTCACGCCGGCGAGCTCGGCGAGCTCGCGCAAGGTGAGCGCGAGCTCCGTCCGCCGCTGCCGGAGCCGACCGCCGAGGTGCGCGAGGATTGGCGGCGCGCCGTCCGCGACGCCCGCCGCGCCTGCAGCGCCCGCCTCCGGCCCCTGGCCTGCGCGCGCCCTGCGCGATGTCTGACGGGACGCCATCTCGTCGATGCACTATATTTCATGAAAGGCGGTCCAACAAGAACTATACTGCTTGACTGAACCCCGGCGTGGTGGTGGGCTCGTCGGGTATGGAAGCGACCACCTCTCCTCCTTCCGCGGCGCCGGCGCCGCAGATCAGGGCCCGGGAAGACGGCGCGTCCGGCGAGGACGCGCCCCTCCGCTTCGAGACGGAGCCAGGCCGTTACAGGCACTGGAAGCTCTCGTTCGAGGGGGCGATCGCGCGCGTGGCGATGGACGTCGACGAGGACGCGGCGGCGCGGCCCGGCTACCAGCTGAAGCTCAACAGCTACGACATCGCGGTCGACATCGAGCTCGCCGACATCGTGCAGCGGCTGCGCTTCGAGCACCCCGAGGTGAAGGCGGTCGTCGTGACGAGCGCGCAGCCGCGGATCTTCTGCGCCGGCGCGAACATCTACATGCTCGGGTCGTCGACGCACGCGTTCAAGGTCAACTTCTGCAAGTTCACGAACGAGACGCGCCTCGCGCTCGAGGAGGCGTGCTCCGAGAGCGGGCAGCGCTACCTCGCGGCGCTGAACGGCGTCGCCTCGGGCGGCGGCTACGAGCTCGCGCTGGCGTGCGAAGAGATCCTCCTCGCCGACGACGGGAGCAGCGCCGTCTCGTTCCCGGAGACGCCGCTGCTCGCCGTGCTCCCGGGGACCGGGGGGCTCACGCGGCTCGTGGACAAGCGCAAGGTGCGGAGGGATCTCGCGGACGTGTTCTCGACGCTGGCCGAGGGGGTGCGCGGCAAGCGCGCGGAGCAGTGGGGCCTCGTCGATCGATCGATCCCGAAGAGCCGCTTCGAGCAGGCGGTGGCCCAGCGCGCCGCCGAGCTCGCGGCGGCGACGCCGGACAGGGCGGGGCCCGGGGTGAGGCTCTCGCCGCTCGAGGCGCGGCGCGCCACGGCGGGCGACGTATCCACCTGCGACTACCGCCACGTGTCGATGAAGGTGGACCGCGCCGCGAGGACCGCGGAGATCTGCGTGCTCGGGCCGGACGGCGAAGGGCGCGAGACGCGCGAGACACCGACCGACGCCGCCGGGATGCGCCGGGCGGGCGCGGATCTGTGGGCGCTCCGCGCGTTCCGCGAGCTGGACGACGCGCTGCTCGACCTCCGCTTCAACCACCCGACGGTGGGCCTCGTGCTCCTGCGGACGTCCGGCTCTCCCGCCGCGGTGCGGGCCGCGGACGAGGCGCTGTGGGCGAGCCGCGACGACTGGTTCGTGAAGGAGGTGCTGCTCCACATGCGGCGCGTGCTCAAGCGGCTCGACCTGACGGCGCGCAGCGTGTTCGCGCTGATCGAGCCGGGCTCCTGCTTCGCGGGGAGCCTGTTCGAGCTCGCCCTCGCGGCGGACCGCTCCTACATGCTGGACGGCGGAGGGGACGAGGGGCAGGCAGGGGCGCCCGCGTCACCCGCGTCGCCCGCGTCGCCCGCGTCGCCCGCGTCGCCCGCGTCGATTGCGCTGAGCTCGCTGAACTTCGGTCCGCTCGTCATGTCGAACGGCCTGACGCGGCTCGCGTCGCGCTTCCTCGGCGCGCCGGAGCGCGTGGCCGCGCTGAAGGAGAAGACGGGCCTCCTGTCCGCCGAGGAGGCGCTGGAGGAGGGCCTCTGCACCTTCGCGCCGGACGCGATGGACTGGGACGACGAGGTGCGGCTCGCGATCGAGGAGCGGGTGAGCCTGTCGCCCGACGCGCTCACCGGAATGGAGGCGAGCCTGCGCTTCTGCGGGCCCGAGACGATGGAGACGAAGATCTTCTCGCGGCTGTCGGCCTGGCAGAACTGGATCTTCCAGCGCCCCAACGCGGTGGGCCAGCGGGGCGCGCTGACGGTGTACGGGCGGCCAGAGCGCCCCGAATTCGACTGGAGGCGGACATGAGCGCGGTCGTCAACTCGGAGAGGATCCCGAACAACGTCGACCTCGCGTCGGACAGGAAGCTGCAGCGCGCCCTCGAGGCGTGGCAGCCGAAGTTCCTGGACTGGTGGCGGGAGACGGGGCCCGAGGGCTTCCAGGCGGACGACATCTACCTGCGCACGGCGATCAGCGTCGATCACGAGGGGTGGGCGCATTTCGACTACGTGAAGATGCCGGAGTACCGCTGGGGCATCTTCCTCGCGGATCGGGTGGCGGACCGGACGATCGGCTTCGGCGATCACCTGGGCGAGCCGGCGTGGCAAGAGGTGCCCGGGGAGCTCCGGAACATGCTGCGGCGGCTGGTGGTGACGCAGGGAGACACGGAGCCCGCGAGCGTGGAGCAGCAGCGGCTGCTCGGCCAGAGCTGCCCGAGCGTCTACGACCTGCGGAACCTGTTCCAGGTGAACGTCGAGGAGGGGCGGCACCTCTGGGCGATGGTGTACCTCCTGCACAGCCACTTCGGCCGCGACGGCCGGGAGGAGGCGGAGGCGCTGCTGGAGCGGCGCAGCGGCGACCCGGACAAGCCGCGGATCCTGGGCGCCTTCAACGAGCCGTGCACGAACTGGCTCTCGTTCTTCATGTTCACCTACTTCACGGATCGCGACGGCAAGTACCAGCTGCTCGCGCTCGCGGAGAGCGGCTTCGATCCGCTGTCGCGCACGACGCGGTTCATGCTGACCGAGGAGGCGCACCACATGTTCGTCGGCGAGACGGGCCTGCTCCGCATCGTCGAGCGCACGTGCGAGCTGATGAAGCGCAACGCGAACGAGGACGCGCGCGCCGAGGGCGGCATCGATCTGCCGACGATGCAGAAGTACCTGAACCTCTGGTACTCGCTGTCGCTGGACCTCTTCGGCGGGGAGATCTCGTCGAACGCGGCGTCGTTCTTCGCCTCGAGCGTGAAGGGCCGCGCGAAGGAGGCGTCGTACGACGACCACCGGGCGCTCGACGGCGTGTACGTGATCGACGTACCGCACGTACCGCACGTGCCCGCCGCCGGGGGCGGCGCGGTGACCGGCTGGCGGCGCGAGGAGGTGCCGCTCAGGAACGCCATGAACGAGGTGCTGCGCGACGAGTACGTGGCCGACTCGCAGCGCGGGATCGACAAGATGAACCGGGTGATCGAGGCGTCCGGCGTGTCGTTCAAGCTGAGCCTGCCGAGCCGGCGCTTCCACCGGAGCTCGGGGATCCACGCGGGGCTGCACTTCGACGTCGACGGCAACCCGCTCTCGAAGGAGGCGTGGGAGCGCCGGCGCGACGCGTGGCTGCCGACGGCGAGCGACGAGGCCTACGTGCGGAGCCTGATGGAGAAGCCGGTGTTCGATCCGAAGCAGATGGCGAACTGGATCGCCGCGCCGGCGAAGGGGCTCAAGGGCAAGCCCGTCGACTTCGAGTACGTGCGGCGCGGCTAGGGCGCGCCCGCGTCGGGCGAGGGCGCGCCCGCGTCAGGGGGAGGCGCGCCCGCGGGCGCCTTCTTCGGCGGGTCGCCGTGCTCGTCGGTGAGCTTCTTGACGAGCCCGTCGAGGAGCACCTGCTCGTGGTACTGCGGCATCGCCGGGAGCTGCACGGCGACGTGCACCCCGGCGCGGCCGTCCACGACCTCGATCGCCCCCTGCGTCACCCTGCCGCCGCTCTCCGGGCTCCGGTACTCGAAGAGCAGGTAGCCATTGGAGACGTCCTTCTCGACGATCTTGAAGCCGAGATCGACGCGCACGAGGCGCAGCGCCGTGCCGAAGGTCTGCTCGAAGGTGTAAGGCGACGCATAGGCGACGCTGGCGCTGGCGTGCCGCTCGCCGAGTCCGCTCGCCACGGGGACGGCCAGCGCGATGAGGGCGACGAGCGCGATCGACGGGAGGCGGCGCATGACCGCGGCGTAGAGGGGCTGGCGAGGACGGGCCAAGTTCCTTGCTGCCGAGCGAGCGGCTATGCTGGGGTCGATCTCGATGGACCGACCCTACGTCGAGCAGCTCCGCATCCAGGGCTACGGCTGCGTCCAGGACGCGACCCTGGAGCTGACGCCGCTGCATGCGCTCATCGGGCCCAACGACAGCGGCAAGAGCACGGTGCTGCGGGCGCTCCGCACGCTCTCCACCGTCCTCGAGCGGGCGCTCGGGGCGCCGTCGCTGGACACGCTCGGGCGCGCCGGCCCCGCGAGCAAGGCCCCGGACGGCGCCGTGTTCGAGGTGTCGGCGGCGAGCACGACGTGGCGCGTGGAGCTCGACGCCGGGGGGCGGGTCCGGTCCATGTCGTTCCCCAGGGATCTCGAGCCCCCTTCCCTGCTCGACGACGCAGACGGGGACGACGCGGTCGGCGCGCCCAGCCCGGAGCGCCCTGCGCTGGACATCGTCCAGGCGCTGCGCGGGGCCCAGACGCTCCGCCTCGATCCGGACGCGCTGAGGGCCCCGCACCCGCTCATCCCCGACGGGCACCCGCTCTGCTTCGCCGACGAGCGCGGCACGGGCCTGCCGGCCGTCTACGACGCCGTCATCAGCCGCGACCTGTCGGCGTACGTCGATCTGAACGAGGAGCTCACCCGCCTGTTCCCCAGCGTGAAGAGCCTCCACCTCGCCAACCCGAGCTCCACCACGAAGGCGATCGGCGTGAAGCTCGAGGGCGGCGCCGTCGTGCCGGCGTCGCTGATGAGCGAGGGCATGCTCTACTACCTCGCCTTCGCGGCGCTGCCGCACCTCGATCCGACGCCCCTGCTCCTCGTCGAGGAGCCCGAGCACGGGCTGCACCCCGCGCGCATCGCCGACGTGATGCGCGCGCTGCGCCTCGTCTCCGAGAAGACCCAGGTCCTCCTCGCGACGCACAGCCCGCTCGTGGTGAACGAGCTGCAGCCGGAGGAGGTCACGGTCGTCACCCGCGCGGGCGAGCGGGGGATGAGGGCCACGCGCATCCTGGACACGCCGGGCTTCGAGGATCGGGCGAGGGTGTACGCGCTGGGGGAGCTCTGGCTGAGCTACGCGAACGGCGGTGACGAGGCGCCGCTCCTCGGAGGAGGGCCGCGGCCGTGATGAAGGGGCCCGATCGGATCCGGGTCTTCCTCGTCGGCGAGGGCGAGAGCGAGCTCGGCAGCCGCGCCGGGGCGCCCGCCTACCAGTCGGACAAGCACCCCGGCGTGCTCTTCACGCTGCTCTCCCGCGTCCAGCCGAGCGGATGGGTCGTCGGCGGCGCCCGCGAGTGGAAGAGCATCCGGAAGTACCAGGCGCGCGGCGCGGCCCACGAGGACACGCACCACGTGCTGGGCGCGGCGCTCGACGCGCAGGAGGCGGGGTGCGAGATCCTCGCGTTCGCCCGCGACATCGACCGTGATCCGGCGCGCCGCGAGGCGATCGCGGAGGGCATCCGGCGCGTCTCGTCGGCCCTGTCCTCGCCGCCCGACGTGATCGGCGGCGTGGCAGCGCCGGCGCTCGGCGGCTGGATCCTCGCGCTGCTCGGCGAGAAGGCGACCGAGGAGCTGTCGCCCCTCAGGGCGCAGGCGATGCTCGCTGCGAAGGGCATGATGCCCGGCGACGGCGCCGCCATGGTGCGCGTGGCGGAGGACGCCGACCTCGACGCCGTCCCCCCGGACGCCACGTCGCTCGTCGAGTGGCTCGCGCGCGCGCGCGCGGTGCTGCCGCGGCGGGCGGGCCGCGGCGTGAGGTGAGCGCTGACGCCCTCACCATGGAACAGCCATCGTCGGAAGGGGCTATCCCAGAAGTCGAAGCGTGCGAGCTGCTTCGGCGGCGACCCTTGCGCGTTTGTCCTTCACGAACGTCTCGATGAGAGGTCGATCCTGTTCGCGGCCGAACTCTGACAGCACCGCGAGGGCGCCGATGAGCTGCGCGGTCTGGCCGGAGGAGCTCGTGAGCATCGAGAGCGCGCGGTCGCCGGTCTGTCCTGCCCATCGTCGGACGGGAGGACTCGCGTCTTCGAGGGCTCGAGCGAGGCGCGGGGTGAGCTCGTCCGGGAACAAGCGAGCGAGGTGGGTGAACGCGCTCAGGCGCAAGTATTGGTCTGCCGAACGGGTCGCGAGGTCGAGCTCGGCGACGGCCATGTCCGGGAAGCGGGACATGAAGCCTTCGACGTCTTGCAGAACACTGGAGCGCGCGCCCCGTGGCGTCTTGATGACCATGTCGACGAGCGGGAGGCACCAAACCAGGTGCTGGACGCTCGAATACGCCAGCAGCGAGGCCCAGGCGTCGCGCGCCTGTTCAGCGACCTGGGGAACAGGGTCGACGATCCGGCTCGCGACGCCAGCCAGCGAGATGGCTTCCACTCGGACGGCGAGCGCGGAGACAGCGCGCTGGCGCAGGTAGCCGTCGCGCTGCATGGCGAGACAAACCAGGAGCGGAGTCGACAGGCTGGAGATATCGAAGGGGAGCAGCGAAGAGAACTCGGTGAGATCGAGACCGACCCTGGCGTAGGCCTCACGGCTGCGCAGGATCCGGTCGAAGTAGCGAAAGGCGCGCGCCCCGTCCCGCTCGAGACGAGCTCGCAGGGTCGGGGCGTGCGTGGCGTCGTCCAGAAGCGCGTCCCGAACCAGCTTGTGAAGGTTGAGCATGCGTTTCGTCGGCCGATGAAGGGGAGTGGAGAGCGAGGGCATCGCTTTCGGCCTGCCGACGCCGCTTCTCGCGGCGACCAGTCCGGGCGACCTCCTCACGCCGCCCCCGCGGGGGGTGGGATCGATCCGCGGTGCTGTCGCAGCGGATCGGCAGCACGATGAGGTGAGCCGGTCAGCCGAAGAGCTCGGCGACCTTGCAGGTGAAGCCCGGCAGCACAGCGCCGCCGTCGAGCGTGTCCTCGCGCCCGAGAATGCGCACATGATCAGGCGGCGTGAGCACCATCACCCGCGCTGGATCGGGATCGATCACCCAGACCATCGCGGCGCCCGCAGCCATGTACTCGAGCGCCTTCTTGAGGAGCTCCGACGCGGACTGCCCGTCGCCCAGGATCTCCACGGCCAGATCCGGAGCGCCGTCGAGCCAGCCGTCCGCGCCCCTTCCCGTGGGGAGGCGCTCGACCCGCGCCATCGCGACGTCAGGCCCGCGCAGCCGGTCCGGATCGCGCGCGAGCTTGGTGCCGGGATCACCGCCGGCGACGCTCCAGCCCGGGTGCTCGCGGGCATAGAGCTTGAGAAGAACGCTGACGTTGACGACGAGCTCCCCGTGCCGCCAGGTGTTGCTCGTCATGGGCACCCATTCTCCATCGACGATCTCTCCAGCCTGCGCGTCCGGATCGAGGCGAGCGGCTTCGTCGAAGGTCATGTCCTTCGGGGTCGAGATGCGGCCAGCGATCACGCTCATGGAACCACTCTAGCGCGCGAACGGCGCGCGCGGAGGCCGGTCTGCCGCCTCAGCGGCGGCGGCACTGCGGCGCCGCGGAGAGCGCGGCCCTCGCCGCCTCGCGCAGGCCGTGCGGCGTGTCCTTGTCGAGCAGCGGCTTGAGGCGCGCGGGCAGATCCGCCGGGTGCACCGACCCGAGCGCCGCGAGCGCCGCCGAGCCGAGCCGCTGATCGTGCTCGCCGATCGGCGCCTTCGCCCGGAGCGCGAGCCGCGTCCACAGGTCGACCGAGCTCGCGTCGCACATCGCCCCGAGCGCGAGGATCGCCCGCGCGCGCACCTCGAGGTCCTCCTCCTTGTCCTCCGCCCGGTCGCGCACGGCCTCGATGTGCGCGGTCGCGCGGTGCGCGCCGAGCCCATCGAGCGCATGCCGGCGCACCTCGGGCGAGCTGTCGGCGAGCGCCCCGACGAGCGCACGGTCGCCCGCCGGCGTCGCCGGCATCGCGCCGATCGCGAGCGCAGCGCCGCCCCGGATGAACGTCCACGGGTCCGAGGTGAGCCGCGCCGCGAGCGCCTCGGCCGCGCCGGCGGGCAGCTTCGCGCCGGCAGCGGCCGCGCGCGCGAGCGCCACGATCGCCGCCTCGCGCACGCGCGCGTCCCGATCGGAGGCCGCCGCGAGCAGGTCCTGCGCGAGCGACGGCACGTCCGCCGCGACCTCGGCCGCGCGGAGGCGCACGTGCGCGTCGGCGTCCTTCCTGAGCGACGCCCGGAGGTACGCCTCCGCCGGCGCCTCGCCCGCGCGCGCGAGCGCCGCGGCCGGCGCTTGCAGCAGGTAACGCCGCTCGAAGGGCGCGCTGCCCGCCGACGCGAGCGCCTGGAACGCCGCCCCGCCGCCCTTCACCCGCCCGAGCGCCGGCCCGAGCGCGCGCAGCAGATCGAGCTGCGCGTCCTCCGGCCGGGCGCGGAGCCGCTCGATCTGCACCTCTTCCTCGACCACGGAAGCGGCCCGCTCGCTCCGCGCCGCCAGCGCGAGCGCGGCCCGTAGCTCCCTCCGCGCCGCGCCGCGCGCCCCGGCGAGGGCGTCGAGCAGCGCCGGGATCGCCTCGGCCGGCGCGACGAGCGCGAGCTCCCGGGCCGCCACCACCCTGGCCGCGGCCGCGCCCGACTTCACGATCTCCGCGAGCGCCGGCGCGGCCGCGCGCCCGCAACGGCGGACGCGATCGCGCGCGTGGTGGAGCTCCGGATCGAGCTCGGGCGGCGCAGCGCGAGCGGCGCGCCCCGGCGCGGCCGACGCCAGCCCGGACGCGCGCCCCGCGGACGCCGCGCCGGGCGCGAGCTGCGCCGCCGATGCCGCGCCGGACGCCAGCCGCGCGGCGAGGAACGGGATCTGCACCGCGCAGGGCGCCGTGTCGATCACGCCCCGGGCGAGGTGCCTGCCCGCGGGGTCGAGCCTGTCGTAGCCGGCGATCGCCGCCTCGACCGCCTCCGGCCCGCCGCGCGCGAGCAGCGCCGCCGCCGCCCTGGATCGCTCGCCGCCGCCCGCGAGCGCGCCCACGAGCGCCGCCGGGCCCTGCCCGTCGAACGCCGTGCGCGCCGTGACCTCGGCGATCGTCACCCGCACCTCCGGCGCCGCGGGCGCGCCGCGACCCCCGGCCCCCGCCGGCGCGTACGCGTCGTCGAGCACGACGGCGATGCACGAGGCCTTGATCTCCTCGGGGAGCTTCACCTCGTAGCCGGCGGACTCCTTGAGCCACGCGTCCTCGGGCAGGCTCACCTGGAAGAGCCGGTCGGGCGTCGCCACGAAGAGCGTGCGCGGCGCGGCGCCGCCCTCGACGCCGTCGGGCGGTTTGATGCGCAGACCCAGGCCCGTGATCCCGACCTCGTCCGCCGACGAGAACGACACGAACTCTCCCCGGCCCGCGCCCGCCTTGCCCTCGGACCACGCGGTCTTCGGATCGCCGTCGGCGATCTCCGCGAAGCGCTTGCCGACCGCGCTCGACGCGGCGGTCGGGCGCAGCAGCCGGAACGCAGCCGCCGCCGCGTCGGCGTCACGGCGCTCGGCGACCACCTTGCCCGCGGCGCGCCGCTCCTCCGCCGAGAGGTTCTGGAAGCTGGCCCCCTTCAGGAGCGTCATGGTCCGGGGATCGACCTCGCTCGCGCCGACCAGCGCCGGCCGCCCGCAGAGGGTCACGTCGTCTCGCAGCTGCCCGACGAGCACACGGCTTCCGCTGCCGCCGAGCGGCTCCACGACCACGGCGTCGCTCCGCCCCTCGCCGTGCTCCCCTGTCGCGACGCCGGTCCAGCCGCTCCAGAGCACGAGCGGCTCCGTCCCCTTCCCCGCGAGCGGCGCCGCGAGCAGCATCACCCAGCTGCCGCTCGCGCCTTCCGGCGCGCCGGCGCCCGCCGGCTTTCCCGCGGCCGGCGCCTCGATCTTGGCGAGGCGCTTGCCGTCCGCCAGGGTGACCGGCACGACGCGCGCGCCGCCGAGCAGCGGCGCCACCTCGGACGGCACGGCGAGGACCTTGCCGCCGTCGGGCGCGCACGCCGCCGCAGCGGGACAGGCGCGGGCGGTGACCCCGCCCGGATCGATGCGGACAGCGAGCGCCTGCTGGCCCGCCGCGTGAGGGAGCACCACGGGCGCGGCCTGCGCGGCGGCGCTGCCACCGACGGCCGCGGAGGCTGCGATCACCCCGGCCGCGGCGCCAAGGCGAGGCCGCCGGAAACGAAACGGCGATCTGGACATGCGCGCCATCCTAGTCGCCCGGCGCGGCGAAACCGCTCGAGAGTTGATCGAGCGTTGACGCCTCGAGCACGGCGCCGCTCCCGCCCGGACCGGCGCTGCGGCGCGTCGTCCGGGCGAGCCCACCGCGCACGGCGGGCCCGCGCGCCCTCGCTACTTCGGCGTCTCCGTGGCGGGGATCCAGAAGCCGCCCTCGTCCGGCGGCGTCATCCCGAGCGCCTTCGGGAGCACGTTGGTCCAGCCCGCCACCGTCTCGAGCAGGTAGATCTCCGCGCCGGCCTCGATCTCGCCGATCGGCTTCTCCTTCTCGTCGCGCCGCGCGCGGACCGGGATCGCCCTCGTCGCCTTCACGATCGGCGGCGCCTTGTCGAGCGCCAGCTGCGCGCCGGCCACCGCGGTCGTCGGCGGGATGTACTGGTCCATCATCTCGCCCTTCTTCAGCGGCTCGAGATCCTTGAGGCGACCCCAGGCGTCGATCGTGAGGTCGCCCCGAGACATCAGGTGGACGAAGCCGGACTTCGCCTCGGTGCTCCAGAAGAGCTGGGCCGTCCCCTCGAGCATCCTCAGCGTGAAGATCACGTCGCCGTCCGGGCGATCGAAGAGCTCGATCGTCGACGTCTTCATCAGGTACCCGCGGGCGCTGCCGGGGATCTCCATCTTCGTGGGGACGCCGCGCTGCAGCGCGAAGGCGTCGCAGGGGGCCGAGGCCTTGGCTGTCTGCCTCTCGGACCCGGAGATCGAGAGCTCCGCGCGCAGCGAGTCGCCCGTGGCCGCGACGAGCTTCACCTTCTGCGCGCTCGAGATCCACACGTGCCCGGCGATGACCGGGATGTCGCGCGTCGTGAACACCGCGACGTCCGAGGGCGCGATGTAGCCGTCGATCCGCAGCGCAGGCGAGCTGTCCGACGTGCTCAGCCGCGCGCGGCCCGCCGCCGGATCCGCCGGGATCGCGCTCAGCGTCATCGGGACCAGCGCGCCGGTGAAGCTCGCGACCGTCCTGCCGCCGCTCGGCGCGTCATGCAGCCGGGCGCCCTTGGGCACCGGCGCCGTCCCCTTCAGCTTGCACGCCGGCCCCGACACCGCCTGGCCGACCGTCGCGGTCGCCTGCGCGGCCGCCCCCGTCACCTGCGCGGCCGACACCACCACCTGGGCGGGCTCTGCCTTCGCCTCGGAGACGGCCGGCGTGCCCGGGAGCCCCGCGCAGAGCACCCCCCCAAGAGCCAGAAGACCGAGTCCCAGAACGTCGCTTCTCATCCACTTCCTCCGACACAGGACGGCAGCCCCGCTCGCGCGGCGAGCCCGAGCGCCGTCCCCACCTGTCGAGTCTCCCTGGAACCGCCGGCCTTCTCTGCGCGGCGGCGCACTCACTGCGGGGCCGCCCGGCACGCCGAGCCGCCCCTGCCGTTGGTCGGATCATCCTAGCGGATCATTCAGGCCTCGCCCGAGAAAGGTCCTCCGCCGCAGCGCCTCCACCGTTTCGGGTGTATGGAGCAGGGCGCCCGACGCGGCACGCGCCGGGTCGCCCGGCTGGACGGTACCTACCTCCCCGGGAAGCCACGCCATGCACGGATTCGATCTCGCCTTCGCCTCCCCCCGCAAGCTCCCCCGCGCCCGCGATCTGCGCGGCAACGTCGCCGTTCTCGACATCGCCTTCGCCTCGGAGGCGGGAGGCAAGAGCTTCGAGACGGTCACGCTCCCCCTCATCCAGGACCTCGGGCCGCGGCTCGCCGCCTGGGTCGATCACCACGACAGCGCCCACCACGCGCGCTTCGCCGGCGACCCCCGCTTCGTCCTGTCGACCAAGGCCGAGCACGGCGCCTGCCCCGAGATGATCACGCCGGAGCTCGTCGCCCGCGCCGGGCGCGTCGACACCCTCGTCTGCCACGTCGACTTCGACGGCCTCGCCAGCGGCGCGAAGTGGATGCGCGGCGGCGTCGAGCCCTACCCCGGCTGCGACGACGACGCCCGCGCCATCGACACCCGCATCGGCGTCCCGGGCCCGGCCGCCACCCGCATGGACCGCGCGCTCCGCGCCCGCCCCCGCGATCAGGCCCTCTTCGGCCTCATCGTCCGGCACCTCGCGTCAGGCCTCTCCGACCCGTCGCTCTGGACGCCCATCGACCAGGCCGGCGCCGAGCTCGCCACCATGGAAGCCGAGACCCGCCGGCTCGCGCTCCGCTACGAGCGCGTCGAGCCGGGCCTCGTCCTCGTCGACGCCTCCCAGCGGGGCGGGGCCTACGACAAGACCCTGCTCCTCCTCATCGGGCAGGAGCGCGCGCCCATCTCCGTCGTCGTCGACAACGACAGCATCACCTTCGCCGCCCGCTTCGACAGCGGAGTGAACTTCCTCGAGACGTTCAAGATCTCCGGCGGGATGCCGACCCGCATCTCCCTCCAGCGCTCCCGGCTCCAGGAGGCGCTCGTGGCCCTCGGGGTCAAGGCGAGCGACGCGAGCCGGCTCGCCGCGACCCCCTGAGCCCCTCCTCACCGCGATCCCGCCGACATCGTTGACGCTGTGGGCCTCGACTGCTAGGGGGGGCATTGCAGATCTGCAATTTGCAATTCTGCAATGAACATCGGATCCGAGGCGTCACGTCTGCGCCGAGCGTGAGGGGGTATGGCAGCGACAAACTTGTCTTCGACGGCGAGCAGCGGTGTCGACGAGCTCCTGTTCCGGAACGACTCCGTCTCGCTCTGTCTCCTGGTCAATCGACGGCACCGGACGCTCCGCATCGTCGACTTCCGCGCGGGACCCACGCCGTCCAAGCGGAGCTTCGTGCTGTCGGCCGCCAAGCGCGAGGGGGTCGAGAAGATCTTCACGCTGGTCGAGCGCGACGAGGTGCCGACGTGGACCCGCCTCGGGTTCACGCGGGAGGGGTCGATCCCCGGCTTTTACAAGCGCAGCGACGCCTGGATCCTCGGGGCGGTCGTGTCCGAGATGACGTCGCGGCTGCGCGCGAGCGGCGACGGCGAGGAGGGCGGCGGGGGAGACGACGTCGCGGCCTCTCCGGCGGTCCTGCTCGCGGAGCGCACGATCGCCCGCGCGAGGCGGCTGCTCCGGGAGGCCGAGGGGCGGCCGCTGCCCGCGATCAAGATCGCGCCCGCGAGCGGCGTCGAGCTGCGGCGCGCGGTCGCGGCCGCGCAGCGGGCGGGGCGGGCGCTGACGGGCTTCGAGCCGTTCGGGCGCGACGCGGTGCGGACGGGCTACGTGCTGTCCGCGCGGGGCGGCTTCACGCTGCACGCCGCGTGGGAGATGCAGTCGTGCTTCGGCAACTCGTTCCTGGAGATCCTGTGCCCGCCGCGCCACGAGGCGGAGCGGCTCGCCACGACGGCCGCCATAGGCGCGCTGTGCGAGCGCCTCGTCGAGGAGAAGGCCGTGAGCACCTTCACCTTCGCCCCCGCGGACGACCAGGAGCTGTGCGCCGCCCTCCTCGCGAACGGCTTCCGCCGCTCGGCCGTGCTGGCGCGGCACCTCGTCGTCGGCCGCGCCCGCAAGGACGCCATCCTCTGGGCGAAGAAGCTCGTCGCGCCCGAGGCCTGAGCCCGCCGGCCCGCGCCCCGCGACGATTCATGGGCGCGGCCGCGCCCGCCTCACACCCCCAGGTTGCGCGGGATGCGCACCGCCGGGTCCTCGAGGTCAGGGACGAACGCCGCCCCGGTGATCCGCTCGAACGCCTCGATGTAGCGGCGGGACGCCTCGATCCGGACCTCGTCCGGGATCGCGGGGATCGGCCCGTCGCCCTGGAAGCCGCGCGCGGCGAGCCAGCGGCGCACGTACTCCTTGTCGAACGACTCCGGGTCCTCGCCGGCCGCGAAGCGCTCGCCGTAGGACGAGGCGAACCAGAAGCGGGACGAGTCGGGGGTGTGGATCTCGTCGATGACGACGATGTTCCCGTCCCGGTCCTTGCCGAACTCGTACTTGGTGTCGACGAGGATGAGCCCCTGCTCCGCGCACGCGCGGGCGCCGTGCTCGAAGAGCGCGAGGGCCATCTCGGCGGCGGCGTCGAAGTCGCGCGCGTCGATCGTGCCGAGGGCGAGGATCTCCTCGCGCGAGGCGGAGAGATCGTGCCCGCCCTTCGGCGCCTTGGTGCTCGGCGTCAGGATGGGCCGCGGCAGGCGCTCGTTCTTGCGGAGGCCCTCGGGGAGCCGGTGGCCGCAGAAGACGCGCTCGCCACGCGCGTAGTGCGTCCAGATGCTGGTCGAGGTCACGCCCGTCACGTAGGCGCGCACCACCATCTCGACCGGCAGGGGCACACACTCGATCGCCTCGAGGACGTTCGGGTCGGGCTGGGAGATCATGTGGTTCGGGGCGACGCTCCGCGTGCGCTCGAACCAGAAGGCGGACAGCCGGTTCAGCACCTGGCCCTTCAGCGGCAGCGTGCCGAGCACGCGATCGAAGGCGCTGATGCGGTCGGTGACGACGAGCAGGCGGCGGCCGTCCGGCGTCGTGTAGCAGTCCCGCACCTTGCCCTCGTAGCGGGCGAAGGGGCCCGCGAGCGAGGTGCGCTCGAGCACCCTGCCGAGCGCGGTGCGCAGATCGTCCTCGGTGACCATGGGGCGCGGCTTACCCGGGCTCGCGGGCCGAGTCGACAGGTTTCGAAGGCGCCGGCCGAGTTCCCTCCCCCGCGCCGCCCTGGAGCCCCGTTGGTCTCCGGCCGGGGGGGTGGTATTAGGGCCGCCCATGGCAAACCGAAGAAAGATCGCCCTCATCGGCGCCGGCAACATCGGCGGGGAGCTCGCGGCCCTCATCGCGCGCAAGGAGCTCGGGGACGTCGTGCTGTTCGACATCCCCCAGAAGACGGACTTCGCGAAAGGCAAGGCGCTCGACCTCGAGCAGAACGGCGCCGTGCTGGGCTACGACGCCTCGATCAAGGGCACCTCGAGCTGGGCGGACTGCGCAGGGGCCGACGTCCTCATCGTCACGGCCGGCATCCCGCGCAAGCCGGGCCAGAGCCGTGACGACCTTGTCGCGACGAACCTGCCGATCATCCGCAGCGTGGCGGACGGCGCGAAGGAGCACTGCCCGAACGCGCTGGTGATCGTCATCTCGAACCCGATCGACGCGATGGTCTACGAGTTCAAGCGCCGCACCGGCTTCCCGCGCGAGCGCGTGCTCGGCATGGCGGGCGTGCTCGACAGCGCGCGCTTCCAGCTGTTCCTCGCGCGCGAGGCGAACGTGTCCGTGAAGGACGTGCGCGCGATGGTCCTCGGCGGCCACGGCGATGACATGGTGCCCATCCCGTCGGCGTGCACGATCAACGGCGTGCGCGCGACCGAGCTCATCAGCAAGGAGAAGCTCGACGCGCTCATCGCGAGGACCCGCAAGGGCGGCGGCGAGATCGTCCAGCTCATGGGGACGAGCGCCTACTACGCGCCCGCCTCGAGCGCCGTCGCGATGGCCGAGAGCTACCTGCTCGACCAGAAGCGGCTGCTCCCCGTCGCGGCCTACCTGGACGGCGAGTACGGCTACAAGGACATCTTCATGGGCGTGCCGGTCATCCTCGGCGGCAAGGGCATCGAGAAGATCGTCGAGCTGCCGCTGACCGCAGAAGAGAAGGAGATGCTCGCGAAGAGCGCGAAGAGCGTGCAGGGCATCACCGACGTGGTGAAGGCCTCGAGCTAGCGCCGGCCGCGCGGCGCGCCGCGCGTCACGAAGCGCGCGAAGAGCACGCGCGCCAGGAGCGGGAGGGAGAGGAGAGAGCGAGGGGCTCTCCCTCTCCCTCGGCGCTTCAGCGGCTCACATCACACCGCCGCAGAGGCCATCCAGCACGGCCGTCAGCTCGCGCCGTGGATCGCGGGCGAGCTCGCCGGGGCTCGCGCCGCCCGCCGGCATCTCGGCGGCCGCGTCGCCGTCCCCCGCAGCGATGTCGCTGATGCGCTGGCAGATCAGGTTCATCATCTGCCAGCCCTCGGTGAGCGCGCCCCGCAGCGGGCCGAGGTCCAGGCCGGGGAAGCCCTTCAGGAGGCTGTACCCGAGCTTGAAGTGCTCGGCGTCCACCTCGGCGTGCGTCGCGAAGTAGTCCGAGTCGGGGAAGATCTGCTGGGCCGCCGTGAGGAGGACGTCGGCGCAGCGCTCGATGACGAAGTGGACGAGGACCGTCCGCTCCTCGGTGGACGCCGAGCCCATCCGCTCGATGAACCAGGACGACGCCGCGGCGATGCCGCGATCCCAGGACGGCGAGCTCCGCGGGTCGTGCATCCTGGAGAGCCTCCGGTTGTGCCCGACCTCGTCGGCGAGGTGGCGCTCGGCGATCGCGATGGCCCCGGGGTGCGACTCGAAGACGACCCTGGCGCACAGGACCTTCTGGAACGCGTTCGACCAGATCTGGAGCGCGCCGAGCATCCGCCGCTTCACGTCGTCCCGGAGGGCGCGCTCGGACCGGATGAGCTGCATCAAGGGGCTGCCCGCGAACTCCCGCGCGTGGACCTCGTTCTCCTCGACGAGCAGATCCACGGGAGAAACGGCGCGATCCGGGGACGCCTCGTCCGCGCCGTCCTCCCGCCCGAGCGCCGCGCACAGACACGGCGTGTCCCAGCGAGGCTCGCTTTCGTCGAGCTCCTCGAGATGGATGGATATCGCGGAGAGCCCGCCCGGCGCGCCGCCCACGAGCCCCTGCAGCCCGCCGGGAGGGACCATCACGACGTCTCCCGCCTGGACGCGGCAGGGCGAGCCCCCGATGACCTCGCCCGAGCCTTCGGTGACGACGAGCATGCCTTTGCCGAGGAGCGCACGAGGCTTGAGCGGCTGGCGTTCGAGGAGGCGTACCCATCTCAAGGACAGGTGGCAGACTTCGGGCAGGTACGCCGAGAGCTCCGAATGTTTCCGGAGTTCCTTGAACAGCCCCAGCAGGGTGCGCTCATCCGCCTTGAGAGACTCGATCGCGAGGATGTCGGCTGTGTTGACTACGCGCATCTACACGGTCCTCCGGGTCGACATGATGCGTCGACTCTGCACGGCTTGATCGCCTGTGTCTAGATCGCACTCGAGCATGAAGGCGAATCGTGCGGGCCTGAAAAGGAAGAACTCCCGCGGTTCTCTTCATTCACGCTTCCCGCTCCCTGCACCGCTGTTTCTCGGCATCTCTATTTTTCTGCTCGTCTGTTTCTATGCCTCTCTGCTCCCCTGCCCGGCTCCTGGCGTGATTCCGTGATCCCGTGATCCCGTGATTCCGTGGTTCCGTGATTCCGTGCGGGACCGCCATGTGTCGTGGCAGGATGCGCGCATGAGCCAGCCGCAGCTCGTACCCGCCATCCGCCGCGCCGCCGAGGCAGACCTGCCGGCGATCGTCCATCTCTTCTCGATCCCGGACGAGGGCAACGCGAAGACGGACCACCCCGGCCCGCCGCTCGACCCGCGCTACCGCGAGGCGCTCGCCGCCATCGCCGAAGATCCGAACAACGCGCTGCTCGTCGCGGAGGTCGAGGGGCGCGTCGCCGGCGCGTTCCACCTGACCATCATCCAGTACGTGGCGAACCGCGGAGCACGGGTGGCGCAGATCGAGAACGTCATCGTGGACCCGAGCCTCCGGGGCCGCGGGATCGGCGAGGCGATGATGCGATGGGCCATCGACGAGGCGCGGCGGCGGGGGTGTTTCCGGGTGCAGCTCACCTCGAACAAGGCGCGGCTGCGCGCGCACCGCTTCTACGAGCGGCTCGGCTTCGTGGCGAGCCACGAGGGGATGAAGCTGAAGCTGTAGACACGAGCAGCCGCGCGGCCAGCGGGATCGCCACGGCGCGGGGGGCGCCGCCTCAGCGGCCGCTCACGAGGAGCGGCCCCCCCTCGGCCCCGAGCAGCGACAGCGGGAAGACCTGCGCTCCGGCCAGCACGTCGCCGCAATAGCGCTCCACGTCGGGGCCGCGCAGCGGCAAGGCCGCGAGCTCCTCCAGCGTGACCCAGCGCGCCTCGAGCGAGTGCTCGTCCGGCTGGCTCTTCGGGGGCGTGGCGTCCCGAGGCCGCGCGAGGAAGATCACCCGGAAGCGCGCCTGCCAGGGGCCCGGGCTGTGCTCGATGCGCAGGATGCCCTCCAGCTCCACCGGGACGCCGCTCTCCTCCAGCGCCTCGCGCCGCGCCGCCTCCGCGAACGTCTCCCCGGGCTCGACGCGGCCCGCCGGCAGATACCAGCGCTGGTCGTGCTTGCGCTCGTGCACGAGGAGGAACCGGTTCCGGTGCCTCACCAGCACCACGGCGATGCACCAGGTCGGGATGGCCGTGCGGGACATGATCGGACCTGCGACAGCTTATCCGGGAGCGCCGTTCGCCAGAAGGGGGGACGTGAGGATCACCCCGGCGCCGCGCCAGCCGGAGCGCCGGCCCGGGCGGCTCGCTCGGCACCGCGAACGCGGCGATGGTGAGCACCGCCATGAGGGCGCCGAACACGAGGAGCCCCATGAACAAGGCGATCCCGGCGTGCAGCGCCATGGTGGCGACGACCCATGGCAGCCGCGTGCGGCGCGGCCAGATGAGGAAGCCATAGCCGATCTCCACGAGCAGCACCGTCCACCCGGCGACCGCCGCGAGCCAGGGGGCGCCGGCGAGCCACGCGAGGTCGAACTGCCGGTATTCGGGCAACATGACCGAACGCCAGATCGCCTCGCCGTCCCACCACGGCTCGCCCGCTGCCTTTCCCAGCCCGCTGACGAGGTAGGCGAACGAGAGGTGCAGCTGCACCACGCGCAACCCGAGCCGGGCTGCCGGCGTGGGCCCTCCGCGCGCGCGCCCGAGCCGGCGATCCATGGAGAACGCGGCCTCCGAGGGCATCCAGAGGAGATAGAAGAGAAAGATGCTGGCGAAGCTGTCCACGCCATAGACGGTGGAGCTCGCCGTCGTCACCAGCATCAGGTGGGTGAGCCACGCCAGGAAGGCCGCGGCCCTGGTGCACCAACCGACCAGGAGCGCGGCGAGGGCAACCACGTAGATCACGCCCGTGCCCAGGATGACCGGATCCTCCCCGATCCCGAGCGGGGCGAGGAGCTCCACCGCCCAGCCGATGCGCGGCAGATCGGTCCTCGCGAACACGTCGCGCAGAGGCCCCTGGAGGATCCCGGACCGGCCGTAGAGCTCGAAGAGCGCGGGCGCGACGAGCGCCGCTTGAAGCAAGAGCACGGCCGCGAGCCCGATGCGGAGGGCGGCGAGCGGCGCCGCCGAGGCCGGCGCCAGCGCGAAGCGCTCGATCGCGCGGAGGACGCGCGCGGGCTCGGCGCCTGCGGCCACCCCGCGGAGGCCGATCGAGGGCTCCTTCACCGCGCACCCCCGCTCGCCTCTCGAGAGGTCCGGAGCTTCGAGCGGATCATGAACTTCGCCTCGTACTGCAGGTTCCAGCTGGACCGCTTCCCCTCCCGGTACTCCCGCATCGACGGCAGATCACACGTCTCCAGTCGGACGAGGACGCTCTCGGCCGCGGGGTGTCTCGCCAGCACCTTGCCCGCCCACGAGGCAGCGATCGAGCGCTGGATCGTCGGGTCTTCCACGCTCAAGAAAGGCGTGATGAGGTTCAGTATCCGGATCTCCGTCTCGCGGCTGGCGCCCGACTCGAGGGCGTCGGTGAGGGTCGCACCGCCGGCATCCGAGACGTGAAAGCTGGCCCTGGGCAGCGGGGTGATGCTGTCCGCGAAGAAGGCATAGCCGCTCTCGGCCCCGGAGAGCGCGCCGTAAACCGCGAGCGCCCGCGCAAGCCAGCCGTCTCCCGCGGGATGAATCTGGAGAGCCCCCATGACGACGAGGCCCAGATGGCCCACGACGGCGACAAGGGCTGCGGCGTGACTCCGGCGGTTCCGCTTTCCCTCCATGCAGTCCCCTCCGGGTGTGCCCGCCTGCGAGCGCCCGCGAACCTGACCGACGAGAGCGATACCGGGAGAGGGCCGCCCGTCCCGCTCTCCTGCCGCGGCGCCGGCGCCCTCAGCGATCCGCCCTGCCCTCCCTCGGGCGTCCGCCGGCCGAGGGGGCGAGGCCCCCCATCGGGCCGCCGCCGGTCATGTCACCGCCAGTGCCCGTACCAGAGACCATGCCAATGACCATGACCGTGCCAGTGACCATGACCGTGCCAGTGACCATGACCGTGCCAATGACCGTGCCAGTACCCATGCCAGGGCCTGTACCAATGACCATACCAGGACCCGTACCAGGGACCGTACCAGGGCCACTGGCGTGCAGGACGAGCGCCGGCCGCATCCGCGGCGACGGGAGCTCGTGTTTCCGCGATGAGGACGAGTTCCTCGACGGGCGTCGTGGGTGCGGCCGATGCGAGCTGCGCTGCCCCGAGGCATGCGGGCGGCGCGGCCAGCAGGCCGATGATGTTGATGCGCTTCATGTTCCCCCCGTGTGACGGCTGCACATGACGAGCGCCGAACATGGCCGAGTGTCCTCGACACCCATGCAAGCCGCACGCCCCGGCTGCATCCGGCGGCGGACGGTCGTCGCTTCCCCGATCTCGGGGTGACAATCACGATAAAGCGGAGCTCACGCACCTCGCCTGGCGCGCGGCTCGACGCCGACCGGCGACGGCAGATCCTGCGCTATTCCTGCGCTATTCCTGCGCTATTCCTGCGCTATTCCTGCCAGAGAACGCCGAGCTCGATCTCCACGGCGTCGAAGGGCGCCGCGCGCACGGTGACGTCACCCTCCCACGCGCCCACGCGCGCGAACCGCCCACCGTCGATGCGGTAGACCTCCAGGAGCCGGAGCCGCGGGTCGATCAGCCAGTAATGCGCCACGAGCTCGCGCGCGTAGATCTCCATCTTCTCGCGGCGATCGAGCGCCTCGGTGGACGGCGAGATCACCTCGCACACCCAGTCGGGCGCGAGGAAGATCGCCGCGTTCCGCATCGGGATCTGCGGCATCCGATCGCGGCGCCACGCGGCGATGTCAGGGATCACGATGTCCGGATCGGTGCCGAGGTGCAGCTCGGGCTCGACCAGCAGCGCCCACCGGCCAGGCCCCTTGATGCCCCGGCGAAATGGCAGGTACAGCTCGCCCGCGAGCACCGACGTCACGTTGCGGGAGGACACGGAGGGCCGCGGCGTCGCGTGGAGGACGCCGTTCAGGACCTCCGCCACCTGATTCGGCGGCGTGTCAAGCACATCCTGGTACGTGGCGCGACGGGCGCAATCGGACATGGTCGGATGTTAGCATGCACGCCGCGTGCGGCGGCTCGCCCGGCGAAAATCCGTGAGCAGCCCCCCTCCGATCGCCGCGGGTTCGTTGTAGATTCCGCCGCCATGAGCGAAGCAGCCCCCTCCCCCACGCAACGCCCCCGTCCGCTCGTCCTCTGCATCCTCGATGGATTCGGCGAGCGCGAAGAAAAGGACCAGAACGCGATCGCCCTCGCGGCGATGCCGAACCTCGACGCGATCAAGCGCGACTCGGAGAAGACGCTGATCGGGACGAGCGGCCCGGACGTCGGGCTCCCGGTGGGGCAGATGGGCAACAGCGAGGTCGGCCACCTGAACTTCGGCGCGGGGAGGATCGCGCTGATGGACATCTCGCGCATCGACGTCGCGATCGCCGAGAACAAGCTCGGCTCGAACGAGATCATCGACCGGACGTTCCGGATCGCGCAGGACCGCAAGTGCCGGGTGCACCTCTTCGGGCTCGTCTCCGACGGCGGCGTCCACTCGTCGCTCGACCACTTCCTCGCGCTGATCAAGCTCGCGAAGTTCCACGAGGTGCCCCTCGTCCTGCACGCGTTCCTCGACGGCCGCGACACGCCGCCGAAGAGCGCGTGGGGCTACGTCGAGAAGATCGAGGAGGCGCTCCAGGGCATCGGCGTCATCGGCACCATCTCGGGCCGGTACTACGCCATGGACCGCGACAAGCGCTGGGACCGCGTCATGAAGGCCTACACCGCGATCGTGCGCGGCGACGCGCCGCGGGCCGACACGGCGTTCGACGCGATCCAGCAGTCGTACGCGGCCGGGAAGACGGACGAGTTCGTCGAGCCCGTCCGCATCGGCGACTATAACGGCATCAAGGGCGACTTCGTGGCCGACTTCGCCTCGCAGGAGCCCCGCTGGGAGTGGCAGGGCGAGGAGGTCGGCCTCTCCGTCAACTTCAGGCCCGACCGGATGCGCGAGATCTCGGCGATGCTCACGCGGCGGAACCTGCCGGCCGAGGTGCTGGAGCTCCTCTCCGACCGGGGCAAGCCGGTCTTCGCCTTCCAGGAGAACTGTTACAGCGGCATGACCGAGTACGACGCGGCGCTGAAGCTGCCGGTCGCGTTCCCGAAGGACGAGGTGACCGAGTCGTTCCCCGAGGTGATCGCCCGCGCCGGGCTCACGCAGCTCCGCTGCGCGGAGACCGAGAAGTACGCGCACGTCACGTACTTCTTCAACGGCGGCCGCGAGGAGACGTTCCCGGGCGAGGACAGGAAGCTCGTGCCCTCGCCGCGCGACGTCGCCACCTACGACAAGAAGCCGGAGATGAGCGCGGCGGGCGTCGCGAACGAGGTCGTGGCCGCGATCAAGAGCGGCAAGTACGACTTCATCCTGGTGAACTTCGCGAACCCGGACATGGTCGGGCACACCGGCATCCTCGAGGCCGCCATCCATGCCAACGAGGCGGTCGACAAGGGGCTCGGCGCCATCGGGGAGGCCGTGCGCGAGGCCGGCGGCGCGCTGATCATCACCGCGGACCACGGCAACTGCGAGCAGATGAAGGACGAGCACGGCAACCCGCACACCGCCCACACGCTCAACCCGGTGCCGCTCTACTACCTGAACAAGAACGACCCCGGCATCGTGCTCCGGTCCGGCGGCCGCATCTGCGACGTGGCGCCGACGATGCTCGAGATCCTCGGCCTCCCGCAGCCCGCGGCGATGACGGGGCGCACGCTCCGCGTCCGACAGCGGTAAGTGGGCGCCGACCAGAGGCAGCTCGGCCCGTACATCCTGCGCGAGGCCGTCTCGTCGCGGGCGCTGACCGTGACGTACCGGGCCGAGCACGCGGGGCTCGGCCGGGCGGCGCTGATCAAGACGCTCAAGCCCACGGTGTCGGCCGCGAGCGCGTTCGCGGCCGGCCTCGAGCGCGAGGCGAAGATCCTCGCGCGCATCCGGCACCCCAACATCATCGACATCCACGACTTCCAGCGCGACGAGGACCGGATATGGCTCGTGCTGGAGCCGCTCTCGGGGCCGACGCTCGCGGCCCTGTGCGCGCGCGCCGGCCGCCTCGACGAGGGCGCCGCGGCGGCCATCGCGCTGGAGATCGCGCGCGGCCTCGGGCACGCGCACGAGCGGGGCGTCGTGCACCGCGAGCTGCGCCCCGAGCGCGTCATCGTCACGCCCGCGGGCGGGGTGAAGATCCTGGAGTTCGCGGCGGCGTCCGACGGCCGGCAACCCTCGCTGCCAGAGCCGTTCGAGGGCAGCGACACGTTCGCGCGGCCCGACTACATGGCGCCGGAGCAGATCCTCGGGGCGGAGCCCGGGCCTCAGGCGGACGTGTTCACGCTCGGCGTGGTGCTGTACGAGATGCTCACCGGCGTGCGCCCGTTCGACGAGCCGAAGGCGGGGCCGGAGGATGCCAATCGTACGTCGGACCGCACGTCGAGCCACGCGCCGAACCGCGCGTCGAACCGCGCGTCGGGCGCGCCGCGCGAGCGCGACGAGGACCGGTGGGCCGAGGGCAGGGCCGTCGCGCACCGGATCCGCAACGCGCCGCCGCAGCCGCTGCGGGGGCTCGTGCCCGACGTGTCGCGCGGCCTGGAGCGCGTGGTGCTCCGGTGCCTCGAGAAAGAGCCGGAGCAGCGCTACGATAGCGGCCGCGCCGTCGCGGACGCCCTGGCCGAGGAGCTCGCGGAGCGCGGCCATCCGCAGCCGCGCGCGCTCATCGCGAGGGCCCTCGCAGCGGCCAAGCTCGGCGGCGACGAGCTGCCGCCCGCGCAGGCGCCCTCCGCGCGCCCCGCGGTCGAGCAGCGCAGCGCGCCGTCGCTCGCGCCCGACGTGGGGCGGCTCGTCGGCGTCTTCGCGCTGGTCGTCGCGGGCGGCGCGCTCATCGAGCTCAGCCTCCGCCAGCACGACGCCGCGGAGCCGCCCAGCGCCGAGGCCAGGCAGCCCGGCGCGCGCTCGGAGGAGCGCGGCTACCTGAAGGTCCTCGCCAGGCCGTGGGCGGAGGTCGTCATCGATGGGGAGCTCGTCGACGTGACGCCGATGGCGCGGGCGATCCCGCTCCAGGCCGGACGGCACTACGTCACGTTCCGGCACCCGAACGCGCCCGAGGAGAAGCGCACGATCACCGTCTCCGAGGGGCAGACGGTCACGCTCGACGTGAGCATGCGGCTCGATCGCAGCGCGCTCGACGCGGGCGCGCCGCCGGTTCCGGACAGGGACGCGTCGCCCTGAGGGCGACGCCAGCCGCGCCTACGCGGCGCCGCCCGCCGTCCCCGCGCCGCTTGCGCCCCCCGCGTCGCCCTCGCCGCTCGCGCCGCCCGCGCGGCGGCGGAGCGCCTCGAGGGCGAGGAGCGGCCGCTCCCGCTTCTCGTGAAGCTCGCCGAGGCACGCGCCGCTGCCGCGCTCGAGCGCGCGGCAGCAGTCGGGCCGCACCTCGTAGATCGAGCAGAGGAAGCGGCCGTGCTCCGCGTCCAGCGTGAGCGCGGCGCAGCGGCCGTCCTCGATGCGCATGTAGCAGCGGTTGCCGATGAAGTGGGTGAGCCCCCGCGCGCGATCGTCCATGCGATCGTGGTCGCAGCCGAAGACCCGGACGTACTCCGGCAGGGCCGAGAAGCAGCAGGTGCCGCACGCGGTGCACTCGGGGACGACCGCATCTCCCCCGCCGCTCGCGCTGCCCCCCCGCGCCGCGCTCGTCGCGCTCGTCGCGCCCCGCTCGCCCTTGCGCGTCAGAGCCGGACCTCCACGTGCGTCCCGCGCTTCAGGTCGTCGAGCCACTTCTGCTTGGCCTTCGTCATGATCTCCGCCTGCAGCCGCTGGAGGACCTCCGGGCGAGCCGCCTCGAGCGTCGTGAAGCGGGACGGCTGGCGGCTCAGGAGCTTCATGACCACGAACGCGTCGCCCGCGCGCATCGGCCCGGCCACGCCGCCCGGCTCGATCGCCATCAGCGCGGCCTCGAGCTCCGGGGCCATCACCTGGCGCTGGCCGGTCACCGCGGCCTGCGTCCCCTGCGGCGCGCGGACCCCGAGGTCGCCGCCCTCCTCGCGGGTCGCGGTGTCGTCCGAGAATTGCCGCGCGAGCGCCGCGAAATCCTCCCCGCCGCGCGCGCGCTCCGCGAGCGCCGCGGCGAGCGCGCGGCGCTCCTCGACCGCCTCGGCGCTCGAGCCGGGCAGGACGCGCAGGACGATCCACGCCGGGTGGTAGTCGCGCCGCCGGCGCTCCTCGCGCACCAGCCGATCGAAGGCGGACCGCACGTCCTGCTCGGTGATGCGCACCCGGCCCTTCACCCGGAGCTGCAGCATCTTGCCCTCGAGGATCTGCCGGCGGATCTCGTCGCGGTACTCCTGCTCGGTGAGCCCCGAGCTCGCCCGCGCCGCCCGGAACAGCTCCTCGACCGTCATCTGCTCCGCGGCCGCGATGTTCCGGAAGGCGTTCTCGATCTCCTCGGAGGTCACGCGGATATTGGCCTTCTCGGCGGCCTGGCCCTCGAGCTCCTCGTCCACCATCTTCTGGAGGAGATCGCGGAAGACCTGCGACTCGGCCGCCGCCTGCTGCGCGCCCGGCGGGACCCTGGCCTGGATCTGCAGCAGGAAGGGGCGAGCCCGCTGCCGCAGATCCGAGAGCAGGATGGCGCGATCGCCGACGACGGCGACGATCCGCTCGCTCACGACCGCGTGGGCGAGCGGCGAGGCGAAGGCGGCGGCGGCGACGAGCCCGGCGAGGGCGAGGCGGAGCGGAACACGCATCGCGCGCCTCTACCACTGGGCCCCAGGCGGTTCCACGCGTTTCCGGCCCCGCGCGGCCCGGGTTGCCCCGGACTCAGCCGCCGGAGCCGGGGTACACCGTCCGACGGGAGGCGCGCTCGCGGACGGCCTCGCGCGCGAGCGCGTCGGCGCGCTCGTTGAGCAGCACGCCCGCGTGCCCCGGCACATACACGAGGCGCGCGCGCGGCCGCGCGGCGAGCGCGCCGCGCAGCGAGGCGATGAGCTCGGTGTTCGCCTTCGCCTTCCACCCCTTCTGGAGCACGCCGATCGAGTACTGGCTGTCCGTGTGGATGACGATGGGCCGCCCCGGCTCGTCCACCTCCTCGAGCGAGCGGAGGATGGCCGTCAGCTCGGCGATGTTGTTGGTCGCGGTGCCGAGGAACTCGCTGCGCTCGATCCGCCGGCCGCCGTCGATGATCACCACGCCGAGCCCCGCGGGCCCCGGGTTCCCCGAGCACGCGCCGTCCGCGTAGACGATGACAGCCCCTTCCGGGACGGGCGCCGCGCCGGACTCCCCCCGCGCCGGCGCCTTGCGCTGCGAGCGCCCGGCCGGCGCCGGGGCGGCCGCGCCCCCCTCGGGCTGCTCGCCGGCGCGCGCCTTCACGACCGCCTCCGCAGGCCCACAGGTGTCGTCGGGCAACACCTTCGGGTCGATCACGGTCAGGTTGTCGGCGCGCGCCTTGTACCTGCGGCCGTCGTGCGGCTTGTAGCGGATCTCGACGCCGCCGCCCTCCTCCGCGACCAGGGCGCCGGCGGCGTCGGCGCGAGCATAGACGGTTTGACCTCGAAGCGATGCGCGGACCCAGGGCACGAGCGCACCCTGGCATGGATCGAAGGCCGCCGGTACGGGAGAGCACGCCAGGCGAGCCCGGCCGATCGCGCCGGCCGGGCGCGGCCGCGCCTGCCCTCGCCGCAGCCCTCGCGGCGCGCACGGCGGACAGCGTGGCTTTCGGCGCGCGCGCGGCCGCGCCGCGCTGCGCTCACGGGTCGATGCAGAGCGCGAGCGACCACGCGGTCAGCGTACCGGAGTCGGACCCGGCGTCGTCCCCGACCCGGAGCGTCCACGTGCCGTTCGCCGGCCCCGAGAGGAAGGCCACGAACGACGACTCCGGGCGGAAGCAGCCGCGGAACGGCGCCATCGCCCCCATGACCGAGGTCGCGCAGCCCATGTCGAAGACGGTCCTCCGGTAGTTGTCGCCGGAGCCGCCGTTGTCGCTCGACACATCGACCGTCGCGCCGGCCGGAGAGGTGAGCGAGATATCGAGATCTCCGTCGAACGTATGCACGATATCGAGCTCGAGCGTCACGCGCCGGATCGCGCCCCTCGAGACGACGGGGAGGACGCTGGCGGCGACCGCGCGATCCGTGACGTTCTTGGGGATGTCCGTGGACGACTGCACCCACAGCATCTGCCCGGGCGAGCACGCGCCGACGGCATCGTCGCAGCCGAGCGCGCAGTCCGGGTCGTCGCAGTCCGTCTCGCCGTCGAGGTCATCGTCCGCCGCGTCGCTGCAGTTGCGCTCCTTGGCGTACGTGCACACGCTCGGCGTGCCCCGGCAGGTGTACCGCGCTTCCACGACGCAGCCCGCGCTGCAGCCGTCGCCGCTCGACGTGTTGGCGTCGTCGCAGCCCTCGACGCCGTCCCGCACGAAGCCGTCGCCGCACCTCGCGTGGCGACAGGTGATAGGGCAGCCGTCGGCGCTGTCGGCGTCGCCGTCGTCGCACTCCTCGCCGGCCTGGATCGCGCCGTCGCCGCAGCCGTCGAGGAGGCACCCTGGGCTGCAGCCGTCGCCCGCGCTCCGGTTCCCGTCGTCACACGCCTCGACGCCGGCACGGACGAACCCGTCCCCGCACACAGCGCGCGCGCAGCGCGTCGGGCAGGCGTCGGTGTTGCTCGCGTTTCCGTCGTCGCACGCCTCGACGCCGGCGCGGACGAACCCGTCCCCGCACGAGGCGGCGACGCACGTGGTGAGGCACGCGTCCGTATTGCTCGTATTGCCGTCATCACACGCCTCGGCGGCGGCGTTGACCACGCCGTCGCCGCAGGCCGGCGCGGCGCAGGTGCCTGCCGCGCTGCACACGTGGCTCAGGCAATCGCGCCCGACGGCGCAGCGCATTCCGGCGGCGCACCCGACGCACGCGGGGCCGCCGCAGTCGATATCGGTCTCCGCCCCGTTCCGGGCGATGTCGGTGCACGACGGGAGGCACGTCGTCCCTGAGCAGCGGCCGCCCAGGCAGTCGCCGTCCGCGGCGCACGCCTTGCCGGTGGCGCAAGGCGAGCACGCCGGTCCGCCGCAGTCGACGTCGGTCTCCGCCCCGTTCGTCGCGCCATCGGTGCACGACGACGCGCGGCACCTGCCGTCCGCGCAGATCCCGCTCCGGCAGTCCGCGCCAGTGAGGCAGTCCTCGAGATCCGCGCACGGCACGCACTCCGGTCCGCCGCAGTCGACGCCGGTCTCGGCGCCGTTCATCGCGCCATCGCCGCAATCGGGCGCGACACAGCTGTTCTCGACGCAGATGTTGCTCAGGCAATCACCGGCGACGAGACACTCGACACAAGCGCCGTTCCCATCACAATAGCGCGCTCCAATGGCGTCGGGTCCCCCGCACTCCGTGGTCGCCGGCGCCGGGAGGTTCTTCGGCGCCCCCGCGACGCACACGTCGGCCGAGCACGGGTCTCCGTCGGAGAAGGCGTCTTGGTCGTCGTCGAGCTCGATCACGGCGCCAAGCCCATCGCAAACGCGCGCCTTGCAGTCGCCCAGCACCTGCTCGCCCACGGGCTTTCCCCGCGGCGCGTCGTCGAGGGCGCACCGGCCGCCTTCGCAGCTGCGCAGCCGACACGCGCCGTCGACCCCGGGGCAGTCCGCGGCCGTGAGGCAAGGCGCGCCGTCCCCTCCGCCCCCGCCGTCCTCGCCGCCTCCGCCGTTCCCGCCGTTCCCGCCGCTTCCACCGTTCCCGCCGTCGCCGGCCTCCGGCCCCGGCGCCTGCCGGGGACGATCGCAGTCGACCGCGGTCAAAGCAGCAGCGATGACGAGCGGCGACAGAACCTTCGTGAACGGAGCGCTTCTGAAGAGGTCCGCTCGCACTGACACCTCGATTCCTTCGCTTCTGGCGGGAACGGCGACGTCCCTTCAAGGCTCGATCCGAGCCTGACGGACGCGCAGGCGGTCGATCATCGGCGCACTAGACTGATATGGAATCGAGATGACGCCAGCAGCCAAGCGGATCGGGAGAGCCCCTATCGCGACGCGCGGCGCCCGCGGCGCGCGGTCTACGGCCCCGCGCAGCCGTGATGTTCGCCCCGGGGCTCGGGACGCGAGGCGTCGGCCGCCGCGAGCTGCGCATACAGCGCGGCGTACTCCGCCATGATCGTCCGGCTCGCATAGCGGCGCACGGCGCGCCGGCGCGCGGCCTCGCCGAGCTGCGCCCGCAGGGAAGGGTCGTCGCGCAGGGAGCGGAGCGCGCCCCGCAGCGCGTCCTCGTCTCTCGGCGCCGCCAGGAGGGCCACCCGACCGCCCTCGCCCTGGATCACCTCCGGCACCCCGCCGACCGGCGTGACGACGCAGGGCAGGCCGCTGGCCATCGCCTCCAGAAACGCGTTGGGCAGCCCCTCGCCATGGCTCGGTAGGCAGAAGACGTCCGCGTCGCGGTAGACAGCGGGCATCGCGTCTTCGGGCACCTCGCCGAGCAGGCTCAGGCGGCCTCGCCGCTCGAGCTCCGCGAGCGCCTCGTCGAGACGGCGGGACGGGCCGGCGGCGCCGCCTGCGTCGCGAGGCCCCGCCAGCGCGAGGGTCAGGCCCTCGACCGCCAGCACGGCCCGCGCGAGCTCCAGGACCCCCTTCTGCGGCGTGACGAGCCCCGCGAAGAGCACCCGCAGCGGCTGGCCGGGCGAGCGCGGCGCGGCGGCGGGGTGGAAGACGTCGGTGTCGACCGGGTTGGCGATCCGGAGGACGCGGCCCCCTGGAACCAAGGCCTGCACGTAACACCGCAGCTCCTCCGAGAGCGTGATGACGGCCGCGGCGCGGCCCAGCGCGGCGCGCACGGCCTGCCGAGCCGGCCACGGCAGGGCCCGATGCCAGGCGATGATCTGCGGCGACAGGCGCAGGTGGAGCACGGCCGGCACCCCCGCGCGACGGCACAGCTCCACCGCGAGGCCGTCGCGCGCGGTCGCCCAGAACAGGGTGGTGCACAGATGAACGACATCCGGCCGGCGCCGCGCGAGCAGCCGGTGAAGCGCCGCCAGCGCTTCGCCCGCGCGGACAACGCGCGCGGGCCGAAGCCTGCTCGTCGGATCGGTCGAGGCGGCCCGGGGCGAGGTGTCGATGACGTCCGCCTCGATGCCCGCCGCTGCCGCCGCGTCGAGGTAGTTCCGCATCCACCGCGTGATTCCGCCGCCGGGCGGCGGGAGGGGGCCCCAGAGCGCGACGCGCATGTCCCTAGAAGCGCGCGTCGGCCTCGATCTGGGCCCAGCGCTCGCGGAACCACGCCACGGTGCGCGCGAGCCCCTCATGCAGGCCCGTCTGCGCCTCGAAGCCGAGGACGCGACGGGCCTTGTCGGTGGATGCGACCCGACGGCGCTGCGTATCCCACGCCCGGCGCCCGACGAACCGGACGCCGGCGCGGTTGCCCGTCAACTCGTTGATGGCTCTCGCGACGTCGAGGATGGCGATCTCCTCGCCCGACGCCAGGTTGAACGCCTCGCCCGAGGCGGCCGCCGCGGCGCCCGCCCGGAGAAACCCGTCGACGATGTCGCCCACGTAGGTGAACGAGCGGGTCTCCTCTCCCGTCCCGGTGATCGGCAGCGGCTCGCCGCGCAGGGCCCAGTAGACGAAGTTGGGGATCACATTGCGGTATCGGCCAGGGACCTCGCCCGGACCGTACGAGTTGAAGGGGCGGACCCGCACGGTGCTCAGCTCATCATGGCCGGCCGAATGACCGCAAAAATAATTGCAATAGAGCTCGCCGAGCAGCTTGGTGGCCTGGTAAGGCGTGTGGACATCGAGCGCGAGGTGCTCCTCGTGGACGGGGCGCGGCGGGTCGCTGCCGTAGGGCGCGCACCCGGACGAGGCGAAGACGACGCGCTGCGCCGCGCTGCGCCGCGCGTGCTGCAGCACCCGCAATGTGCCGAGGCCGTTGACCTCGAGATCGCGCTCCGGGTTGTCCACCGAGTTCTGGTTCGCGAACAGCGCGGCGAGGTGGAAGACATGCGATGGCCGCTCCCGGAACACCGCCGCGAGCAAGCCGTCATCAACGACGCTCCCCTCCACGAAGCGCACGTTGCGCCGCGCCGGGACGCCCCAGCGGGAGGAGGAGGAGAGGTCGTCCACCACGATCACGTCCGCGCCCGCGTCGGCCAGGGCCGCCGTGAGCGAGCCGCCGATCGCGCCCGCCCCACCGGTCACGATGATCCGCCGGTCCTTGTAATCCTGCATGGTGCCCACCGCTGTTCCTGTCGTTTCGCCCATGGAACGTTGCCCACCGCAATGCCCCGGTGCATTGCGTCCTTCGGTCCCCTGCTGCCCCGCGCCGGCGCGCCAGCTCACGAAAAAGGGCGCGCCGGCGTCCTCACGACGGTGCTTCACCCGCTGCGCGCGCGAAGATCTCCTCATAACGACGCACGAGCGGCTCGCGCGTGAACCAGCGAAGGAAATAGAGCCGGCCGGCCTCCCCCATCGCGCGCCGCGCCTCCGGCGTCATGCCGTGAAACCGCCGCACGGCGTCCGCGAGCGCCGCCGGGTCCTCGGGCTCGCAGGCGAGCCCCGCCCCGCTGCTCCGCACCAGATCCGCCGGATCCCCGCCCGCCGCGACGAGCACCGGCCTGGCCGCGGCCATGTAGGCCGGGATCTTCGAGGGGATCGTGATCTCGAAGCGCGGGTCGCGCCGGAGGTGCGAGAGCACCACATCGGCCAGCGCGAAGAAATGCGGCATGCGCTCGTGGGGCTGCTGGCCGATGAAGACGACGTTCGAGAGGGCCCGCGCCGCAGCCTCGCGCCGGAGCCTGGGCGCGTCGTTCCCGTCCCCGACCATCACGAACCGCACGTCGGTGAGGTCGCGCAGCCGCTCGGCCGCGTCGAGCACGCTGGAGAGGGCCTGGGCAGGGCCCATGTTGCCGGCGAAGAGGACGACGAACCGCCCTGACAACCCGTGCTCGGCCGCGAGCTGCGGGTCGGGCTCCACCGGCCTGTAGATCCGATCGTCGGCCCAGTTCGGGATCAGGTGCACCTTGTCGGTGGAGACGCCTTTGCGCGAGAGCTCGCGCTCGAGCCCCGGGCTGATGACGGTGATCGCCGCGGCGCGCCGGAAGAGGGCGCGGTTCACGCGATCGACGCCAGCGAACACGAGCCTGTTGTCGAGCATGCCCGAGGCCGCCGCGGTCTCGGGCCACAGATCCTGGACCTCATAGACCCACGGTATCCGGCGGAGCGCGGCGAGCCAGGAGGCGGCGATGGCGTGGCTCGGTGGGGGGTTGTGGACCCAGGCGACGTCGGCCGGCCCGGAGAGGGCGGTCCCGAGCAGCGCGGTCGAGGCGGCGAAGCTCGCGTAGTTGAGCGTCCGCCGCACGCACGATCGGCTGTGATCAGGGTAGGTCGGGAGGCGTATCACCCGGGTGCCGCTCGCGTGCTCCACGTCCCAGAGGCGCTGTCGGTACCCTGGATAGGTGCGGCCATGCGGGTAGTTCGGGAACGCGGTCACCACCGTCACCTGGTGCCCGCGCTCGGCCAGCGCCTCTGCGAGCAGATGGGGGCGCGCGATCGGCTCGGGGTGATACCACTGCGACAGGAGGAGAATCTTCACTCACCGCGCTGAGATGCACCGGCGCGCGCGGGCATTCACGCGATGGACGGTGGACGGCGCCGAAACGTCGGGACCGGGCCGACGGCTGGCGCCGACCTCGATGGGACGGGCGACCACCACGCCTCGACAGCATCACGAGGGGGCGGCGGGCGGCACGGCGATGTCGCTGGCGCCGCGGGTCGCGCCATACGGCCGCGACGCGCACGCCGGGAGCGACTCGAGCAACGCTGCGAAAGTGCACCCCCGGCGGAGAACGCGCTCTCGTCAGTACTCGACGTCCTGCTTGAAGATGAGCTCCGAGGACGGCGACTCGGGATTGGCGGTCGTCTCGAGGCTGATGACGAGCTCGAACCGGGTGAGCGGCACGCTCACGTCCTTGAGCTTGCCGGTGCGGGCATCGGGGTCGAAGTTGAGCGCGCCGATCCGCTGCCAGGGCGAGTCGCTGTCCGGGCGCGCCCAGACGACGTAGGCCGTGCTGCTCGAGTCGAGGCGATCGGGCGGCGGGAGATCCTTCGCGTTGATGTCGAGGCGGGTCATGGCCGCGTCGAAGTTGACGTCGGCGATGATCACGGCGTCCGCGCCCGGCGCCTTCCCGATGCCCTGCGGCGTGTAGCGCAGCGGGCCGCCGCAGCCCGCCATCAGCGCGCACGCAAACGCCACGACAGCGAGCCGCAGCACCCTGGAAACATGTCCTCTCATCTCGGTAGCTCCTCCTTCGTCCGTCTGCTGCGGGCGAAGACGCCTCGCGAGCCGCCAGCACCGGCCGGCGGCCGAAACAGCCGCGGCATCATAGCCGCTTTCGGCCACGCCGACGGCGCTCGACGCAGCAGGAGCCGGCCAGGCCCGCCGGACGTGCTCGACGCGCCGGAAACCCCGCCGCCTCGCGCGCCCGGCCGGCGAGGCGCCGTCCGCGAGCGCAGTACAGGCCCCCGGCGTCGGGGAACGGCGCGGATCGGACGGATCGCGTGGCGGAGCGCCGCCCATCGACTAAAGTCTCGAAATCGAGATGGATTTGGCACACACACGGCTCGGAGCTCGGGGCGATCGCTGGTCGACCGGGCGGGGAGTCCTCGATGTCCGAACGCCGGCGTCCGACGTCGTGACGAGGCGCCTCGAGGGGTACGCGTCGCTCGATCTCATCGAGCCGGCGATCAGGCACCTGGAGACCCTCGTCGAGACGGGCGTGCACCCGGTCGTGTTCGACGATTTCGAGCTCGGCACCGGCTATGACAGCGACGTCCGGGCAAGGCTCACGGCGTGGCACCTGCGGAACCCCGGCAAGCTGAAGGAGGTCCATATCCTCGTTCGGCCGGGGCTCGTCGCCATGGGCGTCACCGTCGCCAACCTCGCCACGGGCGGCCGCTTCAACGTGTACACCGACCGCTCCGCGTTCGAATGGGCGCTCGCGGGCGTGCTGACGACGAGGATCACGGCGGGGCCCGCCTCGTCGGTTCGCGCGCCGTCCCTGCGCTGACGAGCGCCCCCGGCCGCGCGGATAGGCGGCGCGCGCGCCCTCGACCTGAGCTCAGGGGTGCTGGACGGCCCCGTTCGCCGGAGCCCCCCTGGCGCCGAGCGTGATCTCGCTCATCCGCTCCGGGTGCTTTCCTTCGATGCCCTCGTAGAGACGGCGGATCGCCGCCATGTCGGCCTCGATGTCGCCCGTCGGGTGGAACACGTGGAGGATCCCGCCCCGCTTGCGGGGGAAGTCGAGGTATCCGAGGAGGATCGGGACGCCGGCGCCGAGCGCGACGTAGTAGAAGCCCGTCTTCCAGCGCTTCGTGCGCGAGCGCGTGCCCTCGGGCGCGATGATCAGGATGAGCTCGTCGCGCTCCTTCAACACGTCGACCACGGCCGCGACGAGGTTGTTCCTGTCGCGGCGGTCGACGGGCACGCCGCCGAGCCACTTGAAGAAGAAGCCGAACGGCGGCTCGAAGAGCGTGTGCTTGCCGAGCCAGGAGAACTCGAGGTCGAGCACGTAGCTGACCGCAAGCGTGAACGGGAAATCCCAGTTCGAGGTGTGGGGCGCCGCGATGATCACGGCCTTCGACGGGAGCTCCGTCATGCCCTCCACGCGCCAGCCGAACACGGACAACCAGGTGCGGCCGACGAACCGGCGAACGGCGCGGCGCGCGGCGGAAAAACGTGGAGCGGGTGCGTTCGGCATGGAGGACCTCGACGGTAAGCAGCCGGAGGTTCGTCGCTGCCCGGGTGGAAGTCACGTCACCTTTCCGTCATCCCGCGCCGCGGCTCGAGCGCATGGGAAGCATGGCGCGATGAGCGCGCCGCGTCGTCAACGCCGCGTCGTCAACGCCGCGTCGTCAAACTCGCTCGATCAACGCCGTTCGATTCCGTGCGGCTTGCCCTCGCCGTACCCCGCCAGCGTCTGCACCCCGATGACGGCCTTGTCGTGGAGCTCGTCGAGGTTCGCCGCGCCGGCGTAGGTGCACGCCGACTGCACGCCGGTGATCATCTCGATCAGGATGGCGCCGACGCTCTCGCGCCCCTCGTGGATGTAGATGCGCGACGTCGAGATGCCCTCGCGGAAGAAGGCCTTCTTGGCGCGCTCGAACGCGTCGAGATCCGCCGTGCGCTCGCTGACCGCGCGGGCGCTCGCCATGCCGTAGTTCTCCTTGTAGAGCAGCCCGTCGCGGTCCTCCATGACGTCCCCCGGGCTCTCGTAGGTGCCGGCGAGCGTCGTCCCGACCATGACGCGCGAGGCGCCGGCGGCGAGGTAGAGCGCCACGTCGCGCGGGTGACGGACGCCGCCGTCGGCCCAGACGCGCTTGCCGTGGCGGCGCGCCTCGCGGGCGCACGCGAGCACCGAGGAGAACGTCGGGCGGCCGGCGCCGGTCTGCATGCGCGTCGTGCACATCGCGCCGGGGCCGACGTTCACCTTCACGATGCCGGCGCCCGCCTCGATGAGGGCCCGCGTGCCCTCCGCCGTGCAGACGTTGCCGGCCACGAGCGGGACGGCGTCGCCGACGGCGCCCCGCACGGCGCGGATCGCCTCGATCATCCGGCGCTGGTGGCCGTGCGCGGTGTCGAGCACGATCGCGGACACGCCGATCTCGAGCAGGCGCGCGGCGCTCTGGGCCGCCTGCGCGGAGATCCCGATCGCCGCCGCGACCATGAGCTCGCCGCCGCCGTCGAGCGTCGGCTTGAGCAGCTCGAGCCGCACGGCGTCGTCGCGCGTCAGCACGCCGTGGAGCCGCCCGTCCCCGTCGAGCACGGGGACCGCCTTCACGCGGGCGTCCTCCATCAGCAGGAAGGCCGTCCGGTTCGGCGTGCCGGCCGGGATGGTGATGAGGCGCGACGACATGAGCGCGGACGCGGGCGTGTACTGATCCCGGTCGCGCAGGTCGGCGTGGGTGACGATGCCGATCGGCCGCCGCTCGTCGTCGACCACGACCACCATGTCGTGCGATCGCTTGCGGATGATGCCGTGCACGTCGCGGAGCGTCGCCCGCGGGGAGACCGAGAGGGGCGTGTCGTAGCGCGGGTCGGCGCGCTTGATGTGGTGGACGATGCGCTCGACCGTGTCGAGATCCATGTCCTGCGGGAGCACGCCGAGGCCGCCGAAGCGGGCCATCGTCTCCGCCATCCGCTTGCCGGTGACCGCGTTCATGTTCGCCGAGACGATCGGGTGCGAGCCGCCAGGGAAGTCCGCCGGGCGCAGGTCGCTCTCGAGGCGGGAGCCGCCGGCGAAGTACCCGGGGGTCAGGAACACGTCTTCGAGGGCGAGCTCCAGGCTCTCGTCATGCTCGGGGTGGAGAAAGCGCATGCACAGCTCCGAGGAAGGGGGATGGCGCCGCGAAGGCGGCGCGGCGCGCGCCAGTCTAGTGCCTGACGGCAGGGCGAGGGTCGGCGCTGGTTGCGCGACGGCCCCCTCCCCGCCAGGCTCCCGTGTTCAAGGAGGCTGGCGGGCGCGGCGGGCGGCCGCGTCGGCGATGACGCGGTCGAGGATCGCGGCGACGCTGGCCGCGGCCGCCTCGGACGACAGCGCCGCGGGCGGAGGCGCCGGGACCGGCAGCGCGCCCGTCTCCCGGAAGCGCGCGAGGTGGCGCGCGAGCGCGGCGGCGATGCCGTCCGCGTCGTCCGGCGCGACGCGCGCGTTGTCGCTCCGGTACGAGAGGAGCTCCTCGACCTCGCGGTTCGCGGTCACGCTGACGACGGGCATCCCCGACGCGGCGTAGTCGTAGGTCTTGGCCGAGACGCGCAGCACGACGTGGGGGCTGAGCATCGCGAGCAGCACGTGCGCCCGCCTGAGCTCGCCGAGCACGTCGCGCTGCGGGACCGGGGGGAGCGCCTCGATGTACGGCGCGAGCCCCATGCGCTCGAAGCAGGCGCGATCGTGGTCGGACATCCGGCCGATCTGCCGGAGGACGACGTCCTCGGGCGCGAGCCGCTCGCGGTCGATGAACCGCCGCAGCGCGGCGCCTATCTGGTCCGCCGAGGCCTCCTCGCGGATCGTGCCGAGGTGGAGCACGACGAAGCGGCGGGGCGGCTCCGGCACGGGCGGCGGCGCGTACAGCGCGAGATCGAAGTGGTTGCGCACGAACGAGGACTTCGACGAGAGCTCGGGGAAGCGCGCGCGGTAGGCCTCGAGCGAGGCCCGCGTGTTGAAGATCACGTGGTCGGCGCCCTCGAGCCAGCGGCGCTCCAGGCGCGGGACGATGGCGCGCCGGGCCCGCTCGGCCAGGCCGGACGGCGGCCCGCTCCCCGTCTCGTGCAGCGAGTACGGGTCGCGCATGTCGAGGACGAGCGGCACGCCGAGCGCCCGCTTCACGTGGAGGCCGACCGGGCAGGCCGAGTACGGGCCGGCGCTCACCACGACGGCCCGCGCGCCGGTGCGGCGGGCCACGGCCACCGCCGCGCGCGCCCCGCGCGGCGCGTGCGCGATCCAGCGGTCGGTGATCGCCTGGAACGGGCGGAGCCCGACGAGCGGCCCCGCGCGCCCCGCGGGGAGCGGCGCCCGCGCGCGGAGGGCGCGCAGCGCGGCGCCCGCGGCGAGGACGACCGGATCGAGGTACTCGTCGAAGATCTCGACCTCGGGCGGCAGCGCGGCGAGCAGCCCGTCGTCGCGCGGATCCTCGGGGAAGGTCCCCGACAGGACGGCGACGCGGAAGCCATGGCGCGGCAGGTGCCGGGCGAGCTTCACCCAGCGGAAGGCGCCGACGCTCGTCTGGGGCGCGAAGGCGGGGGAGATCAGCAGGAAGGGGCGCACGTTCGGTTCTCTCGCGTCCTCTCGCGGCAAGCTGGCGTCCACGACGTCAGCCCTCGCCGCGCACCCCGCGCTCGAGCAGGTCCGCGTAGAGCGCGAACAGCGCTTCGAAGTGCTCGTCGCTCGTGGGCAGCCGCTCCCCCGCGGCCCGCGCCGCGGCGACGCGCTCCTCCCGCGGGCGCGCGAGCACCCGCTCGATCGCGGCGGCCACCTCGCCCGGCGAGGCGCGCGGCGCGTACACCTCGGCGGCGCCGGGCTGCACGAAATCCAGCGCGGCGCCGGCGGCCGGGACGACGAGCGGCAGGCCCGAGCACAGCGCCTCGCCCAGCACGAAGCCGAACGTCTCGGCGGCGCCCCCGTGGACGAAGACGTCGGCGCTGGCGTGCAGCGCGGCGTAGGTGGCGCGGTCCTTGGCGAAGCCGAGGAAGGTCACCTGCGGAAGGGCGGCCGCGCGGCGCTCGAGCCGCGCCCGCTCGGGCCCGTCGCCCAGCACCGCGAGGGCGACCGGGCGCCGCGCCGCGAGCTCCCGCGCCGCGTCGATCACGAGCGCCACCCGCTTCTCGACGGCGAGCCGGCACGCGACGAGGAGCAGCGCGGCCGACGGCTCGTCCGCGAACCGGCCGAGCAGGCCGCGGCGCAGCGCCGCGTCCGCGCGGGAGGGGCCGAAGTCGCCGCGCTTCACGCCGAAGGTGACGCGGTGCACGCGCTCGCAGCCGTGGCTCTGGAGCTGCTCCGCGATGAACGTCCCGGGGGCGATCGTCGCGTCGAACCGCCGCGACAGCGCGCGCGGCCAGGCGAACAGCGCGCCCTCGAGCGCCCGGGCGACCGCGCGCGGGCGCACCCGGTCGAGCAGCGGCGCCGCGTAGGTGCTGATCTGATCCGAGTGGTACACGAACGTGCGGAGCGGGACCTCGCGGGCGCTCGCCGCGACGAGCGCGGCCGTGTACGGCGCGCTCGCCTGCACCACGTCCGGCGCCTCGCGGCGGATGATCGCCCGCGCCGCGCCGAGCCGGAGGAGCGCGTGGTAGGTCGGGTCGTACGGCATCGGCGGGCCGGCCACCCGCACGATGCGGCCCCGCTCGAGCGGGACGACCTCGTCGCGCGGCCCGGGCGCCACGACGACGATCTCGTGACCGCGCCGGCTCCCCTGGCGCACGAGCTCCTCCAGGTACGACCGCACGCCGCCCCCGCGGGACGAGAAGAACTCCGCGACGTCGAGGATCTTCACGAGTGGTTGCTCCCGCGCAGGAGGAGGCCGCCCTTCCACGAGCGCCGCATCCGCGCCGAGCGGTTCATGACGTGGAGCAGCGCCGGGAGGAACAGGAGCGCTGTCGCGACGCACGCCAGCTCGCCGCTGACCGCGACCCAGCCGAACGAGTTCAGCGCCTGGTTGTCGGCGAAGACGAGCGACCCGTAGCCCAGCACGGTCGTGTAGCTGCAGAGGGCCACGGGGCCGGCCGAGCGCTTGAGCGCGAGCGACACGTCGCCGCCGAGCAGCCGCGCGCGATCGAAGACGTTGAAGGGGTACTCGCAGCCGATGCCGAACGTGATCGGGAGCGCGATGAAGTTCAGGAAGTTGATCTTGACGTCGAGCGCCGCCATGGCGGTGGCCGTCGCGAGCACGCCGAGCACGAGGGCCAGGAGGACCGCGAGCGCGCCCGCCATGCTGCCCGTCGCGACCACCACGACGATCGTGACCGCGAGGAACGAGGCCGCCGTCGCCAGCGGGCCGTCGCGCTCCATCGACCGGATCATCTCGGCGAAGACCGTCGGCCTGCTCGCCGTGACGACGTGGGTCCCGTCGGGGAGGACCACGTTGCCGGTCGTGTCGGCCATCCGCAGGAGGTTCCTGCCGTTCGAGAACGAGACGTTGTTCTTGTACTTCACGTAGAACACCGTCCCCACGACGCCGTTGTTCTCCTCGAACCTGCGGCGGATGAGGTCGGGCAGGTCCTTCGGGCCGATGACGCGCAGCGTCTCCGGCGGCTTCATGCTGAGGACGCGCTCCCGCTCCTCGGGGCGCAGGGCCTTCAGCACCCGCGGGGTCAGCCGGTCCCGGATGCGCTCCAGGACCTCGATCTTCCGCCGCTGCTCCTCGGCCGTGCCGGGGAGGGCGTCGGCGATCGTCGCGACGTCGGCCACGAGCTGGCCCTGCGGATCCTTCGCGTCGTTCGCCAGGATCTGCGCCTTGATGGCCGGCACCTGCTCGGGGGTGTCGGCGAGCATCATCGCGCCGGCGACGTTCATCTTCCCGCCGAAGACCTCGGACGCCTTGAGCGACCAGCTCCCCGCGCCCTTCTCCCGCGAGCTCTTCGAGCCGAGGCGCGCGAAGTTGTACTCCCAGGGATCGCGGATGTACGCGGGGAGCTTCCACGCCGCGAGCGCGACGATGACCGGCGCGATCGCGAGGAACGCGAGCGGCCACCGCGACGTCACGCGCGCGAGCGCCCGCGCGCCGGGCCCCGAGGTGCCCTCGTCCGAGACGCGCGGCGGCGGATCGCGCATCCAGGGCGGGAGCCTCGCCTGGATGCGCTCGATCGCGACGAGCGTCGCGGGCACGAGCGGCACGATGGACGCCCACACCATGATCATCCCGACGAAGCCGATCGTGCCGAACTGGCTGAACCCGCGGAAGTGCGTGATCGTGAGCGATCCGTAGGCGATCGCCGCCACGCTCGCCCCGACGAGCTCGGCGCGGAACGCGTTGATGACCGCCTCGCGCCGCGCCTCGTCCGCGGGCATGCCGCGCGCGCGGAAGTCGCGGTACCTCGACAGGAGCACGATCGGGTAGTTGACCCCGTTGCCGACGATGATCGCCCCGAGGAAGGCGCCGACCGTGTTGACGTAGCCGTAGGTCAGGGTCGCGAACGCGTACCCCGCGCTGGCGCCGAAGGCCGTGGGGAGCAGGATCACCAGCAGCGACCAGGGCGAGCGGTAGTAGATCATCACGCCGCCGACGATCAGCACGAGCGCGATGACGGTGGCCCACACCGCCTCGCTCACGAGCGACTTCTGCTCGGCGATGGCGTTCGGGATGTCGCCCGCGTACCCGACCTGCATGGCCGGGTGGAACGCCCCAGGATCGAGGCGCGAGACGAGCGCGGTCACCTGGTCGAGGAGCTCAGCCGCGCGGCGATCGCCCATCCCGGCGCTGCGCGAGACGATGCGGAGCGCGACCATGCGCCCGTCGGGCGTGGCGAAGTAGCCGCTCGGGAACTCGTCGATCTTCTTCAGGCGCCGCTGGAGCTCCTGCCAGGTCTCGTCGAGCGACAGCCCCTTCTGGGCCGGCGTCGTCGCCGCGCCCGCCGCGCCCGCGTCACCTCCGGGCGCCCCGGGAGCCTCCAGATCCTCGATAAGGCCGCTCCGCAGCGCGAGCTCCAGCTCGATCGCCTCGTCCGCCGCCTCGAGCTCGCGGACGCTCGCGTAGAGCCACTTGTTCGCGTCGAAGAAGCTGCGGACCTCCTTCGTGCCGGACTCCAGGTAGCGGATGAGCGCCGGCGGCCCGCACGCCGCCCGGCAGGCGTCGTCGGCGCACGCGGCGGCGCAGGCCGCGCGCTTCCGGAGCGGCTCGTTCAGCTGCTCCGCGAGCGCGTCGATGAACCGCTCGTTCGCGCCGCGATCCGGCGACTCGGCGATGACGATGAGCTGCGCTCCGCCGTCCACGCGCTGCGCCTGACGCTCGTAGGCCTGGAACGCCGGGCTGTCGCGCGGCAAGAGCTCGCGGAGCTCCGTGCGCAGCTCGAGCCGCGACGCGTACCCCCATAGCCCTGCCATGGAGAGGAGGCCGAGCGCGATGACGAGCCAGGGACGGCGCCCGCTGAAATCGACGAGCGCACCGATCATCCTGAGGAGCATTCGAAGGACACCTCGAAACCGGGAACACCTCGAAGCGGCCGCGTGCGGGCCGGCTTCGGGCCGGTCTTACCACGCGCGCTAGGCGCAGAACGACGGCTGGATACCCTTGGGCCGCGGCGCCGCCGCGGGGCGCAGGTGGCCGAACGCGAAGAGGCCGCCGGTGAAGCCCATCCAGGTGCGGAAGTGCCGGAAAGTCTCCAGCCACTGGAGCGCCTTCGGCCCCTCGACGAGCGGGCGCAGGTTGGATTGCCTCGCGTGCTCGCGCGCGTGCGCGAATGCGTTCGCGAGCATGCGCTGCACAACGAGGGGCGAGGACCGCTCGCGCGCCCGCTGCGCGGCCGCGCCTCCGAGCCGCGCCGCGGCGAGCGGGTCGCGCGTGAGCGCGAGCACGGCCTTGCCGAACGCGGCGTTCGCGCTCTCCTCGGCGATCGGCCCGCGGCCCGGGTCGATGAGCAGGCCGTTGTGGCCGCTCTGGATCTGCGAGCTCACGCCCATGCCGTCAGCGAACGCGACCGTCGGGGAGCCGCACCAGAGCGCCTCGCTGAGCACGTTCCCGAACGTCTCGCTCAGCGAGGCGTGCAGGAAGAGGTTCGCGTGCCGGTAGTAGTCCGAGATCTGGCTGTACGGCACCTCGCCCGTGAAGATGACCCGGCGCGCGACGCCCAGCTCGCGCGCGAGCGCCGCGTACGCCGCGCTGTCCGGCCCGTCGCCGACGAGCGTGAGCGTCGCCTGCGGCTCGTGCGGGGCGATGTGCTCGGCGAAGATGCGGATCAGCCGGTGCTGCGACTTCTCCCGGGTGTGCCGGCCCGCGCAGACGAGGCGGGGGCCGCGCGGGTCGAGCCCGCGCTCCTCGAGCAGCTGCACGTAGGGGTCGGGGCCGAGCGGGCGCTCGAACACGTCCTCGGGCACCATCCGCGGGATCACGTGGATGGGCACCGTCACGCCCCGTTCGCGCCAGTAATCGCGCAGGCCCTCGCTCAGCACGACGAGGCCGTCTCCCTGGTTGTACAGCTCCACGAAGAGCCGCTCCATCGGCGCGCGGAGCGTCTTGTGGAGCACCGTGTGGACCGCGCCGATCCGGGAGACCCGCTCCGGCAGGAGCACGTCGTACGCGGCCGCGAGGTGCGTCGTGTTCACGCAGAGCAGCGGGATGCCGCGCATCTTGCGCAGCCAGATGCCGAACTCGACGAGCAGGGTCGTGGTCTGCGCAAAGCAGATGTCAAAATCCCACCGCATCGGATCGAGCACCGAGGATCCCACGGGGATGGGCAGGTGCACCCCCGGGTAGGTGCGCAGCGGCAGGCTGGGCAAGGCGACGGTGCCGGGAGGGATCTCGTCGGCCGAGGCATCCGGATCCCGAGGTCCGATCAGTGTTGCCTGGTGACCACAGGTGTTGAGCGCGCGATACAGGGCCCGCGTCTGGAAGACCGCGCCATTCGCGTAAGGAATGCGCGTGAAATCGCTGAGGATGGCGACCTTGAGCGGCCGCCCGTTGGCGCCGGAGAGGGCAGCGAAGGGATTCTCTGGAATGGCCGCTTGCACCCTGACGGAGGAGAGCCCTCCCCGCGCGGGTCCCGTCGACGGCGTGTGACGCGCCGGCGCGATCGCCTCGTGCGGCGCGCGATCGCTCCGGTGGTCGCTGAGCGGCAGAATTGCATCCATCGTCATCTTCGTTGCTCCTGGAGAAGCGGCGCGAACCGTGGTCGATGACCGACCGAGGCGCGCAGCGTGACGGGCGGTAGGGCGTTCGTGTCGCGCCCGCGACAGCCATGTCGCGCTGCGGCCGCGAGCGCTGCCTGCTGCTCGACACAGCAGCCATTCCTCGTCGGCCGATCGGCCTGTCGGCGGTGGGCGTAATTAGCAAAGCTCATGCCGCTTGTGTCGACTTCGGCCACGGTGCGAGGTGCGAACGCCGCGATGCACCTCGTCACGAGGCGCCCGCGCACGCCTCCTCCAGCAGGGTGAGCACGGCGGAAGGCGCGCTCGGCAGCGCGCGCTCCAGGTCGATGCGAGCGAAGTCGGCGGCGCGGCAGCGATCGAAGAAGCGCGCCACGACGTCCGGCGAGAGCGCCGCCAGCGAGCTCGCGGCGGCGACGCCGGCCCGCTCGGCGAGGAGCGCGTTGAGCGTCTGCTCGTTGTGGCGGTCGTCGTAGAGCGCGAGCACGGGCTTGCCGGCGAGCACGCACTCGGCGAGGACGTTGCTGCCGGCGGTGGTCACGACCGCCGACGCGCCCTCGAGGTGACCGAGGAACGCGCCCGGATCGAAGGGGCGCGCCTCGACGCCGGGCACGTCGAGGCCCGGGTCGCCGAACGCGACGACGCGCCGGCCGCCGCGCGCGACGAGCTCGAGCACGCGGCGCGCGTCGCACTCGCTGAAGTAGCAGACGACGGCCCCGGGCTCGCCGGCGCGCGCGGGGGCGAACCGGCGCTCGGGCCGCGCGACGAGGGTGCCCGGCGTCTCCGGCTCGATCGGCAGGAAGTGGACGGCGACCGCGCGGCGCGCCCGGCTGGAGGCCCAGGTCGTGCGCCGGCACGCGAGCACCCGCAGCCTCGGCAGCCCCTCGGGCAGGCGGCAGCGCGAGAAGACGAGATCGTGGCCGAGCGCGACGGCGGGGATCCCGAGCGCGCGCGCGGCGAGCAGCGACGGGACGTCGCCGTCGCTCACGATGGCGTCGGGCCGGAAGCCCCCCTGCTCGACGATCTCCTTCGCCAGGCGGCGCGGGAGCTCGATCACGCCCGCGAGCCCGCGGTGGATCGGCCGCACGAGGCGGTGCTCCGGGAGCGCGCCGAGCAGGTCCGCCGCCTGGCCGCCGCCGTAGATCCGGAGCTCGTGGCCGAGCTCGCGGAGGGCTCCCGCGATCGGGAGCGCGCGGCTCGCGTGCCCGCGCCCGCGCCCGTGGACGTAGTAGCCGATCTTCGCCACGGGCCGTCAGAGCTCGATCTGCTGGCTCGGGACGGCGCGGATCTCGCGCGGGCGCCCCGCCATCATGACGCCGAAGCCGTCCAGCAGCCGGTTGTGATGTGCGACGATCACCGCCGCCGCGAGCGCCGGGCTCTCCGATGTGCCGTGCGCGTCCGCGGCGAGCGTCACGTCGAAGCCGAGGGTCACCGCGCGCCGGCAGGTCGTGTCCACGCAGAACTCCGTCTTGCAGCCCGCGATGATCAGGTGCTCGACGCCGAGCTGCTCGAGGCGCTCGGCGAGATCGGTCTCGAAGAACGCGTCGCATGCGAGCTTGCGCACCCGCGCCTCGCCGCCCGCCGGCGCGACCGCTGGGTGGATGTCCCACGCGGCCGAGCCCACCTCACCCACCTCGTCGTCCTGCACGAAGATCACCGGCACGCCGCGGTCGCGGGCGCGCGAAAGGAGCGCTGCGATGCTCGAGAGCAGGCCGCTCGCCCCCTGCACGGGGGCCTCCCCGGCAAGCACGCCATTCTGGACATCGATGATCACCAGCGCACTTCTCGGCTTCATCTCATTTCCCTGCGGATCGACGCCGAGATCGCCGCCATTGCGGGGGTCTCGGAGGGAGCGCGGAGCGCGTCTACAACGGACGCCCCGCCGGCGGAACCCCCGGAGGCGCGCGCCTTCCGACGGTGCGCGCTCGCCGGGTCGCGCTCGCGCCGCGCGGCGACGCGTACCACGTGGGCGGCGCGTACGACGTGTGCGATGCAACCGTTGCGTGCGACACGTGCGATGCGTCATTGCTCGCTCCTCCAGGCGGGCGACGTGCGCTTTGACTCCGCGCCAGCGCAGGGCTCCAATGGCCTGCGATACGGCCCGCGCCGCACCATGACCGCCTCGAGCAGCTTCCATTCGACGGGATCCCAGGGACCTCGAGGCGCCAGCTCGGCGGACGAGCGCCGCGCGATGGCGCGGGGCCTCCCCACGGCGCTCGTGACCTGGCCCACGTTCGCGGCGCTCGACGTGTTCGTGGTGCTCGCCGTGTTTCCGAGCGCCTCGGTCACCCGGCTGCTGCTCTACCGGCTGCTCGGCGAGGTCATCCTGCTCTGGCTGTACCTCCTCGCCCGGCGCGAGCAGACCTCGGCCGAGCTCCTCGACGCGGCGCACGTCTTCGCGGTCTGGAGCACGGGGGGGCTCATCTCCGTGATGGCGCTGGAGTTCGGGGATCTGACCTGGAACTACATGCACGGGCTGTCGATCGTGATGCTCGTCGACGCGACGATCCTGCCCACGCACTTCTCGCGATCGCTCCGGATGACGATCCCGGTCGCGCTCAGCTTCCCCATCATCATGGGCGCGGGGGCGTCCCTCGACCCGGCGCTCGCGGCGCAGTGGACGTCGCCGCGGTCGCTCGTGATCTTCGCCTGCAACTACATCTTCGTGCTCGCCACCGCGATCCTCGTGTCGGCGGCGAGCCACGGCCTCTGGTCGGCGCGCCAGCAGGTCTACGAGGCCCGCAAGCTCGGTCGCTACCGGCTCGTGGCGCCGGTCGGCCGGGGCGGGCAGAACGAGGTGTGGCTCGCCTGGGACGAGTCGCTGCGCCGCGACGTGGCGCTGAAGCTGCTCCGCAGCGAGAGCAAGTCCGAGGGCGACGTGCGCAGCTTCGAGCGCGAGGCGCGCGCGACGAGCCGGCTCACGTCGCCGCACACCATCCGGATCTTCGATTTCGGGGCGAGCAGCGACGGCATCTTCTACATCGCGATGGAGCACCTGGCCGGCGCCGACCTGGCCACCCTGGTGCGCGATCACGGCCCGATGCCGCCCGCCCGGGTCGTCCACTTCGCGCGGCAGGCCTGCCTCTCGCTGGCGGAGGCGCACGACGCGGGCGTCATCCACCGCGACATCAAGCCCCACAACCTCTACATCACGCGCGTGGGGGACGAGCAGGACGTGCTCAAGGTGCTCGACTTCGGGATCGCGAAGCAGGTGAGCCTGGAGGGAGACGCGAGCATGACGGACGTCGGCGTGATCAAGGGAACGCCCACATACATGTCCCCGGAGATGATCTCGGCCGGCGCCGTGGACGCCCGGAGCGACATCTACTCGCTCGGGGTCACGCTCTATTACCTGCTGACGGGCGTGGCCCCCTTCGACGGCCGGAGCTTCGGCAAGCTCGTCTACTCGCACCTGACGATGCCGCCGATCCCGCCGTCGCTGCGCGCGCCCTGGCCGCTGTCGTCGGAGCTGGAAGAGGTGGTGATGCGGTGCCTCGCCAAGCGGCCAGGCGACCGTTACCAGAGCGCGCGCGAGCTGCTCGCCGCGCTCGACGCATGCGAGCCGGCGCCGGCGTGGACGCCGGACGACGCAAGGAGCTTCTGGACGGCGCGCGCCGCGATGCCGCGCGCCGAGCCGCCGCCCCCGGATCCCGGCCCCACCGTTCGCCTGCGGCCGGAAAAGGCCGTGCCCGTGGCCTGAGGCGGGGTCAAGGCGATCGCGCGGCCCTTCAGGCCTGGCCGACCCTGAGCTGCGCGCCGTCGGGGAACCGCCGCGAGGGGGGCGGCGCCCGTAGCACCGACGCAGGGGGTTGCGCGTCCGCCTGGAGCGCGGGGCCCTTGTCGATCACGGGCACGCGCAGCGGCGCGGGCGCCGGCGAGCGCCGCTCGCTCCGCGCCAGGACGAGCGTGTCGTGGAGCGCGCGAGCGCTCTCGTCCCACCCCTTGCACCCGGTGAGCGCCTCGATCCGCTCGGGATCGTAGGGCGCGTGCGCCGCGCGCGCCATGGCGCCGGCCAGGGCGGGGAGATCGCCGGGCGAGACGAGCTCGCCGAGCTCGGGGCCCGTGATCACGTCGGGGATGCCCCCGACCCGCGTCGCGACAACCCGGCGGCCCGACGCGATCGACTCGATCACGACGTTGGGTGTGCCCTCGTGATGGCTCGGCAGGACCAGCGCATCGCAGGCGGCGACCCAGCGCGCCACCTCGTGGTGCGGCAGGCGACCGGTCATCAGGACGCGCCCGCCGAGCCGCTCCGCCGCCGACCTGCAGGCCTGCTCGTCCGCGCCGCTCCCGACCAGCGCGAGGTCGATGTCGGGGTGCGCGGCGGCGATGCGCTCGAACGCGGCGATCGCGTCGAGCGCGCCCTTGTCGCGGAGCAGGTGGCCGACGTAGAGCAGCAGCCGGCGCTCCGCAGGGCGGCCCAGGGCGGCGCGGGCCTCGCCCCGGTCGCGCGGGTAGAACACGCTGCGATCGACGCCGTTCATCACGACATCGATGCGGTCGCGACGGACGCCGAGCGCGTGGACCCCCTCGGCCAGCTGCTTGCTCACGGCGACGACGCGGGTCGCGCGCCGGAGACCCCACTCGAGCGAGGGCCTGATCGCCGGTTGCTGCGAGAGCACGTCGACGTCCGAGCCGTGCACCTTGACGACCGCCGGGACGCCGAGCAGCTCCGCGAGGCACACCGCGGCGAATCCGTCCGGATAGGCGAACGAGCCGACGATGACGTCCGGCGCCGGACGGTGGCGCGCCAGCTCGAAGAGCATGGACGCCGCATAGAGCGGGCCATTGAGATACGGCGCCACCTTGGGCACATAGAGGAATCGCGGGTGGCGCACCGGCAATCCCTCGATCACGTCCTCGCGAGGCGCGTCGCTCGACATGGACCATCGAGAGAACCTGGAAGCCCCAGGAAACCAGGGGATCGTGGCGAAGACGTCGATATCGCAATACCTCGAGAGCGCGGCGAACTGCCTCCGGTTGAACGGCGCCTGCCCCGGGTTCGTCGCGTTCGGGAAGATCTTGGTGATAAGCAGGATGCGCATGCCTCTGCTCCTTCGGACTCGCCCGCTCGGCTCGACGGAAATCCTCCGATCAGCGGAGCATCTCGCCGCGCGGTCGAGCGGCTTCGAGCAGAGAACATGCCACTCCGAGAAAGCTGGAAACGAGGCAAGGACTGGGAGCGACGTGCCCAGACGAGCGATGAAAGAACAGCCATGCCGCCCCAGCGAGGCAAATTGTCACGCGCCGAGGTGACTCCGACAGACGAGGTGGGCAAACAGCGCTCATCGCTGCCGAGCGCGGCATTTGCAACGAGAACGGTATTTATAAAGAGAGCTTTGCAACGAACGCGTCGCCCTGGCCTGCGCTCGAGAGCGCCCCTTGACCGAAGTTGATGGCGCCGTAGAAGCGGCCGGCGACCAGCACGCTCGCGCCCGAGCCCGCCGCCACGTCGAGGCCGACCTGCGTCTGGACGTCGCCGAACAGCTTGCTGAACACGTGATCGCCCGAGGCGCCGAGCTTGACCAGGTAGACATCGGTCTTGCCTCGGCTCGTCAGCGGCCCTCCGCCGAAGTCCGCCGAGCCGAACAGCGGCCCCGCGAGCAGGAGATTGCCGGCGGAGTCCACCGTGACGCTCGCGCGCGCCCCGGTCTCGAAATCGGTGAGCAGCTGGTCCTCGTCGTCGCCGAAGCGCCGGCTCATGAGGTGCGCGCCGGCGCCGGAGAGCCTGGCGACGAACAGATCCCGCCCGCCGGCGCTCGCCAGCGGCTCGCCGCCGAGATCGATGGTCGACGCGAACGTGCCCGTGAGCGCCACGTCGCCCGTCGCTGGGTGGACCGCGACGTCGTGGGCCTCGTCCGCCTCGGCGCCGCCGAACCGGGCGCTCCAGACGTGGTCGCCGGAAGGACGGAGCTTGGCGAGGAAGATGTCGGAGAGGCCGGCGCTCTCGAGCGGCGCGCCGCCCAGATCGATGGATCCCTCGAAATACCCCGCGACGAGCAGGTTGCCGTCGGCGTCGGCCGCGATCCCGTGGGCGTAGTCGTCGCCCTCGCCGCCGGCGCGCATGGCGAGGAGCGTCCGGCCGTCGTCCGAGGCGAGGCGCAGCACGAAGGCGTCGCGCATGCCCGCGCTCGTGAGCTCGCCGGCGCCGAAGTCCACGGCGCCGTTGTAGCCGCCCGCCACGAGGACGTTGCCCGCCGCGTCGACGGCGATGCGGTCGCAGCGATCCGCGCCGGATCCGCCGAAGAGCCGGCTCCAGATGTGCTCGCCGTCGCCGCCCAGCTTGACGACGAAGACGTCGTCGCTCCCGCGCGACGCGAGCTCGCCGCCGCCGAGGTCGACGCGGCCGAAGGCGCGGCCCGCCACGAGGACGCTGCCCGCCGCGTCGACCGCGAGCGCCATCGCGAACTGGTTGCCGTCGCCCGGGAACAGCTTGCTCCAGACGTGCGCGCCGAACCTGTCGAACTTCGCCACGAAGGCGTCCGTGCCGGTGGCCGTGAGCGGGCCGCCGCCGAGATCGACGGTCCCCTCCAGCTGGCCGGCCACGATCACGCTGCCCTCCGCGTCGAACGCGACGGATCGGGCGTACTGGCCGTTCGCGTCGCCGAAGCCGCGGCTCCACACGTCCTCGCAGGCGGGCGTCGCGCCGTCGCAGTCCTCGTCGTCGGGCGTGTCGCACGCGTCGAACGCGGGCAGTACCTCCCCCATGCACGGGCCCCACGACGTGCCCTCCGCGTTGCAGGCCCGCGTGCCGGCCGCGCAGCGCCCGACGCCGTCCGTCCCCCCCGGGCCCGTGTAACACGCCTCCTGCTCGCCGGGCATACACACGCAGCCGGGACAGCCGCAGTCGAGGCCGCTGCACGCGGCCGGCGTGAGCTCCGCGATCCAGGCGGCGACACACGCGATCTCCTCGGACGAGTACGGGGCCCCGCCGAGCGGCATGCGCGCGCCGCACGAGGGCGCGTCGGTGAGCCGCACGTAGAGCGCGCTCTCCTCCGGCCGATCGGGGTCGGCGAGCACGCCGGCGCAGTTCGTGGCCGGGCGGCGGGCGACGCGATCGCCGACGCCGAGCGTGACGAGGTCGAGGCCGGCCGCCGGCTCGCCCGGCCCGTGGCAGCCCCCGCCGCCGCACCGCTCGGCGAACACCGCGGGCACGTCGGCGCACGCGGCCTGCGGGCCGCCGCCGCCGTGCCGCCGGTCGAACCGCTCCTGATCGTCGATCGTCCCCGGACACCCCGCGAGCAGCGGCAAGGCCGGCGCGACGAGCGCCGCCGCCGTCACCGCCGTCGCCGCCGTGAAGCGCCCGCCGCGACGGGCAGACCCGGCGCGCGCCGCGCGCGCTGAGCGCACCTCACTCCCCATGATAAGCCACCCCCAGGTGAACGCTGAAGAGCTGGTCGAGCGCCCCGCCCGCGATGTACGTGTCCTCTGGCTCCGAGTCGAAATCGTAGAAGAACCGCGCGTACGACGCGCCGGCGCGCGCCTCGAGCCCCGGCGCGAACGGGGCGGCGACCGCGACGCGGAAATCGACGCCTCCGGCGCTCGGCGCGCGGAAATGAGAGGCGAGGGCTCCCATCGAGAGGGGCGCCTGCACCCCTCCCCCGGCCTCCAGCGCGACCGGGCCGACCGGCAATCGCCCGTCCACCCCCGCGCGCAAGGCGACGTAAGACACCGACGCGGCGTCGCGCGACGGGTCGCCCGTCGACTCGATATCGAAGTCGGTCCAGCGGAGTCCGCCGCCCGCGAACAGGACCGGCCCGTCCTGCCCGGCGAGGCGGTAACGGCCCCGAAGGCCGGCGTGGAGCCGGCTCCACGAGGTCGATACGCCCGCTCCGCCGGCGCCCTCCGAGTCGAGGCCGAGCGCGCGAGCGTACGAGAGCTCGACACCGAGGTCGCGGAGCACAGGGACGGCGCTCCGCGCGAACGGGTACAGCTCGCCCCGGAGGGACGGCATGGGCACGCCCAGCACCTCGTAGGTGCGGAGGTTGTCGGAGAGCAGATCGCTATAGGACAGCGTACGACCCGCGATCTCGAGATCGACACCCGCGCTGAAGAGCGCTGTCCCCGCGGCGGGGGGGCGGGCGCCCTCGTCGCGCTCGGCGCGATCGGCGCTGGACGCCGCGCCGGGATCGGCGAGCGCCGAGCCTGGCGCGAGGAGCGCCAGGAGCATCGACAGCGCCGAGCGCGCCGCGCCGAGCAGCGCGGCCGCAGAAGAGCGGCGCGCGCGGCGCCGCGGCGCCCGAGGAGAGAGAGGAGAGCCAGGACAGGCGAGCGTTCGCCTTTGCATTGGGCGCGAGCATAGTCGCTCCGTACACCGCAGGTCGAGCCGCCTTCGAAGGCCGGAGTCCGCGGCAACGCCGTAAGACACGCGCACACGGGATGATCACATCGGCCCCGTGCTCCCACTTGATTCGGCCGCTCCGAGCGCGGCTCCTATCCGGGAGCGACGGTTTGCCATACGCTCCTTGAAGATGGCGAGATGGCGCGCCACGCACACACGGCCGCGCCGCGCACGCTGCACGGAGGGGAACGCGCCGTGCCCTGCTCGCGCTCGCCGACGAGGCACCATGGCTGAACCAAGAGCTCTCCGCTGGCCCATCGGCCTGCTCCTCCTCGCCTCCTGCTCAGGGCAGTTCGGCGATCTCCCCGCGAACGACGACGACGACGACGGCGGCGAGGCGACCGCCCCGCTCTGCGCCTCCATCGAGCCAGGCGAGTCGCCGCTCCGCCGCATGACACGGGTGGAGTACGACAACACGATACTCGATCTCCTCGGCGACGACAGCCACCCTGCGAGGGGCTTCGTGCCCGAGGAGGAGTCGCTCGGCTTCAACAACCAGGCGGCGGCGCTCGTGGTGAGCCCGCTGCTCGCGGAGCAGTACATGACCGCCGCCGAGGGCATCGCGGCGCGCGCGGCGGGCAAGCTGCTCGGCGAGGCGCCCTCGTGCCGCGGGGCCGCGGCGGGCGCCGCGTGCCGCGGCGAGATCGCGGCGCTCATCGCGTCGCTCGGCAAGCGGGCGTTCCGCCGGCCCCTCGCCGAGGACGAGATCGCCGAGCTCGCGGCGCTCTTCGACCGCGGGCTCGGCCTCGGGGACACGCCCGACGACGCGTCGACCGGCCTCTCGCTCGTCGTCCAGGCGATGCTCCAGTCGCCGCACTTCCTCTACCGCGTCGAGCTCGGCATGCCGGATCCGGTGGAGGGCGACGTCGTGCCGCTCACCTCGTACGAGATCGCCTCGCGGCTCTCGTACCTGCTCTGGGGCACGATGCCCGACGACGCGCTCTTCGCGGCCGCCGACGCGGGGGCGCTCGGCACCGCCGCGGAGATCGAGGCGCAGGCGCGGCGCATGCTGGACGATCCGCGGGCGCGCGAGGCGGTGAAGAACTTCCACCGCCAGTGGCTCGGGCTCTCGAAGATCGACGAGATCGCCGCGGGCGGGAGGGATCCGGAGCTCTACCCCGAGTACCGGGACGAGCTCCTGCCGCTGTTCCAGGCCGAGACCGAGGCGTTCCTGGATCACGCGATCTTCGAGGAGGACGCGAGCGTGAGCGCGCTGTTCACGGCGTCCTATTCGGTGATGAACCGGGAGCTCGCCGAGCTCTACGGCGTCGAGGGAGGCCCGAAGGGCGAGGCGTTCGAGCGGGTGGAGCTCGATCCGTCGCAGCGCGCCGGCTTCCTGACGCACGCCGGGCTGCTCTCGCTCTACGCGAAGCCGAACCGGTCCTCGCCGGTGCACCGCGGCCGGTTCGTGCGCCAGAGCCTGCTCTGCCAGATCCCGCCGCCGCCGCCGGACGTGGTCCCGGAGCCGCCGATGGTCGACCGGACGAAGACGACGCGCGAGCAGTTCTCGCAGCACGTGTCCGACCCGGGCTGCAGGAGCTGCCACGCGCTGCTCGACCCGATCGGGTTCGGCTTCGAGCACTACGACGCGCTCGGCCGCTGGCGGGACGCCGAGAACGGCATCCCGGTCGACGCCAGCGGCGAGCTCACGCAGACCGACGTCGACGGGCCGTTCGACGGCGCGGTCGAGCTCGCGCACCGGCTCGCGGAGAGCGAGCAGGTGCGCGCGTGCGTCGTGAAGCAGTGGTTCCGCTTCGGCTACGGCCGCGCCGAGCAGCGCGAGGACGCCTGCAGCCTCTCGCAGGCGACGGAGGCGTTCGAGGCGTCCCGGTACAACATCAGGGCGCTGCTCGTGGCGCTCACCCAGACCGACGCGTTCCGCTACCGGCGCGAGATCGACGCGAGAGGCAACGTGGGAGACGACGCAGGGGGCGCCTCGGAGCGCGCCCCGGGAGGAGAGCCGTGATGAAGCCGTTCCGACTCAGCCGCCGCGCCGTGCTCAGGGGCCTCGGCGGCGCGGCGCTCGCGCTGCCGTTCCTCGAAGCGATGGGCTGCTCGAAGCGGCTCGCGCCGGCGTCGGAGCAGGCGGGGCGGGCCGCGTTCGGGCTCGAGTTCCCGAAGCGGTTCATCGTGCTCTACACGCCGAACGGCACCGTCCCGCCGGACTTCTGGCCGTCGTCCTCGACGTTCCGGGACGGCGAGGAGCTGTCGCCCATCCTCGCGCCGCTCAAGGACCACAACAGGGATCTGCTGGTCCTCGGCAACGTGAGCGCGCTGTCGGCGCTGACGGGGCCGGGCGACGCGCACCAGAAGGGCACGGGGCAGTGCCTGACGGCGCGCGCGATGCAGGAGGGCGACTTCCCCGGCGACGCCGGGCTGTCGTGCGGCTGGGCCGACGGCATCTCGCTCGACCAGGAGATCGCGAACCACATCGGCACGAAGACCAGGTTCCTCTCGCTCGAGCTCGGCGTGCTCGTCTACGGGGCGACCGTGGGCGCGCGCCTCGCGTACCGCGGGCCGGCGCAGCCGCTGCCGCCGGAGAACAGCCCGTACGCCGCGTTCGACCGGCTCTTCTCCGACCTGTCGGTCGCGCCCGCCGACGCGACGCGGAAGACCGAGCAGCGCAGGGCGGTGCTCGGCAAGGTGGCCTCGGACTACGACCGGCTGCGCAGGCGGCTGGGCGCCGCGGATCGGCTGAAGCTCGAAGGGCACCTCGCGTCGGTGGAGGACATCGCGTCGCGCCTCGATCGCGGCTCGGCGCCGGCCTCGCCGGCGTGCGCCGCGCCGGCGCTGACGCCGGATCTCGACGTCGACAAGGTCGCCAGCATGCCGGAGCTCTGCCGGCTCCAGCTCGATCTCATCGCGATGTCCCTCGCCTGCGATCTGACGCGGGTCGCGAGCCTGCACTTCACGAACTCCGCGACGACCAAGGTGCTGAGCTTCCTCGGGCCGGACATCACCGAGGGCCACCACCCGATGGCGCACAACGGCTACGCCGATCAGGTGAACCGCGGGCGGCTCACCAGGATCAGCCGCTTCTACGCCGAGCAGCTCGCGTACCTGATCGCCAGGCTGAAGAGCATGCCGGAGGGCGACGGCACGGTCTTCGACAACACGGTGATCTTCTGGACCAACGAGCACGCGGACGGCAATCACCTGCGCAAGAACATCCCGTATGTCCTCGCCGGGAGCGCAGGAGGCCATTTCAAGACGGGCCGATACGTCGTCCAGCAGAAGGAGGTCGCGCACAACGACCTGCTCCTGTCGCTGCTCCACGCGATGGGCATCGAGGCCGACACGTTCGGCGACCCGGACTTCTGCACAGGACCGCTCGTGGGGGTGTGACGAGCCGAGGGGCGCGGGGCGCCGCCCGATGCGGCGCGGGGCCCACGCCGTGGTGGGCGCCGCGCGGGGCGGCGCACCACCGCGGCGCGCGAGCGAGACGCCGGCGCACCCGCAACCGGAGCGCGGGCGCGCCCGGCCTGCCGCTCACTGCACGATGTAATGCCAGGTCGGCTCGGTCTCGACCTTGAGGTCCGTGCGCTGGGTGTCGGTGCAACCATCGGAGTAGGCGCAGAAGAGGGTTCGCGCGGCGACGCGGACCTTGTACCTTCCATCAACGTGCGGCGGCTGGCCGACGTAAGTCGGGAAACAACCGGTGCCAAAGATCTCGTCGCCGCTGCTGCTCCACGTCCCATGGGCCTCGACGGTGCTGACGGTGGGCGACAAGGAGAAGTTGGTGCTCCATACGTAGTAGCCCGCTAGCACGTGAGTCCTCTCGCAATCAGCCTCATTGTCGATGCTACCCCAACCGCCCTTGGGCTGGGCCCAGATCTGAAGATCGCCGTTGTTGGCGGCAGCCGGTAGATTCCTGTATTCCACGACGTACTGATAAGGGCAAGTCGGGGGGTTGTACGTCCAGTCCGGGCTTGCTTGCAAGCTGAGGGTCGAGTTGATGGCCCCGTCCGCGGCATCCAAGGTGGACATGTTGAGCGTCCCGCAGCCCTCGTCGCCGATGCCCTGCCGAGCCTCGCCGATCCCGTCGCCGGCCAGCTCCGACTCGAACGATTCACCTTCGACGCAGCCGACGGCAAGCACAGACAACACCGCCGCAGCGGTCAAGAACAAGGCTTTCATGTGTTCCTCGATGGTTTGGAAGAATTGCAGTCACGGCCTCTGCTCTCCGGGAGGCGGGCCGCGCGCCGCACATTGCAGAGACCGTGCCCGGTCCGCGACGCCAGGAGCGCGTCGCCCATGACCCGCGACTCCGGGGTTGTCGGGTGGGCTTTCCTCGACACGAACGCGAGAAATCCCGCGAAGGAGCGAGCTCTGCCGGGAGGAGACACCGGCATCGCTGCCTGCTACCGCGTTCCGCGGTTGTCACGATGGAGCCGTGACATGTCCCGCTGGAGCCGTGACATGTCACGCTGGAGCCGTGACATGTACGCCGCTTGTCTCAGGAGGCCGAGAAAGGCGCGCCCATGGCAGCGCGCGAGCGCGCGACCCGATGGCGCACGACGGCCATGCCGACCCGGCGAATCCACAGCGGCTCACGAAGCTCAGCCGCTCCTGCGCCGAGCACGAGCTCCCGCCCCGCCACAGACCACGACAGGCCCCTTACCAGCGGCCTCCGAATCCCGTAGGACGGGGCGCCCCCATGGATTGCTCGGCCGTCCCCACCTGCGCGGGATTGTGATCGTGCAAGAGGAGGATGCCGGCCGACAAGGCCGCCGCGACGACCGCCCCGGCGCCGACGATCCATATCCACGGCGGCGTCCCGCCGAGCTTCTCGGCCGGCACCAGGCCGACGCGGACGCTGCTCAGCGCCTCGTCCTGAATCAGGATCTGGGCCTGGTAGGGCACCTTCCCCGGCGCCGTCACCCTCACCACGTGGCGGCCGCCCGGCACGATGCCCTCCCACTGCCCTTCGCCCAGGAGCTCGCCGTCGAGCGCGAGGCGATCGCCCGGAGAGGCAACGATGGAGAGCCTGCCGCCGTTCATCGGCCGCGCCAGCCGGACGTCGAGCGCCAGCTGCGCGCCAGGGGACACGCTCTCCGCGCGGAGGTGCTCCTTGAACCCCGGCTTGAAGACACGGATTCGCCTCGTGCCGGCGTCGACGATCACCTTGCCCGGGAGCGGCGTCTTCCCGATCAGCTGGCCGTCGATCGTCACCTCCGCGTCCCGCTCGCTCGCGGTGATGTCCAGGTGACCGACGAGGGCGCTGGCCTTCCGCTCGACCTCGGCGATCGTCGCCCAGTCCTCCGGGAGCAGGACGCCGCGGTCCTCCTGCTTCAACCTCTCCACCAGCGCAAGGAGCTGGCTGTACCGGTGCATCTTGGACGTGCAGGCGATCATGTTCCAGAGGAGGCGCGCGTCCTTCGAGCTCTCGTAGGCGCTCTGGAACTTGAGGAAGGCGCTGGCGAAGTCGCCGTCGCGAAAGAGCGCCTTGCCGGACTCGTAATCGGCCCTGGCCTCACCGCTCAGCCGCTCGCGGGCAGGCGCAGGAGCAGCCTCGCCCGGCGCGGCAGCGGCCGGCGCAGGCGCCGCCGCCGGCGCGGCAGCGGCCGGCGCAGGCGCCGCCGCCGGCGCGGCAGCGGCCGGCGCAGGCGCCGCAGCAGGGGGTCGCTGCGCGGCCGCGCCGCCGGCCGTGGTCAACACCACGATGGCGACCGCTGGCGCGAGCCGCGTCGCCGGGCGGCGCGAACGCACAGGCGCCTCGCCTGCCTCCAGAGGGAATGCGGGGTGCAACGGGTCGGAGGCCGGTGGTTTCTGTCTCATCTGAGCGGTGGTTCCAAGGGATTCGTCCCTCCGGGCGAAGGCGGCGCCTTCGGCGTCGCCGACGCGCTCGTGGCCGGGGGCGCGCGCCGGCCCTCGAGCGCCGCCCCGGAGGGCGCCGCGTCGGCGGCCGGCGCGACGACCGGGGAGGCCGACGGCTGCTGCGGCGGCAAGGCGTCACGGATCGCCGGCGGCGGCTCCGGCGCGATCGGCGGATCCGCGCCGCGCGCCGCGGTGTCCTGCCGCGCGCGCCGCGGCGCCGTGTCGTCCTGCGAGGCCGCCGCGGCCTGCAGCGCCGCCGCCTGCGGCGCTCTGCCTGGCAGCGCGACCGCGCCCCAGAGGGCGAGCGCCAGCACGGCGATCACGACCGCCCCGAGCGCCGCCCCGAGGATCCTGCGCGACCCGGGCCGGGCGGACGTCCGCGTGAGCCCCCGCGTCGTGGGCAGGAGGCTCGCCATCGCGCCGGACGGGGCGCTCGGAGGGCTGCTGGCCGGCACGCGCCGCGGCGGCGGCGCCGAACCGGTCGGCGGCAGCGTCGGCTGCGCCCCCGCCGCGAGGATCCTCGCGGCGCGCTCCGCGCGCTCCTGCCCGCCCGCCGTCGCGAAGGGCACCAGCGCGCGCGCCAGGTCGGCCACGGTCTGCGGCCGCCGGGCCGGATCCTTCTGGAGGCAATGGAGGATCACGGCCTCGAGCCCCGGTGGGATGTCGCTCCTGAGCGCGGTGGGCGGGATCGGCTCGGCGCTCGCGACCTGCAGCACGAGCTCGGCGAGCGCCGGGGCCTCGAACGGCGGCTGCCCTACCAGGAGGCGGTAGAGCAGCGCGCCGAGCGCCCACACGTCCGAGCGGGCGTCGACCGAGCGCGACGACCGCATCTGCTCCGGGGACATGTAGATGGGCGAGCCGAGCATCTCCCGCGTCTGCGTCAGCGACGCGCCGACGCCCTCGGTGCTGCCCGGCACCTCCTTCGAGATCCCGAAGTCGAGGACCTTGATGAGCGTCGCCCCTCCGGGCGTCGTCGTGAGGAAGAGGTTCGCCGGCTTGAGATCGCGGTGCACGATGCCCGCGGCGTGCGCCTCGGCCATCGCCAGGCAGGCCTGCAGGACGTAGTCGGCCGCGTCCACGACGCTGAGCGTGCCGCGGGCGCGGAGCACGTCGGAGAGATCTTCGCCCTCCAGGTACTCCATCACGATGTACGGGATGCCCGAGCCGAGCTCGCCGACGTCGAACACCCGCACGACGTGCTCGCCCTTGAGGCGGACCACCGCGCGCGCCTCGCGGAGAAACCGCTGCACGAGCGCCGGGCTCTCCGTGCTGAGGAGGAGCTTGATCGCGACGCGCTGCGGGAGGAACAGGTGGCTCGCCGCGACAACGATGCCCATGCCGCCTCGGCCCACGACGCGATCGACCCGGTACTTGCCGGCGATGACGTCTCCTTCGACGACAGGTGGCTTCATGAGAGCTCCGTGCTTCACGCCCGGCCACGGGGCGTGCCGCCATCCGAGCCTGCTGTGGTCGACGGTAGCACAGGTGGCCCCCGGCCGGTCCATCGACGGAGGCTTGCCCTCGCCTGCGATCGCGGGCCGGAGCGCGATACGATGCGACGATGAAGCGCTCACCTCGATGCATCTCAATGGCGGTAGGCTCGCTCGCGCTGCTCGTCCAGAGCGCGTGCGGCGGCGCGGTGATCATGGACGGCGGAGGAGACGGGGCCGGCGGCGCGGGCAGCACGAGCGGCCAGGGCAGCACGAGCGGCCAGGGCAGCCCGGATGGCCCGGATGGCCCGGTATCGACGACGAGCTCGGTCGCGCCGTCGCCGACGACCTCGGGCGGCGGTGGGCGCCAGGTGAGCGCGATCGTCTTCGGCGACTCGACCGTGACCTTCCGCGTCGCCACCCTGGCGCTGTCGTGCCGCGACCCCGACGCGAACCCCACGTACGAGCCCTGCAGCGACTGGTGGGACCTGGAGCTGCGCATGCCCGAGTCGATGCTCGCCGTGGGCGAGGTGGACACGGCGAGCGGCGATCTCACGATCTACGGGACGTCCTCTCGCGCGGACTGCGGCAGCACGGGGGCCGTCAGCGGCGGCGGCAACACGGGCTTCGGCAGGCTCACCATCACGGCGATCGACGCAACATCGGTCAGCTTCGAGCTCTCCGACGTGGGTCCCGTGTTCGTCGACGCCGACCCGAACGGCCGCTACGTCGCGCCCCGGTGCGCCGCGCGGTAGCACCGCGCGGCGGAGGAAGAATTCACGGCGATTGGACGGGCTGCTCGGGCTGCCGGTGCCGCCGGAGGGGCGTGCGAGCAAGCTTGAACGCTCCGTCTCGGAAGGTCGCCTCCGCGGCCCGCGCTCGTGAAACGTCAGAACGGACGTCGCGACCTGGGGTCTGGCGTAATTTTACAGGAGCGCCCAGGTCCTGACCTGGACCTCGCGTCCCAAGCAGGATCCTGGAGAGATCGCGACCTGGGCGCTGGTCAAAAAACGATGGCTTGGACAGGTCGCGACCTCCGCGCCGCCTCCGAAACGACGCTTCCGCCAGATCGCGACCTTCACGCCGCCTCCGGAACGACGCTTCCGCCAGATCGCGACCTCCGCGCCGCCTCCGGAACGACCCTTCCGCCAGATCGCGACCTCCGCGCCGCCTCCGAAACGACCCTTCCGCCGATTCGCGACCTGGGGGTCGGCTTCCCAGGCGGATGGCGGCGAAGCGCTTCGTCGATGTGAACCATCCTCGGCTCTCGGCACGCCATGAGCCATCCATCAGGAAAAGAGAGCCAAAACGATTCGAGGACGTGAGGGCGAATCGCCGCGCTCAGCGGTCGCGCTGGACCGGACCTGACATCGCATGCTCGATGTGAGCGGCGGCTCGATGAGCCGGGTCCTTCACTCCAGCACGACGCTCACGCTCTTCGTGCCCTCGTATCCGTCGCCGCGCACGGTCACCGTGAGCCCGAGCTTCTGACCTTCGAGGGTCTCGCGGTCCCACGCGAAAGGGTGGTAGAGCGCGCCGTCCGAGACCAGGAAAGAGCCGGTCTTGATGAACTGGACGTTGAACTGCGCGGCGGCGATCCCCTCGGGATCGCTGGCGAGCGGGCCCTCGAGCTCGTTCGCGAGGCGCACCACATGGCACGTCTCCTCCGCGTCGCCGGGCAGCGCCTCCACCTGGACCCAGGGCGTGATCATCATCGAGCCCTGGTTGCCGAGGATCAGTCGCACGCTGGCACCGTCGGCGTAGGGCACGAACGTCCCAGACGACGCGTCGCCGATGTCGACGGCGCGGGTCTCGGAGAAGTCCTCGCCGAACAGCGTGGGACAATCGCTGGCTTCCGCGGGAATCGACGGATCACCGTCGACAGGGCCACACCCGGAGAGGGACGCGAGAAAAGAGAAGGCAGACGGTAACAGGCAGGATCGCATTGCGCGCGCAGAGCTCCGAAAAAGCCGGGACGGGCCGGGCAGGAGAGACGCCGGCTCGCAGAGGCGCGAGGGCGAGGGCGAGCTGTAGCACGCCGGGTCCGGAGCCACCTCGGCGAGCAAAGCGCGTCCGAGTGGCACGCGCGCTGCCTTCGGCTCGCGGCGATGCTGAACTCATCACGGCGAAACGCCGGCGGCCCCGCAGGTGCTCTGACGTTGGTGTCGCGGTCACGACAATCTGTGTCGCCTCGATTCGCGGTCCTCCGCCACCCCCTCTTCCTTGGCGCCCTGGCGCTCCTGGTGGTCAACGACCACCTCCTGAAAGGCGCCGGGCTCTTGCCTGGCGCGCTCACCGGCAAGCTCAGCGATCTCGCCGGCCTCGTGGTCGCCCCCGTCCTCGCAGCGGCGCTCGCGGACGCGCGCACGTCGCGCGGGCGGGCGCTGGCGTTCGCGGCGGTGGCCGCGCCGTTCGCGGCGATCAAGCTCTCGGCCGCCGCCGCGCAGCTCCTCGTGGGGCTCGTGGGGCTGGCGGGGATCACGTGGCGTATCTGGCAAGATCCGACGGACCTGGCCGCGCTCGTGGTGCTCGTCCCGGCATGGCGCCTCTCGGCGCGCGCGGCTTCCAGCCGGGAGCTCTCGGCCCGGAGCGCCGAGCAAGGCTCGCGTACCGGCTGGGTGCTCGAGCGCGCGATCCTGGGGGCGTCCGCCGTCGCCTGCGTCGCGACCGGCACCCCCGCCCCCGAGGGCTATTTCACCGACGCCTATCTCATCAATGCGACGCCCGGGATCGTGGACGTTCGCGTGCGCTGGGTGGACGCGTCGCTCGATTGCTCCGCCGTCACCTCCGGCGATCCGACACGCATGTTCGGGCCGAGCGCGTTCAACCTCGGGATCACGTACCGGCTGGACCCGCAGGACACGCTCCCGCTCAACCGGACCGAGGCCCACCTCGCCGCAGGCAACTTCGAGGAGACGGCGCCGACCCCGGAAGGGCGTTGCGAGGTGGTGCTGCTCGAGACCGATGGACTGCGGCCTGTGATGGCATGGTGGTCCGATCTGCAAACCGTCATGATTCCGCAGAAGGTGAACGACGACAGCGATTTCTGGAAGGACGCGGAGACGGTGGCGGGGCGCGTCGCGCTGAAGCCGGACACGATGGTGGCGCCCGGACAGGTGAAGACGGGCGCGCTGCTGACGAACGTCGGGCCCTCGTCGTGCGCTGGCGCGCCTCAATCGTCCTTCCAGTGGGCCGGCCCCTGGTCGAAGCAGGTGGTCGGCGAGATCGCGCACATCGATGCACTTTCGGACGGCTGCATCGAATTGACCATGAACTACCGGCGGCGCGGCCCCGACGATGGCTCGGGCGGCGCAGGCGGCGTGGGCACAGGCGGCGCGGGTGCCGGCGGAGCCGACGTCGGTGGCGCTGGCGGCGCGGGTGCCGGCGGTGCCGACGGCAGTGGCGCTGGCGGCGTGGGCACAGGCGGCGCGGGTGCCGGCGGAGCCGACGTCGGTGGCGCTGGCGGCACCGGCGGCGAGGGCGGCGGCGGCGCCGGCGGCGAAGGTGGAATGGGCACCGGCGGCGAGGGCGGCGGCGAGCCGGACCCGAGCTTCACCCCTCTGACTCACTACCTGTGCATTCCGATCGAAGACTTCCCGTTCTCGGCGGGCGAAACGGTGCAATGGTCCGACGAGGGCGACCACCTCGAGATCTCGGCCGTCGACTCGGCGAAGCGGCTCGAGGTCTATCCCAACGTCGTCGAGCTCCAGCTCGGGGGCCTCGCTGTCTCGATCGAGGCGACCGGGTGCGAGGGCGACCGGCTGGGATGCGGCGCCTACGTCACCGACGCGGCGGTGGCGGTGCAGAGCGGCGGCGAGAAGACCCTGCTGAGCCCTGGAGACGCCCTCGAAGGGCCGGATTTCCGCGTGCGGGTCGGCCGCGCCGAGCGCGTGCTCGCCGGGCGTGACGAGTGCGACGCGGGCTACCAGACGCCCAGCGCGTCCGCGGACCTGTTGATCGCTTACGAATGAGGAGAAGCCATATGTCGTCGAAGATGAAGCTGGTCTCACTCGGTCTCTGCGCCGCCGCCGCCGGTTGCTCCACCGACAACGTCGGCGAGGGCAGCGGCGTCCCCGCAGGCTCGGTCAACGTGGCCCAGGGCGGGGCGCAGGACATCTCCCAGTTCCGCGCGATCGTGAAGGCGGGGAAGGTGCCCACGCTCGACACGCTGGACCCGGTCGGGTTCTTCGCCGAGCACGCGATCGACCTGCCCGACGCCGACTGCGGCAAGGACGTCTGCGTTCACCCGTACCTCGCTGTGGCGCCACGCTTCAACGGTGGGAACTGGACGATGGCCTTCGTCGCGATGAACACCGCGGTCGACCCTTCGAGGCTGGACAGGCCGCCGGTTCACCTGGCGATCGCGGTCGAGAACAGCCGCTTCGCCGAGCTCGATGAGGGCGCGCTGGACGCGGGGATGGGAGGGTTGCTCGAAAGCCTCCGTCCCGAGGACCGCGTCAGCGTCATCCGTTATGGCGAGCGGGTCGAGCGCCGCGCCTTCCTCGCGGCGCCGGGGTCGGCGGAGCTCGCGCGCCTCATCACCGACGAGCGCCTCGGCGACGGCGCCGGCGAGCTCGTCGGCCTCTACGAGGGGATCGCCGCCGCCGAGAAGGCGTTCGACGAGGGCGACGCGGCGGGCTTCGAGGGCGCGCACCGCGTGCTCCTGCTCACGAGCGGGCACGCGACGAGCGGTATCACCGACCCCGACCGCATCCTCGGTCTTGGCGAGGCGCTGGTGGAGAACGGCACGGCGTTCGGCGTGATCGGCGTGGGTGAGCGCTTCCTCGTGAAGATCCCGTCGGCGCTGGGCTCGATGGGCGCGGGCACGTACGCCTACGCGCTGAGCCCGGGCGACCTCGGCGGTTTGCTCTCGGAGGAGGGGAAGACAACGCTCTTCCCGCTGGCAACGGACTTCAGCCTGGAGGTGACCCCGTCCGCCGGCTACAAGGTGGGGCGCATCTACGGGACGAAGCGGGCGACCGCCAGCGCCGCGGGGGCGGCCCTGGAGATGCCGGCGCTGTTCATCGGCCAGCGCGACGGCGCGACCGACGTGGGCGGCAGCCGCCGCGGCGGCGGTGGTGGTCTGTTCGTGGAGCTCCTCGCCGATGCGTCCCTCGCCGACGGCATCGGGCCGGACAAGGCGGCCTTCCAGGTGACGGCAGGCTGGACCTCGGCGAAGGACGGAGCCGCGCAGGACGTCGACACAACCCTGCTCAACGCCCTGCCTCCCGGGCAGAACCCCGACTCGAGGTGGTGGAACATCTCCGACGGCGGCTCGGGCAAGCCGTACATGATGCTGAACATGTACCTGGCGCTGCGCGGCGCGCTCGACTTCTACCAGGCGGGCGACTGCCGGCGATCGCTCGGGGTCATCGAGATGATGAAGCCGCCGATCGGGGCGTGGCTCGGGAAGTACCCGGACACGGACATCCAGGACGACAACAACCTGATGTTGATGTTGCGACAGAACATCGAGGATGCCTGTCGTGCGTCGCAGTCGTCCACGGAGCCCACGCCCCCCCTCGACTTCGACGGCGGCTGCGGCTGGCTGTGACCGCCGCCTCCGCCCTCTGAACGCCGCTCGGCGGTCGCGGAGAGCCGGCGTGCATCACGGCTGTCCGATGCCTGCGATCGTCCGGAGCGCCTGAACCGTGTTGTCGAGGTGCCCCCTCGCCTGGACGAGGTGGCTGATCGTCCTCCGGATCTCGCGCACCGCCGGGCGGAAGACATAGAGCCCTTCGAGGAAGAGGACCCCCAGGGTCACACACAGCAAGATCAGCTCGACGAGCCGGAGCCGCTCGATCCGCGCCGTCGCCTCGTGAGCATACTGAGAGACGACGCGGTCCATCCCGCTCAGGAAGCCCGGCTCCGCGGCGAGGATCGCGGCGACGATCGGCTGGATGGCGGCCGCCTCCGCCGGCTTTTCCCCGCCGGCGCCGACCGCGGCGAGGAGATCCTTCCCGTCCCGGAGCATGCTCTGGTGCAGCGGCTCGATCGCCTGGAACATGCGTGTCACCTCCGGCGTGTTCTTCCCCGGCAATCCCATCCCGGGATCGCCGTGCTGGAGCGCGCGATGCGACCGCTCCCAGAGCGCCATCACCTGCGCCAGCTCGTCGACGCGGCCCTTGCGCTCGGCGGGGTCGGTGGTCACCTGGAACGTGAGCGCGGCCTTGCTGAGCCGCTGGCTGAGCATTCGCTGGCGGCCTGCCACGTTGACGACGTGCGCGTCGCTCGTCTGCTGGTTCAACGCGTGCTGCACGAGGAGCTGGGCCACGACCGACAGGAGCGCCACGGCGCCGAGCGCGCTGACGTACAGGCGCGTCAACCGGCGGGTCGGTGCCAGGAGCTCAGAGGAAACCTGCGCCATTGTTCTCTCTCCGTGGGCGAGTGTGGAGACATTACCCGACCATTGGAACGAACGTGTATCGCTCATGTTTCCGAAGAGTGCTTTGCGCGCGCCGCCCCGCGCTCCGCCGTTTCAGGCGGACGCGCTCAAAAAAAGCTGAGATCTCATGACCGCTCCATGGTAAGACTCGCCCGAGAGCGCTCCTCATGAGGCCCCTTTGCGCTGGCCTTGCCGTAGCGTCCACTGGAACCAGGAGAATGTCTCATGCAAGAGCGTACCGCGTTGACCGCGGGCGGCGCGCCGCCGAGCGCGGCCGGAAACGCACCTGAGCTCTTGCCGAAACAGTTCGGCAAATACACGCTCTTGTCGAAGCTCTCGGCGGGGGGCATGGCGGAGATCTTCCTCGCGCTGCATCGCTCGTCCTTCGGCTTCGAGAAGCTCGTGGTGATCAAGCGCATCCTGCCCTCGATGAACCAGGATCCGTCGCTCATCGACATGCTGCTCCACGAGGCGCGCATCGCGGCGACGCTGTCGCATCCCAACATCGTCCAGACGTTCGACGCCGGGCAGGTGGACAGGACGTATTTCATCGCGATGGAGCACATCCACGGCGAGGACGTCGGCTCGATCGTGCGCGAGGCGGCGGAGCGCGACCCGGGAGGGATCCCGCTCGAGCACGCGCTCAGCATCATCCTCGGCGTCTGCGCGGGGCTCGCGTACGTCCATGACAAGCGCGGCCTCGACGGTGCGCCGCTCGGCATCGTCCACAGGGACATCTCGCCGCGCAACGTGGTCGTGAGCTACACGGGCGACGTGAAGATCGTCGACTTCGGCATCGCGCGGAGCGAGCTCGGCGACGTCGAAGAGCAGAAAGAAAACGTGCTGATGGGCAAGTTCGCCTACATGGCCCCGGAGCACGTGGCGGGGGATCGCATCGACCATCGCGCGGACATCTTCGCCGCCGGCGTGGTCCTGTTCGAGATGACGACGGGCAGACGGCTGTTCAAGGGAGGGACCCAGATGCGGACGCTCCTCCAGATCCACGGCTCGGAGTACCCCCTCCCGAGCGCGATCAAGCCCGGCTACCCGAAGGGGCTGGAGAAGATCGTGCTGCGCGCGCTCGAGAAGCGGCGGGAGGATCGCTACCAGTCAGCCCGCGAGATGCACGCCGCGCTCGAGGAGCTCATCCGCGACGAGCGCATCCCCGCCTCGCCCATGGGCCTCACGGCATGGATGGAGTCGCTCTTCCGGGACAAGCTCGCTCGCCACAAGGAGGCGCTCCTCGGCGTCAGGCAGCTCATCGACGTGATCGCGGCGCAGCAGCAGCGCTGGTCGCTGGAGATGAGCGGCGGCGCGACCGTCTCCCAGAGCGGCGTCCCGACGAGCACGAGCCCGACGAGCTTGAGCAGCCCGCCGCCGCTCTCGGGCAAGGGAGGTGTTGCGGCGTTCATCCCGGCCGCCAGCGCGCTCGCGCTCGTGCCTGGGTTCCTCTACATGCAGGGGCAGCTCTCGGAGCGGCACGCCGAGTTCATGACGATGGTCCACGACGCCCAGGCGAGCCGTCAGGAGCCGCCCGCGCCGCTCGAGGCGAAGGGCTCGCTGGAGATCACGAGCAAGCCCGAGGGCTGCACGTTATGGGTGAACGGCGAGCGTCACCCCGTCGCCACGCCGGCCAAGGTCCACGAGCTCCCGCTCGGGCGTGAGCTCCACATCAAGCTCACGAGAGACGGATACAAGCCGTACCGCACGGCCGTGAAGCTGAGCGACGAGGCGCGCTTCAAGGAGATCGTGGCCGAGCTGGAGAGGCTCACGGCGACGGTGGTGCTCTGGGTCGATCCGCCGGCCAGCGTCTTCGTCGACGGGAAGCTCTGGAAGGGCGATCGCACGAGGATCGAGGGGCTCACGGTGGGCGAGGGACACCGCTTCGTGCTGTCCGCCCCCGGGCATGCCTCCAGGACGCTGATGGTCAATGTGGAGCCGGGAGAGACGAAGACGCTGAGCGTCCGGCTCCCGAAGCTCGGCGCGCAAGCGCCGGCGGAAGAGCGCGCCGAGGGTGCGCAGTGACGCTGCGCGCCGCGCGTCTCCCTCGTCATGCCCTGATGGCCACCTGCTCGCCCGGATCATCGCGCAGGAACGCCAGCGCCGCGCGGGCGAACGGCTCCTTCCACTCGCCGAAGATGGGGCCGTGTCCGCCGTTCGGCAGGATCCACAGGCAGGAGCGCGGGATGGCGCGGTACATCTCCAGGGCGAGCTCGGCCGGGTAGAGCGGATCGCGGTCGCCGCTCACGATCATCGTGCGCGCCGTGATGGTCGACAGGTGGGGGGGCGTGAAGCTCATGTCGTCGTGGCTGGCCGCGAAGCGGCGCGGCTGATTCCACAGCGCCCGGATCTGCGCGTCGCCGAGCGCGTGGCGGCTCCTCATGTCCCGCCATTCCTCCTCCGAGCGGCCCTCGTCGGAGATGAGGCGCATGATCGCCCTGGCCTGCTCGGGGAAGTACGGTGTCGCGGACACGAGGACCATCGACGCGACGCGGTCCGGCTGCTGCGTGGCCAGGTGCAGGAGGCACTTGGCGCCGAAGCTGAGGCCGATGGCCCGGAACGCCTTCACGCCCAGGTGGTCGAGGAGGGCGAACACGTCGGAGGCGCACTGGCGGATGGTCAGCTCGCCCGCCGGGTTGGTCGACCGGCCGTGGCCGCGCAGATCGGGGGTGATGACCGTGTGTCCACCCCCGAGCTCCGCGAGGTCGAACACGTGAGCCCAGTCCCCGCCCGCTCCGGTGAAGCCGTGGAGCAGCACGAGCGGCGGCCCTTCGCCGCGGAGCTCGTAGTACATCTCGATGTCGTTGACGGGCGCGGTGCGCCCGGTGGCCGTCGCTGTCGCCATTCGCTCCTCCGATCGCTCGACCGCGGCCGATCCGCGGCCGGTCACACGCGATCTGTATGCGGCGCGCTCCGCTCTTGATAGCTGTGCTCTTCTCGCATAGAATGCCAGTCGGCTGGTGAGGGGACGGCCTGCGAGCGTATCCCGTTGAATGCGCTGAACAGATGGCCAGCGTCCGCGCTCCTGGCGGCGACGGGTGTTCGTCAGCGGCCGACGAAATGGCGCAGGAACTCGTCCGCCTCGCGGAGGATGCGCGGGATCGAGGCGACGAGCTCGTGGCCGTCGTCCACCTCGATGAGCCGGACATGCCGCTTCCCCGCGGCGAACGTCCGCGAGAGCTCGATGTCCACCACCTCGTCGCTCCGGCCGTGGACGATCAGCGTGGGCACACGCACGTCCGGCCAGCCTCCCGAGCGCTCATCCACCTCGGCCGCGTCGACGGCGAAGCCGAAGTCCACCCGGGCTCGCTTCTTCTCCGCGTAGTCGTCGACCTCGAGCCACCCCCGCTCCTCCCACGCCCGGAAGGCCTCCTCGCCCAGCCGCAGCCGCCATCGCTCCATGATCCGGAACGCGGGCGCGAGCAGCACGAGCGCGCACACCCGCGCGTCCTCCTCGGCGACGCGGCACGCGGTGAGGCCCCCGAGGCTCGATCCCATCACCACCGCCCGGTCGCGCTCTCCGCCGATCGCCTGCTTCACGGCGCCGATCATCGCGCGTAGGCGCAGCCGCTCGAACGAGGGCACCCGCAGGTCGAGCCGCTCGAGGGCCACCCCGCGCTGCTCGAAGTGCGCGGCGATCCGGACGCCCTTGGTCGAGCTCGGGCCCGAGGCGAAGCCGTGCAGGTACAGCCAGCGCGGGCCGGCGGCGGAGGGCGGCGTCGTCATGGTCATGCAGGCGGGGAGCCTACTCCCTCCACCGAGGCGCGACGATGCGGTATGACGCGCCGGAGAGACGCCATGATCCGCCCCGCCACCGCCGCCGACATCCCCACCATCGCCCGCCTCATCCGGATGCTCGCCGAGTACGAGCGGCTCGCGCATGAGGTCACCTTCGACGAGCGAGAGATCGAGGCGCACCTCTTCGGCCCGAGGCCGGCGGCCGAGGTCGTCCTGGCCGAAGCGGAGGGGACCCCGGTGGGATTCGCCCTCTTCTTCCAGAGCTTCTCCACCTTCCTCGGCAAGCCCGGGATCTACCTCGAAGACCTCTTCGTGCTCCCGGAGCACCGCGGAGGAGGCCACGGCAAGGCCCTGCTCGTGCACCTCGCGAAGCTCGCTGTGGAGCGCGGCTGCGGGCGCCTCGAGTGGTCCGTGCTCGACTGGAACGAGCCGGCGCTCGGCTTTTACCGGAAGCTCGGCGCCAAGCCCATGGACGAGTGGACCGTCCACCGCCTCACCGGCGAGGCGCTCGCCCGGCTCGCGCAGGGCTGACGCGCTCGCCACGGGTGTTGCTCGTGGCGGCGCAACCGAGCACCACCGGCTGCTGCTGGAGCAGCAGCGGCCGCGACCCCTCGGCGCGCTCGCGGCCCGATCGCGCCCGAGGCGCGCCGTCCAGGCGACCACCGCGAGCGCGGGGGATCCTGGTACGGATGTTGCGAATCATGGCCGATGGCCGATGGCCGATGGCCGATGGCCGATGGCCGATGGCCGATGGCCGATGGCCGATGGCCGATGGCCGATGGCCGATGGCGGATTGCGAATCGCCCATCACCCACGCCGCGTGTGCTGAGAACGGCGGCGCGACTCCTGGACTCGGTCGCGACACGCCCTACTGCTCATCGTGATCGAGCGAGAGTCCACAACGCCCAACCAGGGCCGCCGCAGGCGTCGAGATGTCTTCCAACAACCTCACCGGGCTCGGCGTGCTGCGCCACCGGAGCTTCGCTTTCTACCTCGCGGCGAGGCTGCTCTCCGCGGTCGCGGTGCAGATCCAGAGCGTCGCGATCGGCTGGCAGGTCTACGCGCTGACCGGCGATGTCTTCGATCTGGGCCTCATCGGCCTCGCCCAGTTCGCGCCCTTCTTCGCGCTGATCCTCTTCGCCGGCCAGGCGGCAGATCGGTTCGACCGGCGCCGCATCATCACGGTCGGCCTCGCCGTGGAGCTGCTCTGCTCCCTCCTGCTGCTCGCGTTCACGGTGTCGGGCCTGACGGTCGTGTGGCCCGTGTTCGCGGTGCTCGTGCTGTTCGGCAGCGCGCGCGCCTTCATGATGCCGGCGCAGCAGGCGATCTTGATGAACCTGGTGCCGCAGGACAGCTTCAGCAAGGCGGTCGCGCTCAGCTCATCGAGCTTCCATGTCGCGGTCATCGTCGGGCCGACGCTCGGCGGGCTCCTTTACCTCGCCGGGTCGACGATCGTGTATTCGATCGTCGGGGCGCTCCTCCTCGTCTCTCTCGTGCTCATGAGCCTCGTGCGCGCGACCCGGCAGGCGAGGCACGCCGAGCCGACGTCGTGGAGCGCGGTGCTCGAGGGGCTGCGCTTCGTCTGGTCGAAGCCGGCGGTGCTCGGCGCCATCTCGCTCGACCTGTTCGCGGTGCTGTTCGGCGGCGCGGTCGCGCTCCTGCCCGCGTATGCGCGCGACGTGCTCCACGCCGGCCCGACCGGCCTCGGCCTGCTCCGCACGGCGCCGGCCGCGGGCGCCGCGATCACCGCCGGCGTCCTCGCCTTCCGGCCGATCACGCGCCAGGTGGGCCGCTGGATGTTCGGCGGCGTCGCCGTGTTCGGGCTCGCCACCATCGCCCTCGGGCAGACCCGGAGCTTCACCGTCGCGCTCATCGCCCTGTTCCTCGTCGGCGCGGGCGACATGGTGAGCGTCTATATCCGCCACATCCTCGTGCAGTTCGAGACGCCGGACTCCATCCGAGGGCGGGTGAGCGCGGTGAACGCGGTGTTCATCGGCGCCTCCAACGAGCTCGGCGAGTTCGAGTCCGGCCTCACCGCCAGCTGGTTCGGCCTGCTCCCCGCCATCCTCCTCGGCGGCAGCGCCACCGTCGTGGTCGCCGCGCTGTGGGCCCTCGGCTTCCCCGTGCTCAGCCGCATGGACCGCTTCCCCCACGCGAAGCGAGATCCCGAGCAGAGCGCGGACGGCGGCGGAACGGCCGAGGCCGCCGCGACGACGTGAGGACGTGAGCGTCCTCGGGAGCCGCGCTACTCCGAGCGGAGGGCCTCGATCGGGTCGAGCCGCGAGGCGCGCCAGGCCGGGTAGAAGCCGAAGACAACGCCGATCGTGACCGAGAGGCCGAGGCCGAGGAAGAGCGACCAGGGCTCGACCTGGAACGCCCAGCGGCCGACCATGTGCGCGAGCAGCGCGCTGGCGAGCCAGGAGAGGGCGAGCCCCGAGAGCACGCCGAGCACCCCGCCGAGCAGCGAGACGGCCGCCGCCTCGCACAGGAACTGCAGCAGGATCGCCCGCGGCGAGGCCCCGACCGCGCGGCGGATGCCGATCTCCCGCGTCCGCTCGGTCACGGTCACCAGCATGATGTTCATGATGTTGATGCCGCCCACGATCAGCGCGACGACGCCGGTGCTGAGCAGCAGCATCTTGATGATGTCGAGGACGAGCTTCTCCTGGCCGTGGCTGTCCTCGTCCTCGATCCTGAAGTTCTTGACCCCGTGATGGCGGCGCTGGAGCGTCGCGTCGATGACGCCGCGGAGCGCGGCGAGCGGGGTCCGGACGGTGACGAGCGGATCCTGGCGGACGTACAGGCGGTCGGTCCTGTGCGACGGCGCGTAGAGCGCGTCGTAGGTGGTCTCCGGGACGAGGACCTTGCGGTTCCAGATGTTCGTGTCGTCCGTGGAGCCGAGGATCGGCCGGTCCTGGAGCACGCCGACGACCGTCCACACGTGGCCGTCGGCCGTCATGTGGAGGGGCTCGGCCTGCTCGGCCCGCGCCGGAGGGCCGCCGAAGAGCTCGGCCCAGACCTCGTGGCCGACGACGCACACGCGCCGCCGCGCCGCGAGATCCGCCTCGACGAGGAACCGGCCCGCCGCGAGCTCCAGGTCGTAGAGGGCCGGCGCCTCGGGCACGGCGCTGACGAGGGAGATCCGCTTCTTCTTGCCGCCGGCGCGGGCCTCGGTCGGGCGCACCGACTCGCTCAGGGCCGAGGCGCCGCCGAGGGCGCGCGAGGCGGCGAGCGCGCGGGCGTCGTCCCGCGAGAGATCGCGCCGGGTGCGGCGCCGATCCTTGACGCTCACCTCCGCGGGGTGGACCTGGATGAGGTCGGCCTCGACGGCCTGCTGGCTCGCCCGGAGGAGCGCCTCCTCGCCGCCCGCGAGCAGCGAGGCGAGCAGCACGATCGAGCCGGTGCCGATGATGATGCCGAGCAGCGTGAGCGCCGCGCGGGTCCGGTCGGCGACCACGGCGCGCGTCGAGTGGAGGAGATCGTCGAGCCTCATCGCCGCATCGCCGCCACGGGGTCGAGCCGGCCAGCGCGCTGGGCCGGCAGCCACCCGAAGATCACGCCCACGCCGGAGGAGACGAGCAGCGCCGCGACGACGGCCGGCGTGGAGACCGCGCCGATCCAGCTCGGCGTGAAGCGGCGGATGACCGCCGAGGCGAGCTCGGCCGCTGCGGCGCCGCCGGCGACCCCGAGCAGGCCGCCGAAGCCCGAGAGCAGCGCCGCCTCGGCCAGGAACTGCGCGCTGATGTCGCGCGGCGACGCCCCGAGCGCCTTGCGGATGCCGATCTCACGCACGCGCTCGGACACGCTGACGAGCATCATGTTCATCACGCCCACGCCGCCGATGAGCAGCGCGACGCCCGCGATGAGGCCGACGATCGCCTTCATCGTGGTGAACAGGGCCTCGAATTTCTGCATGATGCTGCTGAAATCGAGGAGAGTGAAGTCGTCGACGCCGTGGTGGCGATCGACGAGGAGCGCGTTGATGATGCGCTTCACCGGGTCGTTGTTGCGGACGTCGTCGGTCTTGATGACGAGCAGCGCCGAGGTGCTCACCGCCTTCTCGACGTCCGCCGCCGTGTCGAGCGGGGCGACGAGCAGGTCGACCCAGCTGAAGCCGAAGTTGACGCCCACCCGATCGGCGTCGGCCAGCACGCCGATGACCCGGCAGCGCAGGGCCCCGACCGTCACCCACCGGCCGATCGGGTCGCCGCGCCAGAGCCGCGCCGCGAGCTTCGGGCCGGCGACGCAGACCCGGGCCCGGCGGCGGTCCTCCTCGTCCGAGAACGTCCGGCCGCGCGCGACGGGCATCCGGAAGGCGTCGAGGAAGCCGCTGTCGGCCGCGATGAAGTCGGTGCGATCCTCCTTGCCCTCGTCGGAGATGACGTCGCGCGAGCCGAGCATGGCGTACATGGTGTGCTCGGCGACGTGGGGGACGCCGCGCGCGAGCCGATCGCGATCCCGGCGGGTGAAGCCGGTGACGTACATCGTCTTCTTCCGCTCGGCGCGCTCCGGCGCCTTCGGGACGACGAGGATGAGCCGCGCCCCGCCGAGCTGCTCGATGCCGCGGCCCAGCGTGAGCAGGCCGCCCTCCGCGAGCGAGGTCATGAGCACGATGGCGAAGGCGCCCAGGGTGATGCTGAGGACGGTCAGGAGCGACCGCAGCTTGTGCGCCGAGAGGGCCTTCGCGGCGATCGCGAGGTAGGCGGACCACCTCACATCTTCGTCTCGTTCGCGGCCGCCGAGGGCGGGTTGATGAGCACGCGGGCCCCCTCCGGGACGCCGTTGACGATCTCGACGTCGCGGTCGTTGCGCGCGCCGAGCGCGACCTCGACCTTCTCGGTCGTCTGCTTGCCGTCGGGGCCGTCGACGACGCGCGTGACGAGCTGCTTGCCGCCCTCGTCGGCGACGGCCTCGATGGGCAGCGAGACAACGCCCGGCCTGCTGTCGAGCCGGATGCGCACGTCCGCGGTCATGCCGGGCTTGATGAGGCCGTCGATCTGGGTGAGCTCGGCCTCGACCGGGAAGACGTCGACCTCGCGGCCCTCGAGCTTCACCGAGGCGGGCGCGATCTTGGTGACCCTGGCCGCGTACGTCTTGCCGGGCAGGGCGTCGAGCGTCAGGGTCGCCGTCTGGCCGAGCGCGACCTTGGCCACGTCGATCTGGTTGAGGTCCACCTTGACCACGAGCGTCGAGAGGTCGGCCACGGTGAGCAGCGCCTTGCCGTTGAAGGTCGACTGCACGCCCGGCGTGACGACCTCGCCGGGCTCGATGTTGCGCTGGATGACGGTGCCGTCGAGGGGCGAGGAGATCTTCGTGTACCGGAGCTGGTCCCTGGCGGCGCTGAGCGCGACCTCGGCGAGCCGGATGGCGACGGTCTTCTCGGTGAGGTCGTGCTTGGCCGTGTCGAGCTCCTGCGCGGGGACGACGCTGGCCTCGACGCCGGCGGTCCGCTGCGCGACCACGCGCTTGGCGAAGCCCGCGGCGGCCCTGGCCCGGGCGAGCTCGGCCTCGGCGCGGGCGACCTCGCGCTCGTAGTCGGTCGGGTCGAGCACGAGCAGCAGCTGGTCCTTCTGGACCCGGGCGCCCTCGTCCGCGAGCACCTCGGCGACCTGGCCCGCGACCTTGGACTTGAGCTCGACCTGCTCGCGGGCCTCGATGCGCCCGGTCTCGAGGATCTCGACGGCGAGGTCGCCGCGCTTCGCGGTCACGACGAGCGCGGGGTCGATGGGCGCGGGGCCGGAGCCGGCCTTCGCGAGGACGGCGGCGCCGCCCCCGGCGAGCGCCAGCGCCCCGACGATCCACGGCCAGAGCCGCCGCCGGCGCCGGGCGCTCACGAGAGGCCTCCAGGAGGCGACGACGACGGTCCAGGAACCGATGACGACGGTCCAGGAACCGACGACGACGGTCCAGGAACCGGCGGCGGGACGTCCACGCGCCGGCCGCGAGGGCCGGTGTCCTCGACGATGGCGCCGTCCCTGAAGGTGACGACGCGGGTGGCGTAGTCGGCGATCGAGCGGTCGTGGGTCACGACGACGACCGTCATCCCCTGCGCGTGCAGCGCGCAGAAGAGCTCCATGACCTGCCCGGTGGTGGCGGAGTCGAGCGCGCCGGTCGGCTCGTCCGCGAGGAGGAGCGGCGGCTCGTTGACGATCGCGCGGGCGATCGCCACGCGCTGCTGCTGGCCGCCGGAAAGCTGGTTCGGCAGGTGGTGCGCCCGGTCCTCGAGGCCGACGCGCGCGAGCGCCCGCGCGGCCCGCGCCCGCCGGTCGGCCGGCCGGACGCCGGCGTAGACCATGGGCAGCTCGACGTTCGCGAGGGCGGTGTCGCGCGGAAGGAGGTTGAACGACTGGAAGACGAACCCGATCTTGCGGTTGCGGAGCTGCGCCAGCTCGACCTCGTCGAGCTCCTCGACCGGCTCGTCGTCGAGGAGGTACCGGCCGCCGGTGGGGCGGTCGAGCGTGCCGATGACGTTCAGGGTCGTCGATTTGCCCGACCCCGAGGCGCCCATGATGGCGACCATCTCGCCCCGCGAGAGCTCCAGCGAGACGCCGCGGAGCGCCTGCACCTCCACCTCGCCCATCCAGTAGACCTTGGTGATCGCGTCGAGCTTCACGAGTGCAGCCATGAGGGTCCTCGGCGGTGGCCTGCGCGCCGTCCGCGGGACGGCCGCGACCCGCGCGAGCCCGGTTCGCCTGACCCGCGCGTGACGCACCAGGGTGCGCCGCTCTCGTCGTTCAGGCCATCGCGCTGCGAAGGCCGGCGGACGCGCTGAGGCGTAGGCGAAGCGCAGCAGCAAGGCAACTGCGGCGCAGGAGCGCGGCGGTCGCGCGCCGAGGCCACGGCGAGCGTGGCGCTGGCAGCGCTACAGCCCGGACGTTTCGACGAGCGCGAGGATCACGGCCCCGACGCCGTACGAGAGGTCGTCGCGGAGCTCGACCGCCGCGTAATCCTCGAGCTTCCCCACCGTCGTGGGCCCGGAGATTCCGGTCACCACCGGCCGCCCGGAGCCGTCGTCCTCGATGCGCGAGCGCACGCCCGCCATGGCGCGGTCGATCGCGGGGCGCACCGAGGCGTCGAGGAAGCCGTGGCGCAACCCGCGCGCGAGCCCGACGGCGAAGAGGGCCGTCGCGCTCGTCTCCAGGTAGATCTCGCCCGGGCGGTTCATGATGGTCCACCACAGTCCGCTGTCCTGGTCCTGCGCGCCCAGGACCGCCGCGATCTGCCGCTCGAGCGCCCCGGCCACGGCGTCGTCGCGCTCGCCGCGCGCCGCGCGCACGCGGAGGTACTCGTAGCCGGCCGCCGTGACCCAGCCGTTGCCGCGCGCCCAGTACACGTCCGGATCCTGCGGCGCCGCCCAGTCGTACGCGTGCCGGAAGAGCCCGGGCTCGTCCTGGAGGAGCGACGCAAAAATCTGGAATTGATTCGAGAATTCGTCGAGCGGACGCGCCTCGCCCGAGCGCTCGCCGGCGCGGACGAGCATGTTGCCGAACATGAACAGCGAGTCGACCCAGAGGGTGGGCTCGAACAGCGGCGACACGCCGAGGTGGTTGATGCCGCCCTGCTCCGTCCGGCGGGCCTCCTCGTAGAGGTAGCGGAGCACGTCGTCGACGACCTTCGCATAGGGGGCCGCGCACGTTTCCTCGTGGAGCGCGAGCGCGGCCATGGCCGGCGGGCAGCGGTCGCTGGTCGTGATCTCGTAGCCGTACTCGAGGTGGCGGTCGGTGTAGCGCTGGTAGTAGTCCCGGTAGGGGGAGTGCTGCGTGACGCGGTACAGCTCGACCAGCGAGAGCATGACCGTGCCCTCGCCCCAGTCCCACTGCAGCGACTCCGCCGGGTGCTCGGCGATCCAGCGGTCGGCGATGGCGCGCGCCAGCGTGATGCTCTCCGAGTCGGGCGCGCGCTCGCGCGCGAACGCGTCCTCCGCCGACGGTGACGTCGGCGTGCACGCTACGCCGGAGCTGCCCAGCTGCCCGGCGCCCGGGTCCCCCGCGCACCCGCCGGCCACCGCGGCGCACGCGGCGGCAGCGACGAGCAAGGCGCGGAGGCGCGACGTGCGCGGCATGGGAGGGCGCGCTCTCCGGGGCATCTCACTCCTCCACGGCGAGGCCGGTCGCGTCGGGCGCGGTGACGCGGGGGCTCCCGTCGACGAGCACCCTGGTCCCCCTCGCCATCAGCGCGAACGGCCGCTCGCCCTCGATCCGCAGCACGACGAGCTCCGCGTCGGTCTCGAGGACCTGCCCGCCAGGCAGCGCCAGCGCCTCCGGGGCTCCCTTGCTCCGCAGCACCGCGACGTCGGTCCCTGCTTCGCTCTCGATCCGCCACGCGACGACGCCGGCCTCCGCCGCGATCGGCGCCGCCTGGAGCGGCGCGTCGGGGCCCGCGTCCACGCCGACCTTGTAGGGCAGGAGCACCGCCAGGAACCCCGGCGCCTCGGCCTGCACGGCTGCGTCGATGACGGCGTGGTCGGCGGCCTTGCGGTCCTCCTCGAACTCGTGGACGTGGGGCGCGGTGAGCGGCGTGTACGGCGGCTCCACGACGGCGAGCCCCGGCGACGTCGACTGCACGCGCGCCTCGACGCCCGCCCGCGCCCGCTCCCAGCGGCCGCCGTCGGGGAGGAGCTCGAAGGTGCCGCCGGAGGTGAGCCCCGCGTAGCCGTGCAGCCGCCACGCGTGCGCGCGGGCCGCCGGGTGCGACGTCGAGAGGCGGTCGCCGACAACGAAGTAGCGGCCGTCGATGAAGGCCACGGATCGCTCGACGTGCGTGTCCTGGTAGTCCTGGTGCGCCTCCGCGTAATCGACGGCGTCGCCGTCATGGGTGTTCCGGAGGAACGCGTCCGCGTCGCCGAAATCATTGAAGAGCCCCTTGTCGGGCGCGGATCGGCCGTCGATCAGGATCACGTTGTGCGACGGCGACTGGCTGGTCTTGGCGTTGTCGAGCGAATCGGGCTTGTAGTAGCCGGCGTCGATCAACAGGTACTCTCCGTAGGCCGCGAGGGAGAACGACGTGCCGTCCACGTGGTCGTGGATCGCCTTGCGCGCCGAGCCGTGCTCCGCGAGGAGCAGGAGCCAGCGCGCGTCGTCGCCCCAGTCCGAGCGGAACACCGCGTGGCCGGTGTCGGGGAAGAAGCGCGTGAGGAAGCGCGGCGCCTCGGGGGCCACCGCGTCGTCGACGTAGAGCAGGTGATGGGCGATGAGGTCGGCGCCGAACTCCATGGCCTGCGGGTCGCGGTTCTGCTCCCAGTCCCACAGGTACTCCCCGCTCCCGCCGAAGGAGGTGAGCAGCGGGCTCCCGTTGAACGGGGTGAAGACCCCGTCGTCGACCGGGGGCCGGCTGCCCCAGGGGAGTCGCAGCGAGAGCGACCAGTCGACGGCCTTCGTAAAGAGCCCGCCGCGCAGCGGGACCTCGAGCGCGCCCTGCTCGCCGTCGACGCAGCCGTGTCCGGCCCACGGGTCCTCGTCGGAGCGGGTACGGCAGTCGCGGGTGAAGGCCACCTCGCCCTCGAGCGCGTTGTCGAGGGCGATGAAGAACGCCGCCGTGGGGCCCCAGGCGAAGCCGGAGTAATACGGGCCCTCGGACGCCCCGCCGTCGGGCTGCACGTACTGCCCGTCCGGGCCCCAGAGGTAATCGAGCTCCGAGATCGACCAGTTCCACCAGGTCGCGGCCGCCGGGTGCTCGGGGAACGCGAGCGCCACATAACCGAGCGCGTCGGCGGTCCTGATCGGGTGGTTGTTCTGCGCGGGGCGCAGCAGGAGATCTCGATAGAAATCGTGCTCGAGGTACTTGGCGAAGAACTGACCGGTGATGTCGGTGATCTTGCTCTCGGCCTGGGCGGACTCCTCGTCGGGGAACCACGGCGTGGCGCTCAGGAGGTCCCACGTGTTCGTGTACCCCATGAGGATCTTCGCCATCCGGATGTTCATGTCGAGGACCGTGTTCGTGTCCCAGTCGGTCTCCAGGCGGCGCAGGAACTCGCGCGCCTTGTCGGCCGCCGCCCGGTCCTCGAAGGCCCAGGCGAGGAGGGCATTCGCCTGCGCGGTCGAGGCGTTGTTGCCGTTCGTCTTGTGGTCCCATGAAGCGGGGTCGGGCTCCTCCGCGTAAGGGCGGTCGGCGCGGCGCTTCAGGGTGGCGAGGATCGACGCGTAGGGCTCGCGATCGACGCGCGAGCGCAGGAGGTCGCGGTGCTCCGGGCGCGCGAGGAGCCGCGGATGGACGCCGGTGTCCCGCGGCTCGCTCGGCCCGGCGGCGTCCGTGCCGCATCCCGCGGCCGCGAGCGCGGCGCACGCGAGCGCCGGAGCGAGGGTGTGAAGAGGGAGAGGAAAGCCGCGAGACCGTGATTTCATGGAAGGATGGGGCGAGGGCTCAGAGGGACGAGCTGGTGCGTGAGGCCCAGCGTATCAGCTCGCCCCGGCCTGGAGCCGCTCGAGTTCTCGCTGCCGTGGGGCCGATCACCACATGTCCACGATGGGCAGTCTCGGCAGCCGCCGACACGCCGGAAGATCCGACCAGAGCGGAGATAACAACGCGGGTGACGCGCGGTCGCGAGGGGAAAGCGGGAGAGGAGGAGTCTTCTGTGAGCCCGCCGGGATCAGCCCGGCAAGCGCCCCGGGGAGCGTGGCCTGCGAGCTGAGCCGTGCCTGTTGTGGTGGCCTGGCGCGGGCTGCGTCGAGCGCGCTCGCGGCCTTCTCCGCGTGAGGGGGCGCGATCGCGCAGGGTGGTGCGATCCTGCGCGGGCGTCTGCCTGCTGTGGCAGGACGCGACGGGCGGGGTGGAGCGACCGCGCCGCTCGCGCGGCCCCCCCTCGACACAGGGGCTCCCCGCCGCGCGGTCTCCCGCTTGCATTGCCCGGCCTCGGTGGGGGGAGTCGAGGAGGTTGATATGGCGACCGAGCAGAAGCAGGGAATGGGCGCGCAGGGGCAGCAGGGCGCTGGCCTACAGGAGGGCCGCACCGAGAGCAGCGTGATCCCCGACAAGGACTACAACCTGGTCAGCGTGCTCTACCATACGCTCAAGGGCGCGCAGACCCACTCACAGTACATCCAGGACGCGAAGCAGCAGGGTGATCAAGAGCTCGCCTCCTTCTTCAGCGAGGTCCGGCAGGAGGAGCTGCAGCGCGCGGAGCGCGCGAAGCAGCTCCTCGGACAGCGGCTGAGCGGAGGGCGCCCGGGCCAGGGAGGGGCCCGCGGGAGCGCCTAGGGCTCACGGCGCTCCGGGCCGCGCTGACGGGCCCTCAATCGGCGATGTACTGGTTCCGGCCGACGAAATCGAGGTACGGATTCAACGCCGAGCGCAGGTTATCCACCTGAACACCGGAGTTGATGCCGCCGATCTCCCAGCCGTTCCACCTGGACGGGTTCCGGGTCGTCGCGTTCAGGAGCAGCGGCACCTCCAGCAGTGACTCCACGACGCCGGCGTTGCTGTCGCCGTAGGCCGCCACGATGAACCCGTTGAAATTGGACGGGTTCTTGTTCACGCCCATGAGCAGCGGGACAACCAGCACCCGCGCGGTCACGCCGGTCGTGTTGATATTGTCGAAGACGACGCGCGTGAAATCCTTCTGCCCGTCCGTCACATTGCGGACGTACAGCGAGCCGAGGCCGGTGCCCACGGTGGGGTTGACGACCATCGCGAGCCGCTCCGATCAGGGGCTCACCGGTCGGGGCGCCCCTTGCGAGGCGCCCCTTCGCTCCGAGCGGTTACTGGAGGGTGGGCGCCGTCCACTTCATCCACCTGTTCAGATCGGCCGTCGCCCCGTCGCCCTTGAGCAGGTTGGTGTCCGCGGTGCCGCCGCCGACAAGGAACTTCTTCACGTACGCATCGAGGGCCGCCCTCTGCGAGGACGGGAACGCGCAGTGGGCATGGGCGGCCGTCTGCCAGTAGCCCATCTTGTCCTGCACCCCGAGCCCCTTCCAGATCTGCTGGGCGATGGACCCCGCCGTGAAGGTGCTGTTGATGCCGAGCCAGTCGATCCTGTTGTCGATGACGAGCAGCGCGCGCGGCGCGACGAGCCCCATGACCATGTGATGGTCGAAGGGCAAGGACGTCACCCGGTTGCCGAAGGTCGAGCCGAAGTTCGCGCGGAACCACGGCTGCTCGCTGGCCGCGCTGGACAGGGTCTGCACGTTCTCCCCGGCGTTGGCGCCCGCCTGCGAGACGCGCCAGCTCGCCGAGCCGCCGGCGCCCGACTCCTGGGGGATCGTCAGCACGATGCGCTCGTCGAACGCACCTGCCGTGAGGGCGCCCTTGCCGTTGCGCGAGCAACCCGTCACGGCGATGCGCTTCGGATCGATGTTGGCGCCCGGGGTCTTCTCCAGCGCGTCGATGATCCGGCTCACGCCCCAGGCCCACGCGATCATCGAGCTGGCCGAGTGGTTGCTGCCGTAGAGGTTGTAGAACGTGCCCGTCCCGCGCGAGCCGCCGCCGTTCTGGGCGCCCATCGCGTTGTTGTCGAAGGTCGCCATCGCGACGCCGTTCTGCGTGAACACGCTGGTGTCGAGGTTGTTGCCACCGATGCCGATGACGAGCGGGATCGGACCAGCAGGCGCGCCGGAAGGCCGGCTGATGTTGATGGAGAAGGAGGCGCTCTTCCCTGCGTCGTTGACGTTGACCGTCAGCCTGTTCGCCGAGAACTGCCCTGTGACATTGTCCTTGGACACCACGGGCTTCGATCCGGACTCATACGTCTCGACCTGCGACTTGATCTCCGCGCGCCGGCACGCCCACTCCGACTTCTTCGTGATACGTGAGCCGCTCAAGCTCAGGAACGGATCGTGATGCGTGTCGAACACCGGGAGAGACGAGGCGGCGGGCAACGTCGGCCTGGGGCAGCTCGCGCCGCTGTCCTCGACCGCGCCCGTGCTCCCGCCCGACCCGCCGGAGCCGCCGGACCCGCCGGAGCCGCCCGCACCGGAGCCACCGGCACCGCCCGAGCCGCCTGCCCCGCCCGAGCCGCCCGCACCCGAGCTGCTGCTCGATGACGAGCTGCTGCTCGATGACGAGCTGCTGCTCGACGACGAGCTCGCGCTGCTGCTCGACGAGGAGGACGCGCCCGTGCCGACGACCGTGCCTCCGCTGCCGGTGACCGACGCGACCGCGGGCCGCCCGCTGCCGTTTGCGCAGAACCCCCACTCCACCCAACCTTTCTCCTTGATCGCTGCGTTGTGGGTCACGTTCGTGGCGGTGAACTGCCCGTTCGAGGACACGGGGGTCACGTTCCACGCATTGGCCAGCGTCGAGCCGTTGAGCCGGACGACCACGTTCCAGCCGGTGGTGGCCGGGGAGCGGGACTTGTTCGTCACCCTCACGTTCGCGCAGTAGCCGTTCCCCCAGTCCGACTGAATCGCGATATCCGCCGACATCGAGCCGTCTGCGCTGTCCAGGGCGCCGTCCAGAGAGTCGAGGTCCTCTTCCTCGATGGGCTCCACGGCGCACGCAAGCAGACCGAACGCGAACGAAGCGGAAACGCAGCCAAGCAAGCGAGTGATACGCATAAGATTCTCCATGATAAGAACGGCCGAGTCGCGGGCTTCTGCTCAAGGTGGAACCGTGCACCAGCGAGACGCCCGGGAACCCTCGTTCAATTGTAGAGCTCAATATTCCCGGCCAGCGTGCGCCTGATCATGAACGCCTCGCAAACCTTGCCGACCCCATGCCTGCAACCACGGTGTTCGTCGGACAGCAACTCACATGCGGATACCCCGCGATGGGGCGGGGCACCATGAGAAAGCAAGAGCAACTCGGAAACGCAGCAGCGGGGAGCGAGCGCTCCTGGCAGCAATCTCCCCCCGAGTCGGTCCTCCGGATCGTGCCGCCGTCGCTCAGGCTGCCTGGGCGCGCGCCATCGTCTCCATCGCCGAGTTACGCCATTCCGAGCCAGATGCCGCCGTCGATCCACGCCAGCACCTGGCGCAGCTCCGCGCGCTCCGCGGGCGTCTCGTACGGCGGGATCAGCGCGGCGCACTTCCCAGTGGAAGGCGCCTCGATCACGGTTATTGGCAGTTTCAGTCCGCGTTTCTGACGTTTTTTGCTCAGACCCCGCCAGAAATACAGGAACACTGAACACTTCGCACACAACCGCACGAGAAGCGACCTCTGACGAGGTGGGCAAGGCATGACGGAGCCGCGGTGCGTTGCGGTCTTGCACGGGGCGTTTAGCCCTTGACGGGCGTCGAGATTCACCCTCGAGATCCGCGAGTCGGTTTGTTCACCCTCTTTCCCGAGCCACCCTCCATGGAAAGGCTGATTCAGATGGCGCCTCCTTCGGAAAACAAGATGTCACGCTGCGCGGGTCGACCGCCCACCAGGCGGCCTCATTCAATGAAGATCCTGAGGGTGCCGCTCCTCGTCGTCGGGCTCTTGAGCGCGGCGCTCGCGGGCGCCTGCTCCTCGAGCGGCACCGATGAGCCGAACGAGGTGACCGGCAGCGGCGGCTCCAGCGCGGCGGGGAGCCCCAGCGGGGCCACCGGCACAGGCGGCGGGAGCAGCGGCGCGAGCAGCGGCGCGAACAGCGGTACGGGCGGCGGCGCCTCGGTCGGCCAGGGCGGCGGGGACACGGGAGCATCGACCGGGAGCACGGGCGGGATGTCGGGGTCCGACGAGGAGTACCCCGTGCCGGGCGCCCTGCCGGAGGAGACGGGCGCAGACCTCTGGCTCAGGTACCCGAAGGTGCCGATTCCGGGGCGCCTCGCGGAGTACCAGGCGGCCTTCAAGCGCGTGGTCAAATCGGGGACCGGCGCGAGCCTCGACATCGCCGAGGCCGAGCTCGTCAAAGGGCTGAGCGGGTTGACGGGAGGAACGGTCGGGACCGGCGCGGCCGTCGACGGGCCGGGCGCCGTGGTGATCGGGACGGCCGCCGCGGACGTCATCAAGGGCCTGCCGCTCGCAGCGCGCCTCGGCGCCCTGGGCCCCGAGGGCTACCTCGTCGAGGCCGCCGACGTCGGAGGCCAGCCGGTGATCGCCGTGGCCGGCAACACGGAGGTGGGCGTGCTCTATGGCACCTTCGCGCTCCTCCGGCACGTCCAGAGCCACAGCGCCCTCGACAAGCTGTCGCTCACCGGCTCTCCGAAGATCGGCCATCGCATCCTGAACCACTGGGACAACCTCGATCGCAGCGTGGAGCGCGGCTACGCGGGCCGCTCCATCTGGGACTGGAGCGCGCTGCCCGGCACGCTCTCCCCCCGTTACAAGGACTACGCGAGGGCCAACGCCTCCATCGGCATCAACGGGACGGTGCTGACCAACGTGAACGCCAACGCGCAGGTCCTGACGCCGTCGTACCTTACGAAGGTCAAGGCGCTCGCCGACGTCTTCCGCCCTTACGGCATCAAGGTCTACCTCACGGCGCGATTCAGCGCGCCGGTCGAGATCGGCAACCTGAGCACGGCGGATCCGACCAACGCCAGCGTCAAGCAATGGTGGACGAACAAGGTCAACGAGATCTACAAGCAGATCCCCGACTTCGGTGGTTTCCTCGTGAAGGCGAACTCCGAGGGGCAGCCAGGGCCGCAGGACTACGGGCGGACCCACGCCGACGGCGCCAACATGCTCGCCGACGCCCTCGCGCCGCACGACGGCATCGTGATATGGCGCGCCTTCGTCTACTCCGACACGAGCCCCCCGGACCGCATCAAGCAGGCCTACGAGGAGTTCAAGCCTCTGGACGGCAAATTCAAGAGCAACGTCCTCGTGCAGGCCAAGAACGGCCCGCTCGATTTCCAGCCCCGGGAGCCGTTCCATCCGCTGCTCGGGGCCATGCCGAAGACGCCCCTCGCCCTCGAGCTCCAGATCACGAAGGAGTACCTCGGCGAGGACACGCACCTCGCCTACCTCGGCCCGCTCTTCGAGGAGGTCCTCAAGGCGGACACCTACGCGGGCGGCGAGGGCTCGACCGTGGCGCGGGTCATCGACGGCACCCTCCACAAGTATGCGACCACCGCGATCTCGGGCGTCGCCAACGTGGGTGACGACACGAACTGGACGGGATCGCAGATGAACCAGGCGAACTGGTACGTGTACGGGCGCCTGGCGTGGAACCCGGACCTCTCCTCGGAGGCCATCGCGGAGGAGTGGGTCCGGCAGACCTTCTCGAACGACCCCGTCGTCGTCGAGCCGGTCGTCCAGATCATGATGCAGTCACGCGAGGCGCTCGTCGACTACATGACGCCCCTCGGCCTCGTCCACATCATGGGCAACGACCATCACTACGGGCCTGGGCCGTGGCTGAACAGCCTGGGCCGCGTCGAGTGGAACCCGGTCTACTATCACAAGGCGGACGCGAACAGCATCGGCTTCAACCGCACCTCGTCGGGCAGCAACGCTGTTGCCCAGTACGCCGCGCAGGTGGGACAGACGTTCGGGAGCCGGGACACGGTGCCGGACGATCTCGTGCTCTTCTTCCACCGCGTCGGCTGGAACGACAAGCTGAAGTCCGGCAGGACGGTCTGGGAGGAGCTCGTCCATCGTTACAGCCAGGGCGTCGATGAGGTGGGGGTCATGCGAGAGACATGGAAGTCCGTCGAGGGCCGTATCGATGCCAAGCGCTTCGGTGACGTGAGCGACTTCCTGCAGATCCAGCACTACGAGGCGCGCTGGTGGCGCGACGCGTGCCTCGCCTACTTCGGCTCGGTGTCGAAGCTCCAGGTCCCGAGCGGCTACGCCCCCCTGTCGAACACGCTGAGCTTCTACCAGGGGCTCCGCTGCCCGTCCGACGCGAAGAAGCCCCGCTGCTCGCAGGTCTATACGGGGAATCCGTCCCCGGCCATCCTCCAGTGAGAGCAGTGAGAGCGCAGTGAGAGCGGCGGGCCGGCTCGGTCTGGCCCGCGGCCCGCTGGCGATCTTCACGCTTCACGCCCCTGCCCCTGCCAAGCGCACGGCACCCTCTGGATCTCGCTGACTCCGCGATCTGAAGCGGGGCGCAGGTTCGTGGGATACGGGCTCAGCCGCCAGGCAGGCGAGCGAGGCGTACAACGGTGCGCCGCAGCGAGCCGAACGACGCGGCTGAGCCCGTAGCGCACGGACCTGCGCCCCGCTGTAGCCCGGTCGTAATACCGGAGTCATCGCATGACCTCGTCGGGTATCGCGGTCGACGTGAACGCACACACGCTGTTACCGTCTCGCTGGCTCATCCATCAGAGAGCGGCGTGGTGCGCGTCGGCTGCCAAGGCCGTCAGGAGGTGCGTCGTGACGCTGGCATCGAGTCGAGCTTTGTTGTTGTTGATGGCAGGGTGCGCCCCGGCGTGCAGCGCGCCCGACCCCCACGCGGCGGGGAATGGTCCAGCCGAGCGCCCCGCGGAGCGCGCGCTCCGGCCGGGCGGCGCCGCGCCGGTCGAGCTCGGGCGGATCGTGAGCAGGGCGCGGGCGAGCTTTCGATCCACGCGACAAGGGCTCTCCGCCGAAGGCGCCGCCCACCGGATCGACGTCGAGGGCGGCGCGGCGCGGATCCGCGCGAAGCCCTCGGCGAGGGCGGCGCGCAGGGGGCGAGCGAGGCAGCTCCAGGCGCTCGCCGAGGCGCGCACCGCCGCCGAGCTGACGGCGCGCCGCCGCGCGCTCCGCGGGCTTCTCGTCGAGGGCGCGCCCGGCGAGCTCCAGCCGGGCGGCGCGCTCACGCTCACGACGCGATCGATCGCCCGCGCCGGCCACGAGTGCGTGAACGGCGAGGGCCGCGTGCGCATCGCCGCGGACGGCGGCGCGGAGCGCGCGTTCGAGGCCTGCAGCGAGCTGTGGAGGAACCACGAGATGAACGCCGAGCAGGCGTTCCGGTTCCCCGAGCGGCCCGGGGGGCGCGGCGATCTCGTCGTGCGCGTGAGCGCCCGGCTCGGCGCCGCGGACGGCGCGCCCTCGGTCGCGAGCGACGCCCGCGGCCTCGTCCTCGGCGCCGCGCCGGGGCAGCGGTTCGTGTACGGCCACGGCACGTGGATCGACGCGTCGGGCCGCCGCGTCCCGGTGCCCGCCCGCTGGGCGGACGGCCACATCGAGCTGCGCGTGCCCGCCTCGGTCGTCGAGGAGAGCGGCTATCCGGCGCTGCTCGATCCGGAGGTGGGCCCGGAGATCGGGACGGAGCCGCCCGTGCCCGTCCAGCAAGACGCCGGGTTCGATCCGGAGGTCGCGACCGACGGGACGAGCTACGTCGTCGTCTTCGAGGATCTGTCGCGCATCCGCGCGGTCCGCGTCGGCGCGCGCGGGGACGTGCTCGATCTCGACTGGCTGGATCTGGGCGAGGCGTCCGCCGGACAGTACCTGCCCAGCGTGGCGTACGGCGGAGGCCGCTACCTCGTCGCCTGGAGCCAGTACGGCGACGACGGCCGGATCACCATCCGCGGCCGCGTGATGGGACCCGACGGCACGCTCGAAGGGCCGGCGAGCTTCGCGATCTCGACGTCGGACGAGGGCGTGTATCCCTCGGTCGAGTGGAACGGGGAGCGCTTCGTGACCGCCTGGCTCAGCCTCGCCGACGATGGGGCCGACGACGTCCGCGCGACGCTCGTCGACCCGAGCGGCAGCGCCGTCCCCGGCGCCGAGCGCGCCCTCTCCACGAGCGGCCGCGCGTCGCGGCCGGCGGTCGGCGCCGGGGCGGACGTCTCCATCGTGGCCTGGGACGAGGACGTCTCCGGCGGCGGCGCGCGGGCCATCCGTGCGGCGCGGGTGGCCAGCGATGGGACGGCGCTCGATGCCTTTGGCGTCCAGATCTCGGAGGACCCGGGCAACGCGCGGCTGGTCGCGCTCGCGTCCGGCGGGAGGAGCTTCCTGGCCACGTGGGTACGGGACGATCCCACGAGCACGATCCGGGGCGCTGTGCTGCGCGCGGACGGCACGATCGCGGCAAGGGACTTTCCGATCTCGCGGCCGAGCCCGGGCGCCGGGGCCCCCGCCGCGGCGTTCGACGGCAGCAGCTATCTCGTGGCCTGGGCCGACGAGCGGGACGGTCGCGCGATGTACGGGGCCCGCGTCTCGGCCGAGGGTGTCGTGCAGGGGACCGACGACGTGAGGCTCGCGGGCGGGTCACCTCGCTCCGTCCTGGATTCGGATCGGAGCGCGCTCGCGTGGAACGGCTCGCGCTTCCTGCTCGCGTTCCACGGCCAGGGCATCGAGGGCAGCCTGATCGGCCCGGATCTCGCGCTGGCCGCGGGCCGGCTCGGGCTCAGCCCCCTGCCGAACAGGCAGGGCGCCCCGCGCGTGGCCTGGACCGGCGAGAGCTACCTCGTCGCCTGGACCGACGAGCCGGACCCGGAAGGAGAGCGGACGACCGCGCGCGCGGTGCGCGTGAGCGCGGCCGGCGAGGTCGTCGATCCGGTCGGGATCGAGCTCGCGAGCAGCGCCTTCGCGATCGATCTGGCCTCGAACGGCGGCGGCGCGTCGGTGCTCACCTGGAGCGCGGTCGGCGCCGGCGGGGATCAGCTGCGGCGGGTGTCGGGCGACGGCGCGCTCGGGGAGAGCGTCGCCGTCTCGTCGCTCCACCTGTCGGCGACGCCGTCGGTCGCGGGCAACGGCGACGGATACCTGGTGACCTTCGTGGAGAGGACCGTGGAGGAGCCCTTCGTGTACACCGCGTCGGGCCGCCTGCTCGACGCATCGGGGAGCGCTGGCCCGGTGTTCCCCATCGTGCCCTCGGTCGAGGCGGAGTCGCACGCGATGCCGCTCCACGCCGGGCGGGACTACCTGGTGGCCTACGTGAAGGCGGGCCTGCATCTCGTCCCCGTGAGCCGCACGGGAGACGTCGGGGAGGCATTCCTGCTGTCGAGCGCATCGGCCGCCATCGCGGGGGCGACGGACGGCACGGACACGCTCGTTGTCTGGACGGAGTCCGGAGGTAGCTGGCCAGAGGGCGGTGATAAGCCGGTGCACGGTCGAATCTACGGCACGGGCGGCTGGCGGGGCGAAGCATTCCTGATCTCGCCGACGAGCGCTGGTCATGCGGCGGCCGTGGCCTGGGACGGCGCGAGCTACCAGGTGGTGTGGGAAGAGGCGAAGACGCACCGGCTCTGGATCCGCGCCGTGGCCCCCGATGGGACACCGGGTGTGGAGGCGCTGCTCGTGGATGACGCGTGCAATGCGCCGACGCTGGCCCGCGGCGAGGATGGCCGGTTCCTGCTGAGCTACGACAAGCTCGGCCCTGCCGCGCGCACGCGGCGCGTCGTCTCGCGGCTGCTCAGCTGGGAGCCCTCACCCGGGCCCGGCGCAGGCGGCGTTGCGGGTGGAAGCGGCGGCGCAGGGCTCGGTACGGGCGGAGGCGACAGTGTGGAGCCAGGCGCGGGCGGGAGCGGCGGTGCAGTGCCGGGGTTGGGCGGAAACGGCGATGCGGAGCCGGCCGCGGGCGGCCGAGCAGGGAATGGCGGGGGCGGCGGTACCTCCAGCGTTGCCGCCGGCAGCAGCAGAAATGACGGGACGGACGACACCAGCAACGACGCACAATGCAGCGCTCACGGCGCTGGCAGCAGGTCAGCGTACATCGGGCTCACCGTCGCCCTGTTCGGCATCACCCTCGTCGCGCGACGCCGCGGCGCCAGGAGTGCGCAGGACGCTCAAGCGGGCCGCTCTGATTGACCCACCGAGAAATGAACCGCCAAGGACACCAAGACGCCAAGAAATATAAAATTGGCGTCTTGGCACGCTTGGCGGCTCGAACCCCTGCCCTATTCAGGCGGATTCAGTCCATTTGCGTCCTTGGTGTCTTGGCGGTTTATTTCTCGCTTGATCAACGCGAGCGCGGGATGGCAGGCCCTCAAGGAAGCTCCGCCGATAGCCGGCGTCGGGGATCGCGGCGGCTCGAGCGAGCAGATCATCGCGCTCGGCCCGCAGCGCCGCGCGGGCGCCGTCGACGTCGCCGCTCGCCTGGAGCGCGAGCACGTGGACCAGCCCCGGCGAGTATCGCCGCCGACGCGCCGTCGTCGAGGGGGCGCCGCCGAGCTTGCCTCGAGCGCCTCGACGGCGAAGCGCCCGAGTTCGGCCACGCGGGCGGCATCCACCCAGGGGGACAGCTACGGAGCCACCCAAGTCCACACGACCGAGAAGAGGCACACGTAGATTGTCGCCTGGCCCATCGACCCCCCGTCCATGTCCACATCCGGCACCACCTCGTTCCCGAGCTCCGGCGGGATCGGCTGGTAGCCGGGGTACGTGGCCTCGATCTCCCCAGCGATCTCGCGCGCCACCGGCTCCTCCTCGGGGATGCCGGGGAGGTGGATCCCGTAGTATGGCCCGAGCAGGGACACGTGGAAGCTGAGCGCCGCATTATCGGTGAGCCAGATGCGGGCCGAGTACGCCGGGTCGCTCGCCCCCGCCACCAGGCTGAGGGACTCGTTCTGAAGGCCGTATCGCTCCCCCAGGCGGTGGATCATCGCTTCCCACGTTGGGTACGCCGCTCGCCCTCGGTTTGCGGCTTCCACCAGGCGGCGGTGCTCCTCCGTATCGACGTAGACGGGCTCGCCCGGAGGTACATGGATGCGCGAAATTTTGTCCATGCCCCGCGGGTAGAAGCGGTAAACGATGTCGAGCAGCTTGGAGCGAGCTGTCTTCATGGATTCGTCACCTTGGCGCCGAGCCCCTTGTAATTGGATTTGAACGCAGCGTCCACCGTGCGGTGAAACCTATCACACAAGGATCACATAGGATCACGTAGGGTCGTTCAGAAAGTCCGAAGGCTTATCCGGACACCCATCCCTGGAGCAGATGATCCCTGCCGGGGAGCGAGCCGCCTGAGCTCCCCACGGCGCATAGCGCCGCCGAGCTCACCTCGATCGCCTCGCCGTCCACGCGACCGAATGCGGTCACGTGCACGGCAGCCGCCCAGGGCTGTGGTTACGGATCCACCCAAGTCCACACGACCGAGAAGAGGCACATGTAGATCGTCGCTTCGCCCATCAACACCGTGTCCATCGCCACATCCGGCACCACCTCATTCCCGAGCTCCGCCGGGATCGGTCGGTAACCGGGGTAGGTGGCCTCGATCTCCCGAGCGATCTCGCGCGCCACCGGCTCCTCCTCGAGGATGCCGGGGAGGTGGATCCCGTAGTATGGCCCGAGAAGGGACACGTGGAAGCTGAGCGCCGTTTCGTCGGTGAGCCAGATGCGGGCCGAGTACGCCGGGTCGCCCCCTCCCGCCAACAGGTGGAGCGACTCGTTCTGAAGGCCGTATCGATCTCCCAGGCGGCGGATCATCGCTTTCCACGTTGGGTACTCCGCTCGCCCTCGGTTTGCGGCTTCCACCAGGCGGCGGTGCTCCTCCGTGTCGTCGTAGAATGGCCCATTGGGAGGTACGTAGCTGCGATCGGTGCAACGTACGCCCCGCGGGTAGAAGTGGTAGACGACGTCGAGCAGCTCGGAGCGAGCTATCACCATCATTTCGTCACCCTGGCGCCGAGTCGCTTATACTTAAACTTGAACGCAGCCTCCGCCTCTTTGCGAAACGTATCGCAGAACGTCTCCTGCGGGAGATAGTAATCCATGCGGTTTGCGACGTCCTCCGTGATCTCCTTGCTGAGGCGGGCCGCACGGTCTGCGTCGATTTGTCCATAAATCTCAGTCCGGAGCGGCATGCCGATGGTAAAAGCGCAGGGCCATTTCTTGATCTCATGCGGGATAGTGAGTCTCCTGAATGTCAAGTTGACCTTGGCCTCTTGCCATCCTCCGCCTTTGTCCGTGCCGTCGTCCTTGACAATGACGACAAACTTGAACTCCGACGGATCAATATCTACGTATATCCATGGGGCCATCCCGGGCGGCGGGCACTTCGAGCTGCACGCATCGCTACAGCTCAAGAAGGTCGCTCCGTCTCCGGCTATGTCGCCGAATCCGGGGCACGGGTCTGGCGGGCTCGTCGAGCTAGCTGTCGGGCTCTCCGCGCTGTCGCTGTCGCTCGGTCTCTCCTCTTTGTCTTCAAGCTCCCACTCGTTGCACGCGATCTTGCCCTCGCCGCCGCCTTGGGGGTCGGCCCCGAAGTCACCGGATGCGGACGAGGTGAAGACGGGGCGTGGCTCGGAGCCCGGACCGGCCCCTGCACCCGAAGTTCCTTCCCCGACAGGATAGCAGTCGCCGAACGTCATGTTGCACGCCGCCAGCGCCCAAACCGCGATAGTCAAGATCAAAAATAGAACTTTTCTCACGTTCATTTCTCACTCCATCGAAGCACAGGACCAGCAACGACGACGACGGACACATAGCCCGGGAGCACCAGACTGCCCCGACCGACCCAATCCACGTTGACGCTCACCGACACCCCGAGCGGTCCGGCGACGTACGCATTGGTCTGCGCGTGGCCGCCCACTGCCAAGCCACCGACGCGTCCGCACAAGGTGACGCCGCACGCCGGCATGAGGTAGAACGCGACAGACGGCCCCGCGCTGACGTTGCCGTCCTTCCACGCGTACCCGATGTCAACCGAGGTCTGGTTGTAGATCCCGAGCCCGTCTTCCTGGATCGGGGGTAGGATCGTGCACAGGTCGTGCACCGTGAACAGGATGTCTCGCTGGATGGGCCAAGATATGCCCGCGTGCGGCCCCACCGCGAGGCGCGGAACGGTACCGGCCTGGAGCCACCCGAGGCTCACACCAGCGCTCAGCTCGGAGGCCTCTCCTTGCGTCGGTACGACGACGAGCAGCGGGATGACCAGGATCGCCCATGGGATCCGCCGCCTTCTTGTGCCCATCGTCCCCTTCCCGTCTTCCGCAACTCGTGAGCGACGTGCCGACGCGGGGCATTCTTCTGATCAGAGGATCGGCGTCAAACGGAATCTAGGCGAGCACACTGCACTGGCCAGGGGTCGTACCGTCCAGAGCGTGCGCCAGCGAGCAGCTACCCGTGCGGCACCAGCGCGTGTCGACGTGCTGGCGCCAGCTGCATGGCCGCGCCGCCGCGGGTGCGCGCGACCGGCCACGCGCCCCGGGCTGCGCGTGTTCGGCTGCAAGCCCGACCCAGCGCGGCACCGTGCCCAGGCAGCGGTGACCGCGCGCCGTGACGCCCACGCGCGTGGCACCATGCGACGTCGATCGCGCGGCCGCGCTGCCCGCGAGCGCGGCGCCTGGCGATGGCCTGCACGGTCAACGATGACGACGCGCTAGCGCTCACGCGCCCGGAGCCGCACGACGTTGCTCGCGCGTCTGCGCCGCCCGCGAGCGCCACGCATCGCGGCGGCATTGGCGGGGAGCCACGAGACCGGCTACGGATGGCCCGATAGGGCTCCGCGAGCCCCGCAGCCCGGACGATCCCGCAGGCCGCTCCGCTGCTCGAGGGCGTCGCCGCTGTTGCCCCGGCGGCCTCTCGGGATCGTCGAGCTGCTGAGCCGCGCCTAAGCCGATCACGTCGCGCATGCGTTGCAGATCGCCCAGGAGCGCCATCACCTCGATCATACCGCGCGGTACTCCGGCGAGCGGAGTTGGAGAGCAAACGGATCAAGCGCTCGATCACGCCGCTGACCAGCCGCGCGTCTTCGATCGATGGCGCCCGCGCGGTAAGCGTGGGCGGCGCCCCGCGGCTCACGATCTTGCCGTGCGAAGACCACGAGCGGCTTGGACGCCCGCGTTCAACGAGCGACGGCCGGGCCCGAAGCGCTTGACCACGCGGACATCGATGGCCCCGAACTCGCCGGCGTCCACCTCGATCCCCGCGCGCGGAGCGGTCGCGGACCTCGACCCTGCGGCCTGTCTGCTCGAGCGCCAGGTCGCGCGCCGTCGGCGGGCCCGCGCACCTGCGGCCGCTCCTGAGCGAGAAACGCAGCCTTCCTGTCTGCTCCGGCGCCACATACGACGCCAGCGCGATAGCGCGCGCTCGCCGGCGTCCTCCTCGACGCCCGCGGCCGCTCCGCGGTCAACCAGGGGCCGCAGCGCCGAGCACGCACTCGAGGAACTCGCGGCGACGGCCACGAGCTCACGCGGCGCTTCTGTGTGGAGAACAAGCGAGGGCGCTCAACAAGTCGCGAGAAGGGGAAAACCCGGGCGTTTCGCGCGGTGGTCGCGACCGCTCGCGACCACCACCACCGTTTCGGGGGCCCCTGCCGCCGTTTCGGTGACAAGAGAATCGCTGCGGTGGAACCGGGATGGAAGGCGGTCGACCCATCCCTGGCGGCGCAGGTGCGCAGGCGGTTACGCGGCGGGAGTGTTCGTCAACCAACTGGTTGACGAACACTTCGAGCGCCCATCCGCCGGCGGTCCAGGCGGCCGCGGTGGTCCTCCACCGAACGGTTGGGCTCGGCGATGCACGCCTCCGCTCCGTGGGCGTCGCCCCGAGATCGGGCGAAGGGCGGCCGCCGAGGAGAGGGCGCCGCAGAGAACGAGCTCGGGAGGGGCAGGGCGGCCGCTGAGGGCGCCGAGGACAAGCTCGGGCAGTGACCGCCGAGGGGCCGCCGAGGACGCGCTCGGACGCAGGGCGGGGGCCCCGTAGAAGCGCCAGAGACGAGCTCGGGACGGCGGCGGGCTTCTGGAGCACCGAGCACCCCGCCCCGGTACGAACATGCAGCCCGGCGCGGCGCCGCTCTCATCGCTCACCGGTGCGGCTGCTCCGCGCACGCGTCCACCGGGTCGAGCTCCCGGCACCTGGCCTGCCGCCGCGCCTCGCTCAGGGCATGCTCCGCGCACAAAAAGCGGCGCCTCAGCTCTCGCTGAAACGCCGCGCGTTCGCACGTGGGTTGATGTGTCGAGTGAGTCGTGCCTCGTTCTCGACATGCTCACGAGGGATCATCTCGTGTAACGGATGACTGGGCGCGCATCATTGATCGGTCGGCGGTACGAACCACCAAAGGCTGCAATGAGGGCGGCGGTAAGAGCTTGAATGCTCATATCGATTCCTTTGCTGTTGTCTCGCGGCTGACTACCCGCGAGGAATCCACCATGGATCCTACCTTGATGGCGGAATATGCGTATCTCGAAGGAAAAATCGACACCGCCTGAGGAAAAATCGACGCCGCGCCCCTGAGACAGCGCGATCTGGCGCGGGAGCGCACGGCCGGCTGGAGGGCGCCTCGACTGCCGGGGGCAACAGCGCCGAGCTTACGCTCGAGGCGCTGGGGCGCTACCGCGGACTTTTGCACGCCGGGGGTCACGACCCCATCGAGGACGCGCGAGCGCTCGGCTGCTTCGTGGACGGCGCCGAGGTCAGCGCAGAGAGCGCCCGCCGTCGCTCGCGATGAGCTGACGGATCCGCTGGTCCTTTGCGGCGATCGCCGTTCTAGTCTAGCCGAAGACGGCCGAGGGCAGCCACCTGAAGCGCCGCGCTGATCGTAACGCCGCGCCGGCTATGTTGATGATCGCGGCAATCCGCGGAGATTCGGTGAAGTTCACCGGTGAAATCCGCGCCCGGTGCCGGTGAAACCCGCACCCGACGCCGGTGAAGTTCACCGGTGAAGAGGCCGCTCAGTGCTTTTTGGTGCGGCGCTGCTTGGTGCGGATGGCACTCAGCTCCTTGGCTTCCTTGAGCCGGTAGCTCTCGGCCTCGATCTCGATCACCTCGGCCCGGTGCACGAGCCGGTCGACGAGCGTAACGACGCAGGCGGCGTGCGGAAAGACCTGGCCCCAGTCGGAGAAGGCCTTGTTCGTACTGAGCAGGATCGGCTTCTGCGCGTCGTAGCGACGGGTGACGACCTCGAATAGCAGGTCGGCGTAGCGGCCATCGTAGGAGAGATAGCCGACTTCATCGATGCAAAGAAGGGCTGGAACCGTGTAGCGGTGCAGCCGGCGCGCGAGCGCGGCCGAGGACTCCTGCGCGGCGAGGTCGGCAAGCATGTCGCTCGCGGTCGAGAAGCGGACCGTGTGACCGCGGACGACGGCCTGGTGGGCGACGTTCTTGAGGATCATGGTCTTGCCGACGCCGTTGGGGCCGACGAGCACGGCGTTGTGGCCGGTGGCGAGGAAGCCGGGAGCGAAGAGGTCGTCGACGGCCTCGCGGTCGATTTTCTTGGGCCAGGACCAGTCGAAGTCCGCCATGGGCTTGAAGGCGGCTACGCGGGAGTTTTTGAGGCGGCGATCGAGGCTGCGTTTTTGGCGCTCGCGCTCCTCAATGGCGAGCACCTCGCGAAGCCAGGGCTTTTCGGCGAGCTCCTCCCAGCAGGCCAGCAGACCAAACAGGCCGAGGCTTTTCAGGCGGGCCTTGGTCTCGGTGGGCGTTAGATCGGTCATGGCGTCGGGTCCTTCTTCAGGGCGTCGTAGGTGGCGAGCGAATGCGGCGTGACGACGAGGGCGGCGTGCTGGCCGCGCGTGACGGGGATCGAGACTGGAGGCGGCAGGTGGCGCTCGGAGCGCCGGCGGTCGATCACCTGGCGCACGGCGCCGACGTGAATGGTGTCGCGCTCGAGCACCTCGACGAGCGCCTCTTCGAGCTCGGCGGCGCCGACGGCGTCGAGCAGGTGCAGAAGCCGGGCGATGGCGCTGCCGACGTTGTCTCCGCGCTCGGCGAGGATGCGCAGGAATGCCTGGCTGCTGCGGGCGGCGCGGGCGAGGCGATCGAGGCCGCGATGCTCGCGGGCGCGGCGCTTCTCGTCGACCAGGCGCTGGATGTGCTCGGGTTGCTCGATCTGCTGGCCGCGGTCCCACGAGCGGACATGGGTCGCGACGATCTCGTTGCCGTCAGCGATGCGCACCTGTTCGAGGTCGGCGAGGACGACGAGCGTGCGGCTCGTCCGGTCGTGGGGAACAGAATAGTCGTTGAGATCGAAACGCGCGTAGGGGGTCTTTCCGATCTCGACCTCGACGCGCTCATGGGCTGGAAACGGCGTGTCGGGGTGCCCGAGCAGCACACGGCTCTCGTCGTCGAAGGCCTGCCGCACGGTGCGGGCGCGGTCCTCGACCCAGGAGCGATCGAGCGCTGCGGAGCTGGTCCACTCGGTCGCTTGTCGGTTGAGGTCGTCGAGATCGGTATAGGTCCGGGCCTCGAAGAATGCCTCGCGGACGTAGCGGATGGCGCGCTCGACGCGGCCCTTCTCGTTGCCGCGAGCGACGGCGACGGGGCGCGGCTCGAAGCGGTAGTGCGCCGACAGAGCCAGGAGCATGGGGTGGAACCGGATCGCGTCGCCGTGACGCTCCACGACAGCGCTCTTGAGGTTGTCGTAGAGCAGCACGCGCGGGACGCCGTCGATGTCGGCGAACGCCTCGACGTGCCCGCGAACGAAGAAGGGCATCGCTGCGCTGGGGAAGAAGCGCAGGAAGATCCGCCGCGAGTAGCTGAGCACCATGACGAACGCCCAGAGCGGGCGCAGCGCCCGGCCGACAGCCAGCTTGCCGAAGTGCGCCCAGTCGACCTGCGCTTGCTCGCCGGGCAGCGTGCGCAGCCGCTGGAATGCCTCTGCCGGCTTCTTGGGGCGGAGACGACCGATCACTCGGCGCAGATGATCGGGACCGCCCGGATAGCCGCGCTCCTTGAGCATGCCGAAGAGGCGACTCGAGCGCAGCGAGGGATACTTGCCGAGCTGCTCGACGATGAAGGGCACGAACGGGTCGACCATCGACGGGCGCGGCGCGACGACCTTCGGGTCGACGCCCGCTTGCCCGAGCACGCGCTGAACGGTGGTGTGGTGCAGCCCGAGCTGAGCGGCAATGGTGCCCACGGGCCACTTCTCACCGTGGTAGAGGCGCAGCACCTCGGCCTCCTTCTCTTTCGCGATCACCGCCGCCTCCCGTCACCGCGGAGGGCTTCGTGGGACGCGGGGAGCGCGTCGGTGAACAGCTGACCGAGCGCGCCGCTCGCGCAGGGCCCAGGGCGGAAGCCGCGCTCCGCAGAGCGAGCAGCGGCCGACATCTCGGATCCAATCGTCATTGTTGTCCTTTCGGCCGGGGGTGATCTCCGGCGCGAGCTGGGACATCGACGCGGCCGCGGCTTGTGTCACCCTGTGATGCGTCACTTTCTGCGCGGAGAACTTGTCCCGCTGCCGGTCCCGATACCGGGCCTGGCGAGCGGCATGGAGGCGGCGAGCGCGAAGCTGCGTCTGGTAGGCCGCGCCGGCGCGGCGGAGCGACTCACGACGCTGGAGCGGGCGGCAGTCGGGGCAGAGGCGCTGGCCGCGATCGCAGCGACGGCAGAGGCGAAGCTGGACGCGGCAGCGGGCGCAGTGGGCGAGGCGGTAGGCGGACGAAGGCAACGGGCTCCATGACGCCGCTTTCTGGACCTGGAGCCCGGCTTGTGATGAAGGTGGGGGACTCCGGCAACGCGGAGCTCCAGAAGGCCCGAGGGTGGCAGCCCTCGGGCCTTCGACTTTTCGGCGGGCGTAACGTCTACGCCGCGGAGGCGAGCGTGGCCCAGATCGGCGTGGGGACCGGCGGTGAACGGTGAACGCCGCCGATCATGGGGCCGCGGTCTTCACCGATCGGACGCGGGACGCGATGCTCACCGACAGGCTACAGCGGCAACGGTCGTTGCACAAGCCGGACAAGGCCCTCGTTGCTGCGATCTCGTCGGCGCCGACGCGGTCCTCACGACGCGCAGCTCGAGCGTGAGCTCGGGCGCCGCGCTGGGCCGGCCTCGCTACCGGACCCCTCCGGCCGCCGCCGCTGGCCTTCCCGAGCTCGCCCACGCGCGCCGCGAGCCGGCAGCCGCGCCGCTGGTGCGCGATAAGCCCCGCTTATCATGCACCACGGCGGCGCCATCGAGTGAGGGGGCACACTGGTGCCGCGAGCAGGATCGAGGCTGGCGCTTGTGGCTCCCGCCGGAGTCGCCGCCGACAGCGAGATCGCCGATGATGCCGTCCCCAGAGGAGCACCAACATGGCCGACGAAAAGAACGACTGGCGCGGTGACACCGTCAAGGACATCGTAGAAACGGGCACCGATGCGGCGGCGACGTACGCGCTCGAGGCTGCGAAGATGTCGAGCACTGCGGCAACCGCCGCATTCGCCAACAACCCCGGGGTCATGGCCCTCGCCACCGTTCTGCCGTTCGCAGTTGCGGGCGTCTTTTGGACCGCGATGAACTGGAAGCGGATCGAGGCCGAACGCTTCTGGAACACCCTCAGGGAACGCTGGGCATGCGATGATGACATTTCGCGTGAGGAAGTCGCCGGCATCCTCGAATCTAGGGCCGAAGAGCCGGCCGTGCGCGAGACGATCATGCGCTCCGTTCGCGCGTTGATGGATCAGGTTGACTCAACGAGCACGGTCCCGCTCGCCGCCCTCGCGTTGGAGTACCTCCGCGACCCCGCGAACAAGCCCGACTCGTTCTTCCGCGGCTCCGTGCGGTTATTGAGCGATCTTGCCGCCGATGAACTGGAAGAACTGCGCAGTATGCTCGATTGAGCCCTTGCAAAAACGACGCGAGACCCGATCCGGATACTGTCCTACGTGCCGGATACGGAAGGCTCGAAGTGGCGAATCGACGTCCTGCGCGACGACATGGCCGGACACGTCCACGTTCATGAATTGTCTAACGCCGGTCGGCTGTTGCACTTGCTCGCGGCACACGAACTCGCCATGGACGCAAGCATAACGAACTCACAAAAGTCGGGCTATGAAAGGGAATTACACCCTGGTGTTAGCCTTGCGCGTTCCACGGCGAAGCGACTCCGGAGGGTCCTCGGCTAGGCCGACGCTCCGGCTTCGAACAATGGGGCGGATAGGCAACTTGGGAATGTAGTAGGCGAACGCGCCGAGAGACGCGGAGCGGTCCGTTCAGTGGTCCGGGTGTTCGTCAACCACTGGTCGACGAACGGCCAGTTACCAGGGCCCGATTCGCCCTCGACCTGCGCGGCCGCTCCGCGCCCCGGCCAGGTAGACACCGACGGGCCTCGAGCCCGAGCTCGCAGGCGTTCATCTCGCCCCGCGGCCGCTCCGCGGTCGATTAGGACGCGGGCCCGGTCCCGAGCTCGCGGGCCTCGACGGCGGGGAGGACCGCGCCTGATGGGGTCCGTGTTCCCCTCCTGCTTCAGCGACTTGTCCGGAGGGTAGACTTGATTTCACTTACCGTCGCTTGGCAGCACTTTCCAAACGGACGTTTGGAAAACTGTGCCTTACGCCTCTTCACGTAGTCATCGACAATGTCAACGGCGTCATCAGGGGCATATTCGATTACGTCACTGTGATTCGCCTTATACTCTCGGCACCAGTTCTGGATGTACACGTCAAGGTGACCACCGACGACCCTTCGCAAATCTACGACAAGCTTCTCCGCAGGGCCGATGGGGAGCGATTCAGCGACGACCACCTCGTCTTGTGGGTCGCCGATCACCACCTTATAACGGTCACCAGGAATCGAAACGTGGCGCACGAACTCGAACTCGTTTCCCATGAGCGAAGTTTGCACCCCTGAACGCACGACGTCCAACTTCGCCGACCGTAAGCAGGCGCCTCCCTCCCTACGGGCCCGGATTACTCCTCCAGGTAGAACCACGGCAAACGCTGCGACTAGGCTGCCCTGCGGAGTCATGGACGCCATATAGGCTGACCGGTCGACGAACGGCCAGTCACCAGCCCCCGACATGTCCCTCGATCTTCGCGGGCCGCTCCGCGCCGGACAGGGCATCGACGGCCCCGAGCTCGCCGGCGTCCTCCTCGGCGCCGCGGCCGCTCCGCGCTCAGCCAGGCCGCGGCGCCGAGCCCGCGCTCGAGGACCCGCCGGCGACGTGGCCGAGCTCGACAGGTGGACGGCGCCGGCCCCGAGCTCGCCGGCGCTGAGCACCGGTGTCCAGTCACCAGCGCCCGACGTCGCCCTCGACCCGCACGGCCGCTCCGCGCCCGGCCAGGGTGGACGACGACATCGATGCGGCCTCGTGCTCGAGGGCCCAACGCCGATGACGCTGAAGACCTCGCCGGCGACGAGGCCGCCAGCGCTCGTCTAGCCCGCCGCGCGGTGGATGCTTTCCGCAACGGCCAGCCCGTCCCTCATGCGACGGATGCTCTCCTCGACGTCCACCTCTTCCGTCAAGCGGCGGACGCATTCCGCAACGGCCAGCCCGTCCCTCATGCGACGGATGCTCTCTTTGATGTCTTCCTCTCGGCCGTCCTGCTGCCCCAGGTCGATGAGGATCTGCGCCTCGGAACCCACTCCTCGGGCGCCCAGCCCCGCGGCGCCGAGCGCGCTCTCTGCGGCATCCTCCTCCGTGGCGTCCCGTTCCAGGTCGACGAGGATCTGCGCCTCGGAACCCGCTCCTCGGACGCCCAGCCCCACGGCGCTGAGCGCGCTCTCTGCGGTGTCCTCCTCCGTGGCGTCTTGTCCCAGGTCGACGAGGATCTGCGCCTCGGAACCCACTCCTCGGACGCCCAGCCCCGCGGCGCCGAACGCACTTTCTGCGGCGTCTTCACCTTCAGCCGCCCGGACAACGCGACTGACGCTCTCAGCTGCCTCCAGCCCTTCCTTCACGCGGCGGAGGCACCCCTCGATGTTCAGACCGTCCGTCGTCCGACCGACGACCTCCTGGCAACTAGCATCGGCAAAGCACGCGACCAAAGCTTCTACGGCGTCAGCGATATCCTGCGCATCGAGCCAATCCTTGCGCGTCAGGTGCTCTACCATGTGCCCCACCTCCTCAGGCGTCGGAATCTGTGTACACTCGATAGAGTAGTAGCCCGAGTTGTAAACAACACTTGGACCTTGACGAGTGTTCTCGTAAGTCCACTTACCCCACTTGGTACCAAACTGAATCCTGCTACCTACCTCGGCCGCTAGACGCTGAGCACGCACGCCCGCCGCTGCTCTTGCCGCCGCACCCGCCAACAAGGATTCGGCGTTTCTCGCAGCCATCCGTTTGTCCGCCGACCGCTTGGCCTCAAGCTCTTGCAGACCCTCCACATGGCGAATCAGCAGTATCGCGAGCTCGACAACGTGCTCTTTCTTCGCCCACGTCGATTCCGCAACCTTGGACAACCAGAGTGTTACATCGCTCAGACCACGCACCTGAGCAACAGGAACATAAGTATCAACACCATCAGGCACGAACGCTTCTTCTCGCCCGTCTCCGCTCAAACGCGTCCACTTTGAATATCCGTACATGCTCCGCCTCCACGCGATTGCGAAACAACACGACCAGAGCGCATTCGCTACCCGCGCTCGCTCTACTACCCCGGGACGCCTTGATTGAGAAGACCGGCACGTGCGTGCGCCCGTACGATTCCTTTATTTTCGCGTTTTCGTAGGTATCCGACCGCTGAGCAGCCTACTGGAGCTCGAACCTGGACAGCCCGGACGGACGACCTGCCGGCGCCCTGGTCCAGGACCGGGCCGGGCGGCCGCTGTTCAGTATCGGGGCGTGTTCGTCAACCATTTGGTTGGCGAACGACCCTCGCCCGTAAATCCGCGGCGTCGCGCACGATGGCGCTTGACTTCGCCGAGCGCACCTTTGTCGACGGGCGATGGTTCCAAGGGCACCGGCCGCCGCTTCCGAGTTCGACCAGGTGGAGGCGGCCCCGCGCGCCGGCGTCCATCTCGACCCTGCGACCACTCCGGAGCAAGGGCTCAGGCGGCAACCTGGGCCCTCTTCCTTTTTGTCACGCCGACGCCAGCGACCTTACGGGCGGGCTGTCCCAGAAAGCCAGTGCGCGTCGAATTCCTTCGGATCTGCGTGGCCGCCTACAGGCGATCGAGATCCTCGCGAGCACCGACCAGCAGGTCGCGCGCAACCCGTACCCCTACGTCACCAGCCGGCTGGTGAGCGACGGAGCGACGTGGATTGTGCGCTGACGGGCGGACAGGCCGTGCAGGAGGGGGGAACTCGCACCCGACGAAGAGGACCAGTAGCCGGTGAAGCGTCCCGACGCCGCCCGAAGGCCAGCCGCCCCCTCGCCCCGGTAACGCGCAGATAGTAGGACAAGAACGCACTTGTTCCGCGTCCTCACGGTAGCCTTGACAGGAAAATTCCAATCCTTAGCCTCAGATCGCCTCCTGTCACTCTGCCTGTTCCTGGTCGGGGCCCCAGTGGCTGCTGACCGGGAGGTGGGGGCCGTCAGCCACCGTCAAACGGGGACTGCCGGCGTCGGTGTGGGCTCGAATCCGCGCCGAGAACCTGGGGGCGACCTCTGCTCAGCTGCTCTGCGCAACAAGACCGGAGTTCGTTCCTCGCGAGGGAGCCATCGGACGGTCAGCAGGCATAAGCATCGGGCGGAGGCCGGCGGGCGTGCATCGACCTTGACAGATGGCCGAAAAGCTGGTAAATTGAACCGGAGGACACCTGTGAAGTCCTGCACGCACATTCGGGTCAGCACGACCCGTCGATGGTCGCGAGTCGTTGGCGTGATCACCACGCTCCTGTCACTCTGCCTGTTCCTGGTCGGGGCCCCAGTGGCTGCTGACCGGGAGGTGGGGGCCGTCAGCCACCGTCAAACGGGGACTGCCGGCGTCGGTGTGGGCTCGAATCCGCGCCGAGAACCTGGGGGCGCCCCTTCAGAGCAGCTGAGCGAACTCACCGATGGCCTCAGCGCGACGAGACCCTACACAGCTGTATGAAAGGCTAAAAAGCCGGCGCGTCCTGTACAAGGCATGGAAGCATGTTTTGTCCACAGGACGGACATCCTTGTCCTTAGAGACTAGGGATGAAATAGAGAAATTCTACGCCGAAGAGCAGCGGAATCTGGATCGAATCCAGAAAGAGCTGCGAGCGCGCACATTCAAGTTCGACCCTGGACATGGGATAGCGAAGAGGCGCGCCGGCAAGAAACCTCGACCAATAGTCGTTGCCTCTGTTCGCAACAGGATTGTGCAGCGCGCAATCCTCGACGTGTTGCAGGAGCAGCCCAGCATACATCAAGAATTCCTGAACACGCCAACTAGCTTCGGCGGAATCAAAGGACGCGCCGTCAAGCACGCCATCAAATGTGCGCAGGAGGCGGTGGCCAACGGCTCCAAATACTACGCATCGTCCGACATCAAGGAATTTTATCGAAATATTCCGAGAGACACTGCGCTCAGCATCATAGAGGAACACATCGCAGACGAAGAGTTTCGCAAGATATTGCGAGACGCAGCGACCACCGAACTCGACAATTTGCCCACGCTGGGAGAGCACGCCAGTTTATTTCCACTTGACGAGACCGGCGTCGCTCAGGGTTGCAGCTTATCAACCATTGTGGGGAACGCTCTTCTTCGCAAATTCGACGACGAGCTCAACGCCAGAAAGATTGTCTGCCTTCGCTACATAGACGACTTCATCGTCCTCGGCCCTTCTCGCGACAGCGTTCGCAAGGCGTTTCTGTCCAGTTTGCGAATATTGAAGCAGTATGGCCTCGATGCTTACGATCCGTGGGAAGACGAGGGCAAGGGGCATCGAGGGCACACGGACAAGCCGTTCGAATTCCTCGGCTGCGAGATCGACGGAGAGTGCGTCAGGCCCAGCGGAAAGAAGATAAATGAATTATTTTCCAAGATAGATCGACTGCTGAGCGTCAGCAAGCAGACGATGAGAACTCCTGCCGTGGCATACAGAAGGAACCTGTCGTTCGTCCCTACGCTGAATAGACTGAGTAGCATTTTGCGGGGCTGGGGGAGGAGTTATGACTTCTGCACCGATCGCGAGGTCTTTCTCCGTATCGACGAGTTCGTCGACAGGCGCATTCGTGATTATTTTGCGTTCTACACCGCGAGCGTGCGTAGGGATCCAAAGATACGCGGACTCATGAGAGGGGTATACCTAATGGCCCCCTGTGATGAGGCACCACGAGAGAGCGTTCCGAGAACACGAGATGACAGCAAGGGACTTTCGAGTTCGTAGGGGCCGCAGGGTCTTTCAGGATACAGTCTGTGCGTCGCTGACAACCGCGGATCGGCCGAGCACAGCAAGATCGGTGCTGCGTGCCTGCGCTCCCCCCTCCTGCTCCGCGAACACGCGGGCCGACTGCCCGCTCTTGTGCCAGCGAGCCACCTGATCGCGCCAGATGCGTCTGCTCTCCTCCATCCACACCTCCGGCGCGGATCTCTACGCAGCGCAGAGGCTCCAAGACAGCATTCAGGTCGCCGGACGGGTACACTGTTCCGCTTGACTTGGGCGGCCGCACCGTGCTTCTCGGCATGCGCTTCGACCTCCACGACCGCAGCGGCGGAGAGGGGCCGCGCCGAGCTCGCGCCCGCGCGCCTCGTCGCTGGCACCCCTCCTGTACTCGGCCAGATGGGCGACGGCGCCACGCTCGCCCTTTGCCAGCGTCGCTCCTGCGCTCGGCCAGGTGGAGAGCCACTGCGCCGAGCCGGCCGACATTCGCCTCGATCAGCGACGGCCCTGAGCGTGCCCAAGTGGACGACGGCGGCCCCGAGTTCGTGCCCGGGAACCTCGACGCCGGCTAGGCGTGGAGCGGCCCCCCGACCCACGCCCGCGCCGCGGCGAGGGACCACGCTGATCGGCTCCGGTGCCATGCACTCGACGGCGGCCGTGCCGTGTTCCTCCTCGTTGAGCTGCTGGCTGGTGAACGACCACAGCCCCGAGCGCGTGCCCCAGGCGCAGCGATCCGAAGCCGCGCCCTTGACGACCCGCGACCACCAGCGCCGCACAGACGCGGCCCGATTGCCCGCGCAGCCTCCCTACCTCCGCCCGCTAGCCGCCGTCCCCACCGGACAAAGAAGCCAACTACTCGAAACTACTCAGTATTATTTTTGCGTGTGGAAATTGTTTCCCCCTTGCAGAAGACCTCGCCGAACAGGCTCGCCGCCCGGAGGAGCCGCCGCGCCTCGGGCGCGAGCGCCGAGAGGCGCGCCTCCACCATGCCCAGCACGGTGTCGGGCAGCGCCGCCCCCCGCCCCTCGGCCACCGCGCGGATCAGCTCCTCGATGTAAAACGCGTTCCCTCCCGACCGCTCGACGATCTCCGCGACCTGGGTGGGCTCCACGGCCGCGCCGAGCGCGCTCTGCACGAGCTCTGTCGCCGCGCGTCGCGAGAGCTCGTTGAGGCGGATCTGCTGGGCGTTGCGCGTCGCCCACAGACGCGGGAAGAGCTCGTGCACCGATGGCCGCGCGAACGCGATCACCGCAAACGGCCGATCGTCGAGCTCGCGCAGCGCCGCGTCGACGATCTTGATCGAGGGCGCGTCTCCCCAGTGGAGATCCTCGAGGACCAGGAGGGCGGGCCGGGTGCTCGCCACGGCGGAGATGAGCGCGACGTACGCCGCCTCCACCTGCTCGGCCATGAGCTGCGGGCTCTGCCGGGCGGCGCGCAGGCGAGGGCTGTCCTCGTCCGGAAACGGCGCGCCCGCGAGCTCCCCCAGGAACTCCGCGATATGCGGGGCTTCTTCACCCGCATGGAACAGGGAGACGGAGACGAGGTGCTTTATCTTCTCCCGCTGGGCCGCGAGCGGCTCGCCGGCCGTGATCTGGAGCGAACCGCGCAGCGCCTCCGACAGCATCGCGAAGGGCGAGCCTGCGCCGATCGCGTCGGGGCAGGCCAACCCGAGCGCCACATCGGGGTGACGCCCCCGGATCGCGCGGACGATCTCTTGCCGCAGGCGCGACTTGCCCATGCCAGGGGGCGCCGTCACCAGGACCGCGACCGGGCGCCGCTCTTCGAAGCTCTCCTCGATCAGGTCGACGACGCTGCGGAGCTCCCGGTCTCGACCGACAAAAGGGCTCGGTTTACCGAGGAGAGTGCGAGGCTCGTCCCCGATCTGCCGCAGGTCCTGGAGCAGGAAGCGGCCCGCCTCCTCGACGACCTGAAAGCGCGGGTCCAGCAGCGCTCGGGTCACGTCGTCGATCCGCACCAGCGCGCCTCGTCCCTCGAGCTCGCGTGTCTCATCGAGCAACGCCGCGGCCCGCTCCAGGGCCTCTCCCACGGGCAGACGGTGGGTCGCCTCGGCGCGGCCCGTCACCAGCACGATCGCGGCGTCCGTCGCCGCCCTCACCCAGAGCGCGCAACGCGCCGCCGCCGCCGCTTGATCCGTCGCGCTGCCCTCGCTCAGGAGCGCCGCCACGACGACGCCGTTCACGAGCTCCTCGACCCGCGCCCCCAGCGGCACCGCCGCGCGCTTCACCGCCTCGACGAGGCCCCGCGACGCGTCCTGGGCGGGCCTCGTCGCTCCGGTGGTCCTCACCTCGCCGGCGGGAGCCGTCCGGGCCTCGACGGCGGACTGGCCATGAGCCGAGGCCACCGCCACGATGGATACGAGCCGCCGCTCCATGCGGGTGATCGTTCGGGAACCAGCGCCTATCTCGGCGCGGCTGCGCGGCTCCGCGTCCGACCCCAGCGATACGAGGGCCTCTATCACGGCCGCCCCGTCGGCCGGGCGCTCCGAAGGCTCCTTCGCGAGCATCCGCGCGACCAGGTCGGCGAGCCAAGGGGGCACGTCCGGCCGGAGCTCGATCAGGTGCGGCGGCTCTTCCAAGAGGAGCTTCGCGAGCAGCGCCATCAGGTGCTCGCCCTGAAATGCAGGCGTGCCGGTCAAGCACTCGAACAGCACACACCCGAGCGCGAACACGTCCGCCGGCGGGCCCACCTCGCGCTCCGTGCGTGCCTGCTCCGGGGCCATGTACCCGGGGGTCCCCAGGATCGATCCTGTCTGCGTCAGGCGCCTCGTCGCTCCTGGCTGCCACGCGATCCCGAAATCGAGCACCTTCACCTGCTCGACCTCGCCACCGACCAGGAGCAGGTTGTTCGGCTTGATGTCCCGGTGAACGACGCCGAGCGCATGGGCCTTTGCGAGAGCGCTCGCGACGCGACGGGCGACGAGCAGGCTCTCTTCGAGGTTCAGGCCCGCCCCGTCAAGCCGGTCGGCGAGCGTCTCGCCGTCGAGCCACTCCATCACGAGGTAAGGTTCGCCCGAAGGCTCGAGCCCGTGCGTCACATACTGCACGATGTGCGGGTGCGAGAGCCCCGCAAGCACGCGCGCCTCGTGACGAAACCTCGCCGAATCGCGCTCGCTGACGCGGGTGAGGAGCTTGAGCGCCACGGGTCGACCCGTCGTCCGGTCCAGCGCGCGCCACACCGTCCCCATTCCCCCCGTGCCCGCGCGGTCCACCAGCTCGAAGCGGCCGCCGAAGAGCTGCCCCCTGTGCATCGAAGGACGAGCGTGCCGCAGCCGGGGTCAACACTCAACAGAGATTTACTCGCCAAAGGCGCGATGAGGCGCTCCAGCCCGCTGGACCTCTTGTCTGCCCGCTGCGTGGTGCCTCCAAGCGGCTCGCCCGGTTTTGCTCGGACGCGCCTCGTTCTCGCTGCTATGTCAGGTTCGTGAGCGGCCCGGTGCAGTGCTCCGGGGTGCCGAACGTTGTCCGGGTGTCGCCGAACAGGTTCAAGATCGAGACGAGCAGGTTGTTGTGCGGGAGGTTCTTGTACCGGAGCCAGCGCCCGGTGCGCAGACCTCCGCCGCCGCCGGCCAGGAGGAACGGCATGTTCGTCTTCTTGTGGCTCGGCGGATCCGAGAGCTCGGAGCCGAAGAAGACGACGCTCTCGTCGAGAAGCGAGTGTCCGCCCATGTCGACCTTCTCCATCTCCTGCAGGAGATAGAGGTGTTGCTTCGAGTACCAGTTACAAATGAGCTCGCACTCCGCCGGCCTGAAGCCGCCGTCGTGCTGGTAGTAATGGTGGTGCTCGCTCAGGTTCAGCCAGGGGAAGGTGTGCTTCGCCTCGGTGTCGCTCCACTGGAGGGTGCCGACCGCGGTGATGTCGCAGGCGAGCGCCATCACCAGCATGTCCGTCATGAGCTTGCCGACCTTGGGGATCGCCGCGTCGGTCGACGTGTCCTTGATCGAGCCGTTGTCGGCGGAGTTGCGCCCCGTGCGCGGGTTGTAGTCGGACGTGTCGACCTTCGCCGGCGCCTGGCAGGCGCCCGCAGCGGTCGGCGCCTTGCTGAGGCTCTCCTCGATCTCGCGGATCTTCGTCAGGTGCTGATCGATCTTCTGCCTGTCAGCGGCGCCGAGCCGCGAGGACAGGGCGGAGTAGCGCCGGTCGAGGAAGTCGAGGATCGATTGCTTCCGCGCGAGGCGACGGGCGGCGTCATTGTCGGCGCCGGGGTTCAGCGTGCCAAAGAGATCGGTGAAGATCTCCACCGGATCGATGCGCGGCGGGATCGGGCTGTAGGGCGCGTCGTTCTCGAAATTCGCGATGTTCATCGGAGACAGCAGGCCGTGCGATTTCCCCGTCGCCCAGCGCACCGCGATCTCGAGGCTCGCCTTCGCCTTTTGCCCGCCGGAGATCCGGGAGGCGATCACCTGATCGATCGACGGCCCGCTCCCGTAGGCGCGGCCCGCCGCGCCGTCCTGCGGCGTGCCCGTGAGCCAGGCGATGATCCCCGCCTGGTGCTGCTCGCCGAGCCCGCTCTTCATGTCGAGGCCGTCGACGACGAGCAGCCGGCTCTGCACCGGCGCGAGCGGCGAAAGGATGGGGCTCAGCGTGAAGCTCGTCTCGGAGCCCGTCGGCCGCCAGCGGTCCATCACGGTCCCGCCGGGCGTGTAGACGGCGAGGAAGCGCTTCGCGGGGGCGGCCTGCGCGCGCGCCGTGGGCTCGGCGCCCATGATCTCCAGCCACGGGAGCGCGATGGCGATGCCGCCAGCACCTCGCAGCAAGGCACGCCGGTTCAAGCGAAATGTCGACATGATCGTCACTCCTCCCGGGGAGCCATGGTGTGGAAGGCGTCCGTCTGCGTGAGCTCGATGAGGAGCTGCTTCACGTTGTATCCGGACGTCTTGAAGGCGGCCGTGACGGCCTCTCGTGTGCACCTGTCCTCGGCGCGCAGCGTGAGGCCGTAGGCGTATTCGATCCAGTGCGTCGCGAAGCAGCTCTGCACGTCCTCCGCCTCGGCGAGCTTGCGCACCAGCTCGATCGGCCCGCTCACGGTCCCCTCCGTGCCCGGCACCGAGCCGCTCGCGTCGATCGCGACGTCGTTCTCGGTCGTGCGGAACAGCCCGACAGCGTCGTAGTTCTCGAACGAGAAGCCGACCGGATCCATGAACTGGTGGCACGTCGCGCAGACCTTGTCCTCGCTGTGCTGACTGAAGCGCTCCCGCGCCGTCTTGCCGGTGTACGGGTCCGGCGGCTTCACCTTCTCCAGGATGTCGCCCGTGGGGAGCGGGATCACGTGGCACATCAGCTTCTGGACCACGAAGGAGCCGCGGACAACGGGGTTCGTCATGTTCGAGTGCGTCGTCCCGGCCATCACCCCCGCCTGGGTGAGGAGCCCGAGGCGCTGGGTCGTATCGAGCTCCACGCGCCGGAACGCGTCGCCCGTCACGCCGGGGACGCCGTAGAACGCCGCGAGCGGGCCGTTCATGTACGTGTACGGGGCGGTCAGGATGGACGGCCAGGTGCCGCCTTCCTCGAAGATCTCGTGCTCGAGGAACCGCTGCGTCTCCTCACGCATCAGCGCGCCGAGCGAGCGAGAGAAGGTCGGGAAGGCCTCCGCGTCCCGCTCGAGATCCGCGAGGCTGCTGATGGGGAGCAGGCTGTCGAAGAAGAACCGCACGACGGGCCGGGCCCGAGGGTCGTCGAGCATGCGCTCGGCGTGCGAGCGCACGCCTTCCTTCGTCGCGAGCTCCCCCGCCCGCGCGGCCGAGCGCAGCTGCTCGTCGGGCATCGTGCCCCAGAACAGGTACGAGAGCCGCGTCGCCATCTCGTCGCCCGTCGGCCGGCGGAGCGCCGGGCGCGCGGGATCGGGCGCGCCCCACTCGACGCGGTAGAGGAAATCGGGCGACTGGAGCACCGCCTCGATCACCGTCGCGATGCCGGCGGCGAACGTCGCGTCCTCTCGCCCGACGCTGTACAGCGCGAGGAGCTCGTCCGCCTCGCCGGCCTGGAGCGGCCGGCGGTAGGCGCGCGCCGCGAGGTCCTCGACGATCGTGCGCGCGCACGCTTCCTCGCTCGCCGCCGTCACGTCGCCCGCGCACGGGGCGAGCGTCCCGAGCGCCTCCGGCGTCGCTGTCGCGCGCTGGGCGATGCCCTCCGCGATGGTGCCCAGCTGCTCGGCGAGCAGGCTCGAGACAGACAGCGTGTCCGCGTCGTTGCCGAAGCCGTTCCCGATATCCTCGCTCGGCAGCGAGAAGGCGGGCTCCGTCGTGTCCCCCAGGAGGTCGCGAACCGTGTTGTTGTACTCGAAGCGCGTCAACCGCCGGAGCGGCGCTCGCCCGGGGTACACCGTGTCGGCCCGGCAAACACCGATGGGATCGTCGGTACCAGGTTTGCCGGAGCCCGAGCTGGAGCCGGAACCGGCGCCCGGCTCGCCCACGGATCCCGTACAGCCGCCGGCGAGGACCAGCGCGATCGGCGCGGCCCACCGAGCGCCTCCGCGACGGCGCGCAGGCTGGTGACGCGAGGGTCTGGACATCGTTGTCGCTCCTCACCAGCGCTGGGAGCGCTGAAGTCCTGCGATTAGACAACGAGCGCTCTTCAATCGCCAGGAAATTGAGAGCGGATCCCTCCCCTTCGACCGCACAGGAGCCGTCGGTACCGTCCCTGCGGCCCCGTGATTCCAGTGACGGCGACATGATTTGATTCTTCAGGACGTGTTGCCGCCCGGTGCGCACGCGTTCCGTTCTGCAGCGAAAATCACATGAACACGGCGCTTCTCGTCGGCTGCAATTTTTCTCGAGATGAGCGTTCACACCGGATGGGTGCTTTCGCGAAGCCCCGGTCACGAAGAGGGATTGGGCTCCAGAACCGCGATGGGCGTCGCCGCGTTTACCGGGCGAGCGCGAGGGCGAAGGGCGCGAGCCCTCGCCTTCGCAGCACGGAGGGGACGAGCAAGGCGACCGCCTCGGGGCCGCGAGCGGTCTCGATGTCTCCGAGATCTTCGATCCAGTCGGCCGGCCAGCCGAGATCGCCGAGCAACCGTCCGACGACCGCCTTCGCGCCCTCGTCGTTGCCGGAGAGGAACGCGGTCGGGGCGGCGCGCAGGCTCGTTGGATCGGCCATGACGGTGAACAGCATGGTGTTCAGCGTCTTGACAACGGCCGTCTCGGGCAGCGCGGCCTGCAGGCGCTCGGCGACGCTGCCGTTCGGGTAAAGCAGGCTGCCGGGGAGGCCGTCGCGGCCGCGCAGCGTCGCGTTGGAGACGTCGACGAGGATCTTTCCCTTCAGCGCGTCGCGCAGGGCGCCGAGCCGCTCCACGCTCGTGTCCCCGGGGGTGGCGTTGATGACGATCGCGGAAAGGCGCGCTGTCTCCGCGTGATCCCTGAGCTCGACGCGCGCTCCCGACCGTTTCAGCGCCGCTTGCGCCGGGTCCCTTGTGCCGATCGTGACGGCGTGCCCGGCGCCCGCGAGTTTGTTGGCGAGGACCGTGGCGACGCGGCCCGACCCGAGGATTCCAATGTTTCCCATGCGTTGATCCATGTTCAGCCTCCTCCTCTCATCGGATGGTCGACAGGACGCCGATCGCGCCGGCGTGGAGCCCGGGCGCTGCGGCCAGGAAGTCCTCGCTGGCGAGGCTCCAGCGCTCCCCGCGTGTGTCCGTGACCGTGCCCCCGGCCTCCGCGACGAGCAGCGCCCCCGCGACGAGCCCGGAGCGGATCTGGCTGTACTGCCAGAAGACGTCCATCCGGCCGGCCGCGACCTGAACGAGCTGGAGGGTGGCCGGGACCGAGACGCGCAGGACGAGCGCGCTTCCGAGCATCGCGGTGACGGACATGCCAATCCGCCGGTACGTCTCGTCGTCCTCGTCCGGCTTCGCCTGGCCGGTCCCGACGAAGGCAGCGCCGAGCGCCGTCTTCGGCGACGCGCGGATCCTCCTGGTCCCGAGGTACGCGCCCGCGCCCTTCCGGGCGGTGTACGTGTCGCCGGTCAAGGGCAGGTGCACCGCTGTAAGGACCGGCTCGTTGTCGCGGACGAGGGTCGCCGTGACGCACCAGTCCGCCATCCCGTGCACGTGGTTGATGTTCCCCTCGACCGTGTCGGTGACCCACCACTCCCCCGGCGGGAGGGGCCCGCACTCGAGCTCGTCCTCGACCCACCGGGCCTCCGGGCGAGCGCGCGACAAGGGCTCGCGGAGCGCCTCGAGGGAGACAGCATCGTTTTCGCCGAGCGCGGCGAAGATGTCCTCTCGGCTCCTCGGGCGCGGCTCTGTCGAGAAGCGACCGACGAGCCGCTCGCCCGCCGCGGAGAGCGCCGCGACGACCGCGGGCAGCAGGGGCTCGTCCTCCGCGCGGCCCGCGCTCCGGTCTCGCCACATCGCATCGTTGTTCATCTGCTCGGAATGAATCGACATGAATCCTCCTCGGACGAGCGGCCCGCGCGTGCTCGTGCTCGTGCTCGTGCGCGTGCGCGTGTTCGTGTTCGTGTTCGTGTTCGTGCGCGTGTTCGTGCGCGTGCGCGTGCGCGTGCGCGTGCTCGTGAACCGTTGGCCCACCGCGCGGATGAATAAACCCTGGACGACTCATACCGTCCAATGCATAGTTGATATGAGGAATAATTACCGCCATGCATGTGGACCTGAACCTGTTGCCGGCCCTGGACGCGTTGCTCGAGGAGCGGAGCGTCAGCGCCGCGGCGGCCCGCTTGCACCTGTCCCAGCCCGCGATGAGCCGAACGCTGGCGCGCATCCGGGACGCCACGGGGGACCCGATCCTCGTGCGCGCCGGCCGGACGATGGCGCTCACGCCCCGCGCGCTGGCCCTGCGACAGGAGGTCCAGGCCATCGTCCAGCGAGCGCGCGCGGTGTTCGCGCCCGAGCGGGAGCTCGACCTGGCGAGGCTCGATCGGACCTTCACCGTCCGCTGCCACGACGCCCTGACGACGGCGCTCGGCACGCGGCTCTTGCGAGCGGTGCAGGAGCAGGCGCCTCTCGTGAAGGTCCGGCTCCTGGCCGAGCCCGCGGGAGATACGGACGACCTGCGCCACGGGCGCGTGGATCTCGAGATCGGCTCGACGGAGCCCGCGCTCCCCGAGATCCGTGGGGAGCAGGTCGGCGAAGATCGCGTCGTCGTCGCCCTCCGCCGGGCCCACCCGCTCGCGCGCGGCCGGCTCACCGCCAGGCGCTACGCCGAGGCGCTCCACGTCATCGTCTCGCGCCGTGGCCGCCTGCGCGATCCGATCGACGAGGCGCTCGAGGCGCTGGGGCTGCGGCGGCGCGTCGTCGCGGCGGCTCCCACGTGCGCGGCGGCCATCCATTTCGCCCGCGAGAGCGACCTCCTCGTCGCGCTGCCGGCGCGCGTCTGCGGTCCCATCGTGCGGGCGCTGGGCCTCAGCACCCGTCCGCTGCCGCTCGACGCGCCGGAGATCAGGATCATCCAGCTGTGGCACCAGCGCTGCGAGGGCGACAAGGCGCACGCATGGCTGCGCGGACACACGCGCGAGATCATCCGAGCGATCTGCCGTGGAGAGGCGTGACCCGGCGGCAGCGTGCCAGTCGGCTCGGCCGGCGCTGACGGGCATGGCGTCGACCCGCCTGGCGAGCGCGCTCCGCCGCCGGAGGTCCGGCCGGCGCGGCCCTCAACCGCTCTCAACCCCTCTTCCGGCGGCGCGGGGCCTTCCCGGCCGCCGCGGGCGCCCCGGCGCCGTAACCGCAGCGCCCGAGCGCCTCCCAGAGCGCCTGCGCGACGACGCCGTGCGGGCGATCGCGGCGGCGGATCACGAACAGCTCCATGGTGTCGGCCTCGAACTCGGGGACCTGCAGCGCCACGAGCTCGCCCGCCGCCAGCGCGCCGGCGGCCACGTGCTCGGGCAGCCCGCCCCAGCCCATGCCCGCGAGGAGGACCTCCTTCTTCGCCGCGACGTCGGTGACCGTCCAGCGCAGGCCGCCCTCCAGCACGTTCAGGGACGGCGAGGCGCTCGCCCTCGCGCTGTCGCGCAGGATGATCTGCGCGTGCGCCCGCAGCAGCGCGGGCGGGACCGGCGCGCCGCAGGTCGCGAGGGGGTGATCGAAGCGCGCCACCGGGATCACCCGCACATCGCAGAAGCGCGCCGCCTCCACGGCTGAGCCGTCGATCCCGAGCTTCGTGGCGACGGCGAGATCGGCGCGGTCCTCGCGGAGCGCGTCGGCGGTGCCCGCGAGCCGCTCGGTGCCGAGCTCGATGCGCACCAGGGGATGACGCGCCTGCAGCCCCCGGAAGATGTCCATGATGGGGCCGAGCGGCGTCACCGCGTCGACGGCGAGCCGCACGATCGGCTCCGCCTTCCCCGAGAGGCGCATGCCGAAGCTGCGCAGCGCCTCGGTGCCCTCGATGACGGCCGCGGCGCGCTCGTGGAACAGGCGGCCGGCGTCGGTGAGCGTGGCGCGGTACTCCCGGCGATCGAACAGCTCGATCCCCAGCTCGCGCTCGAGGTTGCGCACCAGCTTGCTCACGGCCGGCTGGGACTTGTGCAGCCGCGCGGACGCGGCGCTGAACGTGCCCTCGCCCGCGACGGCGAGGAAGGCGACGAGCTGATCGTAGGTCATGGCGGGGCCCGCGGGATCAGAACCTGTAGTTATGGTGTCGATAGAAACATACCACTTTCTTGGTTCGAGGGGCGGTCCTAGGTTGTCTGCGCGAAAGGAACGACACTCCATGTCCACCAGGATCGATCGTGTCATCATCACAGGCGCCAGCAGCGGTATCGGCCTCGACCTCGCCAGGAGCTTCCTTGCCGAGGGCTCGAGCGTCGTCATGAACGGCCGCGACCCGGAGAAGCTCGAGCAGGCGCGGCGGAGCCTCGACGGCGGGGCGCGCGTCGTCGCCGTGCCGGGCCACGTGGGGGATCGGGCCACGGCGCGGGCCGTCGCCGCGGCCGCGCGCGAGCGCTTCGGCGGCGTCGACGTGCTGATCAACAACGCCGGGATCTTCGGCGTGAAGCCGTTCCTCGAGAGCACCGAGGAGGACCTGGAGCGGTTCTTCACCACCAACGTGAAGGGGACGTTCCTGATGACGCAGGCGGCGGTTCCGCTGATGATCGAGGGCGGCGGGGGCTCGATCATCAATATCGGCACGGTGCTCGTCCAGCAGGCCATGGCGCGGATGCCGGCCTCGGCCGCCATGGCCAGCAAGGGCGGCGTCCACGCGCTCACCGTCTCGCTGGCCGCCGAGCTCGCCGCCCACAACATCCGCGTGAACACGCTGGCGCCCGGCATCATCCGCACGCCGCTCATCGGCGAAGGCGCCGATTCGCTGGCCTCGATCCACCCGCTGCAGCGCGTCGGCGAGGTGCGGGACACGACGGAAGCGGCGCTGTTCCTGGCCAGGGCCGGCTTCGTGACGGGCACGACGCTCGACGTGGATGGAGGTTATTCCCATGGGCGCTGAGGGCCGGCAGCACGTGCTCCTGGTGGGGCTCCAGCTGGCGGACGAGACGTCCTACGCCCGCTACCGCGCCGGGATGATGCCGATCCTGTTGTCCCATGGCGGCGCGTTCGGCCACGATTTCGTCGTGGCGCGCGTGCTGAAGGGGGATGAGCGGATCAACCGCGTCTTCACCCTGCTGTTCCCCGACCGCGCGGCGCAGGAGCGGTTCTTCGCCGACCCGCAGTACCGCGCCGTGCGCGCCGAGCTCTTCGAGCCCGCCGTCGCGGCGACCTTCATCCTCGGCGAGTTCGAGGCGACGGCGGTGTGAGCCGCGTGCCGCGCGGCGAGGGAGCAGAGCGTCGCGCCGCCGGCGCGGCGCTCGGGATGATACCGATCGCGCGACCGACACAGCGGCGCGAGCGCCGGCGCGGCGTGACACGCCCGCTGGATTGCGGATGGCATCAAGGGGTATAGACGATGTCGCCGTCATCGAAGAAGCCGCCGGGGATCGCGACGCCGACCGCGCCGTAGTAGTTCACGTCGACGGCGTCGACGCCCGCGCCTGGGCTGCCCAGGTCGGAGAAGGTGAAGCGGTTCGCCGCGGCGAACGAGCCGCCCGAGGTCCAGCACGTGCCATGGCCATCGAAGCTCCAGCTTCCGCCGCTCACGGTATGAGGACGGAAGCGCAGGTAGCGGCAGGTGACGGGGGCTTCGCCGGGATTGTGGATGATGATCGTGAAATGCCCCCTGAGCGAGCCATCGACCTGCTGGCTCACCGAGCCCATGAAGCTGGCATGGCCGCGCACGCCCCATCCGGAGAGCGTCGGCAGCAGCGGCCCGGCCGCGGCAGGGGACGAGAACGCGGCGACGGCCAGGCCGGCGGCCATCGTGAGGGACAGGACGAGGGAGCGGGTCTTGTGGGTCGTGTTCGTGGGCAGCATCGTATCTCCTTGGTCGTTGCAGCGAGCGTCGCGCGGCTTCTTTCGTGCCGGTACCAGGCGGACACTCGCACGAGCCGTACCAGGGCCGACGAGGGGAGCGGGGCGGGCGGGAAAGGCTGCTTCAGCCGAGATCCTGGCCGCGGCGCGGCGCGAGGGACGCGGGGCTGGAGGGGCGCGCCTCCATGTCTGGTGGTGGCTCGCGGCACCACCGGGGGCGCGCGAGCCGCCGTGCCTCGTTGAGAGGACGTCACAAGCAGGCTTCGCTTGGACAAGCAGGCTTCGTTATGTTCTCGCTGCACGACACGTGCGGTGCTCCTCGCGACCTCAATGACGAAGGATCCCAGGAGACCGTGCGCCTCGTCGCCACCGCCCCCTCAAGCTCATGGGGCGCGAGGGGCTCCAGGCCGACTACGTGGCGCGGCGCGCGCTCAGGGCCTCGCGCTGCGCCGCGGTGAGCCGGTCGAGCCTGGCGTTGATGGTGAAGCTGCCAGGCTCGACGCGCTGGAGGGCGACCGGATCGGTCACGTCCGGGTGTTGTTCGGCGTCGCGCAGGGCGCTCGCGACGCGGTCCGTGGACCAGCCCAGCGCGGTGGCCAGTTGCTGGACGGTGAGCGGCGCGCTCGCGTGCACGAGCGCGGCCAGCACCGTCAGCGCGTCACCGACGGCGGCTCCCGTAGGGCCGCCGGCCATGTCGTCGCTGAGGCGCGCGAAGAATCGGCCCATCTGGCCCAACCGGGCGCCGGCGGGGGTGGCGGCCCCGAAGATCTCGACTCCCTCACGGGCGGCATCCGCCCACATCGCGTTCGCGCGAGCGCTCGACATCCACGACCTGACCCAGACATCGTCGTCGAAGACGTAGCGCTCGCCCCGCCGCGCGCCGCGCTCGCGCCGGACCAGCTCGATCCCTTCCAGATAACCGATGGCCTTGGACACCGACGCGGGGCTGACCCGCAATCGCGCGACCAGCTCGACGGCGGTCAAGGCGCCCGCGTCGGTGGTGAACAGGGAGGCGAGCACCCGGGCCGCCATCCGTGGAAGCCCTGTCTGGACCATCAGCGTCGAGAAGCGCTCGATATAGCCGCGCACCGCCTCGGGGTCCCGCCCGTCGGCGCCGGCGGCGCCCCGCTGCTCCGGGGGCGGGGCCGGCCTGCGCCGGCGGGCGCGCCGCCCGGTGGCCTCATGGGCGTGCTCCGCCCGGTAGCCGGCGGGCCCGCCGTTGCGGGCCACCTCCCGGCTGATGGTCGACGTCGGCCTGCCCAGCCGCCTGGCGATCTCGGCGTACCCGAGCCCCTCGGCCAGCCCTGACGCGATGTCCCGGCGGTCCTGGTCGCTCAACCTGCCTCCCGGCATCCTCGCCCGCCCTCCTGTGGGTCGCTGGTCCAGCCCAGTGTGCGTTCACCCTCAGCACATTGCAACGCCGATTGCCCGATCGTTGCATTCATCGACAAGACCATTGCAATATTCACCATAAATTCGCCGCACAGCGCACCAAATCCATGGATCGTCCATTGACGATCCATGAGACGCAACGTAGCGTTCGCGACTGTTCAAAGGGCCACGGCGAGGGGCCGGCGTGCTCCGCCCGCTTCCCGAGGCGGCGCAGCCGGGCTCCGGCCTGTGGGTGACGTTCATGGACCTTGCCATCAACACCCAAGCTCCCACGGACGTGACCAGTCGGTCGCTGGCGCCGGACATCGCCCGTGGCTTCATGCTGCTGCTGGTCGCCGTGTCCCACGCGCCGGCGTTCGTCAGCCGCTGGGATCTCGGGCCGGAAGCGCTCAACACGATCGCCGTGTTCATCCGATCCCTCGTCGCCGAGAACCAGGCGCGCGTCATGTTCGTGTTCCTCTTCGGCTACGCGCTGGGACAGCTGACCGAGCGGCAGCGCGCGCGGGGCAGCGACTGGGCCTCGATCCGCAAGCTGCTGCGGCGCCGGAGTCTCTGGCTGATCGTCGTCGGCTTCGCGCACTCGACCCTGCTCGTGCCGTTCGACATCATTGCGGTCTACGGCCTGACGCTGCTCCTGCTCGCGCCGCTGGTCCGGACCCGGGACTCGGTCCTGTGGTGGACCAGCGCCCTCATGCTCGTCCCCGCGACACTGCTGCTCTCGTGGCAGAGCGTGACAGCGCAGACCGCCGCAGCCATGGGCGCGCCCATGACCATGGCGCACCTCATGGCCCCCGATTACGGCGCTCACGTCCTCGCCGGCCTCCCGCTCTGGCCGCTGAAGACGGCTGTCTCCCCCATCGTGGTGGTGCCGGACATGCTGCTGGGCATCTGGGCCGCCAGGCGCCGGATGCTCCACGAACCGGAGCGCCATGCGAGGTTCCTGCTGCGTGTCACCGCGATCTTGATGGCCGTGTCCGTCATCGGCAGGTCTCCCATGGCCCTGCAGCTGGCGGGCGTGTGGACGACATCGAACCGCTGGACAGTCGCCGGCGCGCACGCCCTGACCGGATACGCCGGCGGTCTCGGCATGGCCGCCGCCTCAGGGCTCGTCGCGATCAGGCTCGGACGCGACCATGGACGCCTCACCGCGGCCCTCGCCGCGCTGGGCCAGCGGTCAATGACGTTCTACCTGTTCCAGTCGGTGGTGTGGGTGGCGCTGTTCTACCCGTTCACGCTCGACCTGAGGGACGACATGGGCTTCGCCGCGAGCTGCGTGGTCGCCGTCGCCCTGTGGATCGCCTCGATCCTGCTGGCCGACTGGATGCGCCGCACAGGCTACCGCGGCCCGGCGGAGGCGCTGCTGCGAAGGCTGTCCTATGGCCGCACCGGGCCTGTCAGCGCGTGATCGAGCCCCACGACGGCGCATGCCGTCTCTTCCTCTTGTTCGTCGGCTTCACCAGGACGAAATCGTCCGCGTACCGGATGAGAAACGCGCGGCCTTGCAGTCGCGGCTTCACCTCCTGCTCGAACCACACGTCCAGTACCCCGTGCAGGTAGACGTTCGACAGCAGTGGCGAGACCACGCCGCCTTGAGGCGAGCCAGACTCCGGGAAGGACACGGCCCCGGACTCCAGCACGCCCGCATGCAACCACTTGCCGATGAGCCGCAGCAGCACCCCATCGCGCACCCTTCGGCGAAGGATCTCCTGGAGGTGGCCATGGTCGAGGGTGTCGAAGAACTTCCGGATGTCGACCTCCAGGACCCAGCCGCCGCCCATGTGCATCACCTGGTCACGGAGCGCGTGCAGCGCTTGATGCGCAGAACGCTCCCCCCGGAAGCCGTACGAGCTGTGTAGAAAGTCCTGCTCGTAGATCGCCTCCAGCACCATGACGACCGCGCGTTGCAGGACCTTGTCCTCGAAGGTCGGAATGCCGATGGGCCGCATCTGCGTCCCGTCGCCCTTCGGGATGAGGACCCGCCTCACGGGCGGCGCGCGGTACGTGCCGGACTTCGCGCGTTCAAGCAGCGACCGGAGGTTGTCCTCCAGATGCGCCGCGTACTCGTCCGCGGTCTGCCCGTCCACGCCCACGGCGCCGTCCTTGCGCGTGCGACGGTACGCCTCGCGCAGCCACTCGACGTCGATGTGGTGCGCGAGCGTCGTGAACGCCACGCCAGGCGCTTCCCTCGCCAGCTTCGCTATCCGCTCGAGTTTCGTGGAGATGTTTTGGGAGCCCGGTGTCTCCTTCATCTTTCCCTCCAGCAGCTCCATGTCCCGGCACCCCCTTCGCTCCACGGGGTCCCTCGGGACGGTTCCCCCGCTTCATCCGCTACTACGAGGTGCTCGGACGCCTCGTCACCCTTCCCGCCTCGCTTCGTTCCCTTCGCTCGGCGGTACCGCACCCGCCGCTGCGGCGGGCTTTTCTTGGCGGAGGCGACGGGGCCTCCCAGGTTCCTGGGGAACCCTTGCGTGCACGCCCTGGTCTCCGACCCCGGGGGGTCCAGCGCGCCGAGCCCTTCGCCGCACGCGGCGTTCCAGCGCGTCGGTGTTGCCTTCCGCTTCTTGGACAGCTTGGGCACCCACCAAACATGGCATTTCGAGGCTCAATACAAGGCTTTCACGCTCGCTGTCTACGCTTCGCAGCCCGGGGTCTACCCTCCGAGCCACGCAAGACTCGCTTCCGGCTGGGGGCTAGCCTTGGCCGGAGAGGTCCGCAGGACCTCCATGGGTTCCATCGCAAGGTTTCAGCTTTCTACATGAGCATCCTCCTCGCCCAGGCTTTGCCTGGCGCACCCAAGACGCCAAGAAGAAAAAAAAATAAAACATAAAAACTTTGGCGTCTTATGGTGTCTTATGGCGTCTTGACAGTTCGAAGTTCTGCACTTTCAGGCGATTTCAACCCGTTTGTCGCTCCAGGGCGGCGATCCGCCGTCGCCGGAGCGCTGTTGGCTGTAGAGGGGGTTGACCACGGAACCGCCGGAACGGCCCTGGTGGTCGAGGCGAGCCCAAAGAGAGGGGGAGGGGCCAGCGCAGGTCGCGCTTGAGGTGGTTCGCTCGGGGCGGGCGCTGGCCTCGGGGAGCTCTCGTCGTGCCGGCCGATCACCGGTTATCGGTCGAGCATCGGTCAGCCACGGTGCGGCGCGCAGAGGAGGCCGTTGTTGTACGCGTCGAGCGTCTCGGCCAGGGGCTTGCCGGTCGCCCAGGGCGAGTTCTTGCCCCCCTCCTTCACGTTGCTGCCGAGCGGGTTCTTCTTGAGCCAGGCGTCGGCCGCGGCGATGGTGTCCTCGATGCAGCTCGACTGGTTGCCGATACCGACGTTGAGCTTGGCGACGATGAGGTGCTTCGCGATGATGTACGTGACATCACCCTTGGTGGGACGGCTGATGATGTCGAGGAGCTGAGCCTTCGTGTAGGTCTTGCCGCCGATGGTCAGCTGCGAGACCTTCCAGGCGCTCTCGTGGTTCTTCCAGTAGCCGGGGGTGCCGGTGCCGGGGGAGGCGCACTGGCAGGCGCCGCAGTCGGCCGCGCAGCTCGAGCAGTCCTCGGAGCCGGCCTTGCAGACGCCATCGCCACAGACCGGCGGGCACTCGCCGCAGTCGGCCGCGCAGCTCGAGCAGGTCTCACCGGCCTCGCAGACGCCGCTGCCGCAGACCGGCGGGCAGATGCCGCAGTCGCTCGGCACCTCGAAGCAGTTCTCGCCGGCCTCGCAGACGCCGTTGCCGGGGACCGCGGGGCAAGCACCGCAGTCGCCGGTGCAGGTCGAGCAGTCCTCGCCGTTCTCGCAGACGTTGTTGCCGCAGACCGCGGGGCAGGCGCCGCAGTCGTCCGAGCAGCTGCCGCAATCCTCGCCAGCCTCGCAGGTGCCGTTACCGCAGACCGGCGGGCAGGCGCCGCAGTCGTCCGCGCAGGTGCCGCAGCTCTCGCTGCCGTTGCAGGTGCCGTCGCCGCAGGCGGGCGGGCAGACGTCGCAGTCGGCGCTGCAGCTCCCGCAGTCCTCGCCGGCCTCGCAGGTGCCGTTGCCGCACTGGGGCGGGCAGACGCCGCAGTCGACGGCGCAGGTGGAACAGCTCTCGTCGCCGCCGCAGACGCCATTGCCGCAGGAGAGCTGGTAGCCGAAGTCCGCGTCGAGCAGGTCCTGCGCCCAGCCGAGCGAGACGACGCCCACGTTGTCGAGCCCGCCGTCGGGGTCGGCCGTCGGCTCCTGTCCAGCGAGCGGGCCGCTCGCCATGAAGTTGTCGGGCGTGATGACCACCGAGTAGGTGCCCGCCGGGAGCGTGTCGAAGAGGTAGAAGCCGGGCTGGCCGGTGTAGGGGCTCGTGCCGGTGATCGTGAAGTCGATGAGCTGGGCGCCCTGGAACAGCTCGACACGGACGCCGTTGACGCCGAGCTCGCCGGTCTCCGGCTCGTAGAGCCCGTCGGCGTCGCTGTCGAGCCACACCGTGTCGCCGATCGACGAGTACGTCACGTAGCCGAAGTCGGCGTCGGCCACGTTCTCACCCGCGTCGAGGGACACGCCGAGCGGCTCGTCGTCGCTGGTCAGGATATGGCCGAGCGGGAGCGTCGCGTCGTCGACGTCGACGACGTAACAGCCCGCCTCGAGCTCGGTGAAGCGGTAGACGCCGTTCGCGCCGGTCACGGCCGTCTGGAGCAGGGCGCCGTCGGCGACGCCGTCGCAGTTCGCGTCGCCGAAGAGGTCGACGACGACGCCGGAGATGCCGAGCTCGGAGGCGTCCTCGATGCCGTCAGCGTTCGCGTCGAACCACACCTTGTCGCCGATCGAGCCCTTCGGCGCCGTGTAACAGACCTCGAGGAGAGGGCGGTAACCCATGTCGGTGTGGGCGCTGCCCTTGTACGACGTCTTGCCGCTGGCGCCCTCCTCGAGGAGGATCCCGTGGCTCGGCGCCGTCCCGTTCACCCAGTCCTGCACGATCCCGGTGAGGTCGACCGAGCTCCACCCGGTGACGTTGGGCACGAACGAGGTGAACGCGGCGGGGTCCATGCCGCCGAAGTTGTTCCACGTGACGAGCTCCTCGCTCCAGGGGGCGAGCACCTGGTGGACGTACACGGTCTTCGCGGTGCTCGTGTACGTCAGGGCGTAGAACGTGGCCGACGTGACGAGAGAGCCGGCGGGGATGGGGCTGAGATCGAAGCGGAACAGGGCGCGCTTCTCTCCGACCGAGCTGGAGTACCCGGTGTTGACCTCGAAGGGGGACGGGACATGGTAGCTCGGGGCGAGGCTCCAGATCTCCGCGTTGTAGATGTCGCCCAGGACACCCCGCTTGATCACGGTGCAGGTGGGAGACGGAGCGGACGTGTTGGCGAGGCTGGTGGCGGCGATGAACAGCGTGGCGAGCGCGGCAGAAGATGCGATTGCGATCTGCTTCATTGGTAGCTCCTCGAGGTCCTCACGGGTGAACCATTGCTGGAGCGTCATCCGAATAGCAGGCGCCATGACTCACGGGTCAGGCGAGGTCGGTTTCGCGGGCTCCGGTCGGAATGAGCCCCCGCGGGCTGATCAGGATCGGATCAAATACGCGGGTGCTCTGGCTTCGATCAGAGGGCGGATGCGCGAGGTGACAGTGTTCAAGATAGCAACTCGACGACGAAGGTGTCCAGATCTTTTTGAAGACAAACCAGAAAAATACATCGAGTTGCGCGGTGACAATTCTGGGTCGTGCGGTGACGTTTTTGGGCTTCTCACGTCGTCTCGCGTCGTCTCACGATCTGTGGGGAGGAACGCAGAGACGAGCTTGGTCTGTCGCATCGATGTCTCATCGATATCGCTGGCCAGCGCGCAGCTCGCGGTCCGCGGGTTGCGGCGTGCCCCGCGCGGCGCGCGCGGCGGCGGCGCGCCGCGACGCTCAGCCGGATCAGCAGCCCTCGCCGACCCTTCGCGGAGGCCGAGGGACGAACACGATCGGATCAGGTACGCGGGAGTGTCTGACGAGATTTGATGCAGAGTGCGCACGGGACCATTTTTCAAGATAACGAGTCTTCGCTTCGCCTGTCTAGATCCTTTTTTGCCGCGTGAGCTTTTTATGTGGCTCTTGGTCTCGCGTGCAGCCTCGCGTGCGGGCTCGCGTGCGGGTGGGTGTCAGGCGCCCGGCGCAGCTCATCGCGCACCGCTCATCACATCCTGTTCATCGCTCGCCCCCGGCGCGGCGCCGGAGGTCCGCCGCCGCTGGTACGCCGCACACCAAAGCCGGCTCACCAAGGCGCCCGGCCCAGGATGGTGAGCCCGGCCACGCGCTTCCCGCTGCTCGAGACGCTGAGCAGGACCGCGGCCGAGCGAGCGCTGCTGGCGGCCGATTGGCGCGACGCCGGGCGGCCATCGAGTGTGGCTGGAGCGGCTGGAGCGGCTGGAGCGGCTGGACAGGGACGGGCTCCCGGCGTAACCGCGTCCGCCGGGCCCGGCGAGCGCCGAATAATCGGCATGGGCTTGACGACCATCCCCCCGGCGGAACGACAATACGCCACAATGATAACGGTCCGTCCTCCTCCGATGACGGCCGAGCTACTCGAGCGCACGGACAGGTACGTGGTGGCGGTGTGGCGGCGGCTCATGCTGCTGGTCTGGCGGGGCGAGGCCACCGCGACCGGCATCGATCGCTCGCGAGAGCTCTTCGCTCGCTGGTCGGCGGACCAGCCGTACGGCGCGGTCTTCGTCGTCGTCCTCCCCCTTGAGAACACCCTGCCGCCGGACGAGGCGAGCCGGGCCGCGATGCGGCGGGCGGCGAGCTCCCCTTCCCGGAACCTCAGGGGCACGGCCACGCTCGTCGAGTCGGAGGGGTTCATCGCCGCCTCGGTCCGCTCCATCATGATGCTGCTGCAGACGGGGCGGGCGCCGAACGTCTTCCGGACGACCGGCGAGCTCGCGACCTGGGCGGCGACGCTCCTGAAGGACCCCGAGCTCACCTCCGCCGGCATCGCGGAGGCGATCCGCGTGGCGCGCGAGGGGTGACACAGCCCCGAAGCCCCAGCGAGGCGCTCACCCCGCGGGCCCTGCCTCGGGGATCGGCACGCGGCCAATCGCGTAAGGCAGGATACGTGCGATGTTGCGCGCGTCGTCGATCCCGCGGTGGTGTGTCCCGTGGAGCGGGAGCCCGAGCCGCTCGAGCGCGCTCGCCATGCCGTAGCGCTGGGTCACCCCGAGCGCCGCGGAGAAGCGCTTCTTGAGGTTCATGTGCCCCTGCAGCGGCAGGGGCACGCCCCAGCGGGCCGCGTCGATCTCGAGCTGCTTGCGGTCGTAATCGCCCCACGAGCAGAAGAGCGCCTCCCGCTGGCCGACGAAGCGCCCGAGCGCCGCGATGGCGTCGGGGAACGTGGGCGCGGCGTCGACGTCTGCTTGCGTGATCGTGGTGAGCTTCGTGCAGAACTCCGTGAGCCTCGGCCGGATGACCGGGCGCACGAAGGTGGCGAGCTCGCTCACGGGCTCGAGCGTCGCGCCGTCCACGAGGACCGCGCCGATCTCGATGATCTCCATGATGCGCTCGGGGATGCGGCCCTCCTCGTCGCACGTCGCCTCCAGATCGATCACCAGGAAAAACGCGGGGTCCTTTCCCATGTCCGTCCTCCTCTCTGCTGGACCTTGATAGGATCCGCGCGAAGAAAATGCCCGGACACGAAACCGGACAGGCCGCTCCCGCGGGCTTTTCCTGGGAGGATTACGTCGCCTGGCTCGTCGCGCAGCACGGCTCCTTGACGGCGGTCGCCGAGCGGCTCTCCTCCCTGCGTGGCTACGAGGACGACGTGACCTCGATCGAGCGCGCCCTGCGCCGGCTGCGGGCGCGCGGCCAGCGGGACGGCGGGACGTGGGGGGCGCGCGCGCTCGCGGCCTTCGGCTTGCCGGACGCGCTCACCGAGCGCGCCCGCTGGATGGGCGCCTATCACTCGCGGTTCACCGACTTGCCCCTGCCCCTCGCCCAGGACCTCTTGCGCCTCTGGGATCGACCGCCGGTGAGCGAGGATCCGACCTCCCGCGTCTTCCTCGCCCTCGCCCACGCCACCTGCGTGCTGCGCGGCGACGACCGCGAGGCCGGAAAGACGCACCTCGCCCGCATCCGGCCGCTGCTCGGAAAGGCCCCGCCCGAGGCGCGGGTCGAGGCCCTGCTCACAGAGGCCTTCGTGGCGAGCCGCGATGACGTCGCGCGTGTGCCTGGCCTGCTCGACGAGATCGAGCCGCTCTTCGAGCTGCCGATGCCCGCCAGCGACCGAGCCTGCCTGTTCGCCCGGTGGATCGATCAACGCGCCTTCGAGCGGAACCGCGCCTGGGGCGGCAAGCAGCCGGATCCGGCGGCCGCGGAGGCGCTTTACCGGCGCATCCCGGAGGACGGTCCGGCCTTCGCCCGGGCGCGGCGCGCGAACGGCCTGGCGTATGCGCGGTGGAAGCAGGGTTTCCCCGAGGAAGGCGCCGCGCTCGCGCGCGAGGCGTGCCGGCACGCGGGGGACGGCGGGCACCTGCGGATGCGCGCGATGGCGCTGAACATGCTGGCGCGCATCGTGGGCGGCGACGAGGGCGCGGAGGCGAGGCGGCGGGCGATGGCGATCGCGAACGAGCTCGAGGACGAGGTGCTCAGGCTGCGGTTCGAGCGGCGAGCGGAAGCGGGAAACAAGCGCTGAGGCCGGTCAAGCCGCCTGCAAGGCCTCCTCCTTTTCCTTCCGGGAGACGGGCCGCACCCCGGCGAGAGCAGCGTCGGAATCGTGCCAGATGGCCCGTGACGCCCGGACGGCGCGCTCGTGCTCTCCGAGAGGCCTTTACGCAGGGCGCGACTTCGCCGATCCTGGTGGAATGAATTTACGTCTTGTTTCAGCTTGGGCTTTTGCTGTCGCGCTTCATGCATCCGGGTGTTCGGACGTCGGCACCGATCCTGGCGATTCCGGCGCCGGCGGCGGCGGCGGTAACGGGGGCGCGGGCGGGGAGGACGAGAACGGTCTCGGTGAGATCGCCGGCGTCGGCGGAGGGACCGGGCTCTCGACCGCGGTGAGCGTGATCATCACGGCCGACAATGCGTACGGCTTCGGCTATGGAACCGGCGACGGGCTCCTGAGCTATTTCGGGGGCATCGAGAACAACCTCGCCGAGAGGATATTCAACTGTCCCATCGGCAACGGGCCCGAGTCGTACACCGTGCCGGCCGCGTCCGCGAACGCCGGGCATTATCTCTACATCATCACGTACGCCGACAAGTCCACGACACAGGGCGTGATCGGCCAGTTCTTCCGCGAGGGGGCCGCCCCCGTCTTCACCGGCCACGGCGCGTGGGAGGTCTGCGCGACGGGCGAGGACTACGACCTCGGCTCGAACGGGCCGACGCTGGAGACCATCAACCAGCATATCGCGCGCTGCAACAGCGGTGATCTCGACCCGCAGACGACCAGCGCCGGCTGGGTGACCACCGAGGCGTCCGCGCACGGCCACGTCGCATTCGGAGAACGGAACGACACGGCGCGCTCGGTCCCGGAGCCTGGCAATGAGTTCTCCATCGTCTGCGACATCGACGAGGAGGCCCGGTGGATGTGGTACGAGTGGGATCCGGACCGCAGCGCCGGCAGCCCCTTCATGTGGCCCGGCGGCAGCGGCGGCAACGTCACCAAGGACTTCCTGATCTTCCGCCTGGGCGCCGAGTTCATCCCCGAGGTCCCGCTCTAGAACAACGGCGTGAGTCAGCGAATCGTCCGCGCCGTCGCGCGATTGGAACTCATGACGCGGTGAACGCGTCCTCGCCGAGGTGCCTCGCGCGCGCGTCAGCACCGCGAGGAGGTCACGCCGGGTACGCGGGGAGCACGAGGTCGCTGGCGGCGCTCGTGACCATCTTCTCGAACCAGCGGGAGAGCGGGCGCGAGGTGAGCGCCCGGTACATCGTGTTGCGCAGCGCGAGCTGCACGCGGGTCGGCGGCGCGAAGAACGAGCCGACGCGCTTCGCCCCCTGCTGGCAGCGCCGGGCATACCGACGGATCCGCGCTTCGTAGCGCTGGAACGCGGCGCGATGGTCTCCCTGCGCGACGGCGAGCTCACCCGCGAGCACGTACGCGCAGACCACGGCGAGGCCGGTCCCCTGTCCGCCGAGGGTGCCGCCGTAGCCGGCGTCGCCCAGGAGCACGACGCGACCCCGCGAAGTGCGATCCATGTCGATGCGCCCCACCGCGTCGAAATACAGGTTCGGACTCTGCCTCATCGCCTCGAGCAGACGCGGCACCTCCCACGCCATCCCCGCAAACCGCTCGGCGAGGATCGCCTTGTGCTGCGCCACGTCGCGCGGATCGTGGTCGAGCGGCCTGGAGGCGAACATCAGGAGCGCCGTCGCCTCCTCGGGGCGGCGGGCGCTCGCGACGCTGGCGGCACGCCCCGGCTCGCTGAAGATGAGGCCCTGGTGATCGAGGCCGAGGTGGTTCGGCGCGGCGAACGTCGCCACGTAGTAGCCGTGGAAGCGCAGGAACCTCGACTCGTCGCCGAACGCGAGCGCGCGCACGCGGGAGTGCAGCCCGTCGGCGCCCACGACAAGGTCGAAGCGCCTCGGCCGGCCGCGCTCGAACGTGACGTCGACGCCGCCGGGCGTGTCGGTGAGCGAGGCGATGCTGTCGCCGAACACGAACTCGGCCGCGTCCTTCGCGGCCTCGTGGAGGATGCGGCTGAGATCGCCGCGCTCGATCTCCACGTCGCCGCTCGCGAACGCCGCGGGGAGCGTGACGAGGCGCCGGCCGGCCTCGTCCACCATCGCGAGGTCCCGCATGTGGGTCTGATGCTGTCGAATCGCGTCGAGCACCCCCATCTCGCCGAGGACGCGCAGGTGGGTCGGCCCGCGGAAGTCCACGGCGTTGCCGCCTGCCCGCAGGGCGGGGGCGCGCTCGACCACGGTGGGGGTGAACCCGCGGCGCGAGAGCCAGTAGGCGAGCGCGGGGCCTGCGATGCCTGCGCCGGAGACGAGGACGGTGCCGTTCGACATGGGGACCTCGGGAGGAAGGTTGCGTACGCCGTACGCAACCGAGCGCGTACGACGTACGCACGAGCCTGGCGACGACGGCGGCGTCCGTCACCCCACGAACGGCGCCATGGCCGAATATTCTAGGCTATAACAGCCGCGGTCGCGCGCCGCGCCCCGGCAGGATTGCGCGCTCTTTCAACCGGCCATCTGTGCTAGTACAGTCACCATGCCTCCGGTGAAGCGCGGCGCGCCGGCGAACCGCCGCAAGTCGGCCGACGGACCGCCCTACCTGCAGATCGCGAGCGACCTGCGCGCGCGCATCGCCTCCGGGCGCCTCCGCGCGGGCGATCGCGTCCCTTCGACGCGCCAGATCGTCCGCTCCTTCGGCGTCGCGCTCGCCACCGCCACCAAGGCGCTGTCGACCCTGCGCCACGAGGGGCTCATCCGATCGGTCCCGCGCTCGGGCCACGTGGTGGCCGAGGGCGATCGCGCGGAATGTGAGCCGTCAGAGCGAGGCGGCGCGTTGACGCGCGAGCGGATCGTGCAGGTCGCCATCCGGCTCGCCGACGACGAGGGGCTCGACGCGCTCTCCATGCGCGGCGTCGCCGCGAAGCTCGGCGTGCCGACGATGTCGCTCTACCGGTACGTGGAGGGCAAAGACGCGCTCGTGCTCCTCATGATCGACGCGGTGTTCGGCGAGCACCCGCTGCCGGGGCCGCCTCCTCGCGATCTGCGCGAGGCGCTGATCCGCGCGGCCCGCGCGCAGTGGGCGCTGTACCGGCGGCACGGGTGGCTCGCGCACGTGCTGCCGCTCGCGCGGCCGGTCGCGCTGCGCAACGTGATCGCGCACGCCGAGTGGATCCTGCGTGCCATGGAAGCCCCCGGGATCGACGCGGCGACCCGGCTCGAGGCGCACATGACGCTCTACAGCTACGTTCGCGGCGTCGCCGTGAACCTCGAGTCGGAGCGCGAGGCCGAGGCCACCACGGGGATGACCGAGGCGCAGTGGAACGAATCGCAGGGGGCCGCGTTCCTGGCGATCGCGACGTCGGGGCCGTATCCGAGCTTCGCCAGGCTGCTGAACGAGCTCTCGGGCGGGTACGATTTCAACCTCGATCGCGTGTTCGAGTTCGGCCTCCAGCCGATGATCGACGGCCTCATGAAGACGTTGCGGCCGCGCGAATGAGCGGGCCCGCAGCGCAAAGCCGAGCTCACGGGCGCGTCAGCACCTCGAGGATGTGCCCGTCGAGATCGCGGAAGTAGAGGCCGCGGCCGCCCTTCCGGTGGTTGATCCGGCCCATCTCCTTCGCGTGCGGATCGGCGCTGAAGGAGATACCGGCGCTCTGGATGCGCTCGAAGATCCGGTCGAACTCCGCGTCGTCCACGAAGAACGCGTAGTGGTGCGGCTCGAACGTCTCGCGGTCGGCGAAGTCGAGCGTGAGCCCGCCGTTGACGCGCACGGGGGAGAACGGCCCGAACGGCGCGTCCACCGCGAGTCCGAACATATGCGCGAAGAACCGCGCGGCAGCCTCCTTGTCGTGCGCCGGGACGATGGTGTGGTTGAGCTCGATCGACATCGGTGATCCCCTCCCCTTTTGCCATTCGATCCGAGCGCGGATCGTCAAGGGGCGCGCGCGTTTTCTTCCAGGGTCGCTTCGGTTTCGCGGAGTTCTTCCCGTCGCACCTTCCAGGGTTGATGTGCTCCGCGAGCCCGTGCAAACGGCGCCTGACAGCGGATGAGCTGATGCGGGCAGGAGGCGCCACGCCGGCTGAGGAGCGAACCGGCATTTCTGGCGGGACGATTTCGCGGGGGCGAACCGTCGCGATCCGTCGCCTGCCCCGGGGATCTGGGGAGGGCGTGACGACGGATCGCACCCCCTCGGGAGGCGTGGGCCCAACCCGGGCCCCATGAATAGGCGTTTGCGGCACTGCGCCCGAGCAGCAGCGGCGGCGAACGGCTTCGGGAAGCGGAACGCCGCGCCGAAGGCGGCGTCGAAATCGTCGAGGAAGCTTGAGAGCCTCTCCCGATCGAGCGATGCGAGCTCGTGCAAATCGAGCCCCGCGGACAGGCACTGTCCGGTGCCGCGGACGAGAACGCCGCTCACGGCGTCGTCCTGCGCGAGCCGCCCGAAGACGTCCGTCATCTCACGGAGCAACGCCTGGTTCATGGCGTTGACCTTGGGTCGGTTCAGCGTGATCTCGGCCATGCCGTCACGGGTGAGCACCTCGACGCATTGCATCGCGAGATGCATCGCGCAGCGCCGCTCATGGCGCAAGATCGCGTGTCAGGCGGCTCCGCGGAGGCGGCCGGACGTGCTAGACACTCGCCTCATGGTACGGAAACACACAAACATCCTCGTTCGTGCACGCAGCATGCTCTCGGTGATGGCGTTGGCGCTGGCCCTCGGCGCGTCCGCGTGCGGCTCCGACCCGCCGCAGACGCCCGGCGAAACCCCCGACGCCTCCTCCGGCGGTGGCCCCCCCGGCGACGGCGGCGGCCCCTCCGGCGGCGGCGGCCCGCCCGGCGAGGGCGGCGGCCCCGACACACCCGATCCTGACCCGAGCGACGCCATGTTCGATCCCGACCACGTCATCGAGGTGGGAATCACCCTGGCGCCCGAGGACTGGGAGACGCTCCGCCGCCAGTCCCGCGACGTCTCGGAGGTGATCGGCGAGGGCTGTATGGAGGGCCCCAAGAGGAGCCCTTACACCCAGTTCCCCGCGACCGTCACCGTCGACGGCGCCACGCTCGAGATGTCGTCCGTCCGCAAGAAGGGCCTCCTCGGTTCCGCCAGCGTGTCGAAGCCGTCGCTCAAGGTGAGCTTCGACGAATACGTGGACGGGCGCGAGTACGCCGGCCTCAAAGGGATGACCCTCAACAACGCCCGTCAGGATCCCTCGCTGATCAAGACGTGCCTCGCGTTCAAGGTCTTCCGCGACGCCGGCCTGCCCGCCTCGCGCTGCAACTTCGCCCACGTGACCGTCAACGGGCAGGACCTCGGCATCTACGCGCACGTGGAGCCGGTCGGGAAGCGCCTCCTCAAGCGCCATTTCACGGACGCGAGCGGCGACCTCTACGAGGGCCAGCTCAGCGACTTCCGCGACGGATGGACCGTCACGTACGAAAAGAAGACCAACGAGGACGACCCCGACCTGAGCGAGCTCGACGCGGTATCCGCCGCGCTCCTGGCCAGCGACGCCGCGCTCGACGCGACGCTCGGCGCGGTCCTGGATATCGAGATCTTCCAGCGGTACTGGGCCACCGAGTCGCTGATCGGCGCGTGGGACGGCTACGCGGGCAACACGAACAACCACTTCGTGTATTTCGACCCGGCGTCCGGGAAGATGTCCTTCTTGCCGTGGGGCCCCGACATGTCATTCGACGCGGAAGACCCGCTCGGCCCGCTAGGGCGGCCGCAGTCGGTCTCGGCAAAGGGCGCCATCGCGAACCGGCTCTACCAGACCCCGGAGCTCCGCGCTGCCTATGCCGAGGCGATGATGGACCTCCTCGAGACGGCCTGGAATGAGGACGCGCTGCTCCTCGAGATCGACCGGATGGAGGAGCTCCTCGCGCCGTACGTGCGCGCGGACGCGGGGGCCGTGAGGGAGGCGACCGACGCGATACGGAGCTTCGTGAGCGGGCGCCGCGCCACGATCACCGCCGAGATCGCGCCGACGCCCCCCGCGTGGACGTTCCCGCAGCCCGCCACCGCGTGCCTGACGACGGTCGGGACCGTGAAGGGCACGTTCTCGACGACGTGGGGGTCGCTCACCGAGCCGGATCCCTTCGCCGCGGGGACGGGGACGTTCGACGCCGCGTTCCCTGCGGATGACCCGCAATCGGCCGGGACCGTCGGCTCCGCGGCGGGCTATGAAGGCTCCGAGCCAGGGGTCGAGTCCATCACGAGCGGCCGCGCCCAGGTGACGGTCGTCGGGAGCTTCCCCGACGGGACGGTGCGCGCCCTCGTGTTTTTCGTGGACCCGGAATTCTTCGCCGCCGGAAAAGAGCGCCCGTACGACTGGCAATCGGTCCTGGCGTTCGCGCTTGATTACACGCAGTCGGAGCCGGTGCTCACGGGCTTTTTCGGCGACGGCAAGATCCACTTCGACGAGGCCTCGACGGAGTCGGGAGCGCCGGTCACGGGCTCCTTCGAGGCGACCGTCCTCGGAGGCGGTCTATTCTGACGTGATGCCGATTCTGCTCCGCCCGGCAGGACGGCGCTGGTCGTCGCGCTCGGCCTCGGGTCGTGATGGTGAGCGCCCGGCGCTATGCGGAGTACGGGCATGTGGTGGTCTCGCGTCGCGGGAGCGCGAGGGGCCCGGTGGACGAGGCGCTGGCCGCGCGTGGCCTCACCCGCACCGTGATCGCGGTGCTGCGCCGCCAGGCCAGTCGCCGACTCCGATCGGTGATGCGGCGGGCCCTTCACCGCAGGCGACGCGACGGAGGAGGGCGCCCCGTTGGGCCACACCGGAGCCGCCCTTTGCGCGCAACAGGCGAAAACGACGAAATATCTACTATTTCCGGTGGCCGCTCGTCATCGACCGATTTTGCTGGCGGATCCCCTGGGATCTCGGAGGGGCATGACCTGCTCCGTGAATGATAACGAGGGTTGTCGGCATGTCCCCGGCCGGAGGCGACCAAGGCGCCGGGGACATTTCGACACACAGGCCGGCGTTTGGATCCGTCGATTCCGAGAGATCGCCGGCGCGCGTCCAGGCGAGCGGCGCGCTCCGCCGCGCCACCCCGACGACGGCCTCGGAGGGTAGCCGCGGGGGGCGGAGCGTGCGTGCTGTGGCGCGCGGCGCCCCGGCCGCGGCTGCTTGACTGCACGACCGAGGTTCGAAAGAATCTCAACAGGTATGTATTCAGCCCTCTTTCGGAACGTGCTCGTCGAACCGCCCGGGCCGGACCCGCACGCCGGGTGGTGTGGCAGGGGACGCCAGGGATCGCCTCGGGCCCCTGTGCCGATTCTGGGGTCCCTTCGATCGGCGGGTTTGGAGGATCAATATGGCTGACGATCGAGCTCTCGCGTCATTCTTGGACACTTCTCCTGCGCCCGTGGCCGAGCCAGAGCCGAGCGAGGCCCTGCGCGGCGCGCTCACGTTCGGCACCTACCGAGTCGGTGGCGAGACGGCCGCGCGCTTGGTGACGAGCGCGCTCGAAGCGGGGGTGCGCAGCGTCGACACGGCCCACCTGTACAAGAACGAGCCGGCCGTATTCGCTGCGGTGCGCGCCTTCGAAGCCGCGCATCCCGAGCTGCCGCAGATTCGTGTTTGTACGAAGATCTTCAAGCATCTGCTGTTCGATCAAACGTTGCGGGCGGTCGAAGGCTCTGTCGTGCGGCTCGGTCGCGCGCTCGATTTGGTGCTGCTGCATCGCCCGCTGCCCGCCGCGATGTGGCGCGCGCTCGATGCCGCGGTCGCGCGCGGATTGGTGAATGAAATCGGGGTTTCGAACTATTCCGCTGCGCGTTTGAAGGAGCTGCTGATGCTCTGCGACGGCGTGACAGGCGAGCCTTGCCGTCGCCCCGCGGTGAATCAAGTGGAGCTCCACCCCTTTGTCGGACCCGTGCAGCCACTCCTGGCGCTGTGCCGCGCGGAGGGGATCCGCGTGCAAGGACACACGGTGCTTGCGCGCGGGCAATTCCTCGAGTTTCCGCCGCTCGTGCGCCTCGCGCGGTCGCTCGGGGTTTCGACCGCGGTGGTCATGCTGCGTTGGGCACAACAGCTCGGTGCCGAAGTCGTGTTTCACACGACCCAGGCGCAACATCTGCGTGAGGTGATCGACGCGACGCGCGCCGCCGAGCCGGTGCTCAGCGCGCTTCAGCTGGCCGAGATCAGCGGCTACTATGGTCTCGAAACGCGGCGCTTCTTTCCGGAGGCGGCCACACCCTCGCTCGACGCCGAGCTCGGCGAGGTGACCGACACCGGGACCTACGTCGAACGGGTGGCTGCGCGCTTGGCCGAAGATCGCCGTGCCCTCGAAGCCGGGCTGCCCGTGTCCGACCTGGCGCTGAACCTGCCCGCGAACTCCAATCGCCAGCTCTCGACGGACCCCGTGGCCAACCAGCTCGCGCTGCGTCTCTTCCCAGTCGAGGGCGACAAGACCGCGGTATCCAGCTATGGGCGTTTTCGCGATCTCGTGCGCAAGCTGCGTTCGCGCGCGCAAGCACAAAAAGAAGCACAACTCAAAAGCAGGACACCGATCTGCTCGCTCAAGCCGGGTCACCCGGCACTTCGTCCGCTGCGTTTCGTCGACGGCGAGCCGGTGTCCATGGCCGTGGCCTATCCCGAAGCCATGCCGGTAGAGGTCGCGCCCGCGCACGAGCTCGCCCCCTTCTTCGACTTTCTGCGGGATCCGGAGCGCCTCGGCTCCTCGCCGCCGGATCTCGGCGAGGCGCCGCTCATCTTCCAGCGCGGCGCTTACTACGCGGACGAACGCATGGACCTGTGCAAGCAGGTCGTGGGGCCCGCTCACATCGCCGCGCTGTGCGAAGCCGTGGAGCGACCGTTCAGCGCGGCGCACGCGCCGCGCTGGGGCCGGGTGCGGCACTTCCTGCTCGGAAATAACATTGCGTGCCAGGGCGCGGGCGATGAAGGGGCGCGTGCGTTCGCGCGTCTGATGTCCAATCCCGAGGTGACGATCGAGACCTGGTACCTCGCAGGCAATTGCATCGACGCGGAGGACATGGGCATCATTGCCCAAGCGCTCGAAGACAATCGCCATGCGCGCGCGTTGTGGTTGAAGCGCAATCCGCTCGGCGCGGGCGGCGCAGCGCATCTCGGCCGTTTGTTGGCCAAGAACAGCACCCTGTCGCTCCTCGACGTGCACAACACGGGTCTATTCGACGAGGGCATCGAAGCCTTGGCGGACGCCTTCGAAGCCGCAGGTGGCGTCCTGCATCTCCGCCACCTGTACGCTGCTGCCAATGCGTTCTCACCGCGCAGCATCGCCGCGCTGCGCCGTCTGTTCACCAGACAGCTGCCAGAACCGAGCTCGCTCGTGTCGCTGTCATTGTCGCTCAATCGCTTGGGCAACCCGGGCTGCGATGCGTTCGTCGACCTGCTCGAGGCCGGTGCGCTCGCCCGCCTCGAACGCCTGGATCTCGGCTCGATCGGCCTCGATCGACCGGATTTGACGCGGCTCGTGGACGGACTCATCGCCCACTGTCCGAAGCTTCGCAGCCTGAACCTGGGCACGTACCTGAGCACGCGCGACCTGGGCGAAAAGACCAATCTGCTTCGGCCGGAGGTCAGCGCGCTCGTTCGCTTGCTTCGCGAGCACCCGGCGCTCGAGCTGCTCGACGTCTCGATCTGCGGCTTACCCCAGGCCTCCATCGACGAGCTCGTCGCTGCCTGCGGCGCTCACCAATCGCTCCACGGCGTTGGCGGCCATGCGCTTCATCATACGGAGCTCGAACGGCGCTTCTTGAAGCACCCCGAGCGCGTGCTGCACATCGACTCGATCTATCGGGGACGGGCGTAAGCCTGGCGGCCGCGGCGGTGCGCGTCGCGGGATCCACGAGCCACGGGCGCCTCGTGCTACGATCCCCTCGTGATGAAGGAGAAGGCCAGGCCGGGCGAGACCCTCATCGCGCGCAACAAGCGCGCGGTGCACCGGCGGTCGTCTGAGGCGGCGCGCGGGCGCGGGTCGGCCGGGACGCGGTGCCCTGGGTCGGCGCGCGGCGGCTCCACGTGCTTCGGAACTCGTGCCACGCCGGAGGCGTGCGGAGCTGCCGGCCGGGCGGTGCCAGGGCGCGGTGGTGTCGTACCCGTGACGGTAGAAGACGTCGCTCACGGATCCCGCGCGCACCGGACCCCGATGCCGGCTGCGCGGGTCGTCGGAACCCGATGGTCGCGGGTGGAGAGGAGCAGCGCCTCCGGGACGCTGCGCCAGCCGCCGCCGCGCATCACCCGCTCCGTCCCGCCCGTCGTGACGGAGCAGTCCACGCAGTCGGGCGTATAATCCGCGTGCCAGTCCAGCGCCCACTCCCACACGCCCCCCGCCAGATCCGCTTGCTTGAACAGCCCGTCTCCCTGCGGTGACCTCGATCCGACCGGAAGGACGTCCTCGATCACGCACCCCGCCGCATCGCTACCATTGCAGGCATACACGGCGTGGTCCGGATCGATGGCCACATCGTCCGGCGAGGCGGACCACGGATAGGGACGCTGCTCGGCGCCGCCGGCCGCCGCGTAGCCCAGCTCCGCGTCTGTCGGCAGCCGGCCGCCGTCCCACGCGCAGAACGCAAACGCCAGGTGCCAGCTCACGCAGTTCATCGCCAGGCGCTCGTTCGCGCCGGGCTCATCCGTCCACACCCACGTCGTGCCCTCCGAATCGCAGAGCAGCCCTTCCAGGAGCTTCGCTCTGTCCGCCGGCAGATGTTCGTCCCACGTCGCGTACCACCCGCTGCCCGCGATCCTCGGGTGAGCGCCCGCGTCCACGGCTGGCCGGCTCCCGGGATACGCGTCCACGAACGCGCGGAACCGCCCCAGCGTGACCTCGAACCGATCCAGCAGCAAGTCGCTCACGGTGGCCGGGAAAGCCGGGTCGTTGCTCCGGTTGAACGTGCCGCCGGTCACCAGCTCGCTCGCGCAGCAGCTCTCGTCTTCCGCCGGCCCGCACGTCGCAGGCAGCCCGACGCAGCGACTGCCGGTTTCCACGCTGCCGCCACCACCACCACGGCCGCCGCCGCCGTCGGCGCCGCCGCCGCTGCCGCCGTGCTCCTCTACTGGATGGTAGGGCTTGTCCAGCCCGACGACCGTCGTGCACCCGACGCCCGGCAGGCACAGCGCCACCCAGGACCACCGCGCAGATCGCTTCCTCATGCTCGTATCTCTGTTATCGAGGCGAGAGCCAGGAATCAATAGAGCGCTGCTGGATGGTCGGAGGAGGGGCATCCTCGTGTGACGCGCGCGGGCGCGGCTCGGCCGCAGGACGCGCGAGGTGGATCAAGGGCCGACATCCACGGCCTCGAGGCCGTAGCGCCCGAATGAGCAGAGCGCGCGGTCGCCGGAGAGATGCCCTGAGGGGTGTTCCACGAACGAGTTGACGATGCGCGCCGAGGACCGTAGCTTTCGCCGCCCAAATGGCACCAAGCGGTTATCTCGAGCGAATCCTGCGCGCCCGCGTGTACGACGTGGCCCAGGAAAGCCCCCTGGAGGATGCGCCGCGGCTCTCCGCGCGCCTGGGCAACCGCGTGCTGATCAAGCGCGAGGACCTGCAGCCCGTCTTCTCCTTCAAGCTGCGCGGCGCTTACAACAAGATCTCCTCGCTGAGCGCGGCCGAGAAGGCGCGCGGCGTGATCGCCGCCTCAGCGGGCAACCACGCGCAGGGGGTGGCCCTCGCCGCCCAGCGGCTCGGCATCCGCGCCTGCATTGTGATGCCGACCACGACTCCCCGGATCAAGGTCGACGCCGTGCGCGCGCTCGGCGCGGAGATCGAGCTGATCGGGGATTCTTACGATGAAGCCTACGCCCATGCCAAGACGCTCGAAGCGAGCGAGGGGCTGACCTTCGTGCACCCGTACGACGACCCGGACGTGATCGCGGGTCAGGGCACCATCGCCCTGGAGATCATGCGCCAGCATCGCGGGTCGCTGGACGCCATCTTCGTGCCCGTGGGCGGCGGCGGGCTGATCGCCGGTATCGGCGCGTATATCAAGCATCTGTACCCCGAGATCAAGCTCATCGGCGTGGAGCCGGACGACGCCGCGTGTCTGCGCGCGGCGCTCGACGCGGGCGAGCGCGTGCGGCTGAGTCAGGTCGGGCTGTTCGCCGACGGCGTGGCGGTCCGTCAGGTGGGCGAGGAGCCGTTTCGCATCGCCCAGCGGTGCGTGGATGACGTGATCGTGGTGGACACCGACGCCATCTGTGCCGCCATCAAGGATATCTTCGACGACACGCGCTCGATCGCCGAGCCGTCAGGCGCGCTGGCGGTCGCGGGCCTCAAAGCGTACGTCGAACGCGAGGGCCTGGGCGGAAAGACGCTGGTGGCGATCCTCAGCGGTGCGAACATGAACTTCGACCGCCTGCGGCACGTGGTCGAGCGGGCAGAGCTCGGCGAACAGCGCGAGGCGCTGTTCGCGGTCACCATTCCGGAGCGACCGGGCGCGTTCCGCGAGTTCTGCCAGCTTCTCGGGCGCGCGACCATCACGGAGTTCAATTATCGTTTTGGGCGTGTGGACGAGGCGCAGATCTTCGTCGGCGTGGGCCTGTCCCACGGGCGCAAGCAGCGCGACGAAATTCTGGAGCGCCTCCACGACGCCAGGCTGCCGGTCATCGACCTCAGCATGGACGAGATGGCCAAGTTGCACGTGCGCTACATGGTCGGCGGGCGCGCCCCGACAGCGAACGAGCGGCTCCTACGTTTCGAGTTCCCGGAGCGCCCCGGGGCGCTGATGCAGTTCCTCACGCACATCGGCGGGCGCTGGAACATCAGCCTGTTCCACTACCGCAACCACGGCGCCGCGTTCGGGCGAGTCCTCGCCGCCTTGCAGGTCCCGGAGCCGGAATACGACGAGTTCGACCGTTTTCTCACCGACCTCGGTTATCCATTCATCGAAGAGACGAAGAATGCGGCCTATCATCTCTTCTTGAGATGATGAAACACCAGCACTCGCCGGTGGGGATGTACGTCACGTCCGTCACCCAGACTTGGTTGGGCGCTTGGTGGGCGTGCTCAGGTGAGCGTCGACTCTTGCCCGCGCGGACTCCGAGCGCTTGACCCACGCGTGCGCGTGTCGGAGATCCTGTCGGACGCTCCGAGGGCATGTCGAACGATCCGGACGGCCACGTAGGTCTCGAGCGGCACCCACCGCCCGCCGTCGGGTCGGACCACCTCGATCGCCCGTCGCAGGTGGCTGAGCAGCGACACGTCACCGTGGCATCGCGCCGGTCGACCCGCATCTTCTTCCCCGGTCGATTCCCCGGTCGACGCGCTCCGTGCACCAGCTCTCTTCCGGCCTCCTCTTCGATGCCCTGCACCTTGTGGCTTCCGAGCATGGCGGCGCGAAGGCGCTCGTGACGTTCAACGGCTCAGACTTCCTCCGGTTGGCCGCTCCGACCTCGCCGCGCGTGGTGATCCCTCCGGAGGCACCCGAGGTCACTCTTTGACTCCTGACAGGGCTTCGCCCGGCGTGAGCTCCGCCTGGGTCAGCTCCAGGTGGTAGTCGGGGAACGCGGTGCCCAGGATCTCGATGGCGGCGCGCATCGCCGCGGCCCCCACGAGCGGCTCCTCCAGCTCCGGCGCCGTGCGGATGGCGTCCTCCGTGTGCAGGGCCTGCCAGGCGTCCCAGTCGCGGCTGTTGGTCGCGTCCAAGCGTTGCTAGATGACGGCGATCTGCTCGGCCAGTGACAGCTCGACCGGCGCCTGGTCCACGGACCTTTCCGCCGGTTGGAAGGGGGGCGAGACCTGGACGCTGCCGCGGATGTCGAACCGCATGCCCTTCTGGGGCAGATCCGCGGGATCGCGGCCGGAGAGCACGTGCAGCAGCGTGGCGCCGAGCCCATAGAGATCGCTCCCGGGCGCGGCGCGGCCGCGGAACTGCTCCGGGGCCATGTAACCGTACGTGCCCACCACGGTGCTCCCTCCCGAGGTCGTGTCCCGCGCCTCCCCCACGGCGCCGAAATCGACGAGGTACACGGAGCCGTCCTCGTCGCGGAGGAGGTTCTGCGGCTTGATGTCGCGGTGGACGATGGGCTGGCTGAAGCCCTGGAGATAAAGCAACGTCCGCAGGACGTGCCGCGCGATGGTCGACGCCTCGGCCTCGTCGGCGCGCCATCCGTCCTTGACCCAGGCCGAGAGCGGTCGCCCCGGCGCGAGCTCCTGCATCAGATAGAAGCAAGTCCCCTGCGCGCCCTCGAGCTTGAGGTAATCGATATAGCGAGGAATGCTGGGGTGGGTGAGGCTCGCGAGGCCCCTCGCCTCGCGCTCGAACAGATCGAGGGCCTTCCACTCCGCGCGCTTCCAGATCAGGAGCAGTTGACCCGATTCGTTCAACAATGCCTCGCTCGAGAGGCGCTGTCGCTCACGTGAGCAGCGCCGGCGTCGCGCAGCGGGATCGGCGGTCCGAGCGCGCGCCGGCCGCGAGGCGTCTGGCAGGCGCGCCGGGCGATCGCCGCGCCGTGGAGCAATCCGCGCCCGCCGCCGGAGCCGGACGGGCAAGCGCCCCCGAACGCCGGGGCCTTTCTGCCTGGGACGCCGGGTACACCCCGGATCGCCCGGCGTGTGGCGGCGCCCGCTGAGCCGTTGTAAACGCGGGGCGTGACCCAGGTGCGCTCGATCTTCGCCCCAGGACTCTTCGGACACCAGGTAGCGATCGTCACCGGCGGAGGCAGCGGCATCGGCCTCGCGTGCGCGCGTGAGCTCGCTTACCTCGGCGCGAAGGTCGCCCTCTGCGGCCGCCGGGCCGACAAGCTCGAGGCCGCGGCGACGACGCTCGCGGGCGACGGCGTCCCCGGCGACGACGTGCTCGCCGCGCCGTGTGATATCCGCGAGCCGGAGCAGATCGCCGCCTTCGTGGGCCAGGTCCTCGAGAAATTCGGCCGCGTCGACGTCCTCGTGAACAATGCCGGCGGCCAGTTCCCGAGCCCGGCCATGGACATGACGCCGAAGGGGTGGGAGGCGGTCGTGCGCAACAACCTGAACGGCACCTTCTTCATGACGCGCGAGGTCGCGAGGCGCGCGATGCTCCCGGCGCGCCGCGGCCGGATCGTGAACGTCACCGCGTCGGTGAGCCGCGGCTTCCCGGGCATGGCGCACACGGGCGCCGCGCGCGCCGGCGTGGAGAACCTGACCCGCTCGCTCGCCGTCGAGTGGGCGGCGCTCGGCATCCGCGTCAACTCGGTCGCGCCCGGCAGCAACATCCGGTCGAGCGGCACGTCGCAGTACGGCGACGAGCTGCTCGAGCTCGCGCGGCGCGCCACGCCGCTCAAGCGCCTCGCCACCCCCGAGGAGGTCTCGCGGCTCATCGTCTTCCTCGCCAGCGACCAGAACGACTTCATCACGGGCGCGGTCTACGGCGTCGACGGCGGCCAGCCGCTCTGGGGCGACATCTGGTCCATCCCCGAGCCGGACGGCGCGCCGGGCGCTCCGCCGGACGTGAAGGGCTGAGAGGGCGCGGCGTGACCTATCCGCCCCCGTCCCCTGCCGCCGCGCGCGACCCCATGTCCAGCGCGCTCGACGACGACACGACGACGCCGTACGGGCCGCCGTCCTCCGGGCCGCCGCCGTCGGCAGGGCCGCCGCCGTCCTTCGGCCCGCCGCCGTCCTCCGGACTACCGCCGTCGGCAGGGCCGCCCGCCGCGCCGTCCTTCCTCGGGGACGCCGCGCGGCGCGTGCGCGACTACTTCCTCGCGCTCGACCCGACCTTCCTTTCCGCGATCGCGCCGCTCGCGCTTGTCGCGGTCATCCTCTTCACGCGCGCACCGTCGACGAACTACATCTTCGACGAGCAGGAGGCGCTGCTCGCCAACCCGTACGTGAACGCGAAGGGCGGGATCGGCTTCCTCGACGCGATCCACCGCGATTTCTGGGGGCTGCCGCCCGACCGGAGCGTCGGCTCTTACCGCCCGCTGCCGAACTTCCTCTGGCGGACGATCTGGGCGGTCACGAAGCAGCCGTTCTTCCACCACTTCTACAACGTCCTCTTCCACGCGGTGAACGGCGCGCTGCTCACGTGCGTCACGTTCTGGCTCACGCGGCGGCGCGGGCTCGCGTACCTCAGCGGGCTGCTCTTCGTCGGCTGCGCGGTGCTCACCGAGGCGGTGAGCGGCATCGTGGGCATCGCCGACGTGCTCGGGGGCATGGGGGCGATCGCCGCCCTCGCCGCCCTCGCGCTGCCCGCGTGGGCGATGCCGTTCGGCGTGTTCGCGGCCGTGCTCTTCGGCCTCTTCTCCAAGGAGAGCGCGCTCGTCTGTGTGCCGCTCGTCCCGTTCGCCGCGCTGATCGCCGCGCCGCTCACCCACCCCACGCGGCCGGCGCGGTTCGTCCGGGCGCTGCTCGCGCTGCTCGCCGCGGGCGCGGCGTTCGTGCTCTACGTCGAGCTCCGGCGGCGCTGGTTCCCCGCGCCCATGCCGGCCGAGCTCGCCGCGCCGCTCCCCGAGGGCGCGCCGCTCGTGAAGCGCGCGCTCCACGAGGCGCTCGTCTGGTTCCACCAGGCGCCCCTGCCGCGCGATCCGCTCAACAACCCGCTCGGCGCCGCGGACATGCCGCACCGGATCGCCGGCGCGCTGCGCGTCTACTGGCGGGGCCTCACCCAGATCGTGTTCCCGTGGACGCTGAGCGGCGACTACTCGTACCCGCAGGAGCCGGTGCCGGACAGGCTTGTCTTCTTCGGCAGCGTCGCCGGCGCCGCGATGATGGTGCTGCCCCCGCTCGGCTCGCTCGCGCTCTGGATCGCGGCCCTCCGCCGCGAGCACCTGGAGCGGCGCGAGCGGCGCTCGGTGCGCGCCGCCTTCCTTGTGGACGGCGGCCAGGCGACGTCGCGGAGGTGGCCGCTGCTCCTCGCGGGGGCGCTGCTCGCGGTCGCGGCGGCGGGGCTCGCGGCGTACGACTGGCACGTGCTCCGCCCGGCGGGGCGCGTTCCGCTGCTCCGGGCGCTGCCGCTCGTGCTCTGGCCGCTGCCGTTCCTGCCCGCGTTCCTCCTCGGGCTCGGGCTGCTCGTCGAGGGCGCGCGCCCCCTGCCCTGCCCGGCGACGGCGGACAGGAGCGCCTGGGTGCCGCTGCGCCGCGGCTACGCGGGGCTGTGCATCGCGGCGATCGGGCTGACCTGGGTCGTGGTGAGCTACTTCCCGCACTCGAACATCCCGGTCGTCCTGCCGACGGTGCGCGCCGAGCGCTTCTGGTACTTCCCGGCCATCGGCTCGTCGCTCGTGCTCGCCGTCGCCTTCTCGTGGCTCCACGAGGCGCTCGCGGGCTCGACCCTCACGCCGCGCGCGCGCTGGTCGTGGCGGGCGTGGGTGACGCCGGCGCTGTTCGTCCTCTTCTTCGGCTTCCAGTGCGCCCAGGCCTACCGGCACGCGATGGACTACCGCAACGACCTCGATTTCTGGGCGGCGACGAAGGAGGCGGTCCCGAACAGCGCCAAGGCGCACCTCAACTACTCGGTGATGAAGGGCGCCCGCGGCGACCTGGAGGCCCGCCTCGCCGAGAGCAAGATCGCGATGGAGCTCGCCCCGACGTGGCCGATGGCGCACGTGTACACGGGCGACACGCTCTGCCGGATGCACCGCCCCGACGAGGCCTTCCCGCACTACCAGCGCGGCATGGAGCTCGGCCCGAACGAGCTGAGCCTGATCGCGCTCGCGCTGCAGTGCCTGCACGACGAGCAGCGGCTCGCGGCGCACGACGCGGAGCTCAGGCGGCTCGCGGAGGAGCACCCCGGAACGTGGCTCGCGTACCTCGCGACCGACACGCTCGACAACGGCGCGACGCACGGCGGAGTGGACCCGAAGTACCGGCCGCGCGGCTACAACGAGGGGCCGAAGGAGTGACGGCGGGCTGGCACGTCTACATCCTGCGCTGCGGCGATGGGTCGTTCTACACGGGGATCGCCCGCGACGTGGAGGCGCGCTTCGCGCAGCACGCGGCGGGGCGCGGGGCGCGGTACACGCGCGGACGGGGGCCGCTCGCGGTGGTCCACGTCGAGGCGGCGGCCGACAGGGGGGAGGCCCTGCGGAGGGAGGCGGCGATCCGGCGGCTAGGGCGCGCGGGGAAGGAGGCGCTCGCCGCCGAGGGCCGCGGGGCAACGTGAACGTTTACGACCACGTAAATGTTCGGATGTAGGACAACGCGGCGCGAAGCTTGGTGGTTGCCGTGGATCTCACGCCCGGGATGTCGACTAGAATCGTCGGGGTGAAGCCCTGCCCCTTCTGCGCGGAGCAGATCCAGGACGCCGCGATCAAGTGCCGATTCTGCGGCAGCATGCTCGACGAGCGAGCGCCGGTGGCCGCGGCCCCCGCCGCGCCGCTCGCCCCTGCCACCCCCGCCGGCGGCGCGCTCGCCCCCACCCCCCACGCCGGCGGCGCGCTCGCCCCCGCGCCGGGCGCGGCGCGCGTCCTGTTCGAGGGGACTCCGAGCTGGAAGGCGTGGTTCTGGTCCTACGTGGCGGCGAGCGTGCTCTCGCTCGTCCTCGTGGGCCTCATCTGGCTCGGCATCCTGCACTGGAAGCGCAAGAGCCTCCGCTACAAGATCACCGATCGCACGATCGACTACGAGGCCGGCCTGCTCACGCGCCGGATCGAGACCCTGCAGCTCTGGCGGGTGCTCGACATCGACCTCCGCCAGACGTTCATGCAGCGGCTGCTCGACGTCGCGGAGATCCGCGTGTTCACGAAGGACGCGAGCGATCCCGAGCTCGTCATCCGGGGGCTGCCGGCGTCGCGCGAGCTGTTCGAGGCGCTCAAGAACGCGGCGGAGCTCGCGCGCCAGCAGCGCGTGCTCGGCGTCGTGCAGTGAGCGCGGCCCACGAAGCCTAGATCGGAGCCCGACCATGCCCCCGAGGCGATCCCCGCTCGATGAGCTCCCGGACGTGCGCGACGGCCTGACCCGCGCCGAGCGCATCATCCTGTGGAAGCTCTCCGAGCTCGAGAAGGAGTTCAACGGCCGCAACGTGCCCACGGCCACGCTCTACGGCCGCGTCGTCGAGCACATCGACCTCTCGGTCCCCGAGTTCCAGCGCCTGATGCAGCGCCTCGTCGGCGTGCGCTGAGGGCACCCCGGCGCGGCGCGCTCCGGCGCGCGGCTCCTCCCCGCGCCTCGCGAAGCCCTCGTCTCGTCGGGCTTCGCGCGCATCCGCAGGGTCTCGTGGCCCGACGGCGTCTCCGGCGACCCGCGGGAAAGCTCGCGACGCCTCCAGAGCCAGGCTGCTCCGCGCCGCCCGCCCCACCTGAGGCCGAGGGCGACGCGCAGCGGCGCCGGGTCATCGGAGGCTGCATGGCCACGCACGATCCGAGCACGCGGCGAGCAGCACCGAGCGGCCGTTGCCACCTCCTCCCGGACCTGTTCCTCGCAGCGACGGACACGCGAGCGCACGAGAAGACGAGTAGACCTCCGACGGTTCGAGGGTGACGAGCGACCCAATGGCAGATCGCGAGAGGAGCACCGCAATCGAGCCTCCGTTCGACCGGAACGTGCGGCCGGTCAGCCCTTCCATCTACGGCACCTATGCGGAGAAGTGGGCGGTGGTCGTGGGGATCTCCAGGTACAAGGACGCGAGCCTCAACCTGAACTACGCAGCTCGCGACGCCGAAGACCTGGACAAGATCCTCACGGAGAGCTGCGGCTTCAAGAGGGACAACGTCCAGCTTTTGCTCAACGAGCAAGCGACGACGGCCAAGGTCACCTGGGCGCTCCGGAGCTTCCTTAAAAAAGCTGCCAGGGACGATATCATCCTCCTCTACTTCGCGTGCCACGGCCAGCCGGACGTGGGAGCTCGGGGCAACATCTTCTATCTGATCACATGGGACACCGACCCCAAAGACATCGGGTCCACGGCCCTGCCGATGCGAGAGGTGCAGAACGCCCTGAACGACTATGTACTGGCCGAACGAGGGGTCATCCTGGTCGATGTCTGCCACGGTTCGCCGATCGGTGGTTCGACACGAGCGCGGAGCCTCAGCGCGGGCGAGGTGATGAACCAGCAAGCCGAGGCGCTCAGCAAGGCACAGGCCGGGATCGCGACGATCTCGTCCACGCGGGCGAACGAGGCAGCGCAAGAAGGCGCCCAGTGGGACGGCGGCCACGGCGTCTTCACGCACTTCCTGCTCAAAGGGCTCGGCGGCGATGCCGCCGAGGAGGACACCGGCAAGGTGACGGTGAGCAGCCTCTACGATTATGTGAGCAAGAATGTGATAGCCGCCACGGAGCCCACACCGCAACACCCATGGATCAGCGGAAACGGCTTCGATAACAACCTGCCCCTCGCCTGGCGGGCGACGCTCGACAACGAGGAACGGCAGGCGCTCGGCCGCGATCTCGCTGACATCGCGCGGTACCTGGGCGATCGAGTCAGCCTGGACGTGGCCAGCGAGCTCTTCGTCGACAACACGGTGGACCTGGGTCTCGCGCGCCTCGACGCCGGCGACTGCGACCGCGCCATCCCGGCGTTTCAGGCCGTGGTGAGCCGGGGCGAAACCGGAGCGGTCGAGTCGGCTTACTACCTGGGCGTCGCGCTCGCGAGGGCTCACGGCGCGAGCGCCGCGAAGCAATCTATCGAGTCCTTCCTCGCCAAGAACCCCGGCGATCCGCGAGCGGCCTTCGCGCGCGATCTCCTGGAGGCCCCGGCGCGCCGCACGACCGCGGGAACCCGGCGCGCGCTGTTGATCGGCGTCGGCCACGCTGGCCAGGGAACGGACGACGACGAGGTGGAGGCGAACGACGCGCGCTCGCTTCGCGAGGTCTTGCTCGACCGGTGGCGCTTCGCCGACGACGACGTGATCTTGCTCTGCGGGCCTGATGCCACCCGAGACGGCATCCTGGGCGCGCTGGAGAAGCTCGTCCGTTCCGCGACCGGGGACGACGCGGTGGTCGTCTTCTACAGCGGCTGCCGAGGCTTCTCGCCCCTCCTAGACGACGCGATCCGCTCGTACCGCGTCGGCAGCCTCGACCCGGCAGCGGGCGCCGGGGACGCCGTACCGTCGATCACGCCGGACGAGATTCACAGGGCGCTCCAACGCATCCGCTCGCGGCGCAAGACGCTCATCATGGACACCGACGCGCCGCCGAAGCTGCTCGACCTCGCCCGCGATGCATCCTACGCGGCCCTGTTCGGGGCCTGCGCCGGAAGGCAGGCTTCGACGGTGCACATCGATGAGCGCTACGGCCGCCGCGGGCTCTTCTCATGGGCGCTGGTCGAACAGCTCAAGACGGCGACGCCGAGCACCACGCTCGAAGAGCTCAGGGACGAGATCGCGAGGCGCATGCAGACCCACCTGGACGCGCGGGAGCAAGCGCCGCACCTGAGCGGGACAGGATCGATGTCCGAGCGCCTCGAGCCGGTGAGCATCGGGCACCTCACGCTCTTCGAGCTGAGCCGGCGGCGGCGCTTCGACGGGTTCGCGCGCCAGGATCTCGAGGTGCGCTACGACGCGATCCTCCGCGCGTTCCCCGCGGCGCCGCCCGACCTGCACTACGCGGCCGGGCGCGCCTTCCTCGAACAAGGAGCGTACGTCCGGGCGGCCGAGGCGCTGGCCTTGTCCGTGCGCGCGCGCGCGCCGTCCGCGCCGGAGGCGTTCATGGCGGTCGCCGTCGCCCAGATCGGCGCTGGACAGCGGGAGGCCGCGGCGGGCTCGCTCCGTGGGTATCTCAGCGCCTTTACCCCACCAGCCCACGCGCCGCTGGCGGACGACGTGACATCGCTGGTCGCGCGGCTCGAGCGCGGCAATCGCTTCGCGCTCCTCGTCGGAATCGACGCGTACGGCCATCCGGGGGTACCCCGTCCGCGGGGCGCGGTCAACGACGCGCGCGCGCTGTTTCAGGTGCTCATCGATGGGTACGGGTTTCTGCCAGAGAACGTGCGCTTGCTCCTCGACGGCGCCGCGAGCCGCGCCGCGATCCTCGCGGCGTTCAAGGAGCTCGCCGCGAAGCCAGAGGAGTCGGCCACGCTCTTCTATTTCGCCGGCAACGGCTCCTTCAACGCGAGCGGTCATCCCACGATCGTGAGCGCGGACGGGCGGAGCGACGGCGTGATCGACATCGCGCTTCGCGAGCTCGACGAGCTCGCCGGTCGGGGCTCGACACCCCTCGTCACCATCGTGGACGCCGGCTGGACGAGCAGGGCGTCCCCGGAAGGGGCGAGGTACGTCGAGGCGGATACGCCGCCGGTCCCGCTCGGACGCGCCCAGAGCGCTCGCCGGTACTTCGACTCCCCCCCTCGGGTCGGCAGGTTGACCGCGCTCAACGGATCCATCAACATGGCGAGGGTCAGCGAGGAGCGGCCGAAGGTCGAGGAGGCGATGGCGCTGTCGTCGCCCGGCTCCGGCGATGCGGTGCACGGTCTATTGACCCATGAGATCGTCAAGGCGCTCAAGACGGCCCAGCCGGCCGCGCTGACGTGGCGGGGGTTGTTCGGGGCGATTCCGACGACGATGAACGTGCACGTCACCGGGGAGGGGATGGACGAGCTCGCGTTCGACGACCGGCTCCTGGACAGCGCCCGCGCGTGCCTCGTGAACCTCGATCGCGAGCCTGCCCGCCGCGCGCTCGCCGTGCTCGAGCGCGCTGACATACCCAACAACCTGCTATGGCGCGGGATCGCGTACGCCGCGCTCGAAAAACACAAGGAGAGCATCGAGGCGCTCGAGGCGTTCATCCGGGAGAATGAGGGGGCGCAGTCGACGGCGGCGCACTATCACCTTGGCCGCGTGTTCTTCAAGAGCCGGCGTGACCTGGACCGCGCCGTGAGCGAGCTGCGCTGGGTAACGCAGCGCGATTCCGCGCACTCCGCTGCGTTTCTTTATCTGGGCAGGGCGCTCCGCGCCCGCGCCGAGAGCGACATCCGGGGGGAGGCGGCGATGGCCTACACCAGGTACCTCCACTCTGGCGCTCCTCCCGGCTATGAGAACGAGGCATGGAGCTTCTTGGCAGCGAACAAATAGCAATATTCCCAGATCTGGCGAGCCGAGGGCCCACCATTTATCGACGTTCGGCAGCGACAACAGATTGCGGCGAAGCTCCACCGAACTATGGTGTACGCGGTGCGGCGTGATGAGCCGGAGGGTATCGCGCCGTACGGCCGCCACGCGCCCGCCCTCCGAGAAGGACAGAGGAATGCCCATGGGCACGACAGAAGAATCCATCCATCTCTGCTTCGATCGGCCGCTGCCGCTCGCGCTGGAGGAGACGGCGAGGCGGATCGCCGTGCAGGAGAATCCGGCGAACGAGGTAGACCCGAACCTCGATCCGAACGATCCGAAGCTCCAGCCGACAGAGCGTATCGCGCTCATCGCGCAGAAGCGGTGGCGCCCCGGCAAGCGCCTGAGGATCCGTTTCCTCGACGGATCGGCCACGATGCGGCAAAAGGTCGCTCACTATGCCCGGGAGTGGACGCGCTACGCCAACATCACCTTCGACTTCGACGATTCGGATTACTCAGAGATCCGGATCTCATTCTACGCCGACCGGGGCTCGTGGTCGGCGCTCGGCACGGACGCGCTGGTACAGCAGTATTTTCCGCTCCACCAGCCCACGATGAACTTCGGGTGGCTGCGCGACAACACCGACGACGCGGAGTACTCGCGCGTCACGATCCACGAGTTCGGCCACGCGCTCGGCGCCATCCACGAGCACCAGAACCCGCAGGGCGGCATCCAGTGGAACGAGGAGGCGGTCTACAGATACTTCTCCGGCCCGCCGAACAACTGGCCCCGGGAGAGGACGTACCGCAACGTCATCGAGAAATATTCGGCGAATATCCTGATCGGGACACAGTTCGACCCGGACTCGATCATGCTCTACGGCTTCCCCGCGGCGCTCACGCGGAACGGAGTAGGGACCAAGTCGAACAACAAGCTATCAAGACGGGACATCGAATTCATCAAGGCCGCTTACCCCAGCTGACCTGCGGCCGCGCCTGCGCGGGGGCCCGGCCCTGATGGCCCCCATTCGAGGAGCCTCATGAACGACCGACGCAGCTCCGAATCCGACGACACGGGGTTCAGCGAACCGCGGGGGGCGAGCCCGACCTTCCGGGCGCTGCTCATCGGCATCGATTTCTATGCTCTGAACAGGCTCCCGAATGACGCGACGTACATGTCGCTGCGCGGCTGCGTGAGCGACGTCGACCGCGTCGAGAAGGTCCTGCGCGCCCGGATCACCATGCCGCACGACATCAAGACGCTCCTGGCGCCGAACGTCGGGGACGACAGGCCCGGTGGGCCGGAGAGCGCTTGGCCTACGTACAGGAACATCAAAGCCGCGCTGGATGGGCTGCTCGCCCGCACGCAGCCGGGCGACCACGTGTACATTCACTACTCCGGCCACGGGGGCCGCGTACTCACGAAGTTCACCGACCTGAAGCCCGGTGGGTTCGACGAGACGCTCGTGCCGACGGACATCGGTGACGGCTCGCGTTACCTCCGCGATCTCGACATCGCCTATTACCTCGACGCGCTCACGAGGAACAGGCAGGCGACCGTGACCGTCGTGCTCGACAGCTGCCATTCCGGCGGCGCGACGCGTGGAGTCAACATCGCGCCGCGGTGCGCGACGGGCGCCCGCGGGGGCGCGGATCCCACGCTCGACACCACGGAGCGCCCGACGGACGGCGTGGCCTCCGACGATGAGCTGTGCGCCGCGTGGAAGCGGCTCGAAGCGACGGGCGCTGGCCGCCGCGCCGCGACCGCCACCACCTGGCTCCCCGAGGCCAGGGACTATGTGCTTCTTGCGGCATGCCGCGACGTGGAGACCGCGCTGGAGGTGCGCCTGGACGGCGGCAGGTCGACTGGCGTGCTGACCGCGGCCTTCCTCGAGGCGCTGGAAGGGCTCGGCAAAGACCAGACCTGGAAGGCGCTCTACGAGCGCGTGCTCGCGAGCGTGCACAGCAAGTATTCGTCGCAGACCCCCCAGCTCCTGGGTCAGGGGCAGCGCCAGGTCTTCGGGGCCGAGCTGCGGCCCGTCGTGAGCACCGTGATGGTCAACGAGATCGACGCTCCGAACCGGAGAGTGAGGCTGAGCGCAGGTCTAGCGACGGGGACCCACGTGGGCGCGAAGTTCGGGATTTTCTCCCCAGGGACGACAGACTTCACGCAGCCCAACCTGCGCGTGGGCGCGGCCGTCGTCGACACGATGATGGCCGTGGAGAGCTGGGCGTCGCTGGAGGAGGGCGCCGCGATCGATTCCGTCGAGCTGGGCGCCCCCACGCTCCTCGAGGACGTGGGATCCATCGAGCTTCGGCGCGCAGTCAATCTCTTTCACCGGGACGACCTGCCGCCCGAGATCGATCAGGCGCAGGCGCTCGGCGCCGTGGGAGCGGCGATCGAGGCGAGAGGGCGAGGGTTCCTCGAGCTCCTCTCCGGCGGGACACCGCACTACCAGGTCGCTCTCAACAAGGATCGTCGTTACGAGCTCTGGGACCCGTCGGGAAAGCCCATTCCCAACGTGGGGACGGTGGCGATCGGCGCACCGGGCGCCGCCTCGATCGTCGTCGATCGGCTGCTGCATCTCCTCCGGTGCCAGACCATCCTGGAGGTCGCCGAGCCGGTCTCGGGGCTCAAGGACGATCTCCACGTCGAGCTTCTCGCCCCGCCGCCGGGGTGGTCGGAGCGCGCGCCGGCCGAGGGTGGGACCGTGATCAGGCCCGACGGCGATGCCTACGTCATCAAGCCCGATACCTGGGTGTTCGTCCACGTCGTGAACGGGAGCAACAGCCCGGTCAACGTCGCCGTCATCGATCTCGGCGATGACTGGGGGATCCGCGCCCTCGAACCACCGCCGCCGGAGGGGCGCATGATCCCCACGCGACGGTATTCCACCGTGGATGCGAGGGGGGAGGCCCATTTCGCGTTGCAGTTCTTCCTTTCCCAGGGACGTGGCTCGTCGCTCGACGTCATCAAGATCTTCGCGACCCTCGGTGATACCGATTTCTGGTGGCTCCTGCACCCGGCGCTCGACAAGCCCGTGACCCGTTCGCTGACCACGAGGGACACAGCCGCGAACGACGCGCTCTTCCGGCTGCGCGAGGCGCTCGACGCGGAGGAGAACACGCTGCGCGAGGTGCGCCCCAGGTCCGCTCCGGGTGACGGATGGACCACAAGGCAGTTCCGCGTCGAGACGCGACGGACGTGACCCTCGACGGGGCCGCCTCGACAGGGCCCCTTCGACGTGTCACGCGGGGCGCCGCGGCTCCTCTCCTCAGGCGGCGCGCTGCTCGATCACGGCGCGCAGCGCCGAGACGGAGGCGCTGCGCAGGTACACGACGGGGGCGCCATCCGCCGCGAGGCTCTGCATCTGGTCGCGCAGCGCGTGCGAGACCATCGTCACCATGATCACGATGAGCGCGATCCTCCCCACGCCGTGGCGCGCGCCCGGCGGCACGCGGTTCTCGTAATGGCGCAGCGACCAGCCGTGCTTCTCGACCACATCGCGGTAGCGGCTCGACATGCCGCCGCTGCCCCCGATGACCAGCACCGTCTGCTCCTCGCGCTTGCTGTCGACCGCCTGGGAACGCCGCTCCGCCTTCATGCGATCTCCCTGGAGCAAGGCGTAAGCCACGCTGCTCCGGCGGCCATTTCCGCGCAAATGTCGCGGCTCCGGCCTATTCCCCGGCAAAATGTCGTCGAATCATTGAGGCCACTGTCATCGTGACATCGCGAGCGCGAGGACCCGACGCTGCGCGGCGGTGGCCGCGAGGATCGGGGAATATTCTCCCCCTCGCGGCGGTTCCTGCGGGCGCGCGCCGCCCGGGCGAGGAGACGGATCGCAGGCGCTACCGCGAGCGTCCCGCCAAAGCCACGAGAGCGCCGCGAGCGCGACCCCTCGGTGCGGAAGGCAATCCCACCGGCACCGAGAGAGCCCGACATGCCGTCCCCGCTGCCCGCGGCCGGGGTGCGCCCGGTGGGCGGGCGCCGGATGCGGCCACGAAGGCGGGAAGTCCGGAATAAAATTCAACAATAGTCCACATTGGACGCCTGCACGAGGGCGCTCTCCGAACGGATGCCACGGCGTTCCGCCGGCGACGTCGAGCTGTGGTAGGGAGCGGCGTCCCCCCTGCCCCGCCGTGCCATGATGTCTCCCGCCACGCCGCCCAGCGACCCGCCTCCGCCGCCGCCCGGCACCGTCGAGCGCTGGGCCTGGGATTACGTCCTCTCGACCGACCTCGAGCACAAGCTCTCTCCGCCGCCCGTGCCCTCCCTCTGGGAGTCGGATGCCACGCTGTCGGCGTCGGGCGCCGCGCCGGCCCCGCCGCGGCGCCTCGCGCGGCCTGGACGGCCCGCCGCGCTGCGCATCTCGGAGCGCGCGCAGAAGAGCCCGGGGCCCGAGGCGTTGCGCAACCCGGCGCGGCGCGCGCAGCTCTTCCACGCGTTCCTGCACCACGAGCTCCAGGCGGCGGAGCTCATGGCGTGGGCGCTGCTCGCCTTCCCCGAGACGCCGCGCGCCTTCCGCGGCGGCCTCGTCCGGATCGCGCTCGACGAGGCGCGCCACATGCGGCTCTACGCCGCGTACCTCGCCGCGATCGACCACCGCTTCGGCGACTTCCCGGTGCGCGACTGGTTCTGGACGCGGGTGCCCGCCGCCGCGTCGCCCGCGCAGTTCGTGGCCGTGATGGGCATGGGCCTCGAGGGGGGCAACCTCGACCACACGGCGCGCTTCGCCGAGCGCTTCCGCGCCATCGGCGACGTCGAGGGCGCCGCGCTCACCGAGCGGGTCTGCGCCGAGGAGATCCCGCACGTGCGCTTCGGGGTCCGCTGGTTCCGCCGCTTCACGCAGGCGAGCGGGAGCGCTGGCCAAGCGGCGCCTTCCACGTCTGCCGCAGGCGATCCGGCCGCCGCGGGTGAAGCCGCGCCGCGCGGGCCGGATGACGTCGCGCCGCCGCCCGGTGCGAGCGATTTCGAGGCGTGGGTGCGCCACATCCCGCCGCCCCTCTCGCCGCTGCTCATGCGGGGGGATCCGATGAACCGCCGCGACCGCGGCCGCTCCGGCCTCTCCGAGCCGTTCCTCGACGCGCTGGCCTCATGGACCGAGCGAGCGCCTGGATCCTGAACTTCGACGCCGACGAGGAGCTGGCGCGCCCCGCGGGGTACACCCCGCGCGCCGCGGTAGCCGGCCGGGCGCCCGAGCTCGCCGGCCGCGTCTCGGCCCTGCTGCACCCCGGCGACGTCGTGCTGAGCCCCGAGCTCGCCTCGCCCCTCGTGCCCCCGGCGCCGCCTGGAACGCCGCTCGTCGGCCGCGCGTGGTGCCCCACGCCCCGCGCCCTTCGCCTCCTCGGCCGCGCCGGCGTCGCGCTCGCGGCGGCTCCGCCGCTCGAGGTGCTCCGGCGCGTCAACCACCGGAGGTTCTGCGCGGACCTCGGCCAGACGCTGCCCGGCGCGCGCTACGTCGCCTCCCTGGCCGAGCTCGAGGCCGCGATCGCGGAGCCCACGCCGACGGGCCACTGGCTGCTCAAGCGGCCGTTCGGGTTCGCCGGGCGCGGCCGGCGCCGGGTCGCCCGCGGCGCGCTGCCGCCCGATGCGCGGCCCTGGGCCGTCGCGTCGCTCGATCCCGCGTCGCCGGACAGCGGCCTGCAGGTCGAACCCTGGGTCGAGCGCCGCGGCGACCTCTCGCTGCACGGGCACGTCGCCCGCGGCGGCGCGGTGCGCCTCGGCGATCCGTGCGTCCAGCGCTGCGACGCGAACGGGGCGTACCTCGGGGCCTCCCTGGCCGGCGAGGGCGACCTCGGCGACGGCGAGCGCCGGGGGCTCGTCGAGGCCGCGCTCGAGGCGGGGCAGGCGCTCGCCGGCGCGGGCTATTTCGGGCCGTTCGGGATCGACGCCTTCCGCTGGGAGGACGAGCGCGGCGCGCTGCGCTGGAACCCGCGCTGCGAGATCAACGCGCGCTACACGATGGCGTGGGCCATCGGCATGGGCAGCGCGCGGCCTGATCTGGAGTGACCGAGGCCCAAGGCGTCCGCTACCAAAGCAAGACGTCAGCCCTCACTGCTCGGCTCCCGAAGCGGCGGCATGCTCGCCAACATGCTCCTGATGGCGGGCAGCGTCCGGGCATCGTTCAAGCGCAGCGCCCTCCAGAGCTGCTCTCTTCCGCGCGCCAGATGCTCCTGGATCGTGCTCGGATTTTGATCGAGCTCGGCCGCGATCTCCTCCGCGGTGAGCCCCAAAGCGACGTTCACCACGGCGTCGCACAGCGCAGGATCGATCCGTTCCAAGTGGCGGAGGCCGAGCCGCGCCGCCACCTGCCCAAACGGTGACGGCATAGGGTCATCGATCGCCGAATGTGCATACGAATCGCGGCCTTTCTCCCACCGATTCTGGAACTTCCTGTAGTGCGCCGTATGGTGCCACACGACCACATCCAGCCAGCGTCTCGTCGCCTGCTTCATCGACAGGTGCTCGCGCGCGGGGACCCCTCCCGCCTCGACTGTCCTCCATACGGAGAGCAGGATATCCTGCATCACATCGTCGCGATCGCACTCTGGAACCTGGAGCCGGCGCAGCCTGTCCCTGATCATCGAACTTTGCTGCACGATGGCATCGAACGTAACGCGTGCCTCGGGACGCATGCCCACGTCCACCACATCCGAGGCGCGGTGGCGCTCACCCATGGCTCCCTACTCCCGGAAGTGTCGTGTTCAGCGGAGAGCGCTCTGCTTCCTCCCAATCCGGCGCGTCGGTGGAGCTCGCCCCCGCTTCGTCACGCTGTAACGGGCGCGGAGGCGGCGGCACCGAGCTCGGCGCCGGAGACGACGCCGGAAGCGCCGAGCTCTCGCGCCTGGTGATGGGCTCGCCGACCTGGATCACCACGGTCTCCTCTGCGTCCGTCCGGTAGTCGTCGTGCAGCCGCCACAGGCGCTCCCAGTACCGAGCGGGCGTGCCTGTGACGTGCTCCAGCTGCCGGGCAAGGCCGGGCGTCATGGGAAGGTCGTTCCTTAGCAACTGCTCCACCTCCCTCGGCGATAGCCCCGTGCTCTCGGCCAGCTTTCTCCTCCACGAAGGGTTCGTCGCGCAGAACGACTCGAGGACCCTGCCTGGCCCGGGGATGGGGCGCGCGCGGACGTTCGTCAGCTCTGCGAGCGCCGCATCGACGTGGCAGTCCAGCAGGCGCCGGTATCGGTCCCGCTCCCCCGCAGCCTGCTCCTTCGCATCGGTGAGGGCTGCCACCTCGTCATCATGCGCGTGCTCGCGCGCCTCGCGGAGCCCGCGCTCGCGTCCCAGCGCTTCACGCGCGGTGACCGCGAAGCCGATCGCGACGCAGGCTATCATCGCGAGCCCGAGCGGCGAAATGAGCCACATCGCACGGAGCACATCCTCCATCGTAGTCATCGCGTTTCGTTTCCTGGACGTGACCGTTCTTGTCGGGAACAAGGCCGATCGTCGCCTTGTGCTGTCCGAAGACATCACCAGCGTCACCGCCTGCTTGCCGTGAGAGGACAGCCGAGGGCTCAGCGCAGCTGTCGGAGAAGCGCCTCGCGCTCGGCGGCGAGCAGCCCATCGGGGAACTCCCGCGCGTGGGCGTTCAGCAGCCGGAGCGCCTCGACGTCGGCCATGGCGTCGCCGGCCTCGACAGCCCTCCGGGCCTGGTTGATCAGGCTCCTCTCATGCTCGCTGATGATCGGTCGACCCGCCCTCGCCGGAGACACGGGCCGGCCGTTGGTCCTTGTCGAGGGAGCGGGCGTGCTGCTCGCCGCCGCCTGCACCCGTGCGCTTCCTTGAGCCCTTGGCGACGAGATCTCGTGCGCGATCGACGCGGCGGGCGCCGCGGCGCCATGCGCGCCGTCTCGCGCAGGGGGCGCCACACCATCCTGCGCGGCGGGCGGGGTGACAGGCACGCGGACCGCCGCCGCCCCGAGCCATGATTCCACGTCGGCCAAGGGCGGCACGGAGGAGACGATCGCGCCGGTCAGAAGGACGATCGCGCACTGAACGAAGATCCTCACGCCCAGATGGCGCAGCGAGGCCACCCACGACGCGTGACGGCGGAAACCCAGCGCGAGCGACAGGAAGGCGCGATCGCCCCTTCCCTGCGAGCGCTCCTGCGCCTGCCACCGCTCCCGCTGCACCCGGAGCGCCTTGTGCGCCCGCCAGTGCCGCGTCCTCACCGTGGCCAGCGGGAGTCCCTGCTCGGCGGCGATCTCGGCGAGCGGGACCTCCTGGAGATCATGCTTGATCACCAGATCCCGGTACTTGGGATCGAGCTGGTCTATCAGCTCCCGCGCGAGCTCTTCCTGCTGCCGTCTCCGGAGCAGCTCTTCCGGCGTGGGGCACTCGTCGCGGATCTCGCCTTCATCGAACGACGTCAGCACCTCGCCGCGGCAGCGCGCGTCGCGGACGTGGTTGCGCGCCTGGTTGATGGCGATCGTGACGCGGTACGGGGCCGGGTCTCCCCCCGGTTCGAGCCGCTTGTCGGCCTCCAGCCCCCGCAGCAGCGCTTCCTGGGCGACATCCTCGGCGTTTCGCGCCGGCACCCCGTGGCGCCGCGCGAGGCGCCGGAAGAGCTCGAAGCCGGGGGAGACGGTCGCTGGCTTGTCCACGGTACGCAGCACACGTGAGCCGGTCGAAACGCTTCACGGAAATGATCTGGCGAGCAACTTTGGTCGGACAGTATGCCCCATTGTAGGACAATTGACCACATTCACCCAGACCTGACAGACGGCTAAGCTCATTCCACCAACCGACCGAAAATTCTCACAAAAACGGACCCAATCTGGCGATTTCTGTCGGTTGACGCCAAGAGGACGGCATCACTAGCGTGGCTGGATGCGTTGCATCGCGCATTCGCTCTCCATCTTCCTTGCGCTCGGGGTCGCGACAGGCCTCACGCGCTCGGCCAGCGCGGACGACATTCAGGCGAAGGCGAAACCGAGCGGCAGCTCATCGGTGAAGGACCATGTTCGCCGCGGTCAAAGAGCGCGCAATGCCGGGCTGTGGGTCGAGGCGCACGCCGCCTACAAGGCTGCTTTCGAGGCCGCGGACCCCGCGACAAGCACCGAGCGAGAGCGCGCGGAGCTCGCCGGTGAGCTCGGCCTTTGCGAGGTCGCGCTGCGCAGGTATCGCGACGCGGCCGAGCACCTCTCCAGGAGCCTGGAGCAGCGCGAGACGCTGCCGGACGCGCTCCGGCGGCGTTTCGAGGCAGGACAGCGCGAGGCAGCGAAGCACATCGCGACGCTCGTGCTCGGGGTCGATCCGCCCGACGCCGAGGTGCTCATCGACGGCGAGCGCATCGGCGAGATTGCACGGACCTACACGCGCTTCTTCGCGCCGGGCAAACACATGGTGCGGGCCCGCGCGCCGGGCCGTGAGGACGCGCTCCATTCGTTCCTCGCCGTGGCAGGCGCGGAGCACGAGATCACGATGCAGCTGCCCCGCACGGCGGCGAGCAGCGCCCGGGAGACCGCGCCAGGATCACCGAAGGAAGCACCGCAGGCCCTGAGCTCTTCGCCCGCTGTGCGGAGCCGGCCGCACAGCCCCTCGGCATCGTGGCCTGGCCCCCTGCGCATCACCGGTATCGGGTTGACCGTGGCGACAGGCTCGCTCGGCGCGGTCTTCATGGTTCGCGCGATGACCGCCGACGGAGATCTGGACGAGCGGAACGCGAAGCTCGACGCGGCCGGCGTTTCTCAAGGGGTGTGTCGGGAAGCGACGAGACCCTCCGCGTGCTCCGAGCTGAAGGGTCTCCGACAAGAGCGAGATCTCTTCGCCGGGCTCGGCACGGCGATGGTGGTGACGAGCGGTGTCGTGGGCGCTGCGACCCTGGCTTCGTTCTTCACGGACTTCTCTTTTCTACAGGCTGAACCGACCAGAGCTCGACTCGCGCTGGTTCCGGCGGTCACGCCGACACAGGCCGGTCTCGTGGCGTACGGGGCGTGGTGATCAGGATCTACGAAATGCCTCTTCTCGAACGGCGACGAATGCGGCGGCTTCTCACCATGGGCATCCTCTCCACGGCCGGCGCGAGCGCCCTCTCCGGGTGCACTTACGACGATAGCTGCTACGACGAACGCCTCTGCCTCACACCACCGAAGGCTCTCTGTGACGGCGATCCCGCCAAGGCGACGGCGCTCGACGAATGCGGGGTGTTCGTCAGCGAGCAGGGTAACGACACCAGCGCCGGCACGAAGGATGCGCCGGTGAGGACCTTGCAACATGCGATCGGCCTCGCCGCACACGGGCGAGGCCGCGGCGAGCCGCCGACCCGGCGCGTGTACGCGTGCGGCGGGTCGTTCGAGGAGAAGATCGCGCTGCCCTCGGGGGTCGACCTCTGGGGCGGGCGTCTCTGCGATGACGGCGACGATTGGTGGTACGAGGGGTCGTTCGGCGGGCCGGATCACCCGACGATCATCGCTCCGCCAGCGGGGATCCCGCTGCGGGTGATCACGGGAGAAGAAGACGACACGACGTCGATGATCTTCGGCGTGCGCGTCAAGGCGGCGGATGCGTCCGCGGACGATGGCAAGTCGTCCATCGCGATGATCCTGAGCGCCGGGGCCAGGGCGATCGTGCGGGAGAGCGACATCCTCGCGGGCGACGGCAAGAACGGAGAGCCGGGCGAGGACGCGCCGAGCTTCCGCGCGAGCTCCGGCGTGGTGGGGAACAACGGCGCGGACGCCTGCACCGCGGACGCGGCGCCGGGCGCCCTTCCGGTCGTGACCGTGTGCGACGATGGCGTCGAGTCGAGGGGTGGCTACGGGGGCGACGGCGGCCTCGATACGGGCGGCGATGGTGTTTCAGGGCTGCCGGAGGCGGTCGGCAATCCGCCCAACCTCGGCCGGGGCGGTTCAGGCGCGTTCGACATGCCGTGCACGGCGGGGGAGGAAGGAGCCGTCGGCGCCGATGCACAGCGCGCTGCCGGAGCGACGAGCCCTGGCCTCCTGGGCGTCGACGGATGGGTCGGCGTCCGCGGGGAGCACGGGAAGAGGGGCGGCGTCGGTCAGGGCGGCGGCGGGGGTGGCGGCGGCAGAGGGCGCGACGACAACAACGCATGTCCGACCGGTCGGCCCCAGGGCGGTGCGGCCGGCGGATCGGGGGGCAGCGGCGGCTGTGGGGGCAAAGGGGGCCAGGGGGGCGACTACGGCGGCGCGAGCATCGCGATCGTGGCACTGCAGGGGAGCGCCATCACGGTCGAGGCCGGCAGCAAGGTCCTCGGGGGCAAGGGCGGCGATGGCGGGGTCGGCGGAACGGGCCAGTGGGGAGGCTTGGGCGTTGCCGGCGGCCTTGGCGGAAACGCCTTTCAGATCGAGGCGTCGCGAGGGTGCCGCGGCGGCTTTGGCGGACGCGGCGGACGCGGCGGCGATGCCGGCGGCGGTCTCGGGGGCCACTCGCTCGGCATCGGCTCCGTGGGCGCCTCCGTCGCCATCGTGGAGAAGGCGACGGTCTTGCCGGGAGAAGCCGGCAAGGGAGGGCTCGGCGGCAATGCAGCCCAGGAAAGCAACGCCGGCCAGGCGAACGATGGGACTGCGCTGTTCTGGTTCAGGTTCGACGAGCAGGATCCGGAACCGCCTCGATGAACCGCCCTGTGTTGGCGGCGCGACTCAGGACACACACATGAGAAAGATCACCGCTGCAATCTTCGTCTTCCTGTTGTCGCCGTGGGCCGCCGGCTGCGGAACCGTGCCCGACGTGAACGATCCTGGCGTGACGCCTTGCGAAGGCACCTCGTGCGAGGACGAGCCGCCCCCGGAGTCGGTCTGCGTCGAGCACGTCGCCGCTGATATCCTCGACGACGGCTGCGGCGTGTTCGTCGCCGGAGCCTACGGCTTTGGCGACGACAAGAACCCCGGCACGAAGGCAAAGCCGGTGTTCACCGTCGAGCACGCCGTCGAGCTCGCGCGCACGAGACGAGGGCGCGTGTTCATCTGCAACGACGGATTCGTGGTGAGTCAGATCAGGGTGCCCTCCGGCGTGGATCTCCTCGGGGGCTTCGACTGCCGGAAATGGGTCCGCAGCGATCTACCCAAACGGTCCTCGTTTTATCACGAGCGGATCCGCGGTCCCATGGTGATCGTCGAACCCTCGACCCCCGAGGACAAGGGGGCCGCTGACGGGGTATCGACGCTCGCCGACCTCTATGTCCAGAGCTGGGGACCGGTCGGCGTGCTCGCTCAGTCGAACACGGTGGTGGAGATCCTGCGGAGCGAGATCTTCGCCAACGGAGGAGAGGGAGGCATCGATGGCGAGCCGTGGCCGACCAAGCAACCGGCCGCACCGGATGGCAACTTCGGTGGGGACGCGTGCTCGGCGGCCGTCGTCGCAGGCGGCGCTGCGGCCGTGAACCGGTGCGAGAACGGGCTCACGAGCGTTGGCGGCAAGGGAGGAGATGGGCTGCCCGACAGCGCCGAGGATGGCGGCGGCGGGGAGCCCGTCTACACTTCGCCCTCGCACGGCGGTATCGGGGAGCGGGACAACATGCGTTGCTCCAACGGATCCGCTGGGGGCCCGGGGGCTCCGGGAACACAGGGCGCACCGGGCACGGGCCTCGGGCGCCTCACCGACACAGGATGGGAGGGTGACACGGGGGGCGAGGGCACCTGGGGCACGCCGGGCCAGGGCGGCGGGGGCGGGGGCGGTCGCTGGGGTGGGATCGCCCTGTGCGGCGTCGCCTCCAAGGGAGGCCCAGGCGGAGGCTCGGGCGGGGCGGGCGGTTGCGGAGGCCGCGGGGGCCGCGGGGGAGCGAACGGGCAGCCGTCCATCGGCGTCCTCGCTGTTCACGCCCGGGTGACGGTGCGCGACACCAAGATCACGACATCCCGCGCCGGCTCGGGCGGCGACGGCGGGCCTCCCCAGAAAGGCGGCTGGGGCGGCCGAGGCGTGCATGGCGGAGCGGTAGGGGATGGCTTCTACTCCTGTCTCGGCGGCCAGGGCGGCGATGGTGGGCCCGGCGGCTACGGCGGCCCGGGGCGCGGCGGCGACTCCATCGGCGTCGCCTACCTCGACGAGGACCAGCTCACGCTCGAGAACGTCACCATCGAGACTGGACCGCCGGGCCCAGGTGGCACCAGCTGGAACTACGATGCCACGACAACGATGGGGCAAAGTGGTGAGGCCCACCTGACGCTTCGCTTCCCCGAATAGCCGAAGGCACGTCCTGGGAGAACGGCACGGACCTCCACGAGGCCGCAGCCGCGTCGTGGCACGGCTCCGGCGCCACCACGCCGCGCACCACCGGCCGTCGTTGATGCGACAGTGGAACTTCAACGTCACCTTCCCGCTCTGGGATCTGGTTCGCGAAACCTATTACCGCGGCGACGCCACGGACGCGACGACCCGGGATGAGCGCTCCAGATCAGCGCTCGAGCGTCTCGAACGGTGATGTCAGCGCCCGGGAACCGCCGGGCGGATCCGGCGGCCGCGCAGCTCGAGCCCCCCGTTCGGCCAGCTCTTCTCGCTCGTTCCGAGAGAGAGCGATGACACCGTGGAGGCCTCCCTGGTCCGCGGTAGGGGCAAGGCCGCCGATCGGCTCAGCATCCAGGATGCTCTGATCGAAGCGCCGCGCCCCCGCCGACACAGACTTGTTGCACACTGGCCCGTCCAGCTCCTTTACGTTCCCGCCTGCCGAACGGCGCGGGCCATCGAGGATTGTCCGATGGCCACGTGAGAGGAGGGAGCGGCATGGATCTTCCACCGTGCATAGAGATGCGACGTGCCGTGAAGCATCGGGCGGTGCAACGGGGCACCAGCGCGACGACGAGCGTGGGCATCGGGGCGTTCGGCGCGCTCGTGGCGCTCGTGGCGGCGTGCGGGGACGGCGGCGACGACGGAACGGGCGCGGCCCGAGGGCCCTGCGGCGGCGCGTTCTGCGCCGCGGATCAGTACTGCAACTACCCGCCAGGCGACTGCGGAGAGGGCGGCGTCGTCCCGGGAAATTACGGCATCTGCCAGGAGCGGCCCACGTCGTGCGACACCGCCACGCCGCGCGAGATCTGCGCCTGCGATGGGCGCTCCTACGCCAACGCCTGCGAGGCCGCGCGGGCCGGCGTGAGCGTCGGCAACGGCGAGGAGTGCGCGGGCGCAGCGCCGCCGGGGACGTTCGCCTGCGGAAGCTACTTCTGCCGATCGGACGGCGAGTACTGCCAGACCATCGAGGATCAACACGACGAGCTGTTCCGGCTTCCGCCGCAGAGCTCCTGCAAAGCGGTCGCCGTCGCCTGCGCGCCGGAGCCCTCCTGCGCCTGCCTGATCGACGTGGTCAAGCCGGCTGGCAGCAGCGACAAAAGGGAGTGCACCACCGCGCCGACCTGCACGCAGGACGCATCCGGCAATTTCGCCCTCCGGTGCGCCGGCGATCTCTACTGAGCTGCCATCGCGAGCGGCGGGATCTGCTGAGCCCGCGAGGCGCGGCGCCAGGCAAACGCTCGGTCGAGTGTACCAAAAATGAACACGATCTCCATGGAATTGTATGAATCAGAGGAATAGCGCTTCCACGAATCTGCCCGTGCCTCGCTCACACCTACGTTCGAGATCAGGAGAAAGGGTAGACAGACTCATGCAGACATCACGCACGCGAGAGGACGCAGGCACACCCGAACACCGAGAGACGAGCTGGTCGAGACGATCGAAGGGCGCCCTCTGCGCCGCCCTGCCGGCGCTCGCGGTCATCCATGCCTGCGGCGCAAATGACGAGTACATCGAGGAGGTCCTGGAGACGCGGCAGACGCTGACCACCGTCTCCTTCCAGCAGGGATCGCTCCCGAGCTCGTCGTACGCCGGCTCGACCGACGCGACCCTCCGGCAGGCCGCCGCCACCACGAACTACGGCGGAGCCACCACGTGCGAGGCCGACGGCGACGACGGCTCGGGCGTGGACAAATCTTGCCTGCTGAAATGGACCCTCTCCGGCATCCCCGCGGGGAGCATCGTCCAGTCGGCGTCGATCACCCTCCAGGTCACGGACGGCTCCGCGAACACGTACAGCGTCTACGAGGTGAAGCGCTCGTGGAGCGAGTCCCAGGTCACCTGGAACAACGCGACGTCCACGACGGCGTGGGCCACCGCGGGCGCGATGGGCTCGACCGATCGCGGAAGCCTCGTGGGCAGCGTCACCGGCAGCGCCGGCGCCAGGACGATCACGCTGAACGCGGCCGGCGTGGCGCTCGTCCAGGCGTGGGTCGACGGGACCCCCAACGAAGGCCTCCTCATCGCGAGCGCGTCGAACACCGATGGCATCGACTTCGCGTCCTCGGAGCACGCCACGGCGGCGCAGCGGCCCAAGCTCACGATCACGTATGGCGCGCCCGGCGGCGGCGCGGGCACGCCGACCGATCCCGATCTCCTGATCGCCTTCATCGGCGATCAGGGCGCGAACGGCAACTCGGACGCGGTGCTCAACCTGATCAAGGACGAGGGCGCCGCGGCCACCATCCACAACGGTGACTTCGACTATGCGAACAACCCGACCGCGTGGGACAACCGGATCAACGGCATCCTCGGCGCGAACTATCCTTACTTCGCGATCATCGGCAACCACGACGCCGCGGCCTGGGGCGGCACGAGCGGCTACGCCAGCAAGATCCAGGCTCGTCACGCGGCCGTGCCGTCGATGAACTGCACCGGCGAGCTCGGCGTCAAGGCGACGTGCAACTTCCGCGGGCTGCACATCGTCCAGTCCTGCGTCGGGACGAGCGAGCTCCGGTCGACCTGCGCCGCCAACGCGGCCGACCAGGTGGACTTCATCCGCGACTCGCTCGCCGCCGACAGCTCGATCTGGTCCATATGCAACTGGCACAAGAACCAGAACGACATGCAGGTCGGCACCAAGGGCAACGAGGTCGGCTGGAGCGCGTACCAGGAGTGCATGAACGCCGGCGCCATCGTCTCGACCGGCCACGAGCACTCCTACTCGCGCACGCTGACCTTGACCGACGTCGGCAACGCCGCGACCGGCCACGGCAAGACCGGCGCCTATGACCTCGTGGAGCTCGGCCCGAGCCGCAACTTCGTGTTCGTCTCCGGCCTCGCCGGCGTCGGCATCCGCGACTACGACGCGGCCAGCCACGACGACGACACGTGGTGGGCCTCCTACTACGCCGACAACAAGTGGAAGAAGAACAACGTGGTCATGTCGGGCACCGCCGCCTATGGCGCCCTGTTCATTCGCTTCCACGTCGGCGGGGATCCGAAGCGCGCGACGGCGTACTTCAAGGACGTGAACGGCCGCCTCGCGGACGAGTTCACGATCCAGGTCCAGTAAACCCGGGCGGACCCCGGCGGACCTGCGGGATCCGTGGGCTTCTCCTCCGGAACGGCGCGTCAAGAGGGCGGGCGCAGGGTCACGGTATTGTTCGATGTGGATTCCAATTTCGGGATCGCGGCTCGCCTCGCGCCGGTTCATTTGAGTTGACACGGACAATGTGAACGTTCACAGTCCCGTCTCGGGGCGTTTTTCCGCTTTGTCCCGGGTAGTCGTCGTGCGCAGCGGACTCTTGGTCCCTTGTATCGGGATGATCTCTGCGCCGGCTCCGCTCGGGTGTCGTGAACGCACGTCATGGCGCGATCGCGGGGGCTCGCCCGCGCTGGGCTCGCTCAGGTGGAGCCGACCCAGGTGAGACAATCCTGGCGGAGGGAACAGCATGGCGATAGGTAGGACGAGATCGTGGTTCGGAGTGACGATGACGGCGTGCCTCGCCGGCGCGTGCGGCGGCGCGCAGACCGTCGACACGCCCCCTGCGGCAGCGCCGCCTGCGCCGCCTGCGGTCCCCGCGGCGGACGCCGCTCCGGCGGCCCCGGCCGCCAGACCCGAGCCACCTGGTGGTGAAGCCGTGAACGCAAAGCCCGCTCCCGTCTCCAAGGCGCCCTTCGGCAACGCCGATGGCAAAGAGGTGATCCTCTACACGCTCACGAACGCGAACGGCCTGGTCGCGAAGGTGATGACCTACGGCGCGACGGTGACCGAGCTCCACGTCCCCGACAAGACAGGGAAGATGGACGACATCGTCCTCGGCCACGACAACCTCGACGGCTACCTGAAGAGCAGCCCCTACTTCGGGGCGACGGTCGGCCGCGTGGCCAATCGCATCAAGAACGCGCAGTTCCAGCTCGATGGCAAGACGTACAAGCTCGCCGCGAACAACGGCGCCCACACGCTGCACGGCGGCAAGAAAGGCTGGGACAAGGTCGTCTGGGACGCGGAAGCGACCGAGACGCCGGACGGCCCGTCCGTCAAGCTCACATACGTATCGAAGGACGGGGAAGAAGGATACCCCGGCACGGTCAGCGCGACCACGACCTACACGCTCACCAACAAGAACGAGCTCAGGGTCGAGATGTCGGCCACGACCGACAAGACGACGATCGTCAACATGGCCCACCACGGCTACTGGAACCTGGGAGGGCACGGCTCGGGCTCCGTCGCCGACCAGGAGCTGACGCTGCACGCCGACAGCTACACCCCGCCGGACGCCACCGACATCCCCTCGGGCCAGATCAAGCCGGTGAAGGGGACGCCGCTCGATTTCACCGCCGCCAAGCCGATCGGCAGGGACCTGAAAGCCATGGGCGGCAAGCCGGTCGGATACGACCACAACCTCATCGTCAGCGGCGACCCGCACAAGCTCCGCGAGGCGGCTCGGATCAAGGATCCGAAGACCGGTCGGGTGCTGACGATCGAGGCCGATCAGCCGGGGATCCAGTTCTATACAGGCAACTACCTCGACGGGTCGATCAAGGGCAAGGGCGGCGCGGTCTACGGCCAGTACAGCGGCTTGTGCCTCGAGCCGCAGAAGTTCCCGAACTCGATCAACGTCCCGGCCTGGAAGAACGAGGTCATCCTCAAGGCCGGCCAGCGCTACGCGCAGACGGCCGTCTTCCGGTTCACCACCGAGTAGCTCATCGACGGTCACAGGGATCCATGACCCGCTCTATCCCACGCCGTATCTCGCTCCTCGTCGCGCTTTCAATCGCTGCCTGCGGGTCCGACAACGACGCCGCCGGCGGCTCGGGTGGCAGCGGAGGACAAGGAAGCAGCAGCTCTTCGAGCCGCAGCAGCTCTTCGAGCAGCAGCAGCAGCTCTTCGAGCAGCGGCGGCAGCACCTCGGGCGCGGGCGGCACAGACGACCCGAACCCGAGCGGCGGCGGAGGCCAGGGCGGGACGGTCGATCCGGTCGGCACCGAAGGCGACGGCGATTTCGAGATCGGGCCTGACTACCGGGACGCCCCGGAGATCAAGAGGATCGACGGCGTTCCCCAGGGGCGGACGTTCACGTTTTCCCTGTCGTCCCGGGAGAGCGAGATCTTCACCGGCCACGATCCGACGTTGAACGACAACGCCAAGGGGGATTTCAACCGCCGCGTGGAGGTCGCGATCCCCGCGACGTACGTCGACGGCGCGGAGGCGCCGTTCATGGTCGTCCAGGATGCGCGCGACAGGAACGAGATCATCAACACGATCAACAACTTCGTCGCGGACCCGAACAACCGCTTCCCGAGCGTCATCGCCATCTTCGCCGCGAGCGGAGGAGGCGACTCGTATGGCAGCGAGCGGGGGCTCGAATACGATACCATGTCGGACGCCTATCAGAGGTTCGTCGATACGGAGCTCCTCGAGGCGGTCAAGAACGACCAGGCCGTCCACGCCGCGTACCCCAACCTGAAGTTCACGAGCAACCCCGATGGCCGCGCCACGTACGGATGCAGCTCGGGCGGGGCGGCGGCGCTGACCATGGGCTGGTTCGGCCACGACACCTACCGCAAGATCGTCACCTACTCCGGCACGTTCGTCGACCAGCAGAACCCCCGCGCGCCCACCGAGGCCGAGTATCCCGACGGCGCCTGGGAGTACACGGAGGGGCTCCTCCGGGAGAACCCGCCCAAGCCGTTGCGCGTCTTCCTGCAGGTCGGCGAGAGCGACCTCGGCAGCACGAGGGATGAAGCCAGCCACCACAACTGGGTGATGGCGAACCAGCGCGTGGCGGCGATCCTCAAGGAGAAGGGGTATCATTACCGCTTCGTCTACGCGAAGGGCGCCAGCCACTGCGACGCAAGGGTGATCAAGCAGACGCTCCCCGACACGCTGCGCTGGATGTGGCGGGGCTATCCGGTCGATTGACGGTACGGACCGGTGGCCCGGATAACGGTTCGGGCCGCCAGCCTCAGTGACCTAGGGAGTGTCCTTGCGCGGCGGGATGACGTCGAAGCGCCGGGTCCCCGGCTTCCCATCGGGCATCTCGGGGATGACAGGGAGCTCGTCGACCGGGATCGGCGCGGAGCCGTCGATCGAGGAGCCCCCGCCGCTCGGGTAGGGATCGCTCGGAGCGCCCAGCCAGCAGCACCGCTCGTTCGGGACAGCGCAGCTTCCCTCCACCTCCAGAGCGCCCAGGGCAGGACAGTCGTCGTGACAGGTGAAGGGGCACGGGGTGGTGGCCGTGGCCGGGCCGGCGCCGCCGCTGCCGCCTTCCCCCGCCGACGTCGTGCCTCCGCTCGAGCTCGAAGGCGAGCCACTATCCGCCCAGCCGCCCCCAGCTCCACCGGTGAGGTGCGGCGCATCGGCCTCTGCCGCGATGCGTCGCTCGCCGCAGCCCAGGAGCGCCCCGCACAACGCACTGACGCACAGCGTCGTGAAGCGGACGGTCCGACCCTCGATCATGAATGTCGCTCCTGGGGAAATCAGGGCATCGGGATGACGAAGGTGGTGACGGAAAAGGCCGGGACCGTGACCACCAGGCGATAGCCTTCGATCGCCATGTCGGGGAGCCGCTCGAGGTCCTCCGTGCGCGAGGTGCGGTGCACCTCCGCGGCGGGACCGACCGCGGGGAGCCGGGTGAGATCGAGCGTGTAGCCGCGGCTCGCGCTGCGATCGCCGTTGCGGATCACGAGCGAGAGAGAGCTCCCGCCGGCGCTGACCGCGGCCACCATGTCCTCGCTGTCGACGTCGACGAAGCGCGCGCCGGGACGGATGTAGCGGCTGAAGCCGGCGTGCATGTAAAAGCGCTTGATGGGAGCGAAGGACTGGTCGCGGTCGTTCAGCGTGAAGCTCGCCCAGCTGCGCGACGGATCGCCCGACTGCCAGTCCACCCAGGCCTCCGGCTTCAGGTCGCGTAGATCGTCGATGATGCGCTCCGCCATGAACAGCGCCGCGTCCGTGTCGTCGCTGATGTTCTGCCCGAGCGGCCCCGACTCCGATTGCCACAGCCGCTTGCCGAGCCTTGTCGCCAGCTGCCGGAGCTCCCTGCGCTGGCTGCCGGCGTAGGAGTGGACGTTGAGCTGCTGGAACGCGGCGAGCGTCCCCGCGCCGAAGGCGCCGATGTTCCGGACGGCGTCATCCATGCTGTTCTCGTCCGACGCGCTGACCGCCGTCTCGCCGAGGCCCTTGCTGGTCAGCTGCCTGGCCACCTCCTGGATGATCTTCTCCTGGCTCGCCCGGTCGAAGTGGCATCCTTCCTGGGAGCCGTTCGATTTCCACCAGTCGGCGAAGGGCTCGTTCAGCGGCTCCAGCGTGCGAAAGGTGATCCCGTGCTCGTCCCTGTAGTGGCGGACGACCTCCGTGAGGTAGTGGGCGAAGTCGTCGTAATGGTCCGCTTTGAGGTTGTCTTTGCCGTTGCTGCTGCCCGAGGCGCAACCGCTGTTCGTCATCCAGTAGGGGGGAGAGTTGGAGAACGCCTCGAAGATCAGATCCGCTCCGCGCTCCGCGATGCGCAGGAGGATGGCGCGCTGCCTGGCGTCGTTCGCCCACGTGAAGGTCCCGTCGGCGCCCTGGAATCCAGGCATCTCGCGGTGCTCCTTCATGTGCTCGTGGGACGGGTTCTCCCCGCCGCCGATGTTGTAGCGGAAGACGTTGTAGCCGAGGCCATTCACCGGATCGACGACCGCTTCGACCACGGCGTTGCGCTTGGCTTCCTGCCATCCGCCCACGTGATCGGCCCACCAGCACAAGCTCGTGCCCCAGCCCTCGAAGGACTGGTTCACCACGCTCGTGTCGACCCGGACGAGCTCCGTGCCCGGAGCGGCGGTCACCGTGGGGCGAGGCTCGCTCGGTGAGCCCCCGCTCCCGCCCGACGAGCCGCCGCTGGACGAGCCGCCGCTGGTCGAAGCCGCGCTCGCCGCCCCTGCCCCGCCCGAGCCCGCTGGCGCCCCGCCCGAGCCCGCCGGCGCCCCGCCCGGGCCCGCCGCGCCTCCTGCTCCGGTCGAGGGCGCGCCGCCACTCCCACCGTTCGACCCGGCCTCGTCAGGGGGGGCCGCTGAATCACGACCGCAGCCCGATACGAGGACCAGGGTGATCGCAAGGAGGGACGAGGTTCTCGACGTCCTGGTCATCATGGGGCCGCCCCGAGCGCCGGCGCCTCCCGGTCGCTCCACGGAGAGAGGTCTCAACAGCGCTCTCTGGTTGCCGATGACCCGTCCGGCCGGACAAGCAACGTCTTCCCGAGAACCGCAACAGTAGAGCATGGCGGCGCGGAGCGTGGAAGATGGGACCCAGGCCGATCCCGACGTCCCGCCCTCATGTAGTTCTCTTGCGCTGGTTCACGCGACTCGGCGCGTCAAGGCTCCAGCGCGTCAGGGATCCAGGGTGACGGGGGGGCGCTTGCCTCGGCAGCTGTTCGCAGACCCACCGTACCGGGGCGGTTGTGCGACCTCGTCCGCAGCTTAACCGGATCGAGCCGAGGGCGGGTCTTGAAACAGCAGCTGGAAGGGCTCTACGGGTCGTTGTCGCCACCGAGCCCTGGTGCTAGCCATGATCACGAGATCGGCCGCAGGGAATTGACCCATCTCGCCAAGGAGGATCTGTGAGTTTAACTTTGTTAAAACATTTTACTATCGCCCTAGGAGTCGTTGCCATCGGCTGCGCGGGGCCGGACGAGTCCTCTGCGGAGAGCGGGGCGGGTGGCGGCTCGTCTGGGACGGGCGGCGTGACCGCGGGCAGCACCGGCCCTACCGGCAGCACCGGCCCCACCGGCCCCACCGGCACCACGGCGGGCCCGGGCGGGTCGACAACGAGCGGGACGACCGGCAGCACCACCACGAGCGGGTCGGCCGCGGGCGGGGCCGGGGGCTTCGACGGGTCCGGGGGCGGGAGCACCACGACCACGAGCAGCTCGAGCACCAGCAGCTCGACCACCAGCAGCTCGACCACCAGCAGCTCGACGACGAGCAGCACGACCGCGAGCAGCTCCGCGGCCACGACCGGGGCCGGCACACCTACCCGGTGCACGGAAGCCGACCTGGAGGTCTGCAGCGACAGGACAGGCACCCATTGCGGGCTCACCTTCGAATACTGGAAGGACCGAGGAAACGGGTGCCTGGTCAACACGGCGGATGGCTTCCGCGTGGACTGGAACAACATCAACAACCTGCTGGGCCGCAAAGGCGTGAGGCCGGGCGGGAAGAACAATGTCGTCACCTACGAGGCCGACTACCGGCCGAACGGCAACTCCTACCTGGGTGTCTACGGGTGGACGAGGAACCCGCTCATCGAGTATTACATCCTCGATAGCTGGGGCACCTGGCGTCCCCCGGGCGGAGAAGGATTCAGGGGCACCGTCACCACGGATGGGGGCACCTACGACATCTACCGGACCCAGCGGGTCAACCAACCTTCCATCGATGGCACGGCGACCTTCTATCAGTACTGGAGCGTCCGGCAGCAGAAGCGCACGAGCGGAACCATCACGGTCGCCAACCACTTCGACGCGTGGGAGAAGCAGGGGCTGACCCTGGGGTCCTTCTACGAGGTCTCGCTCGTCGTGGAAGGCTATCAAAGCAGCGGCAGCGCCGATGTGAAGGTCTCGATCGAGTGAGCGCCGAGCCCTGAGCATCGCTCCGGCCAGCAGCCGCTCCTGAACGGGGCGACGGCGGGCACCCGAGGCATCCCCTCGAATTCTCGGGGGGAGAATTCACAGGGAGGCGGGGAGACGGGGAGTACACTCCCGACGATCTCACCGTCTCCCTGTTCGCTCCCTGTTCGGTTTCCCGCCGAGATGCCGGCCCATGAGGGGGTTTGTCGGGACGACGACACGCGCCCCGTCCAGGCGCTGGCCGCCCTGCGCGCGCCCGAGCGCCGGCGGCGCCCGCCGCGCCGGCCCGCTCGTGCGGCGCTCGAAGGTCGACCGCCCGTCGGGTACGCTGCGGGCCGGACATGAAACAGCACGCGCCGCGCTCCCCTGACGCCCCGGCCCCCGGGGCCCACGCGAACGCGCCCTCTCTGCCGTCGCCGCCTTCCAGCGCGACGACGCAGGTCCACAAGACGCGCGTCCCGGAGGCGTTCGGAGAGGCGCCCACGATCATGTACATGCCGGGCGACGAGCCCGATCGCTCGCCGGGCCACGCCCCGCCCCACGCGGCCGGACAGGCCCGGCCCCCGGCGACCGACGAGGCCACCCTGCGCATGCCGCCCAGAGGCGGCGCCCTGGCCGGGGACGAGGCCACCCTGCGCATGCCGCCCAGGGCCGGCGCCCTGGCCGGGGACGAGGTGACCCTGCGCATGCCGCCCAGGGCCAGCGGCGGGGAGCACGACGACCGCACGCTCAAGATGCCCGAGCGGCAAGCGCGCGGCGCGGCAGCGGACGAGGACAACGCGCCGACCGTCAAGGCCGAGCCCAAGGCGTCCTACGTCGACCTGAACGCCGAGGACGAGGAGAAGCCCGGGGACCTCCGATCGTCCGCCCGCGCCTTCCTCAAGCGCCACCACAAGAAGCTCTGGTGGCTGCACACCGCGTATGCGCTCAGCCTCGGCGCCTTCGTCGTGACCTTCGCGCAGAAGGGGTTCCAGCACGCGCGCTTCCTCGCGGTCACGGTCAGCGTCGCCTGGCTGCTCGTGCTCCTCTTCTTCCGGCTCTTCGGCACCGGCGCCCGCCAGGACTTCGCGACGGCGTGGCGCGGCGCCCGGCTGCGCTTCCTCGTGATGACCTATGTCCTGAAGAACCTCTATCAGGGCATGCTCTTCTTCCTCCTCCCGTTCTACTGGAAGAGCGCCAGCCTGGACGCGCCGAACCGGTGGTTCGTCCTCCTCCTCGCCGCCTGCGCGGTGCTCTCGACGCTCGATCTCGTCTTCGACCGCGTGCTCATGCGCTGGAAGACCCTCGCGTCGGTGTTCTACGGGGTGACGCTGTTCGCGTGCCTGAACCTCGTCATCCCCGCGCTCCTCCCCGACACCCGCACGCTGTACACGCTGCTCTCCGCCGCCCTCGTGTCCGTGGTCGGCTTCTGCACGCTGCACCTGCCGTTCGGGGCCCTCTGGAGCCGGATGGGCGCCGTGTTCCTCGTCGTCGCGATGGCCGCCGGGGTCGGGCTCGCCTACGGGACGCGCGAGCTCATCCCGCCCGTGCCGATGCACCTGTCCTCCGCGGCCGTGGGCCCCTCGGTGCTCCCGGACGGGCGTCTCGCCATGTCCGTGAAATCACTGCATTTTTCCGTGATCCGCGAGCTCCGCGCGGTGACCGACGTGGTGGTGCCGGGCGGCGACGGCGATCGGCTGCTCCACGTCTGGCGGCGCGAGGGGCGCGAGGTCCTCCGCGCGCCCGAGGAGACGCTGCGCGTGCCCGGGCCGGAGGGCGCGGTGCGGCTCCAGTCGCAGCTCGTGGGCGGGAGGCTGCCGCGCCGCCTGGCGGGGCGCTGGACGGTGGATGTCGAGACCGAGGACGGCCAGCTCGTCGGCCGCACCTCGTTCGAGGTGACGGAATGAGCTGGCCGCTCCGGGGCGGAGGCGAGGCGAGCGCCGCGGAGCGCGCGCGCTGGGTCGACGCCGGCAACATCGCGAACGGGTTCCTCGTGTTCGGCAACGTCGTCACGGGCTTCATCGCGATCGGCAACGTCGCGCGCGGCTTCATCGCAATCGGCAACGTCGCCGTCGGCGTCGTCGCGATCGGCAACGTCGCCGTCGGCGTGGTCGGCGGGTTCGGCGCGACGATCGCCGTGGGCGCCTTCGCCGGCGCGGGCGTGCTCGCCCTGCCGGTGCTCGACGGGGTGGCGGGCGTGACAAGCCTGCTCGCGCTGAATCCATTCCTGTCGGCGCTCCCGATCGCCCTCTGGCTCCTCGCCGCGCGCGTGCTCCCGGGGGAGCGCGCGCCCCGGCTGGGCCCCGATCCCGAGCTCGCGTCGCTCTCGTCGGTGCTCCGCGGCGAGCGCTCCGAGGGCTGGGTCCGCGGGCGGGTCGAGCGCGCGGGGGACGGCGCGCTCCGCCTCACGCAGCGCGGCCGGGCCGCTGAGCTGCCCGCGACCCCGGAGGCGCTGCGCGCGGGCGCGGCGCTGCTCCCGGAGGGGCGCGGCGCGCGGCTCCTCGCCCTCGTTCGGGCCGAGGAGCACGTCCGCGGCGGCGAGGGCGGCTACCGCGCGGCGCAGGAGCGCGAGCGGGTCCTCACCGTCGCCGATCTGCTGGCGCCGCCGGCGTGGGTGCCGCCGTGGATCAACGGCGCCGAGGTGCAGTGGTGGCTCGCGCGCGCGTGGAACGTCGGGGCGGTCGTGGCGGTCCTCCTGAGGGCGGCGCAGCTCATCGCGGGCGCGATGGGATGAGCGCCCGCCGCTCATCTACTCCCGTTACTCCGTTACTCCGTTACTCCGTTACTCCGTTCCTCCGTCGCTCCGCTCCTCCGCCGCCTTCCGCTCGCTCTCGGGCGCCAGGGCGGCGTCGCCTCCCTCGATCTCCGGAGGCAGCGGCAGCCGGACGCGGAACGTCGTGCCCTGACCTGGCTCGCTGTCGACGAGGATCTCTCCGCCGTGCGCCCACACGATCAGCCTGCAGACGTAGAGCCCGACGCCGAGCCCGCTGTGCGCCTCCGGTGTCCACCGGAACGGCTCGAAGAGCCTGTCCCGCTGCTCCGGCGTGATGCCGACGCCGCGGTCGCGCACGGAGATCACCGCGAAGCCGGCCTGCCGGACGACCGACAGCGTGATGGGCTGTCCAGCGCCGTGCCGCGACGCGTTCGACAGCAGGTTCGTGATGACCTGCTCGACGCGCGCGTCGTCCCAGTAGCCAAACAGGGATCGATCGAGCTGGAGCTCCAGGGAACACCCGTCGGCCTCGAGCTGCTCCGTCACCTGCCGGGCGGTCCTGCGCACGATCTCGTTGAGCTCCGTCCTCTCCAGGTTCAGCGCCGGCGGGCCGGTCGCGAAGCTCGCGACGACGAACATGTTGTTGATGACCTGCGTGATCCGGGCGAGCTCCCGCGAGGACACCTTCAAGAAGCGGCTGATGTCCTTCGAGCCCAGCGTCACCATGAGGGGCTGCGATCGCGATCGCAGCATGTGCTCGTACAGGAGCCGCAGGCTCGTCAGCGGCGTGCGCAGCTCGTGCGAGGCGAACCGCAGGAACTCCTCGCGGACGCGGATGGCGTCCTTCAGCTCCGTCTCCGCGCACTCCAGGCGACGGACACGATCCTCGAGCTCCCTGCGCAGCGCCTGCTCGCGCTGCACGCCGGTGGCCAGCTCCTTCGCGCGCCGCTGCAGCAGGATCGTCAGGACGAGCGTGGCGAGCAGCATCACGCCGCAGGCGGTGAGGACCACACGGCGCGTCACGACGTACACGCCGTACGCGCTTGATTTGTCGATCTCGGTCGCCAGGCCGAGGTCGAGCTCCTGATCCCACAGCCACGAGCCGACGACCTCGACGCCGCGATAATCGCGGTATCCCTCGACGTCGACCCCGGCGATCCCCGCGACGGCGCTGGTCGCCATGCGCGTGAGCGGCTGCTCCATGCGAGGCAAGGGGCGCGCGGAGCCGCCCGGCACCTCGCCCCCGGGATCGCGGATCTCCACGTTGAGGCTCGTGCGCTCGCCGGCCGCCAGGAGGCCCATGTCGCGGAGGTTCTGGGCGAACCTGAGCTCCGTGACGACGCGACCGTGCCTGTCGAACGCGTAGGTCTCCCCTGCCGCGCCGACCTGGCCGCGATGGGCGATCTGCGTGAGCTCCCTCCCGGGATCGATGCGGAAGGCGAGCGCCGCGATGATCTCCCCTTGCCCGGCGACGGAGCGCACCGGCGCCGCCACGACGAGGACGGGGGTGACCCTGCCGAGGACGGGAGACCGCATGGTGAAAGGAGTGCCCATGACGGTCGAGCCGCGCAGGGCCGCGGCGATGGTGTCCGGGTCGTGGGCGCTCAGCGTCTTGGTGGCGAGGAGCTCATCGCGATCCGAGGCGATATGGGTGCCGTCCAGCGCGATGACGTCGAAGCCGAGGCACTGTTCCCGCTCGACGACGCCCTCCAGCTCCAGCCGCAGATCCTGGAGGTAGGGGCTATCGCGGAGCGAGCCGTCGCTGCGGCGCACCTCGACCTGGGCGGCGACCGCGCGCCGTATCCTCGGCTCGTTCGCCCAGAACCCCGCGGCGCCCTTCGCCTGCCGCGCCCAGGTCAAGAGCCCTTCGCGGGTCGTCGAGAGCACGGCCTGCAGGGTCGCCGCGATGTTCCTGCGATGGACGTCCTGGATCTCGTGGAGGCTCAGGAGCAAGACGACGCCGATCGGCAGCAGCGCCGCCAGGGGCATCCAGTCGAGCCATTCCTTCCGTCGCCGTTCGTTTCCCATGCATGACGCAGGCGAGACGCGGGGAACGGCTCCTCACAAACCACGCCACCCCCCCCGTGTGAGCGCGCTTCACGCTCGCCCGCTCGGCCCGGGCTTGCCTCGGTCGCCCGGCGCCGAGGAGAGCCGGCGCCTCGCCTCGGTCAATGCGCGGGCGGGCCCGGGGGCGCGGGGCTCCCCTCCACGATCGAAGGGCTCCCGCTGTACACCACCGCGTCGAGCAGCCGCTCCTCCCGCACCATCGCGAGCGCCGGCGCGTCCCGGCGCACCGAGATGCTGCCGCCGGGATCCGCGAACCCGCACGCCTCCGCCCCTTGCCGAGAGCCGATCTCCCAGAGCGCCTCGGCGGGCGTCGCCCCGCCCTCGCCCCGCAGCGTCACGCGGCGGCCCGTCCGCAGCCGCTCGCCGAGCTCGACGCCGCGCATGTCCTCGAACGGATCGGTGATCACGTGGCTGTCGATCCCGACGCACAGCCGCGCGCCCGCCGCGCGCAGCGCGCCCACGTCGGGCAGCCCGTCGCCGAGGTCGCGCTCGGTCGTCGGGCACAGGCACGCGAACGCCCTCGCCGCGCCGAGCAGCGCCGGCTCGTGCGGCGCGAGGTGCGTCGCGTGCACCGCCACGAAGCGCTCGCCGAGGACCCCGCGCTCGGCCAGGAGCTCCACCGGCCGCCGGCCCGTCTCGGCGAGGCACGCCTCGATCTCGGCCGGCTGCTCGGCCACGTGCATGTGCACCATGAGCCCGCGCTCCGCGGCGTACCGCGCGATCTCGCCGAGCCACGCCGGGGGCACGGCGCGCACGCTGTGGGGCGCCACGCCGACGCGCACGTCCTCGCAGCCCGCGTAGCGCGCCCGGAGCGCCTCGACGTCCGCGAGCGCCGCGTCGAGCGAGGCGTCCGAGAACCGCCGCTGCGCCCCCTCGGGCGCCCTGCCCGCGCCCGCGCGCGCATAGACGACCCGGAGGAGCGCGATGCGGAGGCCCTCCTCGCGGGCGGCCTCGATCACCGCGTCGGCGAGGACCGTGCGATCCGCGTAGGGCGCGCCGCCCGGCTGGTGGTGCACGTAATGAAACTCGCCCACCGTGCGCACGCCCGCGGCGCGGAGCTCGCGATAGGCCACCTTCGAGATCGCATGAATGGACTCCGGCGTGAGCGACTCGGCGAGCGCGTACATGGCGCTGCGCCACGACCAGAAGTCGTCCGCCCCCGACGGCCCCGGCCGCTGCGCCTCACCGCGCATCCCGCGCTGGAAAGCATGGGAGTGGGCGCTCGCGAGCGCCGGCAGCTCGATGGCTCGCTCGGTCAGCCTCATGGCGCACGTCTATCACGTCTATCACGTCTATCACGTCCATCGCGCCGGGATGGCCGGGGAAAAGCGCGGCTGGCCGCGCTGCGGCGCTGCGCCGCGCGCCAGAGCGGCCCTCCGCGCTGGAGCAGGGAGCGCACGGCCCGCGGCGCGCCGCGTCCGGCGCTGTCTGCTCACTCTGCGCCTGGCGTCGTGAAGAGAGGGAAGCAGCCGGCGCCGAGCTTGCCGCAAGCCCCGTCGAGCAGGGCGTCGCCCCTGTCGGTTTGCTCGTAGAAAGCCATGGTGAGCGCGCTGCACTCGGGGAGCACATCGCGCGCGTACGCTCGCACCTCGGCGGCGCAGGCGTCGATCTCCGCGATCGTGGCCGTGCACTGCGTCGGCTGGCCGCAGGGCTTTGCGTCGACCTCCATGAGGGCCTGCTCCAGAAGCTGCTCTGCCTGGCTCGGGTCGGCCATGCACCCCTCGACCAGCTCGGAGCACTTCGCCTGCAGCTCGGCGTCGCTGATCCCGGCGTCGTCCCCGTACGCCGCGCCGAGCACGCCCTGCATGAGGCAGATGTACTCGACGGTCGCCAGCTCGGCGCTGCAGCGGCGATACCCCTTGCACGCCTGCTCGACCTCCGCGGGGGAGAGCTCGCTGACGAGCGCCGACGTGTCGAGTCCGGAGCAGGACGCGGTCCCGGAGCCCCCGCCCCCCGCCGAACCCGCCGCGTCGCCGGGCTTCGCCCCGTCGTCGTCGCCCCCGCAGCCCAGCCCCGAGAGGCCGCAAGCCAAGCACACCCCCACCACACCAGCCCAGAACGTCGTTCGCATTCCTCTGCGCTCCCGATGAAAGGTCAAGAACCGAGCCCTGCCGCGGCGGCAGAACCACGTTTCCTTACGCCGGGCGGCTCCGGTTCCCCCCTGACGAGGCCGTCACGATGCTGCTCGCGGCGCCGCGACGCCGAATCGTGGTCGTCTGGATTTTCCTCGGGCCTTCGCGGCCCGAGCGCGCTTCACGGCTTCGGCTCGACCTCGAGCTCGGGCAACCCCGCGAGCTTCACCTCGACCTCCGCGGCAGGCGGCGCTTCACGGGCCTCCTCGCGGCGGGGCGCCATGACCGTCAGGGCGCGCGGGAGGCACTCCACCACGAGCGGCGTCGTCCCGGCCTCCTCGCCGTCGATGAGCACGTTCTGGGGCGGATCGGTCGTGATGCAGACCCGCCGGGCGGCGAGAAAACCTATGTTGTCGCGCTCGGCCGGCTCGCCGTCGATCGCGGTCCTCAGGAGATGCAGCCCTGTCGCGACCGCCTCCACCAGCGTCGTGGCCGACACGATGGTCAGGTCGAGCCGCCCGTCGTCCGGGGACAGGACAGGCGGCCCCTGCGCCAGCACCGTGCGCGGAGGCGCCATGTTCGCGACGGTCACCGCGACCGCACGGCAGTGGACCCGCTGGTCCTCGGTCTCGATCTCGACAACGAACGGCTCGAGGCTCATCAGCTTCTTCAGCCCGGTGCGGATGTACGCGAGCACACCCCAGCGCTGCTTCTCGTCCTGCGGGGTCTCGCCGACCGTGTCGGCGTGCAGCCCGACCGCCGACAGCAGGATCATGGTCTTCCCGTTGGCGCGGGCGGCGTCGATGCGCGTCGGCTCGCCGTGGACGAGCACGTCGATCGCCCCCTCCAGGTCGGCCGGGATGCCCAGGGACTGCGCGATCGAGTTCGCCGTTCCCAGCGGCAGGACACCCAGGCACGCATCGGTCCCGAGGAGCGCCGACGCCACGCTGGAGATCGTCCCGTCGCCGCCCGCCGCGATCACCAGGGAGGCACCTTCGCGGCGCGCCGCGTCGGCGCAGGCGGCGGCAGAGCGCTCCGCGCTCGTCTCGTAGACGCTCAGCGCAAACTCGCGCTGGAGCCGGGCTGGCAGCGACTCGACCGAATCGCCCGCGTGGCCGGCAGCAGGGTTGACGATCAGCGCCGCTCTCCGCTCGGTCATGGCGGCATCGTAGAACGCCGAACCGGTTGAAACCCCAAGAAAAATCGGCGGGGTGGCCGCGAGCGGACCCGCGCGGGCGGCCATCGCCGCGCCCGTACGGCTGTGCCTGCGTGCGCCACGCGCGCGACAGCGGCGCCCCGCCGCTCAGCCCGGAGACGCCGCTGGCCGCACGATGGCACGGCAGTTGTACCGCGATGTTGTTCATGAGACTTCATCGAATCGGTCGACCGGCTTGTCTTGCGCTCGCGCTCCTCGGCGCGGGGACGCTCGCCGCGTGCGGAGAGGACTCGGCGGCGGGCGCGGGTGGCAGCGGCGCCACGAGCAGCGGGGGCGCCACCGGCGGCGAAGGCGGCGCGGGCGGCGAAGGCGGCGCGGGCGGCGAAGGCGGGAGCGCCGGAGGCGGCGCGTCATGGCCCGTCGACACCTACCCGATCGACATCACGCCATCGGAGGACTGGAAAAACCAGATCAGCTTCCCCTTCGAGCCCTTCGCCGCCTGGCCCCCGACCTTCGAGACGCCGGGCTGGGTGAAGTTCACCGTGCTGATGCACGATCCCACCAAGGTCTATTACCAGGACAGCAACAAGTTCCCGTTCCACGGCGAGTTCGCCACGGCGCGGCTCGACCCGTTCTTCGAGATGTCGCGGGAAGAGTTCGACGAGGTCTCGCTGCACGAGGAGGGGCAGAAGGCCATCCTCGGCGCCGTGATCTTCCCGCCGACCCCGGAGAGCGTGCCGGAGTACGGCATCCAGCTCGTCCGCCAGGACGCCTACGATCCCGAGGTGGCGCGCGTCGTCCTGGAGCTCGTGAAGAACAGCGTCGTCGCGCCCGAGGGGGCGCAACCCTTCTATTTCCCGACGTACGAGCAAGCGGCGTCGGCCGCGGAGAACAGCGCGTTCTTCGAGGCGAGCGGGTTCCCGGTGAGCTCGGTCGAGCGGTGGCTGGACGGCGACGCGTGTTATGCGACGGGCTGGGCCGTGGGCCGGCTCCGCTATGTCCCGCCGGACGCGATCGACGCCGCCTACGCGAGCGGCGAGCTCCGGGCCGAGGACATCCTGCTCACCGACTCCATCCCTGCGGAGGTGCCTTATGTGGCGGGCATCGTGTCGCTGTCGCCCGCGACGCCGAACGCGCACACCGCCCTCCTCGCGACCTCGTTCGGCATCCCGTTCGTCTACCTCGGCGATCCGGCCGCCGCGGACGCGGCGAAGGCGCTCGACGGCGAGGAGGTCGCGCTGCGGGCCTCGCTGCAATACGGGTCCATCTGCCGCGCCGTGCTCTTCGAGGCCGGAGGGATCGCGCCGGCGGACAGGGAGCAGCTGCTCGCGCTGAAGCGGCCCGGCGAGCTCGGGATCCAGCCCAAGGAGCCCCTCGGCGCCTACGCCGGGTCCACCGAGGATCTCGGCCCCGCGGACATCGTGCATTTCGGGGGCAAGGCCGCGAACTATGGCCTGCTGCGGGACGCCATCCCGGAGAGCTCCGATGTCGCGGTCGCGCTGTCGTTCGATCTCTGGGACGATTTCCTCGATCAGGTCATGCCCGGCGGCCGCACGCTGCGCGCCGAGATCGCGGAGCGCCTCGCGGGCCATGCCTACCCGCCCGACATGCTGGCGCTCAAGGCCGATCTCGCGGCGATCCGCGCGCGGATCACCGGGGAGACCGCCTTCTCGGCGGGGCAGCGGCAGGCGATCGAGGCGGCGCTCGAGGGCTTCACGCCCACGAAGAAGATCCGGTTCCGGAGCTCGACCAACGTGGAGGACAGCGCCGTCTTCACGGGCGCGGGCCTCTACGACAGCTACAGCGGCTGCCTGGCCGACGATCGGGACGCCGACCAGGAGGGGCCGAGCCTGTGCGACCCCGGCGAGGCCGGCGAGCGCGGCGTGTTCCGCGCGATCCGCAAGGTGTACGCGAGCTTCTACAACGACAACGCCTTCCTCGCCCGGCTCCTCCATGGCGTCGACGAGGCCGAGGTCGGGATGGGCGTCCTCGTCCATCACTCCTATCCTGACGAGGACGAGATGGCGAACGGCGTCGCGACGCTCGAGCGGCGCGAGCTGGTCAACGACCAGATCCAGATCGTGACGCAGCTCGGGGCGACGTCCGTCACCAACCCGGAAGGCGGAGCGCAGCCGGAGGTCGTGACCGCGAGCCTCTTCGACCAGGAGACCTCCGTTTACCTCCTGTCCAGCTCGACGCTCGTCCCGCTCGGCGGCCACGTGATGCAATGGGAGGACGATTACCTCGCGCTCGCCGCGCTGCTCGGCCGCGTCGAGGCGCGGTTCAGCGAGCTGAACCCCGGCAGGAAGTCGTTCCTGCTCGATTACGAGTTCAAGAAGATGAAGCCCGGAGATCTCGTCGTGAAGCAGGTGCGCGAGGTCGCGCTCCCGGACACGACGCCGAGCCTCACGCCGTTCCTGCTCGACGAGCCCCGGGAGGTCTGCACCTTCCAGGGCGAGTTCGGCGACGTGTTCGCGAACCACCGGCTCAAGGTGCGCGCGAGGCTCTCGGCGAAGAGCGGGTTCCTCACGCCGGCGGCGCTCGCCAGCAGCTTCTTCGAGGACGCGCGGCTCGACTACCTCTCCGGTGGATCGGTGGCGACGCTCTCGGGCAGCCCCGCGGCGTGGCCGGCCGCGTCCCACGCGTACGCCGAGGAGACGGCCACGGACTCCTTCGTGGACGGCGCCGGGGCCTCGGAGATCACCTATGCGCTCGCCACCTCCCCGGTGCCCGAGCTGTTGCCGCCGTCGCTGGGCCCGCTTGTCGCGCTGCGCGACGCCGGGATGATGCTGAGCGCCGCCTACGCCACGCCCGTGCGGGCGCTCGACTGGGACGGGACGCCGCTCGAGGTGTCCTCGGAGGTGGTGCAGCTCGACGCTTGTCCCGCGGACGGCCCCCCGGTGGCGGGCGCGCTGCTCCAGGAGCGCTCGCTCTCATGGACGTCCGGCGTCGCGGTGGAGACCTCGTTTTACTGGCCGCCGGCCCCCACGGGCCCGACGGCGGGGTACACGGCGCCGCTCCACAAGTGGGTCGAGACGCGCATCGAGGGGCTGACGAGCGCTCCGATCGTGCTCAGAGGCTACCACGCGCAGACGTACCGCCCGCAGCACCACAACTTCTCGGAGGACTTCGTCTTCGAGCCCCGCCTCGAGCCCGGCCTGGATCCCGCGATCCTCGCCGAGCTGGAGGAGAAGGGCATCCGGCTGATCCACGTCCGGACGTCGGACGGCGGCGGGGAAGGCCCGAAGCTGTGGACGCTCGATCCAGCGGGCGTGTTCCACCGGGTCGACTGAGCGTCCCCGGAGGGCCTGCGGAGCCCCGGCGAGCCCCGGCGCTGCCTGAGGCTCCGCCGGGCTCGTCACGCCTCCTCGAAGTATACAGCCGAGCTCGACTGTCGCTCCAGGCGGCCGCGCGACGTGGACCGGGGCCGGCGCGCGCGCGGAGTTGACGCGCGGAGGCCGCGGGTGGACCAGAGGCGCCAGCTGTTCCTGCTGACGAGGAGAAGATCATGAGCCTTTACGACAGCTCGTTCCCCCAGATGACTCGCATGCTCGGCCAGGTGCTGGTCTGGCTCGACAAGGCGGAGGCCTACGCACAGCAGAAGAAGTTCGACCCGGAGGTGCTCCTCACGGCGCGCCTCGCGCCCGATCAGTGGAACCTCAGGCGTCAGCTCCAGAACGTCATCGCCTGGCCCCTGAGGCTGAGCGCGCTGCTCACCGGCGGGGAGCCGCCGCAGCTCGAGACGGGCGACGAGACGATCGCGGAGCTGCGCGCGCGCGTCGGCAAGGCGATCGAGCAGGTGAAGGCGGTGAAGCCGGAGCAGCTGAAGGGCGCGGAAGACCGCACGATTCCGCTCTTCTTCCTGCCGGGCAAGGGCATGAGGGCCCCGGAGTTCGTGTTCGGGTTCGTGCTCCCCAACTTCTACTTCCACGCGACCACCGCGTACTCGATCCTGCGGCACAACGGGCTCGACGTCGGCAAGTCCGACTTCATCGGGTCGCTCGACCTCCGCGACCTGTGACCGAGGCGGCCCTCCCCCGCGGGAGGCGGCGGGGGGCCGTCAGTCGTCCTCGCGCTCGTCCCCGAAGAGCACGCCGACCTGAAGCTCGATCGCATCGAACGGCTCGGCCCTGATGCGCTCGCCCCGCTCCGCGCGGAGCGCCACGAGGTACCCCTCCGGGGTCCACCGGTGCACGGTCAGCGTCTCCTCCCGGGGATCAACGATCCAGTAATGGGGCAGCTGACAGCGCTGATAGACGCGCATCTTCTTGACCGTGTCGTTGCGCGCGTTGCTCGGGGAGAGCACCTCACAGACCCAGTCGGGCCGGAGCCGGACAGGGCACCCGCTGGGCCGCTCCGGCGCGCGCTCGCGGCGCCAGCCGACCACGTCAGGCCGGTACACCTGGTCCGGCATGAACTCGACCTCTATCTCGGTGGCGAACCACCATCCTCCGGGCCAGCGGCCCCCGGGGCGCCGCTGGAAGGGGATCTTCACGTGCGCGACGATGGCGGACTGCGCGTCGCCGTGCTCGAACGAAGGGACGGCCTTCTGCACGAGCTCGCCGTCGAGGATCTCGTGAAAGCGCTGCTCCTCGGGGATGGCCAGGAGATCCGCCACGGTGGCTGGGTGTGGCTTCTGTGCGGCGGTGGGCACCCGCCGAGCATAGCGCTTCCGACAAAGGGTCGCGACCCTTTGCTTTCTATAGCAATTTCAAAAGCTTACAGACTGGCGCCGCAGGGGAGCCGACCCGGTTTCGGCGCCCCCTCAGCGTACGCTCGCCTTGCGATCGGCGAGCGCCGCGAGCGTCTCGAGGAGTTCTCGGCGGTCGCGTCGCCCGCGACGCTGGGAGCGCGCGGCCGCCCGGAGACGGCGCGGGAGCTCGCGGAGCACAGGGTCGTGATCTTCGACGCGGATCTCGATGCACGCCGCGTGATGGCGGGCCTCGTTCGGCAAATCCGCGACGTGCGACTTGGCCGGGCGGCGAGAGAGACAGTCAGATGTCTTCAAGCGTGAACACGTAAGCCGAGCCCGAGTTCGTCCCGAGATCGTCGTCCGAGCGCGAGCCCACGACGACCGTGTCCCCGTCGAACGCGACGGAATCGCCGAAGGCGTCGAAGCTGGCTCCGTCGGAGGCAAAAAGCTCTTGCTGCTGCGTCCAGGTGGACCCCGAGCGCTCGAAGACGTACGCGGCACCGGTATCCGACACGCTGGCATCATCGGCGCCTGTGGCGCCGATGATGGCCCTGTCGCCCTGGATAGCGACGGACGTCCCGAACGCGTCAAAGGCGGCCATGCCCGAGGGAGCCAGCACCTGCTGCCCGGTCCAGCTGGAGCCAGAACGAACGAACACGTAAGCAGCGCCCGAGGTGTTCGACGGATTCGAGTAGTTACGGGCCCCCACGAGCACGCTGTCTCCGCTGATCGCCACGCTCTGTCCGAACAACGTCCCCGAGCCCGTCCCAAACTTCACGAGCTTTGCCTGCTGCGTCCAGCTGGAGCCAGAACGAACGAAGACGTAGGCAGAACCCTGGTTGGAGGACGGGGCGTCATCCAGGGGAGCGCCGACGACGATGCTATCCCCGCTGATCGAGACCGACCAGCCGAACTCGTCGGACCCGGCGGCATCGTCGGGGATGAGCTCTTGCTGCTCGGTCCAGGTGGACCCGGAGCGGGTGAAGACCCAGGCTGCGCCGTCGTTGGAGGCCGAATGGTCGTGGTGATGACTGCTGGCAACGAGGGTGTCTCCGTCCAGCGCGACCGACCAGCCAAAGGAGTCGCTTGCAACAGCGTCGCTGGCGTAGAGCTTCTGCTCCAGGGTCCAGCTGGACCCCGAGCCGACGAAGACGTAGACCGCGCCCACGGCGGAGCCGCCCGTGCCGCTCTTGAAGGGCGCCGTGACCGCGATGGTACCCCCGCTGATGGCCACGGCGTAGCCAAACGTCCCGCAGCCCTCGTTGATGCCAGGATCACCGCACGTGAGCCTGGCCTGCTGGGTCCAGGTGGAGCCGGAGCGGACGAAGATGTAGGCCCCGCCTATGTTTTTCAGGCCCCCATTGATCGTCGCCCTCGCATCGGGAGCGCCCACCACCGCCGTATCGCCGCTGATCGCGACCGATTTACCAAAGGCGTCGTTGGCTGCCCCGTCCCCGGCCAGCAGCTTCTCCTCCTCCGTCCAGACGAGCGGGTCGACGACCACCGGATACACCGCCCCGGTGTCGTCGACCTGGAGCGATACCTGGCCCGCGTTCACGGCCAGCTTGGCTGGCAGGACCTTCCCCATCGCATCGACCACGTGCAGGTCCGTGTAGCGCACCACCGCCTGCCCCTCGGCGTCCCGCCATTCGACGGCGTCCCCGCCCTCGGCGAGGGCCGCCTCCAGCGAGCTCTGGGCCTCCAGCGCGACGGTCACCGGCCCACCGCCCGCGGCCCTGCACGCGGGCGCCGAGGCCAGCGTGAAGCCCTGCTCCAGTCCCAGCGGCCCGTTGACGTACCACTCCACGAGGTCCCCGCGCCGGTACTCGATGCGCCCCCCGGCGGTCGTGGGCGCCACGGCCTGCACGGGATCGAGCGCGCCGTCGCAGCCATAACCCACGGTGGCGACCGACCAGCGCCAGTCGCCCTGCCCGTCGCTCGGCGCGAGCGTCACCCCCGACGCGGTGAGCTCCGCGCCAAACCGCTGCGCCGGGTTCTGCGCCCGGACCGCCGCTCCCTCTTGCTCCGCGCGGTATGCCTCCGAGGCCCCTGCCTGCACGGCAGCGATGTAGGCGGCCCGCAGCTCCGGCGGCATCATCGCGCGCTGGCTCGGCCGCGGGGCCGTGGCCTCGACGACCTCCGTACCAAGAGACGCGTCCCCCACCTCGGTGTCGACGGCGCACGAGGCGCTACCCACCACCACAATGCATGTCAGCCCGAACAACCCACCCAGCGGGTTTCTCCGCACCATAATTTCCTCGCTTTGCAAAAGAGAGGAATCTTGGTATTGGTTTTCCCGCATACAGTCAACAGAGCAGAACGATTCCGGCGGCGGCGACGGGGTTCAGGCCCGCTGCACGGTGATGTCGATGCTTTCGGAAGGGTACGACAGGATCCCCTCGTGCGGATCCCTCACGCTATCTCCCCATTCCCCTTCAGGAGATGAGGTGAGCTTTCAGTGAACCTTGCGTGACATCCCGCAGGGCAAGCGCGATTTCGTCCGCGAGGGTGCTCGACAGCCGCGGAGACGCGCACGCCCAGGCGCGGCCAGCGCTCACCGGAAGGCTCACCCGCCCCAGTCGACCTTGGGCCTCCCCGGCGGCGTGACGTTCGGCATCTCGTGGAAGAGCCCCCGCGCGAGGTCGGGCAGCGGCGCGCACGCCTGCTCTCCCAGGTTGGTCAGCTCCAGCGGGTCGTCGAGCACGTTGAAGCAGTGGTACTCGCCGTCCCACTCGCGCGCCTCGATCTTCATCGGCCCCTGCATCATCCCCCAGTTGCGGAACGCACACCCCCACACCCACGTGCAGTTCGTGAGCGGCATCGGCGCGACCGTGCGCTCCGGCCGCGTCAACGGGTGTCCGATCATCCGCCGGCGGAACGGTTCGAGGCCCGGCTCGTCCCAGAGGCCCATCAAATCGAGGAACGTCGGCGCCAGATCAAGGTGCCACACGAACGTGTCCTTCGCGCCCTCGATGCTCGCCCGCTCCTCCGGCGCGAGCGTCCCCTCCGGCGCGTCGACCCACGTCGGGACGAGGATCTCCTCGTCCCAGAGCGAGCTCGTGTGGCCGAGCTGCCAGTGCTCCCGGAACGACTCGCCATGATCCGACGTGTACACGATGACCGTGCGCTCGCCGCTCGGCGTCCCGCGGATGTGCTCGATGAGCCGGCCAACCGCCATGTCCGACAGGTAAACGACGTTCTTGTAGTAGTTCTTGAAGTGCTCGTTCTTCTCGGGCGCCTTCGTCAGCTCGCTCGGTTGAAACGGCGAGTGGAGCGGATCGCTCACGTAAGGGAAATGGACGTTCGAGTAATGGACGACCGCGAAGAACGGCTCGACGAGCTCGTCCCACTCCTCGATCACCCGATCCGTGAGCTGCCGATCATAGGCGCCGTAATCGAGGTCGGCGCCCGGATCGAGCTGGGTCGCGACAGCCCGGTGCGAGACCGGGATGTCCTGCACGTAGAGCCGAGCGTTGCCGAACATGAGGTTCTGGCTCGTCCAGTACGCGGTGTCCCACCCGGCCGCGTGGGCGTAGTCCCAGAGCAGCGGCGCGGCGCCGAGCACCGCGAGGCTCTCCGTCGGAGGGACGCCGGACCAGATGTTCGAGATGGAGATGGCCGTCGTCGAGTCGTGGGCCCGCATCTGCAGGAGCGGCATGCGGCGGGGCGCGGCGGCGTTGGAGAACGGCGTCGCCTTGTCGCAGGCCGGGTCGTACGCGACGCACGTCACGTCCGCCCGCTGGCTCTCCTGCAGGAGGAGCACCACGTTCCGCGGCCGCGCGGGCCGCGCCGAGAGCCGCGGCACGCGCTCCGGGTTGCGGCGCTGCACCCGCAGATCCGGCGAGTCGTTCGTGACGCCGAGGTGCTCCTTCACCAGGGCGGTGATGCCGTGGAAGTAGATCATGTCGGCCGACGACGACTGGATCACCCGGTAGCTCACCGGGATCATCGCCACGCCGGCCAGCGCGAGCGGCACGACCGCGGCGGCGAGGCGCCGCCGGAGCCGCCGGGGGCGCACGAGCCGGCGGGAGAGCCGGAGCGCCCCAAGGGCGAACCCGAGCGCGACAGCGAAGTGGACGATCACGCGCGGGTGCCCGAGCGGGAGCGTGCCCACGATCGACCAGGGGATCGACTGGGAGTGGATCTGGGAGTCGACCGAACAGTAGATGTTGTAGAGGGCGTGGAAGCCCCCCTGCACGCCGCACGCGAGCGTGAAGAGCGCGACGAACAGCGCGCCCGCGGCGCCGCGCGCCGCGCCGCGGCGACCCGAGGCGACGTAGAGCAAGAGGCCCCAGAACCCCAGCGACGCCGCCACGGTCGCGGCATACCCCGCGGCGTGCGGCCGATCGAACGTTGTCATGTGGCGGGCCCGGCGCAGCACGTCGAGGACGAGGATCCAGAGCGCCGGCGAGGCCAGGAGGGCCGCGCTGATCAGGCGGGCGCGGCGGAGCGCGGCCTTCCGCGCGGCGCGCGGGCGGACGCGGTCACGGGCGGCGCGATCGCCCGCGCGGGCGGGGCGGATGGCGGGGGACGCGGGCGGCTCGGCGAGCGCGCCGCCCTGTCGGTCGATGTCCTGGGTCATCCGGATCAGTCGTGGCGAGGCCCGACCGCGAGGTCGCGGAGGTGGGCAGGGACGTCGACGCTGCCGGCGGGACCGCCGTAGAGGGCGTCCGCGAGCCGGGGCAGGTCGCCGCAGGCGGCGGGCCCGAGGTCGCGCTGCTCGCGGGGGTCGGCGAGCACGTCGTAGCAGTGCCAGGCGGTGTCCCAGGCGCGGGATTCGAGCTTCATGTTGCCGCGCATCATCCCCCAGTTCTTGAACGCGCAGCCCCAAATCCCGGTGCAGTTCGTGAGCGCCAGCGCCGCCGGCCCCGGCGACGGCCGGAGCAGGCTGTGCCCGACCATCGCCGCCCGGTACCCCGCGAGCGCAGGCTCGTCCCAGAGGCCCATCAGGTCGAGCAGGGTCGGCGCCACGTCGGTGTGGAAGACCAGCTCGTCCCGGGCCGCGCGCAGCGCGCCCTCCTCCGCGGCCGTCAGCGTGCCCGGCGGCGCGTCGACCCATCCGGGCACCCGGATCTCCTCGTCGAGGATCGAGCCCGTGTGGCCGAGCTGGCCGTGCTCCCGGAACGCCTCGCCGTGGTCCGACGTGAAGACGATGACCGTGCGATCGCCGACCGGAGAGCTGCGGACGAAGCGGATGAGCTCCGCGATGGCCGCGTCCTGACGGTAGACCGCGTTCCTGTAGAAGTTGCGGTACGCCTCGTTGTCGTCCGGCGCCTTGCTCTCGAGGGCGGGCTGGAACGGCGCGTCCTCCGGGTCGACGAGGTAGGGGACGTGGGTGTTCCCGAAGTGCGCGACCGCGAGGAACGGCTCGCGCAGCGAGAGCACCTCGGACCGGACGTGCGCCGACAGCAGCCGGTCGTCGGCGCCGAGATCGATGTCGGCGAGCGGATCGAGCTCGGTCGCGCCGCACTGGTGCGAGACCGGCAGGTCCTGCACGTAGAGGCGCGAGTTGGCGAACATCATGTGGTGGCTCGTCCAGTAGGCGCTGTCGAAGCCGGCGGCGTGCGCGTAGTCGAAGACGAGCGGCGCCGTGTGGAGCGCCTCGCGGGTCGCGACCGGCTGGAGGCCGGACCAGAGCACCGCCAGCCCGATCGCCGTCGTCGAGGCGTTCGAGCGCATCTGCGTGAGCGGCAGCCGGTCGGGCACCGCCGCGTCGATGCGCGGCGTGCCGGGGCACGCGGCGGGCGCCTCGCCGGCGGCCACGGGCGTGCGCGCCGAGCACGTCGCGTCGGCGCGCACGCTCTCGGTCAGGATGAAGAGGACGTTGCGCTGCGGGCCCGGCCGCGGGGTGACCGGCGGCAGCGAGGGCGGCGTGCGGAGCCCGGGGCGCACCTGCGCCGTTGTCTGGACGCCGGCGAGCTCCTTGAGCAGGCCGCCGATCGCGTGGAAGTAGATGACGTCGGGCGTGGAGGCCTGCACCGTGCGGTAGGAGCACGGCAGGACGAACGCGGCCACCACGACCGCGGGCGCGGCGAGGCGGGCGGCGCGGGCCCACGCCGTGCGGCCTGGCCGCACGATCCGCCGGCCCAGCCACACGAGCGCGATCGCGAGCAGCAGCGGCGGGAGGACCGAGCGGAAGAAGTTCTCGCCGTCGGCCCGGAGCTGGCCGAAGAGGCTGGCCGAGAGCGAGGTCCCGAAGAGCGTCGCGTCGAGGTTGAGGTACGTCGCGTACTGGCGGTGGAAGTAGAGCTGGCCGCCGAGCGACAGCGTCGCGAGCGCCACGAAGAGCAGCGCCGCGAGCCACCGCGCCGCGCCCCGCCGCGACGAGGCCGCGAAGAGCAGGAGCCCCCAGAGCGCGGCGCTCTCGACCATCGCGCCGAGGTAGCTCGCGATGTGCTTCCCGCCCAGATCGAGCAGGCGATCGCCGCGGAGGAGGACGTCCGCCATCACGATGAGGAGGAGCGGGAGGGCGAGGAACAGGCGGCCGTAGCGGCGGCGGGCGCGGGCGACGGCGCGCAGCCGCGCGCGCGCCGCGGCGCGATCTGCGCCCAGATCGCGGGCGAAGCCGCGGGACGAGCGGCTTGCGGCGTCGGCCTCGGCCGGCGGAGGATCGTTGAGCGCCTTGGAGCGGAGCACGGAGGCGCCCGAGTTTACCGAGGACGTGGCGTATCGGGAACGTTTCTGAGGCGGCTCGGCGGCATCGAGGTGACGGCGCCGGCCGGGGTTGCCCGCCCGGGAGGCGAGAAAACCCTTCGACCGCCGCGCGAGGCGTGCCATGGAGGCGTTCGCATGGCGGAGCAGCTCTTCCTGAACGGGATGCGCGGCGCGCAGCAGGGCCCTGGGGCCGCGGCGCCGCCGGCCGAACCCGCGCCGACCGAGGCCGCCGCGCAGCCCGAGGCGCGGCCGTCGCCGGGCGCGCCGGCGCCCGAGCCGCCGCTCGAGACGGCGGCCAGGCTCAGCGCCGAGCTGGAGGCCGCGCTCGTGTGCGAGCTCATGGCGGCCTACCAGAGCCTGAACTACACGCATTTCCGGCGGAAGCTGCGCTCTGCGTCCATCGAGCTGTCCGACGCCGCGAGCCGGCTCGGGCGGTGGGTCTCGGAGGCGCGCGCGATCGAGATCTCGCGGCCGCTCGTCCTGACGCAGCCGTGGGGCGTCGTGATCGAGGTGCTGAAGCACGAGATGGCGCACCAGTACGTGCACGAGGTGCTGGGCGTCAGGGACGAGGCGGCGCACGGGCCGGCGTTCCGCGAGGTGTGCACGCGCCTCGGCATCGACGGGACGGCGGCCGGGATGCCGGCCGCGGGGCGCTCGCCGGCGGATCCCGGCGGGATCGCGCGCGGCGGCGACGCGGGCGCGTCGGAGGCGAGCGTGGACGCCCGGATCCTCGATCGCATCGCGCGGCTGCTCGCGCTCGCCGACAGCCCGAACGCGAACGAGGCGCAGGCGGCGATGAGCGCCGCGCAGCGGCTGATGCTGAAGTACAACCTCGACGTCGCGAAGGCGCGCGCCGCGCGGCAGTACGGCTTCCGCCACCTCGGCGCGCCGAGCGGGCGCGTGGGCGAGACCGAGCGGATCGTCGGCGGCATCCTGGGGAAGCACTTCTTCGTCGAGGCGATCTGGGTGCCCGTCTACGTGCCGCTCGAGGGCAAGCGGGGCAGCGTCCTCGAGATCTGCGGGACGCCGGCGAACCTGGAGATGGCGGCCTACGTGCACGCGTTCCTGCACCACACGGCCGAGCAGCTGTGGAACGAGCACAAGCGGACCCAGGGGGTGAAGGGCAACAAGGACCGGCGGACCTACCAGGCCGGGGTGATGCTCGGGTTCCTCGAGAAGCTGAACGCGGAGCGGAAGGTGTCCGCGGAGCAGGGGCTCGTCTGGGTGAGGGACGCCGATCTGGACGGCTACTATCGAACGCGCCACCCGCACGTGCAGCACCTGCGCCACACGGGCAACCAGCGGACGGCGGCGCACGCGCACGGGCGCGAGGCGGGGCGAAAGATCGTCCTGCACCGCCCGATGCAGGGGGCGACCGGCAACCGGGGCATGCTGCTGCCGCCGGGCAAGAAGGGCTGAGCCCGCGACTCCGGATCCGGGCCGCGCGAGGAGCTCGGACGGAAGCCGAACGATGCGAGAGACGCGAGACGGCGGGGCGCCAGCGTCTCGGCCGCTGCGCGCGCTCGACGCGCTCGTTGACGGAGAAGGATCGGTTCCGGCACGATGGCACGGCGCGCGGGAAAGCCTAGGAGAAGAACGAGATGCCGCTCCTGTTCACCATTGAAGAGCGCTTCGACGCATCGCCCGAGGACGTCTTCCGGCTCGCGACCGACATCGACGCGTTCGGCGACTGGATGCCCAATTTCGTGCGGGTAGAGAAGCTCACGGGCGCCGTCGTCGGCAAGGGCGCGATGTGGCGTGAGACCCGCAAGATGTTCGGCAAGGAATCGACCGAGCTGTTCGAGGTCACGGCGGCGGAGCCCGGCAGGCGTCTGGACCTCTTCGTCGACGGGCAAAAGGGCACCACGGGGCGGGGGGCCTACCGCTTCCGGTATGTCTTCGAGCCCGAGGGCGCCGGCACGCTGCTCAAGATGGAGGGCGAGATCGCCGGGATGGGCTGGTTCATGGAGACGCTGGGGCGGCTGTTCATTGGCAGCTTCAAGAAGGCGGTGCACGGGGATCTCAAGGCCATGAAGACGCACCTGGAGCGGCGGCGGGCGAGCTAGCTAGCGCTGCGCGCCCGGCCCCCCGGAGAGGGCGCTGGTCCCGGCTGCCCGGCCCCCGGAGAGGGTGTCCGTGGGGCGGCGCGGGGGCCCCACCGAACTCGCCTGATCGACGTGCTCTCTCCGGCGCGCTGCGCACGCCGGAGAGAGCACGTCGATCAGGCTCAGACAGCGGTCCGTCCCCCACGCCGCCCCACGGACACCCTCTCCGGGGGCCTCATCGGTGTTCAAACAAGGTCGTTCGATCGCGCTCAGGGCACCAAGGCCGACCAGCGCTCACCAGCGTAATCGTGGTTATCTTATCCTCAGCGTAATCGTGGTTATCTTATCCTCCCTCGACACGAGCCTGGGGGACATCCGCTGATGCAGCGAGGGGTGATTCGCCACGACGCCGGCGTACTTCCCGCGTTGCGCTCGGGCGGACGGCGGAACAGCATCCCGGCATGGCGATGCGACGGCGGAAGGATCCGGCGAGGTCGAAGTCTACTCTTATGCCCGAGAGGCTGCCTTCTATCCTGCTGTCGCTGTTTGCGGCGTTCTTCGCCGCTATCGCGAGCTTCGTGATCTCGGCCGCCTACGCAGAGCACCGAGAGGCCGAGATCGACGCGGCGGCCAAGAGCTTGGCGGAGAACGCCACGTCGAGCATCATGCACCTGGCGGCCGCGCGCGCCGAGCTGAGGCATACCCAGGCGCTCCTGGGCGATCTCGTCAACAACGCCGCGCTGGGCCGCCCGTTCGCTCGCCATGAGCTCGACGAGGCGCGTGACACTCTCTCCCGGAGCCTCGACGCTTACCTCGACATGCCCGTCTATCCGGGCGAGCTCAGGCAGTGGCAGACCGTGGCTCAGGAGCTCGCCAAGCTCCATCTGGACGCCGACCGGGCCCTCTCGCTGGTGGCGAGCGGCCATCCGGACCAGGCCAACAAGCTCGTCGACGGCGCGCTGCGAGCGGACTTCAACTCGACGAGCGAGGCCGTGATGGCGAGCATCGATCTCAACGCGCGGCAGGCGCTTCGTCTGGCGACCGAGATCGCAGCCAGCCGCGTTCGCTCTCGCCGGATCGCGCTGGTGCTCAACACGGCGAGCGTGATGTTCGCGCTGCTGGCCTGCGCGGCGGCCGCCGTGCAGATCCGGCGCCATGTGAGGCTGCTCTGGCGGCAGGGCGTGCTCCTGGAGCGCCGAGCGGATGAGCTCGAGCAGTTCGCCGGCCGGGTCGCGCACGACGTGCTCAGCCCCCTCGGCTCGGTCGCGCTCGCGCTGGACCTCGCCCTGCGGCGGAGCGACGAGGGAGATCCGGCACGAAATGCGCTCGAACGGGCCCGGCTGTCCATCCTGTGCGTCAAGCGCATGACCGACGGGCTCCTGGAGTTCGCTCGCGCGGGCGCGAGTCCGGAGTCAGGCGCGCGCGCCGAGGTGCGCCCCATCATCGACGATCTCATGGTCGAGCTCGTTCCTGTCGCGGTGGAGCTCGGCGTGGAGCTCCGCGTCGAGCCCTTCGCCCCGTGCGCGGTGGCCGCGAGCCCCGGCGTGCTGACCAGCACCCTCGCCAACCTGATCCGCAACGCGCTCAAGTACCTCGGCGACGCGGCGGTCTGCCGCGTCGTGATCCGGGTGCTCGACGCGAGAGAGGCTGTGCGGATCGAGGTGGAGGACACAGGGCCCGGCGTCGCGCCGGCCCTCGAGCAGACGGTGTTCGAGCCTCATGTCCGAGCGCAAGGCGCTCGAGTGCCGGGCCTGGGCCTGGGCCTCGCCACCGTCAAACGCTTGACCGAGGCGCACGGCGGCCGCGTGGGGCTCCGCACGGTCGTGGGCAAGGGGAGCCTCTTCTGGTTCGAGCTGCCCAGAGCGCGCAGCGAGGCAGCGCACGCGCCCGAAATCGGCCCGAGCACCACCGCATGACATCCGGGAGGCTGCGCTCCGCGAGCGACGTGAGGATGCGCTTGCGAGAAAAGATAGGCGCCGAGCTCCTGCTCGACACGCCGGTCCCGGACGCGCCGCGGTAGCCGCCCCATCCGAACGGGGCCGGCGGCGCCTCCCCTCGCGCGAGGCTTTCGCCGACGAGACCCACGGCGCCTCGAACTCGTACGAGGTGCCCCCTCGGACGACCCCGGTGTCCTTCAGTCCACGCCGACCCGTCTTTGTTGACCCGGTACGCTGCCCCAGGCACCATCGGCGCGCAGCGCCCGGCCGGCCTGCATGGCTGGAGGCTCGACTCCGGCTCGCTCCCCTTCCCTAAACAAGCTGTTGAGGTGCTTTGATGCCCGTTCGTACGATGCTCTTGCTCTGCTTCGCGCCCTTTGTCATTGGCGCTCTCCACGGTTGCGGCGGCGACGACGGCGGCGGCAGTACCTCCGGGGACTCGCCGCTCGGTGAATGTCCGCCCGACGCGACCGCGCAGGAGGAGGCGGGCTACCAGGCGCTCCAGGACCAGTGCGTGCCCTGTCATCTGTCGACCTCGGTGGGCGCGTCGCGCATCAACGCTCCGGAGGATGTCAACGTCGACGACCCCGCCAGCGTCAGCGCCGAGGCGGAAGCGATCTTCTCGGAGATCCAGATCGGCGGGGCGAACGGCGCGGACGGGATGCCCATCGGCGTGAAGCTCTCCGACGACACGATCGAGGCCATCCGGGTCTTCCTCGCCTGCGACGCGGCGAAGTAACGCCGCGCCGCTGCCCCGCACGCTTCCACACCACGTCCGAACGCCGGGGCGCCAGCTCACGAGAGGGCGCTCCGGCGGCTCGCAGGCGCGCCGCTCGCCTCGATCGCTGTGCGGCCGCGCGATCCGGAGTATGGTGCAGGCATGTTCAGGCTGGATGCCCGCTCCGGGGCCACCGCGCTCGCGCTGGCCGCCACGCTCGCGCTGACCGCGTCGCTCGGCGCCTCGTGCGCCGGCGCGCCCCCCGCGCAGCGCGGGGCGGCGGCCTGCCCGCCGCTCTGCCCGCGGCCAGCGCCCCCGCCGAGCGCAGCGCCGGCGGGGCCCGTCGTCACGGGCACGCCGGGCCAGGCGCCGGCGTTCGACCCCGAGCGCCTCACCCTCGTGCTGGACGACCCGCGGCTCGCGCAGGTGCAGAAGCTCGTCGAGCAGGAGGCGTACGCAGGCGCGGCCGCGGCGATGGCCCAGGCGCTCTCGGCGCCCCTGCCGCCCGCGGACGCGGCGGCGTTCCGCTACCAGCTCGGGCGGCTGCGCGCCCTCGCGGGCGATCCCGTGGGCGCGGCGAAGGAGTACGACGCCGCCGCGGCGGCGGGCGGGCCGCTCGCGGATCACGCGAGGTTCGCGGCGGCCGATCTCCTCGCCAGGGCGGGGCAGCCCGACGCGGCGCTCGAGCGCGCGCGCGCCGTCTCGTCGGACGTCGCGATCGCCGACGAGCTCGATCGCATCGTCGCCGGCGCGCTCGCCGACAAGGGCGACATCGAGGGCGCGGCCGCGCGCTGGCGCGCCTACCTCGCCCGCAGCTGGCCGGCGTCGACGTGGGTGCCCGAGGCGCTCCGCTTCGCCCGCGCGCTGCTCCGCCACCCGAGCGAAGACCACGCCGAGGAGGCGATCCGCGTCGCCCGGCGCGTCATCGACGAGGCGCCGGGCGGCGCCGGCGCCGGGGAGGCGAAGGAGATCCAGGACCAGGCCCTGTCGACGCTGCCGTTCGCGCGGCGCAAGCCGTTCCTCGACCTGGGCCCCGCCGATCTGCTCGCCCGCGCGCGCGCCCTGCTCGCCTCGCGCCAGGACAAGGAGGCGCTCGCCGTCACCGACGCGCTGATCGCCCTCCCCGAGGCGCAGGCGCCCTCGGCCTTCGCCTGCGACGCGTTCGCCGCGCGCGGCGAGGCGCTCGGGCGCCTCCGGCGGCGAGCCGAGGCCGCCGACCTCTTCGGCACGGCGATCGAGCGCTGTGGGCCGGCCGCGCCCGCCGCCGCAGGCGCGGCGCCCGCCGCCGCAGGCGCGGCGCCCGCTGCAGGTGCGAGCGCGCCCGCCCCGCGGCGGCCCGAGACCCTCTACAACGCCGGGCGCGCGTCGCTCCGCGTCGATCGGCACGCCGAGGCGGCCGCGCGCTTCGCGCTGCTCGAGAAGGAATACCCGGATCATCGGCTCGCGGACGACGCGCGCTACCTCGGCGCGCGCGCGCTGCTCGGGCTCGGGGACCAGGCGCAGTTCGTGCAGCTGCTCACCGCCATGCCCGACGATTACCCGTCGGGCGACATGGTCGCCGACGGCCTGTTCGAGCTCGCGCTCTTCGAGATGGAGCGCGGCGACTGGGCGGGCGCGGTCAGGCCGCTCGAGCGCGCGCTCGAGCGGTTCCCGCACGAACGCGCGTACCACGCCGCCGGCAGGCTCCCCTATTACCTCGGGCGCGCCCGCATCGAGACGGGCTCGCCCGACAAGGGGAAGGCGCTGCTCGAGCAGGTGATCCGCGATTACCCGCTCTCTTTCTACATGGCGCTCTCCCACGCGCGGCTCGCCGACGTGGACCCGGCCGCCGCCGAGCGCGCCCTGTCCGCGGCCCTGGAGCGCGACGCGAGCGCGCCGTACACCGAGCTCAGGAGCCCGCTCTTCGCGCAGCCCGCGTTCACGCGCGCGGTCGAGCTCGCGCGCCAGGGGGAAGCGAAGCTCGCGCGGCGCGAGCTCGACCTGCTCGGCGTCGGGGGCAAGACGGCGCCGCGCGAGGTGATGTGGGCCTCGGCGTTCCTGCTCGCGCGCTCGGGCGCGCTGCCACAGTCGTACAGCATCCTGCGCACCGCCATGGCGGCGCCGGCGGCCGTCGAGCTCGCGGGCGAGTGGGTCGATCACTACCCCGTCGGGCGCTGGCGCGGCGCCTGGGAGCTCGCCTACCCGCGCCCCTTCTCCGGCCTCGTCGCCGCGGAGACCAAGCGGAGCGGGATCCCCGAGGCCCTCGCCTACGCGATCATGCGCGAGGAGTCGGCCTTCGACCCGAGGGTGGCCTCGCCGGCCCAGGCGTTCGGGCTGATGCAGCTCATCGTGCCGACCGCGAAGCGGATGGCCAAGCCGCTCGGGCTGCCGTGGAGCGCCGACGCGCTGAAGCGCCCCGAGGTGAACATCGCGCTCGGCTGCCGCTACCTCTCGCAGCTGCGCGGCCAGTTCTCGGACAACCCCCTGCTGGCGATCCCCGCCTACAACGCGGGGGGCGGCGCGCCGAAGCGATGGATCGCGGAGCGCCCCTCGCAGAGCTTCGACCTGTGGGTCGAGCGCATCCCGTACGAGGAGACGCGGCTCTACACGAAGCGCGTGATGACGAGCCTCGCCGTCTACGAGCTCCTCTACGCCGGGGCTCAGCCGGGCGAGGCCCTGCGGACGCCGCTGCCCGCGAGCCCGGCCGCGCGCTCGGCCGTGGCGAACGCCGCGCCCTGACCCGCGCCGGCGTGAGCCGCGCGCCGAAGCGCCGGCGGGAGCCGCCTACCGCCGAGGTTTCGGCGAGCGGGCCGCGCCTAAGCTTTGGTAGAGTCCGCGTGTGATCGACCCATCGAGCCCTTCCCACCAGCTCGTGGGCGCCGTGCTCAACGGGCGCTTCCGGATCCTGCGTCTCCTCGGCGAGGGGGGCATGGGCGCGGTCTACGAGGCCGAGGGCCTTCGCGGCGAGGGCAAGCGGGCGATCAAGGTGCTCCACCCCGAGTTCACGCAGGAGGAGCAGGTCCTCCACCGCTTCTTCGCCGAGGCGGAGGCGACGAGGGGGTTCGTCCACCAGAACATCGCCTCGGTCTTCGAGGCGACCCGCGCCGAGGACGGCACGCCCTACCTCGTCATGGAGCTCCTGCAGGGCGTCCCGCTCGCCGCGTACATCGACACGGGCAACCCGATCCCCCCGCAGCAGGCCGTGCCGATCATCCACGAGGTGCTCCAGGCGCTCATGGCGGCGCACAGCCACAAGGTGATCCACCGCGATCTGAAGCCGGAGAACCTGTTCCTCATCCGCGATCCGCGCGGGGGCTTCCGCGTGAAGGTGCTCGACTTCGGCATCGCGAAGGTGATGGACGCGGCCGGCGGAATGGGCCTGAAGACCCGCGCCGGCACGCTCCTCGGGACGCCTGGCTACATGAGCCCCGAGCAGATCAAGAACGCGCAGGGCGTCGACGCGCGCACCGATCTCTGGAGCGTCGGCGTGATCTTCTACGAGATGCTCACGGCGACGCAGCCGTTCCCCGCCGAGAACGAGTTCGCGCGGCTCACCGCCGTGCTCGCCAAGGAGGTGCGCCCGATCGAGCAGGTCGCGCCCCACCTCGCGGCCTGGGGCCTCTTCTTCCAGCGCGCCCTCTCCAAGGACGTGGCCGGGCGCTTCCAGACGGCCGAGGAGATGGCGCAGACGCTGGGCGCCATCGCGCACCGCACGGGCATCGCGACGCCCAGCGCGTGGCCCGACGCGCCGGCGTCGCCCGCGCTGACGCACCAGCTGCCCTCGCTGCCGCCGCCGCAGCCGCTTCAGAGCATGACGCAGCCGCCGCAGAACATGACGCAGCCGCCGCAGAACATGGCGCAGCCGCCGCAGAACGTGACGCAGCCGGTGCAGAGCGTGCCGCCCATCGCGTCCAGGGTCCCGACGGTGCCCCCGCCGCGCATGACAGCGCCGCCCGTCCAGGCGTCCCCGTCGGTGGCGCCCACGGCGACCTTCTCGGCCAGGCCAACCCACATCAGCGCGCAGCAGCCCGCCGGCGTGCCGACGCTCACGGGCGGCCACTACGACGTGCGGGTCGTGGAGGTCCCCTTGGCCGCCGAGGGCGGGGGCTCGGAGGGCGCTGCCTGGTGGCTCGTGGGGCTCATCGGGCTCGTGTGCCTCGGCGTCGGCTTCGCGCTGGGCGTGCTGGTGAGCGGGTGAGCGCGTGAACGGAAGCGCCCGCGTCCGCGCCCTGCTCGCCGTCACCTGCGCCGCCGGCGCCCTGGGCGCGCCGCGGCCCACGCTCGGCGACCCGCCCGCGGAGCCCCCCGTGCCGGTCGTCGATCTGCACGTCGACGTGCCCTGGCAGGTCCACTTCAAGGGCCGCGACAGGCGCCTCGGCGAAGGCCACGCCCGCCGGGAGACGCTCGTCGCGGGCCACTACCTCGGCGTCGTGCTGCCGATCTACCTGCCCGACCAGGCGCGCCCCGAGGGCCCGCAGATCGAGGACGCCAGCGCGGTCCTCGCGACGATCGAGGCGATCATCGCCGCGAACCCCGTGCTCCTCCCGCTCGGCGCGGCGCGGGCCGAGCCGGGGAAGATCAGCACCTTCCTCTCGATCGAGGGGGCCGGCGCGTTCGCGGCGGACATCGCGCAGATCGACCGCTTCATCGCGCGCGGCGTGCGGCTCATCAGCCCGAACCACGCGAAGAACACGCGGCTCTCGTCGTCCGCGACCGGCGAGCCGGCGGCGTACGGGCTGACCGAGCTCGGCAAGCGGTTCTGCGAGCGCGTCTACGGCCAGGGCGCCCTGATCGACGTCTCGCACGTCTCGGACGCCGCGTTCGCGGATCTCGTCCCGATCGCCGCGGCGCACGGCGCGCCGATCGTCGCGACGCACTCGAACGCGCGCGCGGTGGCGAACCGGCCGCGCAACCTGACGGACGAGCAGCTGCGGCTCATCGCGCGGAGCGGCGGGGTCGCGGGGCTCAACTTCCACGCCCCCTTCGTGAACGGCACGAGCGAGGCGGGCGTCGACGACGTGGTCGCGCAGGTCGATCACATGGTCCGCGTGGCCGGCGTCGATCACGTCGCGATCGGCTCGGATTTCGACGGCGGCATCGTCCCGCCGAGGGGGCTCGACGACGCGTCGGCGCTGCCGGCGCTCGCCGCGCGGCTCAGGCAGCGCGGCATGTCGCGCGAGGACGTCGTGAAGATCTTCGCGCAGAACGCGCTGCGCATCCTCGGCTGGCGGCCGGCGGGGGCGAGCACGGTGAGCGGCGTCAGGTCGCCGTAAACGTCGCGACGAACTCGCCCCAGCTCATCTCGAGCTCCTGCTCGACGATGGCGCGCGCAACGCCCGAGAACGATCGCCCCTCGCCTCCGAGCCTGCACAAGGCACGGACGGCGCCCTCGGTACCCTCGGCGAGCTCTCGGAGGGCCTCGTAGACGTCGCGTGTCACGTCCTCGCGCTCGTCGCGCAGCGGCTCACGATGAAGGCCGACCGTGCGGATCGTCTCGTGGCCGTAGCGGCTCCCGTTTCTTGCTTCGACGGTGCCATCTTCATTGAACTGGAGGTGCGCGCTCGGGCGGAGCGAACCGTAGCAGCTCAGGAGCAGCGGCTCCTCATGGCTCCTCGGTCGAGGCGGGCAGCATCGCGGATGCGTGGCGACCGGGAAGATCGCCCGCTTCCACTTCTCGTTGCAGCACGAGCAGGCGAACACGTAGTTGTGCCAGGTGTACGCGAGCCAGTGGTAGCCGCGCTCCGACATGAGGAGCGACTTCCTGCCCTCGATGCTCGCGGAGTGGGCTCTCTGCCTTCCCCACGTGTCCGGGTCGTCCTCGAGCTCCTCGATCTCGGCCTTCGGACGGTAGTGATCGATCGTTCCGTCATCACCGCCGAGCACCTTGCGATCGCAGTAGCCGCATCGATGGTGCTGCGCCTCGGCGAGAAGGTGTTTGAACCTGCTCCAGGTGTCGTCGAAGTCATTGGACGTCGGTCGCTCTCCTCGCCCGACGAGCTCCCGTATTCTCTTCCGGGCGTCACGGACGCCGAGATTGAAGCCCTTCGGCGTCTTCGGCCGTCGCGCCTGAAACATCTCGCCTTTGTCAGCTCTTCGTTACGTTCGCGCGATCATGCTGCGCGAGCCTCTGCCGGACCCGCTCCTTCAGCCTCCGCTGGAGGTCGGCGCGCTCTTCCGGCGTCTTCGGCTGGCGCTCGCGCATCAGGTCGGCGGCCACCTCGAGCGCCATCCGGTCGAGCGACGTGTCGGCATAGGAGCCGTAGCGGGCGGCGAGCTTCTCCTCCAGCTCCCTGCGCTCCGGCGTGTCTTCGGGGACGCCTTCGAGGAGCATCTGCTGGTGCCGCTCGATGAGCGCGATGGTCTCGTCGTCCACCGTGTACGGCAGCCCGAACCACTCGCCCGTGAGGATCCGATCGGCGCGGATGCCGGGCGGCAGGTCGAAACGCTTCGCCTCCGGGCGACCGCTCCCGTCGGCCGCATCGCGCAGCACGACGATCTCGCCCGCCTCGGCGCCGAGGAGCGTCAGCGGGTTGTGCGTGGTCGCCACGAACGAGAGCCTCGGAAAGACGTCTTTGAGCAGCTTGACGACGCTGCGCTGCCAGCGCGGATGCAGGTGGAGGTCGATCTCGTCGATCAGGACCAGCCCCTCCATGCGGGCGAAGAAGTCTCCCTCAGGGGGCTTGCCTTCCACCTGCTCGGCCCAGTGGAGCCAGCGGGCCACGAGGTCCATGAGCCAGCCCAGGGTGGTGAGGTAGCCGTCGCTGAGGGCTGCGAGGGGAACGCGCCCGCCGAGCTTGGGTGCGATCACAGAGACCTGGTTGCCGACGACGTCGAGGCGCTCCAAGTCAGGGAGCAGCGGATCGCGGAGCTTGTCCGTCAGCGTCTGGAAGACGTGATCGTACCTGGGATCTTGCAAGGCGCGCAGCTTCAGGTCTTTCAGCCAGCTCGGGGCGGGGTAGAGGTGAGCCGATGGCTGGAAGAGCGTGGCCACGTCCGAGAAGGGACTGGTCAGATCGACGGCGTCGCTCCCACCCAGCGCGGAGCCGCGCCGGCAGCCGTAGGCAAACACCGGGGGCCGGGCGCCGTTCGTCGGGTCGCAGGTCGCCACCTCGAAGGTGCCATCATTCGAGATGGTCACCGTGTAACGTTGCTCGCCGCAGGTCACCTCGCACCGAGCCGATGGCTGACCGATCCGGAGGATCGGGGCAGGGTACTGTCCGAGAGCCGCCTGGGCGACATTGGTGCCCGCGAGCGCGAGCGCGAGCGCCCGCAGGAGGGTCGACTTGCCCCGGCCGTTCTCGCCGAGGAGCAGGAGCCACTGGCCGCGGTCCCGCGGCGGCTGGAGCTCGAGGTTGAGGTGCTCGAAGCACGTGACGTTGGTGAGCTCGATGCCGCGGAGATGGACGATGCCCGGACTCACGACTCGGCGCTTAGGAGACGCTTGCTGGCGGGAGGGTGGCGAACCGAAATCCGAGGGCTCGGCGCCTTCCTCGCGCAGCGTCGCGCGCGCCGTCTCGTCCTGGCGGGCGGCGTCGCCCTCGTACGCAGCCGCTAAGCCATCGAGCATGTCGGCCGTGCGAGGCCAGGCGGGACGGAGGGCTCTCGCCGCGTCGCGGTAGCTGGCTGCGAGGGCGCGCTCCTGCTGACCGCCCTCGCCGATCGAGCGCACCGTCCTTCGACGCAGGTTCCGCTTCGCGATGTGCAGACCGCCGGCGAGTGCAGGAAACTCGTCGGTCTCCAGCAGCTTACGAGCCGCGATGCAGGGCCAGAACCCGTCCTCGCCCTGCGGGGCGCGAGCAAGGACGCGAGCCACCTCGCTCGCGCCGGTGTCTGGGCGCCGCTCGACAACCAGTTCGCGAAGCACTTTCGAGGACCATTCGTAGAGGACCCGCCCCGCCTCGTCTACTGGCAGCCCTTGGCCCGGGTATCCCGTCCAGGAGCCCAGCACGCGATGAGCACCCTCCGCCCGACGGCGGACGTCGTCCTGCTCCGTCTCGGAGAGCACCGGCCGGAGCCCGCCGCTCTTCCGGTACATCTGCTTGACCAGATCCACGAAGAGACCAGGGGTTTGGGCGAACGCCGCGGAGAGACGGTGCAAGGGCCGCTTGGGCTCGTGGGTCCCGAGCGCGTAGAGGAGCTCGATGCTCGCCAGGAGCTCGCCGTACCTGGCGTCGGCCTCCGGCGCGGAAGCCAGCCGATCCATGAGCTGCTCGAGCGTGTAGGAAGACGCCGGCGCCTGAAAGAACCGCCTCACCTCTACTGGAGGCGCGGAGCCGAACGCCCTCAGCACCAGCGCGATCGTTTCGTGGTCTAGCTTGTCCTTGGCCCATTCGGCACACTTGACGGCGCCCGCGACGTTTCCGACGTCCAGGAAGCTTCTAGTGGCCCGTTCCCACGCTTCCGCCGGGTGCTCGCCGAGCATGAGCTCCAGCTTGAGCCAGTACCCGCGTCGGACGTCCTCACCCAGCGCATCGGCGACATCCCATACGGTGCGATCTGGAAGGCGCCTGAGGAGCACCTCCTCGACATCCGGTCCTCTCCCCTGCTGGAGCATCGCGCGAAGCTTTTCCTCGGCCCACTCCGACCCGCGAAGGCTCCATCGCACGGCCATGTAGCTGGGGACAAGCGGCGCGAGATCTCGGGGCGGATGCCCCTCGAGCAAGTGGGCGTCTAGCGCATCTGCAAACGTCGCTCTCCCAAGCTCCATGCCGAGCACGCGGCTGTCGTTCGCCTGCCTGGCGAGGGCGCACAGGATCTCCAACCGCTGGTGCTGACGCCCAACGTCTTGTAGCGCCTCAGCACGCAATCGCGCGATCTCTCGCCCTTCGAGATCCAGATCCACCTTCCGACGAAAAACTCCGGGAATCTCCACATCCGTCTGGAACAACCAAGCGTAACGCAACGCCGGATCCTGCGGCTGGAACTTCGTATAGAGCGCTTGCCATCGGTCGTAGACTGCATTTCGGTCGAGCGCCAAAGGGTCCTGTTCGTCCGCTCCCTCCTCCTCCGCACGGGACCAGTGCAGGACGTGTCGAATGGCCCCCCAGACCTTCGCCTGCTCGTCCCCTATCTGGGACTTCACGGCCTCCAGCCTTTCGAGGGTGGCGACTGCCATGTCGTTCCCCATACTGACGTTGTTCAGAAAGTAGGCCCACCGCTCCGCGTCGTGTCCCGCATGTTCAAAAGCCAGGTTGACGTACGCCTCCTCAACTTGCGACACCTCATTCTCATGGCGCGTTTCCTGTTCCTCACGACTAAGAGGTTTCACCGACCAGATTTCTGGGATGCGCGACTGTTCAAGAAGAACAACGCTTCCTTGCCCATCGATCTCTCGCACAAGCAACGGAAATGCGACGTCGGGCGTCTCTCGAAGCCTGCGATCCATCTCGCCGATTCGCTGCTGGGCTGCCGCGCGCGTCTGCGGCATCGCGATTCGTAGGAGCTGCCATAGGCTCGCCTCAGGCCGATTCGCCATCCTGCCCGGGCGCTCCAGCTTGGTGTCGTATTGGGCGAGCCGTGCCAGCACCGACGCTACACGAGGCATCAGCCGCTCGTCCCAGCCGAGCGTTTCCAGCGCCCACAGAAGGCCCGTGTGCGGGCTGGGTCCGAAGCGCGTCTCCTCCGCGAGGAGACGCGCTATCCCGTCGTCGCCTTCGCGCAGGCTCGCCTCCACACACACGAGAAATGTCTCCGGCGCGGCCTCGGCCAGGAGCGGCAGGAGCTCCGCAAGCGACGCCCACGGCGCCCACGGGGGCGGCAGGAGCTCGCGCACGGCGCTCATCGCGAGACGGCTCCCTCGCGCCGGCCCGTGGAGCGCAGCGAGCGCCTCATCGTTCTGCGACAGGCGCGCGAGGGAGCGCGCCATCCCCTCGCGGAGCGGGCCGGACGCGCGCGGGACCTTACCGTGCAGCGGGGCCATGAAGCGCTCGTCAGGCGTCAAATCCAGGCCCGGGTCTCGCTCGCTCAGCACGAGACGCACCGCGTCGCCGAAGCGCCGCAAGGAGTCGGCGGGGATCTGCGCTGCCAGCAGCTTCCATGCATCGGGCGGCGCGCTCCATGTCCATACGGCGCGGTACGCGCGACGTTCCTCCCTGTGCATCGGCGCGTCGGGCGCAAGGCGCAGGCGCTCGCACAAGAGCTCGGCCTCGCGCGGATCGGCGCCGAGGAGCGCGAGCACGTCGCGGTCCTCCTGGTTGTCCGGCTCGAAAGCCCCAACAAGGAGCACGGCCGAGAGCGGGACCGCGGCGACGCCCTCAGCCCACCGCGGCAGCTCGACATACCCGAGGAGCCGTTGCAGCGACGTAAGGGACCCGCCGGAGCCTGCTGCGATGCGGGCAGCGTCATCTTCGGACAGGCCGGTGCTCGCCAGGACCTCTTCGAACCGTCGGTAGGCCACCCGACCGAGACGAACGACGTCGATCGCCCCTCTAGCGACTGGGCCCTCCACGGGAAGGATCGCAGGACCGACCGTCGCAGACGCGCTGTCGAAAACCGCGATCGCGAGCAGGGGCGGGTCCTGGTCGTTCTGGAGCGCCCATCGGAGCGCGTCGGCGGACCGGATGATCATCGTGCGCGCGCGCACCTGCTCGCCTTCGGGTGTCCCATCCAGAGCCAGCGCGGCGGCGGCGAACGCCGCAGCCTCGTCCCACGTGGCCCCGTGGATGCGCAGCGGCGTGCCGTCCCTCCGCACGGTTCGCGCCCACGCGCGAACGCTCTCGGCGAGCTGCTGCCGTTCCCGGCCGATGACGGCGATGGAGGCGGGGAGCGGCGGCCGCGTGCGGCGGCGCCACCGCTCGAGGAAGCCATCGAGATCTTCCACGTCATGGACAGGGCGGCCGAGCCGATCCGCGAACCACCGGGCGACCGCCGGCGCACTCGAGAGCCATGCGGCGAGGTCCTCGGCGTCGAGGACGCGAACGTCCCTCCAGAAGTCCAGGCTGCGCTTGTCCGCTGCCCATCGCAACTTGGGTGGAAAACGCCGGGCAGACACGGCGACGTACGTGGTCACCTTCGGCTCAAAGGGACTCGGGTCATCCGCCCGCTTCTTGAAGTCCCTGTTCAGCTTACTGAGCTCGCCTTCGACGGTCAGCTCCCAGACCGATGCGCCGCGAGGACAGAACGCCGTCTCTGCGCTCGACCGGACCACGCCGTCCACGCCGCTGAGCCGCGTGCCGGCGTGGGCGCTCATGGAGATCGACGAGAGGGGTGAGGTGGCGAGGAGCAGCCGGCGGACGAGATCGGGCAGAACGCTCGGCGCATCGTACTGCTGCGACCATCGAACGAGGTCGTCGCCGGTGATGTCCCAGGGCTTCGCCATACCGCCGAAGCTACTCCACCCGGCTTAGGCCGTCGATCGCGCCATCGGCATGGATGAGCAGCGGCCTCGTGGGTCGATGCCCGAGCGCGGCGCTGCAGCTCGTGTCGGGCGACGCCGGCAGCCGGCGCGGTCGCGGCCCCTGTGCCGACCACGGCCTATCCGTCCACCAGGTCGGACTTGGACCGCTGCGCGCCGCCGGCGCGATCGTGGTAAAGGCGCGCGCATGCGCGGTGAAGTCGCCCGGCCGGCGCGATGGCTTCTCGCCCTCGCGCTCTTCGCGTCCATCGCCGGCCCGAGCTGCGCCGAGCTCCCGCACGTCGAGGGCGCCGGCCCCGAGCTGCGCAGCCCGGGCGACGTCCTCAGGGCCCAGCTCGCCGCGGGCCTCCCGCACGTCGAGGGCGCCGGCGAGGCCTCCTGCCCCGAGCTGCGCGACCCGGGAGACGTCCTCGGGGCCCAGCTCACCGCGGACGCCCGGGCGAACGCGAAGGTGAGGACGTTCGTGCAGGCCGCCAAGGACATGGCGGTCGTGTCGGTCGTCATCGAGGCGCAGGTGGCCGACGCGTGCCGCCGGATGGGCGCGGATCTCGGGGTACCCCCCGCGCAGATGGCGCCTCGCGACGAGGTAGGGGGCCAGGCTAGCGGCGCCTGCGGCCCGGTCTCGGCGGCGATCGACGCCATCTTCCTCCAGGGCGCCGAGGTGGGGGTCATGCTGACGCAGCCGGACTGCGAGCCGAGCGGCGCGCGGTGCAGCGGCTCGTGCAACGTGGAGCTGACCCTGGAGCAGATCGTGACGGAGTGCGACCCCGCGCGGCTCTCCGGCTACTGCCAGGGCCGCTGCTACGGGCCGTGCGACGGGCGCTGCACCGGGCAGTGCTGGGGGCAGTGCTCCGCCCACGACGCGCAGGGCCGCTGCGTGGGGCAGTGCGACGGCAAGTGCGACGGCGGCTGCGACGGCACGTGCCACGCGCGCTGCGCGGGCACCTGGCAGGACCCGCAGTGCTCCTGGATCGAGTGGCCCCCGAGTGGCGACGCCGAGTGCGAGGCGTGCTGCCGCGCGCACGCGGCCGTCCACGCGGCCTGCACGCCCACGCTGGTCCAGGCGCGCGTGGTGCAGGGCGGCGAGATGGCCTCGCGGCTCGTGGCGACGCTGCAGGCCAACCTGCCGGCGTTGCTGCACGCCCAGCACGGGCTCGGCCGCCGGCTCCTCGGCGACGCCCAGGCGGTGGTCCAGGTCGGCGCCGCGCTCCCGCGGCTCGTGGGCGGCGCGGGAGCTCGCGCGCTCGCGTGCGTCGCCGGGGCGGCCGAGACCTCGAAGAGCGCGTCGGAGCGCATCCAGGTGAGCCTGCGCGCGAGCTCGAGCGTCACGGGGCTCGTCGGGTACGGGTTGACGGACCAATGATCGCGGGGCTGCCGCGGGAGAGAGCGCGCGCCGCGCGGCGCGCCGCCGGCGAGCCCCGATCGACGCGCGCCCGCGCCGGCAACGATGTCCTGGTCGCAGCGCCCGGCGCCCGGAGCGGCGCCGGGCGCCTTCGCCTGCATGGATGGCATGGACGGCGCCGCGCCCCTCGGACTACCCTCCGGCTCCCGCCGGGAGGATCCCATGACCGATCTCGACGACCGCTGTCTCGACACGTTCCCCGAGTGGCTGCGCAGCCTCGCCTCGGACGCCACGGATCTGGCGGGCCTGCTCGCCTCGCCGGAGAGCCCGGAGGCCACGCGCCGCTCACTCGCGGGGGGCCTCAACTACCTCTTCAAATCGCTCGACCTCATCCCGGACGGCATCGAGGATCTCGGCTTCCTCGACGACGCCTTCGTGCTGCGCGTCGCCGCGTCCTTCGCCGCGGCGGAGAGCCCGGAGCTGCGCGACCAGGCGCCGGCCCTCGCGCGGCTCGCCCGCGACGCGGAGCTCATCGCCGAGCTGCTCGGCGGCGACTACGCCCGGCTCAAGGGCTACGTGCGCTCGCTGGAGAAGGGCGCCGCGCGCGGCCGCACCGTCGACGACATCCTGAGCGACGAGCAGGTCCGCGCCTCGTTCATGCACGAGATCACCGGCTGGGCGTCGAGCTACACCGCCCCGAGCTTCAGCCGTGACGCGAAGAATCTGATCAAGCTGAAATCATTCCTCTCCGCCAAGCTCCCGGCCTGATCGCGCGCGTCGAGGCGCTGCTGCGGCGCGCCGCGGCGCGTCCACCGCTCGCCATGGTACACCCCCGATCGTCCCCCGGAGGATCGCGTCCGATGCCAGCCGCTCTCCGCCTCACCGCGCTGCTCGCCGCACTGCTCGCCGCGGGCTGCGACGCCGACCGACCCGCCTCGACGGCGCACAGCCCCGCCGCCACCTCTCCGCCTTCGCGCTCGACAGGAGCCCCGGCCGCGCCGCCGCCCGACGCGGATCGCTCCTACGCCTACCCGGCCGCCGATCGCGTGGTCGCCATCGGCGACGTCCACGGCGACCTCGCGGCGACGCGCACGGCCCTGCGGATCGCGGGCGCCATCGACGGCGCGGATCGCTGGATCGGCGGCAAGCTCGTGCTCGTGCAGACGGGCGACGAGATCGACCGCGGCGACGACGAGCAGGAGATCGTCGACCTCTTCGATCGCCTCGCCGTCGAGGCGCGCGCCGCCGGCGGCGCCGTGTACGCGCTGAACGGCAACCACGAGGTCATGAACGTCCAGCTCGATTTCCGCTACGTCACCGAGGGCGGCTTCAAGGACTTCGAGGACGTGCCCGGGCTCGACGCGTCGGGCCCCCGCCTCGCGCCGGTGCCGCCCCCCGCGCGAGCCCGCGCCGCCGCGTTCGCCCCCGGCGGTGTCTACGCCAGGAAGCTCGCGGCGCGCGACGTGATCATCGCGGTCGGCGACACCGTCTTCACGCACGGCGGCGTGCTCCCGGCCCACACGCGCTACGGCATCTCGCGGATCAACCGCGAGGTGCGCGCGTGGATGGAGGGGAAGAGCCCCTCCGCGCCGGCCGTGATCGCGGCCGAGGACAGCCCGGTGTGGGCGCGCCTCTACTCGAGCGAGCCGCCGCCGAGCCCGGGGTCGCCCCCCTGCGCGGCGCTGGACCAGACCCTCGCGGCGATGTCCGCGAAGCGCATGGTCGTGGGCCACACGGTCCAGAAGCACGGCGCCACGTCGGCCTGCGGCGACAAGATCTGGCGGATCGACGTCGGCATGGCGGCGCATTACGGCGGAAAACCAGCAGCGCTGGAGATTGTCGGTGACACCGTGCGCGTCTTGACGGCCGAGTCAACCAAGGCGGCCGAGGCAACCGAGGCAACCGAGTCAACCAAGGCGGCCAAGGCGACCAGCGCGGCCAAACCGAAAAAATAGCCGTAATTGTGAGAAAACTTCAGCACCGTCGGCAATGCGATCGCGTGTCGTCCACGACCACGTCCACGTTTACGTTCACGTTGACAGCCATGTTCACGCCGACGAGCGGGGGGGAGAAGCCCCCCGGGCGCGCCCCGAGCTCCATTGACGGGCGAGGCGAGAACCGGATAACGTGAATAGCAAACTGGGGTTCTTCGATCCCCAGGGGAAGGGAATCAGATGCCCGAGCGACCGCTCGCGCTGATCCACGAGGCGAATCTGAGCGACGGGGTGCCTACCCTGACGCTCGGCGAGCGGCGCCCCCCCCTTCCGGTCCCCCTTGCTGCGCCCGCGCTCCTGAGCCGGTGCCGGCGGGGCGAGCGCTGTACCGCGTGGCGCGACGCGGGGAGCGACTGATGGACGACGACGAGCTGCTGCGCGCCCTGACGCGCATCGCACAGCGGGATCCGACGACCGATCCGCGCTGGCGCAGGCTCGCCGAGGAGACGCGCCCGGACGGCGCGCAAGACGCTCCGGGAGACGCCGCGAACACCGCGGCGCGCTCGAGCGCCGGGCGGGAGGAGCGCGAAGTCCGGCCGCCCCTCGACGACGAGACCCGCGCCCGGCTCTCCGACCAGCTCCTCGCCCAGCTCCGGGAGCCGCGCGGCGGTGCGCCAGCGCCGTCTCCGCTCGCGCGTCCAGCGGTCGATCGGAAGTCGGGGATCCGCTTCCGGTGCCCCGAGGAGTGGGACTGCGACGCGGAGGAGGCGAGCGACGTCGCCGATGCCGCGCCGCTCGGCGCGGACGCCGACTCGCTCAGCGGGACGAGCGCGCCGTCCACCACGGACGCGCCGGTCTGTCGCGCGATCGACGGCGAATCGGTGCCGCCCGGGACATCGGAGCCGCCGCGCGATGCGCGATCGAGCGCGGCGCCCGGGCAGCCTGCCCAGCGCGCGCAGGACGGCGCGGACGCCCTCGCCAGGCCGCCGCGCAAGGGCCTGTCGCACCCCGAGCTGGTCGTCGAGCGGCGGAGCGCGCGGCGGACGACTCCGGCGGCGCGGGCCCGGGCGGCCGTTGGCGTGGTCGGCTGGGTCGTGTCGGCGGCGCTCGTGTCGCTGCTCGCGCTGCGGCCCGCGCCGTTCGCGCCGGGCGCCGCCCCGCTCCCCGACTACACGCTCGCGACGACGACCCTCGGCGACGGCCCGCAGCAGGGAGCTCGCGGGCCGGGCGCCCCGCGCCACGTCGGCAGGGGCGAAAGGCTCGCGATCGCGCTCTCGCCCGGCGCGCGCGTGCCGGCGCCGGTCGCGGTAAGGGCCTTCCTGGTGCAGGGCGGGAGCGCGCGCCCGTGGCCCGTGGAGCTGGCGCTGGACGGCGCCGGCGGCGCGAGCATCTCGGGCACGCGCGAGGAGCTGTTCCGGGACGTCGCGGTGGGTCCCTGCGAGGTCGTCCTGGTGGTCGGCCCCCCCGACGCGCTGCCAGGCCCGGACGACCCGCTGCCCGACGAGGACGCCATCCACCTGGCGGGCGGCCGGCTCCTGCGGCAGCGATTGTTCCTTGACTGACCGCCGGCTGCGCGCATGAGGTAGCCCGTCCTTTCCCTGGCGAGGGAGGCCCGCCGCGCCCGCGGGCGCGCTCGACCCGGCGCGCGCTCGACCCGGCGCGCGCCGCCGTCCCTGGCCGGGAAGGGCAGAGGGCATCACGCATGAACCGACGGATGTTCAAGAGCAAGATCCACCGCGCGACAGTGACCCACGCGGATCTGCACTACGAGGGCAGCGTCACGATCGACGCCGACCTCCTGGAGGCCGCCGACATCCTGCCGTACGAGGCGGTCGACATCTGGAACGTGACGCGCGGCTCCCGGCTGACCACGTATGCGCTCGCGGGGGCGCGCGGCTCGGGCGTCGTGTGCATCAACGGCGCGGCGGCGCACCTCAACCAGCCCGGCGACCTCGTGATCATCGCGACGTTCGCGGACATGGACGACGCCGAGGCGCGGCGGCACACGCCGCGCGTGCTCCGCGTCGACGGGCGCAACCGGCCGCTCGCCGACCAGCCGCCCGAGACGCCGGGCCCGCTCGCGCCCAACTGAGCGTGCGCGGGCCAGCCGGGCGCCTCGCGCCTCGCCCGAGACGCGCCGCGCGCCCGCACCCCACGCCTCACCAGGCGAGGTGCGCCCGCCCGTCGAGGTACACGCGCTGCGCCTCGCCGAGGCCCGTCGACTCGCCCTCCACGACGCGCAGGATCCCCGTCGCGGGCCCGAGCGCCACATCCCGCCCCGCCTCGAAGCGCTGCGCTCGCACCAGGGCCCGGTAGGCCTTGTCCAGCAGGAGGGCCCGCTCGCGCGACGGCGCGACCAGGTACGCGAGATCGCGGTCGCCGCCGGGCGCGCCGCGCCGCACCTCGGCCTCGTCGAGCGCGCCGCCCGGGAAGAAGCGGGCGAGCATCTCCGCGTTCCCGCGGTAGTCGTCGGCCCCGCGCGCGCGGCGCAGGTAGGTCAGCACCTCCGGCTCCGCGTGGCCGGCCTGCGGCACGTCGGGCATGCCGCGCAGGTCCTGGTGCCGCCAGCCGGCCGCGCCGGGCACCTTGCGCGCCAGCGAGAAGGTGTGGTCCACCGTCACCCCGACCGCGCCGTGGCAGCCCATGCACGCCCGGTGCTCCTCCGCGGTCTGCAGCCGCAGCCGGCCCTGCTCGTCCTCGATGAACGCCTGGATCTGCCAGCCGAACGCGTTGCGAAGCCCGACCTCGGGCCCGCCCGGGTGGAACGGCGGCTGCCCCTCGTCCTTCTCCTCCGCCTCGCGCTCGTACGCGCGCGCGATCGCCCAGTCGTCCGGCTCGTCGACCTTGCGCGCGTAGCGCAGCTCCTTCATCCGCGCGGCGAGCAGCGCCGGGCGATCCGGGTCGAGGTACCGCACCGAGTGCAGGAGCTCCGCCCCGCGCGGGTAGAGCCACGCCCGCACCGGGACGCCGGCCGCCCCGCCGGCGTACCGCGCGGGCAGGCGGACGACGCGCGTCACCGCGGGCTCGAGCGCGCCGTCGCCGTCGAGATCGAAGCCGGCGAGGAGCTCGCTCACCGGCTCCACCTCCCGCCCGGCGGCCGCGCCGGCGGGCCCGGCCGCGCCCTCCCTCGGCAGGGGCGACGGCGACGCGATCGCCGCCTCGAGCAGCGCGAGGTTCAGCTTGTACACCTCGCGCGACGGCGCGCCCGAGGCGTCCTCGCGGAACGCGGCCGGCAGCCGGAGGAAGACGTCGCCGGCGCTGCCGTTCGTGGGCCAGAAGCTGCCGGGGAACGGCTTGTAGCGGACCGCGCGGAAGCCGCTCCCGTCGCGCGCGAAGCCCTCCTCGTCGAGCCCGGCGCCGAGGTCGAGATCCGGCACGTAGCCCGGGTAATCCCGGCGCGCGGCGAGCGCCTCGCGCAGCGGCGCGTAGTTGTCCTCCCGGATGTACTCGAGGATCTCCGCGTCGCTCGTCCGGGCGGCGGCGGCCGAGAGGTCCTCGATCAGGTTCGTCCAGGGGTTCTTCCGGGCCGCGTCCGAGAAGCCGTACTCGCGCTGGAGCTCGTGATCGGCGAGCGTGTTCGGGCCGATCCCGATCGTGTGGCACGTCCAGCAGCCGTTCGCGCCGCCGGCCGTATTCGCGTAACACATCGGCGGGATCGACGCCTCGGGGTTGCCCGCGCGCCCGGCGCGCGCGGCCGCGGTGGCGAGCGGGTCGTAGCCGCCCCCGCCGCAGCGCGCGCCCGCGGCGAGGACGGCGGACACCGCCGCGAAGGCCAGGGGCGCGGACAGCAGGCGCGCGCGGCGGGCGGACATCGGGGGGATCACTCGGGCAGGAAGGTGACCGCGATGACGCTCGACAGGGAGGCGTCGCCCTTCGGCCAGGTGCTGTAGGCGTTCTCGCCGGGGTGCTGCACCGACATGAAGATCGTGCCCATGTCGGGCGTGAACGACGGGCCTGTCGCCTCCGCGTCGCTCGGCAGCCCCACGACGCGGAACGCCTTGCCGAAGCTCGGCTGGGTCACGCCCGGCTGGCCCGCGCGGTGGGCGGGGTCGAGATCGAGGTAGTAGAAGGCGTCCGCGTGCGAGGCCACGCCGAAGTTGCCGTCGGTGCCGAACCACACGCCGCCATCGCGGTCGAGGAGCAGGTTGTCCGGGCAGGAGGCGTCGAAGTCGCCCTGCCCCTTCGCGCCGTGCCAGACCTCGAAGTACAGGAACTCGGTCGACGCGCCCGGGTTCGCGGGGTCGGACTCCTCCAGGGCGAAGATCGAGCCCACGGCGTCCGCGCGCTTCGGGGACTGGGTCGCGTGGGTCGCCGGATCGAAGACAGCGCCGCCCTGATCGAGCGCCGTCTGCCCCGTGTGGTTGGTGAACGCCACGTAGAGGCGCGGCGTGCCGCTCGGGTCGCGCGGGTTCCACTCGATGTCCTCGGGCCGGTTCAGCTCCATGATCCCGACCTTGTTGCTCACCGTGAACAGCGCGCGCCAGACGTCGTGATCCGTCTGGAAGCCGCCGATCCGGTTCCAGCTCACGTCGCGCAGCGCGTCGCCGACGGTCCTGGCCGGGTCGCCGAGCGCTGCCGCGTTCGGCGCGATGGCGGCGCTGTCGACGGAGAGCTCGATCCACTGCCCCGTGCCCGGGGCCGCCTCGGTCGGGGCCGCGCGGGTCGCGACCAGGGTGTTGCCTGTCGTGTTGTCGAGCCCGGCCATGTGCGCCGCGTAGAGCTTGCCCTCGTCGAGCAGCGCGCGGATCGCCGCCCGCGTCATCCCGGCCGTGTAGTTGCCGCTGGTCACGTACTTGTAGATGCGGCCGCCGCGGCGATCGTCGGTCCCGTAGACGACGATCGGCCGGCCGGGCGCGAGCCTCCACGCGTCGTCGACGGCGAACGTCGCGGCCTCCCAGCGGGCGCGGCCCATGAAGCCGAACTTCTTGTGGCCCGTGCCCGGCTGCGTCTTGCCGTCGTACTCGCCCGCGGGCTGCCCCGGGTCGATCTCGGTGAGATAACCGTAATGGTCGCGCGGCTGCCGGCCGTTCGGATCGGAGATGCGCCCGAACTCCGCGCTGGTGCTCGCCTCGAAGACCGGGCTCACCGGCGCGCCCGGGTCGAAGCCCCGGCCGGTGAGGAACCGCTGATCGCCCGACCAGCTCGCCTCGAGATCACCGTAGTAGTCCTGCACGTTCTCCTCGGCGGTGATCACCGTGCCCCAGGGCGTCTGCCCGCCGGCGCAGTCGCCCATGATGCCGGCCACGAGCCCGCCCGCGAGCGCCGCGCCGGTCGTGTCGTCGTGGCCCGGACTCGAGAGCACGTGCCCCGCGAGGCGGCTCAGCGTCTTGCTCGTCGCGTCGTAGCGGACGGCGGTCGCGCTCCGGTCGACCGACCATGCGCCCGTCGCCGGGTCCTGCACGGTCCGGAGCCAGGAGCCGCCAACCTCCTTCTTTTCCCATCGAATATAGGTGTCGACGTCCGCCTGCGACCAGACGTTCGACTCGACATCATTCGTGAGGACGCCGAGCTTGCGCAGGTGCCGGGCCAGCGTGAGGTGCTGCCCGGTCGGCGCGGAGCTGACCGTCGGGCTTCGCCCGGAGACGTACTCGTGGTTGACCCAGAGCCACCCGGCGGTGGCGGAGCCGCTCCACTGCGGCGCGTCGCCCGCGGTGGCGGCCCACCCTTCGCCGAAGAACGCTGTGTAATCGTTGTTGGCGCCGAAGCGGGGCGCTTCCGGCGCGGTGCTGAAGGTCAGCGGATCGAGCCAGGTCGCCACGATGTCGGAGCGCACGCCGGCGAGCGCTCGGATGGTGTCGGTCGCGGCCGCGCGGAGCGGGAACTGCTCGCCCTCGGGCAAGTTGCCGGTGGCGAACAGCGCGACGCGCTCTCTCACGTAGTGCGCGAGGTTCGCGGCGTTGCTCCACACCGGCGCGTCCTCGCCGGGCGCGCCGGGCTCGCCTGGCACACCGGGCTCGCCTGGCACACCGGGCTCGCCTGGCGCACCGGGTTCACCGGGCGCCCCGGGCTCGCCTGGCGCACCGGGTTCACCGGGCGCGCCCGGCTCCCCCGGCTCCCCCGGCTCCCCCGGCTCACCGGGCTCCCCCTGCTCACCGTTCGCGCCGTCCTTGCCCGGTGCGCCCTGTTCACCGGGCGCCCCGGGCGCGCCCTTCGCGCCATCCTCGCCGCAACCGCTCCCGATTGCGCCAAGACCGCCTGCGAGCACCAGAAGCAACGCCGTCCTCAGGGTCCGCCTCGTCATCATGTCCTCGTCTCCGCCGGGTAATGGCCGCAGACGATGCCTGGCGACGGTGGCGCCCCAATGCCCCTCACGCGACGAGTTGTTGTCAGAGATCCCCTGACCCTCGATCAGGCGTGTCATGAGCACCGCACGACCGGCGGCCACGCGACGGGGCCGCGGCGAAGAGCCCTCGGAGGACCGGCGGAGCCGCCTTGCTCGTCATGACCGCGCAGGCGCAATGACCGCGCGGCCGTCGTCGCCGCGCTACTCGTCGTCCTCGTCGGGCACGACGACGTCTTGGCCGAAGCGCGCGCGCGCCTCGAGCAGCTCCCTGTCCGAGATCCAGGTGCGCTCGCAGCCGAGGAGCGGCTCTACCTGATAGACGTCCTTGCGCTGCTCACCGTGCCCGTCTTCGAGGACCCGGACTACCTCGTGATGGAGGCCGCACGTGGGGCAGAGCGCTCGCATGAAGGGTCACTATAGTGCGGGCGCGCTGGGCGCAAGGCCCTCCCCTGCGCGCCGTCGACCGCGGAGCGGCGTCGGGCGGCGGGGGAGGTCAGCGCGCGCGAGAGGGGGGCGAGAGGGCGCGGGGAGCGCCGAGCGCGAGAGGAGACGCCCGGCTCAGGCCGTGGCGCGGGCGCCCGCAGCGGCGGTCGCCTTCTCGTCCGACTTGATCCGCATCCCGTAGAAGGAGCGGTACACGAACACCATCGAGAGCACGAAGAAGATGCCCGCGAGAACGAGGCTCGTCCCGCGGTCGATCTCGATCGCCAGCTCGACCGCGAGGAGGCCGAACAGCGTCGTGAACTTGATGATGGGGTTCATCGCGACAGACGAGGTGTCCTTGAAGGGGTCGCCCACGGTGTCGCCGACGACCGTCGCCGCGTGGAGCGGCGTGCCCTTCTCCTTCAGCTCCACCTCGACGAGCTTCTTCGCGTTGTCCCAGGCGCCGCCGGCGTTCGCCATGAAGATCGCCTGATAGAGCCCGAAGAGCGCGATGCTGATGAGGTAGCCGATGAAGAAGAACGGCTCGAGGCAGGCGAAGGCGAGCGTCGAGAAGAAGACGCCGAGGAAGATGTTGAACATCCCCCGCTGCGCGTACTGCGTGCAGATCTCGACCACCTTCTTGCTGTCGGTGATCGAGGCCTTCTCCACGCCCTCGAGGCGGATGTTCGCCTTGATGAACTCGACCGCGCGGTAGGCGCCGGTCGAGACCGCCTGGGTCGACGCGCCGGTGAACCAGTAGATGATCGCGCCGCCCGTCACGAGGCCGAGCAGGAACGGCGGGTGGAGCGGCGAGAGCAGGCCCATGATCTCCTTCAACCGCTCCTGGGGCGTGAGGTTCGCCGCGTTCTTCACCAGCGTGTTGCTGAGCACGACGATGATCGAGAAGATGAGCGTCGTCGCGCCGACGACCGCCGTCCCGATGAGCACCGGCTTGGCCGTCGCCTTGAAGGTGTTGCCCGCGCCGTCGTTCTCCTCGAGGTAGTGCTTCGCCTTGTCGAAGTTCGGGGTGAAGCCGAAATCCTTCTTCAGCTCGGCCTCGACGTTCGGGACGCTCTCGATGAGCGAGAGCTCGTAGACCGACTGCGCGTTGTCGGTCACCGGCCCGTAGGAGTCGACCGCGATGGTCACCGGGCCCATGCCGAGGAAGCCGAACGCCACGAGGCCGAAGGCGAACACGCTCTCGGCGATCATCAGCTGCCCGAGGCCCTGGGCGGAGAAGTAGTACGAGATGCCCATCAGCGCGACGAGGACGATGCCCATCCAGTACGCGCTGAAGTTGCCGGCGGTCAGGCCCGACAGGACGTTCAGCGAGGCGCCGCCCTCGCGCGACGCGGTCACGACCTCGCGGACGTGGCGCGACTCGGTCGAGGTGAAGATCTTGATCATCTCCGGGATGATGGCGCCCGCCAGGGTGCCGCAGGTGATGATCGACGAGAGCTTCCACCAGAGCGTCGTGTCGCCGCCGAGGTTCGGGATCATGAACGCCGACACGGCGTAGGTGAGCGCGACCGACACGATCGAGGTCAGCCAGACGAGGCGCGTCAGGGGGGCCTCGAAGTTCATCTTGTCGGCGTCGGCGTAGGACCCCTTCGCGATCGCCTCGTTGAGGAGGTACGAGCCGATGCTCGCGAGGACCATCACGATGCGCATCACGAAGATCCAGACGAGCAGCTGGACCTGGACGGCCGTGTCGGGGACGGCGAGGAGGATGAACGAGATGAGCGCGACGCCGGTGACGCCGTACGTCTCGAAGCCGTCGGCGCTCGGGCCGACCGAGTCGCCGGCGTTGTCGCCGGTGCAGTCGGCGATGACGCCCGGGTTGCGCGCGTCGTCTTCCTTGATGTTGAAGACGATCTTCATGAGGTCCGAGCCGATGTCGGCGATCTTCGTGAAGATGCCGCCCGCGATGCGGAGCGCGGAGGCGCCGAGCGACTCGCCGATGGCGAAGCCGATGAAGCACGGGCCGGCGTAGTCGCCCGGGATGAAGAGCAGGATCACCAGCATGAGCATGAGCTCGGTGCTGATGAGGACCGCGCCGATGCTCATCCCGGCCTTGAGCGGGATCGCGTACGTCGGGAACGGCTTGCCCTTGAGGCTCGCGAACGCGGCGCGCGAGTTCGCGAACGTGTTGATGCGCATGCCGAACCACGCGACGCCGCAGCTGCCGGCGATGCCGACGAGGCTGCTCAGCAGGATGACCACGACCTTCGCGGCATCCATGTGACGCAGCACGCCGAAGTAGAGGACCATGACCGCGCCGATCAGGATCTCCAGGACCAGGATGAACTTGAACTGCGTGACGAGGTACGTCTTGCAGGTCTCGTAGATGAGCTCCGAGATCTCCCGCATCGCGCGGTGGACCGGGAGCTTGTTCAGCTGCGAGTAAATGACGAGCCCGAACACGAACCCGAGCGCGCAGACGCCGATGCCGCCCATGAGGAGCGTGCGGCCATCGATGCCACCGAAGGACTGGGTGCCTAGGTCGGGGAGGACCAGATCGGATTCACTGGCGCTGGCGAGCCCGCCGCTGAGCAGCAGGGCAAGCGCGGCGAGCCCAGCCAGCATCGGTGCGAGCCAGGCCTTGTGGGACCGGAAAACGTTCATGGACGGTGTGCCTCCATCGCAAAATCCGAGGCAGAGGACGGCGCCATCGCCGCTCGCTGCTTCGTGGTTCCGAGGGGTTGGCCGCCTGCGTAAAGGGGAAGGGGACCGGCGCGCTGCCGGAGGGGCTCTTGCTCTAACGCCGACGCTTCAGCACAGCCTCGTCCCTCGACGACCGGAGGGTGTCGGAGCGCCCAGAGCTGCCAGGCATGCCTCCACCGTGACCGGACCCCCGAGGCGCGCGCTAGCTACCATGCACCCGAGACGCCGTCGAGAGGGTGTGATGCGCGCCCACGACGAGAAGGCCTGTCAGCGGCGCGACGTCAGGAGATCACGTAGGGAGATTACGTACGATGGTGAGAGATTACGTACGATGGTGAGAAGAGAAAGAAGCGCGCACGACCGAACGCTGTCCCACGCTGTCGCGTCCGGTCGTATTCAGCTGCGCTCGGACGCTTTCAGCTGCGCTCGATCGTGTTCAGCTGTCTCCGTCCGTGTTCAGTTGCGCTCGGTCGCGTTGTTCAGCCGCCGATCCGAGCCGGAGAGGCGCTGATCCGAGCCCGAGTCCGCGCCAGGGCTGGCGTGGGACGTGAGGAGCTCCGCCACGAGGTCCCGACACTCCGGCTTGTTGCGGAGGTGGCTCAGCAGCAGGTTGGAGGCCTCGCTGAACGACTTCTCGTAGGCGAGCCCCTCGCGCGTGCGCGCCGCGACGCGCTCGCGCCCCTGGGCCAGGTCCTCCTCCAGGGCCTCGGCGTAGCGGGCGAGCTGGGCGCGGAGCTCGTCGATCTGGCGGCGCAGGTCGCGCGCGTTCGCCTCGCGCGTGTTCTTCTTGTGCTCGTAACGCCCGAGCTGCTCGCGCTTCGCCTGCGCGGTCGCGCCGGCCGCGCCCGCGCGCTCGTAGATGAGCGGATCGTGGTTGCCCTGGCGGGCCGCCCCGTCCGCCAGCTGACGCGCGGACAGCGCGAGCTTCTCGGCGGCGGCGAGCTCGACGCGGACCTTCTCGACGTCCTCGCCGTCGGCCATCGCCTCGCGCATCACGCGCGACTCCTCGTGCGCGAGCTCCTCGACCTTGCGGCCGATCTCGGCGCGCAGCGCGCGGCCGCGGCGCTCGAGCGCCTCGAGCTTGCGGGTGAGGCTCGCGACCTCGCCCTCGAGCTTGTTGGCGCGCGCGGCGAGGTCCCAGGCCTGCGCAAGGCCGTTCTGGACCTCCTGCGGCACCTGCCCGGACGGGTAGGCGCGGGAGACCATGCGCGAGAACAGGGCCGCCCGGCTCGCCCACTCGATGACGCCGGCGCTCTGCGGCGGCGGCGGCGGCGGCGGCACCGGCACGCCGTCGCTCCCCTCGACCTCCCACGCGTGGGCCGGGAGCCCGCGCTGGAGCGCCTTCAGCTCCTCCTGGAGGTGGTGGGCGTCGCGGTAGCGCTTGCGGATGTCCTTCTCGAGCAGGCGCAGCACGATCGCCTCGCCCTGCGCGTGCGCGTCGGGGCGGATCGAGCGGGGCCGCGGCGGCGCGTGGGTCCGCTGCATCTCGAGGAGCGTGTCGCGGTCGTTCGCGCGGAAGGGGAGCTGCCCGGTCAGCATCTCGAAGAAGAGCACGCCGAGCGCGTAGAGGTCGGACTGCGACGTCGCCTCCTCGCCGCGCGCCTGCTCGGGCGACATGTACTCGGGCGTCCCGAAGACCGCGCCCTTCGGGGCGAGGCGCGGGTCACGCGCGATGGCGGCGAGGCCGAAATCGAGGATCTTGACGAAATCCTTCCGGCCGCCGCGGTGGGTGAGCAGGATGTTGTCGCTCTTCAGATCGCGGTGCACGACGCCGAGGTCGTGGGCGCGCGCGAGCGCGGCGCACATCTGCTCGAGGATGTCCACCGATCGCGCGATCGGCATCGGGCCGCGCGCGAGCTCCGCCGAGAGCGGCGTGCCGACGAGGTACTCCATGACGAGATAGAGCTCGCCCTCCTCGGTCTCGCCGATGTCGTGGATATCGATGATGTGGGCGTGATCAACGCGGTTTGCGGCGCGCGCCTCGCGCAGCATCCACGCGCGGAGGTGGGTCTCTCCGCGGAGATCGGGCCGGATGAGCTTCAGGGCGACGACCCGGTCGATCAGCACGTGGCGGGCGCGATAAACGACGCCCATGCCGCCTTCGCCAAGCCGTGCCTCGAGCCGGTACCTGCCGGCCACGACCTTCCCGATCAACGGATCGGTGCTCGAAGCCTTGGGACCTGCCGGTCGCTGAATCGCGCGCTCCATGGTGCCTTCGTTTCTCCTCAGCGCTCCCCAGAAGAGCCGTTCTCGTCTCTCAGGGCCCTATTGCGCTGTGCGGTGAGTCGGATCGCTCGCTGAACGTATCCGGTTTGAAACAGCTGGTCTACGGGCCCGCGATCGGGTTGCGATGAATCTCGCGCGAGCTCCGCGTGGAGGTGGGGTGGGAGACCGGCGCCGAGGACGCGCTCGTCTCGTCGAGCCTAGCCTAGCCTAGCCGCGCGACAGGCCGAGCGGGCGGGCTCGCCTCCGCGGACGGCCGTTCGGGCGGGCTCGCCTCCGCGGACGGCCGTTCGGGCGGGCTCGCCTCCGCGGACGGGCGCGCGGGAGGAGGGGTATCGCCTTGCGGACGGGCGCTCGCCGGGCGAGGATCGAGGGGCAGGCGACAGACGAAGCGCGCGCCGTGGACCGAGGCCGGCGCCCCGCGGCACGGGTGTCCGCCGCGGCCGGCGTCGCCGTCTTCTCGTTCTGGTTCCGGCTCTGGCGCGAGGGCGAGCGTGCCGCCGTGCCGCCGGACGATCTCGGTCGAGATCGACAGCCCGAGGCCGGTCCCCTGCCCTCGCGGCTTCGTCGTGAAGAACGGATCGAAGATGCGCTGGGCGAGGTCCGGCGGAACGCCCGGCCCGCTGTCCGAGATCGCGACGGCCGCCATGTCCTCGTCGACCCAGGTCTCGACGCAGATCGCCGGCTCGCCGGGCGCGCGCGGCGCCGCGCCCCCGCCGGAGGTCCCCTCCTCTGCCCGCGCGGCGGGCGCCGGCGGCGCCTCGAGCGCCTGGATGGCGTTGACGAGGAGGTTCATGAACACCTGGTTGATCTCGCCGCCCCGGCAGGTGACGGGCGGCAGCTCGCCGTAGCGCCGCATCACCTCGATGCGCGCCTGCCGGAGCCGCGGGCCGAGCAGGAGCAGCGTCTCCTCGAGCCCCGCGTGCAGGTCGACAGGCAGCGGCTCGCCCGAGACGCGCGAGAAGCTCTTCAGGTTCGTGACGATGCGGACGCTGCGCTCGACCGCGCGGTGGACGAGCGTCGAGATGCCGGCGAGATCGTCGAGCGCCGCCTCGGTCTGGAGCCGCTCGCGGAGCGCCTCGAGCGCGCGGCGGCGCTCGCCCGGGAGATCGCGCTCCGCCTCGCGGTACGCGTCGAGGACGGCGCGGAGCTCCGCGGCGCGCTCCTCGATCGGCTGGGCGGCGCCGGCGATGGCGTTCAGCGGGTTATAGATCTCGTGCGCCACGCCGGCCACGAGCTCGCCGATGGAGGCGAGCCGCTCGCCCTGGATGAGCGCGGCCTGCGTCCGCTTCAGCTCGGACAGGGCGCGCGTGAGCTCCGCGGTGCGCGCGGCCACGTTCTCCTCGAGGCCGGCGCGCTCGGCCTCGAGCTCGGCGATCGTGCGGGACAGCGCCTGCCGCATGCGCTCGACGCTCTCGCCGAGGCCCACGACCTCCTTCGGCCCTGACAGCCGCGGCACGGCGGCGTCGAGCTCGCCGCGCGCGACCTCGTCGGCGGCGCGGGCGAGCTGCGCCATCGGCCGGGAGAGCTCGCGCGCCGCCCGCGCGACGACGCCGAGGGCGGCGAGGACGAGGAGGGACAGCGAGGCGAAGAGCGCGGTGATCGCGTTGAAGTCCTCGTCGAACGACGAGCCGGTGGCGAGCGCGCGGTAGAGGCCGATCGAGGAGAAGAGCGAGAGGAGACCCGTGAACAGGAGGGGCAGCCCGAAGTCGCGCAGCATGCGCCGCCGGAGGGGCGTCGGGGGCGCGCCGCCGTGCTCGGGCGCGCCCGTCCAGGCGCGCAGGAGGTCCACCGCGCGGGCGACCGAGTCCCTGTGCCAGGCGCGCTGGTAGAACGAGACGCCGAAGGCGAAGAGGGCGCCGAAGCCGAGCTGCATGAGCGCGTCGGCGACGCTGGAGGTGGCGCCGACGCGCACGTAGGCCATGCCGATCGCGGTGCACCCGAGCCACAGCGCGAAGTTCAAGGAGGCGAGCACGTCGGGGAGCCGCTCGGCGCGGGCGAGGCCGCGGCCGAGCAGGGCGCGGGCGCCGGAAGGGCCGGCCGCGAGGGCGGCCAGGATCGGGCGCGTGGCGGGGCGCACGGCGAGCGTGAAGCCGAGGGTGCCGGAGAGGGCGAGCAGGGGGACGACCTCGAACCACGCCTGGAACACGACCTGGCTCTGGGTGCGGAGGAAGGCGACGCAGAAGAGCAGCATGACGTGCCCGCCGACGATGCCCGCGGTCGCCGCCGACTCCGCGAGCCTCGGCCGGAGCGCCGCGGCGAGGGCGCGCGCCGAGGCGGCGTCTCCGGCGCCGCCCTCGACGGCGCCTTCGCGGAGCAGCGCGCGGTAGATCGCGCGGCGCATGCCGCCCGCCATGACGCCGAAGGCGACCGCGGTCACAAGGAGGCCGAGCCACGACGGCGGCGTCGCGCGGCCGATCCCGAGCGGGCCTGGCCAGGAGGGGGGCGCGGTCGGGGCGCCCCGGAACGCGAGCGGCAAGACCGCGAGCGGCCACGAGAGGGCGCGGATCGCCGCCGCGACGGCGAAGCCGCGGTCGCCGCGGCGGGTGAGCGCGCCCGAGAGCGCGGCCGAGGCGGCCAGGGAGGCGAGCAGGAGGATCGCCGGCCACGGCGTGGTGAGGGCGGCGGGGACGACGGCGGAGAGGAACAGGAGCGCCGAGAACAGCTCCCAGCCGGTCGCGACGATCTCTGCGCGGACGCGCGTGGCGCGGAGCGCGGCGGGCGGGGGCGGCGGCGGCGTGGTCACGAGGCGGGCGGCATGGAAGCGCAGGGCGCGCGCCCTCGCAATGGCGCCCTGGCCCGCGGCGGGATGAGGCGCTCAGCGGGCTCCAGCGCGATTGGCGATGTCCGCCAGGTGCTGTTTCAGCACCTCCGCGCGGACCGGCTTGACCAGGTGCACGTCGAACCCGGCCTCCCGTGTCATGCGGCGGTCCGATTCCTGGCCGTAACCGGTCATCGCGAACAGCGATAGGCCCGCGAGGCCCGGAATGCGGCGCAGCGCGCGCGCGACGTCATATCCTGTCATGCCCGGCATGCCGATATCGAGCAGCACGACGTCCGGCTGGAGCTGCGCCGCGAGCTCGAGCGCCGAAGGGCCGTCGAACGCGGCGTGCACGTCGTTGCCCATGCGCTTGAGCAGCAGCGCCATGCTCTCGGCCGAGTCGCGGTTGTCGTCGACGACGAGGATGCGCAGCTTGCGCCCGGCCTTCGTCGCGGGCGCGCCCGCCGTCGGCGGCGCGAGGGGGCGCGTCAGCCGCGGCAATCGCACGATGAACTCGCTGCCGCTGCCGGGCCCCTCGCTGAGCGCCTGGACCGTCCCGCCGTGCAGCTCGACCAGCCGGCGCACGATCGTCAATCCGAGGCCCAGCCCGCCCTCGACGCGATCGAGGCCGCGATCCCCCTGCGTGAACAGATCGAACACCTGCGGCAGCAGCTCGGGCGCTATCCCCACGCCGCTGTCGCGGACACGGAGGATCGCGTGCGTGTCGTCCGCCTCCACGGTGACCCGGATCGAGCCGCGCGGCAGCGTGAACTTCGCCGCGTTGTGCAGCAGGTTGCTCGCCACCTGCGTGAGCCGCGCCAGGTCGCCCGAAACGATGGCGAGCGGCTCGGCGGGCAGCTGCAGCTCCAGGGTCTGCTCGCGCGCGTCGATCCAGGTCCGGGACGCTTCCGCCGCGCGCGTCACCACGTCGGCGAGATCGATCCGCTTGGACTCCAGGGCGATCTTGCCGCGCGTGATGCGGCTCACGTCGAGCAGGTCGTCGACGAGCCGCACGAGCTGACCGAGCTGCCGTTCCATCAGGCCGGCTGCCCAGACGACCTGGGCGTTGTCCTTGCCTTCGAGCTTGAGGACGCTGGTCGCGTTGGCGATCGGCGCCAGCGGATTGCGCAGCTCGTGCGCCAGCATCGCCACGAATTCCTCCATCTGGCGCGCGTTGGACTCCATCTGCTCCAGGCGCTTGCGCTCGCTCAGGTCACGCGTGATCTTGGAGAAGCCGCGCAGTTCGCCGCTCGGGCCGTGGATGGCCGTGACGAGGACGCTCGCCCAGAACGACGACCCGTCCTTGCGCACGCGCCAGCCTTCGTCCTCGAAGCTGCCTTCGCGACGCGCGGCGGCGAGCACCGCCTCTGGCCGGCCGCGCTCGATCGCCTCGGCCGGATAGAAGCGCGAGAAGTGCGTCCCGATCACCTCTTGCGCGGAGTATCCCTTGATCCGCTCCGCGCCGGCGTTCCACATGGTCACCCTGCCCTCGGGGTCGAGCATGAAGATGGCGTAATCCTTCACGCCTTCGACCAGCGTGCGGAAGCGCTCCTCGCTCTGCCGCAGCGACTCTTCCTGGCGCTTGCGCTCGGTCAGATCGCGCGTGATCTTGCAGAAGCCGCGCAGCTCGCCGCCGGGGCCGTGGAGGGCCGTGATGATGACGTTCGCCCAGAACATCGAGCCGTCCTTGCGCACGCGCCAGCCTTCGTCCTCGAAGCGGCCCACGCGCCGCGCTTCGGCGAGCTCTGTCTGTGGCCACTTCCGCTCGATCGCCTCGGCCGGATAGAAGCGCGAGAAGTGCGAGCCGATCACCTCTTGCGCGGAGTATCCTTTGATCTGCTCGGCGCCGGCGTTCCACGTGATCACGCGCCCCTCGGTGTCCAGCATGAAGATGGCGTAGTCCTTCACCCCTTCGACCAGCAGGCGGAATTGCAGATCGGCGCCGAGCTCCGTCGGATCCATGCGGCACAGCCTACAGCATGGGTGCACGTTTGCCACGCGGCGAGGCTCTCCGTTCCCGTCCTGCTCTCCGCATCTGCGAGCCGTCATCGTGGCGGCCGGCAGCGGCGAGTGACGAGCACAGCAATGGCCCCATGAGCCGGCGTCGAGAGCGCCCGCTGGCGGCCGCGCGGGGCCACCGCTGGCCGCTCGAAGGGTTCGAGAGTGCCAGGGCGGACTCATCGATTGTGGCGCCATCGAACGTGTCCGGCGCGAGCCACCCAGCCTCGAGGGCACCGGGGTTGTCTTGCCCATCAGCTCCGAGGGCGCGCGCCGCCGATCCGTTGCCGACGCCCGGTGGCTCACGCTCGATTTGGTGTGCGTGTCGCGGGCGAAGAAACGCCGGTGTACCCTGAGGCCCCCGCGAGCATCTCCGCTGCGACCGCTCCAGAACGAGCACCATCATGCATCCCGACCCCTGGCACGTGGTCACCAGACAACCGGACTACGTCCTGGCTTCCTGGCACCGGATCTTCTGTGTCATCTGGCGCCGCGAGACGACCGAGGACGGCGCGCGCCACCTGAGGGACGCGTGCGCGGAGTTCGCCAAGAAGCACCCGCGCGGCATAGGGCTGCTCACCCTCATCGAGAGCGGGGCGTCGTTGCCGCCGGCGCCCGCGCGCAGGGCGATCGCGAGCTTCCTTGCGGAGGCGAGCGCGTCCATCAGGTGCTCAGCGGTTGTCTTCGAGGGCTCGGGGTTCCAGGCGGCGATGGTTCGCAGCGTCGTGACAGGGCTCACGCTCCTTGCCCGTCAGCGTTATCCGCACAGGGTATGTGACCTCCGGAAAGCCTGGCAGATGTTCGCGGCGCTCCTGCCCGCGGCGACGGGCGCCGCCGTGAGCGAAGCCGCGTTCCGTGCGTCGCTCGACGCGCTACGCGAGGACCTCCGCCGGACATGAGCCGGCGCGGCGCCTACTCCCAGTACAGCGTCGCCCGCCCGATCGCCGTGAACGGCCACCCTGGCGAGTAGTGGATCCCGGTGACCGGGGCCGGCTCGTACGGCAGCCGCGACGCGCTCGCGAACTGGACCTCGCGCCACGTCGTGTCGAACAGGTTCTGGATGTCCGCGGCCACCTCGACGTTCTTCCACCGCAGCCCGGCGTTGGCGTCGACGACCGTGAACCCCTCGGCGGTGAGCGACTCGTCCTCGGTCGCGGGCCGCGCGCCGATCGCCTTGACCCGCAGCGCCGCGAACGGCGTGAACGCGCCGAACGTCGGGCGGACGCCGACGCCCGCGGTCAGCGTCCGGGTCGGCGCGAGGGCGACCGCGCTCGCGTTGCCGGCGTTCTCGCGGAAGCGCGCGCGGGTGAAGGTCGCGTCCACGTCCGCGAAGAGCCAGCTCCCGAGCCGGTAGCGCCCGCCGATCTCGATCCCGTAGCGCCGCGTCTGCCCCGACGCCTCGGTCGCTCCCGCGTCGCCGCTCCAGACCAGCTCCGAGTCCAGGTCGAGCAGGAACGCGGCCCCGCTCAGCGACAGCCCGCGCAGGGGCGCGACCCGCACGCCGACCTCGTAGCCCGTCGCGGGCGTGATCAGCGTCGCCGCCCCCTCGCCCAGCACCGCGCCCTGCGCGTCGTTCGAGTGGAAGCCCCGCCCGAAGTGGGCGAACAGATCAACCCCCTCGGCGGGCGACACGATCGCCGTGAGCTTCGGGAGCAGCTGCATCTGTCCCCGGGCGCCGCTCGACCTGTTCCCCGCCGCCTCGAGGTCCTCGCCCGGATCGTCCACGTTGACGTCGATCCACTGCGCGCGCGCCCCGAGCACGACGCGGAGCCAGCGCCGGAGCCGGGCGTCCTGCTCGACGTAAACGCCGATCTGGCTCTCGTCGACGTGGGTCCTGCTCTTCTCCTCGATCCGATCGCGCGCCTCGTCGTGGTGGAGGGACTTGTCGATCGCGTCCGCGCGGATCTGCGCGCCGAGCGAGGTCGTGAACCTCGCCCCGCCGATCTCGTATTGCCGGCGGAACCGGAGATCGGCGCCCCCGACGGCGCGGTCGTCGTTCTGCTCGATCTGGTCGCCGTGGACGGGGTCCTCGCTGAAGAACGTGAAGTTCGAGTACAGCGTGAAGCGGTAGCGGACGAGGTAGGCGAGCGCGCTCAGATCGGCGTCCCGCCACGCCATCGAGGTCGCGACGGACGCCATGTGCCGCTCGGTCGCCCCGCCCTCGGTCGGATCCACGGCGCCGAAATGGTCGATGCACGGCTGTCCGAACGCCGACGGCGGCGGGTTCAACCCGCCCTGCTCACCCTCGCCGCACACGGCGCGCGCGGGGATCTGGCCGGAGCCGTGCCAGGTCGATCCATACGACATCCAGGTCATCTGGACCTTGCCTGTGTTGCCCAGATCGTGCGTGGCCCGCAGGTACACGTTGAAGCGCTCGAGCCGCTCCGGGCTCAGAAACGGCCCGTCGTTCCGGTAGATCTCCGCCGCGGCCACCGCGCGCCACGCGTCGCCGAGATCCGGCGAGGCGATGACGAGGCCGCGCTGGATACCGTACTGCCCCAGGCTGACCTGCGCGTGGCTCTCCTCGAGCTTCTCGGCGAAGCGCAGGTTGACGGCGCCCGCCGTACCGAAGTCGCCGATGCTCGCGTAATAAGGCCCCTTGTACCCGTCGAGCCCTGTCACGAGCTCCGGGATCATGAAGTAGAGATCGGTGAAGCCGTGCCCGTGGCCGTGGCTGACCATGTTGACGGGCACGCCGTCGACGAAGAAGGCGACGTCGGTCCCGTGGTCCGCGTCGAATCCGCGGAGGAAGTACTGGTTCGCCTTGCCGCCGCCCGCGTGCTGCACGGCGAAGAGCCCGGGGACCGCCTCGAGGAGGTCGCCCGGCCGGAGCCTCGGCCTGAGCTCGAGCTCCCGGTGTCCGACGGAGACGCGCGACGCGGCCTCGCTGCCCGGCTTCTCCGCCTGGATCGTGACCTCGATCGCGGCGTCGCCCGCGGGCGCGCCCTCGCCGGCGGGCGCTGCAGCGGCGGCCTCCGGCGGGGCAGCGGCGGCCTCCGGCGGGGCAGCGGGCGACTCGGGGGCGAGGCCCTCGGCGCGCGCGGGCCGCGCGGCGGCCAGCACCATGGATAACGCGGCGAGCAGATGAAATGGATGGCGGTGCCCGTGGCTCGTAGTGACCGTCTCGCGCAGCATTCGTGTCCTCCTTCGCCGCAATCGCGCGGAGCGGCGTCGGGCCGCTCGCGTCGAGCTCCGCGAGGACGAAATGGCTGGCCATCGCACGGTGCGCTGGACCGACCTCTCGCCCCCGCGGGCGACCGGAAGGCGACGCGGGGGGCGGTTCGGTATCCGGGACGTGGCAGAGGCAGAGCTGCACCGGCTCGGACCTCACCGCCTCCCTCGAGGCTCCCAGGTCGAACCGGCGCCGGATGTCTCCCGCCGCCGGGCGCTGGCAGGTCTTCGGGCTCGCGAGCGCTCCGGTCTGACCGGCTCCCTACTGTCCACCGCTTCCCAGCCCTCGTCGGGCCAGTGCATGGGGTGGAGGTCGTTCTCGCTTACCGCTGCGGGGCAGCCCCGGAGTTTCACCGGGTTCCCTCTTCGGCCCAGGCGAACGCCCGGGCACCAGCGCGGCGCGCACCCTATGGCCGCGCGCCTCCGGCTGTCAATCGCTACCGCTCCCCTCGCCCGCTCGGCGCGCGCCGCTCCCGCGCCTCGCGCTCCTCATCCGAGCGCCTCGACGCGCGGCCCCCGTGCAGGCCGAACGTTCGGGCTCTAGCGAGGATGGGCTCGCTCCTCCGTGGGTCGCGTGCTACACGGCCGCCGCCGTATATGCCCCGTAACGATCTCCGCAATATCGCCATCGTCGCCCACGTCGACCACGGGAAGACGACCCTCGTCGATCACATGCTGCGCCAGTCGGGCGCCTTCCGAGAGAACGAGGTCGTGGCCGAGCGGGTCATGGACTCGAACGACCTCGAGCGGGAGCGCGGCATCACCATCCTCGCGAAGAACACGAGCATCCGGTACCGCGGGGTCAAGATCAACATCGTCGACACGCCCGGCCACTCCGACTTCGGCGGCGAGGTCGAGCGCACGCTCATGATGGCCGACGGGGCGCTCCTCCTCGTCGACGCCGCCGAGGGCCCGCTGCCGCAGACGCGCTTCGTGCTCTCGAAGTGCCTCCAGCGCGGCTTCCCTGTCATCGTGGTCATCAACAAGATCGACCGGAGCGACGCGCGCGCCCACGAGGTGCTCTCCGAGGTGTTCGACCTCTTCTGCGACCTCGAGGCGAGCGACGCGCAGATGGACTTCTCGACGCTCTACGCGATCGCGAAGTTCGGCCAGGCGAAGCGCGAGCTCGAGCACGAGGCGAAGGACCTCGAGCCGCTCTTCGAGACCATCCTCGAGCGGGTCCCCGGCCCCTCCGGCGACCCCGACGGCCCGCTCCAGGTCATCGTTTGCAACACGACCCACGACGAGTACGTGGGCCGGCTCGCGGTCGGCCGCGTGGTCCGCGGCACCGCCCGGTCCGGCGCCGACGTCGCGCTCCTCGCCGAGGGCGGCCAGTCGCGCGGCTACGTGAAGATGCTCTACGCCTACGAGGGGCTGAAGCGCGTCGCGGTCGAGAGCGCCGTCGCGGGCGAGGTGATCGCGATCGCCGGGATCGACGCGGTCACGATCGGCGACACGATCACGGATCCGGCGCACCCCGAGGCGCTGCCGCGCATCGTGGTCGAGGAGCCGACGATCAAGATGAAGATCGGCGTCAACACGTCGACCTTCGCCGGCAAGTGCAAGCAGTCGAAGTTCCTGACGAGCCGTCACCTGAAGGAGCGGCTCGAGCGCGAGGCGATGAAGAACCTCGCGATCCGGGTGGAGCCGACGGAGGTGCCCGACACGTTCGTGGTGCTCGGCCGCGGCGAGCTCCAGCTGGCGATCCTCGTGGAGACGATGCGGCGCGAGGGGTACGAGATGCAGCTCTCGAACCCCGAGGTGGTGACGCGCGAGATCGACGGCGAGGTGATGGAGCCGCTCGAGCTCGTGGTCGTGGACGTGCCGGACACCTACGTCGGCATCGTGACCGAGCGCCTCAGCTCCCGGCGCGGCCGGATGGTGAAGATGACGAACCCCGGCTTCGGCCGCGCCCGCCTCGAGTTCCGGGTGCCGTCGCGCGGGCTCATCGGCTTCCGCGGCGAGTTCCTGACGGCGACGCGCGGGACGGGCCTGCTCAACACGATGTTCGACGGCTGGGCGCCCTGGGGCGGCCCGATGATGCGCCGCCCGACCGGCGCCATCGTCGCCGATCGCGTCGGCGTGGCGACCCCGTACGCGCTGCACCACCTGCAGCCGCGCGGCATGTTCTTCATCGTCCCCGGCGTCGAGGTCTACGAGGGGATGATCATCGGCGAGCACAACCGGCCGAACGACACCGACGTCAACGTCATCAAGGAGAAGAAGCTGTCGAACGTGCGCAACCACGGCAAGGACGAGAACGTCCTCCTGGCCAGCCCGCGGCTGCTCACGATCGAGACGGCGATGGAGTGGATCGACGGCGACGAGCTCGTCGAGGTCACGCCCGACGCGGTGCGCGTCCGCAAGAAGGTGCTCGCGTGCAACCGCCGGGAGCGCCGCGAGGACGCGATCGAGCAATCGCAGGCGGTGGAGTGAGCGGCGGGGGCGCGCGGAACGTGCGACGCGCGCCGCTGCCGTGCCTGCCGCGCTGGCCATCGGGGCGCGCGGAACGTGCGACGCGCGCCGCTGCCGTGCCTGCCGCGTTATAAGATGCCCTGATGAGAACGACGCTGATCTTCGCTTTCCTGGCTTCGCTGATCGCGCTCTCGGGGGCGGGTGCTTGCGGCGGGGCCGTCGTCGTCGACGGGCTCCCCGGGAGCTCCGACGGCGCCGGGGGCGCCGGCGCAGCCGGGGGCTCGCAGTCGGCGAGCTCCGGCGGGGCCTCTGTCGAGGAGCAGAGGGCCTCGTGCGATTTCTTCTGCACGCTCTTCGACGGCGTCACGTGCCCGGAGCTCCGGTGTGCCGAGCGCTGCGCCGACCTGCTCTCCGTGCAGCGCCCGTGCAACGCGCTGACCGCCCCTTTCTTCGATTGCATGGGCGAGACCATCGCCTCCGTGAACCATATCCCCTGCGAGTACCTCGCGCCGTCGATCGCGTCGCTCTTCGATTGCGTGAGCGGGCGCGATCCGGAGTGCAGGACCGATTTCCTGCCCCAGACGTGCGACGCGCCGTTCGAGGAGCTCAGGGCGTGCCAGCGCGATCAGGGCCGGTAGCGGGGGCGCTCGCCGCCTGACGCGCGCGGCCGCGCGCCGGGGTCGAGGGCGCTCCGGAGCGGCCCGAGGGCGTCGGCGACGAACGCGACGAGCGCCTTCACGCGCGGCACCCCGCGCGTGTCGCGGTGCACCCCGAGCCACAGCTTGCGCCCTGGCGGCGGCGAGGGCGGCGAGAGCAGGCAAAGGCCGGCTGTCGCGTCGCCCAGGTAGCGGGGCAGGCAGACGAGCCCGACGCCGGCGGCCCCCATCGTCGCCTGGGGCTCGCGGCCGTTGGTGCGCGCGGCGACGCGGGCCTTCGCGGCGACGGCGCGCACCCACGACAGGTCGGCGATCGCCGGAGGCTCGTCGTTCATGGTGACGAGGGCGTGGCCCTCGCACTGCCGGCCCCAGTCCGGCGGGCCGTGCTCGGCGAGGTAGGTCTCCGATGCATAGAGCCCGAACCCGATCCGCGCGACCTCGCGCTGGAAGACCTCGTGGTGCTCGAACGCGGCGGGGCGAAGGGCGATGTCCGCTTCTCGACGCGGCAGGCTCAGCCACCGCGCGTCCGCGATGAGATCGACGGAGATGGCGGGGTGGCGCGCGAGGAACGGGACGAGCAGCGGCCCGAGGACGCGCGTGGCGAGCCACTCGGACGCGGTGATACGGAGGTGGCCTCTCAGGCCTGCGTCGCGTCCGGCGGCGGCGCGCTCGGCGGCGAGCGCGTCCTGCTCCATGCGCTCGGCGTGGCCGAGCACGCTCTCGCCCGCGGCCGAGAGCGCGAACCCCGACGGCGAGCGCTGGAAGAGCCTCGCCCCGAGGCGCCGCTCGAACGCCGCGACGCGCCGCCCCACGGTCGGCTGGGTGACCTTCAGGACGCGCGCGGCGGCGGAGAGGTTGCCGTGCCGCGCGACGGCGAGGAAGTAGCGCAGATCGTCCCAGTCGAGCATGGCTCCGGGGCGCGGGGCGCTGCTGCCGGAGAGCGCTCCGCGCCATGCAAAGGTGCATGGCGAGTCTACGTCGATGGCGGATCCCCGGGCAACGGCGGACCGCGCATGCTCTCCCGCGTGCGTTCCCGCACCCGCGACCCCGCGCACCCAGGCACTCGCGCGCTCGCGCGCTCGCAGGTCGCGTGGTTCACGTCGGAAGATCGGATGGAGGCTGGCATGTTGACGAATCGTCGTGAGTTTCTCCACCGCGTGACCGGCACGGCCGCGGCGGGCTTCCTGGGCTCTGCCCCGGCCGGGACCACCTCCTGTGCCGCGCAGCACGGGCCGGCGCCGCCGCGGCCGGCGGCCGGGTCGAAGATCAAGGCGGTCGCCTTCGACGCCTTTCCCATCTTCGATCCGCGCCCGATCGCGGCGCTCGCGGAGGAGCTCTGTCCGGGCAAGGGGGCATCGCTGAGCGAGGCGTGGCGCGCCCGGCAATTCGAGTACACGTGGCTCCGGGTCGCGTCCCACGAGTATGCCGACTTCTGGCAGGTGACGGCGGATGCGCTTGTGTTCGCCGAGCGCGCGCTGGCGCTCGATCTCGGGGAGGAGAAGCGGGCGCGGCTCCTCGGCGCCTACCTCGATCTCCGGGCGTGGCCCGACGTGCTGCCGGCGCTCCGGGCGCTGAGGGGCGCGGGGATCCGGCTCTCGTTCCTGTCGAACTTCACGCCGAGGATGCTCGGGGCCGCCATCGAGAGCTCCGGTCTGGGGGGCCTGTTCGAGCACGTGCTCAGCACGGACGGGGCGAGGACGTACAAGCCGGATCCTCGCGCGTACCGGATGGCGCTCGACGCGTTCGGCCTCACGCGCGAGGAGATCGCGTTCGTCGCCTTCGCCGGCTGGGACGCCGCGGGGGCCCGGTGGTTCGGCTATCCCACGTTCTGGGTCAACCGCCTGGGCCTGCCGGCCGAGGAGCTCGGCGTGCGCGCCGACGCGACGGGAGCGAGCCTGTCGGATCTCGTGGAGTTCGTGAAGGAGAGGGCGTGACCGGCGGGGCCATGCCGTCGACGACCGAGTCGAGGCTGGAGCGACAAACGGGCTGAAACCACGATAAAAAGCAGGAATTTCACAGGGAGGCGGGGAGGCGGGGAGCGAGAGACGGCAAGAGGGAGAAATTCATTTCTTCTTCCTCCCCGCCTCCCCGCCTCCCTGTGAAAATTCTCCGGGTTTCAACGCAATCGGTGTTCTAGGGATTCCCCTGCTGCACGGCCTCGTCTCCGACCGTGCTTTGCTCGACCTCGTCGCCGTCGATCGGGGCGGGCGCTTCCGGGTCCTGCTGCTGTCCCCCGCCTTGAGCCGGTTGCGCCCGCGCGAGCAGGCGCGGCGTGATCTGCTCGAAGTCGTCGCCGTGGAAATAGTACCCGATCCTCCGGAGGTGCTGGTGACGCCGCACGATCAGGGTCCACAGCCGATCTCGCGCGTCCTCGGCGGGCGATCTCTCCTTCTTCTTCACCTCGACCCGCGCGCCGTTCGGGGTCAGGTTCTCGAGCAGCCACTCGCTCGTGCGCCCGAGCTTCTCGATCTCCTCCCGCGTGAACGGGTGAAGCCCCTTCAGGGCGCCCGCGTGCCGCAGGAACAGCGTCGCGAGCTCCATCCCGTCCCGGGCCATATCGTACTTGCCGGTGCCGGCCCGGATCTGCGCGACCCGGTCCTTGTCGAGCAGCCCGCGCCGGGCGAAGAGCTCCGCCTGCGTCAGCAGCTCCTCGCGCGGGCCGCTGATCTCCTGGAGCGCCCGCTCTATCTCCCTCGGGCTCGCCGTGCGCGGCAGCGCTTCGCGCGAGGCGAAGAGGAGCGCCCTGGCGATGTCCGGCAGCTGCAGCACCTCTTTCAGAGGGATGCTGGGCAGGTGCTCGCTCACGGCCTGGGATTGCTTCCTGGTGCCGCACACCGCCGCGACGCCGCGCTTCACATTGACCAGCACGATGCGCGGGTCGGCGCGGCACCCCTGCACCTCGGCCTCCGGGATCTCCGCTGCCATCGGCAGGTATTGCCTGTAAAGGGCCTCGTAGCTCCGGGTCTGCTCGTCTCCCGCCGCATCCGCCGGCGGGGCACTCTCTTGTCGGCTTTTCGTTCTCGCCATATCGCGGACCATAAGCAGCGGTCATCACGAGCGAAAGTGGCCGGTCATCGCCTGTAATCTGGTGAGGCATCATGCAGAGTCGCCCGCGCCCGCGAACCTGAGCGAGCCGCCGCGGGCAGGTTTGTATGCTGCACTTCATCGGGAGGCGCGTGCGTACTCAAACTTGCATGATGTCTTACTTTTAGATGAGGCCCCGCAGGCAGATCTACATGCTGGGTTACTTCCGGACGAGGCACCGCAGGAACTTTTGTATGATTTTTCACTTCAACGAGCCGCCGTGCAGGGGCGCTCGTCCGATCCCCGGCTCCCGGGGCTCCCAGGAGAGGCGGCGCCGGGAGTTGCGGAGCTTCGAGGCGCTGCGCAGGATGCGATTCCGGGTGCCGGCGGATGGCAGTGCGGGCCCTCGCGTGATGTGGTGAAGGGAGCTCGGCGCGCGGGGCCCGATCACGGGGACCGCTCCGCTGCCGGCGCGCCTCACGGCGGCGAGGTCACGGCGCTGCGCATGGCGCGCATGGAGTCGCGGGCGAAGCGCCCCTGGACCCGGCGCGCGTAGGGATAGCCGAGCCGGGCGAGGAGGTGGTTCGGCCGGGAGACGGCGAAGATGTCGTAGGCGACCTCGCCGGAATGCTCGTCGTGCTCGACGAGGAAGCGCTCCTCGCCGCGCTCGCCGTGCTCCTCCAGCGTCCCGTAGGCGAAGCCGAACCGGCGCACAGGGCCGCTCGTCTCATCGACCGTGGAAACGATCCGGCACGCATTCAGCCAGTGAATCCCGAGCACGCGGACGAGGATCGCCACGGTGACGCCGGCCATCAGGGGAGCGTCGGGATAACAGAGCTCGACCCAGCCGAGCCGGAACTGCGCCCAGCGCCGCATCGCCTCGACAGCGCGGTCGAAGAGCGCTGTGCCCTGGCCGAGCACCGCGCGGTGGTGGTCGACGTTGAAGCGGGCAGGCGGCCGCGGGCGGCCATCGCCAGCGCCGGTGCAGCCGACCTCCGCGTACGAGAGCGGCCGGCCCGCCTGGCGAGCGAGGAAGGCGCGGATCGCGGCATCGGAGGGGCGGGCGCGGGAGAGCACGAGGGGCAGGATAGCCGACCGCGGAGACGCGATCTCCCGCACCGCTTTCCAGTCACGACGAAGCACGAGGAGCACCTTCGCGGCTGACCGGCCTGCACGGATCCGAGACGCCTCTCTCGGAGGGATCAGCATGGATATGAGATGTGCTGGACGCTCGCGAAGCAGGCTTCAGGCGCGCTTCGCAGGTCGAGGACGACGGCGCGTTCACCACGCGATCCCGCGCGCGCGCCTGGCACCTGCCAGCGCGCGCTGATACGCTCCTCGGCGACTCGTAACAGCGAGGAGGTGCATGGCCAATGGACATGCAGTTCAAATTTCACGACGCCGATGTCGAGGCGGACCAGCTGGACGCGATGCTCGAGAGCCTGATGCGGGACATCGGCACCGCGGGCGCGACCCCGCGCCGCGCCGTTGAAGGCCACCTCCCGAGGAACGCGAAGGGAGACGCGTTCACCGTCGGCGCCATCGCGCTCGCCGCGCTCCCCGCGGTGCTTCCCCAGGTGATTCAGCTCGTCAATGAGTGGGTCGTCCGCGCGCCGAGGCGCCGCATTCGCATCCGGGGGAAGAACGGTCTGGAGGTCGAGTTCACCTCGGACAAGCCGCTCGGGGAGAAGGAAGTGCTCGACCTCGCGCGCCGCATCAGCACAATCAAATGACAGCCATGGACAGAGATCCTGTGCTGGGCGGACGGGACCGCATCGCGCTCATCATCGCGAACGGAATGTATGCGGACGGCAGGTTGCGCTCGCTCCAGGCGCCCGCCCTCGACGCATCGAAGCTCGCCGACACGATGGGAAACCCGGACATCGGCGATTTTCGCGTCCAGCGCTGCGTCGATGGCAGCCAGCTCGAAGTCCGGAAGGCCATCGGCGCGCTCTTCCATCGCCGCCATCCAGAGGATCTGCTCGTCCTCTACTACTCCGGTCATGGCCTGAAGGACGACTGGGGTCACCTCCACCTCGCCACACACGACACGGAGAAAGAGCTCTTCAGCGCGACCTCGGTCGACGCGGCCTGGATCAGCCGCCAGATCGATCAGTGCCCCGCGAAGCGCATCGTCCTGATCCTCGACTGCTGCTACAGCGGCGCGTACGAGAACTCCGCCAAGAGCGAGCAGGACAGCGTCGACATCGCCGGGACGTTCATGGGAGACGGCTCGGGTCGCGTCGTGATCTCCGCCACGACGTCGGTCCAGCTGGCGTGGCAGGCCGACCAGCCCGTGGGGGTGCCCCCGCAGTCGATCTTCACCCGCCACATCGTCGAGGGCCTGTCGACCGGCACAGCCGATCTGGACCGAGACGGATACGTGGATGTCCACGAGCTCTGCGAGTACGTGCAAGCGAGCATCAAGGCCGAGGGAGGCCGGCAAACCCCGCAGATGTGGACGCAGAAGTACGAGGGGCGGCTGCGCATCGCGAAGGCCCCGCTCCGGCCCACCATCCCGGCGTCGGGCGGGAACACCTCGATCACCCACGAGCTCTTCGTGTGCAACGGGCCCCTCGCAGGTCGGCGGTTCGTGCTCCCCCCTGGAGAGTTCACGGTAGGGCGAGAGCCCGACTGCTTCATCCGCCTCGATGATCCGAAGGTGTCGCGAAAACACGCGACGATCGTCGTCGGAGCGGATGAGGTGCGCGTGATCGACCAGGGGAGCACCCACGGGACCAAGATCGACGATCAGCGCATCACGAGCGCCTTGCTCCCGCAAAACGGCCAGATCGTCGTCGGGGGCACCGTGCTCAGGCTGGTCCGCCTGGAGGCCCCAGGCACACGTCAGACCGCGGAGACGGTCGCGCACCCGCCCACCGGGCCGAGGAAGCGCTCGGCCACTCTGTTCACTCCCTGAGCCCTGGCGCAGGGGGCGCCCGCGCTATGCTTCGGCTCGCCTGGCGCGCGGGGCCTCCCGGTGGGTGTGACCGCGCCCCAGGGTGAAGTGGCACCGCTCGCCCGCAGCCCGCGGGCGGCCTGACCGCCCCCCCGTCGATGCACAAGGACCTCCTCGATCTCCTCCTCGCCCTCGACCGCGTGCCGCAGGATCCGCGCTGGCATCCCGAGGGCGACGCGCTCTTCCATTCCCTGCAGGTCTTCGACCTGGCCCGCCGCGAGACAGCGGATCGCTCGCTCTGGGCCGCGGCCCTGCTCCACGACGTCGGCAAGGCGTTCGCCTGCGCCGACCACGCCGAGGAGGGGGCCGACGTGCTCGCGGAGCTCGTGTGCCCGCGGATCGTCTGGCTCGTGCGGCACCACCTCCACCTGCTGCGCGCGCCCGGCGCGACAAAGCGGCGCCTGCGGCGCACGAAGGCGCTCGCGGACCTCGCGCGGCTCCGCCGCTGGGACGTCGGCGGCCGCTCGCCCGAGGCGACCGTGCTCCGCCCCGAGGCCGCCGTGGAGCTCCTGCTCGACGGCGCAGACTGGACCCTCCTCTCGATCGGCGGCGAGCCCGCCCCCTCCGATGACCTGCGAAAGGAGCCGCTCGCCTGAGCGCAAGGTCCGCCGGGAGGTCCTCTGCGACGACGTCGACCGCTGGGGCGACGACCGCCGGCTCTGGGGCGGCGAGGCCGAGCCGCCCGGGCGAGCGCGGCTCTGCGCGGCGGTGCGGGACGCGGTCGAGACGGCGCTGACGGCGAAGCAGCGGGAGGTCGTCGAGGCGTATTTCTTCGACGGCCTTTCGCAGGGCGAGATCGCGCGCCGCCTCGGCGTGGCGCAGCAGGTGGTGCAGAAGCGCCTGTTCGGGGCGCCGCGGGGCGACCGGGTGGTCGGCGGCGCGATGCTCCGGCTGCGGCAAGCCCTCGAGCCGGCGGTCGCCGCGGCGCCGGCGCGGGCGGCGGCGCCGCGAGCTGCGGCGCCGGCGCAAGCGGCGGAAGCGCCGGCGCGGGCGGCGGAGGCGCCGGCAGCGCGCGCGGCGCGGGTGGCGCGGGTGGCGCGATGAGCGCCGAGCGCTTCGGCGGGCTGCGGGCCCGCATCGCCGCGGAGGCCGCGCGCCTCATGTACGAGGAAGGCGTGGACCAGTACTTCACCGCCAAGCGGATGGCCGCGAAGCGGATCCTCGGCCAGGTGGAGGGGCGGCGGGCGCGCTACCGGCCCGCGGACCTGCCCTCGAACGGCGAGATCCGCGAGGCGCTGCTCCTCTTCGCCGAGCGCGCCGAGGGGAACCAGCGGACGCGCCGGCTCTTCGCGCTGCGCATCGTGGCGCTGGAGGCCATGCGCGCGCTCGCGCCGTTCTCGCCGCGGCTCATCGGCTCGGTCTCCACCGGCCATATCCGCCGCGGCAGCGACGTCGATCTGCACGTGTTCCCCGCCGACGAGGAGGCGCTGGAGCGGCACGTTCGGGCGCTCGGCTGGACGTTCGACCGGGAGCGCGTGACGATCCAGAAGGGCGGAGAGCTCCGGGAGTACGTCCACTACCACGTGGCGGACGCGGCGCCCCTCGAGCTCACGGTGTACGCCCCGCGCGACCTGAGGGCGCGGCCCCGCAGCAGCACCGATGGCAAGCCGATCGTGCGCCTCGGCGTCGCCGCGCTCTCGGCGCTCTGCGCCCGGGATCACCCCGGCGCGTGGGAGCGTTACCTGGAGACCGGCGAGGTGGAGGGCATGGACGCGCTGCTCGAGGCGGACGAGGACGAGCCGCTCCCCGGGCCGTTCGATGGGCTGCTCCACGAGTCTGGCGGCGCCGGCGAGGGCGGCGACGAGCCGGCCTGCGCCGAGCCCGGCGAGGAGGACGACCCAACTCAAGACTACGAGCCGCTCCCCGGCTTCGAGGATTGACCCTCGCGATGCCCCGGTGCTCTCATGGCGCGGTGAAGCCCGAGGACCCGCCCGTTCCCAGCGCGATTGCGGGGCCTTCCGGAACGGCGGCGGCGGGGGTGATGTGGCGCGCGCGGGGGCGGCTCCACCTCACGGTGATCGCCAAGGCGACCTTCGCCTTCGTCGACGGCGCACCGATGATCCCCGTCGAGCCGCAAAAAATCATCGATGCCGACATCCACCATCACAACCACCCGGGCCGCAGCGTCCGGTTGACGAGCGATCTCGCGCCCTACCTCGCGCGCATCGACGTGTTCTTCACGGGCCACGCGTACGCGCCGCCGGGCCCGCCCGCGGCGCCCTTCTCCGTGCGCCTCGCGCTCTTCGCCGGCGAGCGCCCGATCCTCGACAAGGCGCTCTCGATCGAGCCCGGCGGCGCGGAGAAGGCGATCCCGCTCGCCTACGAGCGCGCATTCGGGGGGCTCGGCATGGCCGACAACCCGTTCGGCACCGATCGCCCGGCCGTCCTGGATCCCTCGCGGCGCGACCGCCCGGCGGGCTTCGCGCCGCTCGGGAGCGTGTGGCCGTCGCGCAGGCGGCTGCTCGGGCGTACGCCCCACAAGGCGCTCGAGGGGCCCATCCTCGAGATCCCCGACGATTTCGACTGGAGCTACTTCCAGGCGGCCCCCCCCGATCAGCGCGTCGAAGCCTTGGTCGGCGACGAGTGGCTCGTGCTCGCGGGGCTCCACCCGACGCTCGCGGCGCTGCGGACGCGGCTCCCGGGGGCGCGCGCCCTCGCGCGCGTCCATGGCCTCTCCGCGTTCGGCGTCACGGAGGGGCAGCCGCTCGATCTCGTGCTGGACACGCTGCACGTCGACGGCGACCGGCAATCGTGCTCGCTGGTCTGGCGGCGCAGCTTCCCGCTCGCGGAGGCAGCGGCGCTCGCGGCGGTGCGTGTCGTCGTCGGCGTCGAGGTGCCGGGCGCCCCGCCCGCATGGCTGGCTCCTGCCGAGGTCGCGATAGCCGCCCAGAGCGCCGTCGCGACGTCCGATCCGACAGGGGTGACGCTCAACCGGTCCGATCGAGACGTCGTCAGTACGTGAGCGAGGACGTCGCGCAACCCATCCCGGAGGCGCTGACGACGGGCGCGGCGCCGCGCGGCGGCGCAGCACGGGCGCAGGGCGCGTTGCCCGGCCTCGCCGCCGCAAGTACATTCGTTGACCCATGGACGTCACGACGCTGGTGCGGGGCGACGCCATCTCGGTGGTCGACTACCGGTGCCGCTCCGGACCCGGGGACGCGCCGTTCGCCGAGCTCCACCGCGGCTTCTCCGTCTCCTACGTGCGCGAGGGCAGCTTCGGTTACCGCGTCCGGGGGCAGGCGTTCGAGCTCGTGGCCGGGTCGGTCCTGGTCGGCCACCCCGGCGACGAGTACACGTGCTCGCACGAGCACGTCGTCGGGGACGAGTGCCTTTCGTTCCAGCTCGCGCCGGCGCTCGTCGAGGCCCTCGGCGACGGCGCCGGCGCGTTCCGGGCCGGCGGCCTGCCGCCGGTGCCCGAGCTGATGGTGCTCGGCGAGCTCGCGCAGGCGGCCGCCGAGGGCAGGAGCGACATCGGCGTCGACGAGGTGGGGGTGCTCCTCGCCGCCCGCTTCGTCGAGGTCGCCTCCGGCCGGAAGCGAAGGCCGCCGGACACCGGGGCGCGCGACCGCCGCCGCGCCGTCGAGGCGGCGCTCTGGCTGGACGAGCACGCGCACGAGCCGATCGACCTCGAGGGGGCGGCGCGGGAGGCCGGGCTCAGCCCGTTCCACTTCCTGCGGGTCTTCGGGAAGGTCGTCGGCGTGACCCCGCACCAGTACCTGGTCCGCGCCCGCCTGCGCCGCGCGGCGCGCCTCCTCGCCGACGGCGCCCGGTCGATCACCGACATCGCGCTCGACGTCGGGTTCGGCGACCTCTCCAACTTCGTCCGCACCTTCCGCCGCGCGGCCGGCGTCTCGCCCCGCGGCTTCCGGAAGGCGGCGCGGGGGGATCGCAAGATCTTCCAAGATCGCCTCGCCGCGCGCTCCTAGGATGGCCGCCGGACGCGGGCGCCCCGCCTGCCCGCGAGGACCCCATGACAGTAGCGGCACACGGCTTCCTCCTGTTCGACACGGCGATCGGCCGCTGCGGCATCGCGTGGGGCGAGCGCGGCGTCGCCGCCTTGCAGCTCCCCGAGGCGCGCGAGCCCGAGACGCGGTCGCGCCTGCTCCAGCGCCTCCCGGGCGCCCGGGCGGCGGCGCCGCCGCCCGAGGTGCAGCGCGCGGTCGACGCGATCGTCGCGCTCCTGCGCGGCGAGGCGAGCGACCTGTCCGCCGTCGCGCTCGACATGGAGCGGGTGCCGCCGTTCCACCGCCGCGTCTACGAGGTCGCGCGCACCATCCCGCCGGGCGCGACGCTGACCTACGGCGAGGTCGCGGCGCGCCTCGGGGCGGTCGGCTCGGCGCGCGCCGTGGGGCAGGCGCTCGGGCGGAACCCGTTCGCGATCATCGTGCCGTGCCACCGCGTGCTCGCGGCCGGCGGCAAGGCCGGCGGCTTCTCCGCGAACGGCGGCGTCACGACGAAGCTCCGCCTCCTCGCGATCGAGGGCGGCCAGGCGCGCGGCGCTCCGGAGGCCGCGCCCGGCGGCGACCTCGGCTTCGATCCGGGCGCCGCCGTCGAGCACCTGCGCGCGTCCGACGCGGCGCTCGCGCGCGTCATCGACGCGGTCGGGCCGTTCGCCATGCGGATCGACAGGACGTCGAGCCTCTTCCTCGCGCTCGCGGAGTCGATCGTCTACCAGCAGCTCACCGGCAAGGCCGCCGCGACCATCTTCGGGCGCGTGCGCGCGCTCTTCCCGCGAGCGCACGAGGGCCCCACGCCCGCGCAGCTCCTGCGCGCCTCCGACGAGAAGCTCCGCGGCGCCGGCCTCTCGCAGGCGAAGCTGCTCGCGCTGCGCGACCTCGCGCGGAAGACGGAGGACGGCGAGCTCCCCACGCTCGCCGAGGTCCACGGCATGGCCGACGAGGCGATCATCGAGCGCCTCACGCGGGTGCGCGGCATCGGCCGGTGGACGGTGGAGATGCTCCTCATGTTCCGCCTCGGCCGCCCGGACGTGCTGCCCGTGGACGACTACGGCATCCGCAAGGGCTTCGCGCTCGCGTTCAAGCGGCCCGAGCCGCCGGCGCGCGCGGACCTCGAGAAGCGCGGCGCGCGGTGGAAGCCGTACCGCACGGCGGCGAGCTGGTACCTCTGGCGCGCGGTGGATCTGGCGCGGGGCGGCTGACGCCTCGCCCCGCGGCGGCGCTGGGGTTGCCCAGCGGGGCGCCTCCTCTGGCGCGCGCGGTCGCCGTCGCCCGGGCGAGCAGCCTTCGCGGCGCGGCCGTCGGTCGAGCTCGCCATGGCGGCGCGGCCCTCGGTCGCGCTCGCCGTCGCGCTGGCCGGCGTCGAGGCTGGGGGCTACGTTCTCGCCGGCCCGAGAGCGCCGCGTGGAGCGCCGCACGACGCTGGACAAGGTTGCCGTCGCGGATGGCAACGAGGAGAGCACGGGAGGAGTACGTCAGTCATGCTGAAGAACCTCGAAGGGCAGCGCGTTCCGGATGTCACGTTTCGTACGCGTGTCGACGGTCAGTGGAAGGACGTGAGCACCAAGGACGTGTTCGCCGGCAAGAAGGTGGTTGTGTTCGCGCTGCCGGGCGCCTTCACGCCGACCTGCTCGAGCAGCCACGTGCCGCGCTACAACGAGCTCGCGGAGGAGTTCGAGCGGCGCGGGGTGGACACGATCGCGTGTGTGTCCGTGAACGACGCGTTCGTGATGGATGAGTGGTGCAAGGCGCAGGAGGCGGACAAGGTCCAGTTCCTGCCCGACGGGAACGGGGAGTTCTCCGAGAAGATGGGCATGCTCGTCGACAAGGCGAACCTCGGCTTCGGCAAGCGCTCGTGGCGCTACTCGATGCTTGTCGACGACGGCGTGATCAAGAAGATGTTCATCGAGCCCGAGGTGGAGGGGGATCCCTTCGATGTGTCGGACGCGGACACGATGCTGAAGTACCTGGATCCGTCGTCGGAGTCGCCGCACGACGTGCTGCTGTTCACGAAGCCGGGCTGTGGCTACTGCACCAAGGCGAAGCGGCTCCTCGACGCGCGGAAGATCCCTTACGAGGAGGTGGCGGCCTCGCCGCGCCGCCTGCGCGCGGTGAGCAGCAAGGGCTCGACCCCGCAGATCTTCATCGACGGCAAGCACATCGGCGGCGCCGACGAGCTCGAAGCCTACCTCGCGAAGGCCTGATTCACGGAGGCGGCCCGGAGCGACAAACGGGTTGAAACCACAAGAAAGAGCAGGAATTTCACGGGGAGGCGGGGAGCGAGAGACGGCAAGAGGGAGAAATTCATTTTCTTCTTCCTCCCCGCCTCCCCGCCTCCCTGTGAAAATTCTCCGGGTTTCAACGTGCTCGGTGCTCGGAGCGCCCCCGGCGACGGGGGTGCCTACGCGCCGCCCTCCGGGTCCGACGGCTCGGCGCGGAAATGGGTCACCGCCGGCGCCGAGGCCGGCGACACCGAGGCCGGCGACACCGCCGGCACCTCCACGGGGGCGACGGCCGAGCTGCGGCGCGCCGCGGCGGCGCACCTGTCGCTGTTCATGGCGAACTGCCCGATGCTGCTCCATAACCTGTCGAACTCGGCCTGATCGAAGGTCGACCGGGACTGGAACAGGTCGTATCCGCCGTATTTCGGGTCCGCTCCGTCGCCGTCCTCCGGGGCGATGAACCGATAATGGCCCATCACGTCGGCGTGGTCGGCGTCGACCAGGAAGCTGCGCTTCGTGTCCGGATAGACCATCGATACGCAGTTGACGATCCCGTCGTTCATCTCCGGCGTGAGCGGCTCGGTCTGGGTCGGGTTCTCGAACCGTGGCACGGAGCAGGGCGGCCCGAGGGCCTCGACCACCTTCGGCTCCTTGATGTTGGCCGTGATGCCGTGAAAGATGCCAAAGGCGCCCAGGAACGGGCCGCCGGGGTCACGCTTTGCCCGGGTGACGATCGACCGGAGCGCGATGCCCCGGTCCTCGTAGTACTTGCTCAGCTCCTCCTCGAGCTCCGCCCCGAGGAGGCTGGCTTTCCTGGTCCGCTTCGCGCTCTTGATGGAGGCCGCGAGCTCGCGCGGCCAGGCGCCGATACCGCGCGCGGACAGGCCGTGCCTGGACCAGCGCTCCTCGCGCGACGGCCGGCCTGACAGCGGCAGGGGATCGAGATCCTCGAAGGCCTCGGTGTCCTCGGCGACGTGCAGCAGCCAGCGGAGCACGTTGAAGTACTCGCCGCGCGCCTCGGCCCTGGCGAGGTCGTCGCACGGCAGCGCGTGGAAGCGCTCGATCGTGTCGAGGGCGGCGCGGACGATGCCGTCCGATTGGCCGAACACCTGCAGGAGCGTCTTCGCGCGGCGGGCCGCGGAGCTCGCGTCCTTCGGGCCAGCCAGGCGGAGCCACCAGTGGAGGGCCCCGGCCAGGCCCGTGAGGAGGGGCTGCCTCCGGTGGAGGACGTGGGCGAGGTTCGTCCCGCGGTGCGGCGTCGAGAGGAACTGGATCGAGCAGACGCTCTCGAGGATGCGCTCCACCGGGACGCCGTAGACAGACCCTTTCTGCTCGGTCTCGGCCAGGAGCAGGAGCATCAGCGTCTTGATGTCCCGCCCGCCTGTCGAGTGGCCCACGAGGTGGACGCAGTCCCGCTGGCCGCGGCCCGCGCCCCCATGGAACACCCCCTGCCTGAACCGATCCGCGAGCCAGCGGAGGAGCGCGTGCGCGCGGGTGTCCACGCTCGCCGTGGGCAGGTTCGGGAAGCAATGCACCGAGAGCGGGCCTTGATACGGCCCGGTATCCGTGTTTCGGAGGATCTCCGTGACACCGCTGTAATAGACGATCGAACCCAGGATATCGAAACCCGCAAAGCCCGGCACGAGCACGAGGTGGCTTCTCGGTGAACTCATGGCTTTTCCCTCCCACATGAAACGGCCGCGCGCATCCCTCCGGGAGATGAGCGGCAGCCCGACGTTCTCTGATCGAGCGGGCGCTCGACGAACGCGCCGCGGGGCGCCTCGTCCAGGGCCGGACGAGCGCCGCGGGGCGCTCGCCGGCCGGCCGCCCGCCGGCGGGGCCGGCGGCCCCCGCTCACTCGGCGGGATACATCTCGTCGATGGTCCCGCGGAAGCGCTGCTCGATCACGTTGCGCTTCATCTTGAGCGTCGGCGTCATCTCGCCGTCCTGCACCGAGAACTCGCGGCCGAGGACCGTGAACCGCTTGATCTGCTCGAAGCTGGCGAGCTCCGCGTTCAGCGCGTCGACGTGCGCCTTCACCTGGCCGACCACCTCGGGGCTCGTGATCGCGGCGTCGCTGCCCAGGGCGCCCCGCTCCTTCAGCTCGGCGAGCTTGACCTCGGTCAGCGTGATCAGCGCCGAGATGTACTTGCGGCCGTCGCCCACCATGCACACCTGGCTGATGATCTCCGCCGCCTTGAGCCGCTCCTCGATCGGGAGCGGCGCGATCATCTTGCCGCCCGAGGTCTTGAGGATCTCCTTCTTGCGGCCCCGGATCTTGAGCTGTCCGCGGTCGTTCCACTCGCCGAGATCGCCCGTGTGCAGCCAGCCGTCCTCGAGCGCGGCCTCCGTCGCCGCCTTGTCCTTGTAATAACCCACGAACACGTGCCGGCCGCGGGTCAGGATCTCGCCGTCCTCGGCCAGCTTGAACTCGACGCCCGGCACGGGCTTGCCCACGGTGCCCGCGCTCTCGATGCCCGGCTCGGTCATGCAGATGACGCCTGTCGACTCGGTCTGGCCGAAGTCCTCGAGGATCTCGAGGCCCAGCGCGCGGAACCACGTCGAGATGTGCGGCGCGAGCGCCGCCGCGCCCGAGGCGAGCACCTCGGCCTTGCCCAGGCCGAGCGCCGCGCGCACCTTGCCCAGCACGAGCTTGTCGGCGAGCTTGAGCTGCAAGGCGTCGAGCGCGCTCGGCGCGCGCTGCGCGTACTTCGCCTGGGCCACGCGGGCGCCCACGGCGAGCGCCCACTCGGCCAGCTTCTTCTTGGCGCCCTTGCCGCCGCGCACCTTCGCCATCACGCCTTCCATCATCTTCTCCCAGAGCCGCGGCACGCAGAGCAGCAGCGTGGGCTGCACCTCGGGCAGCTCGCTCGAGACGTTCTCGAACTTCGAGCAGAAGTTGACGGTGTAGCGCTGGGTAAGGCCCGCCCCGACGCACTGGAGCTTCTCGGCGATGTGACAGAGCGGGAGGAACGAGAACATCGTGCCGCGCGCGAACGGCAGGTTCCAGTACTTCACGGCCATGTCGGCCGTGTAAGCCAGGTTGTCGTGCGAGAGCATGGCCCCCTTGGGGTTGCCCGTCGTGCCCGAGGTGTAGATCAGGAACGCGCCGGCCCTGGGGTCGATCTTCGCCAGGTAGTCGGCGAACGTCTTCGCGCCCGGCTGCCCCGCGAGCGCGCGGCCCTCGGCCAGGGCCTGCTCGTACGAGATCGCCTTGGGAGAGATCGATGTGTCGCCGTCGAAGACGAGGATCCAACTCACGCTGTCAGGGACGGAATACTCGCCCTTCTCTCCGGAGATCTTCTGAAAGTACTCCTTGTTTTGCACCGAGAGCAGCGTCGCCTCGGTGTGGTTCAGGATGTACTGGATGTCTTTCGCGGTGGAGTTCGGGTAGAGGCCCGCCGACTTGCCCCCGACGAGCAGCGCCGCCAGGTCGACGTGGACCCACTGCGGGCAGTTGTACGAGAGGATCGCGCCGACCTGGCTCGCGTCGAAGCCCCTGGACTCCAGGAACAGCGCGAGGTGGTGAACCCGGTCACGGTACTCGCGCGCGGTGAGCGTCTTCCACTCGCCTTGAGATTTGAAGCGCTGGGCCGGCGCGTCAGGAGATTCGTTGGCCCACTGTTCCAGACGGTGGAGGACGGTGCTCATTGCATCTCCTGCGGCTCAAGGCCTCGGGGGTCGCGGGGTGGTCAGGATGCGGGAGCCGCCGGTGCATTGTCAATCAGCGTCGAGGAGCCCCTCGGGGCGACGTACCGCTTCCGCTTCCGCGCCGCGTACCGTCCGGCCCGCTCGTCTCGGTCCACGGTTCGGCGTGGCCGCCCCGCGCCGCGGCCTGATACGATCCGATAAGGAACCTCACCTCACGTGGCCCGTCCATGCGGCATGTCCCCGAGCGCTTTCAGATCGTCCGGCGGCTCGGGGCAGGTGGCTTCGGGATCGTGTACGAGGCGATCGATCGCGAGCGCGGGGAGCGGGTCGCCCTGAAGGCGCTCGCGCGCGTGGGCGCCTCGGCCCTCTACCGCTTCAAGCGGGAGTTCCGGGCGCTCGCGGACGTCACCCACGACAACCTCGTCCGGCTTCACGAGCTCATCGGCAGCGGGGACGAGTGGTTCTTCACCATGGAGCTCGTGCGCGGGGTCGACTGGCTCACCCACGTGCGCGGGCAGGGAGCCGCGGGCGGCGCCGCCTCGTGGCCCAGCCTGACCAGCACCGCGCCCCCGGACGAGGGGATCGATCTCGACGCCACGCTGGAGGAGCAGGTCGAGCATCCGCCCGCGCCCTCTCCTGCCCGCGCCGCCGGCGCGGAGGCGCCCGCGGACCTCGGGCGGGTGCGGTCCTCGCTCGTCCAGGTCGCGCGGGCGCTCCAGGCGGTCCACGCGGCGCGGCTCGTGCACCGGGACGTGAAGCCCTCCAACGTGCTCGTCACGGCCGAGGGGCGCGCCGTCGTGCTCGATTTCGGCATCGCCTCGCGCCTCTCGACCAGCGGCAGCGGGCAGAGCGCGACCGACGCCGAGCAGCTCGTCGGGACGCCGCGCTACATGGCGCCGGAGCAGGTGGGCGCGAGCGCCGCGGCGCCGAGCGCCGACTGGTACGCGCTCGGCGTGATGCTCTTCGAGGCGCTGGCAGGGACGCCGCCCTTCACGGGCACGTCGATCGAGGTCCTCGCCGAGAAGCAGCGATCCGCGCCGCCCCGGCTCCGCGACGTCGCGCCGTGGGCGCCGGACGACCTGGCCGACCTTGTCGCCGATCTGCTGTGCGCGGCGCCGGAGCGGCGCCCCTCCGGCGCGGAGGTGGTGCGGCGGCTCGGCGCGGCGGGTGATCTCGCGGCGGCGCCCCCCGGCCCGGCGAGCCCGGTCGGTCGCGGCGGCCGCGGCCCGTCGCGCGCGGCGGAGGAGGCGCCGGCGACGCGGCCGCGGGAGCTCGAGGCGCTCGCCGGCGCGCTCGCGCGGGTGCGGGAGGGGCGGCCGGGGCTGGTCCTCGTCCAGGGCGCCGCCGGGGCGGACGGGGGCGCGCTCGTGCGCGCGTTCCTCGACGGCGAGGCCGGGGACGCGCTCGTGCTCGAGGGCAGGTGCCACGAGCGCGAGCAGGTGCCGTTCAGGGCGCTCGACGGCGCGATCGACGCGCTCAGCCGCCACCTCGTGCGGACCCCGCCGGGGGAGGCCGCCGCGCTCATGCCCCGCGGCGCCGCGGCGCTCGCCCGCGTCTTTCCCGTGCTCGCGCGCGTCCCGGCCGTGCGCGCGTCGCCGCCGCTCGCGGCGCCGCGGGGCGCGGCGGAGGAGGGCGAGGAGCGGCTCCGGGCGCGCGCTTCGGCCGCGCTGCGCGACCTGCTCGGGCGGCTCTCCGACCGGCGCGCCGTCGTCGTGTTCATCGACGACGCCCACGGGGGCGACGCGGAGAGCGCGTCGCTGCTCGCGGAGATCATGGCCTCGCCGGACCCGGCCGCGCTCCTGCTGATCGTCGCCTACCGCCCCGAGGACGCCGGAGCGAGCCCGCTGCTCTCGGCGCTCCGGACCTCCCCGGCGATGGCCGCGGTGCACACCGTGGAGATCGACCTCACGGGAACCCCGGCGCGAAGATCGCCGCCAGGCGCGCCGGGTTCCTGACGCCCTGGCCCGCCATCCACGCGTCCGCGGCCTGGACCAGGGAGCGGCCCTCGTCCCCGCCGAGGAGCTGGCCGCGGCGGCGGCGCGCGCAGGCGGCGAAGAGGGCCATCCCGCGCTCGTCGAACGCGGCCGCGGCCGCCGCGAGGAGCGACAGCGCCGAGGCGGCCTGGCCCCGCTGCGCCGCGATGGCGGCGCGCAGGGACATCACCATCGGAGCGACCCACGGCGCGCCCTCGCGCGACAGCCGCCGGGCGTCGCGCGCCGCGCCGCGGAGGAGGGCCCGGCCGAGCCGCGCGTCGCCGGCGCCGTCGCGCGCGGCGGCCTCCAGCGCCGCGGACGCGCGCAGGTGATGGATCAGGACGCGGTAGTACTGGAACCTCGGCAGGAACGACCAGGCGATCTTGCGCCAGCGGTCCTCGATCCTCCTCAGCGCCGCGAGCGGCGCGCCGGCGTAGACATCGATGCGCCCGAGCGCCACGGTCTCCAGGCAGTCGAGGTGATCGAACGCGCGGCGCGGCCAGCGCGCCATGGCGCCCAGCACCTCGTCGCGCGCGGCGTCCGGCCGGTCCGCGGCGAGCGGCACGATGTACGTGAGCCCCACCCGGAAGAAGCTGGCCGCGTAGAGGTCGCCGCGCGCGTCCGCGTCGGCGCAGCGCGGCGCCGCGAGGCGGGCCAGCGCGTCGAGCTCGCCGCGGTGGTAGTGGGCCACCATCATGAACCGGCTCGTGGTGCCCAGCTCCCACGCGACGCCCGCGCACCCCGCGCGCAGGAGGTCCTCGGCCTCGCGGCAGAGCTCGAGCCCCTCGGCCCAGCGCCCGGAGAGGCTCTCGACGACGCCGAGCATGCCCTTGTTGAAGGCGATGAGGTACGGGTCGCCGACCTTCTCCGCGAGCGCCGCCGCCGTGCCGTAGAGCCGGTGCGCCTGGCGGCGCCCCACGACGTGGTCCGTGCCGAGGTGCGCGATCTCGGTCGCGATGGCGCGGGCGAGGCGGTAGGGCTCGCCCGCGCGGAGCGCGAGGAGGAGGTGCCTCGCCTGGAACTCGGCGCCCTGGAGGACGTCGGCCATGGCGAGCCCGACCGAGGCCGACCAGCAGACGTCGAGGCGCGCCAGCGTCTCGGCCGGCAGATCGCGGGCGTCGCGCTCCCGGAAGCGGAAGCCGCGCACGCGCAGGAGCAGGCGGAAGAACAGGAGCGAGAGCAGCACCGCCCACCGGCGCTCGGCGAGGCGCATCCCCACGGCCGCTAGGACGCCCCGGAGCGCGCGCCTGCCCTCCTCGATGTGGCCGCTCACGAGCAGCTGCTCGGCGGCGCACCGCCGCAGATCGAGGCTCTCCCGCGGCGGCGCGCCCTCGGCCGCGGCGGCGTACGCCCGGGCCGCCTCCGCGCCGCGGCCGGCGTTGCGCAGGGCCTGCGCGAGCTTGACCCGCAGCGCGCGCGCCTCCCCCGCGCCGGCCGGCGCCGCCTCGAGCGCGGCGGCGAAGTGCTCCGCGGCGCGATCGAAGGCGAGCGCCTCGGCCGCGCGGTCGCCCGAAAGGACCGCGTAACGGGCCGCCTCGCCGGGGCGCCCGGCGCGGCGGAAGTGCACGGCGAGCACGTCCGCGTCGGCCCGCCCCGAGGCCTCCAGGACGGCGGCGAGCCGCAGGTGGACCTCGGCGAGCTCCGCCGCGCCGAGCTGCGCGAGGGCCGCCTCGCGGATGCGGTCATGGAACGCCTCGAGCTCCTGCTCGCCGTGCTGCCCGCGCGCGCGCACGACGCTGCCGGCCCGGAGCGCCGCGAGCGCGGCCCGCTCCTGCTCGGGGGTGAGCGCCGCGGCCTGCCGGGCGTCGCGGAGGTCGAGCGGCTTGCCCGACACGGCGATGACCTCGAGCAGGCGCCTCGCCTCGGCGGGCAGGCGCAGGAGGCGGTTCGCGAGGACCGATCCCAGCCGGACGCCGCCGTCGTCCGCGCCGCGCGCCGACTCCGGCGCGGCCTGGCCCTGCACGTCGCGCGAGAGCTCGATCACGAAGAACGGGCTCCCGGCCGCCTCCGCCGCGATCGCGTCGGCCTGCGCGACGGCCCGGGCGCCGCCGCCGAGGAAGGCCAGCGCGAGGGCGCGCCCCTCCTCGGGGGTGAGCGCGCCGACGGCCAGGGAGCGCACGTCGCCCTCGTCCCCGTCGCCCGGGGCTGGCGGGAGCAGCCGCGCGAGGAGCTCGCTCCGCGCGGCGTCCTCGCTCCGGTAGCAGAGCAGCAGCAGGAGCGCGGGCGCGTCGGGCTCGCGGAGGACGTCGGTGAGCAGCGCGGCGCTGTCGGCGTCCCCCCACTGGAGGTCGTCGATGAACAGGACGAGCGGCCGTCGATCCGCGATCCGCGCGAGGATCTCGCGGAGCGCGGCGAACCCGCGCCGGCGGAGCTCCCGGGCGTCCGGGGGCTCGATCTCGCGCCGCGGCGCCCGGGCGATCGCGTCGACCTGCCCGAGCACGGGGAAGAGGCGCACGACCGCGTGGACGTCGCGCGGCATGAGCTCGGCGGCCTCCAGCCTGGGGAGGCGCGAGAGGTGGCGGCTGAGCGCGTCGATCAGGCTGTCGACGGCCTTGTAGGGGACGGATTCCCGCTCGTAGCACCGGCCCTCGAGGATCACGGCGTCGTCCGCTCGCGCGCGGTCGTCGAGGAAGCGCCGGACGAGCGCGGTCTTGCCCGTGCCCGACGCGCCGTGGATGTGCAGGGTGGTCGCGCGCCCTCCCCTCGCCCGCTCGAACGCCGCGCGCAGCGCGTCGATGTGCCGCTGCCGCCCGACGAACGGCGCGCCGCTCCCGGCCGGCGGCCCCGGGCGCGCCTCGGCGAGCGGCGGCGCGCCGGCGCTGCCGCGGGCGTCGCCGCTCGGCGGCAGCAGCCGCCGGAGCACCTCGGGCGCCGGGAGCCGCTCGTCGGGGGCGCGGCGCAGGAGCTCCGCGCAGAGGGCGTCGAGGTCCTCCGGGACGCCCGGCGCGAGGGCGCTCGGACGAGGCGGCTCTTCCACCTGCTTTCGCAGGATGACGTCGAGCGCCCCGCCCTCGAAGGGCCGGCGCCCGGTGAGCGCCTCGTGGAGCATGACGCCCACCGCGTACCAGTCGCAGGCGGGCGACAGGGAGCCGGCCTTCGCCTGCTCCGGCGCCATGTACGCCGGCGTCCCCGCGATGTGGCTGCCGCTCTGGTCGATGGAGCCGCTCGAGAGCTCCGCCACGAGGCCGAAGTCGAGGATGACGACGCGCCCCTCGCGCGTCACGAGCACGTTCGAGGGCTTCAGATCGCGATGGAGCTTGCCGGCCGCGTGGAGCGCGGCGAGGCCCTGGGCGAGCTGGAGGAGCGCGCTCCTCAGCGGCCCCCAGCGTGACGGCGCGGCGGCGGCCGGGTCGCGCCCGGCGTCGCCGGCGGCCGGATGGGGCCGCGCCGCCGACAGGTCCGGTTCCGTCGCGTCCGGGTCGTCCCGGGCGAGGCTGGGTGCGGAGGGGCTGGGCGCCGAGGCGCTTCGGGCGCCGCGGGCCGATGAGCCGCGCACGGAGGAGAGGAAATCGATGCCCTCGATGAGGTCCATCGTGAAAAACCACTGCTCGTCCTCCGAGAACAGCTCGTGGAGCGTGACCAGGTTCGGGTGGACGACCTCGGACAGGGCGCGGAACTCGCGCTTGAACCGGTAGAGCGCGACCGGGTCGAGGCGGTGGAGCGATTTCAACGCGACGCGCGCCCCCCGCTCGCGATCCTGCGCCTCGTAGACGGCCCCGAACGCGCCCTCGCCGAGGCGGCGGCCGATCGAGAATCGCGCATTGCTGGGGGGCGTCCGCTGCATCGAATCGCTCTGCAGTGCCCGGCCTGCGGGCGGCGAGCCTACCACGCGGTGCGCGCGATTCTGCGCCGGATTCCGCGCCGGATTCCGCGCCGGATTCCGCGCCGGATTCCGCGCCGACCTGGAGCCTTGCGCGCCCCGGCGCCGCAATGAGAGAGTCGGCCGCGAGAGGATGAGCGAGGCAACCGCGTCCGGCGGCCCGACCCGAACAGACGAGGCGCCGCGCGGGGCCGACGAGGGCGGCTCGTACCTGCTCGTGGTGCAGGGGAGCTCCTCGTCGGTGCTCCGCCTGCCGCGGAGCGGCGTGGTGCTCCTGGGCCGCGGGCCGCGGGCCGACGTGCGCCTCCGCAACACCGCGGCGTCGCGGGAGCACGCGAAGATCGTGCTGCTCGACGGGCGCGCGCAGCTCGTGGATCTCGGCAGCCGGAACGGCACCCTGCTGAACGGCGTCCGCGTCGACGGCGCGAGGCCGCTCGGCTCGGGCGACGTTGTGTCGATCGGCGAGGCGGTCGTTGTGATGCGGTGCCCGCGCCCCGCGAAGAGCCGGCAGGTCCTCGAGATCGCGGAGCTGCGGCGGAGGATCGAGGGGGAGATCGACAGGGCGCTGCGCCACGATCGGCCGGCGACGGTGATCGCCGTCCAGCTCGGGGCGGCCTCGGCCCGCGAGGTCGTCGCCGGCGCGCTGGAGCGGGAGCTCGCGGTGACCGACTTCGCGGGCTTCGAGGCCGACGACCGCCTCCTCGTGCTCTTGCCCGAGGCGGACGCGGCGGCGGCGGGCCACGCCGTGCAGCGGCTCGTCGACGCCGTACACGCCGTCGCCGCGGCGCCGAAGGTCGGCGTGGCGACGGCGCCGGCGGACGGCTGCGACGCGGACACGCTCGTCGCGTCGGCCCGGGCCGCCGCGGAGGTCGCGCGCCCCGGGCGCCCGGCGACCGCGGCGGAGGCGGTGACCACGCTGGAGCTCGGCGGGCAGCGCACGGTGCTCGCCGACGCGGCCATGGTGCGCGTGTTCGATCTGATCCGGCGCCTCGCGGCGACGGACCTGCCGGTGCTGGTGACCGGCGAGACGGGCTCCGGAAAGGAGAGCGCGGCGCGCGCGCTGCACGAGTGGTCTCCGCGCGCGAAGCGGCCGCTCGTGACGCTCAACTGCGCCGCGATGCCCGAGAGCCTGGTCGAGAGCGAGCTCTTCGGCTACGAGCGCGGCGCGTTCTCCGGCGCTGCGGGCCCGAAGCCGGGCCTCCTGGAGCACGGCAGCGGGGGGACCGTCTTCCTCGACGAGATAGGCGATCTCTCGGCGAGCGCCCAGGCGAAGATCCTTCGCGCGATCGAGACCCGGCGGATCCTCCGGCTGGGCGACGTGCGCGAGCGCGAGGTCGACATCCGCGTCGTCGCCGCCACGCACAAGGATCTTCAGGGGGAGGTCAAGGCGGGCCGCTTCCGGCAAGATCTCTATTATCGCCTCGGCGCGGCCACGGTGATCTTGCCCCCTCTCCGGGAGCGCCCCCGCGAGATCCTCGCGCTCTCGCGGGCGTTCCTGGCTGACGCGTGCGCGCGCGCGGGGCGCGAGGAGATGGTCCTGTCGACGGAGGCGACGGAGCTCTTCACGGCCTATGCGTGGCCGGGCAACGTGCGTGAGCTGAAGAACGTCATCGACTACATCGCGGCGACGGTCACCGCGCGCATCGTCGAGCGCGGGCACCTGCCCGCTGCGCTCGCGGCGGGGCCGCCGCGCCCCGAGGGCATCCCGCCCTCGGTGGCGCCGGCCTCCCGCGCGGCGCCCTCCGCGAGGGGCGCTGGCCGGGCGTTCCGGCCGCTCGCCGAGGAGGTGAGGGAGCTCGAGCGCACGCGCATCGCCGAGGCGCTCGCCGCTGTGGGCGGGGTGCAGACGAGGGCGGCGGAGGCGCTCCACATGCCGCTGCGGACCTTCGTGCTGAAGATGAACCGTTACGGCCTGGCGAAGCGCAGGCGGTGACGCCGCCGCATCGCAGCTCCGATACCGCGATGCGGCGGCGACGTGGGGGGATCTCAGCGCTCTCCCGCTCTCCTCGAGGAGGTGAGCGGCCCGTCGATCACTTCGAGATGACCTTCGTGCACGTCGCGCCGAAGTCGACGTAGCCGACCGGGCAGCTCCCCCAGCACACGGGGCCCACGCCGCTGTAGCCGGAGCCGCAGGCCGGATAGCAGAGACCCGCGTCGTACTGCTGGCCCGCGCCGCAGCTCGTCGGCACCGAGCCGACGCCGCGCCCGTAAGAGCTCTTTCCGAAGATGTGCGCGTCGCGCCGGCACGTGCAGCCGTCGTTGCTATACCCCGCCGGGCACGTGGAGCAGCCCTTGGCGAAGGTCAGGCCGCAGACGTCATACCAGGGGCACGCGGAGTTGTCGGCGTTGATGATATGCGCGTCGCGCCGGCACGTGAGGCCGTCGTCCGAGTACCCGGCCGGGCAGCTCTGCCAGCACACCGGGCCGACCCCGTAGTAGCCCGACGCGCAGGCCGGATAGCAGAGACCCGCGTCGACCTGCTGGCCAGCGCCGCAGAGCGTCGGCACCGCGCCGACGCCGCGCCCGTAGCTCGGTTTCGTCACCGTGGAGGAGCACGTCGCGCCGTCATCGCTGAAACCGGGCGGGCAGGCAGGCACCGCGGCGGGGGCCGGGACGGCGGGGTTCTGCACGTGGAGGCGCGCCTGGAACTCGTAAAGGCTGTGGATCGCGCCGGGGTTCGCCTCCAGCACCTGGATCATCGCGCCGTCGCCCACGACATCGGACAGGTCGAGCAGCGCGTCGGCGATGCGCTTCTCGTTCCAGTCCCGGTACTGGCTCGACGGGCACGCGTCCCCGCTGCCGCAGAGGCGGCCGCCCGCGCCGACCCGGGCTTGCTCCCAGTAGTTCGCGAAGCCCTCGTTGAAGGCGTACCCCTGGTTGGCGATCTCGGAGCCGTCGTGAGAGCGCCCGTAGATATAGGCCACGTCGTCACCGTTCCAGTGGTTCAGATCCCCGTCGGCGACGTGCCGCACGCTGTGCCCGAACTCGTGGGTGATGACCCGCCGGCGCGCTGCGGCCGTGCTCCCCCAGGTGCTCGTGAGGAAGTCCGTGCGAATGTTGATGTAGTCGTAGAACGTGTAGGGCGTGCCCACGTAGACCCCGCTCCAGCGGAGCATGCGCAGCGCGTGCGCGGGCGGCTGGGCCCCGCGGGCGGCGTGGAAGTCGCTCAGGGTATCGACGCCGAGCCGCCAGAGCTCGCAGTCGACGCCGCTCAGCGTGACCACGTCGACGTCGAGATCGCCGCTCGAGCGCGGGCTGCCTGCGACGTCGGCCCCCTGGCCCCGCGGCGCGTGCAGCTCGTCCATGATCGTGAGCGGCGTCGTCACGCCGCTCGAGCTCACGACGCCGTCGTACGTCACGTCGAGGTGCACGCTCGCGCTCGCGATCGACGAGATGGGGATCCTGAAATCGCCATTCGCGTCCGTCACGCCGCTCCCGAGGCCGGGAATGCTGAGCGGCACGAACGCGAGCGCGTTCGTGATCGTCCCCGCGCCGTCCGGCGCGGCGCACTGCAGGCGCCCGATGACGGCCGTGGACGGCGGTACGCAATGGAGGCTCGTCACCTCCCCGACGCAGATCGAGTCCCACTGGGTGTTACAGCAGAACGGGTCCACCGCGCAAACGCAGCTCTGGACGGCCGCGTCGTTGCAGCCGGCGAACGAGTGCGGGTTCACGCAGTCGTTCACCTTGAGCTCGCTCTCGGCCTCGGCCGTCGATTCGGCGTCAGCCTCCGGCTCACCTGGATCGCCGAAGCCCTCCGAGCCCTCATGATCGCCAGAGGGCTCGGCGCCCTCGGGGACGGCGCACGCGGCGAACGCCCCCGCGGCGAAGAACAGCACGGCGGACGCACAAACCCTCGCCATCCCGACGTTTCGTGTCGATGACATGCCCCTCTCCTTGGTATGGTCTGGACCGCTCCATGTCGTCCAGACCCCCCAGGTACGCGGGCCAGGTTGGGTGGTTTCGCGCGACCGTCCAGTTTCGCGATGGCCGTGCGAAGCGACGGCCGGGGGCGCGCCGCGCCCTCCGCGCCGCCGGAGCGAAAGCGGCGCCGACTACCGGTTGACGGCGCTCACGACGGCTTGCCACTCCGTCGAGAACGAGCCGTCCGTGCGCTTGATGTCCGTCCCCGTGTCCCACAGCACGGGAACGACGCCGCGAGACTTCGCCGCCTCCACCACCGACCGCATCCACAGCGTCCGTGACGCCGGCTCACGGGGGTAGTTCGTGCCCAGCGTGACGCCGAACTCGCCGAGGAGGATCGGGAGGCTCCGCTGCGCGCTGAACGCGCCGAGCGTGTCGAACTTGCTCTTCAGCTCCGCCTTCTCGGCCTCCGTGCCCCACGTCGTCTTGGGAGAGCCCCAGCTCTCCACCGTGTCGAGGCCGCAGAAGGTGTAGGGCGTATAGTAATGGATCGAGAGGAAGAGGCTCTTCGTGCCGGCCGGATCGGTCGGCACCTTGAAATCGCTCACGCACGTCCTGTCGATGTCCGTCACGAAGCCGGCGATGAGCAGGGCGCGGCTCGCGTTGTAGCCGCCCTGCCCGCGCACGGTGGTGACGAAGAGCTGGTTCATCTCGTTCAGGGCGGCGTAGTCCGGCGTCCCGCCGTCGTGAACGCCGTTGACCCAGTAGTTCCCCTCCTCGTTCATCCCCTCGAGGATCAGCTTGTGACCGACGTCGCTGAAGGCCGTGGCGATCTGGGTCCAGTAGGACGCGAACCTGGTCTTGACGTCGCCCGTGAGCTTGTACTTGTCGGCGTTGTCCTCGTTGTAGATCCAGCCCCCGTCCCAATGGATGTTCACGATCGAGTACATTCCTGCGGCCTCGATCCAGCCCACCACCTCCTTGACTCGGGCCATCTTGGTGGCGTCGATCGTGCCGTTGGCGGCGTAGGTGTCCCAGGCCACGGGCACACGCACCGTCTTGATGCCGTGGCTGGCCATGCCGTTGATGAACGTCTGCGTGATCAGCGGCTGGCCCCAGCCCGTCTCCCACTCGGTGGTGTTCTCCAGCGTGTTGCCGATGTTGGCGCCAATACCCATGTCGGGGACCATGGCCGCGGCGTCCACCGGTGTCTCGGCTCCGCCGGTCCCGCCGGAGCCCCCGACTCCCCCCGTGCCGTCACCGCCCGCGCCGGCACCACCCGTACCAGCACCCTCCGTACCGGCACCACCCGCGCCGGCGTCGCCCGCACCCGCGCCGCCCGTCGCGGCGTCGCCCGTGGCGGCACCTCCGCCGCTGCCTCCGGTGACCCCTCCAGAGGCCGCGCCTGCGCCCGACGTGACATCGGGATCCGTCGAGCTGCAAGCGACCAGCAAGCCGAGAATCGAGAAGGAAGCGAGTCGATACGCGTGGGTCATGGGTCCTCTGCGGGTGATGGAAAGGAGCTCGTCTCCCTCAGGTTGCGCTGCGCCCCTGCCAGCCGTCACAAATCGCACGGACGCTCCCGGACCGCGATCCGCGCCGGATCCTGGGAGCCCGAGCCAGGCCTTCGCGACCGGACGGCGCCGCGGGGCTCGCCGTCGCCCTGCCGCCGCGCGCGGGCGGGGCGCCCTCCGGGTGCAGGAGTTACCGGGATCAGGCAAGAGTTACCTAGCCCGGTCGTGCAAGAGTTGCACGAGCCCGCCCGGGGGACGCGTCACGCTCGCTGGAGCGCGCTGCGCCCGCGGCGCCGGCGCAGGCATACAGGCTGCTAGGACAAGGCCCGAGCGCCTCGCAGGATTCTCGAACACCCGATGATCGAGCGGGGCGCGGAGCGGGCCACGTCCGCCGCATCCGCCTCGCATCTTGCTTCTGCCGCCTCCTGTCTTCCGTGCGCGCGCACCCGCCGACGCGGGCGAGGACTGCGGATGCATGGCGAGACGAGCGAGGACGCTCCCTGCTCGCAGCCCGAGGAGATCCGCTTGCCCGACGCCAACATCATGACGACATCCGTCCTCACCTCCGCGCTCGGCGGAGAGATTCGGCCCCTCCGATCCGTGATCGCCGCGCTCACGCCGGTGATTCACGCGCGGGTCGGCCGGGCGCTCCACCGGCGCCGCGCGCGGTTCGCGGGCGGCGCCGACGACCGCATGGACGACCTCGTGCAGGACGTGTTCGTCGAGCTGTTCCGCGACGACAGCCGGGCGCTCCGCGCCTGGGATCCGGCCCGCGGATTGAGCCTCGCCAACTGGGTCGGCCTCATCGCCGACCAGACGGTGGCGGCGGCCTTCCGCCGCCGGAAGCGGCAGCTCGACGAAGCGGCGCTGCCGCTCGACGACGCGCCGGAGGAGGGCGCCCGGTCCGACGACGATCCGGAGGCCAGGGTGCTCGCCCGCGACGCGCTGGAGCGCCCCCTCGGCCTGCTCCGGGCGGAGCTCAGCCCCCTCGGGCTCTCGCTGCTCGAGGCGCTCCTCATCGAGGAGGAGCCGATCGCCTCGGTCTGCGCGCGGACCGGCATGAGCGCCTGCGCGGTGCAAGCCTGGAGCAGCCGCCTCAAGCGGCGGTTCGCGGAGCTGGCCGCCGGGGGCGGCGAGCCCGCGCGGAGCGGGCCCGGAGGACGGAGCAGGGCGGCCTCGCTCTGCGCGTGAGCGCGGCGGCCTCGCGGCGCGCCGCCTCAGCCCTCGGGCCCGGAGAGCCGCTCGGCGCCCTCCAGGGCGAGCGTCAATCGATCCCCTTCGATGCGAAGCTGCACGGCGACAGTCTAGCTGTTCGCGAGCGCCTGGCGAGCAGCTGCCGCTGCCAGATTGCCGCCATGGTGAAACGGGGCGATGAAGAAATCGATACGCGATGTCAGATGTGGCGAGCATCGCGCATACTCCTCTATCGACGACGACGAGACGCCCGGCCTTCGGATGGAGGCGGCGGCTCGCCCCTCACCACAGCGATGGGAGAAGACATCATGTTTCATGACACGAACCTGCGTTCGATGAAGATGCACCTTTGCGCGCTGCTCGCGACGACCGCGGCGCTCACGACGCTCCTCTCCGCGTGCGGCGCCCCGCCCGTTGGCGATCTCGAGGGCGCCGAGCAGGAGAACCTCTCCGAGCAGGCGGATGAGCTCGCGGGGCCCGCGGGCGGCCGCCTCACCTGCGCTGTCGTCCGCTGTATGGACGGGTTTGTCTGCGAAGAACGGAAGGGGAGGGCCGCGTGCGTGCCCGCCCCGCAGCGCCAGTGCGTGACCGACGACGACTGCAGCCTCGTCGACAATTACTGTGGAGGCTGCAACTGCGATGCCGTCCCCACGGGCACGGCCCCGCCCAAGTGCCTGGGAGAAGAGGTGGCGTGTCTGGTCGCGCCGTGTTCCGGCCTCACCGCTTCCTGCCAGGCCGGAGCCTGCGTGGTCGCGAACGCGCGCTGAGCGGAGCCCCCACGACGACGTGCCGAGCCGTCGCTCGCCCCGGCGCGGCTCGCCGTCGCCCTCGCGCGAGGCGCCGCCGCCCTCGCGCGGCTCGCCATCGCCCTCGCGCGAGGCGCCGGCGCTCGCCTTACCCCGGATCGCGCCCGGGGATCTCAGGCCGCACGCGCACGCTCTTCCACCGCGCGAGCTGAACGAGCCCGGCGGGCGCGCCGCGCGGCTTGCTCACGTCCGCGGCCCTGCAGACGTGGACCTCCACCCTGGCGGCGCTCCGCGCCTTCGAGTACCACGCGGCGGCCGCCGCGGCGCGCTCGACCACCTCGCGCGGGACCTCCACGCGCTCGGGGTTGCGCACGATCACGTGGCTGCCCGGCGTGCCGCCGGCCACGTGCAGCCAGAGATCGTGCGGCTCGGCGATCTCGAAGGTGAGCGCGTCGTTGTCCTCGTCGCCGCGGCCGACGAGCACCTCGAAGCCATCGATCGTGAGCGTGCGGTACGGCCGCCCCTTGCTGCCCATGCCGGCCCCCGCCGTCAGCCGGGCGCGGCGCCTGCGCCCGGCCCGACGCCCGGCTGCGCGGGCCTCGCCGGCGCCCTCGCCTCGCCCGCCACCTCGGCGGTGAGCCACGCGAGCAGGTCCCGCACGACCTCCTCGCGGTTGATCTCGTTCAGCATCTCGTGGCGCCCGCCGGGGTAGAACCGCTGCGCCACCCTGCGGAGACCGGCGGCGCGGTACGCCTCGATCATCTGGGTGACGCCCTTGAGCAGCCCGCCGACCGGGTCGCGAGAGCCGGAGACGACGTAGATGGGCAGGTCCTTCGGGATGCGCGAGAGCCGCTCGGGGCGCGCGAGCGCCGCCATCGCGTCGAGCAGGTCGACCCAGAGCGAGGTCGTCGCCGGGAAGCCGCAGCGGGGATCGGCGATGTACGCGTCGACCTCGGCGCGATCGCGAGAGAGCCAGTCGAAGGGCGTGCGCGTCGGCGCGAACACCTTGTTGAAGCTGTCGAAGCTCATCGTCTGGAGGAGCTGGCTCTTGCCGCGCTCGCCCAGCCGCCGCCGCTCGGCGCGCGCCACGAGCCGGCCCGCGTCCACGAGCGCGTTCGCCTTGCCCGCGGCGCCGGAGAGCACCGCGCCGTCGATCGAGCCGCCGTGCTCGATCAGGACCTCCTGCGCGAGGGCGGCGCCCATGCTGTGGCCGAAGAGGACGACCGGCAGGCCGGGGTGCTCGCCGCGCGCGCGCGCGATGAGCTGCGCGAGATCGCGGGCGACCCGCTGGAAGCCGCCCTGGCTCGCGAAGAAGCCGAGCTCGTCGCTCCCGCGCGCCGTCGCGCCGTGGCCGCGGTGGTCGTTCGCGTAGACGACCCACCCGTCGGCGCAGAGCGCCTGCGCGAGGCGCGCGTAGCGGCCCGCGTGCTCCGACATGCCGTGCGCGACGTGGACGACGCCGCGCGCCCCGCCGTCCGGGAGCCAGCGGTACACGAAGAGCTCTCGGCCATCGTCCGCCTGAAACGTGAAGGTGTCCGCGGGCATCGCCGGCCGACCCTACCACCGCTCCGCGCGCGGCTGACCACGATTCTCGATGCTTCCGCGCCGAAAGGAGTTTTCGGTACGGTCCTCCATGGCATGAGGTTCGCACAAAGGCCGGCCATGCCCGAGCGCCGATCGTTGCCCGTGCTCTCGTTGCGCGACACCGTCCTCTTCCCTGGGATCGCGACGCCCATCACGGTCGGACGGCTGAAGACGCTCCGCGCGGTGGAGGCCGCCCTCCGGGTCGAGGGGGAAGACAAGCGCATCTTCGCTGTCGCCCAGCGCGACGCCGCCGAGGAGCCCACCGCGGCCGGCCTCTTCTCGATCGGCGTGATCGCCCGCATCACCCAGGTGCAGCGGTTCGGGTCGGGCCTTCAGCTCGTGCTCTACTGCGAGCGGCGAGCGGCCGCGCCCCGCTACACCGAGGTCGATGGCGTGATCCGCGCCCCTGTCATCGAGCTCGCCGATCTACCCCTCCGTCCAGAGGAGGACGGCGCCCTGGAGGCGCTCTCCCGCGAGGTGCGCGAGCGGGCCGTCGAGTACGGCCGTCACCGCGGCGCGCCCGAGGACGTGCTCAAGCAGTTCGTCGGCAGCATGTACGGCCCGGCCGAGCTCGTGAACCACATCGCCTTCTACCTGGACCTCCCGACCCCCGAGAAGCAGGCGCTGCTCGAGATCCTCTCGACGGAAGAGCGGATGCGCAGCCTCGCGCTGCACCTCTACCGGCAGATCGGCATCGTCGAGACCCAGGAGAAGATCAGGACGACCGTCGAGGAGGAGCTCGGCGAGCGGCAGCGGGAGATCTACCTGCGCGAGCAGCTGCGCGCGATCCAGAAGGAGCTCGGCGAGGAAGACGACGAGAACGCCGCCGCACGTCTTGAGCACAAGCTGCAGCGGGCCAACCTGCCGGCGGAGATCCTGCAGGAGGCCCGGCGCGATCTCGCGCGCTTGCGGCGCATGGGGCGGGAGACGTCGCCCGAGGCGCAGGTCCTCATGACGTGGCTCGAGTGGGTGGCGGATCTGCCCTGGAGCCAGCGGACCGACGACCACGTCGATCTCGATCGCGCGCGGGCGATCCTCGACGAGGATCACTACGGCCTGGGCGACGTGAAGGACCGGGTGCTCGAGTTCCTGGCCGTCCGGAAGCTGCGCCTGGAGCAGGCCAGGAGCGAGGGCGAGCGGAGCCGCGCGATCTCCCGCGGGCCGATCCTGCTCTTCCTCGGTCCGCCCGGGACCGGCAAGACGTCCATCGCGGAGTCGATCGCGCGGGCGCTCGGGCGCAAGTACGTCCGCGTCTCGCTGGGCGGCGCGCGCGACGAGGCGGACATCCGCGGCCACCGGCGCACGTACGTGGGCGCGATGCCCGGCCGCATCCTCCAGGGCATCAAGCGGATCGGCTCGAAGAACCCGGTGATCGTCCTCGACGAGGTCGACAAGCTCGGCGCCTCCTACCAGGGCGATCCTGGCGCGGCGCTGCTCGAGGTGCTGGATCCGGCGCAGAACGACGGCTTCGTCGACCACTACCTCGGACTGCCGTTCGACCTGTCCGAGGTGCTGTTCATCTGCACGGCGAACTTCCGCGAGACGATCCCCCCTCCGCTGTTCGACCGGATGGAGCCCGCGCTGTTCGCCGGGTACACCGAGCAGGAGAAGCACGAGATCGCCCGGAAGTACCTGCTCCCCCGGCAGCGGAACGAGTGCGGGCTGCGCGAGGAGCAGCTGCGCGTGACGGGCACGGCGATCGGCGGGATCATCAGCGGATACACGCGCGAGGCGGGCGTGCGGCAGCTGGAACGGACGCTCGGCGCGCTGGCGCGGAAGGCCGCGCGCCGGATCGCGGCCGGCGAGATCGAGCGGGCTGTGGTGGGCGCCGACGACGACGTGAAGGAATTGCTCGGCCGCGCGAGGATGCGCCTTGAGCGGAGGCTCCAGTACGATCAGCCGGGGGTCGCGACCGGCATGTATTACACGCAGATGGGTGGCGACATCATGCACGTCGAGGCGAGCGTGATGCCCGGCAAGGGCGATTTCGTCCTCACGGGGCAGCTGGGCGACGTCATGAAGGAGAGCGGCCGCGCGGCGCTGAGTTATGCGCGAGCGCACGCGGCGGAGCTCGGCGTGCCGTCCGATCGGCTGCAGCGGCGGGACGTTCACATCCATGTTCCGGCGGGGGCGGTACCGAAGGACGGGCCGAGCGCGGGCGTGACGATGGCGGTGGCGCTTGTGAGCGCCCTGTCGGGCAGGCCGGTCAGGAGCGACATCGCGATGACGGGGGAGATCACGCTTCGCGGGACGGTGCTGCCGATCGGGGGGATCAAGGAGAAGGTGCTGGGGGCGCACCGCGCAGGGATCTTCGAGATCCTGCTGCCGGCGGACAACGAGGCGGATCTCGACGACCTGCCGGCCGAGGTGAGGAGCTCGCTCGAGTTCTACCTGGTGAACACGCTCGACGAGGCGCTCGCGCTCTGCCTGCGGCTCCGCTCGATCCGCCTGGAGGCGCCCGAGGAGATGCCGCACGCGCGGGCGTCCTGACGCGCCTCAGGTGGGCGGCGGGGAGACCGGCGCGCCGTCGCCGCCGAGCGCGCTGGCGCCGCCGAGCGCATCGGCCAGCGCGGCGGCGGCGGCTGCGGCGAAGGCGTCGAGCGTGGCGGGCTCGGTCCAGCGGGTCGCCTCGCGGGCGTCGAGCGCGTGGTGGGTCTCGACGAGGATGGAGGGCATGGAAGGGCGGCGCAGCACGAAGATGCGCTGTCCCGGGGGGCGCCGGTCGAGGAAGACGCCGGGCTGGGCGGTGTCCGGCGCGTACAGGCCGCTGTACGCGGCGCCGTCGTAGGGCAACAGGCCTGCTTCTTCCATGCGCCTCGCGAAGCCGCGCGCGAGCGCGAGCCGGAGGGCGCAGAGGGCCGGATCACCTTCGTCGGACCACAGGACGGCGAACCCCGGCGCGGCGAGGCTGAGCGGGCACTGGCGGCCCTGGACGGGCGACCACGTCTCGGCCCTGCCGCGCACGTCCGAGTGCAGGCTGACGAAGGCGTCGGCGCCCCACCGGGCGGCGTCCTCGACGCGCTCCGCGTAGGGCAACGGACGGTCGCCGGCCCTGCCCACGCGCGCCTCGAAGCGCCCGGTGGCGTTGAGCCGCTCGGCGAGGGCGCGCGCCGCGGCGAGGGTGAAGTCCTGCTCGTCGACGCAGAAGCAGGAGAGGTTGCCGGTGTTGCCGGGGGCGCCATGTCCAGCGTCGAGGTAGATGCGGCGGACCCCGAAATCCCGTGGAAAGACGGCGGAGGGGGCGACGACGCGGGCCCCTGGAAACGGCCACCCGCTCGGCGCGATCGGGAGCTTGAGGGCGCGCCGCGCCGCGATCTCGCGCGCGGAGCCCGGGGCGAGCGCCCGTGAGAGGGCGGCCGCTCCGGCGGCGCCGGCGAGACCGAGGACGAGCTTCCTGCGCGAGATCACCGCGGCTCCGCTTGCTATCAAAGGCGGAGCGCGGCGTCAGGTTCTCGGCAAACGAGCGTGGCCGAGGTGACGAACGGGGCGCGACGTGGCGACATCCCGAGATCGCCCGGAACGTCCGAGAGCTCGTGACCCGGCGTGTCCCTCCGCACCTCGGCCGGAGCCCCGCTACTGGGCCGGCGTGTAGCAGACCTCGAGCTTCGGCCGGTTGGCGATGTTCGTTTGCTCGCTCGAGCGGATGTCGGTCCGACCGTTCACGTCGTGGAGCGCGACGCCGTGGTTCGGGGAACCATCCACCCAGGACTGGACGAGGGCCGCCACGTTGGCGGTCACGACGGCGCTCGCCTGGCCGACGGTGGCGATCGAGGCCTCGACGGCCGCGTTGTACCCGGGGAAGTTGCCGGCGTGCACGGTCGACTCCTGCCAGGGGCCGTTCACGCGGTGCAGCTCGATGGTGCTGGCGCTCTCCTTCCACGTGTGAGCCAGCGAGAGGGTCGCGGATTCGACGTCGGAGCCCGCCGGGATGAACGACAGATCGAAGGCCAGCACGCCCAGCTGCACGCCCTCCGGGAACGTGTTCATGACGACGTACGGGTAATCGCCGTACGGCCACGAGACGCCGGGCTGGATATGCGCATCCTGCACGCTCCCGTAGGTGCCGCGCTGCACGACCACGCACACGGGCTCGGCGGGCGGGGGGGGCTCGCAGGCGTCGCCGATGCCGTCGGCGTCGGCGTCGGCCTGGGAGGGGTTGGCCAGCGCCGGGCAGTTGTCGCACGAGTCGAACACCCCATCCTGATCCGTATCGGCGGCGACCACGGTGACGTTATCGAGCAGCGTCCCCTGGCCGTTCGAGGTGCCCAGGTCGTTGAACTGGAGGCGCGTCGTCGTGCCGGAGGCCACGAGGGTATAGGTGTAATAGACCCATGCGGAGCTGGCGGTCGTCAGCGTGGCCACCTGCTGGCCACCCCAGACGACGCCGAGCACGTTCTGGCTCGCGGTCGTGCCGGGGCGCGCGGCGAAGGCGAACCGGAGCTGGTAGGTCGCTCCCGGGACGGTCGTGAGGTTCTGATAGATGCCGCTCGAGGTCGAGGCGTCCAGCTCGACGTGCTGCTCGCCGTGCGCCGGGTTCATGCCGTTCGAGTGGTCATAGACCTGGATCTGACCATAGGCGGCCTGCCAGCCGGTGATCGAGCCGTTGTAGATCGACGACGTGCCGGGCCACACGTCCGGCGATTCGAAGCTGCCGTTCGTGACGATGTTGCCGGAGGGGAGCACCGAGCAGGAGACGAGCGCCGCCGCGCCCTCGCCGATGGCATCTTCGGTATCGTCGTGCGGCTCGGGTGCCGCCACGCAGCCGGAGATCATCAAGGCGAATGCGAGCGCGGACGCGGAAGCAGACGCGGAAGCAGACGCGGAAGCAGACGCGGAAGCAGACGCGGAAGCGGAAGCAGCAGCAGAGATCGACAGATGGGCGGTTCTCATGGGAGAGCTCCTCGTTGCGGCGCCGCCATAGCTGCGCCGCGTCGCGCGGCGATCTGCCGCGCGGTATGGACTTTGAAATCTCTATTTACAAACAAGCGAAACGTTGATATGATGTTCCATTTGCCCGAAGGCGGAGCGCTGAAGGAGTCATTCGTCAATCAGCGCGTGCGGCGGGACGGCACGACGAGACGGTCGTCACCAGGCGTTCGCCTCCCGGATCGTGGCCGACCTCGACCTCCCTGGCCTCAGGCGGCTCTCGCTCCCCTGAGCCGGATGAGGGTCGTCGCGGGCCTGGCGATCGATGGACGGAGTCGGGCGAGCGCGGTCACTAGCGATTCTTGCAGCAGCCAGCCGTAGCGCTGTCTGGTTATATCATGAAATGGGCGCGCGGATCATCGACTTTCGCATCAGCCGGCGCCGCGACGCAAAAGGCTGTCCCCTGATCTCGTGACAAAAAGAGCTATGGTGGGCACCGCGGGCGCCGAGGGAAGAGGAGAGAGTAAAAATTATTCATCTCTCCTCGTTCCTCGTCCCTCGGCGTCTTGCTGCGTCGCCTGGCCGCCCTCCGTGCCTCTACGGTTCAATTTCTCCGTGTCATTGAACCGCGCGCGGTGCTCCCCGCGCTGAGACGACGCGGCGGCGCGCCGCCGCTCACCCCGGACACGCCGCGCTGCACCCTGCTCCCCCGCAGTCCACCCCGAGCTCGTCGCCGTTCTCCACGCCGTCCCTGCAAATGGGCGGCTCGCACGCTCCGGCCCAGCAGACCCCGCTCTCGCAATCCTCGCCGGACGCGCACCCGCGGCCGTCCGGGCAGCGGCGCGGGCACGTGCCGCTGCAGTCCACGCCGGTCTCATCGCCGTTCTTCACGCCGTCGTCGCACGTCGGAGCCTTGCAATGGGCCATCGCGCACACCCCCGACTGGCAATCCGCCCCGACCTCGCACGGGTCCCCGCCCTTGCACGGCTTGCATGGCCCACCGCAGTCCTGCGACGTCTCTCCGCGGCCCGCGTCGAGCGCCTGATTGACGCAGTGGACCGGCACGCAGAACACCCCATCACACGCCAGCCCGGAAGGGCAGTGCAGCGTGGGATCCTCGTCGAGGCACTCGACGCAGCGCCCCTTGTAACACCGACCCGAGCCCGAGACGGGGCAGATCACGTTATCGAGCAACGCGTTGAGCGGCTGATCGTAGTCGCACAGATCGGTCGTGCACTGGTTGCCGTCGTTGTACACGTCGTAGGCCGGCACGCTGATCACGTTCCCCTCCGGGGTACACTCGTCCTGCTTGCAGTCGCCGCGGATCTGCGAGACGAGCCGCCCCGGCCTGATCTCGAGCTCGCATCTGCCCTCCACGCACCGACCCGCGCCGCACCGCGGGTCCGGCGGCCCTGGGCAGTCCGCGGCGTCTTCGCACCACCGCGTCGGTCGGTCGATCACGCCCGAGCACTCCAGCGTTCCTTCCGCGCACTCGTCGCAACCCCGGCACTTGAGAAAGCAGTCCGGCTCCTCCTCGCCCGGCGGGCAGCAGATCACCTGGCCCGGCTCGGCGCAGACGCAGCGCTCCTCGACGCAGACCGTGCCCGGCACCGTCTGTTTGCTGGACAGGCAGTCGTCCGTGGTCGCGCAGTCGCCACCCATGTACGGGACGTCGCCGCAGGCGAAAGGGAGCGCCGAGGCCGTGAGAGACAAAATTCCCACGATCCAATGCTTGGAAGAGATCATCGTGCGTCCAGTCCTCCGGCACAAGGCTGGGCAACCGGCACCCCGGCGGCCCCAATCCGCCGAGGTGTCGTTGGCCTGATCGTCGAACGGGCGCAGTATGGCGCGCCGTCCCTGCGGCCGTCACGCAAGTTTTCGCCAGTTACACCCTCTGGCGGGGCGAGGCGCTCGCGGGCCGGCCGATCGACGGCCGGGCCTGCTCACCCCTCGCCCGCTCTCCGCTCCCGCAGCGGCAAGAGCAGCCCGAGGAAGGCGACCGAGATCACGGTCCCCAGGGCGAACAGGCCTGCATAGCCGAGCCGCTGGGCGACGGCGCCCGAGAGCCACACAGCGGGCGATTTGCCGAGCACCTCCACGCTGGCCAGCAGCGTGTAGTGCGTCGCGCCGACCGACCGCCGGACACGCGACATCATGAAAGCGAACACCGCCGTCGTGAGGGCGCCGCCGAAGAGGTGCTCGGCCACGGTGACCGCGACGACGGCCTCCGCGGTGGGCGCCCCCGCCGCGGCGAGGTACCACTCGCCCGCCATCGCCACGGTGCGCAGCGCCGAGGTCACCGCGACGGCGGCGAGCAGCGGGATCCGGTGCGACAGCAGGCCTCCCGCGAGCGAGCCGGCGATCGACGCGACGAGGCCGTACGTGCCCACCCAGAGGCCGATCCGGTGCGGCGGGAAGCCGGCGTCGACGAGGAACGGCTTGAACATCATGTCGACCATCGCCTCGCCGAGCTTGTAGGTCCCGAGGAAGGCGACGACCCAGAGCGCGCCAGGCGCCCGCAGGGCGGCGAAGACCGCCGCGAGCACCTCGCGGAGCGACCGGCGCGCGCGCGCCTCGACCTCGCTCGCGGGAGGCTCGCGCAGCGCGAGCGAGGCCAGCGCCGAGAGGAAGACGAGCGCGGCCATCGCCCCGAACTGACCACCCCAGCCGATCCAGGCGCTCGCCCAGACGAGCAGCCCGCCCGCGACGAGCATGCCGACCTTGTAGCCGACCACCTGCGCGGCGTTCGCCAAACCGAGCTCACCGCGCCCGAGCAGATCGATCGCGAGCCCGTCGACCGCGATGTCCTGGGTGGCCGCGAGCAGGTTCATCAGGAAGACCAGCGCGAGCAGGGCGCCGAGGTGGCGCGACGGCGGGACGAACGCGGCGGCCGCGCACGTGAGCGAGAGCAGCACCCCGAGCGGCAGGATCCACGAGCGGCGCCTGCCGATCCGCTCCCAGCCGTAGCGGTCGACGAGCGGCGCCCAGAGCGCCTTCGCCGCCCACGGGATCGCGAGCGCTCCGGCGAAGCCCACGCCGGAGAGCGAGACGCCGCTCGCCCGCAGGAAGACGGGGAGCGCCGTCGCCTGGAAGCCGAACGGGATGCCCTGTGCAAAGTACAGCGCGGCGAGGGCGGGGATGGTGCCGGCGCGCGTTCGGTCTGCCACGACCGACAATCGTAACCGAGCGGACGAGCTTCGGTCGCCGGAAACACGGACACTGGCGTACGATTCGATCTCGATTCGATCTCGATTCGATCTCGATTCGGCCCCGATCTCGATGAGCACGCCGCACCGACTCACCCCGTCCGACGGCCGGACGAGCCCGCACCGATGATCGCCGACACGTTCTCTCCGCGGTCGCTCGCGCCGGCGGGCACGGTCCGGGTGCGGTGGCTGGGCACGGCGGGGTTCGCGATCGAGCACGCCGGCGCGGTGGTGCTCATCGATCCGTATCTCACGCGCGCCTCGCTCCTCCGTTGCGCGATCGGCCGGCTCGTCCCCGACGTGGCCGCCGTCGCGCGCCACGCGCCGCGCGCCGACGCCGTCATCGCGGGCCACACCCATTTCGATCACGCGCTCGACATCCCGGAGATCGCGCTCCGCACCGGGGCCACGGTCTTCGGCTCGCGCTCCGCGGCGGCGCTCTGCCGCGCTTCCGGCGTCCCCGAGGCGCGCGTGCGCGACGTCGAGCGCGCGCCGGGCGGCGAGCCCGTGGTCGCCGAGATCGGCCCGTTCCAGCTGCGCTTCTTCCCGAGCGCCCACTCCCGCCTGCTGCTCGGCCGGGTCCCCTTCCCCGGCGACATCTCCGATTGCGAGCAGGTCCCGCTCCGGGCCGAGCGTTACCGGTGCGGCGCCGTCTTTGCGGTGGAGATCCGGGTCGCGGGCCGGCGCATCGTCCACCTGGGCAGCGCGGAGCTCGCCGAGGCGGGCCTCGATTGCAGGGAGCCCGACCTGCTCCTGCTCTGCGTGGCCGGCTGGACCGCCTCGAGCGATTTCCCCGAGCGCGTCGCGCGCGCCCTGTCGCCGCGCGCTGTGCTCTTCTCGCACTGGGACAATTTCTTCCTGCCCCTCGATCGCCCCGCCGTCGCGCTCCCCGCGATGCAGGGGGAGCGCCTCGCAGAGCGCCTCGGCCGGGCGTCGCGCGACATGAGATTGGGCGTGCTGCCACTGCTCGGCGAGGTGTGGATCTAGGTCGACGCGCCTTGTCTCCTCGCCGCCCCCGGGAACTTTGGACAAGCGTGGGGAGGGAGCGGGGAGGCCTTCCCCGGCCAGCGCGCTGCGTGCGAGAGGCCGCGCGGCGTCGCCTCGGCAGTCGCTTGCGACGATGGCGGAGCTCCGGCTAGATTCGCGCGCGCATGAGCGCCTCCCGTCGCTGGCCCTCGTCGCGCGCGAAGCGCTCATCGCGGCCGCTCTCCGTCACCCGCTTTTCCGGGCGGGCATCACAGATCAGGTGAGGATACCTTGATTTCGTTCATCGCCGCCTTCAACCTGCCGGACGCGAGCGATCGCGATCCCGCTGCGGTTCTCCGCCGCGCGGCGCTCCTCGTCGGCGAGCGGATGTCCTCCATGGGCCCTGCGCCCCGGATGACGCTGGAGGTCCTGCCAGAGGTAGGCGGCGGGTGGGCGCTCCTTACGCCGGCGACGCCGGAGCCGCGGGCGCGGCTCGACCTGCTCGATCAGGTGGTCACCGACACGCACGCCGTGCTGTTGTTCGGCGAGCTGCAAGGTGAATCCAGGGCGTCGCCCGCGAGCGCCGTCCTCCGCGCCTGGATGTCGGGCCGCGGGGACTCGGTGGCCGCGCTCGACGGCAACTTCTCCGCCATCGTCGTCGACCGCGCGGAGCGCACGGCCTCGGTGATCTCGGATCTGCTCGGCCGCCGGGCGCTGCGCACCCTGCACGCGGGCGGGGTCCTCTACGTCTCCCCGCACGACGTCGCGCTCGTGGCGACCGGGGCGTGCCCTGTCGTGATCGACCACGCCTCGGCGTGCTCGATCATCACCGCCGACTGGTCCATCGGCGGGCGGCCGCTGCTCGCGCGCGTCGAGCCGTGCGATCCTGCGCACTGGCTGCGCCTGCGGGGCGGCCGCCTGGAGCGGCTCCCCGCGCCGCTCGGGCTGTTCGAGCGCCGCATCGACGCCCGCGACGCGGCCGCCGTCCGGGAGCGAATCGACCGGATCGTCGACACCATGCGCGAGAACACGCGCTTCGCCGCGGCGAGCAGCGACACGGTCCGGGCCGACCTCACCGCAGGCATCGACAGCCGCGCGGCCTTCGCGCTGGTCGCGTCGGTCGTGCCGGCGGAGCGCATCGTCGCCAAGACCACCGGCGCGACCGACAGCCTCGACGTGCGCGTGGCCAGGCGCATCGCCGCGCTCGTGGGCGCACGCCACGAGCACCGCGAGCTGGATCTGCCCATCCACGACGATTTCAGCCGTCACGCGGATCTCATCGCGTTTCACATGAACGGCGATTCCAGCGCCAAGCGCGCGATTGACAGGTATCCGAGCTGGGACGACCGCCCCGTGGGCTTCGAAGGCGGCGGAGGCGAGATCTTCCGTGGCTATTACTATGCTCGCCCCGGCCAATACACGCGGGTGGCCCGCGCCAGCGCGGACGACGTCGCGGCCTTCTTCGTCCGGAAGTGGCGCCGCCCGGCAGCGCTGAGCTTTCGCTCCCCCGATCCTCTGGCCGCCGTCCGCGAGCGCACCCGCTCGGTGGTCGAGGCGATGTTCCGGCGCTCGCCCGACCTCCACGACGTGCTCGATCAATTCTACCTCTTCGAGCGGTATGGCCGCTGGGGCGCGATCACGTCGCGCTTCGCCTGGTGGAAGACCTTCTCCCCGTACGCGAGCCCATCCGTCGTGCGGCTGGCGTTCGGCCTGCCCTCCCCGATTGGCACGCACGCCGGCCTCCACGACGCCATCGTGCGCCGCTTCTTGCCGTCCGCGCGCGGCATCCTCGTGAACGACAACTCCCTGCTTGCGCTCCAGGGACCCGGGCTCTCACGCCTGCTCGCGCGCGATCTGCTCTATGTCACCGGCGAGCTCTGGCGAGCGGCGAGCGCGTGGCGCGGCCGCTCGGGCAAGAAGCGCCGCTCGGCGGACGCCATGCGCGCCGACATGCTCGCGGGGCCGCTCCACGACCACGCGCGCGACGCGCTCCTCTCGCGAGACAGCATCGCCGTGGACCTGCTCGGGCACGAGCCCGTCGCCCGCCTGCTGGACGAGCACAGGGCGCGCCGGCAGCACCTGGAGACCCTGTGCAACCTCCTCGGCATCGAGCATTTTCGGCGCCTCGCCACGTCCACCGCCGCGGCCGCGGCCGCGTCCAGCCGCTGACACCGGGTCGCGCCGGGCCGTGAGAGGGGCCCGGCCGCTGGGCCGCGCTTCCCGCGCGGCCGGAGCCGTCCCTGGTCAACGCGCTGCCAGCGCCCCGCCCCTCTCACGGCCCGGCGCGCAGGAACGCCACCTTGATCCGCTTCTTCCCCCACCCGGAGAACTTCACGGTCGCGATCGGATCCGCCCCGGGATCCACGCTCTCGATCACGCCCGGCCCGAACCGCTCGTGGTACACCCGCATCCCGCGCCGCAACGCGAGCCCCTCGCCGCCCTCGGCGCCCGGGTCGACCGCCTCCCGCTCGACATACCGCTCGCCCGGCGCCCGGTCGGGGACGTCCATGCCGCGCGCCATGGCCCCCCTCGCCGGCTCGCCCTCCCGCGAGAACCGCGCCCCTGCGAACCGCTCGTCAGCCTGCGCCCCGGGCCTCCGCTCGCGGCCCTCCCACGAGCGCTCCTGCCCGCCGAACCGGAGCCCGGACGCGGCGTACCCGCCGCCCCCGCCGAAGCCGCCCTCGACCCGGCGCTGCGCCATCATGCTGGCGGGCGTCGCGATCGGGCGCACCGAGGCCGGCGGCAGATCCGCGAGGAAGCGGCTCGGCAAGCCGTAACGCGTCTGGCCGAAGATCGCCCGCCGCGCCGCGTGCGTGATCCAGAGCCGCTCGCGCGCCCGCGTGATCGCGACGTAGGCCAGCCGGCGCTCCTCCTCGATGTCGCCCTTGCGGTTCGGATCCTGGCTCCGGAACGGGAACAGGTCCTCCTCCATGCCGGTCAGGAACACCGCGTGGAACTCCAGCCCCTTCGCGGCGTGGATCGTCATCATCGCCACCTTGGGCACGTCCGCGAGCGCGTCGACGTCCGACACGAGGCTCACCCGCTCGAGGTAGCCCGCGAGCGTCGCCTCGTCGCCCGCGGCGGTCGCCTCCTGCTCGTAGTCGACGAGCGACTGCACGAGCTCGCGCAAGTTCTGGAGCCGCGCCTCCGACTCGACGCTGTCGTCCTGCTCGAGCGCCTTGGCGTAGCCCGACCGCGCGAGCACCTCCTCCGCCAGCGCGCTCGGCGACGCGCTCTTCGCCTCGGTCATGAGCCCGTGGATCAGATCGCGGAAGCCGAGCAGGCTGCGCTTCGCCGCCGACGCGAGCGGCGGCAGCTGGCCCCCCGGCATCGCCGACGGCGGCACCCGCCCTTCCAGGAGCGGATCGATCGCCTCGAACAGCGACACGCCCAGCAGATCCGCCGCCTGGATGAGCTTGTCGACCGTGCTCTGGCCGATCTTGCGGGCGGGCACGTTGATGATGCGGTTGAGATCCACGTCGCTCTTCGGGTTCGCGATCACGCGGAGGTACGAGAGCAGGTTCTTCACCTCCGCCCGCTCGAAGAAGCGCGTGCCCCCGATGATCTGGTACGGGATGCGCGCCTCGCGCAGCACCTCCTCGAGCACGCGCGACTGCGCGTGGATCCGGTAGAACACCGCGATCTCGTTCGGCGAGACGCCCTCCGCGATGAGCTCGCGGACGCACTCGACCACCCACGCCGCCTCGTCGTGCTCGCTGTCCGCCGCCACCACGTCGATCGGCGTGCCGTCCTGGTTCGCCGTCCAGAGCTCCTTCGGCTCGCGATCCGACGCGTGGCGGATCACGCCGAGCGCGCCCCGCACGACGTGCCCGATCGAGCGGTAGTTCTGCTCGAGCTTCACCACCGTCGCGTGCGGAAAATCGCGCCGGAAGCCGCGGACGATCCGGACGTCCGCGCCGCGCCAGCGGTAGATGCTCTGGTCGTCGTCGCCGACCACGCAGAGGTTGTCGTGGCTCTTGCAGAACGCCCGGACGAGCCGGTACTGCACCTGGTTCACGTCCTGGAACTCGTCCACGAGCACGTGCCGGAAGCGCCCCCGGAGATCCTCGCCGGCGTAGCTCGTCGGGTCCTCCGCGATGCGCAGCACGGCGAGCAGCAGGTCGTCGAAGTCCACCGCGCTCGCCGCCTTGAGGTGCCGCTCGTACGCCTCGAAGCACCGCGCGATCGCGTCGTCGAAGTAGCCCTTCCGCTCGAACTCGGCGGGCCCCCGCCCCTCCTGCTTCTCCGCGTGGATGCGCGAGAGCACCTGGCGGGGCGGATAGCGCCGATCGTCGAGGTTGAGCTCCTTGAGCACGCGGTTCATGACCGCCCGCTGATCGTCGTCGTCGTAAATGATGAAGTTCTTGTCGAGCCCGGCCGCCTCGTGGTGCCGGCGCAAGAGGCGCGCGCACACCGCGTGGAACGTGCCCACCCAGAGGTCCTTCACGATGTCGGGCCCGATGAGCCCCTCCAGCCGGCGCTTCATCTCGGTCGCCGCCTTGTTCGTGAACGTCACCGCCAGGATCCGGTAGGGCGGGACACGGTGCGTGACGATGAGGTTCGCGATCCGGTACACGATGACGCGGGTCTTGCCGCTCCCCGCGCCGGCGAAGATGAGGAGCGGCCCCGCCGCGTGGCTGGCCGCGCGCGCCTGCGGCTCGTTCAGCTCCTCGTGAGGGAGGCCAGGCTCGGGCGGCGGAGAGCGGTCGGCGTCGTGTGCGGCGAAACGATCCACACGGGGTCGCTAGCACGACCTCCGCGCGAGCGGGAGCCCGCCGAGCCCCGGAGCCCCCACCGGCGCTCTCCTGCTTTTTCCCCGGCAAATCACGCCCGCTGGCCGTAACCTCGCACGCGCGTGCGCCTCCGGCAGAGCACCGGGGAGCCGCGGCCCGGACGACCGGCACAGGAGAGACCATGCGCATCGCGCTCACGCACAACCTGAAGATCACGGGCTCCGCCGAGGAAGCCGAGTTCGACAGCCCGGAGACGATCGCCGCCATCGCCGGCGCGCTCGAGCGAGCCGGGCACGAGGTCGAGCGGATCGAGGTCAGCGGCCCGGCCTCCCGGGTCCTCGCCCGGCTCGAGGCGCTCCAGCCGGACCTCATCTTCAACACGGCCGAGGGCCACAAGGGCAAGACGCGCGAGGCGTTCTATCCGTCGCTCTTCGACGAGCTCGGCATCCCGTACACCGGCTCCGACGCCTACACGCTGAACGTCGCGCTCGACAAGTCGCTCACGAAGCGCGTCCTCGCGAGCTACGGCGTCGCCACCCCGCGCGCCCGCCTCGTCAACCGGACCACCCTGGACAGCGGCGCGCTCGACGACATGAGCTTCCCCGTCATCGTGAAGCCGAATTTCGAGGGCTCCTCCAAGGGCATCTTCCGGGAGTGGAGCGTCTGCGAGGACGCGCACCACCTCGCCGAGGTCGTCGAGCGGCAGCTCGCGCGCTTCGAGGCGGGCCTGCTCGTCGAGCACTACATCGCCGGCATCGACGTCGCGTGCGCCTTCGTCGACGGCCTCAAGGAGGCGAACGGCGCGCGCTCGAGCGGCACCGGCATCCCCGAGGGCGTCCTCACCCCGGTCGAGTTCGTGATCGATCCCCAGGTGCCGGGCAGCTACAACGTGTACGACTTCGACCTGAAGCACGCGAAGCCCGAGCAGGTCACGCGCCGGCCCGCGCAGCTGCCCGCGGCCACGATCGAGCGCATCCGGGCCATCACGGCGCGCGTCGTGCGCGCCCTGGACCTCAAGGATCACGCCCGCTGCGAGTTCCGGGTCACGCCGTCCGCCTCGCGCAGCCAGGGCCACGACGTCCACTTCCTCGAGGTCGACGGGCTGCCCACCCTCCAGCCGGGCGCCAGCGTCTTCGTCGCGGCGGCGCAGCGCGGCGTCGACTTCGACGGCGTGATCCGCGCCATCGTGAGGAGCGCCTGCAAGCGGCGGGGGCTGCTGCCGCTCCTGGAGAGCAACCAGCCGCGGCGGGCGAAGCGGACCGCGCTCCGCGTCGGCTTCACCTACAACATGAAGCGGAGCGACACGGCCGCGGCCGACAAGGCGGGCCCCGGCGCGATGCACGACCTGGAGGCCGAGTTCGACTCGCCGCGCACGATCCAGGCGATCGCGAGCGCCATCGAGAGCTACGGCCACACCGTGGTCCCGCTCGAGGCGATCCCGGACCTGCCGCGCGCGCTCGCGGCTTCCGGGGTCGACGTCGTCTTCAACATCGCCGAGGGGCTCCGCGGCCGCGGCCGCGAGGCGCAGGTGCCGGCGCTCTGCGAGCTGCTCGGCATCCCGTACAGCGGCTCGGACGCGACGACGCTCTCGCTCGCCCTCGACAAGGGCCTCACGAAGCAGATCCTGCGGGCGGCCGGCATCGAGACGGCCGAATGGCAGGTGGTCACGACCGGACGCGAGAAGCTGAAGCCGTTCCGGTACCCGGTGATCGTGAAGCCCAACGCCGAGGGGACCTCGAAGGGGATCACCTCCGCGTCCGTCGTCAAGGACGAGGCCGCCGCGCGCGCCGCGGCGAAGCAGCTGGTCGATCGCTACCACCAGCCGGCCCTCATCGAGGAGTACATCACGGGCCGCGAGTTCACCGTGGGCCTGCTCGGGGAGCGGCGGCCGAAGGTGCTGCCGCCGATGGAGGTCGTCTTCGTCGACCCGCCCACCTACCCCGTCTACGGCTACGAGGAGAAGCAAACGGACACGCCGCGCGTGCGCTTCGAGTGCCCCGCGCAGCTCACGCCGTCGGAGCTCCGCCGCATCGAGAAGGTCGTGCGCGACACGTTCGCGGCCCTCGGGTGCCGCGACGTGGCCAGGGTCGATCTGCGCATGGCGAAGGACGGCAGGGTGTACGTCATCGAGATCAACCCGCTGCCCGGCCTGACGCCCGACTTCAGCGATCTCTGCGTGATCGCGAAGGTGGCGGGGATGGATTACCGGACGCTGATCGGCGAGATCCTGGCCGGCTGCCTCAAGCGCTACCGCGAGGCCCGCGCCGCGTCGCCGCGGGCCGCGTTCGCCGCGGCGGTGCCTGCGCCGGGCGCCGCCGCGCCGGCCGCCAGCGCGGCGGTCGCCTCGCCGGCCGCCGACCCGGGCGCCGCGCCCGCCCCGGCGCTCGCCGGGCCCGCGCCGCTCCCGGCGGAGGCCGCGCCCCTCTCCGACACGGTCTCCGTCGCGAGCGGCGAGGTCGCCGGCCCATGAGCGCGCCCTCGACCGCGCTCAGGCGCCCTCGGCTGCGCGATCTCGGCGTCGCGATCGGCCGCTTTCCGACCGGTCCGGAGAACGCGATCACGGACGTCCCTGGGGTGCGGGTCCACCACGTGACCAAGATCGAGGGCGAAGGCGAGCTCGTCCCCGGCCTCGGTCCGGTGCGCACGGGCGTGACCGCGGTCGTCCCGGCCGACGGCGACGTCTTCCTCGATCGGGTGTTCACCGCGAGCTACGTGCTCAACGGCGCGGGCGAGGTGACCGGCCTCTCGCAGATCAACGAGTGGGGCCTCTGCGAGACGCCGATCCTGCTCTGCAGCACGCTCTGCGTCGGCCGCGTCCTCGACGCGACCGTCGCGTGGCTCTCGCGCAAGCACCCCAAGATCGGCAAGGACTACGACGTCGTGATCCCGGTCGTCGCCGAGTGCGACGACAGCTTCCTCAACGACGCCGTGGGGCGCCACGTGGCGCAGGCCGACGTCGACGAGGCGATCGACAACGCCCGGGGTGGCCCCGTGGCCGAGGGGTGCGTCGGCGCCGGCACGGGCATGCAGACGTTCCACTTCGCGGGCGGGATCGGCACCTCGAGCCGGTCGGTCCCCGTCGGCGGGGTCGACGCCCTCGTGGGGGCGCTCGTGCTGTCGAACTTCGGTGATCGCGAGCTGCTCCGCGTCGATGGGGTCCCGGTCGGGCGGCTCATCAGCGACCGCTTCAACCACGTCCCGCGGCGGGGCCCCGCCGGCTCGATCATCGTGCTCGTCGCCACCGACGCCCCGCTCATCCACCGCCAGCTCGCGCGCCTCGCGCGGCGCGCCGCGCTCGCGATCGGCCGGACCGGCGGGTATGCGGCCAACAACTCGGGCGAGATCGTCCTCGCGTGGAGCACCGCGAACCGGGTGCCTCGCGTCGCCACCGAGCAGTGGAGCGCCCCCCGGTCGAGCCGCTCGCTCAGCGTGCACCCGCTCGCGCCGGGCCGGCACATGGCCGAGCTCGTCCTCGACACCGAGGTCGACGCGCTCTACGAGGCCACCGTCGACGTGGTGGAAGAGGCGATCCTCAACGCGATGTTCGGCGGCGTCGAGATGACCGGCCACAGCGGACACCACGCGCCGGCCCTGCCGCTGGACGCCGTCGCCGAGATCCTGAAGCAGTACCGCCCCCCGCACCCCTCCGACCCGCCCCCCCTCTTCTAGCGCCCCCCCGCCCCCTTCTCTCTGGCAAAAGCCCCGCCGAGCGGCGGTCACCCGCACAGGAGACGGGCCCAGATCGGCGTTTTCGGCGCGGAAGCGCACTCAGGTGCGCTGAGCACCGAAAACGTCGAGATGGGCCCGTATCCGAAGCGGGTGCCCGCCGCTCATTCCGGATCGCCGTGGAGGAGCCACTCGTGGGCTGCGTCCTCGTCCCAGAAGCGCCGGAGGACCTTGTCCGTGCCGCTCTCGCGCGCCACGCGGTTCAGCTGGAGCGCGACGATGTCGCTCTCGATGATCTCGGCGACGCGCATCACCCCGAGCTCCAGGCCGAACTCCTGGACGGCGCGGATCTTCTCCGCCACATCGGGGGACATCGGCCTGAACCCGCGGACATCGGCCTTGATCTTGATCTCCCGGCCCTGGAGGCTCTCGCACGCCTTCCTCAGCTCGCTGACGAAGTTCTCCATCTCCTCGAGGCGGACACGCCCCTCGAGGACGAAATCCACCATGGCGATGATCCGGTCGACTTTGATCTCGAACACGTTGAGAGACCTCCTGCCAGTTCCCGAAGGGGCGGGATGGGGCCGCGTGATCATACCCCGGATCGCGCGAGGACGCGCCTAGGGATCGCGACGCTCACGCGGCAGCGACGCTGGCCGTCGGCCGTCGGAAGCTCGGGCTGGGGTCGCCGCCCTTCACGCCGCGCGCGGCTCGCCGACGCGCGACTTGCCCTGTCCGCGCCGCACGGCGATCGCCTGCTCGTAGATGGTCTCGTACCGCGAGAGCAGCGTGGGCCACTGCCGCTCCTCGAGGATCCACGCCCGCGCGTTCTTGCCGACCTGCTCGAGGCGCGCCGGGTCCTTGAGCGCCTCCACACACCGCTTCGTGAGATCGGCGCTGTCGCCCGCCTTGAAGACGAACCCGGTCTCGCCATAACGGACGAGCTCCCCCATGGCCGCGACGTCGCTCACCATCACGGGCCGGGCCATGGACATCGCCTCGAGCGGCTTCAGCGGCGTCGTGAGCTCGGTCGTCCGGGTCCGGATGCGGGGATACACGAGCAGGCTCGCCATCGCGTAGATGTTGAACACCTCGTCGTGCGGCACCCGCCCGGTGAAGGTCACCTTGGACTCCACCCCTCGCTCGCGGGCGAACGCCTTGAGCTCCATCTCCTGGCCGCCGGCCCCGGTGATCACGACGTGCGCGTCCGGGATCTCCCGCGCGATGTCGCCGATCGCCGCGATGAGCGTCTGGAGCCCCTCGTACGGCTGGAAGGTGCCGACGTAGCCGATGAGCTTCTTCCCGGCGAGCCCGAAGCGCTCCCAGGCGCCGGGCGGGGCCTCCCGCGGCGCGAACTTGTCCGAGTCGACGCCGTTGCCCACGACGTGGAGCGCGTCCGTGCTGCGCACCCGCGGCGCGACAGCGCCCTTCAGCGCCTCGCAGATCGTCACCGTCGCGTCAGCGTACTTGTAGACGATCGTCTCGAGGCCGGCCGAGATCTTGTAAGGAGCCGAGTCCTCTTTGAATTTGCCCCGGTCGACGGAGGCGTTCTCCCAGAGGTCGCGCACCTCGTAGACGAGCGGCAGCCCGAAGCGGCGCGCCGCCGCGAGCGCCGGCAGCCCGACGAGCATCGGCGAGTGCGCGTGCACGAGATCGGGCTGAAACTCCCGGATCGCGTCCTCGACGCGCGCCTCCAGCGCCCGCACGAGCTGGAGCTCCCTGACCAGCGGCAGCTTCTTGCCGGTAGGCTCGCGCGTCCGCCAGTACGAGATGCCGCCGATCTCGTCCTTCAGCGCATCCCCGGACCCCTGCTGCGCCGACGACACCACCGCCGGCCGCATCCCGTGCTCGGCCTGGTGCTTGATGATGTAGTCGCTGCGGATCGTGTACCCCGCAATGACAGGCAGCGACGTATGAAGAACATGGAGCACGCGCACGAATCACCACCCTTCTTTATGCTGCGCCGCGCAGCCTACCCGAGGCCGCCGCGACCGTCATCAAGCTCCTCCACGCGCGTGGATGCGCGTGGATGCGCGTGGATGCGCGTGGATGCGCGTGGACGCGCGTGGACGCGCGCGCCGCGGCGTCCGCGGCGTCCGCGGCGTCCGCGGCGTCCGCGCTGACCGCGGGCCAGCCGAGAGCCTAGCTCTCGGCAGCCACGTTGCGGTACGCTCCGCCGCCGCATGACCCTCAAAATCGCGATCGTCGGCTGCGGCAAGATCGCCGACGGCCACATAGAAGAGATCCAGAAGATGCCGGAGCGGGCTCGGGTCGTCGCCGTATGCGACCTGGAGCTCCTGATGGCCGAGCAGATCGCGGTGCGCTACGGCATCCCGAGCCACTACGACTCGTTCGACCGGTTGCTCGACGTCGAGAAGCCCGACGTCGTCCACATCACCACCCCTCCGCAGTCGCACCTGTTCCTCGCCCGGCGCGCCATCGAGGCGGGCGCCCACGTCTACGTGGAGAAGCCGACTGCGCTGAACCTCGCGGACGTGCGGCGCCTCATCGAGCTCTGCACCGCCGCCGGGAAGAAGATGACCGTCGGCTGGGAGTACCAGTTCGATCCCCCGGCCGTCGAGATGCGCAGGCTCGTCGGCGACGGCGTGATCGGCGATCCCGTCCACGTGGAGAGCTGCTTCGGCTACAACCTCGCCGGCCCCTTCGGCGCGGCGCTCCTCGGCGACGGCTCGCACTGGGTCCATCGCCTCCCGGGCAAGCTGTTCCACAACAACGTCGATCACCTCCTGAACAAGATCGTCGAGTTCGTGGACGACGAGCAGCCGAAGGTCACCGCGACCGCCTACGCGCTCCGGGAGAAGCGGTTCGGCGACTCGCGCGACGACATGCTCGACGAGCTCCGCGTCACGGTGCAGGGCGCGCGCGTCAGCGCCTACGGGACCTTCTCGTCGCACGCGCGGCCGCCCGGGCACTTCCTCCGCGTCTACGGCACGAAGAACACGCTCCACGTCGACTTCGCGAGCCGCACGGTCACCCTCGACGCGTCGCCGAAGCTCCCGAGCGCCATCGGGCGCGTCGTCCCGGCCTTCGATCAGGCCCTCTCGTACCTCCGCGAGGGGGGCAAGAACGTGGTGCGGTTCGCCCGCAGCGATTTCCACTTCTTCTCGGGGCTGAACCGCCTGATCGGCCTCTTCTACGACAGCATCACGCGGGGCGCGGAGCTGCCCATCTCGTACCGGGACATGATCCGGGTCGCGTGGATGATGGATGAGATCTTCCGGCAGGTCCCGCAGGAGAAGGCGCGCACATGAAAGTCCTTGTCACCGGCTCGAACGGCTTCCTCGGATCGGCCCTCGTCGACCGGCTGCTCGCCCACGGCGAGACCGACCTCCGCTGCCTCGTCCGCCCCGCGAGCAACCGCTCGCGGCTCGACGAGATCGAGAAGCGGCGGGGCGTCCCCCTCGAGATCGCGGTGGGCTCCCTCGCCACGAAGGAGGCCGCCGAGCGCGCGGTCGAGGGCGTGGACGTCGTCTACCACGTGGCCGCGGCCATGGGCGGCGCGCCCGCGGACATGTTCCTGAGCACCGTCGTCGCCTCGAAGAACCTGCTCGAGGCGCTCGTCCACACCGGCCGATCGCCGCGCGTCGTCCTGATCAGCTCCTTCGGCGTCTACGGCGTCGCCGACCTCCCGCGGGGGTACATCGTCGACGAGAACACGCCCCTGGAGACGCGGCCCGCGCAGCGCGATCTCTACTCGCAGGCGAAGCTCCGGCAGGAGAAGCTCTTCTGGGAGTACCAGGGGCGCTACGGCTTCCCGCTGACGGTGCTCCGCCCCGGCGTCATCTACGGCCCCGGCGGCAACGCCTTCTCCAGCCGCGTCGGGATGAGCCTCTTCGGTGTGTTCCTGCACCTCGGCGGCCGCAACGTCCTGCCGCTGTCGTACGTCGAGAACTGCGCGGAGGCGATCGCCGTCGCCGGCCGGAGCGACGTCGCGCGGGGGCAGGTCTACAACGTCCACGACGACGACCTGCCCACGGCCGACGTCTACCTCGCCCGCTACAAGCGCGAGGTGAAGCCGATCCGCTCGCTCACGGTGCCCTACTTCGCCCTCACCGGGATATCGAAGCTCGTCGAGCGCTACCACGCCTACTCGAAGGGACAGCTGCCGGCCATCTTCACGCCCTACAAGAGCGCGACCTCGTGGAAGGGGAACCGGTTCGACAACACGAAGCTGAAGGCCCTCGGGTGGAAGCAGCTGGTCTCCACGGAAGAGGGCCTCCAGCGGACGTTCACGTACCTCAAGGAACGCGCGACATGACGGGTCGGCCGTCGCTCGCGTCGCTCGGGCTGGCGCTCGGCCTCGCGGGTCTGCTCGCCGGCTGCGAGCGGCGGCAGACCCCGGGGCCGCCGCCGGTCCACAGCGGCGAGGGCACCCAGTCCGCCACCGCCGCCCTCGCGGTCACGGCGCCGCGCTTCGACGGGCCGCCCGCGCCGCCGGCCACGCCGGCCAAGGGGCACCCCCGGCTCTGGGTGCGCGCGGCCGACCTGCCGAAGCTCCGGGCGCGCGCCACGCAGGCGAACCCCCTGTTCAAGGAGCTCGCCGCCGTGACGGCCGAGGCCGCGGCGGCGATGGACAAGGGCAACATCCCCTCCGAGGGCGACTGCACCCACGCCCGCATCTACTGCGAGGCGCACGCGGAGCTGTTCGCCTTCATGTCGCTCGTCTCGAGCGACGAGGCGGCCCGCAACGACCACGCCGCCCGCGCGCGCAAGATCCTGCTCTATATCGTCGATCGCGTGAACAAGGGCGATCCGCAGGATCCCTTCGTCCGCAGGTTCTCGACCGGCGACCGCGCCCGCTGGGCCGGCGAGTCGTTCGGCCTCACGGTCGACTGGATCTACGGGTACCTCTCGGCCCAGGACAAGGCGGCGATACGGCCCGTCTTCCTCCGCTGGGCGGAGGAGCAGCTGAAGTCGTCGACGACGAGCCACGATCACCCCGAGCCCGTGGGCAAGCTGAACGACCCGGCGATGCTGAAGGAGCCGAAGAAGCGCAGGTACGCCGTGAACAACTACTTCACGTCGCACATGCGCAACCTGACGCTCCTGTCGCTCGCCTTCGACGAGGCCGACGATCCGCCGGATCCGAAGCCGAGCGGCACCTACCCGCGGCTCAGGGACTACTTCGCCAACGTCACCGGGGCGTGGCTCTACATGACCGACAGCGTCCTGCGGAACGACGCGCGCGGCGGCGCGCCGCCGGAGGGCTTCCAGTACGGCCCCGCGACGCTGGCCTACGTGAGCGAGACGCTGCTCGCCATCCAGACGGCCGGCGAGGCCGATCCGGCGAAGTGGGGCCCGCAGGTGCACCTCGACGGCAACCCGTTCTGGCACGAGTTCATCCCGGCCCACCTCCACAGCCTGAGCCCCGCCACGCCGGCGGGCCGGCTCGGGCCGACCCACGAGGCCGCGTGGACGGGCGACGGGGAGCGCTACGAGTACACGGATCACATCGACCCGTTCACGGCGCTCGGCCTCCACGCCGAGAACAGCGGCAACGCCGAGCGCCTGAACGCGCTCCGCTGGATGGCCATCCACGCCGGCCCGGGCGGCGCCGCCGCCCTCGCGCGGCGCGCCCGCTCGCAGCTCGGCCAGGTCCACAAGCGCCACTCGATCATGTACTTCCTGCTGCTCGATCCGGCGATCACCCCGACCGACCCGCGCCCCTCCACCCCGCTCACGCACTACGGCCCCGGCCTCGGCCAGGTCTTCGCGAGGACGAGCTGGGGGCCCGAGGCCGCGTGGCTCCAGTTCCAGCTCGGCTGGGAGCAGATCGACCACCAGCACGGCGACGGCCTGAGCTTCGGCTTCTACCGCGGCGGCGAGTGGCTCACGAAGGAGCGCGTCGGGTACGGCGCCTTCATGGCGAACTCCGAGCAGCACAACACCCTCGCGGTCGAGAACGACAGGAACCGCCGCCACGACGACCCGAACCGCGGCGAGCTCTGGCGGCGCGGGTCCCAGTGGCCGCTCGTGCACACGGGCGATCCCAGGGTGCTCGCGAAGAGCTTCGCCGAGGACCACGTCTACGTCCTCGGCGACGCGACCCCGCTCTACAACTCCGAGTACGAGAACATCCGCGACGTCACGCACGTCAGCCGCGCGCTCGTGTGGCTCAAGCCCGACCACCTCGTGCTCTACGACCGCGCCGCCACGGGCAAGGAGGGGCGCTTCAAGCGCTTCTTCATGCAGACGCCGAGCGCGGCGCAGGTCGCGGGGAAGCTCGCGACGGCCACGACAGCGAAGGGGCAGAAGCTCTTCGTGACCACGGTCCTGCCGGAGAGCGCCGTCATGGTGGCCGAGCCGTACAAGCCGACGGGCACCTGGGACACCAAGCCGGCCGAGAACGAGCCGATGCTCGCGACCCTGCGGGTCGAGCCGCCGGCCCCGATGCCGAAGGAGACGCGCTTCCTGCACGTGCTCCAGGGCGCGGCCGGCAACGCGACGGCGGATCCGGTGACGCTCGTGCGCACGAAGCGCGGGACGCCGTTCGCTGGCGCGGCGGTGAAGGGCACCCTGGTCCTGTTCCCTGTCGAGCTCGGCGCTGTGTCCGAGGTGCATTTCACCTCGCTCCCTGGGGTGACGAAGCACGTCGTCACAGGGCTCTCCCCCGGCGCCTCCTACGAGGTGATCAGGAAGCCCGCGGGCGGCGGCGACGAGATCACGATCCGCGCCGGCTCGACCGCCAAGGCCGACGAAGGCGGCGTCCTCACCTTCTGAGCGCCGTGTCGCAAGCGGTAAACGGTAAACGGCAAACGGTGAAGGGCAAACGGCAAATGCGACGATGACGCCCTCCGCGCCCGCTTGTCCTCCGCGTGGCGCGCTGCAATAATCCATTCTCCTTGCCCACGTCCTGTACGGAGATGCCATGAGCAAGAAGCGACTCGTCTCTGCCGGCGCATTCCTCGTCGCGCTGGGCGCCCTGTTCATCCCCATCGAGGGCACGGCGCCGGCCGCGACCGGCCCCATCGCGAAGGCCGGCTCGCTCGATCTGTCCGGCTTCGCGAGCACCCGGCCCGATACCCCGCTGGATCTCCTGTTCATCCATCACTCGTGCGGCGGCCAGCTCCTCACGGAGACGGGCGCCGAGAAGGAGAAGGCGTCGTGCGTGTACGAGGCGCACCCGAACGGAGGCGGGCTCAAGAAGAAGCTCACGGAGCAGGGCTACCGCGTCCACGAGGCCTCCTACGGCAGCGAGATCGGCGAGAACACCGACCTCTTCGACTGGGCGCCCAAGTTCCGCGACAAGATGGACAAGGTGCTCCGGGTCGCGCTGAACGACCAGATGCACCCGGACGGCGTGGTGAACCGGATCGTCGTCTTCAAGTCCTGTTATCCCAACAACCGCTTCGTCGGCGAGGGCTCCGCCCCTGGCAACCCGGCCGGCCCGGACCTGACCGTCTGGAACGCGAAGGCCACGCTGACGTCCATCCTGCCCGACCTCGCGAAGCGGAAGGACACGCTGTTCGTCTACGTCACCGCCCCCGCCAACATCCTCAAACGCTCGAAGGAGCCCGCCTGGAAGTGGACCGCGAAGCGGCTCCTCGGGAAGCCCTCCGACGCCGAGATCGCGCAGCGCCAGGCGGATCTCGCCCGCTCGTTCAACAACTGGGTCAAGTCGCCCGACGGCTGGCTCAGCGGCTATCCGGAGAAGAACGTCGTCGTCTTCGACTACTACGACGTGCTCACGAACAAGGGCGAGTCCAACTTCTCCCTGCACGGCTCGGAGGGGAACACCGACCACCACCCCTCGAGCGCGGGCAACGCGAGGGCCGCGGATGAGTTCGTCCCGTTTTTGAACCAGGCCGTGCGCCGCGTGGGCCTCAGCACGTAGCGTCGAGGGCCCGGAAACCACGCCGGAGGGAGCGAGCGCAAGTCGCTTGACGCGAGCCGCGATCCTCCGGAACGTCCCCCACCACCCGAACGGCGTCTCCGCCGAGGACCCTCGACATGCTCGCGCTCCCCGGGGTCATCCTTCTCATCGTCTTCATCTACGGCAGGCCTCAGGAGTGGGACGAGCGCTTCGAGAGCCTGCCGTTTTTGTACCTCTGGCTCGCCCTCGCCTTCATGGGCATGGGCCTCGATCTCGCCATGGGCAAGGTCAGGCTGAAGGCGACCCCGCAGCTCCGGTGGGCCATCGTCGTTTACTCCTGGTGCGTGCTCACGCTGGGCTTCCGGAACCCTGGCGAGTTCTCCGAGGGCTTCGTCTCGATCAGCGTGACGTTCGTCCTCTTCTTCCTGATCGGGCACAGCCCCGACGGCTTCAAGGGGTTCCAGAAGCTCGCCGCCACGGTGCTCATCATGGGCCTCTTCGTGGCGGGCGTCGCGATCCACCAGGGGTTCTCCTCGTGGCAGTGCCTGGCGATGACGCAGACCATCGGAGGCTCGCGCGGCGAGGCCGGCATCCCCGACGGCCGGTCCTGCGAGAGACGCGTGGACTGCCGCGAGGGGCCGGGCGCCGATCCCGAGGTCGAGTACCTGTGCGAGCGCGTCGGCCTCTTCAAGACGACGACGATCAACGGCCGCGTGCGCTGGCGCGGCGTGCTCCAGGATCCGAACGAGCTCGCGCTCACGGCGGGCATCGTGCTGCCGTTCAGCTTCGCGATGTTCGAGCAGAAGCGCTCCTTCACGCGCGCGCTCATGGTCTTCGGCTCGCTCCTCCTGATCGCGACCGCGATCATCCTCACGCAGTCCCGGGGCGGCCAGCTCGTCTTCGCGACGGTGCTGGGCGTCTACTTCGTCAAGAAGTACGGCATCCGCGGCGCGATCTTCGGCGCGATCTGCGCGGCGCCGCTCATGATGCTCGGCGGCCGCGGCGGCGGCGAGGCGGATGAGTCGGCGAACGAGCGCACGGAGATCCTGGGCGAGGGCCTGAACATCTACCGGATGTTCCCGCTGATGGGCGCGGGCTTCCGCCAGTTCACGGAGCACCACTGGCTCACCGCGCACAACGCGTACCTCCTCGCGCTCTCGGAGCTCGGTCCGCTCGGGATGTTCGCGTGGACGGCGATGATCTACCTCACCCTCAAGATCTCGCTTGTCGCGCTCAAGCGGTACGAGCACGGCGCCCAGTTCGCGGCGATCCGCGCCTGGTCCATGGCGATCATGGCCGGGTTCTGCGGGATGATGGTCGGGATCTTCTTTCTCTCGTTCACCTACCACTACGTGCTCTGGATCTACTTCGGCCTGGCGGGGGCGCTGTATTCCGCCATCAGGAGCGTCGATCCGAACTTCTCGATCCGGCTCGAGAAGCGCGACGTCTACCGGCTCATCCTGGCCGATCTCGCCCTGGTGCTCGTGATCGTCGTGCTCAGCAAGAGGGCCTAGCAGCGCCGCGGGGAGCGCCCCCGGTTCAGCGGAGACAGCGCCGGGGTCCGGAGGCGCGGCGCCCGCTCAGCGCCCGAGGCCGAGGACCATCACGAGCGGCGTCTTCACGATGATCGAGAGCTCCATCTGCAGGAACGTCGAGAGCTTCTCGAGCGACGCGGCGTACGCGAGATCGAAGAGCAGCTTCATCCGCATGTCGTCGGCCTCGGCCCCCTCCGCCTCCTCGAGGCCGAACGGGTTCGTCAGCGTCGCCTCGAACGCGGCGACCTCGCTCTCCGCCGGGGCGCGTCCGGTGTACCCGAGCGACACCTGCGCGAGCCCCGTGATGCCCGGCTTGATGTCGCGCATCCGCTCCTCGAAGAAGGGAATGGCGAGCGCGAGGTTGACCAGCAGCTCGGGGCGCTCGGGGCGCGGCCCCACGATGCTCATGTCGCCCATGAGCACGCTCCAGAACTGCGGGATCTCATCGAGGCGCGTCTTGCGCAGGAAGCGGCCGACCCGGGTGATGCGCGGATCGTCCTGCTGGGCGAGCACGGCCCCCGTCAATTTCTCGGCATCCACGCGCATGGAACGAAACTTGCGCATGTGGAATTCGACGAAGCGCGGGTAGGCCACGCCGTCCCGCACCTCCGTGCCGATGAGCATCCCGGCACGGCGCTGCATGTAGAAGATCGGCCCGGGCGACTCGAGGTAGATGGCCGCGCCGATGAGAGGGTAGAGCGGGAGGGTCAGCGTGAGACCCACGAGCGAGCCCGCGATGTCGATCGCACGTTTCGCTACACGAACGCCAGGTGTCACTGTTTACCTTGTGGCTCCCATAGTCGAGAACGTGGTAGGGTACAAGCTCGGATGGAGGTTTGGGCGTGATCCGACTCCGCGTACCAGGTTCGTTGACCTATCGCCACCTCGCCCTCCGCGTGGTGGCGGCCGCATGCAAGATGGCCGCGCCGGGGAGGGTCGAGGGCGGGTCGCCCGGCCTCACCCAGGAGGATTTCGAGGACCAGACCGTCTCGGCGTTCGGCGAGGCGTTCAACAACATCGCGATTCACGGATACCGCGCTGGCCCGCCGGGCGACGTCGATATCGAGATCGAATCCGACGCGGACGGCATTATCATCCGCTTGATGGACACGGGCTGCAGCTTCGATCCCGCGGCCATCGACAACCCTCCCATCGACGACCTCCCCGAGTCCGGGATGGGGCTCTTCATCATCAAGTCGTTCATGGATGAGGTCGATTACTGTCCCGGCAGTCCGAATGTCCTCCGTCTCGTGAAACGGAGGGAGGGCAGCTCGTGTATTGCCGGCGACGGGGGTGAGGGCAGCAGCGAACAAGAGCATTCCGACCCCGATTTCGCCGGGGCGACAGGGCATCGGACGAGCAGTTTTCGAATGCGGAGCGTCTCCCGTTCGGGCGCGACCCGCGCCGCAGGGGGAATCAAAATCCAATGAGCTATACGCGGACCGATAACGGCAGTGAGACGGTCGTGCAGTTCGAGGGGACCCTCGACGCAGTGACCGCACCGGAGTTCAGGACATTGGTGGACGAGCTGGTGGCCGAGAACCGGCAGAACATCACGCTCGAGCTCTCGTCCCTCCGGCTGATCGACAGCTCGGGCGTCGGCGTCATCGTCTCGCTGTTCAAGCGGGTACGGGCCAACGGCGGCCAGGTGCGCATCGTCGGGCTGAGGGATCAGCCGCGCGCGATCTTCCGCCTGCTGCGCCTCGATCGGGTGTTCCCCACGTGACGCTCGGTGGCGGCGCGCGCGCCGCCACCCCGGCCCCCGGCCCACCCGTCGACAACGGCTGCGGCGGCAGCGCCGCGCGGCAGGTGCCGCGCGGACGGCGCTGAGCGGCTGGAGTCGCCCGGACGGTGCCCTCCGTCGCCGCGGCGCTGGTTCCGCGTGCTGCGCGTACTGGGGCCGTGTTAGGCGTGGGGTTGCGCGGCGGGCAACGCCGAGTGCAACAAGCTGGCGCTCGCGCGGCGCACGTCTACCATAGGCAACCAGCCTGCCAGACCGGGGTGCGCGTTCTCCGGACCGGGCGGAGCAAGGCAACCTTCCAGGAGCGGGGACCATGGACAAGAAGATGAACCAGCAGCTCTCCGGGCCTACCCCGCCCCAGGAGGCGCTCGGGGCGATCCCCGCCGACGCGGCGGCGCGGCCTGCAGCAGGTCCGCAGCCGCCCAGCGTCAGCGCGATGATCAACCGGACGCTGGCGCACTGGTACGTGGCGGTGCTGGTGGCGATCGCGGGGCTCGGGTTCACGGTGCTCGTCGTGCAGTCGAGGAAGCCCGCGTACCGCTCCGAGACCGTGATCTTCTACCGCGAGGGCGTCAAGGCGACGTACCTCGGGCCCGACGGGCCCGACCCGCTCCGCACCCTCTCCGCGCGGCTCAAGGAGACGCTGCTCGCGCGCTCCAACCTCGAGAAGGTCGTGACGGAGTTCAACCTCTTCCCCGAGGTCCTCGAGAAGCGGGGCATGGTCGACGCGGTCGATCGGCTCCGCGCCAAGATCACCTTCAAGGCCCGCTCGCAGGACACCTTCGCGATCTCGGCCGAAGGAGCGACGCGCGAGCAGGCGCAGGAGGTGACGCAGCGGCTCGCGGACATCCTCGTCGAGGAGACGACCCGCATGCGCAGATCGCAGGCGAAGCTGACGAACGAGTTCCTCGACGCCGAGCTGAAGCGCGCCGAGCAGGACGTCGAGAAGGCCGAGACCGAGCTCGCGGCGTTCCTGGCCGAGCACCCCGAGTTCGCCGCCGAGCAGAACTCGCCCGGCGGCGCGCAGGGCGGCGCCGCCATCCGCGAGCGGGAGCGGCGCGCCACCGGGACCGACCCGACCCTCGAGGCGCTCGAGCGGCAGGTGCCCCGCCTGCGCAGCCGGCTCACCGGCAAGCCGGAGCAGCCGGCGGCGAGCGCCGCCGGGGTGCCCTCCCCCGCGCTCACCCGGCAGCGGGATCAGGCCGAGCAAGAGCTCGCCACCGCGCGGCGGGATCTGGCCGACAAGCAGTCCCGATTCACCGAGCAGCACCCCGACGTCCGGGCGGCGGTGGCCCGCGTGACCAACGCCGAGGCGGCGCTGCGGCGCGCCGAGCAGGCGCTCATCCTGCCGCCGGAGCCGGTGGTGGAGGTCCCCGCGACCGACGAGGCCGAGAAGGCGAAGATCAAGGCCCAGCTCGCCGCTCTCGAGCGGGAGATCGCGGCGCGCAGGGGCGCGAAGAAGGGCAACGCGGCCGACGCGAGCGAGGCGGCGAAGCAGATCATCAACACCGAGACCGACTGGTCGCGGCTCAGCCGCGAGAAGGCGCGCGCGCAGCAGCGCCTCTCCGACCTCGAGGGCAAGTCGTTCCGCGCGGAGATCGCCGCGAGCTCGGAGCAGGGCGGCTACTCGGCGCAGATCGAGGTGCTCGACCCGGCGTACCGGCCGAGCGCGCCGTCGAGCCCGTCGCGGATGATCATCGCCATCGGCGGGCTGTTCCTGTCCGTTGCGGCCGGCATCGCGGCCGCCGCGGCGCGTGGCATCGTGTTCGACGATCGGGTTTACGACATGGAAGATATCGATCGAATGGCGCTCGCTCCGGTGCTCGTCGTCGTGCCGCCCGCCGCGCGCGCGCCCCGAGGGCGCCGTGGCTGAGACAGGCGGAGCTGAGCCGGGAAAGCCCCCGCCGGTCGCTTCCCTCGAGCGCGCGCTCGATCAGGTCTGCGACTTCCTGAGTCGCGCGGAGCAGACCGCGCGGGTCCGCGCCCTCGTCATCGAGGCGCGCCGGCTCCGCAACGTGGTCGGCAACTGGCGCTCGATCGCGCCCGATCCGGACGTGCGCGAGGAGATGATCGCCCGCGTCTTGCGCCTCGCGAACGACGCGGAGGACGTGGTCTCGGCGGAGCGCCCGAGCTCCAGCCAGGACGACCCGAGCGCCGCGTTCGACTCGCCGACCATCCGGCAAGATCTGCCCCCCTTGCCGCAGCACCCGCAGGCGATGGGGCTGCGCCTCGGCGCCGCGCAGGCGCCGGGCGTTCACCCCGGCGCGCAGCAGCCGCTCAGGGGGCCGTCGCCGGCGACGGCGCTCTTCCTCGGGGGTCCCGCGGCGGACCACGGCGAGCACCGCGGGCATCCGGGCACCGCGACGGTGCTCGGCATGCCCTCGCCGGCGCTGCCGCCCGGCCCCGAGCGGCAAGGCTCATCCCCCGCGATCGCGCGTGTCGTCGATCTGAGCGCGACGCTGAGCAGCCCTGGGCTCGTGTCGAGCGGCGGGAGGCCGGGCAGCTCGCCGGCGCTGCCGGTGCCGATCGAGCGGGTCATCGCCTCGCCATCGCGCGACGTGGGGGTCCGGGACGCGTCGGCGCCCCCCGGGGGAGCGCCGTCCCTCGATCGATCGTTCGGCGGCGCGTTCCCCTCGCCTCCTTCGCTCGTCTTCGATCGCGTGGTGCCGCCCGCGACGCGCGAGGTGACGGTGCGCGAGGTGCCGCAGCCGCATCAGCAGCAGCCGCCGCCGTATCAGCAGCCGCCGCCGTATCAGCAGCCGCCGCCCGAGCGGCCGATCGAGCGCTCGCTCACCAGCACGTTCAACTCGCCGCCCTCCCTGATCTTCAACCGCGTGGTGTCGACCCCGGCGCACCAGGCCGTGGACGCGAAGCTGCAGTCGCTGGATCCGACGTTCGAGGAGCCGCCGTCGCTGCACATCGAGCAGCTGCGCTCCCTGCCCACCTCACCGGAGAACGCCGGGTTGCTCCCGGAGGAGTCGCCGCGCGGCCCGGGCGAGCTCACCGTGCGCCCCGTGCCGATGCCGGACGCCGTGGATCCGAACATCGTGATGCTCCGCGCGCCCTACTCGCCCCAGGCCGACGCGTACCGGACGCTCCGGCGCAAGCTGCCGACGGGCGCGGGGATCACCATCGCCGTGACGAGCGCGGGGCCCGGCGAGGGCAAGACGTCGTGCGCCATCAACCTCGCGCTCGCCCTCCGCGAGACCGTCCGCGGGAAGATCCTCCTCGTCGAGGCGAACATCCGCAAGCCCGGCATCGCGAAGGCGCTGCGGTTCGAGCCCCCGAGCTGCTTCACGGAGCAGCTCCAGCGCCACGTCAACGACCGGTTCGCGCCCTGGGTCGTCGTCGATCAGGCGGCGCCCGCCGTGACGCCCGGCGACGACGGCAGCGAGTCGTCGTCGGACAGGAACGCCGCGCCGATGGGCGGCAGGTCGCCCGACGCGAGGCTCGCCCTCCAGACGCCCGTCCACATCCTGGCCGTCGATCCGCGCACGGAGCGGCCGCCGATCTTCGACGGGGTGGCGTTCTCGACCGCGATCGAGAGCCTCAAGCGCGCGGGCTACGCGTACATCATCATCGACACGCCGCCGGTGCTCGGCAGCATGGACCTGAACGTCATCGGCGACTCCGTGGACGGCGTGGTCCTGACCTCGCTGGTCAAGAAGTCGACCCGCAAGGCGATCCGCCAGGCCATCGAGCAGCTCCGGCCGGCGCCCATCCTCGGTGTCGTCCTGCTCGACGCCTGAACGGCCGGCGCGCGGCGCTCGCCTCCTTGCGCCGAAAGGTCGGGGAGGCATAGCCGAGCGCCGGCTCCATTGTTACCTTGCAGCCCTCATGCGCACCGGACGAGGTATTGCGGTCGCGGCCTTCGGCTGCGCGATCCTCACCCACCACGCCGCCCGGGCGCAGGACGCAACCCTCCACGGCGTCTTCACCGGGTCGATCGGCGTCACCGACAACGTGACCTCCGCGGCCGAGGCCGAGGCAGAGCCCTCGGCCGGTCCCGAGGCCGACGGCCTCGCGACCGTGAGCCCCGGCCTGATCTTCACCTACACGACACCGCGGACCGCGCAGACGCTGTCCTACACGTTCTCGACGAGCCTCTTCTTCCGGCACACGGAGGCGAGCTCGTACTCGAACGTGGCCGCGTGGACCGGCCGCTTCGTCACGTCGCCGAGGACCTCGCTGACGCTCGGGGCGTCCGGGTCACAGGGCCAGCTCAACACGTTCCAGCTCGAGCAGACGCCGGGGACCACGACGCTCCAGGGCAACGCGGGCGGGACGACGAACTTCGTGCAGGGGTCGTTCAACGAGGGGTTCTCGTTCCAGCCCTCGCCGGTCTGGTCGCTCGGGCAGGCGGCGACGTTCGCCGTCTACAACCCGCTCGAGGATCGGCCGCAGCGCACGTACAGCGCGACGAACACGCTGACGGCGCAGCGCGCCTTCCGTCACGACGTCGCGGCCCTCGCGCTCTCGGTCGGCTACACCCATTTCGACAACGTGGAGGTCACCGAAGGCACGTACACGTCGCGCGACCAGCTCGTCAGCACGCTCGTGGCGAGCTGGCAGCACGACCTCGGGCGCCGCTTCTCGAGCCAGCTCGACGTCGGCGGTGTCGTGGCGACGGACCTGAAGGACGGCGCCGGGTCGCTCGCGCGTCCCGCCGGGCTCGCGGCGCTGCGCTACACGCACGAGCGGGGCGAGGCGGCCGAGCTCGCGTACGCCTATTCGGCCACGCCGAACGTCTTCCTGCAGCAGATCCAGCTCTCCCACATGCTGACGCTCCGCGCCGCCGTGCCCGTCCGCCCCGCCTGGCACCTGTCGGTCGAGGGCTCGGCCGGCGCGCAGCTCGCTCAACCTCTCGAGCCGAACGCGGAGGGGGATCTCGACACGGGGCCGACGACGCTCGCGGTGCTCACCGACGTCGGGCTGCTCTGGAGCCCCGTCATCGTCATCCCCGACTTCGCGCTCGCGCTCCGGTACCAGCACGCGAATCAGCGCACCGAGGGGAGGACGGTGGAGATCGAGGGGAGGACGGAGAAGCTCCCGGACACGCGCGTCGTCCGGAACACGCTCCTCCTGTCCGTGTCGGGCGCGTTCCCGCGGCAGATGGCCCCGGGCTCGCGCATCTTGATGACCCAGCCCTTCGGCTCGGCAGGCCCTTCCGGCACGCCGCGCCGCCAGGAGACGCCGAGCGAGCCGCTGGAGGGCGAGGCGCCCGCGTCGGCTGCTGGCGCGGGCGACGCCGCTCGCTGAGCGCGACGGGGCGCGCTGCCCAGCGGCGGCCGGAGCTCCGCCCTCGGCGCGCTCAGGTGCTCCGCACGGAGGCCGCCGCCTGGGGCGCGCTCAGGTGCGCCGCGCGAGGAGGAAGGCCCTGTCGTCCTCGGGCAGCTGGTCGCCGCGGAACTCCTCGAGCATGTGCGTGAGCTTGTCGGCGATCGACGCGACCGGGCGGCCAGCGCTGGTGGCGCAGAGCTTGGCGAAGCCCGTGCCGAGCGCGTGCAGGCCGAGCATCTGCTTCGACGAGTTGCGCAGCTCGGTGAGCCCGTCGGTGTACATCGCGAGCACCTCGCCCGGCGCGAGCACGCTCTGGTGCGCCTCCATCGGCACCAGGCCGACCCCGAGCGCCGGGTTGACGGCCGCCTGGAGGTGCCGCAGGCCGCCCTCCGCGGTCGCCACGAGCGCCGGCGGGTGCCCTGCGTTGACGCACTCCATGCGGCCGGTCGCGGGGTCGAGGGCGACGGCCACCATCGTGACGAACGAGTGCTCCGGCAGGTACTCGCAGAGGTAGGCGTTCAGCCGGTCCATCATGCCCGTGATCCCGCGGCCGGCGTCGACCGTCGCGCGCACCATCGTGTGGACGCTCGAGCCGATGAGCGCGGCCTGGAGCCCCTTGCCGCAGACGTCCGCCACGGCGAGCATGATGCGGCCGTCCGGCATCGGGACGATGTCCACGTAGTCGCCCCCGACCCACCGGCACGGCTCGAAGCCGAGCGCCACGTCCAGCGCCTTGAACTCCAGCCGCTTCGGGACGAAGGTCCGCTGGATCTGGTGCGCCATCTCGAGCTCGCGCTCGATGGCCGCGTGCGCCTGCGCGTGGCGCCGCGCCTCCCAGGCCGACTCGGCCTGCTGATAGACCTCCGCCGCGAGCGCGATGAGCCCGAGCCACTCGACGCTGCCGAAGTCGGGCGGCAGGGTCACGTAGAGCAGGTTCATCATCTGCTCCTCGACGCGCAGCGGACAGGCCACGACCCAGAGGGCCATGACGTCGCGCGACATCGTGAGCTCGACCGTGGCGCTGTCGCTCACCAGGTTGCCGGCGAGCACCGGCTCGCGCGTGTCCTGCACCGCCGCGAGCACGCGGCGCGAGATGTACGGCGGGGCGACGGAGTCCTCGCGCCGGAGCGACTGGAACGGGCGGTGCGGCCCGGACAGGATCGTCAGCGCGCCGTTCTGCCGGAGCCGCAGCGCGAGCGCCATGCTGCCGTGGAAGTCCTCGCGGACCATCAGCTGGCAGAGCGCGTCGAACCGATCCGTCGCGTCCTCGATGCTGAGGAGCCGCCGCGACAGGTCCATCAGGGTGAACAGGTGCTTCGCCGCGATCCGCGGCGGGTCGAGCTCGCCGAGCTTGCGGATCGCGGTCGGTTTGTCCTCCTCGAAATGGAGGCCGCCCGGGTCGATCGGCACGCGAGGGGCCCGCGCCGTGAGCTGGAACTCGAGGATGTAGTCGCCGATCCCGATGCGATCGCCCGGCTTCAGCACCTTCTCGTTGATCCGCTCGTCGTTGACGAGCGTTCCGTTGGTGCTGCCGAGGTCGCGGATCCACCACCGGCCGAACGGATCGCAGAAGAGCTCCGCGTGGCGCCGGGAGACCGTGTAGTGGTCGAGCGTGAGCTGAACGCCCGGCGCCCTGCCGATGACGATGTGGGACTCCGTCAGCGGCCGTCGCGTCCCCGGGAGATCGCCGAGCCGGATCTCCAGGTGGCCCTTCCAATCCGAGCTCGACGGCGCAGGGCCCAGGCTGTCATCTGCAGGCGACATCGTTCGACCTGGCCCGACCATGGGCGGCGGCGTGGACATGGACCGTCTTTGATGGGTACCGAACCGGCGCCCTGACATCAAGGGGATGCTCGCGATTTCGCGAGCTCGGCAAGAGCTGCATCGGTCACCGGGTTACCGGGTTACCGGGTTACGTCGTTACGGGGTTACAGGGTCACGAGGATACGTGGTGACGAGGATACGCGGATACAAGGTGACGCGGCTACGAGGTCGCGAGGACACGCGGAGCCCCTCGCGGTTGCCGAGGAGTCACCCAGGAGCTCCGCCGTGGCGCCCGCGCCGCGGCGTGGGCGCCACGGCGATGCCCGCGGCGCGCCGCCCACAGCGCGGGAATTGAGCGACACGCCGCGGGGCCCGCGGCGACGCGGCAAGGACGCCGCCCCGCTGGATGCCTGGTCACCAGGACCGCCGCGCTGGCGTGCGACGCCTGTCCGCGCCGCTCGGGGCACCCTCGCCCTCCGTCAGGCCTTGACCACCTTGGGGTTCGCCGCGCGGTAGACGCCACGGGCGTCGACGATCAGGGCGGCGTTGTTCAGCACCAGATCGTAATCGACGACGGAGTGGTCGGTGACGATCATGACCGCGTCGTGGCTCTTGAGCGTGTCCTCGTTGAGGGGGACGGACGAGAGCTCCGGCAGGTGCGGCCAGGTGCGCATGCGCGGCAGCTTGGGCACGTGCGGGTCGTGGAAGCTCAGCACGGCCCCGAGCTTGCGCAGGAGCTCGATGATCTCGAACGCGGGGCTCTCGCGCGGGTCGTCGATGTCCTTCTTGTAGGCGACGCCGAGCAGCAGGACCTTCGTGCCCTTCAGCGCCTTGCCGCGCTCGTTCAGCGCGAGCTGGAGCTTGTTGACGACGTAGTGCGGCATCTCGACGTTCACCTCGCCGGCGAGCTCGATGAACTTGGTCGACACGCCGTACTCGCGCGCCTTCCACGCGAGGTAGAACGGGTCGAGCGGGATGCAGTGGCCGCCCCAGCCCGGGCCGGGGTTGAACCGCATGAAGCCGAACGGCTTGGTCGACGCGGCGTCGAGCACCTCCCAGACGTCGATGCCCATGGCGTCGTAGACGACCTTGAGCTCGTTCACGAGGGCGATGTTGATGGCCCGGAAGATGTTCTCGGTCAGCTTCGCCGCCTCGGCCGCGCGCGCCGAGGAGACGGCCACGACGCGCGCGATCGCCTGCGAGTAGAGCGCCTGCGACAGGACCAGCGACGCGCGATCGACGCCGCCGACGACCTTCGGGATGGTCGCGGTGCTGTGATCGCGGTTGCCCGGGTCCTCGCGCTCGGGCGAGAAGGCGAGGTAGAAATCCTGCCCCATGCGCAGGCCCGATTGCTCGAGGATGCCCTTGACGAGCTCATCGGTCGTGCCGGGATACGTGGTGGACTCGAGGACGATGAGCTGCCCCTTCCGCAGCTGCTCCTTGATCTTCTGGGCGGAGCCGACGACGTAGCTCATGTCGGGCTCCCGCTGGGCCGTCAGCGGGGTCGGGACGCAGATCAGGATGGCGTCGGGCTCACCGAGCCGCGAGAAGTCCGTCGTCGCCTCCAATAGGCCCGTCTTGGCTGCCGCCGCGATGCGCGCGGGATCGAGGTGCTTGATGTAGCCCTTCCCCTCGCTGAGCGCGGTGACCTTCGCCGGGTCCACGTCGAAGCCCAGCACGCGGAAGCCCTTCTCGATGAACGTGAGCGCCAGCGGCAGGCCGACATAACCCATGCCGATGATGCCCACCTGGGCTTCGCGGGAGTTGATCTTGGCCAGGAAGCTCTCGACCGCAGGGGGATGCGTCTCTGCCATTTCCTTTTATCTCCAGTGGTGGACGGGAGCCGCCATGCGGATCCCGACCCAGTTTCGAAGAGAGGGGCCCGACGCTACCACAGGCCCCCCAATTTCGCTCGAGTGTCGCGTGGGGCCCCAACGCTCGGAGGGGAAAGGTGCTCCTCGTTGCGGTTCGCACGCTCGTTGCGCCTGTTGCGTTCGTTGCGCTCGTTGCGCTCGTCACGCTGGGTCCGTGACCTTCAGGAAACGCCTTATCGACGGCGGCGGATCGCTTCGCGGGCGAGCTGGAGGAAGTCCCGTGATGCCTGCCGCGCGATGACCAGCGCGGAAGCGACGAAGGCGAGCCCGCCGACCACCACCTCTGCGCCAAGGCGGCACCCGCGGGGCAGGTCGTGGAGCGACCGCATCCCGTAGCGAACGGCGAGCACCGCGGCGACCATCGGCATGCACGCGACGAGCGGGCGGACCAGCGGGCGCAGGAGCCGCATGTACGGGACGCCATCGGCGCGCTTGACCACCCAGAGGCTCGCCAGGGCGTGAACCCCGAACGCGACGCCGACGCCGGCGCAGGCCCAGAGCACGCCGCCGATCGTTCCGAGCAGCGCGATGCTGCCGACGATCGCGGCCACCTTGAGCCACTCCAGGACCATGATCGTCCGCGTCCGGCCGTAGACCTGCATGTACGAGGACAGGACCCAGCCGATCGGGCGCGTGACGCCGAGCGCGGACAGCACGGCGAGGAGCGGGCCGGCCGGCTCCCATGCCTCGTTGAAGAACGTGTCGTTCAGGATGGTCGGGGCGACCGCGCCGAGGCCCACGGCGAGCGGGAAGATGATGAGCGCGAGCAGCGTGAGCGCGCGGACGAGGGCCGCCTTGCGCTGCTCCGGCTCGAGCTTCGCGAACGACGGGACGAGCACGTCGCCGATGCGCTCACCGACCTGGGAGGCCGGGATGTCGGCGAGGTTCCACGCGAGGTTGTAGAGCCCGCCGACTTGCTCCCCGAACAGGCGGATCATGACGAGGTTGTCCCACTTGGAAGCCCCGAAGTTCGCCAGCGACCCGAAGTTGAGCGGGATGCCGAAGGCGAACAGCTCGCGCGCCTTCTCGCGCGACAGCGGGCTCGGCGTCAGCCACTCGGCGAGCTTCACCGCCGGGACCGTGGTCACCACGCGCACGACGGCGCGCAGGAGCGTCGCCACGACGATGGCGTTTCCCCCCCAGCCGAGCACGGCGAGGGAGACGGACGCCGCGGTGTAGGTGAGCTCGCCGGCGGCGTTCCGGAGGCTGACGCTGCGAAAGCGCATCTCGCGGATGAGCAGGCGATCGGGGACGTACCAGATCCGATCGATGATCATCGCGACGATGAGCCCCGGCATGAACTCGAGCATCCCGGGCGCGCCGACGAGGTGCACCGCGATCGGCTCCCGGAAGAGGTACACGGCGGCGATGGCGACGAGGCCCGCCACGTGGAAGTAGACGGTCGCGTTGAAGACCATCTGGCGGTCGAGGTGGGGCCTCGACGCGATGAACTGGCCGGTCCCGAGGCTCGACATGAAGTGCGCCGTCATGATCACGACGGACGCTGCCGAGACCTCGCCGTACACATCCGGCGCGATGAACCGGGTGAGCACGAGGGTGCCTATCAGGCCGAGCACGCGCGAGCCGAGCCCGGTCGCGATCGTCCAGACCGCGCCGAGGACGGCCTTCCGGGCAAGCGCGGAGGAGCCGGCCACGATCAGGGCACGAAGACGGTATCGCCGGCCTTGAGCACGAGGTCCTGCTCGGGCCGCTTGCGCGAGGCGATTTCGTCGTAGTTGATGGGGATGTGCCGGAATTTGCCCGGGCTATCCATGCGGATGAGCAGGATCTGATCCGTCGAGGCGAACTGGTTGGGACCGCCGGCGAGCGCGAGCGCCTCGGAGACGGAGACGAAGTAGTTGGAGGCGAAGATGCCGGCGCGCGCGACGTTGCCGCTGACCACGAACCGGTAGCTGTTGATCCCGGTCACGGCGACGGTGATCACGGCCGTCTCGTCCTTCACGAACTCGGAGAGCCGCTTCTTCAGCTCCTCGCGCACCTGGGTCGGGGTCCTGCCGGCCACGTAGACGTCGCCGATGAGCGGCATCGTGATGACGCCATCGGCCCGGACGAGCGCCTCGCTCGACAGGTCGGCCATGCGCCAGACGTTGATCCGGATCTGGTCCCCCACCCCGATCGTGTATTCGTGCTTACGCGGGTCGTACTCCTTCGCGTAGTTCGCGGGATTGTAGACGTACGTGGGCGCGCACCCGGCGGAGAACGCGGCGAGGGCGAGCCCTGCCGCTGCCGTCAGAAGCACTCCTCGCATGAAGGACCGTTTCGTGGGACGGGCTGTGCCTTCCATGGGCGTCTGCATTGAGGAGGATGTCAGGCGGTACGGGGTTGCGATCGCGCGGCGATCACGGGGCGATCACGGGGAACGAGGTGAACTCGGCCGTAAGGCGGCGCGATTCACCGAGCGGCGCCAGCATTGCAGGAAGGCCGTCCGCCGCCAAGGGGAAGTTTTCGTGCCGCGGCAAGACGCGGGATCCTCGCGAGGAACCAACTTGACGGGCCGATGACCTCTCTCGAAAGTCGGCTTTGATGCTGCTTCATCTGCAACGGATCGCGGTCCCCTTCGAGTACCCCGTCTACTTCACGGAGGGCGTCTTTTCGCCGAGCAACGCCGACCTGGCGGCCGCCATCGCCGCGAAGGAGCCGCGCCGGCGTCACCGCGTGCTGCCGGTGATCGACGGCGGCGTCGCGGCGGCGTGGCCGTCTCTGGCGGACGACATCGCGCGGTACGTGGGCGCGCGACCGGACCTGCTCACGCTCGCGGCCGAGCCGATCCTGGTGCCCGGCGGCGAGGCGGCGAAGAACGACGGCGCGGCGACGGCGGCGCTGCAGGCGAGGCTCGACGCGCTGGGGATGGATCGGCAGTCGTTCGTGATGATCGTCGGAGGCGGCGCGGTGCTCGACATGGTCGGCTACGCGGCGGCGACGGTGCACCGAGGCGTCCGGGTCGTGCGGATCCCGACCACGGTGCTCGCGCAGGCCGATTCCGGGGTCGGCGTGAAGAACGGCGTCAACGCGTTCGGGAAGAAGAACCTGCTCGGCACGTTCGCCCCGCCGTTCGCGGTGCTCATCGATCCGCGCTTCCTGGAGACGCTGCCCTTGCGCGACAAGGTGGCGGGGATGGCGGAGGCGGTGAAGGTCGCGCTGATCCGGGACGCGCGGCTGTTCTCGTGGCTGTCCGAGCACGCGCCCGCGCTCGCGTCGGGGTCGCTCGCGCCGCTCGCGCAGCTCGTGCGCCGCTCGGCGGAGATCCACCTCCAGCACATCGCGAGCGCGGGCGACCCGTTCGAGCACGGGAGCGCGCGGCCGCTCGACTTCGGGCACTGGGCCGCGCACAAGCTGGAGTCGCTCACGAAGCACAGGCTCCGCCACGGCGAGGCGGTCGCGATCGGGATCGCGATCGACACGCTGTACGCCGAGCTGGCGGGCATGTGCAGCCAGGCGACGGCGGCCGCGGTGGTCGCGGCGCTCGAGGCGCTCGGCTTCACGCTGTGGGACGACGCGCTCACGATGACGCGCACGTGCGAGAGGGGGGAGCGGGGCGAGCGGCTCTGCGTGCTCGATGGGCTGGACGAGTTCCGCGAGCACCTCGGCGGGGAGCTCACGGTGACGTTGCTCGAGGACGTGGGGCGCGCCCGCGAGGTGCACGCGATGGAGGAGCGGCACATCGTCGCGGCGATCGCGCGGCTGCGCGAGCGCGCCGGGAGGCGGGACGCGCTCGCGGCGAGCGGCGCGACGGGAGCGGCGGGCGCGGCCACGGCAGCGGCGGGTGCGGCCACGGCAGCGGCGGGCGCGGCCACGGCAGCGGCGGGCGCGGCCACGGCAGCGGCGGGCGCGGCCACGGCAGCGGCGGGCGTGGCCACGGGAGCGGCGCAATCATGAGGCTCGCGTGCGCGGGCGCGCCGCACCTCACGTACTGCACGAACATCCACGCGGGCGAGACGTGGGCGGAGGTGAAGCAGAGCCTCGAGACGCACCTGCTCGCGATCTGGTCGCGCGCGGCCGGCGGGGAGGAAGGGGCGCTGCGCGAAGGAGGCGGCGAAAGCGGAGGAGGCGGCACCGGGGCGGAGGGCCTCGGGCCGAGCGCGCGCCGCCGGTGCGGGGTGGGGCTGCGGCTCTCGGCGAGGGCGGCGGCGGAGCTCGCCGAGCCGGCGGAGCTCGACGCGTTCCGCGATTTTCTCGAGCGGAACGGCCTCTACGTGTTCACGCTGAACGGCTTCCCGTACGGCCGGTTCCACGGCGCGCCGGTGAAGGAGCGCGTGTACCTGCCCGACTGGCTCGACGAGGAGCGGCTCGCGTACAGCGATCTCCTGGCGACGCTCCTGGCCGAGCTGCTGCCGGCGGACGAGGGCCTGATGGGCAGCGTCAGCACGGTGCCCGGCGCGTTCAGGCCGCGGGTGCGCACGCCGGGCGACGCGACGGCGATGGCGCGGCGGCTGGTCGAGCACGCGGCGCACCTCGTCGAGATCCGCCGCCGCACGGGCAAGCACATCGCGCTGGCCCTCGAGCCGGAGCCGTGCTGCTTCCTCGAGACGACGCCCGAGGCGATCGGCTTCTTCACCGATCACGTGTTCGCGCCGGAGCGTGCGCGCGAGCTGTCGGCGCTGGCCGGGATGAGCCTGCCGGACGCCGAGGAGGCGCTCCGGAGCCACCTCGGCCTCTGCTTCGACGCGTGCCACATGGCGGTGGAGTTCGAGGACGCCCCCGCGTCGCTCGCGGCGCTCCGCGCTGCGGGCATCGGCTTGCACAAGGTGCAGCTCAGCGCCGGGCTGCGCGCCCGCGTGGCGGAGCGCGATCCGGCGACGATGGCGAGGCTGCGCGCGTATGCGGAGGACGTCGTCTACCTGCACCAGGTGGTCGAGCGGCGTGGGGGCCCAGGCGGGGGCGAGCTCGTCCGCTACCTGGATCTGCCCGAGGCGCTGGCAGCGCTCGACCGCGGGACCGCATCGCCGCCCGGGGCGGAGCCGGAGGAATGGCGAGTCCACTTCCATGTGCCGATCTTCCGGGAGCTCGCGGGCGCGCTCGCGACGACGCAGCCGGAGCTGGCGGCGCTGCTGTCGCACCTGCGAGACTCGCCGGCGACGCAGCACCTCGAGGTAGAGACCTACACCTGGGATGTACTGCCGGACGACCAGCGCCGAGGCGGGCTGGTCGAGGCGGTGGCAAGGGAGCTCCGCTGGGTGGAGGAGCGGATGGTGGATAACGGAAGCGTGGGCGCCGGCGTCGGCGAGGGCAGAGGCGTCGGCGCGAGCTCCGGTGGCCGAGCGGACCGCCGAGCGGGGGCAGAGCGATGAGCTCGCGCGCACGGGTGTACCTGCGGCTTGGCCGCGTCTCGAACCTGCCCACGGTGTGGACGAACGTGCTCTGTGGCATGGCCCTGTCGGGGTCTGCGCCACGAGCGTCAGAAGTGGCGCTGGTGGGGTTCGCGGTGTCGCTGATGTACGTGGGCGGCATGTTCCTGAACGACGCGTTCGACCGGGAGATCGACGCGCGCGAGCGGCCCGAGCGGCCGATCCCGTCCGGGCTGGTGAGCGCCCGCGAGGTGTTTGCGGTCGGCTACGGCCTGCTCGGGGCGGGGGTGTTGATGGTGGGCGGCCACGCCTATGTGGCGAACCGGGGAATGGCGCCCGCCCTGGCGAGCGCGCTGCTCGCCGGCGCGATCGTGCTTTACGATGCCTGGCACAAGGGGAACCCGCTGAGCCCGGCGCTGATGGGGGCGTGCCGCGTGCTGGTCTATGTGACGGCCGCGCTCGCGGCGGGGGGACAGCTCGGGAGCGCGGTGCTCGCCGGGGGGGTGGCGCTGCTGTTCTATTTGATCGGGCTGACCGCGATCGCGAAGCAGGAGAACCTGCTGGCGGTGCGCAGCCTGTGGGCGCTCGGCTTCATGGCGGTCCCGTTCCTGGCGACGCTCGGCGCGCCGCTCACGGGGATGATGGGGACGATCGCGTACGGGGCGCTCGCTGGCTGCGTGATCCACGCGGTGAGGTTGCTGCGGGGGACGCGAAAGGATCGCATCCCGCGCGCCGTGGTGACGCTCATCGCAGGGATATCGCTGCTGGACGCGGTGCTCATCGCGAGGAGCGGCGCGCCGGGCGCCGGCGGCGCGGCGGCGCTGGCCATGCTGGGATTCCCGCTGACGCTGGCGATGCAGCGGGTGGTGAGGGGGACGTGAGGGAGACGTGAGAAGGGCCGCGCGCACCTTTCACCATGTCCGGCGAAGAAGCATTCCGGGATTCGGGAGAATACGTTAGGTCATCGGAGACACACGCACATGACATTACGCGTTGAAATGGCACGTGCCGGAGTTCTGGCGCTCCTCTTTGCCGGTTCTGGATGCGGACGGATCCTCGGACTTGACGACTTCGAAGACGCATCTCTTTCAGGAGACCAGACTTCAGGAGACCAGACTTCAGGCGACAGCGGCGGTACGGACACATGCTCTCCTGCCATATCGGAGCGATGCTACAGCGGCCCGCCCGGCACCAAGGACGTCGGGCTCTGTAGATCCGGCATGCGGACATGCGACAGCAGCGGTGAGATGTCGGGAACCTGCCAAGACGAGGTGCTGCCGCAGCAAGAGAGCTGCGCCTCTACCGAAGATGAGAACTGCGACGGATTCGACTGCACGATCTGGTCCAGAGTAGTCCACGCAACCAACAACGCAACACGCATCACATCGATATCCATCAACAAAGATAACAACATTTTTTCAGCAGGAGAATTCAAAGACACCGTACAATTCGGGACCGAGCCACTCATCAGCGCAAACCGAATCGAAGAATCCAACCTCGACGCATTCATCGCCTCATTCGACAGCACCGGGAATCACCGCTGGAGCCGTCAATTTGGTGACCCAATGAATCAATCATCAACCTCTACATGCGTCGATGGATCGGGCAGCATCATCCTCGCCGGAATCAACAGCGGGACCATCAACCTTGGCGACCGCGACATCGGCCCCGGCATATTCGTCGCGAAGTTCGACGCCGATGGCGTCCATCTATGGAGCCGAGGCGTTCACGGAGCTCCGGCGAGCGAACCCAGCCTTCTTGCAGGGATTCCGAAGGTAAATTGCACCCCGGACGGCGACGTGTTCCTCGCTGGAGGCTTCGCTGGGACCATCCAGTTCGACGACGTTACCTTCAGCACGTACCCCACGGACACATACGACATCTACATCGCGCGGATCGACGGGAGCACTGGCTCCTGGAGCGCAGCAGATGGCGGCTGGTCACGACAATTCGGAGGTCCAGGAGACGAAAGCGTAAATGACTTTGCCGTCCACTCAAGCAAAGGTGCCATCATCACAGGGAATTTCACGCAAGGAATAGAATTTGGCAACTTCTCGTCAACCATCGACAGTGGAATGTACCTCGTCAATATCGACAACACCGGAAAGCCTACCTGGTTACGCAGCTTCACCAACGCTCGCCCATCTTCTCTGAGCATCGACGCGCTCGGCAACAGCTCGATAACAGGAACTTACGAGCATCCTGTCGACTTTGGAGGCGGCGAGCTTCCAGAGTGGAACCGGAATCAGATGACGTTCGCGGCGCAGTTCGACATCTCAGGGATTCACAGATGGAGCCGGGGGCTCCTCGGACAGATCACGATGTCAAGCATCAGCGTCGATCCGCTCAACAATGTCACGCTCTTCGGCAATGCGAGTTACAGCTTACGCATCGACAACAACGAGATATTGACCGTACGAGACTTTCCCTCTGCGCTGGCCATCAAGCTGAACCCCGAAGGGAAGACGCTCTGGAAACGGTGGTTTCCGACCGCATCAAGCCACGCAATAACGTCGACGATCGCAGAAACAGATCTCAGAGGCGAAAACATCATATCAGGACGAGCCATCAACACGGGCAGCTCAACCGCAACAACCATCGACATCGGAACCGGCCCACAGCGCACAGGCGAATATTCATTCTTTATTACAAAGCTCGGAAACTGAGCACAACGCATCAACCAAAGACGTGGCTCAAAACTATCTCAGCGACATTCGCAGCGTGGACCGCTTCACCCAACACGATTGAGTCAAAACTGGACATGAACACTGGGCCTCGATCGAGGGATTCAAGCAACCGCCCATGTGACCCGCGCACCAACACAGGATCGAGCGGGATCACGTCCATGAGATAGCGAAAACCTAGCTTTTTCTTAAGCAGTCTCCAGGCGACGCGAGCCGTCAGGACGCGCAGCTTGGGATCAGCGAACAGCTCCACTGGATCGTATCCTGGCTTGCGATGAATATCGACCGTCCTGGCGAACTCTGGCGCCTTTTCGTCATCGAGCCAGTAATAGTAGCTAAACCACCGATCCTCTCGTGACACCGCGACGAGCTCTCCCGATCTTGCATGATCCAGCCCGGCAGAACGCTTGCCTTCACCGTCGAGAACGAAGTCCACTCCAGGCAGCCCTTCGAGCAGCGCCTTCACCGCCCCGACACGCTCCGGACGACGCACGTAGACATGCGCCACCTGGTGGTCCACCACGGCGAATGCCTCGGACGCGCCAGCGTCGAGCTTCTCAAGCCCACGCTCAACGCGGACGCGCAGGAGGCCCTGCTCTCGGAGCGCCCGGTTGATGTGGACTGCCCCGGACACCCGCGTGATGCCGTACTCGGACAGGACGATCACGCGCGCCCCGTCCTTCCGTACATGCTCGATGAGCTCGCCGCAAACGGCGTCCACGGCGCGGAGGTCATCCGCAATCGCCGGATGATCCGGCCCTAGCCGTTGCAGGTTGTAGTCGAGATGCGGGAGGTAAACCAACGTCAACGTTGGCCGTCGCGTGTCATATACGTGGCGGGCGCACCGCGCGATCCACTCCGTCGATCGTATACCCGCGTTCGGTCCCCAGAAGTTGAACAGAGGGAACTCACCCAGCCGAAAGACGAGCTCATCGCGCAGCGATGCCGGCTCCGTGTAGATGTCCGGCAGCTTGAGCCCGTCCGCCCAGTAGATCGGCCGCGGCGTCACCGCGTAGTCTGCGGAGCTGTACATATTGTACCACCAGAACAGCTTCGCGCAGGTGAACGTGGGGTCGCGCCGACGCGCGACCTCCCAGATCTTCTCCCCCGTCACCAGCTGGTTCGCCTGGCGCCACAGGTTCACCTCGGCGATATCGCGAAAGTACCAGCCGTTCGCGACACAGCCGTGCCCGCTCGGGAGGAGGCCTGTCGTGAACGTCGACTGGACGGTGCATGTGACCGCCGGCAGCACGGTCTGAAGAGGGCGCATCACGCCCTCCTGAGCGAGCCGCTTCAGGTTCGGCGTCGCATCGCCCAGGAGTTCGCCGGTAAGCCCGACGACATTGAGAACGACAGTGCGGTGCATACCTGTTCTATCAGCTCTTCACGACGGGAGCCTGCCCGCGCAGGACCGAGTTCCCCTCGAACAGGGCGCGCTGATCCACCGCGGGCGCTTCGCCGAACTCCGCGAGATCGAGCCGGCCGCTCTGGGAGAAGAACGCGAGGGGGTTCTTCCAGACGATCCGCTCAATCACCTCGTCAGCGATCCCATTCTGGCGCATGCGCGCCGCCGTCTTCGGGACCTTGAGCGGATCGCTCACGCCCCAGTCCGCCGCGCTGTTGATAAGGATCCGTTCGGCGCCGAATGTCTTGACCAGCGCGACCATCCGATCCTCGTCCATCTTGGTGTTGGGGTAGATGGAGTGGCCGGCCCAGCAGCCGGTCGCGAGCACGAGCGGCAGCGTCTCCTCGTTGTTATGATCGATGAGCACACGCTCTTCAGGGAACCGAAGCTCCCGCACCAGCGCGAGCGTCCGCTCCGTACCCCGCTTTTTGTCGCGGTGCGGCGTATGCACCAGAATCGGAAGATCGTGCTCTCGGGCGAGCTCGACCTGCTGGGCGAAATACTTCTCTTCCTCCGGTGTCATGTCATCGAACCCGATCTCCCCGACCGCGACCACGCCTTCCTTGTCGAGATAGCGCGGCAAGAGATCGATGACGCCTTGCGCCACGCGAGGGTTGTTGGCTTCCTTCGGGTTGAGCCCCAGCGTGCAAAGGTGACGAATGCCGAACTGACTGGCCCGGAAACGCTCCCAGCCGAGCAGGGACGTGAAGTAGTCCTCGAACGTGCCGACATGGGTCCTCGGTTGACCGAGCCAGAACGCCGGCTCGAGGACGGCCACGATGCCGGCCGCGGCCATCGCCTGGTAGTCGTCCGTCGTCCGCGATGTCATGTGGATGTGGGGATCGAATAGCTTCAAGAGTCCCTCCGCAGCGCGCCGCTTCACTCGGGGATCCGCGTCGCGCGCTCACGCTCGTGGTCCAGAGAGAGCAAGCCGATGTCGGCCGGAATGATCCGGCCAGCCGCCCTCCGTTCGCTCGCGAAGTCCTCCGCCATCCTGGCGAGCTCGCCCGATCGCCGTCGATCGAGCCCGATGATCCGGGCGAGCGCCACGCCCATGAACATGGCCTTGAGGACCAACTGGTTGAAGTTGAGATCGGGAAAATAGGCAGCCGGGTAGGGATTCTCGCAGGCGATCGCTTCGAAGATGGGCAGCTCGTTCGTTCGGCACGCCTCGACCGCGAGCGGAACGAAGCGCTCTGCCTCGGTCAAGAACGGCAATGCCCGCAGGAGCGCCTGCCGCTCCCGGCCATCTCCCTGCTCATAACAAACACGGAGCAGCGATTCGAGCTCCGGAGCGGGCAGGCGCCCCGAAACCTGCGCCAGCATCGTTACCCGGCCGAGCTCATCCAGCGCCCGGCCATCGACCACCCCGGCGACACCGGCAGCCTCCAGGGCATCCCGCTCGTCGGGGTGAAGCCCGAGCTGCCCCCTACCGAGCACGCGTGCCGCCGCAGTGAACGTCGCGAGGAAGCGGTCGAGATCGAACCACGTCGATGACTCGCTCTCCCGCGCGTCGGGCGCGCCGCCGAGCCCCGCACCGGTCCCGGCCACCCGTTCGGCGCGCTCCAGCCAGGAGCGCGCCGTCGATGGAATCCGGCGCGATAGAATTCCAAACAGCAGTAGGGAAGCGTCTTGCATTGTAGTCATACCCGCCGGTCCGGGCGTCTGCCGCAAGATGCCGACGTCGCCGAGCGGTGGAAAGTTATACCAAGGGGCGCGCTGTTCGGATAGTGTCCTACTGCATGATGGACCAGAAGCGTTTCCTTTTTCCTTTTATGCCCATCGCAGCCGCCCTTTTCGGGCTCGGCTTCACCCTGAATGGCTGCGGCGGTAGCGAGAGCGGCGCAGGCGGAGGAGGCGGGGGAGGATCCGGTCCCGGTACAACGGGCTCCGGCGGCGGCACCTCGACCGGTGCCCCCACGAGCAGCGGAACCGGCTCGGACACCAGCACCAGCACCAGCACCAGTGGCAGCGGCAGCACCAGCGGCCCGGGCACGACCACGAGCAGCGGAGCCGGAGCCGGCCCTGCGACCAGCGCCGGCTCCGGCGCCGGCGGGAGCGGGACGATCGAGTGCGACGAGCCGGGTGGGACGGTGCCGCCGCTCAAACTCACGGAAATAGCAAGCGGCCTGACTCAGCCGGTGTTCGTGACGAGCGAACCGGAAGATGCCAGTCGGCTCTACGTCGTGGGGCAGCGTGGAACCATTCGCCTCATCAAGGACGGTGAACTGCAGAGCGCTCCGTTCCTCGACATCACCGCAGAGGTCTATCAACCTGACACCGACAAGGAAGAGCGAGGCCTCCTCGGACTCGCCTTTCACCCGCAGTACGCAACCAACGGAAGATTCTTCGTCTACTACAACACAAGGTCACGAACGATCGCTCTCCGAGAGTTCAGGCGTTCAGAGTCCAATCCGGACCAGGCGCAGCCGCAGGCGGGGCAGGCGGAGCAGCAACGAAACACGCTGTTCTCGTTCCCGGTGCTGGTCGGCAACCACAACGGCGGGATGCTCGCGTTCGGCCCCGATGGAATGCTTTTCGTAGGCGTCGGCGACGGCGGCGGGAGCACCTCCGACCCCGATCCGGACAACAATGGACAAAACATCGAGGTGAAGTACGCCAAGATACTTCGTGTAGACGTCGACAATCACCCCACGGCGCCGGCGGGCAACGTCCCCGGTGGAGACCCGTACGTGTGGGACTACGGCCTGCGCAACCCCTGGCGCTTCAGCTTCGACCGCTGCAGGGGTGATCTCTACATTGGAGATGTCGGTGGACGCCTCTTCGAGGAAATCAACATCGAGCCGCGCGGCCAGGGCCACAAGAACTACGGATGGAGCGTCACCGAGGGAGGCACATGCATTCAGGAGGACCAGGCAACCAGCTGCGACTCGCCGACGATCACGCCGCCCGTCTTCGCGTATGACCACGACAGCGGCGACGGCTCGGTGACAGGCGGCTATGTCTATCGTGGGAGCAGGATCCCCGCGCTTCGTGGGAAGTACCTGTTCGGCGACTTTGAAACGGACCGAGTCTGGATGCTCACCTGGAAGGACGGCGTCGCCACGCCCAGGAGCTCGCTCAGCCAAGACTTCGGTTCTGAGAGCGCCATCGAGGGCCTGGCCTCGTTCGGCGAGGATGCGGCGGGCGAGCTGTACATCGTATCCTACGGAGGCAGCATCTTCCGGATCGATCCGGAATAGTTTGGCCCGCAGTCCACAGGGACCAGCGTGGGTGTCCATCGCTGGTCCCTGATTTCCGAAGAGAGCAGTTTACCAGATCTGGGTTCGAGCTATGCAGAAGACGCGGAGACTGGCGGTGGGTTGGGTGCTGGCGCTCGGGCTGCTGAGTCACGATGCGGCAGCCGGGATCGCTGACCTCAAGGGCACGACTGCAGACGACATGCCACGATCGAACAACTTGGGCACCGCCGAGCGCTGCTCCGGCTGCCATCGAGCAGAGATCGAGGAACACCGGGATTACATGCCCACCGACACGTGGGCGGGCACCATGATGGCCAACGCATGGCGCGATCCTGTCTTCAAAGCTGCTCTCGCGATTGCCAACCAGGACGCGCCGGGGGTCGGGACCTTCTGCCTGCGATGCCACTCTCCCGTCGGGTTCCTGAACGGGAGAGCGACGCCCCCGGATGGCTCTGCATTCGACCCCGAGGCGTCGGTCGATGGGAAGATCGTCGATGGTCAGGGCATCAGCTGCAGCGTTTGTCATCGCGCGATGACGACGTCAGACCCTGAAATCACGACATCGTACATCATCAGCAACGCTCAGCTCGTGTTCGACCACACCCCCGCGGCTGCTGGGTTCACAGCCACGCCCTTGGTATATGGCCCATATCCGGACGTCGAGTCTGAATCTCACCTTGGAGATGCGGCGCCCGCGCTGGGCGAATCCGAATTTTGCGGCCAATGTCATCAAGTCACCAATCCGGAGGTCATGCTGAGGGACGCGAGCGGAACTCCCACCACCATCGAGTTTCCGCTCGACACAACCTACGAAGAGTGGGCCTCCAGTGACTTCCGCAATGGCGATTCGAGCGCTCGGAAGAGCTGCGTCGATTGTCATATGCAGAGGAGGATCGGCGAGCTGCCTGTCGGCGAGCGCGGACCGCTTCGAACCAATCCGCGCGCCCACCTCCTCGTCGGCGGCAACCACTGGGGCATCCAGGCCGTCATGGCGGCCGACCCGGCGCGCGCCGCGGAGTACGCCGACTCCTTCGAGCTCGCGCTCGAAGGTACGCTCAAGAGCCTCGCCTCGGCCGCCTCGGTCACCCTCGTCGACGCCCCGCAGGAGGCCGCGCCAGGAGAGGAGATCGCCGTCACCGTCCGGGTCGAGAACCTCACCGGTCACAAGTTCCCGACAGGCTATGCCGAGAGCCGGCGCGCCTGGATCGCCGTGTTCCTCGTCGACGAGAACGGCGTCGAACGGCCGCTGCTCGGCGGCTACGACGCCGACACCGGCGAGATCCAGCACGAGCCGCCCACGCACGAGTACCGGGCCGTGCACGGGCGATGGGACGGCGAGGCGGGCGTGGGGGAGAAGGAGGAGCACCTCGCGCTCCACGACATGATCATCTCCGATACGCGCATCCCGCCGAAGGGCTTCGTCCCGTCGCGGACCACCCAGCCGACCCAGGAGATCGACTTCGCCGATGGGAACGGCGGATACCGCAACTACGACGAGGCGCGCTTCACGCTCACCGTCCCGGCCAACGCCTTCGGCAGGCAGACGCTCTCGGCGCGCGTGTACTACCAGTCGATGACGAAGGAGTACATCGAGTTCCTGCAGGCAGAGAACCGCACGGACAGCACGGGAGACGACCTCCGGGCCATCTACGAGGCGACCGGCGAGGCGCCGCCCATCCTCGTCGCGGCCGATGACGCAGAAGCGCCGCTCGATCTCGGAGAGCCGCCCGCCAACGCCAGCAGCAGCAACGGCGCCGGCGGCAGCGGCACAGGCGGCAACGGCACCGGCGGCGAGAGCTCGGCCGGCGGCAGCGTCAGCCGCTCCAGCGACGACGGCGGCTGCGGCTGCCAGATGCCCGGCAACGCCCCCGACGGGTGGCTCCCCGCGGGCCTCGCCGGGCTCGCCCTCGCCGCCGCAACCAGGCGCCGGCGCACCCACCGGCGGCATTGAGCCTCGCTCCACAACGAACCGCCGCAAGCGCGCGTCGCTGCGGGGCGGACGATCCACGATCGGCTCCGTCCCGCCGCTTCACCTGGAGACGGGCCCTTTTTCGCTCGCATCGCCCCGCCGGCGCCTTCATAGAGTGAGCCCACCCAGCGCCTCACGGCGAGCCTCGCCTTGCCCATCTCCCGCCTCGTCGACCCCCTGCTCGTGCTCCTCGTCGCCGCGGGCGTCGGCCTCGCGCTCTCCGGCGGCGACTGGAGCTTCCGGACACGCGGGGCGAAGATCGGGCGGGCGCTCGCGTGGAGCGCCTGGCTCGCGCTGTGGCTCCTCTCCACGCCCTGGCTCTCCAGCGCGCTCGCGCGCCGGATCAGCACCGTGCCGAGGGACCTGCACGCGGAGCTCGCCGGAAGCTCACCCGAGCGGCGGGTCCTCGTCATCCTCACCGCCGGCATCGACGCCGACGAGTTCGGCGAGCCAGCCATGGAACGGCAGTCGGCGGCAGGCCTCGAGCGCGGCCTCGCCGCCGTGCGGGTCTACCGCGAGTACGGCTTCGGCCACGTCATCGTCTCGGGGAAGGACGTCCGAGGCGCGCCCACCCAGCTCGCCGGCGCGATGGCCGATCTGCTCGTGGAGCTCGACGTTCCCAGGAAGAAGATCATCCTGGAGACCGAGTCGCGCGATACCCGAGAGAACGCCCTCCACTCCACGCGGATCGCCCGCGGCCTGTCGGCCGACGCCGTCGTGGTCGTGACCAGCGCGCTCCACATGCCGCGCTCCCTCCGCATGTTCGAGCGCGCAGGGCTCGACGTCCTCCCCGCGCCGGTCAGGTTCCAGTCGCTGCCGCCCGAAGGGCCTGAGCGGCTGCTGCCGGAGTCGCTCTCCCTCAGGCGGTCGCAGCGCGCCGTTCACGAGCTCGTGGGTCTCCTGGAGCCGTAGCCCCGGCGCGCCCCGCGCTACCAGGTGACCTTCTGCGAGCCCCGGAGGTATCGCCAGAGGCCGACCACCGCCGCCGCGTTCAGGACCACGAACGTCCGCGCGAGCGCGCCGAGCTTGCCCGCAGCGCCCCCGAGCGCCGCGAGCAGGTAGAAGGCCACCTGCCCGCCGAACAGCGCGCGCGCCGCGTAGAGCGTCCACGAGGCGTCGCCGCTCATCTCGGCGCCCATCCACGCGACCGTCGACGTGATCAGCAGCGCGACGAGCGCCCAGGGGCACACGAGGCGGAGCAGCTTGTGCGAGAAGATCTCGAACCAGGACGGGTTCCTGAACGGGACGAGGAGCGCCGGGAGCAGCGAAAAGAGCTGATAATTGCCGGCCAGCGTGCGCACCTTGCGGCCGAACTCGCGCTCGTCGCCGAAGGCGTCGTCGTACGCGATCGCGTCGGGAGCAAACAGGATCGAACGCCCCTCGAGGCGGAGCCGCATCGGCACCCACATGTCGTCGAGGATGACGCCCTCCGGGAGGTGGCTCATGTCGGCGCGGCGGATCGCATAGATGGGGCCGGTCACGCCCACCATGCTCCTGAACCGCCCTTCCTGGAGGCGGATCCAGTTCTCGTAACGCCAGTAAGCCCCCGACCCCGCCGACCCCTTCAGCACCAGGTTGCCAGAGACGCAGCCCGCGTTCGGATCGGCCAGGAGCCGCACGAGCGCGCGCAGCGCCCCGGGCACGAGCGGCTGGCGGATGTCCGTCATCAACAGCACCTCGCCCGTCGCGACCCCGAGCATCGTGTTCACGCCGATCGGCTTGCCACGACGCGCCTCGCTGACGATCACCTTCACCCGAGGATCGCGCTCGGCCAGCTGCCGCGCCACGAGCACGGTGTCGTCCGTCGAGCCGTCCGAGAAGAGCAGGACCTCCAGCTTGTCCTTCGGATAGTCGAGCGCGAGGAGGCTCTCGACCTTCGCCGGGAGATACGACGCCGCGTTGAAGACGGGAATGCACGCCGTCACCGTGGGGACGTAGTCCGGATCCTCCTTCCGCTGCGCAGGCCGGAGGCGCGCCAGGACGCCGATAACGATCGGGTACCCGAAGTAGGTGTACACGAGCACCGCGACGGCCAGAAAGGAGGCAATGACCACGCTAAACTGTAGAGCGCCGGTCGGGGGCGGTTGTCAACCGACATGGATGGCCACGCCGCGGCACGGCCGTTCACGTTACACGTGCACTTGCAACGCGCACGCGCACGCGCACGGGATCAGTTCTGCACCTTCACGCTCCGGATGATGTCCCCATCCGCGAGCGCAACCCACGGCCCGGCGGCGACGCCGACGGCCGCGTACTGGCCGTCGAGGTGCGGCGCGCGCGCGTGCATCACGAAGAGCTGGCTCGATCCGGTGTCGCGGCCGGCGAGCGCGACGCCGACCCGCAGCGGCTCGAACGCGACCGGCGACGTCTCGCAGCGCAGCGCCGGCCTGCCGGGCGGACCTCCGGCGCCGTCGCCGAACGGCGCGCCGAACTGGGTGACGAAGCCGGGCACCACGCGATGGACGATCTTGCCGTCGTAATAGCCGGAGCGCGCGAGATCGACGAAGCGGGTCACCGCGATCGGCGCGAGCGCAGGGTCGAGCGTCATCGTGAGCTCGCCGGCGTCCGTGTCGAAGATCAGCACCGCCGGCGCGCGCACGAGCGCGGAGGCCTCGGCCGGCACCTCGCCGACCGGCGGCGCGACGGCCGGCCGCCCCGCCGCGCCCGCGTCCCCCGGCAGACCGGCGTCGCACGCGATCTTGCGGCCCCTGAGCACGCCGAGCGCCGTCCCGGCGCGCGCCCGCGTCGTGGGGTGGCTCGATCGGCAGAGCTGCTCCAGGCGAGCCTCCGCCGGCTTGAGCGCCAGCGCCCCCACCGCGTCGACGACCGCGCCGATCAGCTCCGGATCGTCGCGCGCGCCCGGGCGGTCGAGGATCGCGAGCAGCGCGGCCTCGATCGCCGGCGACGTGACCGCCGCGAGGGCGTCCTTCTCGTCGCTCCGCTTCCTGCGCTTCCGCTTCCCCGGCGCCTCCGACGCGCGCTGGGGCTGCCGCGCGATGACCTCCGCCGCGGCGGCGACGAGGCCCGGCTCCTCCGCGGCGAGCGCCTTCGCGAGCAGGTCGGGCGCGCCGGCGATCTCCTCGTGCGCGGCGATGAGCTCGATCGCGGCCTCCCGCGCGCGCAGATCGCCCGACGCGGCGTACGCGCGGAACGCGGCGAGCCGCGCGCCCGTGATGGCGTCGCGGCCGATCACCTCGACGACCGCCCGGGCGCCGATCGGGCCGCGCACCGGCGCGCCTGCGTCCGGCTTGCTCCCCGGCTCCGCCGGCGCCGTGACGTCACAGCCGAGCAGCAGCGGATCGCGGTAGTCCCCGCCCGCGAGGAGCCGGGCCGCGCCGCAGCGGAGCCACGCGACGCGGCGGAGGATCGCCGCGGGCGCGCTCGGCGGCGGCGGCAGGGCGGCGAGATCGCGGAGCGCCTTGCGCGCAGCGCCCGCGGATCCGAGCGCGTCGAGCGCGGTGAGCAGCACGCCGAAGTCCTCGCTCACGAGGCCCGTGAGCGCGATCGGGTCCGCGCTCGGGGCGAGCGCGGCGACCGCGTCGGCGAGGGCGCGCTGGCCGGGCGGGCCGAGCCGCTTGAGGGCGCGCGCGGCCTCGGCGCGCTCGCTCGCGGTGAACACCCCCTTCGCGGAGAGGACGCGCGCGAGCTCGGAGGCGGCCGCCTCCCCTGCCCGGCCGAGCGCGCGCACCGCGAAGAGCCGCGCGTCGGAGGCCTCCGCGAGCCGCGCGGTCGCGACGTCGCGGATGCGGGGGATGACCGTGAGCGGGACGTGCTCGAGGCGCCCGATCGGGTAGAGCGCCTCGGGGACCGGCGGGCTCGCCGCGCTCCCCGAGGCGAGGTTGAGCAGCGCGACGAGCGTCTCCTCGCGCAGCTTGAGCTTGATCGCGGCGAGATCGCCGAGCGCGTACGCCGCGTGGATCGCGCGCTCGCGCGGGCCGCCGAGCCACGCGACCAGCGTCGGCTCCGACGCCTCCGCGCCGCACCGCCCGATGGCGCGGGCGAGCGCGCCGCCCGCGTCGAGCGGCGGCGCCCCCGCAGCGGCGCCGCCGCCCGGCGCCGCCGCGGACGCGGACGCGGCGGCGCTCGCCGCGGACGCAGCGGGGCTCGGGCGGGCGTCGCGGGCGAGGGCGCGCGCGACGAGCGCCGAGACCGCCTCGGCCTCGCGCTCCTTGCACGAGAACCCGAGGCCGTAGGCGGCCCACGCGACCACCTCGTCGTCCTCGTCGGCGAGCGCCCGCGTGAGCCCAGGCCACGCCGCGTCTCCGCCGATGCGCGCGAGGGCCCGCGCGGCGGCGCGCCGCACGCCGACGTCGCGGCTCTGCTGGTCCGCGGGGCTCACCTCCAGGGCGGCGCGGCGCTGCTCGGCCGCGAGGAGGGCATCGAGCCGCCCCGCCGCCCCGGCGCTCGCGGCCGGCGCCGCCGCGGAGCTCCCGGCGTCGGGCGCGGGGCCCGGCGCCGGCTGCCCGGTGCAGGCGGAGAGGAGCAGCGCGAGGACGAGGAGCGGAGAGGAGCGCCTTCTCGGCATGATCACGGTTCACCCTCACGAGCGGCGTCGAGCAGCCAGGCGGCGCTCTCGCTGAGGATCCGCCTGCGGCGCATCGCGCGCGCGTCGAGCCACATCGAGACCACCTCGTGACCGCGCTGCCATGCGCGCGCAACCACCGGCTCGCCCACGCGCGACGCCGGCAGCCCGCAAGCGTCGATCCCGACGTCGTGGAAGTTCTGGAGAGCCCTGGCCATGTGCCAGGAGCAGGTGACGATCGCCGCGCGCCGCGCGCCCACGCGGCGCAGGAGGGCCGCGCTGAAGATCGCGTTCTCGTGCGTCGTCAGCGACCAGAGATCTTGAAGGATCGCGTGCGCCGGCACGCCGGCGCGCCGCAGCTCGGCGGCGAGCACGCGCGCCTCGACCTGCGCGCCCCAGCGGCGCCCGCCGCTGGCGATCACCCACGGCGCGACCCCGGCGCGGTAGGCCTCCGCGGCGCGCGCCGCGCGGCGCGCGCCGGGGGCCGCCGGGCGCCCGGAGGGAAACACCCTGCAGCCGAGGACGACGATGGCGTCCGCGTGGAGCGGCATGCGACCGACCATAGCCCATCGGCCGCGGCCTCCGCGTGCCCGCTGCGCGCGATCGTCCTGCCCTCCCGCTGCCGCCCGCGGGCCGCGCCGCTCCGATGCCCGCGCCGCCCGCAGGCCGACCTGTGGCCGCCACCTGCGCCCCCCACCCCGCCGCCCGCGCCTCTGCCCCGCCACCAACCGCCTCCGCCCCGCCACCAACCGCCTCCGCCTCGCCGCCGCGCGCTCCCGGCCCCCCAGCGGCAGGCCGCGCCCGCCGCTGGGCCCGCAACCTATCCCCTGACTACATTGGCGCCTTGGCCCTGCTTCCCCGGCCAGGTCTCCACGTCTGCGACCTTCCTTGCTCCCGGTGCACCAGGCGGCTTGACGCTGCCCGCGCTCGGAATCTAATAGCTCTACCTTGAAACGGGCGGGGTTCAGCGAGCGAGGCAGGATGCGGATCAAGATGTGGGGGGTTCGCGGAAGCATCCCCACGCCCGGTGCAGGCACGGTCGAAGTAGGCGGCAACACGAGCTGCTATGAGATTCGTGCCGGCGAAACGCTGGTCATCCTCGATGGCGGGACGGGGCTCCGTCTCCTCGGCCAGGAGCTGGTCAAGGAGATGCCCTTCGAAGCCTGGATGTTCTTCAGTCATGTGCACTGGGATCACATCCAGGGGTTCCCGTTCTTCACGCCCGCGTTCGTGCGCGGGAACAAGATCCATCTCTACGGTGGCCTCAACGTCTCCCGGACGCTCGAGGAGACGCTGGCCGGGCAGATGGACTACCCGAGCTTCCCGGTGCACCTCACGGAGATGGGCGCGGCGATGACCTTCCGCGACCTCTACGAGGGCGAGGTGGTCACGATCGGCCCGAACGACGATGTGCGCGTGACCAACGCGCGCGGCAACCACCCGAACGGCGTGTACGCGTACCGCGTCGAGCACGAGGGCAAGGTCGTCGTGTACATCACCGACTCCGAGCACTACGCGATCGTGGATCCGAAGCTGAAGAAGCTCGCGATGGGCGCCGACGTGCTGATCTTCGACGCCATGTACACGCCCGAAGAGTACGCGGGCGAGGTCGGCGGCGGCCCGAAGACGGGCTGGGGTCACGCCACGTTCGTCGCGGGCTGCGAGCTCGCGAAGGCGGCGGGCGCCAAGCAGCTCGTCCTGCACCACCACGATCCCAACCAGACCGACGCGATGGTGCGCGAGAAGGAGATGCGCGCCCGCGAGCTCTTCCCGAACACCATCGCCGCGCGCGAAGGCACGGTCATCGAGATCTAGCGCGACGCCTCGCGAGGCTCGAGGCGGCAAGGAGCAGCGCGCGCGAGACGCGGCGCTGGAGCGCGCCGCGTCTCGCTGCCACGCGCGCCTCAGGCGCTCTTGGCCATGGGCTCGCGGGTGATCTCCTCGATGCGCGCGCGCATCCGCTTCTTGGCGCGCTCCTCGATCTGCCGCACGCGCTCCTTGCTGACGCCGAAGTCGGCGCCGAGCTGCTCGAGCGTCACGGGGCTGTCCGTCAGCCAGCGCTGGTTCATGATGGAGCGCTCGCGGGGCGACAGCTCGTTCACGACCTGGAGCAGCGCGCGCGAGAGCTGCGCGCGCTCGTCGGCGTCGCAGGCCTCGTCCTCCGGCGTGTGCGCGCTCGACGCGAGCCGCTCCACCGGAGCTACGCCGTCCTCGGTCGGAGAGCGCTCCAGGCTGACGTCGCGCGCCATGAGCAGCGGCAGCAGCTCGGCCGCCCGCTCCTCCGACAGGCCGCTCAGCTCCGCGAGCACCGCCGGGTCCTTCTCGTGCGTCTTGCGGTAGATGCGCAGCGCGCGCCGCTCGCTCTTCGACGACCCGAGGCGCACGATCCGGTACCCCCGCGCCACGTGCTCGCGGATCTCCGCCCGGATCCAGTAGGCCGCGTACGTCGCCAGGCGGCAGCCGCGGTCCGGATCGAAGCGCTCCGCGGCCTTCAGGAGGCCGATGTTCCCCTCCTGCACGATGTCCTCCATCGGCAGCCCCCAGCGGCGGTACTCGAGCGCGATCGTCATCACGAAGGGCAGACACGCCTCGATGAGGCGCCGGCCAGCGTCCCGGTCACCAGCTCGCCAGCGGAGCGCGAGCTCCCGCTCGGCCTCCGGGCTCAGGGTGGCGTAGTTCGCGAGCTCTGTACGATAAGCCGAGAATGCCGCACGATCCCAGGTGGCGCTCATGATCTCTCCGCTCTCCCACCGCGCGCCGATCAAGGAGGGCTTGCGAGCCCCTGCGGGCCGGCGGGCGGCACCGGGGCAGATGCAGGCGTGATGCCGGGATTGACCCTAGGAAATCGCCTTTTTTTGCGCTGGAATGCGCAACGTGTTCGGATCCCTCGACGGAAGCGAAAGCTTTGCGGGAAAGCGGAGGAGCACGAATGCGCAGCGCTGAGCCCAGATCCACAGCGCACGAGCGGCGAACGAGGCGGACGAGGTGCGCGCCGAGGCCCCGGGCCGCGGGCGACGGCGCCGCCCGCGCGGCGCGCGCGCTCGCTCTCCGCGCGGACGCCGCCGCGGTCGCCCCTGCCCCCGCGCGCCGCATCGTGATATCCGGGGAGCAGTGAGGACGCGCGTCGCGGGCTCCGTCGCGTGCATCGCCGCAAGCCTGGCGACGCTCGCCTTGCTCTCGCGCGAGGCGGAGATCCCCCTCGCGAGGGCGCGGCGCGGGATCGCGCGGCCCTTGCTCCACACCGTCGCGCCGGACGACGAGGAGATCGACGGCGCCGGCTGCGACCCGAACGCCCTCGACCGCGGCATCGCGGTGCCGACAGGGGCGCCGACGTCGCTCGGCTGCGAGCAGGCCCGCGCCATCGTGGCCCAGGCCCGCACCACGCTGGCCGCTCCGCCGCTCCGCGTCGATCCCGCAAAGTTTGCCGAGGCGACCTCCGACTGGCTGGATCCGCACGGGCTGTGGTCGGTCGCCCCCGACACGCCCGTGGGCGCCTCGCTGCAGCGGGAAGCCGCCGCGCTCCTGGACGAGCTGCAGGCGCCCGTGGGCAGCGGGCCGTGCGCGGCGGCGCTGCGCGTCGGGCAGGAGCTCGCCCGGTGGTCGCGCGAGCTCGAGGGGCTCTTCGATGACGGCTACCGGCGCGGCCTGGCCAGCCCGCCCGCGACCCACGCCGCGGCGTGGCAGCTGGTGTCGTCGGCGCCGTTCGAGGACGGCGCGGTGACGCGCAGCGCCCGGGACCTCGCGCGCAAGCTCGGCCGGGAGGTCGGCGGGCTGCGCGCGCATGTCGGGGAGCCGCTCGCCCGGTACGCCGACGCCGTGCGCGAGCGGGCGGCGCCCTCGATGAGCGAGGACGGCTGGGCGCGCACGGTGATCGCCGCCGCGGTGCGCGCCTACGTGCCCCAGCTGGACGCCCACGGCGCCTGGGCGCCGCTCGAGGAGGAGGTCTCCATCTACGATCTCGACCTCGAGGCGCACCCGCCGGCCCGGCTCTGGCAAGAGATGACGCGCACCGCGATCGGGGTGCGCATCGACCGCGGCGCGCTCGCGCCGCTCGAGGACGGGGACGTGGTGATCCGGATCCAGGATCTGCCGATCTCCGGCATGAGCGTCGAGCAGGCCGAGCAGCTCGCCGTGCTGTCCGACGTGCACCCCGGGACGACCGCTCGCGTGACGCTGCTGCGGCGCGGGGTCGCCGCGCCCCTCGAGCTGACCGTGGCGCCGCACCCGGTCGGACCGCAGCCGGCCGAGGCGGCGCCCTCGGAGCTGCCGCTCGATCTGGTGCGCTACGGGGACGGCAAGATCGCGGTGATCGCCATCCCCGACGTGCCCGACGACCTCGGGGATCGGGTCGCGGCGGCGCTCCTCCGCGCGCGCGCGCAGGGCGACACGCGGGGCGTGATGCTGGACGTGCGCGCGAACGGCGGCGGCTCGACCGACGGCGCGATCGCCGCGCTCGGGCTGTTCCTGCCGGGCGTACCGCTGTTCCCGATGCGGCGCCGCGACGGCGGCGTCGAGGTGGAGCGCTCGCCCGACGTCCCGGAGGAGCGCGGGTGGAGCGGGCCGCTCGCGGTGCTCGTCGACGGCGACTCCGCGAGCGCGGCGGAGATGATCGCCGGCGCGATCGCCAGCTACCGGCGCGGCGTGATCATCGGCGATCGGACGTACGGCAAGGGGTGCGCTCAGGAGTACCTCGACGACGACGCCCACGTCGGCGTGCTGCGGCTCACGACGCTCCTCTACGCGCTCCCCGACGGCGCGCCGGTGCAGAAGGTGGGCATCGTGCCGCAGGTGCAGCTGTCGCTGCCGGCGACGAGCGAGCGAGAGGCGCGCGTGGACCGGGCGCTCGGCCCGTGGCGAGGCCCCGACGTGCGCGATCTGCACCGCGTGCGCGACGTGCCCTGGCCGGCGCACGCAGGGCGGGTAGGGCCCTGCCGCGACGAGACGGTCTGCCGCGCGCTGCGGTCGCTCGGCGCGGTGCGCGCGGCAGCGCGCTGACGCGCGTGCGCTGAGGCGCGCGCGCGTCAGCGCGTCAGCGCTTCCAGAACTTGCCGAGGAGACCGCCCGCGGGCGTCGGATCGCTGGTCGTGCGGCTCCGCATCTCCTGCAGGCGGACCTCGCGGATGGCGTCGAGGTTCTTCGGGTTGAGCTCTGCCGCCAGGCGGAAATCGCCGATCGCCTTGTCGATCCTCCCCGAGCGCTTGAGGAGCATGCCGCGGTAGAAGAGCGCCCGCTCGTAGCGAGGCTCCTTCTCCAGGACGGCATCCAGCGTCTGGATCAGATCGTCGTAGTGCGCGCTCGTGGCCCCCTCCGCGAGCACGGGCGGATCGCCGCGCCGCTGCGCCTGGATCCAGACGAACAACGTCATGTACTCGGGCTGCTCCGGGTCGGCGTTGAGCGCGCGCCGCGCGCGGGCCTCGGCGCCGGCGAGGTCGTTCTTCTTGAGCAGGATCTCGGCCTTCTGAAACTCGAGCGCGGCGTCGACGGCGCGGGCGATCCGCTGCTCGTCCTCGGCGGGGGGCGGGGCCTCCTTCGGCGCGCTCTGGTACTCGGCGCGCCGCTTCGGATCGCTCAGCGTCTGGTAGGCCTCGCTGATGCGGGCGAACACGCGCGCGACGAGCGGCTTGACGTCCTGGAGCTCCGCCGGCGTCCGGTCGGGGTGCCACCGCTTGGCGAGCGCGAAATAGGCGCTCTGCACGCGCTCCGGAGGGGCGTCCTCCGCGACGCCGAGCATCTCGAAGAAGCCCTCGCCGTCGATCGACGCGGCGCGCGCCTCGATCTCCGCGCGGCGCGCGGCGAGCTCGGGGTTCGGCGCGGCGCGCGGCAGCGGCGGGAGATCGGGCGCGAGCGCCGCCGGTCCCTGCGGCTTCGCTGGCTCCACGGCGCGCGCCGGCGGCACGGGCGACGGCGCCTCGGCGCGCCCCGCCCCTCGCCCGGCCCTGCCGCCCTCCGAGCCGACCGCCGCCATCTTGACGGTGGGCGCCTGCGGCGCCGCAACGCGGGCGCCGGCGAAGGTCGGCGCAGGAGGCGGCCTCAGCGCCTTGGGATCCACGCCGCGGTAACCGCCGCCCGGATCGCCGCCGGACGCGCGCGGGTCGAAGGGCGCCACCGGGCTCGGCGTCGGCGCGCCGGTCCACGACGCCGCCTCCGGCGCCGCGGCAGGGGGTGGCGCCGTGGAGCGGCGCGGGGCGACCGGGACCCCAGCGCGCCTGCTGGACGGCGCGGCGACGTCGTCGGGCTGCCGCTGCGGTGCGCGGCCAGCGGCCCGCTCCCGGCCGGGCCCGGCGGGACCGCCGACCCCGACAGGGCGCCGGCCCGGCGCGCCGAGATCGAGGTGCCGCGTGATCGCGAGCGCGTAGATCATCAGCCGCACGACGCGCTCCTGCGCGACGCCGGCGGCGAGCAGCTCGGCCAGCGTCATGCGCCGCATCCGCAGGAGATCCACGATCGCCGCCTCGTCGCGATGGAGCTGGAACCGCTTCAGCTCGGCCTCGACGTGGAGCCCGAGCTGCCGGTTCTGGATCCGGTCCAGGGTCGTGTCGATCAGCGGATCGTCGGCGTGGAGCCGGACGCCCGCCATGATCACCGCGAGGGGCTCGCACCCGATGAGCTCCGGACCGCCGTAGGACGACAGCAGGTTCTGGGCGTCGTAGTAGGCGTAACGCGTCGCGGGCGGGAGATCGTAGAGCGCGACGAGCTTGCGCACGAGCTGCTCGCGCAGCACGCCGAACACCGTCTCCCTGTCGAGCAGGCCCCGGGAGACGAGCAGCCGGCCATGCAGCACCCGTCGCTTGGTGATGTCCCGGAGCGTCTCCCGCAGCGTCGCCTCGTCCAGGAGGCCGAGATCGAGGATCACCCGATCGAGCGGGGCGATGATCGTCCCGGTCCAGATCTTGGCCGGCACGCCTTCGCTGAAGAAGATGCCGTGGCGGACGCCGTCGGGGTCGATGAAGCACGTCGTGCCGGTGAGGCGCCGGTCGAGCATGTACACGAGCAGGTGGACGAGCGGCGTGCGCGCGAGCGTGCCCTCCGCGGTCGGCGGGTCGCCCGGCAACGACAGCACGGCGATCGGACCGGCCATCGCCGACGGAGGCAGATCGGACACGGGGTTGCGCTCGCGCCGCTGCGGCGGATCTCCCCAGCCGCGGGTGCGCACCGACGGCGGCCGCGCGCTCTCCTCGGGGACCTCGTCCGGATCGCTGTCTGTCTGCACCGACCACGACTCCTCTCCATGAGCGCCCGGGGCGGGCGAGGTTGGGTTCGCCACCGCGGCGGGCTCCAGATGCGGTGGATCGGGCCAGCGCGCCGTCGTGCGCCCTGACCGCAAGGGCGGAGACAGCCTGCCGGATGGCGCAGGCGGCAGATCCGCGAGCATCCTGGCGTCCGCGCCGTCGTCCGGCAGCCCGCCGAACGTGGCATCGGGCGGCGAGGCGGGCCCGCGGGCGGCGTCGCTGGCCCGCGGCTGCGTCCTCCGGCTCGCCGGCGCGTTGGTCATCGGCAGCGTGGGCGACGAGGGCCGCGTGATCTGCTGCTGCGGCGGCATGCGCAGGTTGCCGAGCGGCGACGCCGGCGCGTTGCGGATCGGCGGCGACTCCGCCGCGAGCGCCGGCGAGCGGAGCGACACCTGCGGCGCCTCCTGGATCGCCGCGTGGGCGCGCATCGACGCGGCGGCGGGGTCGTCGCTCGTCGCGACGATCCGGCGGATGTGCCGCGGCGGCTCGCCCTGGCGAGGCCGCTCGGCGAGATCGACCTCGAGCGCGCGCGGGATGGGGCCGCCGGCGGCGTCAAGGACCAGCCGGACGCGCGGCTGCGAGTACCGGGCCGGGTGCGCCGGCGTCTGCACGACGAGCGCGACCTCGCCTGTCGAGAGCTCCACGAGCGTGCCGGTCGGAAAGATGCCGAGCGCGCCCACGAGCAGCCGCAGCACCGCGCGGTCCGCCGGATCGGCCGCCTCCCGCTCGAGCTTGGCGATGGCCTCGTCGGCGGAGAGCGGCGCCTCGCCCGGGGCCGCGGTCAGGAGGTCGTTGAAGGCGCGGGCGGTCGCGAGGATCCGCGCCTGGAGCGTCGGCTGGCGGAGGCCGCGGTAGACAGGGCCGAGCGCCGGCTGGCGGCGCACCCAGTGCGCCTCGTAAGCCACGACGGTGCGCATCACGCTGGGCTCGTTGACGAGGCCGAGCGCGGTCAGCACGACCGCCGTGCCCGCCGGGACGTCCGCCTCCTGCTGCTCGCTCAGCTGCGGGACGAGCCCGCCCGAGCCGCTCGTCGCGGCGCCCGTGAGGCGCGGCCGGGCGATGTCGAAGAGCAGCGCCGCCATCGAGAGCCGCTGGAGCAGGACGACGTCGCTCGTGATCTGCCGCGCCATCGCGAGGCTCAGGATCGCGGTGTTCACGGCGCGCCCGGCGTCGTCGTGGTTCTGGTTGCGCAGCGCGGTGACGCCCAGGAAGGCCGGCGTCTCGTTCGCGGAGAGGTCGACGAGGCGCTGCGTGATGCGCTTGACGCCCTGCCGCAGGATGTACCGGCCGTGCCGCAGGTCGTCGTAGAACCGGCGGATGATCACGATCGCCGTCGCGTAGGTGCGCACGATCGCGGAGGTCTCGTCGCCCTCGCGATCGATCGCCACCTCGCGGCGGAGCACGGCCTCGTCCACGGCGCGCAGGCGGACGCGCGGCGCCGGGCGTTCGGCGAGCGCCGGCTTGCTGCTGCGGAGGGCCTCGGCGAGCGCGGAGGCGAGGGCGTAGAGATCGCTCGCGCGGACGTCCTTGGCGACGCCGATCTCGGAGTAGCCGCAGCGGCCGAGGACGTCGCCGAGCTCGAGCGCGCCCTCGTAGACGGCGCGGTTCGCCTTGAGGAGCTGCCCGGAGACGAACACCGAGCCGCGGGTGAACAGGATCGAGACGTTGTGACCGGAGCGCTGGCCGAAGTCCTGGACGAGCGAGACCGTCTCCTCGACCTGCCGCACCATGGCCTGGTTGTCGATCGCGTGCAGGGTCGAGAGCTTCACCAGCCGGAAGAGGGCCTGCACCACGCTGGCGGCGAGATCGCGCGCCTGCTCGCGGCGGATGTTCTCCGACACGTTCTGGCTGATGACGTCGACCTGGGGCGCCGTCACGGGACCTCCCCGGCGGTCGAGATCCGCTTGCCGAGGCGCGCGGCGATGGCCTCGGCGGCGGCGCCCGCGGCGTCGCGCAGCGCCTGGCTGTTCCAGGGCCGCCGCTTCGTGGCGGCGAGCGCGGCGTCGAGCGCCTCCTGCGAGCGCGCCTCGCGGCCGAGCAGCTCCGCCGAGAGGCAGCGGGTCTGCTCCGCCGCGTCGTCCGCGAGGAGGCCGTGCCGCTGGAGCAGCTCGACGGCGACCGACTCGCCGCGCGCCGGGTTGAGCGTGTAGAGCGCGCCGAGGAACTCGCGCCGCTCGTCGAGCGTGAGCTGGTGGAACGAGCTGTCCTGCACGCGGCGGACAAGCAGCGGGCCGGCCGCGCGGACCTGGTGGTGCGCCAGCGTGCGGAGCGCCGCGACGCGCACGTCGGGCGGCGCCGACTCGGCGAGCGAGAGCAGCTCGTCCCGGATCTGCTCGGGGCTCGTCGCGAGGTGCGCGATCGCCTCGCAGCGGAGCGCCGCGTTCGCGCACCCGGAGAGCCGCTTCAGCGCGCCCAGGGCGCCCTGCGTCCGCGACGCGGCGAACATCTTGAGGATCGGGCGGGCCACGTCGAGATCCAGCGTCATGAGCGCGTCCACGACCCCCTCCTCGTGCCCGGGCAGCGTCCGCTCGACGTGGCCGAGCAGCGCGCGGCGCAGCGCCTCGTGGCCGGTGTGCCCCACGACCTCCATCGCGACGGGCAGGGTCTCGCTGCCGAGCTTGTGCAGGATGGGCGCGAGCCGCTGCGCGACCAGATCGAGGTCCACGGGGGCGGGCTGCGCCGCGCCGCCGGGGGCGGCCGTCATGACGACGCGCGTCGCCTCGCGGAGGAGCAGCCGCATCGTGTCGGGCGGGAACATCCCCCGGGCGAGCTCCGTCGCGAGCGCGCCCCCCTGCTGCCTGGGCGCGAGCGCTTCGAGGGCCTTCTCGATGGCGTCGTGCATCCCGAAGAGCACCTCGAAGCGGCGCGCGAGGATGAGATCGCGCGCCGAGGCGGCCATCGGCTCGGTCACGAGCTCGACGTCCTTGTACCGCCTGGCGTTCAGGAAGGCGTCGGCCACGACCTCGACGAAGCGCTCGCTCCAGCGGTCCGGGCTCATGACGAGCTGCGTGCCGAGCGCGCGCTGCGCGACCGGGTCGAGCGCGAGCGCGCTCGCGGCGCGGCGCGCGGCCCGCAGCGCGGCGGCGTCGGTGTCGATGACCATCGCCGCCGCCTCGGCGCGGTTCGCCTTCTCCTCGGCGGCGCGCCGGGCCATGCCCTCGAGGTCGTCGGCCTCGTGCCAGAACTGCTCGCGATCGGCCGCGTCCCCCTCGACGAAGACGCTCACCACGTCGTAGCGCACGTGCTCGAGGCGGCGCTCCCACAGGGCGGCCGCGACGTCGTCCTCGGGGGCGAGGTCGCGCAGCGGATCGAGCAGCAGCACCTCGCAGAGGGCGCGCAGCTCGTCCTCCGTGATGCCAGGGAGCAGCTGGACGCGCCGCACGCCGGCCGCGAAGAGGTTGTACGGGACGAGGTCGAGCGGGTGCGACGGCTCCCACACCGTCCGCCGGCGATGCTCGAAGGCGTACGGCGTCAGCGTCCAGTGGACGAGGCTCCCGTCCGCGCGCAGCGCCTCCACGATCGCCTGGAAGGTCGCGCGGAGCTTGTTGTCCGCGTCCGGGTGGGTCCAGCCGTAGTGACGCACCGCCGGGAGCAGCCGCTCCATGCGGCGGAACACCTCGGTGAGCCGCGTGACCGCGGGGTCGTCCGGCTCCGCCTCGCCCGGCTCGTCGTGCGGCGCGGGCTCCTCCGCCGCCCGCATCCCGACGGCCGTGGGCGAGTCGTCCGGCGGGGGGCGCCTCGTGCTCTGCGGCGAGGAGCGGCGGGGCACGGACGCGCCGACCTCCTCGAGGACGCGCAGCACCTCCTGCCGCATCTGCGCGGCCGACTCGAAGCGGCTGCGCTTGTCCCAGGCGAGCGCCTTGTCGACGAGGCCGATGACCGAGGCGGGCAGCTCGGGCGCGATCCGCGCGAGCGACGGCGCCGGCGTCGTCGCCGCGAGGATGAACGCCTCGTTGTCCGAGCGCCCCTGGTGGAGGCGCTGCCCGCTGAGCACGGCGTACAGGGTCGCGCCGATCGAGAAGAGATCCGCCCGCCCGTCGACGCCCTCGGTCAGCCCCATCGCCTGCTCGGGCGCCATGAACGAGGGGGTCCCGAGCGCCGTGCCCGCCTTGGTCTTGTCGCCGGGCGCGCCGCGCATCCTCGCCACGCCGAAGTCGAGCAGCTTCACCACGTTGTCCTTCGTGATGAAGATGTTCGCGGGCTTCAGGTCGCGGTGGACGATGCCCTCCGCGTGGAAGCTCTCGAGCGTGAGGAGCACCTCCCCCGCGATCCAGAGCGCCTCGGCGACGGGGAGCTTCCGGCTCTTGCGCTTCCAGAGCTGCTGGACGGTCTCCCCGTCGAGCAGCTCCATCACGAGGAACGGCTCGTCCTGCTCGGTGATGTCGTCGTCGAGGATCGCGACCCGGCCGGGGTGATCGATCTTGTTGGCGACGTAGCCCTCGCGCAGGAACCGCTCGCGGATGCCGACGTCGCGCGCGAACTCGGCGTGCAGGATCTTCAGCGCGGCGCGCGAGCCGTTCCGGTGGTGGGTGGCGGCGTACACGGAGGCCATGCCGCCCACGCCGAGGAGCGAGTCGATCCGCCACTTGTTCTTGACGGTCATCCCGAGGCGGGCGCGCGCCCGCTGCTTCTCGTCCGGCGCGTCCGTGACTTCCGAGGGCGGAGGGATGACGGACTCGGGGAGGACGCCACGTGAAGTCATTCGGCCACCGGAAGGCGGGAAATCGTATCACCTCCGCGCCCGCGCCAGGTTCCGGATTTCACGCGGGAGGGCGGCCGGCCTTACGGTCCCTCGCGCTCCCTCCGCGGGCGCCCCCGGCGACGCCGCGGGAGACCGCGCTCAGGAGGCCCCCCGCGCGGCGAAGATCGCGCGACAGCGCGCGTCGTCGAGCACGGGGCGCACGCCGCGGTTCGACGGAAAGAGCGCGTTGAGGCGCGCGGTGACCGCAGGATCGCCGGTGAAGACGTCGATCTGCCGCCCGACGACCTTGATGCCGCGATCCTCGGCGAGGAAGCAGCCGTCGTGTCGGCCCCCGCCCGGGAGCGGCAGCCCGACGAGCTCGGGCACGAAGAGGGACGTGCCGAGCGGAATGACGCTCGAGTCGACCGCGACCGTGCGCAGCGGCGTGATGGGGCGCCCTGTCGCGCCGCGGCCATACGGGAACCGCCGCGGATCGAGCCGCTCGAAGCAGACCTGCTGGCCGGTGCGCGGGCAGACATCGGCGCACGCGCAGCCGCGTCGCGCGAAGCTTACCGTGTCACCCGAAGCGAGCCGGCCGCTGCCCTGGACGCAGACCTGGTCGTGGAACGCGCGCGGGACGCTCGCGAGCGGCGCGCAGGCAGCGCCGTAGAGGACCGCATCCTTCGGCCCTTCGCCCTCGCTCGGGAAGTCGTAGTAGGTGTTCCGGAACATGCCGGGTGCGAGCCCCTGCGCGGCCTGTGGCGCCGGCGCTGGCGCCGGCGTTGCGCGCGCGGGCCGGCCGTGCTCGCGCACGAGGATCACGGGGTCGCCCTGCGCTGAAGCCGCGCCCGCGGCGCCGCCCGGATCGGCCTGCGCCGCGCCGGGCGCTTCGCCGGGCGCGCCGTCGACCGATCGCGCGCGCCGGGGATCACCTGCGGCACCGGCGCCCCTGTCGCGATCGCCGTCATCCGGGGAGGGCTCGTGGAGCCAGCCGCCGCCTCCGCGCGCGATCTGCGGCTCGCTCGAGCCGTCGTGGACCCAATCGGCGCCCCCCTTGGTCGCGCACCCCGCGGGGAGCGCGAGCAGGAACGCGTGGATCCCGCCGAGGACGAGCGCTCGCGCGCGTGCCGCGCTCGTCAAAAGGCGCCTCCGAGCCGGGCGAGTTCCCGGATCGCCGTGGCGGCGACGTCGGCGCGCGCCCAGAACGCGGCGGGTGAGCCGGCGCTCTCGGGCGCGGCGCCGGCCGCGATCACCACGGGCGCTGTGTCGCCCGCGCCCGGCTGGCCGAGGCGGCTCGCGACGAGCCGCAGCGGCTCGACCACCAGCGCGAACGCGATGTCCGAGCCGAGCGGCGCCAGCGCGGTCTTCATGGACGGGACCTCGCCGAGGCGCTCTCCCTGGAGCGCGCCGATCAGGCTGCGGAGCCCCGCGCCCGGATCGTTGCCCACGGACGCGAAGAGGCCGTCGTCGCGGACCAGGTAGAGCAGCTCGATCGACGACGGCGGAAGCGACGCTCCCTGCGCGGCGGGCCCGCCCTTTCCGCCCTGCGGCCCCTTCCGTGCCGGCGCTCCTCCCGCGCCGGCGGGCGCGCTCGCCGCGGCGGTGCGCTCGAACCGCACCCGCCGCACGTCGCCGTCGAGCAGCGGAAGCGCCGCCTTGCCCGCGGAGACCCGGAGCCCCTCGCGCTGAAGCGCGGCCTTGAACGGCGGGAGCTCCGCGGTCCCGAGGAGATCCTGGATGGAGGCCTCGAGCTTGGCCCGGTCGCCCACGGCGGCGCGCACGAACGCCGTGGGGCCCGCGCCGTCGAAGCGGAGCCCGCCGGCGAACCAGTCGCCGCGCGCGTCCGACGCCGCGCGGATCGCGGCGCCGAGCCGCTCCCGCTCCGCGGCCGGGAGGTCGCCCTCGACGAGCCCGGCGAGGGCGTCGACGAGCCTGGGCACGCTCTCGGCGCGCGTCGCGGCCCGATCGCGGACGAGGATCCCGACGAGCGCGTCGGCGGGCAGCTCGAGCAGCGGCTTCACGTCGCCGACGGCGAGATCGGCCGACGCCTTCGACGCCGGGCCGCCCCCTGCCTTCGGCGTTCCGGAGACGCGCAGGTGCGCGTTCTCGTCCAGCACCAGCGTGAGGCGCGCTCGCTCGAGATCGCCGAGCATCGCGAGCGCGCTCTCGATCATCGGACCGAGCGGCACCGCGGTGGCGCGCGGCGCGCCGTCGGGCCCGCGCGCCTTGTCCCAGGCGCTCCGGGCCGCCTTGAGCACCGGGCCCTCGAGCGCGGCCCTCGGGATCTCGACCGCGAGATCCTCCTTCGGCACCTGCGCTTGCGGCATCGTCCGCGCGACGTAGGGGCCCAGGGAGATCAGGTCGCCCGGCGTCTCCGCGACGAGCAGGTAGTTGCCGAGGACGCCGAGGGCCACCGGGCTCGCGCCCTGGAGCGGCTCGAGCAGCGCGATCGCGGTCGCCGCGTCGGGCTTCGCGCGGAAGCGCGCCCGCTCGCCTCGCGTGAGCTGGTCGACGAAGCGCCCCCCGTCCTTCACGTGGAGGCCGAGCGCGGCCCGCGGGCGCGCCCCATCCGCGGCCTCCACGGCCGCGCCGAGCACCGGCACCCCGCCGTCGATCTCGGACGCGACGGTGATGGGCAGGCCGAGCAGCGACGCCGCGAGGGCGCCGGCGCTGCTCGGGAGGAGCGCCGCCGAGCCGCCGACGAGGGCGCGCGCCTTGGCCCACGTGGCGTCGGGCGTCGGGAGGAACGCCTCGGCGATGAGCCCCGCCGGCGCGGGCACGGGGCTCAGGGCCACGGCGCCGGCGTCGGACGGCGCGCCAGGCGATTTGCAGCCCAGCGCGCCCGCGCTCACACCGAGGACGATGGCCAGGAGCGCCGCAGCGCCGCGGCGCACGGCAGAGGTCGATCGCGCGATCACGACCCGAACGGTAGCGCCTTCCCGCCGCGATCGACCACGAACCTGCAAAATCGCCGCGCGCGCCGTGGCAGCCGCCCCCGTCACCCCCGCGCTGGTCCGAGGCGGCCTCAGCGGAAAGCCGCGGAGCAGGCGCACCGCTGCGGTAAGCTCCAGCCGATGCCTCGCCCCGGCTACGACAGCGTGGTGCTCATCACCGGCTTCCCCAAGTTCATCGCGCGGAAGATGCTGCAGCACATCCTCGCGTCGGAGCCGCGCACGCTCGTGGTCGCCGTCGTGCTCGCGAAGTCGTCGGCGCAGGCCAGCGCGGAGCGGGACGCGCTCCCGGCGGCGGACCGCGAGCGCCTCGTGCTGCTCGAGGGGGACGTCGCGGCGATGGATCTCGGGCTGTCGGGCGCCGAGTTCCGGCAGCTGGCCCGCGAGGTCGACCGGATCCACCACCTCGCGCACGTGGGCCACGCCGGGGCCGACCCTCGCACCGCCCACGCCGTGAACGTCGTCGGGACGGCCGAGGTGATCGAGCTCGCCCGCGCCTGCACCTCGCTCCAGTGCCTCGTCCATCAATCGAGCGCGTTCGTCGCGGGGGACCGGACGGGGATGGTGTACGAGGACGATCTCGAGGCCGGCCAGGCGTTCCGCAACCCCGTGGAGGAGACGCGGATGCGCGCGGAGGTGCTCGTGCGGCGGGCGATGCGCCACGTGCCGGCGGCGGTCGTCCGGCCGACCACCGTGGTGGGCGACGCGACGACCGGGGAGATCGACCGGCTCGACGGCCTGTACCTCCTGGTGCTGCTCATCATGGCAGCGCCGGCCGACATGGCGATCCCGATGCCCGGCCGCGGCGACGTGCCGCTCAACATCGTCCCGATCGATCACGTCGTCCGCGCGACGCACGCGATCGGCCTGAGCCGCCTCGCGCCGGGTCGCACGCTCCACGTCACCGATCCGCACCCGCTGTCGGCGCGGCGGGTCTTCGATCTCATCGCGCGGGCGAGCGGCCGCCGCGCCGCGCGCGGTCACATCCCGTCGAACCTCGCCAAGGCGCTGCTCCGTACGCCCGGGATCGAGCGCTTCGTCCGCAGCCCGCGCGCGTTCGTCGAGCAGCTGATGACCCCGGTGCGCTACGACGCCCGGAACGCGGATCTCGTGCTCACGGCCGCGGGGATCGCGTGCCCGCCCTTCGAGTCGTACGTCGACGTGCTCGTCGGCGCCGTCCAGGAGCGCGTCCGCGAGCGGCGCGAGCGCCAGGAGATCGAGGTCGGCGCGGACGCCGAGCCCGACATCGAGGATCCGCTGTCGTGAGGGGCGCAGCCCGCCCCGCAGCCCGCGCGGAGATCCCGGAGCGCCGTGCGGCGTCCTGCCGCGCCCCGCGGCGGCGAGCGCCGGCGCGGCCCCCCTCCGCCGCGTCGCGGCGCGCCGTCGCGGCGCTGCTCGCGGCGCTTCTCGAGGCCGCGGCGCTCGGCTGCAGCGCGACGCGCGAGCACGTCGCGCCGCCCGCGCCCGAGGTGGGATCCGCGCCGCCCGCGCCTTCGCCCCCGCCGCGCCTCGCAGAGGCCCCCGCCCCGGAAGCGGCCGCGCCGAGCCCCGCGGAGGCCGCGCCGGCGCGCCCGCCAGAGCTGGATCTGCTGCGCCCCGAGGACGGGGCTTACGCCCACTTCTTCGCGGCGCTCCGCGCGCTCGAGCAGGGTCGCCGCCGGGATCACGTGCGCATCGCCTGGCTCGGCGACTCGCACGCCGCGGCGGACTTCTGGAGCGGCGCGGTCCGCGCCGCGCTGCAGCGGCGCTTCGGCGACGGCGGGCTCGGCTTCGTGCACCTCGGCTATGCCGCCTACCGCCACAACGGCGCGCGGCTCACGGCCGAGGGCAAGTGGCGGACCCGCCCGAAATCTCCGGGCGGCTCCACGCCGGCCGACGACGGCGTCTTCGGGCTCGGAGGCATCCTCTTCGGCGCGCAGACGGCCCCGGTGCGCGCGGAGATCTCGCTCACCTCGGCGGCGCCTTCCGCGCGGCTGCTCTGGGACGTGTGCTTCCGCCCGAGCGCGCCGACCGACGAGGTCGCGGTGACGATCGAGGGCGGCCCGAGCGAGGTGCTCCGCGCGGCCGCGGGCGAGGCGCCCGGCGCGCTGCAGCACACGCGGCTGGCGAGCGTGGGCGCGGTGAAGCTCGGCGTCGCGCCGTCGGGCGGGGCCGAGCTCTGCGGGCTGGTCGTCGAGCGCGATCCGGAGGCCGGGGCCGGGGTGGTGCTCGACACGCTCGGCATCAACGGCGCCCGCCTGGCGACGCCGCTCCGGTGGAGCGAGCTCGCCTGGGCCGCCGAGCTCGCGCGGCGCTCGCCGGAGCTCGTCGTGATCGAGTACGGCACGAACGAGGCGGGCGACGTGACCACGGATCCGTCCCTCTACGCGAAGCAGCTCGCCGAGCTGCTCGCCCGCGCCCGCAGGGTGGAGCCCGACGTCGACTGCCTGGTGCTCGCGCCGACGGACCGGAGGGACGCGCCGGAGCGCACGCCCGTCGTCCGAGACGTCCTGCGCGACGCCGCGCGGGAGGGCGGCTGCGCGTTCTGGGACACGTACCAGGCGATGGGCGGGAGGGGCTCGATCGAGGCCTGGTACCGCGAGCGCCCGCCGCGCGCGTCGCGCGACGGCGTCCACCTGACCTTCCGCGGCTACCAGGAGCTCGGCGTGAAGCTCTCGAGCGACATCCTGGAGCGCTATCGCCCCTGACGAGCGTCGCCACCTCCGGGGTCGGTTCGACGCCGACGGCGGACGGCCGGCCCGGTGGCCTTGCTCGTGCTTTCCGCTGTTGTTGCTCGATCGGCGTGAAGGCTTCTCACGCGCGATGGGCGAAGGGGGCACATGCTTCATGCCGGGGACGTTGCAGGAGGTCGCTTCCGGCTGATCCGGCAGATCGGCTCGGGTGGGATGTCGAGCGTGTGGTGGGCGCGCCATGAGCTCATCGACCGGGACGTCGCGCTCAAGCTGTCCCCGGCGCTCCGGGACGAGCAGGTCGTCGGGCGCTTCATCCGGGAGGCGAAGATCATCGGCAAGTTCCAGCACCGGAACATCGTCGGCGTCGTCGACGCCGGCGAGCTCCAGGACGAGGGTTACCTGTTCCTGGCCCTGGAGCTCCTGCGGGGCTCGCCGTTCGCTGACCGCCTCCAGCCGAACCGGCCGCTGCCGCCCGAGGAGGTGGTGCCCGTCCTCATCGAGGTGTGCTGCGGGCTCTCGGCCGCCCACGCCGAGGGCGTCGTCCATCGCGACATCAAGCCGGAGAACATCATGATGGCGACGGTCCCCGGCGAGGGGATCGTGCCGAAGATCGTCGACTTCGGCATCAGCCAGCTCACGGGCGCGGGCGACGCCATCACCATCGACGGGCAGCTGCTCGGGACGCCCTCGTACATGAGCCCGGAGCAGGCGCTCGGCAAGCGCACCATCGACGCGCGCGCCGATCTCTGGGCGGTCGGCGTCATGCTCTACGAGGCGCTCAGCGGCGCGCAGCCGTTCAAGGGAGGCAACCACCACGCGGTCCTCCGGCGCATCCTCGAGACAGAGCCCGCGCCGCTGCCGAGCTCGATCCCGCCGCGCCTCCGGAAGATCGCCGGCCGGTGTCTCGAGAAGGACCCGGCGCGGCGCTACCCGGACGCGGCCTCGCTGCGCGCGGATCTCCAGGCCGCGCTCGACGATCTCGGCGCGAGCGCGCCCGCGCCGATCGTGATCCTCTCGCCGCCGGCCGCAGGCTCGCGGGCCGAGGAGGTGACGCGAGCCCGCGGCGCGCTCGCCGCGCCCCCGAGGCTCGCCGCCCGCGCCCTCGAGCGGCTCTGGACCCGGGCGCCGCGGGCGCCTCGATGGCGGGAGGCGACGACGATCGGGCGCACGCAGGGCGCCGCCCCGCAAGGCGCCGTTCCTCAGGGCGCGGCGCGCCGCGCGAGGACGATCCTGGCGATCCGGCTCGCGGGCGCCGCGGCGCTCGCGGCGGCGCTCGGCTCGGCCGCGCTGCGGGAGCAGGCGGACGCGGGGCCCGAGAGCGCGGCGCGCGAGAGCCTCCGCCCCGTGCTGGCCACGGCCTTCGCCGACGGCGGCGCCGCCTGGCGGCGCGGCCCGAGCGCGCCCGAGGCGACGAGCAGCGACGCACCGCCACGGAACGCGGCGAGCCGCGGCGGCGCGCCGAGCTCGCCCGAGCGCGCCTCGAGGGACCCCGGCAGCGACGGCGTCTCGTCGGCCTACGAGGACAAGCCCCCGCGCTGGCAAGCGCCGCGCGGGCCATCTCGACCCCGCATCACGAGCCCCGGGTTCTGATGACCAGCGCCGCACCGATCACCGCTCCTCGCCGACGCCGCTGGCGGCGCGCCGCCGCGCTCGGGCTCGTTTGCTGGGCGCTGCTCTCGCCCTCCTGGCTGCACGCGCAGGACGACAGCGCGACGCGCGCGCTGAGGCTCCAGTTCGCGCAGGGGCTGACGCTCGAGATCGCGGGGCGCTGGGCCGACGCGCTGGACAGGTTCGAGGCGATCGCCCGCCGGCGGCCGACGGCGAACGTGACGTACCACATCGGCCTCTGTCACGAGCGGCTCGGCCGGCTGCGCACGGCCGAGCGGACGTACCACAACGCGCGCGCGATCGCAGGCGCAGGCGCAGGCGCAGGCGCGGACGCGAACGCGCGGAAGGCGTCGCCGGGGGTGCTCGCCGAGATCGACGCGCGCCTCGAGGACCTCGAGGGACGGATGCCGAGGATCGTGCTGAACCTCGCCGGCGCGACCGACGGCGTGACCCTGCTGCTCGACGGCGAAGTGGCGCAGCCGTCGCGGGCAATCCGGGTCGATCCGGGCCCCCACGTCGCCGTGGCGCTCCGGCACGGGATCCCCGTCGCCGCGAGCGCCTTCTCGAGCCACGAGCGACGAACCAGGTTCGTGACGCTGACCGTTCACCCCGGTGCGCTCCGCGTGTCCAGCGTGTCGCGCCCCTGAGCTCGCCGACCTGGACGGCCCACACCGAGCTCCCCACACCCGGGCACCTGTGTGTGAACAGAGGGGCCCGCGCCCCTCGCTCCGGACATGATCACGCAGCGGTGGCGCGCCTTCGCGGAGCGCCCTCGCCGCGCCGCCCTGCGGCTCGTCGCGGGCGTGTGCCCGGCCGCACGCGCAGCGCCCGCACGCCGGCGAGATCTCGCGAGCACGTGGCATTTCGCCGCACGCGCGGGCGCTGGCCCGACCGTCCAGCGCCCGCTTGGATCCCACGCGAGGCCCACCTGACAGGGCGCCCCGGACACGCCCAAACTCGCCGAGTTTTCGGCCGTGAACGCTGGATCCAGCTTCTGACGTCCTGATAGCATGCGAATCCCATGGCGCTCGACAGGCCGCCCGGTGCGGGCTCTGCTTCGCGACTCGGCAACTATGAGCTGCTGAGAGAGCTCTCCGGCGGTGGCATCGGCTCCACGTGGCTGGCGCGGGCGTCCTCCGACGCGGGCGAGGCGAAGAGCGCGCCGCCCGTCACGATCCTGCGCATCTACCGGCACCTCACGAAGAGGGCCGAGACCGCCGACAGCATCCTCCGCGAAGCCGGGATGGCGCAGCAGGTCCGCTTCCCGAACGTGCTCTCGGTGCTCGACGCCCGCATCGCGGACGGCGAGGTCTTCATCGTCTCGGAGTACGTGGAGGGCGAGCCTCTGGGCGCGCTGGTGCCTTTGGCCGGCGCCGAGGGGCTGCCGCCGCCGGTGTCCCTCCGGATCGCGATCGACGTGCTGCGCGCGCTCGCGTCCGCGCACACGGCGCAGCCCGCGCCGCTCGTCCACGGCGAGCTGAACCCGACCCACGTCTCCGTCGGCATCGACGGCGTCACCCGGGTCGGCGGGCTCGGCGTCGCGCGGGCCATCGCCGGGCTCGCGCCGATGGGGACGAGGAACCCCGATCGGCTGGCCTATGCCGCGCCCGAGCGGGTCAAGGCGATGGCAGCGCACGCGGAGGCCCCGCTCGATCCGCGCGCGGATCTCTTCTCGGTCGGCGTGGTCCTCTGGGAGCTGCTCGCGCGGCAGCGGCTGTTCTCGTCGAAGCTGGAGGCCGCGGTCATCCAGAAGGTGCAGTCGGCGCCGATCCCGCAGCTCGCGGGGCTCGCCGGGGGCGCCGTCCCGGCCGAGGTCGTCGAGGTCGTCCAGACGGCGCTCGAGCGCGATCCCGCGCGCCGCTTCGCGAGCGCCTCGGCGATGCTCGCGGCGCTGGAGGCCGCGGGGGCAGGGCGGATCGCCGGGGATGAGGACGTGGCCGCGGCGGTGAGCAGGCTGGCCGGCAAGACGATCGAGCCGCGCAGGACGATGATCGCGGCGGCCATGGCGAGCCCCGCTGGCGCGGACGAGCCGCGGCCGCCGCCGCGCGCGCGGGGGATGACGCTGGTGGGCGTGGCGATCCCCGCGGCCGACGGCGCGCTCTCCCCTCGCGGCGACAGCCCGCGTCAGCCGATCACCGCGCCGTCGCCGCGCGCGCGCGCGGCGACGCCTGGCGCGCCGCCGGTGGCCGCGGGCGGCGCGATCGCCGCGAGCCAGGTTCGCCCGACGAGCGGCGCGACGGCGACGAAGGACGCCGCCGCGCCGAAGAACGGCCTGGGGGCCAAGCCGGCGGCCGGCGCAGGCGCGTCGAACGGCGCGGGACCTGCGGGCGCCGATGCGGCGCACGCCAGCGTCGACACCGGGTGGGGCTCGGTGGACGAGGTCCCCGCCCGCGACCTGCCCGGGCCGCGGCGTCCCGCACAGACCCTTCCGCGGATCGAGCTGTCGGGCCAGGGGACGGAGGATCGCGCCGCCGCCGGGGCGGGCACCGAGCGCGCCGCAGCGACGGGGGCGGCCACGGCGAAGGAGCAGCCGCCCGCGCGGCCGGCCGCGCCGCGCCCGGGCGATCTGGGCGACCCCCTCGTGGCGGCGCGGGCGACGCCGACGCCGGCCGAAGGGACGGCGCCGAAGCCGCCGACGCCGGCCCTGGGAGGGCCGTCCCCGAGGCCACCTCGCCCGCCGCCGCCGGCTCGCGCGGCGTCGCCGGCGCAGCCCGAGGCGCACGCCAAGATCGCCGCTGCAGCGCCCGCCGCTGTCGTGCCAGCGCCCGCGCCAAGCCCTCCGACGCCTCGGGTACCTGTGCCGCCGCCGGCCGCTGCGACGCGCCGCACGCCCGTGGTGCCCGCCGTGACGCCGGCGCCACGCGCGGCCGCCACGCCCGCGCCGCCGCTGGCGACGGCCACGAGCCGCGCGCCGGTGACACCGTCGGCGCCCCTGCCGCCGGCCGCGCCCGCGTCGGCAGAGCGGCCTCAGCCGCTGCCCCCTGTCGCGCCCGCGTCGGCCACCGCGCCTGCCATCCCTGTCGCAGCGAAGACCCCGCCGCCCCCGCCGGCGGCGGCCGCGCCTCCGGGCGGGGCGCCTGCGACGCAGGAGGGCGCGCGCGGCAACGGTCCGGCGTCGACCTCCAGCAGGACGGTCGCCACGCCGACCGGGATGCAGGGCCCGAACAAGCTCTGGGGTCGCGCGGCGTCGGCCGTGGACCAGCTGGGCCCGGGGAGCACCCTCGGCCGCTACGAGATCCTCATGCCGGTCGCCAAGGGCGGCATGGCGGCCGTCTGGGCCGCGCGCCTCCAGGGCACCCGCGGCTTCAGGAAGATCGTCGCCATCAAGACGATGCTGCCCGACGTCTCCGACGACCCCGACTTCGAGTCGATGTTCCTCGACGAGGCGCGGGTCGCGGCGCGGATCCGGCACCCCAACGTGGTCGAGATCCTCGACCTCGGCGAGGAGGACGACGTCCTCTACATCGTGATGGAGTGGGTCGACGGCGAGACGGCCGGCACGCTGCAGAAGGCCGCGAAGCGGCTCGGGGGCATCCCGCAGCGGATCGTGCTCCGCATCGCCTCGCAGATCTGCGCGGGGCTCCACAACGCGCACGAGCTCCGCGACGACGGCGGCGTGCTGCTCGACCTCGTCCACCGGGACATCTCGCCGGCGAACGTGCTCATCTCGACCGCCGGGTTCGTGAAGATCGTCGACTTCGGCGTGGCGAAGTCGAAGGGGCGCCTGCACGTCACGCGCGCTGGCGGCATCGTCAAGGGGAAGACGCCGTACCTCTCGCCGGAGCAGCTCGGCGGGCTCCCCATCGATCGGCGGAGCGACATCTTCTCGCTCGGCGCGCTGCTGTACGTGCTCACGACGGGGCTGCACCCCTTCCGCGCCGAGACCGAGCTCGCGACCATCGAGAACATCACCATCAAGAACCCGCTCCCCCCGCGCGAGCTGAACGGAGCGATCCACCCCGAGCTCGACAGGATCATCCTCAAGGCGCTCGAGAAGGACCCCGAGAGCCGCTTCTCGACGTGCGCGGAGATGCAGCGGGCCATCGATCAGGTCGCGTCGACGCTCGGCGAGCCCACGACCGACGAGGACGTGGCGGCCTTCGTGCGGCAGGCGATCGGCGAGATCCAGTCGAAGCGCGCGCAGGAGCTCCGCGACGCGATCGCGGCCGTCGACGCAGGCTCCGCCGTGAACTCGGAGCGCCGGCCCGGGGCCTCTCTGGAGGGCCACGCTGCCGTGGCCGACGTCGGCGCGGGCTCGCGCGAGGGCGCTCCCGCCGCGGCGGTGGGGTCTCCCCTTGCGGCAGCGGCGCCGGCCGGCGCCGGCCCGGCGTCCAGCAGAGGGGCCGCATCACCGGCCGCGGAGAAGGACGAGGAGCCGCCGGTCAGCCTGGAGCCGATCTCGTTCGAAGAGATCGCCGTGCCGGCGCGGCCTGCCGGGGTGCCGCCGCGGCTCATCATCGCGCCCGCCCTGCAGGCCGACGTCGCGCCCGGCGAGCCGGCCGAGCCGGTGAGCCCGCGGCCCGCCGCCCGCGAGGGCAAGCCGCTCGGCTCGTCCGCCAAGCGGATCCTCCCGGCGGCCGGCGTGCCCGCCACGAAGGTGCTCGCGGCGGCGGATCCGCCCGCGTCGCGGGCCGCGGCGCTCAGCGAACGCCTCGCGAGGCGCGGCTCGCGGAGCCTCGCCAACGACGCCGGCGAGGTCACGGCGGTCGACCGATCGTTCGAGACCGGGGAGCGGCGCAAGCGGCTCCAGCTGATCGTGGCTGGCGCGGCGATGTTCTGCGTGGCGCTCGGGGCCGTCGCGCTCGTCGTGCGCGGCGGCGACGAGCGCTCGCGTCCGGAGATCGGCAAGGCGCGCGTCGATGCGTTGCCCGCGGCCGCGGCGGCCGACGCCACCGCCACCGCGGCCGCGGCGGAGGCCGCCCCGGCTGCGCCCGCTTCGCCGGCAGAGCCTCAGGCGGCGGAGCCGGCGTCGCCGCCCGCTCCCGAGGCCTCGGCGACGCCTCCCGAGGCGGCGCCGGCGCCCGAGCCGGCGCCCCCCGAGGCGGAGCCGGCGCCTTCCCACACGGCCAAGGCGCCCGCGGCAGCGACGGCGCAGCCCATCGCCGCGCCGCAGGCGTCGCGCCCACCGTCGACCGCGCGCCCCCGGACGACGTCCACGCCGGCGAAGCCTGCGCCCAGGCCAGCAACGACCGGCAAACCCACCCCCAAGAAGAAGTACAACCCATCGGGTATCTGAACACCGTGCGATCTCGACCCTGGCTCCGTGCGCTGCTCTTCGGTGCGGCATCTTGCCTGTGCTTGTGCACGCTCCCCGGGCCCGCGTCCGGCGCGGACGGCGCCGCGGCGACGCCCGCGCCGGACGCGGTGGAGAAGGCGCAGAACCACTTCAAGAAGGGCGCCGCCCTCTACGAGAGCAAGCGCTTCGCGCTTGCGCTGGAGCAGTTCCGGGCCTCGTACGCCACCGTGCCGAGCCCGAACTCCCGCCTCTACATCGCGCGCTGCCTCGCGGATCTGGGCGATCACATCGAGGCGTACCTCGAGTTCGATCAGGTCGCGGCGGAGGCCGCGTCCCGGGCGAAGGACGAGCCGCGCTATGCCCAGACGGAGCAGACCGCGCAGCTGGAGCGCGACGAGCTCGCGCGCAAGATCGCCCTCGTCACCGTCACGGTCGCGCACCCGGACGCGGCGACCTCGCTCGCGGTGGCCGGCAAGGACGTCCCGCGCGAGCGGTGGGGCAAGCCGTTCCCGGTCAAGCCCGGCAAGACCGAGATCGTCCTGCGCACCAAGCTCACCTCGACGCCGCAGACCGTCGATCTCTCGGCGGGCGAAGCGAAGACCGTCGCGCTCGACGCCGAGCCGAGCGGCCCGACCGAGGCCGGCTCCGGCTCTCCGGCGCTCCTCGACGAGGGCCCGAGCCCGCCCTTTTCGGAAGCGCCCTCGCCGCGTGCGCACCTGCGGCCTTACGCCTACGCCGCTGGCGGCGTGGGCGTGGCAGGGCTCGCGATGTTCACCGTCGCCGGGCTGATGGCGAACAGCACGTACAGCGATCTCGCCGAGACCTGCAGGGGCCCCTGCCCCGCCGAGCGCCAGGACGACGTCGACGCCGGCAAGACCCAGAAGACGGTCGCGAACATCGGCGTCGTGGTCGGCGCGCTCGGGCTCGTCACGGGCACGACCCTGCTCATCCTGAGCTTCACCGGCGGCGGCGCTGGCGGCTCGCAGAGCGCCACGGCCTCGACGCAGCTGCTCGTCGGCCCCGATTTCGTCGGTCTACGCGGCCAATTCTAACGCGGGCTCCGTAGCTGCAAAAAAAGGAACGGGCGGGATCGCTGCTGCGACCCCGCCCGTTTCATGTCGGATGCGCTCGCGGTTGACGCGGAGCGATCAGCGACCGCCCGGGCCCTTGGTGACCTTGGACTTCTTGTCCCCGGAGTGGCCGTGGAACGTGCGCGTCGGGGCGAACTCACCCAGCTTGTGGCCGACCATGTTCTCCGTCACGAACACGGGAACGAACTTCCTCCCGTTGTGCACGGCGAAGGTCAGGCCGACCGACTCCGGCAGGATCGTCGAGCGGCGCGACCACGTCTTGATCACCTTCTTGGCATTGGTCGCCTGGGCCGCCTGGATCTTCTCCAGCAGGTGACCGTCAATGAAGGGCCCTTTCTTGATGCTCCTCGGCATGACTAACCCTTGGTCCCGCGCCGCCGGACGATCATCCCGTCGGTGCGCTTGTTGTTCCGCGTCTTGAGGCCCTTCGAGAGCTGACCCCACGGCGAGCACGGATGACGCCCGCCGCTCGTCCGGCCCTCACCACCGCCCATCGGATGATCGACGGGGTTCATCGTGACACCGCGGTTGTGCGGCCGGCGCCCGAGCCAGCGCGAGCGCCCCGCCTTGCCGAGGCTGATGTTCGCGTGCTCGGAGTTCGACACCTGCCCGATCGTGGCGCGGCAATCGAGGTGCACCTTGCGGATCTCGCCGCTCGGGAGGCGGACCTGCGCGTAGTCGCCGTCCTTCGCCATGAGCTGCGCGGCCACGCCGGCCGAGCGCACGAGCTGACCGCCCTTGCCCTTCTTGACCTCGACGTTGTGGATCGAGGTGCCGGGCGGGATGAAGCGGAGCGTCAGGCTGTTGCCAGGCTTGATGTCCGCGTTCCGGCTCGCGAGCAGCGTCGCCCCCACCGCGAGGCCGTCGGGCGCCAGGATGTAGCGCTTCTCGCCGTCCACGTAGTGCAGGAGCGCGATGCGCGCCGTCCGGTTCGGGTCGTACTCGATCGAGGCGACCTTCGCCGGGACGCCGATCTTGTCGCGCCGGAAATCGATGATCCGGTAGCGCTGCTTGTGACCACCGCCGCGGAACCGCGACGTGATCCGGCCGTTGTTGTTCCGGCCGCCGGTGGACGTCTGCTGCTCCAGCAGCGACCGCTCGGGCTCGACCTTCGTGATCTCCTTGAAGTCGCTGACCGAGTAGTAACGCCGCGCCGGCGAGGTCGGCTTGAAGGATCTGATTCCCATCGCTATTCCGCCTTCTCGTCGAAGAACTGGATCTCGTCACCCTCCTTGAGGGTCACGATCGCCTTCTTCCAATTGCGCAGCTTCGCGTAGCCGCGCCCCATGCGCTTGTCCTTGCCGCGCATGATCAGCGTGTTGACGTCCACGACGCCCACCTTGAAGAGCGTCTGGATGGCGTCCTTGATCTGGATCTTGTTCGCCTCGCGGCGGACCTCAAAGATGACCTTGTTGCCTTGGTCGCGGAGCCGGCTCGACTTCTCCGTGAGGATGATTGGCCGGCGGATGATCTGCTCGGGCTGCATGTCGGACTCCCCTGACTAGCGAAGGCAACGCGCCTCGAGCGCCTTGGCGGCGTCCCTCGAGACGATGAGGTGGTCGTGCCTGAGGAGGTCGTAGACGTTGACCCCTTCCGGCGGCAGGTACTGGTGGTTCTCCAGGTTGCGGAGGCTCTTCACCAGCTTGTCGTTGCCGGCCGTGTCGACGACCAGCGACTTCCGATCCGCCTGCAGCGTCGTCAGCGTGGCAGCGATCGCCTTGGTCTTGATCTCGGAGACCTCGAGGCTGTCGAGCACGATGAGCCGGCCCTCCTTCGCGAAGAGCGAGAGCGCGCTCTTCAGGGCGCCGATCCGCACCTTGCGCGGCGGACGGTACGACCAGTCCTTCGGCTCCAGGGCGTGCGCCATGCCGCCGCCCGCGTGGTGCGGCGCGCGGATCGAGCCCTGGCGAGCGCGGCCGGTGCCCTTCTGGCGATAGAGCTTCTTCGTGGAGCCGGCGACCGCGCTCCGCTCCTTCGTGGCCTTGGTGCCCGAGCGGCGGGACGCGAGCTGCGCCTTCACGACCTCGTAGAAGAGGTGCTCCTTCACCTCGGTCCCGAAGACCTCGTCCGAGAGGTCGAGTTCGCCGACCTGCTCCCGCTTGAGGTTGTAAACGGTAACCTTCATGGTACCTGGACTCCTAGCTCTTGATCTCGACGTCGACGCCGGCCGAAAGGTCGAGCTTCATCAGCGCGTCGAGGGTTTGCTGCGTCGGCTCGATGATGTCGAGAAGCCGCTTGTGCGTCCGGATCTCGAACTGCTCGCGCGACTTCTTGTCGACGTGGGGCCCCCGCAGGACCGTGTAACGGCGGATCTCGGTGGGCAGCGGGATGGGCCCCGCGACGTGCGCCCCGGTCCGCTTCGCCGTCTCGACGATGTCGCTCGTCGACTTGTCGAGCAGCTGGTGGTCGAAGGCCTTGAGGCGAATCCGGATCTTGGTTGTATCAGCCATGGTGCTCTTCCTACGCGAGGATCTTGGTGACGACGCCGGCGCCCACCGTCTTGCCGCCCTCGCGGATGGCGAAGCGCATCTGCTCCTCCAGCGCGACCGGGGCGATGAGCTCGATCGTCATCGTGATGTTGTCGCCCGGCATCACCATCTTCACCCCCTCGGGGAGGTTCACCGTGCCGGTCACGTCCGTCGTCCGGATGTAGAACTGCGGCCGGTAGTTGGTGAAGAACGGCGTGTGGCGCCCGCCCTCCTCCTTCTTGAGGACGTACACCTCACCGGTGAACTTCGTGTGCGGCGTGATCGACCCGGGCTTCGCCAGCACCTGGCCGCGCTCGATCTCTTCCTTCTCCACGCCGCGGAGCAGACACCCGACGTTGTCGCCCGCCTGCCCCTGATCGAGCAGCTTGCGGAACATCTCGACGCCCGTCACGACCGACTTCTTCGTGTCCTTGAAGCCGATGATCTGCACCTCGTCGCCGACCTTGATCACGCCGCGCTCGATGCGGCCCGTGGCCACCGTGCCGCGGCCCTTGATCGAGAACACGTCCTCGACCGCCATCAGGAACGGCTTGTCGATGTCGCGCACCGGCTCGGGGATGTAGCTGTCCAGCGCGCTGAGCAGCTGCTGGATCGTCTCCTCCCACTTCGGGTCGCCCTGAAGCGCGGGCAGCGACGCGCCACGGACCACCGGCGCGTTGTCCCCGTCGAACTTGTACTTCGACAGGAGCTCGCGGACCTCCATCTCGACAAGGTCGAGCATCTCCGGGTCGTCCACCGCGTCGCACTTGTTGAGGAACACGACGATGTGGTTCAGGCCGACCTGCCGGGCGAGCAGCACGTGCTCGCGCGTCTGCGGCATCACGCTGTCGAGCGACGACACGACGAGGATCGCCCCGTCCATCTGCGCCGCGCCGGTGATCATGTTCTTGATGTAGTCGGCGTGCCCGGGGCAGTCGACGTGCGCGTAGTGGCGGTTCGCCGACTCGTACTCGACGTGCGCCGCCGCGATGGTCACCGTCTTCGTCTCGTCACGGACCGTCCCGCCCTTCGCGATGTCGGCGTACGAGATCGCCTTCGCCAGGTTGCGCTTCGACTGCACCTTGACGAGCGCCGCCGTGAGCGTGGTCTTGCCGTGGTCGATGTGACCGATGGTGCCCACGTTCACGTGCGGCTTCGTACGAGTGAATTTCTCCTTGGCCATGGCGTCTCTTTAACCTCGCTGCTTGGCGACGATCTCTTCCTGGATCGCTGCTGGAACCGGTGCGTAATGAGAAAACTGCATCGAATGGGTCGCGCGGCCTTGCGTCTTGGAACGGACGTCGGTCGCGTAACCGAACATGGTGGCGAGCGGGACCTCCGCGCGGATCACCCGGGTGTTCGCGCGCTGCCCCATATCGAGGATGCGGCCGCGCCGCGAGTTGAGATCTCCGATGACGTCCCCGAGGTAGTTCTCGGGCGACACGACCTCGACGGCCATCATCGGCTCGAGGAGCACGAGCCCCGCCCTCTTGGCGCCGTCCTGGAAGGCCATCGACGCGGCGACCTCGAACGCGGGCCCGGAGGAGTCGACCTCGTGGTAGCTGCCGAAGTGGAGCCGCACCTTGATGTCGACGACGGGGTAGCCGGCGAGCACGCCGCGGCCCATCGCGTCCCGGATGCCCTTCTCGATCGAGGGGATGAACTCCTTCGGGATGATGCCGCCGACGATGTCGTTCTCGAACACGAAGCCCGCGCCGCGCTCCGCCGGCTCGATGTCGATCCTCACGTGACCGAACTGGCCGTGTCCGCCCGACTGCCGGACGAAGCGCCCCTCCACGTCGGTCGCCTTCTTCGAGATGGTCTCGCGGTAGGCGACCTCGGGCTTGCCGACGTTGGCGTCGACCTTGAACTCGCGCTTCAGGCGGTCGACGATGATCTCGAGGTGGAGCTCGCCCATCCCGGCGATGATCGTCTGGCCCGTGTCCTCGTTCGTGAAGGTGCGGAACGAGGGGTCTTCGTAGGCGAGCTTCTGCAGGCTGAGCCCGAGCTTGTCGAGATCGGCCTTGGTCTTCGGCTCGATGGCGATCGAGATCACGGGGTCGGGGAACTCCATCCGCTCCAGCACGATCGGGTTCTTCTCCTCGCAGAGAGTGTCCCCGGTGCGGGTGTCGCGGAGCCCCACGGCAGCGTAGATGTTGCCCGCGTAGCAGACGTCGATCTCCTCGCGCTTGTTCGCGTGCATGCGGAGGATGCGCCCGAAGCGCTCCCGCTTGCCGCGCGTCGAGTTGAGCACGCTGACGCCGCTCTTCGTCGTGCCGGAGTAGACGCGGAAGAAGGTGAGGTTGCCGAACTGGTCGTTCATGACCTTGAACGCCAGCGCCGCGAACGGCTCTTCGTCGCTCGCCTTGCGCGAGACGACCTTGTCCTTCTTGTCGGGCAGCGTCCCCTCGACGGCCGGGATGTCGACCGGCGACGGCAGGTAGTTCACGACGCTGTCGAGCAGGAGCTGGACCCCCTTGTTCTTGAAGGCCGAGCCGCACAGGACCGGGACGATCTTGAAGCCGAGGGTGCCCGCGCGGATGGCCGCGTGGATCTCCTGCTCGGTGATCTGGTCGATCTCACCGGCGATGAACTTCTCCATCACCTTGTCGCTCGCGTCGGCGCACGCCTCGATGAGCTTCTCGCGGAGCTCCTTGCACCGCGGCAGGAGGTCGGCCGGGATCTCCTGCCAGTCGTAGCGCTGGCCCTTCGTCTCCTCGTCGAACACGGCGGCCCGGAGGGTCACGAGGTCGATCACGCCGCGGAACGAGTCCTCCGCGCCGAGCGGGTAGTGGATCGCCACCGGGTTCGCGCCGAGGCGCTCGCGGATGGAGTCGACGCACATGTCGAAGTCGGCGCCGACCTTGTCCATCTTGTTGATGAACGCGATGCGCGGGACGCCGTACTTGTCCGCCTGCCGCCACACCGTCTCGCTCTGCGGCTCGACGCCGTTGCCGCCGTCGAACACCGCCACCGCGCCGTCGAGCACGCGGAGGCTCCGCTCGACCTCGATGGTGAAGTCGACGTGACCGGGCGTGTCGATGATGTTGATCCGGTGAGAGACACCCTTCTCGGGGCCCTGCTCCGGCGCCCAGAAGCAGTTCGTCGCGGCGGACGTGATGGTGATGCCGCGCTCCTGCTCCTGGACCATCCAGTCCATCGTGGCTGCGCCCTCGTGGACCTCGCCGATCTTGTAGTTGACACCCGAGTAATAAAGGATGCGCTCGGTGACCGTGGTCTTGCCCGCATCGATGTGGGCCATGATCCCGATGTTGCGCGTCCGTTCCAGGCTGTACTCGCGTGCCACTTTTCCTTCTCCGTCGTGTGATGCGTGGGGTGAGGGTTTCGGACTCAGGATGCAAAACACCCTCTCCAGCCCGGCCCGCCTCCGTTGTGGCGGGCACTTGAACCTGGAGAGGGTGTCGGGGTACAGCAGCAGCTTTTCTAGGTCCCGCGAGGGCGAGCGCTGTCGCGCTCCCTCGAGAGGACCGGCTCTGTAACCCGATCCTTATGTCAGCCGTGCCATCTCGCTCTACGCGTCTCCTCGCCTGGGGATGGGACCTGAAATGACGAACCAGCGCAGATCCGGGATCTGCGCTGGCCTCGCTGACCTACCAGCGGTAGTGGGCGAACGCCTTGTTGGCCTCCGCCATCTTGTGCGTGTCGTCGCGCTTCTTGACCGCGTTGCCGCGGTTCTGCGCCGCGTCGACGAGCTCGGCGGCGAGCCGCTCGCGCATCGTCTTCTCGCCGCGGCCGCGCGAGTAGGTCACGAGCCACCGCATCGCCAGCGCGACGCGACGCTCGGGGCGAACCTCGACGGGGACCTGGTAGGTCGCGCCGCCGACACGCCGGCTCTTCACCTCGAGCTTCGGCTTCACGTTGTCGAGCGCCTTGCGGAAGACGTCGATCGGCTCCTCCTTGAAGCGGTCGCGCACGATGTCGAACGCGCCGTAGAGGATCCCCTCGGCGGTCGCCTTCTTGCCCGACTGCATCAGGGAGTTCGTGAACTTGGCGACGAGCTTGTCCTTGTACTTCGGGTCCGGAATGATCTTCCGCTTCGGGACTTCGCGACGACGGGGCATCTTCGTTCCTCTGCTCGGCTTTCGCGCGTTGAGGCCGTCAGGCCTTCGGGCGCTTCACGCCGTACTTCGAGCGCTTGCGGTTGCGGGTCGCTTTGTTGGTTGAGCTCGGCCCGGCAGCGCCGGACGCGTCGAGCGTGCCGCGGACGACGTGGTAGCGCACGCCCGGCAGGTCCTTGACACGGCCGCCGCGGATGAGGACGACCGAGTGCTCCTGCAGGTTGTGGCCTTCGCCCGGGATGTAGCTCGTCACTTCCATCTGGTTGCTCAGCCTGACGCGGCAGACCTTGCGGAGCGCAGAGTTGGGCTTCTTCGGCGTCGTGGTGTAAACACGTACGCACACGCCTCGCCGCTGCGGGCAGGACTTGAGCGCAGGAGAGGCCGTCTTGTAACGAGCGGCCTCGCGGCCTTGGCGGATGAGCTGGCTGATGGTCGGCATAGTGACGCGGATTTCCACCTGAGGGATGGGGACGCGCAGGATACCCAGGAGGCGACCCATGTCAAGCGGGACGACACCCGTTCGTGTTGGATACGCCAGCGTGGCGTTCGTTCGCGTCGCTCCCGTCTGATGCGTCGTTGCGTCCGCCGCGTCAATCGCATCGTTCACGTCGCCACGTCGCCACGTCGCTTGCGTCGTTCACGCCGGTCGCGTCCGTTGCGCTGGCTGAAGCGCGGCGTCGTTCGTGTCGGGCGCGTCGGTCCCGCCGCGCCTGCGGAGGCCGTGCTCTGCACGTCTCGGCTCCCGGCCCCGCGCGAAGGGCTCGTGGGTCGCGGCGCGCGGCGGGGGCCGTCCGCGCGCGTCTCGTTCGACGGGGCGCTCGGCGAGCGACCGCGGCTCCCGGGACGCGCGGGAGCCTGCGCGCGCCGCACGAGTCGGACGCCGACACGCACCGCGGGCCCTTGGCGGCCCGCCTGCTGTTCGGTACGGTCGCTGCGTGGCGAAGAAGGTTTCACGCGCGCAGCGTAAAGAAAGCCGGCGCAAGGCGCCGCAGAGCAGCGCTGCGTCGAGGCCTGCGTCAGGCGTGGACACGGGGCCCTCGTCGCGCGGCGAGCAGGGCGACAGCGCGACAGCGCGAGGGCCCGCGGTAGCGCGCGTCGATCCGACGGCGAGCCGAAGCGGCGACGACCCGCGCGGCGCGCACACACGCGGCGCCGCCGCGCCGAGCAGCGCGGAGCCCGCGCGGGCGCGCGAAGCCGGCGATCGATCCCATCGGAGAGGCGGCGTCGAGGCGCAGCCCGCGCGAGCGCGCGGAGGAAGCGCACAGACGAAGCCAAAGCGAGATCGCGCGCTCCTTGTGTTCCTGGGCCTCGTGGCGCTCGCCGCGGTGATCGTGTTCGCCGCGCAGTCCCCCCGCGCCCCGGAGCGCGCCGCGCCCGAGCCCGCGAGAGCCGCTCCGGCAAAGACACACGCCGCGGAGCCGGCCACCCCGTCCCTCGCCGCGCCGACGGCGACCGACGAGCCGCCCGCCCCACCTCCCGTCGACTCGTCGCCGCCGACGATCGTCACCGCCGAAACGCCCGCAGCGGAGACGGCGCGCGCTGCAACCCCGCAGCGTGCTGCATCGCCAGCGGGGACAGCTGCCAGCGCTTCTCCATCAGGAGCAGGCACCGGAGCAGCCGCAGCCGCCCCGCCGAAGAAGCGCACCAGCGCACCGAAGCCGGCCGCCGCGCCGACCGTGGCGACACCGACAGCCGTGGCGACACCGACAGCGGGGGCGACGCCGGCAGCGGAGGCGACACCGGCAGCGGGGGCGTCGACAGCGGAGGCGGCGCCTCCGCCGGAGCCGGCGCAAAAGCCAGCCGAGCTTCCACACGAGTGATCGCAACCGCCGTGATGAAAGGACGCCCGAGATGCTTCGCTTGAATGCTTCGCCCGACGCCGCTCGAACGCCGGGCCGCTCGCCGCGATCCCGCGCGCGGGCGCTCGCCCTGCCGCTCGGCGTCGCGCTGTCCGGCTTCCTCGCCGCGGCGACGGCGGGCGCGCAGCCGGCGCCGCAACCCGCGCCGCCCGCCGCCTCCGCGCCGCCCGCTGCCTCCGCGCCGCCCGCTGCCTCCGCGCCGCCCGTTGCCCCCGCGCCGCCGTACCCGGCGGTCCCCCCGGCGGTCCCCTACCCGGCGCCGCCGCAGGAGGCCCCGCTGGCTCCGCCAGGGGCCTCGCCGGGCTATCCGCCGCCTGGTCCCCCGGGCGGCTACGCTCCGTACGGCGGCGCCTACGCTCAGCTCCCGCCGGGCTACCCGGTGACCCCGGCGGAGATCCCACCTGCTCCGCCCCCGGTTCCCCTGCGCCGGAAGAGCCCGGGCCTCATGCTGGGCGGCATCGCGCTCACCGCCGGCGGCACGATCGCGTTCTTCACCGGGACGGGCCTGCTCGCGTCGGCGAGCAACCGATACGAGATCTACTGCGATTTCGGGGGCTTCACGGGCATCTGCGAGACGCGCACCGACGGGCGCCGCCAGCTCGCCGGCGCGCTCGTCTCCGTGGCGGGCGGCATCATGATCGCCGTGGGCATCCCGCTCTGGGTCATCGGCGGGAAGAAGGTGCCGGTCAGCGACGCGACGCCCAAGGCGTCGGCCCAGACCACGCTCTCGCTCGGCCCCGGCTCCGCCGCGTTGCAGACGCAGTTCTGAACGGCTCCCCTCGCCCGATCCTCCCCTCCCCGCGCGCGGGGTCGCCGGGAGGCCTCTACCGCTCCTGCGCGTCGTCGCTCAGGGCAGACCCTTCTTCTTCTTGGCGCCCTTGCGGTGGCGCGGCCCGCCGTCGTCCGTGCCCGCGGGCATGCGGAGGATGTGGAAGCGCCCGCCGCCGCGCGCCAGCGGATCGCTGAGCTTCACCCGCTCGCGCGCCAGCTCGATGAAGCGGTGCTGCGACCGCAGCTGGGGGGCGCCGGCGGGCTGCTGGAGCTTGTGGTAGCTGCCGTCGCTCGCGAGCTCCCAGGTCTTCGCCGTGTCGGACATCACGGTGTTCAGCATGTCCTCCACGCGCGCGCGGGTGGCGGGCTCGATGATCGGGATCATCAGCTCGACGCGGCGATGGAAGTTGCGCGGCATCCAGTCGGCGCTCGACATGTAGATCTCCTCGCTGCCGCCGTTCGCGAACCGGAACAGGCGCTTGTGCTCGAGGAAACGATCGATGATCGCGCGCACCTGGATCCGCTCCGACAGGCCCGGGATCCCCGGCCGGAGGCAGCAGATGCCGCGCACGGCGAGCTTGATGTCGACCCCGGCCTGCGACGCCGAGTAGAGCGCGTCGATGACGTCGACGTCCACGAGCGCGTTCATCTGCGCCACGATCTCCGCCCTGCGCCCGGCCCGCGCGTGGGCCTCCTCGCGCGCGATGAGGCCCAGCACCGCCTCGTGCAGGCCGAGCGGCGCCACGAGGAGGCGGTTCCATTTGGGCGGCGCGCTGTAGCCGGTCAGCAGGTTGAAGAGCGACGTCATGTCCTCGCCGATCTCCCGGTTCGCCGTGAACAGGCCGATGTCGGTGTAGAGCCGCGCGGTCTGCGGGTTGTAGTTGCCCGTCGACAGGTGCACGTAGCGGCGCAGCTTGTCCTTCTCGCGCCGCACCACGAGCAGCGCCTTCGCGTGCGTCTTCAGCCCGAGCAGGCCGTAGATCACCTGCACGCCGCTCTGCTCGAGCGTCCTCGCCCACTGGATGTTGCTCGCCTCGTCGAACCGCGCCTTCAGCTCGACGATGGCCGTCACCTGCTTGCCGCTCTCGGCCGCGCGCGCGAGCGCCTTCAGGATCGGCGAGTCGCCGCCGGTCCGGTAGAGCGTCTGCTTGATCGCGAGCACGTTCGGGTCGTCGGCGGCGCGGGAGACGAACTCCGCGATCGGATCGAACGACTCGTACGGGTGGTGCAGGAGCACGTCCTGCTCCCGGATGACGGCGAAGATGTCCTCGACGTCCCGGAAGAGCGGCGGGACCTGCGGCGCGAACGGCTCGTCCCGGTACTCGCGGCGCTCGTCGTCCGCGACGATGCCCATGAGGTCGGCGATGTGGAGCGGCCCAGGCACCCGGTAGACGGCGTGCGACGCGTCGACCTTGAGCGCGCGGCAGAGCCGCTGGACCGAGGTGCCGGCGCCCTCGCCGAAGCCGATCTCCAGGCGCACGGCGTTGCCGCGATCGCGCCGGCGGAGCTCGGCCTGGATCGTCTCGAGCAGGTCCTCGCCTTCCTCCTCGTCGATCTCGAGGTCCCAGTTCCGGGTGACGCGGAAGGGGTACGTGCCGCGCAGCCTGCCCGAGGGGAAGAAATCCTTCACGTGCCGGGCGATCACGTCCTCGAGCAGGACGAACGCGCGCGTCGCGCCCTCCACGCGGACCCGCATCAGCCGGCTCAGCCCCGGCGGCACCTGGATGACCGCGAAGCCTGGCTCCTGCGCTTCATGCTCCCGGGAGAACATGATCCCGAGGTTGATCATCTTGTTGCGCAGGTGCGGGAACGGGTGCCCCGGGTCGATCGCGATCGGCGTGAGGATCGGGAAGATGTCCGTGCGGAACCGCTCGTCGAGCGCGCCGAGCTCGGTCGCGCCGAGCTCATGGGGCCGGACGATCACGATGCCGGCGCGCTGGAGCGCCGGGATCAGATCCGCGTGCCAAAGCTGGTAGGCGTCATCGACGAGCGCGTGGACCCGCGCGCTGATCGCCACGAGCTGCTCGTGGGGCGTGAGCCCGTCCGGCGGGACCTCCGCGATCGTGCGCTGCGTCTGCGCCTGGAGCCCGGCGACGCGCACCATGAAGAACTCGTCGAGGTTGGAGAAGAAGATGCTCAGGAACTTGAGGCGCTCGAACAGCGGCACCTCGTGCGATCTGGCCTCCGACAGCACCCGCGCGTTGAACTCGAGCCACGAGAGCTCGCGGTTCAGGTAGTGCGTCGGGTCCCCCTCGATCGGGATCGCCCCCGGGGCGGCCGATGAAGCCGATGAAGACGATATCGACACCGGGCCGCTCGACGGGGCGGAGCTCCCCCCGGACCGCGCGCTGGAGGGGCCGCTCGGGCGCGGTGCAGGCCCGGCGACCCGAGCCGAATCCACGTCGTCTTCTGAGTCGGGAGCGAGGGCGCTATCTGGGGTGGACGGCGGGTCAGCCATGATCGAAGCTCCGATTTTGCCGTACGTCTGATAGGGTTCAACTATGGAGTTTTGGCGACATCCTGGCGACCTCAGGGTGGCGTGCGATCGGGCTCGTGCGGGAGGGAGCCGCGTCGGCCTCGTGCCAACGATGGGCGCGCTCCACGCAGGCCACCTCGCCTTGATCACGGAGGCGCGGCGGAGGACGGACTTCGTGGCCGTCACCCTCTTCGTCAACCCGACCCAGTTCGGCGCGGGAGAAGACCTGGCGCGTTACCCGCGGACGCTCGAGCGAGACCTCGCCGCCTGCGCGGAGGCCGGCGCCGACGGCGTGTTCGCGCCGGACGTCGCGGCGATGTACCCGCCCGGCGAGGAGACGCGCGTGCGCGTCGGCGCGACAGCGGGCCCGCTCTGCGGCGTCCATCGGCCCGTGCACTTCGAGGGCGTCGCCACCGTGGTGACGAAGCTGCTCGCGCTCGCTGGCCCGTGCGTCGCCGTCTTCGGCCGGAAGGACTACCAGCAGCTCCAGGTCATCCGGCGGCTCGTCGCCGACCTGTTCCTCCCCGTCGAGATCGTCGGGGCCACGACGGTGCGCGAGCCGGACGGCCTCGCGATGTCGTCTCGGAACGCCTACCTCTCGCCCGAGCAGCGGAGCGCGGCGCGCGCCATCCCGCTCGCCCTCGCCGGCGCGTGCCGCGCCTTCGCCCGCGGCGAGCGGCGCGCCGCGGCGCTCCTCGAGCCCGCGCGCGCGCGCCTCGCGGCGGCCGCGACGAGCGTCGATTACGTGGACCTCGCCGATCCCGAGTCCCTGGCGATCTGGAGCGACGCCGCGGCGATCGGCGATCGGGCGCTGCTGGCGGTCGCCGTCCGCGTCGGGACGACGCGGCTCATCGACAACGTCGTGCTCGGAGAAGACGCGCCGCCCGTCGCGGAGTCGAGCGAGGAGGCGAGCTAGATGCCGAAGACGAGAGGCGAGCAAGAGAGCCCCGCGTCGCGCCCGGCGGGGGAGGCCGGCCGTGGCGTCTTCGTGGTGTTCGAGGGCATCGACGGCGCCGGCACGAGCACGCAGGCCGAGCGCTACGCGGCGCACCTCAGGGCGGCGCGGCGCATGGTGCACGTCACCCGAGAGCCGAGCGCCGGGCCGGTGGGCGCGCTGCTCCGGCAGGTCTTGACCCACCGGATCTCGCTTCCAGGCGCCCGCCAGGCGGAGATCATGGCGCTGCTCTTCTCGGCCGATCGCCTCGATCACCTCGGCGCCGAGATCGAGCCGCTCCTCCGCGACGGGTACGTCGTGATCTCGGATCGCTACGACCTGTCGAGCCTGGCCTACCAGTCCACGACGGCGGGCGAGGACGGGGCGGGCTCCGGGTCGATCGTCGAATGGATCCGCGAGCTCAACCGCCACGCCCTGAGGCCCGACGTCACGGTGGTGATCGACGTGGCGCCCGAGATCGCCGAGAAGCGCCGCCGCGGCCGCGGGGGGGCGGCGGAGCTGTTCGAGAAGACCGAGCTGCAGGCGCGGCTCGCGGAGGCATACCGCCGGGCGGAGGAGCTCGTCCCGGGGGACAGGGTCATCCATATCGACGGGGATGGCGCGGTCGACGAGGTCGCCCGGGCGATCACGGCGGCGCTCTCGGCCGTCGTGGAGCGGTGAGCCGGGGCCCCGCTCGGTACTGGTCAAATTGGAACAGGGAGACGGGGAGGCGGGGAGAACCAACTTAGTAAATCTCCCTGTCTCCCCGTCTCCCTGTGATCTTTCTCGGGCAAAGTTGACCACCACCCCCGTCGCGGGCTCTACGGGCAAGCCGCGTTCGCGATCTCCACATCGTCGATGTTCCAGCTCGAGACGGTATCGACGAAGGCTTCCCGCCCGATCTCGTAGCCGAAGCGGACGCGCAGGCTGGCGTTCTTGTAGGGCGTCAGGTCATGGACGACCTTCGTCCAGGCCGAGTCGCGGACGCCGGGGTACGCCCCCGACTCGAAGAGCACCTTCCAGCGGACGCCGTCATAGACCTCGACGCGGTTCGTCATGTGAGGCGCCTCATCGCTGTTCAGGAGACGCCAGAACGTCAGGTACACGCCGCCCGCGACATCGGCGTTGACGACCGGGCTCGTCAGGTAGAAGTACGGGTGGACCCCGAGGGGCGCGTTCCCTCCGATGACCACGCCGGCCACCCCGTTGTCCGACGTCGCCGTGTGATCGAGCGCCGGATCGGCGTGCCCGTAAGTCTGCCCGGTTGAGGCCTTCGCAGCGCCGATCTGCCAGGTCGGACCGAGCTCCCACCCGGCCCTGTCGCTCTCGAACGTATCCCGGAAATAGACCACCGGCGCCGCCGCGGCGGCGCCGCCCTGACAGACGCCGGCCAGGCAGGACTCCCCCACGGTGCACGAGTCGCTGTCGACGCAGATCCCGCCGTCGGGAACCGGGCGCGCCGTGCACACCCCGGCCTCGCTGCAGACGCCGCGCGTGCAACCGACCGCCTGCGAGAGGCACGACTCCCCCGGGGTGGGGATGGAAATACAGGCGCCGCTCTCGTCACAGACGCCACGATTGCACTCGTCGGTCCCAGAGAGGCAGGCGCCGCCCGGTCCGATGGGCTCAGCATAGCAATTGCCAGAGCCCGGATCACAGGCGCCATCGTTGCACCCGACGCTCAGCGCGCTGCAGTCCTTCGGGACGCCCCCCTCGCAGCGGCCGGTCTGGCAGGTCTTGCCGACCATGCAGAGATCGCCGGAGTCCGCGCACGGCGCCCCCTCGTTCCCCGGAACCGCCTCGCACGCACCGGTGGCCGGGTCGCACGCACCGACATGACAGGAGTCCGGCACGTGGAAGAAGAAGCAGTCCCGCGGCGTCCCGACGCAGGCGCCGTCCAGGCACGCCGCGTCGAGGAGACAGCGGTCTTCCGTCGCGCACGGGGCCCCGTTCGCCCTCGGCTCCACCCCGCAGCGAGGCGCGCCGCCCGCGTCGACGCACGTGACCACGTGACAGGCGTCCGGCGCGAGGCCGCAGTCCTCCTGGGCCCCGCCCTGGCAGACCCCCTCCTCGCACGTCTCGCCGACCGTGCAGGCGTCCCTGTCGTCACAGGGCTCCCCGCCCGCGCTGGGGACGAGCTCGCAATCGCGCGTCGCCTCGTTGCAGACGGCCATGACACATTGCGAGGTCGGGACGAGCGAGCAGTCGATCCGGCACGGCGCGCCGTCCCCGCCTGCGCCGCCCCCGCCGCTCGAGACAGCCGCCCCAGCGGCGCCGCCGGCCCCCGCCGGGCCCGAGCTGCCCGCGGATGTCGCAGTCGAACAGCCGAGATCCGTCAGGGCGACAGCGGAAAGTACCCATGGAATCCACCTAGTCATGTTCGCCTCTTTCCAGCAAGCGTGACGCACCTCGTGGGAATTACGCGTCCTTCGCGGCTGCGCAAGGAAACATGATGTTCCCGCGCGCGAGCACCCGGAACGGTCGGCGCGCTCAGCGACGAGCAAAGACGCCGAGCCCCGCCGCGCCGGCGCGCGCGAGAGACCGCGAGAGCTGCGACAAGCGACGAGAGCCGCGACAAGCGACGAAAGAAGAGAGAGCAACGACAGCACGACACGAGCGGGGCTTACAAACCGGAGAGCCCCTATCGCGCCTTGATCGAGAACTGCATACACTGACGAGATCGTCTCGGAGCTCGGCCACCCCTCGATAGACAGACCACTTCGCGCGTGGAGCCCCGCGGCAGCGAGCCACGTCGCGCCCATTTTCAGAGGAGCGCAGAGATGTCCTTCCGACGTCATTTCGTGTTTGCCCCTTTCCTCGTCGCCGCCGGGATCGCGGCGCAGTCGGGCGGCTGCGCGGCCACCGAGGACGAGAGGCCCGCGACGATCCCCCCGCCGGACGGCGCGGCGAGCGGCAGCGGCGGCTCCTTCGGCGTGAGCAGCGCGAGCGGAGACACGTCGCTCGGCGAGGGGGGAGGGCTCGGCGGCGCCGGCGAGGGCGGCCTCGGGGAGGGGTCTTCCTGCGCCCAGGCGAGCGCGGAGGCCACGCTCGTGCCGCTCGATATGCTCATCCTGCTCGACCGGTCAGGCAGCATGCTCGGCTCGAAATGGGTCGGCGTCACGAACGCGCTCTCGGCGTTCGTGACCGACGCCGCCTCGGCCGGGATGAACGTGGGGCTGACCTACTTCCCGCGGAGCAGCAATGGGCAGAGCGACTGCAACCACACGAGCTACGACGAGCTCGCTGTCGCCATCGGCGAGCTGCCGCTGAACACGCCGGAGCTCACCGCCTCGATCCAGAGCACCTCGCCGGGCGGCGGGACGCCCATGCGCCCGGCGCTCCAGGGGGTGCTCACGAACGCGACCGCCTACAAGGACGCGAACCCTTCCCACAAGGTGATCGTCGTGCTCGCGACCGACGGCGATCCCTCGGGCTGCTCCGGAAACACCGTCGCGAGCACCGCGGAGATGGCGCAGAAGGCCCTCCGCTACAACGGCGTCCAGACGTACGTCGTCGCGGTGCAAGGCTCGACGCTCACCAACCTGGACCAGATCGCCGCCGCCGGCGGGACGATCCGCGCGTTCGACGTCACGGCGGACATCACGGCGTTCTCCGCGAAGATGGCCGAGATCCGCGCGTCGGCGCTCCCGTGCGAGCTCCTCATCCCCGCGCCGCCCGCGGGCGCCGTCCTCGATACGAACCGGGTCGCTGTCAGGTTCGCGCCCGAGGGCACGAGCCCGCTGGAGGTCCCGAAGGCGGACGACGCGACGGACTGCGGCACGGGGCCGGGGTGGTATTACGACGACGATGTGCTCCCGAAGAAGATCATCCTCTGCCCCGCGTCCTGCACGACGGTGCAACACGAAGTGCGCGCGGAGCTCGACGTGCTCTTCGGGTGCGCGCCGACGCTGAACTGAGCCGCGCGGGCCCCACCCCCGCCGCCCGCGCGGGGCTCACGGCCGCTTCGGCGCCGCCGTCTTCAGGGCGTCGAGCGCCGCGAGGAGCTCGGCCTCGGTGAACGGGAGCCTCGCGAGGGCCGCCTGCTCGTCGGCGAGCGCGAGCTCTATCTCGCGCTGCGCGTCGCGGGCGCGGAGGACCCACGCCGACGACTCCCCGGTGCGGTCACCGAGGCGCACGGTGCCGGCGAGCATCGTCTGCCCCTTCTCCAGGAGCACGCGGTAGCGCAGGCGCATCGCCCCCTCGAACAGCTGCCTCTCCCTCGGGGTGTCGGCGCTCCGCGGCGGCGGGACCTGCATCACGTCGCGGTGGAGCTCCTTGTAGAGCTGTCCGATGCGGTAACCCGCCATCGCCGACCAGTGGGCGTCGAGGCTGCGCATGGCCTCGGTGTAGGCGCTCTGCGCGTCGAGCAGCCCCTGGCAGCGGCGCTCGAGCGCCTCGGCGAAGCTCGCCGGCACCGGCACGAAGGTGATCGCCTCGCTCCGGCGCCGCCGCACCTCGCCGAGCGCGAAGCTCACCTGCGCGAGCTCGATCGGCGGCTTGCCGGACTCGCCAAGCCGGTGTTCCTCGATGAGATCGCGCGCGAGCGCGACCTGGCGCGCCGCCTCCTCCACGAGATCCTGCTCGACCAGGCCGAGCGCGAGCGCGCCGCGCGCCTCGATCGCCTCCAGCACGCTCAGATCGCCGAGGCGGAGCAGGCGGCGCGCGACCTCGACGAGCTCGGGCCACCGCTCGAGGGCGGCCGCCGCGCGCGAGAGCCGGAAGAGCGCGCCGCGCGCGACCGCGTGATCCGGGAAGCGCTGCGCGACCTCGCGGTAGCGCTCGGCCGCGAGCGCGCGGTCGCCGAGCGCCTCGTGCGCGAGCCCGGCGTTGAACAGGCTCGGGGGCGCGACCTCGCCGCCCGGCGCGAGGCGGGCGAGCCGCTCGAACAGGGGCGCCGCCTCACGCGCCTTGTCGGCCAGGAGCAGCGCGCGCGCCCGCTCGAACTCCGCCGCGAGCTCGGCGTCCGAGTAAGGCGACACGACGACCGGCGCGAGCTCGACCGGCGCGCGCGCCGAGGCCGGCTGCGGCGATCGCGCCGGCGCCGGCACGTTGGCCTCCGAAATACATCCGCCCAGGACGACCGCGAGGGCCAGAAGGGCGACCGAGGTGGCGCTGGAACTCGACATTGCCGGGGAAGAATAGCCCCACGCTCCAGGTTGTTCCGCAACGTGCATGGACGGAGAGTCCGGCCCGGCCGTCCGGGACACCGGTGGATTGCTGTACGCCGTAGGGCAATCCCTGACTACAACGGCTGCTCTGTGAAATTGCAGAATGGCCTCGCCCGACAAAAAGCCTGCATGGATCCGCCATGTTGCGGTAATCTCGCATTCGTTCATCAGGCCGCTGTCTCGGCGTGTAGCTCGGTCGGCGGCGTTCTCCTCTCCAGCGACGATCGGAACGAGGGCTTCTGTTGTGGGCCCTCGAAGGCATCACGGCCCCGTTGTGGGGCCTTGGAGGTGGGCACATGAAGCATCAGATCATCTCTCCTCGCGCGGTGACTGGAATCGGCCCGGAGCAGCGGCTGAGCATGGCGGAAGCGCGTCACCGCGAGCTCGACTCACGCCTCAGGCAGCTGGGTCGACGGGCGTTCCTGACACCGGGGGAGAGAATGGAAGCTGCCCAGCTCAAGAAGCGTAAGCTCGCCGCGAAGGACGAGATCGAAACCCTGCGCCGGCGGTTGTCGTAGCGAACGACCCCTCGCCGACCCTCGATCCTGCGCCACACACGGCGCACCCCTCGCCCCTTTCCGCTCTATTCCAGACATCCCGCGCGCCCACGCAATGGGCCGCTCGCACGCTGCGCGCGCCGCACGGATCTCCGCGCGCTGCTGGGACGCGCGCGCATCCGATCGCCACGGCGGACGTGCCGGCGGGCGGGGACAAGCGCACGCAATGCGATGCGCGCACCCGAGTCGATGCCCGCGAGGCGCGACGAGCGGGGACGTCAGCGCGCGGCGGTCAGAGCGTGGGCGCCGACGGCTCCGACTCCGACGGCGGCTCCTCGGGCGACGCGGGAGCGTCGGTCTGCGGCGCGGCGCCCCCCTCCGGCAGCGCCTCGGCGCCGCCGTACACGTCGCGGTTGAGGTCCGCGAGGGTCTCGGTCAGGCGGTTCTTCTGCTCGCTGGTGATGCCGCCGGGGGCCTGCTTCTCGGTCGCCGCGGCGAGCCCGAGCCAGTGGCGCGCGTTGTCGCGGTAGCCCTTGCGCGGATCGGCGACGCCGGTGCCCTGCGGCGCGAGGTCGGCCAGGCGGTAGTCCGTCATGCCCCGGAGGTAGGCGTACTGCGCCCGCTCCGGGATCGAGAACGAGTCCTGATCGTGCTCGAGCACCCGGAACAGCGCCAGCGCCTGCTCGAACCGGTTCGCCTCGTAGTGGCTGCGGGCGCGATCGAGATCCTGCGTGTAGGTCGCGCAACCCGACGCAAGGGCGAAGGACGAGAGAAGGAGGACGCACGGGACCAGGCGGCGCATGCGCGCAGGGTATCTCCCGTATCGCCGGGCGATCAAGCAAGAAGGCAGCGCGCCACACACCACGGGCCACGCTGGCCGCTGACGCACGGCGCGCCGTCGCACGCCGCTCCGCATCCAGCGGACCGCCGTCAGCGCAGGAGCGTCGCGGCGAGGACGCCGCTCACCGCGAGCAGCGCGACCGCCAGCAAGACGACCGCCCAGACGAGGCCGCGCGCGGGCGCAACAGGGCGCGCGGCCGTGACCGCGACCGCGCCCGGCCCCGTCGCCGACGACAGGGGGGCGACCGGGGGCTGCGGCGCAGCAGCGACCGGCGCCTGGCCGTCGCTCGAGGGCAAGGCCACCGTGTCGGCCGTCTCCCACATCCCGGCAGGGGGGCGCACGGCCGAGGGCGGCTTGCCGTCCGGGAGGCCCGCGGAGGAGCCGCGATCCATCGAGTCGGCGACGCCCGACGCCACCATGAACGCCTCGGAGAGCTCCCGGGCCGAGGCGAAGCGCGCGTCCGGCTCGACGGCGAGCGCCTTCCGCATCCAGGCCTCGACCTCCACCGGGATGCCGGCGTCCGGCGCCGCCGCGGTCAGCGCGGGCGGGGGCGCGCCCAGGATCTTGGCGATGAGCGGCCCGAGCGCCGGGGCGGTGAAAGGACGTTCCCCCGTGAGACACTCGTAGACCACGACGCCCAAAGACCAGAGATCGGACCGGTGATCGACGCTCTTCAGGCCTCTCGCCTGCTCCGGGCTCATGTAGTAGGGCGTCCCGAGGAGCGCCCCCGTGCGCGTGGGATCCATGCCGGTGATGGCGAGCGCGTCTGTCACCTTCGCCACGCCGAAGTCGAGGATCTTGACGATCTCCCCGTCATCCTCGCGCGCGATAAAGAGGTTCTCGGGCTTGATGTCGCGGTGGACGAGCCCGACCTCGTGGGCGCGCGAGAGGGCGCGGCAGACGTGAGAGACGATCTTCGCCGTCTCGGCCGGCGTCAGGCGCCGGCGCGCGGAGAGGCGATCGCGCAGGCTCTCGCCTGCCAGACACTCCATCGCGATGTACGGTAATCCATCGTCCGTGAGGCCATGATCGAGCACCTTGACCACATGGGCGCTGCGGATCCGCGCGGCGATCTGCGCCTCACGGTCGAATCGCGCCCGGGCGGTCGCGTTCTTCGCGGCCTCGACGTCGATGAGCTTGATGGCCACCGGCGTGCGCAGCGACAGGTGCTCTGCCAGCCACACCGAGCCCATCCCGCCCCTGCCGAGGAGCCGGGCAAGACGGTACTTCCCGGCGATACGTTGACCTTCCATGGCGCGGGAGCAGGGTAACGCGGGGCGCGCTCGCCGTCAGTACGGGAGTTGGTCGACGATCCCCCGCGCTTGCGTCGCCGGCGCCGACGGCGGCGGTGTCGGCGACGTCGCCGGTGTCGCCGGCGCCTTCAGCGTGCCAGAGAGCGCGCTCGATGAGGGCCGCTTGGATGACGACGCGGCGAACGGCGCGACGCCTGCGACCGCAGGCTCGTCCCGAGCGGGAAGGGGCGGAGCGGGCGAGCGCGACATGGATGCTGGAGCTGGAGGCACCGCGACCGCCGCGGGCGGCGGCTCCACCACCGCTTCCGCCGAAACGAGGACCGGAGCGGCAGGCCCTTCCGGCGGCGGGGGGCGGAGCGCCGCGAACGCCACCACGAGGAGCGCCACCACGAGGAGCGCCGCGGCCGCGAACGCCCTCTTCAACGATCGCGCGCGCCCGCCAGGGGCCGCGAGGGCCGGAGGCGCCGCGACGGCTCCCGAGCTCGGAGGCGCGGCGAGCGGCGCGAGCGCGCCGACGACCTTGCCTCCCGCGAGCGCGCCCGCCGACGTGGGATCGGTGTAGCGGCCGAGGACCTCGACGAGCGGCGCCAGATCGTCGAGCCGATCCTCACGCCGCTTTTGCAGGCAGCGGTCGAGCACCCCGGCGACGTCCGCGGGCAGGTCGGGCACGGCCGAGCGGATCGACGGCACCTCGCGCTGCAGGAACGCCGTGTACATCTCGCCGAGGTTCTCGAACTCGAGCGGCCTCCGGCCGGTGAGCGCCTCGAAGAGGATGACGCCGATCGCCCAGATGTCCGCGCGATGATCGATGTCCTTCTCGCTCATCGCCTGCTCGAACGACATGTAATGAGGCGTCCCGAGGATCGAGCCGGTGCTTGTGTTGCCTCCCTGCGTCTCCGAGCTGATGGAGGTCGGGTCGAGCACCTTGGCGATCCCGAAGTCCAGCACCTTGGGCACGCACCCGCCGGCCTGCGGCTCCGAGAGGAAGATGTTGTCCGGCTTGAGGTCGCGGTGCACGATCCCCTTCTCGTGCGCCGCGCGGAGCGCGGAGGCGACCGGCACGAGGAGGCGCGCCGCCTCGTACAGCTGCAGGGCGCCCCTGCGCTTGCGCAGCCCGGAGAGCGGCTCGCCGCGGAGCAGCTCCATGACCATCACGGGCGTGTGCTCCTCCTCGAAGACGTCGAGCACCTCGATCACGTTCGGGTGCTGGATCGCGGTCGCCGCCTTGGCCTCGCGCAGGAAGCGCCGGGTCTGCGCGGCGTCGGCGGCGCCGCGGATCATCTTGAGCGCGACGTCGCGCCCGGTGCCGACGTTCCTGGCCGCGTACACATCACCCATGCCGCCGCGGCCGATGAGGCGCTCGATCCGGAAGCGCCCGGCGATGATCTTGCCGGCCGGGAGGGAGCCCTGGAGATCGTCCGACACGAGCGGCAGCGTACCGTGGTTCACGGCCATCCGCAGCGGTTCGCGGTCCCGGGGCGGCCCCGATCCGCGGGAGCGCGGTCACATCGGCTGCGCGCAGCGGAAGCCGGTGGCCGGGTTGAACGCCGACGCCCTCTCATGGCTGCGCGCCGTGGCCCGGGCCCCCAGCTTGTAACCCGACCAGGAGCTCCCACGATAAGAGAAGGCCGGCGCCGCGCCGGGGGCCTGCTCGCGACACACCGGATCGACGAGGAGCGGCCCGCCCGACTGCCAGCAAGGCGCGGCGTAGGGAGCGAAGGTGTCGGCCACCCACTCGGACATGCTCCCGGCGAGGTTCCGGATGCCAAGGGCGGTCACGTCGCTCGGGGTGCCTCCGGCGACAGGCCCCCAGGGCACCGGCGCGTCGAGCGGCCGACAGCCGGAGCTCTCGAACGCGTCGTGGTCGACCTCCCCGCTGCCCCGGCCCCTGCCGAGGAGCGCCATCGCGCAGAGATCGCCGCCGTTGCCCCAGGGATAGGCGGTCTCGTCATCGAGGTTGCCGGCCGCGTACTCCCATTCAGCCTCTGTGGGGAGCCGCTTCCCCAGCGCGGAACAGGCCTCCTCCGCCAGCGCGTGGGTGACGCAGTTGACGGGCAGCGCGTCGTTCGCGCCATTGGACACGCCGAGATACGTGCACGCGCCCAGATCCGACCCCGGCGCGTCGAGGTCCCTGGCCACGGGCGCTGATCGGATCTGCCCTGTCGCCACGAGCTCCCGGACCGCGCCCACGGTCACCTCGTCCGCGTCGAGGGCGAACGCGCCGAGCTGCACGAGGCGCTCGGGCTGGCTCAGCTCGTCGAGATCGATGGTGTATCCGGGTCGCGGCGTCCCGAGAAGGAAGACCCCTCCGGGCACACACACCATCCCCGCCGGCACCGGCCCCTGGCAGGGTACCGGGGCCGCGCTCGGCCAGGAGCCGGGCTCGGGCCGGGCCCCGACCTCGGAGAGCAGCGGGAGCACCGGCTCCGGCGCGAGCGCGCCCGCCTCCGGGTCGCAGGTCGCGCGCTGCTCGGGGAGGCTCGGGACGCCGAAGCAGCGCATGGACAGATCGAGGGCCACGTGTGTCTCGCCATTGAGCGGCGGGAGCCTGGCGACGGCGTCGATCAAGGCCGGACCGCGGGGAAGGCCGTCGGGGCCCGCCTGCTCGGCCCGGTAGAGCCGCGCGCGGACCCGCACGGCGGCGCCTTCCTCCCGCGGGACCACGCCGAAGCTGACGGGCAGGCTGTCCGGCCCATCCACCCCGATGAGCCGCATGCACCCGGTGCAGATCGCGCCCTCGCCCATCACCTCGAGCAGCAGGTGATCACCGAACCGGGGCGCCGGGGCGTCCGTGGAGACGCTGACGAGCCACTGGCGAGGCTCGGGCTCGCACGCCGAGAGCGCCGACAGCAGAAACCCGGCGGCCGCGAGCGCCGTCGACAGGCCACGAGCCGTCACGGCGCACCTCCCGCGTAGACGCACCGGAAGCCGTGAAGCGAGTCCAGGACATCGCCTCTCCGGAACGCGGGCCTCGTGTTCGCGGGGCCGCTGGCCCAGTCTCCACCGCGGGCGGCGCGCGCGTTGATGCCCTCATCGTCGCAGCGGGGCTCGACGAAGATCCCGGGCGCGCTCCAGCAGCCCTCTCCGTAAGGAACCAGCTTGTCGGCGCACAGCTCGCTCAGGCTCCCGCCGAGATCCAGGACGCCATCCCTGGAACTGTCGCCCAGGCCACCGCACGTCGCCGAGGGCCGATGCGAGCCGACCTCCTCCGGCCCCGGATCGCCAGGGCACAGCGTCCCCCGCCCGGCGCTCGCCGTGCAGCACGCGGGAGACGCGTCACCCCAGGGATAGATTCGCCCTTGCCCTCGGCCCCGCGCGGCGTGCTCCCACTGCGCCTCCGTCGGCAGATCACCGCCGCTCGCTCTGCACGCCTCCCGGGCAAGGCGCCACGAGATGCAGTTGAGCGGATATCCATCGTTCGCTCCGTCGGCGGCGCCCAGCCAGCGGCAGTCTGCGAGCCCCGCCCTGCTCGGATCAGGCCCGGTGAGGTCATCACCCTCCGCGTGGAGGCGCCCCTCGTTCAGCAGCGCACGGAGACGGCCAACAGTGAACTCCGTCCTGTCCATGAAGAACGGGCCCACATGCACCGGCCGCGGCGGCACGACCGAGACATAGCTCTGCTCGTCGACGCCGGCGAGCTCGGCCTGGCCGATGACGCTGAATCCGCCGGGGATGCAGACGGCATCGGCGCCCTCGGGCGCGGCGCCGCAGGGGATCTCGCGCGCGCGCGGCCACGTGCCGGCGCGCGTCGCGCCCATGTCGGCCTCCGATCCGGCGAGGACCCCCTCCGATGGGGCCGCCGTCCGCCTGGAGGCATCGATGCATGTGCGCGGCGGCTTGCGCAGCGACGCGGGCGCGCCCAGGCAGTCGGCCGAGAGCGTGAGTCGCACCGTCTCCACGCCAGACGTCGGGAGCGCGACCTCGATCAGCCGGTCGATGGCCGCCTCTGGCGGAGGATCGATGGTCGAGAACCCCCTCCCCTCGATGGAGTCCTTCCCCCGCGTCGCGACGGCGCCGCGGAGCGCCCGGATGCGCAGGCGGAGCACGGCGCTCCCCGCCTCCGGCGCGGCCACCCCGAAGGAGAACGGCCAGGACGAAGGGTCCGGCAGGACGAAGTTCGCCGTGCAGTCGACGTCATCGATGCAGCCGGGGCGCCACGCGCCGTCGAACCCGTCGATGCGCACCGTATCGATGACCGCCTCCGGCGAGATGGCGGGGTCCGCCAGGAGCTGCGCGGCGACCGGCGCGTCGGTGTCCACGACGACGAGGAGCTGCGGTCGCTCGCGTGCGCCGCAGGCGCCGGAGAGCCCCGCCGCAGCGAGCACGGCGAGGATCGAGAGCGCGCGTGTCGGTTCGACCACCTGCCGCCTTTCGCCTTTCTCGTTGCCGCCCGACGGGACGCAGGAGTAATCTCCTCGCTATCATCGAGGAGGGGCGAGGCCAAGAGGGTTCTTTCGCTTCTTCATCCGAATCACTCGTCACCCGAATCACTCGTCACTCGTCACTCGTCACTCGTCACCCGAATCCACCGAATCACCCGAACATCGCTCTGCCGCTCGCGAGGAGATTGTATGTCGTGGGTCACCCGGCCAGTGCTCGCCGCGCTCTCCGTAGCCATCGCGGCGGCGCTCTCCCCCGCGTGCGACGGCGATTCCCCATCCGGAGATCCGGGAGCGGCGGCGAGCACGGGATCGGGCGCCGGTGGCGGCAGCGGTGGTGGCGGCGGTGAGGCCACGTACGGCGCGAGCGCGTGCGGAGCGTGCGTGGAGCAGACAGCGTGCTTGTCCCAGGTGAACGCGTGCGCGGCCGACCCGGGCTGCGCCGCCTACCTCGACTGCCTCGACGCTTGTCCGCTGGGCCCGGGTGGGGACGCGGACATCGCGTGCGAGCAGGCGTGCCCGCCCGTCACCGGCTCTCTTGGCCAGAGCGCGAAGCAGGCCTTCATCGACTGCCGCCTCACCGGCCCGGGCGCGCAGTGCGCCGGTTGCGGTCAGATCCCCGCCCCGACAGACCCGGATTTCAACCAGACGTGCTCGCCGTCGGCGGATCCGAACACCTGTTACAAGTGCGAGGACGAGCGCTGCTGCGAGACCTACCAGGCTTGCAGAGACGACCAGGATTGCCAGGACCTGGTCACGTGCGTCAAGGCGTGCGCCGAGGACCCGGATGACGCGGCCTTCTCGCCCTGCGAGAGCGCGTGTTACCAGGCGCACACCGCCGGCTACGTCGCCTACAGCCACCGGATGGCGTGTATGCAGTACTTCTGCTTCGACGACGACGCTTGCGGCAACGAGCCGCTGGACCCCTGCGTCAAGTGCCAGAACCTGCACTGCGCCGACGAGATGGCGGCTTGCCAGCACGAGATCGAGTGTGCGTTGCTGGACAACTGCAAGGTCCCGTGCGACGTCGGGGATCAGGCCTGTCTCATGGAGTGTGACGCCATGTTCCCGGACGCGGTGGCGACCCACGAGGCCGGGCTCGACTGCGCGCTTGCCCACTGCGAGATCGCTTGCGGCGGGACGGACTGAGGGGGCGGCCAGGGACGAGGGGTACGATGCGGACACGATGGATCCTGGGTGGCCTGGTCGTGGCGGCGGTCGATCTCTCGACGGCCGGGCGCGCGCGCGCCGAGGCGCCGGCCCCGGCGGCGGCGCCGGCAGAGGCGCCGGCCCCGGCGGCGGCGCCGGCAGAGGCGCCGGCCCCGGCGGCGGCGCCGGCAGAGGCGCCGGCGGTCGATGAGCGCACCGCGCGCGGCAGGGCGGCGTTCCTGCTCGGCGTGCAGCGATCGAAGGACGCGCAGTGGGGCGAGGCGCTCGCTGCGTTCGAGGAGGCGGCGGCGGCGCGGGACGCGCCGATCGTCCAGTACAACATCGGCTTCTGCGAGCGCGCCCTGGGCCGCTACGTCGCCGCGCGCCGCACCTTCCGCCGCGTGCTCGCGGGCACCGAGGGCCTGGCGCCCGCGCAGATCGACGACGCGAGGGCGTTCGTCGCCGAGCTGGACGAGCTCGTGGTCCGGGTGGCGGTCACGCTGGATCCCCCGGGCACCCCGCTGACCGTCGACGGGCGCGCGCTCCGGCTGGCGACCGACGACGGGACCCGGGTCTTCGTGACGCTCCCCGGGTCCGCCGAGCGCGCGGCGGCGCCGGTGGAGAAGAGCTTCACCGTGGAGCTCGATCCCGGGGTCCACCTCTTCCGCGCGGCGCGGCCAGGGCGCCAGGATGCGTTCGTCCAGAAGACCTACCGGCCGGGGGAGAAGGCCACGCTCGATCTGCACCTGGACATCCTCCCCGCGCGCGTGGCCGTGCGCGCGGAGCCGGCGCAGGCGCTCGTGCGCGTGGACGGCCGCGAGGCCGGGCTCGCGCCCATCGACCTCGAGCGGCCGCCGGGGAAGTACAGGATCGAGGTGGTGCGGGACGGGTTCGAGACGTACGCGGCGACGCTCGATCTGCACGCGGGGCAGCGGGCGGATCTGACGGCCAAGCTGATCCCGGTGCGGCCGTCGCTGTGGACGCGGTGGTGGTTCTGGACGGGCGCGGCGGCGGTGGTGACGGGAGGCGTGGTGCTGACGTACGCGCTGACGCGGCCGGAGCCGGACTACAACGGGGGGAGCCTGAACTGGGTCGCGGAGCCGGCGGCGATCAGGTGGTGAGGGGCCATGGGTGCGCGCGGCGCGGGGCCGAGAGGGCCGCGGAGCCGACGAGCGTCCGGGCTGCGCGTGACGGCGCATAGGGGCGGGCCGGCAAACCGCACGGCAGCGCGGACATGGTAGGGTCGAGGCATGATCACGCGGTTCGAGATCGACGGCTTCAAGTCGCTGCGGGATTTCGCGGTCGATCTGGAGCCGCTGACGGTGTTCGTCGGGCCGAACGGAGCGGGAAAGTCGAACCTGCTGGAGGCGATCGGACTGCTGGGGCGGCTCGCATCCATGCCGATCGAGGAGGCGTTCAAGCTCGGACGGGGGCGTGTCGTCGATCAGTTCAGCCGCTCGGGGGGAGAGGCGGGGAAGACGATCCGGTTCGCGATCGAGGTGTCGCTGCGAAGCACGCCAGCGCCGTTTCAAGACGGTGGGCCACCGCTGCCGGTCCGTTATCGGTACGAGCTCGTCATCGAGCGTCGGGCGCGTCCGTCAGGCGTCGAGGAGCTCGTGGTCTCCGGAGAATGCCTTCGCGCGCTCGCCGACAAGGACGGACCGCCTCGACGAGAGATCATCCTCCGCCACGAGGACGAAGACGGACGCGAGCGGCGCGTGCTCATCGCGCCCGAATACGAGAGCTGGGCGGGACTGAACTATCGCTGTCCACGAACACACGCCGCGCTCGCGGCGCTCAAGACAGGATCTGGAACCTACCATATCAACCTCGACTTCCCGACAGAGTTGACCGCTGAGCGCGCTGCCCTCTTTAAGGAGTACACCGACTTCCGGAACACAAACTCGGAGAGGGGATGGAGGGCGGTCATCAACATCATCACCGACGAGCTCTCCCATTTCAGCCTCCTCCAGCTCGACCCCGCGCGCCTGCGCGACTCGAGCGAGCGCACCGACTCGATCGCGCTCGCTCCCGACGCATCGAACCTCCCCACCATCCTTGCCGATCTGCCGGCACCGACGCTCGGAGAGATCCGCGCGGATCTGGTCTCACTCATCCCGGGGCTCGCCGGCTTCAATGTCGTGCCCGACGACGACGACCTGCGCATCGAGTTCAAGCTCTCCGGCGGCGAGCGCCTCCCGGCTCGCCTCGCCTCTGATGGCACGCTGCGCGGCCTAGCGTTGCTCACAGCGCTCCGCGTCGAGCCTCGTCCATCCATCGTTGGTGTAGAGGAGCCTGAGAACGGCATTTACCCAGGCCGCCTGCGCACGCTGCTCTCGCTGCTACGTGAGATAACGGCTCCCGGAGACGAAGCCTCTCCTGACTCAGCTCAACCCGCGACGCAGCTCCTCCTCACCAGCCACTCGCCGGTCGTCCTCGCCGCGTTCCGGGACAGACCCGAGCATCTGCGCTTCATGGACCTCGTGCGACGCGACGGCCAGCTCGTAACGCGCGCGCGCACGGTGGGGCAGCTGAACGCGCCGGGCGACGGCGCGCACATCGTGTCGCTGCGTGAGGTCGACGCGCTCCTCCAGACGGCAGCCAGCGAGGCTGCCGAATGAGCAGAAAGCGGCTCTATCTCCGCGCAGGACTCTATGCGGAAGGCCGGAGCGACTACGACTTCCTCTTGCCGCTCCTCAATCGGCTGCTGTCCTCGCTCGCCTCGTCGCTATTTCCCGGCGCTTGCGATGTCGAGGACAGCCTGGGGATCGACGCGCCTTACCCGGCGCCAAGCGAGCGTGCCGAGCGAATCGCCGCCGCCATCGCAGACCGCCGGGCGGAATGCACGCTGTTCGTCATCCATGCCGACGGCGCAGGCGATCCCAGATATGCGCGACAGAGTTGCCTCGACCCGGGCATCGATGCCGCCCGGCGCGCGTCCCCGGACGTCGTGACGGTCCCGTGCGTTCCCGTGCGCGAGACGGAGGCATGGTTGCTGGTCGATGCCGAGGTCTTCCGGCCCTGGCTCGGTAGCGACGCGCACTCAGCGCTCCCCGCCGAGCCAGAACGCGAGGCCGATCCCAAGCTGACGCTGGGGCGCCTCCTGAAAGTGAAAGAAGGAAGGATGAGACGAAAGCCGGAGCGCCTCTACCGCTTGTTCGGCGAAGAGGTCAGCCTCGAGGCGCTGCGAGCACTGCCAGCTTTCCAGCTCTTCGAAGCGGAGCTCGTCGAAGCAATCCGCGCTGTCGCGCGCTCGCAGGGCTGGCCCCGATGAGCTCCAGCCCGGCTCACCCCCCGAGCCGCCTCCCGATGAGCCGCGCGGCGAGCTTCCGCAGCCAGTCCGCCCGCCGCGCGTCGGGCGCGACGAGCCGCCCCGTGCGCGCGGCCTCCAGGATCGCCGCCGTCTCCGGCGTCGGGTCGGCGCACGCCTGCAGCACCCGGAAGACCGTCGCGTCCTCGTGCGCGACGCCCGCCTCCTCCACCCAGGCGTCCACCGACGCCGCGAACGCAGGATCCCCGGGGAACGGCTGCTCCTCCGCGTTGCTCGGGCCGAGCCCGTTGATGCCGCTGATCACGAGGTCCTTGCGATCCTTGTAGGTCAGCCCCGCGAGCTCCTCGGGCAGCAGCGGGCGGCCGATCCAGATGTCCTGCACGCCCATGCCGAGCGGGAACTCGAGCCGCCGCTCGAGCGGCTCCGGCGGCAGCGCCCCGGAGAAGCGCACCGGCACCACCGGGACGCCCACCGCGAGCGCCATGTCGATGAACGAGCCGCTCATCTTGCGCACCGGCGTGCGGCACTCGAGCGACCGCGTGCCCTCGACGTGCACCATCACGCCCTTGCCGGCCCCCTGCATCTCGGCCCCGAGCTCCGCGATGATGCTCCCGAGCGACGCCTTGTCCTCGCGATCGAAGTACGTGATCACCTTCGGATCGCGCGCGCCTGGGTACGCGAAGCAGTGCGCGAGCATCGTGCCGAGCCACGTCGTCCGGTGCTCGGCCTTGGCCAGCGTGACCGTCGAGACCCCCGTCAGGCCGGACACGGCGATGCCGAACAGCAGCGACTCCACGCCGACCTGGTGGTTGCCGAGGTAAAGCAGGCTCCGGCCCTTCACGGCGCGGAACGCCTCGGGATCGACGACGTGCACCCGGCGGATGAACCGCTCGATGAGGCCGAAGTACAGGTCCTCCGCCGGCCACCGGCCGATGCCCATGGCCTCGCCCCAGTGGCGGCGGACAGGCGCGATGTCGATCACGGGCGGGCCCGCGTCGCGGACCACGACCTCGGAGCCCTCGCGCGCCACGGCGAACGGCCAGCGCGTGAGCGGCTGCGCCGAGGAGACGCCGTCGAGGGACACGGTCGACGGGTGCACGCCAGCGCGCCGCGCGACGTGATCCTTCACCGCCGCCGCCTCGACGAGGTCGCCCGACGCGGCGTAGAGCTGCGCCACGGTGCCGGGCATCCAGTCCATCGTGCGCACGTCGGCGGGGCTGCAGCGCGCCTCGCCCGACGCCGCGTCGACACGCGAGACAGCGAGGTCGACCGGCGCACGATCGCGCAGGAACGCCCGGCGGATCCCGGGAGGCGCGCCGCCGATCGGCCCCTGCGGGAGCAGCACCTCGACAAGCCGGAGCTCCAGCCAGACGCGCTCTCCCGCCGCGGCCCCTGCCTGCGCGATGGCCTGCACCCGGAACGAGACGAAGCGATCGTCACGGCCCTCGTAACGCACCTCGACGCGCACCGGCGACGCGGGCGCCGGCCCGTACAGGCGGAGCGACGGGATGCGCGACGGGAACGCGATCTGGGCGGGCGGGCACTCTGGATCCCACAGCGACAGCCGGTCGTGCGGGATGGTGTGGGTCAGCGCGTCGAGCATGCCCTGGTGCAGCGTGCCGGGGGGCACCGAGCCCTTCGCGGGGTCCAGCAGCGCCGACGATCCGCGCGCACCGAGCCGGAGCGCCGTGAGGTACTGGAACGCAGGGCCGTGGAACAGCGTCCCCGCGGCGTACGGATCGTCCGCCTCCGGCGCGTCGAGCGCCGGCTCCGGCGCCGGGGCCGGCGGGTAGTCACGGGCCACCCGCACGCGGCCGGTGCACACGGGCTCGAACCGCGAGAGCGCCGGGTTCGATGCCTCGCGCCACGCGAGCAGCCGGACGTCGAGGACGTCGCCCGATCCGGTCGCCTCGGCCTTGACGCGCACCGGCCCCGGCACGGGCAGCCAGCGCTGCACCACCACGTCCTCCACGGCCACGACAACGCTCCCCGGGCGCGCCCGCAACGCGGCGCCGGCCAGCCGGTCGACCATGCTCATCCCGGGGAGCGCCGGGACCGTCCACGTGGGGCGGTGGTCCGCGACCCACCCGTCCGGGTCCAGCACCTCCTCGACGTCGTCGAGCGCCGGCGCCGGCGCGGCCTTCGCCGCGGGCTGCTCCTGCGGGCGCAGGCGCGGGCTCCCGCCCACGGCGCCCGGGAGCGAGGCGAGGCTGCGCGCGCTCGCGCGCGGGTCGAAGCCGACGTCGCGCCGCGCCCGCGGCGAGGCGCCGTCGACGATCCGCACGCCGAGCGTCGCGCCATAGATGCGCAGGCCGTCCACCCAGAGGTAGGACTCGGCGATGACGTAGGGCCCGCGATCGTCGCGGCCGACCTCGAGGATGTCGGTGTCGACGGTCACCCGCCGGCTGGCCGGCAGCACCTGGCCCCGGTACCGCCAGGAGTGCTCGTGCCCCGTCATCACGGGCTCGAACCGCGGGTCGCTGAGGCCCGCGTGGAGGTCCTGGTGCAGCATCCAGAACTGGATCGTCTGCAGCATCGCCTCGATGCCGAGCGAGCCTGGCTGCACGGGATCGCCCAGGAAATGGGCCTTGAAGAACCACTCCGACGCGTGCACGTCCCGCCGCGCGCGGAGCCGGCCGAGCCCCTTCCGGCCGCCGGCCTGCCACAGGCCGTCGATCCGGTCGATCATCAGCAGCGACGGCCGCGCGAGCCCGAGCTTGCCGCCGCAGTACCGCGCGGGGCGCTCGCGGAGATCGACCTCGAAATCGGACGGCTCATCGAGCGCGGCGACCTCCTCGGGCCTCGGCGGGATCCCGATCTGCGTCGCGAGCGCGGCCTTCGGGAAGAAGCCGAACACCGTGTCGAGGTCGTACACCCGCGCGCCGCCGAGGCTGCACTCGACCCGGAACGAGAGGATGATCATGCCGCCCGATCGGGACATGTTCGTGAGCCGCGATCGGGTGCGCAGCGCGCTCACTGCCGGCGCCGGCAGGACCTCGGCGTGCAGGGTGCCCTTGCCGTCGAGGTTGCGGAAGTACAGCGCGTTGTCGGTCGAGAGCGCGCAGCCGGCGTAGCTCGCGAGCCAGCCGCACGTCTGGAGCGCGGCCTCGAGCACCACCGCGAACGGCATCGTGAGGCTCGCGTTCTCGTCGAAGTACCACGCGTCCTCCGGGACGTCGTACTCGACCTCGACCTCGGCGCCGGCCTTCATCGACGCCATGGGGCGCGAGACCGACAGGACCCGGCTCATGAAGTGGTACGGCGGCCCCGGGAGCCGGGCGACGTGCTGGCCCCCGTCGAACCTGCGGTAGAGCGGGCCGAACGCGTCCGACGGCCGGCCCCAGGCGCACGAGAGCAGGCTCCGGTAATCGAACGGGAAGCCGCCGGCGTCCGCGTGTCCCGCCGAGTCGGCGCCGTCCGGCGGCGGCGCGCCCGTCTCGGACCAGGGGACGCGCGCGACCGGCACCGGCTCGACGTGGCCGTCGAGCAGCTCGGGGGCGCTCGTCAGCGGCCAGTCCGGGCTGAGGCGCAGGCCCACGCGGCGGGCGTGGAACGCCTTGAGGCCGTCGACCGTGCACAGGAAGTCGGCGAACACCGTCGGACACGGGCCGTCGTGGACCTCCTCGACGAACACCTCGTACGTGAGCACGCGGCTCGTCGGGACCACCTGGCCGCGGCAGCGGAGCAGGTACGGGATCTCCGGCACGGGCTCGAAGCGGAAGCCGTCCGCGTCCACCGTGAAGCCCATGGCCGCCATGTAGAACGCGAGCGCCTGCAGGCAGCCCTCGAACATGAGCGTCCCCGGCATGCAGGGGTCGTCCTTGAAGTGGCCCTCGAAGTACCAGCCGTCCTTCGTGATCGGCAGCGTGGCCCGGAGATAGCCGCGCTTCCACGGGCCGCCCGCGGGGTCGAACACGTCGACGCGATCGAAGAACAGCATGGGTGGGGCGCTGATCCGCGGCGTCCTGACGTGGGTGCTCAGACGATCGAAGCCGGGGCCGAACGCCGCCGCGCCGTCGCCGGCCGCGAACGCGAGCAGGCCGGCCCGGTCGAACGCGGACTTCCGGCACGCGATCCGGGGCGGATCGAGGCGGGCGGTCGTCGCGGGCTCGGCGGTGTCCGCGTCCCAGAGCACGCCGCCGGAGCTCGCGAGCTCCTCGTCGGTGAAGAAGCCGGCCTGGCCCTTGCGCGTCTTCAGGCGCAGCTCGCCGCCGATCCGGCAGTCGTAGTGGAAGAAGAACAGGCGGACGTCGCCGTGCTTCGCGTGCCCGTCGACGTGGATGTCGTAGACGAGCGTGTCGCCCGGGCGCGGCAGGCCGCCGTAGAAGGTGAGCTCGCAGCCGAGCAGGCGGTAGACGCGCTCGCCCTTGTTCTCGAAGTCCGCGCCGAGCCAGCTGATGAGCAGCAGGTCGGCCTGGCCGCTCTCGATCATGACGCCGGCCGGCATCGCGCCGTCGTGCAGGTACCAGGAGTCCCACCGCACGTCGGTCTCGGTCCACATCGTGCCGAGCTTCATCGAGCCGGGCTCGGCGTCGATCCCGGTGACCCGATCGGCGAGCAGGAGCGGCGGCATCGGCATGCGCACCTGGCGGCGATAGGCGTCCTGCCGGGCGAAGAGCGGGCCGAACACGTCGGAGATCCGGCCCGAGGCGAGGTGCTCTAGCTGCTCGCGGCTGAACCGGGGGCCGCGGGGCGCGACGGAAGGCGCCGCGGAGAGCACCGGCTGGGCGGACGGGCGCGGCGCAGGCGACGGCGGGTACTGGTCAAATTTGAACAGGGAGGCGGGGAGGCGGGGAGAAAAATCGGAGGAAATCTCCCTGTCTCCCCGTCTCCCTGTGATCTTTCCCGGGTAAAGTTGACCATCACCCGACGGCGCGGCGGAGGGGCGCGGCGGCTCGACGACGCGCGGCGGCTCGACGACGCGCGGCGGCTCGAACGGACGCGGCGCCTCAGCGCGGGCGAGCTGCGGCGCAGCGGCGGAGCGCGGCGCCTCGATACGGACCGGCGCGGCGTGGGGCACCTGCGCCAAGGGGGCCTCGACCACCACCGCGGCCGCGCCCGACGACGCCTGCACGAGCGAGTCCAGCGCGCGCTGCCGCATCTGAAGGAACCGGCGGTGGACCTGGGCCTGCTGCTCCGCCCACTCCTTGTGGATCTGCGCCAGCTGCACGGTGAACGCCGCGGCGCCGGCGATCACGTCGCCCGGGATGTCCACGGCAGCGGCCGCGACGACGGCCGGTCCGACCGGCGGCGGCTCCTCTGCGAGGCCCGCGGCGACGGCCGTGACGACCGCCGGCCCGACCGGCGGCGGCTCGTCCCAGGACGGCGCCCGATCCGCGTCGGCGGCAGAGAACCCCGTGGGGCCGGGGTACAGCGGCGGCAGGTCGTCGAGAGCGGACGGCAGAGGCGGCGCAGGTTCCATGGAGTCTCCGGGGGATGAACAGGAGGCCGCGCCGGGCACGACGATCGCCGGCGGGTGGGCGGGGAGCGTCAGCGTCGGCCCCTCCGCCGATCGCGGCGGCGGGAGCGGCGCGGCGGGGCCGCCGGCCCCGATGCGGACCGACAGCGAGCCGCCGCCGAGGCCGGCGCAGCGGACCTCGGCGACCCGGATCTCGTCGGACCACGGCGCCCCGTCGGGCTTGCGGCCGTGACGGCAGGCGAGCACCGCGGCGGCCACGTGCAGCAGGCCCGAGGCGGCGTGCGCGTGGCCGAACCGCGGCGCGAGATCCGTGGACGACAGCACGAGGCCAGGGTCGGACGGCTCGTCCACGACCACGGCCAGGACCGGGTGCCGCTGCCGGACGGCGTCGTCGAGGCGCTCGAGCACGAGCACAACGGCGGCGTCGCCGGGGGGCAGGCGGACGCCGAGCGCCTCGAGCGCGGCCGCGTGGGCGGCCTCGCACGAGAGATCCACCGCGCCGACGATCGCCGCGTCCACCGTGCCGGCGCGCAGGGCGCGGGACGCGACGCGCAGCGCCCAGGGGCCGGACAGCTCCTCGGCCGCGATCGTGAACGACGGTCCACCGACGTCGAGCTGGCTGTTCAGCCGGTTCGCCGGGATGTTGGGCATGTTCCCGACGACGCCCGCCGCCTGCAGCGCGGGGATGATCGCGTCCTTCAGCGCGCCGACGTCGACCGACGGACCGAGCCGCGCCGGCGCCGTCTCGGCGAGCCGCCAGCGCGTCATGTACCGGCACACCTCGGTGTCGGCGCCCATGCCGATCAGCACGGCGGTGCGATCGCGCGGCAGCGCGAGGCCCTCGGTGGCCTCGATCGCCGCCTCGAGCAGCAGCGTCTGCTGGGCGAGCGCCTGCTGCAGATCGCGCGGCGGGAACCGGAGCCGATCCGCGGGCAGCGCGACGGCCGCCCGGCGGGGATCCGCGCCGCGGCCCGAGAGGAGCGGCTCCGCGAAGGCCCGGACGCCGCTGAGCTCACCGACGCACAGGCCCATGGCCACCACGGCCAGGGGGCCTGCCGGCGCGGAATGCGCGGCCGCGACAGCGCGCGAGGCCACGGCGTGGGCGGCGCGGCCCCTCGGCGAGGACGGCTCGTACGCCTCGACGAGGAGGTGGGCGTTGTTCCCGCCGAACCCGAACGCCGACAGGCCCGCGAGCCGCCGCCCCTCCCACCGCTCGGCGCGCTGCAGCACCCGGAAGGGGCTCGAGGCCACCGCCTCGCTCAGCGGATCGGCGTGCAGCGTCGGCGGGCGGACGCCGGCCGCCATCGCGCCGAGCAGCTTGAGGAGCCCGGCAGCGCCGGCCGTCGTCACGAGGTGACCGAGGTTCGACTTGAGCGAGCCGAGCGGGACCTCGCGGGAGCCGAACACCTCCTTGAGGGTCGCGATCTCCGTCGCGTCGCCGAGCGGCGTGCCCGTCGCGTGGCACTCGAGCAGCGACACGTCGCGGGGATCGAGCCCGGCCATGGCGTAGGCGGCCCGCATCGCGCGCAGCTGGCCCTCGACGGAGGGCGCCAGGAGGCCGCGGCCGCGGCCGTCGTTCGACAGGCCGATCCCGCGGATCACGCCGAGGATCGGCCTGCCCGCGGCCTCCGCGTCCGACAGGCGCTCCAGGACCACGAACGCCGCGCCCTCCGCCGGGACCAGGCCGTCGGCCTCCGACGAGAACGGGCGGCTCTGCCCGGTGCGGCTCATGGCCGACAGCGCGCAGAACCCGATGTGCATGAAGAGGTCGTCCGAGCGGCACACCGCGCCCGCGAGCATCCGGTCGGCCTCGCGGTCCTGCAGCCGCTCGCAGGCGAGCGCGATCGCGTACAGCGACGACGCGCACGCGGCGTCGAGCGCGAACGCCCCGGCCCCGAGGCCGAGCACGTCGGCCAGCAGGTGGGCGGGCAGCCCCGACATGAACCGGTTGCGCGGATCGGGCCGCGGGACGCCGGCGAGATCGCCGAGCCACGTCGACTCGGCCCACGCCGACATCGCCGACGACGGGAACGAGAGGTTCCCGAGCACCGCGCCCGCGCGGTCGGACCGGCCCTCGTGCCCCGCCTCGCGCAGCGCCTCGCGGCCCGCGTGGAGCACCCACTGGAAGAGCGGGTCGAGCGCGAGCAGCGACTCCGGCGGCCCGCCCCGCCGCGGGAACGGGTCGCTGGCGAGCACGCGGCGGAAGTGCTCGTCGAACCCGGCGACGTAGCCGCCGCGGTCGCTCCACGCGCGGTCCTTCGCGTCGCGCACGTCACGCGCGCCGCGCGCGGAAGGCCCCTCCTGCGCGAGCGCGCGCTCGCGCGAGAGGCGCCAGCGGCCGTCGGGCGCGGCGGACAGGAGGTCCCGGCCGGCGAGCACGTTGTCCCAGAGGGCCGCGGGGTGGAGCGCGCCCGGGAGGACGCACCCGCGGCCGACGATCGCGATGGGCTCGAACACGCTGGCCTCGATCACGCCTGGCCGCGCGCCGTGTCGGGGCGCAGGACGTACTGAACGTCGCGCAGCTCCGCGACGAGCGAGCCGCGATCGTCGACGAACGCGATGTCGGCCTTCGTGCGATCGCGGGCCACGATCTGCCCGCGCACCACCGCGCGCAGCGGGCCGTCGGACGGCCCCTCGGCGAAGGTGTGCAGCGCGCCCACGGACATCGGGAGCGCCGCGCCGCCGAGCACGTGCTGCGTCCACAGCGTCGCGAGCTGCAGCCCGCCGTCGAGCGCCGCCGGATCGGTCTTCCACGGCTGGGCCACCCAGCCGGCCTCGCGGAGGCCCACCACGGTCCCCGCGATCCCGTCGCGGCTCACGCCGTCGAGCCGCCGGATCACCTGGAAGTCGCGGCCGTGGAAGAGCGTGCGGCCGTCGTACAGCTCGCCGCCGGCGGGCCACGGGCCGAGCTCCGGCGCGGCCGGGCCCTTCGGGGCCACGCGCCCTTCGGGCTGCTGCATCTGGATGGTCGCCGCGTAGTGCAGCGCCCCCTGCGGCCCGCGCAGCTCCGCCGCGAGCACCGCGCCGTGGCCGTTGCTCACCTCGCGGCAGTCGACGCGGAACACCTCGCCGCCGGACTCGTACGCCGCGAGCTTGATCCCGCGCAGGACCCGCACGTCGCGGAGCTCGGTCACGACGAGATCCGGCCTGCACGCGCGCGCGGCGCGGGCGAACCACTCGAGCGCGATCACCACCGGCACCACGGGGACGCCGTTGATGGCGTGATCGCCGAGGTAGGGGTGCGTCGCGCGGTCCGCGCGGACGGCCAGCGCGACCCGGCCGCCGTGGCCCTGGGCCGCGAGCGCCTTCGGCTCCGCGCCGAGCACGAGCTCGACCGCGCCGGGCGGAGCGCCGCCTTGCGCGCCGCGATCACCGCGATCACCCGAGGCGTCGCACAGCTCGTCGAGGAGCATCTTCGCGCCCGCGGCGAGCGGGATGAGCGGCACGCCGAGCTGCGCGAAGTGGGCCTCGAACGCCGCGTTCACCATGCCGCCTTGCCAGGGGCCCCAGCCGAGCGACTTCACCCGGCAGCCGGGGCGGCGGGCTGCCTCGGCGGCCGCGACCTTGTTCAGGACCTCGTTCGCCATCGCGTAGTCGCACTGCCCCTTGTTGCCGCCGCGCGCGGCGATCGAGCTGAAGAGCACGATCGCCTTGAGCGGGTCGCCCGCTGTCGCGCCGAGCAGGGCCCGGAGGCCGTCGACCTTCGTGCTGAACACGCGCTCGAACTGCTCGACCGTCTTCTCGGCGACGAGCTTGTCGGCGAGCACGCCGGCGCCGTGGACGATCGCCGTGACGGGGCCGAGGGCGCCGCGCACGCCGTCGAGCGCCGCGGCCACCGCCCGCGCGTCGTTCACGTCGACGGGGACGTAGAGGGCCTCGCCGCCGGCGGCGCGGATCGCGTCGAGCGTCGCGCGGACCTCGCGGTTCGCGAGGATCTTCGCGACGCCCCGGCCGATCTCGGCCGGGGTCACCCGCTGGCCCGCGGAGGTCGCCGCCTTGACGAGCGCCGCCTTGAGCGCGGCCTCGCCGTCGGCGCCGCGGCAGGCGGCCGGCTCGTCCTCGAGCGCGGTGCGGCCGAGCAGCGCGAACCGCGCGTGGCTGGCCCTGGCGAGCGCGATCAGCGTCGCCGCGGTGACGCCGCGGGCGCCGCCGCTCGCCACGACCACATCGGACGGCCCGAGGGGGAGCGGCCCGGGCTGCGCGTCCTGCCGGACGCTGCGCGGCGTGGTGCGCCGGCCGTCCGCGCGCAGGCCGATCTCGAGCTCGACGCCGCCGGACAGGAGCTCCGAGGTGATGGCCTCCGCGAGCTCGCCGCCCGAGCGGCCGGCCCGCTCGAGGTCGATCGCGCGGCAGGACGCCTCGGGCCACTCCAGCGCCGCGGTCTTCACGAGGCCCGGCAGCCCGCCGACCCAGGCGCGGTCCGAGCCCGCGAGGCCGAAGTCGCCGCCGGTGTCCTGGACCGTGACGAAGAGGGCCGGCTTCGCCGCGATCGCCTGGGCAGCGAGGAACGCCTCGCGGTGGACGGCGAGCGCCGCGTCGGCCGTGGCCAGCTCGCGCAGGCCGCCGAGGAACACGGCGCCGCGCGCGCCGCGGGGCACGGCGGGGGCGTACTCGGCGGCGATCCCGCGCGCCGCGAGGGCCGCGACGAGCGCGGGGCCGATCGCGTCGTGGCCGGTGACCACGAGGGAGCCTGCGTCGAAGAGGCCGGGCATCGCGAGGCCGGCGGCGGGCGCCGGCTCCTCGACGAGCGTCCACCGGCCGAGGGGCGCGGAGGCCGGCTCCTCGGCGGGCTCCGCCGGGGCAGCGCCGGCGGCGGCAGCGGCGGGACCGAGGCTCGCGCGGAGGTGATCGACGACCTGCCCCAGCGTGCGCAGCTGCGCCAGCGCCGACGCGTCGACCTCCGCCAGCCCCGGCGTCCGATCGCGGACCGCCGACAGGATCTCCACCCGCTTGATGCTGTCGATGCCGAGATCGCTCTCCAGCTCCATCTGCAGCCCCAGCATCTCCGCCGGGTAGCCCGTCGTCTCCGCGACGACCGCCATCACGACTCGCTCCACCTCGGCCGCGCCAGGCGCCGCGCCCGAAGCGACGGCAGGCGCGGCGGAAGCGGCGGCAGGCGCGGCGGAAGCGGCGGCAGGCGCGGCTGCGGCGGGCGCGGTGGCGACTGCCGGGCTGGCGCTGGCGGCCGGCAGCGAGGCGCGGAGATGGTCGACGACCTGCCCCAGCGTGCGCAGCTGCGCCAGCGCCGACGCGTCGACCTCCGACAGCCCGGGCGTCCGGTCGCGGACCGCCGACAGGATCTCCACCCGCTTGATGCTGTCGATGCCGAGATCGCTCTCCAGCTCCATCTGCAACCCGAGCATCTCCGCCGGATAGCCCGTCGTCTCCGCGACGACCGCCATCACCACACGCTCCACCTCGGCCGCGCCAGGCGCCGCGACGGACGCGACTGCAGGCGCCGCGACGGCAGGAGCCTTCGCGGCGGGCGTAGCGACAGCCGGGCTGGCGCTGGCGGCCGGCCCAGCGGCCGGCAGCGAGGCGCGGAGGTGGTCGACGACCTGCCCCAGCGTGCGCAGCTGCGCCAGCGCCGACGCGTCGACCTCCGACAGCCCGGGCGTCCGGTCGCGGACCGCCGACAGGATCTCCACCCGCTTGATGCTGTCGATGCCGAGGTCGCTCTCCAGCTCCATCTGCAACCCGAGCATCTCCGCCGGGTAGCCCGTCGTCTCCGCGACGACCGCCATCACGACTCGCTCCACCTCGGCCGCGCCAGGCGCCGCGCCCGAAGCGACGGCAGGCGCCGCGACGGCAGGCGCCTTCGCGGCGGACGCGGCGGCAGCCGGACTGGCGCTGGCGGCCGGCCCGGCGGCCGGCAGCGAGGCGCGGAGGTGATCGACGACCTGCCCCAGCGTGCGCAGCTGCGCCAGCGCCGAGGCGTCGACCTCCGACAGCCCAGGCGTCCGGTCACGGACCGAGGACAGGATCTCCACCCGCTTGATGCTGTCGATGCCGAGATCGCTCTCCAGCTCCATCTGCAGCCCGAGCATGGAGACGGGGTATCCCGTCTTGTCCGCGACAACGTCGAGGACCAACCGCTCGATATCGACACGCGGCGCAGCGGCGACCGCCGCCTGCGTTGCCACGGCGGCCGCGGGCGCGGCGCCGGCCTTGGACACCGCCACCGCCGGCGCCGCGGCCGCGGCCTTCACAGCGGCAGCAGGCGCCGCTGTGGCCGCTTTTGCTGTCACGGCGGGCGCTGCAACGGCCGCCTTCGCGGCCACGGTAGGCGCCGCCTGCGCCGGCAGCGAGACGGCCGTATGGAGCTCCCCGCCTGCGCCGTTCAGGCCGTCCAGCGCCACGCTGCTCCTGCCCTCGCCGGAGCGCGCCGTCGCCGCCGCAGGCCGTACGGACGCCTCCGAGACAGGCCCCACATGCACCGGAGCGAGGAGAACCGGCGCAGGCCGCACCTCGGACACCGTCGTCGGAGCGACCGGGTACGGAGCGCCGGTCGCCAGCGCGGCAAGCCCTGAGAAGGACGCCTCGGCGGCCTGGAGGAAGGCGATGTGGCTCTCGGCCATCGTGCGCTGGTACACGCTGTGGGCTTCCGCCGTGGCGCGCTGCGCCTCCTGGTATGCGGCCAGCCACGACGCGCTAGCCGCCGGCCGCGACGCGCTCACCACAGGCGCCGACGCGCTAGCCGCCGGCCGCGACGCGCTCACCACAGGCGCCGACGCGCTCACTGCCGGCCGCGACGCGCTCACCACAGGCGTCGACGCGCTCACTGCCGGCTGCGGCGCGCTCACTGCCGGCTGCGGCGCGCTCACCACCGGCGCCGACACGCTCGCCACCGCAGACGTCACCGCGCTCACTGCCGGCGCCGACGCGCTCACTGCCGGCGCAGACGCGCGCACTGCCGCCTCCGGCGCGCGCACTGCCGCCTCCGGCGCGCGCACTGCCGCCTCCGGCGCGCGCACTGCCGCCTCCGGCGCGCGCACTGCCGGCGCCGACGCGCGCACTACCGCCTCCGGCGCGCTCACCACCGCCCGCGGCGCGCTCACCACCGCCCGCGCCGCCTCCGGCGCCGGCTTCTGCGCCGCCCGCGGCGGGCTCGCCGCCGGCAGCGCCTTCGCGCCCCCCTGCGGCGGGTACGGCTTCCCGTAGTTGCTGCCGTTGATCTGCAGCGCCAGCTTCGGCTTCGGCAGCGCCCGCGGATCGCTCGGCGCCGCGAAGCCCTCCCACAGGACCCGCGTGTCCAGCGGCACCCCGGCCACGGCGAGCCGCGCCACCGCCTCGAGCAGGCTCGTCACGCCGTGCTTGCCCTTGCGGTCGAGCGCCACCGCCCGGTGCGGCCGGCCGCTCAGGATGTCGCCGACAAGGTTCGTCAGCACCGAGCCCGGCCCGACCTCGACGAACGTGCGCACGCCGTCCGCGTACATCCGCTCGATCTCCTCCACGAACCGCACCGGCTCCGCGAGCTGTCGCGCCAGCCGGTCGCGCGCCGCGTCGCCGCCGCCCGCGTACGGCTCGATCTCCGCGTTGCTGTACACGGGCGCCGCCGGCGCCTCGACCGCGACGCCCGCCAGGAACTCGCGGAGCGGCGCGCTCGCCTCCGCCACGAGCGGCGAGTGGAACGCCGCGGCCACGTCGAGGCGCCGCGCCTGGATCCCGGCGCCCTTCAGCCGCTCCTCCGCGGCCTCGATCGCCGCGACCGAGCCCGACAGCACCACCTGCTTCGGGCCGTTGTGGTTCGCGATCACCACGCCGCCGAGGCCGAGCGCCCGCACCTCGTCGATCCCCCGCGGGACCGCGATCATCGCGCCCCGCTCCGACGACGCCGCGCCCATCAGCTCGCCGCGCCGCCGCGCCACGCGCAGGAGGTCCGCCGCCGACAGCGCGCCGGCCGCGTGCAGCGCCGTGATCTCGCCGAAGCTGTGCCCCGCGAACGCCTCGGCCCGCACCCCGAGCGCCGCGAGCAGCGCGAGGTGCGCGAGGCTCGTCGCGCCGATCGCCGGCTGCGCCCACCGCGTCTCGCGGAGCCGCGCCTCCTGCGCCGCCCGGTCCTCGTCCGAGAACACCGGCCGCGGGAACACCACCTCGTGCAGCGGCGCGTCCGCGATCGCGACGCCCGCCGCCGCGTCCCAGGCCGCGCGGGCCGGGTCGAACGTCATGAGCGCGTCCGCGCCCATCCCGACGTACTGGCTCCCCTGCCCCGGGAACAGGAACGCCACCCGCCCCGGCGCCTCTCCGCTCGCGCAGTGCACGAGCGGCGCCGAGAGCGCCTGCTCCGGCCTCACCTCGAGGTGCGCCGCGACCTGCTCGAGCTTCTTCCTGAGATCCGCCTCGTCCGTCGCGCACAGCCCGAGCCGCGCCGGCCTCGACGCGTCGAACGAGAGCACCGACTCCCGCGCCAGGAAGCGCAGGATCTCGGGCACCTCCGCCTCCTTCGCCAGCGCCCGCGCGCGATCCGCGAGCGCCGCCGGCGTCTCCGCCGACAGGAGGAACAGCTCCGCCGGCAAGGCCCGCACCCGCCACGCCTTCGGCGCCGGGCCCGTGTACTCCTCCAGCGCCACGTGGAAGTTCGAGCCGCCGAAGCCGAACGAGCTCACCGACGCCCGCCGCGGGTGGTCCCCCGGCCGGATCCACGGCCGCGCCTGGGTGTTGAGATAGAAAGCGGTCTTTTCTATGTCGAGCTTGGGGTTCGGCTTGTCGACCTTGATGGTCGGCGGCAGCACCTTGTGGTGCAGCGCCATGATCGCCTTGAACAGGCCGGCCGCGCCCGCCGCCGCCTTGGTGTGGCCGATCTGCGACTTCACGCTGCCGAGCGCGCACCACTGGCGATCGGCGCGCCCCGACTCGTCGAACATCACCCGCAGGCCCTCGAACTCGGCCGCGTCGCCGGCCTTCGTCCCGGTGCCGTGCGCCTCCATCAGCTCCACGGTCTCGGGGCCGTACCCGGCGGCGGCGTACGTCCGGCGGAGCGCCTTCGCCTGCCCTTCCGGCACCGGCGCGTACACGCTCTTGCTCCGCCCGTCCGACGACGAGCCGATCCCGCGGATCACCGCGTAGACCCGGTCCCCGTCGCGCTCGGCGTCGTCGAGCCGCTTGAGCGCCACCATCGCGATGCCCTCGCCGAGCAGCGTGCCGTCGGCCTTGTCGGAGAACGGCCGGCAATCGCCCGACTTCGACAGCGCGGGCGTCTTGCTGAAGCACATGTACATGAACGCGTCGTTCATCGTGTCGCAGCCGCCCGCGATCACGAGATCGGACTGGCCGAGCGCCAGCTCGTTGATCGCCATCGACATCGCCGACAGCGACGACGCGCACGCCGCGTCGGTCACGCAGTTCGTCCCGCCGAGGTCGAGCCGGTTCGCGATGCGCCCGGCCACCACGTTCCCGAGCAGGCCCGGAAAGCTCGACTCCTGCCACGGCACGTAATTGCCCGCGATCTTGTCGCAGGCGCGCTTCACCTCGTCCTCCGGATACCCGAGATCCCGGAGCGCCTTCGCCCACACCGGCCGCTGGATCCGGCTCACCATCGAGGCGAGCAGCTCCTGCGCGGAGGTGACGCCGAGGATCACGCTCATCCGCTCGCGGCTCATCGACTCGAACTGCCCCTGCGCCGCGTCCTCCAGGACCCGCTTCGCCACGATCAGCGCGAGCAGCTGCGTCGTGTCCGTCGCCGGCACGATCGAGGGCGGCACGCCCCACTCGAGCGGATCGAACGGCACGTCCTTGAGAAAGGCGCCGCGCTTCGCATACGTCTTGTCCGGGGCGGACGGGTCGGGATCGTAGTAGTCCTCGACAAGCCAGTGGGTGCTCGGGACATCCGTGATGAGGTCTGTCCCGGACAGGATATCGCGCCAGAAGCCGTGCGCGTCGAGCGAGCCGGGGAAGATGGCGCTCACGCCGACGACGGCGATGTGCGGGATACGCGAAGACGAAGGATGCATGAGGACCTCGGCAGGTGGTCAGGCGCTCAGGCGAGCGGGCGAGGAGTGAAGTGGAATGCGGCGCTCGGCACGGGGACGCCGTACGTCCGGAGCTGCTGCGCGCGCGTGACGACGGCCGCGCCCTCGAGCAGGTTGCGCGCGACCTGGACCGCGGTGCGGCGCGCCGGGTCCTCGAGGAACGACCCCTTGACCCAGCGGTTGAACGCGCCCATGGCCGGGCCGCACCAGATCTGGTAATCGGCGCGCCGCTTCGGGTCCCCGGCGATCGCCCACTTGCTGGACATGCCGAGATACCAGCGGAAGATCAGCGCCATCTTGTGCTTCGGCTCGCGCGCGGCGCGCTCGAGCTCGGCCGGGTCGCGCTCGGCGAAGAACCGCTCGCAGCCCGCCCACACCTCGTCGCACGACATCTGGAACAGCTCCCTCTCGATGCGCGCGCGCACGTCGCCGGGCAGCGACTCGATGGAGTCGTGGGCGACGTAGAGGTCGTAGAGCCGCTGCGCGCGGACACCGAACATCGTGCCGCGCTTGAGCACCTGGACCTGCACGCCGAGCTCGAACATGTCGGCGGCCGGCGTCATCACCACGTCCGGGAGATCGGCCTGGGCCAGCATCTTCTTGCCCTCGTCAGACAGGCCCGACTCGATGCACGACTGGTTGACCGAGCCCGTGAGCACGTACGCCGCCCCGAGCGCGAACGCGGCGGCGACCGACTCCGGCGTGGAGAGGCCGCCGGCGGCGCCGACGCGGATCGGCCGGTGATACCCGTACTTCGCCGCGAGCTCGTCGCGGACGCCGAGGATCACCGGGAACAGCGCGACGAGGGGCTGGTTGTCGGTGTGACCGCCGGAGTCCGCTTCCACGGTGATGTCCTCGGCGACCGGGAGGCTCCGCGCGAGCTCCGCCTCGTCGCGGGTGAGCCACCCGTTGCGAACGCAGGTGTCGAGGATCTCGGCCGGCGCGGGCGACAGGAAGCGCGCGGCGACCTCCGGGCGCGAGATCTTCGCGAACAGGTGGTTCTTCCGGTCGACGCGGCCGTCGGGCAAGCGCTTGACGCCGCTGTAGGCGAACCGCACGACCATCGGGTTCAGGCCCATGTAGGCGGCCGCCTCGGCCCGCCGGACTCCCCTCTTCAGGTAGAGCTCCACCGTGTCGCTCTCCAGCCTGGGCTGGTTCGGAGCGTGGATGAGGTTGCAGCCCCAGGTGGGGCCGCCCGTCCCGAGCGCCGCCGAGATCTCGTCGATCGCCTGCTCGATCCGGTGCAGCCCGAGGCCTGCGGCGCCGAAGAACCCCATCATGCCTGCCTTGGCCATCGCGATCGTGAGCCGCGTGGTGTGGATGCCGTTCGCCATCGCGCCGGCCACGTAGGGGAAGCGCAGGCCGTGGACCTCGACGAAGGAGCGGTCTCCGAGCCACTCCGGGTACAGGGCGGGCAGCGTTCCGAGGAGCGGGAACGTCGGGACCCCGTTGACCTGATCCTCGCGGAGGACAGCGCCGCCCCGGGACACGCCGACGCGCCCATCCGGCGTCTCGCGCACCACGTGCACCGGCTCTCGCACGCAGGAGACGGCCTCCCGCAAGTCTGTCGATGTGAACGCGGGGAGCCAGGGCCCGCTGCGCCAGATGCCGATCGGCTGGAGGCCGGCGCTGCGGATGACCTGCGGATCCTCAATCATGCTGAGCTGCCTCCTAATGACAAGCACGGCCTCTATAACACCCGTCGTGAGCGGCCCGCGGTAATGGTTCGGTCACGGCGCAACGGCGGGACGGACCCGTTGACCAGGCGATGAAAGCGCTTTCCCCCGGCTCCTCTGCGCCTGACGCGCCCTCGTGACGCACCGCGCCTTTGTTTCGTGACTGTCACGCGCACCGCAGCGCGGCGCTCACCGCGCAGGCGCCGGCGCGCGGGCGCCGGTGCAGAGCTGGTGGCGTTCAGGGCCTGTGGGACGAGGCCAGCGACGCGCAGGCCAGCGCCGCCGGGAAGGCTCGACGGGACCGACACCAGGCGCTACCACAGCGCCCGGCGGCGACGTGAGCGGCGGATCGGACGCGCCAGCCTGCTCGGGCGTCATTTTTCACGACCGCACGCGCTCGACCGCGGCGTCCCGTTACTGAGCAGGTTTGATGTCGCCCGCGCTGGCCTTATGCTCCTGTGACGATACGACGATGAGACGTCTCTACCGCCTCTCTGCCAAGATCAGCAGGCTCCTCACGGCCCGTCGGACGCGCGAAGCACGCGCGCGGACGTCCCGTGTAGCGCCGCCGGACGAGGCCCCGACTGGCACCGCCGCCCAGGAGTGGACGCCGGCGCCCGCCGACCAGCAGCAGGCGGTGCTCAAGTACGTCATCGCCAACGTCCCCCACGCCATCTTCTGGAAAGACCGTCAAGGACGGTTTCTCGGGGGAAATCAGAACTTCCTCAATGACACCAACACGAAGGTGCTGGAGAACCTCGTCGGCAAGACCGATTTCGACGTGTGGGGCAGCAAGAACGCGGAGTGCTTCGTGCGCATCGACCGGGAGGTCATGGAGGGCGGCACCCCGATGCTCGACGTCGAGGAGCCGCTGCTGCGCCCGGACGGCGAGCAGCGGTTCCTGCTCACCAGCAAGGTGCCCATCCGCGACGAGCGGGGCGAGGTGACGGGGATCCTCGGGATCTACGCGGACATCACCGAGCGCAAACGGATGGAGATCGAGCTCCAGAAGGCCAAGGAGGCGGCGGACGCCGCGGCCTGCGCCAAGGGAGAGTTCCTGACGGTGATGAGCCACGAGCTCCGGACGCCGCTCTCCCTCATCCTCGGACCGCTCGAGTCGCTCCTGTCGAGCCGGGACGAACCGCTCTCGCCGCGGGTGCGGGCGGACCTCGAGCTCATCCAGCGCAGCGGGCGGCGGCTCCGCCGGCTGGTCGACGATGTCCTCGATCACCAGAAGATCGAGGCCGGCAAGATGCAGATCGACTGGGAGGCCGTCGACGTCGGAGAGCTCGTCTCGGACATGGTGGAGGAGGCTCGCCCGGCGGCGGCGCGCGGCGGGCTCGATCTCTCGATTCACGTGGATCCCGAGCTGCGGAGGGTCCCCGCCGATCGGCGCAAGCTCGAGAAGATCGCGCTCAACCTGCTGGGCAACGCGCTGAAGTTCACCCCGCCTGGCGGGCGCGTCACCGTCGACCTGCGGGCGCTCGATGGCCTGTTCGAGCTCTCGGTCGAGGACACCGGCCCTGGCATCCCGGCGGACAGGAGACACCTGCTCTTTCAACGGTTTCAGCAGATCGACGCCTCGGCGACGCGAAAGCACGAGGGGACGGGGATCGGGCTGTCGCTGGCCAAGGAGCTCACGGAGCTCATGGGCGGCACGGTCGGCGTGGAGAGCGAGCCCGGGGTCGGCTCTCGCTTCTTCGTGCGGCTCCCGCGCGGCGCGGATTTCCTGGCAGCGCGGCGGGCGACCGCCGCGCCCGAGCCGCCGCGATCGCTCAACGGCGCGGGCACCGCCGAGCCTCCCCCGTCGTCGGTCAACCTCCGCGGCTTCGAGGTGCCTCCGCCGTCCGCCGCAGGCGCGCCCCGCGCCGGCGGCGGCGCGGAGGGGCCGCGCGTGCTCGTCGTGGAAGACAACCCGGACATGAGATCGTACCTGGCGGACATCCTGTCGGCCGGACACGAGCTCGCCCTGGCGACGAACGGCCGGGAAGCGCTCGAGTCGATCGCGGCGAAGCGGCCCGATGTCATCGTCTCGGACGTGATGATGCCGGAGATGGACGGATTCGAGCTGGTCAGGCGCCTCAAGGGGGATCCCGCGCTCCGGGACATCCCTGTCCTCCTCTTGACGGCGAGGGCGAGCGGCGCGGAGGCCGTGGGGGGGCTCGACGTCGGCGCCGACGAGTACATGAGCAAGCCGTTCGACCCCCTGGAGCTCAGGGCGCGAGTCCGCGCCGCCGAGCGGCTGCACCGCGCCTATCTGGAGCTCGCGGCGAAGAACGACGAGCTCGCGGCGACGCTGGAGCGGCTCTCGGAGACGCAGCAGGAGCTGCTCCAGGCGGGCAAGATGGCGGCGATAGGGACGCTGGTGGCGGGGCTGTCGCACGAGATGAACAACCCGGTGTCGGCCATCCTGATGAACGCCCAGCTGCTGCTCCGGCGGCACCGGAAGGGGCACGGCCTGCCCGACGAGGCCTCGCTGCTGAAGGCGCTCGGCACCATCGAGCGGCAGGCGATCCGGTGCTCGGATCTCGTGACGGCGCTGCTCGAGTACGCGCGCGGCAAGCCGATCGGCCGGGAGCCGTGCGACGTGCGCGCGGCGCTCCGCCGCGCGGTCGACCTGTCCGCGCCGCGCGCGCGCGAGCGCAGGGTCCACCTCGAGACGGACGGCGCCTCATCGGCGCTGCCCGAGGTGCTCGTGAACGCATCGCAGCTCGAGTCGGCCTTGCTCAACGTGATAGGCAATGCGCTCGACGCCAGCCCGCACGGCAGCGCCGTGGTCGTCGAGGCTCGCCCGCTGCCGCGCGGGGACATCCACGGCGTGGAGATCGACGTGCACGACCGCGGCTGCGGCATCCGCGCCGAGGACCTGAGCCGCATCTTCGAGCCGTTCTTCACGACGAAGCCGCCCGGGCAAGGGACGGGGCTCGGGCTGTCGCTGACGCACCGGTTCATCGAGGAGCACCAGGGCAGCATCCGTATCGAGAGCGCGCCGGGCGAGGGCACGACGGTGCGCATGTGGCTGCCCGCGCGGCAAGCGGGAGGGGCGGAGTGAGGCGAGGGAGCGAGCCATCGCGACAACGCCGGCCACGCCGGTCATACCGGCCACGCGGGGTCAGCTCGCCGGCGAGGCGCGGAGCTCCGCGGCGAGCGCCGCGCCCAGGGCGAAGAACGCCGGCCGGGCGGGCTCCGGGCCGCCGCCCAGCCGGCGCTCGAGCCGCGCCGCATCCCAGCCGCAGGCGTCGTAGGTCTCCAGCGCGTGCCTGTCGCGCCTGGACAGCCGGGCCCTCGCGCCGCGGAGCGCCGCGGTCATGGCCGGCAGCACCGCGGAGAGCGCGCGGCCGGTCTCCCCCCAGTCGTCGAGCGACGACGGGCTCTCCAGCACATCGACGACGAGGCCCGTGAAGAACAGGCCGACGACGGCCTCGCAGAGGCGATCCAGCGCGCCGCGCACGGCGTCGTCGCCCATCGTCCAGAGCGCCGGGTCCGGGTTGAAGTAGCCCAGGAACGCTTGCAGCATGAGCATCGGCGTCTCGGGCATCAAGAAGCGACGCTCGCCCCGCTCGCGCGACCGCCTGCGGAGCACGCGCATCATCGAGATCATGATCTCGCCGACCGCGAACCCCTGCTGCGCCTGCTCGGTGAGATCGTCGCCCATGTCCACCTCGACGCGGATCCCGGGGGCGAGCCGGGCGACGAACGAGATCCCGAGCGGGTGCACGAACAGCGTCCTCGTGGCGAGCATCTCGACGTCGCGGAGGACATCGTCGGGGAGGACCGCCGCATAGGCGACGAGCGCGCGCTGGACCGCGCCGGTGATGAGCGGGTCCTCGGGGACGTCGTCGACCAGATCGCCCAGGCTCATGATCGACTCCGCATGATCGCGGCATAGCACAGCTGGACCTGGACGAGGAGCGGCGCCCGCTTCGCGCCGGATGCCCTCGATGCCGCCGGCGGCAGCGCGACATCGGAACTGTCATTTATTTGCGGCGAGCGATCTGTCATTTGTCTGTGACGAGAGATCTCGTCATTTATTGATCACGAAGGGGGAGGGAGGCCACGGCGCCCCCGCGCCCCCCTCGAGCCGACAGCGCACCGCATCAAGCTCGCCCTCGAGCCGGAGCTCGATCTGCGGCGCGCGCCGTACGGGCGTCCCTGTGTGGTAGCTTTGGCGCATGACCAGCGCGGGCGCGACGCTGCCAGTCCCGGTCGCGACGCCGCGTCGAGCCGCGTTGCGCGCCCGTCTCGCCGAGTTCCTGCTCGTCGGCGGCGCGACGCTCGTGCTCTTCCCGCTCGCGTGGCTCGCCCGCAGGGCCGTCGGGCTCGACGCGGCGGAGCTCGCGATCGGCTTCCTGACGTTCCACGCCGCGTCCGTGATCAACGATCCTCACTTCGCGGTGACGTACCTGCTGTTCTACAAGGACGCGAGGCGCCGCGCGTTCGGCGGCGCGTTCGCCCCGGCGCAGCGAGCCCGCTACCTCCTGGCCGGCCTCCTGGTCCCGGCCGCGCTGCTCGCGTGGGCGATCGGGGCGCTCTCGACCGGCTCCGCGCGGTCCATGGGCTTCATGATCCAGCTCATGTTCCTCCTGGTGGGCTGGCACTACGTGAAGCAGGGCTTCGGCGTGCTGACGGTGCTCTCGGCGCGGCGTGGGTTCCGGTTCGGCCCCCTGGAGCGCAAGGTGATCCTCGCGCACTGCTTCGCGGCCTGGGCGTACGCGTGGGCGAGCCCGGCGGATCCAGGCAGGGAGGTCGAGGAGAAAGGCGTGGTCTACACGTCGCTCGCGCACCCGCCGGCGCTCGAGCCCGTCACCGGGCTCGCGTTCGGGCTCAGCGCGCTCGCGCTGCTCTGGGTGCTCGCGCGCAGGTGGCGCGTGGAGCGGCGCCCGCCGCCGCTCGCGCCGCTGGCCGGTTTCCTCATCACGATCTGGCTCTGGACGGTCTACTCGAGCCTCGATCGGCTCATGGTGTACGTGATCCCGGCGCTCCACTCCGTTCAGTATCTGTATTTCGTCTGGCTCATGAAGCGGAACGAGGCGCGCGACGCCGAGGGCCCGCCGCTGTTCGGGCGCCCTACCGGCTTGCGCCTCGGGCTCCTGGCGGCGACCGCCGTCGGCCTCGGGTGGGTCGTGTTCCGCGGCGCGCCCGCGCTCCTCGACAGCGCGCACGGCGCGCACGGCGCGCTGGTGCTGAGCTCGAGCGGCGGCGAAGCGATGTCCGACCTGGGCCCGACACCGTACTTCGCGGCCGTCTACGTGTTCGTGAACATCCACCACTATTTCATGGACAATGTGATCTGGCGCCGGGAGAACCCCGAGACAGCGTATCTGCTGCGACAGGACGACCGAGGCGGCGCAACCGGCTGAGCGAGCATGCCGGCGGCGGCGGGCCCTGCACGCGGCGGTTGACACTGAACCGATTAAGAAGTTTCATGTCGCCCTGTCACCGCCACAGTTCGCAGGGAAGAACGCATGAATCTCATCCAGCTCAGCCCACGCTTCTACGCCGCATTCCTCCTGTGCTTGACGGCCGCTTGCGGGTCGTCGAGCGACGACACGCCGCCGGAAGGCTCGGGGGGCGGGTCGTCGGGCACGTCCGGAGCTACATCGTCGAGCGCCTCGGGAGGCGCGTCGTCGAGCGCGTCCGGAGACACGTCGTCGAGCACCTCGACAGGCACGCCGGACGACACACCGGAGTTCCCGGACACGCCGAGGGGCGAGCTCCTCGAGGAGCTCTGGACCTCGTCTCGAGCCGGCAAGTTCCGGTTCGGTTACGAGAACGCCATCACGTGGGGGCTCTACGATCCGGGCACCAAGCAGCTCGTGTCGACCAACGACTGGTTCTCGAGCATGGCGGGCGCCGCCAGCCGCGGCGAGCGGGGCTGGTCGTCGGACGCCGGCGCCACCGTGGGAGAGAACCCCGGGCTATTCGGCGTCTCCCTCGACGCGATGGTCTTCGATCCGGTCCCCTGGAATCGCCGCGACGTCACAGCGGACGCCGCGGCGTACATGCTGGAGCAGCCGGGCGGGATGGTCGCCGTCGACTGGCACACGCCCCCGTGCAACTACGACGTCAGCACCTCGGACTTCGCGGACGCCATCGAGACGCCGCTCGCCACCCTCACGGTCGACGGACAGAGCGTCCCGATTCACGCCCAGGGCGGAGGCACCCCGTTCTATGCCGAGACGTACTATTCGCGCTCCCTCGGCTCCAGCGCGGACATCCCGGAGAACCTGAAGTGCATCTGCAAGATCGCCAACGACGCGCCGATCGAGCAGGGGACCCACGCCGGGATCTCGGCGCGCGACTGGCTCGTGGCCCACGCGAAGTACGTGGCCCAGTTCTTCCGCGAGCACGGGCTCGACGGCAAGCCGATCGTCCTCCGTCCGTTCCACGAGCACACAGGCGGATGGTTCTGGTGGGGTCAGCCCTACTGGAACTGCCAGGCCCTGCTGGACGACGATCAGGCCGTCACCGGCCCCGCCGCTTACAGCGCCGCGTACCGCACGTTCGCCGAGGCTGTCCGGAGCGAGCCGGGGATGGAGAACGTGATCTTCGCGTACTCGACGGACAAGGTGCGAAAGCTGAGCGACAGCGAGGTGACGCCCGCCGAGGCGAAGGTCAGGGATCCAGAGAGCCTCTCTCGCGACATACTCCGGATCCGCCTCGTCGAGGAGCTCACCGAGCTGGGCGCGGCGTACGAGAGCCCGCCCCAGGAGGCGATCGCGGCGCTCGAGAACGAGGGCCAGCCGCCGTCCGCGCTGCTGGAGGCGTACTACCTCGAGGCGTACCCTGGCGACGACCTCATCGACCTCCTCGGCATCGATCTCTATTACCCGTACGAGCGCGCGGCGTCCCCGGCAGATCTCGAGGACATGAAGGCGATGGCGAGCGCCGTCGCGGCGATCGGCGCGGCCAAGGGCAAGCCTCACGCGCTCACCGAGACGGGCACCTACCGGCTGCACCTCCTCCACCGGGTCAGCAAGCTCGCGGCGGGCGCGTCGCTCACGCTCTACCCGGCAGACCACGTGAGCAAGTGGCACGACACCCTGTTCGATGAGAGCCTGCGGACGGACTTCCTGGCCAACTACGGCCTCGGCTCGGCGGGCGCCGTCACGCTCTCTTCCGCCGAGGTAACGAGCCTGTTTCCGGACGCGGGGCGGGGCGCGCTCACCGAGGACTGGTACAACACCCACCTCCTGGATCTCGCCAAGAGCGCCGGCGTCGCTTACGCGCTGACGTGGCAGACCTACTACGACGGCAGCGACTTCGACAACAAGGCCGTCTACTACTATGTCCCCTTCCCGGGCCACCCGGAGGCGGACAACTTCCGTCGCTTCGCGGACGATCCGGCGGTCTGCTTCGGCGCGACAGCCTGCCAGTAGCCCGGCGAGGAGGCGAGGAGCGGAACGCGGACATCCGCTCTAGACGTGAAGGAGCCGCCGAGCCCCGGGCCTCGCGGTCAGGTGTCGACGTTCAGGCGGTCCCAGGCGGCCCACGGCCGCCGGAGCGAGGGAGCTCCGGCGGCTCTTTCACTGTCCCTGTCGCCGCGGCCGAGGGCTCCCTCCCCGGCGCGCGCTGGCCTCGACGACGGCGCTGGAGTAAGGGGAGATCGTTCAGGAGGCACCATGGGCATCTCCATCGCGTACTCGGGCAAGCTCCGCGACCCGAGCGTCGTCCCCGAGCTCGTCGCGGATCTCGCCGCCAAGGCCGCGGCCGCCGGCTGGCCCAGCAAGACCATGAAGGAGCTCGTCGCCGATCGGCGCGTGACGTGCTCGGGTCTCGAGGGGATCACGCTCTATCCCCACCGCGAATGCGAGCCTCTCCACTTTCACTTCGACGGTGAAGGCACCTTCATCAACCACACGTACCACGCGCTGCTCAGCGACTCGAAGATGGCGGACATGATGCGTCAGGCGCTGGCGGAGTCCGCGGCCATCACGCGCAGCCTCACCCGCGCAGCGCAGGAGAATGCGGGGCGCGGCGGAGGGCCGCGCGTCAGCGTCAGCGTCCCCAGCCTGCCGGAGGCGCCGGGCGTCGAGTTCTTCAAGGAGGGGAGCCGCTACAACTGGACGAAGACGCAGTTCGCCGGCCCCAAGGTGCACGTCGCGGTGTGCGCCATCCTGCGGTACGTGAAGCAGCGTTATGCGCCCGAGCTCGACGTCAAGGACGACAGCGGGTACTTCGTCGATGGGGACTACGAGAAGCTCGAGGGCCAGCTCGCCTACGTCGAGCGCCTCACCTCGCTCGCCTCGCAGGCCATCGAGGCCGCCGCCGCGAGCAAGGGCCCGATGACCCTCGACGCGTTCGTGGAGCGGATCAACGAGGAGCTCGCCGAGGCGAAGGACAGGCTGCACTGACGAGCGCCGGCGCCGGTGCGTCGGCCGCTTCGACGCCCGCCAAGGTGATCGATGATGACATCACCAGCGCCCGATGTGATCGTCGATCCCATCGGCCGCCCGGAGGTCCCATGTCCATCGCCCTGTCCGCCCCCGACTTCGACGCCGCCCTCCAGGCCGCCTTCGCCGGCGCGGGGGGCGCCTCCACGGACGCCGCTCGCGGAGCGCGCGCCTTCGATCACCCGATCGACCTCGAGGCCGAGTACGGCTTCACGCCGCTCGCCGTCGAGGGGACGCTGCCCGAAGGCCTCGAGGGCACGCTTTTTCGGGTGGGCCCGGCCCGCGCGACCCTCTTCGGCGTCCGCGTACCGCACTCCTTCGAGGCCGACGGCGGGGTGCTCGCGGTGCGGCTGTCGGGCGGTCGGGCGGAGGGCGCGCACCGCCTCGTGCGCAGCCGCGGCCTGGTGGAGGAGCTCGCGGCCGGGCGGCGCCTCTACGGCTCGACCCTGTCCTGGCCGAAGCGCGTGCTCCACGCGCTGCAGGGCAAGCGCAAGGGCAAGAACGTCGCGAACACGAGCCCCTTCCTCGCCGGCGGCCGGCTGTTCGCGCTCGTGGAGTCGGGCAGGCCGACGGAGCTCGATCCCGCGACGCTCGACACGCTCGGCGAGAGCGATCTCGGCGGCGCGCTGGGTCCCACGTTCTCGGCCCACCCGCACCGCGTGGCCGCCAGGAAGACGAGCTACAACTTCGGCGTCCGCTACGGGCGCAGGACCCAGATCGACCTCTACGCGGTGGACGACGACGGGCGCGCGCGCTCGCTCGGCGCGGTGCCGCTCCCGGCGCCGGTGATGCTCCATGACTTCTGCGCCACCCGCCGTCACCTCGTGTTCTTCGTGTCGCCCGCGATCATCCGGGTGGGGCGCGCGATGCTCCAGTGGGGAGGCTTCGAGTCCTGGGTGCGCTTCGAGCCCCGCCGGGGCACGGAGGTGATCGTCGTCGACATCGACGACGTCTCCCGCGTGCGCCGCTTCGGCGTCGATGCGTTCTTCCAGTGGCATTTCGCGAACGCCTACGACGACGGTGAGGACCTCGTCGTCGACCTCGTTCGCCACCGCACGCTCGCCACGCTCGGCTCGATCGGCAAGGACCCGGATCGGCCCGAGCTCGCCTCCGTCGACGGCGGCGTCCTCGTGCGCCACCGCGTGCGCGCGGGCCGCGAGCAGCTCCTCGTGGAGGACCTCGGCGGCGTCGTCGGCGAGTTCCCGCGCGTCGACCCCCGGGTCGAGGGGGATCGGCACGGTGTCGTCTTCCTCGCCACGAAGGGGCGGGCCGACGACCCGCACGGAAACGCCATCGCGCGCGTCGACGTCGACACGGGCGCGATCACCCTGGCGCCGGTCGCGCACCACGAGCGCCCGTCGGAGCCGGTCTTCGTGCCGCGCGCGCCCGGCGCTCCCGAGGGCGACGGCCACGTGCTCGCCCTGGTCACCGACGCGAAGGCCGGGAAGAGCGCCATCCACGTCTGGGACGCCGCGCACCTCGACGATGGGCCAGCGGCGCGGGTCCACCTGCTCCACGCCTCGCCCCAGACCTTCCACGGGGCGTTCCTGCCCCGCGCGGACTGAAGGCGGCTACTTCCGCCCTGGCTGGCGCGTCGCCGTAAGGCAGGGAGAGGAGGTGGCGCCGCGCCGAGCGAGAGGCTCGTCGGGCGTCGAAACCGCGGTGATATGGGAGCTAGAGCGACAAGCGAGTTGAAACCACAAAAAAGCAGAAATTCACAGGGAGACGGGGAGGCGGGGAGCGAGAGACGGCAAGAGGGAGAAATTCATTATCTTCTTCCTCCCCGCCTCCTCGCCTCCCTGTGAAATTTCTCCGCGCGGCGGGGCCGCTCGCGTCGGAGTCGCGGTGCTCGAACGTGCGCAGGCGCTCGTACGCTCACCGTCGCGTCGCTCGCTCTTTGGCGATCTCGTCGCGGCCGCCCTTCTCGACGAGCGCCGGGAACATCCTGCCGAGGCGCCAGAGGAAGCGTGCGCGCGAGGGGAGCCCGATGACGGGCACGTCGTCGGCCGCCGCATCGAGCGCCTCGCACGCGAGCGCGTCGGCCGGGTAAGGCGGGCCGGCGAGGGCCTCGAGCAGGCGTCGCGCGTTCGGAACCCACGGGGCCGCCGGCAGATCGCGGGGGCTCTCGGAGTCCAGGATCGGGGTCTCTACCGCGGCCGGGTATTGCCGGGCAGAGCACGTTGACGTGGACGCCGCATGCCACCACCTCGATTCGCAGGCTCGTGCTGAGGCCGACGACGGCGTGCTTGGTCATCGCATACGGCGTGAAGAGCTGCGCAGGGCCCAGGCCGGCGAGCGATGCCACGTTGAGGATATGGCCGCTCTTCTGGCGCAGGACAGGCCATACGACAACGTCGTTCGTGTCAAGCTCCCTTTCGGCGCGCCGAGCCTACACGAACGCGCTCTCCGCGATGCCGTCGGTAGGTGCGCACACGCGCGATGTCGGTTCTGCGGCAGCTGGAGGAGCGCATAGCCATGTACGTCGAGCCCCCAATTCGCAGGGAACTCAGGACCCCTGCCGACTGCCGATCGAGAGGCCATGTCAGGGCCCGACCACGTCATCGCCCGAAGAGAGAAAGACGACGAGTGCCGCCTGCACCGCACCGGTGATCAACCCCGTCGCGAGCAGCGCCACAACGGTCCTAACGAGCAAGCCCGCGCGCAGAGCCGAGAGCCGAGGCCCCAGCAGCACCGCAAACCCACCGAGGACGATCGCCAGAGCGCTCGCCTGCACCAGCCCGAACAGCGCATCGCCGGGCGTCGCGAACTCCTGGATCGACTGCCACGACGCGCGCAGTGTAGCGCCGTGCCCAAAGGTCGTCGCCCCCACGCCCACGGCGATCATCAGGCCCGCAGCCACGGGTGCCGTGAACGGAAGGAGCGCGTACGGTCGCCAGAGCGGGCGCTGGGCGCCGAGGCCATGGTGGACCTCCCACGCGAGCGCGACGCTGCAGGCGGACGCGGCGACTTGGGCAGCGCCAGTGCGCAGCGCGGAGACCGCCAGCAGCCAGGCCAGATGCTTCTCTGCGCCGAACGCTGCCAGCGCGTGTCCGATCTGGAAGGCGAGCGCGGCGCCCCTCACCAGCGAGGCCCCGACAAGCCACGTGACGAAAATCCTCGCAGCGCGTCGTGACAATGGGCCCGCGGGGACGGGCTCGACCGGGGCGCGCGGCGCCTGGTATGGGTTGTCACGCTGGTTCATCGCGCTCGACACTGACAGAGCACGCGCGGGGCGCATAGGGGGAATGCCTCCTCAGAAGAATTTGTGGGTGAGCCATTCGGGCTCCGACAGGTTCCCGAGCGCGTGGTAGCGGGCGATCTCCGCGTGCTCGCAGGTCCGAAACCCATACGCTTTTCTCGTCGTAATCCTCGCCTCATCGTGCCTGCCGCTGACGTCGTCGAGAATCTCGGATTTTGAGCGACTCGAGGCGCCCGCCACGGGCCGCGGTGTCCTCGATGGCGTCGCGCATGGCCGCCTCGTCGCGCACGTCGAGCGCGCTCAAGCTCCCGCTCGCCGCGATGCCGTCGGCCGACGCGCGGACGGTCGGTCACGTGGCCTGTGACGACACGCCTGTACCAGCGTGCCGCCCTTCATGACGCCTCTCTCGCCTGACGCCCTGCGGGGGCTGCAGGGCGCCGCGCCCAGCGGAGCGAGGCTCGGTGCACCGTCGGTACCAGCGGCCGTTAGCCGGGCTGGGCTCTCGCCGGCTGCTATCGCCTACATAGAACTGCGTTCAACCTGTCGAAGAGCTCGTCGGGGGCGATCTCGGCAGCCAACAAGATGACGAGCGCCTGATGCCACGGGCGCTCTGCATTGCCGCGTGCGACGAACAGCGTTTCTCTGATGGCATCACCGAACAGGCCAATTCGCGGTATGCGGTCGCAAGGTCGGCATGCGTCGCCTCGTCTTCAATGTCAATGAGGTCCGCGACCGCGTTGGCAGGCAGGCTCAGCTCAGCGGCTTCTAGCCCCCCAGATCTCCGCAATTCGCCCGGGAGGCCCCGCCCGAAGAAGGTCGCGCAGCGCTCCGCAACAGGACGGGCACAGTCGTCCAAGGTCGTTTCGCCAGTGCGCAGGCTCCTCCAACAGCGTGTCACAGATCGAGCAGGTCGACGCTGGCCACCATGGATCGAGAGCAAGGCGCGTACTCATCGGGTCATCCTGGAAAGACGCCTCAGCAAATCCGCTCAGCCGGCACCCGCCTCCGGGCGCTCGGCTGAAACGGCTTGTTCGGCATCGTCCTCGTCCACTGTTGTAAAGAAAACGTGCCCCGTGTTCTTGAACCGCAGAAAGCTCCACCAACTCAAGGCGTCGACGCCCTCCACCTTCAGCACCGGAGCCCCACCCTGATTCAAGGGTGCATACTCCCCAGTGGTCCAGTCCGCGAGAACCATTGCCCTGGCTAGTTCTTCTGCTTGCTTCACTGATTGGGCTCGAACCGCGCGCGTCGCGAAAAAGCCAATGATCGGTGATCCCCCGTCTGCCACCTCGACCCTTATACCCATCCCTTCGAGAATCACGCTGTAGTAAGGCATCGACCCATTCCTGCTCGAGAGGCCGAACGAGTAGTCGACTGGCCAACCGACGCCCGTGGCCCAGGTCTGCCCATTCGGGCGCGTTCGGTGACCTCCCGCACATAGGGTCACACGGATCGGCGCTGCCCCGCAACCGCCGAGCGCTGTCCAGCGCCGCAGGTAGATCCGTCCAATACCGGCGGCAGCCGCCGATTTTCCGTAGTGCCGGAGAGCGACGACCCTCGATCGGGCCGAGGTCGCCGAGAGATGGCCGCGGCTCGCGCGGCCGCGGCCTCAGGGCTCGCCGGCGAGCTTCTTCACCGCGGCGAGCAACAAATCCGGCTTGAACGGCTTGATGATCCAGCCCTTCGCGCCGGCCTTCCGGGCCTTCTCGATGAGCTCCGGCTGCCCCTCGGTGGTGAGCATCAGGATCGGGACGCCCGGCGCGAGCCCCTTGTCCCGCAGGCTCTGGATCATCTCGATGCCGTTCATCACGGGCATGTTCACGTCCGCGATGATCATCGCCAGCTCATCCTTGTGGGCGGCGACCGCGGCGACCGCATCCCGGCCGTTGTCCGCCTCCAGCGTGCCATAGCCTGCCCCCGACAGGAGAATGCCGACCTGCTGGCGGACCGTACTCGAATCCTCGACGAGAAGAATCTTCTTGGCCATGTGACGTGTCTCCTCTTGCGTGTACGGCCATCCGGCTCAGAACAGCAGCACTTCGCCCTCGGGCTGCGGATCGGGCATGTTCACCTCCTCGAGCTCCAGCGCGCCGTCGGGCGCCAGCGCGTCGAAGAGCACGGCGAGCCGGTCGTTCCCCGCGGCGAACAGGAGCCGCCGGAAGCCCTCGCTCAGCTCCTCCCTCGCGCGCAGGTGCTCGCCGATCGCGGCGCTCGGCGTCGAGAGCACGATGACCAGCCCGAGGTGGCGCAGGCGGTTCTTCACCCGCCCGAGCAGCTGGTTCGAGAGCTCGCTCGCCCAGTCGCACACCATGTCTTCGTCGAGCTCGCGCTGCTCTCGCAGCGGGTGGCTGCGCGTGATGAGCGCCACGGGGGCGACGATGGTCAGGCTCCCGCGAAGGTGGTCGCCCGTGAAGCCGATGAAGGAGACCACCGCGTTGCCCGGCGTCGCCTCCGACGCCGCGTCGTCCAGCCGCAGGAGCTCGACGCCGTTGTCACGAAACAGGTGGACGCACGACGAAGCGAGCTCCTCATGGATGCGGTCCCAGCTCTCCGAGTTCATTCCCCTCTCCTCGATCTCTCGCTCTGCATTGTCGATGTGCTCACCGTGTCACACGCTCCCCGAAGCCATGCCCGGGCTCGATCCACCCCGCGAAGGAGGAGGCGAAAGCGAGCCCCGCCCGCTCGGAGGCGGCAGCGAGGCAGGGAGCGACACCCCCGCGGCGTCGCTCGGATCCCGGGGGAACCGGAAGCGGAAGGTCGTCCCCTGGCCGCGCTCGGAGTCGAGCTCTATCCGGCCCGCGAGCCGCCGGCACTCGTGGAGCGCGACGCCGAGCCCGACGCCGCGGCCGGAGACGTCCGTGACCTGCTCGGCCGTGCTGAAGCCCGGCGCGAACAGCGCGGCCTCGAGATCGCACCGCGTCGCGCCCGGCAATCCGACGGCCACGGCCTTCTCGCGCACCCGCTCCCAGTCGATGCCCGCGCCGTCGTCGCCGATCTCGATGACGATCTCGTCCGCCGTGATCCGCGAGGCGAGCGTGAGCGTGCCCCTCGACGGCTTGCCCGCCGCCTCGCGCGCCTCCGGCCGCTCGATCCCGTGGTCCATCACGTTGCGCACGACGTGGCCCAGCGCCTGCCACATCCCGGTGAACCGCGGCGCGGGCAGCCGGACGCCCCCGGCGTCGATGCGGACCTCGGGCTTCGGCTTGCCGAGCTTCCGGGCCAGCGTCTCGGCCTGGTCCTTCATCCGGCTGAACCGCACCTCGGTCCGCTCGTCGCGGAGGGCCGTGATGGCCCGCTCGATCTCGGCGGGGTCGCGGCGCTGGCGCACCATGGCGAGCAGGGCATCGACCTCTTCATGGCCGACGTCGGCGCGCGAGGACTGCGCCGTCGACGCGAGCAGGACGCTCACGCGCCCCACGAACGCGAGCCACACGTCCCTCAGCGCGTCGATCTGCTCGTCGGACGGCAGCGCGCGCTCCTCGACGACGAAGCTCTCGATCTCGTGCGCCACCCTCGCCACGCTCGTCACGTCCCAGAGCCCGGCGTTCCCCTTGATCGTGTGCACGAGGCGCATCACCTCGTCCACCTCGCCGCTGGACCGCGCGCTCACCGCGTCGACGAGCTTCGTCGTGTCGTTGACGAAGCCGACGAGGCCGAGCCGGTCCTTCACGGCCCGCTCGAACACCTGGATATACTCGTGCTGCTGCTCGGCCTCGCGCACGGAGGCGATCGTGGACGTGACGTCCGTGATCACCATCAGCGCCCCGTTGAACTGGCCCTCTCCCGACAGGATCGGCTTGAAGCCGAGCGCGAGGTAGCGGCCCTCGCGGTGCAAGGTCTTCGGGAGCTGATCGAGGACGACCTCGAGCGGGAGGAAGTCGTCGCAGGCCGCCTCCCACCCCATCCTGAGGAACGCGCAGGCCCGCGGATCGTGGCCGGCGATGCGATCGGCGAAGTGCTCGTCGCGCGCCGGTACGCCGAAGAGGCGCTCGAAGGCGGCGGAGTGCACGGGCTCCATCGTGCCGTCCCGGTGGATGGTCACGAGGGCCTGATCGACGTTGTCGAGGACGAGGCGCATCTCCCGGTTGCGCTTCTCGAGCTCCGAGGTCCGCTCCGCGACCGTGGCCTCGAGGTTCTGCCGGTGGCCCTCGAGGACCTCGTCGCGCGCCTGGATGCCCGCCAGCATCTCGTTGAAGGCGTCCGTGAGCGCCCCGAACTCGTCGTCGGCGGTCTTGCGGGCGCGCGTCGTGTAGTCGCGCGTCCGCCGGACGTGGGCCGCGGCCTCGCCGAGGACCTCGAGCGATCGGGAGATCCCCCGCACGAGGACCAGCGCCAGCGCGACCGACACGAGGAGCACGAACGCCGAGACAGCGACGCCGTCGCGCACCGTCCTCCGCGTGTCCGCCACCCTGGCCGCCGCGGCGCGCCGCATCCCGGAGATCGCCTCCTCCTCGATCGCGGCGAGCCCGTCGACGCGCCCCTGCTGCGCCTCGAACCACGCGTCGTGATCGATCGCCAGCGCCTCGTCGGTCGACCCGATCGCGGCGGCGCGCAGCTCGTCGGCGCGCCGCACGCGCGGGTTGGAGCGGGCGGCGTCGTAGAGCGCCCGCGCCGGCTCCGACGCGTTGGCGATGAACTCCTCGTGATAGAGCTGCTCCTCCGTCATCAGCGTCACGAGCGTCTTGAAGGCGCCCGGCTCGAACTGCGTGGACGCGAAGGCGTGCGCGAGCAGCGCGTGCTGGCGGCTGGCGCGCTCGGCGAACTCGTGGACGGCGACGATCGACTGGATGCTGCGCAGGAGCTCGCCCTCGTCGCTCAGCTCGGAGAGGCCGGCGTTGGCCCGGATGAGGCTCACGTTGATGCCGCCGAAGACCCTCAGCACGCTGTCGAGCGACACCGTCTTCGCGTCGGCCTGGCCCCGGAACGCGCCGAGCTCGCCGACCTTGGCGCGCCCCTCCGCGAGATCGCGGGCGAGCCGGCGCGGCAGCCCGGAGAGGTCGCGCGCGGCCAGGAACGCGTCGAGCTGGGCGAGGCTCTCGTCGGTCGCCGCCCGCGCGTCCCGGAGCTGGCCGCCGGCGCGCAGGAGCTCCGCCGCGCGATTGAGCGGCGGCGTGGCGTGGCGCTCGCCCTCGACGTCGGTCGTCTCCGGAGGACGGGCCTCCAGCCCCTCGACCAGCGCGGTCCACGCCCGCTCCTTCTGGAGGGCGTGCAGCGGCTGCGCCATGATCGAGGAGAGCTGCGCGAGGTCCTCGATCGAGCCTATCCCCGCCGCCCTCGCCGCCTGCTGCCGCGCGTCGCCGACGATCATCGCCGCCAGCAGCAGGGCCCCCGCGACGGGGACGCCGGCGAGCGACCACAGCTTCAGTCGAATCGAAGCGCTACGCAATGTCGGCATGCCCCCGTCCCCCCGGCGTGGCCCGCGCGGCGCGGCGCCCGCGCGCATCTCGTGTGCTTCGTGACGAGGGATCTCGCGCGAACGCCTGTCCCCCCGCGCGGCGCACTCAGCACGAGCCCCGGGCGAGCTGCCCCCCGCGCGCGGCGCGGAGGGTGCACGTGCTGCAGATGACGCAAGTGACGCAAGCGATGCAAATGACAATCAACACGTGCACACGTGGAGTCATCATCAACGTTCGCCCGCACACCATGTACGCTCCCCTGATTCACGTTCTTTCCCGTTGTGATGTCTCACCCAGCTGTGGTGCACCGGAGCGTCACGGAGCGCGCCGAGTTCACGCCCGCCCTCGTGGCCGTGTATGCTACGCGTGAAGTTCGCGAGTCCGCAAGAGCGCGTGCGACGTCGGCTGGAGCCGCGACGAAGGCTCTGCGAACGGGGAGAAATCAATGATGATGGGTCGGAGTTCACTGCGGCGAGCGCGGAGAGGTCGCCTCGCGCGCGCTTCGAGCGCAGCCGTCGGAGCAGTGCTCTTCACGGCATCTCTCGCGCACGCGCAGGGCCCTGGCGCCGGCGTCGCCCCGGCGCCCGCCGCGACCGGAGCGCCCCCCGCCGCGCCGGCCACGACTGGGGCGTCCGCCGCCGCGCCTGCCGCGACCGGAGCGGCCGCCGCCGAGCCCGCCACCGGCGCGGCCGCCGCCGAGCCCGCCACCGGCGCGGCCGCGGTGACCCACGCCGCTACCGGAGCGGCCGCCGCCGAGCCCGCCACCGGAGAAGATGCGATGGCCGCGCGGCTCGCCGCTGCGGAGAAGCGCTCGGCGGAGCTCGAGAAGCGCCTCGAGGCGCTCGAGGAGGCGCAGGCCGCGCCGGAGCACGACGACAACAAGGATCTCTTCCGGATCTACGGGTTCGTCGACGTCGGCGTCCAGCGCACATGGGTCCCGGAGAACTCGGGCCTCGCGGCCGCCCTCCCGCAGGCGAACGCCACGAACTTCGTCGTGGGGAACTTGAACCTCTACCTCGACGCGCAGCCGACCGATCACTTTCGCTTTCTCGGGGAGCTGCGGTTCACGACCGCTCCCGGCGGCTCCCCGGTCCAGGCGGACGCGGCGACGCTGCCGCCCGGCGTGGTGGGCAGGACGACCACGCAGCCGTACGGCACCTTCGACTCGACGGCGATCGCGATGGGCTCGCCGACCACCTATGGGGGGCTCGTCTCGATCGAGCGCGCCCACATCGACTGGACGCGCTTCAACCTCTTCAAGGTGCGCGTCGGGCAGTTCTTCACCCCGATCGGCATCTACAACGTCGACCACGGGAGCCCGGTGCTCATCACCGCCGCCATCCCCTATTTCATCACATCGCGCCTGTTTCCCACGCGGCAGACCGGGATCATGATCTATGGCAGCACGTTCGCGGGCCCGTGGGAGCTCGGGTACAACGCGTACGTGAGCAACGGGCGCAACGAGGACGCGCCGTTCGCCTTCGACGACAACCGCGGGTTCGGCGGCCGCCTGCACGCCAGCTACGAGGACCCGGGCAAGATGGCGTTGAAGCTCGGGGCGTCGTTCATCGCGAGCAGCTCCCGCGACTGGGTCGCCGATTACAAGGTCGGAGAGTTCAACCCCGACATCCATGCGACGTGGTCGTTCCAGGAGTACACCGGGGCCGGCGACGTCTCGCTCGACGTCGGGACCACCCGCCTGCGCGCGGAGGCGGCGGTCGTCCGCGTGGTCTACGACGAGGGAAAGCGCCAGGGGGGCTTCGGGGTCTACGCGCCGGACGCCTGGAAGACCTCCACGTACGCCGTGGCGGCGCACCGGCTCGATTTCCTGGACATGGAGCCGTTCGTCATCGGCGCCGCCCTGCACGCGCCCTTCTACGGGCACGACACCATGTTCCAGCTGGGCGGCGGCTTGAACTTCTACATCACCCCGGACGTCACACTCCGGACCCAGGTGCTGCGCACGATCATGACCGCCCTGCGCGATCAGCCCCCGGGGGTGCCGGAGATCGAGGACTTCCACACCACGAGCGCGCTCGCGCGTCTGATCCTGGCCTTCTGAGAGAGGTTCGACGCACCATGAAGCGTTACTCCCTGCTGCTCCTCCTGGCCCTGCTCGGCATGACCCCATCGGCCTCGTCCTTCGCGGTGGAGGACGAGATCGTCATCGTAGTCAACCAGACCAACCCCGCGCGGGCGGCGAGCCGCGACACCCTCCGCCCGATCTTCCAGACGACGCGCACCGAGTGGTCCGGCAGGTCGATGATGCCGGTGAACCTCCCCGAGGACTCCGCGCTGCGGAAGCGCTTCGACCTGGCGGTGCTGGGCCTCGATCCCGAGGGCGTCGCCCGCTACTGGATCGACAGGAAGATCCGCGGCGGCGAGCGGCCGCCGCGCAAGGTGGCGAGTCCGAGCGCCGTGCTCCGCGCCGTGGGCGAGGAGGAGGGTGGTATCGGCTACCTCCTTGCCAGCGACGTGAACCCCACCGTCAAGGTGATCGCGCGCATCCGCGACGGCCGGGTCTTGCCGCCGTGAGTCCGTGGAGAGAGGAACGAACGATGGTCATTCACCCGTCTCGCATCATGCCGTCCACCCGTCGCGGCGCCCTGGTCGTCGCCCTCGGCGCGATCTCCGCGACGATGCTCGTGGGATGCTGGGATTCCGACCCCTGCGACCCGGGCCAGCAGGTCATCGGAAACGCGTGCTTCGCACCGTTCCCGCCGCCCGGCGTCACGAGCAGCGGAAGCGCCGTCGGCAGCGGCGGCAGCGATGCCACCAGCAGCGGCGCCACGGGCAGCGGCGGTAGCGACGCCACCGGCAGCGGCGGCAGCGGCGGCGCCACCGGCAGCGGCGGCAGCGGCGGCGCCACCGGCAGCGGCGGCGCCACCGGCAGCGGCGGCGCCACCGCCGGCGGTGGTAACGGCGACGGTGGCGCCACGGGTAGCGGCGGTGCCAGCGGTACCGGCGGCGGCAGCCCCTAGAGCGACAAGCGGGTTGAAACCACGAGAAAAAGCAAGAATCTCACAGGGAGGCGGGGAGGCGGGGAGCGAGAGAGGGCAAGAGGGAGAAATTCATTTTTTCTTCCTCCCCGTCTCCCCGCCTCCCTGTGAAAATTCTCCGGGGTTCAACATGATTGGTGTTCGAGACTGCGCGGCGCGGGTGCCGCGCGAGAGCGCTCAGAACAGGATCACCTTGCCATCGAGCGGAAGCGGGGACGAGTTCGAGAACACCAGCGAGCTCTCGTCGAAGTCGCCGCCCAGCGTGACGACCACCTCGCCCTTCAACGTCCGGAAAGCATAGCAGAACTGCTGTTTGCTGCCCCGGTACCGCCGCGCCACGTCGCTCGCGCGGCGCAGCTGCGGCAGCTCGGCGTGAAGCGCGATCTGGAACCGCGCGAGGCGGCTCTTCACCTTTCCCATGAGCTGATTGACGACCTCGCGCATCCAGTCGTCGACGCTGTCGAGCGCGGGCGGCAGCCCCGTCATCGCGCGAAACACGCCAGGGTGCGCCGACAAGGCCAGCAGGCCGGAGAAGCCGGGCGCGGAGAACTCGACCGTGCTCGCGGGATCGCTGTGAACGAGCGCCTCGTCGCGGCTCTCTCCGATGTCCGCAGGCGCTATGGCGACGCCGTAAAAGTGGAAGAGCTCCACGGTCGCGCCCTGAACGAGGACGTCGATGGTCCGCACCTTGCGCGATGAAGGAGACCTCGAAGCAGGCGACGGATCGCTGGACGGGCCGGAACGCCCAGGCCCGAAGGATGGCTGCCCGGATCGGGGCGGTGGGAGCGTGTCGCGACGCTCGGCGCCGGGGCGGTCAGGGATGCCGTGCCCTGACCGCAAGTCGGACTCACCCTCCGGTGTCGTGCTCCGCCGCCGCATGACAAACGCTCAACTTAGCTCATCTATCCCTCGATGACCAATGCGGTCCTCGGACAGGACGTGCGAGCACGCGACGGCTTATCTATCACGCCTGATCACGCCTGACCACGCCTAACCACACGTAACCATGCACGTCAACGCTCGGCGACGTGTGAGCGCACACACTTTCTCTGCTCACCGGACGCCGCGCGTTGCGCTTTACAGGCGTGGCCGGCAGCGCGCGAAGCGGCGGGGTCCACGAGGAGATTGACATCAGCGAAAGTTCCAGGATTCCCTGATCGCCCGATGCTGAAGCGCAGAGATTTCCTTCGAGCCACGCTCGTCACCGCCGGCGCGCTGGTCGTCCCGGCCTGCGGCGATGATCCCGAGACGATCAACCCGCTCGACGACGAGCGCGAGCTCGCGGACGGCTCCGAGTACTTCCCCCAGTCGGTCGCCTCCGGCGATCCGCGCCCCGGCAGCGTCGTCCTCTGGACCCGCCTGCAGGACGGCGCAGCGGATCTCGATCTCGAGGTCGAGGTCGCGACCGACGCCGGGTTCGCGCGGCGGGTGGCGCTCGACGCCGGACAGGCGAAGGTGAAGGCGCTCGCGAGGCACGATCACTGCGTGAAGGTGAAGGTCCGCGGCCTCGCGGCGGGCACGGTCTACTACTACCGCTTCATCTACGTGAAGGGCGACACGAGCTACGCGTCTCGCGTGGGGCGCACCAAGACCGCCCCGGCCGAGGAGGCGGACATCAAGGTCCGCTTCGCCTACGTGTCGTGCCAGGATTACGTGGGCCGGTACTACAACACCTACCTGGCGCTCGCCCAGGAGGAGCTCGATTTCTTCGTCCACCTCGGCGATTACATCTACGAGACGGACGGCGATCCGAGCTTCCAGAGCGCGACCGGGCGCCGCGTCGTCTTCACCGACGTGGCCGGCAGCATCTCCCTCGGTGAGGGCGACGGCGCCTACCACGCGGCGAGATCGCTCGACAACTACCGGGAGCTCTACAGGACATACCGCTCCGACGCGAACCTCCAGAAGGTCCACGAGAGCTTCCCGATGATCGCCACGTGGGACGACCACGAGTTCTCGAACGACTGCTTCGGCGCCACGGCCACCTATTTCGACGGCCGGCAGGACGAGACCGACGCGGACCGGCGCAAGGCCGCGAACCAGGCCTGGTTCGAGTACCAGCCCGTCGATTACGGCGACGACGTCGAGCTCGACCCGGACGCCTCGCTCCCGGACGAATTCCACATCTACCGCGACTTCGTGTTCGGCCGGCACGTCCACCTGGTGATGACCGATCTGCGCAGCTACCGGCCGGATCACCTCATCCCCGAGGACGCTTTCCCCGGCAGGGTCGCGCTCGATCAGCCGAAGCTCGTGGCCGAGCTCGGGGAGGTCCCCGCGGCCGCCCTGCCCTACGTGGACGTGGAGACCTACGGCGACGGCATCTATGCGCCTGTCCTCCTCGGGGCCGCGGAGACCGTGGGCTACGACCCCGCCGAGGTCACGGGGAAGATCAGCGTCGCCTTCATCAACGAGATCGTCGCCGCGGCGAACGAGGACCTGCCGGAGGACATGCAGATCCCCCTCATCGACGCCGCGGAAGCGGGCCTGGAGCGGGGCATCGCCTACGTGGATTTCGGCAAGCTCAACGCGTACGGCATGATCGGCACGCGCTACTTCATGGCCAAGGACCCCTTCGATATCTACGCTGCCATCCGCTACAAGGAGACGCAGGGCGCGAGCGAGGACGTGATGGGCGCCGAGCAAGAGGCCTGGTTCCTCGACACCATGGAAGGCTCGAAGGCGACCTGGAAGGTCTGGGGCAACGAGTACTGCCTCGTCCAGCTCGCCGTCGATCTCAGCCCCTATTCCCTCCCCGCCCAGTTCAAGCGCAGCTTCTACACGACCACCGACGCCTGGGACGGCTTCCGCAACAAGCGGGACGAGCTGCTCGAGAGGCTCGTCAGGCTGGGGGGCGTCGTGGCGATCACCGGCGACGTCCACGCCTTCTACGCTGGCACGCCCGGACCGAGCGGCGATCCAACGAAGAAGATCGTCGAGCTCGTGGGCGGCGCCGTCTCCTCGGCGTCCTTCCGCGAGATCCTGACGAGCCAGGTCTCGAGCGATCCAACGCTGCGCGGGCTCCCGGGCGCCGCGGCGCTGGCCCTCAGCATCGACACGCTGCTCACGTCGCCCGAGACGAAGATCAACCCGCACCTCGCCCACGCCAGCAGCAACGCCCACGGCTATGTGGTGGTCGAGGCGAGCGGGCAAGAGCTCGTCGCCGACATGCGGAGCATCAAGGCCTCCGAAGCGCAGACCGACTACTCGGGGAGGATCGGCGACCTGAAGATCAGCAGCAAGCGCTTCCGCGCCCTCCCCGGGGAGAGCGAGCTCTACCTGGACGACGGCGGCGCCTGGAAGCGCTGGGATCCCACGACGCAGGCGTGGGTCTGACGCCCGGCGGCCCGAACAGACCGTTCACGGCATCAGGTGGAGCATCGCCATCATCCCCAGATCCGCGTGGTCGAGGATGTGACAGTGGAACATCCACATGCCGGCGCGATCATCGAACGGAATGGCGATCCGCACGGCCTTTCCAGGCACGAGGTTGACGGTATCGCGCCATGCGCGCACGGGCGGCTCGGCGCCGTCGATGTCGAGCACCTGAAAGAAGAACCCGTGCAGGTGGAACGGGTGATCGTAGTTGGTGGTGTTCGTCAGCGTCCAGATCTCGACCGTGTTCGTCTTCGCAGAGAACATGAGAGAGCCGTCCGTCTGGCCGTTGATCCCGAGCACCGCTCCGTCGGTATCGCCCTGCTCCATGAACTCCACCGCCTGTCGTTGCGCGCCCGCGGTGTCGATCGAGGCGATCTCGGCCAGACGCTCGGGAAGCGGCGGCGCGCCGCGCCCCGGGGGCTCGTCGGCCAGCTCGAGACGCATGAGATCCTTGGGCTTCTCTTCGCTCGGCAGGTGGAATCGATTCGCGTCGAGGAGCGGGATCACCACCGACTGGCCCTCGACGGGCAGCATGGTGAGCTCCGCGCGCTCCCCCGGGGCGAGCCTCACCTCGTCCACGGGTAGCGGGCGCTCCGAGAGACCCCCATCTCCGCCGACGAGCACGAGCGGCTGGTCCGGCACGGCGAAGCGGAAGTAGCGGCTGCGCGCGGCGTTGACCACCCGCCAGCGCTGCGGAACCCCCTCCCGCGCCGCGACCGTCGGCACGATCTTCCCGTTGACAAGGACCGTCCCGCCCTCGCGCCCGAAGTAATCGCCGAACCATCCGCTCTCGTCAGCGGGGGTGAGCGAGCCGTCTTCCTCGATGCCGATGTCGCTCATCACGAGCAGCAGCTCGTCGCCGAGCGGCGCCTCCTCGGCATCCTCGACCACGAACGCGCCGTAGAGGCCCGCACCGACCTGGGCGCTCGAGCGAAGGTGAGGGTGGTACCAGAACGTGCCGGCGTCCGGCACGGTGAAGGAGTACTCGAAGCCCTCGCCCGGCTCGATGGGCTTCTGCACGTGCTGCGTCCCATCCATGGCCGCCGGCACGCGCAGACCATGCCAGTGGACCGTCGTCGCCTCGGGAAGGTGGTTCTGGAGCTTCACCACCACGCGGTCGCCCTTCTTCGCGCGGATCGTCGGACCGGGGAGCATCCCGTTGTAGGTCCAGACCTCGGTCGTGAGCCCCGGGACCACCTCGATCGCGGCCACCCTGGCCTCGAGGTGCACCTCGACCACGTCGGGCGCGGGGTCGTGATCCTCGGCGTCCGGCAGCCGCAGCGCGTCGTCCCAGCCCGCCGGCTGCCGGAGGTCCGGCGGCGCCTCTTCCGCGCCGCAGCCCGTGAGCAGGATCACGAGCGACAGGATCACCGCCATCTCTCCGGCAAAGCGTGCCGAGGACACGCATCCTTTGCGCCTTGCGCGGGGCAAGGCGCATCCGATCCAGCGCATGCGCCGCCCTCTGCAAGGCGCGATCCCTCACGCGGGAGCCGACCTGTGGGTTGTGTGGGGTGACCCCGCGGGCCGTGGAGCGAGCCTCGCCGCGGGGCTGCGCGGCGCGGGCTACCGCCCGAACGCGCCGATCGTGAGGCTCGCGCCGTCGTTGCGCGCCCTGGCCTGCTGGTGCGGCGTGTACTGGTGCTCGACCGGCGGGAGGCCGTCGAGCGAGGCGCCAGCGCCGATGAGCGGCGCGCTCGCGGCGGGCATGAAGTCGTGGTCTGCCGCGGAAGCGAACGCCGGATCGACACCGAAGATCGAGTCGTCCAGGCCGTCCACCTGCCCGATCACCTTCACCACCTCCCGGACGGGATCGAACGGCAGCCACCCGTTCGTCACCCAGTTCCCGGACAGGGTGAGGGCCCCGGCGGCCACGCCGTCGCGGTCCCCGAGGAAGGTGACCGCGCGGAGCTCGGTCGGCTCCAGGCTGCTGGCGAACACGTTGTTGCGGGCGTCGATCCGCTCGTCGTTGGTCGAGGCCTCGAACATCGCCGAGCGATCGTAGTCGTCGTAGTTGTCGTTCTTGACGAAGACGGTGTTGGAGAAGAAGTGGAGCGTGCCCTTCCTGTAGTACTCGGTCTGCCCGCTGTCCCCGCCGTAGTGGATCATGGACGCGCCGTAGCCGTTGCGCAGGAGCACGTTGCCGTAAATGAACGTCTCGTGGAACGACGGCAACGCGACCGAGTCGGTCGCCTCCTGCGCGTCGACGAGGTCGATCAGGTGGGCGCCGTCCTCGATCCAGTTGTACCGGATGACGACGCCGGCCGAGCGCTCCTTGATGTTGTTGCCGTGGCCGCCGCGCGTGGGACCGAAGCGGTTGAACTGGTAGATGACGTTCGAGGCCTCGTTGTAGACGTTGTGCTCGTTGTAATCATCCATGCCGTTGTCGTGGATGTAGTTGGATTCGATGAGCACGTTCGTGGTCAGGATATCCCCACCGGCCGTGCCGATGAAGAGGCCATTGGCGTTCTCGTGCACCTCGCAGGCGCGGATGGTCACGTGATCGCCGCGCTCCACGAAGATGCCAGCCGCGTTGCCCGAGTAGGCCACCCCCGACCCCGCCTTGTCGGTGAAGCGGTGGGGGGGCGCTGCGTTCTTGATCTCGAGCCCCTCGATCGTGATGTGGGTGGGCTCGAGCTCCCACGCGTCGTCGTGCTTGTGCCCGACGATGATGAGCCCCCGCACCTGGTGGCCGTCGAAGGGGAAATCGAGCTCGGGCCGGGTGGTCGCGTCCTGACCATCGATCACCGGCAGCTCGCCGTTCGGCCCCGGGACGCCACAGAGCCGGATCGGTTGCTCGGCCGTCCCCTGGCCCCCGAGCATGATCTTCTCGTGGTACCCCTCGGCACGCCAGAAGACGCGCACCGTGTCGCCAGCGACGAGCGATTCAAGCGGGACGTTGCCGATCGCCTCGAACTCCTTGCCAGGGCCGACCTGGTAATCCCTGCCGCTTCCGACGTGGCTGCAATCGACGTGAATCGGCGGAATGTTCACGACGGGCGGAGGGAGCGGCGCCGGACCGCCCCGGCCATACGTCGTCTCGCCAAGCTCGCCGGTGCAACCGGCGGCGAGGAGCAACCCGGTCACGCAAGCTCGAACCCTCACAGAATTCTCCACGATATGGGCCATAAAAGCTCCATTGTAATTTTACAGACCGCGAGGCCTTCTCGCCTCAGTGCGGCAAGATGACACGTCGATGCACTTTGTCATGCGCCCGGACATTGCTGCTGTCGCATCTTCCGCCCCCAAGGTAGTAGGATGTAATCCAGATTCGCGCCGGATGCCGCTTTCGCGAAAGGCTCGCCGACGGGGCGTTCGTTACATCAAACCATCTTCCTTACATCGAACCATCGATGACAACGGCGCTCCTGTGAGAAGAAGTCGAGCCGCCGAGGACGCCAAGAAGGGATTTTTCTCGCATCTCTGAGGGCTCCTGGGGTCCTGTCGGCTCTCTTCGATCAACGGCCCCTCGCTTCATTCGAGACGATGACGTAGGGTATGCACAGGGTGCATGAGCTCCATGCGGCCCGTGAGCTGGATCCCACCGATGCGTTCGTCGATTATCCACGATGGATGGAAGCCCCGGTTCAGCGATCGCTCGATGCCAATCCCCGGCGGACGGCGAACACGCGGCACAGCGTGGCTCGATGATTCCCGGGAGGCGGGAGGATCGCGTCGAGGCCCCTGCGATCCAGCCCGCTGTGTTCAGCGACCGCGCGAGGAGTGAAGCCATGAAGCGAACAGAGCCCGACGGCGTGAACCCCCTCGACGTCCTCGATAGATTCACCGCGCCAGGGGGGCGCGCGACGGCGCTCGCCGGCGCGATCGTCCTCGCGGCGTCCCACCTGCTCTCGGGCTGCGTCGGCGACCTCGGAGGCGACCGCGGCGGGTCGCCGAGCGCGAGCGGGCTGGTCGACGTCGCTCCAGCGGGGATGCGCCGGATGACGCCGGAGCAGTTCACGAGCTCGATGCGCGACCTGTTCGGCGATCCGGGGCTCGAGCTCGACCTCGACCCGGACGCGGGAGAGGTCGCCTCGCTCCTCGCCGTCGACAAGCTCAACGCCGCGGCGGAGGCGATCGTCGCGCGGCGCGCGTCGTGGGGGACGCCGGTGTTCCCGTGCGACACGAGCGGCGCGGACGACGAGGCGTGCGTGGACGGCTTCGTGCGGGCGTTCGGGCGCCGCGCCTTCCGGCGCACGCTCGACGAGGCCGAGGTCGCGATGCTCAAGGGCCAGTACGCCCGGGCGCGGAAGGAGCAGTCGTTCGAGGACGCCCTGCTCGTCGTGCTCGAGACCATGATCCAGTCGCCCTACGTCTATTACTTCGTCGAGCTCGGCCGCGACGGGGACGGGAGCGAGCCGCTCGCCTCCGGCGTCCGTCCGCTCACGGGCTTCGAGCGGGCGTCGCGCCTGTCGTATTTCCTCTGGAACACGACGCCGGACGACGCGCTGCTCGACGCCGCGGAGTCCGGCGCGCTCGACACGGCGGAGGGCGTGCGCGCGCAGGCGGAGCGGCTCCTCTCGAACGACCGCGCCCGCGCCACGGCGAGGCGCTTCTTCGCCGATTGGCTTGAGCTCGACGGCACGAACAAACACGCCTCGCTCGAGAGCGCGCCGAAGAGCCCCGAGATCTATCCCGAGGATTCACCCGCGCTGCGCGCCGCCATGCGCACCGAGCTCGAGGCCCTCGCGGAGCGCGTGCTCTTCGAGGGGGACGGCAGGTTCGAGACGTTGCTCACGACGACGGACGCCTACGTGAACGGGCCCCTCGCCGCGCTCTACGGGGTGGAGGGCCCCGCCGACGAGCGCACGTTCGCGTGGGTCTCCCTCCCCCGCGATCAGCGCGCGGGGATCTTCACGCGGGCGGCCTTCCTGAGCGTGTTCGGCAGCCTCGAGGTCAAATCGCCGATCCGCCGCGGCGCGTACATCCTGGAGCAGGTGCTCTGCCGCCCCCTCGGCCCGCCGCCCCCCAACGCGAGCGACGTGCCGGTCAAGGGCGGAGCCGTCGAGGAGAACGGCGAGGTGGTGCACAGGACGATCCGCCAGGACGTCGAGGCCAAGACGTCGAGCGGCGCCTGCGCGAGCTGCCACAGGACCATCAACCCGATCGGCTTCGCGTTCGAGCATTACGACGCGCTCGGGCGATGGCAGTCGCAGGAGGCGGGCGGGGACGCGCAGGCACCCTACCTGCTCGACATCGACGCACGCGGCGGCCTCCCTGCGCTCCCTCCGGAGGAAAAGGGCGTGGAGGTCGACGGCGGCGTCGGGATGTCGGCGGCCCTCGCGGCGAGCCCCGCGGCGCGCGCCTGCCTCACGAGGCGCTTCTTCCAGACGGCGCTCCGGCGCGTCCCGATCGACCAGGATCTCGCGTCGATCGAGGCGGCCACGCCGACGCCCGAGAGCGGCGGCAGCGTGCGTGATCTCATCGTCTCCCTCACGACCAGCAACGCCTTCTTGCACCTGCGCCAGATCGAGGAGTGAACCCATGAGCCGCGCCGCTTTCAGCCGAAGGAATTTCCTCCGCACCGCGACCGGTCTGTGCATCGCCCTGCCGCTGCTCGAGGCAACCCATGGGGACCTCTGGGCCGCGAACGGCAGGGCCAGGCGGTTCATCGTGTTCTTCAGCCACGGCGGCACGATCACGTCTCGCCACTCCTCCGGGGAGAAGGGGGATCCCTGGAAGCCGGGCGCCTGGAGCATGCTCGACCTCTGGGCGCCCGGCGGCGAGGGGTCGGCGCTCGAGGTCCTCGGCGAAGAGATGGCTCCGCTCGAGGCCCACAAGGGCGATCTCACCCTGCTCCGCGGCGTCGACGACGCCGCCGGGATGATCCAGGGAGACTACGGCGGGCACCACGGCTGCTCCAACGCGACCGTGCTCACCTGCGCCGATACGACCTCGGGAGGCGACGACGCCAGGGCGCTCGGCCCATCGATCGATCAGGTGATCGCGCAGCGGCTCGCCGGCGAGAGCCCGGCGCCGTTCTCGTCGATCGATCTCATGGTCGACGGACACAACTACGGAGAGCCGCTGTACACCGCGGCGGGCGAGCAGGTGTCCAGCGAGAAGGACCCGACGAGCGCCTTCGACCGGCTCTTCCAGGACGTCACGGAGACAGCGTCGGGTCCGACGCCCGAACAGCTCCGGCTCCGCGCCCACCGGAAGAGCGTGCTCGACGGCGTGAGCGAGCACCTCGCTGCCCTGAAGGGGCGCGTGAGCGCGGCCGACAGGCACCTGCTCGACGCGCACGCCGAGCACATCCGGAGCCTGGAGAAGAAGCTCGAGGGCATCTCCAACCTGGCGGCCTGCACGAAGCCGGATGTCGGCGGAGCGCCCGTGTACAAGGGATACGGCTCCTACACGGGAGGGGGAATCGAGGAGGCCGCTCCCCTGCTGGTCGACGTCCTCCTGCATGCGTTCCGGTGCGGTCTCACGCAGGTGGCCACCTTCCAGGTGGCCGACGTCCTAACGAGCTGGCTGCCCCAGCCCTACAGCACCGACCTCGGCCACAGCCTCGGCCACGCCGCCCTCGACGTCGGCCCGAGCGGCGCGGAGCCCGACAGGCTCGAGGACTGGCGCGCGACGATCCTCGCGAACCGCACCTGGCGTATGGAGCTCTTCGCACGCCTGCTCGACGGGCTGAAGAGCACCCCGGAGGGCGACGGCACGATGCTCGACAACAGCGTCGTGCTCTTCACGAGCGAGTTCGGGTGCGGCGGCGGGCACTCGCCCCGCGATATCCCCGTCCTGCTCGCCGGCAAGGCGGGCGGCAGGTGGCCGGGCGGCCGCCACGTCAACTACAACAAGCGCGCGAGCGCGGATCCCACCCAGTCCGAGTACGAGACCGACGCCTCGATGCACAACGTCTACACATCGATCCTGCGCGCCTTCGGCTACGAAGACGAGCACTTCGGGAACGACACGGCGTACAGGAAGGGCCCGCTCGCGGAGCTGCCGTGAGAGGCGCATGCGGCGCCTTCAGCGCGCCCCGCTGCTGGGAAGCTCCGCGGCCCCGGAGAAGGCAGGGTTGTCGCGCCTCGGGGGCAGCTTGCTCATCGCCCGCTCCGCCATGGCGGTGATGGTGAGCGACGGGTTCACGCCCAGGTTCGACGGCACCATCGAGCCGTCGACCACATAGAGGCCCTCGTGGCCGAACACCTGGTTGCGCTCGTCGATCACCCCGCGCTCGGGGCTCTCGGCGATGGCGCAGCCGCCGAGGATATGCGCCGTGGTCGGCACGTTGAGCACCGCTTCGTTGATGGCGTTGCGCGGGGTGCCGTCCATCAGCACGGCCAGCCGCTTGCCGACCACGTTGGCGACGGGGATGTACGCTGGAGGCTTCGGCTGGTCGGGCGGCCTGCGGGTCGTCATGCCGCCGCGTTTCCAGACGAGCTGCATGTAGTTGTCCAGCGTCTGCATCACGAGGAGGATCGTGGAGCGCCGGGCGAAGTTGAACGGCAGGAGCCCCGAGATCAGGTCGATGGGGTGGAGCAGCCGCCGCCCCAGCCAGCGCAGCCAGCGCGGCAAGCCCGGCGCGTCGTCGGTGAGCACCGTGCCCAGCGCGCCCATCACGTCCGAGCCGGCGGGGTAACGCACCGGCTCGATGTGCGTGCGCGCGTCGGGGTAGATACCGCTCGTGATCGCGATGCCGCGGGAGTAATCGACCCGATCGTCGCTGGCCGTCACCCCGAGGATGACCTCGCTGTTGGTCCGCACGTAATGGCCGAGCTGCGGGGAGAGATGGGGTAACCGGCCCTCGGCCCTCGCCTTCAGCAGGAGCTTCACCGTGCCGAGCACGCCGGCGCTGAGCACTACCGCCCGCGCCCGGAGCGCGCGTCGGCGCTTCCTGAGCAGCGCGGTCGAGCGCTCCAGGGTGAGCTCGTAGCCGCCGCCCGGGAGCGCGTCGATGGCGGTGACCATCGTCTCGGGCTGGATGGTGCAGCCCTTCTTCTCGGCCAGATAAAGGTAGTTGAGGTCGAGCGTGTTCTTGGCGCCGAAGCGGCAGCCCACCATGCATCCGCCGCAGTGGACGCACGTGGCGCGATCGGGCCCCTCGCCGGCGAAGAACGGGTCCGGCACGCGCTGCCCTTCCTGCTCGCCCTCCCTCGCGAAGAGGACACCCACGTTCGCGACGTGGAACGTGTCCCCCCGGCCCATCTCGTCGGCGATCTGCCGGAGCTGCCGGTCGGCCGGCCAGAGCTTCGGGTTCGCGGTCACGCCGAGCATGCGCTTCGCGAGCTCGTAGAAGGGCATCAGCTCGTCGCGCCAGCTCGTGCCGGCCGGCCAGCCGGGGCTGGTGAAGGCCTCGGGCGGGGGCACAAGCAAGGTGTTGGCATAGACCAGCGAGCCGCCGCCCACGCCCGCGCCCGAGAGGATGAGCGTGTCCCTGAGCAGCGTCAGCCGCTGGATGCCGTGACAGAGCAGCCTGGGCGCCCAGAGGAACTTCCGTACATTCCAGTTGGTCTTCGGAAAATCCTCCTTGCGCCAGCGCTTGCCGCACTCGAGCACGGTGACGCTGTAGCCCTTCTCGGCGAGGCGCAGCGCGGAGACGCTGCCGCCGAAGCCCGAACCCACGATGGCGAAGTCGACGTCGAAATCCATGCCACCCGCTTCTCGAGGCGGAGTATGGCCCGTTCGGTCTCTCGAGCCCACCGGCGGACGCGCCTCGCGCCTCGCGCCTGCAGCGAGGCGGAGCGCCGGCTCGGCTGGATCATCGGCCAGCACCACGCCCACCTCATCCCGCGCGGGCTGCCGGGCGAGGGCAATCTCCTCGTCTTCGACAACGGGGGCTGGGCCGGCTACGGCTCCGCGGCGCCCAGGGCTACGCCGCCGAGGCGGATTTCTGCGTCGCGCCCACGGAGGGGAGCGAGGCGCAGAGATGATCGGCGTCAGGCGGACCTGCGCGCGGGCGCCCACGCGCTCGGCGCGCTCCCGTGCGCCTCACGGCGCGGCGAGCTGGCCTCGTCGGTCGCCGCGCGGAGCGAGGAGCGCGCGCTGCTGGTGACCGGCGGGGCGTAACCGCCCGACCAACGCCATCGTGATCAGCCCGTCGGGGCCGGTTACCAGTTCCCATCGCGACGAAGGAGGAAGCGATGGCGACGAGGGTGGAGTGGGCCGAGCGGGTGGAGCGATGGGAGCGCAGCGGGCTGAGCGCCGAGAAGTTCGCGCGGCGCGAAGGGTACAAGCCGAAGCAGCTGTACTGGTGGCGCTGGAAGCTGCGAGCTGACCAGCCCTCGCCGTCGTCGTTGACCGAAGCGCCGCGCTTTCTGCCGGTCCACGTGGTGACGGACGCATCGGTCGTCGCGCCGGAGCCGATCGAGATTGCGCTGCCCAACGGGCGGGTGGTGCGGGTCCGGCCGGGCTTCGACCCGGCCACGCTCGAGCGGGTCCTGGCGCTCGCGGCCGAGGAGACGCCGTGCTGACGCTGCCGCCGTCGGTGCGCGTGTACATCGCAGCCGAGCCCACGGACCTGCGCAAGAGCTTTGATGGGCTGTCGGCCTTGGTCTCTCAGCGCTTCGGAGCCGATCCGATCTGTGGGCATCTGTTCGTGTTCAGGAATCGGCGAGGTGACCAGATGCGCGTCTTGTTCTGGGACCGCACTGGCTACATGATCGTGGCGAAGAAATTGGCCCGCGGGCGATTCCATCTCGCCCGCGACCTGCCCAAGGGGACCACCCACGTTGAGGTCGATGCGGCCGAGCTGTCGCTGATGCTCGAAGGGTTCGACCTGTCCGAGGCCGTGCGGCGCAAGCGCTGGAGGCCCAGCGTGAGAAAAATTGCTCCGTCGAAGCAAAGCTTGATGGATGCGCGGGGGATAGCTATCCCCCGCGCCACGTGACCAGTCCTCTTCAGTCCCAGGCACAACTGCCCGCCGATCTGGCGGATGTGCGGCGCAAGCTCGAGCAGCTGGCGGCCGCCGGGCAGCTTCCGGAGCTCATCGACCTGGTGCTCGGGCTGCTGGTCCAGCTACGCGACAAGAACACCGCGCTCTCGGCGAGGCTCGCGAGCGCGCTGCGCGAGCTGTACGGCCGCAAGAGCCAGCAGGTCTCGACCGAGCAGCTGATGCTGATGTTCGCCGAGCTCGGGGCGGAAGCGCCGCCGGGGGCGGCGGGCTCGGAGCCCGGCGCGGACGCTCCGCCGCAGCCGGAGCAGGGGCTGGTGCCGCAACCCCCTGAGCCGCCGAAGCCGCCGCGAGGACGGGGCGGGCGCGCGCCACTTCCCGAGCACCTGCCGCGTGAGACGCGCGTGGTGCCCGTCCCCGAGGCGGAGCGGACGTGCCCGCAGTGCGGCGCGGACAAGAAGTGCATTGGCCATCGCACGAGCGAAGTGCTCGAGTTCGTGCCGGCGCAGTTCAAGATCATCGAGGAGAAGCGGGAGAAGCTCGCCTGCCCGCGTTGCCCCGAGCAGGGCGTAACGACGGCGGACAGCGAGAAGGTGATGGACCGAGGGCGCCCAGGACCGGGGCTGCTCGCCAGCATCCTTGTCGAGAAGTTCGAGGACTCGATGCCGCTGTACCGGCAGACGCAGCAGTACGCGCGCTTCGGCGTGTCGCTGTCGCCGTCGACGCTGGGAGACTGGTCCGCGTTCGCGCTCGATGTGCTCGCTCCCGTGGCCGAGAGGCTCGGGGAGCGGGTGCTGGACTCGTTCTATCTGCGCGCCGACGACACGGGGATGCGGGTGCTGGATCGAGATCATCCGTCGGGGGTGAAGCGAGGCCATATCTGGGCCTTTGTCGGCGCGGATCTCGTCGCGTTCCTGTACGCACCGGACTGGAAGGCGAAGCATCCAGCCGCGCTGCTGCAGGGCTTCACCGGCTACTTGCAGGGCGATGGATACGCGGGCTATGGCGCGATGCTCCGCGGAGGCGACGACGGCGAGATGATCGTGCCCGAGGAGCGTCGGCTCGGCTGCGGGATGCACATCCGCGCCAAGTTCGAGAAGGCGGCCAAGGGCGGCGACGCGCGAGCGGCGGTAGCGCTCTCGTACTTCAAGGCCATCTACCGAATCGAGGCGACCTGCAAAGATGAGGCGCTGTCCACGGAGGCGCGCCTGGCGCACCGGCAGGAGCGGTCGCTCCTCGTTGTGGACGAGCTGTATCAGTGGATTCACGAGCTGCACCTGCGGCTCGTGCCAGGCACATCGCTCTACATGGCTACCCAGTATGCCATCAACCAGGAGGCAGCGTGGCGGCGCTGCTTCACGGATGGACGCTTTGAGATAGACAACGGCGAGGTCGAGCGGCAGCTAAGACGTGTCGCGCTCGGAAGAAAGAACTATCTATTCGCGGGCTCCGACAAGGGCGCTCAGCGCCTGGCCATCGGCTACACGATCTTCGGCTCGTGTCGGATGCACGGAGTCAACCCGCTCGCCTGGGCGACAGACGTCATCGGCAAGCTGCAGGCGGGCTGGCCGCGCGACCGGCTGGACGAGTTGCTGCCCGACGCATGGGCGAGATCGTCGCGTGCCGCTCCGAGCGCCGGCGACGCCGACGTGACCTGAACAACGCCAGCTTCGGCCGGCCACGCAAGCGGATGCCGCCTCGCTGGGCCTTCTTTCAGGACCGCCTGTGCCCGCTCCGAGTCGTGGGCCGACGCCGCCCCGCGCCCAGCATCGTCGACCCCAGCGAGCGCCGCAAGGGGCCGTGCCCATGGCGATGGCCGGGCGCTTACGGCGGGGCGCCCGCGGGGGCGTGGGAGGCGCTGCGCGTGGCGGCGGCCGAGCCCGGAGGCGGGGAGGCGTCGGCGGCCCTTCTGTTGGGCGCGTGGCGGCCTGCTCCCGACGAGCGCGCGGTCGCCCGCGGCGGCGGCGCGGAGCCGGAGGAGCGCCGCGCCTCGACCGCGGCGCGCCGGGAGGGGTGAGCGCCCGGCTCCGAGCCCTCCAGCGGCTGCGCGCCATCCGGAGGCGCGGCGTCCCCCCACCGGTCGTCCCAGGCCTCGATCCTCGCATCCGCCAGCTGGCGCGCGACCGCCTCGAAGAGACGATCGAACGCGGAGCGCTGGGTCTGGTCGCGGGCCGTGCGGTCCCGCTCCCCCGCTGGATGGGGGAGGAGAAGGATTGAAGCTATCCGGAAGTGAAGGCCAAAGGCGAGCACGACCTCGGATGCCCCAGCCGATCCTCGACGGCCCGCGCCTCCTCTCGGAAATTCCCCCGCGCCCGAGCACGCCGCAGGGGCTGCCGCAGCGACCGCGGCGACCCTCGCAAGAAATAAGGATTCCCGCCTCATACCCGTACGTACCCCGAGCGTTCTCGTTCGGCTCAACGAAAACGCCGCGGCAACCCCGGCGGAAGTTTCTTGTCAGGAGCTCTTCCTTTGTGGCGGCGAGGCGGTCCGCGGAGAAGAGGGAGCGCAGCACGACGATGACATTCCGTGTCTGCCGGAGGTCGCGGACGGCGCAGCCGACGGTACACGGCTCGTTGAGGCTCATCACACCTCCGATGGATCGGCGAACGCTGAAACGGCTCCCTTTTCCGTGTCCTCGACCTCCTGGTTCCGTCCGCCAGAGGTCCGGCGAGAGATTTCAACGCAAAGACGCAAAAAAAAAAAAAAAAGAAGAAGCAGACTATGTCACTCTTGCGTCTTTGCGCCCTTGGCGTCTTTGCGTCAACTTCTCGCTTCGTTCGCGAGACAGATCCCTGGCGGGATTGCTGACACGCGGAACTAGCGACAGATACCCGTGACGCAGTTCTGCCCCTCGGCGCAGGCGGTGCCGCACGCTCCGCAGTTGCTCTCATCGTTGCTGAGATTCACGCATCGATTACCGCAGTACGCCAGCCCCGCATTGCACGTGCACTCGCCAGCGGTGCAGAACGAGCCGCCGCCGCATGTGTTGCCGCACGCCCCGCAGTTGAACTGATCGAGGTTCGTGTTGACGCAAAGCGGATCGCAGTAGGTCTGCCCCGCCAGCGGGCATGTGCAGGCGCCGGCCTGGCAGGTCGAGCCCGCTTTGCAGGTGGTGCCGCAAGCCCCACAGTTCATGCTGTCCGTCTGCGTATCGACGCACGCGGGATCACAGAACGTCTGGGTCGGGGGACACGGAGGTTCGCTGGCCCCACCCTGTCCCCCCGAACCGTCGAGGCCACCTTGCCCTCCCACGCCGCCAGTGCCACCCGCGCCGCCGTCACCGCTCCCGCCTTGCCCTCCGGCCCCCCCGAGCCCCCCCGCGCCGCCGGTGCCACCCGCGCCGCCGTCCCCGTTCCCGCCTTGCCCGCCGGCGCCCCCGAGCCCCCCCGCGCCTCCATCACCGCTCCCGCCTTGCCCTCCAGCGCCCCCGAGCCCCCCCGTGCCCCCCTGCACGTCTCCACCACTCCCCGCGTTCCCGCCGGTAGCGCTACCGGTGCTCGTGGTGGTGGAGCCTGACGTGGCGCTCGTCTCCTCCTGGGTGCTCTCGCCACCGCTACATCCGACCATCGGTGCCGAACAGACGGCCACGCCCGCCAGCCAACCCAGGATCCCCATGTTCACGCGCGCACGATGCATGTCGTCCTCCAGATGTAAGAGGTAAGTGGGGTCGTGCCAACATCATCGCTTGCTCTGGGCAGCTTCGACGACTCCCATGGACCGCTGTCGCTGCGGACGGCGCGCGCGGCTCAGCTTTTTCTCATCTCGGGTCCGAAAAGGACACATGAGCCTCAACACCGGCCGACCGGCCCCGTCCTTCGCAAGGCGTAGAGGCGCTCGACTCCCACGCTTGCGACACCACGACGGCATCGGTCCACGATCAGGGTCGGCGACGCACATGCGGCGATGGGCGCGGCGCCTGGCGCAGGCTTGGCTCCCTCTCGCGATTCGGCAGCATCGTGGCGGCCACCGTGCGTGCCCGGGCGGGGATCCCCAGAGCTCGAGCATGGCCTGCTGAGCAGCGCGCAGTGCTACTCCTCAGCCATTCTCCATCTAATCCTCGTCGTCACTCTCCATCTCGGTGTTCGGCGTGGGCCGGGAGACATCATGTTCCTGCCGCAACCCCGAGTACACAATGAAGGATCCCACGACCGGCAATAGCCATATCAGTGCGCTTTGCAGGAGCTTCTGGTCGCGCGAGTACAGCTCGCTCCGCCACAGGCGCACCGTGATGAACGCCTGAGCGAGGATCGCCGCGGCGACGGTTGTCCACGTGAGGATCGAAAGCATGACGTGCAGCGTAGCCGCCATCCGCCTCACGCGCCCCGGCCGGCGCGTCCAGCGGGCTCAGCCCGCGTCGCGGCCGGGATCCAGCGGCGCGCCGCCGGCCGCGCGCGGCCGCCTCCGGTAGCGCAGCCGGCTCACCGGCAGCCCGTCGGCGATCGCGTGGTGCTCGCGGGGGCTCCGCGCGCCGTAGGGGTTCTCGGCGAGGTGCGGCGATCCGGGCGCGTCGCCCGCCGGCTCGAACGCGGGGTGCGCGCCGATCTGCTCGGCGTACAGCGCGCCGCGCTCCTCGACGTCGGTCTGCACGAAGAGCTCGCCGCCGTCCACGAGCAGGCGCGCGAGGCTGTCGAGCAGCGCCGGGCCCATCACGAGGCGCTTCTTCCACCATGGAGCCAGGAAGTGCAGGAAAAACCGCGCGATCGACGCGTTGGCGTTGAGCGCCCGGACGCGGCCGCCGAGGCCGCCCTTCCGCAGACGCCCGTCGACGATCGCCGCCCGCGAACGTGACACCCCTGGAGCCCGGATGCTTGACGCGGTGGGCGTCCTCCGCTTCCCTTGGAGCCGTGCCTATCACCGAGCTCCACATCGAAGGCTTGCGCACTATCCAGAACGTTCACCTGCGCCTGAACGGACTTACGGTGCTTATTGGCGACAATGGATCTGGGAAGAGTAGCATCCTGGAAGCGTGCGAGATTCTTCGACGGACGACAGGGCCTCGGTTCCTCGACGAATTCCATGGCATCCACGGCGGACTCACGGCGTTGTTACGCCAGGGCGCGAAGCGGCTTTCAATCGGGCTGACGATCACGCCACGAGCGGGACGGGCCAAGCTTGGAGATATCGAAAGCATCATGACGGACACGTACGAGCTCGTCAAGTACGAGCTAACGCTTGTTCCCACGGGCCCGTTCGCCTCGGTCCATGAAAGAGTGTCTGCCAAGTTCACACCGCAAGGAAGACGACATGTGACTTCCATGGGCGCCCGGAGAAAGAGGGCAAGAAGCGTGAACGAAGGAGCTTCAGGCGCCGAGAATCTGGAGATCCTGTTTGAGCACGAGGGGGACAATTTTGTCTTTTTTGCCGACCGAGCCAAATGGTACACTTCTGGACCGGAAGATGGACGAAACCCATTCCTGGCCGAGCTAAACTACGGCTCATCGGACGACAGCTACGGCGATATCGTGTGGACAACGCTGCACTTCATCGGAAGTCATCTCAAAAATTTCAGCATCCATCTTCCATTCGAAACAACTCCCGCATGGGCGGCCCGCGCACTCGACCGCAAGTCCGCACTTCGCTCCTCGGCCCTTCTCACTCCCGCCGATCACCTGGAAAAGCTGGGCATCAACCTCGCCAGCGCCTACCACGCCCTCAAGAACAGATTCGGCCGCGACCATTGGGACAAGACCCTGGAGTACCTCCGTCTCGGTCTCGGCGAGCGCATCGAGGACGTGGTTACCTGGGCCGACCCGGGCGGTGGCAACATCGGACTCTCGCTCAAGCTGGTCGGTCTCGATCTAGCGATCCCCGCAGCGCAGCTCTCCGACGGCATGCTGTCGTACCTTGCATTCGTTGCGCTCTTCCGCCTCCACACCACGAAGCCTTCACTCGTCACCTTTGATGAGCCCGACCTGCACCTCCACCCGCACCTGCTGATGCGCGTACTCGACATATTCGAGTCAATGGCTCGCGATTGCCCGGTTCTCTTGGCTACGCACTCCGACCGCCTCCTCGACGGCCTTCGTGATCCCGCGAATTCTGTGGTGCTCTGTGAGCTCGACGAGCATGGCGCAACGCGTCTCGTGCGGCCGGATCGGCATATGTTAGAGAGATGGCTGGAACGCTACCGTGGACTCGGTGACATCCGCGCTGCGGGACATGCAGCTTCCGTGCTCACGAAGGCAGAGCTCAGCTGATGTCGGCCTCGGTCACGATCCTCTATGAGGATCAGCGCGCGCACGGCAACAGCTTCGGATTGCATACGCTCGTGAAAGCCTGCGTCCACGATGCGCTGAGCGGCGACAGATATCGAATCGAGAAGATGCTCGCCGACGCGCGCCCACTCAAGGGCGTGCAAAATGTCCTCCGTGCCTGCCGCGAGGAGCTGGATCTCATCGCGATCGACGGGCGCGACGTGATCGCGGTCATCGACAACGATGCCATCCGACATCATCTCAAGTTGCCACGAATGGCGAGCCATGCGGACGTGGAGCAGGAGATCCGGAAAGGGTGCCGTGCGCCGGACCGACTCTTCATTGTCCTGTTGGTACAGAACACCGAGAGCGTGCTCACGGCGGCAGCGGAGTGTGACGCCTCACTCGATCCCAGGCGGGTCGAGCGCGCCGTGGAGCACAAAGACATGCTGGAGCGGGATGCCATCTTCTTGGAGCTGTCACGCGAGCGTGCGCGCATGCGGCGGGACTGCGTGCTCGACAAGATGCCATCGCTTCGCACGCTGATCGATCTGTTGGTCAGCAAGCTGCGCCCCGCTGCTGGTGGGACAGCACCCGCGAAAACCGCCGGTACCCCCAAGGGAAAGCGGACGAGACGTGGGGGGAAGCCATAGCTCTGCCTTGGAAATGGCGAGCTAAGTGCTTGAATTTCCATGCCTGGTGGTGCGCCGCAGGCGCATCGCGTCTACTGCGGGAAGTTGCCCCGGTTCAGCAGAAAAACCGCCAAGCCGCCAAAGACGCCAAGGGGAGAGGGGAAAGCTGGCCGTCCGGGCATTCCCCCCTGTTCCCCGGTTTTCTTGGCGTCTTATGGCGTCTTGGCGGTTCGCTTCCCCGGCCGACTTCCCGCAGCAGAGATAGACGCCTCGAACATGTCCAACGTGAACCATGCTCCAGGTCGATCTGCGCCGATCGCCGACGCGCCGGAGAGCGACGTCGAATTACGAGGCACGCTCGGCCTGCGATGCTTGAGAAGGTCTATCCGTCGCCCGGCGGCATACTGCCCGCGCCCCGCGGCCGCCTCCGGTAGCGCAGCCGGCTCACCGGCAGCCCGTCGGCGATCGCGTGGTGCTCGCGGGGGCTCCGCGCGCCGTAGGGGTTCTCGGCGAGGTGCGGCGATCCGGGCGCGTCGCCCGCCGGCTCGAACGCGGGGTGCGCGCCGATCTGCTCGGCGTACAGCGCGCCGCGCTCCTCGACGTCGGTCTGCACGAAGAGCTCGCCGCCGTCCACGAGCAGGCGCGCGAGGCTGTCGAGCAGCGCCGGGCCCATCACGAGGCGCTTCGTGTGGCGCTTCTTCCACCACGGATCCGGGAAGTGCAGGAAAAACCGCGCGATCGACGCGTCGGGGCGGAGCCGCGCGAGCGCCTCGCGCGCGTCGGCGTTGAGCGCCCGCACGCGGCCGCCTAGGCCGCTCTTCCGCAGGCGCCCGTCGACGATCGCCGACCACTTCAGGCGGATCTCCAGCCCGAGCAGCCGCGCCTCGGGGCTCGCCGCCGCGCGCTCGAACAGGAAGCCGCCGCGGCCGGGGCCGATCTCGATCTCGACGGGGCCGGCGCCGGGGATCAAGGCGTCGATGGAGACGTCGTCGCCGTCAGGGAAGCGAGGCGCGTCGGCGTAGGGGTGGTTCGGGCGCGGCTGGAAGACCATGGAGCCCCGGCGCTCTACCAAATGCCGGCCGCCCCCGCGCGGGAAATCCGCCGGCCACCGGGCGCGGGAAATCGCTGTCCCCGGGCGGCGCGGTGGTATGCGTCGGGCCCCATGGCGGCACCTCCGGCCCCCTCCCGGCTGCGCGCCCTCGCCGCGCGCGCCCTCCCCTATGCGCCCGCCCTCGCCGCGAGCGGCGCGCTCGGCGCGCTCTGCGTCAGGGCGATCCTTGCGCAGGCCGGGCGCCCGGCCCTGCCGCTCGACGACGCGTTCATCCACATGCAGTACGCCCGGCGGCTCGCCGAGGGCGGCTTCTTCAGCTTCGTCGCCGGCGACGGCTACTCGAGCGGCGCCACCAGCCTGCTCTGGCCCGTGCTGCTCGCCCCCTTCCACGCGCTCGGCCTGCGCGATCTCTCGCTCGTCTATGCGGTCTGGGCGCTCGGGCTCGTGTTCCACGCCGCGCTCGCCGTCGAGACAGCGCGGCTCGCGCGCCCCCTCGCCGGCCCCGCGGCCGCCGCCGGCGCAGGCGCGATGTGCGCCGGGTTCGCCGCGTTCGCGTGGTTCGCCTGGAGCGGGATGGAGACGGTCGCCTTCGCCTGGATCCTCACCCGCACCGCCCGTCTGGCAGCGGCGCTCTGCGAGCCGGCACCGCCAGAGGCCGCCACGGACAGCTCCGCCCCCGCGCAGCCGCCCGGCGCGCCCGCGCAGCCGCCCACCGCCCCGATCGCCCGCTCCCTCGCGCTCTGCGGCTTCGTCGCGCCCCTGCTCCGCCCGGAGGGCGCGCTCGCCTCCCTGCTCGCCGCGATCGCGCTCGCCCTCTCGGCGTCACGCGCCGTGCCTCCAGCCCCCTTCCCGGCGCTGCCCCTCTTCGCTCCACCCCTCCCCTCCCCGCCATCCCCCTCCCCGCCATCCCCCTCCCCGCCATCCCCCTCCCCGCCATCCCCCTCCCGCAGCGGCGCTCTCTGGCACTCCGCGCGCTCCGCCGGGCGCCTGCTCGCCCTCGCGCCGCTCCTCGGTCCGCTCGTCGTCCCGGCCTTGAACCTGCTGCTCGCGGGTCACCCGACCTCGTCGACGACGTCCGTCAAGTGGCTGATCGGCAACCCCAACTACGAAGGACCGACGCTCTGGGCCGCGCTGCTCGACAACGTCCGGCTGCTCGTGACCGACGTGATCGACGGCGGCCAGTGGACGGCCGTCTTCCTCCCCGAGGGCTCCGCCGCCGTCATCGCCCTCGGCGCCGTGGCGCTCGCCGTGGCAGGGCACCGGAGGGGCCGCCCAGCGCACGCCGTGATCGTGGGCGCCCTCGCGCTCGGCGCGCTGCTGCCCTGCACGTACCTCAGCTTCCTCTGGAACCGCGTGCGGTACGTCTGGCCCTTCGCGCCGGCGTGGATCGTCATGGCCGCCTGCCTCGCGCGCGAGCTCGGCGACGCCGCCCAGCGGCTCCGGCCCTCGCTCCACTACGTGACGCCCCTCCTCGCCGGCGCGTTCGCCGGCGCCCTGGCCGCGCGGCTGCCGTGGGCCATCGGCGACCTCGCCAACTCCGCCCGCGCCATCGATCGGCAGCAGGTCTGGCTCGGCCGCTGGGCCGCGCGGCACCTGCCGGAGGACGCCAGGGTCGGCGTCAACGACACGGGCGCGCTCGCCTACTTCAGCGGCCGCAGGACCTTCGACGTCGTGGGCCTGACCACCGAGGGCGAGGCGCGCTACTGGGTGGCCGGCGCCGGCTCCAGGTTCGAGCACTACGAGAAGCTGCCCCCGGAGCGCCGGCCGACCCACTTCATCGTCTACCCGCACTGGATGGCGTGCCCGCCGGTGCTGGGCCGCGCGCTGGTCGACGCCACCGTCGAGGACCAGGCCATCCTCGGCGGCACCACGATGATCGCCTACGAGGCGCGCTGGGACCTCCTCGGCTCAGGGGCGCTGCCGGTGCGGTCCGTGCCCGGCGAGCGGATCCTCGACGAGCTCGACGTCTCGGACCTCGAGTCCGAGGCGGCGCACACCTATGCGCTCGATCCGCTCGCGGACCAGCGCAACATGGCCGTCGCGCTCGCCGCGCCCGAGAGCAGCGCGCCAGGGGAGCTCGACGTCACGCGCACGGAGCTCGCGGACGGCGGCCGCTACCACCGGACCGCCGATCGCTTCGTCGCCCGCCTCGCGACGCCCCCCGCCGAGGCGCGCCTCGTGCTCCGGGTGGCCTCGGACGACGGCGCCGAGCTCGCCGTCTCCGTGGCGGGCGAGGAGATCGGCACCATCGACGTGCCGCGCGGACCGTGGGTGGAGCGGGCGCTGCCCCTCCCCGCCGCGCGCCTCGCGACGCTGGCCCCCATCGCCATCACCCTGCGCCGCGGCGCTGGATTCCACGCCTTCCATTACTGGATCACCGGGCGCTGACGCCGGCCCCCAGCGCGGCCGCTCACCGGGGAACACCAACACCACACCTTCTCACATCGACTCCCATCGAGTCGTGCCCCGGGAGCAACTCCCGCTCCCGAGATGCACTCTCGAGAGTCGAGAGCGCGCCGGCGGGCCCGCGGCGCCCCACGTAGAGCGTTCAGGACAGCCGTTGACGCATCCGGGCATTCGTGTAATATCGGGATGTTCGCGCAATACAGCAAGTCAGCGAACAGATCCGTTGCAGACTCGTGGGGGAGGCCGGGCAGCGCGCGCCCGCTGGCGCCGCCGCGTACAGCCATGGCCGGCAGTTCAGGCGTGCCCCAGGACCTCGGGCCGCCGGCACGCCGGCTCGCCCCGATCCCGTGCGCCCTGCCCGGCGCTCGAACGTGGGGAAATCCATGCGCAAGTCGGCTTTGCTCCTCTGCTCGCTGCTATGCCCTCTCGGGGCGGCGGGCTCCTCCTGGGCGCAGACCCCGGGGAGCGAGGCGCTGGCCAGCGGCGATGACGGCGGGCAGGGGCAGTTCCTCTCGCTCGATCTCGAGGAGCTGCTCAACGTGAAGGTCTCGTCGACTGGCTTCTTCGAGACCGAGAGCAAGACGTCGACCGGTCAGGCGCGCCTCTACGACGCGCGCACGCTGAAGCTCTACGCCGTCCGCTCGCTCGACGACCTCTTGCAGGCCCACCAGCCCGGCGTCCTGATCGGCGAGCACGAGCGCACCTCGCGCCTCATCGGCGTGCGCGGCGTGCTCATCGACAACAACGCCAAGACGCTCGTCATGGTCGACGGCGTGAACACGAACATGCGCGCCCATTTCGGCGCCATCGGGAGCACGCTGGCCGTGCCCCTCACCGGAGACATCGAGCGGGTCGAGGTGATCCTCGGCCCCGGCGCCATCGTCCACGGCTCCGGCGCGATCAGCGGCTTCGTCAACGTCCTCAGGCCCACGGGGATCACCCGCCCCGGGCTCTGGGGCAAGGCGTCGTATGCCTCCGGCGACACGCGCACCCTGGAGGTCAGCTACGGCGGCCTGCTCAGCGAGAAGCACAACGCCGATTGCTTCCTCTACTTCGGCCACGCCGACAACGAAGGAGAGCTGCCCCAGGCGCCCCGGCCGGACACCGCGGAGCTGTACGGCAACGCCTACGCAGGCGTCACGACGTCTCCCTTCCTGCGCCACACGCGCGTCAACGCCCTCGGCGAGCCGAGCTACAAGGGCTTCGGCCGCTTCCGCTACGGCTCCGAGCGCAGCCCCGTCAGCGTCGACCTGCGGCTCGACTACGCGCAGACGTCGATGATGGGCAACGCGCCGAACAGGGGCATGACCCGCGAGCAGCTCGCGGGCCAGTGGTCCGACAGCAACACCGGCCATGTGCGGCAGAGGACGTTCGCCGTCACGCCGGAGATCCACCTCCACCTCTCCAGACAGCACAAGGTCGAGCTGGTCCCGACCTTCTCGGCCTTCGAGACGGCCCTCGTCCCGGCCGACTGGGTCGCGGACGAGATGGCGAAGGCGGTGAATCCGGTCCCGGGCGCAGGGGTCCTGCCGGTCGGGGGCCTCGGCGAGGAGCACCGGGACATCAAGGCGGTCTACAAGACGACGGCGCTGCCGAACAGCCAGATCGCCATCGGCGCGTCGGCGAGCCACAAGCGCTTCAGCGGCCAGAGGTCCCGCTGGGGACGGCTCTACGGGACCGCCTTCGAGTCCCCGGAGAGCTTCTCGTGGACCGAGCTCGCCGCGTTCGGCGAGAGCACCGCCACCTTCCACGATCTCACCGTCTCCGCGGGCCTGCGCTTCGATCACACCGAGTTTGGAGAGCTGAACCTCCGCGGGGGCCTCTCGCGCGAGCCCGAGCCGGTGGACAGCCCCTCCTACCGCGTCGCGGCCGCCTACGCGATCAGCGACACGCAGAACGTCAAGCTGTCCTATCAGAAGGGCTTCCGCTTCCCGGACGCCGCTTACTTCAACTGGCTCGAGCAATTCAACGCCGCCTTCGAGGACGAGCCCATCGCGCCGCTGCCCTCGCTCGTTCCGGAGTCCTCCCACCTCGTGGAGCTCGACTATGTCGTGGGCATGCTCGACGAGCGCCTCGCCCTCGACGTCGCGGTCTTCTATGAGCGCTACAAGAACACCCTCGGCTGGGTGTCGTGGGATCAGGTGCGGCCCGAGGACTTCGAGGACCACGTGGCCCACAACCCCAGGCACCCGTCCGCGGGCGGCTGGTGGGGCAGCTTCTCGAACAGCACCGCGGACGTCGACGCCCTCGGCGGCGAGATCGGCGCGATCGCCGACCTCGGCGGCGGGTTCGCGGGGGACCTCTGGTACAGCGTGTCGAAGCCGTTCGGCCCCGAGAGCGACCTCAACATCCTGACCAACTGGGACGGCGAGACCTGGGCGAACTACCCCATCCACCTCGTCAAAGGCCACCTGAGCTACAGCGCCAGCCGGTTCACCGCCGGGCTCGCCGCGACCTTCCGGACCGGCATGAACAGCCACGGATCCAGGGACGCGCCCGCCCACGACACGGACGATCTGCCGCCCAGAGATCGGCTGGCGGCGCGATCGGCGTTCAACCTCGACGCCGCTGTGTCCTTCTCGCCGATCGAGCGCGTCTGGGTCTCCGTGTTCGGCAAGAACCTCACCTTCAACAAGGTCCCTCCACCGTCCTACGCCTCGCACCGGCTGATCATCACCACCGGTCGCCCCTACGTGGGCGCCTCGGTCGAGGCGTCTTACTGACGCCGCCGGCCCGCGCGGGAAGGCGGCCTGCGCGGGAAGGCCGCGCGGGAAGGCCGCGCGGGAAGGCCACGCGCACGACAGCGACAGCAGAACCGACGTAAGAAATCTCCCGACACCGCGCAGCCCGATACGAATGCACCTCCCCGGCGTCTGCCCTTGTGATAAATCGAGGACACCTTGTCCGAAGCAATGAGCCAGGTTCACGATCTGCGCGACGACGCACCGGACAAGGGCCCGCGCGAGAGGGCCGTTGTCGATTTCCTGCTCTTCGACATGGGCGCGGTGACTTTCGCGCTGAGGGCGCGGCAGGTGGAAGAGGTGATCGCGTGGCGCGCCCCCTTGCCGCTGCCGCGCACCGACCCCCGGGTGATGGGTATCCTCCAGGACCGGGGGAGGATCATCGTGATCGTATCGCCCGTCCCCGCGGAGCCGGCGGCTACCCCGCTCCGCATCGTCGTCTGCCGCGCTGCGCGCGGCTACCTGGGATTGCCCGCCGGCAAGACGCGGTGTGTCGCCGCGGTCGAGGTGTTCGGGGAGCCCGCGCCAAACGCTGTCGTCGACACCAGCGAGGGAGCAGTGACCTTCCTCGACGTGACCCACCTGGTCGACGCTTCCGACGCTGCGCCTCGGCCCTTCGTGGCGACGCGCGAAGCTCAGGGCATCTGGTCGAATCCATGAGCGTTCCGAGCTCCCGATCCCCTGCGTCCAGGGCCAGACCGCCGCTCGATTCGGCCGATGAGGCGCCCCCGGCGAGCGCGGCCCCGCTGTCGCGCTCGCCGGCGAGCGCGCCGGCGAGCACGCCGGCGAGCACGTCGACAACCGCGCCGACAAACGCGCCTGTGCTCGTGATCGACGACAGCGAGATCGCCCGAGAAGAGGTGTCTCGCGTGCTGCACGCTGCCGGTCTTCAGGTGCTCGCGCTCCCCTCCCCCATCGGGGCGACGCAGGCCATCGTGCGGCACCAGGTGCGCGTCGTCGTCCTCGACGTCTTCATGCCCACCATCCGTGGGGACCGGCTGCTCACCCTGTTCCGGAAGAACCAGCGGCTCGGGCAGCTCAGCGTCATCCTGATGTCCGGACACTCCGAGCGGGAGCTCGAACAGCTGAAGCTGGAGGTCCAGGCGGACGCGGTCCTCTCGAAGCGCCACCTCGATCGTCTGCCGGCCCTGGTCAAGCGGCTCGCCGGCAAGGAACGCTGACGTGGGGACCGCGGTCGCCTGATGCCACGCCCGTCGAGGATCCGTCCGCGATCGTACAGAGCTCGCCAGCGGAACATGGTGTCTCCGATCTCGACGATTCGAATGCTGATGGCCGCGGCCCTCCTCACGACCGTGAGCGCCGAGAGCCGCTCTGCCGCCTCCGTCCCCTACGAGCTGCGGGGCGCCATCCTCCTGCGGTCGATCGGCTACGAGAGCGGGTTCGCGAGCCGCGCGGGCACGGCCGTGCTCGCGGTCGTCGGGGCGGAGTCGGGCGCGAGCGCGGAGGACGCGAGCGCGATGGCGGCCGTGCTCTCCAGGCTGGCCGCGAAGACGACAGTGGCCAAGCGGCCGGCGTCCGTCCTGCGCGTGACGTACAGCGGAAGGGCCCAGCTGCAGGAGGCGCTGCGCGCCGCCGGCGCCGAGGTGGTCTATGTGGCGCGCGGGCTCGCCGCGGCCATCCCGGACATCCCGTCGCGCGAGGGGGCCGTCGTCCGCATCGTCGTGTGCGGCGACGGCGACGACACGAAGCGCGGCTGCGCCGTCGCCGTGGGGCTCTCGGGCGCGAAGCCCGAGCTCCTGCTGAACGTGAAGCACGCCAACGCCATCGGCCTCCGCTTCGACCCGCAGCTCCTCCGGCTCGCCCGCATCGTCGACTGAGACCCTCGCGGCGTCCGTCACCGGACGCCGCGCATCGCCGCTCGCAGGTCCACGGCTCACGGTTCACGACTCGCGATCTCCCAACGCATCGCCCATCCAGCGCCCCTCGTTCAGCGTCCGCCATCGCCGCCCCTCACCCGCCATGCTCAACTTTCGCTCCATCCGCTGGAAGATCGCCGCCCTCGTCGCGTCGGTGGCCATCGTGCTGTCGGCGCTCGATCTGTGGCTGATCCCCGAGCACGCCGCGCGGGCGAGCGAGGCCGAGCTGCGCGAGCGCGCCGGGATCCTCGCCACCATGCTGAAGGAGCCCATCGGCGTGGCCATGGACCTCGAGCAGCCGCCGGAGACCTTCCCGGACACCCTGCGCACCGCGATGACCGATCCCCTGGTGAGCTGGGTGTCGGTCTACGACGCGAGGGGGCAGCGCATCGCCGCGATCGGCGCGGCGCAGGCGCCCGAGGGCGCGCGGGGCCGGGGCGACGCCGACGTCGTCGTCAGCGAGGCCCCGATCCGGTCGCGGAACGGCGATCGCCAGCTCGGGACGCTGGCCGTCGGGCTGCGCAGCGACCGGATCGCCGAGCGCCGCGCCGACGCGCGCAGGACGATCGCCCTGCAATCGGCGGGGATCGCGCTGCTCGGCCTGGGCCTCGCCTGGGTCATCTCGGCGCGCATGACGCGCTCGATGGCGCACATCAAGGAGGCGGCGGACCGGATCGCCCGCGGCGACGTCTCGGCCCGGCTGTCCCTCAGGATCTCGGACGACGAGCTCGGGGACATGGCCAGCGCGTTCGAGCGGATGAACACCCAGCTGCGCGAGCTCCAGGAGACGGCCGCGCGGGTCGCGGGCGGCGATTTCACGTGCAAGATCACCGGCGACGGGGAGCTGTTCGCCGCGTTCCGCTCCATGGTGACGAGCCTCCAGGAGCTCGCCTCGCGGATCGGCAACACCTCGGCGGAGGTCGCCTCGGCCGCCGCCGGCATGTTCTCGTCGGTGCGCGAGCAGGAGACGAGCGCGTCCCAGCAGAACGCGGCGCTCGAGGAGATCCGGCGGACCGTCGAGGCCCTGACCGCCAGCGCGGATCACATCGCGAAGGACGCGGCCACCGTGCACGAGACGGCGCAGCGGAGCCTCGTCAGCGTCCAGCACACGGCGGAGCAGACGCGCCTCGTCAGCTCCCACTCGGACCGCATCGGCGAGATCCTGTCCTTGATCCAGAGCATCGCCGACAAGTCGGACCTGCTCGCGCTCAACGCCGCGCTCGAGGGCACGAAGGCCGGCGAGGTGGGGCGCGGGTTCTCGCTCGTGGCCGCCGAGATGCGCCGCCTGTCCGAGCACGTCATGGACTCGGTGCGCGACATCCGCAAGCTCGTGGCGAACATGCACGCGGCCTCCCACGCGTCCGTGCTCGCGACCGAGGACGGGATCAAGCTGGCCCGCGACACGGCCGCGGCCGCCGCGCAGATCTCGGACGCGGTGGACCACCAGCGCGAGGGGACGGCGCGGGTCAAGACGGCGATCGTCAACATCGTCGGGGCGGTGAACGACACGCTGACGAGCAGCGTGGCCGCGACGCGCTCGGCCGAGTCGCTGCTCCAGCTGTCGCACGAGCTCAAGACGACGGCGAAGGCCTTCCGGGTCAAGCCGCTGGGGGCGAGGGCCGGCAAGCCCGAGGGCGCGGAGGCGGACGCGGATGAGGAGCCGGGCTGATCTCGTCGCCGCCTTCCACCGGACCATGCCGGACCGCGTGGCCCAGGCGACGGACCTGTGGCTCGGCTACGAGCAGGGCCAGACCGGCAACCTGCAGGTGCTGCGCCGGCTCCTGCACACGCTGAAGGGCGAGGCGCACATGCTGGAGCTCGCCGCGTGCGGCGACCTGGCCGAGCTGGCGGAGGACGTCATCGACGCGGTGCGGGGCGGCGCGCGCCCCACGCAGCTCACCGGCGACAGCCTCCTCGGCGCGCTGGAGGGGCTGGGGCTCCTTTCGGCGAGCCCCGGCGCCGAGGCCGCGCCCGAGCTCGAGATCGTGAAGGAGACCCTCCGCGCCGCGCGCGCGGAGCTCGGCGGCGGCCCGCCCGCCGGCGAGCTCGCGCCGCCGCTCGTGCCGGCGTCGGCGTCGGCGTCGGCGTCGGATTCCGTGCACGAGAGCGTCCTGCCGCCGCGGCTGGACCAGCCCGACGCGCCGCCCGACCCCGCCCAGCCGACCGCCCGCGCGGCCCTCGACGCCGAGGCCGTCGGGGCGCTCTTGCAGGAGCTCCAGCGGCTCCACGGAGAGCGCGAGGTCATCCAGCGGCGGCTCCGCGAGTCCCAGCGCATGCTCCGCGCGCTCCTCGTCGAGATCGACCCCCGCGGCGCGGACGTGGATCGGTTCGCGGAGCGCATCGCGAAGACGCTCGGCTATGGCGCGGAGATCGAGCGCCTCTTGAGCGCCGTCCGGGCGGACTGGTCCAGCAACGAGTTCGCGGCGGGGCGCGCGCTCGGCGAGCTCGACGAGGTGGTCCGGAGGGCGTCGGTCGTGCGCACCGAGCGCCTGCTGAACCAGGTCTCGCTCGCCGCCCGGAGCGCGGCGCGCATGCTGGGCAAGGACGTCGAGGCGCGGGTCGAGGGGACGGGGCTGCTCGACGCGGCCGTGGAGCGCCGCCTCGAGCCGGCGCTGCTGCACCTCGTGCGCAACGCCATCGACCACGGGATCGAGCCGGCGGACGTCCGGGCGCGCCGCGGCAAGCCCGCGCGCGGGACGGTGGCGGTGACCGTGGTCCAGACCGACGCCGCCGTGCGGGTCGAGGTGAAGGACGACGGCGGCGGGGTCGACTTCGCCCGCCTGCGCGAGGTGCTCGCGCCGTCGGTCCCGGGCGCCGCGACCCTCGACGACGCCGAGCTCATCCCGTACCTGTTCGCGCACGGGCTCACGACGAGCCGCAGCGTCGGCGCGATCTCGGGCCGGGGCGTCGGGCTCGACATCGTGGCGCGCGAGATCGGCGCGCTGGGCGGGCAGGTACGGGTCGACTCGAAGCCCGGGCTCGGCACGACGATCGTGCTCGTGGTGCCGAAGAACCTGCACGGCGAGGAGGTGGTCCCCATCTCCAGCGGGCGCTTCCGGTGCGCGGTGCCGACGCACGCCGTGCACTCGGTCGTGCTGCTGGAGGACGAGGAGCTCCTGCGCGCCCCCGACGGGCCGCGCGTGCGCCTGACCAGCGACGCCTGCGCGGAGCTCGCGCCGCTGTACGCGCTCGGGGCGGTGCTCGGCGACGGAGGCCCGCCCGGGCCCGGGGACGCGGCGCTCGTGCTGCACCACGCCGCGGGCCTGTTCGCGGTGAGCGTGGACGGCTACGAGAACCCTCGGCTGGTCGCGCTCGTGCGCTCGGAGGAGATGCCCCTCACCTCGCCGCTCGTGCGCGGGGTGGCGCCGACGGCGGACGGCGAGGCGATGCTGCTCCTCGACGTGGAGCGGCTGTTCGCGTACGCCCGGCAGGCGCCGCGGGACGCGCCCTTCGCCGCCGCCGCCGAGCAGAAGCGGGAGCCGCTCGCGCTGGTCGTGGAGGACGCGCCCGTCGCGCGGGAGCTGCTCTGCGGCATCCTGCGGTCGATGGGGCTGCGCGTGGAGGAGGCGAGCGACGGGCGGGAGGGGCTCGCGCGGGCGCGGGCGGCGCCGCCCGACGTGGTGCTGACCGACCTGGAGATGCCCTACATGAGCGGCCTGGAGATGGTGGCGGAGCTCAGGCGCTCGCCCGGGCTCGCGCGGGTGCCGGTCGTGGTGCTGACGACGGCGGCGCAGGAGCAGAGCGAGGCCGCGCTGCGCGGGCTCGGCGTGCGGGCGGTGCTGTCGAAGCAGCGGTTCGTCGAGGAGGAGCTGCGCCGGATCATCGCGGCCAGCCTGGGGGGCGCGTGACGGCGGGCGCGTAGAGCGCCCGCGCGACCGTCACTTCTCCGCGGAGGCCGCCGGCAGCGCGACGGAGATCTCGACGCGCCCCGGAGGCAGCTTGGTCTCCCCGAGCGCGGCGGCCGCGGGGTCGTGCTCGGCGTGCCCCACCGCCGACAGCCGGGCCCCTGCCACCGAGCACTTGTCCTGGAGCGCCTGCGTGACGGTCGCCGCCCGGACCGCGGAGAGCTCCCACGGCGTCGGATAGGCGGCCTGCAAGGGGGCCGGCACCGAGGCCGGAGGACCGCTGACCGCGCCGACGCGCAGCGGCGCCTGGCCGCCGCCGCTCGCGGACAGCGCGCCCGAGACCTGGCACAGGAGGGCTTGCCCCTGCGGGCTCACGTCGACCGTGTTGGGGAGGAACACCGCGCTCTCCGAGAGCGCGACGAACGCCTGTCCCTCCGCGACCGCGACCGCCGCGACCCCTTTCTTGACGTGCTTGTCGAGCTTCCCCGCGAGCTCCGCCTTGATCTGCCCGACCCGCTCGACGCCCGACTTCTTCGCGGCCTCGGTCTGCTGCCGCTCCGCCTCGCCCTTCTCGATCTGCGCCGTCTTCGCCTGGAGCTCCCCGCGCACCTGGCTCAGCGTCTGTTCGAGCTCTTTGGCCCTCTGGTTCGACTTCCGCTGCTCCTCCAGCAAGAGCACGTGAGCGCGGTGAAGCGGGACGTAATATGCCGCCACAAACGCGGCGGCCGCGACGAGGAGGAGCGCCGGCATCACGCGCATCCAGCGTCGGAAGCTGGACGATCCAGCGCTGTTGCCGGCCGCGATCGCCTCATCCGCGATGTTCATGACTGCCTCCATGCTCCGCCGCCATCGCCGGCGAGGATACCGGCATGGCGAGGATCCCGCCAGCGCCACGGGTCACACCTCACTCATTGCAAAAATCCGCACCGTCTCGAAAGCACGCGGCGCCTCATGTCGGTGTGTACGGTGCGCTCGCGCCGTGGCATCCTCGGGGACGCAAGGGAGGACTTTGTATGAAACCGCCGCCCCTTCCGGCCAGGCGTCCGGCGCCGCCCGTTCCGGCAACCGATGATCGCGAGAGTCTCTGGCACGTCGCGATCGCGCCTGACGACATCAAGGTGCTCACGTTGGACAAGCTCGACGATCTGTTCCGTCTCGACGTGATCGACGAGACGACGAAGATTTGGCGCCCTGGCATGGCCGCCTGGCAGCCGCTCGGCGTCGTGGCGGGAATCGAGCCGACGCCGCCCGAGCCGGCGCAGGTCCAGGGTCCTCCGCCGAGCACGGCGCGCCCCGGCCCGCCTCCGCCCCCCCCGCGCGCCCCTGCGCGGCGGAACATGGACTCCGACCATCCGACGCCGGTGGCGTCGCCCATGTCGTCCACGATGCCGCTCGGCGCCCCGATGTCGCTCGGCGACACGATGCCGCTCCGAGCGCTGGACGACAGCTCGCCTCACCTCGTGACGCGGACCGAGGTGCAGGCGCCGCCCGCGGCGATGCTCGCGGCGTCTCGGCCCACCTCGCCGCCGTGGATGCCGGAGGCGCGGGAGCCGGAGTTGTTCAACGAGTCGCCCTACGCGGCGCCCCGCGCGCGCGAAACGGGCCGGGCGCAGCGCCTGACGCTCGCGCTGTCGGTCGTCGCGGGGCTGGTCGTGACGCTCTACCGCAATGACGTCCTCCTCGACGCCGCGCGCTCCTCCGGGCATCAGGACGTGTATCTGAAGGTCGAGACCGCGCTCGGCGGGCCCGGCTTCGGGACCCCGCGCTCGATCGAGAAGCTCGACATGTCCGCAGAGCCGGCGCCGGCGAAGTAACCCCACCGAGATCCAGCGCTCCTTCGAGCGCCGCGCGACCCCCCACATCTCGAGCTCGGCCGAGCTGCGACGCTCGGCCGTCCTGGCACGGCGACCCGGACACGAAGTCCGCCGAGGCGCAGGCGACGCCACGCGCGCGAGAGCAGCCATGTTCGCGCCACGAGCGACATAGTGGCTCGTTCACGCACAATGTCATCCATCGACATCGCAAATCAACGTTGTCAGTGCGAGCGAGCTCCACATTTGCTATAGTAAAGACCTTACTCTAATCGGGGAGGGCCCTACCGGATGTCTCGCAATCCCCGGTTGTATGCCGTGATTTATCCGGCGCGTCCGCCACGCCATCGCGCGGTGGGATCTGGTTAGCGCCGACACACTGAACGTCCCGTGAACGAGACAGGGAGGTAGTCCTATGTCGCCCTTCATCTCACGCAACCTGGCTGTTGTTCTGGCTCGAGTTGGTTTGCTCACCACGGCTTCGTGGAGCCTCACCGGATGTGGCCCGGCGGGTCCCCCGGACGAGCCGCTCGAATCCAATGCTCAGGCCATCGTCGCCGAGGAGGCCGGTGATGGCGACGAGGTGTGCTCCGGCGAGGAGCCGACCTTCACCTCGCGTGAAATCGTACGGGATCTCTCGTTTCCCATGCGGATCGTCTGGGGGCCGGATGATTACCTGTGGCTCACCGAGCGCACCGGGAAGCGGGTCGTGCGCGTGAGGCCGGAGGACGGCCTTCAGAAGACCGCGATCACCATCCCGGAGGCGTTCCAGTCGGGAGGTCAGGACGGGCTGCTGGCCCTGGCGCTGCACCCGGATCTGCTCAAGCACAAAGGGAAGGACTACGTGTACGTCTCCTTCACCTACAACGTCGCGGCCGATCCAGCGGTGGACCGCAGGACGAAGATCCGCCGCTACACGTACAACCGGGTGACCGAGACCCTCGGGAGCCCTGTCGACGTCATCACGGGCCTGCCCGGGAGCGACGATCACAACTCCGCGCGGCTCCTGTTCGGCTCCGATGGGAAGCTCTATTACACCATCGGGGATCAGGGGAACAACCAGTTCGCCAGGATGTGCAACCCGAACCGCGCGCAGGAGCTGCCCACGGCGGCCGAGGTCGCGGCGCACGACTGGCAGAAATACGTCGGCAAGATCCTGCGCTTGAACGTCGATGGCTCGATCCCGAAGGACAACCCGAAGATCGACGGGGTCCGCAGCCATATCTACTCGTACGGCCATCGCAACGCGCAGGGCCTCACGTTCGGCCGGGGCGACAAGCTCTACGCGAACGAGCACGGGCCGAAGAGCGACGACGAGCTGAACCTCGTCCAGGCCGGCAAGAACTATGGCTGGCCGTACGTCGCCGGCTACCAGGACGACCAGGCGTACACGTACGACAACTGGTCGGCCTCGAGCCCGACGCCGTGCAACGAGCTCTTCTGGAGCGACTTCGCTCCTCCCGAGTCCGTGCCGCGGCAGCTGGAGAGCGCCTTCAGCCATCCGGACTTCAAGGAGCCGCTCCTCACCTTCTACACGGTCCCCAACGACTACGTCTTCTTCGACTGGGCGTGCGGCTTCAGCCAGTACATCTGCTGGCCGACGATCGCGCCCTCCTCGCTCCACTACTACCCTGCCGGGCACGGCATCCCCGGGTGGGATCACGCTCTCCTGATGACCTCCCTCAAGAAGGGCGCCGTGTACAAGGTGAAGCTGAGCCCGAACGGGAAGACCGTGGAGGGCGAGCCCACCGTCCTCTTCCAGACCACGAACCGGTACCGCGATCTCGCGATGAGCCCGGATCGCAAGACCTTCTACATCATCACGGACACCACGGGGAACACGAGCGGACCGACCGGCGGCGTCACGACGGTCCTGGACAACCCGGGGGCGATCCTCGAGTTCAAGTACACGACATCCCACTGAGCCAGCACCGGAGTCGCGGGCCTGCGTCGTACCGGCGCAGGCCCGTCAGTTCCAGAGCCGCGCGACGAGGCCGTGGGTGGGAAAGGTCTGCCGGGTGCCGGCCACGAGCAGCTTGCCGTCGGTCGAGAGCGTCATCGACTGCACGACGTCCTCTTCGCCGAGGTAGAGCGCCTGAACGCCCTTGTCGCCGAACGTCGGATCGAGCGCGCCGTCGGGCAGGAAGCGCACGAGGGTGGGCTGGCTGTTCGCGCCCTGCCCCACGTTGCCGGCGACAACGATGCGGCCGTCGGGCATGAGCGCCATGTCGACCGCCTCGCCGCCCGCGAGGCCGGCGAGCGCGAAGCCGTCCTCTCCAAAGGTCGTGTCGAGCAGGCCGTCGGCGTCGAGGCGCACAACGAGGAAGTCGCTCGATCCCGCCTCGGTGCTCCGGGCGCTCACGAGAATGCTGCCATTGGGCTGGACGACCACGGCCACCGGCTCCTGCTCGCCGGGCCTCACGATCGTCAGGTCTCCCAGCCCGCTGACCGCGCCGTTCGCGGCGAGCTGCGCCAGCACGATGTCCCGATCGCCGCCCTGCTCCGCCCAGCCGGCCACCAGCAAGCCGTCCGGACGTGCCGCCAGCGCCGTGCCGGCGCTCGGGCCGACGCCGAGCGGCGCGATCCACCCCACCGTGGCGAACTTGGTGTCGAGGTAGCCGTACGTCGGGTTGATCGCCGCGACGAACAGCTGCCCATCGCGCTCGCCGGTCACGAGGAGCTGCTCGGACGCCGACAGATCCATGGCCGTCACGTGCTCGTCGCCGCCGAGATCGATCAGGCCCTTGCCCGTGTTGGCCGAGTCGATGGTGTCCTGCGTCCCGTTGTCCCGGTAGCGCAGGAAGGCGATGTCGTCCGTGGCCTCCCCCCTGGCGTAGCCGGCGAGGAAGACGGCGCCGTTGAGGAGGCGCGTGATGCCGCGGATCTCCTGGTATTCCGTGCAGCTGCAGAAGCTGCTCGTCACCCGGCCGCCCGCGAAGGCGGCGTCGAGCGAGCCGTCGCGCAGCACGCGGAAGCCCTCGAGCTTCGCCGCGCCGAGGCCGTTGATGCTGTTGCCGGCGGTCAGGATCTGCCCCGACGCCGCCTGGCGGATGTCGTGGAGCCCTCCGCCGTCCGAGGCGAGGTTCCACGAGGTGATGCCCGCCGCGCCGAAGCTCTCGTCGAGCGTGCCGGGTTTGCCCGTGACCACGGCGCGCGCGCTGTCGGTGCGCGCCATCCGGCCGGAGGTCGCGATGAGGTCGAGGTCGAACGCCGTGCCCAGCGTGAGCGCGCCCGAGGCGCCGACCTCCAGCGTGCCCCTGCTGCTGCCCGACGGGATGGTGATCGGGTCCGCGACGAGGCCGACGGGCGCCGCCTGCACGTCGACAACGACCGGCTCGTCGAAGCCGCCGATGCGGGTAATCGCGACGGTGACGTGGTTGACGCCGTTGTAAGGGACATCGACCAAGTCCGCCAGGATCGCGAACGTGAAGTCGCCCTCGGCCTGGCCCCCCTGCCCGCCGCCTCCGTCGGCCGTCCCCCCGCCGTGCGTCGAGGTCGAGGACGAGGCGCCGCCGCCGGCGCCCGAGTCGAGCGACACGTCCTCGATGCCGAGGAGCGCCTCGCAGCCGAGGAGCGCCGCGGCGCCCCCCAGGAGGGCCGCGCGGGCGGCCACGCGGGCCAGGGCGGCGGTTCGTCGATGGCTTGTGCTGTTCACGGCCCGCCAGGCTAGGTCACCCGCGGGACGGCGTCGAGACGGCGGCCGCCTCGCGGGCGCTCGCGCACAGGCGCTCAGGCGCTCGCGGGCGCCCGGTGGAGCTGCAGCAGGTCCATCGACGGCGCCCTGCCGGTCAGCCGGAGATCGTAGCGCTGCTGCAGCAGCCGCAGCACGTTCGGCGAGAGGAACGCCGGCAGGCGCGGCCCGAGCACGATGCCCTTCACGCCCAGGCTGAGCAGGGTCAGGAGCACGGCCACGGCCTTCTGCTCGAGCCACGAGATCACCAGCGTCAGGGGCAGCTGGTTCACCCCGCAGCCGAGCGCCTGGGCGAGCGCGCCCGCCACGCGGAGGGCGCCGTAGGCGTCGTTGCACTGCCCCATGTCGAGCAGCCGCGGCAGGCCGAGGTGCGTGCCGTGGTCCTGGTTGCGAATACGGTACTTGCCGCAACCCAGCGTGAGAATGAACGAGTCCCGGGGCGTCTGCGCGGCGTAGTCCGTGAAGTAGCTGCGCGCCGCCTCGGGGCCGTCGCAGCCGCCGATCAGGAAGAACCGGCTGATCTTCCCGGCCTTCACCGCCTCCACGATGGCGCCCGCGTGGGCGAGGATCGCCTCGTGGTGGTAGCCGACCTCGGTCTCGCGGACGAAGCGGTCGGGCAGCGGCGGGCTCGCGAGGGCCGCCTGGATGACCTCGGAGAAGTCGCCGCCGCGCACGCGCCGGCCGCCGGGCACCGCGGTGACGCCGGCGGTGAACAGGCGATCGCGGTAGGCCTCCTTCGGGACGAGCACGCAGTTCGAGGTCATCAGGATCGGCCCAGAGAACGCCAGGAACTCGGCCTTCTGGTGCTGCCACGCGGAGCCGTAGTGGCCGACGAGGTTCGGGTGGCCCGCGAGCTCCGGATACGCGTGCGCCGGCAGCATCTCGCCGTGGGTGTACACCCTCACGCCCGTCCCCTCGCACTGCCGGAGCAGCTCGGCGAGGTCCGAGAGATCGTGCCCCGAGACGAGGATCCCCGGCCCCGCCACGGTGCCTTCCCGGACCATCGCCGGCTGCGGCTCGCCGAAGCGCATGCGATGGCCCTCGTCGAGCATCCTCATCACGAGGAGGTTCACCTGGCCGCACTCCATGCAGAGCTCGAGGAGCGCCTCGGGGTCGAAGCTCACGTTGGTCAGCGTGGAGAAGAGCGCCTCCTCGAGGAAGCCGTTCACCCGCTCGTCGCGCATGCCGAGCTTCCGCGCGTGGTGCGCGTAGGCGGCGACGCCCTTCACGCCGTAGATCAAGAGCTCCTGGAGCGACTGCACGTCCTCGTCCTTGCCGCAGACGCCGGCCGTGGTGCACCCGGTCCCGTGGGATGCTTGCTCGCACTGGTTGCAGAACATGGTCATGACGGACCTCGAGGGTTGTGGGCCCACGCGCGCCGCGCGGGCGCCGGCCGGAGAGCGCGCGTGGTCCGCAGCGCAGCCACGCAGGGCGCGTCCTCGGCGGCCACGACGTCAATCAACGATCGTGCCGGCGGCTCGCCCCGGATCCCGAGAGGCCAGAAGGGGACAAGGCCGGGCTCTCGGGCGCTGCCCCGCGCCGGCCGAGGCGCAATCACGGCGCAGGGGTGCAAATGGTGCGCGCGCCTGAAACGGATAGCGCGGCAGCCCTGTGTGTCAGTAGTATGGAGGATCCTTGAACTCTGAATGAGGTCGCAGTGGAAAATCATACCATGGTCAAACGAGGGCGCTTTGCCCGGTTTCACCGTTCCATCTCGCTCGCCCTGATCTCGCTGAGCGTTGCCTGCGGCCAGGCACCGGCTGGCGACGGAAACGGCAACAGCAACGGCAGCGGCAGCGGCAACGGCAGCAGCAGCGGCGGCGGCAACGGCAGCAGCAGCGGCAACGGCAGCAGCAGCGGCGGCGGCAACGGCAGCAGCAGCGGCGGCGGCGGCGACGGCAACGGCACCACGGCGCCGCCCCCCTCCCTGATCGGGGACGTGTCGTTTTCCACGCCCAGCCAGACGTTCAGGGATCAGATCCAGGTGGGGATGTCCACCCCCATCGAGGGGGCCGAGATCCGCTACACGCTGGATGGGCTGCTGCCGACAGCGTCGTCCACGTTGTACACGGGCGAGCCCGTGACCCTCACCGAAACGACGCAGGTCCGCGCGCAGGCGTTCGTTGGAGGCGCCGCGAGCGGCGCGGTGAGCACCGGCCTCTACATCGCGCGCACCTTCGACGCGACCTCTGATCTTCCCATCGTGATCATGGACGGTTACGGCATGGGCAAGCCGACGGACAAGGAGGTCTACTTCGACGCCGCGGTGATGATCTGGGAGCCGGTCAACGGCGTCGCGTCGATCGCGTCGCTGCCCACGCAGGCGATGCGCGGCGGGTACCACGTGCGCGGTCAGTCGTCGCGGAACTTCCCGCAAACACCGTACAAGCTCGAGCTGTGGGGCAACGACGACAAGGACCTCGACTACCCGGTGCTGGGCATGCCCGCCGACTCGGACTGGGCGCTGATCCCTCCCTACTACGACCGCACGTTGATCCGCAATCCGTTCACCTACGGCCTCGGCCGCGACATGGGCCTCCAGGTGCCACGGGTCGAGTTCGCCGAGGTCTACCTGAACTACGACGCGCGCGTCATCGGCGAAGCGGATTACCAGGGCATCTACTGGATCTCGGAGACCATCAAGAACAACAAGGTCCGCACCGATCTCAAGGAGCTCGAGGAGACGGACCGGGCACTGCCGGACATCAGCGGCGGCTACATCTTCAAGTTCGACCAGGCGGCCGCCGAGGAGCCGAAGCTCACCTGCACCGGGTCGGATCCCCTCCCGTCGTTCAGCTTCGGCGCCGGCGGGGGTCCCCGTCCCGACGAGGGCGGCACGTGCTGGATCGATCTCGAGGTCGTGGACCCCGATCCCCTGAACGACGAGCAGGCGACCTGGCTGACGCAGTACATCCAGCAGTTCCACGACAGCATCCACCAGACGCCGATCGGCGATTACGCGTCGTTCATCGACGTGCCGTCGTTCATCGATTACCTGATCATCAGCGAGCTGACGCTCAACGTGGACGCTTACGTGCGGAGCGCCTACTATTTCAAGGATCGCGATCAGAAGCTCAAGGCCGGCCCGCTGTGGGACTACAACTTCGCGCTCGGCGGGGTGGGCGCCCTGAGCGCGACGCCGCAATCGGCGACCGACACCGGCTGGCGCTTCAGCGGCACGAGGAACGTCAACAACTGGTATCAGAAGCTGACCGCGGATCCGAGCTTCATGGCGCAGGTGAAGGCGCGCTACACGGCGCTTCGCCAGACGCACCTGTCCGAGGCCGCGATCGAGGAGCGCATGAACAGGCTGAGCGCGCCGCTCGCGCAGGCCGTGGTCCGCGACTTCGCCAAGTGGCCGGTGTCGAGCATCATCGAGTCGAGCGAGGGTTTCCTCGGCGGCCCCACCGCGCCGACGTGGGAGGGGCAGCTGCAGAGCATGCGCGACTTCCTGCGGGCCCGGCTCGCCTGGATGGACGCCAACCTGCCGTGACGCGGCGCGAGCCGCCGCGCGCGGCCCTGCTCGGCCGCGCGCGGCGAGGCGCTAGCTGCGCTGCAGCCGGCCCACGGCGAACGCGCCGTCGCCGAGGAGGGCCTGCGCGCCGAGCGCGATCATCAGGAAGGCGACGTACTCCCAGCCGCCCCCCTGGCCGGCGAACATCCAGCCGTTCGGCAGGTGCACGAGCAGCGCGCCGATCATCACCGGCAGCAGCAGGAGCGAGACAAGGCGCGTCCTGAGCCCGGCGAGGAGCGCCGCGCCGCCGAGCAGCTCGGCGAGGAACACGGGATACGCCGTCCAGCCCGGGAAGCCGCTCGCCGCGAAGAACGCGACGGTGCCCGGCAACGTGAACACGAGCGGCTTGGCGAGCGCGTGCGCCAGGAACACGGCGCCCAGCCCGAGGCGCAACATCAGCGCGGCCAGCTCGGCCGAGCGGGGAACGGAGAGGATCGCTTCGACACGGTTCATAGTTGATGCCTCCATGAACCGAGGAGTAAGCCCCGGCGCCGCGCCACGGTAGAGCGCGCCCGGGAACGAATTGTTCTCCGGGGAGAACGATCTGCCGCTAGGCCCACGAGATGCCGCGGAACGCGGCCGCCAGGTGGTCGATGAGCCGCCGCACCCGCGCGGGCGGGCGCCGGCCGGCCGCGTGCACCGCGTAGATGCCCATGGGCCTGGGCGCGAACGCGTCGAGCAGCGTGACCAGCCGCCCGGCCGCGAGATCCTCGTCGACCATGAAGCGCGGCAGCACCGCGAGGCCGATCCCGGACACGGCCGCCTCGCGGAGCGCCGTCCCGTTGCTCGCCGTCAGCGGGCCGGAGACGGGGACGGAGAGGCGCCCGCCGGCCCCGTAGAAGCGCCACTCGTCCTCGACGCGCAGGTGGAGGTAGCGCAGGCAGTCGTGGCGCAGGAGATCCCCGGGCTGCTCGGGCCGCCCCCGCCGATCGAGGTAGCCCGGCGCGCCGACCACGTGCAGCGCCGTCGTGGCGAGCTGGCGCGCGACGAGGCTCGAGTCCTTGAGCTTCGTGATCCGGATGGCCAGGTCGACGCGCTCCTCCACGAGGTCGACGAGCCGGTCGTTCAGCATGAGCTCGACGTGCGCGCCCGGGCTCGCCCGGAGGAACCGCGCGAGCGGCTCCGCCAGGTACATCTGCGCGAAGCTGACCGGCGCGTTGAGCCGGATGCGGCCCCGGTCGGCGTCGGACGCGCCCCGCACCGCGGCGGCGGCCTCCTCGAGCACGCGCGCGCAGCGCGCATAGAGGTTCATGCCGGCGTCCGTGACGGTGAGCTTGCGCGTGGTGCGCACGAGCAGGCGCTCGCCGAGGCGCTCCTCCAGGCGCGCGACCCGGGTGCTCACCATCGACTTCGACACCCCGAGCTCCGCCGCGGCCGCGGTGAACGAGCGGCGCTCGACGACGCGCGCGAAGCACAGCAGGGCGGGCAGATCGTCGAAGAGCGGGTCGACCATGCGCCCACTGTGCGCGGCGGGGCGGATTGTTCGCAACAGCGAACATCCCGGGCTCGGCGCCGCCCGCCACGGCCCGGCGAGGGGCGATGCCGCGCGGCGGGCGGCCAGGGCCGCTCGCGGAGCGCGACGTTCAGAGGAGCGCGACGTTCAGAGGAGACCAGGCGACGACGCCGCGACGCTCCGCTGGCCGCGTGACGCGGCGCGCGACCGCCGTACGCCTGCTGTCGACGCACCGGCACCGCCTGTCGCGGCGTCGCTCCACGCGGGATTTCTGCACGAGAGCAGCAAGCCCCGTGCCCGGGCCTGCGAATGGATGGCAGCAAGAAGGCGTTCGAGCTGGGCCTCCCACACCACGTCGCCGCGATCACGCGTAGCGCCCGGATCGGCGCCCCGCTATAAAGGAGCAAACCACGAGAGAGGGGGTTCCATGGCCAGCTCATTCGGTTACCTGAGCACGAGCGTCGACGTCTCGTCCGTATCGTTCGACGCGATCAGCAAGTACATGCAAGTGCTCCTCCTGCGGAACATCGCGACGGGGACCTGGGTCTTCAGCAAGGGCGCGATGCAGTCCGTCAAGGGGTGCGTGCTCGCGTCCCCGTCCACGCCGGACGACAGGGGTCAGACCGACCAGGACTATGTGCATCACTGGATCCGGGACGCGGCCATCTGCATTCCGGAGGCGCTCGACAACCCGGTCTTCACGGCGCGGACCATCTGCGAGGATTACACGATGTTCTCGGCGCTGTGCCAGGAGAACGCCGAGCGAGCGAGCAGGTTCGCGCTGGCGTGCTTCCACATCGACGGCACCGTGCGCGACAACTGGACCTCGCAGACGGATGGCCCGGCGCACCGCATCTTGTCCCTGCTCGCCATCGAGGATCGGCTCTCGCTGCAGGCGCTCGCCACGGCCAGGTCCGTCATCGAGAAGGACACCCGGTACCTCCTCTCGGCCTACAAGGAGCAGACGCACAACCTCTGGGAGGAGACGGCCGGGTTCAGCTTCTATGCCCGCTCCGTGCAGAGAAAGGCGTTCCTCTCGCTGATCAGCCGCGCCGACGAGCACGGGCTCTCTCCGTACATCAACGACATGTGGGCGGCCGCGGAGTGGCTGGGCAGCCAGATGGCGACGCACCAGGGCACGTACGACGGGCAGCCGTACTACGCGTCCATCACGGGGCCGAACGGCAGGCCCGTCGAAGGCAGGGGAGCGACGCTCAACGTCGATGTCGTCATGTCGGCCGTCTACGGCTCCACGAACTGCGCGGATCCGGTGCTGCTCTCGACGGCCGCGCTGGTGCGCGAGGCGTTCACCCAGGGCGACCGGCGGTACCGCATCAACGACGCCGATTGGGCGCTGCCTCGGAGCAGGGGGCCGATGATCGGGCGGTACCCGGAGGACACGTACGACGGCAACCTGTCGGATGCTGGTCCGGACGCCGGTCACCCGTGGGCGCTCACGACGTGCAACTTCGCGGAGCTCTATTTCATGCTCGCGGCGAAGATCAAGAGCTCCCCCGGCGCCGTGCTCGTGAACGCCACGACGCAGAAGTTCTTCGCGCAGGTGGGCGTGAGCGATCCCGCCGATCCGGACATCGCGGCGAAGCTGATCGACGCGGGCGACAGGATGCTCGAGGCGGTGATCTACCACTCCGATCGCCTCCAGCTGAGCGAGCAGTTCGATCGCGACAACGGGTACGAATGCAGCGTGAGCGATCTGACCTGGAGCTACGCCACCTTCCGGAGCGCGGTCAGGGCGCGCGAGGCCGCTGTGGGGGATTTTCCGAGCCGCCACGGGTAGCCTCGTTCTCCACGAGGTCGGCCGCCCGGGGTGGTGATATCTCACTCGCGCGGAGGAACTTCACTCAAAGGCTGTATGGCGGGAAGTCCTCGGGTTCGCCCTCGACGGACAACCCGCTGCGCCGTCCAGGGACGTGGGCGCGGCGCGGAGAGCTCAGGCGGCTCGCTGCCCAGCCGAGCCCATGACCACCGAAAAAGCCTCGTCATCGCGCGCTCGGGTTCCGGACGAACACCGCGCAGGGCGCAGTCCGAGCGGCCGCTTCGACCACTTCGATTTTTTTGGAAGAACCCCCTTGCGCAACTACTTCTGGATCCGTAGAAGTAGTGCGTGCCCTCGACACTGGAGCGTCACGCTGAACAACTGGCCGCGCTCGGTCACCCCGTCCGCCTCGCGGTTCTGCGCTTCGTGGTGCAGGCCGGCGCCGACGGCGCATCCGCAGGCGAGATCCAGGCGCACATGCACATGCCTGCATCCACGCTGAGCCATCACCTGAAGCGGCTCGTCGACGCCGGCGTTCTAAGGACGCGCGGAGAAGGAACGTTCCACTACTACAGCGCCGACTACGCGGCGCTTCGCGGCCTCACGGACTACATCTGGGAGGACTGCTGCAAGCGCGGGAAGAGTTGCTGTTAATTTTTTTCTCCATTATTTCGAAAAATTTGGAAGGAGCACCTGAGATGAACGTCCTCAAGCCTCACGTTTCGCTGAACATCTCCAACATCGATGCCTCGGTCGCGTTCTACGAGAAGGCGTTCGGTGTGCGCGCCGCGAAGCGTCGGCCTGGCTACGCCAAGTTCGACCTTGCGTCGCCTGCCCTCAACCTGACCATGCAAGAGGCGCCGCGCACGGGCGTCAACGCGAGCCATTTCGGCATCCAGGTCGCGAGCACCGACGACGTGCTCGAGGCCAGGCGCGCCTTCGAGGCGGCCGAGCTCAAGACCTTCACGGAGGAGAACACCGCGTGTTGCTATGCGGTGCAGGACAAGGTCTGGATCGAGGACCCCGACGGCAACTCGTGGGAGGTGTTCGTGGTGAAGGGCGACGCGGACGTGATGGGAAGCCAGCCTGCGAAGAGCGAGCCTGCGAAGAGCGAGGCGGCGTGCTGCGCGCCTGGCTGCTGCGCGCCCGCGAAGCTCGGCGATGCAGCGCGCTGATCTCACCCGAAGGGCCGTCGCCGAAGCGCTCGGGACGGCCCTCCTTCTCGCGACGGTGGTCGGGTCCGGGATCATGGCGGAGCGCCTGGCCGGCGGCAACGCAGCCATGGCGCTGCTCGCGAACGCGATCGCCACGGGTGCTGCGCTGGTCGCCCTCATCCTGACCCTGGGGCCCATCTCCGGCGCGCACTTCAACCCAGTGGTGACCGTGGCTGACGCTTCGCAGGGCGGCCTTCCCTGGCGCGAGGTGCCACCGTACGTGCTCGCCCAGGTGGCCGGCGCGTTCGCCGGGGTAGCCGCAGCAGACACGATGTTCAATTTGCCGGTCTTCTTCGTGTCGAGGCACGTCCGTACAGGGTTGTCGCAGTGGTTCAGCGAGTTTGTCGCGACTTTCGGTCTGCTTGCGGTGATCTGGGGATGCTCGCGCCGGCGCTCCGAGGCGGTGCCGCTCGCCGTGGGTGCGTATATCACCGCCGCATACTGGTTCACCGCATCGACCTCGTTCGCGAACCCTGCGGTCACCGTCGCCCGCGCCGCGACCGACACGTTCGCCGGCATCCGTCCCATCGACACCCCGGGTTTCATCGTCGCCCAGGTCGCCGGCGCTGCGGCCGCGACAGTGTTCTTCCGCTGGCTGGTGCCAAACCTGCCCCAGCGCGCATCCGATGTCGTCGTTCCACGGGAGGAGGCCCGCACGTCATGACAACCACACCGAAGCTGATCGTCTTTGCCTGCGTCCACAATGCGGGCCGATCGCAAATGGCCGCAGCATGGTTCAACGCCCTGGTCAACCCGTCGCAGGCGCGCGCCATCTCGGCCGGCACCGAGCCCGGCTCGCGCGTTCACCCCGAGGTGCGCGAGGTGATGCTCCAGGTCGGGATCGACCTGTCCGGGTCGACGCCGCAGAAGCTCACGGACACGCTCGCAGCGGACGCGTACATGCTGATCACGATGGGCTGCGGCGAACCTTGTCCGGCGGTCCCAGGCATTCGCCGCGACGACTGGCCCTTGGAGGATCCGAAGGGAAAGCCGCTGGAGCGCGTCCGTGTTATCCGCGACGAGGTGAAGGCGCGCGTCGAGGCGCTCATCGCGGCCGAGGGGTGGAGTTGAGCAACGCGAAGATCGAGCCGGCTGCGTCGGGCGATCTCGACGTGGTTCGGGAGCTCCTTGTCCGCGCGGAGCTACCGACGGCGGGCCTGCTCGACCAGTTCCCCGCCGCGTACGTGATCATGCGGCGCAGCCTGGAGCTCGTGGGCGTAGCTGGGCTCGAGACGTACGGGCGAGCTGGCCTGCTGCGCTCCGTGGCCGTGGAGCGGACGCTTCACGGGCAAGGGCTCGGCCGGGCGCTCGTCGCCAACCGCATCGATGCGGCGCGGGTGGAGTCGCTCGAGGCCGTCTACCTGTTGACCACGACCGCTGCGGACTATTTCCGGGCGCTCGGCTTCGCCTCGACGCCGCGCGAGGCGGTTCCAGCCGACCTCGCCGCCTCCCTGGAGTTCGCCGGCGCCTGCCCGGCCTCGGCGGCCTGCCTGGTGCTCCGCTTGTGAGGCCAGGAGGCCGCGCAGCTTCAACTCCGGGGTCCGCTCCTCGGGGCGGAGTCAGGCTCGGTCCTCGGACGCCACCGAGATGGCAACGCTCCCCCTCTTGCGCGCTCTGAAGAAGGATCGGCAGCGCGACCTGGGTCGAGAGAAACACGCCACCTTCCTTCAACGAGCCCTTGCAGCGCGAGAACGACGTCTTGCCCACGGCGTCGAAGAGGATGTCGTAGTCCTCGCCGCCCTTGGCGAAATCCTCCTTGGTATAATCGATGACGCTGTCTGCCCCCAGCGACTGCGCGACGTTCACCTGCTCGCCCGCTCGCCCGGTGCGGCGCTGGACAGCCCGGCGCCGCTCGGGGAACACTCGGGCATATGGGATACGAGGGGGACGACGATAGCGCTCAGCTGGCTCGCCGCCTGGAGGCGATGGAGCAGGAGATGGACTCGCTGCGGGCGGACGCACGCAGATGGCGCGCGCTGATGGCGGCGCGCTGCTTCAGCGTGTCGATCCACCACCCCGTCGGCAGGACCCACGCCGTCAATGCCGGCTGGGAAGCGCTCTGGCGGGCCCCAGCCGAGGCGTTCTTCCAGCTGAACTACAACATGCTGGAGGACCCGCAGCTCGTCGAGAACGGGATCATGCCGCACGTCGAGCGGTTCTTTCGCGGCGAGGAGGTCGCGATCCCGCCGATCAGCTACGACACCGACGCTGTCGAGGAGCTCACGGGCAAGGCGGGCGGCGCGGTGTGGGTCTGCTCCTTCGGCGTGCCGGTGCGCGACGCCGGGGACGGCTTCGAGGGCGTGCTGTTCCAGTTCGCCGTCCCGGAGGCGGCCGAGATCCAGCACAAATACGAGGCCCTGATCGAGGAGCAGCGGACGCTCCAGGCCTCGCTGGAGGCGCGGAACCGGGAGCTCGAAGAGACGGTGCGGGTGATCGCGGCGCAGCGGGACGCGATCCAGGCGATGAGCGTCCCGGTGATCCGCGTCGCGGACGGCGTGCTCTGCCTCCCCATCGTGGGCATGATCGACGACGCGCGGGCCAGCGCGCTCCTGGAGCGGCTGCTCGAGGCGATCGCCGCGCAGCAGGCGGCGCAGGTGCTGCTCGACATCACCGGCGTGCCGGCGCTCGACGCCCGGGCCGCCGCGCAGCTCGTCGGGGCGGCGTCCGCAGCGCGGCTGCTCGGCGCGTCCTGCACGCTGGTGGGCGTCTCGCCCGCGCTGGCGCAGACGCTTGTCGAGCTCGGCGTCGACCTCGGCGGCCTCGACACCGCGGCGACGCTGGCCGAGGGGCTGACCCGGGCCCTCGCCGCGCGCCGCGGGGCGGCGCAGCGGAGCGCGGCAGTCGCGGCGCAACGGAGCGCGGCGGTCGCGGCGCAGCGGAGCGCGGCGGTCGCGGCGCGCGCGCCCGAGCGAGGCGAACGGGGAGAGGCGCATCGGCCGGCGGCGCTGCCCCGTGGAGAGGCGCATCGGCCGGCGGCGCTGCCCCGCGGAGAGGCGCATCGGCCGGCGGCGCTGCCCCGTGGAGAGGCTCCGTCCCGCAAGCGGTGAGCGCTCGTCCTGCTACGGCGCCGCGTCGTCCTTGGCCGGCGGGGCGCCGAGCCCGAGCTCCTTGAAGAGGAACGCGAACACGTCGGCTTGCTCCTCGATCTCCTCGGAGAGCGGTGTCCCGGCCCCGTGGCCCGTCGAGCCGCTCGCCCGGAGCAGGATGGGCGCCGAGCCCGACGAGGCCGCTTGCATCCGCGCGGCCATCTTCCGCGAGTGCCATGGATCCACCCGCGGGTCGTTGGCGCCGGTCAGGAACAGGGTCGCCGGATAGGCGGTCCCGTCCTTGACGTGGTGATACGGCGAGTAGGCGTGAAGGGCCTTGAACTGCTCGGGGTCCTTCACCGTGCCGAACTCGGTCACGTTGAACGCCCCGTTCGGCGTGAGCTCCACCCGGAGCATGTCGTAGATACCGACGTGCGACACGACCGCCTTGACCATCTCCGGGTGCTGCGTCAGCAGCGCTCCCATCAGCAGACCGCCGTTCGAGCCGCCGCGGATGGCGAGCCGCGCCGGGCTCGTGAAGCGCCCGTCGACGAGGTGCTGCGCGCACGCCGCGAAGTCGTCGAAGACGTTCTGCTTCTTCGTCAGGTTGCCGCCGCGGTGCCACGCCTCCCCGAACTCGCCGCCGCCGCGCAGGTTGGCGATCGCGACCACCCCTCCTTGGTCGAACCACAGCCGGTAGAGCGGGTTGAACCCGGGCGCCATGCTCGTCCCGTAGCCGCCGTATCCCGTGAGCAGCGCCGGCGCGGTCCCGTCGAGCGGCGCGCCCTTCCGGCGCAGGATGTTGATGGGAACCTTGGTCCCGTCCTTCGAGGTGCACGCCTCCCGGGCGACCTCCACGTCGGCATAGGAGACAGGGGCCGTCATCGCGAGCGGCGTCTTCGTCACCTTGCCGTCCCTGGCCGAGTACGCGAACCAGGCCGCCGGCTCGGTGTAGCTCACGCCCCGAAAGAGCATGTCGTCGCCTTGCGTGCGCACGACCTGCCGCACCGAGGAGACCTGCGGGATCGGCACCGTCCCGAGCGCCTTGCCCTTCAGATCGAAGACGCGGACCTGCGACGGCCCGCCGAGCAGATCGCGGACGTAGAGCCGCCCTGTCGTGGGCAAGAAGTCCTGGATCACCGCCTCGCTCTCGGGCACGACGAGCTCCGCCCTGGCGAGGTCCAGCTTGCCCGGCGAGAGGCGCAGCACCTTGCCGCGCGGCGCGTCCTTGCGCGAAAGCAGGTAGAGCCGGTCGTCGGCGCCGAACACGACCCGGATGATCTTGTCGGGCAGGTCGGCGAAGCGCGTCCACTTGCCCGAGGCGTCGAGGAGATAGTGCCAGTACTCGCCTCCATCACCGTTCTGCACGCTGGCGAGCACGAGCTTGCCGCTCTCGCTCGTCGTGAGCTCCACCTCGGCGATGCGGGGGAATTCCGTGCCGAGCGCGTACTTGTCGTCCTTGTCCGGCGTGCCGAGCTTGTGGAAGTAGATCTGCTGAAAGAAGCCCATGTCCTCTCGCGGGCGCTCCCCGGGCCGAGGGTGCCTTGTGTAGTAGAACCCCTTACCATCGCCGGTCCACGCCAGGCTGCCGCCCGCGGTGCCGCTGTTCGCGTAAGGGACTGTGTCGCCCGTCTCCTTGCCCGTCGCCACGTCGTAGACGCGCACGGTCCCGCTCTCGGTACCGCCTTCGGACAGGGAGACAGCCACCTTCTTGCCGTCGCGCGACGGGACGAACCAGTCGATGGTCGTGTGCCCTTTCGGGTCGATGGCCTCTGGATCGACGAGGGTCCGCGCGGAGGCGGGGTCGTTCACGGACCTCAGCACGACGAGGAAAGGCTGCTGCTTCGGCGGCTGGTCCTTGAGCGCGAAGATCTGCCCGCCGGCCTCGTCGAGCGCGTAGTGGTTCGCGGAGGTCGCCGACAGGATCTCCTGCACGCGCGCCCGGATGGCGCCGCGCGCCGGCACGGCGTCGAGGGTGGCGCGCGAGAGCTGGTTCTGCTCGGCGACCCAGCGCTCCACCTCGGGGGAGCTCCCGTCCTCCAGCCACTGGTAGTCGTCGACGACCCGGGTGCCATGGTACTCGCTCGCCACGGGCCGCTTCGCGGTCGCTGGATAAGGCAGCCGCCCCGGTCCGGAGGGCGCTGCCGGCGCGGCGTGCGGCGGCGGGGTCGCGGCGGCCGGGGACGCGGCCGGCTTGTCCAGCGGCCTCGACGCGGGGGCGCTGCACGCCGCGAGCAGCGGCAGCACCAGGGTGACGGCGGGGGTCGTACGCAGGCGGTTCATGTCGCAGACGCTAGCCGGCGACAGGGCGGTCACGGAAGAGGGCGAGCGCCGTCGCGATCCTGCAACCGTGCAAGCCGGCTCCTCGCAGAATCGAAACCCACCCGATCGTCGCCCGAGACATAAGTAGGGGATTTTCCGAAGGGTGTACTTGGTACGAAGGATGCTTAGTCAGGGACCAGCTCCGCCGGCGGCCTCCGCCTAACACCCCGAGGCGCCCGGCGGCGCTGCTATTTTGTCCTCTTGATTTCGGGCGGCCGCTCTGGTCACGGCGCCTCGATGGTCGAGGCCGCGGGGCGCCGGCGTCCCTGCGTCGATGGCAGAGGTCGCCCGGGCACCCGGGCAGCGCGCGAGGCGCGGCGCCGTTCCTGCTACCGTGCGCCGCATGGCGACTCACGGGAACGAAGGGGCGGCTGCGAATGGCGAGGTCAGCGAGATCGACGAGAGCGTCCTGAGGGATCTCGAGTCGAGGTACGCCGACGTGGCTTGCCCGGTGCACGGCGGACCGCCGAGCTTCGAGCTCGCGCCCGACGGCTCCGTGATCGAGCGCTTCTGCTGTCCAGCGCTCCTCTCGATCGTCCGCGAGCTCCAGGTCGCCGCGGGCGAGCGCCCTCCGCCTCCAGAAGGCGAGGACGAAGAGGTCAGAGGCTAGCAGCTCCTCGTCCAGCGAAATTGCCGCGCGGAGCTCGTCGCACGTTCAACACCGGGCTTGGCGCGCAGCGGGTTCGCTCACCATTCTTGGTTCAGCTCGAACGGTGCGGCGTATTTTGAAACGCTGCATGTATATCCGTCGGGGCTACGACCATCGAGGACCAGCGCGCGCGCCGCCGGATCGAGGACACGGCGCCACGCGCTCAAATGAAGGTGCGCACAATCTGTCCCGGTGTCGCCCACCGCCACCGGAAGCTCGCCGGACGCAGCCACGGTCTGGCCGACCATCCCCGTGGCGTCGAACGGGGCTAGATGAGCGTAGCCCACAAAAAATCCGGGTATTCTGGAGCTCTCGATGATGAGCTGATACCCCCTCCCAGGATCGTTCGCGCTCTTGCCCGCGAATCGAATGATCCCGCTGATCGCAGAGCGCAAGCGCATAGGCCCCATCGTGATCTCCGTGTCGCAGCCGCCGAGCGTCGTGTTCCAGTCGTCCGCGGTCGCATCGGAGCACCCATGATAGGGGCTCCCCTCGACGCGCCTCCACGATTTTGATTCGAACGGCCAGGCAAGGATGCTCATGCCATCCTCCCGGATCGCCTCGCGGTCCGACGCCTGCACGGCCGCCGCCGGCCTGGCCTGCGCGGTGAACGTCACGCGATCGATGTTCACGTTGATGTGGTGGGCGCCGCCGGCCGCCTGGCATGCCCCCGGAGTCGGCTGATAGCCAAGAGGGTCATGGTCAGACACATGCACCTTGTACGACTGGCCCGACGTGAAATGGAACATCCCCAGAAGCGACGTGCGCGGCGTCAGCGTGGACGCCCACTGGTCGATGACCACCTCCGACGACTTGAAGTCGTCTTCCACGCCGTAGCGCACCGCGCGCGACTGGTCGCAGAAGGCGAAGTATTCGGCGTACACGGGCTGCTCGCCGCTCGATGGCGCCGAGATGGTGAACGTCGCCGTGCAGTCAGGAACGCTGACGCTATAGGTCCAGAACCAGCTGCCCTGAGGCCCCGCGTAGCACCCCACGAGGTCGGTGCCGCATGATTGCTTTGTGATCGACGCGTCGGACGTGCACGCGAACGACACCGACGGGAGCTCGTCGTCGACGGTCGTCTGCATCGGCTCGGTGTCGAGGTTGTATTTCATGCTCGCCAGCGCTCGCAGCCCTGCTTCAGCGGTGCTCGCCGCATCTCTCCAGAAGGAGATCGTCGCGTCCCGTTGGCCGCCGACAAAAGGATCCACGGCCAGGTAAACGAGCCAGTTGGTGAAGCCGAGCTCCTCTCCTTCGACGAACGACGACGCCGCGCGCGCGAGCTCCGCGAAGGCAATATACTTGAGCTCGGCCAGCTCCACGCCGTCGACCTTCACGTCTGCCCGCTCGAGGCCGTAGGCGTAGAGCGTCGACAGCGCGCACAGGGTGCTCGACCGCCGGTGCGCATCTCCATTCCCGAGGGCCAGATCGAGGGCGAGCCCTGCAGCTGCCGCCAGCTTGGTGCCCGCCGCCTGCGTGATGAGCTTCGCTTTCACGAGAGAATCGACGATCACGGCGGGCAGGCCGATCGTCACTCCAGCCTCCAGGAGCGTGTCGACGGTCACGACCCCGTGCTCAGCCGCCTTCGCCACCGCGACCACGAGCTCGTTCATCTGCGCGTCGTGACGAGCCGCAACGCGGCCTGCCGCCACCTCGAATCCGGCCACGACGGACGGATCGGTGCTCAGCCCTATCGAATCGAGGTAGGATCTCATCACATCGATGCGCGTCAGGTCGGCGGCCTGCGAGAGGACCCAGAGCAGCTCCACCTGAGCGGCGCCCTCGTCGAGCTGCGCGCCGACGGCGACGAGCTGAAGCGCTGCGGATAGCTTGCTGAACCGCGCCTGAACGTTCGCGAAGGTCGTATGCTTGAAGGAGGCCGGCTGGTCGGCGTACCAGCCCCACAGCCCCCGCAGTCCCCGATTGACGTGCTTGCTGAGCAGAGCCTGTGAATAGAGGAGATCGGCGCTGGACGCGAGCTCGTTGCGCGCGGACGCGAGGATCTGAGCCGCGATGGCGTAATGCGCCCCGCCGTCGCCCACCGTCGGCCGGAGCAGGACCTGCTCGAACACGTCCGTGAAGACGCCGTGCCGGAAGATCGGGTCGCTATAGGCGGTGCGGAAGATATTATTGACTGGGGGGCCGTCCCACACGCCGAAATCGAAGTTGATAGGGCACACGTGAATCGCGCTTCGAACGGTGCCGATCTGGACGAGATCGAGCTCCGGCAGCTCGGGAAGGGCGACCGCATGAGACGAAAAGTGGTCCACGAGGAACGCGGCGTGGGCCCCATCCGACGTTACCATGGCGCTGGCGTACTCCCCCGTGGACATGAGGGAGCGCACCCACGCTCCCTGCACCGGGTCAAAATAAAGGGCTGTCAGGGGTCGCCCCGGCGTCAAGCGCCGCGTGAGCGGGACGAGGACGAGGGCGGGGGCATCGAAGACCGTCCCCTCCGGCAGGAGCTCCACGCCACCGACGAGGACCAGACCGTCGGGGAGAGGGCTGGCGGCCGCAGCGTCGCTCAACTTCGCTATCGTGATGTCCGTCGGCGCCGAGAGCGCGTCGCGGGGAATAGAAATGAGCCCTGGACCGCCGCTCGAGGATACAACGCCTCCCATGGGACCGACTGTGCCTGTCACCGGGTCGCCGCCCGTCTCGAGCTCGGCCGGGTCGACCAGGTCGACTATCTCGACGTCGACGAATGTTCCAGGCTTCGACGCGACTCGAACCTCGAGGCGGTGCTCTCCGTCGTACAATCCACGGACGAGCACGTTGAAGGCCGCGGGCCTGCCGTTGAAGTCGTCGGGCGAAGCGGCGCGCAGCGACGTATCCAAGGTGATCCACGCCGCGGCGGCCGCGTGGCCCTTCTCCCCGCCGGTCGAGACACGAAGGCAAATATCACCCGCTGCCGCAAACATGACCGCGCCGACATCTGGCGCCTTCTTCGCGCGATCGACCCGCACGTGAGCTAGGGCTGGCCCGTCGCATGGCCCTTGAAAGGATACATCCGGAATGGCAGCTGGTTGGGGAGCGTCGCCGCGCGGCGCTTTGCCGTCCAAGCAGCCGGCTGTGATCGCAACGAGAAGGCAGCAGATCACGCGAATGAGCGTGAACGATGGGTGACTCATGATTTCCCCCGCGCTCTGCGCTATTGGCCGGCAGATCGTATCGGCTCGAGATGGAAGAAAAAAGAATCAAAGCGATTCAGAAATGTCAAGAGCAGTTCACGTCGCTCACATGAGGCGACAGATGGCTCCCTATGCGCCCGCTCTCCTCCTGAAGAGCGACACTGTGTCAACAACATACTCACCCGGGTTGCGGTACCTGAACCAGCATTTCTAGGTCACCGTCCTGAGCCGACGGGCATGACATGACGATGGACGACACGGCGCCCTCTCAAGAGCCCCTGTGTGTGTTGGCGCTCCATGTAATGTAGAGGATCGCTGTGGGCCGCCTTTCGCTCCAGCAGGACGACGGCTCGCTCACGCGCCCGATGCCCTGCCGAGGGGCCCTCGACACGCCCGAACACCGAGGCGCGCTCGGGTCGGTGATGGGCCGAGCATCACGCCCGTGGCGGAGGCCCGTTCGCCGGCGCGATGGCCATCAGCCGATCCGAGCAAGAGAGCATCGATTCCGCTGGATTCTCCGCTCCCCAGGCGAAGCCATCGACGAGGCTCTGCGCGCCTGCCCTCGCCTGCCGTACCGCCTCGGCCTTGCACCCAGGCGTGAACACCCTCCTCTTTCTCCGTTCGATCGATGCCTCCCGGTGACGTCGAGGTGTCCACGAAAGCAGGGGGAGGACCGTTCCTGCCCGGCGCGCTTTAAGCTGCGCGCCATGCTGGACATCGATCGCCGCACCTTCATCGCCGCCGCCGCGGCCTCCGGGCTGCTCGCCTCGTTCCCCCGCCTCGCCAGGGGCGCGGCTGGCAAGGCCGTCGACCTCTCTGAAGCTGCCGGTCAACCTGGTGGTGGTCGCCGAAGGGGAAGAGGAGTTCGGCTCTCCGCATTTCTCGCAGGTGGTGCGGAACGATGACGTGATGAAGGCGCTCGCGAGATGCCAGGGCGTGATGATGCCGGCGGCGGACCAATCGCTGTCGGGCACGGTCAACGTCGTCCTGGGCGCGAAGGGCATCGTCTACATCGAGCTGGAGGCGAGCGGCGAGGCGTGGGGGCGCGGCCCCCGCGACGGGGAGATCCACTCCAGCATGAAGGTGGTCGTCGACAGCCCGGCCTGGCGGCTGGTGCAGGCGCTCGGCACGCTGGTCTCGGCGGACGGCAACGAGCCGATGATCGACGGCCTCACCGACGCCGTGCGCCCGGTCTCGAGCCAGCAGAAGAAGCTGCTCGACGACCTGTCGGCGCGCTGGGACGACGCCGACTGGAAGAAGGCCTTCGGGGTCGACAGGTGGGTGAACGACCTCGACGAGCGCGCCATGCTCGAGCGCTACGTCTCGCGCCCGTCGGTGAACATCGACGGCCTCTATGCCGGCTACATCGGCGAGGGCTCCAAGACCATTTTGCCGCACCGCGCCTTCGCCAAGATGGATATCCGCCTGGTGCCGGACATGACCGCATTGGACGTGCTCGCCAAGCTGCGCAAGCACCTCGACAGGCGCGGTTACAAGGACATCGCTATCAAGAACATCGGCAGCTACGACCCGACGGACACCGCGCTCGAGGCGCCGCCCATCCAGACCCAGCTGGCCGTCTACAAGGCCGCGGGCCTGGCCCCGGTGATCTGGCCGCGCCTCGCCGGCTCCTGGCCCGGCTACCTCTTCACGGGAAAGCCGCTCGAGCTCCCGGCCGGCCACGTCGGCCTCGGCCACGGCTCCGGCGCCCACGCCAAGGACGAATACCTCGTCATCGAGCCCGCCGCCGGCAAGAAGTACCTCGGCCTCGACGGCGCGACCCGCTCCTTCGTCGATTTTCTGTTCGCGCTCTGAAGCCCTCCGAGCTCCTGACAGCGCTACTCGTCGAACGCCGCGCCCGCGATGACGTCGCAGAAGTGGATGGGTCGAAACCCGTCGAGCCTGCGCTCGCCGACGTCGGCCACGACCGGCGAAGTGGCCGCGGCCGCCTCGTTTCGGCGGAGCAGCCCGCAGAACGCGGAGGTCATCGCCTCCTTGAAGCCGAGCCGCGGGTAGCGCCGGAGCGCCTCGTCGACGAGCCGATCGGGCAGGAGCGTCAAGGGCGCGTAGCCGACGTCGATGGCCGCGCCCATCTGGCAAAGGGCGATCTCGGGGCGCTTTCGCTGGGGTATCACCGTGGTGGTGTGCAGGGCGATCGCGTCCCAGACGATCTCCTGCTCGCGCGCGCCGACCCCGCGCGCGGCCAGGAAAGCCCTGGCCGCGTCGGCCCCCTCGACCTCGAAGCGCGTCTCGACGGGGGCCGAGTCGGTGAGGCCCAGATCGTGGAACACACACGCCAGATAGAGCAGCTCGCGGTCGTACGACAGGCCCATGTGCCGCCCCAGCGCGTCGCCGAAGACGTACGTGCGCGCCACATGGTTGAAGAGGAACGGGGCGCTGACGGCCCTGGCGTGCTCGGTCGCCTCGACACAAAGGGCGCTGTCCGGAATCTCGGGTAACTCGATCGCTTTCATTGGCTCCTCCCGGGTTTGCTTCGGACTGGCTCGGGACGTCATGAAGCGCCGTCACCGCGGCGCCGCGCCCGAGCTCGCCGGCGGGCTCGGGCGCGGCGCCGCGCCGCCGGCGCCCCGCCAGGGGGTATCAGACGGCGCGTCTGTCCCGAAAGACAATGAAGCTGCAAATTCGGCCACGGCCGACACACTCGCTCTGTCGCGCGCGCGGCCTGTCGACCTGGTTCCTCGCCTTCCCCGACCCCGAGCTGCTCGTCCGAGCGGCCCCTCGCGCGCCCCTCCGGTGGGTCGCTTGAGCCAGCCGCCGCCACGCTCTATCCTGGTCGCCGGCGATGCTGCTCGGACACGACGCGCTCAGGAACCTCTGCCGGGCGCGGGACCTGCTCTCCGAGGTGCGCGAGTCGAGGTTGTCGATCGAGGACGTGGCGCGGGAGGTGGCGATCTCGCCCTACCACTTCATCCGGCAGTTCGAGGCGGTGTTCGGCGTGACCCCGCACCAGTACCGCATCCGGCGGCGCCTTGATCTGGCCAAGCAGCTCCTGGCGGCCGGGCATCACTCGGTGACCGACGTGTGCATGGAGGTCGGGTTCTCCAGCCTCGGCAGCTTCAGCGCGCTGTTCGCGCAGCGGATCGGCGTGCCGCCGTCGGCGTACCGGCGCCGCGTGCGCGCGATGGTGCAGGTGCCGGGGAGGCTCCCGTGGGAGCTCGTCCCCGGCTGTCTCACCCTGATGGGCCGGCTGCCGCCGGGCGCGTTTCGCAGTTTTCGAGAAGCGTGAGCCGGGCGGCCCTGGCAGAGTCGGCCCGAACCGTCAGCTCAGCGAGGCGATCGATGAGGATCAAGCTCAACAGCATCATGGTCGAGGACCAGACACGCGCGCTCACGTTCTACACGGAGGTGCTCGGCTTCAAGAAGAAGAACGATTTCCCGGTCGGCGAGTACCGGTGGATCACCGTGGTCTCGCCGGAGGGCCCCGACGACGTGGAGCTCGTGCTGGAGCCGAACGCCAACCCGGCAGCCAAGACGTTCCAGCAGGCGATGTTCGCGCAGGGCATCCCGCTCACCGCGTTCGAGGTGTCGGACCTCAAGGCCGAGTTCGCTCGCCTCAAGGAGCACCAGGTCGCGTTCACCCAGGAGCCCACCCCGATGGGCCCGGTCATGATCGCGGTGTTCTCGGACACCTGCGGGAACCTGATCCAGCTGTATCAGCCGCTCTGATACCCCATCGCCAGGGCCATCCCCGGCCCTGATAGGGTATCATCCAGGGACGCGCGGCTCGCGAGGCATTGCGCGCGTCACCGCGTCGGCGCTGGCTCGGGCTCGGGCACGGGCTTGATGTCGCGGTCCGGATCGCGGTCTCGACGACACGGGCCGAGGTTCTTCAGCAGCTCGACGGGCAGCGCCACGTCGACCGAGAAGCGCCCCTCCTCCGGCTTGCTCGCCCAGGGAGCGCGCCGCGCCTGCGTCTCCACCTTCGCGTGGTCGAGCAGCTCGGCGAGCTCGTCATTGTCTTCGCGCATCGCGTTGAGCCGCCCCATGGAGAGCGCGGCGCCGAACAGCTTCGACAGGTCCTCCATCTCCTGGCCAGGGGGGCCGGCGACCTCGGCGACGACGGCGACGTCCTCCGAGGCGTCGACGTGGATCTCCACCCGCTGGACGGTCTCCCGGATCCGCTCGGCGAGCTCGTCCTGCTCCGACGCCAGCATCTTCGAGAGATCGTCGGGCGACAGCACTCCATAAACGTCGCTGTAGGCCTGGTGTTCCTGGAGGATGGATCCCTGCGCGGGATCGGTCGATTCGAGTCGATCGATCGCGTCCTCGACGAGATCGGGCTCGGCGCGCGGGTTCAAGAGCAGGACGTCAGGCCCCCACGTCGCGACGACCCTGCCCGTGTCCTTTTCCTCGTAGAGGATGCCTTTCTCCCCGTACGTCCGCGTGGTCCATCGCTCGCGCTCGAACTTTGCGCCCTCGAACGATCCCTGGAGCACCATGAGCCCCGCGCTCGACGAGGCGACGCGCTCCACGTCCTCCAGCACGTCGATCCCGAATCGGTCCTTCAGGCGCGCGACGCCGGCGCGCTCCTCGCCGCGCGACAGCATGCAATCGAGCCAGATCTGCATGATCGGCGACTCCTTGAGCGCCTCGATCTCGAACACCATGGCCGAGTGCTTCGGATCGGCGGGCAGGGCGGCGAGCACCGGGTCGCGCGTCCATTGCGGCGCTTCGACGCCAGGCGGCGGGGCAGACAGCGGCGGCAGGGTGCGGCGGCGGCTGGCGCGCTCCATCTCCGCCGGCTTCGGATAGCGCGGAAACTCGATCTTCCGGGGCCGGACCGTGGGCTTCTCCTTGTCACCGCGCGACATAAGCCACGCGGCGAGCGCGAGCAGGACCATCGCCGCCGCGAGCCACACGCCCCGCTTCTTCATCGGTCTCATCGGGTCGTCACCCCCACCCAGGCGCCGCGGAGCTGCCGATGTCGATCGCTCACCGCCTCGTCCAGCATCGCCGCTCCACCCTAGAAATCCTTCTCTTCGAACACGTGGATGCCCACCGCGAGCGCGGCCAGGCCGAAGATGAGCAGCCCCGCCACCTGGCTGGCGAGCACATCCGCCTTGATCGCCGTCGCCACCGCGATGTCCGCCGACGCGTCGGCGAGCGCCGACACCCGCGGCAGCACGAGCGTCGCCGCGCGGAAGGCCCCGCGGGCCAGGCCAGGCTCGAAGAACGAGTCGAGCTGCTCCCGGTACCCCGCGACGATGCCGAGGATGAACAGCGCGATCCCCACCGCCGCGGACAGGGCGGCGCTCCGCACCATCACCGCGGTCGTGAGCATCGCCCCGTAGATGCCGGCGAACGTCACGCTCGCGAGGAGCGCGGCCACGATCGGGCTCGCCATCCACACGCCCGCCCTCAGCCCGAAGATGACCGTGATCCCGAGGGCGCCGTAGAGCGTGCTGAGGAGCGAGAGCGCGAGCACGCCGAGGAACGTGCCGAGCAGGAGCTCGAACCGCCGCACGGGCAGCGAGAGCAGGTGCTCGATGCGCCCCGGCGCCAGCAGGCTCGGGCCGAAATCGGCGCAGGAGACGATCCCGAACGCGAGCCCCCCGTAAAACAGCACGTACGAAAGCGCCCGGCCGACGTAGCGGAGCGCGACGTCGACCGAGCGGATCTCGCCGCGGCCGAGCTCCTTGCCGAAGAGCCGCGTCGCCGCGAGCGCGCCGTCCACCACCTCGAGCTGCAGCGCGCCCCCGATCACCACGAGCGCCATCGTGACGCCGATCCCGAGGGCGAGGAACCACCGCCGCGACGAGGCCTCGCGCAGGAGGTCGCCGGCGACGCTCAGCGCCGCCCTCACGCCGCACCGCCGCGGGCGCCGCCCGCGCCCAGCGCCTCCGCCAGCACGTCCTCCAGGTCGCGCAGGTCCCGCGACAGCTCGACGAGCAAGGCGCCGGCGCGCCGCGCCTCGTCGAGCGCCTCGTTGAGCGCCGCGGGGCTCTCGGCCTCCAGGCGCCATGCCCCTTCCCCGTCGGCCGGGCGGAACCCGAGCGCGGCGAGCCTCGCCGCGTCGGCGCCGTCCGCGAACCGCGCGCGGTACGCCGTCTCGCTGCCGCACAGCGCGACGAGCGCGCCCTCGCGCACGAGCCGCCCGCCCGCGAGGATGCCGATGCGGTCGCAGATGCGCTCGGTCTCCGACAGGAGGTGCGAGTTCAGGAACAAGGTCGCCCCCCGCGCGCGCTCTTCGCCCAGGATCCTGCGGATCTCGGCCCGGCCGAGCGGGTCTACGCCGTCGGTGGGCTCGTCGAGCACGAGCAGCTCCGGCTGCCCGAGCAAGGCCGCGGCGAGCCCGAGGCGCTGCCGCATCCCCTTCGAGAACCCGCCGATCTTGCGGTCCGAGTCGACCCCGAGCCCTACCCTCTCGACCAGCGCGCGCAGCGCGCCCTCGCCCGGCGAGAGGCCCTTCATGCGGGCCACGCTCGCGAGGAACTGCCGCGGCGTGAACGCGCTGGGCAAGAAGAGCCGCTCCGGCAGGTACCCGATCCTGGCGCGCACGCCCGGGTCCTCCGGCTCGCCGCCGAGCACGCGCACGGCGCCGCTCGTGGGGCGCACCACGCCGAGCAGCGTCTTGATGAACGTCGTCTTGCCCGCGCCGTTCAGGCCGATGAGCCCGAACGCGGCGCCGCGCTGGATGGCGAGGTCGAGGCCCGCGAGCGCCGTCTGCCCGCCGCTCCGGCGGAAGAAGCCGCGGTAGACCTTCCTCACGGAGGACGCTTCGATGGCGAGCACGGCGGCGTAGTCTGGCCGGCCGACCGCCGCACGCAAGTGGAATGCCCGAGGAGAGAGAGTGGAGCTGGGATCCTCCAGCCGCGACGGCGCGACCAGGCCCGCGCCGAGTCGACCTCGAAACACGGGTCCAGAGCAGGACACATCGAGAGCGAGCGGGAAGTGAAGGCGCCCCGGAGGCGTTCCGGCCCCATCCTCCGCCCGCGGGCAGCGTCAAGCGCCAAGGAGCACGTGGTTATGACAGACCATGTCCGACCGGGTCCACGCCTCGATCACGCCCCGTCCTCTCCAGTTCTCCACAGGGGTTCTCCACAGGAGATCCCCTGGATAACAGCTGGATTCTGTCGATTACCTTTGCCGCGCGCGCCTCCTCTCGTCATGGCCACTCGCGCGGCCCGGAGGAGCCCGGCGCCTCCGGGTGAACCGCGCCCGATCACTCTCGTAAATATTCGTAATAACTACACTTTTTCGACCCACGGCGCATCCGTCCGCCCTCGACAGGCTGGGACAATGTCCGTCCGACCGATCCCTTTCCCGACGGGTCGAAGATGACTATCCATGGTAGACACCAAGGACGCGGCGCGACGGCGTGTCTCTCGTACGACGCGTGTCGATGGCGCGCCGGAATGCTTCGTTTTGCAGGAGACTTCATGGAAAAGATCTCGCTGACGTACTTTGTCGACTTCGTTCTCAAGGCCGGCACGCCCAAGCTGACCGGCGTCAGGGAGTTCAAGGAACGGAAGGACGAGCTCTACACGGACTTTTACAGGCAGGTGCGAGAGGCGATCGTCGACATGCACAGGAGCGGAAAGCCCACCAGCGTGCTCGACGGCTTCCTCGCCGCGCAGCACGACGAGCGGCGCCGCCGCATCTACCCGTCGGTGGTGAATGGATATCGCAAGTTCCTCGCCTCGACGAAGATGACGTGGTTCGAGCCGCCGGCGTCGACGTACCGCCTGGGCGATCTCGAGATCAACGTGAATCCGGAGCTCGGGCTCGTCATCGATGGGACGCCCCACGTCATCAAGATGTATTTCCGCGGCGAGCCGCTGTCGTCCAAGCGCGTCTCGGTCGTGCTGAACCTGCTGATGAACGGCCTCGCGGAGAGCACGCCGGGCGGCGCCTTCGCGGTGCTCGACGTGCGGAACGCCAAGATTCACACCTTCAAGGTGCCGAACCCGCGTCTCAGCCTGCTGCTCCGCGGCGAGGCGGCCTCCTTCGCCACCATCTACACCGGGCTGTGATGCTGTGATGGGCTGTGATCGCGGCGCCGCCGAGCGAGGCGGCGCCGCGCAGCGCGGACATCACGCCACGTCAGCTGTCGATCACCTTTCCGGGGTTGAGGATGCAGCCCGGGTCGAAGGCGTGTTTGATGCGGCGGTGCAGCGCGAGCGACGCCGCGCCGAGCTGGCGGGTGAGGAGGCCGCGCTTGAGCGTGCCGACCCCGTGCTCGCCGGTGATCGTGCCGCCGAGCTCGAGCGCCTGCGCCATCACCTCGTTGAAGGCCGCGACCGCGCGCGCCTCGGCCGCGGCGTCCTTTCCGTCGAACACGACCAGAGGGTGAAGGTTGCCGTCGCCCGCGTGCGCCACCGTCGCGATGGTGGTCTGCGTGGCGGCGGCGATCGCCTCGATTCGACGGAACATCTCCGGCAGCTGCGGCAGCGGCACGGCGACGTCGTCGACGAGCACCGTGCCCAGCTCCGCGAGCGCCGTGAGCGCGAGGCGGCGCGCGGTGAGCATCATCTGCCCCTCGCTCTCGTCCTCGGTGGTGGCGATCACCGCCCCGCCGGCGGCCTCGCAGGCCTCCTGCATGCAGGAGAGCTCGGCGGACCCGGGCGCGTCGCTCTGCGCAATCAGCATCGCGGCAGCCTCGGTATCGAGGCCGAGAGGGCGGTAGCGCTCGACGGCGCGGATGGCCGTGCGGTCCATGATCTCGAGCATCGACGCGTCGACCGACCGGACGATCGCCGCGACCGCCCGGCCCGAGGCCTCGAGCGAGGTGAACGTCGCGACGAGCGTGGTCGCCGGCGGGGGCCGCCGCCGCAGACGCAGCGTGATCTCGGTGATCAGCGCGAGGGTGCCCTCGGAGCCGACCAGGAGCCGCGTCAGATCGTAACCGGCGACGTCCTTGCGGCTCCGGCCGCCCGTGCGGAGCACCGTCCCGTCGGCGAGGACCGCCTCGAGGCCGAGCACGTAATCGGACGTGACACCGTATTTCACGCAGCACAGGCCGCCGGCATTGGTGGCGACGTTGCCGCCGAGGGTCGAGACGGCGTAGCTCGACGGGTCGGGCGGATACCACAACCCCCGTTCGTGCACGGCGGCCTTGAGCTCGCCGTTGAGCACCCCCGGCTGGACGACGGCGAGCATCGCCGCCTCGTCGATCGCGAGGATGCGGTTCATGCGCTCGAAGCTCAGCACCACGCAACCGTCGCTGGCGGTCGCCCCGCCCGCCACCCCGGTCCCGGCGCCGCGCGGCACCAGCGCGGTGCGGTGCCGGGTCGCCCACTGCGCAAGCGCCTGCACCTCGGCGGTCGAGGCGGGCCGCGCCACCGCGACGGGCCAGCCGCCAGGCGCCCAGAGGGCCTGATCGCGGCGATAGCCCTCCAGGATGTCACGATCCGTCGCCAGGCCGTCGCCCAGGATACGAGCAAGTTCGTCGAGCGGGCTCATGTGCCGTAGAACTCCGAGAGGTGCGCCCTGAGGAGCGTCGCCGCCGACTTCGCGTTACCGCGCTCGATCGCGCGCAAAAGCGCCCGGTGCTCCTCGACCACCCGCGGGCGGATCGCCGCGAACGAGCGCGGCCTCAGCGCCTCTTCGAGGTGGAGCCGGATGCTGTCCTTGACCGCGACCATCACGAGGGCGAGCGCCTGGTTGCCAGAGGCCGCGACCAGCGCGACGTGAAACGCGATATCGACGTCGTGAAACTCGGTGGGCGAGATCTGCTCCCGCTCCATCGCCTCGAGCGCGGCGCGCGCCTCGTCGAGGTGAGCGGCGACCGGCGCCGCCGCCGAGCGGGTCATCGCGGCGGTCTCGATCGCGACGCGCAGCTCGATGAGGTCCGGGAGCGACACGTTCCGGAGCTGGACCACGTGCGTGAGCGCCTCGCAGAAGCGGTCGACCGCCGCGTCAGGGCTCGCGGCCTGCATCGGCGAGGTCCGGCCGCGCGACGCGAGCAGCCCCTGCGCCTGGAGGTGGCGGAGCGCCTCGCGGATGGTCGCGCGGCTGACCCCGAACTGCTGAGCGAGCTCACGCTCGGGCGGGAGGCGCTCGCCTGACGACAGCGAGCGATTGAGGATCGCGTCGCGGATCTGGTCGGCGACGTCGACGTAGATCGCCGAACGGGACACCGTCCGGAAGCGAGGGGTACTGGTCATGTTGTCCGTTGGTCAGACCAACTTACCGGCGGCAATGCTCGCCGTCAAGATAGAATCGGGAATCCATGCCGGTCAGGTGGGGGGCTCCGGAGGGATGATACGCGCGCCCGGGAGTGGTCCGGTCCGGTCGCGAGAACGGGGGACAGCCCGCGACCCGCCTCGCCGGCCTCGCCGCGGCGAGCGGCGCCATCATCGAACATCCCCCGCGAGCGCTCGCACCCGGTCCCGGAGCCAGGTGAGCGCCGGGTGCATGGCTGTCCTGTGGTGCCACGCCATGACGATGGCGAAGCCCGGCACGGGGACGGGGGGCGGAAGGAGCTCCAGCCGGTCGGCGCGGTCGCGCGCCAGGCGCTCGGGGACGAGTGCCGCCATGTCCGAGCGCGCCACGAGCTCTGGCACCATGAGGAACGAGGGCACGGACATGACCACCCGCCGCTCGCGCCCGAGCGCCGCGAGCGCGGCGTCGGTCGCGCCGGTGAAGCCGCCGCCGCGCGGGCTCACCACCACGTGGTCGAGCGCGCAGAGCTGGTCGAGGCTGATGGTGCGCGACACCAGCGGGTGATTGCGCCGGACGATGACGACGAAGCGCTCGTCGAGCACCTTCCTGCTCCGGAGGTGCTCGGGCGCGAGCTCGGGCGTCAGCACGGCGAGGTCCACCTCTCCGCGCTCCACCTGGCCCGCGAGCTGGGCGACGTCGAGGGCTCGCCACGCCAGCCGCACGCCCGGCGCCTCGCGCCGGAGCTGGAAGGCGAGCGGCATCAACAGCGCATATTGCACGTAGTCGGACGCGGCGATCGCGACCGTCAGCTCGGACGTCGCGGGATCGAAGCCCGCGCCGGCGGCGACCACGGCGCGCACGCCCTCCAGCGCCTCGTGCAGCGGCGCCTGCAGCTCCAGCGCGCGCCTCGTGGGCGTCATGCCGCGCTGCGCGGGGACCAGCAGCGGGTCGCCGAGGAGCTCGCGCAGCCGCTGGAGCTGCGCAGACAGCGCCGGCTGGCTGAGGTTCAGGCGCTTTGCAGCCCTCGTCACGTTGCGCTCGGCGAGCAGCGCGTCGAGCGCGACGAGCAGGTTCAGATCGAGGCGGCTGCTATCCACCGGGTCGATAGCAGCACAGAAGAACCGTGACTTCAACGATGCCGGGGAGAGACCTAGTTTCCTGGGCATCCACCCGGCCGCACCCGGGCCTATCCGCTGATTCACTGCAGGAGGAGACGAACACGCTCCTCGGAAAGGACATGCCATGAAGGTCCTCATCGTCTACGCGCATCCCGAGCCGCGCTCGTTGAACGGCGCGCTCCGCGACCGGATGGTCGCGACGCTCACCGCCGCCGGGCACGAGGTGCTCGTCTCCGACCTTTACGCGCAGGGCTGGAAGGCAGCGCTCGACGGCGTCGACTTCCCGGCCGAGCCGGCGGGCGCCCCCCTGCGCGTCATCGAGGCCTCCCACCGCGCGTTCGAGCATGGCACGCAGACGCCGGACGTGGCCGAGGAGCAGCGGCGCCTCCTCTGGGCCGACGCCGTCATCCTCCAGTTCCCGCTCTGGTGGTTTTCCATGCCGGCGATCCTGAAGGGCTGGGTCGAGCGCGTCTTCGCGCACGGCTTCGCCTACGGCGTCGGCGAGCACTCGGACCGGCGCTGGGGCGATCGTTACGGAGAGGGCGTGTTCGCCGGCAAGCGCGCCATGCTCGCGCTCACCGCCGGCGGCTGGGCCGACCACTACTCGGAGCGCGGCATCAACGGGCCGATGGACGACCTGCTGTTTCCGATCCAGCACGGCATCCTCTTCTATCCCGGCTTCTCGGTGCTGGATCCCTTCGTCGTCTACCGCGCCGAGCGGATGGACGAGGAGCGATTCCGGGCGATCGCGAACGATCTCGATCGGCGCCTCGAGCGGCTGTTCGTCGACAGGCCGATCGCCTACCGACCGCAGAACTACGGCGATTACGAGATCCCGTCAATGAAGCTGAGGGAGGGGCTCGGCAGCGCTGGGCAGCAGGGCTTGAGGCTGCACCGGTCATAGCTCTCGCCCGCAGGCTGTGGAGCGAAGAGGGAGCTGCTCGATGAAAATCTATGACATGGAAGCGACGCCGAACGCGGCCCGCATTCGTATCGTCCTCGCAGCCAAGGGCTTGAACGAAACGGTGAAATTCGAACGTGTGGACCTAATCTCCGCTGCACAGAAGCAGCCGCAACTCCTCGCCAAGAACCCGACCGGAAGACCCCGCTCCTCGCGCTGGACGACGGCTTGATCATCTCCGAGTCAACCGCGATCACGGAGCACCTGGACAACCTCGATGGCCCCCCCTTGTTCACGGGGAGGACACCTCGAGAGAAAGGCGTCATCCACATGATGACGCTCGGCCCGTCCGCACACCAATGAGGCCCAGCTCGTTCAGCGTTCACCGACGTGCGGCTGAAGTACCAAGCCCATCATCGAGAGCCGCCGCGCGCCGTCTCAGAAGTCATACTGCCTGAAATAATATACGTTAACGTAGGTCCCGCCGCTGACCGGCTCCTTCTGGTTCAGGACTTTCACCATGACAGTATGCACACCGGAGGGCATGTCATGCAGCGTGAGCTCACAATGATACACATTGCCTGGGTCATACAAGCTGATGGTGCCCAGATACTGTCCATCCCAGTAGCTCGCCGCCTTGCCGGCGTTCCTCATCTTGCGGTAGCCGTAGGTTATCGTCGATGACCATCCGCCCGTGGTGTTGAAGGTATGGGACACCTTGTTCCCGCCGATGTTGGTGATATGCTGTGTCCCCATATGGAGCCCGAGCCCGGGCGTCTCGGCCTTCCATGGGGACGAGTACACGACGTCAGAGCTCGTGTCATCGACGAAGGTGGACTCGGAGTCGTTCACGCTGCCGTTACACTCCGTGAAAGCCAGTGGGAGCCACGTGAGATCCGCCCCATCGGAGCCCTCAGCAGCCTCCGAGAGCCCTCTCTCCGGCGTCGTCAGCTCGGCCAGGTCGTCCTCGAAAGTGGCTTGACTCATGCAACCCGGCGCGATCAGCATAAGGGCTGCGAGGGCAGCCATACGAGTACCATCTGACAACATCACACACCTCCTTGAGAAGCGGACCTCATGGTGACGAAGAGGGTGGGCCCGAAGGATCCTGCCGGCGTCAGGCCATAGCCCTTCGGGCGCCGCGCTTGGATCATCGAACTTGGGCCTAAAGCTCGCACGCCAACTGGCACGAGCCGTAGGTGACCGTGCTGGGGCCCGCGCACATGTACATCCCCGTCCCAGGGAAGTACATCTTCGTCCAAGTCACGGTCTTTGCGCGGGACTTCCCTCCACCGCAACTCTCGCAGCTCCGCGCGGAGCAGTTCGAGTCCAAGGCCTCCGAGGCCTCCGCGATGTCCTCTGCCTCGGACTCGCTGGCCGTTTCGTTGACCTCCCCGCTTGCCTCGGGATCGGGGTCGGCCGCGACAGCGCAGCCTCCAACGACGATGCTGGCCAACAGGATCGTGATTGCAATGCTCTTCATGGAACCCTCTCCAGGAGGCAAGCCGAGGGCGGCTCCGACGATCCTGCGCGGTAGATCCGCGTCTCCTGGACCGAGAGCCGCCTGTCGCCAGCGGGTGCCTCATCCTCTCGCTGGCGTCGACCGCACCATTGACCGTCGCAGCCTCCGTGCCAGCTTCACGGAAGACGTGGTCGGCGCCAGGGATCGAGCTCCGCGAGGCTGTCGGCAATTCGTGTCGCAGTCGACTGCCCGAGCCGGGCAACAACCCCGTCGCCGACGCAGCGAAGGCGCCCGCGCACCCGTCGCGGGGCCCCGCTGAACCGCTGAACCGCTCGAGCAACGATTGCCTACGTCAGCAAGACTTGCGTACGCCCCGCGCGCCAGGTGCGCAGGTCTTGCCGTTCCCAGGTGAGCCGCGTGGCGGGCGGCTCGGCCGAGCGCCCGCGACGTCCGCGGGCGCGCCTGCCGCGCCCGCGGCGGCGGCGAACCGTCGCGGTCCGTCGGGTCGAGCTCGCGGTCCGATCGGAGATCCACGTCTCCGTGCGGTCGTTCAGCCGCCGCGTCGGCGGGGCGGGAGGTCAGAACTGCGTGAAGAAGCTCCAGATGGACGAGCTCGCGAAGCTCGGCGTCTGGTGGTCACCGGGAAACTCGCAGCGGTGCACCGGGTACCCGTCCCGGCACCCTTGATAGGCGACGCACGAGTTGGAGCCCACGGGGCTCGTCTGGGTGCTGCAGCCGTTCTTGCGCACGAAGACGTCGAGCGCCGCCCTTCCGGCCGATACGGGGACGACGCTGTCGGACAGGCCGTGCGACATCCAGACGGCGACGGGCTGGGTGTTGGACTGGTTGCAGCCGCTGTAGAGGGCGCCGGACATCGGCGCGATGGCTCGGAAGACGTCGGGCATATCACAGCCGAGCGCGTTCGACATCATCCCCCCGTAGCTCCACCCGGTCGAGAAGACGCGGCTCGTGTCGACGCAGAGGTTGGCTTTGAGGGAGTCGACCATGGCGCGGGCGAAGGCGATGTCGCGCCCGCCCGAGTTGGCCCAGCCGTTGTCGATGCCGTTCGGCGAGACGAAGATGGCGCTGCCGTTCGCCAGCGCCTTGAGCCCATAGTACCCGTTGTTCACGACGTCGTTGGCCGACCCGCCGCGCCAGTGCCAGCCGAACACCAGCCGATACGCCCTGTTCGGGTCGTAGTTCGCCGGAATGTCGAGCACGTACTGGCGCGTGGTGCCGTTGACGTTGATGGTGCGGTTACCGCTGGTGAGGGAGGTGGGAATGCCGCAGCCGGCGCTGCGCGTGCCGGCGGAGCCGCCGCCACCACCACCACCGGAGCCGCCGGAGCCGCCGGTGCCGCCGGTGCCGCCGGTGCCGCCGGTGCCGCCGGTGCTGCCGGTGCTGCCGGTGCTGCCGGTGCTGCCGGTGCTGCCGGTGCTGCCGGTTCCCGAGCCCACGGGCGTGAGGCGGAATTGCTGATTGGCGCCGCCGTTCGACGCCCATTGAATCACGGCGGTGCCGTCCGCGGTGCCGCGGCCGTAGACGTCCAGGGACTTGCCGCTGTGGCGCGCGGTGAGGCGCACGACGCCGCTGGCGACGTCCGTGAACGACCACTGCTGGTTTGACCCGCTCCAGCAGGAGTATTGCTGGATGGTGGCGCCGTCGCCGGTGGAGGCGCCCGCGACGTCCATGCAACGGTTGCTGTTGACGTTGCGGATGCGATAGTAGCCGCCGCCCGCCGATTCCATGCGGAACTGTTGCCGCGTCGAGCCGTTGCAGCTGGCGATCTGCATGGCCGCTGCATCAGCGGTGCTGCCTCCAGCCACCTGCACGCATTTTCCACTCTGGACGCCGACGATCGTGTAGACCGCGCTCGTGTCGATCGTGATGGCGCCCTCGAGCGAGCCTGCCTCCTCGATCTCGGCGTCGTACGCCTCCTCGGGGCCGATGACGCACGACACGGCGACGATGCCCGTCGCCACAGCAAGCAAGCTCTGCTGAATTCCGAATCTCATCTTGTCCTCCTCGTCAACTTAAGTAAGTAAAACTGGAATCATCCCACTGCTCAGCGCTGCCCTTGCGCAGGTCGGGGTCGCTCGCCGCGCGCTCAAGGCATCGAGCAGATGGCGTTGCCGTACAGCACAATCAGAATGTTCATGGTACAGCCCCCCGGAGAGCCTGCTGCTGGGCGGGATACGTCCGGTCGCTTCCGGGGTTCCCGTCGCTGCCGGCTGCGCCGGGGTCCCACCGCCGCTGGGATCGTTGCTGCAGCAACGGTCCCGACTGGCCAGGACCGCGATCCCAGCCGCGAGCGACATGACCGCTCGCTACTTCATGACCGTCTCCTGGATGCGCATGACGGCCCATCCGGAGCGAAGCAAAAGCATGACGACCGGCCGACAGTGTGAGCGTTCACATATCCGGTGTCAACTTCGATCGACAAGCCTGCCGCTCGGCTGGCGAGGTGCGCGCTGCTGTGAACATTCACAATTTCACAGCCAGCGCGCTCGCGGTTCCTCGCCAGGCGCGCCGCCCGGCTCGCCAGGAGCTCCAGCGGTAAGAACATCCCTGATGCGAAGGAGTGGAGGTGTGCCCCACACGTGACCACAACGAGATTCGTGAGCCGCGGCGCTCCGTCGGGCGCACTGCTGCAGGAAGTCGAGAGGATGCCACGACCGAGCCGGCGCTGGCCGGCGAGGCACAGGATGGCAACGGAGGAACCGATGATCCGTAGGACTCGAATTGCGCTGGTGTCTCTCACGCTCGCGCTCCTGCCCGCCTGCGGCGAGGCCACGGCGACGGCCAACGCGGAGATGGCGCTGAGCGAGGAGCTCGGCGCCGCGGCGCTGGTCGAGGAGCACGACGAGGGGAATGTCGCCTGGCGCATCGACGGCGACGGCCAGGTGAAGGCCGCGATCACCGCAAGCTCCGGTGTGCGCATCAAGGAGGACGTCGGCGGCACGCTCGTCTGGAAGCTGCCGTCCGGAGAGGCGCGGACGATCCCGCTCGCGATCGACGCGAGGACGGGGCTCCTCGTCGCGGCGGGGCCGAAGCTCGAGGCGGACCTGACGGAGATCAGCTACACGCTCACGATCTCGGGCAAGCCGTGGAGCGGCGTGCTGCACGTGCCCGCGGGCGGCACGGCGGAGCTCGTGGCGAGCGCCAGGGTGAGCGCGGAGAGCAAGGTGTCCGAGGTCACGGTGGGCCCCCACGGCGGCTCCGTCCAGGTGGTCGGCGACGACCGGCTCGAGATGGTCGCCAACGAGGCCACGGGAGAGGTGCGCGTCTATGTGCTCGATGCTCACCTCAAGCCGGTCGCCGTCGAGGGGCGAACGCTCAAGCTGGGTCTCGTGGCCGAGCGACCCGAGGTGCTCGTCCTCGCGCCGGCCTCTGCCGGATTCTACTTCGTGGGCAAGCTCGCGGCGGTGGTGAACCCGCTCCGACTGACGGTCGCGCTCGGATTCCGCGGCACGACGCGCGTGGCGCTCTGGGGCTACCGGCCCGGCGTGCGCGTGATCGCGACGGCCGCACGGGCGCCGCGGGTCAACATCCTCGTGAAGACCTTCGTCGATGGGCCTGACATCGACGTGCGCGCGGGCGCGCGCGCTGACGTGGATGTGAGGGTTCACGACCATGATCACGGCGGCGACAAGGTCAAGATCATGGTCCACGACAAGGACCATGGCGGCGGTGACAAGGTAAAAGTCATGATCCATGACAAGGACCATGGCGGCGGTAACACCAAGGTCATGATCCACGACAAGGAGCATGGCGGCGGCGGCACCAAGGTCATGATCCACGACAAGGACCGTGGCGGCGGCAACACCAAGGTCATGATCCACGACAAGGGCCATGGCGGCGGCGGCAAGGCGAACGCGCATGGGAGCAGCGGCGGCGCGGCCAAGGCAGGCGGCGCCAAGGGCAAGCGCTGAGCTGCGCCGAGCCCGCAGGCGCCGCCGTCGGGGCTTGACGTCCACGAGGCATTTGGACTTCCCTCCCCCGGCGCTGCCCGAGAACGATTCGATCGAGGTGACGCTGCACTTCGACATGCTCGGCTCGCCGCGCTGCGGGCTGGGCTCATCCAGGCCTCGCGCGCTCACGCGGCCTCACGTGCTGGGCCTGTCGCGCGCCGCCCGCTCGATCTCCTCGATGACCTCTTCGGGCCGGACATCCCTCTTCAATTCGTCCAGGGTTGCGCCCTCTCCGCTGGTGACACCGAGATGACGAGCGATGTCGTCCACGAGGCCGATCAACCGCGTGACCTCGTGCTCGGCGAGGAGGTTGATCTGGAGATCCAGATCAGCCCGTTTGTCCGCGAGCGCCTGCATCCGGTTCTGGCTGATGAGCACGAAGGTCGACAGGAAGATCGCCTCGACCGATGCGATCATCGCCAGCATCACGAAAGGGAATGGGTCGAAGGGCTGGATCCAGGGGACGACGCCCAGGTTCACCAGGATCCAGCCCCCGAACAGGAGAGCATGGATATAGACGAAAGGCATGCTCCCCGCGAAGCGGGTGATCGCGTCCGCCACCATCTCTTGGTGGGTCTTCCCACGTTCCATCTTCTCCCGTACGGCGATCAGGGTCTCTATGTTGCGCCGGACCAGACTGTTCAGCTCGCTTGCGTTCTCGTGACGTCGATTCCGCTCCATCGGGGCCATGCGGGATGCAAGTTTCGCCCCCGCGGGGCGACCTGCGCCCTTCCCCGGCGTGGACCGTACCCGCAGGGACCTCGACCGTAGTCGCCGTGGTGTCGATCGCTCACGCGGCGACGAGCATCCGTTCCCCGTCGTGCCGCGCCGCCGCCCACGTCTCGTCCCAGGCGGCGTCGGCCTCGGCGCGCGGGAGCCGGCCGAAGGCCTGCACCTCCTTCCGCTCGCCCTCGATCTCGGCGTCGTCCGCCGGCGGCGCCGGCGCCGGTCCGGTCATCGCGTCGCCGACCGCCTCGCGCACCTCGCGCCCACCCTCGGCCAGGCAGTAGGCGAGCACGCGCCACCCGAGCTCGGCGTGCAGCGCCTCGTCGCGCGCGATCTCGCCGAGCGCCAGGCGCACGCCCTCGTCCCTCGCCCCCGCGAGCGACCGGCGCGCCCGGGCCGCCGCCGTGCCCTCGCCGAGACAGCCGTCGTGCCACGCCTCGAGCGCCATCCGCACGAGCGCCGCCTTCCGGTCCGCGTCGCGCGCCGCCGGAGGCGGGAGGAGCGCGGGCCTGAGGCGCCACCCCGCGAGCTCGCTCGCGATCTCGCTGCACCGCGCCGTGTGGCGCGCCTCATCGCCGAGCGCGGCGAGCGCCCGCGCCACGAGCGACGCGGGCGCGCCCACCGCCGCGAGGTCCCGCGCGAGGGCGAGGAACGCCGGGATCGAGCCGCACTCGGCCCGCGCGCTGTCCAGCCACGCTCCCGCGAGCGCCGCCCGGGTCGCGCGATCGAGCCGCGCCCGGCGCGGCGCGGCGGGGCCCAGCCCGAGCACCGGCGGGAGCACGACTCCATCGGCCGTGCGCCGCGGCCGGCCGTCGATGACATGGGACCGCTCTCCGAAAGGCCGATTGGCGCGGAGACCCATGCCCAACATCCCTTCGGGGACGAACAGCTCGCCCGACACCGGAATGACAGCGCGCGCCGAAAAATCGACGACCACCGGATCGAACAGGCTGGCCATCGCGCCGACGTGGAGGCCGTGCTGCGCCGGGAACTCGTCGCTGATGCGGGTGCGGTACGTCCAGCCGAGCTCACCGTCGACGCTGCAGGCGACGACCTGCTCGGAGTTGCCCGAGGTATCGCCGCCGCCGTGGCTGCCAACCGCGAAGCGGCCGGCAGAGAAATCGAGCCATGTCGCCTGCGCGAACGGACCGAATCCCATGTGACCCGAGTCGAACGCTCCGGCGAAGCTGCCCTCCATGAGGAACGTCGCCCGGAGGTCGGCGCCGAGACCGAAGGCGAGCTTCTGGCCGAAGGAGACCGACACGGAGAGCCCGACCGACATGGCAAAAGCATCGTCCTCGGCGCGCGCCTGGCCGGGCAGCGAGACGAGGGCGGCGACACCGAGGGCGGCGAGCGTGGGCGGGAGCGCGCGGGAACAAGAGGACATGGAGCCTCCGTAAGCCAAAAGGGGGACCAAGGATCGAACTTGGCTCCAAATTTACCAGAGGGCGCGAACCGGCACGACCGCGGTGGATGTCGGAAAGCGGCTCTGGAGGGCGCGAGCACGCGCCGCGCGCGGTCCGTTCGGAGCCCCATGTCGCCGTGCGACCGGCGACGAGCGAGCTCGCGGCGGAGAAGGCCCACGCGCAACAGAGCGCGACCTTCTGGGCGGAACATCCCATCCAGGAGCCCGCGAAAAAAGATTGACCCTCGATCCCGCGACGTCGCCACATATCCATCTGGGTGTTGCAAAAAGTTTGCCGAATTGAGAAATTCCCCTCGCCAGGCGGATGGGGCACCGGGCACCCTCGGCTGGGTTGTGGGCCCCCCGTCTCTCGCCTGCTCGACCTCGGGGGTGCGGCTGGCAGCAACGCTCCTGCTTAACACGAGAAAGGAAACGGAGACCATGACACGCACTTATCGTCACTTGATGCTGCCTCTGACCCTCGCGCTCTTCTCGCACGTGGTCGGCTGCGGTTCAGACACGGATGCGGACACCTCGAGCGACGGCTCGACCAGCGCCTCGTCCACCTCCGGCGGCAGCACCACCTCGTCCACCTCAGGCGGCGGCACCACCTCGTCCACCTCAGGCGGCGGCACCACCTCATCCACCTCAGGCGGCGACACCACCTCATCCACCTCAGGCGGCGACACCACCTCATCCACCTCGAGCGGCGACACCACCTCATCCACCTCGAGCGGCGACACCACCTCATCCACCTCGAGCGGCGGGACGACCGAAAAATTCAGCTTCTTCGTGACCAGCCTCGCCGCCATGCGGGAGCTGTCGGGCTCCCAGGACGGCTTCGGGGGCGACCTCCGCTTCGGGGAGACAGGGCCGGGCGCCGGTCTCCGCGGCGCGGACAAGATCTGCGCGACGATCGCCGAGAAGAGCCTCCCGGGCGCGGGAAGCAAGACGTGGCGCGCGTTCCTGAGCGCCACGGCGGGCGAGGACGGGAAGCAGGTCAACGCGATCGACCGGATCGGCGAGGGGCCCTGGTACGACCGGCTCGGCCGGCTGGTCGCGAACGAGAAGGCGGAGCTGCTCAACACGCGCCCCAGCGCGGCCGACGCGGCGATCAAGAACGATCTGCCGAACGAGGACGGCGTCCCCAACCACCAGCCCGACCCGGCCCAACCCGAGGTCGACAACCACGACACCCTGACGGGCTCCAACCCCCAGGGGCAGCTCCAGGGCGCCAACGCCACGTGCAAGGACTGGACGGCCAAGACGGGAGACAGGTCCGAGGGGACACCGCAGGTTGGACACTCGTGGCCAAGGGGAACCGGCGGCGGGGGCCTGAACTTTGCCCACTGGATAACGACCCACAATGCACCGGGGTGCGCGGCGGGGGTCAATCTCGTGGACGCGGGAGGCCCGGCGCCGGGCTCGAACACCGTCGGCGGCGGCGGCGGCTACGGCGGGATCTACTGCTTCGCCCTGACGCCCTGACGCCCTGACGCAGGCAACCCGGCGCGCGCCGCCTCCCGGCCGACAACGCCATGAGCCGCCCCGAGCTGCCGGCCGAACGACGAGCTCATCGAGCTCACCGCGGGGCCGTCGCGCTGGATCGGGCACCCCTCCTCCCGGCGTCAGCGACCGCCGAAGCCGGGAGCGAACAGGGCCGTCATCCGATCCGGACGGCTGGCGCCGAGGCGGACCATCGCGTCGTCGGCCGTCCGGACGAGCGCGCGGCCCTCCTCGCCGCCAAGCACCTCCCCTAGCCGCCTGCGCGCCGCCGCGGCGCTCAGCGCGACCTCGCTCGCGTCGAACCCGGCGATCGCCGCCTCCAGGTGCGTGCGCGCGAGCGCCGCGTCGCCGCGCGTCCAGGCGACGGCGGCCAGCGTGAGCCACGCCTGGGCGCTCGCCCAGCCCACCCGCTCCCGCAGGAGCGCGCCGGCCACGCGCTCGGCGATGCGCAGCAGCGGGGCCGGCTCCGCCGCGCTCGCGACCGCGTCGAGCGCCGCCCGCCCGCGCAGCTCGATCGCGCCGATCCGCATCGGGCTCATGCGCAGGTACGTGGAGTCCTCGACCATCGGCCACGCCGCCGTCAGCCGGCGCCACGCGGCGCCCGGGTCCTCGCAGTACAGATCGATGAGCACGTCCGCGAAGAGCCCGAAGAAGTGCTGCAGCTGGAACCCCTGCTGCCGCCACGCCGCGAGGGCCTCCGCGAGATCCGCGCGCGCCCGCGCCGGATCGTCCGCGGCGAGCGCGACGAGGCTGTGGCCCCCCGTGACCGTGCGCAGCGACGTGACGGCATACCTGTCGCCGCGCGCCTCCGCTTCCTTGATCCACGTGGAGAGGCGCTGGGCGAGCCGCCTCAGATCGCCGAGCTTGCCGAGCCCGATCATGCAGATGGTCTGCGCCGTGCCGATCTCCCAGGCCACCCCGGTGCACCGCTCGCGGAAGATGCGCTCTGCCTCCTCTGCGTGCATCACCGTCTCTCGAAACGACGTCTCGTGAGCGGCGATCGCCCGCTGGATCCGGAGGACGCCCTCGACGCGCGCGTCGCCGGAGCGCTGGAGGAGCGGCGTCACCGCGGCGAGGGCGCGCTCCACGGAGCTGCCCGCCGGCTTGCCGATGATCGACGCGAACAGCGCCATGAACGCGAGCCCGAGCGCGACGCGCCCCGGCTCCCTCGCGGCCAGCGCGAGGAGGAGGTGCTGCGCGTGAAAGCCCACCGCGCGCACCGGATCGACCGCGCAGAGCCCGAGAAACGCAGAGAAGCAGACGTCGACGCGGCGAAGCTCGCCAGGATCGATCTGGCTCGCGTCGCGCTCCTTGAACCCGAAGCCGCGCAGGGCGAGCCGCGTCCGGTGGACGAGCGCCGCGGCGAGGGCGCGGCGCTTCGTCTCGGGGTAACGCAGGCCCGTCTCGGAGAGCACCTCCCGGAGCACCGCGACGCCCTCCTCCGTGTGACCGCTCGTCAGGAGCTGCTCGGCCGCGAGGCGCTTGCAGTCGAGGACGACAGAGGGCGCCGCGGCGCCTCCCGCGGCGTCCGCCGCGCCGAGGTAGGCGCGGGCGGCGTCGGCGCCGCGGCCCGCGTTCGCGAGCGCATGGCCGAGCTGCACGAGGAGCCCGTGCCGGCGGTCGCTGCCCGCGGGCGCGCAGTCGAGCGAGAGCTGGTAGAGCCGCGCCGCGTTCTCGAAGGCGAGCGCCGCGGCGGCCCTGTCCGCCGCCTCCGCAGCGTACGCGCCCGCCCTGTCGAGGTCGCCCGCGCCGTGGAAGTGACACGCGATCTGCTCGGGATCAGCGCGCCCCAGGGCCACGAGCTCCTCGCCGAGGCGGCGGTGATGGTCCTTGAGCCGCGACGGCTCGATCTGGCCGGACGCCGCCTCGCGCACCCGATCGTGGTACGCCTCGACGGGATCGGCCTCCTCGAGCCCGCCGGTGCGGACCAGGTGCCATGTCCGCAGAGCGTGCAGCGCCGACGCGGCGTCCCCCTGCAATCCGGCGGCCCTGAGCGCGACGCGCTGCTCGATGGGGAGCCCCGCGACGGCGATCACCTCGAGCAGCCGCCGGGCGTCCGACGGCAGATCCGCGAACCTCGCCAGGAGCAGCGCCTCCAGCGACACCGGCGGCGCCGGGGAACAGGCGTCCTCGTGACCCGGGTGAACCGGCGCTGCGCGGCCCAGGTGGAGCGCGAGCTCCGCCAGGAAGAAGGGGTTGCCCTCGGACTCACGGGCGATCTCCGACGCCTTGTGCGAGGGCCCGTGGCCGCCCAGGAGCGAACGAGCCAGCGACTCCGCTTCTTCAGGGACGAGCGGGCCGAGGCAGAGCCTCCGGTGCTCGGTGGCCCCCGTCCACCTGGGCGCCGGAGCGCCGGAGAGCTCCCGCAGGAAGGGACTCGATGCCTCGTCCTCGGACCGATACACGCCGAGCATGAGCATCGAGGGCGGATCGGGCGGGCCGAGGAGGTCGGCGAGGAGCAGCGCGCTGTCGCGGTCGCCCCACTGCAGATCGTCGATGGACACGACGAGCGGCCCCTTGTCGGCGAGCGCCGAAAGGAGCTCCTTGAGCGCTCGAAACGCGCGGAACCGGAGCTCCTGGGCGTCGTGGATCTCGAAGGCGCGCCGCGGGACGTCCTCGATGGCCGCGACGACGCGCAGGGCGGGGAACACGCGCACGAGCTCGTGGATCCCGCGCGGCAGGAGGCCCGCGGCCTCGGACCGCGGCAGCCGCTTGAGATGCCGGCTGAGGGCGTCCAGCACGCTGTCAAAGGCCTTGAACGGAACGGACTCGCGCTCATGACACCGGCCTGCCAGGACCACCGCGGCGCGGCGGCCGCGCAAGTCGTCGAGGAAATGCTGGACCAGCGCCGACTTGCCCATGCCGGAGCGGCCATGGACGTAGACCGCCACCGGGCGGCCAGCGCGCGCCTCGTCGAACGCTCCCTGGAGCGCTCGCAGCTGCTCGCCGCGCCCCATGAACGGCGCGCGGGGGAGCGGCGTCGGCGCCTCGGCGCCAGGCGGCGGAGCGGCGGGCCGGGGAGCGGCGACCGCCGCCTCGCGCAGGACGCGCAGCGCGTCCGCGCCCGTGGCCCGCGCGCGCGGGTCGCGCTGGAGGAGCCGCAGGCACAGATCGCTCAGCGGCCGAGGCGCGTCCGGCGCGATGAGGTGAGGCGGCGGCGGCTCGCCGAACGCCTTCGCCTCGACGATGTCGAAGAGGCTGCCGCTGAAAGGCGCGCGGCCGGTGAGCGATTCGTAAAGGATCACGCCGACCGCGTACCAGTCCGCGGCGGCGGACGGCTCTCCACGCATGTGCTCCGGCGCCATGTAGATGGGCGTCCCGGCGACCGGGGCGTCCGTCTCGGCGGTCGCGAGCGCCGTCCTGCGAGCCCCGGTGTCGCGGGCGATGCCGAAGTCGAGCACGACCACCCGCCCGCTCTGGTCCACGAGCACGTTCGAGGGCTTGAGATCCAGGTGCAGCTTGCCCGCGCCGTGCAGCGCCTCGACGGCGTGCACCAGCTGCTCGAGCGCCTGGCAGAGGCGCGCGACGTCGACCTTGGGCTGTGACGCGGGCTCGCCGCCGGAGGCCGCCGGCGCCGCGTCGCCGGCGCGGGGCGAGGGCGCGCGGCCGTGGAGGTTCGCCTGAGAGGTCGTGGCCGCCGCGGGGACGTCCGCTCCGGGACATGCGCCGGCGAGCCCGGGGCGCCGAGCTCGCCCCCGCGGACGTACCTGGTGAAGCTCACGCCGGAGACGAGCTCCATCGTGAAGAACCAGCGCCCCTGCGCGGAGATGAGCTCGTAAAGCGTCACCAGGTTCGGATGGGCGATGTCCGCGATGGCGCGGAACTCGCTCTTGAGACGGAGGATGTCGGCGGCCTCCATCCGGAGCAGCGTCTTGAGCGCCACATCGGCGCAGCGAAGCCGATCGTGAGCGTGGTAAACGACCCCCATGCCGCCCGCACCGAGGCGGGCGCGGATCTCGAAGCGGTCCGTGCCGCCGAACCCCTCGGCGGCCGGACCGTCAGCGACGCTGTCCATCTGAGCTGTCCATCTGACCCGTCCCTGCCTCCGCGACGCGCCATCCTAACAGCGCGCCCGCCGCGCGCCAGAGCGCGCGCCGCGATGAAGGCAGACGACGCGGCGTGCGCCGTCGACTCAGCGCTCCGAACGGGCGGGCTGAATCAAGGAGAGAGGGGGAGACGCCGTCCGCTGGCGTCCCCGAGGAGCGGGCTCCGCGATCAGTTACACGGCCCGAGGTCGGCCCACTCGGCCGGGCACCAGGAGGTCGGGTTGCTTGGCGGGCAGCTCGGGTGCGACCACCAGATCTGCTGGGTCGCCGACCAGAGGTGGCCGCCGTCGGTCACCAGCGTGGAGGGCGTATACACCTGCGCCGACATCCATGCGGGCGCGCTGCTGCAGTCGTTCGCGGGCACGGTCGACGTGCAGGCCTCCCAGGTCGACGGCGACGCGCTGAGGTTCTTGTTCTGGTAGACGTAGGGCGCGGCGTCGTGGAACGACCAGGTGCTCGCGCCCGACATGTTCTGCCAGGCGCCCGTGGTCGTCTTCACCTGCTGGCGAAGCATCTTGATGGGCGCCTCGCAGGAGACCTGCGGCTCGGGGTACTGCGGGCCCACGTCGGCGAAATGCTCGATGTCGTGCGCATACATCTCGACGGTGCTGCGCGCGTCCTGGGCGAGGAACTGCCAGCCGGCGCCGTCCTTCATGTCGACATAGAGGCAGAGCTGGGCGCCGGTCACGCTCGCGACGCGCTCGGGCGTGCACCACTCGTACTTGAAGACGACCTGCTGCCCGGGCTGCAGGCCGCCGAGCGAGCCGCCGCAGGTGCCCCCCGAGCCCCACTGGGTGTTGCAGTTCGAATGATTCCCTGTGACACCGTTGTCATCTCCGAAATAGTAGACGAACCATCCATCGGGGCTGTGGTAAATGCCGGACTCCAGATTGTAGTACCACTGGCCCACCGCGGTCCAGGCCGTGGACGCGTTCAGAAGCGTGGGTACCTGCCACTCGATGAGCCAGCCGCGGGTGTCTCCGACGTTGCCCGTGTAGCTGCTCGTCAGATCGTAAGTTCCGCGCTGGCTCGCCACCCCGAGGCTCTCCTCTTCGTCCGCCCCGGCACCGGCGGTGCATGCGGCGGCGCCGAGGGCTCCGAGGAGCAGCAGCGCCGCGCCGATTCGCGGCAGGGCAGCGCGTGACGGACGGAGAGAACAGGGTTGCATCGACAGAGTGCTCTTCTCGATCATAAGGATTCTCCTGAGAGCGATGTTTTCCCCCGCGGCGCTGAATAGCGCGGACCGGGGCCGCCCACCGTTAAGTCGTGTTAAGGCGAACGACGTGATTCAGGGGTGGGGCGCTGGGCGCGCGGGGCCGTTCGCGGGATAGGTCGATGCGCTGGTGGCGACGTGGAGAGCAGCTCAGCCCGCGACGGCGTCGATGATCTGACGCGCCCCGGTCACGGCAGCTCGAGGCCGAGGCCGAGATCGAGGATCGCCGACACCGGTGACGCACGGAAGACGTCGCGCCGCTCCCCCGCCTCGTCCGTGTAAAAATACACATCGCGCGCGAGCGGCACCGCGATCCCGAGCCCGACGGCCCCGAACAGCGGGCCCACGAAGCGCCGCCGCACGCGCGTGTCGAGGCTCAGATCGAACACGAGCCGCTCGTGGCGGAACCTGCTCTGCACCGCCGGTCCCTCGACGCGCAGCGATCCGACCATCGCGCCGGCGCAGCCCGAGAGGGCCGTCCCGCCGCGCGCGATCTCGACGGGGCACACGGACAGCCTCCCGTACGCGAGCGAGAACGAGGGCGATCCGGGCACCTCGCCCGCGACCGAGCTCTTCCACAGCGCGCCGCCCAGCTCGAACCCCGGCCCGCGCGGCGGCGTCGCGTGCGCGCGGACCCCGACCCCGACGTTCGCGGGCCCAGGCGTGAGCCCGAGCCCGCCCACCGCCTCCACCGCGCCTCCCACCCGCCAGGGAGCGCTCGGCGCCGCTGGCGCCGGCGGACACGCCGGGGGCACGGCAGCTCTCGTCGCGGTCGGGGGCCGCGGGGCAGGCCACGCCGCCGCGCCCGCGCCCGGCGCGCCCCCGGCGGCGGCCGCGGCTGGGCCGCCCGCGCCGCCGGGGGGCACGAGCGAGGCGTCCGGGTCGACGAGCAATGCGATCACGAGCTCGAGCTGCTCGTCGATCGCCCGACAATCGACCTGCTCGGCCTCGATCTCCCGCGACCCGATCGCCGCCCCGCCCGCGCCGAACACCCGGATCGTCGCACGCCAGACGCCGGCCTCCTGCGCGCGCTCGATCCGCCCCTCGATGGACACCTCGCCGCGGGTGGGCGGCACGAACGCCCCGCGCCCGAGCCGCCGCTCCACGGCCTGCGCGAGCGTCGGCGCGTCGATGCACGCCTCGGCCCCTGGCATCCTCACCCACGCGAGCGACGAGGCGCGCGGGGCGGCACCTGCGGGACGATCGAAGCTGCCCAGCGCGGCCCCGACGAGGAGCGCGAGCGCCGCGGATCTCATGCGGCAGCTTATCCAGGCGATCGCCGATGCCGTCAAGCGCCCGACGCATCGCGTTCGCGAGAGCAAGCGCCGCACGACATCGCTGTCACAAGACACCGAGGCAGCGGCTGCCCGGAGCTTGGATTGAAATACCCTCCGAAGCCGGCGTCGCCGAGCGCCCCAGCGGCCGATGCGGTCTACCCCCGGGAGACATCGATTCGGCCGCAAGCCCGCTCATCGGCGCGCCGTCTCCCATTCGGGGCTGCTCAGGAAGTACGTATCGTAGAGCTCCTGCACGTCGCGCAGGGTCTCGGGCGGCTCCTCGCCGTACGCGATGCGCGTCAACTTGCGAAAGTAATCGAAGCGCTCGACCCCTGGCGTGATGACGACCAGGAGCTCTGCGCCCTTGCCGCGCGCGGCGGCGAACGCGTGGGCGACCCGCGGAGGGACCACGAGGAGGTCGCCCTTCTCGGCCGTCACGATGTCGCTCCCCGAGAGGACCTGCACGGCGCCGTCGAGCACATAGAACATCTCGGCCGAGGCGTCGTGGCGATGGGGCCGCGCGCCGTCCGCGTCCTTCGCGAGCGTCACGCGTACGGTGGAGAGGGCTCCGCCCGTCGCGCTGCTGTCCGCGAGGAGCTGGATCCGCGCGGCGGGCGAGCCGACGACCTCAGCGTCAGCGCCACGGACGACGACCGACCGATCGAAACAGGGCTGGATGATCGACATGCCGCCCAGTGAAGCACCCGTGGAGAGAGCGCTCACCTGGAAAAACGTACGGAGCGCTCCCGCAGCCTGTGGGAGGAGCTCGCCCCTTCGATGGCGGATGCTCGGTGGAGCTCGTGGAAGCGACGTCGCTGTTCCAGCAGGCGGAGGGCGCGTCCGTCACCTGGGATGAGCGCGCTTCACGGGGCCTTCGAGCGGGGAGCAGCATCGGCGCCGGAGGCCATGCACATCTTGAGGCCCTCCTGCAGGTTGCGCAGCGTGATCATTCGATCGAGATCCATGCCCACGGACACGACGGTCTGAGCCACCGCGGGCCGGATGCCGGTCACCACGACGCGGGCGCCGAGGAGCTCCACCGCGCGCACGATGCGGATCAGGTGATCGGCCGTGCTCGTGTCCACCGCCTCGACGGCGGTCAGATCCAGGATGACGTTGCGCGTCTGGCTGTCGACGATCGCGCCGAGCAGCCGCTCCATCAGCGCGGACGCGCGCTGGTTGTCGAGCCCTCCCATGACAGGGACGGTGAGCACGCCGTCCCACACCTGGATGATCGGCGCCACCATCGCGCAGAGCGCCGTCTCCTGCTGCTGGATGAGCTCCAGCTTCTCGCGCAGCGCGAGCTCGGTCCTCTCCCGCTCGGCCACCTCGTTCTTGAGCCTGGACAGCGCGACCGCGAGATCCGAGCTCGTGCCCCGATCGGCCTCGAGGAGCGCCGAGAGCCGCGCCTCGACGGTCTCGTCGGTCGGGCGGACAAGGAACTCGTCGTACGCCGCGCCCTGCGCCGCGAACACCGTCTGTTCGGCCCAGCAAGGCACCCCGAACAGGCGCTCGGTGATCCCGGCCAGCTTTCCGGCCAGCATCGCGCTCCCCCAGCTGACCCCCAGCGCGCGCTGGTAGATCGCTTCCCAGCTGTTGACGGCGCGATACCGGACCTCACGGCGCTCGCGGTCCACCGCGACGGCCTCCCACCGCCCCCACCCGGCCGGCCAGGCGATCTCGGACACCTGCCGTATGCCCTCCTCGAAGCCCGGATGCGCGCTGATGATGGCCCAGTCGCCATCGACGCTCTGCCGTCCCCCGAGCTGGAGACACAGGTTGAAGCGCTCGACCCCCACCATGGCCACCATGCCCGACATCAGGCCGGCCACCGTGCTCGGGATCCACATGCTCAGGGTAGGCATCCCGGCCCACAGGTTGACGCCGTTCTTCAGGTCCCATTCGATGTCGAATCCAGAGATTGTTATCCGGGAGGTAGTCATAAATTCATGTGGTGGCGTGATGGGGCGCGGGCCCGGGGCGCCCCATGCGCTGCGTGCCGCTCCGCCGGCGCTCCTTGCCTGAAGCGCGCCGGAGCGGCAAGCCCCAGCGCCGGCAAGGCGGCACGGCCTGGGTCGTGGGTCGGGTCGCCGCGAGCGACGAGAGGCGCGCGCGCATGAACGCCGAGCGAGCGGCGCTGTCGGCTGCGGCCCGAGGCTTCGCTTGTCAGCTGCCACGCAAAGTTTCCATCGACGCTCGAGCGCGCGACGCTGGTTCACCCTGCCATGGAGTAGGCTTCGGTTCTCCTCCGGGGTTCTCTCCAGCGACGCGTGCCCGCGAGGAGGTCGAGGAGACGGCGCCTGCTCAGGTGAGCGGCAGGGCGCCCCCGGTGTTCAGGACGCCCTCGCCGAAGCTCTTGACGTCCTCGAAGCCCATGTAATGGAAGCAGCTCACGAGCATGTCGGCGAAGGAGCGATCGCCGCGGAAATCCACCAGCCGCCCGCGCCGGAAGTAGTCGTGGGCCTTGCCCGCGAAGACGACCAGGCTGTCCTCGATGCTGTGGCTGTCGCCCTGCCCGAGCTCGTTCCAGTGCACGACGAGCGTATGATCCCAGAGCGTGCCGTCGCCGTCGCTCGTGTTCTTCAAGATCTCGTAGAGCTTCGTGTTCTGCTCCCAGAGGTGCCTGTGGATCTTGCGCACCTTGGCGAACGAGTCGTCGTCGCTGTTGTGCGAGATGTCGTGGTGCCCATCGCTGAGCCCCAGGTTCGAGTAGACGCGGTTGCTGGTGTTGCCGCTCCAGTTGAAGTGCACCACGCGCGTCAGATCGCAGGCGAACGCGAGGGCGCTGATCCTGAAGAACAGCTCGCCCATGATCGCGTGGTTCTCGTCGGCGTAGGGGTTGATCCGCTCGCCGAGCGGGGTCTTCACGCACGTGGCCGCGCCGTTGCCGGCCTGGAGCGCGCGCTCGACGTCGCGCATCGCGTCGAGGTGCTGCTGGATCTTGGCGCGATCCTCGGCGCCGACCCGGGTGAGGAGGGAATTGCCCTCTTCGCGCACCAGATCGATGGCCGACTGCTTCTTCGCCAGGCGCCTCAGCACCTCTTGCTGCGCGCCCCCGTCGCCGGGCGTGGAGGCGAAGATCCGGGCGTAGGCCTCGTACGGATCGGTCTCCGGCGGGATCGGGTTCTGGTCGCCCGCGGGCCCCGCGTGGGAGTGGGTGTTCCAGATGTCGTTCCACTTGTCCCCGACGCGGTACACGAGGTGCCGGTGCGCGATGCTCTCGCTCGCTTCCAGCACGCGACCGCCGATCGCGTAGTCGGCGCTCGGCCCCTCCACGTAACCGATGGTGCTCTCGGTGCCGCCGATGGGGAACGACCCGGAGCCGGACTTCCAAGGAGCGAGCGAGCTGCCGCCCTGCTGGTGGTTGTCGGCCCGCTCGGACTCCGGCAGATCATAGAAGTGCTTGTGCAGGTTGTTGAGAAAGAGGAGGTCCTCGCGGTACGGCTCGAGCGGGGCGAGGAACTCGCCGAGCTGAAAGCTCGTCTCGCCGCGGGCGTCAAAGCGCCGATCCGTCTCGTCGCCGTTCGCCTGGAACACGAACATGATGCGGCGCGGGGACGGCGCCGTCTGGGCTCGCGCGCGGCTCGAACGCATCGCATCGAGGAACGGGAGCGCGAGCGCAACTCCGGATGCGCCACGCAGGAAGGTACGGCGGCTCAGAGGTTTCATTGTTTCTCCGGGACGATGACGGGGCGGTAGCGGAAGGCGTCGGTCTGCGTGAGCGCGACCACGAGCTCGGACAGGCTGTAACCGCTGTCCTTGAACGCGAGCGAGAGCGACGCCATCGAGCAGCGATCGGCGGCGGTCTTGTCGCGACCGTAGAAGAAGCGGAAGTTTTGCAGCACGTAGCAGGCGCGCGCCTCCTCGCTCTGCGCGAGGCGCTGGCCCAGCTCGGCGGCGTTCGCCACGGGGCCGTTGACGTCGCGCGTGCTCGAGATGGCGCTCGAGGTGTCGATCGGCCTGCCGGCCTCGTCCGTGCTGCGGGGGCGGCCCACGGCGTCGAACGACTCGAACACCACGCCGATGGGATCCATCAGCGCGTGGCACCCCGCGCAGCTCGGCTCGGTGCGGTGGAGCTCGAGGCGCTCGCGCTGCGAGAGCCCCTCTCCCAGGCCCTCGAGATCGAGCTTCACGTCGTTGGGCGGCGCGGGCACGATCTGGCACAGGAGATCGGTGCGCACCTTGAGGCCGCGGCGGACGATCGAGGTGCGCGTCGCCTTGTCGCGCGTGAGCATCATGCCCTGGGTCAGCACGCCCGAGCGGCCAGGCATGTCGACCTTGATGAAATCGTCGCCGCTCACCCCGCTCACGCCGTAGTGCTGCGCGAGCGCGCCGTTCAGGAAGCTGTAGTCGGCGGCGAAGAGGTCGTCGAGCGAGCCGCTCGGGCTCGCGAAGAGGTCCTTCACGAACGTGCGCGTCTCCGCTCGCAGCAAGGCGGGCAGATCGCGCGAGAGGTCCGGATACACCTCCGGATCGCGGTTCATGCTGCCCAGGATGTCGGTGTCGAGCCACTGGTCGAAGTACTCGAGCAAGCGCTCGGCCCTGGGATCGGCCAGCATGCGCCGCACCTGGGCTTCGAGCTGCTCTGGCGTGCCGAGCTCGTCCGCCTCCGCCGCCCGCGTGAGCTCCTCGTCCGGCTGCGACTGCCAGACCAGGTAGGAGAGCCGCGAGGCCATCTCGTACGGCGTGGGCTCGGTGACGTCCCCCGTGCTCGCCTGGCCGAGCTCGACGCGATAGAGCACGTTCGGCGACTGCAGCATGCTGAAGACGACCCACTCGATGCCGTCGTCGAAGGTGTAGCCGTCCGATCCTGCGGTGAAGCGCTCCTCGTAACTCTGGACCTCGGCCTCCGTGAGCGGCCGGCGGTACGCCCTGGCGCCGAAGGTGCGGATGAAGTCGCGCGCGCACTCGATCTCGCCGATCTCCTCCGGATCGCAGGAGACGAGGCCCGAGGCGTGGGCCGCGACAGCGGCGACCTCCTCCGCGGCGTCGAGGAACTTCTGCGCGACGAGCGAGCCGACGTTCAAGAAGCTCGCGTTGTTGCGGAAGCCGAGCGACTCGGACTCGTTCGGAAATGTGGCGACGACCTTGTCGACGGCGGAGGCCACGCCCGGGACGCCGGAGAAGAGATCCTTCACCGTGTTGGCGTACTCGTAATTGCTGAGGCGGCGGAGCGGGGCCGTACCGGGCTGCGGCGTCTGGCAGAACGCCGAATCCAGCACGTCTTCCGGGGGCTCTACGACCCCAGTCTCGTCCCCGCCGGGGCCCGTGCCAGCCCCGGTGGACTGGCCGGACTCGCCGATTCGGCCGTTGCAAGCCGCGACGAGCGCGAGCAAGAGCGGCGCAGCGTACCTGAGTTGTGAGCCGAGAAGCTCGAGAGGCCAGCGATGCGTGTGTTGCTCGGGGTTCACCGTGTTCTCCACGCCGCGCCCGAAGGAAGGCACGAGTTGGTGCGAGCGCCGACCACATGGATCGGCGCCTGCACGGGTTCCCGACGCTGCGACTCAACAGCGCCGATTTGACATTATGTACCAGAACCTGTCCCGACCGGCTCACGGCAGAGGTCGATCACGAACACTTTTGTGCCCCAACGACCCACCAACCCACCCATTTTATCTGCCGCCGTCGCGTTTTTGAACCTCGACGGTATCTGCGCGCGGCGCCTCGCCGCACATCACTGCCGAGAGCAGATAGTTCAACTATCAACGATTTTGACGCCTGGACGACGGCGTGGTCCGGGATCACCTCGACGCGTCTCGCTGAGCGCCCGCGATCCGAGCGTCACGCCGCCGAGAGGCCCCCATCAGGCGATCACCTGTAGAAGCCGACGTCGTCGATATAGACGTCGAAATCCTGCCCTTCCGTGAACCCGAACTCGATCGCGAAGAGCCCTGTGAGGTCGATGCCCGCGCCGGTTGGCTCGGCGTCCCCGCCGCCGCGCGCGAACTGCTCGAAGGAGATCACGACCGGCGCCCACGCCGTGCCGAGGCGCGCGGTGGATGACCAGTCGTCGAAGCACGGATTGGCCACGTCCTCTCCCGACTCATCGCAGATCCCGCCCGCGGGGTCCGAGGTCTTGTCCGTGATGTTGACCTTCATCGTGGTCGCCGCGTCCGCGTCGCCGAGCTTGGCCCAGAACACGATACCGCTGTACGCCGACGCGTCGTAGGCGAGCAGGCCCCCGTCGGGGCCGTTCAGCGCGAAGCCGAACCCGGCGCCCCACTCGGTGAAGCCGGATCCGAACGTGTGCATCGCCATCGTGCTCTCGCCGCGCGGCTCAGCGAGCGCCTCCGGGATGAACCCGGCGGGGTTCTCGTCCGAGTAGATCGGGGGAGTCTGCGTGCCTGTCCCATCATTGAAGCTGTACCAGTAGCCGACCCTGCCAGCCGCCTCATCGATGGCGCTGTCGCCGTCTTCCATGTCGTCGATCAGCTCGACGTCGGCGGGGACGACCACCTCGCCCCCGCCCGCGCCCGCGCCGGCCTCGCCCCCCGCGCCTGCGCCGGCCTCACCGCCCGCTCCGTCCACCAGGTGGTAGCCGTCGTCCAGCCCCACGAGCGTGGTGCATCCACCGGCTGTGAGCGTCCACGCCGCGCACATCCATGCTGCACGCCTCTTCGCCATATCTTCTCCTACCACCACCGCGTGGGCACGGTCCACCGCGGCCCCACCGCGCCCACGGCCCCCCGGAGAAGCAGCGACGGGCACCGGCGTCGGACGGATCTGCCCTGCAGCGCTGGACGACACCCGGGACTTGCGGCGCAGCGCCGATCCGTGAGACCTTCTGTGCGTGAGGTCACCCAGCGCGCCTGAATCGACAGGCATGGTCGTCGAAGACATAAGGCGCAGCCTGGACGCCGCCCGCGAGGAGCTGTCGGCAGCAGCAGCCGCTGCGCTCTCCGGAAAACCCGGAGACGGGGGATGGGCCCGTTATCAAACTGCGCACGACAAGTGCATCTCGTTCGAGCGAGATCTCGCCCGCGCCACCGGGGAGGAGTGTGCCGTCGAGATCCCCTGGCAGCATCCTTGGAATGCCGGCGCCCCACTCCCGCATGTCTTCTCCTCGGGCTCCAGGACTCTCGTCGTCTACAACATGCGCGAACGTGACCCCGCGTGGGATGGCTCGTATGCGACCGTTGTCGATCCCACCAGCGCCGACCTGCGCCTGATCGCCATCGTCGAATTCGAGCGATGCCTCGCCCACAAGCTCGGGCCACCGAATGACGAGGTGCTCCACGGACATCCCCTGCACGGCCGCGGGTTGGTCTTGTATGCTGCCCACGTCGTCGAGAGGTCTCGATGGATCGCCGAGCTGATGAAGATCAACTCGGTTCACAGCGAGTACAATCCAGATGGGTGGAAGCAGTATCGACACTACTTGCTTGCCTTCCACGACGAGACGTTCGAGTGCATCGCCCGGGGTCATTCCCTCAAACAGACCATGTCGTCATTCCCCGAAGCGCTCCACTCGTGCGCCAAGAGCCTCCTGGCGTGACGCCGCCCAACAAGCTGTTGAAGCAAGCGGCCGCACGTCCGTCGTTGGGCATGACGAAGCAGAGATTGCCACGGAATTCCATCCAGGGCGTTCGAGGGTCCCGGAGGCGATCGTGCGCCGACCCAAAGACGGACAACACGTAGTTTATGGAGTTCTGTTGATTTCTTCGCTGGCCGACGGTGAGCCGTTACAACCGTGAGGGCTGAGCGCTACACTGAGCTCAGCCCCTATGCCCGTCCATGCCATCCGAATCGAAGAGCGCCTCTGGTCGAGCGCGTCGCCGCTCCGCAGGCAGGAGTGGCGCACGCTCACGACCGATATCGTCTCCGGCGAGCCGCCCTGGCCCTCGCGCGAGCCCTGCACCCTCGTCGCCGGTTGCGACGACAGGGACCTCCACTTCGTCTTCGCCGGGAGCGCCGTCTCGGCTGACACCCTCGCCCTCGCGCGGGCGGAGGTCGCGCCGCTCGTTGGCGAGTACGTGGGCCTCATCCAGAAGCTCTCCGGGGGCGACCTCTACCCCGCCCACATCGAGCCCATCGATATGGCCAAGCGTGTCCTCCACGACGCCGGCGCGAGGCGGATAGGCGCCCTCCTCCCCGACCTGAGCCCGAGCTTCGAGACGCGCCGCCGCTTCTTCTCGCTCGTCGTCTCGCTCCTCGTCGACACGACGCAGCTCGGCCCGCTCCCCGCGCATCACCACGCTCGAAGGCGCGTGCGGTAGCCGAGCGTCGGCCACGAACGACGACGAGCGGCGGTCACCCGCACAGGAGACGGGCCCAGATCGGCGTTTTCGGCGCGGAAGCGCACTCCCGTGCGCTGAGCACCGAAAACGTCGAGGTGGGCCCGTATCCGCAGCGGGTGCCCGCCGCTCGGATCAGCGGGCGCCTAGGAAGTCTAGCTTGCCGATCTCGAGCCCGTTGTGGCGCAAGATCGCGTAGGCGGTCGTCACGTGAAAATAGAAGTTGGGCAGCACGAAGTTCAGCAGGTAAACCTGGCCCTTGAACTGCAGCGGCTGATCGCGCGTCGGGATGGTGACATCGCGGTCCTCGGAGCCGTCGATCTGCTCGGGCCGGAGGCTGTTCAGGAACGCGACGGTCTTGGCGATGCGGGCCTGTAGCTCGTCGAAGCTGGCCTCGTTGTCCTCGTACTTCGGCAGGTCCACGGCCGCCAGCCGCGCTCCACAGCCCTTGGCCGAGTCGGAGGCGATCTGCACCTGGCGCGTGAGCGAGAGCATGTCCGGGGCGAGGCGCGCGTCGAGCAGGACGCGCGGCTCGATCTTCTTCGCCTCGGCGTAGGCGGCGGCCTTGGTGAGGATCGCCGAGAGGTTGCCGAGCATCCTGACGAGCACCGGGACAGAGGCCTGATACATCGAGATCGTCATCTTCTCATCTCCTTGCTATCGCACGGTTCAGGCAGCGCGTTCCCCGCACGGCGCACGCGGCGCGGCGCCGGCGCACCCCCCGGCGGGGACGCGAGCAGGCGCGAACATAGGGCATCCTGCTCGCCAGGCAAGCACGCCCTCTCACGCAGGAGCCGCCCGCGCCCCCTCGGGCGCCCGAGCGCGGCGCTCGTTCGCCGCGATCCACGGACTCCAGCGCTGAGGACACGCCCGCGGGGCGCTCCGCGTCATGACGCGCTCGTGAAGTAATGTAAAGAGCATTGACGAACTGGATTCGAGGACGGGGTGCCGCGGCGCGAGGCTCCGTGCCGGGGAGGGAGCGCGACGGCGCGCGCCGTGATGGCCCTCGACGGCCGCGGGGGCGGCACGCTATAGGGGGCGCCGATGCGACACATCCTTTTCCTCAGCTTGTTCACGGCTGCGCTGGCGACCGCATGTGGCTCCTCGACGACCGATCCGGATCCGACCGGGGGCGGCGGGTCGACCGCCAGCTCGACGAGCGAAAGCTCGGCGACCGCGAGCTCGACGACCGCGAGCTCGGCCACCGGCGCAACCTGCACTCCTGGCGAGACCATGTCCTGCACCTGTCACGCCGTCGGCGAGCCGGGCGTCGCGACGTGCCTCACCGACGGCAGCGGCTACGGGCCGTGCATGGAGCAAGGCGGCGGCGCCTGCCGCTGTCCCCTCGGGCGCAGCGACGGCTGCTGCCCTGGCGACGGCATCTGCTGCGCGTGCGTGCAAGGCTGCGATCCGAACACGGATCCCCTGCAAGATCCCGAGACGGACGCGCTCATCGCCTGCGTCTGCGCGGCGGGCGTGTGCGCCGACGAGTGCGAGAGGGAGTGCGCCGGCCAGGGCATCGCGGCGGACTGCAAGGCGTGCGTGCAGCAGGCGGGCGCGGACGCATGCAAGGCGGAGTACGAGGCCTGCGGCGGGACGTGAGCCCGCATCGCGCATCGCGCATCGCGCGGCGCGCGGCGCGCGGCGCACGGCCAATGACGCGCAGGAGGCCGGCGCCGATTCCCCCTTCCTGACCGGCGCCGATTCCCCCCTTCCCCGCCCCGGCCCGCCGCTACATCCTCTCGGGCTCTGCCGCTGTCGCCTCCAGCAGCGCATCGATCCGCCGGAGCAGCTCCGCCGGGTCGATCGGCTTCGGCAGGACACGTCCCCCGTGGGCCGAGAGGAACCGCCTGCTCACCTCGCTCGTGCCCCCTCCGGTCATGAACAGCACCCGGTCGACGAGCGCCGGCAGCTCCGCCTCGAGCCACTCGTGGAGGTCTATCCCCGTACCCTCCTGCATCACGATATCGCAGAGCACGACATCGAAGTTTGCGTCCAGCCGGAGCGCCCTCTGGGCCTCTCTGCCCGAGCGCGCGCAGACGACCTCGTGCGACGCCTCGAGGAGCCCGCGCAGCGCGCTCAGGAGGAGGGGCTCGTCGTCCACGATGAGGATCCGGGCGCGCCGCGCCGGCTCCTCATCCCGCGCGGGCGCAGGCGGCGCGCGACGAGGGGTGAGCTCGGCGCTCGCCCAGGCGGGCAGCCGGACGCGGACGCAGGTGCCGACGCCGGCCTCGCTGCTGACGCCGATGGTGCCGCCGCACGACTCCACGATGTTGCGGCAGATCGCGAGTCCGAGCCCCGTCCCCTCCCCCGCGCGCTTCGTGGTGAAGAACGGCTCGAACAGCCTGTTCATGTGCTCTTCGGGCACGCCGCAGCCGGAGTCCACGATCTCCGCGACGACCTCCCGGCCCTGATCGCGGGTCCGCACCTCGACGACGTTGTCGGCGACGCGCCCCTCCCGGATCGACTGCGCCGCGTTGATGAGCAGGTTGACGAACACCTGCGTCAGGCGCCCCTCCGCGCCGCTCACGGGCGCGACCGAGGCGAGCTCGCGCACGACCCGCGCGCGGTGCTTCATCTGGGGATGCACGATGTTGAGCGCGCTCTCGATCACCGCGTTGACGTCGGTCGGCCCGATCGCCTCGTTCGCCTCCGCGCGCGCGAACACCCCGAGATCCCCGACGATGTCCACCACCCGCCGAGCGCCGTGGCGGGCGTCCGCGAGCGGCTGGGCGAGGAGCTCGGTGGCGACGCCCTTGTCGGCGAGCCGCCGCACCTCGCGGGCGAGCAGCTCGAGGTTGGCGACCACGTACGCGAGAGGGTTGTTGATCTCGTGGGCCACGCCCGCCGCGAGCTGGCCGACCGCGGCCAGCCGCTCGCTGCGCTCGAGCCGTGACCTCAGCTCCTCGGCCCGGCGCCGCCCGGTCACGTCGCGCAGGAGCGCCATGCGCGAGGGGCGCCCCTGCCAGTCCACGTCGACCCAGCGAACGTCGATGACGACCTGCTGCCCTCCGATCTCCAGGCTCGTCTCGCCGGCGCAGAGCGCCGCCGGGCAGCCCCGCCCGGCGACGGGGCGCCCGTCGCCCAGCAGCGACTCCGCGGCGGGGTTCGCGAAGAGCACCGTCCCGGAGGGATCCAGCACGATCACCCCATCGGCGCTCCGGGCGATGAGCTGGTGCAGGTTGGCCTCGTTCTCGCGGGCCTCGGCCATCGCCCGCGCGAGCTGCGTCAGGAGCTGCTGGCGGCTGACCGCATAACGGATGGCTCGCCACAGCGTGTCCGCGTCGAGGCCCCGCTTCACGAGGTAATCCTGCACCGACGCGCCGAGCGCGCGCTCCGCGAGGCGGACGTCGTCGTGGCCCGTCAGCACGACGATGGGCACATGGGGGTCCACCGCCCGCACCCGCTCGACCACCTCGATGCCCTCGCCATCGGGCAAGGAGAGGTCGAGGAGGACGACATCCCACCCCTCGTTCACGCGCGCGAGCCCGGCGGCGAGCGTCTCCGCGTGCGCGAGCTCGGCGCGCTGCCACGGCACGGCGTCGAGGTGGCTTTGCACGACGGAGGCCGCGATGGCGCTGTCCTCGATCAGCAGGAGGCGAAAGCAAGGTGCAGGCGGCGCCCGGCTGGGTTCAGCGGACATGGTGACCCCCTGAGAGCTAAGGAACTCCAACGCTTTCCCGGAATCAAGCGCCTCGCGCCCTCGCCGCGGCGGCGGCTCGCAGCGCGGGCGGAGCGGAGATAGCCGCGCGCCTCCGCCGCGAACGACGCAACGCGGCGGAGCGGCGCTGAGCCGCGGGGCCGGGCGCTCGAGCGGCGAACGAGGCCGGCGCTCGTTATCCTCGCCCGATGCTGCCCCACCCGCCGCGCGTCGTCCGGCTCGTCCTCCTCACCACGAGCGGTGAGCTCCTGGGCGCGCTGCCGCCCTATCAAGCCGCGACGCCTTGGTGGCAGGACGCGCAAGCGGTCGTCCAGGGTGCCCGCGAGCGCTTCGGCCTCCAGGTGACGGTCCTCCGGATGCTCGCCGCCGAGCTCCCGGCCCCCCAAGGCGGGGCGGTCACCTACCTCGCGGAGGCGGAGCTCGACGCGCCGCCGCCCGGCGTCGAGCCCTGGCGCGGGGCGCTCGACGACCACCCGCTCCGGCAACCGTGGGCGCGGCCGGGCGGGCCTGCCGACGACCTCGCGTGGGCGGACGCCGTCCTGCGCGATCGGGGCCTCGCGCGGACGGCGCCCGCCGAGCAGATGCGGTCGTGGAACCTGTCGAGCCTGTGGCGGCTCCGGGTTCGCGACGAGGTTGTCTGGCTGAAGCATGTCCCTCCGTTCTTCGGCCACGAGGGGGCGGTGATCGCGCGGCTCGCGGGGGGACCTGTACCGGCGCTCCTCGGCCACGACGGCCAGCGGATCCTGATGCGGGAGATCCCAGGCGAAGATCTCTACGAGGCCGAGCTACCCGTCCGGGAGCGGTTGGTCTCGCTGCTTGTCGGGCTGCAGCGCGACGCGAGCCGGCGGGTCGACGAGCTCCTTTCGCTGGGGCTGCCGGACTGGCGCGCGCCGGCCATGACCCGGCTCATCGCGGACGTGGTGACGCGGACGCCCGACCTGTCCGCCGGCGATCGGGCGACCCTCGACAGCTTCGTCGGCGGCCTGCCCGAGCGCTTCGCTCGACTCGCCGAGGCCGGCCTGCCCGACACGCTGGTTCACGGCGACTTCCACGTCGGCAACGCCCGCGGCGACGCGACGTCGGCCGTCCTGCTGGACTGGGGCGACAGCGGCGTCGGGCATCCGCTGCTCGACCAGCCAGCGTTCCTCGACGGCGCCCCGCCCGGCGCGGTCGAGCCGCTCCGGAGCTCCTGGAGCCGCGCGTGGCGCGCCGCGATCCCGGGCTCCGACCCCGAGCGCGCCGCCGAGCTGCTCGCGCCCGTCGCAGCGGCCCGCCAGGCGATCATCTACCGCAAGTTCCTCGACGACATCGAGCCGTCGGAGCACCCCTACCACGCGAGAGATCCCGTGGCGTGGCTCGCGAGGACAGCCGCGGTGGCGCGCTCTCGATCCTGCTAGTCTCGACGTGGGCACAGTGAAGGTCAACACGGTCAAGAAGCGAACTCACTCGCTCTACCGCCAAGACCTGCGCTGGTACCACTGCGCCCGATGTGCCCCGGCGACGTCGAGCACCAGGAGTTCGAGTACCTTCGGCGCGGGACCGTGAGCTTCGTGGCGTTCACGAGGCGTTCGGTCGGCCGCTCGGCCCTTCGCCAGCGTCGAACGTGCGAGCAAGCTCGGACCGTTCGTCGACGCGCCGCTCGCCTGGAGTCGCCGCCGGCGCCTTGCAGCCCCCGCGCCGAGCGGCTGCTCGGTCCAATCTTGCTGTTCGACGCCGCGGGCCCCTCCCCATCGCAAGCAGGGTGCACCACGCTCCGGGTGGGCAAGGGACAAAGCACCGCAGTCATAGAGCTTGCCCGGGGGCGCGAATGGCTGACACGACCGACATCAACAAGGCGAGCGCGGATGAGTTTCAACGGGTGAGCCAGGTGAGCGAGCAAGGCGCGCAGCTCATCGTTCAGAAGCGCGAGGAGCTCGGGGGGTTCAGCAGCTGGGAGCAGATCCAACAGGTGACCGGCGTCAGCACGATGATGATAGAGAGCCTGAAGGACGCGGGCTTTTACGTGACGCACGCGAGCACGTCGGCGCGCCGTACACAGCCTCGGTGATGCAGCGAGCGAGCAGCCTGAGGCTGCTCTCGAGGCTGGGCGCGTCGAGACACCCTGCGAGGCCTTGAGCGGCACGGGTCGGCCCCGCCGGGGAGAGAGCGCGGCGGGGCTGTTGTTCGTCGCCGCGAAGCGGCTCCGTTCGACAAGGTCGTGAAGCGGCTTCGTCCATGCCGCCCCGTTCGCCCTGGTCGCTTGACGCGCAGGCGCAGGCGCGCAGGTTGGCATCGAGGATCTGCCGGCGGTCGGCTCGTCGAGCGCGCACACAGGATCCGTGGCAAGGTGCTTGCCTGTCCGACGCGCACCAAGCGGCGTCCTGGGAAGCCAGGCAGCTTGATGACGGGAGGGCTCATGACCGATTCCATCGTTGCAACACCGTGTCTGCCGATAGCGGGGCCGTCAGCGGCCCCCGGATCGGATGCGGAGGCCGAACCATCCGCCGAACAAGGCACGATCCAGCGGATGTTGCGGGTGGATCCGGCGATGCGCGAGCCCGACGCCGAGGCGACGCTCATCCTGTCGCTGGCATCGGCGTGGATGTACTCGGATCTGGACACGCTGGAGAAGGCGATGTCGGTCTACGGCGACTGGGACCTCGCGCGGATCAGCGTGCGGAACGACGCGCTCTTCCTGGCGAGCGACGTGTGCTTCATCCAGAGCAGGTGCAGGCGGCTCCTCATCCTGTGCGTCAAGGGGACCGAGCCGGGGAACCTCTTCAACTGGCTCACGGACGCGAGCGTCGCGTCGCAGCGATTTTGTTCGCTCGGGCACGTCCACGGCGGCTTCGCCCGCAACGTCGATGTGATGTGGTCGATCATCGACAAGCATCTCGCTGCGGCGCTGCGCGGCGAGCACATCCGTGATGTCCTCCCGGGCACCGAGATATCCCCGCGCCCCGACGTCGCGTCGACGCCTGCCGCCGGGCGTGCGCCCGAGGCGCAGGGCAAGCTGGAGGCGCTCTTCATCACCGGTCACAGCCTGGGCGCAGCGATGGCGGCCCTCATCGCCGCGCGCCTGTTCACGGACAGCAAGTACGGGGAGATCCGGCAGCGGCTCCGTGGGGTCTACACCTTCGGGCAGCCCATGATCGGCGACGCGGGCTTCGCCGCCAGGGCCGAAGAGCTCTTCGGAGACAGGCTGTTTCGATTCGTCTATGACAACGACATCGTGCCGCGCCTGCCGCCGCTCTCGACGGGGTACTTCGTGCACTTCGGGAGGGCGCACCGCTCGCGGGGGCAGGGGTGGACGTACGAGGGCAAGATCGCGGGCCAGACGCGCACGCTCCTCGTGAGCGCGGCGGTCGGTATCTTCGCCTGGGTGAAGGAGCAGCTGCCCATCCTCCGATGGGTGCCTGTGCCGTTCTCGTGGGGTGATCACTCGCCAGCCAACTACGTGGAGGCGTCGCAGCTAGGCACGGCCCAGCCAGCCATCTTCCGATTCAGGCTTGAGTAGACGGGGACCGCGCCCCCGCCCCTCGGCGCGGCGCCGGGCCGCCGTGGGCGTCCGGCTCCGCGCGCCACGTGACGCGTCAATCCGGCGGTGCGTGACCGCTCGCCCGAGGCTACCGCGCGAGGCGGCAGCGACCGGTGGGGCTTTGATGAACCAGGAGAACCTCGCTCCAAGGACGGTGTTCCAGGGCTGCTACGAGATCCTCTCCCTGCTCCGGGAGAGCAGGCTCGCTGTCGTCTACGAGGGGCGGCAGATCGCGAGCGGGCAGCCGGTCGTCCTCAAGATCATGCGCCTCCCGCGGGACCACGGCCCCGCGGATCTGGCGCGCCGTCGCAGCACGCGATTTCTGCGGGAGATGCGCCGCTGCGCGCGGCTCCACCATCCCGGCATCGTCCGGCCCATCGACGCGGGACAGACGGACGAGGGTCAGCTCTATGCTGTCTTCGAGCGCGTGCCCGGGCAGAGCCTGGCCGAGCTGCTGTCGGCCCAAGGCCCGCTCGAGCCGCCGGCGGCGCGGCGCCTGATGAGGCAGGTCCTCGACGCGCTGGGCTGCGCGCACCGGCAGGGCGTCGTCCACGGGGATCTCAGGCCGGCCCACGTGATGGTCGTGCCCTCGGAAGCACAGCGGAGCGCCCTGGTGCTCGGCTTTGGCTTCAGCGCGGTCGCCGCCGTCGCGCGAGCGGACCAGGAGGAAGCGCCCGTGTCCGGCCGCGAGCTCGTGGGCTCGCAGGCTTACCTGGCGCCCGAGCAGCGCCGGGGGTTCCCGCCGACGGCGCGCTCGGACCTGTATGCCTGGGGTCTCGTGTTCCTCGAGTGCCTCACGGGCAGGCGTGCAGGCCGCGGCGGGCCGCCGGAAGGAGCGGCTCTCCAGCGAGATGGCCGTGAGCCAGTGAGGATGCCTCGAGCGCTCCTCGAGCACCCGCTCGGCACCCTCTTGCGACGGGCGACGGTCGAGGAGATCGCGGCGCGGAACGTCACGGCCGACGGCCTGCTGCGCGAGGTCGACGCCTGCGATGTGGGCGGGCTCCGCCGGGAAGACCTGGTGAAGCCGGACGAGCTGGCGAGCGGAGCAGCGAGAAGGACAGAGGAGCGAGCGGGCAGCGCCGCGCTTCCACCGGGACTGGCATCGGCGCGGATGCCGGAGGAGCGAACAGGCAACGCTGAGCCCACCCAGGAGGAGGCGGCTGCGCCACCGTCCGCCGGGCCCGCAAGGGGCGTCATGCGTCTGGAGGCCGGCGACCGCATCAAGCATTACGAGATCATCCGCAAGCTGGGCCAGGGAGGCATGAGCGTCGTGTACCTGGCCCGCGACACGAAGCTCGGCCGACTTGTCGCGCTCAAGCTCCTGCTCAGGTACAGCGGGCACAGGATCGAGCGCTTCCTGGCCGAGGCGCGGGCCACGGCGCGCTGCAGGCACGACAACATCGTGGTCATCCACGAGGTCGATGAGATTCGTCAATATCCCTACCTCGTGCTCGAATACATCAAGGGTCTCACGCTGCGCGAGTGGATGACCCAGCGCGAGCACCCCGGCGCGTCCGGGTCGCCCGGCGCCCACACACCGCCCTGCCCGAGGGCGCCAAACGTCGTGATCGAGCTCATGACTCCGGTGGTTCGCGCGCTGGTGTGCGCGCACGAGCACGGGATCGTCCACCGCGATCTCAAGCCGGAGAACATCCTCCTGGATGACGCCGGATGCATCAAGGTGGTCGATTTCGGTATCGCCAAGCAGATCGAGGCCAAGGTGGCCTCGACGATGACGAGCGCCCGGGCGGCGCTCGCCGGAGACGCTGGCCAGCGCCGGAGAAGCGCGGCTGTCGGCACGCCACGGTACATGTCCCCCGAGCAACTGCTGGGCGGGGACGTCGACCATCGCGCTGACCTGTGGGCCGTGGGCATCATCCTGTACGAGCTGCTCACGGGGGAGCACCCGCTGGAGCCGTTCTCGCGCGCGCGGCTCTCGGACGTCGCGAGCTTCGATGTTCCGATGCCCCGCCTCGGCGAGAAGCGCCCGGATGTGGGTGCGCTTGGCGCCCTGGTCGACCGTTGCCTGAAGAAGAGCAAGGCCGAGCGCGTCGGCTCGGCCACGGAGCTCCTTGCCGAGCTCGAGGCGCTCTTGCCCGGTCGCAAGGCGCTCGACCTCGGCGAGGAGGAGAGCCCGTTTGCCGGCCTGTCCGCCTTCCAGGAGGCGGACGCGGCGCGGTTCTTCGGCCGCGATCGTGAGATCGCCGCCACGACGGCGCGGCTGCGCAACCAGCCGCTCCTGGCCGTCGCCGGGCCCTCCGGGGCAGGCAAGTCGTCGTTCGTGCGCGCGGGGGTGATCCCGGCATTGAAGGGCTCCGAGGAGCGCTGGGAAGCGTTTGTTCTGCGCCCAGGGCGCCGTCCCCTGTCCTCGCTCATCGATGTGCTCGTGCAGGTCGCCGGGGCGGAGTCCACGAGCAGCGCAGCGACGGGTCCGCCCGAGCTCCCCGATCACGACGAGCTGCTCGCCACCCTGCGCTCCCAGCCGGGCTACCTGGGTGTTCGGCTGCGCGCGCGCTGTCGCCGTGCGGGACCCGGGCACCGTATCCTGATCTTCGTCGATCAGTTTGAAGAGCTCTACACGCTCGGCGCCGCGCCCGAGGAGCGGGCGGCGTTCGTCGCCTGCCTGGAAGCTGCGGCTGACGACGCCTCGTCGCCCCTGCGCGTCCTGCTCGCCGTCCGCTCGGACTTCCTCGATCGGATGGCCGAGGATCATCATTTCATGAACGACGTGACCCGCGGGCTCTGGTTCCTTCCGCCGATGGGGCGAGGCGGCCTGCGCGAAGCCTTGACGAGGCCGATCGAGGCGGCAGCTCATCGCTTCGAGACGGCGGAGATGGTCGAGCACATGCTGAGCACGCTCGAGAGCACGCGGAGCCCCTTGCCGCTCTTGCAGTTCACGGCCGCTCAGCTGTGGGAGGCGCGGGATCGCGCGCGCCGGGTCTTGACGCGGGACAGCTATGACCAGCTCGGCGGCGTCGCCGGTGCCCTGTCCGCCCATGCGGACGCGGTGCTCTCGGCGCTCCCCTCTCGCGAGCAGCGCCTGGCCCGGGCGGTGCTCTTGCGCCTGGTCACGCCCGAGCGCACGCGCGCGGTGGTGAGCCTGGACGAGCTCCGCGAGCTGGCCCAGGGCGGCGAAGGCGACGCCGGCGACGCGGTCGTGCAGGTGGTCCAGCGCCTGGCCGGCGCGCGGCTCCTGCTCATCGAAGCTGGCGAGGAGACCGGCGGCGCGCGCGATCGCGCGACGGTGGAGCTTGTCCACGAGTCCTTGATCGAGAGGTGGCCGAAGCTCGGGCAGTGGCTCGCCGAAAGCGAGCAAGATGCGCAGTTCCTGGCCCGGCTGCGCTCCGCCGCTCAGCAGTGGGAGGCGAGCGGTCGGGCCGAGGGGCTGCTCTGGCGCGATCGCACGGCGCAGGACGCCAGGGCGTGGCACGAGCGCCATCGCGCTGCCCGCGGAGCCGATGGGCGCGTCGGGCTCAGCAGGCGCGAGGAGCGCTATCTGCTGGCCGTCGTGGACCACGCCGACCGCGCGCGCCGCTTGCGCCAGCGGCTCACCACAGGCGTGACTGCCACGCTCGGCGCGGTTGCGCTCATCGTGTCGTACCTGGCGATTCGCGCTGACCAGGAAGCGGCTCGTGCGCGAGCCGAAGCCCTGCAGGCGCGCAACGCCACCCGCATGGCCGCGGCTCGCGAGCTGCAAGCCGATCCCACGACCGTGGTCGCGATCCTGCGCGAGATCGAGCCACCTGACGTGCCGCGAGGGTGGTCCGTGCTCGCGCGCTGGACGCTCCAGAACTGGGTTGCTCGCGCGGTGCTCGATCATTCGCATTGGGTCCGGTATGCGGCCTACAGCCCTGACGGCAAGCGCATCGTCACTGCATCTTATGACAAGACAGCGCGGGTGTGGAACGCCGACGGCACCGGTGAGCCCCTGGTCCTTCACGGTCACGGGGATGGGGTCCATGCGGCTGCGTTCAGCCCCGATGGCAAGCGCATCGTCACTGCGTCTTCGGACAAGACCGCGCGGGTGTGGAACGCCGACGGCACCGGTGAGCCCCTGGTCCTTCGCGGTCACGGGGATGGGGTCCATGCGGCTGCGTTCAGCCCCGATGGCAAGCGCATCGTCACTGCGTCTTCGGACAAGACCGCGCGGGTGTGGAACGCCAACGGCACCGGTGAGCCCCTGGTCCTTCGCGGTCACGGGGATGTGGTCCATGCGGCTGCTTTCAGCCCCGATGGCAAGCGCATCGTCACTGCGTCTTCGGACAAGACCGCACGGGTGTGGAACGCCGATGGCATCGGTGAGCCCATCATGCTGCGTGGCCACGAGGATCGGGTCCTGGGGGCAACGTTCAGCCCCGACGGCGAGCGCATCGTCACCGCGTCTTCGGACAAGACCGCACGGGCATGGAACTCCGATGGGACGGGTGAGCCCCTGATCCTTCGCGGTCACGAGGCGGAGCTCACTTCAGCTGTGTTCAGTCCTGACGGCGAGCGCATCGTCACCGCGTCTTTGGACAAGACCGCGCGGGTGTGGAACGCCGATGGGACGGGTGAGCCCCTGGTCCTTCGCGGTCACGAGGATTGCGTCCTGGGGGCGGCGTTCAGCCCCGACGGCAAGCGCATCGTCACCGCGTCACAGGACAGGACCGCGCTGGTATGGAACGCCGAGGGCAAGGGTGAGCCCCTGGTCCTTCGCGGTCACGAGGCTGGCATCGAATTGGCGGTGTTCAGCCCCGACAGCGAGAGCATTGTCACCGCGTCGTATGACATGACCGCGCGAATATGGAGTTCCCCCGGTGTGAGAGAGCCCCTGGTCCTTCGCGGTCACGAGCAAGGGGTCACTTCAGCTGCGTTCAGCCCCGACGGCAAGCGCATCGTCACCGCGTCTTCGGACAAGACCGCGCGGGTATGGAACGCCGACGGCTCGGGCGAGCCTCTGGTGCTGCGCGGCCACGGGAATGGCGTCTACGCGGCTGCGTTCAGCCCCGACGGCAAGCGCATCGTCACCGCGTCCTTGGACAGGACCGCGCGGGTGTGGAACGCCGATGGCACGGGTGAGCCCCTGCTCCTGCGCGGTCACGACGATGGCGTCCTGGAGGCGGCGTTCAGCCCCGACGGAGAGCGCATCGTCACCGCGTCCTATGACAAGACCGCGCGGGTATGGAATGCGGATGGCAGCGGCGAGCCCCTCGTGCTTCGCGGTCACGAGGATCGGGTCTTGACAGCAGCGTTCAGCCCCGACGGCGCGCACATTGTCACCGCATCCTGGGACAAGACGGCGCGGGTGTGGAACGCCGATGGCTCGGGCGAGCCCCTGGTCCTTCGCGGTCACGACCACCGCGTGATGAACGCGGCGTTCAGCCCCGACGGTAGGCGCATTGTGACCACATCATTGGACAAGACCGCGAGAGTGTGGAACGCCGATGGCTCGGGCGAGCCTCTGGTCCTTCGCGGTCACGAGCATTGGGTCTTGTGGGCGGTATTCAGCCCGGATGGCAAACGCGTCCTCACGGCGTCATGGGACAAGACGATGGGATCGTGGAATACCGATGGCACAGGCGAGCCCCTGTTCCTCCGCGGCTCCGACTCTCCGATCAACGCCGCGGCGTTCAGCACCGATGGCAAGCGCATCGCTACCGCGTCCGACGACAAGACCGTGCGGGTGTGGACCGACCTCGAGACGCTCCGCGGCGTCGACGATCCGAAGCTGTGGACCGCAACCACCTACTGCATGCCCATCGAGCGAAGGATAGAGCTCTTTCGCGTGCCCAAAACTACGGCCCGAACCGACCGAGAAGCCTGTCTGCGCCGCGTCGAGGAGGCCCGCGCGGCGGCCCGGGAGCAGCGGTGAGCTGTTTCCGCCCTTCGGTGGCCATCCATTCCGGTCTCGGATCCGCCGCCCCCCTCGCCATGCCACGCTGCCACGTCGCGACCTCGTAGCGCCCCCTCCGCGGCCGCCCGTTGCGGTTTCGACCTGGCCCGCCCCCCTCGCCATGCCACGCTGCCACGTCGCGACCTCCCCGCCTGCCCCTCCGAGGCCGCCCGTTTCGGTTTCAGACCGACCCGACCCCCCTCGCGAGGCCGCCCCACCCCATCGCGACTTCCTCGCCTCCCCCTCCGAGGCCTCCCGTTTCGGTCCCGACCCGCCCGACCCCCCTCGCGAGGCCGCCCCACCCCATCGCGACCTCCCCGTTCCGCCTCCCCTCTCGCGCCGCCCTACGCCCTCACGGCGGAAACCCCGGCGACTCCCCTTCCTCCCCGTCGTCTCCGCCGGAGCCCAGCACGTCCGGGTTCGCCCCCTGCCCTCCGGCGCCGGCGACCGCCTCGCTCGAGCCTCGGGGACTCGGCGCGGCCCTGCGCGCCGAGGGTCAGGCCGGCGACGAAGAAGAGCCCCGCCGTCGCACGCGCGGCGGCGAGGCGAGGCCGGCGGCGCACGAGGCGAGAGCGAAGCGGGACCGGGCAGGGCACGCCGAGCGGCCTGGTGCTGCGGCGGCTGACGCCACAAGGCCAGGCCGGAGCGCCCGCTGCGCTGCGCCGCGCCGCGCGCGCTCTGGCCCAGGCGCCCTCTGCTCCAAAGCGCCCTCTGCATCCGCTCCCTTCGCCAGCTGGCTTGATGCCTCGCTCGTCCGGCAGGGCGGCCGGCGGCACGCGCGCCGTGAGGTGCGCTGGGTACACGCTTGTTCCGGACGAGGGGCGGAGAAGAGTCTATAGAAGATGCGATGGGCAGCGAGGTTGGCTGCCCGAAGAAGAAGCGATAGGGCAGCGCGGCTGGCTGCCCCAGAGTCGGGCCGGCCACCTCATCGAGCTCTCTCCGCGGGCGCGGGGCAAGCTCGACCGCCGGGCTCGCTGCGTCGGCGACATCGATCCGGATGAGGGCGTTTCGCCCGCAGCTGCCACGCGAGGCGGCCGCGACCGGAGAGACCAGGATGAACCAGGTGACCCTCGCTCCAAGGACGTTGTTCCAGGACCGCTACGAGATCCTCTCCTCGCCCTGGGAGACCCCCCACGCCGCGTTCTACCACGGGCGGCAGATCGCGGGTGGGCAGCCCGTCGTCCTCGAGGTCGTACACATCCTCCCGGAGGGGGTCTCCGGGGGCATCGCGCGACGCCGCCGCGCGCGCTTCCTGCGGGAGATGGGCCGCTGCGCGCGGCTCCAACATCCCAACATCGTCCGGCTCATCGACGCGGGACAGACGGACGAGGGGCAGCTCTATACCGTGTTCGAGCGCTCGCCCGGGCAGAGCCTGGCCGAGCTGCTGTCGGTCCGCGGCGCGCTCGATCCGCAGGAGGCGCGACGCCTGATGAGGCAGGTCCTCGACGCGCTGGGCTGCGCGCACCGGCAGGGCATCGTCCACGGGGACGTCAGGCCGGCCCACGTGATGGTCGTGCCCTCGGGGGCAGAGCGGAGCGCGCTGCTGTTCGGCTTCGGCTTCGCCGCGGTCGCCGCCGGAGCGCGCGGCGGAGAGGGCGGAGAGGACGGAGCGCGCGTCTCCGGCACCGAGTTCGTCGGCGCGCAGGCCTACGCGGCGCCCGAGCAGCGCCGGGGGTTCGCGCCGATAGCGCGCTCGGACCTGTACGCGTGGGGGCTCGTGTTCCTCGAGTGCCTCACGGGCAGGCGGGCAGCCTGCGGAATGTCTCCAGATGGAGACGCTCTCACGCCGGAAGGCGGCGAGCCCGGCCGGATCCCGCGCGCGCTCCTCGATCACCCGCTCGGGGCCATCTTGCGACGGGCGACGATCGAGGATGTCGCGGCGCGGGCCGACACGGCGGACGGTCTGCTGTACGAGCTCGACGCCTGTGAGGTGGCCGGGCTCCGCCGGGAGGACCTGATCCCGGACGCCGCACCGAGCGGCGCCGGGGCGAGGCGAGAGGAGGCCGCCGGTCGCGCCCTGAGCGCCTCGGGACGGGACGCGGCGATCCACCCTGACGACCTGGGCGCGCCCGGGACCTCCGGCGAGGAGCCCTGGCGCACGCTCGCCGAGGTCCCGGACAGCCCGGCATCCAGCGGGCAAGCGCGCGACGCCGTGCCTCTCCGGACCGGTGATGCGGGGGCGCCGGCGGAGCCCATCGCGGGCCGCATGCACCTGAAGGCCGGCGACGTCCTCAAGCACTACGAGATCATTCGCAAGCTGGGCCGGGGCGGCATGGGGGTCGTGTACCTGGCCCGCGACACGAGGCTCGGCCGCCTGGTCGCGATCAAGCTCCTCCGCCGTTACACCGGGCAGACGGTCGAGCGCTTCCTGGACGAGGCGCGGGCCACAGCGCGCTGCAGGCACGAAAACATCGTCGTCATCCACGAGGTCGACGAGATCCTTGGATGTCCCTACCTCGTGCTCGAGTACATCAAGGGCCGCTCGCTGCGCGAATGGATGGCCCAGCTCGAGCAACCCAGCGCGCCCGGGTCGCCGGCCGCCCAGTTACCGCCTGGCCCGAGGGCGGCCAGCACCGTGATCAACGTCATGGTGCCTGTCGTTCGCGCGCTGGTCTGCGCGCACGACCTCGGGATCGTGCACCGCGATCTCAAGCCGGAGAACATCCGCATGGACGACGCCGGGTGCATCAAGGTGCTCGACTTCGGCCTCGCCAAGCGGATCGACGCGTGCGTGGTCGCCTCGGTCAGGAGCGCGCGGGTGGCGCTCGCCGGAGACGCCGGCGGGCACCGGAAGAGCGCGATCGTCGGCACGCCGGGGTACATGTCACCCGAGCAATTGCAGGGCAGCGACGTGGATTGTCGCACCGACCTCTGGGCCGTGGGCATCCTGCTCTACGAGCTGCTCACGGGGGAGCACCCGCTGCACCCGTTCTCGTACGCGCGGCTCTCGGCCGTCGTCGACGTCGATGTCCCCATGCCCAGCCTGAGCGGGAGGCGCCCGGACGTGGGCGCGCTCGGCGCCCTCGTGGACCGCTGCCTGAAGAAGCGCAAGGCCGAGCGCATCGGCTCGGCCAGGGAGCTCCTCGCCGAGCTCGAGGCGCTCCTGCCCGGCCGGAGGGCGCTCCAGCTGGGCGAGGACGAGAGCCCGTTCGCCGGCCTGTCCGCCTTCCAGGAGGCGGACGCCGCGCGCTTCTTCGGCCGCGATAGGGACATCGCCGCCATGACGAAGCGGGTGCGGAGCCAGCCGCTCCTCGTCATCGCCGGCCCCTCCGGGGCGGGCAAGTCGTCGTTCGTGCGCGCGGGCGTGATCCCCGCCTTGAAGGGAGCCGAAGGCCACTGGGAGGCGTTCATCCTGCGGCCGGGGCGCCGTCCGCTCTCCGCGCTCGCCGATGTGCTCGTGCAGGTCGCCGAGGCGGAGTCCACGCCTTTGGCGACGGCGGGGAGAGGGGCAGCGACGGGCGCTCCCGAGCTCCCCGATCATGACGCGCTGGTCGCCACCTTGCGCACCCAGCCAGGCGTCCTTGGCGCCCGGCTGCGCGCGCGCTGTCGCCATGAAGGGAGGAGGCGCCGCATCGTGCTCTTCGTCGACCAGCTCGAGGAGCTCTATACGCTCGGCGCCCCCTCCGAGGAGCTGGCGGCGTTCGTCGCCTGTCTGGAGGGCGCGGCCGACGACGCGTCGTCGCCCCTGCGCGTCCTGCTCGCCGTCCGCTCGGACTTCCTCGAGCGCGTGGCCGAGGACCGCAACTTCATGACCGACGTCACCCACGGGCTCTGGTTCCTGCGGCCCATGGGGCGCGATGGCCTGCGCGAGGCCCTGACGCGGCCGCTCGAGGCGGCCGGGGTTCGCTTCGAGACCGCCGAGATGATCGAGCACATGCTGGGCACGCTGGAGGGCACGCGGAGCCCGCTCCCGCTCTTGCAGTTCACGGCCGCGAAGCTGTGGGAGGCGCGAGATCGCGAGCGCCGGCTGCTGACGCGGGACAGCTATGAGCGCCTCGGCGGCGTCGCCGGCGCGCTGTCCGCCCACGCGGACGCGGTGCTCTCGTCGCTGCCGTCGCGCGAGCAGCGGCTGGCCCGGGCGGTGCTCCTGCGCCTGGTCACGCCCGAGCGCACGCGCGCGGTGGTGAGCCTGGACGAGCTCCGCGAGGCAGCGCAGGACGGCGAGGGCGCAGCCGGCGACGCGGTCGTGCAGGTGGTCCAGCGCCTTTCGGGCGCGCGGCTCCTGCACATCGAGGCTGGCAGCGACGAGGCCGGAGGAGCGCGCGACCGCACGACGGTGGAGCTGGTCCACGAATCCTTGATCGACAGGTGGCCCAAGCTCGGCCAGTGGCTCGCCGAGAGCGAGCAAGACGCGCAGTTCCTGGCCCGGCTGCGCGCCGCGGCCCAGCAGTGGAAGGCGAGCGGTGAGGCCGAGGGGCTGCTCTGGCGCGACCGCGCGGCGGAGGATGCGAGGGCGTGGCACGAGCGCCGTCGCGCCGACCGGGGAGCCGATTGGCACGTCGGGCTCGGCAAGCGCGAGGAGCGATACCTGCTGGCCGTCGTGGGCCTGGTCGAGCACGCGCGGCGTCTGCGCCGGCGGCTCGCCGTCGGAACGGTCGTCGCGCTGAGCACGATCGCGGTCATCGTGTCGTGCCTGGCGATCCGTGCCAATCAGCAGGCAACGCGCGCCAATCAGCAGGCCATGCGCGCCGACCAGGAGGCGGCTCGCGCGCTGGTCGAAGCCCGGGAGGCGCGCAACGCGACCCGCATGGCCACAGCGCGCGAGCTGCAAGCCGATCCCACGACCGTGTTCGCGATCCTGCGCGAGGTCGAGCCGCCCAATGTGCCGCGAGGGTGGGACGTCCTGGAGTGGTCGGCGCTGCACACCGGGATCGCTCGCGCGGTGCTCAGCCATCCCGACTGGGTCACGAACGCGCGCTACAGCCCCGACGGCGAGCGCATCGTCACGGCCTGCTCCGATGGAGCCGCGCGCGTGTGGAACGCCGATGGCACGGGCGAGCCCATCGTCCTTCGTGGTCACGACGATCGGGTCGCTTCGGCCACGTTCAGCCCCGACGGCAAGCGCGTCGTCACCGGGTCGTACGACAGGACCGCGCGCGTGTGGAACGCCGATGGCACGGGCACGCCCGTCGTCCTCCGGGGTCACGACGACCGGCTCAATTCTGCAGCGTTCAGCCCCGACGGCAAGCGCGTCGTCACCGGGTCGTACGACAGGACCGCGCGCGTGTGGAACGCCGATGGCACGGGCACGCCCGTCGTCCTCCGGGGTCACGACGATCCGGTCACTTCGGTCGCGTTCAGCCCCGACGGCAAGCGCGTCGTCACCGCGTCGTACGACAGGACCGCGCGCGTGTGGAACGCCGATGGCACGGGCGCGCCCGTGGTCCTCCGGGGTCACGACGACCGGCTCAATTCTGCGGCGTTCAGCCCCAACGGCAAGCGCGTCGTCACCGCATCCTGGGACGAGACGGCGCGGGTGCAGAACGCCGACGGCACCGGCGCGCCGGTGGTCCTCCGGGGTCACGACGAGGTGATCTATTCGGCCGCGTTCAGCCCCGATGGCAAGCGCATCGTCACCGGGTCCTGGGACAAGACCGCGCGCGTGTGGAGCGCTGACGGCGCCGGTGCGCCCATCATCCTTCGGGGTCATGAGGAGGGTATCGCTTCCGCGGCGTTTGGCCCCGACGGCAAGCGCATCGTCACCGGGTCCTGGGACAAGACCGCGCGCGTGTGGAGCGCTGACGGCGCCGGTGCGCCCATCATCCTTCGGGGCCACGGGAAGGGGGTGCTGGGGGCGGCGTTCAGCCCTGACGGCAGGCGTATCGTGTCGGCGTCGTATGAAAAGACCGCGCGCGTGTGGAACGCCGACGGTACAGGCACGCCCGTGGTCCTGCGCGGTCACCTGCGCGATGTCCGTTCGGCGGCGTTCAGTCCCGACGGCAAGCGCGTCGTCACCGCGTCGTGGGACAAGACCGCGCGCGTGTGGAACGCCGACGGCACAGGCACGCCCGTGGTCCTCCGCGGTCACCAGAGCGAGGTCTACTCGGCGGCGTTCAGCCCCGACGGCAAGCGCATCGTCACCGCGTCCTGGGACAAGACCGCGCGCGTGTGGAACGCTGACGGCACAGGCGCGCCCATCATCCTTCGGGGCCACGAGAATCGGGTCGAAGCGGCGGCGTTCAGCCCCGACGGCAAGCGCATCGTCACCGCGTCCTGGGACAAGACCGCGCGGGTATGGAATGCCGATGGCACCGGCGCGCCCATCATTCTTCGGGGCCATGAGGGCCAGATCCGTTCGGCGGCGTTCAGTCCCGACGGCAAGCGCATCGTCACCGCGTCCTATGACAAGATCGCACGGGTATGGAATGCCGATGGCACGGGCGAGCCGCTGGTGCTTCATGGCCACGAGCATTGGGTCCTGGGGGCAGCGTTCAGCCCCGACGGGAGACGCATCGTCACTGGGTCCCAGGACAAGACCGTGCGGGTGTGGAACGCCGACGGCTCGGGCGAGCCACTGGTCCTGCGCGTCTCCGACTCTCCGGTCAACGCCGCGGCCTTCAGCCCGGATGGCAAGCGCATCGTCACCGCGTCCGACGACAAGCTCGTGCGGGTCTGGACCGACCTCGAGCCGCTCCGCGGCGTCGACGACCCGAAGCTGTGGACCGCGACCACCTACTGCATGCCCGTCGAGCGGAGGATAGAGCTCCTTCGCGTGCCCGAGCCCATGGCCCGAGCGAACCGGGACGCCTGCCTGCGCCGCGTCGAGGAGGCCCGCGCCGCTACCCCGGAGACCCGACCAGAACCAGCTGTCCGTCCGAGCGACTCAGCCGACCGGTGATGCCCAACCTGGGTCGGGTCGCCCCGCGCGATCGAGCCTGTGCCATCGAGAGCATCGCGGCCAGGAGGCTTGAGCCGCCAAGCCGCGATGCCCGAGGCGCCAGAGTAACCGCGCTACGCTGCGCGTGCGCGCCCCGGCCTTCAGGCCACCAGGCGGAAGCGGGAGAGCGGCATGCCGTACACCCGCTGCGACCCCTGCACGTCGACTTCCGTGATCTCGAGCTCGGGGTTCCCCACGCCGCCGCAGAAATAGTGCATCACCGACCTGGGGTCGTAGGCCGTGAGGTTGATGGTCTGCGACGTATCCTCCCGGAAGCATTCGGGCGGAGCGCCGCTCCGGATGTGCTCATGCCGGAAGCCGAGGACATGACCCAGCTCGTGCCGGAGCACGCCGACGGGGTTGAACCCGAGCGAGGGCGAGAAATAGGAGGGATTGATCAGGATCTGCCTTCTCCCGACCGGGTCGTTCGGGAAGAAGGCCGCGGCGATGAAATCCCCGCCGGAGAGGTTGAGCCGCACCGGGAACACGACCTCCGCGGGGCGGCTCGTGCTCCCGTCGAGCTCGGCGACATGGTGGAACGACACGCCGCAGGTCTCCTCCCAGTCGCGCGTGGCCGTCAGCATGTTGGCGCGCACCGTCGCGTACTGGCTCTCGTCACGGAAGGTCGCCCTGAGCACGCAGTACGTGATCACGAACCCCGGACGCCAGCGCACCGGCCTGCCGTTCTGCAGGATGCCGACCAGCCCCTCCCCTCCGGGGCCGGCGTCCAGGTTCGGCGGCTCCACGTTGGCGGCGTGAGGCACGTAGTCGGCGAGCTGCTCCTCTTCGAGCAGGAGGTCGCCCTCCGCGACATACATCAGCTTCCCATCGAGCTCGAACGTGGGGAGCCTCGTCTTGAGCTCCCCTACCTTCTGCGCGATGGCCGGATCGGTGATGGCCATGGCGATTCTCCTTGGCCCGGAGCACCCGGGCTCTTGGGTGATGGTTCTGGTTCCTATCGCGTGAGACCGCGGATCACCTCCTGAAGGTGTCCGGGCAGCTCAAGGAAGAGCGCGCGGCTGAGCGGGTCGGCGCTCTCGGGCGCGGAGCCGCGGACGAGCGCGTCGATGAGCAGCTCCTCGCGCGAGCCGAGCGTGTCTCCCCGCACGAGGTAGAGCGTTTGACCTTCGATCTCGATGCGATAGCGCTCCTCGGTGAGGCGGAAGCGCTCGGACCGGTCGAGGAGCGCCCGCAGCTCGGGGTGAGCCTCCAGCAACGAGGGTTGCGGCGGCTCCCCGGCCAGATCGCTTTCATATCGACCCCGGCGCGGCCTCATGGCAGCGGCACCACGATCGCATTGTTCCAGCCGCACACGAACAACCTCGGTTCGAATGCGAGCGCGTCAACCCGCAGCTCGTACACGGCGGGGAACACGCCGGGCAGCGTCAGGTCGACCTCGAACAGCGGACCAGCGCCGAGCGTCACCGGCTCTCCGGAAGGGCTGGACGCGACGAACCGCACCTCGCCCGGTTGATCCAGGGCGAAGAACGCGCGCAGCCCCGCGGCCTTGAGCGCCGACGCCGGCCGGGCTGCCCGCACCGTGATCGCCTCGGCGAAGGACAGCCGTCCTTCCAGGCGCGACACGGAGACCGACCCCATGTGCTGGACAGACACCTTCACGGTATCGCCGGGCTTCGCCTCGTTCCGCGCGGGCCACACCAGGGTGGCCCCCGCCTGCCGCCTGCGGTCGAGGAACGCCGATTCCACCGTATCGAGCAGGAAGCTCGAGAAATGTCGGGCCTCCGGGGACAGCGTGGCCGGCAGCTCGCTCCGCGCCTTCCAGGCCTTCTCTCGCAGCGCCTGGTCGTGCTCGTCGAGCGGGTCGAACGCGGTCGGCGCGGTGCACAGGAAGTCGAACAGCGGCTCCACGTTCGCCGCGCGGAAGAGGACGGGCGACGACCAGCTCGGCGGGTACGGCTTCTGCGCGAACATCTCCTCGCGTCCCGCCCGCACGGCCCGCTCGACGTCGCCCGGGCTCTGCTTGAGCAGGCTGAGGACGAACGCCTGGAGGAAGCGCTCGGCGTCCGCCACCTCCAGCCGGTGACGCATCCCGATCGCGCACTGGACGCCGGACTCGCCGTGGATCAGCGAGTGCGCCACGTTCTGGTTGCCGCGCATCCACTGCGGCAGCCGCTCGCGCAGCGCCTCGCCCGCCGCGGTCATGCAGCCCGCGAGCACCACGACCGGCACGGGCCGGTTCAGGAGCTCGCTCCGGAGCTGATCGGCGCGGATCGGGTTGGCGAAGTCGCTGCCGTCGAGCTCGAACAGGAGGACGCCGATCGGGGGGAACCCCTCGAACCCGACCTCCTGGAGGTCGCCGTGCCCCAGGTAAACGAGGAGATCGTAGCGCGCTTTGCGCAGCTCGGCGCGGAAGGCGTCGTAGGTGACGGGCCCGCCTGCGCCCGCCTCGCTGCTCAGCACCGTGACCTCCACGACGTCGGCGAGCCCGCACCCGCGCGCGATCGCGACGATGCGATCGCGGATGGGCAGCACGGGCGGCACGTCCCCGCCGAGGTCCTTCGGGTTCGTGCGGACGAGGAGCACGCGGAAAGGCCAGCTCCAGCGCAGCGCCTGCGGCGCGGCCACCCCGCGGTGGCGCTTGTACGAGTGGACGATCCCCCGTACAAAGGGGTGCAGCGCGAGCCGGTCGGCGTCGAGCTTGAGCAGCTCGAAGGGGACGTCGTGCAGGTACGGAAGCACCGCCGGGTGCGGCCGGAAGACGATCCGGAAGGGCTGAGTCGCCGCGTTCACCGCGGTGCCCAGGTGGCCGCGGAGATCGCTCTGGAGCAGCCAGCCGGTGACCTGCTCGGCCAGGGACTCGATCATCTGCTCCGACCCGTAGCCGCTCCGCAGCTCGTCGAGCTCCGCGGGCGGGAAGCTCGGAAAGGGCCGTTCGAGCTCGTCATCGATGGGCGCGAGGTGGAAGGCGTGGACGCACAGCCGCAGGTGCGAGCCCCCTCCAGGCTCGATGTCGACGACGAACTCGGGGTTTCTCATGGCTCCGTGTCCTCGGACAGCGATTGCTCGAGCGCCTCATCGAGGGCGGCCTGCCGCTGGCCCTCGCGCTCGATGAGGCCCTTGCCCGGGAACTCGAGCCCGAGCGCCGCGTAGCGGGCCTCCAGCATCTTCGCCGCGTCGAGCAGGTCGCGGGAGCACGAGAGATCGGCGGTCACCTGCGCCGGCGTGAGCGGCACGTCGCCCTCCCGGATTTGCCCCGCGCTGAGCGTCGGCCACGTGGGAGAGCGCCGCGCGTCGTCGCCCTGCCGGGTGAACTGCCGGCCGAAGCGGTGCCGGAGGAACAGGACGACGGGCGTCAGGAGGGGGCGCTGCGACGCCGCCATCATCGCGTCCTCCACGTCGAGCGACGCCGCGAGCCGCTCGTAGAACGCGCGCCAGAACTCGCGGCACACGCGGGGATGCATGGGACCGAGCTGGGCGGCGATCGTGGGGCCATCGCCGCTCTGGTGGCCGAAGCGCGCGAACGCGTGGTACACGGTGGGCATGCCGCCGTAGCCCACGCGAGGCGTCTCCGGCGGGGTGAGCGAGAGGATCGTCGCGCTCGACCCGCGCAGCATGGCGGTGAGCTCCAGGGGCGAGAGCGTGTCGTCCTTGTCCCCCGAGAACTCGAGGAGGCCCTCCAGGCCGAGCGGCGCCACGCCGTCGGCCACCACGTGGATCACCTCGAACCCCGCCTGGATCGCCGCGGAGAGCGCGTTGCGCGCGTCGTCCTCCTCGATCCAGGAGACCTCGATGCTGGAGCCCAGGCCCTCCAGCGCCTCGGAGAGCGAGGCGGGCGCGCCGCCGGTCGGGTCGACCACGGCGACGCGCAGCGGCTGTCCCTCCCGCAGGGAGAGCGGCGGCACGACCCGTCCCGGGATCCCCCGCACGATCGAGAGAAACGGCGGGCGGCGCACGCCGAGGAAGAGGATCTCCCAGGGAAGCTCCTCGAGCTCGGGCGACTCGGCCGACCACCAGATGCGCAGCCGCCGGGGCGCGTGCGGCCGGAGCCGCAGGATCGCCCGGAGCCCGCGGGAGATCGACCTGATGAGGCGGCGACGCAGATCGAGCAGGCCCTCCTCGCCCCCGTAAAAGATGCTCAGATACTCGGCGTAGCTGAGCCAGGCGACGGAGATCTCTTCATGGCCGATGAGCGGCAGCCCCGCCATCTCGGGCGGCGGCGGCGCGCCGCCCGGCTCGACCGCGCCGGGGTCCCCGAGCAGCAGAGAGGAGATATCGAGCTTCGTGTAGATCCACGCGTGGTAGCGCCGGCACACGCGGCGGCCGGTCGCGCGCGGCGTGACCGGCTCCGCGGGATAGAGCGGGGCGATGCGGACGAGGATCTCTGGATATCGAGAGAGCTGCGCGCTCGGCCTCGTGGTCATCCGCCATCTCCGGCGAAGTCGACCGACCGCGCGATCCGCGCATAGGACGCGGCGCGCTGCGGCGACAGCGACGCCGCGCCCGCCAGCATCGGCGGCCGCGGGATCGCGGCGAAGAACTCCATCGATCGCCGCTGGACGGCGCCGAGCTCGACCGGCGACGGCGCCGAGGCGACCACGAGCTGCGCCGCGACCGGCACGAGGCGGTAAGGGAAATACGAGGGTTTGTCCGGCGCCGGGCGGAGCTCACCGCTCCTGAGGAAGCGCGCGAGCGCGTCTGCCCGCTTCACGTCGGCCGAGACGTCCGGGTGGAGCTCCCTGAGCGCACGACCGCCGAGCGCGTCCAGCTTCCTCTCCAGGAACGTGCCCGCGATCGCGCCGAGGTCTCCGAGGAACGGCGCGACCCAGGCCGGCGCGGGCAGCGCCCGCCAGTCCTGCTCCATCTGGTCGGCCGCGCCGGCGAGCGCCGCGACCCCGAGCCGCCGCAGCAGCGCACCGAGCAGCGGGACGCGGATCATCGGGTGCGGGTGAGGATCGTGCCGGTCAAGCTCGCGTTGCTGGCTGCCGGGCGCGAGCACGAGCTGCAGCGACGCGAGCGCCAGCGCGAAGCCGGCGTTGCCGAGGAGGACACCGATCGCGTCGGCGAGGATCTCCCGGGTCCAGCCGAACCAGATCTCCTGCCGGTCGGGCGGGATCTCCCCGTCGGTGCCGAGGAGCAGCGCCCTGGTCAGCTCGTTCGAGAGCGCCAGATCCTGATCGACGTTGTGGCCGACCTCGTGGCAGAGCGTGACCAGGAGCCAGGCGCACTCGGTCTGATCGGCCGGCAGGAGCACGATCGGTATCGGCAGCCGGAGGTCGCGGTAGCTCCGGAGCGAGCTGCGGAGGGCGCGAAGCGGGTTCTGGCGGCTCACGGCGACCGGCCCGTAGTGCGCCTCCAGGCAGACCAGCGGCGGCTCGCGCATCCCCTCGCGGGGGACGAGGCCCCAGTTGCGCGCCTTGTTCATGCACACCTGGTAACACTCGGCGGCCACGAGGTCGGCCGCGTCGAGCGGGGGGGCGAGCGCCGGCTGCTCCCGCTGCGCGAGCGTCTGAGAAAAGATGTTCCACACCCCGTGCGCGCCCGCAATCTCGACGAGGAGCTTGCCGAAGCCATCCGCGAAGTCGGCGTCGGACAGGTCCGCTCCGAGCCGCTCCAGAATGCCTCTCTGGCGCTGGATCAGCTCGTTCATGAGGATCTTCAGCGCCAGCACCTGGCTCGCGTGGATGCCGAAACCTCGCGTGTTCGCCGCGGCGGCCGACTCGTATCGCGCGACGTCGCGCGGGAGCACGTCGATCCGGCGCTGGAGCTCGGCGGTCGCCCTGGCACGCAGAGTGGACACGGCTCCTCCTCTCCAGGTCTGCTTAACGGCGCAGGGCAGGATGTAAAGCCTGCGCTTCCGTTCTCCGACTCTCCCGACGTTGCACGAGCTCGTCAGCATCGTCGTCAGATGAGGGCGCTCGACGCGGGCGGCGCCGGCGCGGGCAGACCGAAGAGCCCTGCGAAGAGCCTCGGTCCTGAATAGGCGATCAAGAACCCGACGGCGACACCGCCCCAGAAATCCTCGATCGCGAGGATGGGCTGCACGTCCCTCTTGCGCGCGAGCAGGACGACCGCCATCGTGACCAGGACGAGCGACACGGCGAGGCTCAAGCCGGCCTCCACGTCGAACGGCGCGGCGCCGCCCCGCGCGGCGAACCAGCCCCCGACGCCCCCGAGCACGGCGCCGCAGATCATGCTCGCCAGCGACGAGCTCACCTCGAGGACGTGCTCGATGGTGTCGACGTTGCTCGCGCCGTCGATCTCGTACTCGACCTCGATGAGCAGCCGGTACGACGCGGTGCGGAACCACAGCGTGCGCCGCGATCGCACGGTGAAGCTCCGCGCCGTCGAGTTCCCGGCCTGGAGCACCGTCGGAGGATCCGGGGCCCACGACGACAGGATCGCGCCCCGGACCGCGTCTGCGTCGTCGCCGCCGAGGAGCCCCTCGGGCGCGGCGCTCCCCTCCTCGCCGTCCTCGTTCCAGGCGCCCGCCGTGGGTCCCCGGCCCCGGAGGCCCGTGCTGTGCCGGAGCGGCGGGTGGAGCGCCGCGAGCCCGGCCTCGCCGCCAGATCCGCGGAGATCGCGCGCGATCGCGGGCGCTCTCGGCGCCGCGCCGCGCCCGGGCGGGCAGCGCCGCAGCAGCCGCCGGACGGAGCGGAGCAGCCGCGAGCCGACGGAGTCGCCGCCCGGCGCGAGCGCCCGCGCGGCCCCCTCGATCCCGGCGAGTCGGTCCTCGAGCCTCTCGATCCGCTGCTCTGTCCACTGCCGGTCGATATCGATGAGCTCGGCGGGCAGGCTCGTGCTCACGCGGCACAGCGAGAGCGGCGCCTCGAACGGGTTCTGCACCGTGACGAAGAGGGAGAACTCCTGTCCTGCGACCAGCCCGTCCGTCGATGTCGACACCGAGGTCCGGATGGCTCCCCTGAACGGCTTCGCTGGCTCCGGTCCTGCCATGAGCTCGTTGGATGAGCGCACGTCAAGCGGCGTGCCGCGCGCCGCCTCCGATCTCCGACGATCACGCTGGATGACCTCGGCAGGCTGCAGCAGGAGCGCACGCTCCTCATGCTCGCTTCCAGCGGTCGTTCGGGTCCACAGGGCGAGTCGTGGGGCCGTGCGATCGGCGTGCTGGTCGGGTCCGTCTGACCGGGCCCGCGCTCCCGACGGCGTCTGTCGACCAGCACCCCGTCGCCCGCTCGCATGTGTGGTAGACAGGGGTCTCGATTTCCTCGCTCAGGGGTGACCTATGGCCCGTGCCTTCCCGTTCTTCTCGCCGGAAATGCAGCAGGACCCGTATCCGCGGTATGCGCAGGCGCGCGCGGAGGAGCCGATCTTCTTCAGCGAAGAGCTGGGCATGTGGGTGGCCGCTCGGCAGGCGGATGTCGCCGCGATCCTCCGCGACACGGACCGATTCTCGTCGCGGCTCACCACGATGAGCGTCAAAGAGCCGCCGCCCGAGGTGGTGGCCGTCCTGCGAAGGGGGTTCCCGCGGACCACCTCCATCATCCACCTCGACCCACCGGAGCACACCTCGGTCCGGCGGAAGATGAACGCCGCGTTTGGCGCCGAGCGAATTGCCTCCCGGAGGGATCCATCTCCACGCTGGCGAACCAGCTGGTGGCCTCGTTCGAGGCGGAGGGTCGGGCAGATCTCATGGCGCGCTTCTGCGGCCCGCTGCCCGTGGCGGTCATCGCGGGCATCCTGGGTGTCTCGCCGACCGACGCCGGCAGGTTCGGTGAATGGGCTGATGACGCGGCGCGCCTGCTCATGAGCGGTCACCTGCCGACCGACGCGTGGGTGAGAGCGGCCGAGAGCTTCGTCACCATGCAGCATCACCTCGCGGGGCTCCTCTCTGCGCGGAGGACCGCGCCGGCCGACGACCTCCTCTCCGTCCTCGTCCAGGCGGCCACGGACCCGAGCGGTCAGCTCGACATGGCGAAGGCCGTCAGTTATGCGACCGCGTTCGTGTTCGCGGGCCACAAGACCACAACGGACCTGCTCGGCAACGCCGTGCATCTCTTGCTCCTGCACCCTGACACGCTCGCGGCGCTCGTGCGCGATCCGTCCCTCGCCGCCGCCGTCGTGGAGGAGACGCTCCGCCGGGACTGCCCCGTTCCCGGGACGAGCCGTGTCGCCAATGTCGACGTGGCGATCGGAGGCGTCATGATCCCCAAGGGGGCGCGGGTCTTCGTGCTCCTGGGCTCTGCCAACCACGATGAGGCCGTCGTCGAGGCCCCCTCGAGGTTCGAGCCCGGGCGCCCCGATGGCGGCGAGCACCTCGGGTTTGGCCGCGGTGTGCACTTCTGTCTCGGCGCGCCCCTCGCGCGGCTCCAGGGGCGCGTGGCGCTCTCCGTGCTCACGCAGCGCTTGCAGGGCCTCCGCCTCGCGAGCGATCGGCCGGTGCAGTTCCGGCAAGTCACCATGTTCCGAGGCCCCGTGTCCCTCGATGTCGCCTGGGACGTCGAGGTTCAGGGGTCGAGCGCGTGAGGAACGCGCGGGAACGCAGGTGAGCTCGTGGGCGCGCTGCTACCCTGTCCTGCCGCGGTGGCGGAGAGGTTGAATGTGCCCCGTCAAGCCGGGACATGTCGCGCGGTCGGGGATTGACATCTCCGAGGCCTTCGGATCTCATCCTCGCGCATGATGCGCGAAAAATTCGGACACATCCGAGGATCGGGCGCCAGGCCCAAGCTGGGTTTCATTCTGGGGCTCCTCCTCGTCGCGGCCTGCGGACAGAAGGTGCGAACGTTCGAGTCGTCGTCGAGCTCCAGCGACGTGGGGAGCGGCGGAGGCGGCGGTCATGCGGGCAGCGTCGGCAGCGCGACAGGCGGCGACGAGACCGGAGGCGGCGGCGGGACAGGCGGCGACGGGACAGGCGGCGACGGGACCGGAGGCGAAGCCCCCCCGCCCCACTGGGATACGTTCGAGCGCGTCGGTCATGACGATCTCGCCAATCAGATCTCGAATTTCCTTCCGCAGGTCGCGGTCTCGGCCAATGGCGATGCGCTGCTCGTGTTTTATGATCAGGACACCGTCTGGGCGCGCCGCTACGTCAAGGAGAGCGACAGCTGGGACCCGCTGCTGCAGGTCAACGACGCGGCCACGAGAGGCGTGAACGCCAGGGTCGCCATCGACGACGAGGGCAACGGGGTGGTCGTCTGGTATTCGTCCTCGGTGGGCGGCGCCGTGTTCGGCAAGCGGTTCACGGCATCGCTCGGATGGCCCGCCGGGTGGGGCACGGTCGAGACGATCGCCGTGGGCACCTCGGGGGTCTCGAAACATTCGACGACGGTCGCGATGACCCCCGCCGGCCATATCGCCGTGGGGATCGACGTGAACACCGTCGACACCTCGGCGCGTGAGGGATACCTGGCCATCTACGAGGGCGGGCAGGGCTGGCAGACACCGGTGAAGGTGTCGGGGAGCACGACCAGCTGCAACGGCACGGCTGTCGGCGTCTCGACCGTGGGCACGACGCTGCGCGCGGTGGCAGCGTGGTACCAGTCGGACGGCGGGCGTCTCAACGTGCTGGGCAACGTGGTCACGTACGATCTGACGACGCACAAGGGCAGCGCGGCAGGCCCGAAGCCGCTGGAAGCGGACGACACGCTCGATCATTTGAGCCCACGCGTCGTGATGGATGGCAACGGGAACGCGATGGTCGTCTTCCTCCAGCGCGACTCGACCTCCTCGGTGTCACACGTGATCGCCAATTCCTATTCAGGGGGCGTGTGGGCCGGAGCCACCGGCGTGGATACCGCGGGCCAGAGAGCGACCGACTACGCGGTCGCGATGAACGCGGAGGGTGACGGGGGCGTGGTGTTCCGTCAGTGCGGCGCCGGCTGCGCGATCTGGGCGCGGCGCTTCTCGGGGACGACGTTCCAGCCAGTCGACAAGCTCTCGGTCGAGGAAGATAGTGTGAGCGGTCCCGAGATCGCCGTGGATGGGGCCGGGCGGGCGCTCGCGGTGTGGACCCAGAAGGCCGCCGCCCTCCGATCGATCTTTGCCAGCGAGCTCTCCCCCGCGCAGGGATGGACGGAGGCCCACGCGCTGGAGGACGACAACGCCGCCGAACACTGGGAGCCGACGGTGGGCTTCGGCCCGAACGGGACCGGGATCGCCGCGTGGGTGCGCGAGACGACGACGACGAACGACATGATGCGTCGCACGATCTTCGCCGATGTTTACAAATACTGAGGGCGGCGCTGGGCGACCGCTCCACGAACATCTGAGTCCAGGCGTCCACGGTCCTGGTGGGCCTTCAGCCGAGCTCCAAGAAAGAGCTCTTACGCGCTCATCCGCAGGACAGCGCACGCAGAGGGGCTCAGGACGGGGGCACGTTGATCAGGCGGGCCGCGCACCGGCCGCCCTGGCAGAGGCAGCCGCCGCCGCAATCCATCGTTCCGGGCCGGCACTCCTGCGTGCACATCAGGCCTCGATCACACATCGGCGCGGTCGCCTTCGCGATGCACGCGGCCGCGTGGCAGGCGCACACGGGCACACAGTCTGCGTCGCTCTTGCATGGATCGCTGCCCACGACGATCCGCTCACCCATCGGGGCGGCTTCCGGCGGCGTGGCGGGCTCTTCCGCCGGCGGCGCGTTCGCGCCGGGAAGCGTGTTCGTGCCGGGAGGCGCGTTCGCGCTGGGAGGCGCGTTCATGCCGGGGGGCTCGTGCGCGGGCGCCCTGCACCCAGCGCCGCAGAGCCCCGCGGCCAGGATGACCCCCATCGACCCATCGAGGATGTGTCTCATGTGCGTGCTCTCTCACGGATCGCCACGACGTTCCACCCGGCCCGCGAGCTCACCCTCGCCCGGCGCCGCCCTGGAGCGGCGGCCGGCGGACCACGACAGCCGCCCGGCGGGCTGCCGCCCCGCCCCCCTCGGCCGCCCCGGCGACCCGGGACCCCGGCCGCCCCGGCGGGTCGAAAAAAAATCGTCGGCCCCATGTCGAGCAGGCCCACCGTGCTCCGACATCCAGGCAAAGCGCGGTCGCGGTGACCGCGCCGCTCTCACCTCACCGCCGGGCCCGACCCCGGCCAGGAGCCCCGATCATGACCACCACGCAGAAGATCAAGACGTGCCTCTGGTTCAGCAACAACGCCGAGGAGGCGGTGCAGTACTACCTGTCCATCTTCAAGGGCTCACGGATCCTCTCCGAGCTCCGCTCGGGAGACGCGGGTCCAGGGCCCAAGGGCTCGCTCGTGATGGCCGAGTTCGAGCTGAACGGCCAGCGGCTCATGGCCCTGAACGGCGCCCACCAGAAGTTCAACGAGACGTTCTCGCTCGTCGTCACCTGCGAGACGCAGGAGGAGGTCGACGAGCTCTGGAGCAAGCTCACGGCCGACGGCGGCGCCGAGAGCCAGTGCGGGTGGCTCAAGGACAGGTTCGGCGTTTCCTGGCAGATCGTCCCGTCCGCCTTGATCCGGCTCATCCAGCACCCGGATCCGGCCAAGGCGGGGCGGGTCATGCAGGCGATGATGCAGATGAAGAAGATCGACATCGCGCGGATCGAAGAGGCCGCCCGATAGGCCCCCTCGTCCGGCCCACCCGAGGTCCGGCCATGGCTCGCCGGACCGGGCCCCTCACGCGAGCGCGCGGATCGCGCGCAGCACCGCCTCGACGTCCGCCTCGGAGTTGAGCAGGCTCGGCGCGACGCGGACGTACGAGGTCGCGTACGGCCCTTCCGAAGGGCGGGATGCTCGGGCGCAGCGTCGGCCAGAGCTCCCGCCTGCCCCAGAGCACGCCGGTGCCCCGCGGCCCGAACATCCATTTGTGACAGCCCGCTGCGAAGAAATCGCAGCCGAGCGGCGCCGCCGGGGCCGGCGAGATCAGGGCGCCGGGTTCGGGTACCGGGCGTGGATCTGCTCGATCTCTCCGAGAACCTCCGCGGCGAGCACCACGCCCGCGCTCTTCACGTTCTCCTCGAGCTGCTCGAGCGTTGTCGCCCCGAGGATGGTGCTCGCCACGAACCATCGGCTGCGCACGAAGGCGAGCGCGAGCGACGCCGGGCTCAGGCCGTGGGCGCGCGCGAGCTTGACGTAGGCCTGCACCGCCTCGTCCACGTTGGGCTTCCTGTAGCGCTGGCCGAAGGTCTCGAACCGGGCGAAGCGCGAGCCCGGCGGCGGCCCGCCCACGTGCTTGCCCGTGAGCAGGCCGAACGCGAGCGGGCTATAGGCGAGCAGCGGCACGTCCTCGCGGCGCGAGGCCTCCGCGAGCGCGGAGTCGAACGTGCGGTTGACGAGGCTGTAAGCGTTCTGGATCGACACCGGCCTGGGGAGCCCGAGCTGCGCCGCGACGCGGCTCCACTGCGCCACCCCCCAGGCGGTCTCGTTGCTGAGCCCGAAATACCGGACCTTGCCGTCGCGGATCACCTCCGCGAGCGCCGCGAGCTGCTCGGCGATCGGCGTGCTCGAGCGCTCGTTCGCCGGATCGTAGGCGCTAGCGCCGAACTGCGGCACGTACCGATCGGGCCAGTGGATCTGGTAGAGATCGATGGTATCGGTCCTGAGGCGCCGCAGGCTGTCCTCGACCGCGCGCCGGACGTTGGCGCGGTTGATCGCGAGGGAGCCGCCGCGGACCCACGGGATCGGGCGGCCCGGCCCCGCGATCTTCGTCGCGACGATCACCTTGTCGCGCGGCCGCTGGCTCAGCCACTCGCCCACGTAGCTCTCCGTGCGCCCCTGCGTCTCGGCGCGGGTCGGCACCGGATACATCTCGGCCGCGTCGATGAAGTTGATCCCCGCGTCGAACGCGTAGTCGAGCTGCGCTCTGGCGTCCTCGAGCGTGTTCTGCTCGCCGAACGTCATCGTCCCAAGGCAGAGCTCCGAGACCCGGAGCTCGCTGTCACCCAGCTGTCGGTAGTGCATGGCTGTCCTGTCCGTTGATTGCCAACTACCACGGGGCAGCGCCAATGTCCAACATAACGGACAACATATCTTTTATAACGGACCAACGCCTCTCCGCGCTCGATGGCGCCCGGGGACCTGGAGCTCGCCTCCCGCGGCGCAGGGGTCCCCGGTCGCTGCCGCCTCGCAGAGGAGGACCCTCCGGGCGCGGTCACGTCGTGTCGTCGTCGAGGATCTCTGACGTGGATCACTCGGCCCTGCGGGCCGGTGGCTCCTCGAGGAGCGACGTCAATCGATCGATCTGGATGGGCTTGACGAGGTGCGTCTCGAAGCCTGCCCCCTCGGAGCGCCGGAGATCCGCCTCCTGCCCATAACCGGTGAGCGCGATCAGCCGAACACGCTCACCCGCCGGCTGCTCGCGGAGGCGCCGCGCGAGCTCGTAGCCGTCCATCACCGGCAGCCCGATGTCGAGCAGCGCGACGTCGGGCGCGAACTCCTCCGCGATCCGGAGCGCGGACGGGCCGTCGGAGGCGACGCGCGTCGTGTACCCCATGGCGCCCAGCGACTCGGCCAGGAGCTCGACCGCATCGAGGTTGTCGTCCACGAGCAGGATGCGGCGCCGGTCGACGAGAGATGGAGTCGCCTGCGTCCCGGCCATCCAGCGCGCCGGCGCGGCCTCGGGCGAGCGCGCGTCCGCCGCGGCCGGCAGCCGGATGGTGAACTCGCTCCCGCGCCCGCGGCCCTCGCTGTGCGCGCTCACGCGGCCGCCGTGCATCGCGACGAGGTTGTGGACGATGGCGAGGCCCAGGCCCAGGCCGCCCTGGGATCGGTCGAGCGCCTGGCGCTCCTGCACGAAGCGCTCGAAGACGCTCGGCAGCATCTCGGGGGCGATGCCGATGCCGTTGTCGCGCACGGAGAGGACGACCTCGCCCTCCACGCGCCCGGCCCGGACGGCGATCTCGCCGCCGCTCTCGGTGTACTTCGCGGCGTTCGTGAGCAGGTTCGAGACCACCTGGGCGAGCCTCATGACGTCGCCCTCCACGGCGAGGCCGCTCGAGGGGACCGCGACCGTGAGGTGGTGCCGGCGCTGCTCGAGCAGCGGGCTCACCAGCTCGACCGCCTTGGCCACGACCTCCGCGATCTCGATCCGCTGCTTCTTCAGCTCGACCTTGCCCCGCGTGATGCGGGAGACGTCGAGCAGGTCGTCGACGAGCGCCGTCAGGTGCTTGATCTGGCGCTCGATGACGAGCCGCTCGCGCTCGGCGTGCCCCCCGGCGCGGAGGCGCATCAGGTGGAGCGCCGTGACGATCGGGGCGAGCGGGTTCCGCAGCTCGTGGCCGAGCATCGCCAGGAACTCGTCCTTCGCGCGGTTCGCCCGCTCCGCGTCGCGCCGCGCGTCCTCCGCGCGGCGCAGCAGCTCCTCGCGCTCCCGCGCCGCCGCCTCGAGCTTCTTTCGCGCCCGCACGTACTCGGTGACGTCGAGCGCGACGACCAGGATCCGGGCGACGGCAGCGCCCGGCTCACGCATCGGGTGCAGATTGAAGCTCCAGTACAGTTCTTCTCGCACGCCACGCCCGCGATCGAGGTCGAAACGGTAGCCGTGGGTGACGAACGGCTCGCCGCTCGCGAAGACCCGGTGAAAGACATCGAGGAGCGGCGAGCCGACGATCTCCGGGAAGGCTTGCGCCAGCGTGCGTCCGATCACGTCGCGATGGCCCACCATGGCCACCAGGTAGGGGTTCGCCATCTCGATCACGTGCTCGGAGCCACGGTAGACGGCGATCCCGACAGGCGCCTGCTCGAACAGCGCGAACATCTTCCCGCGCTCCCGCTCCGCGGCCCGCCGGTGCTCGGCGAGCTGAAGGTGCGTCGCGACGCGCGCGATGAGCTCGCGCGCCGAGAACGGCTTCACGAGGTAATCGTCGGCGCCGGCCGCCAGCCCCTCGACGCGGGACTCCTCGCCCGCGCGCGCCGAGAGCATGATCACCGGCACGCACCGCGTCGCCGGATCGGCGCGCAGCCCCCGGAGCAGGCCGAAGCCGTCGAGGCCCGGCATCATCACGTCGGCGACGACGAGATCCGGCGGCGACCGCCGGGCGCTCTCGAGCGCGGCCGCGCCGTCGCTCACGGCCTCGACGGCCCACCGCGCATCGAGGATGCGCCGCACGTACAGGCGCATGTCGGCGTTGTCATCGGCGAGGAGGATGCGCGCGCTCGGGCCGAGCGGGGCCGCGCCGTGGTCGGGCTCGACGCGATCGCCCGAGGCGGGCGCCTCCGCGACGAGCTGCCACCGCAGCGCCTCCTCGACGTAGGGCGCGGCGCCGGTCGCCGCCGACGAGAGCGCCTTCTCGAGGCGGACGCGCTCCGCCGGCAGGTGCGCGGACCCGCGCGGGATCGCGATCGTGAACGCCGTCCCCTCGCCCAGGCGGCTCTCCGCCCGGATGCTGCCGCCGTGCAGGCGCACCAGCTCGTGCACCAGCGCGAGCCCGATCCCGGAGCCCTCGTGCGTGCGCGCGCGCGCCCCCTGGACGCGGTGGAAGCGCTCGAAGAGGTGCGGCAGCTCGTGCTCGGGGACGCCGGTGCCCGTATCGCGCACCACGAGCTCAACGTGGTCCCCGCACACGCGGAGCGCCATGGCGATCTCGCCCTCGAACGTGAACTTCAGGGCGTTGGACAGCAGGTTCAGCACGATCTTCTCCCACATGTCCCGGTCGACGAAGACCGGCTCCGGGAGCTCCGGGCAGTCCACCGTGAACGCGAGCCCGGCCCGCTCGCTCGCGGCGCGGAACGCGCTCGCGAGATCGGCGGTGAGGCAGGCGAGGTCCGTGGGCTCGTAGGACGCCTGAGCGCGGCCCATCTCGAGGCGGGAGAAGTCGAGCAGCGCGTTGACCAGCTTGAGCAGGCGCAGCGCGTTGCGGTAGGCGAGCGAGAGGTGCTCGCCGCAGAGCGCGCGCTCCGGCGACGCGAGCGCGTCCTCCATGGGGCCGAGCATCAGCGTCAGCGGCGTCCGGAGCTCGTGGCTCACGTTGCTGAAGAACAGCGTCTTCGCGCCGTCGATCGCGGCGAGCTCCTCGGCGCGCCTGCGCTCTTCCTCGTAGGCGCGCGCGTTCGCGACGGCGGTCACCACCTGATCGGTGATCAGCCGGAACAGCCCGCGGTACGACTCGTCGAGCAGGCGGCGCGGGCTGACGCCGCCGATGAGGAAGCCATACGGGCGATGCTGGCCCGGCCGCGAGAGGGGCAGGACGAGCGCCTGCTCCGGCGCGCTGCCCCAGCGGCCGCCGGGCAAGGCGCCGAAGCGGGCCGCCAGATCGCCCACGAGGATCTCGCCGGAGGCGCGCGCCGCCTCCGCGAGCGGCCAGGTCGAGGTCCGCTCATCTCGCTCGTGGAGGGAGACGCGCGCCGGCTTCGCCGCTCCCTCGTACCCGTCGAGCCCGCTCGCGCCGACGAGGCGCGCCTCGCCCGTGTCGCCGTCCAGGAGGTAGAGCAGCGAGAACGGCAGATCGGCGTCGTTCGCCGCGAAGATCTCCACGGCTGTGCAGCACGCCTCCTCGGCGGACTTCGCCTGGGCGGAGCGCGTCGCGAGATCGCGCAGCATGTGGAGCTGGCGCGCGTCGAGCACTTGCTCCGTGGTCTCCTGCACCGTGACGAGGACGCCGGCGACCCGCTGGTCGTTGCCGGGTATCGGGCTGTAGGAGAACGTGAAGTACGTCTCCTCGACGAAGCCCCGCCGGTTCACGGGGAGCATGAGGTGCTCGCTCCACGTCGCGGGCCCGCCGTCGAGCACGCTCTGCGTCATCGGGCCGATGACGTCCCAGATCTCGGCCCACACCTCGGCCGCCGGGGCGCCTATCGACGCGGGGTGTTTCATGCCCAGGATAGGCCGATAGCCATCGTTGTAGATGTGCAGCATCTCCGGCCCGAGCAGCGCGAGCATGGGGAACCGATTGCCCAGCACGAGGCCGACGACGGTCTTCACGCTTATCGGCCATGTCGCGACGGGGCCGAGCTTCGTCTTCGCCCAGTCGATCGAGCGCATCAGGGCGCCCATCTCGCCGCCCCCAGCGAGGCAGTCCTCGTCGCTCGCGTCCAGGGCGCCGCCATCGGGCGCGGGCTCGACGACATCTGGAGACTTGTTCCGTATGCCGGCTGGCCGCATGCAGCGCCATGGTGAAGGAGATCCCAGGCGCTCGCCACCGGGACGAGCGGCGCGTGGCTCCGGCGCCGCCGGCCTCGATTCACCCGGGCGGCCAGGAAATGGGCGAGCGCGGCGGCCTCTGCGGACGGCGCGGCGGCGCCGGATGGCAGAGCGTGATCGCCCGAGCCGGGCGGGGCGACCGGCGAAGCTCGCCAGCCCGCTGCCAGCTTCGGGAGCACCGGATCGGGTTGATGGGGTGACTAGGGTGAATCGATGCCCGGCGCTGCGAGGGAAGGCGCGATGATCTCGCCGGGCGATGATCCGGTCCGCGTCCGGAGGCGCACGGCTCGGAGGGAACGATGGTCGCTGCCGGTGAGTTACCGCGACAGGCACCGTGGCTCATAGTTCGGCTCACGCGCGCGGGAGCGCGACTCGGCTCTCCGAGGCTGCCCCCGCACCTCTCCCCGCCCGTGCCCACCGCGCCCTCGGAGCCCGCGAGCCGGGCAGATGCGTGAACATTACAGCGTCAACGGAGTCACTCGACGCAACGGCCACCTTCCCCCTCCGGTTTGAGCTTCATCTCTCCGCGGAGGCTCCCGACAGCCTCCGGTTTGAGCTTCATCTCTCCGCGGAGGCTCGCAGGAGCATCCGCGCTGATGTTCACTTCTCCCCGGCGGTCCGCGCGAAGCACGAACCGAATCCCCGGCCGTACAAGTCAGCAATCCACACACGCCTTGCTTCCTTGTGGTCGCCTCCTGTACTCTACCACACCGGGAGGTCACGGTAGCCGATGAACGCGCCGAAGGAGACTCGCACGGGGGCCGCGTTGCTGAAGGAGATCCACTCCGTCACCGACCACCTGGATCGCAGCGCCGCGCTCGCAACCCTGAATGCCGCCATCGCCCGGATGCCGCAGCCCGCGTGCATCGCGCTCTATGGGTCCTGGGGCGCTGGAAAGACGACGCTGCTCCGGCTCGCGGAGAACCACTGGCACGACGACAAGGAGCCCATCCGCAACCGCGCGATCTGGTTCGACCCCTGGGAGCACGAGCAGCGCGGCGATGTGATCTCGCCGCTGCTCAATGCCATTGTCACGCACGTCGCCCGCTGGAACAACGCGGAAGACAACGCGGGGCTCGTCGACCTCGCGGCGCGGATCGGAAAGACGCTCCTCTCGCTCGCAGCGCGGCTCGGCGCCCAGGAGCTCGGCAAGCGACTCAAGATCGAGGACCTGACGCCGGACGACGTCACCAAGTTCTTCAAGGGTTGGAAAGAGTTCCACAACGACGTCGACCGGGTGAAGGAGCGCTTCAGGACCCTCGTTCAAGATCATGCGTTGAAGGGCGCCGAGCCGGGGGCCCGGCTGGTCGTCTTCCTCGACGATCTCGACCGCTGTCTGCCCGAGAGCGTCGTCAACCTGCTCGAGGCGACGAAGCTCCTCCTCTGCGGAACGCGCGGGACGCCGGTGACGTTCGTCTTCGGCCTGGATCGGACCGTCGTGGGCGAGGCGATCGCCAAGCGTTACCCGGGGAGCAGCTTGTATACGGGCGAGAGCTACCTGGAGAAGATCTTCGATCTGTCGCTCGAGGTCCCGCCGGTCCAGAAAGGACTCCTGGATGCGTTCCTGGACGACGTGCTGGAGCAGGCCGGCCTCGCGGCGCAGCTCGCCTCGGTGGGCGGGCGCCCGATGCTGGAGGAGGTGTTCCTGATCCCCGCGCTCGCGAACCCTCGGGTCATCAAGAGGAGCATCAACCGCCTTCTCCTCCTGCTCAGCTCGAAGGAGAGCGCGGAGAAGACCGAGAAGCAGTTCCGCACGGAGCGCGATCGCGAGCGCCTCCTGCTCTGGCTCGCGGGCGCCGAGCGGTTCCGCGGGTTCCGATATGCGTTCCTGGAGGCCAGCCCCGCCGAGGTGAAGGCCTTCCACGCGGCGTGCCAGGGCGACACCGCGCAGGTCCGGATCGGCGACGGGCTGCGGCGCGTGATCGGCACGCCCGGGTTCCTCGGCTTCTACGATCGCCTCGTCGGCGAGCGCGCGAGCGCCGAGACCGCCGACACCGAGCGGAAGCTGAGCAAAGGCGAACAGGCGATGTGGACGATCGCCGACATCGACGCGCACCTCCGAAGGTACGGCCTGTGACACCGCGTGGTCCGGAGCGCCCCGGCCTGGTCCGCGCACGCCCCTTCTGGTTGAAGTTCTCTAGCGTGGGAGGGAACCTTCGGATCGAGCAGAGGGAACCACCGCCCGCACAAGACACCCCGCGCATCTGGACACCATGCGACCCGAGCGAGCGGCTGAAGGCACTGTTCGGTAGTGCATACGACAAAAAGTGGAAGACCGAGCTCTGGCGCCTGCAGGTGCAACACCATGTCTCCGACAGGTTCAGGCTGGAGCCAAACGACATCGACCTGTGGGCGCTCCAAGACCCCGAGTCCGGGCTGCACGTGTTCGAGCTCGGCTGGACGTTGGCGGAGCTGACCCACGATCCTATCCTGGCGTTGTTCTCCGGCAAGATCTTGGTGCACGGCGACAACAGCCTGAAGACGATCATCCAGGACGCGCTCGGCCGCGGCCCGGACGACCGGGGCCTCGACGTGGCGGAGTGGCCCGACCCACGCGAGCTAGAGCGGGGCTGCATCGTGGTCTCAGCGGAGAAGGATCCCGCCAGAATCGCTGACATCCGCGACAAGGCCGATCGCGCGAAGGCCGTGCTCCTCGTCTGGACGCGGAGCGAGCCGCGGCCCGACAAACGGCGGCTCATCGAGATCTTCGTCTCGCAGTCGTCCGCACGGACGCTTCCGAACGACAAATGGGTAGGAGCTCTCCTTACCATGCTGGTGCGCGACGAGGTGCTCCCCGACGAGGCGCTCCGCCGGACCGTGATGGAAGCCAGCCCGAACTCACACGATTCGAGCGATTCGCGCGACTCGAGCGACTCGAGCGACTCGAGCGTGCTCCGGCTGCGCAATACGGCCGAGCACTGGCACAGTCCGTTCAAGCGCACGATGCCTGACAGCGAGCTACCGGAGTATGTACGCCGCTATGCGCAGGAGCTGTCCCGCGGCGTGCGCGGCCGGCTCGCGGGATCGCCGCCTGTCCGATGCACGATCCTCCTGAGCCTGACCGACGATGCGATGACCGCGAATGCGATCCAAGCGGCCCCTCTGGATCTGCCCAACGCGGTGCTTCGCGCGTCGGCGTGGCAGCGGGAAGTGGAGCACCCCGACCCGGATGTGGCGGTCGCCTGCCAGCTCGACAAGCTCGCGGGCGTGTTCGGCGTCAAGAAGGTCAGTGAAATGATGCAGAAGATAACCCAGGCAAACTACTACCGCGACCTCGTCTGGGTGCACCAGGAAGCGTGCCAGATCGAGGATGTCCCCGAGGTGAAGTTCGCGTTCGTAGAGGACATGCCATGGCTGTCCACCGGGGCGATCGAGCTGTTCGCCGAGAGGCTCGTCGACGCGCTCGATTACCGGCACTTCGTCCGCGTTGGGCTGGTCGTACACCTCGTCCTCATCGAACCGTCCCGCGGTGCAGACGGCTTGAACGAACGGCTCGAGCGCTGGGCGAAGGGCCGCTGCACACGTCACATTCACGTCGCCACCCAACGCGTGGCTCCCCCGAGGGTGGCAGCCCCGGTCGAACCTCCGGCGGCAGCTCCGGTCGAGGTGCCCGCGTCGGCGGCAGCTCCGGTCGAACCTCCGGCACCGGATGAGGCGCCCGCGTCGGCGGCGCCTCACGGCGACGGAGAGGGTTCCTTCTGGCAAAGGCTCCAGCGGCGGTTGAGCACGAAGGTGAAGATGAAGATGGGGCGTCCATGAGCGAATCGACAGCGAAAGCGGCGTCGTCTGAAATCCTCGACGCCACAACGAACACGCCGCCTGGCGCTGGGACGCACGCGGCCGGCAGCGAGGCGGCCTCGAAGCCGTTCCAGTTTGGCGAGGGGCCGTGCGAGCTCGGCGCAGACAAAGACTGCTGGAAGAAGTGGCCGTCCCAGTGGCGCGACGCTTACCTCTACCGACCGTCGGAGGAGCTACGTGAGGCCCTCGCGCTCGCCGTGAACCTGAAGCGGCCCATCCTGCTCACCGGCCGCCCGGGCTGCGGGAAGACGACCGCAGCCTACTGGGCTGCGCTGATGCTCGGGCGCAGGCCTGCGCCGGACCAGCACGGCGTCCATCACGTTCAGATCCGGTCGGACACCACGACCGCACGGATCAAGTACGAGTTCGACGCCGTCCGTTATTACCGCGATGCCCAGCTCTCTGTCGCGCGGCTGGCAGCTAGAGAGAAGGGAGAGAAGACAGACGGCGTCGACGCGTCGTGGAGCGACACCCCAGCGAGGCGGCGGAGTTACATACGACCTGGGCCGCTCTGGACCGCGTTCAAGGACGAGGGTCACGCGGTCCTCCTCCTCGACGAGATCGACAAGGCGCCGCGCGACGTGCCCAACGATCTGCTCCGCGAGCTGGATCGGTTCGAGTTCGAAGTGCCGGAGCTCCGTCCGGTGGAGGGCGCCGACAGGGAGGGCGAGCTCCAGGCGAGCGCTCACGTCGCGGCGAAGGGCGCCGGGCCCGGGAGCCGCGGCGTGGACGTCGTCTGGCGCGAAGGCGGAGGACAGCGGTTCCTCTGCATCATCACCTCGAACGGCGAGCGCGATCTGCCCGACGCGTTCCTGCGGCGCTGCCTTCACCAGTACATCGAGATGACCGACGACGAGATGAAGGAGATCGCCGCGCAGCGGCTCGAAGCCTCCGACGGAGAGCTCCACCGGAACACCGAGCTGAGAGATTTCGCGGTCGGCCAGTTCCTAGCGCTCGCCGCGGAGATCGAGCGGCACGGGCGCAGAAAGCCTGGCCTCGGCGAGCTCTTGACCTGGCTTCGAGCGATCGATCTCTCGCCGGACCAGCTGGACAAGCTCCGGAAACAGAAGCACGTCTCCTTTGCCGATCTCCCCTGCCTCCAGGCATTGCTCAAGCACCCGGATGACGTGAGGCTCGCGAAGGGTAAGTCGTGACCTCATCGCCGCACTTCATCGACGCGTTCCTCGACCGCTGGACCGAGGCTAGCGGCAGCAATGGAATCGACCTTCGGGTGCGGGTACACGAGGCCCTTTCCCTCGGCGGGCCGTGGACGAGGCACCGCCTGCGGCTGACGCTGCGGCCCATCCTGGCCCTGGACGAGCAGCGGCGCGCCCTCTTCGACCAGGAGTTCGATCGGTTCTTTCCGGGGCCGGGCCTCCCGCCATGGTTCCTGGAGCGCCTCGAGGGCACACGCAGCGATGTCGCATGGAGCGCGGAGCGCGCCCGCCGCGAGGTAGCGGAGCACGTGGAGCGAATCGTCGAGGCGCCGGCGCGATCGGAGGAAGAGGGGCCAGCGACGCTCCCGCTCGCGCGCGGGCCGGCGGCGATGAGCCTGCCCGCGGGCGTGCCGATAAGCCCGCGGGCGGAGCGAGCAGACGAGAGCGCTGCCCCTGCCCCCGGCGCGTCCACGGCGCTCTTCGCGCGAGCGTTCGGGGCGCGGAATCGACGGTTCCTGCTCGCCGCGGCGTTCGCCGCGGTGCTCGTCGCCCTGGCGATCGCGTGCGGCGTCGCCATCCGGACGTGGAGGACAGGCCCGGCCGAGGCGGGGGCCGGAGGATCAGCTGTCGAACCTGCGGTAGCGCCTCGAGACATCGTGCCGCCGAGCGCTCCCACGCGGCGCGGCGTCCCACCCCCCATCGCGATCACCGTGCTGGGGCTGTCGCTTGTGGTTGGGGGCCTGGGCTTTCGGCAGCTCCGGGCCGCGCGGGCCCGAGCGAAGGCCCCGCAGCCCGAGCCGGTGGCTCCAGACTTCGATCCTAGGAGGGACAGCGGCGCGCGCCTTGTCACCGATCCGACACCGTTCAACGAACGGGAAATGCGGCGCGCCGCGCAGCGCGCCGGCCTCCTGCCCAACCCTGCGGAGCCGGTTCTCGACCTCGCGGCGACCGTACACGCGACCGCCCGGCAGTGCGGCGTGCTCGATCCGGTCTATGTGCCCGGCCGCGCGCCGAGCCTGCTCTCGCTCATCGTCGCTTCTCCGCTCGATATCGTTGCCGCCGCATTCGTCGCCGACCTCAAGAAGAAGCTCGACGACACGGGCATCGAGGTGGCAGAGATGGACGGCCGGCAGCTTCCCTCTACCGATCGAACCCTACTCCTCGTGCTCGTGGACGCTTCGCTCCGCCCGACATGGCTTTCGCCGGCTTGGGTGCAGGCCTACGGCCCCCATGTGGCGTTGATCGAGACACGTGATCCCGGGCTGTGGGGCCCGGAGCTGCGCAGGCTCCCGTGCGCGCCCTTTCCCCCGACCGCACGAGGCGTCATGGACGCAATCGAGGCGGCGCACGACGGCAGGAGCACGCCGCCTCTCTCGCTGCCGGTCGCTGCCAGAGGACTCGCGGCGCTGCGCGAGGCCTTCCCGCTCGCGGCGGCCCTTGCGCTGGTCGAGCCGTGCAGCCTCGAGGACCTCGACGATCTCCGCAAAGCCCAGTTCCCGGACATCGCGTTCTCGGCGATACAGCGCATCCTGGCCCTCGATGGAGTCATCGACGACGCTTCGAGCATCCACCTTCCGGCGTGGCTCCGCGAGAAGCTGACCGCGCGGGTCTCTCTCACGGCGCGCCGGAAGACCCTGGAGTGGAAGAGAAGCCGCCTCGATCAGACGAAGCCTGACGAGGCGACGCGCGCGCGCGCGATCTGGGAGCGCGAGCGTGCACTCGTGGAGATCCAGCTCGCGGCGCTCCCGAAGACGACGGGCGCCAAGGCGCCACCTGCGAGCGGATCGGACGAGCTCCGAGACGAGCAGCTCGGCCGTCTTCGCGAGGCCATCGCCACGCTGGAAGGCCACGCCGCCGACGCGCACCTCGGGCGCCGCGCGCGCGAGCGCTGCCGCGGCGTCGCGCCGCTGGTCAAAGAGCTCTACAAGACGGTCCCGCGGCCCGAGCAACGGCGGCTGGCGCAGCTCGGAATGCTCGTTGGGCTGCCCGAGCCAGGCATCGGCGAAATGCTCGCGAGCGCCTGGACGAAGGTCGCCTCCGCCGCCGCCGCCGGGAGCCTGTCCGTGGCCTCACTCGGCTACAGCGCATGGGAGGGCTTCCGCCCGAGGCTCTGCGAGGACGGCCTGACGAAGTGCGGAGAGCTCTGCTTCGAGACCTCGCGCGACCCGCAGAACTGTGGTGTGTGCGGCAACGCGTGCCCTGAAGGCTGGACCTGCGAGGGGGGCGTTTGCCACCGACCTTGGCCACCAATCGAGTGCGTGCCACCGTGGAAGGTATGTTCTGACGAATGCGTCGACCTGCTCAACGATCCGCGCCATTGCGGCGACTGCGAGAATTTCTGTGCGATCGGTGAAGTGTGCCGCAACGGCAACTGCGAGTGCAACAACACCAAATGCGGAGACCGCTGCGTCGACACCCAGCAGGATCCGGATCACTGCGGGGACTGCACCAACCGCTGCGAGGGCCGTAGCGTCTGCCAGAACGGAAGGTGCGTTCCAGGAGAATGGTGCGGCGACCGGCTCGTCAACACGCACACCGATCCGCTCAACTGCGGGGGGTGCGGCGTTTCCTGCCTCGTCGACACCATCGAAGAGGGCCTCTACACGGGGAAGTGTACCAACAGCAAGTGCGTCACGTGTACACAAGGGTATAGGAACTGTGACCATACGGATATATGCGAAACCGATATCGAGAACGACACCGAGAACTGCGGCGGATGCGGCAAGCAGTGCCCTGACCTTCCCGCCGCCTGGCACGCCACTCCGACGTGCGTAAGCGGCAAGTGCGACGGCTTCATCTGTACGCGAGAAGCCTCCGGGCGCTTACTCTCTGGCCTCTACGCTGACTGCAATCAAAATGCTTCCGACGGGTGTGAGATCAACCTGCTCACGAACCCGCAGCACTGCGGCAAGTGCGGCAACGAGTGCTCCGCCAGGGACAACGCCACCGCAAGCTGCGCACAGGGACGCTGCGCCTGGATCTGCCACAACGGATTTTCGGATTGCAATGGCGATGGCTCCTGCGAGACCAGGACCACATCGGACGTGAGCAATTGCGGCGGCTGCGGGCAGGCGTGCCGGGTCCCCGCGAACGGACGAGCCCTGTGCGGTGGCGGCGTTTGCACCTTCGAGTGCAATGAAGGCTTCACGCGGTGCGGCGACCAGTGCGTCGATGTGACACGGGATCCGGCCCATTGCAGCGCTTGCGGCAACGCCTGTCCCACGGCGAAGGACGCCACGCCCGGGTGCGTCGACTCGGGTTGTACACTGATTTGTCAACGCGGACTCCAGCTCTGCGGCGGCGCGTGCAAGGATGTGCAGCGCGATTCGGCCCATTGTGGAGCTTGCGGCACAGCCTGTCCTTCGAGGACCAACGCGACGCCCAGCTGCAGCGCGGGCAACTGCGGCATCATATGCAACCCTGGCTACTCCAACTGCGACGGCGACGCCGTGAACGGCTGCGAGACAACCGGAGCGTGCGAGCAAATCTTGTCATGCGAGGATCGCTGCGCAGCATTGCGCATTTTTTGCAGGGAAGAGTGCGCCAAGTCATCCGATTGCTGGGATGCGTGCGAACAGGAACGTCTGAAATGCATGATGGGTTGCGAAGGGGCGCCCACGGTACCGAGGCCGACGCCCAGGAAGTAGAGACTGGGACCCGTCTTCAGGAGATCACGGCGAGCGTTGCTGCGTGGTCGATGGCAGCCGTCTGCCGCCGCATGCTGCTGCTCGTCTCGGGTGCCAGAAGTCCGCGCCCTCCTGGAAGGGCGACGCCCGCTAAGGCGGCCAGCGGACGCCGAGCCCCTGGTGCGGCGAGTCGGCGCTCAAACGGACGTCGTCCGCAGGGGCCGGCAGCGCGCGCCACACGTCGGGGTGCTGATCGGGCTGCTTGCCCTGGCTCTCGGCGAGCGCCTCGTAGAGCGCGCCCCGGTGGAGGACGTAGGCTCCCTTGGGGTACGTCACGGCGCGCTCGTCCGGGGCAACCCTGGCTATTCCGACTGTGACGGCGACGCCGCGAACGGCTGCGAGACGCTCGGAGCGTGCCAGCGAATTCCCTTATGCGAGGTTCGCTGCAGTATAGATCGTGAAATCTGCAGGAGCGAGTGCGCCGAGCCACGCGGTTGCTTGGAGGCGTGCGAGAAAGCATGGGGGGAATGCATGACGTTTTGCGAAGTGCCCGCTGCCCCCGTACCGCCCCGGTAGTGCTCAAATTTGCCCGGATAGAGTTCCCATGAAGGCGGGAAGGCGGGAAGATCATTCAGGTTTTCTTCCCGCCTTCCCGCCTTCATGTTCAATTTTGAGCACTGCCACCGCCCCGCGCGCCCAGGAAGTAGAGCGTCAGTAACAAGGAAGCCCGGAATGTCGATTCATTGTTGCTCTCTTCTCCCGGAAAGGCGGGCCACTCGCCGGGCGCCACTGGCTGACCGGTCCTTCCGGACGCAGGTCGCCCATCGAGCGCCCGCGGTGGACCGCCCTTCCTGCACGCGCCTGATGTGCCAAGAGAGCACCACCCGTGCCATGCCCCGAATCGGGTACACCTCGCCTGGCGCCGGCGCTGGGCCGCTCCATGGCGATCGCCGCCGTGTCACACTCCGACAGGCTGTGCCCAGTGCGCCAACTTCATCGGTGGCCGCGCTCACTGGCGCAGCGACTCCGTCTCACTCGCGGAGCCGCGTATCCGTGTTGTAGCCGCGCGGCGCGAGGGGCGAGAGCCGCTCCAGCCAGATCTGCTCGAGCAGCGTGAGCTCGTCCGCCACGGAGATCCCCGGCTCGTCCTTCTGCTGCACGACCTCGAGCACCTCGAACGTGAAGGCGTCCGCGCCGTGCTGCTGCCAGTCCCGCTGGAGAGCCTGGTTCTGGTGCGCGCCGATGGACAGCGCGAAACGGTGCTTGTTGAGCGGCCCATGGAGGTTCGTGCTGCTGCCGAGCAGGACCTTGCCGTTCACCGTGTTCTTGACCTGGAAGATGCCCGCCTGCTTCGGGGTCTCGAGGTACTTCCGCTTCATCTCCTTGCGCGTTTCCATCGTGCTCCCTCTCGCCTTCTTCGTCCCTGACCCGGGCGTCTTGCTCTCCGCCTCGGGTGTCGTGTCCTTCGCCTCGGGTGTCCTGGTCTGTCCCGCGATCAGCTCGTAGTGCAGGCCGTCGCGCGTCATGTATCCCTCGTCGACGAGCATGCGCCGGATCGTGCAGTGGTCGGGATACAGGGTCTGGATGATCTCGTTCACCTCCTGCTCGCGGTAGCGCCGGCCCGCCTGGAACTTGCCCAGGAACTGCTCGAGCACGATGCGCCGCTTGCGCCATTGCTTCGGCATCTGGACCAGCACGCCCCCGCGGAAGAAGGCGCGCATCACCTGGCTCCGGGCTCGCTCCGCGCGCCGCCGCGCGGCGCCGTCGGCGGCGGAGGGCAGCGAGACGAGCTCCTTCAGCGTGAGGCGGAGCAGATCGTCGCGCAGCGCATAGACCAGGTAGTACTGGGTCTTCTGCTTCGTCACCAGCCCGGCCTCGTCGAGCTTCCGGAGGTGGAAGGAGACCGTGGAAGGCGCGCGCCCCAGCCGCTCGGCCAGCTCCTCGGCGCAGTGCGGCCGCTCGATCAGGGCGTTCACCACCTGGAGCCGCGACGCGTCGGCGAGCGCCTTGAGCACGCCGATGCGCGCCTCGACGCCCAGCTCGCGCGCCGGGGGATCTGATTCGACAGTCATCGAACCGAATCTAGGCCGCGCAGGGGCGCTGTCAATCTGTTTCGATGATCATGGAACAGGAATCTCGCAGGGCGGCCACCGCTGGCTCGGGCGTCGTTGTGTACGATCGCCCGCTCGGGTGCTGGGTACAACCCGCCGGCCACGAGGTGGCTCAGGCGCTCGCAGAGGAGCGCCGACGCCGCCGCATGCTCAGGTGATCTGGACGATGCGGGCGACCGCGGGGACACCGAGGTTGTTCAGGATGAACAGCATGTAGTGGCCTGGCGGGCAGAGGTTCCGATTCGAAGGGGCCGTGACGTTGAGGCCGCCGGTGGCGGTCGAGAAGCTCAGCGTGTTGAACCGTTGGTTCTGGTCGAAGGCGTGCGTGACCGACGGAAGCCGGATCCACGTGACGCGGCTGATGGCGGAGGCGTTCGGTGTTCCCACGAAGAACGTCTGGCCGTAACTCACGCTCGTTGGCGCGGAAGAGATCGTCGGTCGCGTCCCGCGGGACAGGTAATCGGGAGAGTAGAACTGCGTCTCGCGCCGCTCCTCTCCGACGTTCTCGCCGGTGCCCTTCCCGGACGTGGTGACCACCCGCCCGTCCGGCAGCAGCACGGCCGTCGAGTGATAGAGCCGCGGGATCTGCATGCTCGCGACGACCGTCCAGGCCTCGGTGACGGGGTTCCAGATCTCCGCGGGAAGCACGGCGCCGTCGGGATTGTTGAAGCCTGACGCGCTGGTCCCTCCGGTCACCAGCACCTGACCGTCCGGGAGCAACGTCGCGTTATGATGCCGTCGCGCGACGCTCATCGGAGCGACGTTGCGCCACCGCGGCGTCGCGGCGTTGAGGTCGAGCACCTCGGCCGTCGCCGTCGGCGGGTTGCCGCCGCCCACGACCAGGACGCGACCGTTGTCGTACATCACCGACGAGGCGTAGCTGCGGAAGATTGCGGTGTTGTACGACGCGATGATGCTGCTCCAGGAGCCGGTCCCCGCCGTGTTGAGGAGGACCGTGTGGCGCTCGGGTCCGGTGACGACGACGCGGCCATCGGGCGCGAGGTGCGTGAACGAGTACGACGGGAGCTTGCGGAACGCGTTGCCAAGGATGCGCCAGCTGGCGCTAGCGGTCTGCCACACCTGGGGAATCGGGTTTCCATCGTCCGGCGTCATGTCCCCGGTGAGGACCAGGACATCGCCATTCGCGAGCGTGGTGTTGTTCGGGTACCAGCGAGGATTGTTCATGTCGGGAACAGGCGTCCAGCTGTTGTCCCGGTAATCGAAGATGTTCGCGTCGAGTATCCCGGTCCCGATGGCGACATCGTGCCTGTTCGGCGGCTCCCCTCCCGTGACGAGCAGCCGGCCGTCCGGGAGGAAGGCGTGGCCCGAGCACCCGACGTTGGTTCTCATGTTGGCCGCAGCGGTGTAGCCGCCGCCCACCGGATCCCAGATGGTGACATCCATCCCGCCGTTGTCTCCGTACGGGAACAGGAGCAGCTTGCCATTGGGAAGGAGGTGCGCGTGGACGCCCTCTGCGGCCAGGAAGAAGGGCGCGGACCACTGCCCTTGCCCTGCGCCCGGGGCCGCCGTGTCGATGATGAGCTGGGGTCGATTCGACGAGGCTTCTCTCGACCTGACGAAGAAGGTGTCCGACGAGCGCGGCACGATCGCGAACGAGACATCCCTGCTCGGGCCTACCGCCGAGGTGACGTCGACCTCGACGAAGGTCCCGGCGGTCGAGCTCAAGATCGATCCGAGGACCGCGCCCTTGACGGGACGGTTGTTGTACGTGGTCGTGGTCTCACCCCAGGTATTCGAGGGCACGCTGACGATGTCGGCGCTGTTCGCGGCGTCGTTCGTCACGAACAGCCGCAGGCGCGCCCGCGTGATGGTTCCGACCGCGCCGATCGAGAAGCGCAGGAAAGCCTCCTTGTACGTGCCCCCGTCGTTGCGATCCGTCTGGAGGGTGGTGGCCGTTCCGAAGTTCGTATTCGCGTTCGCGCCTGACTGAACGTAGGTGTCCGCCGTCGGACCGATGCTCGCGGTGAGCGGGTCGGATGCTTCCTGGACTTCTTCGTCCTCCCGGACGTCCCCGCAGCCGCTCACGACAAGAAAGAGCACGACAAGACATCGCTCGCGCCAGTTGATGTACATTCTGCGCCTCCCTCGTTTCCTGAGAGTGCGGAGCTTGGTCTGTACGGGAGTACTGTCAAGCAATTGGCTTTTTGCAGAACGTCTTCTATCGCCATGCTCGCCTGTGTTCGCGACACCGAGCGGCTGCCGCGCCGGACGTTCTGCGCTCGTCACAGCCTCTTTGGCATACGGGCGTTCTGGTCGTCACCGACGCTGAACTGGCGAGCGCGGCGTGCGACCTCGAGCACCTCGATGGCGACCACCGCCTGACTCCGTCGTCAGGAGATCACGGCGTGCGGTGCTGCGTGGCGACCATGGAAGGGCGTTGGCCGACGACGTCGAACCAGCGCGAAAGGCCGCTCCGTTCGCTTCGCCACGCCCGATCGGGCCAGCGGAAGTCGAGGTAGCCGAGCGCGCAAACGACCGAGATCGCGCCGATGTCCGCGAGCTCCGTCGATAACGTGTCAGCGTCACGCTCCAGCCTGTCCAGGCCGGCCTCGATGGCAGCCGCCTGACGCAGCATGACGCTGCTGGATCGCTCATTGGATGGGCGATGCTCGTCCGCGAAGAGGCGCCCGGCAGCAGTGTTGATACCGTCCGCGATGCCCTGCTGGAGCAGGGCACGCCACCGCGCCTCTCCCGGCGCCGGGTACAACCCGCCGGCCGCGAGGTGGTCCAGGTATTCGCAGATGAGCGCCGACTCGAAGAGCACCTGCCCGTCTTCCAGGGCCAGCGTCGGGACCTTGGCGAGCGGGTTCAGGGACCGCAGCTCCGCATCCGACCAGGGATTGACCAGCACAAGCTCGACCCGGTCTCCCAGCTGCAGCTCGTGGGCGGCGACCCGCACCTTGCGGGCAAAAGGGGATGTGGGCGCGTAGAAGAGCTTCATGGAGAACAGCTCCCCTCCTGCGCGCTAAGGCGGCGGCCAGCGGACGCCGAGCCCCTGGTGCGGCGAGTCGGCGCTCAAACGGACGTCGTCCGCAGGGGCCGGCAGCGCGCGCCACACGTCGGGGTGCTGATCGGGCTGCTTGCCCTGGCTCTCCGCGAGCGCCTCGTAGAGCGCGCCCTGGTGGAGGACGTAAGCGCCCTTGGGGTACGTCACGGCGCGCTCGCCCGGGCTGAGCGTCGCGCGGTCGGTCCACCACTCCAGGCGCCGGTAGTCCTCGTCGAGGCCGCCCCCCATGAAGTCTCGGAAGCGGACCCGCTCCACCGCGACCGTCGGGTTGTCCTCGGCCTGCACGCTGTCGAAGAGCCACTTGATGAACGGATAGGGCCCGTCCACCCGGTTGCCCTTCAGGATGTGCGGGTTCGGCGAGTTGCTGCCCACCGCGAAGACCTGCACCGGCTCGTCCGCGTCGGGGTACACCTCGCCATAGTTGAAGTGGAACCCGAGGAAGACGTTGCGCTCGAAGCGTATCGTGGCGCCGGTGTCCACCGCGTGCGTGTACACCCCGCTCAGCGACGTGTCGGCGAAGTAGTTGTCCGTGAACGAGACCGTGTCCGACGGCGAGCGCGGATCGCCGTCCACGCGCGTCGGGAACAGCTCGACGAAGAGGTCGCCCGTCCCGATCACGATGTTGTGGTGGAAGCTCGAGCTGCCATAACGCTGGCCGAACTGCACGTTGCCATCCTGGTAATGGTCGAACGCCGACCGCCACCGGACCGCGCCCGGCCCGATGACGTTGTGGTGGATCTCGCAGTCCGAGCCGAGCTGCCCGACCTGAAGCGCCTCGGTGCCGGTGCGCAGGAACCGGTTATCGTACACCTCGAGGCGCTCGAACGCGTGCTGCGGCTGCGCCTGGGTGCTGCCGAAGTAGATCCCCTCCGAGCCGACGTCGTGCACGTAGAGGTCGTGGATCTTCACGTTGCGCATCGTGGCCTGCCCGTCGTCGTCGGTCTTGGCGACGATGCCGGCGAACTCGGCGCGCGCGACCTCGAGGGTATCCAGCTCGAAATCCGACGCTCCTCCGCCGATGGCCAGCCCCGAGAGGCCCTCTTTGCTGAACGCGTCGTCGATGAAGATGCCGTACGTCCCCTGGGCATGGGCGAACGCGCCCTCGGCGTGCCCCCGGAACCCCTCATCGCCGGTCTTCGAGACAGGGTCGTGGCGGCCCGTCAAAATCCAGCCCTTTCCGCCCTTGATCACGAACACGTAGTTGGCGGCGTCGCCCCCGACCTCGACCTGTCCGCCGAGGTTCGTGATCACGAGCGGGCGCTCCGCGCTCCGCTCGGGCAGGCCGCCGAGCAGGATGCTCCGGTAGCGGCCAGCCGGAATGTAGAGCCGATCGAGCGCGCTCCAGTCGACCTCCGGGAACGACCCGGCGAGATCGGGATAGGCGATCTCGGGGAGCTTCCCCTCCCTCGGGGCCGGCTCCGGCAGCGTGAAGGTCGTCGTGGGCTGGCCGAAACGGCCGTAGGCCGGGACGCCCGGCGTGGAGCCCCCCGCGCCAGGCGACGAACCACCGGCGGCGCCCGCGCCCGACGTGGAGCCGGAGGCGCCGCCCGCGCCCGGCGTGGCGCCTCCGGCGCCAGCGGTGGACTCCCCATCATCGCCATCGCCGCCGCACGCCGCCATCGCGACGAGCAGGACACCTATCCTCGCGCCTTGCCGCATTCGCAGGAGGATACGGCATCCGCCGGGCACACCGCGCCGAAAGCCGCGCACCGCGCGCCGGCGCGTGGGAGCTGGTGCTCAGATCCGGGTGGACATGATACGAGCTGCGCCGCCCAGCAGCGCTTCCCTCTCGTCAACCTACGCGTCCGGCGGTGTGCGCGCCGTCGTGCTCTCGCCGCCTCGCCTGCCGGTAGCCGAGGGGGCTCACGCCGTGGGCGCGCGCGAAGGCGCGCCCGAACGCGGGCTCGCTGTCGTAGCCGACGCGGGCGGCGACGAGCTTCACCGGGAGCGTCGTCTCGCCGAGCAGGACCGCGGCGCGCTCGAGGCGCAGCCGGCGCACGTGATGGCCGAGCGGCTCGCCGAGGAGCGCCGTCGCGCGCGCCGCGAACGCGGATCGCGAGAGCCCGGCCGCTCGCGCGAGGTCCCCGAGCTCCCACGCGCGCTCGGGCGAGGCGCGCACCCGCGCGAGCGCGGCCGCGATCGGCTCGTCCCGGAGCGCGTCCCGCCGCGGCAGCGACGCCGCGGGGTCGCGCAGCGCGCTCGCGAAGAGCGCGTGCGCCCACGCCTCGCCGACGGAGCGGCGCAGCGCCGCCGACAGGGCCGGGCCGGCGAGCAGCGCGAGCGTGTCGTTGAGCCAGCGCGCGAGCCCCGGCGTCGCGCCCGCGACGTGCACCGCCGGCGGCAGCAGGGCGACCCACGGGGCGCCCGCCGCGTCGACGTGCAGGTCGACGACCACGAGGCGCGTCTCCGGCGGGGCCTCCGTGGCCAAGGCGTCGTCGGCCACGGCGCGCATCCCGCGGCAGAGGGCCTCCGGGTGCGCGAGCGAGGTCGTCGGCCGATCGCGGATGGCGTGCTCCTCGGCGCGCGGCAGGAACACGAGCTCCCCCGCGCCGAGCGCGAGCCGCCGGCGCGCGACGTCGATCCACCCGCCGCCGCCGAGCGCCGCGTACACCCGGGCGGCGGCGCGCTGCGCCGGCTGCCGCTTGCCCCAGCGATCGCCGAGCGCGAAGCGCCTCACCTCGGCCTCGCGGAGCACGACGCTCCGGGCCAGCTCGTCGAACGCGGCGGACATGGCGCGATCGACTCTACAACACGCGGCGGGCCGCGCCACGCCGGCGCGCACGCCCCGCCGCGCGCGCGGCGCCGGCCGTGGACCGTGGACGCGCGGATCGGGGAGCCGGACGCGCGGCAATCGCGGCGCGCCTACGCTGGCCTCGTCGACACGAAAGGAAAGGACATCCCATGACGCACCCCCTGCCGCATTCCCGGCCGCTCGACGCCGCGCAGGCGCTCGACGCGCTCCTCGATCTCATCGGCCGTGACCTGGAGCGCTGGCTCGACCTCTTCGCCGACGACGCGACCGTCGAGTTCCCGTATGCGCCGGCGCTCGGCGCGCCTGCGCGCCTCGAGGGCAAGGCGGCCATCCGGCGCCATTTCGAGGGCATCCTCCAGAGCTTCCACGGGCTCGAGTTCAAGGACGTTCGACGGTATCCGACGACCGATCCCGACGTCGCGCTCGCCGAGGTGCACGGCTCGGCGACCATCGGGCCCGCGCGCAAACGCTACGAGCAGGACTATGTGATGATCGTCGCGACGAGGAACGGCCGAGTCGTGCGCTACCGCGAGTACTGGAATCCAGCGCCCGTCGTCGAGGCCTTCGGCGCCGAGCTCGACGCGCATCGCGAGGGGGCGTCATGAGGGCGCGCGCAGGCAGCGATGGGCCGCTCGTCCTGATCACCGGCGGGACGGGCACCACCGGGCGAGCCGTCGCCGCGCGGCTCGCGGCCGCCGGCGCGCGCGTCCGCACCGCGAGCCGGACGGCGCCCGCCGCTCACGACGGCGTGGAGCACGCCCGCTTCGACTGGGCCGACGCCGCGACGCACGAGGGCGCGCTCCGGGGCGCCGATCGCGTGTACCTCGTGGCGCCCGCGATGGTCGAGGATCCCTCGGCGCTCATGCTGCCCTTCGTCGAGCGCGCGCTCGCGAGCGGGGCTCGCCGCCTCGTCCTGCTCAGCGCGTCGCCCGTGGCGGAGGGGAGCCCCGGGCTCGGCCTCGTCCACCGCGCGCTCCGCGAGCGCGCTCCAGAGTGGACCGTCCTCCGGCCGTCGTGGTTCATGCAGAACTTCATCGACCCGCGCCACCCGCACGCGGCGGCGATCGCCGGGCGAGGCGAGCTCACGACCGCGACGGGCGGCGGCCGCGTCGGCTTCGTCGACGCCAACGATATCGCGGAGGTCGCCGCGCGCGCGCTCCTCGACGGCGCGCCGCACAACACATCTCACGTCATCACCGGCCCGGAGGCGCTCAGCTACGATGACGTGGCGGCCATCGTGTCCCGCATCGCCGGCCGGGCGATACGCCACGTCCGCGCCGGCGAGGAGGACGCTCGCGCGTACCTCGTCAGGGCGGGTATCCCATCGCCCTACGCCGCGTTCCTTGTGAGCCTCGACCTCGCCATCCGCGACGGGGCCGAGGACCGCGTCACCGACGTCGTTCAGCGCGTGACAGGCCGCGCGCCCCGCGCCTTCGCCGACCTCGCGCGCGCCCACGCGCACGTCTTCCGTGGAGAGCCGAGCGCGCGCCGCGGCGGCCCGTCCGCGTAGCGATATCGCGCCGCCGAGCCCGCTGCATCAAGCCGACAAGCGAGCTCCACGACAACGCACCTTCACGCTCTCCTGCCATGTGCCCGACCCCACCGCGGCGACGACATCCCTCGTCGCGCTCCCCGTTCTCCTGTAACCTGAGCAGCTGCGGGCATGCAGCGCCTTCGCGGACACCGCACCTCGGCGCTCGTCGGGCCGGACAAGTCAAGGTCGAAGCACGACCGGGGGAGAGTGGCGATGGGGACGAAGGACAGCGTGGAAGACTGGCATGACGTCCTGGACAACGAGTTCGTCCACACGCGCTGCTTCACGAGCTGTATCTCGGAGACGGTCTATGAGCAGCTCGAGAGCGAGATGCTCCGGGGGCGCCGTGCCGGGTGAGCGGGCGCAGGCGATCCTACGCTACATCGAGCAGCTCAAGGAGGGAGGCGCGGACGCGGCGCTCGCCGAGGGAGCGGACCCTGGCGACGATCTCGGCGCGATCGCGGCGGCGCTGGGGGAGCTCGGGGATGCGCTGAGGGAGCGGGAGGAGCTCGTCCAGATCGCCCAGGCGGCCGCGGCGAGCAACCTGAGGCGGCTCGACGACCTCGCGCAGGAGCTCTCGCGCACGAGGGCCCTCAACGCGGAGCAGCAGGCGACGATCCGCACGCTGTCGACGCCGATCATCCAGGTCTGGGAGGGCGTGCTGATGATGCCGGTGCTCGGCGCGGTCGATGTCTGCCGGGCGGACCAGATGATGCAGGGGCTCCTCGGCGCGGTGTCGAACACCCATTGCAGGGTGGTGATCATCGATCTGACCGGCGTCGACTCCATCGACGCCTCGCTCGGGAACATCCTTCTGTCGCTGGTCCGCGCGGTGGAGCTCCTCGGGGCGCGAGGGATCATCGTGGGCATCCGGCCCGACGTGGCGCGCGGCCTCCTCGTGGACGGCGTGGACATGTCGCGGGTATCCACCTTCGCGCGGCTCCGCGACGCGCTCGTCCTCTGCATGAAGCAGGCGCCGCGGCGCGCGGGCCAGCTCAACTGACGCGGCGGGCGACGCGCCGGGCGACGCTGGACGCGCGTCACCCGTGCCAGAGCTCCTTCACCCCGTCGGCCATGAACTGCACGGCGATGGCGGCCAGGATGAGGCCCATGACGCGCTCGAGCACGGCCATGCCGGACGCCTTGAGCGCCCGCTGCACGAGCCCCGCGCCGCGCAGCACGAAGTAGGAGGCCACGAAGGTGATGGCGACGCCGGCGAGCACCAGCCCCATGGCCACGGGATCGTTGCCCTCGCGCGCCATCAGCACCATCACCGTGGCGAGGGCGCCCGGCCCGGCGAGGAGCGGCATGGCCAGGGGCACGAGCGCCACGTCCTCCTTCGCGATGCCCTCCTGCTCCTCGGACGGGGTGGTGCGCGTCGCCGAGGAGCGGGCGCGCAGCATGTCGAGCGCCGTGACGAGCAGCAGCAGCCCGCCCGCGACGCGGAACGCGGCCAGCGAGACGCCGAAGACCTTGAAGACGACGCCGCCGAAGAGGGCGAAGAACAGCATGAGCCCGCCGGCGACGGCGCACGCCCGCCGCGCCGTGCGCCGCACCTTCTCCGGCGGATCGCCCGCGGTCATCGTCAGGAACAGCGGCACGATGCCGAGCGGATCCACGACGAAGAAGATCGCCGACAGCGACACGAGGAAGACCGAGACGTAATGGGCCATGCTCATCGGATGCGTCGCGGCCCCCGCGGGCCAGGCCCATCTCCCACATCCCGGGCGGCCGCGCCAGAAATGCCAATAGCGAGGGATTTGCCAGCGTCTTCTCCTGATCTCCGCGCTGCTCAGTCGAGCGGTACAGGCGAGGACGCCGAGGCGACCAGGTAATCGCGCGCGAAGGCCCCGCGCTCCTTCGCGAGGGCGAGCGGGACAGGCCGGTAGAGCAGCGTGGCGGTGACGTTCGCTGTCGCCGAGCAGCCCGCGGGGATCGCGAAGCCGTGCGACGTCACCGCGACGCTCCCCGGCGCGACGCGGTTGTCGCTGGCGATATCGACGGCGCGGTGCTGCGGCGCGTGCCGCGCGCCCGCCGGATCGACGAGCACCTTGGCGAAGGTATAACCCGCGGCGCCGGCGAGCGCGGCCGCGGGCTGGCCGTCGGCGGGCGCCGCGGCGAGCGGCGCGCCGAGGTAGACGATATCCCCGTCCTGCGCGGCGATCGCGCCGCTCAGGGTGATCGCGCCGCCGCCCGCGGCGACCACCCGCGCCTCGCCGACCGGCGCGCGGACCTCGAGGCCCTTGTCCGCGGCGTCGAGCGACGGGTCCGCGAAGCGGCCAACGCCGGTGTAATCGTCGTAGACGCCGGTCGGGCGGACGATCCGCACGACGTCGCCCGCCCTCGCGCGCGCCGCGCCCTCGTCCCAGGCGAGCTGGGCGCCCGTCAGGGCCGCGCCCTGGCCCACGCGCGCCTCCGCGAGCGCGCCGCCGGTGTCGTTCACCGTCATGCCGCGCGACGGCGAGAGGGGCGCGCCGCACGCCTCCGCCGCGACGAGGAGCACGAGCGCGCGCATCGGCTCCCCGGTCGGAACGGCGTGGCCCGCCGCGCCTCCGGCCAGGGAGACGGTGACCGCGAGCTCGCCCGGCGCCGCCGAGGCGTCGATGCGGACGTCGACCGCGCCCCGGATGAGCCGCGGGGACCCCTCCAGCGGGCCGCGGAAAATATGGGAGCGGACCGTCCCCGCCGGGCGGACGAAGCCGAGCGAGACGCTCGCGTTCGCCTCGTTCGTCACGTCGAGGCTGCTCTTCAGCGAGAGGATCCCCGGCATGTGGCAGGCCTGGCATTGCGTGGCCGGGCGGTTCCAGGAGCTCGCGGCCCACTCGGAGAACGTCTGATGGATCGGGAGCCCGTCGGGCCAGCGGACCGGATCGAGCGCCGCGCCCGGCAGGAGCGCCGCCTGCTTCTGCTCGTGGCAGCCGCCGCAGAGCTCCGAGGCCGAGAACTTCGGCTGGTAGCTGCCGCCCATGAACCTGTTCGGCACGTCCGGCCGCGGGCCGAACATCACCTCCAGGAGCCTCGACGAGGGATCGGAGGAGCTCCTCTCCTGCGGGCGCTGGACGATCAGGGCGCCGGCGACCCCGGGCGGCTTGCTCAGATCGACGTCGCGGATCTTGTGGCAAACGTCGCAGTGGTCGCCCTTCTCGAACGCGACGCCGGTGGCCTCGAGGAGGTCTCGCCCGCCCGCGGGGCCGTCGATCCCCGCAGCATGGCAGTCGGCGCACGCGCCGAACGCCGCAGGGCGCACGGCGTCGGGCAGCGCGGGATCGTCGCACGAAGGCTGCGCTCCCCCGCCACAGGACGGGTTGAGATCCGGCAGCACGCCGCTCCCGAGATAACACCGCATCGCGGCGCCGCCCTCGCTCCCCGGGACGCGTCCGGCCTTCCAGCGCCCGCCCGCGGCGCCGCACGAGGCCTCGTCCGTGTGGGCCATCGAGACCCCGGCGTAGATGGCCTGGAGGAGCGGGCTCCTGGCCGACCGCGCGTGCCCCGACTCGAGGAACTGGGCCACGAGCGTCGTGTGGCAGTGATCGCAGAACCGCGTCGAGTTGTGCGGGTCGCCGTCACCCGGATCGCCGTAGGTGTAGCCGAGCGCGTTGTCCGGCGGCGACGCGCGGCGAATACCGATCTCCACCGGCCCGTCGGGGACGACCTCGAGCTCGATGCCGTCCGTCCGGTATCCGATCTTCGCCGCGACAACGGTCGGCTGGCCCGGGATGTCCCGCGTGATCTCGATGGAGAACGCGCCGTCCGGTCCGGTCACGAGGGCCGGCTCCCCGCCGGCCTGCATCACGATGGCGCCCTCGAGCGGCGCCGCGCCGTCGATGACGACGCCGGTCACCGTGAACGCGTGCGGCAGCTCCTCCAGAGCGCCACCAAAACCCGTGGCCGCGCTCGCGTACGTGGTCGTCGTCACCGGGTGCGCGCCCGCGCCCTGGCCACCACCGCCGTGGCCGCCCGGCGGCGGCTCCCCCGCGCACGCGCCGCCGAGCACGCAGGCGGCGAGCGCCGCCGGAAGCGTGGATGTCCGCAGCCGGGTCAGGGGTCGCGCCGCCGTTCGCATCCCGGGGCTCGCCATCGTAAACCCGGCGCGACCGCCTGTCGACGGCGAGAGGCTACCGCGTCAGCCGGAGCTCCGAGAACGGAGACGTCGGCGCTCCGGCCTTCGAGGGCCGCGGGACCGTTCGCAGCGGCGGCAAGGGCAGCGGAACGACCTCCCACGATACCCGCCCCCGCGGCCCCGGGGGCAGCGGCGTCGGGGTCGGCGACAGCGGGGTCGGCGACAGCGGGGTCGGCGACGGCGGATCGCCCAGCTCGGCCGCGCTGAGCTGCTGCGTGCTGCCGTCGCCGGACAGCGTTGTCTCCGTCGCGGCCGCGTAGGCCTCGGCTTGCTCGAGGACCCGCACGAAGTTCCCGCCCAGCAGGCGGAGGATGTCCGCATCCGAGTACCCGCGGCGGATGAGCTCCAGCGTGAGGTTCGGGGCCCCGGCGCTGCCAGCGAGCCCCTCCTTGAGCGCCTCGCTCCCCTCGAAGACGGAGCCGAGGGCAACATGCTCGATCCCCGCGACCTTCACCACGTGGTCGATATGGTCGACGATCCGCCACAGCGGCGGCGTCTTCTCCCCCTCCTGGGCCCTGAGCTTCTCGATCTCCTCGCGGAGCGCCTTCGTGTCGCCCGGGAGCCTCTCGCCGAGCTCCTTGAGGTGCGCCCCGTACTTCTGCGCGAAGCGCGCCGACTGCTCGGCATACGCCTCGTCCAGGAAGAGCGCCCAGGAGTTCACCATGACGAGGCCGCCGTTCTCCGCGACCGCGCGCAGCATGTAATCGTCGAGGTTGCGGCGGCGGTGGCCGGCGGCGGGCATCGTGGACGAGGTGATGATCGGCGCCCTGGCCACCTTCATGACGCCCTGGAACGTGCTGTCCGATGCATGCGAGACGTCGACGAGCATGCCGATCCGCTGCATCTCGCGGATCACGGCCTCACCGAAGGGGGCGAGGCCGCGGTCGCGGACGTACCCGGCATCGAGCGCGCCTCCCGCGGAGCCTGCCCAGTCGTTCGTGCTCGTGTGCGTGATCGCCATGGTGCGGACGCCGAGGCGGTAGAACGAGCGCAGCGCAGGCAGGGAGTTCTCGATGGCGTGCCCGCCCTCGATGCCCATGATCACGGCGATCCTGCCGTCGCGCTCGGCGCGGCGCATGTCTTTCGCGTTGCGCACGAGCAGCAGCGCCTCGCGGTGGCGCTCGACCTGCCGGTGGGTCGCTTCGATGAGATCGAGCGCGCGGCGCGCGGCGCTGCCGCCGAGCCGCGAGGACACCGAGGGCGCGGACGCGCCGACGTGGATCGGGAAGAACGCGCCGGTGACGCCCGCCGCCTTGATCCTGGCGACCTCCGCGGCCATCAGCCCGTCGTCCGAGCTCACCTGAGCGAACGAGCCGCCGAGGAGCAGCGAGGGCACGCCGCCGTGGCCATCCACGAGGATCGCCTTGGCCTGCAGCCGCGCGGCCCGCTGCTCCGGCGCCTCGTTCCCCGGTGGGATCGCCGTGAGATCGGGCGGCGACGTGTACCAGGGCCCGACGTCGGCGGCGGACGGCGCGAAGACATCGGGCGCCGCCGCGGGCGCGGGGGAACGAACGCAGGCCGCGAGCGACGCGGCGGCGAGCAGCGCGAGCATGGGCGAAGTGCGCATGACCGGATCGTACCATGCGAGCTCGGCGGGAAAGCCAGCGATGAAGGCGGCAGGATCGTGCGCCGGAGCGGCGAGGCAGCACCGCCGCTGGGCGCCGACATATCGGCACAGGTGGCCCCCTGTGACGCGATGGCCCCCATGGGAAGCCACCGTGGCATGAAGACGGCGCCGCCGGCGGGCGTCGTCCTTGCTCTCTCTCGCCTCGTCGACGCGGGCGCCCCGCAGCTCGCCCCCCGACGGGAGCCCGGCGGGCGAAGACCGTCGCGCCGGCCTCCTCACGAGCTTACACGAACAGGCGGACTCGCTGTGCGACGAAGGCGGCCCCGATCGGCCACGAGAGTGCAACGCCGTTCCGGCCGAACGCGTGCGACGAGTCCGTCTCCAGCCACAGAATGCGCATGAAAGCACCTTTGTTGTGAGCTCTATCCATCGTGCGTCCGCCTCTGTGCCCAATCGGGATCTCGACATCGCGCCCAGACACGCTGCCGCGTCATCGCCGCGGCATGTCACTTGACAAGAAGAGGCCTCTTGTAATGCTAGAAAGCATGTATGGACCGCTATTTCGGCATGTTCTGTTCCCGTTGTACGAGACCCACATACGGAGACGGGCAACCCTGACGCGACTGCATGAGATCGAACAATCGCAGTGGCGCCCGGAGCGCGAAATTCGAGAGCTGTCCTTTCGAAGGATGCTCGACGCGCTCCGCTTCGCCGAGCAGAAGGTGCCTTTCTATCGGCGCCGCTTCGCCGAGCATGGGGTACGTGTAGCAGACGTGAAGGCGCCAGAGGACCTCGTGCGGTTCCCCGTTCTGACCAAGGCAGATATCCTCGCCCACGGGCGCGAGCTGCTCGCCGAGGGGTACACGGGCAAACTGATCGCGAGCGCGACGGGCGGCTCCACCGGGGAGTCGCTGCGGTTCTACCTGGACCACGGCACCTACGAGCATCGGATCGCCGCGGCGATGCGGTCGGACGGCTGGGCTGGAGCGAAGGTGGGGGAGAAGGAGCTCCACATCTGGGGGACACCCATCCTCAACGAGAGCCTCCTCAAGAAGAGGAAGCGCGAGCTGCACGAGGCCATTCTCCGCAAGAAGTACGTGAGCGCGTTCGACCTGTCCGAACAGCGGCTCGCCGCCGTCGTGGACGACATCGTACGCTACCGACCTAACCTGATCATCGGCTATACGAACCCGCTCTACCACACGGCGCGCTTCGCCCTCGAGACGGGCCGCGAGCTGCCGGCGCCCAGAGGCCTCGTGTGCTCCGCCGAGCGGCTCTTCGACCACCAGCGCTGGACCATCGAGCGCGCCTTCAACGCACCCCTGTTCAACCGATATGGATGCAGGGAGGTGATGCTGCTCGCCTCGGAGTGCGACCGGCACGAAGGGCTGCACATCAACATGGAGGGGGTCTACCTGGAGCTGGTGCACGATGGCCGGCACGCGACGCCCGGCGAGCCTGGCGAGGTGATCGTGAGCGACCTTATCTCCCGGTCGATGCCGCTGCTCCGCTACAAGAACGAGGACATCGCCATCGGGTCCGCGTCGGCGTGCTCGTGTGGGCGAGGTCTGCCGCTCCTCGCCTCGGTCGAAGGGCGGGTGCTCGACATGATCGTGGGACCGGACGGACGGCTCCTGGCGGGCGAGTTTTTCCCCCACCTGCTCAAGGACTACCCGTCGGTGAAGCGCTACCAGGTCCACCAGGATCGGAGCGGGGCCATCACGATCAAGATCGTCCCGGCGAAGGATTACCAGGACGAGCACGCGCGCCTCATCGAGCAGGCGCTCCGCAAGCAGCTCGGCGACCGAGCCGTCCTTCGGATTCGCGTGGTCGACGATATCGCGCTCACCGGCGGCGGCAAGCACCGCGTGACGATCTCCGACGTGCCGAGCAGGCTCGACGCGCGGAGGGATCCACCGCAGGCGAGCACGCTGGCGGCCTCCGCGGGGAGCGGCTTGGAACACCGCGCCAGCTGATCGACTGTCGAGATGGGGGCGCGGGGCGGGTCGTGAACGCGTCCCGCTGCCTCTCGGATCGCCGAGATCTCCCACGCCCCCTGCGACGAGCTTGCCTCAGGCCACGGCCCGCTCGCTGTCCCCGAATGCCGTGTGCGCGAGCAGCTGCAGCAGCTCGCCCGCGCTCTCCTCCCACGAGGGTGGCGCCGCCTCGGCGAACGCGCGCTCGTCCCAGGGCCGCGCAAGCGCCTCGCCGAGCGCCGTGGTGAGCGCCCTCACGTCGCGCGGCGGGACGAGCAGGCCTGTGCGACCGCCGGTGACCACGTCCGGGATGCCTCCGACGCTCGTAGCCACCACCGGGCGGCCAACGGCCAGCGCCTCGAGCACCACATTGGGAGTTCCTTCCGCCCAGCTCGGCAGCGTCAGCAAATCGCCGGCGGCCATGTAGCGCGCGACCGAGCGGAGCGGGAGCTCGCCAGTCGCGATGATCCGACCGCCCGCGCCCTGAGCGGCCTTGAGGCGCGCCGCGGCCTGGTCGACGGCTGTCCGGGCCGGTCCGGCGCCGACGAGCACGAGGTGGGTGGGCTCGCCCCCCTGCCGGGCGAGCGCCTCGAACGCCTCGAGCAGATCGAGGGTGCCCTTCGTCGGCTTGAGGTCACCGACGAAGGTGATGATGCGGCCGCGCTCCGGGAGGCCGAGCTCGCGCCGGGCGGCGAGCCGGTCGCTCGGGTGGAAGATCGCGCGGTCGACGCCATTGCGGACGACGACCGCGCGGCCCGGCGCCGCGCCGAACGCGGTGAGCAGCTCGGCCATCGGACGACTCACGGCGATCGCGTACGATGCGGACCGAACCGCGCTGGCGACGAGCGGGCGCACCGAGCGCCAGCCGGCCACGACGTTCACGTCCGTGCCGTGTGCTTTGACGACGTAAGGAAGGCCGAGCAGCCGCGCGAGCACCGCCGCCGCGCAGGCGTCCGGATACAGCCACGCGCCGACCACGACGTCGAACCGCCCGAGCAGCCGCGGGATGTGGGGCAGCAGCCCCGTGAGGTAGAGCGGCGCGTTCACGGGCGCGAGGAGGCTGCCCGCGCCGGGCAGATACGGCGCGCGCGGGTGCACCACCGAGATACCGTCTATCACGTCGCGCTCTGGCACCTCCGCCAGTCGCCCCGTGCGCGTTCGCGCGCCCAGCAGCGAGATCCCCGGGTGGTAGGGGATCGCCGCGAACACCTCGACCGCGCAGCGGCGCGAGAGGGCCGCGAGCTGCTGGCGCTGGAAGGCACAGGCGAACGGCTCAACGCGGTTCGGAAAGAGGCGCGTCACCCAGAGGACACGCGGCCTTCTTGGTCGTCCCTCCCCTGTCAGCCTGGAGCTCGGGCTCACTCGGGGGCTCGCATTCGGACTGGGATCCGTGAACAACATATCCAGCATGATGCAACCTTCCTCCAGGGATCGGCGCGAGCTCCGTGGTGCGTTCTGCCGATCGACGTCGGCGCCCGTGCTGCGCGCGACCTTGCTTACCAGGCGCCTTGGCGCGCAGAACGACTCCCGTTCGCTGGCAGCGAGCGAGTCGTCCCCCTGCACGACTGATACCGCATACGAAGCTCGTGTCGAGTGGCTTTTTCCAGCGATGTGAGGTTTCAAGCATTGCTCGATGTGGGAGGAGCCGTGCGTCCTGCGTGCTCTCGTGGAGGGCGATCGAGCCTGGTTGGTGTCCCAGACACTCGGCTCAGGCGGCCCTCCTTGCGTCCAGACGGCAGGCGGCGTACCGCGGCGCCGGCGCGCGCCACGAAGGCCATCGGCGGTCGGATTCGAGCAGGAGACCTCATGTCGCTATCGAGCTTGGCACGATGGTCGTACCCCTGTGCGAGCCATCATGAACTCAATGCGCTCCTCGACCCTGGCCGCCGTCCTCTTTCCATACCTATCTTGCCGGACGACGACGGGATTGCCGCTCGTTGCATTCATCGCTTGCGCTCTGGATCTCGGCACCAAGCTCGATCGACACGGCGGCCTCCTCCCGTTCGACGCGCGCGCGCCGGCACGCGCCACGGAGGCCGCGATCGGCTAGGCTCGCGCAGGAGACCCTATGTCGCTCAGACAGCGCGATTACATCCTCCGCATGATCGAGCAGCTCGCCGAGGCCATCGGCCGGATCGCCGGGCTCCGGCGCGCCGGCCAGCTCGACGAGGCGGAGCTGCTCGTCCGCACCACCGCCGACGGGCTCTTCGGCCCGATGCGGGACATGCTCGACCGGCTCGACGCCGCGGGCGCGGCCACCCTGCTCGGCGACCACGAGAAGATCGGCGCGTACGCGGCGCTCTGCGCGGAGCAGGCCGAGATCCTCGAGCTCCGGGGCCGGGCCGCGCAGGCGCTCGCGGAGCGCAGGCGCGCGCTCGAGCTCTACCTCGAGGCGGTGAGCCGCGCGCCCGAGGGCAGCCCCCGCGCGCAGGGGGCCGCGCGCGCGCTCCTCGGCCGGCTGGACGCCGCGCGCCTGCCGGAGCGGTACCGCGCCCTCGCCGCGAAGCTCGGCTGATCGGGGCAGCGGGGCTCGCCTGCCGCGCGCGCTGCGCCCCGCGCTGAATGCCGGGTTGCAACGGCGCTGGCGCGCGACCATGACATGGGGAGCCCCTGTGGAGACGACCCCCTCGTCCGCCAGCTTCGCCGCGCTCGGCATCGCACCTGCCCTCCTAAGCGTGCTCGCCGAGCTCGGTTACGAGGAGCCCACGCCGATCCAGCGCGAGGCGATCCCGCACCTCCTGACCGGGCGCGACCTGCTGGGGCAGGCCGCCACCGGGACCGGGAAGACGGCCGCGTTCGCGCTGCCGCTGCTCCAGCGCCTCGAGATCGGCGGCGAGCCGCCCCGCCTCCCCCAGGCGCTCGTGCTCGTGCCGACCCGCGAGCTGGCGATGCAGGTGGCCGAGGCGATGCACCGCTACGGCCGCCGGCTCGGCGTGCAGGTGCTGTCCGTGTACGGCGGCCAGCCCTTCGGGCAGCAGCTGCGCGCGCTCCGCCGCGGGGTCCACGTCATCGTGGCCACGCCGGGCCGGACGCTCGATCACATCGGGCGCGGCACGCTCGCGCTCGACGGCATCCGCACCGTCGTGCTCGACGAGGCCGACGAGATGCTCGACATGGGCTTCGCCGAGGCGCTCGAGGAGATCCTCTCGGCCACGCCGGGCGCGCGGCAGACCGTGCTCTTCTCCGCGACGCTGCCCCCGCGGATCGCCGCGATCGCCGGCCGGCACCTGCGCGAGCCGGTGCGGGTCAAGATCGCGGGCGAGAAGGCGGCCCCGGGCGAGCTCCCCCGCGTCCGCCAGACGGCGTACATCGTGCCGCGGGCGCACAAGTCCGCCGCGCTGACCCGGGTGCTCGACATGGAGGACCCGTCGTCGGCCATCCTCTTCTGCCGCACCCGCAACGAGGTCGACGAGCTGACCGAGGCGCTGCGCGCCCGCGGTTACGAGGCCCAGGCGCTCCACGGCGGGTTCTCGCAGGAGCACCGCGATCGCGTGATGGCCCGCTTCCGCGCCGGCACGGCCGAGCTGCTCGTCGCCACCGACGTCGCGGCGCGGGGGCTCGACATCGAGCATGTCTCGCACGTCATCAACTACGACGTCCCCTGCGCCCCCGAGGTGTACGTCCACCGCATCGGCCGCACGGGGCGCGCCGGCCGCGAGGGCGCGGCGATCACGCTGGTCGAGCCGCGCGAGCACTACCTGATCCGCAACGTCGAGCGGCTCACCGGGCAGCGCATCGAGGCCGCCACCCTCCCGACCGTGGCCGACCTGCGCGCGCGGCGCCTGGAGCTGACGCGCGCCTCGCTGCGGGAGGCGCTCATCGAGGGCGGCGCCGAGCGGTTCCGGGTCGTTGTCGAGGGGCTCGCCGACGAGTTCGACGTGATGGACATCGCGGCGGCGGCGGTGAAGCTCGCCCACGACGCGACGGAGGGGGACCGGGAGGAGGACGAGGCGGAGATCCCGTCGTTCCGGCCGCCTCCGCGCGGGCCGGAGCGCGCCCGCGACGATCGGGCGCCGCGCGGCCCCGCGGGCCCGCGCGGGCGCCCGGGCGAGGCGCAGGCGCGGCCGCGGCGGGAGACGCGAGAGGGGCGGGAGACCGACGGCAACGTCGCCCGGCTGTACGTCAGCGCGGGGCGCGCCGCGGGCATCCGCCCGGCCGATCTGGTCGGCGCCATCGCGAACGAGGCGTCGCTGAGCTCCCGCGACATCGGCGCCATCGAGATCGCCGACGGCTTCTCCACGGTGGAGGTCCCGGCCGACGCGGCCGACGCCGTCATCGAGGCGCTGCGCGCCACGCGGCTGAAGGGCCGCAAGGTCCAGGTCCGCCGGGACGACGCCGGGTCCCGCGAGCCGCGAGGCGGGGCGGCCGAGGCCCGCGGCAGCGTGCCTGCGGCACGCGGCGGCGTGGCTGAGGCTCGCGGCGAGGCGGCCGAGGCCGCGCCGCGCGCCGGCTCAGCCGAGACCCGGAACGGCGCGGCGGGCATGGCGCCCCCGCGGCGTCGCCCACGGGCCTGAGCTCCACGGAGATGGGGATTGGCGCGCCGCGCCGCCCGAGGCGCCAGGCTCAGTCGGCGGTGGTCTTCCGCCGCTGGAACTGGGCGAACAGCCCGGCGCGGACGTCGTCGTGCAGCGGCTCGCCCGGGAGCCCCTGGAGCGCGTCGATCGTCAGATCCATCTGCTTCAGGTAGGTGCGGCACCTGTCGCACCACGCGAGGTGCCGCGCGCAGCCCTCCTCCTGCTCGGAGGACAGCTTTCCCTCGCTCCTGTCCGTGATCATCTCGGTCAGCTGACAGCACGTGACGATCATGCGCGCTCACCCCTCGTCATGTAGCGCTCGAGCGCGGCCCTGAGCTTCGATCGGCCACGGTGCAAGAGGACCCGCTGGTTCGCCTCGCTGATACCCAGGATCTCGCAGACCTCGTCGGACGGACACCCCTCCACGTCGCGCAAGAGGACCACCGCGCGCTGTCCAGGCGCCAGCGTCTCGAGCTCTCGCTGCAGCACGGCGCCTGTCTCCTTGCGCAGCAAGAGCACCTCCGGGCTCTGCTCCGTCCACGGAACAGGCGGAGTCGCCCAGTCACCGGTGCTGTCGAATCGGGCCGGATCGACCGCCGGCTCGCCGCCGTGATCCCCGTCCTCCAGCCAGGAGACGGGGACCATGCGCTTCTCTCGAGTGCCCCACGTCCTGGCGCGGTTCGTCAGGATCCTGAACACCCATGTCTTCAGCGCGGAGCGCCCCTCGAAGCGCACGAGCCCATCGAAGACCGCCGCCCAGGTCTCCTGGACGACCTCCTGCGCGCCCGCGGGGCCGGCGACCGCACGGGCGAGCCGGAGCATGGGTGTGTGGAGCTGAGTCACGAGCTGCTCGAAGGCCTGCTCGTCCCCCGCGAGCAGCCGGCGGACGAGCGCGATGTCGTCCGCCGGCGCCGCGCAGGCGGGCGCAGCCGCGCTGTCCGGCGCGGCGGGCGCCGCGGGCGCGAGGAGCGGGCCTACCTCGGCCGATGCGCGCTGCGCCGTTGCGGCCTGTTCGCCGTCGGCGGCGGCCGAGGGGTCATGGGACACGCGGAGCACGGTATCACGCCGCCGAGCCCCGCATCAATCGACGTGGATCCGGGGCGGCTCGCCTCGCGGACGACGACGGCCGCCGCCCCGGTCAGAGCGATCTCAGCGCGTCCGCGACCTCCTTCGGCTTCGTCAGGAAGGGGGCGTGGCCCGCGTCGATCGAGATGACCCGCTCGCAGGGCAAGGCGGTGTATTGCTGCTTCTGCTCTGCAGGGCTGATGGCGAGATCCTCGAGCGCCTCGATGTAGACCCGGGGGACCCTCCCCCACCGCTCCGCCGTCACATGGATCGGCTCGTCGAACGGCTTCGCGGGCTCCTCGCGCAGGTGGCTCTCGAGCCGCGCGACGTCCTCCGGAGAGCAATCCTGGCAGAAGGCGTTCGCGGCCCACCCCTCCTTGAAGGTCAGCGTCGTGCCGTCCTCCGAAGGGGCCGCGTACGCCTTGATCGCGGCCCCTTCGTCGTCGGCCCACTCCTGGCTCAGCGACTGGCCGTCTTTGAGCAGGAAGGCGGTCAGGTAGACGAGCGTCTTCACCTTGTCGGGCCGCTGCTCGGCGGCCTGGCTCACCACGGTGCCGCCCATGCTGTGGCCGACGAGGATCACGGGGCGCGAGGCGCTGTCGATGGCCTCCACCACGGCGTCGGTATAGGCCTCCAGGCCGGCGTCCGCGAGGGGCGTCTGGTCCTCGCCGTGAGCGGGGAGATCGAGGGCGATCACCTCGTTGCCGCCCGCCTCGAGGAGCGGCACCACCTTGTCCCATGCCCATGCGCCCACGAAGGCGCCGTGGACGAGGACATACGTGTTCTTGTCCGAGCCCTGGGCCCCGCCCCCCGTGCCCCCGTCCGTGTCGCTGCCGCCGCAGCCGGGCAGCGCGGACGACATGAGCGCAGCGGCCGAGATCATGGTGGCAGACCGCAGGACCTTGCGAAGCAGACCGTTCATGGATGTCTCCTCATCGTCGCGAGGCTCTCCTCGAGCGCGACGTCATCGGTATTTCGACGTGCGATGGATGCGCGCGCCCCTGCGCCCGGACGTGTCCCCGGCGCCGCGACGGCTATCCCGCTACCTGCACAGTCTCGGAGGGGGCCCGAACGTTACAGCCTGTTCAAGAAATCTTCCGGAGGGGGCCGGGGCCGCGTCCCGCCGGCGGGACGGCGCCGGGCGCGGAGGCGCGGTGACAACCGGCGCGCCCGGCGGACCTGGTGGCGATGGGCGTTCTGGGCTAGACGCGTCGCCATGCCACCGGAGAGCGCCCTGCCTGGCGGAGACGATCTCGTCGCGCGCGACCGCCGCTGCGTGATGCACCCCTACGCGGCGCCCATCTCGAGCGCGCCGCTCTTCGCGGTCGAGCGCGCGGAGGGCGTTCGCCTCACCCTGACCGACGGCCGCGAGCTCATCGACGGCATGGCGTCCTGGTGGGCCGCCATCCACGGCTACGCGCACCCGGCGCTGACGGCGGCGATCAGCGCCCAGCTCGGGCGGATGAGCCACGTGATGTTCGGGGGGCTCACCCACGCGCCCGCGGTCGAGCTGTGCGAGACGCTGGTGGCGCTCACGCCCGAGCCGCTTACGCGCGTCTTCCTCGCCGACTCCGGATCCGTGTCGGTCGAGGTGGCCATCAAGCTCGCTCTCCAGTTCTTCATCGCGCAGGGGCAGCCCGAGAAGCGCCGCCTGATCAGCGCGCTCGCCGGCTACCACGGCGACACGTTCGGCGCGATGGCGGCCACCGATCCCGTCAATGGCATGCACCACCTCTTCCGCGGCGCGCTCGCGCAGCACCTGTTCGCGGAGGCGCCCGGGCCGGCGTTCGACGCGCCCTGGTCGCCGGACGCCCTGAGCAGCATGGCCGCGCTGCTCGAGCGGCACGCGCACGAGGTCGCCGCCGTGATCCTCGAGCCGATCGCGCAGAACGCCGGCGGGATGCGCTTTTACCACCCGCAGTACCTGCGCGAGCTGCGCGCGCTCTGCGACCGCCACGGCGTGCTGCTCATCTTCGACGAGATTGCGACCAACTTCGGCCGCACTGGGGAGCTGTTCGGCTGCAACCACGCGGGCGTCGCGCCGGACATCATGTGCCTCGGCAAGGCCCTCACCGGCGGCATGATGACCCTGGCCGCCACGCTCTGCACGGAGCGCGTGGCCGCGACGATCGCGGGCAACGAGCCGCGCGTGTTCATGCACGGCCCGACGTACATGGGCAATCCGCTCGCCTGCAGCGCCGCGCTGGCCAGCGTCCGGCTCCTGCTCGCCTCGCCGTGGCGCGCGCGCGTCTCGGCCATCGAGGCGCAGCTCCGCCGCGAGCTCGCCCCTTGCCGCGCGCTCGACGCGGTGGCCGACGTGCGCGTGCTCGGCGCCATCGGCGTTGTCGAGCTCAAGCAGCCCGTCGACACGGCGCGCGTGCAGCCGGCGTTCGTGGAGCGCGGCGTCTGGTTACGGCCTTTCGGGAAGCTGGTCTATACCATGCCGCCTTACATCATCGAGCCAACCGACCTGTCGCGCATCAGCGAGGCGATCGTGGGTGTGGTGTCGGGGATCTGAGCCGCGGGACGGCGCGCCTCGGGTGAAGGGCGCCCTTGAAGCGAACCTGGACGCCCGCCTGGACCCCCCGCCGTGCTAGCGTGCGCGCGCAAGCCATCCCACGGGAGATACGAACATGACCAAGGGCGCATGTCTTTGCGGAACGGTCCGCTTCGAGATCGACGGTCCGTTCCAGACCATGCTGAACTGTCACTGCTCGATGTGCCGCAAGTTCAACGGCACGGCGTTCACCACGGCCGTCGTCGCGCCGCTGGCCGGCTTTCGCTGGCTCGCCGGCGAGGACGCCATCCGCCCGTCCTGCGCGAGCGACCGTCGCTCCTTCTGCGGCACCTGCGGCTCGGCCACGCCGATGCTCCTCCCCGAGAGGCAGCTCGCCGTGCTCCATGCCGGCAACCTGGAGGGCGATCTCGGGATCGAGCCGAAGTTCCACCAGTTCGTCGGCTCGAAGGCGCCCTGGTACACGATCACGGATTCCCTGCCGCAATTCGAGGAATGGCCGCCCCAGATACAAGCGCCGGTCGTCTCGCGCCCCGTGGCCCCGCCGAAAGAGGGCGTCACCCAGGGGAGCTGCCTGTGCGGCAGCGTGGCCTTCGAGTTCGACGGCACGCCCCTCCGCATGGTGAGCTGCCACTGCAAGCGCTGTCGCCTCGGGCGCAGCGCCGCGCACGCGACCAACGTCTTCGTCGCCCTGGACAGCTTCCGCTGGATCCACGGTGACGCGCAGATCGCGAGTTACAAGGTGCCCGACGCGCGGTTCTTCACCGTCGCGTTCTGCAAGCGCTGCGGCGGCGCGGCCCCGCGCCAGTCACCCGAGCGCGGCTTCGCCGTGGTGCCCGCGGGTACGCTCGACACCGATCCCGGCATCCGCCCCGCAGCCCACATCTTCGTCGACTCCAAGGCGAGCTGGTTCCCGATCACGGACGACCTGCCGCGGTTCGCCGAGTACCCGCCCCTGTCCTGACGCTGCGATCAGGCGATCTGCCACGGCACCGTCACCGTACCGGCTGTCATGGACCGGCCCTGCGCTCAGGGTGCGGTCACGAGGAGAGCAGCGCAAAGCGCTGTACCCAGCGCTGAGAGGGACACCCTCACCGAGGGAAGACACGAGATTTCGCAGCCGCGCGAGCCGCTGCGCCGATCCAGGGGATCACCCGCCTGCCAGGCCCCACACCTCCGCGAGCGCGAGGATGCGGGCATGCTCCGGCACCGCCTCGAGGAAACTGCGGCGCAGGTCGAGAGACTCGATCGCGTCCGCCTCGGCATGCAGCTGATCGCAGGCAGCGACGAGCGCTGCCCGGGCCGCGCCGACGTCACCGCAGGCGTGGAGCGTCTCGGCCCAGGCGAGGCGCACGAGCGCTTCGTCTTCATCGAGACCTCCGAGGCGCTCGACAAGCTCGATCGCCTCGCGTGCCGCGGCAAGCGCCTCCACGGCGCGCCCGGCTCGGAGCAGGGTTTGGGCGAGCGTGGCGTGCGCGATGGCCTGCAGCGCGGGGTACGCCTGGGTCTCGCCGATCGCAGTGGTCGCCTGCGCGCACGCCTGTACAAGCTCGCCTAGCGCGAGCAGAGCTTGCGCGAGCAGCACCCTGGCCTGGGCCATCTGCCTGCCATTGGCGAACGCTCGCGCCTCCTCGATGACCCCGGCCGCCAGCGTCATGACATCGGCTTTCTGGCCCCGTGCCATGCCGATGTGCCCCAGATAGATGCTGGCCGCATTCACCGCATAGGGCAGGTCGAGCTGAACCGCAACCCGCTTTGCCTCATGGAGCGTCGATTCTGCCAGCCCGTAAGCGCCGAGTCGCCTTTGCGTCACGCCCAAGTTCACGCACATCAGGCACGCGTCCCGCAGCGCGCCGCCGCGCTCGTAGGCATGAAAAGCAGCCTGAGTGAGGTGCAGCGACAACTCGAGTCGACGGGGCTTGAAGCACGCTGCAATGCTCCTCGTGGCGTGGAGATGCCCCGCTAGACCGGGCTCCAGATGCTCCGGCTGCACTCCGCCCATGACGCCCTCGAGCGCGTCGGCGGCGGCGTGGCGCCCGAGCTCTCGCAGCCATGTGGTGGCGCTGTACCAGGCGAGGAGGAATTCCCGGTCGAGCGCCGCGCCCTCCCGGTCGAGCGGCAGCGACGACGCCACCGCCTCGAGCTGCTCCGCCTTCCCGAGCGCCCCGCTCGCCCAGGCGAGCATCGCCAGCGCGGCATACGCCACCCTGCTCCCCGCGGGCGTCAGGCCAACCGCCGCCTTCGCCGCACGCTCCGCGTCCACGAACGCGCCCCGCCAGTTGTGCGCGGTCGCCGCGAGCGCGTGCAACCGTCCAGCGGCATCGTCCCCCGGCGCGCAGGCCAGCGCTCGGTCCACCCGAGCGAGCGCGCCTTCGAGGTCGCTCGCCTCCATCGCCTGCTCCGCCGCCCGCTCGTAGCACCGCGCCGCCGCCTCGATCGCCTCGCCGTGCTCATGGTGCTCAGCCAGCACCAGCGCGTCGCGCTCGCCGGCCTCCTCCAGCCACACGCCGGCGAGCCGGTGGCCGAGCCGCCGATCCACCTCGGTCAGCATGCTGTAGGCCGCCTCGCGCACGAGCCCGTGCCGGAAGGCGAACTCCGCCTCTCCGGCGAACCGTGGCTCGGGCTGCCGCACGATCCACTCGCGCCGCTCCAGATCCGCGAGGCGTGCGTCGAGCGCCGCGCTTCCCTCCTGCCGGAGCCCCAGGAGGCGCCCCGCCGCGCCGCGCCAGAACACCTCGCCGAGCACGCTCCCGGCGCGCAGCAGCCGCCGCGCCTCGGCGTCGAGGTCCTGGAGCCTCGCCTGCACCATCGCCAGCACCGTCTCCGGCGCCTCGCGCGCGTCCCGCCCCTCGGCCGCGGCGCGCACGAGCTCCTCCACGAAGAACGGGTTGCCCGCGGCGCGCCGCACGATCTCCGCCGCGTGCTCCGCGTCGGAGCGATCGCCCAGGGCCGCCTGCACCATCCGCTCGCAGGCCCGGCGGGGCAGCTCGCCGAGCCCGAGCTCCATCGTGCCCCGCCCGGCCCAGAGCGCAGGGAAGGTCGCCCGCACCTCCGGCCGCGCCAGGGCGAGCACCATGAGCGGCTGTTCCTCCAGGAGGCGCAGCGCCGCGCCCACGCACTCGACGGTCGGGAGGTCGCCCCAGTGCAGATCCTCCAGCACGAGCAGCACCGGGCGCTCGCGGCACTCGGCGCGGACGAAATCGACCCACGCCCGCCGGAGCTGGTCGCCCATGAGCAACGGATCGCGCCGGGCCGCGCGCAGCTGCACGCGCCCTTCGCCCGGGAACGGGGCGCCGACCATTTCTCCCAGGAACTCGGTCACCCGCTCCCGGAGCGCCGGGTCCACGTGCCGGGCCACGCGGGCCGCGAGCTGCTCCCGGCGGCGCTCGAGGGGCTCGCCGTCGACCAGGTGAACGGCGCGGCGCACCACCTGCCCGAGGAGATCGAGGGGCGCCCCCGCCCGCGCGGGATCCGCCTGCGCGATCCAGATCTCGGGCGGCTCGGCCCGCGCCCTGAGCCGCCGCACGAGCTCCAGGCGCAGGCGTGACTTGCCCATGCCCGCCGCCGCGATCACGAGCCCCGCGCGCGCGCAGGGCTCGCCTGAACACTCGTCGAACAGGTCTTCCAGGGCGCGCAGCTCCCGGTCGCGCCCCACGAACGGGGTGGGCCTGCCGAGCAGCGTGCGCGCCTCATCGAACGGATCACGCTCGCCGACGACCGCCTGGGCCCGGGGCCCATTCGCGATCTCGAAGCCCGGCCCGAGGAGGCTGGCCGTGATCGCGTCGACGAGCACCGGGGCCTGCGCTTCCGATGCGCCGTCGCCCGGCGGCCTGGCGTCGCCGCCTACGAGCAGCGCGGAGGCGCGGTCGATGACCGGGCCGATGGGTTGCCCGCCACCGAGCGCGTCCCACCCGGTCGCGACCGCCAGCCGGGCGCCGGGCAGGAGCTTCCGCAGCGCGAGGCCGCAGCGAACGGCGCGCGCGGCCAGGTCGATCGGCGTCGCCGCGCCCGTGAGGACCGCGGCGACCCCGCCGTCCTGCAGCGGCTCGAGGCGGCCGCCGTGCTCGGCCGCCGCGCGGCGCAGGTCCACCAGGGACGACCCCGTCCTTGGCGGCGCCGTGATCTTCGCTCGCGCATCGATCGTGGAGGCCTCCACGCACGGCGCCGTGGCGGCATCCGCATGCGGCGCCGTGCCGGCCTCGCCGCGCGGCCCCGTGGAGGAGGCCTCGCTGCCCACCCGCATGGCCTCCTTGGCCCACAGCGCGACGTGCGTGGCCGGGAGGAAAGGCACGCCCACCCTGGCCAGGATCACGCTGACGAGCCCCCGCTCGCGGCGCGTCAGCGCCGGCGCAAACAGCTCCGCGGCCGCATGCTTTGCCGAGCGCGCAGCGAGCAGGCTGGCCGCCGCGGCCGCGTCCTCGGGCCGGCCTTCGCGGTCCTTCGCCATGAGCCGCGCCGTGAGCAGGTCGACGGCCTCGGGCACCTCGCCCCGCAGCGCGCTCGGCCTGAGCGCGTCCTCGAAGAGCACCTTCACGAACACCGCGAACACGTGCTCGCCCAAGTAAGGCGGCTGGCCGGTGAGGCACTCGAACAGGATGCACCCGAGCGCGTACACGTCCGCGCGTGCGTCGATGTCCAGCTCGCCGCGGATCTGCTCCGGCGCCATGTAGGCGGGCGTTCCAATGGGCACGCCGGGCTCGGTCAGCCCGCCGGTCGCTGCGGCGTCGCGCGCAATCCCGAAATCGAGGAGCTTGACCCGATCGAGCCGACCGCCCTGCAGGAACAGGTTCGCCGGCTTGAGATCGCGGTGGATCACGCCGCGGCCGTGCACGAGCGACAGCGCCTCGGCCACGCGGTGGACCAGGGCGAGCCCCTCCTCGACGCCGAGCGGCCCGCGGGCGAGCCGCGACGCGAGGTCCTCGCCCTCGAGCCACTCCATGGCGAGGTAGTGCTGTCCCTGGTCAGAGACGCCGTGGGCGACGAGGCGCGCGATCGCCGGATGCCGGAGCTCAGCCAGGAGCCGCGCCTCCCGCTGGAACCGCGCGACGAGCTGCGCGTCCGAGCCTCTCAAGAGCTTGAGCGCGACCGGCTCACCATCCTGCCGATCGCGCGCGCGATAGACGTCGCCCATGCCTCCGATGCCGGCGACGCGCTCGAGCTCGAACCGACCGGCAAGGATCCTCGGCGACTCCCCCCTGTGCATCCCCTGATGATACCGCCCCAGTCGTCCGGTACGCGTGATGAGAATCGGAGGCGCCCGGCGATTACGACACGGCACATTCCTGGAAGGACAGAATGCGCTCGTCGCACGGGCATGCCGTCGCCGGCGAGCGCACGCTCGGGGGTCTCGCCAGCGGCGGACTCGAGCCCGAAGGAGCGGACCTTGACGACCTCGAGCTCGCCGATGTGCACCTCGAGGGCGCTTCCGCCGGAGGTCTGGACCAGGGGAGTGAGCCGTGATCCCGATGGCTCAGAGTCTGACCACCTGGCGATGATCTCCACAGGATCTTCCTCGTCAGGAACGTGGAAGCGCACCTTGAAGATCGCTGCCTCGTCATCCTGCATGAACAGTACGGTCTCGCCCGGGGGAAGCCAGAATTTCTCGTGCATCTTGTCGCCGACGCCATCGATATCTTTCGTCGACACCTTGCTCTTCTCATCGAGCTCAGGGCTCGTGAAGAAGCCGGGGTTTCCATAAGTGTAGTCTCGGGGAACGGTCGGGCTCTGATCGGAGGGCCGGAGGTCGCTCTCGGCCACGAAGTACAGATGGGGAGTGGTGCCTGGAGCGCTGCGACTATAGAAGAAATCGAGCGCGGCGCTCCTCTCCCTGTGCCGGCCCACGACGTTCTCCGCGATCTCCCCGGCCCGGCTCTGCAAGGCCCGGCGAAATCCGGTCGTGACATCCTCGGCGGTGATACCGAGATCAACACCGTGGAGTGCGTAGACGGGCTGGGCGCCGCCCTCCGTGATCTCGGGGTTGCCATCTGCTGTCGGATCGTGGACAGCGACCTGTGCCACCTCGGTGATCAGCTCCCAGAGGAACTGAGCGTTCGGTACCCGAGGCGGCGGATCGGGCGGGAAGGAGAGGTCAAAGTTGAATACCGTCCAACCGCGAGGATCATCGCCTTGCCCGATGTTCACGCCCATCACGCATCCATCGCTCAATCGCCAGTAACACGACGTGAACTCGCGATCGCGATAGGCAAGGTAGGCCGCCTTCGCCACGATGGGCTCGAGCAGAAACGGGGAAACCTTCCAGATCGTTCCATCCCCTACCGGCGCATCGGGGGAATTGCCCTGGCAAGCCGGCGTCTCGGTGCAAGACGGCACGCTGCTGGACAGCTCGCGCAGGGCGAGCCGGAGGTCGATTGTCGGGAACGCTGCGACACCAGCGATCTGAAGCTTCTCAGCGTCGCTGAAATCGAACCGGAGCGGCGCATCGCCCTCCTGGATGAACATAGCGCCACCGCCCTTCGACAGATCGACCCCCATGACCCGTCGGAGTCCGGACTCGGCGACCATGCGCATCTTGAAATCGGACTGGAGCAGATCGTTCGTCGCCGTGAACGTGCCATCGTCCCTGACAAGCACGCCCGGGTGATCACCAGAGGGGCCCAGCTTCTCGGAGAGCCGCGTGAGATTGTCCAGTGCTTCGTGAAGGGTGATGGGCAACTTCTGACCATCCATGTCAACAATGGCCGGATGCGTGCCAAGCAACTGCTGCTGGAGCGCCCGAATGAGCTCATCCGTCGGCAAGAGCGGATCGGTCCGCGAGGTGCCAAGAGCATCGGCGAGAATACTGGCAAAATCGTACGAGAAAGCCTCTCGGTTGCTGTCGAAAAATTGCTTAAACTCATCGAGCGACGTCCCGGTGACGCCGGCGTTGGCGGGCGTCATGGTGAGCACGCGGAGGACCGCGAACTCCGGCGATGTCCGCCATTCCGCCCCGAAGCTCTCGCCCAGCGGCGTCAGCGAGCAATCGTAGCCGGGGTCCACGGCGTCATTCTGCCATGAGCTACCGCACGCGTTCTGGATCTGCTCGAGCGCGCTCCGGAGCAGCCACTCGGTATCGAGCTCAAGGAGCGTAAGCTGCGCTGCACCGTCCTCGCCCACCAGATCGAGTGTCTCCTCTTTGTCCAGCGTGAGCTCCGTGGCGGACACCGGCTCATCGTCGATGCGTATGCTGAAAAACCGAGGTTCTCCGAGCGTGGTGTCGCCGCCCTGGCCGCCTGAGCCGGATCCCCCCGCATCATCGCTAACACCGCCAGCACCGCCAGCACCGCCAGCACCGATTCTATAGCTGTCCCAGTCAGCCCCGAGGATCTGGGCGCACCCCGCCATTAACGTGATAGCCATGCCCAGTCCCATCACGCGATTCCTCAGGTACACCTCTACCATGAACCTCAACATCCTTACATTGGAGCACCATGTCAAGGGCTATCGGCAGCGCGCTCCAGCGAGGGACGACTATCCCAGCTTTGCAGCGCAGCGCGGCTTTGGGCAGCGTAGCTCGATTTGACCGAGCACGGCGCAACCTGGTGAAGACCGGCGGGAGCGCACCACCGAAAGGGGCAACTCCTCGAAATGCTTCACACCAACGAGGGCTGAGTGGGCGGCGGCAGCCGCGGAACTCGCGCGCGGCTCATCCGCCAGCCGGCGCTCGGGCCCGCGTGGCCTCGCGGCCATCCGGGCCCGGCTGGATGTCCGAGGCGAGCCCCACCGCCGCGAGCGCGCGGAGGAACAGGAACGCGACGTCGTGCTGCCCCAGTGCAATCCCCTGCCGAGCGGCGCGGGAAGGCGTCGTGGTTGTTGAGCCACCCTTCGCCAAACGTCACGACCGCCACCCCGCCCACGTTGCGGCGCCCGTGCGCGTTCCGCACGCGCTGCGGGAGCGTGGCGCCGCCCGAGCGCGGCTTTGCCGTGGTGCCCGCCGGCACGCTCGACACCAATCCCGGCGCCCGCCCACGGCGCGGTCGCTCAGGACCCCGGGCGCCGCCCGGCCCGGAGCGCGTCTCGCCGAGCGAGCAGCCACGCGTGCGCCTCGCCCTCCGTGTCGAAGAACTGCTGCGGGTAGGGCTGTCCTGTGAGCATTTGCACGCCCTTCGCGAGGAGCGCCACGATCACGCGCATGGAAAAGCTCGCTCCGATCATCGCGACCGCATCGACGCGCGTGCTCCGCACCTCTTCCGTGACTGCCTTACGCGCCGAAGCGGAGATAGGGCCCATGTGACGCGCGTCGGCGAGCACCAGGACGTCGCGGCCGCTCTCCGCCACGCGCCGGAGCGCGCCGAGGACAGCGCGCACTCGGTCTTCTGTGACCTCGCCGCGGATCGCCACCCGCACGATGCCGTCGGGGTCGTCACGAACATCGGGGCTCGCGTCCTTGGGGCCGAGATCGCTCATGCCAACCATACTAGCGCCTCGGCCGCGCGGCGGGGTGCGTACTCTCACGGCCCGCCGGGCCCAGTTGGAGGTCCGAGGCGAGCCCCACCGCCGCGATCACGCGATCTGCCACGGCACCGTCACCGTACGGGCTGCCCTGGAGCGCCCCCGAGCACACGCGCGATCGCTCAGGTGCCCGGGCGCCGCCCGGCCCGGAGCGCGTCTCGCCGAGCGAGCAGCCACGCGCGCGCCTCGCCCTCTGCGTCAAAGAACTGCTGTGGATAGGGCTGGCTCGTGAGCATCTGCACGCCCTTCGCGATGAGCGTCGCGATCACGCGCAGCGAAAAGCTCGCTCCGATGATCGCGACCGCACCGATGCGCGCGCGCTGCACCCCGTCCGCCGCCACCTTGCGCGCCGGAGCCAGGATAGAGCCCATGCGACGCACGTCGGCGAGCAGCAGGACGTCGCGGCCGCCCTCCGACACGCGCTGTAGCACGGCGACGAGAGCGCGCGCTCGGTCTTCCGTGAGCTCGCCATGGATCTCCAGCCGCACGACGCCATCGGGCTCCTCACGAACATCGAGGCTCGCGTCCTCGGGGCCGAGATCGCTCATGCTCCGCATGCTAGCGCCTCTGCGGAGAAGAGATCCAAACGTTTCGGACACGTCAGGCCCCAGCTGCGCAACCTGCCCCGGATGGACGGAGCATTCTCCTGTGCGTTCCGACCCCCTCCTGGGAAAGGCACCTTGTATCAACAGCTGACCCGCACGTCGACGGGGCCGCCTTCACTCCGCGGCTCCGCCATCGCCCGGCGCTCTTCCCAGAAGGCCGGAGCCAGCGGTCGACACGAGGGGAGCCGCCGCTCGTGCCCGCGCGCCCTCACGTCCGTCCGGGCTCGGCTGGATGTCCGAAGCGAGCCCGACCGCCGCGGGGCCTGTTCGGCCCTTCATGGCGGATCCCCCATGCCCTCACGCGGCCGCGCTGGAGCGGCCCGCCCGGCGGGGCCGGATCCGCGCGAGGCCGCGCGGATCGGCTCTGCAGGACGACGCCTCGATGCGCTGCGGATCGAGGCCGAGCTCCCGCATCTTCTCCGCGTCCCAGGCCTCGATCGGATCGCGCCCGGCGATGTAGCTGCGTGATCGGTTGGCGAGCGGCGCGCGCAGGCTCATCACCTCCGGCGCCGACATGACGACGCACGCCTTGTAACGGGGCAGATCGCTCGTCATCAGCCGATTCCACACGTGGCGGCCCACGTTGTGGAGGCTCCCCAGCGCGCGGCTCAGGCGCTGGAAATGGTCGATCACCTCGGAGGGGTGCAGCCGAGGCGGGCGGTGGCAGAGGGTGTATCCATCGAGGTCCCGGCTGATCACCCCCGGAAGGAGCCGGCCCTCGGCCGCCACCTGCGCGAAGAAGGGCGTCTCCGGGTACGGGCAGACGATGCCCAGGAAGGTCGGGCAGTGATCGCCGAGATCATGCAGGTACTCGGGCACCCGCTCGAGGTAATCGTTGGTGTCCCCGTCCGCGCCCACGAGGAGCCCGAAGGAGAGGACGATCCCGCTCGCGAAGGCCCGCTGGATGACCTCCCGGACCTCGCTCAGCTTGTTCTGGCCCTTGTTCATCGAGCTGATCGACTCGGGGTTCAGCGACTCGAGCCCTGTGTAGACGTAGCGGCACCCTGCCCGCCCCATGAGGCGGACCAGCTCCGGGTCGCGCAGCACGTTGAACGTGAGCGCGCAGCCCCAGATCTTCTTGAGGGGCATCAGCGCCTCGCAGAGCTCGCGCAGGTAGCGGGGCGAGCCCCCCAGGTTGTTGTCGAGGAAGCTGAACACATTGTTGGTCACCCCCGGGATGCGCTGGTTGAAGATCATCCGGTCGCGGATGTCCCGGATCACGTGGTCGATGGGGCGATAGCGATACTGTTCGTGCCCGGTCAAAACGCAGAAATTGCAGGAGAAGGGGCACCCGCGCGACGCCTCGATGCCCGGCAGGCGGACGAGGTTGTTCCTGTAAACGACAAGGTCATAGCGGTAGGTGGGGATCTGCTCCGGGGGCACCGGCGGGAGCGCATAGGCGGGCTGGAGCTCGCCCCGCTGGAAGTCGGCGATCAGGGCCGGGAGGTTGGCCTCCGGGTCCTCCGCGACCACGGCGTCGAAGTACTGCAGCGCGTCCGCGCGGAAATGGCTCGCGTGCCGCCCGCCGGCCACCGTGGTCATGCCTTGCCGCCGGAACAGCGTGGAGAGGACCTTGGTGTGCTCGTAGTAGGCGTGCAGGTACGAGAAGAACACCAGGTCCCAGTGGCGGTCGAGCGGGATGTCCGTTTCCTTCTCGTTGTAGAGCTCGATCTCGGCGTCGGGCGGGCACAGGGCCGCGAGCAGCTCGGGCACGGACGATTGCATGATCGAGCGCTCCTTGCGGAGCAGTCGGCTCGGGTGCGTATAGGTCGAGATGATTGCGATGCGCATCGAGGACACTCCTGGTTCAGTTCAGGACGTATCACACCCTCGAGGCAAGGAGGACAGAGACGAGGAGGCGGGCAGGAGCGCCACAAATGCGCCCTACACTGGGCAGGGGTCAGCCCAGCGAGCACTCCACACGACATGAGGACACAAGAGGAACCTTGGTCGGCCCCCCGGATCCTCAGGCGCTAACCAGGCTCGTCCGGTCGCGCTCAGGGGCACGCCCCCCTCCGCCCCACCATCGGTCACCAACGTGGTCGTGAACGTGGTCGTGAACGGCAGGCCGTGAACGTGGTCGTGGTCGTGGTCGTCAACGGCAGGCCGTGAACGACCACGACCACGACCACGACCACGACCACGACCACGTAAACGTAAACGTAAACGTTCAGAGGCAGGAGAACGCGGCGCGAATCTTGGTTAACGCCCGGGCACGGGTCCCACCCCCGTCATGGTCGCGTAGACGAATCGCACGATTCAAATGTAATTAACATTACAATTGTCAGCAAGATCATCATCGAATCGAAACATCTCCTCGCGCAGCATCCCGGGCTCCGGGGGTCGGCCGGACTGGCCAGTTGCGATTTCATGGAGACGTGACATTCACAATGCGCGTTCCAGCGTAGCGTGAAAGTGGCCGCTGCTGTCTGCTCCGGCCATTCCTTGCAATCGCCTTCGAAGGCCAACAGGTGTCATCGTGCTAAAGTCATCCTTGTTCCCGCGCGTCCTCTCGCGCGCGGGGTATTCTCTTCTCCGGCGTGACCGCGTTCGATGGACGGCGGCCATGGCGCTCGCGACCGCCTCGGGCTGCGGCGGCTCGCCGGAGCCCGGTGAGCTCGGGACCGCCGAGCTCGCCGCCTCCCTCCCGAGCGGGCGCGTCGTCATCAGCCAGGTGTACGGCGGCGGGGGCAACGCCGGGGCCGTCTACACGCACGACTTCGTCGAGCTGTTCAATCGGTCGAACGAGCCGGTGTCGCTCGCGGGGTGGTCCATCCAGTACGCGAGCGCCAGCGGCACGGGCGCACTCGGGGCCACGACGACGCAGCTCACGGAGCTGCCCGCGATCACCCTGCAGCCCGGCCAGTACTTCCTCGTGCAGGAGGCCGGGGGCTCGGGCAGCGGCGCGCCGCTCCCCGCCGCCGACCTCGTCGATGCGACCCCCATCAACATGAGCGGCACGGCCGGCAAGGTCGCCCTCGTCCGGCAAACCACGGGCCTCGGCTGCAACGGCGGCACCGCGCCCTGCTCGGCGGCCCAGGAGGCGCTCATCGAGGATCTGGTCGGCTTCGGCGGGGCGAGCTACTTCGAGGGCGCCGCGCCGGCGCCGGCGACCGCCAACGCGACGGCGTCGCTCCGGCAGGGCGCTGGCTGCCAGGACACGGGCAGCAACGCCGACGACCTCTCGACCGGGACGCCTACCCCCCGCCACACCTCGACCGCCGCGCTCGAATGCGGCGGCGACACCGCGCCGGCGGTGACCTCGACGGCGCCCGGCGACGGCGCGACGAGCGCCGACCCGACCGCGAGCCTGAGCGTGACGTTCAGCGAGGCGGTGGCCGTCGCGGATGCCTTCGAGCTCTCCTGCGAGGGCAGCCCGCGCCCGTTCGTGGCCAGCGGCGGCCCCCTCACCTTCACGCTCACGCCGGCCGAGCCGCTCCCCCCGAGCGCCGCGTGCCTCCTCGTCGTGCGGGCGAGCGGCGTGCAGGAACAGGACCCGGGGAGCAACGACACGATCGACCCGCTGCCCGCCGACGTGTCGGTCTCGTTCACCACGGCGCAGGCGGCGCAGGCGCTCGCGATCCACGACATCCAGGGGCGCGCGCACCTCTCGCCGCGCTCGGGCGCGGTCGTGAAGACGACAGGCCTCGTGGCGACCCTGCGCAGCAACGGCTTCACCGTGGAGTCGCCGGCGCCGGACGGCGATCCGGCCACCTCCGAGGGGCTGCTCGTCTTCACCGGCGCCGCGCCCTCGGTGAGGATCGGCGACCTCGTCGAGCTCACCGGCGAGGTCACGGAGTACCGCGCCGGCTGCGCGGACCCGTGCACGCCCTCCCGCGGCAGCGCGTACCACAACCTGACGGTCACCGAGCTCGCCCGCCCGCAGATCACCGTCCTCTCGAGCGGCCATGCGCTGCCGGCCCCGGTCTCGATCGGCTTCGCCCCCGGCGCGCGCCGCCCCCCGACGCAGATCATCGAGGACGACGCCAGCGGCAGCGTCGAGGCCGCGAACGGCTTCGACCCCGAGTCCGACGGCATCGACTTCTGGGAGAGCCTCGAGGGAATGCGGGTGAGCATCAACGCCCCGGCCGTCGTGGGACCCACCCGCGAGTTCCCGAGCTCCGGGACCGCGGAGATCGCGCTGGTCCCGGGCGACCGCGACGCGACCACGGGCGACGCGGCCGGCCTGCGCAGCGCGCGCGGGGCCGTCGTCGTCAGCCCCGGCGACTTCAACCCGGAGCGGATCCTGCTCCAGGTGCCCCTGCGCGCCTCGCCGCCCGCCCTCGACGTGGGCGCCACGTTCGCCGGGCCCATCGTGGGCACGGTCGACTACAACTTCGCCAACTACAAGCTCCTGCCGGTCGACGAGGCGCTCCCGGCGGCGACCTCGACGCTCTCGCGCGAGGTCACGTCGCTCGGACCGCGGACCGCCGACGACCTCGACGTGGCCGCGTTCAACGTCGAGAACCTCGATCCGGGCGACCCGCAGGACAAGTTCGATCGCCTCGCGCGGATCCTCGTCGAGAACCTCGGCAGCCCCGACCTCGTCGCGCTCGAAGAGGTCCAGGACAACAGCGGCCCGACCAACAATGGAGTGGTGGACGCCTCGACCACGTTCGCGCGGCTCATCGCCGCGATCGCGGCCGTGCCGGGCGGGCCCAGCACCTATCAATTCCGCAGCATCGATCCGACCGACGGCACGGACGGCGGGGAGCCCGGCGGCAACATCCGCGTGGGCTTCCTGTTCCGGACCGACCGCGGGCTCGAGTTCGTCGATCGCCCGGGCGCCGGCGCCCTGACGCCGAACGAGGTGCTCGGCGGCGCGGGCGGCGTGTCGCTGCGCTACAGCCCCGGCCGCATCGACCCGGGCAATCCGGCCTTCGCCAGCAGCCGCAAGCCGCTGGCGGGCGAGTTCCGCTGGAACGGCCAGCCGCTGTTCGTGGTGGCCAACCACTGGAACTCCAAGGGCGGCGACGAGCCGCTCTACGGGCGCTTCCAGCCCCCGACCCTCTCGAGCGAGGCCCAGCGGCGGCAGCAGGCCACCGTGGTGGCCGGCTTCGTGCGGCAGATCCTCGACAGCGATCCTTCCGCCAACGTCGTTGTCCTGGGCGACCTGAACGACTTCCAGTTCTCGGCGCCGCTCGGCATCCTCAAGGACGCCGGGCTGACGACGCTCATCGAGACGCTCCCGCCGGAGGAGCGCTACACGTACGTGTACGACGGCAATGGCCAGTCGCTCGACCACGTGCTTGTCAGCGCCCACCTGGCCGGGCCGAAGCTCGTGGGCTTCGACGTCGTCCACGTCAATGCGGAGTTCGCCGACCAGGCCAGCGACCATGACCCCGGCGTCGCGCGCTTCCGCGTCGCGCCCGCGCCGGACCTGGATGGCGACGGCGTTCCCGACGCGAGCGACAACTGCCCGGCCGAGCCCAACGCCGCTCAAGGCGACTCGGACGGCGACGGCCTCGGCAACGCCTGCGACCTCGAGTGCGTCAGCGTTCGGCGCGGCGCGTTTGGCGCCGTGCAGGACTCCTTCGTCGAGGGCCCCACGACGGGCTGGGCGTACGGCGCGTATCCCTACCTCATCACCAGCGCGAGCGCGGTCCAGCCGGCGACGGCGGTCCTCGCCTACGATCTGTCGTTCATCCCGGAGGGCTCCAGCGTGACCTCGGCGACGCTGTCGCTGTCTTATGCCTGGAAGCCCGAGGGCAGCGTCGTGACCGTGCACCGCGTGAACGGCGCCTGGGAGGAATCGACGCTCCATGGGGGCGGGTTCAGCGGAACCAGCCCGGCGGTCGAGGCCTCCCTCACCACGCTGGCGCAGACCGACGCGTTCGTCACCGCCGATCTGACGTCCCTCGTGCAGGGCTGGGTCGACGGCGCGCAGCCGAACCACGGTGTCGCGCTGGTCGACGCGAACAACAGGACCGACTTCCGCGCGAGCGAGTATCCCGACGCCGCGCGCAGGCCGAGGCTCGACGTCTGTTATCACGCGGGCGAGTGATCCGCCGGATCGACAGCGCGTGTCCGCCCCATCGCTCTCGGTGACACCCCTCAGCCGCCGCGCCGCCGGCGGCGCCCGCGCCTGCGCAGGAAGTCGATGAACGCCGAGAGCTTGGGCGGCACGTGCGCCCGGCTCGGGTAGTAAAGGAAGTACCCCGGGAAGGGCGGGCAGAAGCCCTCGAGGACGCGCGCGAGGCGCTTGCCGCGGAGCTCGTCCTGCACCGTCGCCTCCAGGACGTAGGCGAGGCCGATGCCGTCGACCGCGGCGCGGACCATGAGATCGGGATCGTTGCACACGAGAGGACCGCTCACCGCGATGTCGAAGTCCTTCCCGTTCTCGGTGAACTCCCACCTGTAGACGTTCTGGCTCGTGATCTGCCGGTAGTTGATGCACGCGTGCGCGTGCAGCTCCCGCGGGTGCCTCGGCTTGCCGCGCGCGGAAAGATACGCCGGCGACCCCACGACGGCCATGCGCTGGTCCTCGCTGACGCGGACCGCGATCATCTCGCTGTCGAGCGTCTCGCCGAGGCGGATGCCCGCGTCGAACCCTCGCGCGACGATGTCCGCGAGCCCGTCCTCGATCGCCACGTCGACGCGGATCTCCGGGTAGGCCGCGACGAACGCCGCGAGCACCGGCTCGATCACCTGCCGGCACGCGATCCTCGGCACGTTCAGCCGCAGCGTCCCCGCGGGCCTTTCGCGCAGCTCGTCGAGCGCCTCGAACGAGGCGCGGACCTCCGCCAGCGCGGGCCGGAGCCGCTCGAGGAAGCGGGCGCCGGCCTCGGTCAGGCCCACGCTGCGCGTCGTGCGCTGGAGGAGCCGCACGCCGAGCCGCCGCTCGAGCCCGGTGATCGTCTGGCTCACCGCCGAGGGCGTCACGCGCAGCTCCGCCGCCGCCCGGGTGAAGCTCCGCTTCTCGGCCACGACGAGGAGCACCGACAGGCCCGCGAGGTCGTCCTGGATCATGAAGTGCAGCTTAACATCGCGTGCAGATTCACCCCGTTTTTGGGCGCAGCGCCGTGACGTAGGCTCCCCGTCGAAAGCAGAGGAGAGAGACCCATGAGCACTGCAAACAGCGGATCCAGGATCTGGTTCATCACCGGCGCGTCCTCGGGCTTCGGCCGCGCGATCGCCGAGGAGGCGCTCCGGCGCGGCGACTCGGTCGTGGCGGCGGCGCGCGGCGAGGGCGCGCTCGCGGGCCTCGCGGCGGAGGCGCCGGCGCGCGTCGAGGTCGTGAGGCTGGACGTCACGAAGCCGGACGACATCCGCCGCGGCGTCGCGGCGGCGCTCGCGCGCTTCGGCCGGATCGACGTGCTCGTGAACAACGCCGGCTACAGCCTTGTCGGCGCGGTCGAGGAGACCGGCGACGAGGAGCTCCGCGCCGCGATGGAGGCGATGTTCTTCGGCGCCGTGGCGCTCACCCGCGAGGTGCTGCCGCACATGCGCGGCCGCAAGAGCGGCGCGATCGTCCAGATCACGAGCATGGGCGGCCTCACGACGGGGCCCGGCTTCGGCGCCTACTGCGCCGCGAAGCACGCGCTCGAGGGGCTCTCGGAGTGCATGGCCGCCGAGCTCGCGCCGCTCGGCGTCCGCGTCCTCATCGTCGAGCCGGGCGCGTTCCGCACGCGCCTCTTCGGGGGCGCCTTCCGGTCGATGCCAGCGCTCGACGCCTACGCGCCCACCGTCGGCGCGACGCGCGCGTACGCGGCCGGGTCCGACGGATCGCAGCCGGGCGATCCAGCGAAGGCGGCTCGCGCGATCGTCGATGCGGTCGGGCTCGACCCGATGCCGCTCCGCCTGCCGCTCGGCGCCGACGCGGTGAGCGGCATCCGCGCGAAGCTCGCCAGCGTCGCGGCCGACGTCGACCGCACCGAGGCGATCGCGCTCGACACAACGGTGGACGCCGCGGCGGGCGGCGCGGAAACTTCCTAACCACCGCAATCCTCTCCGGCTCTCGGCGCTCGGTTGTTCGCGCAATGGCAAGGAGGCCGGCGCGTCACTTCGCGCCGGCGCGCCGCAGCACCTCGGCGCGCTCGGCGTCGGTCGGCTCGCGCTGGCAGTCCTTCCCGGCGCTCTGCAGGACATCGAGCTGGCGGACGAGATCCTGGGGATCCACGCTCAGGCATCCTTCCTCGAACTCGGAGCACTCGGCGACCGAGAGCGCGGTCCCCGCGACATAGCGGCAATCGGGATCCCCGGGGGGGTACCTCAGGAAGGAGGAGGCGTTCGTGAGGAGACACGCCGCGTCCGACGGCGTATTCGCCTTCTTGCAGCGCGCGGCGGCGATGCGCGCCATCCGGTCCAGCTCGGCCGCCGGATACATGGGGACCCGGGGGCGGGCGGGCTCGGCGCTCGCGGCGCCGGCGGTCCGCGGGCCCGCGGCGGGCTGCGGCGCTCCGGAGCACGCGCTCGCGAGGAGCGCGCACGCGCCGGCGAGGACGAGCAAGGACCCCCCAGGCCTCATGGAGCGACAAGTACCATACCCGCTTCATCGCCCGCAACGCAGCGAGGTTCCTCCAGCGCTCGCCGTCCCGCGGCCACGCGGGGGGCCATGACGGCGCGCCAGCCGGCGCGCGCGCGCGTGGATCGAGACGTCAGCAGACGGGGGCGGCGCGACGAGGTAGAACCAGGCGGAGTGAACAGGGAGAGAACCGTGGCCGCCGCGAAGTCCACCCGGAACGATGTACAGGGCGCCCTGGAGCTCGCGGTGTTCGCCGGGGGCCGCGTGACCCGGCACCCGCTGCCCGCCGAGGGCCGGGTGTCGCTCGGCCGGTCGCCGGAGAACGACGTCCCGATCGACGACAGCTCCGTCTCGCGCCGGCACGCGATCATCCACCTCGGCCCGCCCATCGCGATCGAGGACCTCGGGAGCGCGAACGGGACCCGCCTCCGCCGCGAGCGCAGCGCCGGGCCGACGACCAAGCTCCTGGAGCTCCAGCCAGAGCAGGGCAAGACGATGGAGCTCTCGGTCGGGGACGCGGTGAACCTCGGCTCGACGCTGATCGTGATCTTGCCGCGCGAGGGCGCCGCGAGCGCGGCGCCGGGCCAGGGGCAGGGCCAGCCCATCGTGCTCGACCCGGCCATGGAGCGGCTCTACGCGCTGGCCGAGCGCGTGGCCGGCGCGCCGATCACCGTGCTCTTGCTCGGCGAGACGGGCGCCGGCAAGGAGGTGCTGGCCGAGCACATCCACCGGCGCTCGCCGCGCGCGCAGGGGCCGTTCGTGCGGCTCAACTGCGCGGCGCTCTCGGAGACGCTCCTCGAGAGCGAGCTGTTCGGCCACGAGCGGGGCGCGTTCACGAGCGCGGTCCAGGCGAAGTCGGGCCTCCTGGAGACGGCCGAGAAGGGCACGGTGCTGCTCGACGAGGTGGGCGAGCTGCCGCCCAGCATCCAGGTGAAGCTCCTGCGCGTGCTCGAGGAGCGGAAGGTGATGCGCGTCGGGGGGCTGAGCCCGCGGCCCATCGACGTGCGCTTCATCTCGGCGACGAACCGCGATCTGGCCGCCGAGGTGAAGCGGGGCGCTTTCCGGGAGGATCTGTTCTTCCGGCTGAACGGCATCGCGCTGACGATCCCGCCGCTCCGGGCGCGGATCGCCGAGATCGCGCCGCTCGCTCGCCTGCTCGCCGATCGGACCGCGAGCGCGCTCGGGCGCCCGGCGCCGGCGTTCGCCCCCGAGACGCTCGCCGCGCTGGAGGCGCACCGCTGGCCTGGCAACATCCGCGAGCTGCGCAACGTCATCGAGCGCGCGGTCGTGCTCTCCGGCGGGGACACGCTGCTCCCGGAGCACCTCCTGCTCGACGCCGCCGCCGCGCTGCCGCCCTCCGAGCCGCGCCCCGCGGCGGCGCCCGTCGAGCCGCGCCCCGCGGCGGTGCCTGCCGAGGCCGCCACGCCACCCCCGGCCGAGGGCGCGGCCGGCCTTCGGAGCGAGCTCGACGCGATCGAGCGGCGGCGGATCGTCGACGCGCTGGAGCAGTGCGCGGGGAACCAGACGCAGGCCGCGGTGCTCCTCGGCATGCCCCGCCGCACCTTCGTGGCCCGGCTGAGCGCCTACGGCATCCCGCGGCCGCGCAAGGGCAAGGGCACGCGCTGACGCGCCCCGACGGCGCAGGGCCTCACTTCGCGCCGAGGAGCTTCAGCAGCTCTGCCCGCTCGGAGTCGGTGGGCTCGCGATTGCAGTCCTTGCCAGCGTCCTGCAGGGCTGCGATCTGGTGGTCGAGGTCCTTGGCATCCACGCTCTGGCAGCCCTCCTCGAAATCGGAGCACTCGGCGACGGACAGCGCGGTACCCGACACGTAACGGCAATCCGGATCCTCGGGCCGGTATTTGAGGAATGGTGTGGCCTCGGTGAGGAGGCACGTCGAGTCCGAGGGCGCATTTGCCTTCTTGCAGCGCGCGGACGCGACGCGAGCCACCCTCCGCAGCTCCTCCAGCGGATAGCGGCGGCTCCGGGGACCGGCAGGGCCCGCGGCGGCGGTGTCGTCGGCCGGGGCCGCCGGCTGAGCGACGGCCGCCCCCGGGGCACCGGCCCCCAGGCTCTCCGGCGTCGAGGGCGCGGGCGGCGAAGAGGAGGCGCACCCACAGGCGAGAAACGCAGCAACTGTGATGAGATGAATTCCCCCAACCTTCATAGGCGACACATATCACACCTTACCTCGCCCCTTCAATGCAGAGCTACCGCCGAGCGCCGATCTCGAAATTCAAACAACAATAAACATTTACAGCACGAACGCCCCCCTCGGACGACGAGGTGAGGCCCGCGCTCGGGACGGCTGTCGAGGACGCGCCGCGCTCGCGCAAGCGCCGCTCGCGCAGGTCTTGCTCAAGTCGGGCGAGGGTGACCCGACCTGCCGTGCCGGGGCGCGATAGCTCCTCGGATCCCGCCCGAATCCTCGTCTCCTCGCGGTGGCACGACGCCTGCTGAAAGGCCAATCGCCGCGCGCGGCGCCGCCATCTCGGCAGGAGAGCGCGCAGGCACACCTCGAAGGGAGCTCTATCATGATGCGTGCGCTGTTCGCTTCGTTGTCCTTCTCGTTGCTCGCTGGTTGCGCCATGACGCCCGCTGGAGAGTCGGCCGCAGAGGATCTCGCCCCGCCGGACGCGGTCGAGCAGTCGGCGGCCAGCGACGCTGTCGCCTTCTCCGGTTAATATTCCGAGGTTCCACACACGAGACGAGGAGTTCATCAAGCCATGAGCACTGTATCGAGCACGGGCGAGCTGGGTATCACGCGGGGAGACCTCTTGCCCAAGGGGACGGATGAGCCGAACAAACACCAGATCCCCATCGACTCGAAGCTCCGCTTCATCGAGACGAGCACCGGGACCGCGCTCCTGCACGTGGCCGTGACGGGCGTGACGCCCCCCGGCGGATTCACGGCGAAGACCGAGTACTGGTCGAGGCTCGCCGCCTTCAAGTCGAGGGCGATCACCCTCGTCTCGTTCGGGTTCACGAACCGCCCGGGAGCGCCGGATTACCCCAAGGAGTTCCGGGACTGGCTCGCCGGGGGCAGCGTCCTCTCGACGGACCAGGAGGTGTCGGGGCAGCAGTGGACTCAGGGCATCTACCAGCCGACCTCCGCGGCCAGCGCGCTCTACTGGGCCGTCGATCCGGACGGGCCGATCGGGCGCCGGATCGGCCTCCTCGTGGAGCTCGGCAGCTCCGGCGAGCTGCGCAACACGATCTGGTACAAGATGGATCGGCCCCAGAACGGCCTCATCTTCCAGAACACCCCGAGCAAGGTGAACTTCACGCAGGTGTTCGTGGGGGATACGCCGTCGATCGATCCGCGCCACATCGACCCTCAGAGCGCCTGGTACCACTACCATGGTGTGATGAGGCCCGCGTGAGCGGCCAGCGCGCTTGACGCCTCGCCCGGGGGCGCCGCCCCAGGCGCGCCCGGGCAGGCCTCCAGCGCCGGGCGGCCGAGCGCTGCGCCGCTCACCCCGGCGCCGGGCGCGCCAGCCGGAACCCGATCCCCCCGAAGCGATCCCCGGGCTTGCCCGCGAAGCGCCCCGCCGCCCGGCAGAGGTTCGGCGACGTCGACCACGCGCCGCCCCGCGCCGCGCGGAAATCCGCGTCGCCGTCGTCCGCCGGATCGAGCAGCACGACCCCCGCTTCGGTCCGGGCCCCCTCGCGCTTCCACGCGTTGATGCACCAGTCGCGCACGTTGCCCGCCGCGCCGCGCAGGCCATAAGGGCTCTCGTCCTGCGGGAAGTCGTCGACGGGCCGCCGGCCGGCGACGCCCTCGTGGCTGCCCAGCATGCAACCCCAGGTCGGCTCCAGGAAATCACCCCAGGGCATGCACCGGCCGTCGACGCCCCGCGCCGCCTTCTCCCATTCGAGCTCGTTCAAGAGGCGCCACGGCGCGCCCGTCCCGGCGGCGTACCACGCCGCATAACGCATCGCCGCTCGCCAGTGGACGAACGCGACGGGCATCCTCGGCTCCTCCTGGACGTCGGTCTGGATGCACCCGAGCCGGAAGCGGCCGTCGTCTGCCCGCTCGAACCGGAGCGAGTCCGGGCTCGATCCCGAGGCGGCGCGGCCGAGCGAGAGGCGCGGGCAGCACTCGAGGGCCTCGGCTTCCCGCCCGCTCGCGACGAGCGCGTTGAGGAAGGCGAGGTACTCGGCGTTGGTGACCGGGTGCCTCCGGACGATGAAGCCGTCGCACCAGAGCCGCGTCCGCGGGAGGCTGTCCCCCGCGTCCGGATCGCCGCCGGCGAGGAACCAGCCGGCCGGCACGTAGAGGTCGTCCTCGCCGAGCTCGCCGAGGCGAAGGAGGCGCACCGGGTGGGCCCCTTCCCCGCCTGGCCGGACGCCGTCCCAGCGCCGCCCGCGCTCGATGAGCACGGGATAACACGCGTCGTGGTACCCCGGCGCGCGCAGCGTGAGGAGGTAGCTGCCGCGCGGGAGCGCCACCTCGAGCAGGGGCGTCGGGCCGAGCTCGCGCGCGAGCTCGGGCACGAGCCTCCGGTCGCGCTCGACGTAGCGGTGGAGGGAGACCCGCGCCCCCGCGGGCACGGTCGCCAGGGTGAGCGCCCCGTCGCCGGCGAGCAGCACCGCGTGGCGCCCGCGGTCGTGCTGCCGGAGGAGCGCCTCGGCGCGCGCCGCCCCCCGCGGATCCCGCGCCTCCTCGGCCTGGGCGAGCTCCTCGGCGTAGTGATCGGCCAGCGCCTCGTGCGCCTCGCGGAGATCCGGCGCCTCGTTCAGCGCCGAGCGGAGGACCTGCATCCACTCGACCTGGCCGAGCGACGCCTCCCGCTCCAGGCGCTCCGCCTCGTCCTCGAGCCGCCACCCGCGCGCCTTCTGCTCGGCCGGATCGAACGAGCTCAGGCCGTCGAGGATCGCCCGCGCCTCGTCGCGCAGCGCCCGGGCGCGCGCCCGCGTCGCCTCGATCTCCGGCTGGATCGCGCGGGCATGGTCCACGATCGCGAGCGCGCGCTCGCGCCGCCGCGCGCCGTCGAGCCAGCTCCTGACGTCGGCCGCGAGCGCGGCCGCGTCCGGGTGGCGAGCCTCCGGGGCGAGCGCCATCGCGCGGGCGCAGATCGCCGCGAGCTCCGCGGGCACCTCGTGGGGGGCGCTCGCCTCGACCGGCCTGAGCCCGCCGGTGAGGAGCGCGCTCCAGACCGCCGCGGGCTGGCCGCCGTAAGGGTGGCGCCCGGCGAGGATCTCGTAGAGCACGACGCCGAGCGCGTAGACGTCGCTCGCCGCGCCGAGGCGATCGCCCTCGCCTCGCGCCTGCTCCGGGGCCATGTAGAGCAGCGTGCCCAGCACCTCGCCGGGCTGCGTGAGCGGGGCCGCCTCGATCACGTCCGCCGCGCCCGCGGCCCCGGGCGACCCGCGCAGCGGCGCGGCGGGCCGCGCGAGGCCCCAGTCCATCACCAGGACCTCGCCGAACTCGCCGATCATCACGTTGGCGGGCTTGAGGTCGCGGTGCATCACGCCGCGGCTGTGCGCGTACGCCACGGCCTCGCAGACGCGGAGGAACGTGTCGACCGCCCGCCGCAGCGCGACGGGCGAGAGGCTCCCGCCGCCGGCCGCGTACGCCTCGGCGATCACCTCGCCGAGCGTGCGCCCGCGGACCTCCTTCATCGTGAACCACAGCCGCCCGTCGGCGAGCTCGCCGCACTCGTGCACGGGAACGATCCCGGGGTGCTGGAGCGCCGCGGTCAGGCGCGCCTCGGCGAGGAAGCGGGCGCGATCGGGCGTCGCGTCGCGCGCCTCGGACGACTGGATCTTCATCGCGAGCACGCGCCCCAGGATGCGATCGCGCACGCGGCGCACCTCGCCCATGCCCCCGCGCCCGATGCAGCCGAGATCCTCGTAGCGCTCCTCCGCGGACAGGCGCTCGGGGGCCGTGACGGAGATGGGCGGCTGCTCGGGGGCCGTGGCGCCCGGGGTCTCGCGCAGCCTGAACGTGACGTCCGACGCCGCGCCGGCCGGCGGCGCGCTTCCAGGCTCGGTCGAGGCGGGCGCGCCGCATGCGGGCTGCGTCAGCGCCATCTGATCGCGGTCGCTGAGGCTCATGCGTCGTCCACTCCGCGGATCGCGCCGGGGCGCTGCTCCCCACGGCCGAGGTCCGCGCCGACTCTATCGTCCGGGCGCGCCGGGCTCAACCCGACAGGTGTTGAAAGACCCGATTTTCGCCCCCGTTGAGCCTATCCTCTCGCAAGCGATCGCTCTTCGCAAGACTGGTTCTTCGCGAACGTGGATCCACCTTGTCCGCCGCGCCGACCCGGACCCTGGCGCGGCGGCACCCAGGAGGACTCCATGAGCGACGTCACCATCCTCTTCGGAAGACCCCATGTCCCTCAGTTCGCCGAGGATCGCTTCGAGATCGACGTGCTGGCCGCCGAGGAGCTCGGCATCGAGTCCTACGCGATCCCGCTCGATCCCGTCGTGAACGGCGAGCCGGAGCGCGCGTTGCGCCGGCTGCCGAGGCCCCGGCGCCGGACGTGGCTCTACCGGGGATGGATGTTGAGCGAAGAAGAATACACGGGCCTGTACGAGGCCATGCAGGACCGCGGCGAGGAGCTCGTCGTCGATCCGGAGAGCTTCGCCGAGGCGATGTACATGCCCAGTTACGTCCCGCTGCTCGGCGACAAGACGGCGCCCACGCGGTGGACCGAGGGCGAAGACATCCGGGAAGCGTGGGAGGCGGCCCTCGAGCTCGGGCCGCCGCCGTGGGTGGTGAAGGACCACGTGAAATCGGTCAAGGAGCTCTGGCATCGTGCGTGTTTCGTGCCCGAGGGCGCCACGTACGACGATTTCGCCGAGGTGTGCGAGAAGATCCTGGAGCTCCGCGGGGACCGCTTCGAGCGGGGGTTCGTCGTGAGAAAGTACCTCGACCTCGCGACGCTGCCCGGCTGGGCGCCCGGCCAGCGCCGCGTGACCGACGAGCACCGCCTCGTGTTCTGGGAGGGGCGGCTGGCGGCGCATGCGCCGTATTACGACGTCGACTCGACGCTCGAGCATCCGGGGCAGTTCGCCTATCTCGGGCAGGTCATCGGCTCCCCGTTCTTCACGGCGGACGTGGCCCGGCTCGAGCGCGGCGGGTACACGGTGATCGAGATCAACGACGGCGGCTGTTCGGTCTTCCCCGAGCAGATGGATCCGCGCGACTTCTACGGGGCGGTGCTGGGTTGAGGCGCCGGGGGACATGCGCGCGTCGATAGGTCAGCTCGATGAGGATCGTCCCCGCGCGATCCGGAGGAGGGAGAGGAAGAAGAACGTGAGAAAGCCAAACAGCGCGCGCGTCTTGTCGCTCAGAGCCGCTGCCCCCGAGACGCGGAACGACAGGAGGAGGTGCGCCACGTCGATCGGCCGGAGCCGCGTCACCCCCTCGCCCACGACGCTCCCGTGCTCGTCATCCCCCTCCTGGATCCGGAAGGGGAGCGCGGCGCCCCTCCTCCACAGCCGCCACAAGGCGAAGGCGCCGAGCGGCCGGAACACCCGGGCGCCGCGCAGCGTGAACCGCCGGCCGTCGCCGCCGTCGAAGGGGAGCACGTAGCGTATCTCCCGCGCTGGGCCGGTCCCTGTGGCGACGAACAGATTCCAGACGCCTTCCCTGATCGGAGTCTCTCCCGTGGTCAGCCCCCCCACGAACAGCGTCCCCGTCACGAGCCCGGGATGCGCCGGATCGGCGATGAACCTGGCCAGATAGGAGATCGTGATGCGCAGGTGAAGGCGCACCGGGCGAGGCGCCGCGCGCCGGGCGTCCGCCGCCGACGGGGTGCTCTCCCAGGAGCCGGAGAGGCGCTCTCGGAACGTCAGACCAAGCCCCGGATGCCGCGGCGGCGCCGTCCCTCCGGCGGGTAGCGCGATGGCGGTCAGCGGATCCGCGTAGGGCGCGGCGTGCGCCCGCTCCGGCGGCGTCCAGCCCGGCTGCCCCGTGATCCGACGGATGATCCGCTCGATGTTCTGCTCGGCCACCGCGGCGATGGTGTGCGAGGGGTTCACGCCGGTCGCCGCCGGCAGGATCGCGCCGTCGAGAACGAAGAGGTTTGGATAGTTGAACACCTCACCAAGCCCGCTGGTGACGCCCTCCTCCTCGCTGTCGCCCATCCGGCACCCGCCGAGGCTGTGGACCGTGATCGGCAGGTGCGCGAACCGCCAGAAAGGCGAGACCGCATAAGCGCCCCCGAGCTGCGCCACGATGTCCTGGGCGAGCCGCTCTTCAACGCTGTAGAGCAGGAGATTCGACGGGACATCCCACCGGATCGACAGCTTTCTGCCCCGCACGAGCTCCAGCCGCCCGTTGGCGATGTCTCTCCCCATGACCAGGAATACCGCGGTGTTCCGCATCTCCTCCGGCGTGACCGCGGGCGGCTCCCGCTCCGAGGCCGCCCGCATGGTCTCGTCGAGCGCGGCGCCGGTCGGCGGCGCCGCCGCGGGCGAGAGGGGCCTGTCCAGCGCCGGCGCCGGCCAGGAGCGCCAGTCGATGTGCGGCCTCGCGAGCTTGATGATCGGCCAGAGCTGCCTCGGGAAGCCACCGTCTTCCACCAGGAACCACGCCTGGTCACGGCCGGGGCTGCCCGCGTAGACGACGCCCGCGGTGATGGGCGGCCCCCTCTCCGGCTCGAATGGTTCGGCGACATCGAAGCCGAGGGCGAGCAGATCCCCGTTGCCCGAGTACCCCGCGCCGAGCTGCGCGCTGAGCCGCGGCAGCGCGCCCGCCTCCTTGCAACGCAGGAGCAGCTCGGTCGAGCCGAGCGAGCCCGCGCAGACGAAGACGTGCTCGGCCTCCTCGAACAGCTCCTGTCCGCCGCGCCCGCGGTCGCGGTATGCGACGCGGTACCGTGGCCCCCCCGCGCCGGAGAGCGGCTCTATCAGCGTGACCTCGCACTCCGTGCGCATCGTCGCGCCGGCGCGCTCCGCGACCGCGAGATAGTTCATGTCCAGGGTGTTCTTCGCCCGATGGACGCAGCCGATGGTGCACTCGCCGCAGTCGACGCACCCGCCCTGCAACACCCCGAACTTGTTCGGGCGGAGCCCCGGCTCCTCGGAGAAGTTGATCGCCAGCGGCGGATAGAAGAGCTGCTCCTTGCGGCGCAGCCTGGCCAGCGCCTCGGACATCTGCCGCGTCTTCGGGGGCAGCCCCCCCGGCGAGCTGGTGATCGGCTGGATGTCCAGCATATAGGCGACCAGATCGTAATAAGCGTCGAGCGCCTCGCGGCTGTAGCCCTTGGGCCACCCGCGCGCGAAGACCTCCGCCGGCGCGCGCAGGTGCACGTTCGCATAGATCAGGGAGCCGCCACCGTAGCCCGCCGATTGCACGACGCGCATTTGATCGACAGGCCGGACGTCGTACAGCCCTCCCGTCTTGCTCCAGAGCAATTGGTCGAGTCGGCCTCTTGGAAACTCGGGGACTTCCTGGTCGTACCGGCGACCACGCTCGAGCACGGTCACCGCAAATCCGGCCTGCGCGAGACGACAGGCAGAGACGGCTCCACCAAACCCCGTCCCGATCACGATCGCTCGATGTCGTCCCATGGCTCCCCCCTGGTTCGATGCTGTTCCATGGCTCCCCCCTGACAGACGCGCTGTCGACCCATAGCCGCGGCCCCAATAGACGGGCCGCGATCGCCGGCACCGTCCAGAATCGAGCCTAGTGACCGCGGCGCCTCCCCGCCATCGGGGGTGGAGAACGGAGCCAAGCAACACGATGGAAAAATAACAACGATCTCCGGTTCTCCACAGGAGCCCATCTGGATCTCTGGACCGACAAACGTGCTGAATCCGCCCCGCAGGCTGTGCAGCGAGGGCGGCGCCTCGTGGAGAGCATCAGCAGGAGTTGATGTCGTTTGACCAATCGAGCCGCGACGGCGCTCGCGGACGGGGCCGCCGTTGCCACGGTCGGTGGAGGCCTGGTGCCCCTGGAGAGCAGCAATCCCCTTTGTGAGCGTGCTCCGCGTCGTATCTCTCGATGGGCGCCGGCGGGGCGCCGGCGGACTAACCGCGCAGCGCGGCCGTCGCCTGGGGCCGAAGCGCGGGGCGCGGGCGCTTGGCCATCTCGGCCTTTCTCGGCACGGACGGCCTCGCGTCGGCTCGCCAGGGCTGGAACCGCTCGTCCTTCCACATGACGAGGCCGCCCGACAGGGGCGCCTCGGGGCCCGCATCGTCCTCGGACCGCAGCCAGACGAGCGGGCGCGCCTCGAAGACGGGCTGCGTGCACGCGATGTCCTCGAACGCCGCGGACCAGGAGCCGGTGTTCCCGAAGAACACCCCGCCTTCCCAGCTCCCCTCCGGGTTGTGGGTGTGCCCGAAGATCACGGCCTTGGCGCCGTGCGCCCTGGCCACGGACCGCGCCGCCCGGTTCACGCCCTGCCAGACCGCGTCGAGCGTGGGCTTCGGCACGGCGCACTCGTACGCGACGAGGAGCGTCGGCGCGAGCAACGCCGCCGCCGCGAGCCCCCCCGGCATCCAGCACAGGCACGCGAGCGCCGCGAGGATCCCGACCGCCGCGAGCCCGAGGCGATCCAGCCAGAGCTCGCGCGCCACGCGGCCGAGGCAGTCCTCGGCCGGCCGCGCGAACAGCCGCGCGTGCTTGACCACCGCCGGGAAAGGCGCGCCCGTCTCGCGGGCGGCCGCGGCGAGGTCCGCGCGCCGGAGCGCCCGGCGGCTCGGGTCGCGCCGGCGCACGAGCTCGATCATCGTGCGCAGCGCGCCCACGCCGAACGCGAGCACGAGGGAGCGGCCAGAGAACAGGTAGTACCGCGTCCAGTGAGAGAGGTAGCCGAAGCCGGAGAGCATGAACGACGAGTCGACGTGCGGGTTGAAGTACCCCATGCGCGACACGAGCAGGCGGCTCACGAGCGAGCCCATCGTCGGCTGGATCTCCCCCGGGTTCCGGCCGAAAGGCGCCATCGGGTAGCGATAACAGCAGTACGAGTCGTACTGATTGCCGTGCTCGACGATGACGCCGTCGTGCGTGCGGTGGAACCAGGCGCGGAAGGCCACCCGCGCCGCGAGCGCCGCGCGGAGCTCCTCGGTCGATCCCGCCGGAAGGCCGCCGTCCCGGGTGGCGAGCTCGTGCATGGCCGCGTCCACGACGCTCCGCTGCACCGCCTCGCGCACCTCGGGCAGCGTGAGCTGGATGTCGTGGTTGCCCGCCACGAAGACCGCGGTATGCCCGTCCGCGACGATCCGGCCGACGGCCGCGACGAACACCGGGTGATCGCGCAGGATGGCCTCCATCGCCGGCACGGCGTGCTCGGCGGTGCGCGGCAGGTCGTGGACCACGCTCTCGTTGCCGATCACCCGGGGCGCATCCAGGTCGAAGATGTCGCCGTTCAGGACCAGCGTCAGCTCGTCGCGCTCCGCGCCGAGCCGCCCGGAGCCGCCCGCCCCCTTCCGGACCTCTCCCCGGAGCGCGTCGAGCATCGCCGCGATCTCCCCGTCCGGGGAGTACGGCGCCTGCCGATAGCGCATCCAGAGACCGTCGGTCGGCTCGAGCTCACATAGATGGATGTCTGAGATAGCCACCGTGTGATGCATTGGCGGGAAAACTGACATGAGCACGTCTCCACGCCAGCCACAGGACCGTCAAGACTTGGTGTCACCGGGCGTGGAGAGCGCCCTGCTGCAGTGCGCCCGGAGCGTGATCCAACGCGCACTCACGCTCAGCACACCTGCTCGCCACGGTGCATTCCCGTGAATGTCGCGCGCCCGCCACGAGCGGACTCGGAACGATCGAGCACGAGGCGCATTGAGATCTCGGCTCCTGGATTCTCATCAAGAGAGCAACTGACCGCGCAGACCCCTCTGGTTGGGGCTCAGTCGCGCCGGAACACATGATGTTGTGGTCCCCCCTGACGCGGCGAAGCCCTGGCGAGCTCGGCGAGCGGCCTCATCTTTCCTGGGCGGTCGCCGGCGCGATGCTCCGCCCGGGGGCGCGCGAGCCCTGGGGGCGCCGGCCTCTGGTACGATGCACACTGGCGAAGCGAGGTGGACGCAAACCATACTGGGTGGACGGACTGTTGAGCCCGTGTGGTGTTCCGCGGGGGGAGCTCCGCGACAGAGAGGTGACCATGTCGACCCATTTCATCGACGGCAGCTGGGTGACCGGCGCGGGCGAGCCGTTCGCGAGCCGGAACCCCGTGACGCAGGCGGTCGTCTTCGAGGGGCGCGCCGCGAGCGAGGAGCAGGTCGACGCGGCCGTGACGGCGGCGCGCGGCGCGTTCGCTGCGTGGCGCGATCGCGGCCTGGAGGAGCGGGCGGCGCTGGTGAAGCGGTTCGCCGGCCTCCTGGGCGAGCACAAGGCCCGGCTCGCGGACGTGATCGGGCTGGAGACGGGCAAGCCGCGCTGGGAGGCGCTCACCGAGGTCCAGACGATGATCGGCAAGATCGACGTGTCGCTGATGGCCTGGCGCGAGCGGACGGGCGAGCGTCAGGCCGAGGCGGGCGACGCGACGGCCGTTGTGCGCCACCGGCCGCACGGCGTGGTCGCTGTGCTCGGCCCCTACAACTTCCCGGGCCACCTGCCGAACGGCCACATCGTCCCGGCCCTGATCGCGGGCAATTGCGTTGTGTTCAAGCCCTCGGAGCTCGCGCCGAGGGTCGCGGAGGAGACCGCGCGGCTCTGGGAGGCGGCGGGGATCCCGGCCGGGGTGCTCAACCTGGTCCAGGGGGGGAGGCGCACCGGCGTCGCGCTCGCCGGTCACCCGGGCATCGACGGCCTCTTCTTCACAGGCAGCTCCGGCACGGGCAACGCGCTGCACCGGCAGCTGGCGGGCCAACCGGAGAAGATCCTCGCCCTGGAGATGGGCGGCAACAACCCGCTCATCGTCCAGGACGTCGCGAACACCGAGGCGGCGAACCACCATATCCTTCAGTCGTCCTTCATCTCGGCGGGCCAGCGGTGTACGTGCGCGCGGCGGCTGCTCGTGCCGGCGACGCCGGAGGGCGACGCGCTGCTGGGGCGCCTGGTCGAGGCGGCTTCCCGGCTCAAGGTGGGCAGGTACGACGACGCGGAGCAGCCGTTCATGGGCGCGGTGATCTCGCTCGCGGCGGCGGATCGGCTGCTCGCGGCGCAGGCGCGGCTGGTCTCGCTCGGCGGCGAGGTGCTGCTGGAGATGCGCCGGCTCGAGGAGGGGACCGCGCTGCTCTCGCCCGGCATCCTCGATGTGTCGGCGATCAAGGAGCTCCCGGACGAGGAGCATTTCGGGCCGCTCGTGCAGGTGCAGCGCTATACGAGCTTCGATGAGGCGCTCTCGCTGGCCAACCGCACGCGTTATGGGCTCGCGGCCGGGTTGATCTCGGATCGCAGGGAGCTCTACGAGCGGTTCTGGCGGGAATCCCGGGCGGGGATCGTCAACTGGAACAAACCGCTGACGGGGGCGTCGAGCGCGGCGCCGTTCGGGGGGGTCGGGAGCAGCGGGAACCACCGGCCAAGCGCGTATTACGCGGCGGACTACTGCGCATATCCGGTCGCGGGGCTGGAGGCGGCGGCGGTGGCGCTGCCTGGGCAGCTGGCGCCGGGGATGCGGCTCAACAGCTAGAACCAGAGCCAGGGGGCAACGGCCGCCGGGGAGAGGGGAGGGGGCGCGCGGGGGCGAGGGGGGCCCTTCCCGCGGACTCGCGCCTTGTGGTGGCTATGGCCGGCTGTACGGGACGGGGAGATCTGAGGGCGACAAGCTGCGGTGCGGGCCGGCGCTCGGATCCGCGGGGCCCTTCCCCCTCGCCCCCGCGCGCCCCCTCCCCTCTCCCCGGCGGCTCCAGGATGGAACGGGCGGGGTGGAGAGGGGTCAGGAAGCGGAGCTCTGCGGGCCTAGCTCTATCGGGAGGGCGGTGAGGCCGCGCATGCCGGGGCTCATGCGCCAGGTCAGCGGCCCAGGAGAGAGCTCGGCGTCGGGGAAACGGCGCAGGAACGTGGAGATGACCGCCTGGGCCTCGACGCGGGCGAGCGCGGAGCCGGCACAGTAATGGACGCCCAGGCCGAGCGAGATGTGACGGATGTCCGTGCGGCGGAAGTCGAGCTTGTCGGGGTCGGGGAACTGCGCGGGATCGCGGTTCGCCGCGCCGAGCACCAGGAAGGCACGATCGCCCTTCGGGATGCGCACGCCGTCGAGCTCGATGTCGTCGAGCGCGACGCGGCTCATCCACTGCACCGGAGAGTCGTATCGGAGCAGCTCCTCCACCGCCGGGCCGATCAGCGACGGGGTGGCGCGCAGCGCTTCGCGCTCGGAACGGTGGAGAAGGAGCGCGAGCAGGCCATTGCCGATGAGGTTCTTCGTCGTCTCGTGGCCGCCGAAGAGGAGCATGCAACACGTCGAGAGCAGCTCCTGCTCGCCGAGGATCATGCCCTGCTCCTCCGCGAGGATGAGCTGGCTGAGCAGGTCGTTGCCAGGGCTCTGCCGCCGGGCCGCGATCACGCCGCGGAAATAGTCCTCCAGCTCGGCCACGGCGCTCAGCGCGCCCCCCGCGATCTCCAGCGTCGGCCGGCCCGCGCCAAGGAAGCCGCTGAGCGCGTTGGACCAGCCCTTCAGCCGGTGCCGGTCCTCGGCAGGTACACCGAGCACCTCGCCGATCACGAGCAGCGGCAAGAGATCGCCGAGATCGCGGAGGACATCCATCCGGCCCGCCGGGGCGACCGCGTCGAGCAGCTCGTTGACCAGCGTCTCCACCCGGGAGCGCAACCCCTCGACGAGCCGCGGCACGAACGCCTTGTTGATCAGCGAGCGGATGCGCGTGTGCTCCGGCGGATCGAGCAGCAAGGCCCACGACGCCAGGTTGCGGCGCAACGGCTCCAGCCGCTGCCGCACCTCGTCAGGCAGCTTCGTCACGAAGGCGCTGGAGCGCTTCGCCGACAGGCGCGGGTCACGAAAGCCCGCCGCGACCTGATCGTAGCGGGTGATGAGCCAGCCGTTGTAAGCCGCGCTGAAGTACACGGGCGCTTCCTGGCGCAACCGGGCGTACACGGGGTACGGGTTCGCGAGCGTCTCCGGCGACTGGAGGCGAAACGGATCGAGATCGGCGTCCGCCGCTGGATTGGCCGCGGGCGGTGCGTCGGGCTTCGGTGCGTCGGGCGAGTTCATCGGGCCAGGGTACGACGGTCACGCCCGCTTGGGAACCGGCGCGACCCACGCCCCCGCAGGCCCGCCCCAGGCCGGCCTCTCCGCCAGCGCACGGGCGCGCGGCCGCCCTTGGCTACAGCGGCTTCCGCCCCCCTCTGCCCCATGCCGAGCCGCAGCAGAGCGGCGGTCTCCCGAGCCGCAGCAGAGCGGCGGTCTCCCGAGCCGCAGCAGAGCGGCGGTCTCCCGAGCCGCAGCAGAGCGGCGGTCTCCCGAGCCGCAGCAGAGCGGCGGTCTCCCGAGCCGCAGCAGAGCGGCGGTCTCCCGAGCCGCAACAGAGCGGCGGTCTCCCGCACAGGAGACGGGCCCAGATCGGCGTTTTCGGCGCGCAAGCGCACTCCTGTGCGCTGAGCACCGAAAACGTCGAGGTGGGCCCGTCTCCGAAGCGGGTGACCGCCGCTCTAGGACCAGAGCTTGATTCCGCCGAGCAGGCCAGCGACGTTGTCCACCACGACGACGTTCTCGGGCAGCCGCGAGGCGTCGAGCAGGCGCGCGTTGCCGCCGCCGAGGTAGAGCTTGCGGTAATTGAAGATCGGCTCGAGCTGCTCGATCATCTTGCGCACGCGCTTGTTCCAGCGCTTCGGGCCGATGCGCTTGCACTCGGCGTCGAACACGCGGTCCTCGTACTTCAGGTCCCTCTTTCCGTACGGATGGTGCCCGAGCTCGAGGTTCGGCACGTAGCGGCCGTCGATGTACAGCGCGCAGCCGAGCCCCGTGCCGAAGGTGAGCACCATCTCGAGCCCCTTGCCCTCGATGACGGCGAGCCCCTGGATGCCCGCGTCGTTGGCGACGCGGACAGGCTTGCCAAGGCGGCGCTCGACGGCCTCGCCGAGCGGGTAGCCCTTCCACTTCTCGTTGTCGAGGTGCGGCGCCGTCTTGGTCACGTTCTCCATCACCACCCCGGGGAAGCCGATCGAGACGCGATCGAACTCCCCCTGCGCCCGGGCGATCTCCTCGATGAGGTCGAGGATGGGGTCCGGCGAGGCCGGCTGGGGCGTCAGCACGCGCACGGGATCCGTCATCGGAGTCCCCTGCTCGTCGAGGATGGTGGCCTTGATCCCCGTTCCGCCGATATCGATACAAAGCGTGCGCATGGATCCCTCTGTCTCCCCCCGGAGCTCTTCCTCCAGGGCCGCCGCGGACGCGCCCACGCGCCCGCGTTCGCAGCGGACATAATCTAGAGCTCTGGCTGCGCGTCAACTGGCGCCGCGACGGCGCACGCCCGAGCGGGCGATCACGCCCCCTGAGCCCGCCCTCCCGCGCACACGCCGCCCGGCGCCGACCAGCGGGCACCCCCGCTGCCCCGGTGCCCCGGCCGCCGCGCCGCCCGCCCCCGGGCGACGCTCAAGGCGAGCCGCAAGCGTCGCACGCGACGCTCGGCGGCGGCGCACCGTTTGCGAGCCCGTCGAGCCATTGCACGAGGCGCGCTCCGCGCGACTCGAGGGTGTAAAATTCCGGCCGCCAGAGGATGCAGTGCGCGGAGCCGGCGGCAAGGAACGACCTGAAGTTCGGCGTCGACGCCTCGATCTCGGCGATCTCTGCCCTCATGGCGTCGGACCACGCCTGGGCGTCGCCGCCGCCCATCGCGTTGAAGAAGAAGGCCTGGTCCTCATCATAGACGGTGTTGTACTGCGACAGGCGCATGTCGGGGTAATGGGCGCCGATCTTCTCGTAGAGCGCCGACAGCCGCGCGAGCTCGGCCGGGTCGAGGCCAGGTATCCATGTGGGATAAGCGCCCTCGGGCTTCCAGGAAGGAAGGCTGTCCCTGAAGAACGTCTCCGTGATGATCCCTGCCCCGCTGTCGGCGAACTCGATGACCGACGCGCTCTTGTAGTGCTCTCGCAGGTGCGCGGACCAGAGGATGGCGCCATACGCGCCCGCGCTGCAGCCCGTCACGAAGATCTTCTCTGGCGCGGAGACGTTCTCGTAGATCCAGCCGAGCGCCGCGCGGACGTTGACGGCGCCCTTGTGCTGGATGGTGACGGCCTGGCTCCCCTCCCCGTACGTGGCCACGTTGTCGCCCCAGTGGACGTCCGCGGTGCAATAGGGGATGTACACATGGTGCCAGTCCTTGAAGGGGTTGTCCGGGTTCTCATGATCGTAGATCCCGGTCGTCAGGGCGTCCTCGCCGACCGTCTCCTGGAAGAGCGCTCCCGCGAACGAGCACGTGGTTGCGTCCCAGCACGCGCCGCCGCCGCGGAACTCGACGATGAGGCGATTGACGGTGCCCGGACGGACGAAGTACTTGAAAGGATCACCGCGCGAGCACGTCGTCTCGCCGCCCGGCTCGATGGAGCTCCAGCCAGACGGCAGGCTCAGGATCCCGCCCCGCGGCTCGCTGCTCGCGTCTTCGTGCTCGGCGGACGCGCCGCCACAGCCGAGGACAGCGAGCGGGCAGAGCAGGAGTCGAACCGGGAGGGGCGGAACGATCTTGAATCGCATGGAGGGCAGACAATACCACTCCATGCCGCGCGGGCATCACCCGCCGGTGACGGCCCGCTCGGCGCCCGCTCGGCGGTGCCGTCGCGTCATGGCACAGGGGCGTGCTCTGCCCACAGCTGCGACGCGGCCTCGCCGACGGCGCGGCGGATCGACCCCTCGTCGAGGCGGGCGCGGTCGCGCGGCGCGAGGGCGGCGCAGACGCCGAGCGCGACGAGGTAGAGGGCGCCGATGAGGCCGATCCAGCGCAGGCCGGACGCACCCAGGCGTGAGATGATCTCGATGGGCACGATCTGCGCGCGGATCTGGACGGCCCCGATCACGATCACGGCGCGGTCTCCCTCCTGGAGCTCGATGTCGGCCGGGCCCGTCAACAGGCGCGCGAGCCCGTCGGCGCCGTGGAGGCGCGCCCGCGTCCGCCGCGGGACGTGCAGCACGTAGCGTGCGCCGATCACCTCCGCGATGACCGGGGCCGCTCTATCGAGCTCCCCCGACGGCACGCGCACGATGGACGCGGGCGTGTCGCCGATGTGCGCGCGCCCCTCCGCGAGCACATGGCGGACGCCGAGCACGTCTTTGCCTCGGACGGCGACGAGCTCCAGCGCGCGCCGCGCAGAGGCGCTCGCCGCGGGCGGCCGCGACCTCCGGTCGCTGATGGGTTCGGCCGCCGATGCCTCATTAGGCCCTTTCGCCATACTCTCCAGCCCCCTTCGTCGGCCACCGGCAGGGCTCGACTCGACATGTCACCTGAAGACCCTGCCCCCCGCGGCGCTGCCCCGCGCGCTTCCGCATCACTCCCCTTCCCTGGCTCTCTGGCATGGAGCGTTCCGTGGCCGAGCGCGCAGGGACGTGGCGGACCGACGGCCCGCGCCGGCCGCGTGAGGCCCCGGAGGACGCGCCCTGCCACCGCGCGCCGAGGCGCGACGGGAGACGCCCGCCCCGGGGCAGCTCCGCCGCTCCGGGAAGGGCCCGCGACGCGGCGCGCCGTGCCCGGAGCTCCGCCCCGGAGCTCCGCCCCTATTTCGTGGCGCCCTCCCGGCGCTGGTGTAGATCGCCGCCCGTGAGGAAGCGCCCCCTCGGCAAGACGACCCTTCAGGTCTCGGAGCTCGCCCTAGGCACCTGGGGACTCTCCGGCGACGGCTACGGCCCCATCGCCGACGTCGAGATCGATCGCGTCATCGATCGCGCGCTCGCGGTCGGCATCGACCTCTTCGACACCGCCGACGTCTACTGCCGCGGCGAGATGGAGCGCTGCCTCGGCAGGCGGCTCCAGGGCGCCGGCACGACGTTCGTCGTCACCAAGATCGGCACCGTTCGCGACGGCGATCCCCCGACGAAGCGGTTCGACCCGGCCCACCTCCGCACCGCGTTCGAGCGGTCGCAGGAGCGCCTCGCCCGCGAGGTGGTCGACGTCGTCCTGCTCCACAACCCCACCGTGGCCGCGATGCAATCGGGGGAGGCCCTCGCCTTCCTGAAGGACCTCAAGCAGGCCGGGAAGATCCGCGCGTACGGCGTGAGCGCCGGCTCCGCGGACGTCGCCCGCTCCGCGCTGCGCGACGAGGTCGACGTCATCGAGATCGCCTACAACGCCTTCTTCCCCGGCGACCTCCACGACGTCGCCGGCGACGTCTCCGAGTCCGGCGCGGGCGTCCTCGCCCGATCGGTGCTCGCGCACGGGCTGCTCGCCGGCCAGTGGAGCCCCGAGCGCGAGTTCTACCTCGACGATCACCGCTACCAGCGGTGGACCCGCGACGAGCTCAAGACCCGCATCCGCCAGCTCGACGCGCTCAGGCCGCTCGTCACGGGCGCCGTCACCTCGCTCCGCTCGGCGGCCCTGCGCTTCGTCCTCGCGAACCGCGTCGTCTCTTCCGCCGTGCTCGGCCCCCGCTCGGTCGCCCAGCTCGACCAGCTCGTCCGCGAGGCCGGCATGCCGCCCTACCTCCAGGACACGGCGCTCACGGAGCTCTCCGCGCGCCTCAAGCAGGCCGGGATCGAGGTGTGAGCACGATGGACCAGAACGACAGGGAGCTCGACGAGATCGTCCGCATCGCGCGCGCCGCGGCGGCGATCGTGATGGACGTGTACGCGACGCCGTTCGCCGTCGAGATGAAGGGCCCCGGCGACCCGGTGACCCGCGCCGACCGCGAGGCGAACGCGCTCATCTGCAGCGCGCTCGAGGCCGCGTTCCCCGGCGAGGCGATCCTCGCCGAGGAGAGCGTCCCGACCGGCGACGAGCTCGCCTCGCGCCTGGGGAAGGAGCGGGTGTTCTTCGTCGACCCGCTCGACGGCACGCGGGAGTTCGCGGACAGGAACGGCGAGTTCGCCGTGATGATCGGGCTCGCGGTCCGCGGCCGCGCGGCGCTGGGCGTCGTGGTGATGCCCACGACGGGCGAGGCGCTGGCCGGCCGCGCCGGCGAGGGCGGCGCCGCCTTCCTCGAGGCGAGGGACGGCAGCCGCAGGCCGCTCCGGGTCTCGGCCGTGAGCGCTCCGGCCGACGCGACGCTCGTCGTCTCGCGCTCGCACCGGCCGAAGGAGCTCGAGCCGCTCCTCGCGCGGCTCGGCATCTCGAAGGTCGTCCCCTGCGGCTCGGTCGGCGTGAAGATCGCCCGGATCGCGACCGGCGAGGTCGACCTCTACGTGCACGGCGGCGGCGGCGCCAAGCTCTGGGACAGCTGCGCGCCCGAGGCCGTGCTCCTCGGGGCGGGCGGCAGCTTCACCGACCTCTCGGGCGCGCCCATCGACTACAAAGGCCCCGGGCTCAAGCTCGGCCGCGGCATCATCGCCTCGAACGGCGCCCTCCAGGCCGCCGTCGTCGCCGCGGCGAGGTCGGAGCTCGGCTGAGGCGCGATGCGGGGGCAGGCCGAGATCGTCATCGTCGGCGCGGGGATCATGGGCCTCGCGATCGCGTACAACCTCGCGCGGCACCACGGCGTCACCGACATCGTCGTCGTCGACCGGAGCTACCTCTGCGGCGGCGCCAGCGGGCGCAACGGCGGCGGGGTCCGGGCGCAGTTCTCGAGCGAGGGCAACATCCGGCTCATGCAGGAGAGCATCCGCATCTGCCGGGATTTCGCCCGCGAGATGAAGATCAACATCTGGTTCCGGCAGGGCGGCTACCTCTTCCTCGTGCGCAGCGAGGCCGGCCGCAGGACGCTCGAGAAGAGCGTCGCCGTGCAGAACGCGTGCGGCCTCGGGACGCGGATGCTCACCGCCAACGAGGCGCGCGCGATCGTGCCGCAGCTCTCGACCGACGGCGTCGTGGCGGCGAGCTACAACCCCGACGACGGCGTCGTGTTCCCCTGGCCGTTCGTCTGGGGCTACGCCGAGCGCGCGCAGAAGCTCGGCGTCGACATCGCCACCTTCACGAACGTCCTCGGCTTCCGCACGCAGGGCGCGCGGATCGACGCCGTGGTCACCGATCGCGGCGAGATCCGGACGAACAAGGTCGTCAACGCCGCCGGCGCGTGGAGCCCCGAGATCGCGCGCATGCTCGGCGTTGAGCTGCCCAACCACCCGCACCGCCACGAGATCTGCTCGACCGAGCCGCTCAAGCCCTGGCTCGGCCCGCTCGTCGCGGATCTCTCGAACGGCCTCTATTTTTCGCAGTCGATGCGCGGCGAGATCGTGGGCGGCATCTCCAACGAGGACGTCCCCGACGGCCTCGACATGGGGTCGAGCCACAAGTTCCTCGCCCTGTACGCGCGGGCGCTCGTCGCCGCGTGCCCCCTCCTCGGCAGCGTGAAGGTGCTGCGGCAGTGGGCCGGCTGTTACGACCTCACCCCGGATCAGAACCCGATCGTGGGCGGGGTCGACGAGGTCGAGCACTTCTACCAGGCCTCCGGCTTCATGGGGCACGGCTTCATGATCGCGCCCGTCATGGGCAAGCTCCTCGCGCAGCACATCGCCGAGGGCGCCTCCCTCCCCCTGTTCGATCGCTGGAACCTGCGGCGCTTCAGGGAGGGCCGGCTCCTCAGCGAGGCGATGATCATCGGCTGAGCGCCTGCCCCGGCGGCGCGGCGGCGGCGGCCCTTCAACGCGGTGCGCGCCGCACATGCCGCACATGCCGCGCTCCCCCGCCGCGTCGCGCTTCGCCTATACTCGCGCCCCTTCGCCATGGGTCACCTCGTCCTCGTCACCGGCTCCTCGAGCGGCATCGGCCTCGCGACCGCGGTCGCGTGCGCGGCCGCGGGCCACCGGGTCATCGCCACGATGCGCCGCCCCGAGAAGGCCGGCGCGCTCCTCGCCGCCGCCGGCGCGCGGGGCGTCACGATCGAGATCGAGCAGCTCGACGTCGCCGCGGCGAGCGCGCCCGACAGGGTCCGGGAGATCCTTGAGAAGCACGGCCCGGCTTACGCCCTCGTCAACAACGCCGGCATCGCGGTCGGCGGCGCCTTCGAGGAGCAGGCGGACGGCGACGTCCGGGCGCAGTTCGAGACCAACGTCTTCGGGCTGATGGCCGTGACGCGCGCGGTGCTCCCGGCCATGCGCGGCGCGGGGCGCGGCCGCATCGTCAACGTCTCGAGCATCTCCGGGCTCGTCGGCCTCCCCGGCGTGAGCGCCTACGCGGCGACGAAGCACGCCGTCGAGGGCTTCAGCGAGGCGCTGCGCTGGGAGGTCGCCCCGTTCGGCGTCCACGTCTGCCTCGTCGAGCCCGGCACCTTCAAGACCGAAATTTTCTACGAAAACCAGCGACGCGGCGCCCACGTCTCGCTCGACGGCCCTTACGGCGCGATGACCAGGGCGATCGAGCAGATGATCCTGAAGGACGCCGCCAAGGCGCCGCCGCCCGCCCCGGTCGCGGCGGCGATCCTCCGCCTCATCGACGACGCATCGCCGCCTTTCAGGACCCTTGTCGGCCGGGACGCACGGGCGCTCGTCGCGCTGCGCCGTGTCATCCCCGACCGGCTCTTCGCCACGGGGATCCGCCGGCTCGTCTCGGCGCCGCGCTCGCGTTGACACGTTCTCTGACGGCGAATAGCGTCGGCTTCGCCGTTTCCATGGCGGAGCGGCGCCACGTCGTGGCCGAAGGGGGGCCGCGCCCCCTGCCGCGCGCTGTTTTTGTCCACTTTCGTCCCCTCAGGCTAACGAAGGCTAGCCGCTGACCGCCTCTCCTGAAGCGCGCCGTGCGACGGCGAGGTCAGGCCGGCAGCATCACCGAGGTCCCGGAGGAAACACCATGTCCCGCTCAGCACGCAGCATCCTGCCGCTCCTTCGCTCGCTCCTCCTGGGGGCCGCCACCGCGTCGTCGATGGCGCTCTCCGCAGGGGTCATCGTCGGATGCGGCGACGAGAACGACCCCGAGACGCACGTCAAGCGGCTCGACGACCCGGCCACGCTCACCGCCTCCGTCAACCGGCTCGTCCAGTTCTTCGAAGACGCGATGACGCGTGACAACAAGGACCGGAACGGCCCGACCGTGAAGCCGCTCCTCGACAAGATCATCGAGCCGATGACGCAGAAGTGCGTCGCCGGCGATCTCGACGAGCGCACGAACTCGAAGCTCATCAAGTTCATCTCCGACACGAGGGACCCGCGCGGCGAGGCCTGCCTCATCAAGGCGCTCAAGGACTACAAGCCCGAGTCCACCGAGGAGGACGTCCGCTGGGCCGTGCGCGGCCTCGGCGCGACGAAGTCGGAGAAGGCCGCCGAGCCGCTCATGGCCGTCTTCTCGAAGCTCCAGCACGGCAAGCCGAAGGGCTCGACGATCTCGCGCGACGTGCACGACGCGATGGTCGACATCAACAGCAAGTCCTGGGAAGACGGGCTCATCACGATGATCGGGCGCCCGATCAACGACCCGAAGGACGTCGGCACGATGCGGAACGAGCTGTTCTGGCAGATCACCGCCGCGGAGCTGCTCGGGTGGCAGCGCAGCGAGAAGGCGGTCGTGCCGCTGCTCAAGGTGGTGCTGTCGCCGTTCAAGGCGGACGCGGCCACGACGGCCATCCTGGCGCTCACGAAGATCGGCAAGCCCGCGATCCAGCCGACGATCGCGCTGCTCCAGGGCGACCAGAAGGAGCTCGTCGAGTACTCGAAGGTCGAGAACCTGAAGGGCGCCGGCGACAAGGCGAGCGCGGAGCAGAAGAAGGCCGCGGAGACCGCCCACGTCGCGGCGGCCGCGCTCGTCCTGGCGACGATCGGCCGGCAGGAGTCGTCGCAGCCGCTGCTCGCCGCGCTCGGGAAGGCCGAGGACGTGCCGCGCGCCATCATCGCGCGCGAGCTGACCAAGGTGCCGAGGACGCCGGAGACCCTCGCGGCCTTCCAGGCGGCCTACGAGAAGACGCCCGCGGGGCTCGAGATGCCGCCGGCCGGCATCAACGCGCGGGTGATGCTCGCCGAGGCGGCGAGCAACTTCTTCGACGCGAGCCTCGTGCCGTGGCTCGTGAAGACCGGCCTCGAGGCGCGCGGCGAGGAGGACGACGTCGCGCAGATCCGCGACGTCTCGCTGCAGACGGCGCTCAAGCTGATGAAGCCCGACCAGATCGCCGACGTCGACCGGCTCGCGGGCACCCGCACGAGCGGCGGCGGCACGGTCGGCAAGTCGATGGAGAAGGAGATCAAGATCGCAAAGGAGCTGCTCGGGGCCTGCGGCACCAAGCTCGAGTGTTACGTCGGCAAGCTCGGCGATCCGGCGTCGCAGGCGAAGGAGACGCAGTTCCAGGGGATCAAGTCCGCCTACATGGCGGGCGTGCTCGGCACCCCCGAGGTCCGGCAGCAGATCATCGACGCGATGCCGAAGGTCTCGAACGCGGCCGTCCGCTTCGTCTCGGTCTCGGTCATCGACGCCCTCTCGCCGAAGGGCGACGCCGAGGTCGCGACCAAGCTGCAGAAGATCGTCGACGACGGCGAGGCCTCGAAGGATCCCGAGAAGATCGCCGGCAACGCGCCCTTCAAGACGGTCATCTACCGCCTCACCGCCCGCGCTCAGTGACCGCCGCAGCGCCGTGCGCCCCGTCCCGAGGTCGGGCCGCACGGGGCGCACGGGGCGCATGAAACGCGCAGTCGGGCATATCACTTCGATCCAGATTTTCCTTGATCGACGCCACCCGGGCGCGATGCTTGCGTGAAGCCCGCGCGAAGCCCGCGCAAAGCTTCACCGACGCGCCTGGCTCCTGATTTTTCCTGGCGTCTCCGCCGTCTTGACGGTTTACTCCGGCCCTTGTCACGGGGTCTTTCCGGCTGAAGAACGAACCATGATCGTGCTCGAGGTAACCCAGGGTCTCGCTGCCGGGCGCACCTTCGAGCTCCAGGGCGAGCTGATCACGCTCGGGCGCTCGTCGGACAACCGCGTCGTCCTCGACGATCGCCACGTCTCCGGGGCGCACGCGCGCATCGTGAGCGGCGCCGACGGGGTGATCCTCGAGGATCTGCGCTCGACGAACGGCACGAGCGTGACGCGGCGGGGCGAGCGGCTGGAGCTCGGCGCGGGGCGCAGCGCGCTCGCCCTCCAGACGGGGGACGTCATCGAGCTCGGCTCCGGGGACGCTGTCACCCGGATGGTGGTGAAGATCCCGGAGGAGGCCGACGACGCGCGGGTCGTCTCGATCCGCCGCCTCGACGAGATCGAGCCTGCCGAGGCGAAGATCGAGCGCGACCCGAGCGCGCTGTCGGCGATGTACGCGGCGCAGAAGCGCATCGGCGCGGCGACCGATCTCGACGAGGTGCTCGCCGAGATCGCCGACGCGGTGCTCGCGCTGGTGCCGAGCTCGACGCACGTCACGGTGGTGCTGCGCGACGACGACCAGGAGCCGGGCGCGGCGCCGGCGGCGTTCGTGCCGGTGCTGACGCGGGTCCGGTCCGCGTCGGGCAAAGGGGGGCCGCCTGCAGGGCCGGTCCCGATCACGCGCAGCGTGTACCGGAAGGTGATCAAGGAGCGGGCGGCCGTGCTCGCCGCCGACGCGCCGATCGAGGTCGGGCAGTCCGAGTCGCTGATGGGCGCCTCGATCCGCAGCACGCTCGCCGTCCCGCTCTGGAAGGGCGAGGAGATCATCGGCGTGCTCCAGGCCGACAACCGGAGCGTGCCCGGGATGCTGAACGCCGGCGACCTGGAGACGCTCCTCGTGCTGGCCGCCAACGCCTCGCTCGCGGTGGCGAACGCCCGGCTCATCAAGCGGCTCGTGCTCGCGGAGGAGCGGCTCCAGAAGGAGAACAGCTTCCTCAAGGGGCGCGAGGAGCGCCGCCGGGGCGGCGGCGGGGGCGCGGTCGACATCATCGGCAACAGCGACGCGATGCGCAAGGTGATCGGGCAGCTCGACAAGGTGGTCGACACGCGCGTCACGGTGCTGATCGAGGGCGAGACGGGCACGGGCAAGGAGCTCATCGCCGCCGCCGTCCACTACCGCTCCCGCCGCCGCGACAAGCTGTTCGTTGCGCAGAACTGCGCGGCGCTGGCCGAGAGCCTGCTGGAGAGCGAGCTCTTCGGGCACAAGAAGGGGTCGTTCACGGGCGCCACCGAGGAGAAGAAGGGGCTGTTCGAGATCGCCGACGGGGGCACGCTCTTCCTCGACGAGATCACCGAGACGCCGCTGTCGCTGCAATCGAAGCTGCTCCGGGCGCTCCAGGAGGGCGAGATCCGCCCCGTGGGCGCGACGAGCCCGAAGCACGTCAACGTGCGCATCGTCGCCGCGACGAACCGGAACCTCGAGGACGAGGTGGCCAAGGGGCGGTTCCGCGAGGACCTCTACTACCGCCTCAAGGTCTTCCCGATCCGGCTGCCGCCGCTGCGAGAGCGGCGCGACGACATCTCGCTGCTCGCGGCGCACTTCCTGGAGCGCTACGCGGACGAGATCGGCAAGCCGTGCGGCGGGTTCAGCCAGCAGGCGATGGAGCTCATGGTCGCGTACGACTGGCCGGGCAACGTGCGGGAGCTCCAGAACGAGGTGCAGCGGATCGTCATCCAGCTGGAGCCGGGGGCGTTCGGGACGCCGGAGCTGCTCTCGCCGAGGATCCGGCAGGTCGAGGGGCTCGTCGCGCGGGCGGGGACGCCGAAGGGGTCGCTCAAGGAGATGATGGACGCGGTCGAGAAGTTCTTCCTCCTGGAAGCGCTGCGCGGGCACAACAACAACAAGACCAACGCGGCCAAGTCGCTCGGGATCACGCGCGAGGGGCTGCACAAGAAGCTCCGGCAATACGGGATCTGACGGGGCACGGGGCACGGGGCACGGGACACGGGACACGGGACACGGGACGGAGGGGGAGGGCTTCCCAGGAAGCGAGGGAGCCCTCGGGAGGGGGTGTCGCGCGCGGGGCCGGCGGGGGGCCCTTCCCACGAACTCGCGCCTTGTGGTGGCTATGGCCGGTTGAACGGAGGTAGGAGAACCAGGAGCGAGTGGCTTCGATGCAGGCCGGCGCTCGGGTTCGTGGGGCCCTTCCCCCGCCGGCCCCGCGCGCGACACCCCCTCCCGAGGGCTCTTTCCAAGGGATGGGAAAGAGCGGTTTCGAAGGTGTGCGCGGGCGGGGGCGGGGGGAGGATGCGGGGATTTGCTGGGGGTGTCTACGCGGCGTGGCGGGGACGCTGGGGTCTGGCCGCGGGAGACGGGAGGGCGGCTCTGCTTATCGCTTCGGATTGGAGCGCATCTGCTTCGAGATCTGCTTCCAGCGCCGCTTCTCCTCGATCCTCGCGCGCACGTCCTGCTGCCCGGCGAGGTGGCGTCGCTCGGCACCCAGCTTGAGGTAGGCGCCGAGGCGCTCGGGATCGAGGTCGCCGTCCTTGATGGCACGGAGCACCGCGCAACCGGGCTCGCCGTCGTGCGCGCAGTCCCGGAAACGGCACGCCGCGGCGTGGGCCTCGACGTCGTCGAAGCCGGCCGGGGCGCTGCCGCCCGCGGACCAGAGGCCGAGCTCCCGTATGCCCGGCGTGTCGATGAGGAGACCACCGCCAGGGATCAGGAACAGCTCCCGGTGAGCCGTCGTGTGGCGGCCACGCTCGTCCGACGCCCGGATCGCACCCTCCAGCTGGACCTCCGCGCCAAGCAGGCGATTGCTGAGCGCGGACTTCCCCACGCCGGACGAGCCGACGAGGGCAATGGTCTCCCCTGCCCCGATCTCGGCGCGGAGCGCGTCGAGGCCGGCGCCGGAGAGCGCGCTGACGAGCGCGATCGGGGCGGCAGGGGCGACGTCCCGCGCCGCGTCGATGTACCGCGCCGGATCCGGGCAGACATCGGCCTTGTTGAGCACGAGGACCGGGCGAGCGCCGCTGTCGAGGACGGCGTCGATGTAGCGCTCGAGGCGGCGCAGGTTGAAGTCGGCGTTCAGCGACGTGACGATGAACACCTTGTCGATGTTGGCCGCGAGCACCTGGGCCTCCACCGTGGGCCCAGCGGCCTTGCGGCGCAGGCACGTGCTCCGCGCGAACGTGTGCACGATGTACGAAGGCCCAGCGCCGTCGCCAGGCCTGAGCCCCACCCAGTCACCGACGGTGGGGAGCGCCGCGCGATCCGCGGCCTCGTGCGCGAGGCGACCGCTGACCACCGCGAGGCGCGGGCCATCCGCGGTCTGAACGTGATGCCTGGACGCGGACGCGAGGACGACGCGCGCAGGCTGCACGGCATCCTTGAGACAGGCGAGCTGGCTCGCGAAGAAGGGAGTCCATCCGAGCCCGACCAGATCGGGCCGCATTTCGTGCTGCAAAGACGGATCAACGAGAGAATCGAGGTGAGTTTGCATGACGGACGAGCGCTCCATGGCGTTCGGCCGCGCCCGAGCTTCGGCGCGCGGCGATCGACGGACAGGGCGCGGCGGCGCACAAGCGCGCACGCGCCGGCCATTCCACACGCGGGGCCACCGCGGAGCGGAGCTCGTCGATCGATCAGGACGTCATGCCAGAAGGCACGCCCGGCCAGGGCAGATCCCTGGGAGGGGCACGCGCTCAGGGCACACACGCGCCCCTCAGGGCACGCGGGCGACGTCGCGGAGACGTGGAGACGAGCTCAGCCGGCCGCGGCGGAAACAACGGCGGCGGCGCAATGGGTGTGCGATGTGTTGGCACTCATGACCTGACCTCCGCGTTCGGCTCACGTCACCACGACGCGACAGCACCTAGAATCCTATGGCCCCGCGCCGACGTCAAGCGCTCTCGGCTCGGCCCGGCCGTGTGGACAGCGAGCACAGCGCGCGCGGGACGTGGGGCGCCCTCGTTCCAGGTGAACGACAGTGGGTCGACAATTTCCGCTCGGCCAATGGTTGCCGATAGTTGGAAGACCGACGAAGACCGACGAAGACCGACGAAGCCGGACGAGACCGCGCCTTCCCGGTGAGGCCACCCCGCCCTCCGGCCCTGACGGCCGCGGAGGTTGCGAGGAGCGCCTCGCCGCACTAGGGTCCTCCGCTCCATGCCCACACACTTCGAGCTCGTCTCCGAATTCAAGCCGTGCGGTGACCAGCCTCGCGCGCTCCAGGAGATCTGCTCCGCGTTCGAGCAGGGCGAGGCCTTCCAGGTCCTCCTCGGCGTCACGGGCAGCGGCAAGACGTTCACCGCCGCCAAGGTGATCGAAAAGCTGCAAAAGCCGACCCTCATCATGGCGCCGAACAAGACGCTGGCGGCCCAGCTCTACGGCGAGATGCGGGAGCTCTTCCCCAACAACGCCGTCCACTACTTCGTCAGCTACTACGACTACTACCAGCCCGAAGCCTACGTCCCGACGAGCGACACGTTCATCGAGAAGGACGCGATCATCAACGACGCGATCGACCGCATGCGCCACGCGGCGACGCACGCGCTGCTCTCGCGGCCGGACGTGATCATCGTCGCCTCCGTGAGCTGCATCTACGGCATCGGCTCGGCCGAGAGCTACCACGGGCTCCTGATCAAGCTCGAGCGCGGCACCGAGATCCGCCGCGACGAGCTCCTGCGGCGGCTCGTCGACATCCAGTACACGCGGAACGACGTCGATTTCCACCGCGGGACGTTCCGCGTCCGCGGCGATGTCGTCGAGATCTTCCCGGCCTACGAGGAGGCGCTCGCGATCCGGGTCGAGTTCTTCGGCGACGAGATCGAGGCCATCAAGGAGGTCGACCCGGTCCGCGGCAAGGTGGTGGGCCAGCTCGATCGCTACGCGGTCTTCCCCGGCTCCCACTACGTCACCGAGCAACAGCAGCTCAGGCTCGCGATCCAGGCGATCCGCGAGGAGCTGCGCGAGCGGATCGACTTCTACGACAGGGCCGTGCGCTTCCTCGAGAAGCAGCGTATCGAGCAGCGCACGATGTACGATCTCGAGATGCTGGAGCAGATGGGGTTCTGCAACGGCATCGAGAACTACTCGCGCCACCTCTCGGGCCGGAAGGCCGGCGAGCCCCCGCCGACGCTGATCGACTATTTCCCGAAGGACTTCCTCCTCATCATCGACGAGTCGCACCAGACCGTCCCGCAGGTCGGGGCGATGTTCCGGGGCGACCGGGCGCGGAAAGAGACGCTCGTCGAGTACGGGTTCCGGCTCCCCAGCGCGCTCGACAACCGGCCGCTCCAGTTCGAGGAGTTCGAGCAACACTACGCGCAGGTCCTCTTCGTGAGCGCGACGCCCGGCGACTACGAGCTGCAGAAGTCGGCCGGGTCGGTCGTGGAGCAGATCATCCGGCCGACCGGGCTCATCGATCCGCAGATCCACATCCGCCCGGTGTCCGGTCAGGTCGACGACCTGCTCGCGCGCATCCGGGAGCGGGTCGGCCGCGGCGATCGCGTGCTCGTCACGACGCTGACCAAGCGGATGGCCGAGGATCTGACCGAGTACTACACGGAGCTCGGCATCCGGGTCCGCTACCTCCACTCGGACGTCGACACGCTCCAGCGCGTGGAGATCCTCCGCGATCTCCGGCGCGGCGAGTTCGACGTGCTGGTCGGCATCAACCTGCTGCGCGAGGGGCTCGATCTGCCCGAGGTGTCGCTGGTCGCCATCCTCGACGCCGACAAGGAGGGCTTCCTCCGGAGCCCGCGCTCGCTCATCCAGACGATCGGCCGCGCCGCACGCAACGTGCACGGCGAGGTCGTGATGTACGCCGATCGCATCACCGAGGCGATGAAGCGCGCGATGGACGAGACGAACCGGCGGCGCGCGATCCAGGAGGCGTACAACAAGGAGCACGGCATCACGCCGGCCACGGTGAAGAAGGCGATCCTCGACCTGTCGCCCACCTCGGGCACGCGCGACTACTACGCCGTCCCGAAGGGCCCGGCGAAGCCCGCGGCCGATGCGGCGCGCGCCGCGGTGGACCTGGTCGACCAGATCGACGCGCTCCGGCAGGAGATGTTCGCGGCGGCGGAGAACCTCGAGTTCGAGAAGGCGGCGCGGCTGCGCGATCAGCTCCGGCAGCTCAAGGCACAGCAGGGGGACGGGGACGCCGGCGCGGCGCGCGAGGCGGCCGAGGAGAAGCCGGCGCGGGCTGGGCGGCCGGCGAGCCGGCGCGGGCCGGGCGGCAAGGGGGGCGGGAGGCCGGCGGCGGGCGGCAAAGGGGGCGGACGGGCGGCGGCGGGGCGAGGGGGCGGGCGCTACCGATAGCTACGGAGCCCGCGGGGGAGGAGGCTGCGCGCGCGGGGGGCGGTGGTTTGGCAAACGCTCTTTCGGTGAAGCATCGTTTTGCTTCGTGCGGCGAGCTATCGGCGTCGACCCTGCCGCGCGACGCTGTTAAGGGGGCCCCGGCATGGCAGTCTCGTCCGATCCGATACTCGTCACCGTCACCGGCAAGGACCACCCCGGCATCACCGCTCGCCTCACGGGCATCCTCAGCGATATCGGCGCCACGCTGCTCGACATCGAGCAGGTGGTGGTGCACGGAAACCTGAACCTCGCGCTCCTCGCGCTCTTCCCCGAGACACGCAGCGGACTCAAGGAGCTGCTGTTCGCCGCGAAAGAGCTCGGCGTGACGCTCGACTTCAAGCCGCTCGACGGGGGCGCGCCGCGGCGCACGCCGGGGAGCCGGTACGTGGTGACAGCCATCGGGCGCGAGCTCGGCGCGAAGCCGCTGCACGACGTGGCCTCCACGCTCGCAGCCCACGGCGCGAACATCGAGAAGATCGCGCGGCTGTCGGTCGAACGCCTCTCGTCGGTGGAGATCCAGGTGCTGCTCCAGCGCGAAGAAGCGGCCGACGCCCTCAAGCAGGCCCTCCTCGCCCTCGCGACGCAGAACAGCTTCGATCTCGCGCTGCAACGCGAGGGGCTCTTCCGCCGGAGCAAGCGGCTCGTCGTGATGGACATGGACTCGACGCTCATCCGGATCGAGGTGATCGACGAGCTGGCGCGCGCGAAGGGCGTCGCGGAGCAGGTGGCGAAGATCACCGAGCGCGCGATGCAGGGGGAGATGGATTATGACGAGTCGCTCCGCCAGCGGCTCTCGCTGCTCCGCGGCCTCGACGTCGGCGTGCTGCGGAAGCTCGCCGCAGAGCTCCCCATCACCGAGGGCGCAGAGACGCTCATCCGGGTGCTGAAGCGGCTCGGCTACCGGACCGCCGTGATCTCCGGCGGCTTCTCCATCGCAGCGGAGGCGCTGAAAGCGCGGCTCGGGATCGACTACGCCTACTCGAACGCGCTCGAGGTCGTGAACGGACAGCTGACCGGCCGGGTCACAGGGCCGATCGTCAACGCACAACGCAAGGCCGAGCTGCTCGAGACCATCGCCCAGGCAGAAGGCGTGTTGCTCGATCAGACCATCGCCGTGGGCGACGGCGCCAACGACCTCCTGATGCTGCAAAGAGCCGGCCTCGGCGTCGCGTTCCGCGCAAAGCCCAAGCTGCGAGAGGCCGCCGACACGTCCCTCTCCGCAAGCGGCCTCGACGCCATCCTCTTCCTGCTCGGCATCACCGAACGCGAGCTCCTCGAGGTGGCATGAGCCGCACGACACGGCCCGTCCGCCCAGCAGCGGAGTCCCACGGGACGCAGCGCCGCGCTCGACAGCGGCGCGCTGACCGGGCCCCCGCGGCCGTCCGGCGCGGCGCCTGACCCGCCTCGCCTGGCCAGGCGACGGTGTGGGAGGGGCTGCGCTGGGCGCGTCGCTCGCTCGCGGCGCTCGGCCGTGCGCGGCGTTCGGCTCGCCAGCGGGCCGCCGTGCTATCCACCGGGGCCATGCGGCGGAGCGGGTTCACACGGCAGGCGCGCTCCGTCGCCCGGAGCGGAGGTGATGCGTGAAGCGTCCGACGATCACGGACATCGCGTGGCGGGCGGGGGTATCCAAAGGAGCGGTGTCGTATGCGCTGAACGGCAGGCCCGGCGTGTCGGAGCCGACGCGCGAGCGGATCCTGGCCATCGCGGCGGAGCTGGGCTGGCAGCCGAGCAACGCGGCGCGGGCGCTCTCCGACGGCCGCGCCGGCGCCGTCGGCCTGGTCATCGATCGGCCCGCGCACATGCTCGGCATCGAGCCGTTCTTCATGCAGCTCATCTCCGGCATCGAGGCGGAGCTGTCCGAGAAGGCCGAGGCGCTGCTGCTCAAGGTCACGGAGGATCGCGTGGCCGAGGTGGAGACCTACCGCCGCTGGTGGGCCGAGCGGCGGGTCGACGGGGTGATCCTCGTCGACCTCTGCGACGACGATCCGCGCGTGAAGCTGATCGAGGAGCTGAAGCTCCCGGCGGTGGTGATCGGCGGGCCGGCGGGCAAGGGGCAGCTGCCCGCGGTGTGGAGCGACGACGCGAGCGCCATGCGGGCCGTCGTCGACTACCTGGCCGCGCTGGGCCACCGGTCGATCGCGCGGGTCGCCGGCCCGGCCGAGTTCGTGCACACCGCGGTCCGCACCAAGGCGTTCACCGCGGCCGCGCGCCAGCGGCGCCTGGATCGGGTGCAGACCGTCCACGCCGACTACACGGGCGAGGCAGGCGGCCAGGCCACACGGCGGCTCCTCGCCGAAGCCTCGCCGCCGACGGCCATCGTCTTCGACAACGACGTGATGGCCGTGGCCGCGCTCGCGGTCGCCCACGAGATGCGCGTCCCCGTGCCGGAGCGCCTCTCGATCGTGGCCTGGGACGACTCGGCGCTGTGCCAGCTCGTCCACCCCGCCCTGACCGCGGTGCGCCGCAACATCGCCGAGCACGGCTCCCGCGCCGCCGCGCTGCTCCTCCGCCTCGTCGCCGGAGAGCCGGTCGCCGACGACGAGTGCAGCGCGCCGACGCTCGCGACGCGGGGCAGCACCGCCCCGCCCCCCCGCGCATGAGCCGGCCCGGCCCGAGCGAGGGCCCTGCCCCCCCGCACGGGCGCATAGACTGAACCGATTAAGTAGCGTAAACTGAACCGATTAAGTCACCTGCCCGCCGCTCGCGCCTGGAGCGCGCGGCCCGCGCCGCGAGCAGGAGGACGGACGGTGTTCGAGAGCGCCGCTCTGCATGACCAGGACGAGAGGACTATGCACCGCAATTTCGCCAAAGTCGCAGTTCGTCAACAGGCGGTCGCCTGGCTGGGGGCCAATTTCTGGTCGAGGCGCGGCGGCCCGCTCATGTGGCAGAGCTATGATCCGTCCGTGGTCCGGGAGGAGCTCCGGGTGCTCGCCGATCACGGCCTGACCATGACGCGGTCGTTCTTCTACTGGCCGCATTTCATGCCGGAGCCGGACCGGATCGACGAGGACTGCGTCGCGCGTTATGCCGATTTCCTCGAGGCGCATGTCGAGGCGGGCCTCACGACGATCCCGACCCTCCTCGTCGGCCACATGTCCGGCGAGAACTGGGACCCGGCATGGCGGCGCGGGCGGGATCTCTACGGCGATGTGTGGATGGTGGCCCGGCAGGCCTGGTTCGCCGAGCAGATGGCGCGGCGCTTCGCGGGGCACCAGGCGGTGACGGGCTGGCTCGTCTCCAACGAGATGCCGATCTACGGCGAGCGCGAGCGCTCGATCCGCGAGAACGTCACGAGCTGGGCGAGCCTGGTCGTGCAGGCGCTGCGGGCCGGCGGGGCGAGCCAGCCAATCTCGATCGGCGACGGCGCGTGGGGCATCGAGGTCACGGGGAACGACAATGGGTTCTCCGTCCGCGATCTCGGCGCGCTCGTCGACTTCCTCGGCCCGCACGTGTACCGGATGGAGAACGACCTGGCGCGCCAGCACTACGGCGCGGCGTTCGTCTGCGAGCTCACGGGCTTCCTCGGCAAGCCCGTCGTGCTGGAGGAGTTCGGCGTGTCGTCGGCCTTCGCGTCCGACGAGAACGCCGCGCACTACTACCGGCAGGTCCTCCACAACACGCTGCTCGCCGGCGCCACCGGGTGGATCGGCTGGAACAACACCGATTTCGATCTCATTCACCAGGATCCCTACAGGCACCACCCGTTCGAGCTCCACTTCGGGCTGACGACCGTCGAGGGCCGCCCCAAGCCGCAGCTCGAGGAGATGGCCCGCTTCGCCAAGGTGCTCTCCGACATCGACGTCCTCGGCTGTGAGCGCGAGCCGGCCGACGCGGCGCTGATCGTCCCGTCGTACCTGGAAGGCGCGTTCCCGTTCACGGAGGCGGAGGACCGCAGCTACCTGTTCACGATGCTGCGGCAGGCCTACATCGCGGCGAAGGAGGCGGACCTGCCGGTCGGGCTGACGCGGGAGCGGGACGGGATCGCCGAGGACTGCCGGCTTTACCTGCTGCCGTCGGCCAAGCAGCTGACCGCGCCCACATGGCACCTCCTGGAGCGGCTGGCCTCCGCCGGCGCGGTCGTCTACGCGTCGTACTGCCACGGCACGCACGGGTCGCAGCGCGGGCCGTGGTACGCGCACCTCAACGCGCTGTTCGGCGTCGAGCACCAGCTGCGCTACGGGATGATCGATCCGATCGAGGACGATCGCGCGAAGCTCACCTTCGAATGCCAGTTCGGCACGATCGCGGCGGGCACGACGCTCACATTCCCGGTCTCCGGCACCGAGCACAGCCGCGCTTACCTCCCCGTGCGCCCGAGGGGCGCGGAGGTCGTCGCGGTCGACCAGCGCGGCCGGCCGGCGCTGCTGCGGCGCAAGATCGGGAGCGGCAGCGTCGTGCTCTGCACGGTTCCGATCGAGCACTTCGCCGCGGCGACCCCGCGGATCAACCCGGAGCCAACCTACACGCTCTACGACGCGCTCGCCGAGCTCGCCGGCGTGAAGCGGCCGGTCACGGTGGACGATCCGCGCGTCGCGGCCGACACGCTGCGCCACCGCGACGGCCGCCGCTTCGTGTTCCTTGTCAGCCAGGCGGATCAGCCGCTCTCGGTGGAGCCCGCCGCGGCCTCGGGGCACCTGACCGAGCTGGGCGGCAAGTCCCCCGTCCAGGCCGTGGAGCTCGCGCCGTACGACGTGCGGATCCTCGAGCTGCAGCCGGGGCCGCGGTAAGCGCGGGGCGGCCAGCCGTCTCAGTACCAGCGCGGCGTGCCGCAATCGATGTGCAGGTGGTCCCGGTGGCTTGCGTCGAAGTCCGGGCCGAGGACGCGCGCGGCCGCCCCGTCGGCGCGGAGCCGGCGGGCCACGCCCCGGAGGAAGCGGCCCTCACGGGTGCTCGGATCGTCCCCGTGGAGCACGTAATCGCGGAGCACGCTGATCGCGCGGCCGCGCTTCGGCGAGAAGCGCGCGATATCGAATGCATTGCCGAACGAGTGCTCGCTCAGCCCCTCGCTCCACGGGCGCATCCTGCCGACCACTTCGCGACAAGCATAGCTCCCCAGGGTGTTGATGCGGACGATCTGCGAGCTCAGGTGCGCCTCGGCCTCTTCCTGGATCACGCGCTCCATATCGGCCAGCCGGAGGGCGAGCGAGCAATCGACTTGCAGCGGCGGCGAGTAAACGATGCCGGTCGGCCCGCGGCTCAGCAGCACGCCGTGGGGGATGCCACACCCCTTCTTGTTGGGCTTCACGGTGTCCGGCAGCGACTGGAACCGCGCCCCCGCAACCTTGAGGGCATCGCGGCAATCCGCCCCTGCGGCCGCGGCGATGTGGTTCCACTGGCGCTGCGCCCGCGGAGGCCGCTCGCGGAGGCCGGCAGCGTCCGCGAGGTGCTCGATCCAGGGGCCGGCCCATCCCGGCGATGTCGGCGGCGTCACGGGTGGTCCTGCGGCACCGGCGGGCGCCGCTTCCGCGGAGACCGGCGCCCCCGCGGCCTCAGCCGGTGCTGCTCCAGCGATTCCAGCGAGGGCAGGCGCTTCGCCGGGGGCCGGCGCCGCGAGACGGCCGGGCGCGGTTCCTCCGCGCTCCGCGAGCGTGGGACCGCCGTGAGAGCAGGACAGCGCCGAGGTCATCGCCGCCGCAGCGAACCCCAGAAGAAAGCGTGCGTGCACATCGATGTCCGTACCGCCGCCAGCGGCCGGCGCAAGGTGCGCGATTCCCCTCCACGCGCACTCGCCCACACCGCTGCCGCGTTCGCCAGCCTCAGCCCTGCGCCGCGCCGCCTCCGCCGGCCGCTCCCCCGCGACGCTCGCGCTCGTCCATCTTCGCCTTCCCGTCCGGTTCCGGTTCCGGTTCCGGCGCGCTCGGCGCCGAGAACCGGAGCAGGAGCAGCCCGGCCAGCGAGACGACCATGCCCGCGAACGTCACGCTCCAGGGCAGGAGCTCTCCTTCGAGGAGGCCTTGCGCCCATGACGGCTTGAAATAGAGGAGCGACACCGCGAGCCCGTTGTTCAGGGCGTGAAGCAGCGCCCCGGGCAAAACGGAGCCGGTGCGGTGGCGCGCGTAGCCGAGCGCCAGCCCGAGCGAGAACGTCGGCAAGAGCCGGTACACCGACCCGTGCGCGAGCCCGAAGAGGAGCGCCGATACGCCGATCGCCACCGCGGGCCCGGCGCGGCGCAGGCCTGCGTAGACGAGGCCGCGGAACAGGAGCTCCTCGCAGACGGCCGGCGTGACGGCGACGAGCAGCAGGACGACCGGGTACGGCTGCCCGCCGAGCAGCACGAGCTCGCCCAGCTCGCGGGCGAAGGGCTCCGGCGCCGGGAACCACCGGAGGACGGTGCCGCCGATCGCGGCCCACGCCGCGACCCCGAGGAGCAGCGCCCCGGCGAGGCCCCGGACCGAGGCCAGCCTGAGGCCGAGCGTCGCCCGCGGCGAGTAGCCGAAGCCGGCGACCAGCGCGAGGGTCGGGACCAGGAAGAAGCCGACCTGGGAGACCGCGAGCTGGACCGCCACGCTGGTGCGGGCGATGAGCAGGCTGCCATAGAAGAAGAGCACCTGGACGCCCGCGAACGCCGCCAGCGAGAAGCCCGCCGAGGGCGCCCCGCCGGCCCGGCGCCCCAGGCCGAGCACGGCGCGCGCCGACTCTTGCCCCCCGAGGAGCACGCTCTCGCGCTCGAAGACGCGCGCGGCGAAGAGGAGCGCGAGGCAGGCATAGAGCGCCGAGGAGACGAGCGCGGTGAAGAGGAGATCGGCCGGCGCCTCTCCGACGAACAGCGCCTTGATCAGCACCGCGATGTTGAGGACCGGGGCGTAGGCCGTCCACGGGTTGAGCTCGACCACCGGCAGGGCCGTGATGCCGGCGAGCAGCGAGAGCGGCAGGTACGCCGGCATGAGCGCGTTCTGACCATCCTTGAAGTCCTTCGCGAACACGGCGAGCGCGAGGAACAGCGCCGAGAACAGCAGCGTGACCGGCACGAGCAGCACGAACGTCAGCGCGAAGGTGCCGGGGCCGACGACCATCGCGTCCGGCAGCAACCGGCTCACCGTGAGCGACATGCTCACCACGTTGCCGAGCGCCGTGAGCAGCGAGATGACCCACACGGCCAGGAACTTGCCCGAGATGATCTCGATGGGCCGCACGGGCGCGCACAGCAGCGTCTGCATCGTGCCGCGCTCCTTCTCGCCCGCCGTCAGATCGATCGCCGGGAGGAAGCTGCCGAGGAGCGACATCAGGATCAGCAGCATCGGCATCATCGCGCCGAGGATCTGGCCGACCTTGCGGCTGTCCGCCGCGACGTCGCGCGGCACGACGTCGAACGCGCGCGAGAACCCCTCGGGCAGGCCGCGCTCCGCCTCTCGATCCGCGACGATGGCCCTGCGGGCGCGCTGCAGCGCGCCCTCGAGGCGCGCCTCCGCCGTGGCCGAGTCGGCGCGGACCGAGTCGAAGTAAATCGCGACGGCGCCCTTCCCGCCGCGCCCGAGCTCGGCCCCCATCGATGGCCACGGCACGAGCACCGCGTCGACCTTGCGCTCGCTCACCGCGGCGCGCGCCGCGGCGAGCACGGCGTTCTCCGGCTCGATCCACCTCGGCGGCTCGGCCTCGGCCTCGGGGGGCGCCGCCTCGCCGTCGTCCGGCGCGGGCTCTGGCCCCGCCGGCGGCGCGAGCGCCCCGGAGAGGAGCCCCTCGCGCACGTCGGGGGGCGCGCCGGCCCACGGCGCGAGCTCGATCTTGCCCGCCGCGGAGAGCCTCGCCTGCAGGCCCTCGGCGAGCTCTCCCCAGACCGCGATCCTGGACGGGCGCGCCTCGCGCGCGGCCGCCTCGACGCCGACGAGCTTGCTCATCGCGAGCGCGAAGAGCGGATAGAGGAGGAGCGGGACCACGACGAGGCGCACGAGCGTGCGCCGATCCCGGAGCGACTCGACGAGCTCCTTGCGGAGGATCGTCCAGACGATGGCGAGCCTCACGGCGCGTCAGCTCCCTGGCGCGGGCGCGCCGGCGCGCTCGGGCGTGTCGCGCGCCGCGCCCGGGCGGCTCCGCTCCACGTGGTGGAGGAAGGCGTCGGTCAGGTTCGTCGTGCCGGACCGCCCGAGGAGCTCGGGCAGGGTGCCGGCGTCGACGACGCGCCCCTCGTGCATGAGGGCGATGCGGTCGCAGAGGTACTCGGCCTCGCTCATGATGTGCGTCGAGAAGAGGATCGCCCTGCCCGCGGCGCGCTCCCGCCGGATCGACGCGACGATGAAGCGGCCGCTGAGGATGTCGAGCGCGGTCGTCGGCTCGTCGAGGATGAGCACCTCCGGCTCGTGGAGGAACGCGCGCGCGATGTTGGCGCGCTGCTTCTGCCCCGTGGAGAGCGTGCCGCACGGCCGCGAGGCGAACGCGTCCATCTCCAGGTCGGCCACGAGCGCGTCGATCCGGCGCGAGAGCGCCGCCTCTTCCATGCCGTACAGCCGACCGAAGTAGCGGAGCACCTCGCGGGGCGTGAGCCGCTGGTAGAGCTGCGTGTCCCCGGAGAGGAAGCCGAGGCGCTGCTTCGCCTCGAGCGGCCTCGCGGCCAGGTCGACGCCGCCGACCAGGATCTGCCCCTGGTCCGGCGACAGGATGCCGGCGAGCATCCGCAAGGTCGTCGTCTTGCCCGCGCCGTTCGGCCCGAGCAGCCCGACGACCTCCCCGGCGTACACGGCGAGATCGACCCCGTCCACGGCCGTGACGCCGCCGAACCGCTTCACCAGACGCTCGGCGTACAGGGCGGGGCGCATGGAAGCGTCTCCTAGTTCGGCCCGCGGCGCGGCGCAAAGCGCCCGTCGGACGGCCCCGCACGCCGCGCGTGCCGCGGCGCGCCGCCCATCTGCTCGCGCCGCCCGGTCGCCTCCGTCCAGGCAGCGTCGCGGCGCCGCCCCCTCGACGTCCGCCGCGGCCCCCCTAGACTACGCTGACGTCCATGCCAACGAGCCCGTCGATGCCCTATCGCGACCGTACGACGCCCGAGCCGGTCCAGTGCCCCTGCGGCCATGGTCGCGATCATTACATGGTGAGCGCCGAGGCGGAGTACCGCGTCCTCGGGTACATCCAGCTCGCGTTCGGGATCTCGGCCCGGCCGACGAAGGTGAAGTACAGGTGCCGGCGCTGCGACACGGTCTTCGCGACGACGAAGGATCCCACGGTCCTCGACAAGCATTACTGACGCCGAAGCCTCCAGCGCGGTCAGGCACCTCCCCCTGCCGTGGTCGCCTCGCTCGGCGCGCCCTGTGGCATACTCGTCGCTGATGCGACAACGGCTCTTCGCGATATCGTTCGTGATGCTCGGCGCGGCGGCCCTCCCGGCCGGCTTCCTGGCGGTCGCCTGCTCACCGGCGGAGCGCTCGTTCGGCGATGCCAGCAGCGGCGGCGGCGGGACCGGCGGCGCGTCGCCGGCCGGCAGCGGCGGTGCATCGCCGGCCGGCAGCGGCGGTGCATCGCCGGCCGGCAGCGGGACCGGCGGCGGCGTGAGCGCCGGCGAAGGCGGGGGAGGAGGAACGGGCGCAGCTGGCGGAGGGGACACGCAACCATCGCCCCCGGAGGTCGTCGCCACGGGCCTCGACGACCCGTACTCGATCGCGGTCGACGACCAGAGCGTCTTCATCCTGTCCACCTCCACGTTGCTGCGTTGCCCCCTGGCAGGCTGCCCGGCTCCGGTGGTCCTCGCCGAGGGGCTCGGGCCTCCCTCGGGCGCCGCCATCGCCTCTCCCTACCTCATCGGGGTGGATCCGAATTTCGTGCACTGGCTGAGCTCCCCCAACGATGGAGGGTCCCGCCGCTACTACCGATGCCCGGCGGCCGGCTGCGTCTTCCAATCGCCGGTGCAAGTGTGGGAGTCCATCGCGAGCAACCTGAATCAGATCCAGGTGAGCGATGACGGCGTGGCGCGCATCTCGGACAAGTTCGATGTCCTGGAGTGCGATAACGGCCAATGCGAGCGGATCCGCTGCGTGAACGCGGACGGGATCCGTTCGTTCGTCATGGATGGGACGACCGTGTACTGGGCCCACGCCACCGATCCAGGAGGCGTCTATTTCTGCGATCCCGGCAATGCCGACGGCGCGATCCAGCTCCACGCCGAGCACGGCGTCGTCATGGCGATCCACGACGGGATTCATTACGTGATGAACGCGGCCAAGAGCACCATTTTCGCGTGCAAGAAGACCGGGTGCGGCGGCAGCCCGACGACCTTCGTCGAGGGCGAGCCGTCATTGACCAGCATGGCTGTCGGCCCCACAGGCGTGTACTGGACCGCTCTCGGCACGGGCACGAGCGCGGACGGCGTCGTCAAGATGTGTCCGCTGGACGGCTGCGGCGGCGGCCCTCGGGTCATCGCCTCGAACCAGGCGCGGCCGACGAGCGTCCGCCTCCGGAACGGCTTCGTCTACTGGTCCAACCGCGGCCTGGCCGGGAGCCCGATGTCGGGTGAGATCGTGCGCGCTGGCCTCTGACGCCCGGCCGGGATCGCGGCGCGGGCGCCTCCTCTCGCCGCGCCAGCAAGAACCCCTCGCCACTCGCCGCATTTCAGGACACCCTGCGCGCTCGCCATGCGCGCCTCTCGCAGCTCGCTCCCCGCTCTCCCAGCGCACCTGCCGCGCGGGGGCCGACCGGCCTCCGCGACCGCCCGCCGCCGGAGCGCGCCATGAAAGGACGCGTCCTCATCGTCGCCGGCTCCGACTCGGGCGGCGGCGCAGGAATCCAGGCCGATCTCAAGGCGGTCACCGCGCTCGACGCGTTCGGCGCGACGGCGATCACCGCGCTCACCGCCCAGAACACCCGCGGCGTCGACGCCGTGTTCCCGGTGCCGCCCGACTTCATCGGCCGCCAGATGGAGGTCGTGCTCGACGACATCGGCGCGGACGCCATCAAGACCGGGATGCTCCACTCGGCCGAGGTCATCGACGAGGTGGCGCGCGTCTACGAGCGCCTCGGCCGCGGCGCGCCGCTCGTGGTGGACCCGGTGATGGTCGCCAAGGGCGGCGCCCGGCTGCTGAAGTCCGACGCGGAGGGCGCCCTGCGCGCCCGGCTCCTGCCGCTCGCGGCGCTGCTCACGCCGAACATCCCCGAGGCCGAGGCGCTGACCGGGGTGGTCATCGACAGCGTGGACGCGATGCGCGGCGCCGCAGCGCGGCTGCTCGCCATGGGTCCGCGCGCCGTGCTGCTGAAGGGGGGCCACCTCCCGGGCGCGACGGTCGTCGACGTCCTCCGGGCCGCGCCGGGGCCCGGCGCCTCCGGGCTGCCGGAGGGCGAGCAGCTGTTCGAGGACGCGCGCATCGAGACGCGCGCGACCCACGGCACGGGCTGCACGCTCGCCTCGGCCATCGCCGCTGGCCTCGCCCAGGGCCTCGCCCTCGTCCCGGCGATCGGGCGCGCGCGGCGCTACCTCCGCGAGGCGATGCGCTCCGCGCCGGGGCTCGGCCAGGGCCACGGGCCGCTGAACCACGCCCACACGGCGCGGCCGTTCCCCTGAACAGCGCGGCGCGCCGCGCGCGTCTGTGGACGGCCGCGACGGCCGCGACGGCCGCGACGGCCGCGACGACCACGCCGGCCCCGCGCCGCGGGCCCCGCACGGCGGCCCCGTGCCGCGGGCCCCGCACGGCAGCCCGGCGGCTCTGCGAAGGAGCGGCGGGGCGGCCCGGTGCGGCGCCGAACGGGCCGCGTGCAGCGCTTGTGCAACGACTCGTTGCGCCCGGCGCGCGAATGGACGACCCTGCGCGCAGTCCGTATCGGCGTCCCGGCGCGTCTCCTTCGGCGCCGTCGCGGAGCTCTTCCTCACCCTTCGTGCGCCCGTGGCCGTGACCAAAGATCCCCTCCCTCCCATCGACGTCGGAACGGTCATCAACGACCGCTACGAGGTCCTGAAGAGCATCGGCAAAGGCGGCATGGGCGAGGTGTTCTTGGCCTTCGACCGCCTGACCCAGCAACAGGTGGCGCTCAAGGTGGTGCCCGAGGCCTCCGCCATGCCCGGCGACGACGAGGCGCTGCGGCAGGAGGTGATCCTCGCGCAGAAGGCCCGCCACCCGAACGTCTGCCGCGTGCACGACCTCGCCCCGAGCCCGTGGGGGCCCATCCTCGTGATGGAGTACATCCCCGGGCAGACGCTCCACAACCACATCCGCAAGCGCAAGACGTCGGGCGGGTTCAGCGCCGACGAGTTCCGGAAGATCTCGACCGACGTCTGCGCGGGGCTCGCCGCGATCCACCAGCAGGGGCTCGTGCACGGCGATCTGAAGCCCGGCAACGTGATGGTCGCCGACGATCGGGCGGTCATCCTCGACTTCGGCTTCGCGAAGGAGCGCGCCCGCGCCGCCGTGCGCAAGCCGGGGGCGCCTCCGGACGGCGGCACGCCTCACTACATGTCGCCGGAGCGGCTGCGCAGCGGCGGCGCGAGCCCGGAGGACGACGTCTACGCCGCGGCGCTGACGCTCTGGGAGATGTGGACCTGCCGCGTCCCCGAGCCCGGCTACAAGCCGCGGCTCAAGACGATGAAGCAGCAGATCACGTTCGACGTGCCCGCCGCGCTGACGAACGACGAGATCAGGCAGATCTTCCGCGCGCTGAACCCGGATCCGCAGATGCGCCCGCAGGCGCGGCACATGCGGTTCTTCAACCCGACGCAGACCGCGACCGCGCCGATCCAGCTGCCGCGCGAGCGCATCGATCCCGGCCCCGCGCCTGGGCGAGCCATCAAGACGCAGTTCACGCCGGGCGCGCAGTCGCTGCTCATCACGTACGCCACGAACGCGCCCGACAGCGTCGCCACCCTGTTCCCGCTGCAGAAGCCGGTGCTCTCCATCGGCCGCCGCAGCGATCAGGACCTCGTCCTCGCCGAGGCGACCGTCTCCGGATCCCACGCGCTCCTCCGCTGGCAGACGGGCTCCTGGCTGGTCGAGGATCTCAACAGCACGAACGGCACGTACGCGGACTTCCCCTTCGAGCGCAAAGCGCAGGTCTCGCTGCTCCATGGGGCCGAGGTGCAGCTCGGCGAGTGCCGTCTCATGGTGGTCACGTTCGGGCCCGACTCGCCGCACCACGACAAGGCGAAGCGTTACCTCGCCCGGCGCGACGGCCTCACGGGGCTGCTCGTGCGCGAGCACCTGATGAAGGCGATCGACGAGGATGGCTTCTTCGCCGAGTGGGGCGAGGTGCCGATGCAGATCGCGCGCTTCGAGCTCCGCGGCCAGAACGGCCTCGTGAGCTTGCGACCGACGATCCTCGAGATGCTCGCGCTGCGCAAGGCCGCGCTTCAGGTCGTCGATTTGACCCAGACGCTGCTGCTCAGCCTGACGCCGGCCGCGGCCGGGCGCACCGGCCCGCTCACGTTCGTCGTCTCCATCGTGGGTCCCAACCTGGACGAGGCCCAGCACGTGGTCGAGCAGGTCGTCGCGCAGGTGCAGGGCACGCTCCCCGAGACGCTCGAGCTGACCGCCACGCTCGTGAAGTGCGAGCCTGGCCGCCCCGCGCGCACGCTGATCGACTGAAGCAGACCGCCGGGTCGTCGCTCGACCGTCGCTCGACCACCGGGCGGTGGCTCGAGCGCGTGTTCCGTCACGAAGCCACGGAGCCCATCACCAGGCGCACCGCGCCGGCAGCGCGCCGCGCAGCGCCTGCACCCTGCGAGCGCTCCTGCGCAACGGGGCCGCTCCCAGGCCGGAGCAGCAAGCGGCTACTGGACGGCGAGCGGATGCTGGGCGGTGAGCGGCTGCTGGGGCCCGCTGCAGGCCTCGCCCGGAGCGGCGACACGATCGAGCATCACCTCGCCGGCCGACTTCCGGACGTCGATCTCGCCCTGCCAGATGAGCTCTGCGCTGCCCTGCGCGTCGACGACGTCGCGCAGCAGCCGCACGTAGACCTTGCGCTGGGCGACCTCGGGGATCGCCACCGCGAAGTCGAACGCGCAGACCGAATCACACCTCGGGTTCGCCGCGTCGGGCTCGTCCCGCTCGGTGATCTCGTAGATGCTGTCGATCCTGTCGACGTGCATCGCGCGCTGGCCGCAACAGTTCAGCAGGAGCCGGCTGTCCGCGATCTTCAGGGCGCCGCTCGACGGGTCGTAGCGCCAGCGCAGGACCTCGGCCCCGCAGTAGCTCTCCTCCCCCTCGGAGGCGAGCCGCCGCTCCGGATCCACGAACCCGCCGGCCTCGCTCACGAGCCCCACGTGCGCGGGCTCCGCCTCCAGGCACGCGCTCAGAGCGAGCAGCGACCCCACCGTTGCAAGCGCTCCACAGACCCCCAGGTACTTCATGCCCCGATTTCCTTGACTGTCCGCGACACGGTTAAAATTCGACCAAAAGGCAAAGAACCAGGGCCTCTAGAAACGCGCTTCACGTATCCGCTACGTGCGCCTAGGGATTCAGCTGCAAGCCAACGTACACAAGGTGCGCACATGCGCCGCACCCCGGAGCAGCTGTACGCATATTCGAGTGTGATTTACGGGTTTCTGGAAACCTTGTCCAGGCGAAAGTGGCAGAGTTAGCCCGATTCTCTGACCATGAACGTCATGGCCAGCCAAGCTCCTCCACCGCCCTCCATCATCCCACCCCATGACGCGCTGCCGTGTGCTGCCATGCGCGGCGGGACATTCACGAGCTCCCCCTGCCGCCCGCGGACGCGAGGTGCTGCGGAGCGATCCGGGGGCGTGTGCTCAGCGCCTCATCGCGCGGCGACCGTCTTGCTGCGCTGGCGCGGGGAGCCCTTCGCCTGGCAGCCGGCTTCCGCGGGCGTTTCGTCGAGTACGACCGCGCCGGCGGAGCCCCCCAGATCGAGGGAGCCGCTCCAGATCACGGCCGGGCCGCCCTGCTGATCGACGACGTCGCGCAGCAGCTTCACGTAGACCTCGCCCCGCGGGACGTCGTGCACGCCGACGGACAGATCGAAGGCGCACTGCTCACTGCAGCGACCTCCGGCGCCGTCCGGCGCGTCCCGCTCGGTGACCTCGAAGAGGCTGTCGATCCTCTCGACGTGGATCGCGCGCTTCCCGCAGCAGTCGAGCATCAAACGGGCATCGGCGAGGCGGAGCGTCGCCGCCGGCTCATCGTACTGCCAGCGCAGCACCTCGGCGCTGCAGTAACCCCCGTCCTCTGCCGCGGCGAGCCGGTGCTCCGGGTTCCTGAACCCCCCCTGCTCGCTGATCCTCGCCTCCTGAACCGCCGCCACCTGGCTGCAGCCACCGGAACAGAAGGCCCCGACGATCGCGATGGCGGTCCAGATACGGCTCGACACCATGCACTTCTCCATTTCCTCTTGGCTGGCTGGCCAGGGCGGTTCGTCCCAGCTTCGGTGCAATTTTCCAGCCAACTCTCCCCCTGAGCAGTCCGGAGGCTAACCGCGACCGACGCGGTGGGCCAAGGAAGCGGGGGCTGCCAGCGGTCTCCCTTCACCTTCGCTCGCAGCAGCGGCGCGGGAGGGCGCGCAGGAACTACCCACGTCAGACGTGCCGGGACGTAAAAAGTTGTCGGAGAGAGAACGCCTGGCTCAGCCACGACGTGGGCGGCCCTCGATCGGACACACGCCGGATGTCCGGGCCGTGCCCCGCGGCTCGCCCGCGTCAGTTCTTCGCTTCGACGGCCTTGCCGGGCGGAAGAGGATCCCAGCGCAGCGAGTCCCCGAGGAGGTTCGAGATGCGCTTCGGGCGCTGCCCGTCGACGCGCATGACGTAGAGCCCTGGCCCCTCGCCGGAGGTGCGCGTGGAGAAGAACGCCACGAGCCGCCCGTCGGGGCTGCAGGCCGGGTACCCGTTCCTGCCCTGATTCTGGGTCAACCGCACGAGGCCGCCGCCCGTCTCCCCCGAGGCGACGAGGTCGGTGTTCTTTCCAACGCCGACGGCATAGACGGCCTTCACGCCGTCGGGGTGGTTGCAGAACGTGGGCGCCGAGGCGAAGAGCCCGTCCGGAGAGATCGCCTTGTCGCCGACGTAGATGCGCTGTCCGTACCTGCCCTCGCCGGAGAAGGCGAGCTTGCCGGTCGGCGTGAACACCGGGTGGAGCGCCATCCCCACCTCGGACGCCGGCTTGATGCTCTGGAGATCGGGCCCGGAGAACAGCTTGATCGTCGACCCCACCCCGATGCTGAGGGCGACCTGGGCGCGATCCTTCGAGAACGCGATCCCGTAGACCGAGCCCTTCACGGGCAGCGCGAGCGGGCCGCCGGCGGGCGTGAAGACCTTGTACTCGTCGCCCTTCACGCTCGCCGCGTAGTGGAGCTGCTCGTTCTTCCCGAACGCAGGGGCGATGGCGGTCTGGTCGGGCGGCGAGACGGCCCTGGCGTCGTGGCCGTCGGCGTCGATCGTGAAGACACGCCGCAGCGAGCCCGAGCCCGAGGCGAACGTCATGTGGCTGGCGAAGCCGCCGTTCTGGCCGGTGAGCGCGCCGATCAGCTGGTCGGCCACCCGGTGCGACTCGAAGCGCACGTCGCGGAGGGGCACGATGAACTTCTTGTCGAACACCGGGGCCTGCCCGCGGTTCACCAGGAACGCCTGGCCGACGAGCTCGACCTTGTCAGCGGCGACCTTCTTGCCGCGCACGCTCACGACCGCCTCGACCCCTTTCGCGGACCACGCCTTCACGTCCACCGGGCTGTCGGAGAGGTACAGGCCGTCGGGCGCGGCGCTGTCGGGCAGCACCTCGAACTCGCCGCACAGCTCGAGGTCGCGCCGGACCACGCTGTGGATCGTCACGTCCTCGGGGTCCGAGACGAGCGACGGCAGGACGCCGATCTTCGGGAGCGGGCGCGTCGCGCCGGCCACGACCGTGATGTGGCCGAGCAGCTCGTCCGGGTTGGGCGGCGCCGCCGGGGAGGCCGGCGCCTGCGCAGGAGCAGGGGGAGCAGCGAGCGCGGCGGCGGCGAGCGCCAGGGCGCCGAGGGCAAATCGAGCTAGTCGCATGTGGTCTCTCTACAGACGAACGTGACGCTGACCTGCTTCTGCCCGAGGTTGGGATAATTCTCGGGCGGCGGCGGCAGCGCCTGCCCCTTCGCCGCCTCGAGGGTCGCCTGCGCGGCCGCGTCGAAGGCGGGATTCCCGCTCGGCGTCAGCGTGTAGCTCACCATCTGCCCGTCGGACAGGACGATGACCGCGCGCGGCTTGTGCTTCGTGAGCTCCTCCGGCGGGAGCCCCGAGCCGTTCACGCGGAACCTGCTCGAGAACCACCCCGCGATGCGGGCCAGGTACAGATCCACCGCGCGCGCCTTGAGGGGATCGGTCTCGGTCCCCTCCTTCACGCCGTCCTCGTGGCCCTCCTGGTCGACGTTGGCGGCCGGGGCGGCGTCGGTCTTCGGATCGAGCTCGGTGTCGACCTGCTTCGCGATCTCGGCGTCGGGCGGCGGCGGCGCGGTGCCCGCGTCGGCGATCTTGACCTCCTTGGGCGGGATGTCCGCCTCGGTCTTGCCCGCGCTCGGCGACACGAACGCCTTCTGCTCGACGCGCGGCTTGGGCGCCTGGCGCACCCACCGGTCGGGCAGCTTCATCTTGTCGCGCTTGCCGCCCAGCTTGAGCAGCGGCGTGTCCATGTCGAGCACCGGCACGACCTTCACCGGGACGCTCGGCCCCTTGTCGATCTCGGGCGCCGCCGCGGGCACGGTGAGGTCGGCCAGGCTGACCGCGACGGCGGCCCCCGCCTGCACGGCCATCGCCACCGCGACGGCGAGCGCGATGTCCCGCGGGCGGAAGTCGCTCGCCGGCCGGCGCTGCCCCGGCGGCGTCCTCGGTCCGGGCGCGCGCGCCGCAGCCGTGCTCACGGCGCCGCACCTCCGGGCCGCGGCGCGGCTCCCCCAAGTCGCGGCGCCGTTCCCCCGGGCGGCGGCGGCGCGCCCTCCGGCTCGATCTCCGGCTGGACGAGGAGGTTCAGCCCCTCGACCCCGGCGGCCCGGGCGGCGGCGACGACGCGCGCCACGGCGCCGTAGCGGGCGTCCTTGTCGGCGCGGATGTAGAGCTCCTTCTCCTTCTGGACGCGCCCGTTCGAGGCGAGCACGCCCTCGATGTCGGCGGTCGCGTCGTCCTCGCCGAAGAGGATCTTCTCTTCCTTCGTGACGGTCACGACGAGCTTCGTGTCCTTCGTCGGCGCCTCCTCGGCGGAGACGTTGGGCAGCTCGACCCGGAGCCCGGCCGTGAGCAGCGGGGCCGTGACCATGAACACAACGAGGAGCACGAGCATCACGTCCACGAGCGGCGTGACGTTGATGTCGCTGAAACCGCCGCCGCCGCGCCGCCTGCGCCCTCCACCGACCGACATGCCCATGATCGGCCCGCCCCTCAGCCCTTCGGCATCACCGGCGTGGGCCGGTCGCTCGACCGCTGGAGCGCCAGCGGGATGGACTCCTGCATCCCCCGCGCGGAGAGCGACGCGATCTCCACCCAGCCCTCGCTCGCGGCCTCGAGCGCGGCGAGCAGGTCGTCGACGCGCTTGTTGATCCCGTTGTACGCGATGACCGCCGGGATCGCGGCGAACAGCCCGATCGCGGTCGCGATGAGCGCCTCGCCGATGGCCGGGGCGACGACGGGCAGCGACGCGCTCTTCTGCTGACCGATGCGGAGGAACGCGTCCATGATCCCGTAGACCGTGCCGAACAGGCCGATGAACGGCGACGCCGCCGCGATCGACGAGAGCGTCGGCATGAGCGCGCTCGCCCGCTGCGTCTCGGTCACGATCGCCCGCTTCGCGATCGAGTCGAGGAGCCGGCTCGTCCCGACGCGGCGGCTGAGCTCCATCACGACGCGGGCGCCGGGCGCGTCCGCGTGCCGCTGCGCGAGCGCGAACAGCTGATCGGGCGAGTGGGCGTGCGCCGACTCTTGCTCGAACCGCGCCTGCAGAGAGGCGAGCCGCGCGAGCTGGAGGACCTTGAGGACGGCGATCACCCAGACGAGGATGGCCGCGAAGATCAGCAGCCACACGACCAGGAAGACGGGACCGGAGGCGTGGAGGACCAAGGAGACGGGATCGAGCTTGATCGGGACCGTCATCGCCGGGTCAGGGGCGCTTTGCAGGAAGGCCATTTCGATCTCTTCGGGTCAGGGAGTCGGCTCGTCAGGGTTCCGCGCGCGCGGGCCCGTTCAGTGGAGTTTGCGGCCGCGGCCCCCTCTCTCGCCTGGAAGCGCGGCCGTGGCCCTCTTCAAGTTCGCCCGGCGCCGCACGCGGCGCGGCGCTCAGTCCGCGAGCAGGATGTCGACCTTCCGGTCGCGCGCCCAGCCCTCTTCGTCCGTGCCGGTCGCCTCGAACTCGCCCTTCGACGAGGTCGCGATGCGGCCCTGCTCGAGGCCCTTCTTGCCGAGGTACTCCGCGACGCTGCCGGCGCGCTTCTGGCCGAGGCCCAGGTTGTACTCCGTCTCCCCGCGGGGGTCGGCGTGGCCGATGAGCTTCATCCCCTTGCCCTTGAGCGGACCCGAGACGAAGCAGCGCGCGAGCGCGTCGAGCGCGCCCGCCGCCTCGCCCTCGATCGACGTCGAGTCGAACGCGAAGCGGGCGGTCGGTAGATCGCCGCAGGCCTTGAGGATCTTGTCGTCGATGCGGATCGAGCCGCTCGTCGGCTTCTCGGTGTCCTGCTTCGGGGCAGGCGGGGCGGCGGTCTTCGCCACCGGAGGGGGCGCGACGTCGCTGGCGACATTCGCCGGCGGCTGCGGATCGGAGCCGCAGCCGGCCGCGAAGGCGGCAAGGGGCGCCGAGACCACGAGGATCAACGCAGGCAGTTTTGTCATGGGCATGCCGTTACCACGCCGGGAGGCGCGTTGCAGCATTTTGAGCGCTCGCCGGCGAGCCGGCGCGCCCGGATGACAGGCATTCCGTTAATAGTGCCGCGATGAATCGCTCGATTCCGGCGCGGGAATATTTTGGGCACCAACGGGTTGGCCCGCCCCGCGCCGAGCGCGCGCCCTCCGGCGCGGGCTATTCCTCGCTGGTGTCGGCCTGGCGCCGCGTCTCCGCAGCGGCGGGCGCCGGAGGATCGGCGACGGCTGCAGCCATCGCGTCGGTGAGCGACATCGGCGCCTGAGGCCGCGATACCTCCTCGGACGCGAGCGGAGGCGGCGGCTGACGCTCAGGCCGGGCGCGGGCCCCCGAAGCGGCGGGCGGGCGCACCCCCGCCCCGGAGGCCTCGCGCGCGCCCGCCTCCGGCGCGGCGCGCGGCCGCGGCGCCGTGGCGGGCTCGGCGGCGCCGGCCTCGTCCTCGTCGGTTGCTTGCGCGCGCGCGTCGAGCCCGCGCAGCGCCGTCCTCCGGGGGCCGGGCGCCTCGACCGGCACGCGCACCTCGCGCGCGATCTCCCCGGCCCGGGACACGCCGCGCTGCGCTGCAGGCGGCACGTCATCCCGCGGCGCGCGCGACATCCGGCCAACGACCAGCGTGAGCCCGACAGCGATCACCAGGGCGCCGGCCACGGTCGCCGCCGCGAGGATGCGCACGCGGGCTCGTGATCGCGCCCGCGAGGGCACCGCGACGGGCACGAGCGCGTCGTGGACGCGCATCACGTCGCTCACGCTCGGCGCATCGACCACGACCGGCGCCGTGCCCGCGAGCGCGCTCGAGGCGGTCGCCGCGGTCGACTCCGCGCCCCCGATCGCCTGTGGCGTCGTCAGGCCCACCGCCGCCGGAGCGACAGGGCCGCTGCCCGGCGCGACCGAGCCCGCCGCCGACGCGCTCGACGTCGTCGTCGCGGCGGGAAGCGTCGCGATGAACGACTTCAGCGCGAGCGACCGGAGATCCATGATCGTCGGGTCATCGTCGCTCCGTGGCACCGAGGGCGCGCTCGATCGCCGGAGCGGCGGCGGAGGCCGGCTCGATCGCCGGCCGGCGCCTCCCGCCGGGGGCGCTGCCGCACCCCTCCCGTGCGCACGGAGCATCGCACCGCCGCAGACGCTGCACTCGAGCGCAGCCCCGCCGCGCGCGTCGCTCGACACCGTGGTGACGATTCCGCAGATTTCGCAGGTAACGTCCATGAGCCCCCCGCAGGCCTCGCGACACGACAGCGGCGAGCGCCCGCCACGCCAAACTGTGATTCAAATTACATCTTGAGTATGGCGCGCGAGCGGCGGCCATGCATGCGGTCTCCGCGCGGCATTTCAGAGAATCGAGCGCGTGACGGCGCTGCAATGCCATCCCGGACGGTCGACATCGGACGAGAGCCGTCCTGGACCGAAGGTTTCCCGGGTGGGCGCTTGCGATGCCGGCCTTCGGGCCGCTGTGGTAAGAGCCGCGCTTCGATGTGGTCGGGAGCGGACCACCGGTCCGCTCGACGTGGTCGCGGCTCCCTGCCGGGGGTCACGCGGGGGTCACGCTGACATGGGTCTGGGGGCCGCGACCGGCCTCCGAAGCGCCCGGAGGAGTTCGAGAATGGGTCTCAGCGAAACGCTGCTCGATGCGAACAAGAAATCCAAGGTCGTCGCCGACTGTTGCACGCTGGTCGACGAGGAGGTGGCTTCGAAGAGCGGACTCTCCGGCCTGGCGGTCAAGGCCGGCTACGCGGCCGTGAAGGGCATCAAGCCCGGCTTCATCCAGCAGGTGGTCGAGAAGCTCCTGCCCGAGTTCGCCAAGAAGCTCGACCCCATCTGGACCGAGGCCGCGAGCAGCGGCAACCCGAGCTCCTTCTTCACGTCGAACCGCTCGCGGATCGCGGACGCGCTCCTCAGCATCACCGACGAGAAGGCGAAGTCGTCGTCGAGCGGCGTGGTGCGCGGCACCTACGAGAAGCTGCGCGGCTCGGCGAAGAAGAACGTCGAGGAGGCCGTTCCGCGCCTCGCCCAGCTCATCCAGAAGCACACGGCCTGAGCGGCTCGGCGCGGCAGGCCCGCTCGCGCCGGCCTGCTGCGCGCCGCAGCGAGGCGCCCCCGCGGCCGCGTGCGCGGCGGAGGGCGCCCCCGCGATCGGCGCTCAGCCAGGCTCGCCGAAGCTGCGCGCGAAGAGGTCGCGGATCGCGTCGCGGCCGGCGTCGTTGAGATCCTGCGTGCCGATGCCGGCGAAGTTCTCGCAGGTGATGCTCGGCTGCCGCGCCATCTCCCAGGCCGAGCCGCTCCAGCGGAACCAGCCGCGCTTCTCCTGATCGTAGACGAACAGCTGCTTCTTCCAGAGGCGCGCGAGCTCCGCGCCCCAGCCGGTGCCGCCGCGCACGGTGCCGTCCTCCTGGAGCGTCCCCACGACGAAGACCTGGCTGGCCGCGTTGATCTGGTGCCAGATCGTCTGGAGGATGTTGCGCACGAGCGGGATCTCGCTCAGCACGCGGCCGAGGCGCCGCGACACGTAGACGAGGCTGAAGTCGCCCTTGCGCAGCTCGTCGTCCCCCAGCACGACCACGCCGCGCTGGCGCTCGAGGAGCCGGTGGCCCTCGAAGCTGTAGTTCAGCTCCTGCACCCCGTACCGCTCGGCGCACGCGCCGAACTCGGCCTCCGCCCCCTTGGCGCCGCCCGAGTGCACGCGGAAGGTCCGCGGGTCCTTCGGCCGCTCCGAGGGGGGCCGCACGTCCTCGTCGATGACGCGCATCGAGTGGGGATCGAGCCGCAGGTGGAGATCGGCGAGATCCTTGTTGCCGTGGTCCTTCAGCAGCCGCAGGCGAACCACGTCGCGCTCCGGCTGCAGGTAGACGACCACGTTGAGGTGGCGCTCGACCCCCTGGAGCGCGGCAGGCAGCTTGCCGGGAGGGCCCGCCTCGTCGACCTGGGCCGCGACCCAGACCTCGGCGGAGCGCTCCTTCGCGAGCCGCCCGAGCGCCTCCATCGCCTGCTCCGACGCGACCGCCACGTCGAAGCCGTCGACGATGATCACGTCGGGCTCGAAGTGGGCGACGCCGCGCGCGAACGCCACCGTCTCGAGCATCTTCTCGACCCACAGGCGCGCCGCCTCTTCGGGCGCGTCGGCCGACGCCTTCACGTGGCCGAGGTGCGAGTAGATCTGCCGGTGCCGCTCGACCTCGAGCCGGACGGCCTCCGGCTCCTCGAGCCGCATCGACTGCGCGAGATCGTGGAAGATCTCGTCGTAGTACGCGCGGACGTGATCGACCGCGTTCTCGTGCGAGATGTGGAGGACCCGGCGATCCCGCAGCAGATCGTCGAGCGCGATCTGCACGAGCAACGCCGTCTTGCCCACGCCGGGCCGGGAGACGATGACGCCGACGTTGCCGCGACCCAGCCCGCCGTGCATCGACCCCTCGAAGACCCGCATGGGGCTCCGCTCGTTTACCTCTTTGCGGTACATGCCGACCCCCTCACTTGGCCTTCTTCGCCTGCTCTTCCCGGTATTTCTTGATGAGCTCCTCACCAAGCGCCGCCGGAAGAGGAGCATAGCGCGAGAACTCCATCGTGAACTCGGCTTTGCCCTGGGTCGCGGAGCGGAGGACGGTCGAGAAGCCGAACATGTCGGAGAGCGGCACCTCCGCCTCGACGCGGCAGAAGCCGTCTGCCTCGGTCGAACCGACGATGATGCCGCGCCGCTGCATGAGGATGCCGACGATGCCGCCCTGGTACTCGCTCGGCCCCTCGCAGGCGACCTTCATCAGCGGCTCCAGGATCTGCGGGCCGGCCTTGGGGTACGTCTCGCGCCAGGCGCCGCGCGCGGCCTCCTGGAAGGCGATGTCGGACGAGTCGACCGCGTGGGCCGCGCCGTCGTTCAGCGTGACCGACACGCCCGTGACGGGCGCGCCGATGAGCTGCCCCTTGGCGAGCATCGACACGAAGCCCTTCTCGACCGCCGGGATGAACTCGCGCGGGATCGCGCCGCCGACGACCTGATCGTCGAACCGGAACGGCGCCTCCGTCCACGGCTCGATGAAGCCGCCGACCTTGCCGTACTGACCGGAGCCGCCGGTCTGCTTCTTGTGCGTGTAGTTGAAGTCGACGCGGCGCGTGATCGTCTCGCGGTACGCGACGCGCGGCGGGCTCGTGACCACCTCGGCCGCGTACTCGCGCTTCATGCGCTCGATGTAGACGTCCAGGTGGAGCTCGCCCATGCCCTGGATGATCGTCTCGCCGCTCTCCGGATCCGCCCCGACGCGGAAGGTCGGGTCCTCCTTGGTGAAGCGGCGCAGCGCCTTCGACATGTTCGCCTGGGCCTTGTTGTCCTTGGGCGTCACCGTCAGCGAGATGACGGGGTCGGGCACGTGCATCGACGTCATCGCGACGCTCAGGGTCCCGTCCGTGAAGGTGTCGCCGGAGTTGCAGTCGATGCCGAACATCGCGACGATGTCGCCCGCGCCCGCGGAGTCGATGTCCTCCATCTCGTCCGCGTGCATGCGGACGAGCCGGCCGACCTTGTGGCGCTTGCCGGTGCGGGTGTTCGTGATCTCGCCCCCGCGGGTGAGGTTGCCCTGGTAGACCCGCAGGTACGTGAGCTGGCCGAAGCGCCCGTCCTCGAGCTTGAACGCGAGCATCACGAGCGGCTTGTCCGAGTCGCTCGACAGCACGACCTCGGCCTCGTCCTTGTCGAGATCCACGGCCTTGTTCGTGATGTCGGCGGGCGTCGGCAGGTAGCGGGTCACGCCGTCGAGCAGGACCTGCACCGCCTTGTTCTTGTAGGCCGACCCCATCATCACCGGGACGATCTGGAGCTTCACGGTCGCCTCGCGGATCGCCTTCTGGAGGAGCTCCTCGGTGACGCGCTCCTCGAGGATCGCCTCCGTGAGCTCGTCGGAGTACATCGAGAGCGCGTCGAGCATCTCCTCGCGCGCCGCCTTCGCCTCGTCGGCCATGTCGGCCGGGATGTCGCCGACGACGATCTTCTCGCCGTTCGCCCCCTCGAACCGGTAGGACTTCATCGCGATGAGGTCGACGACCCCCTCGAACTTGTCCTCGAGCCCGATCGGCAGCTGCAGCAGGACCGGGTTCAGGTTGAGCTTCTCGCGCAGCTGCGCGCGGACCCGCAGCGGGTTCGCGCCGGCGCGGTCGCACTTGTTCACGAACGCGATGCGCGGGACGCCGTAGCGGCGCATCTGGCGGTCGACCGTGAGCGACTGGCTCTGCACGCCGGCGACGGCGCAGAGGACCAGGATCGCGCCGTCGAGCACGCGCATCGCGCGCTCGACCTCGATCGTGAAGTCCACGTGGCCGGGCGTGTCGATCACGTTGATCTGGTGCCCGTTCCAGAAGCAGTGCGTGGCCGCGGACTGGATGGTGATCCCGCGCTCGCGCTCGAGATCCATCGAGTCCATCTTCGCGCCGACGCCGTCCTTGCCCTTGACGTCGTGGATGGCGTGGATCCGCTTGGTGTAAAAGAGGATGCGCTCGGTCAGCGTTGTCTTGCCCGAATCGATGTGGGCGCTGATCCCGATGTTGCGCAGCTTGGACAGTTCGCTGATCACAGAAGGCTCCCCGCCGCGCACCCGTGAGGGCGTGCCCGTGGAGGGCGTGCGGCACGCATCGAACGTCAGCCAGGCGGCGCACTCTTGCGATCGCCCAGTCAGAAATTCGGCGCGGCTCTTAATTCGGCCCCATGGCCAGCGCCAGGGGGAAAATGATCGCGCGTGAATATTTCACGCTACTTGGCTTGAATCCTGGAAAGCCCGACCGTCTCGTCCCACTCGGATCCGTAGCCGTCGTAGTGGATGCGGTAGCGCTCCTGCCCCACGATGCCGGTGACGACCGCCGGGTACATCTGCCCGTGCCACTCGACGCGGACCCTGTCGCCGATCTTGTAGACGTTCGTCTGCGACGCCTGCAGCCCCTTGCTCCGGACCTTCGGCGGCGGCGGCGGGTGGACGACGTTGCCCTCGACGAGGCCGCGGATCCGGTCACGAGGTACAACTTCGTCCCAGATGTCGTCGTACCCCTGGTAGTGGATCTTGAACTTCGTCGGGCCCAGGACCTCGATGACCTCGGCCGGGTAGACGTTCCCTTCCCACGTCACGAGGACGTGATCGCCGATGGCGTATTGGCGCTTGCAGCCCCCCAGAACCAGGGCGAGGGCCAGGAGGAGGGCCGCGGCGTGAGCGCGCGCTGCGGGCATACTTCCCGCCCGCCTTACCGTCCTCGCCGGCGCCCCGCAAGAGGCTTCGCTCAGGGACGCGCGCGGGTCGGCGCTGGACGGCGCGACGGCGCCGGGCCACGCCGTGCCGGGTCGTCCTGCGGCAGGCCGCGCCATGCCGCGGTGAGCCGTCCTGTCGCGCGCCCCGCCACGCCCGCCGCGCCCCATCTCGACGCCTCCCAGGGCGCTGCACCGGGGCACGAACCCGTGTAGAGAACGCCCATGACCCGAGATGTTCGTCCTGGTACGGGGACCCTCTCCCGCCCGTGCCCGTGCGGCTCGGGGCGCTCGTACCGCGAGTGCTGCGCCCCCTGCCATCTGGGCGATCGCGAGGCGCCCGACGCCGTGGCGCTGATGCGCTCGCGGTACGCCGCGTTCGCGGTCGGAGACACGGCCTACCTCTGGCGGACGCTGCACATGGGCCACATCGACCGCGGGCGCGACAGGGACCAGGTGCTCCGCGAGCTGAAGGTGACGATCCACCACCACCGGTACCGGGGCCTCCAGATCCTCGACAGCCTGCAGAGCGGCGACTCCGCGTCGGTGCTGTTCCTCGCCAAGATCTTCGAGGCGGGCGTCGATCGATCGTTCGTCGAGCTGTCCGATTTCCTCCACGACGGCGAGGGCTGGCGCTACCTGCACGGCGTCGCCATCCCGCGCGCCCGCATCAGCGTCCCGCCCGACGAGCTGACGATCGCCCGGTTCTCCTCCCTCGCCAGCTGACCGGCCTTCGCCGGCCGAGCGGGCGCTCGGGCGACCGATGCGCCTCAGCCGGCCGACGGGCCCGACGCGCGGGCCTCGTGCCAGCCCATCGCCTCGACCACGGCGCGGTTCTTGTCCATCCACACCGCGATGCGCTCGCGCGTCGTCCGGTAGGCGTATTCGAGGATGGCGCGCCGCGCGCGCAGGTTGGCGGGGTTGTGGAGGAACAGCAGCGCGTCGTTCCGCGCGGGCTCGAGCACGAGGACCTGCATCTTGCCCTCGGCGAGCGCGCGTCCCACCGCCTGGTGGAGCCGCGCGTGCGCGCCGATCCGCATCGCCTGGTTGAAGATCCAGAGCATGCCCTTGTCGCGCACGCTCTCGCGCACCCCGTGCCCTGTCGGGACGGGGCGGTGCGCGGTGGAGACGGGCACGAGCGGGCTCACGACGATCGTGAGCTCCACGCCGGCGGCCTGCGCGAGATCGAGGTGCGCCACGTGGCCCAGCCCGCCGTCGAGGTAGTGGCGGTGCTCGACGCGCACCGGCGAGAAGAACAGCGGGAGCGCGAGCGACGCCGCGCAGGCGAGCGACACCGGGACGTGGTCGAACCCCTCGGCGCCGAAGACCACGCGCTCGCCCGAGTCGAGGTCGTGCGCCGGGATGCGCAGCGTCCGCGGCATCGCGCGGAACGAGTTCGGGATGCCGCGCCGCAGGAAGAACTCGCCGAGGAACCGCTCGTAGCGATCGAGCTGGAAGAGCCCCGCGGGGAGCGAGTCGTTGAAGCGATCGAGCTGCTCGAACAGGTACTGCTGCGCCGGCGCGTTCGGGGTCGCGTCGCCCCGGGTCGTGAGCCGGACGATCGCGTGGCGGAGCGCGACCATGCTGGTGCTGAGCGCGCGCCGCCACTCGCCGACGTCGAGGTGGAGGAGGTGGCTGCGCTCCAGCGGGAAGAAGTTGTCGACCGGATCGAGCAGGGCGCGGTAGAGCCGCTCGATCGGGATGCCGCCCGCCAGGGCCGCGGCGACCGCGGCGCCGCTGCCGTGCCCGAGGTAGAGCGAGAAGCTCTGGTTGTCGATCCCCTCGACGCCATCCTCGAGCGCCGCGAGCGCGCCGATCTGGTAGAGCGCGCCCGTCAGGCCGCCCCCTGGCAAGCAGAGGCTGACCCGCGCCCGCTTCGCCCCGGCGCGCGGGGCGGCGCGGCCCTCGCCGCCCGCGTCCACGGTCCCGGAGGAGCGGCCCTCGCCGTCCCCCGCTGCGATCTGCGCGGATCGGCTCGCGCCGCCGCCTTGGCTCCCGAACGCCGGCATCATGAGAGGTCCTTTTCCCTCGCGCGGGCCGCCCCCTCGGCGCGACGGCCGAGGACGCAGGCGAGCGCGGTCAACACGAGCGCGGAGGCGGAGCTCGCCGCCACGAGCCACGCCGGGCTCGCCGCGGCGTCGGGCAGCGCGGCGCCGGCGGCCGAGGGCGCGCCGTCGGCCGCCCCCGCGCCCGCCGCGGAGAGGAGCGCGAAGCACTGGATGGCGTTGTAGGTGCCGTGGAGGAGGATGGACGGCAAGAGCGACCCGCTCGCGACGCGGAGCACGCCGAGGGCCGCGCCGAAGATCCCGATCGGCAGGAACTTCTGCCACCCGACGTGGGCCACCGCGAAGAGCGCGGCCGTGATCGCGATCACGAGCGGCGCGCGGTGCGTCCAGCGCAGCGGGCGGGCGAGCGCTCCCCGGAAGAAGACCTCCTCCAGCGCGGGGCCGAGCACGATGAAGATGAGGCCGAGCGCGGCCCGCTCGGGCGCGCTCGCGTCGACGAAGACCCGGACGAGCTCGGCGTCGTCGATCCCCGACGGCCAGCGCGCCTCGATCGCCGTGTAGAGCGCGGCGATGGGCCCCTCGAGCGCGAAGCCGAGCGCGATCGCGAGCGGATAGAACGCCACGTGCGTCCCGCGCACGCCGAGGAACTGCCGGATCGACGCGCGCGGCGCGTGCACCTGGAGCACGCCGAAGAGCCCGAGCAGGTACGCCGCGGCCTGGCACGCGAAGCTGCCGATGACGTCGAGCTTCGGCGCCGCCCGGAACGAGCCCGCGCCGTCGAGCGCCGGCTCCATCCGGAAGGAGGAGATCAGGCCGAGCAGGAACAGGAACAGCGCGGTGACGCCCACGGTCCAGCCGATGGCCCCGGGGATCGACATCGGTCGCTCCTCGCCGCCTGGCCGGACGAGCGGACCGGGCCCTCCGCCGCTCGGCGGAGGGTCGGGGGTGCCGTGAAGATCGCTCATCGACCTCGCAGATAAGGCACGACGCCCCGCTTCACGACCGTGTCCGTGCCGAGGCGATCGCTCGTCTCCGGGTAGTCGATCGTCGTGTGCAGCCCCCGGCTCTCGTGCCGGGCGGAGGCGCAGCCGACGATGAGCTCGGCCACGGTGGCGATGTTGCGCAGCTCGAGCAGATCCCGGGTGACAAGGTGCTTCCAGTAGTACTCGCGGATCTCCTCCTGGAGCAGGGAGATCCGCCGGGCGGCGCGCCGGAGGCGGGCGTCGGACCGGACGATGCCGACGTAGTTCCACATGGTGCGGCGCAGCTCGTCCCAGTTGTGGGCGACGACGACCTCCTCGTCGCTGGCGACCGCGTTGCCGACCTGCCACTCGGGCACATCGGGGAACGCGCTCTGCCGGAGCTCGGCGATCTGGGTGCCGAGGCGCGCGGCCGCGCGCTGGCCGAAGACGAGCCCCTCGAGCAGCGAGTTCGAGGCGAGCCGGTTCGCGCCGTGCAGCCCCGTGCACGTGCACTCGCCGATCGCCCAGAGCCCGGGGATGGTCGTCCTGCCGTAGAGGTCGGTGGTGATCCCGCCGCACATGTAGTGGGCGGCCGGCACGACGGGGATCGGCTGCGCGGTGATGTCGATGCCGTAGCGGAGGCACTGCGCGTGGATGGTCGGGAAGTGCTCGCGGACGAAGCTCGCGGGCCGGTGGGTGATGTCGAGCAGCACGTAGTCCGAGCCGGTCCGCTTCATCTCGAAGTCGATGGCCCGCGCCACGATGTCGCGCGGCGCGAGGTCCTTGCGCGGATCGTGGCTGGCCATGAAGGCCGTCCCGTCCGGCAGCCGGAGGATGGCGCCCTCGCCGCGCAGCGCCTCGCTCACGAGGAAGCTCTTCGCCTCCGGGTGGAACAGGCACGTCGGGTGGAACTGGTAGAACTCCATGTTCGCGATCTCGGCGCCTGCCCGGTAGGCCATGGCGACGCCGTCGCCCGTCGCGACGTCGGGGTTCGTCGTGTAGAGGTAGACCTTGCCTGCGCCGCCGGTGGCGAGCACGGTCGCCCGCGCGAGGTAGGTCTCGACGACGTGCGGCTTCGAGGCCGGCCGGTGCCGGGGCGCCGGCCGCTCCGAGTCGCGCTGCCGCGGCCCGTTCAGCGCGGCGTCGGTCTCGTCGAGCACGTAGGCGCCGGCGCAGATGTCCGGCCCCCCGAACCGGGAGAGCGGGATGAGGTCGATCGCCGTGTGGTGCTCGGCGAAGCGGATGTTCGGGTTCTGCCGGGCCTGATCGAGGAGCGCGCGCTCGATCTCGAGGCCGGTGGCGTCGGCGGCGTGCACGATCCGCCGCGCGGAGTGCCCCCCCTCGCGCCCGAGGCGCACCTTGCCGTTCTCGTGATCGAACTGGGCGCCCCGCGCGATGAGCTCGCGCACCCGCTCGGGCCCCTCCCGCGCGCAGATCTCGACGACCACCTCGTGACAGAGGCCCGCCCCCGCCTCGAGCGTGTCGGCGATGTGCGCCTCGGGGGAGTCGTCCGGGGCGAAGACCGCGGCGATGCCGCCCTGGGCGTACTTCGTGTTGGATTCGTCACGCGCGCGCTTGGTGACGATGATCACCTCGCCGTGCTCGGCCGCCTCGAGCGCGAAGGTCAGCCCAGCCACACCGCTACCGATGACGAGGAAATCTGTCGTTATCGCCACGGCCAGGAGGGTAGCAGGAGCGGGGCGCACGGAGGTAGGCCGTGGTGCGCTTCCTGCGTGCGACGGCGCTGCGGCCGGGCGTTCGGGCGGGAGGCCGGCGTGGCCGGGGAGAGCCGAGCGCCGGCGTGAGCCTGCGCGAGGTGTGGGCGCGCGCACGGGCTGATCGCGCTCATGGAGGAGCGCCTCGGCCGTTGTCGACGCGCGCCGGGGCGCACGTCGCGCGCTCGGGGTCACAGCGCGAGCTCATGAGCGCAGTCCATCCATCAGAAGGCGCGACTCACGAGGCGCAGCGGGGATGCCGGAGATGCGGTGTTCTGGCACAACACGGCAGGTTCCCGGAGAGCACATCAGAGCCGGCGTCCCCCACACCATCGATGTCGACTCGCTCGACTCGCTCGCTCCAGACCCTTCGTGAAGGGGCCTCCCGCTCAAGGGTCCTCGCCTTTGCGGTGCACCGAGGGAACGAGCATCAGCTTGGGGCGACGCTTGCTTCGCGCTTTAGGACCCCCTGCCGGGCGTGGGATCTTCGCCCACAAGAGGCTCTGCGACGCGGGCAGTCTGGGCCCTGACGGCGGCGCAAGCTCCTCCGCCGCAGCTTCGCGAGCTTCCCGCTCTGCGATGCAGTGCACGCAATACTTCTCGGGATCCCAGTCGATGTCCTCGAGACCCAGCCTCCGTACCCACATCCGCTCCCACTCCCCCATCTTGCTCAAGCTGGGGCGCTTACCAGAGGGAGGAGGGTTGTCTCCGCGGGACCTTCGGTGCTTCGGCATGGGGCTCCTTGAATTCGGGCGGCGCCCATTCTGCCGGCAACGAATGAGCTCGCCAAGGGGTTTCTTCGAATCAGGATTGCCGTTTTGTCGAGTTACGTTCAGCCGTCCGAAATTGTCACGAAATCATACAGCCTCTCATTTTTTCTGCAGCGCTCGCCGCGATCAGCGCGATCAGCAGTCCAGCGGGCTCTGCTCGCCTCTCCCGCCCCCTCCCCGGGCAGTCCGCCGCGGCCGCGGGGTTCGCCGCGGCCTCCGCTCGCTCCGGCGCCGGCATGGCTCCCGGGAAGATCGCCGCCCCACCCTTCGCGCCGTCACCTTCGCCCACAAGAAGGCTGCCCACCCCGGCCCGTGCTCGGCCCTCCGGGCCCGCGGGCGCTCCGGCGCTGCTGCACCGCGCCTCCTGACGAGTTCAACCCACAGACCCCGCAACACGTGCCAGGACGCACATTGCCTGCTCGGGCTCGCCGTTCTCATGAGCGCAGTCCATCAGCAGGCTCGCCGCAAGGCGCAGCTCACGGTGCGCTGCGAGGATGCCGGCGATTCGCTGCTCGGACATCGAGCCCCGGAGGCCCCCCGAGCACGCGAGGAAGATGTCGCCCGGCTCCGTGTCCTCGACCTGGGCCGTCATCTCCACCGCTGCGTCGCAGCCGAGCGCGCGTGTGGCCGCGCTGGCGTGTTGCCCCAGCACGGCTGGGGCATCCGGCGAGGTGGATCCGTCCAGCGCCCCACCGTCGAGCGCCGCATCTTCACGCGTTCGCGCCTCCAGCTTCCCCCCACGGAACCGGTAGATGTGCATATCGCCGGCGTAGGCGATGTACGCCGCCCCGGGCGCGAGCAGCACACCGGCGAAGGTCACCTGCACGCCGCTCGGTCCCGGCCCCGGACGTTCGTCCTCGGAGCGGCCTGTTCGGCGCGGGCTCATCATGAGCCGCACTTCGTCCCGGCACTGCGGCGCGATCATCGCACCAGCACCAAGGTCGTCCACGCTGGCTGCCTCGACAGCGGGATGCACCATCTCGATCGCCGTGCGGGAGACGGCCTCTCCGCCAGGCCGGCCCGTGACCAGGAAGAGCCCCAGGCAAGGCAATTCCCCGGAGCGCTCCTCGTTGCTCGCACGACGCCTCGACACGAGGGCCTCCGCCCCTGCCTCGATGGCGATCGTTGGACGCACCATCCTCCACCTCGCACGCTCGTCGCAAGGACGAGCCGAGTCAGCGCGCACCACGCTCGCGGTGCGCCGGTCTCCTGTTCTGTCGCCCAGCGCGCGGCGCCGTCGCCGTGCGCCCTCTCGGCGTGCTCAGGTCGTCAGCGGCTGCTCGCTCGAGCTGGGAGCTCGCGACGGGACCTTTCGCTCAGGCGCTCAAAAATCTTCGCGCACGAGACGCGCCAGTCGCACCATCTTCAGCAGCAGCCGCCTGCAGCGGCCCTTGCTCCGCCTGCTTCGCCGACCCGCCCTCGGCGGAATCTTCTCCCACCCAGGGCTCAGCCGCAGCTTCGGCCGGCTCCCCGACCGTGCGGCAAGCTCCTCCATCACCGCTTCCCAGGCCGCTCGCTTCGCGATGCAGTGCTCGCAGTGCAGCTCGGGGTCCCACTCCACGTCCTCGAGACCCAGCCTGCGCACCCACATCCGCTCCCACTCCCCCATCCCGCTCGGGCTGGGGCGTCTTCCGGAGGGAGGGGCATCGTTTCCACTGGAATTCCGGCGCATCGGCAGGGCGCTCCTTGGATCGAGCGGCGCGCATACTGCCGGCCACGAACGGGCTCGCCAAGCGTTTTCGTCCAGAAATCGATGTCTTTCGATTACTTACGCGCAGCCAGGTCGGGTCGTCACAAAATCGTACGGTCGTCCTCACTTTCTTCACCGCTCGCCGGTGGCAGCAGCCCGGCGGGCGCGGCTGGCCGCCGTACATGTCGCCGGCGGGGGCGCGTTGCCTCCTCGATGGCGCGTCGCGTCGCGCGATCGTCGGGGTCGCCTCCGCCACAACTGCGCGGCGGCAGGCGGCAGCAGCGACGAGACCGCCCGCTACCTCGTCGCTCATTTACGGAAGTTGCTGCTCCGCCGCCGCCGTGCCTTCCACGCCCGCGTTGGCCGCCACGTTGTTGCTCCCGCCGGGACCTCCGGCGCCCGGCGTGCCCGGTTGCAGCATCGTCTGCCCTTCCTGCTTCACCGCCTCGCCTCGGTACGCGATCGCGAACGACGGCCCGCCGAGGCCTCCTCCTCCTGGACCACCGTTGCCTCCCTGACCTCCATGCCCACCAGCGCACGCGTGCTTCGACCCGCCAACCCCGATGCCGCCAGCACCGCCGAGCCCGCCCGATCCGCCCGGCTGGAGGTCGCCGCCGGCACCTCCCTTGCCCCCATCGCCCGCCTTCAGCACGCAGTCCTTCAGCGTCACCTTCCCCTCCACGCTCGCCAGCGCGATGCTCGCTCCGCCGGCGCCGCCGCCTTGCCCGGGCAGCCCACCGCAGCCACCAGGGCCGCCGCTGCCTCCGCTCGCTCCGGCTCCGGGCATGGCGCCTGGGCAGATCGCCGCGCCGCCCTTGGCGCCGCCGCCTCCGCCTCCGCCTTGTCCCGGCTTGCCCGGTTCGCCGGCTCGGCCGCTCACCCCCGTGTAGCCCGACGAGCTCAGCGCGCCTAGGCCGCTCGCGGCAACGCCGGCGTCGCCGCGAGCGCCGTTGTCACCAACACCAGCGCCACCATTTGTGCCGCCGACATTGCAGTTCCAGCCATCGCCACTCTCTCCGAGTCCGCCAGATCCATTTCCCGCGCTCACTGGCGTTCCGATATCTCCGCCAGTACCATTCAGCACATTTCCATCACCACCACCACCGCCGATCGACAGCCCCCCGCTGCACTCGTTGACCACTTGGGCGCCACCGGACAGCGTTGTGTCTGGCCCCGGCGTGCCATCAACATCGCTACACGCGTTCGTTCCGGCATTCCCAGGCGACGCCTGCGCCGACGCCTCGCTCGGCGCATCCTCTCCCTCCGCGCCATCCGCTCCGTTCCCCGCGATCAACTCGCACCGCGCCAACTCTGCCGTTGCTCCATCGACCAGCACCGCGATCGACGACGCCCCCGGCGCCCGTGCATCCGTCGCGCGCACCGACACGTCCTCGATCCTCACCGCGCCCTCGCCCCGCAGCACCGTCAGCACGATCCCTTCCTCCCCTGGGGCCACGACCGTCTTCGCCGTCTCGCCGATCCAGGTCCACCCGTTCGCGCAATCGAGACCGCCGAACAGCTTGGCTCCCGCTGGCAGCTCGATCGCCTCCGTAAACGTTTCGGCGCACGCGTAGACTCCGCGACCTTGCTCCTCCGCGCGCCGGAGCGCTTCGGCGAGCGTCGCCACCGGCTCCGCCCGGGTACCTGCATTGTCGTCGTTGCCGCTCGAAGCCACGAAGATCCCGCACGTATCCTCCGCGGCGCCCTCGATCTCGCTCGGCACGCACCCGGAAGGCGCAGCCTCACTGCCCCTGCCCCGGTACTCCTCGCAGGTGAGCATGAACTCGCAGTCGTCCTCGACGTGATACCAAAGCCCGTCGCAGCCGCCGGGGACCAGCGCAATGGCGGCGATCGTTCCAAGCAAGGTTCGCCTGAGCGTTCTCATCGTTCTTCCTCCGGCACCACTCACCATGCGTTCACCATCACGACGCTGACGCCCTGTACCCGCGGATCAGGAAGCACGAGCAACGCTGTAGAGCCCTGCGCGCTTTTCCTGGGCCACAGGGCATACGTCACGGCGCCCGTCGCCAGCAGGCCCGATAGGATGTAGCTGCCTAGCGCGATGTCCCCCAGACGACCGGCGCGCTCGCCGGAGCGTTGGAGCTCGGCGCATCGCTCGGCGAACGACGGCGACGCCACGCAGCTGCCGCCTGCGGCGAAGATCTGGTGCCGTTGAGCACGACCTTCCGAGTTCGCATCGTTCGACGCGACGGTCATCAGCACGCCCACCCCGAGCCACACCGCGCTCACTGCTCCCAGCGCGATCACGGGCCCCCAGCTCCTCTTCTCCGGCAGCGGCTGCGCCTCTACCGACACCACGAGCGGCCCCGCCGCGGGCCCTTCGGCCCCCGTCACCGGCACACGCTCTTCGCACCAACCCACACGCGCAGGCGCACAGCACAGAACTACCGCGAGAAGGTAGCTGCCCACCCCCGGCCCGTGCTCGGCCCTACGGGCCTGCGCGCGGTCCGCCCCTCCCACGTCCCACGCTCCGCGCGGGACGGGAGGGGCCTCGGTTGCAACGGCGGTTCGGGATCCAGCGCCACTGCGCCTCTGCTCCGCCGCCACGGCACCGCGATGCTCCGACGCCGCGCAAAAGCGATCTGCTGCCGGGCTGCCTTCAGCGACCGTAGGATGGTATCCGGGTTTGCGGCCCGACGCAGAAGCAGTCAGCAGATCATCGGTCCCTCCGCCCGCGCCTCTTGCGATCCACGCCAGGGTGGTGAAGTTTTCAGCGCCGGGCAGCCCACCGAGCCGCGTCTCCGCGACAAAAGAGTCCCTATCACCCCAGCTCGGGGCGTGTCCATTCATTTATTGTCTCCTCCTTCAGTTCAGCTGCTCACGGAGCACCGCGCTCGTCCGTCGCTCCTCCGCATTGCGCTCAGCCACGAAGAATTCTCACTTATTCTCACCACGCCGCTTCACTTCACCGGCCGCAGCTCGCATTGCCCATGAAGTCCCAACATTCTCCGCTCACGCCTGCGTCGCCGGCGTTTCCTCCCGGCGCCGTGCCTCCGCCATCGCCCGCTGTACCCTCAATGAAGTTCGCCAGCATCACCGCAGCGCCCGGCGCCGCCGCGTAGGCGATGCCCACCGCGTGGCCGCCTCGGCCGCCGGCTCCGGGGCCGCCCATGCCTCCCTGACCGCCATCGCCGCCTCGGCAGCCGATGGATCCACCAAGGGGCGAAGCGGTACCTCCGGTCGCGCCGCTGCCTCCAGGAGCGCCGCCTCTCCCGCCGGCTCCGTTGCCCCCCTTCCCCGCCGTGCCCACCGCGACGGTCACCTCCTTCAGCACAAGCTTCGTCCCGAGACTCACGATCCCGAGGCTCGATCCACCGGCCTTTCCGCCGCCGCCTCCTTTACCGCCGCAACCTCCGGCGCCACCGCCGCCTCCGCTGGCGCCGGGGCCGTCGAAGGTGTTCGCGCCGGCCTGGCAGAAGTGCCCTGCCTTCGCTCCACCGCCTCCGCCGCCCCCTTGACCGCGGGTTCCCCTCTTGCCACTGCCTCCGTCACCGCCAGCGATGCCGGCCAGCATCAGCTGCGTGTCGCTGCTACCGGCGCCGGAATCGCCGCCAGTGCCGGGCAAGCCATCTTCTCCACGCCGGCAGTTGGCGTCGGCCTGCCCAGCGCCACCGAGGCCGGACGCGTCCGGGTTCGGCTCTGGCAACGGCATACCATCCGCCCCCTTCTGCCCGTTGCCGTCGTCGGTACCCGTGATCCCGCCAAGCCCTCCGGCGCCCCCGCGCGTCTCGCCGTCCTCGCACGCCGTCGCGCCGGGATCGCCGCCGTGCACGAGCTCGTCCCGTGCACACGCCGCCGATGCACTCGTCATCGGCGCGCCCGCCCCGCCCTGCGGCGCCTCCGTCGGTGTCTCGCCGTTTGCACCGTCGATCGCATCGCCCGCCGTCACGTCCACCTGCGCGAGTTCCGCCTCGACGTCCGCCACCACCACGCCGATCGACGACCCGCCCGGCTCCGTCGCGCTCGCCGCACGGATCGCGAAGCTCCTCACCGTCGCCCCGCTCGCGCCTCCCGTCATCGTGAGCGCCACCGCGCCCGCCGGTCCCTCGATGGCGCTACGCGTCTCTTCGCTCCACGGCCACTCCGCTTCGCAGTCGAACCCCCCGATCACCTCGACCCGAGCCTCAATCGTCACGCTCTCCGCGAAGGCTCCGCTCGCGCACGCCAGCACCCGTTTGCCGTTCGCTTTGGCTACGGCCTCCCCGAGCGACGCGTACGGCTTCGCCTTCGTCCCGTCTCCCCCCGCCTCCGCCGTCGCGCTCGCGAACACCGCGCACTCGTCTGTCACCGTGCTCGCGTCCTTCGTCGGATCCGGCTCGCATGCGGGGTTCGGCACGCTGCCTCCGGTGCCTGCGGAAGCAAAGTGATCGCAGGTCAGCATCCGCTCGCAATCTCCTGATACGTCGCTCCATATAACGTCACAGCTGCTCGCAACAAGAAACAGCACGACATTCGCCACAATCCAGCGCCTTGCTTTCGTCTTCATCACGTCCTCTCCCGAACTCATCACCACGTACCGAGCACGACGACGGCAGCCCCCGTCGGGAGTGCGCTGGCAGCCACGCGTGCCTGCCCGATAGCCTTGGTTTCATCGCCCGGCCACAGCGCATACGTCAGCCCCGCGGCCGCAAGTACGCCCGATGCGATATATGCGACACCTGCCACACTACCCATCGTGTCGACTCGCTCTCCAGCGCTGTTCAGCTCTGCGCAAACGTCAACAAAAGCCGCCGGCGGCCTCGCGCACTGCCCGCCAGCGTCAGCGATCGCCTGCCTCTGCACGCGCAGTTCGTCGAGCACGTTGCTTCCCGCCATTGTCGCCCAGATCCCCAAACCGAGCCCCAACGCACTCGCCACATCCAGCACAACCGCCGGCACCCAGCTCCTCTTTGTCGGCAGCGCTACCGGCTTCGCAGGTGCCTCCCGCGCAACCGGCCCGCCAGCCCCCGGCCCCGGCGCGGCTCCCTCTTCGCCTCCCTTCGCCGACGGTGTCGCCAACTGCGCCTCGCTTCTCGCCAGCGCCACGTCGACCTTCCCTCCCTTGGCCACCTTCACCGTCTGGCTCGCTGGCACATATCCATCCAGCCTCGCCTCTGCCGAATGCATTCCTGTCGCCGTGACGCGCGCGGCATCCTTCTCCTCGCACCACGCGGCCCGTGCTGGCGTGCAGAGCAGGACGGAGAGCACGATAGCGATGCCCACCCCCGGCCCGTGCTCGGCCCTACGGGCCTGCGCGCGGTCCGCCCCTCCCAGGTCCCGTGCTACGCGCGGGACGGGAGATGTCTCGCCTGCAACGGCAGTCCGAGTACCAACCTGGCGGCGCTCCCATCCCCCTGCAGCCGCGCCTCGAAGCTCTCCCGCTACGCAAAAGCGATCTGCTGCCGGGATCCCTTCAGCGACCGTCGGATAACATCCGCTCTCGCGGCCCGACGCAGAAGAAGTCAGCAGATCAACGGTACCTCCGCCCGCGCCTTGGGCAGTCCACTCGGACGGGGTGAAGTTGTCAGCGCCGGGAAGCCCACCGTGCCGCGTCTCCGCGACAAAACGGTCCCTACCACCCCGACGCGGGGTGCGTTCAACCATTTCTTGTCTCCTCCTTCAGCTCAGCTGCTCACAGACTGCAGCCCTCGTCTGCGACTCATCGCATTCCCTTGAGCACTACACAATTGTCACTCGGCAGCACTTATTTCTCGCCGCCCAGGCGGCCACAATCGAGAGCATTCCCTTGAGAACTAGGAAATTGTCATGCAACACCACTTTTTCTCTCACTGCCACAGCCCTCGTTTCCACCGAAGCTCCGGCACGCTCCGCTCGGCCCCAGTTCGCCAGTGTTCACCCGGCCTCGTGTTGCCTCCGTCGCGTGCGGTACCGGCGGAGCAACCGCTTGCGGCCGCGCGGGTCACCCGCAGGACGCACCTCTCCCCGTCGATCGCGTTCCATGCAATCGACAACGCCTTCATCCACTGCACTTCGCGCTGGCGAGCGACGCCATCGACGACGACGCCCGCTACCTCATCGGTCGCTTACGGAGACGCCTGCTCCGCCGCTGCAGGGCCTTCCGCCCCCGCGCTATCCGACACGTTGTTGCTTCCGCCGGCTCTCCTCAACGCCCGGCGTGCCGGGCTGTAGCGTCGTCGGATCTTCCTGCTTCACCGCCCCGCCTCGGTAGGCGATCACGAACGACGGCCCACCGAGGCTTCCTCCTAGAATTGCATTCCGTTGAGCTCTACGAAATTGCCACGCAGCAACACCTTTTTCTCACTGCCCGCAGCTCTCATTTCCACCAAAATTCCAACACGCGCCGCTGACTCCGGGCGTACCCGCATTCCCGCCCGGCCCCGCACTGCCGCCGTCCCCAGTTGCGCCTTCGGTGAAGCCCTTCAACGCAACCGCTGCGCTCGGCACCGTGGCGTATGCGATGCCCACCGCATGGCCGCCTCGACCGCCTCCCCCGGGTCCACCCGCTCCGCCTTGACCACCTCGACCGCCATCGCAGCCCCGGGTCGAGGGAGAGGTTCCCGAAGCAGTTCCGCCGGCGGCGCCGACGCCGCCATCGGCACCGCTCTGTCCGGCCACTCCATCTCCTCCCTTCCCCGCCCTACCCACCGTGACGCTCACCTCCGTCAGCACCAGCTTCGTCCCCAGGCTCACGATCCCGAAGCTCGACCCGCCGGCCTTCCCGCCTCCGCCTCCCTTGCCGCCACACCCGCCGGCCCCGCCACCGCCGCCGCTCGCGCCGACACCGTCGACGAGAGTCGAGCCGAGCGAGCAGAAAATCCCCGCCTTGGCCCCACCGCCGCCACCGCCCCCTTGGCCGCGGCTGCCCGTCATGCCTTGGCGGCCGTCTCCACCGCTGAGCCCGGCGAGCGTCAGCGTCGCGTCGTTGTTAGCAGGGCCGGCGGCACCGAGCGCACCGGGCGCACCATCTTCTCCACGCCGGCAATTGCCCGCCGTGGTCTGTCCAACCCCGCCGAGCCCGTACTCCTCGAGGTTTTCTTCCGGCAACGGCGCACCGTCCTTCCCGCGCGCTCCATTGCCCTCTTCCGTCCCCGTGATCCCCCCGGTTCCGCCGTCTCCCCCGCGCGTCTCGCCGTCCTCACACGTCGTTACACCCGCGGTGCCGCCGATGACCAGGTTCGGCGCCGCACACGCATTCGACGGCCGCGTCTGCTCCGTGTCTGGTGCGTTGGCTCCCACCTGCGGCGCCTGCGTCGGTGTCTCGCCGTTTGCACCGTCCATCGCATCGCCCGCCGTCACCTCCACCTGCGCGAGTTCCGCCTCGACGTCCGCTACCGCCACGCCGATCGACGATCCTCCCGGCTCCGTCGCGCTCGCCGCGGTCACCGCGAAGCTCCTCACCTTTGCTCCGCTCGCACCTTCGCCCAGCGTGAGCGCGATCAGGTTCGCGGGCGCCTCGATCGCGCTCCGCGCCTCATTGCTCCACGTCCACTCCGCCTCGCAGTCGAAGCCCCCGATCACCTCGACCCCAGCCTCGATCGTCACATTCTCTCGGAAGGCTGCACTCGTGCACGCAAGCACCCGCTTGTTCCCCGCGTTCGCCACCGCCTCCGCGAGCGACGCGTACGGCTTCGCCTTCGTCCCGTCTCCCCCGGCTTCTGCGGTCGCACTCACGAACACTGCGCACTCGTCCGTCACCGTGCTCGCGTTCTGCGTCGGATCAGCCTCGCATCCGGGGTTCGGCACACTGCCGCCATTACCTCCAGATGCGAAGTGATCGCACGTCAGCATCAGCTCGCAATCCTCATCCATATTGTCCCAGAACCCGCTGCACCCGCAAACTGCCGTGGCGAGTCCCAAGCCTGCTACGATCCAACACCTTCGGCCCATGGTCGTTGTTCCTTCGCTCGAGCTCACTACGCACCCAACACGTCGATTCCAACACTACCTGCCTGAACCCGGGGCAATGCGCGAACGCGCTCCGTTGGTGTCGCTTTGGTTCGAGGCCATACGGCATATGTCACCGCAGCGATCGCCAGTGCTCCCGATGCGATGTAGGCCACCCGTGCAGCGTCGCCCAACGTCGCGCCTCGCGAGCCGATGCTCTGAAGCTCTTCACATGGCTTGACGAACGCGGAAGGTGTCGCGCATTGTCCGCCGGCGCTAAGAATCACTTCGCCTTTAGAGCGTGCGTCATCGTGCGCGCTGTTCCTCGCCACCGTCATCGCGATCCCCACGCCGAGCCCCACCGCGCTCGCCGCGCCCAGCGCGATCACCGGCACCCAGTTCTTCTTCGGCGGCGGCCCCACCGGCCCCGCCGGCGGCTGCCCCATCACCGGCCCCGCCGGCGGCTGCCCCATCACCGGCGCACCGGCCGCCACGCCCGCCGCGCCCGCGCCGCCCTCCGTCATCGCGCCCGCCGCCTGCGCCTCGCTCTTCACCGGCACCATCGCCAGCCCCACGTCCGCCGTCTCTCCCTTGGCGCTCTTCGCCGTCTGGCTCACCGGCGCGTACCCCTCCAGCCTCGCCTCTACCCGGTGCTCCCCTGGCTCGACGAACACCTCTCCTTCCAGCGGCGCTCGGCCCACGGCCTTGCCGTCCACAAGCACTTCCGCTCCCGCCGCGCTGACTGTCACCCTCAGCGCACCCACCTGCGCTCGCGACTCCGCCAGCCGCTGCTCCGCCGTCGGCTTCAGCTTCGCCACCGTCTTCACCAGCGGCCAGTTCCTCAGCGCGAACGACAGATGCTCCGCTGCTTCTCGGTACTTCTTCAGCTGGTACTTCGTGTTCCCGAGGTTGTACGCCACGTCGAACGTCGGGTTCAGCTCCCACGCCGACTGCAGCTCAGCCTCCGCCTCCACGTACTTCCTCGACGCCATCGGAGCCGATGAGCCGCGCTCTTCGCACCAACCCACACGCGCAGGTGCGCAGCACAGAATTACCGCGAGAACATAGCTGCCCACCCCCGGCCCGTGCTCGGCCCTGCGGGCCTGCGCGCGGTCCGCCCCTCCCAAGTCCCGCGCTACGCGCGGGACGGGAGGGGTCTCGCCTGCAACCGCGGTTCTGGGTCCAGCGCCACTGCCCCTCTGCCCCGCCACTACGGCACCGCGATGCTCCGATGCCGCGCAAAAACGATCTGCTGCCGGGCTGCCTTCAGCGACCGTAGGATGGTATCCGGGTTTGCGGCCCGACGCAGAAGAAGTCAGCAGATCATCGGTCCCTCCGCCCGCGCCTCTCGCAGTCCACTCCAGGGTGGTGAAGTTTTCAGCGCCGGGCAGCCCACCGTACCGCGTCTCCGCGACAAAAGAGTCCCTACCACCCCGGCGCGGGGTGCGTCCAACCATTTCTTGTCTCCTCCTTCAGCTCAGCTGATCACGGTTCAACGCGCTCGTCCGCATTACCTTCAGCCCGCCCAAATTCTCACTCCGTCTCAACCGTCGTCGACCTTCACTGGTCGCAGCTCGCATCGCCCGCGAAGTCCCAGCACTCGCCCACTCTCCCCAGGTCGCCCGCGATACCGCCAGGACCCCCGAGACCACCCTCACCCGCTGTGCCCGCCACGAAGTTCGCCAGCGTTACCGCCGCTCCCGGCGCCGCGTACGCAAGCCCCACCGCATGACCGCCTCGGCCGCCCGCGCCGGGGCCACCAGCTCCACCTCGACCGCCTTTGCCCCCGTCGCAACCGGGGATGGAGGGTGACACCCCCGATGCTGCTCCACCGGAGGCACCAGCCCCACCGTTGGCCCCGCTCTGTCCGGCGACTCCATCTCCGCCCTTGCCCGCCTTGCCCACCGCTACGGTGACGTCGGTCAGCACCAGCTTCGTCCCGAGGCTCACGATCCCGATGCTCGACCCGCCCGCCTTGCCGCCCCCCCCGCCCTTTCCACCACAACCGCCGGCGCCACCGCCGCCGGCGCTGGCGCCAGGACCGACCATCGGGTTCGCTGAGGGCCCGCAGAACAGCCCTGCTTTCGCGCCCCCGCCGCCACCTCCCCCTTGCCCCTTCTTCCCCGTTCTACCTTCACCGCCGTCGCCTCCGGCAATGCCAGCCAGAGTCAACTCCGTGCCGCTCCCAGCCTCACCGGTCTCGCCGTCAGTGCCGGGAAAACCATCTTCCCCGCGCCTGCAGTTGGCGTCAGTTTGCCCAGCTCCGCCGAGCCCGTACGCATCGGGGTTCGGCTCCGGCAACGGCGCGCCATCCGCCCCCTTTTGTCCGTTACCCTCGTCGGTACCCGTCATCCCGCCGAGTCCACCGACGCCGCCGCGCGTCTCACCGTCCTCACACGTCGTCACACCGGGCTCGCCGCCGAAGACAACGGTATTGCACGCATTCGACAGCTCTGCCGGTGCGCTCGCCCCCGCCTGCGGCGCCTCCGTCGGCGTCTCACCACTCACACCGGCCATCCCGTCACCCGCCGTCACATCCACCTGCGCGAGTTCTGCCTCGACGTCCGCCACCGCCACCCCGATCGACGATCCGCCCGAATCCGTCGCGCTTGCCGCACGGATCGCGAAGCTCCTCACCTTCGCCCCGCTTGCGCCCTCCGTCATCGTGAGCGCCACCGCGCCGGCGGGTCCCTCGATCTCGCTCCGCGCTTGTTCGCTCCAGGTCCACCCCGCCTCGCAGTCGAAGCCCCCGATCACCTCCACCCCGGCCTCGATCCTCACGCTCTCCGCGAACGCACCGCTCGTGCACGCAAGCACTCGCTTGCCCTTCGCGTTCGCCACCGCCTCGCTCAGCGACGCGTACGGCTTCGCCTTCGTTCCGTCTCCCCCCGCCTCTGCCGTCGTGCTCACGAACACCGCGCACTCGTCCGTCACCGTGCTCGCATTCTGCGTCGGATCAGCCTCGCATACCGGGTTCGGCACGCTGCCTCCGGTGCCTGATGGATAGAAATGACCGCACGTAACCAGGAGCTCGCAGTCGTCCGCGAGGTGGCTCCAGAAGCTATCGCACCCCCCTACCGCCAAGACGAACGTCAACCCGCCGAGCGCTTTGCGCATGTTCCGCACGTGCTTTGCCTTTCGGAAGTCCATCACCAAGCCCCCATCACGGCCAAGCCCGCACCACTCGAGTGCACCACGGGCATAACAAGGGTCGGCTCCGAGCGCTTCGACTTCGGCCAAAGCGCATAAGTCACTGCACCGATCGCGAGCACGCCCGAAGCGATGTATGCGACCCGAGCAACGTTCCCCAATGTGTCGGCACGCGATGCGTCGCTCCGCACCTTTTCGCATGGCCCGACCCACGACGCTTCAGGCCTCACGCACTGCGCACCGGCCTCAATGATCGCGGTGCTCTGCGTGTGGGCATCCCCGCTCGCGTTGTTCGACGCCACCGTCGTCCCGATTCCCACGCCGAGCGCCACCGCGCTCGCCGCGCCCAGCGCGATCACCGGCACCCAGTTCTTCTTCGGCGGCGGCTCCACCGGCCCCGCCGGCGGCTGCCCCGTCACCGACGCACCGGCCCCTACGAACGACCCGTTCGTCCCCCCATCCGTCTTCACGCCCGCCGACGCCTGCGGCGCGGCCTTCACCGGCGTTATCGCCAGCTTCACCTCCGCCGTCCCTCCCTTCGCCACACCCACCGTCTGGCTCGCCGGCTCGTAGTCCGGATGTCTCGCTTCCACCCGGTGCTCGCCGGGGTCGACGAACACCTCCCCTTCCAGCGGCGCCCGGCCCACGTTCTTGCCATCCACCAGCACTTCCGCTCCCGCTACGGTGACCGACACCGTGAGCGCACCCACCTGCGTTCGCGACTCCGCGAGCCGCTGCTCCGCTCTCGGCTTCAGCTTCGCCACCGCCTTCAGCAGCGGCCAGTTCCTCAGCGCGAACGAAAGGTACTGCGCTGCTTCTCGATGCTTCTGCAGCTTGTATTCCGTGTTCCCGAGGTTGTACGCCACGTCGAACGTCGGGTTCAGCTCCCACGCCGACTCCAGCTCCGCTTCGAAATACGGGTCTGACACCGTGCCAGGCGACGACCCGAGTTCTTCGCCCCTCGCAGCACGTGCAGGCGCACAGCACAGAAGAGCAGCGACAAGATAGATGCCCACCCCCGGCCCGTGCTCGGCCCTACGGGCCTGCGCGCGGTCCGCCCCTCCCTTGCCCCGCGCTACGCGCGGGACGGGAGGGGTCTCGGTCGCGACGGCCACTCCGCGTCCAGCGCAGCGGCGCGTCCGCCCCCTCGCGCCCCGCGGCCCCCCCGCCGCGCAAAAGCGCTCTGCCGCCAGGCTGCCTTCAGCGACCCTAGGATGGTATTCGGGTTTGCGGCCCGACGCAAAAGCAGTCAGCAGATCATCGGTCCCTCCGCCCGCGCCTTTTGCGATCCACTCCAGGGTGGTGAAGTTTTCAGCGCCGGGCAGCCCACCGTGCCGCGTCTCCGCGACAAAAGAGTCCCTATCACCCCGGCGCGGGGTGCGTCCAACCATTTCTTGTCTCCTCCGTTAGCTCAGCTGCTCGCGGAGCAACGCGCTCGTCCGCATTACCTTCAGCTCGACAAAATTCTCACTCCATCTCAACCGTCGTCGACCTTCACTGGCCGCAGCTCGCATCGCCCGCGAAGGCCCAGCACTCGCCCACTGTCCCCGGGTCGCCCGCGATACCGCCAGGACCCCCGAGACCACCCTCGCCCGCTGTGACCGCCACGAAGTTCGCCAGCGTTACCGCCGCTCCCGGCGCCACCGCGTACGCAAGCCCCACCGCATGACCGCCTCGACCGCCTGCGCCGGGGCCACCAGCTCCACCTCGGCCGCCGTCGCCGCCTTTGCAACCAGAGATTGAGTCGCCAAGACCCGACCCGAGGCCTCCAGTAGCTCCGATTCCACCCGTCGCCCCGGCCTGGCCCAGTGATCCATCCCCTCCCTTGCCCGCCGTGCCTACCGTGACGGTGACGTCGGTCAGCACAAGCTTCGTCCCGAGGCTCACGATCCCGATGCTCGATCCGCCCGCCTTGCCGCCCCCCCCACCCTTTCCGCCACAACCGCCGGCGCCCCCGCCGCCGCCGCTGGCGCCAGGACCAACCATCGGGTTCGCTGAGGGCCCGCAGAACAGCCCTGCTTTCGCGCCCCCGCCGCCACCTCCCCCTTGACCTCGTTTCCCAAATGTGCCGTTCTGGCCGTCGCCGCCAGCGATACCGGACAGCGTCAGCGTCGTGTCGCTGCCGGCGGTTCCGGGGTCACCGGCAGTTCCTGGCGCGCCGGGCTCTCCTTGTCGGCAGTTGCCACCGGTCTGTCCCACGCCGCCGAGGCCGTACTCGTCGGGGTTTGGCTCCGGCAACGGCGCACCATCCGCACCCTTCTGCCCATTACCCTCGTCGGTACCCGTGATCCCGCCGAGCCCGCCAGCGCCACCGCGCGTCTCACCGTCCTCACACGTCGTCACACCGGGCTCGCCACCGAAGACAACGGTATTGCACGCATTCGACAGCTCTGCCGGTGCGCTCGCTCCTGCCTGCGGCGCCTCCGTCGGCGTCGTGCCGTTTGCGCCGTCCATCCCATCGCCCGCGGTCACATCCACCTGCGCAAGCTCCGCCTCGACGTCCGCCACCGTCACGCCGATCGACGAGCCGCCGACCACCGTCGCGCTCGCCGCGCGGATCGCGAAGCTCCTCACCTTCGCCCCGCTCGCGGCCTCCGACACCGTGAGCGCGATCTGGTTCGGCGGTCCCTCGATCGCGCTCCGCGCCTCTGCGCTCCACGTCCAGTCCGCCGCGCAGTCGAAGCCCCCGATCACCTCGACCCCAGCCCCGATCGTCACGCTCTCCGCGAACGCACCGCTCGTGCACGCGAGCACTCGCCTGTTCCCCGCGTTCGCCACTGCCTCCCCGAGCGACGCGTACGGCTTCGCCTTCGTCCCGTCTCCCCCCGCTTCCGCCGTCGCGCTCGCGAACACCGCGCACTCGTCCGTCACCGTGCTCGCGTTCTTCGTCGGGTCCGCCTCGCACTCGGGGTTCGGCACGCTGCCTCCGGTGCCATCCCACAACCCGCGGTGGTGCTCACACATCAGGGTGAACTCGCAGTCCTCCGCGACGTTGCTCCACACCGTATCGCAACCGGCGGAGCAAACGACAAACCCCACGGAGCACAGCTGCCAGCGAACTCGATTCCTCTTCATCGCACCCTCGTGTCGGCTCTTCACCATGCCCCCTGCACCACAATTCCCCTGTAACCCACCTGCGTTTCGGGCAGGACACGCACCTTGCTTGCCGCCTTGGTCCCCGAGCGCGGCCACAGCGCGTAGGTCACGGCTGCAATGGCGAGCACGCCCGACGCCGTGTACGCCACGGTGGCTGCACGCCCGAACGTGTCGACCCTCGAAGCCGTCGATCGGAGCTCAGAGCACGCTTGACTGTATGCAGCCGGTGCATCCGGGCAACCGCCCCCCGCCTTGAGGATCGCATCCGCTTGCGCGTGCCCATCTGCGCTCGCGTTGTTCGACGCCACCGTCATCGCGATCCCCACGCCGAGCCCCACCGCGCTCGCCGCCCCCAGCGCGATCACCGGCACCCAGTTCTTCTTCGGCGGCGGCTCTACCGGCCCCGCCGGCGGCTGCCCCATCACCGGCGCACCGGCCCCCACGCCCGCCGCGCCCGCGCCCCCCTCCGGCGTCGCCCCCGCCGACGCCTGCGGTGCGGCCTTCACTGGCGTTATCGCCAGCTTCACCTCCGCCGTCCCTCCCTTCGCCACACCCACCGTCTGGCTCGCCGGCTCGTAGTCCGGATGTCTCGCTTCCACCCGGTGCTCGCCGGGGTCGACGAACACCTCTCCTTCCAGCGGCGCCCGGCCCACGTTCTTGCCATCCACCAGCACTTCCGCTCCCGCTACGGTGACCGACACCGTGAGCGCACCCACCTGCGCCCGCGACTCCGCGAGCCACTGCTCCGCTCTCGGCTTCAGCTTCGCCACCGCCTTCAGCAGCGGCCAGTTCCTCAGCGCGAACGACAGGTACTGCGCTGCTTCTCGGTGCTTCTGCAGCTTGTATTCCGTGTTCCCGAGGTTGTACGCCACGTCGAACGTCGGGTTCAGCTCCCAGGCCACCAGCAGCGCCGCCTCGGCTTCTTGGTACTTGCCCTCCAGATAGAGCGACTTCGCTTTGTCGACGAGCGCTTCGGCGCGCTTCGCCGCGTCGGCGCCGCTGGCAGGCCCCGTCCCTGGCGCGGCAGGCGGCGCCGCCGGCTGCGCGGCAGCGATGTCAGGGTCGGCGATCAAGGTCGCAACGGTCAGCAATGCAACAAGCGATCGGCTGGTCATCATCATGGCTCCACGCGGTCTCACTCCATCCATCCTTCGTCTTGTGGCCGCTCCGTGGGCGCCGGCGCGGCCGGAGTCTGCGGTCGATGCGGCACCACACCCGTCGGCCGCGCGGGCACAGGCGTCACCGGCGCAGGCGGCGCTGGCGGCGCTGGCGGTTGGCTCGCCGTCGCGGTGTCGTCGAGGCTTGGCTCGACCGCATCCGGCGGTCCCGGCACCACCGGCGCCAGCAGCTCCGAGGCCTCCGGCGGCGCCTGCGTGCTCGGCGCCGGCGCCCCGCTCGACGGCAGCGCCGGCTCCGGCTCTTTCGGCGGCTCCTCTCGCCCCAGGATCCTCGCCAGCACGAACGGGCCGCTCACCGCGATCACCGCGAGCAACACCATCAGCCACGTCGGCATCCACTGCCGGCGCTTTCCCGTCGTCTCCGTGGCGGCCGGCGCCTTCGGCACCGCGACCGGCGGCGGCGTCACGGGTAGCAACGACGATGGCAGCAGCGCCTTGTCGATCGGCGGCAGCGCTCGATCCGCCCACTGGCTCGGCGCCGTCGCGCCCTGCGGCGCAGCCGCGCCCCCGAACACCGGCACACGCTGCGTCATCGTCGCGCCGTGGTGCGCCGCCGCCGCCCCGTGCTGCACCGCCGCGCCATACTGCACCGGCACACGCTGCGTCATCGTCGCGCCGTGGTGCGCCGCCGCCCCGTGCTGCACCGCCGCGCCGTGCGGATGCGCCGCCGTCACCAGCGGTCCTGCCGGCTGCTGCGCCGTCGCCGGAAACGGCGGCGGCACAGCTTGCGCCGGCGCCGCTTGCGCCGGATACGGCGGCGGCGCCGCCTGCACCGGCAACGGCGGCGGCACCGCGGGGTGCCCCTTGGCCAGCGCAGGCACCACCGGGAACTGGAACAGCGGCTGTCCCGTCGGCTTCTGCTGCTGCATCTCCGTCAGCGCGCGGTCCAGCTCCGGATTGTTCTGCGCCTGCCGCAGCTTCCGCTCCGCCACCTCCGGATCCGCCTCGCGCCGGATGCTCTCGAGGTCCGGCAGGTACTGCCGGATGTCGTCGCTGTCCTTGTTGCTGCCCATCGAAGACCTCTCTCCTCAGCGACCACACACTAGAACGGCCTGCACCCCGCCGTGGCGCATGGCCCGGCCGGCTTCGCGCCCTGTTGCTTCGCAGGCGCCGCCGGCTTCGCGGGCGCCGCCTTCTTCCGCTCCTCGATCACCCGCAAAAACGACGGCTTCTGACGCTTCGGCATCGGGTAGAACTCCTCGTCGTCCTCCGCCGCGGCCGGCGCTGCCTTCACAGGCGCCGCCTTCGCTGGCTCTGCCTTCACCGCCGCCGCTTGCTCCTTCGGCGCCGCCGCTTGCTCCTTGCGAGCAGGCGCCTCAGCCTCCGCTGCCGCCCCTGTCTTCTCCACGGCTCCGTCCTCCACCGCCGCCTCGGCCGTGCTCGCCGCCTCCGCGCTCGCCGCCTCCGGCGCGGGCGCCTCCGGCACCGCCTCGGCCGGCGGCGCCGCCACCGGCACCGTCTCGGCCGGCGCTGCCGCGCTCGCCGTCGCGCTCTCCACCGGCGCCGCCGTTGCCGCCGGCTCTCCCGTCACCGCCGCCGGCCCGGCGTCGCGCGCCGAGCGCAGCCCCAGCACCACCCCCACGCCCCCCAGCGTCAGCGCCAGCGCCACCAGCGGTGCCAGCACGTACGCTTTCGGCGCCCGCCGCGGCTGCGTCAGCAGCGCCGCCGGCGCCGGCGTGGTCGGCGTCTCTTTCTTCAATGCCTCCACCGGTCCCGCGCTCGGCGCCGTCACCGAGCTCGGCGCCACTGGCCGCGCCGCGACCGGCTGCGCCGCGACCGGCTGCGCGGCCGGCTGCGGCGCCGATGCCGCTCGTTGCATCTCCATCAGCGCCGCCGGCGGCTTCACGTACGGTGCCCCTGCTTCCGGCCGCGGCGGCGCCGCCGCCGCTGGCTGCTGCGCCATCACCGGATACCGCGGCGACGCCGCCGTTGGCTGCTGCGCCATCACCGGATACGGCGGCGACGCCGCCGCTGGCTGCTGCGCCATCGCCGGATACGGCGACGACGCCGCCGCCTGCGGCCCCGTCACCGGCAACGGCGGCGGCGCTACGTACTGCGGCGTCACGTACGGCGGCTCGACCTCCGGCCGCGACGGCACCGCCGCTCGGTGCGTCTCTCTCCACGACGGCTGCGACGGCGCTACGTACTGCGGCTCCATCGCCGCCCTCGGCGGCGGCACCGCGTAGCTCTCTGCCCTCACCTCCGCCGCCCTCGGCGGCGGCACCGCGTAGCTCTCCGCCCTCACCTCCGCTGGCCTTTGCGGCGGCACCCCGTACCCCTGCGCTCCCGCCTGCGGCAGCGGCGGCGGCCCCGTCCGCTGCGCCATCCGCTCCGCCCACGTCCCCCCGAGCTTCGCCGTCGACTCCAGCGGCTTCAGCGCCGGCAGCGGCTCCGTATGCCCCACCCCCCGCCCCCGCGGCACGCGCGACGCCGGCGCGAACGGCAGCGCGCTCGCCGGCGCCACGAACTGCTCCAGCGGCGCCGTCTCCCCGTGCACCACCCGCCTCCCTCGCCTCTCTCCCCTCTCCTTCTCCTCTCCCGCCGCCGCGCTCCCTCGCTGCATCCCGCCCTCCACGCTCTTCCCGCGCGCCTCCTCCGTCTCCTCCTCGCCCGCCCGGCCCGCCGCGCCCCTCTCCTCCTCCACCGGCGCGCTGTCCTCCAGCGCCACCCCCGCGAACGCCGCCTGACGCTCCGCCTCCATCCGCTCCCGCGCCAGCCGCTGCGCCAGCACGTGCCCCGCCGGCACCGTCTCTCTCAAGAGCCCCCGCAGGTCCCGCGCCACGTCGTCGAACCTCGGATACCGCTCCTCCCGGTCGATCGCGATGCACCGCGCCACCACCGGCCACACGAACTCCGGGCAATCCGGCACGATCTCGTGCACTGGCTCCGGCGCCGCAACAAGGTGCCCTGTCAGCGTCTCCTCCGCCGTCGCCGGCTCGCTGTCGTCCAGGAACAGGTGCTTCCCCGTCAGCACCTCATAAAAGATCGCTCCGAACGCGTAGATGTCCGTACGCCCATCCGGCCTCGCCCGCTCCACGCGCTCGGCCTTCCTCGAGCTCGTGTACAGCATCTTCACCTGCTCCGGCGAGATGTACCTCACCGTCCCGACGTCCGGCAGATCATCGGTGTTCATCCCCCCGTCCGCGAACTTCGCTATCCCGAAGTCGAGCAGCCACACGTGCCCTTTCGCGTCCGCCTTCGTCCCCACCATGATGTTCTCGGGCTTCAGGTCGCGGTGCCATATCCCCTTCGAGTGCACGAACGTCATCGCGTCCGCCACCTGCAGCATCACGTGCATCGCGCTCAGGAAGTCCAGCCGGTACGCCTTGTTCAGGAGCTTCCTCAGCGTCCTCCCCTCGAGGTAATCCATCACGATGTACGCCACGTGATCCGGCGACACCCCGGCCTTCTTCATCCGCACGATGTTCGGGTGCTTCAGCTTCGGATAGAACTTGCACTCCTGCCGGAACCGCCTCGCGAAGTCCTCTCTCTTCAGGTGCCGTGGCAGCATGCACTTGATCGCCACGACATCCTCCGAGTAGTCCTCCACTGCCTTGTACACCTCTCCCATCCCACCCGCGTCGATCACCTCCGTGATCCGGTAGTCAAGGAACACGTCCCCGGCCTTCAGCGCCTCCCGCGCCATCACCACACCCCCATCCCGCGCAGCACCAGCGCCGCGATCGCCGAGAACACCACCGTGCTCGCAAGCGTCAGCCCCGCGAACAGCCGCGCGTCCACCGGCGCCGTCCCCGCCTCCACCGCCACGCCCGCCACCCCCGCGCCCGCCCCCGCCCCGCTCGTACCCTCCGGCCCCGCCTCGAACCACGCCCTGCTCTCGGGCCCCCACCCCGCCTCCGCCTCCGCCGTCCGCGCCGCTCTCCCGCTCCCGTCCTCCTCCGCGAGCTCCGCCCCGATCCGCCCCAGCTCCGCCGCGAACGCCTCGGCGCTCTGGAACCGCTCCTCCGGCCGCTTCGCCAGCGCCTTCAGCACCGCACGGTCCAGCGCCCCCGGGAGCCGCTGCGCCGCGTACCGCGACGGCGGCGCCGGCGTCTCCACGACGTGCGCGCGCAGCAGCGCCAGCGCGTCCTCGACATGGGCGAACGGACCGTGCCCCACAACCAGCGTATACATCAGCAGCCCCACCGCATACACATCCGCCCGCGCATCCACAGGCTGAGATCGACGAACAAATCGAAATGGAAATGCATAAGGTAGAAGAATAAGAGAGGAGGATGCCCTCCCCCGGTCGGTGCTCGGCGCTTCGCGCCTGCGCGCCGCCCGCCCCTCCCAAGTCCCGCGCTACGCGCGGGACGGGAGGGGTCGCCCCGCCATAGCGTCGCGGTCCTCTTGTCCTTGATCACCGCTCCTCCTACTGACTCCCAATCGTCACATGTCGCCGACGCGCGCGAGAAGGCACGTCACCTGCTCGCCGTTCTCATGAGCGCAGTCCATCAGCAGACTCGCCGTCAGACGCAGATCACGGTGCGCCGCGAGAATGGCGGTGATGCGGCGCTCGGCCACAGCACTCCAGAGGCCGCCCGAGCACACGAGGAAAACGTCACCCGGCTCCGTGTTCTCGACCTGGGTTTTCATCTCCACCGCCGCCTCGCAACCCAGCGTGCCACGTTTCAGGGTCATGGGGCCACCCCGTTTCAGTGTCATGGGGCCAGGGGGAGACGACGTGATCGGCCTCGACGATGCCCGAGACCGCGAAGCGTGTCGAGGTCCCCGGAGCCGGGAGCGAAGCGACCGGCGACGTCTCTCTTTTTTGCAGGGTCATGGGGCCACCCAGGCCCCCTGGTAGGCTCTGGCGGAGAGCAGGGGCCACGACGCTCACGAACAGGTCCCCCGGCCCCCGCGGCACCGGCGGTTACCTCGACGAGGGCGGGCCAGGCGCGCCGCGGGGAGCGAGGGGGTCAGAGGCGGCGCGGCCCCGGGGGCGACGTCCTCGCCGGGACCGCAGCGGTCATCGACGCTTGGTGCGTGGATGGGTGGGCGGCTTGCCGCGCGCGGGCCGCGGCGCGGCCGTGCTGCTCTCGTCGAGCTTCGGCTTGAGCCGTGGCCTGTACGACTCGCCCTCGATGATGAAGTCGAACGCCGCGTTCTTGAACCGATCGACGGCGCTCTGCGCGAGCAACACGTCGTCGAACATCCCGAGCCACTCGGCCGTGTCGCGATTGCTCGTGACGATCATCGACCCGCGGCCCGTGCGTTCGAGGAAGAGCTGGTAGACGTCACGGCTCTCTTCCTTGTTCATCGCCTCGAGCGCGAAGTCGTCCAGGATGAGCAGGTCGACGGTCGTGAGCGCGATCATCTCGGCGTCGCGTGAGTTGTCGAGCCTGCTCTGGCGCAGCCTGCGCAGCATCGCGTCGGCGCGCAGGAAGCGCACGCTGTAGCCGTGCTGACACGCGAGGTGTCCGAGCGCGTTGGCGAGGAAGGTCTTGCCCACGCCGACGGAGCCGAGGATGACGATGTGCTTGTGCTCTTCGAGGAAGAGCAGGCTCGTGAACCCACCGAGCAAGCGCCTATCGAAGCTCACCTTCGCGGTCTTGTCCCAGAGCTCCAGGCGCATGCTTGGGTCGAGCCCGGCGTCGCGCACGCGGCTGTCCGTCGCGCTCGCCTCGCGGCGCGCGATCTCGTCAGTCAGCAGCATGAGCAACATCTCCTCGTGCCCCATCGACTGCTTCTCGGCGAGCAGGAGGCGCTCACGCAACGTCGCTGCGATGCGGCCGAGACGCAGCCGCTTGAGCGCCGTGACGAGCGCAGGGTCGACGTCGTTGGCGCTCATCGCACCTCCTCCTTCGTCACGGCAGCCGCCGTCGTACGTGTCGCGAAGTGCTCCGTGCTGCGCGCGAACCGCGGCGTGGGGAGCGCAACGACCTTGCGGTCCTCGGTCGACGGTGACGCGGCCGGCTTCGCCGTCTCGAGCATGCGCGTCACGCGCTGCACGTCGACGACGTCGAAGGCGAGCGCGCTCTGGCAGATCGCCTCGACGCGCCCATCACCGAACTTCTTGCACAGCCGCAGCAACGCATAGACGAGCCGCATGCGCGTCCAGGGCAGCGGCACGTCGAGCAGCCGCTCGGCGTAGATGCCGACGTGCGCCCCGCACTTTCTCGCGCTCGCGACGAGCGAGGCCACGTCGCGCACCGCCGCGACGGCCTTGCCCGTGGGGTAGTCGCTCGGGTCGGTGGAGCGCTTGCCCGGAGCGACCCGCGCGTGCAGCTTCACGAGCTCGGTACCCGCGTAGATTCTCACCGACGCGCGGTCGGCGCGGACGCGCACCGTGCTGCCGACGTAGCGCGTGGGCACGCTGTAGAGCGACCGGAGGACCTGCACATGATGGTCGGGGTGCACCTTCGCGTCAGTCCAGTGCGGCACGTCGAACGGCGCTTCCGGCGCCGGCCTCATGGCGCCCTTCTCGCGTGACTCGAACACCTCGCGCGGCACCTCGCGTGTCGTGCCGTGGATGCGCGCGCCGGCGACATCGCGACACCACAGCTCCGCGGATGCGCGGGCCTCGTCGAGGCTGGCGAACGACTCGCCGTCGAACCAGCTCTCGCGCACGTAGGCGACCTGGTTCTCGACGCGCGCCTTGTCTTTGGGCGACCTGACGCGTGCGGCATCGACGAACAGCCCGCGCGTCTGTGTGTAGTCGAGGAAGGCCGGCACGAGCACGACGGCGAGCTCGTCGGCGCGCAGCACGATGGCCTTCATGTTGTCCGGCAGGATCACTCGTGCCATCGCACCGAAAAACTTCCACGCCGTGTCCAGGCCCGCGCACACCGCCGTGGTGGTCTGCTCGAACGACGGCCACACGAACTGGTAGCGGCTGTACGCGAGCGTCACCACGAGCACCCACAGATTGCGAACCCGCTGCGTTGCTGGGTCGAACAGTCTTCCCATCAGGCCGAAGTCGACCTGCGCGATCTCGCCGGGCTCGGTGTCCGCGACGCGAACCGTCGGCGTCTTCTTGCGCCACGCGAGCTCCTCCATGGCGAAGCGCCGGAGCGTGCCGTAGCTCGCGCTGACGCCGTGATCGCGCTTGAGCAGCACGTGGATCTTCGTCAGCTTCAGCGGCCGGGGCTGGGCGAGCCAGGCCTCGATACGTGCGCGATGCGTGCCGATCTCTTTCCACTCCTCGCTCGTGTCGGGCACGGGGCGCGCCTGCACGCGCTGGGCGATCGCGTGGATCTCCTCGTCCGTCGGCTCGCGGTCACACGGCAGTGGCAACGTCGTTGCAGCCTCGAAGTACCTGCCGACCGTCTTGCGATCGAACCCTGTCGCGCGCGCCACATGACGCGCGCTCTGCCCCGCCGCACGACGGCGGAGCATTTCCTTGATGTCAACCATGATCAGCTCTCGGTAGGGCATCGGCCTCCTTCCGACGGCGACCCGCGCCGTCATCGGAAGGAGCCCGTCTCAGATCCCGACCTCGGCGTCCCGAGCTGGCCCCATGAGGCTGCAAAAAACCTCGGAAGCTGGCCCCATGACCCTGAAAAAAACTGGGTCACGCCCCCGCGCGGGTGGCCCCATCCTCCTGGATTTGGGGTGGCCCCATGACCCTGAAAAAAACGCCGTCAGGTGGCCCCATGAGACTGAAAACTGGCACCAGCGCGCGCGGCGCCGCCTTTGCATGTTGTACCAGCATGGCCAGCGCATCCGGCGAGACGGTTCCATCCGACACGCCACCGTCCAGCGGCACGAAACCACGCGTTCGCTCCTCCAACCTGCCGCCACGGAATCGATAGATGCGCATCTCGCCGACGTAAGCGATGTACACCGCACCCGGCGCCAGCAGCACACCCGCGAAGCTCACCGGCGCGCCGCTCCGGCCCGGCTCCGGACGATCGCCCTCGGGGCGGAAATGACATGTTCGACGAGGACTCATCATGAGCCGCACTTCGTCCCGACACTGCGGTGCAGTCATCTCGCCAGCACCCGCTCCTTCCACACTACCCTCCAAGCATGCGTGCACCAACTCAACAGCAGTACGGGAGGCAACCTCTCTGCCAAATCCACCCGTGACCAGGAACAGCCCCAGACAGGGTAGCTCACCAGAACGCTCCTCGTTGCTCGCACGACGCCTCGACACGGGGGCATCCGCCCCCGCCTCGATGGCGAGCATTGGACACACCATCGTCCACCTCGCACGCTCGTCGCAAGGACGAGCCGAGTCAGGGCGCACCACGCTCGCGGTGCGCCGGTTTCTACTCTGTCGCCCAACGCACCGCGCCGCCGCCGTGCGCCCTCGGCGTGCTCAGGCCGTCAGCGGCTGCTCGCTCAAGCTGAGAGCTCGCGACGGGACCTTTCGCTCAAGCGCTCAAGAATCCTCGCGCACGAGACGCGCCAGTCGCAGCATCTTCAGCAACAGCCGCCTACAGCGGCCCTTGCTCCGCCTGCTTCGCCTACCCGCCCTCGGTGGAATCTTCTCCCGCCCAGGGCTCAGCCGCAGCGTCGGTCGGCTCCCCGACCGGGATGCAAGCTCCTCCATCACCGCTTCCCAGGCCGCTCGCTTCGCGATGCAGTGCTCGCAGTGCAGCTCAGGGTCCCACTCCACATCTTCGAGGCCCAGCCTGCGCACCCACATCCGCTCCCACTCCCCCATCCCGCTCGGGCTGGGGCTGCGGCGTCTTCCGGAGGGAGGGACATCGTTTCCGCTGGACTTCCGGCGCATCGGCAGGGCGCTCCTTGGGCTCGCGCGGCGCCCATTCTGCCGGCAACGGAAGCGCTCGCCAAGGGCTTTCTTCGGAAATCGACGGCTTTTCAAGTAGTTACGCCCAGCCATGAGGGATTGTCACTAAATCGTACGGTCTCCTCACTTTCTCCCCCGCTCGCCGGTAGTAGCGGCCCACCAGACTCTGCTCGCCGCCGGGCACCTCACCTGCGGGGCACACCTCTCCCCTTCGATCGCGCTTCTCGCGATCGCCAGCCCTCCTTCCACGCTTCGCGGCGACGCGAGCGGCGCCATCAACGACGCCGCCCGCTACCTCACCGCTCGCTCACGGAAACTCCTGCTCCGCCGCCGCCGTGCCTGCCGCGCCAGCGTTCTCGGACACGTTGCTGCTTCCGCCGGGTCCTCCAGCGCCGGGCGTGCCCGGTTGCAGCATCGTCTGCCCTTCCTGCTTCACCGCCTCGCCTCGGTATGCGATCGCGAGCGACGGCCCGCCGAGGCCTCCTCCTCCTGGACCGCCGTTGCCTCCCTGGCCTCCCTTCCCGCCATCGCACGCAGCCTTCGAGCCGCCCACGCCGGTGCCGCCAACGCCGCCGAGACCGCCAAGCCCACCAGGCTGAAGGTCACCGCCGGCGCCTCCCTTGCCTCCTTCGCCCGCCTTCAACACGCAGTCCTTCAGCGTCACCTTCCCGTCCACGCTCGCCAGTGCGATGCTCGCTCCTCCCGCTCCGCCGCCTTGGCCGGGTAGCCCGCCGCAGCCACCGGGTCCGCCGCTGCCTCCGCTCGCTCCAGCTCCCGGCATGGCCCCCGAGCAGATCGCCGCGCCGCCCTTCGCACCGCCACCTCCGCCCCCACCTTGCCCGGGCGTACCCGCTTTGCCGGGTCCGCCGCTCACGCCCGCGTAGCCCGACGAGCTCAGCGTGCCGAGGCCGCTCGCGGCGTCGCCGGCTTTGCCCTCGGAACCGTTCGAACCATCGTCGCCTCGGCCATTGGGTTCAGGCCCGCTGCAACTCCAAGCCCCTTCCGGCGGTTCGCCGACACCTGCCGCTCCAAAGGTTCCGCTCTGGCCTACCTGCCCAGAATCGCCGTTGTTCACCTTCCCATCGCCACCTTCGCCACCGATGGTCAACGCACCACCACATGCGTTTTCGACCTGCTCCCCGCCAGCTAGCGTGGAATCGGGTGCTCCCGATGTATCCAGATCACTGCACGCGTTCGTGCCGGCATTTCCAGGCAACGCCTGCTCCGGTGCCTCGGGATCCGCATCCTCTCCCTTTGTGCCAGCCGCTCCCTTGCCTGCGACCAGCTCGCACCGCACCAGCTCCGCCTCAGCACCATCTACCAGTACCGCAATCGACGACGCGCCCGGCGCCTCCGCATCTGCCGCGCGCACCAACACATCCTCGACCCTCACTGCGTCTTCGCCCCGCGTCACCTTCAGCGCGATTCGCTCTTCCCCCTCTTCCCCGGGCGCCACGACCGTCTTCGCTGTCTTGCCGATCCAGACCCAGCCGTTCGCGCAGTCGAGGCCACCGAAGAACTTCACGCCCGCAGGCAGCTCGATCGCTTCCTCGAACGTCTCGGCGCACGCATAGACCCCCGTCCCATTCCCGGCGGCGCGCCGCACCCCCTCGGCGAGCGTCGCGACCGGCTCGGCCCGGGTACCTAAGTTCTCGTCGTTGCCTGTCGAAGCCACGAAGACGCCGCACGTCTCGTCCACGGCGCCGTCGATCTCGCTCGGCACGCATCCGGCAGGGACGACTTCGCTGCCCCTGCCCCGGTATTTCTCGCACGTGAGCATGAGCTCGCAGTCGTTCTCGATGTGGTACCAAAGCCCATCGCAACCACTTGCAATCAACACAACAGCGACGGCCGATCCAAGCAGGGTTCGCCCAAGCGTTCTCATCGTTCGTTCTCCGGCTCGACTCACCACGTGCTCACCATCACAACGCCAAGGCCATCAACCCGCGGCGCGGGCAGTACGAGCAGCGCTCTCGACTTCTCACCGCTCGTCACTGGCCACACGGCGTAGGTAACGGCGGCAACGGCGAGGACGCCCGACGCGATGTAGCTGCCCAACGCGACATCCCCCAGCAGACCTGCGCGCTCACCCGAGCGATGGAGCTCCGCGCATCTCTCTGCGAACGACGGCGACGCGAGGCAACCTCCGCCCGCGACAAAGATCTGGTCCTTCTGCGCGCGAGCCTCCGAGTTCGCGTTGTTCGACGCCACCGTCGTCCCGATCCCCACGCCGAGCCCCACCACGCTCGCCGCGCCCAGCGCGATCGCCGGCACCCAGCTCTTCCCCGGCAGCGGCGGTGGCGGCTCCACCGGCGCCGGCGGCTGTCCCACCACCGGTCCACCACCCGTCGGCCCCGCCGCGCTCCCGTCCCCCTCCATCTTCACGCCCGCCGACGCCTGCGGCGCGGCGTTCACCATCGCCATCGACAGCTTCACCTCCGCCGTCGCGCCCTTCGCCACACCCACCGTCTGGCTCGCCGGCTCGTAGTCCAGATGCCTCGCTTCCACACGGTGCTCGCCCGGGTCCACGAACACCTCACCCTCCAGCGGCGCCCGCCCCACGCCCTTGCCGTCCACCAGCACCTCCGCTCCGGCCATGCTGACGGTCACCGTCACCGCACCCACCTGCGCTCGCGACTCCGCGAATCGCTGCTCCGCTGTCGGTTTCAGCTTCGCCACCGTCTTCACCAGCGGCCAGTTCCTCAGCGCGAACGACAGATACTTCGCTGCCTCACGGTGCTTCTTCAGCTGGTACTTCGTGTTCCCGAGGTTGTACGCCACGTCGAACGTCGGGTTCAGCTCCCACGCAGACTGCAGCTCAGCCTCCGCCTCCACGTACCTCATCGACGCCATCGCAGTCGATGAGCCGCGCTCTTCGCACCACCCCACACGCGCTGGCGCGCAGCACAGAACTACCGCGAGAAGATAGCTGCCCACCCCCGGCCCGTGCTCGGCGCTACGCGCCTGCGCGCGGTCCGCCCCTCCCCCGTCCCGCGCTGCGCGCGGGACGGGAGGGGTCTCGCCTGCAACGGCGGTTCGGGGTCCAGCGGGGCGGCGCGCCCATACCCCTGCGGTCGCGCCTCGAAACTCTCTTACCGCGCAAAAGCGATCTGCTGCCGGGCTCCCTTCAGCGACCGTCGGATAACATCCGCTCTCGCGGCCCGACGCAGAAGAAGTCAGCAGATCAACGGTCCCTCCGCCCGCGCCTTGGGCAGTCCACTCGGTGGTGGTGAAGTTGTCAGCGCCGGGGAGCCCACCGTGCCGCGTCTCCGCGACAAAAGAGTCCCTATCACCCCGGCGCGGGGTGCGTCCAACCATTTCTTGTTCGCTCCTTCAGCTCAGCTGCTCGCGGAGCAACGCGCTCGTCCGTCGCTCCTCCGCATTGCGCTCAGCCACGAAGAATTCCCACTCATTCTCACCACGCCGCATCACTTCACTGGCCGCAGCTCGCCTTGCCCGTGAAGTCCCAGCATTCTCCGCGCACGCCTACCTCGCCGGCATTCCCACCTGGCGCCATGCCTCCGCCTTCGCCCGCTGTGCCCTCAATGAAGTTCACCAGCGTTACCGCAGCGCCCGGCGCCGCCGCATAGGCGATGCCCACCGCGTGGCCGCCTCGGCCGCCTGCCCCGGGGCCGCCCTTGCCTCCTTGACCGCCATCTCCGCCTCGGCAGCCGAGAGATCCACCAAGGGGTGAAGCAGCGCCACCCGCCGCACCGCTGCCTCCGGGCGCACCATCCCGACCCCCGGCTCCGTTACCCCCTTTGCCCCCCTTTCCCACCGCGATGCTCACCTCCTTCAGCACAAGCTTCGTCCCGAGGCTAACGATCCCGATGCTCGACCCGCCGGCCTGCCCGCCGTTGCCTCCCATACCGCCACAGCCTCCAGCGCCACCCCCGCCGCCACTCGCGCCGGGGCCCTCCACGGTGTTCGCGCCCGCCGGGCAGAACAGGCCGGCCTTTGCGCCACCGCCGCCTCCTCCCCCTTGACCTCGCTTGCCAATTCCGCCTTCACGGCCATCGCCCCCAACAATACCGGCCAGCGTCAGCTGCGTGTCGCTCCTAGCCTCGCCGACTTCGCCGCCAGCGCCGGGCAAGCCATCTTCTCCGCGCCGGCAGTTGGCGTCGGCTTGCCCAGCGCCACCAATGCCCGACGCGTCCGGGTTCGGCTCCAGCAACGGCACGCCATCGGCACCTTTATCTCCATTGCCGTCGCTCATGCCAGGAATCCCGCCGAGTCCACCGGCTCCGCCATGCGTCTCGCCGTCCTCGCACATCGTCACGCCGGCGTCGCCGCCTCTCACGGCCGCCGGCAACTCGCACGCATTCGACGGCCGGGTCTGCTCCGTGTCTGGCGCACTGGCTCCCGCCTGCGACGCCTTCGTCGGCGTCGTGCCATTCTCTCCGGCCATCCCATCGCCCGCCGTCACATCCACCTGCGCGAGTTCCGCCTCGACGTCCGCCACCACCACGCCGATCGACGACCCGCCCGGCTCCGTCGCGCTCGCCGCACGGATCGCGAAGCTCCTCACCGTCGCCCCGCTCGCGCCTTCCGTCATCGTGAGCGCCACCGCGCCCGCCGGTCCCTCGATGGCGCTACGCGTCTCTTCGCTCCACGTCCACCCCGCGTCGCAGTCGAACCCCCCGATCACCTCGACCTCAGCCTCGATCGTCACGCTCTCAGCGAACGGCTTGCTCGCGCACGCAAGCACCCGCTTGCCGTTCGCGTTCGCCACCGCCTCTCCGAGCGATGCGTACGGATTCGCCTTCGTCCCATCTCCCCCCGCTTCCGCCGCCGCGCTCGCGAACACCGCGCACTCGTCCGTCACCGTGCTCGCGTTCCGCGCCGGGTCCGCCTCGCATCCGGGGTTCGGCTGTCCGCCGCCCGCTGCTTGGAGCCAGTCGTGTTGTGGGCCCTTCAGCATGTAGTCAGGGTCGCTGGTCAGGCCGATCGACAGCGCGTCGCACCCGACGGCCGCAAGCACCGCGCAGAGGGTGCCAGCCGTGATGCCACTAAGTCTTTTCACGTTCGCATCCTTTCCTTCCCGCCGCTGCTCACCACACACCAACGACTCCCAGACCTCGCACTCCTTGCGCTACCCAAGCCGTCGGCAGCACACCCACCGCGCTGCTCGATGCAGATGAGCGGGGCCACAGCGCATAGACCAACGCACCTGCGGCCAGCGCACCGGACGCCGCATAGGCCACGACGGCTCCGGTACCGAACGTTTCAGCTCGCCCCGCTCTCTCGTCGAACGTGCTGCACGCACTCGCAACATCGCTCGGCGCGTGAACGCACCCAGGCCCCTGCGACAGGATCGCAGCGCGCTGCGCATCCGCGTCGCTCCGCGCGTTACTGGACGCCACCGTCATCCCGATCCCCACACCCAGCCCCACCGCGCTCGCCGCGCCCAGCGCTATCACCGGCACCCAGTTCTTCTTCGGCGGCGGCGGCTCCACCGGCCCCGCCGGCGGCTGCCCCATCACCGGCGCACCGGCCCCTACGAACGACCCGTTCGTCCCCCCATCCGTCTTCACGCCCGCCGACGCCTGCGGTGCGGCCTTCACTGGCGTTATCGCCAGCTTCACCTCCGCCGTCCCTCCCTTCGCCACACCCACCGTCTGGCTTGCCGGCGCGTAGTCCAGATGCGTCGCCTCCACCCGGTGCTCGCCGGGGTCGACGAACACCTCGCCTTCCAGCGGTGCCCGGCCCACGTTCTTGCCATCCACCAGCACTTCCGCTCCCGCTACGGTGACCGACACCGTGAGCGCACCCACCTGCGCCCGCGACTCCGCCAGCCACTTCTCCGCGTTCGGCTTCAGCTTCGCCACACCCTTCAGCAGCGGCCAGTGTCTCAGCGCGAACGACAGGTACTTCGCTGCTTCCTTGTGCTTCTTCAGCTGGTACTCCGTATTTCCGAGGTTGTATGCCACGTCGAACGTCGGGTTCAGCTCCCACGCCGCCAGCAGCGCCTCCTCGGCCTCTTGGTACTTGCGCTCCAGATAGAGCGACTTCGCTTTGTCGACGAGCGCCTCGGCGCGCTTCGCCGCGTCGACGGGGCTGGCAGGCGCCGTCCCTGGCGCGACGGGCGGCGCCGCCGGCTGCGCGGCAGCGCTGTCAGGGTCGGCCATCAAGGTCGCAACGGTCAGCACTACAGCAAGCGATCGGCAGTTCATCATCATGGCTCCACGCGGTCTCACTCCATCCATCGTTCGTCTTGTGGCCGCTCCGTGGGCGCAGGCGCGACCGGTGCCTGCGGAACGGGCGGCGCTGCACGCGTCGGCCGCGCGGGCACAGGCGACACCGGCGCTGGCGGCGCTGGCGGCGCTGGCGGTTGGCTCGCCGTCGCGGTGTCGTCGAGGCTTGGCTCGACCGCCTCCTCCGGTCCCGGCACCACTGGCGCCAGCAGCTCCGAGGCCTCCGGCGGCGCCGTCGCGCTCTGCACTGGCGCACCGCTCGGCGGCAGCGCGGGCTCCTGCTCTTTCGGGGGCGCAGCTCGCTTCAAGATCGTCGACAGCAAGAACGGGCTGCTCACCGCGATCACCGCCAGCACCACTATCAGCCACGTCGGCATCCACTGACGGCGCTTTCCCGCCGGCTCCGTGGCGACCGGCGCCTTCGGCACCGCGACCGGCGGCGGCGTCACCGGTAGCAACGACGACGGCAGCAGCGCCTTGTCGATCGGCGGCAGCGCTCGATCCGCCCACTGGCTCGGCGCCATCGCTCCCGGCTGCTGCACCGGCGCGCCCTGCGGCGCCGCCGCGCCCCCGAACACCGGCACTCGCTGCGTCATCGTCACGCCCTGCGGATGCACCGGCGCGCCCTGCGGATGCACCGGCACTCGCTGCGTCATCGTCACGCCCTGCGGATGCACCGGCGCGCCCTGCGGATGCACGGGCACTCGCTGCGTCATCGTCACACCGTGTTGCGCCACCGCCGCGCCGTGCTGCACCGGCGCCACCCCGTGCTGCGCCGCCGCGCCCTGCTGATGCGCCGTCGTCACCTGCGGTCCTGCCGGCTGCTGCGCCGTCCCCGGAAACGGCGGCGGTCCCGCTTGCGCCGGATACGGCGGCGGCGCCGCCTGCACCGGCAACGGCGGCGGCACCGCGGGGTGCCCCTTGGCCAGCGCAGGCACCACCGGGAACTGGAACAGCGGCTGTCCCGTCGCCTTCTGCTGCTGCATCTCCGTCAGCGCGCGGTCCAGCTCCGGGTTGTTCTGCGCCTGCCGCAGCTTCCGCTCCGCCACCTCAGGATCCGCCTCGCGCCGGATGCTCTCGAGGTCCGGCAGGTACTGCCGGATGTCGTCGCTGTCCTTGTTGCTGCCCATCGAAGACCTCTCTCCTCAGCGACCACACACTAGAACGGCCTGCACCCCGCCGTGGCGCACGGCCCGGCCGGCTTCGCGCCCTGTTGCTTCGCAGGCGCCGCCGGCTTCGCGGGCGCCGCCTTCTTCCGCTCCTCGATCACCCTCAGAAACGACGGCTTCTGACGCTTCGGCATCGGGTAGAACTCCTCGTCGTCCTCCGCCGCGGCCGGCGCTGCCTTCACCGCCGCAGCTTTCGCCGGCTCTGTCTTCGCCGGCTCCGCCTCTGCCTTCGCCGGCGGCGGCTCCTTCGCCGCCTCCGCTTGCACCTTGGAAGAAGGGGCCTCGGCCTCCGCTGCCGCCCCCTTCTCGGCTGCTCCGGCTTCCGCTGCCGCCTCGGCCGTGCTCGCCGCCGCCTCCGGCGCGGGCGCCTCCGGCACCGCCTCGGCCGGCGGCGCCGCCACCGGCACCGTCTCGGCCGGTGGCGCCGCGCTCGCCGTCGCGCTCTCCGCCGGCGCCGCCGTTGCCGCCGGCTCTCCCGTCACCGCCGCCGGCCCGGCGTCGCGCGCCGAGCGCAGCCCCAGCACCACCCCCACGCCCCCCAGCGTCAGCGCCAGCGCCACCAGCGGTGCCAGCACGTACGCTTTCGGCGCCCGCCGCGGCTGCGTCAGCAGCGCCGCCGGCGTCGTCGGCGTCGGCGTCTCTTTCCTCAATGCCTCCACCGGTCCCGCGCTCGGCGCCGTCACCGAGCTCGGCGCCACTGGCCGCGCCGCGGCCGGCTGCGGCGCCGATGCCGCTCGCTGCATCTCCATCAGCGCCGCCGGCGGCTTCACGTACGGTGCCCCTACTTCCGGCCGCGACGGCACCACCGCCGCTGGCTGTTGCGCCATCGCAGGATACGGCGACGACGCCGCCGCTGGCTGCTGCGCCATCGCCGGATGCGACGGCACCACCGCCACTGGCTGCTGCGCCATCGCAGGATACGGCGGCGACGCCGCCGCTGGCTGCTGCACCATCACCGGATACGGCGACGACGCCACCGCCTGCGGCCCCGTCACCGGCAACGGCGGCGGCGCTACGTACTGCGGCGTCACGTACGGCGGCTCGACCTCCGGCCGCGACGGCACCGCCGCTCGGTGCGTCTCTCTCCACGACGGCTGCGACGGCGCTGCGTACTGCGGCTCCATCGCCGCCCTCGGCGGCGGCACCGCGTAGCTCTCCGCCCTCACCTCCGCCGCCCTCGGCGGCGGCACCGCGTAGCTCTCCGCCCTCACCTCCGCTGGCCTTTGCGGCGGCACCCCGTACCCCTGCGCTCCCGCCTGCGGCAGCGGCGGCGGCCCCGTCCGCTGCGCCATCCGCTCCGCCCACGTCCCCCCGAGCTTCGCCGTCGACTCCAGCGGCTTCAGCGCCGGCAACGGCTCCGTATGCCCCACCCCCCGCCCCCGCGGCACGCGCGACGCAGGCGCGAACGGCAGCGCGCTCGCCGGCGCCACGAACTGCTCCAGCGGCGCCGTCTCCCCGTGCACCACCCGCCTCCCTCGCCTCTCTCCCCTCTCCTTCTCCTCTCCCGCCGCCGCGCTCCCTCGCCCCATCCCGCCCTCCACGCTCTTCCCGCGCGCCTCCTCCGTCTCCTCCTCGCCCGCCGCGCCCCTCTCCTCCTCCACCGGCGCGCTGTCCTCCAGCGCCACCCCCGCGAACGCCGCCTGACGCTCCGCCTCCATCCGCTCCCGCGCCAGCCGCTGCGCCAGCACGTGCCCCGCCGGCACCGTCTCTCTCAAGAGCCCCCGCAGGTCCCGCGCCACGTCGTCGAACCTCGGATACCGCTCCTCACGGTCGATCGCGATGCACCGCGCCACCACCGGCCACACGAACTCCGGGCAATCCGGCACGATCTCGTGCACTGGCTCCGGCGCCGCAACAAGGTGCCCTGTCAGCGTCTCCTCCGCCGTCGCCGGCTCGCTGTCGTCCAGGAACAGGTGCTTCCCCGTCAGCACCTCATAAAAGATCGCGCCGAACGCGTAGATGTCCGTACGCCCATCCGGCCTCGCCCGCTCCACGCGCTCGGCCTTCCTCGAGCTCGTGTACAGCATCTTCACCTGCTCCGGCGAGATGTACCTCACCGTCCCCACGTCCGGCAGATCATCGGTGTTCATCCCGCCGTCCGCGAACTTCGCTATCCCGAAGTCGAGCAGCCACACGTGCCCTTTCGCGTCCGCCTTCGTCCCCACCATGATGTTCTCGGGCTTCAGGTCGCGGTGCCATATCCCCTTCGAGTGCACGAACGTCATCGCGTCCGCCACCTGCAGCATCACGTGCATCGCGCTCAGGAAATCGAGACGGTACGCCTTGTTCAAGAGCTTCCTCAGCGTCCTGCCCTCGAGGTAATCCATCACGATGTACGCCACGTGATCCGGCGACACCCCGGCCTTCTTCATCCTCACGATATTCGGGTGCTTCAGCTTCGGATAGAACTTGCACTCCTGCCGGAACCGCCTCGCGAAGTCCTCTCTCTTCAGGTGCCGTGGCAGCATGCACTTGATCGCCACGACATCTTCCGAGTAGTCCTCCACTGCCTTGTACACCTCTCCCATCCCACCCGCGTCGATCACCTCCGTGATCCGGTAGTCAAGGAACACGTCCCCGGCCTTCAGCGCCTCCCGCGCCATCACCACACCCCCATCCCGCGCAGTACCAGCGCCGCGATCGCCGAGAACACCACCGTGCTCGCAAGCGTCAGCCCCGCGAACAGCCGCGCGTCCACCGGCGCCGTCCCCGCCTCCACCGCCACGCCCGCCACCCCCGCGCCCGCCCCGCTCGTACCCTCCGGCCTCGCCTCGAACCACGCCCTGCTCTGCGGCCCCCACCCCGCCTCCGCCTCCACCGTCCGCGCCGCTCTCCCGCTCCCGTCCTCCTCCGCGAGCTCCGCCCCGATCCGCCCCAGCTCCGCCGCGAACGCCTCGGCGCTCTGGAACCGCTCCTCCGGCCGCTTCGCCAGCGCCTTCAGCACCGCACGGTCCAGCGCCGCCGGGAGCCGCTGCGCCGCGTACCGCGACGGCGGCGCCGGCGTCTCCACCACGTGCGCGCGCAGCAGCGCCAGCGCGTCCTCGACATGGGCGAACGGACCGTGCCCCACGACCAGCGTATACATCAGCAGCCCCACCGCATACACATCCGCCCGCGCATCCACAGGCTGGCACCGCGCCTGCTCCGGCGAGGCCGTCCGTGGCGTCCCCACCAGCAGTCCGGCGTCGGTCGGATACGCCGGCCCGTCCACCGCAGGCGGCGCCCCCGGCGCCGCGCCGGCCAGGGCACCATCGAGCACCTTCGCGACGCCGAAGTCGAGCACCTTCGCGACCCGGGCGTCGCCCGGCGCCGCCGCCCCCGGCGCGCACAGGAACACGTTGTCGAGCTTCACGTCGCGGTGCACGAGCCCCACCCGGTGCGCCGCCGCGAGCCCCGCCAGCACCTGCCGCACCAGCTCGATCGCCTCGGCCACCGGCAGCGGACCGCGCCGCTGGAGCTCCTCCGCCAGGGTCCGCCCTTCGAGCCGCTCCATCACGAAATACGGACGCCCCGACGGCGTCTGTCCCAGATCGAGGACCGACACCACGTGCGGCGACGACACCGCCGCCAGCGCCCGCGCCTCCACCTGCAGCCGGTCCGTGAACCGCGGATCGTGCGCCAGCGCGCGGCGGACGAGCTTCACGACGACCCGCTTCCGGAGCGCGCGGTGCTCCGCCTCGACGACCTCCCCCATGCCCCCGCGCCCGAGCACCCGGACCGCCCGGTAAGGTGTGCCTTCCAGCACATCCCAGGCACCGCCCGAGCGCCCTGAGCCGTCTGAGGTGCCGCGTTCCACCAGCGAGGTCTCCTGAGATGGAAATCACGACCAGGGCGCCGCTTCAGACAAAGAAAATGCACCGGCGATGCCGATTCCTGAAAACTACGTTAATTCAAGCTGTTACCAGCCCTCGCGGCCACGGCCACGACCACGGCAGCGGCGCCGCCCGGCGCTCCGGCGCACGCTCCGCCCCTCCCCTTGCCCCTCCCCTTGCCCCTCCCCTTGCCCCGGCACCCGCCCGCGCCCGGCGACGGCGCGCCTCCGGGGGCGGGGCGCGACAAATCGATCCCGGCGTGTCGCTTTCCTTGTCTGAACCGGCCACCCGGCAGTGATTTAGGAGAAGGAACGGGCGCCGCACGCACGCGGGCCCCCTTGCGCGAGGTCCCCATGACGCACGACGCTTCCGACCAGCACGACGACCTGGAGCCGCCCGGCGACGCCGATCCCATCGTGGAGGCCTGTCTCGCCGACGCGCTCGGCCCGTACCTCGGGGTGCTCTCCCCCGAGGAGCTCGAGGATTACCGCAGGTACCTCACGGTCTTCATCACGACCCACCCGGCGGCGGCGCCGCTCCACGCTCGCTTGCGGGCGAAGGGCTACGTCCCGGCCGGGAGCGGCGCGATGGCCCGCGAGGGCGAGGGCGCGAGCGAGGAGGCGGCGGCGCCCGACGACGGGACCTCCGGCGGGCGGCATTGATCAGGGACCGGCGTCCTCCTCCTTCACCTCACCCTCCGCGGGAGCGCATCATGGCGGCGCTCCCCCTCGCTCGCCGCGTCGCCAGGGCGACCGCGCGGATCTACGGCGTGCGGACGCGCCAGGGCATCGAGGACTGCGAGCAGACGGCCTACCAGGCGCTCCTGGAAGCCGGGCTCGGCTTCGATGAAACGCGCGGCGTCCCCCTCGGCATCTATGCCTGGAAGCGGGTCGCCGGCGCCGTGATGCGGCAGCTGACCCGCGACGCGCCGATCCGTCGCGCCGGCGCCGCCGCCGCGCTCGACGCGGCCGAGTCGATGCGCGACACAAGCGATCCGTTCAGCGACGACGACGACGACGCGTCGGGCCAGCTCATGGCCCATTGCCGGACGCTCGCCTTCACCCGCTTCGTCGGGGACACGGGCGAGCGGCTCAGGGCGCCCCCGGAAGACGCGCTCGCGCGCACGCGCGCCTTCGAGGCGCTCGCCGCGGCGCTCCGCGGCCTCGACGAACGGGAGGCGCGCCTCATCGAGCTGCGGTACTGGCAGGAGCTCTCGTGGGCCCAGGTCGCCGCGGCGCTCGGCGTCCACGAGAAGTACGCGACCCGCATGGACGAACAGCTGCGGAAACGCCTTCGGGGCGATCTGCAGACGAGCCACGTCGAGGAGCCGCCGCCGAGCGAGGGGACCTGAAGGGATCTCCGCGCCGGACCACCCGAGCTTCCGGCGCAAAAGGCAATTACAGGCGATAACACCGTCCTCCCCCTCAAGCCCCTCTCGAGCCGCGAATCAGCTGTAATTGAGCGGTAATGGCGCCGCGGCGCCCCTCCCGGGCGCGCCGCGGGCCGACTCGAAATCTCGCGCCGAGCACAAGAGCCTTTACAATGCCCATCCGGACTGAGAGCTTGACGAATGGTGCATTCCCCGGCGCGTCGCCGGAGGACAACCAAGGAGGCACCATGGCCCTCAAAGACCTCTCTCCTCGTCAAATGGTCCAGATCACAGGCGCATGGCTCGACCCGGAGCGCGAAAGGCCGCGCATCGTGTCGCTGAAGCGGTGCGCCCCGCTCATCGACGATATCGAGGAGGCACACGAAGGCGTCTTGAAGTCGCACCGGCGGCAGAAGAAGGCGGACGACCAGATCTCGGAGATCCAGCAGAAGCTGGTCGCGACCGATCAGATCCATGATCGCAAGGCCCGCGGCGCCCATGCGGTGCTCACCGGCTTCGCCGATCTGGCCGACGATCCCGAGGACGCGGCGATCTACCTCGAGATCCGCGATCAGCTCTTCGCGGATGGGCTCAGGTTCATCGGGGCGAGCTACAGCGATGAGGCGGGCGAGGTGAAGCTCGCGCGCGACCGGCTGACGCCGGAGTCCAAGGCGGCGCTCAGGGCGCTGCCGACGCCGGGGGGCAACCTGCTCAAGGCGGTGCAGGCGTGGTTCGCCGCGGGCGACGAGCTCGGCAAGCTCGACGCGCAGCGGATCCACCTTTCGGCGGAGGACCGGCCGGGAGCGGCCGAGTCGCCCGGCGGGCAGCTCCGGGCGCGCAACCGCTGGATCAAGGTGGTGCGCAGCGTCCTCCAGATGCTGGAGCTCGAGGGGGCCGATGAGGAGACGGCGCGCCGGCTGCTCGCGCCGCTCCAGCGGGAGACGGCCAAGGCCGAGCGCCGGCGCGCGGGCGGCAAGGAGGAGACCGACGAGGAAGGCGGCGCGCCGCCCGACGCCGGCGAGCCAGCGATCGACGAGGGAGCCCCCGCGACCGGCGTGGATTGACGGGGCCGCCCCTCCGCCGGGCCCTCCGGGCTCACTCGATCCGTCAACCCCCCCTCCGCCGGGCCCTCCGGGCTCACTCGATCCGTCAACCCCCCCTCCGCCGGGCCCTCCGGGCTCACTCGATCCGTCAACCCCCCCTCCGCCGGGCCCTCCGGGCTCACTCGATCCGTCAACCACCCCCCTCCGCCGGGCCCTCCGGGCTCACTCGATCCGTCACCAACCCCCCTCAGCCGGGCCCTCCGGGCTCACTCGATCCGTTAACCACCCTTCCGCCGGGCCCTCCGGGCTCACTCGATCCGTCACCAACCCCCTCCGCCATCCCCCCTCTCAACGGATCGCGTCCATCACCAACCCCCTCCGCCGCCCCCCTCTCAACGGATCGCGTCCGCCACCACCCCCCTCCGCCACCTCCTCACAACGGAGCACCTCTGTCTCCCCGCGCTCCGCGAGACCCCTCACAATGGCTCGCGCCCTTCGAATAGGCCGTCGCGTCTGCTTGACGCACCACGTCGGCGCTGCCATGACCGGCTCCCTCCGCCTCGGGCGTGCTGTTTCAGCCGCGCGCGCCGGGTCCACGCATGGGTCCGCCGGCCCGGCTGTCGCAGGCGTGGCGCGTCCTTGCCGAGGCGGACTACGCTCTGCGTTACCACACAGCAACAGGAGCCACCGAGCCGTGAAGATCCTCGTTCCGCTCAAGCGCGTCGCCGATCCGGATAACGCGAACAAGGTGAAGATCCCCGCTTCCGGGGACAAAATCGAGACGACCGGGCTCGAGTGGAAGCCGAACCCGTTCGATGAGTACGCGCTCGAAGCGGCGCTCCGCCTGACCGAGGACGGCAAGGCGCCGAAGACGCGGGCGGGCGAGGTCGTCGTCGTCACCTTCGGACCGAAGGAGACCGAGCAGACCCTCCGCGCCGCGCTCGCCACCGGCGCCGACAAGGCCATCCGGGTCGACGTCACCGACGACAAGCTCGACGGCGACCTCGTGGCCCGCGCGCTCAAGACGCTCGTCGAGCGCGAGAAGCCCGACGTCGTGCTGATGGGCAAGCAGGCCGTCGACGGCGACTCCAACCAGGTCGGCCAGATCCTCGCCGAGCTGCTCGACTGGCCGCTCGCCACGTTCGCCGCGACCATCAAGGAAGAGAAGGGCGCGCTCCTCGTCGGCCGCGAGGTCGACGGCGGCGTCTCCACCCTCCGCGTGCGCCTGCCGGCCGTCGTCACCGTCGACCTGCGCATCGTCGCGCCGACCAGCGTCTACTCCCAGAAGACCGCGCCCGCGTTCAAGTACAACGACGGCGTCCGCTTCGCGGCGCTGCCCGCGATCATGGCCGCCAAGAAGAAGCCCCTCGCCGAGGTGAAGCTCGCCGACCTCGCCGCGGACCAGGCGCTCAAGGTCCAGTACACCGCGTTCCAGCCGCCCCCCGCGCGCAAGGCGGGCATCAAGGTGAAGGACGTCAGCGAGCTCGTCTCGCGCCTCAAGAACGAGGCGAAGGTCCTCTGACGGGGCGCAGCGAGACGAGACGGGACAAGAGGTCGATGACATCGAGGGTGCCGCCGACGCGGACCCCGACCCGCAGCGGCGGGTCGCGCAGGAGGGATCATGGCTGACGTTCTCGTGGTGGCCGAGGCCGCCGATGGAAAGCTGAAGAAGACGACGCACTCCGCTGTCACGTTCGCGCGGCAGGCGGCGGCGGCGCTCGGCGGGACGTACTCGATCCTCGTGATCGGCGACGCCCTCGGCGACGCGGCCGCCGAGGCCGCGACGCTCGGCGCGGCCAAGGTGCTCGTCGCCCAGGCGAGCTCGCTCAAGGACTACGTCGCCGAGCGCTACGTGCCGACCGTCGCGGCCGCCGCCAAGGGGACCGCGAACGCGGATCCCCGCACGCCGGCGACGTACGCCGTCGTCGTGGGCACCGCGAGCGCCTACGGCAAGGACCTGCTCCCGCGCGTCGCGGCGCGGCTCTCGGCAGGGTTCGCGAGCGACATCTCCGAGCTCCTCCCCGAGGGGGGCAAGCTCAAGTACAAGCGCCCCATGTACGCCGGCAACGCGTACGGCGTCTGCACCGTCTCGACCCCCGTCCAGGTCGTGAGCGTCCGCCAGAGCGCGTTCGCCGCCGCCGAGCCGACCGGGTCGACGTCGCCGATCGAGCAGGTCGCTGTCGTCCCGCCGAGCGCGGCGGCCGAGCGCGTCGAGTTCGTCTCCTTCGACCAGGTGAAGAGCGAGCGCCCGGAGCTCACCGAGGCGAAGGTCGTCGTCTCCGGCGGCCGCGCCCTGAAGGAGCGCTTCAACGAGGTCCTCGACCCGCTCGCCGACGTCCTCGGCGCCGCCGTCGGCGCCAGCCGCGCCGCGTGCGACGCCGGCTACGCCGCGAGCGACCTCCAGGTCGGCCAGACGGGCAAGGTCGTCGCCCCCTCGCTCTACGTCGCCGTCGGCATCTCGGGCGCCATCCAGCACCTCGCCGGGATGAAGGGCTCGAAGGTCATCGTCGCCATCAACAAGGACGCCGACGCGCCCATCTTCCAGGTCGCCGACTACGGCCTGGTCGCCGATCTCTTCGCGACCGTGCCCGAGCTCGTGAAGCAGATCCAGGCAGCCCGCAGCTGATCCTCGCGCGGCCGACACGGCCGGGGTGCACCTCGTCCGCCCTCCAGGGATGCGGGCGTACCCCGGCTCACCGGATGAGTCCGTCCAGCGAGGAGTCCACGTTCACGGGCGCGATTTCCTTGTCAGGTCGCGCACGTAGCATCTTGTTCGCGTCCTGCGGCCGTGGGATCCCTTGAGCTCTATGCCCGAACGCCCGGACATGCCGATCGTCGCGGCGCTCGCGCAGGCGCGGGCATTGCTGTACGACGCGGCCAGCACCACGGAGCAGCGGCGGCTCATCGGCCCCACGGTCATGGAGATCGACCGCGCGATCGTGAGCCTCGATCCGACAGCGAGCGCCTCCTTCGAGCTCACGCCGCTCGCGGCGTCGGTGCCGCCGGTCGACACGGAGATCGAGGCGCTGCGCCGCGAGGTCGAGCGGCTGCGCGTGATCACCCAGCACGAGCGCGGGCTCCTCGACGCGCTCCTCAGCGAGAGCCCGCACGGCATCATCGTCTCCGACGGCCAGGGCAAGCTGATCCTCCAGAACCGCGCCTCCGAGCGGATCTGGGCCGGCAGCTCCACCGCCGAGAACGTCGAGGGCTGGGGGCGCTACCGCGCGTTCCACCCCGACGGGCGGCCGTTCGAGGGCGGCGACTGGTCGATGGCGCGGTGCCTGTCGCGCAGGGAGACCGTCCCCGCGGAGGAGATCCACTTCCAGCGCTTCGACGGCACCCACGGGATGCTGCTCGGCAGCTGCGCGCCGCTCTTCTCGCCGGAGGGCGAGATGCTCGGCGCGGTGTCCATCTTCGCCGACATCACCCAGTTCAAGCAGCTCGAGGCGGATCTCCGGGTCAGCAAGACCAAGTTCTCGACCACGCTGAAGAACATCGGCGACGCGGTGATCTCGACCGACGGCACCGGGCGGATCGACTTCATGAACGCCGTGGCCGAGACGCTGACCGGCTGGACGCTCGACGAGGCGAAGGACCGCCGCCTGTCCGACGTCTTCCGGATCATCTCCGAGCAGACGCGCCACGACCTCGACAACCCCGTCACCGAGGTGCTGCGCCACGGCGGCATCATCGGGCTCGACGACACCACGCTGCTCCTGCGCAAGGACGGCTCGGAGCTCGCGATCGACTCGAACGGCGCGCCGATCCGGAGCGAGGAGGGCGAGCTCGTCGGGCTCGTGCTGGTCTTCCGCGACGTGACCGAGAAGCGGCTCGCCGACAAGCGGCGCTACTTCATCGGCGAGGCGAGCCGGCAGCTCGCGCTGTCGGGCCTCGACTACGAGAGCACGCTGGCCAACGTCGCCCGCCTCGCGGTGCCGCACATCGCCGACGCCACGGTGGTGGACATCGTCGAGCCGGACGGCTCGCTGGGCCGGCTCGCGGCCGTGCACGCGAGCGAAACGAAGAAGGCGCTGGGGCGGGATCTGCCGGCCCGCTACCCGACGGATCCCGAGGTGCCGCGCGCGGTGCACGCGGTGCTCCGGTGCGGCGAGTCGCTCCTGCTCCCCGACGTCGAGGGCATGGCGTGGCAGCGCGCCGCGTCGCTGAAGCCCGGCAACGAGTGCTGGTCCGGCGCGCACGACCCGGCGTACCTCGCGCTGCTCCGGGAGCTCGGCGTCCGCTCGGCGATGATCGTGCCGCTGCGCGCCCGCGACCGGACGCGCGGGGCGATCACGCTGCTCTCGACCGAGCCGAGCCGGCGCTACACCGTCGAGGATCTCGCGCTCGCCGAGGAGCTCTGCAACTTCGCCGCGCTCGCGCTCGACAACGCCCAGCTCTACCGCGAGTCGCAGCAGGTCAACCGCGCCAAGGACGAGTTCCTCGCGACGCTCTCGCACGAGCTCAGGACCCCGCTCACCGCGATCCTCGGCTGGGCGCGCATGCTGCGGCAGGGCTCGCTGAAGCCGGACACGCACGTCCGCGCGCTGGAGGCGATCGAGCGCAACGGCACGCTCCAGGCGCAGCTCGTCGAGGACCTCCTCGACGCCTCCCGCATCATCACCGGCAAGCTGCGGCTCGACGTGATGCTGGTGGACCTGCCGCCGATCATCAACGCCGCCATCGACGCGGTCCGCCACGGCGCGGACGCGAAGGGGATCGAGCTGCTCGTGCAGCTCGACCCGAACGCGGGGCCGATCTCGGGCGACCAGACGCGGCTGCAGCAGGTGGTGTGGAACCTCCTGTCGAACGCGATCAAGTTCACCCCGCGCGGCGGCAAGGTCTCGATCCAGCTCGGCAGGGCCGAGGGGCTGGCCCGCATCCAGGTGAGCGACACGGGCCAGGGCATCGTGCCGGAGTTCCTGCCGTACGTGTTCGACCGCTTCCGCCAGGCCGACAGCACGAGCACGCGGCCGCACAGCGGCCTCGGGCTCGGCCTTGCGATCGCCCGCCACCTCATCGAGCTCCACGGCGGCACCGTGAAGGCGGAGAGCGCCGGGGACGGCAAGGGCGCGACGTTCACGGTGGAGATCCCGCTCGCGCCCCGGGGCGCCATCGCGGCCCTCCGGAGGGCCGACGGGCTGGTCCCGCTGTCCAACGAGCTGGAGCCGACGCTCCAGGGCGTCCGGGTGCTGATGGTCGACGACGAGCCGGACGCGCGGGAGCTCGTGACCACGGTGCTGGAGCGCAAGGGGGCGAGCATCACCGCGGTCGCGACGGTCGACGAGGCGCTGTCCGCGATCGAGCGCGAGAAGCCGGACGTGATCCTGAGCGATCTCGGGATGCCCGGGGAGGACGGGTACAGCCTGATCCGGCGCCTGCGCGCGCAGAGCCCGGAGCAGGGAGGGCGAATCCCCGCGGCGGCGCTGACGGCGTACGCGAGCGCACAGGACCGGACGCGCGCGCTGCTGGCGGGGTTCCAGTCGCACGTGCCGAAGCCGATCGAGGCGTCGGAGCTTGCGGCCGTGATCGCCAACCTCGCGGGGCGCACGGGGTAGGACCGCAGCCGCTCATGCCTACCCTGACGAGCACGTGCACGCGCACGCGCACGAACACGCGCACGAACACGATCACGAACACGAACACGAACACGCGGACATGGACGAGCACGTGGACGTGCGCGTGCGCGTGTTCGTGCGCGTGCGCGTGATCGTGTTCGTGATCGTGGACGTAAACGACCAGCCGTAAACGTAACCGCCGACGGCCAGGAGCCCCCCCGCTCCCGGTCTCCCTGCCGGCACCCCCAAACGACGAAGGGCGGCCATCAGGCCGCCCTTCGTGGATCCCCAGCTGAACTGAGTCGGGGCGAGAGGATTTGAACCTCCGACTCCTCGGTCCCGAACCGAGTGCGCTACCAGGCTGCGCTACGCCCCGTTCGCTGCCCCAAGAGCAACGCCCGCTGAACAGCGGGCGCGCAACATCGCCAAGAGCGAGCCTCTTGTCAAGACGAAATGATCCGGGCTCCACCGCTGCACCGCGAGCTCTCAGCCCTTCCCCGGAAGCGCCCGCGCACCGCATGACGGCCAGATGACAAAAAACGGCAAGAATTCGCTCACTTCAAGGCCACCCCGGCGCCCCGGACGTTTCACGAAGCCAAGAATCGTGGGAGCGCAAGAAAAATGTCCCGTCCCAACTTGCTCAGGCCGTGTTAAAGTGTCACTGGAATCCCGATGTTGCCGAAAGGAAGCAGAGAGCGAGGCGTCTGGTGCGCCGGTGAGGGCCTCGCCCCCTGCTCGCGCAACTTGAGCAGGGGACCGCACGGGCGGCCCCTTCCAGAACGGACCAGGGCGACCGGCCGGCTCCGGCGGTCGTGACGTGAGAGGAGGAACAGGTGGCAATTGAGCTTCCCGCTGTACGCATTCTGATCGTCGACGACGACCGCGCGATCTGTGACTACATGCAGACGCTGCTCGAGCGCGACGGGTACCAGGTCAAGACGCTGGGCGACCCCACGACCGTGGAAGAAGAGGTGCGCACGGGCGGCTACCACCTCATCATCCTCGACCTGATGATGCCGAAGCTCGACGGCATCGAGGTGCTCAAGCGCATCCGCAAGGTCGACAACGACATCGCCGTCGTCATCTTCACCGGCTTCCCCAACCTCGAGAGCGCCGTCGCGTCCATGAAGCTCGACGCGGTCGACTACATCAAGAAGCCGTTCAACGTGGACGAGTTCCGCGAGGTGCTCGCCCGCGTCATGCGCAAGAAGGGCCTCGCGCGCACGCCCGAGGAGCAGCTCCACCGCGTCATCGGCGACACGATCAGGAACCTCCGCAAGGACAAGGACCTCACGCTGAAGCAGATGGCGCGCCGCACGGGGCTCAGCGTGTCGCTGCTGTCGCAGATCGAGCGCGCCGAGTCGTCGGCGTCCATCTCGTCGCTCTACAAGATCGCGGTCGCGCTCGAGTCGCGCATCCAGGACCTCTTCGGCCACTACTGATCCGCTCGCCGGGCGGCGACGCCTGGCCCGCCGCGCGCGCAGCATGGACGCACGCGCGCGCCCGGGCCGGCGCCGGCTCAGCGCCGCGCGCCGCGCTCGATCGCCGCGTCGAGTTCGTCGAGCGCGAGGCCGGCGATCGCCTCGGCCCGCGCGCCCGACGTGTCGAAGACGATCACGTACGGCAGCTTCGAGACCTGCTTCAGATACCGCCGGGCGAGCGGGCTGTCCCAGTCGACGATGTCGAGCTTGCGGTACGCGACGTCCTTGCGGGCCTCGAGCACCGTGACCATGTGCGCGTCCAGCTTGCGGCAGGGCATGCACCAGGCCGCCACGAAGTCGATGACCGTGACTTTGCCCGGGACGATGTGGGCGCCGAGGTCGGGGATGTCCGCGCCGCCGTCCTCGATCGTCCGGGCGTCCGCGCCCTCGGGGAACGTCGCCCAGCCGAGGTACTGCCCCTGGCCGGCGCCGAGCACCGCCTCGAACCCCTCGTCGGCGGCGAGCCGCTTCACGGTCCCCGCGACGTCGAACGACCGCGACGCGGTGACGGAGATCTCGGCGCGGCGCCTGTCGAAGGCGGCCGAATAGACGCCCGGGCGCTCGCGGAGATCCGCGACGAGCTCGGCGCCGCACGCCTCGCAGTCGATCTTCCGCAGGGAGACGACCGTTGTGCTCGCGCCCTCCGGGACGGGCTGCACGCCGCCGCAGGCGATCAGCAAGCCGCCGCAGGCGATCAGCAAGCCGCCGCAGGCGCTCAGCCAGCCGCCGCAGGCGCTCAGCCAGCCGCCGCAGGCAGCCAGACGAAGGGCCGAAGAGAGGGCGTTCGCGCTTCGCACCGCGTCCTTCGAGCTACCTTGCCCGCCTTCTCCGCGCGGCGCAACGTCGTGTAGGCTGGGCCGCGATGAGCTCCGTCGTGACCCGTACGCTGCCGGCCGATCACGTCACGCCGGTCCGCGCCTACGCCGCGCTCCGCGCCCAGTCGCCGGGCCGATCGTCGTTCATGCTCGAGTCCGCCCTGCCCGGCGAGCGCTGGGGCCGCTACGCGATCCTCGGCTACAGGGCGCGCGCCGAGACCCTCCTCCCGAGCGGGTTCGACCCGTTCGCGACGCTCGCGGACGGGCTCGCGCAAGCCGCGGCGGCGGACGCGTCGAAAGCGCCGGACGCACAGGGCACGGCGCGCGACCTGGCGGCCGGCGTCTGTCAGGCCTGGGTCGGCTTCCTCGCGTACGACGCGGTGCACCTGCTCCTGGGCGTCGAGCCGTGGCCCAACGAGGCCTACCTCGGACGGGTCATGAAGGACGCGACCGTCGTCGTGTTCGACAGCGTGGCGCAGACCATGACGATCGCCGGCCAGTCGCAGGGCGCCGTGAGCCGATGCGCCTGGGAGCTGTCGCACGGGCCAGAGCAGATGAGCCTGCCCGCGCTCGATCCACACGCCCTGCCGGAGCACGTCGAGACGCCGGTGGCCGACGAGGACTTCGCCGCGAAGGTGGCCGCCGCGCACGAGCGCGTCGCGGCCGGCGAGGCGAAGGAGGTCGTGCTCGCCCGCAGGTTCCGGGCCCCGCTGCGCGGCGCGGATCCGTTCGACGTGTACCGGGCGCTGCGGGTGCTCGCGCCGTCGACCCACCTCTACTTCCTCGACTTCGCGGAGTCGCCGTTCGCGCCGGGGCTCACCGTGGCAGGCGCGTCGGGCGAGACGCTCGTCCGCGTCGAGCGCGATCCATCGGCGGGGCCGAGCGCAGGCGGCGCGTCGCCCGTCGAGGCGCTGCGCGCCGCCTTCGCGCGCGGCAGCGCGGTCGGCGCGCCGGCGGCGCATGCGAGCGGCGTCAGCCGGCGCCTCGAGGCCGGCCCGCGCCAGATCTACGGCGGCTCGGTCGGGTACTTCGGGCCGGAGGGCGCGGAGATGGCGCACGCGCTCGGCGCCATCTGGGTCGAGTCGGGCTACTTCGAGACGATGACCGGCGCGCGCATCGGGAACGGGAGCGACCCGCGCGCGGCGTCGGAGCGGACGCGCGGCGACGCGCGCGCGGCGCTGTCGGCGATCCGCGCGGCGCAGGAGGCGCGCAGGGCGAGCGACGCGGCCGCGGAGAAGAGGGCCGCCGCCGAGAAGGCCGCCGCCGAGAAGGCCGCCGACAACGACGACGCGGTCCGGAGCGCGTAGCGCGCGGCGCTCAGTCGGGCAGCAGGCTCTGGCGCACGCGCGCGCCCGTGGGGGCCGCCCCCGTGGCGGTGCCTGGCCGCGCGAGGCGCGACGACGCGGCGGCCTGGGGCGCGGTCGCCGCCGCGCGGGCGCCGCTCGGAGCAGGCTCGGGAGGCGCCGGCCGCGCCGGCGGCGAGGCGATCGCCTCGAGCGCGGCGGCGCGCGCCGCCCGGGCCTTGCCGGCGGCGAGCACCGCCGCGAGCACGGCCGCCCTGGCGCCGGTCGCGGCCATCACAGGCCTCGGGCGCTCGGGCCGCGTGAGCGTGACGAACGTCGCGACGCCCATCAGCGCGACGAGGCCGACGGGGAGGAGCCAGCCGAGCCGCGTGGGCGACGCGAGCCCGCGCAGCACGCTGGCGCTCTCCGCGCCGAGCAGCGTGTCCGGCGGCGTCGTGCGGCTCGCGGTCGGCGGCTCGGAGCCGGCCTCCGGCCGCACGACGGCGCGAGGGACCGCGGCGCTCCCCTGCGCGAACGCCGCGACCGGCGCCCGCGCCGAGGCGGCCCCGGCAGCGCGCGCCGACAGGGGCGGGCGCTGGAGGCCAGAGGAGGGCGGCGGCGCGTGCTCCGCGATGCGAGCGAACGACGACACCATCTCCTCCACCGAGCGGAAGCGCCGGGCCCGGTCGCGCGCGAACGCCTTCTCGAAGAAGCCGTCCAGCGCGGCAGGCAGCCTCGGCGCGAGGCGCGTCGCGATGGGCACCGGCGCGAGCAGGATCTTCGAGGCGACGACGCTGGCGATGTCGCCGGGGAACGGGAGGTGACCGGTCACCGCGCGAAACAGGATCGCGGCCAGCGACCAGAGATCGGTCTGCGCGTCGAGGGTCCGCTCCGCACGGATCTGTTCCGGGCTGAGGTAGTGGAGCGCGCCCGCGCTGATCTCCGCCGCGATCTCGCCGACGAGCCGCGGCGCGACCGCCCTCGGGAGGCCGAAGTCGAGCACCTTCACGACCTCCTCGTCGCCCTCCAGCGCGAGGAAGAGGCTCTCCGGCCGGAGGCCCTGGTGAAGGAGGCCCGCCGCGTGGGCGGCCTGCAGGGCGTCGCCGGCCTGCGCCGCGACGCGCGCGGCCTCGTCCAGCGAGAGCCGGCCGCGCCGGACGAGGCGCGCCGCGAGATCCTCGCCGGAGAGCAGGTCCATCGCCAGGTAGACAACGCCGTCCTCGGCGCCGTGATCGCGCACGCTCACGACGTGCCGCGACGAGAGCTCGGCGGCGGCGCGGACCCAGCGGTCGAGCCAGAGGATCTCCCCCGTGGCGCCGGCGTCGGGGTCGAAGAGCTTCAGGGCGACGCGAACGCCCAGCCGGAGCTCGCGCGCGGCCCAGACCGAGCCGCGGTCGCGCGCGATCCGCGCGAACGGACGCGCGAGCTGCCTCTCCAGCAGATACTTCCCCCCAACGATGGTGCCCGGTGAGATATCCATGGGTTACCTGAGCCTCCTCCCCCACCGTAAAGTTGCACATACGCCATGCGGCGCAATTTGGCGTTGCGGGTCGCTGCACGGTTTGCTTGTGCGACCGCCTCGACCGTGCAGGCGGCGGGAGCGTTCGCACCACACGCCGCGCGCGGGAAGAGGCGAGTCGTACCGTGGAGCACAAGGGGCCCGTCCCGGTTGGGGCGGACCTAGGGCGCCGAGGGCTGCGGCTCGGGCGACAGCCGGAGCGGTACGACGAAGCGCAGGTCGCCACCCTCCGGCGCCGGGAACGTGAGCGCTCGCGCGCGCCGGAGCACGCAGCGGGTGAGCCGTTCGTCCGGGAAGCGCGACTCGGCCTCGAAGGCCTCGTCGACGGCGCCGCTGTCGGTCACGTGAAAGCGGATCGCGAGGCGGCCCCAGAGCGCCGGCGCGCCCGCGAGGGCCTCTTCGTAGCAGCTCCGCCACACGGGCAAGGCCTCGGCCAGGGCGGCGGAGATCGCGTCCGGCTGGAGCTCGCCCGGGCCGGGGGCGAGGACGGACGGCGGAGGCTCGACCGGCTCGTCGCCCGGATAGACCTGCAGCGTGGCCACGACCGTCGAGCCGGCCTTGGCCCCGGGGAGCGGGAGCGACCGGGCGCGCGCGGCGAGGCACGAAACGACGTCCGGCGCGGAGAGCGTGGACGAGGTGGCGCGCGCCCCGGTGACCTTGCCGGCGCGGCTCACCGTGAGCCGCACCGTTGTCTTGCCGTGAAGCGTCGGGTCCCTGTACGCGCGCAGGCGGTAGCACGAGTAGACGTGGATCCAGAGGTGCCGCCGGGCGATGCGCTGCACCTCGCTCGCCTTGAGCGGACCCTTCACGTGGTCGACGTCCACGATGATCCTCGGCAGCGGGTGCCCCTCGGCCGGAGGCGGCGGCGCGGGAGGATCCCCCCTGCCCCCGGCGTTCCAGCGCTTCTGCTCCGCCGCCTCGGCCTTGCCGCGAGGCACGAGGTGGCGGCCGAGCTTGTAGGGCGGATCGATCGCGATCGAGGGCCCCTGCGAGGCGGCGCGCGCGTCGCCCTCGGCGGCCGCCGCGGACGGGTCCCCGAGGGAGGCGCCCGGCGCCGCAGGCGAGAGCGCCGGAGGCGCGGCCGGGGCGGGCGGCTCGGTGGAGGAGGCGGCAGGCGCCAGGGCGTCCACCCGCCTGGGCGGACCGGCGGCCGGGGCGGAGAGGCCGGCGGCGCGCGGGACCGGGCGCGGCGGCGCCGGCGAGGCGCACGCGGCGAGCGCGATGGCCACGGCGAGGAGCGGACCGTACGCGCGGCGCGCGCCGCGCCGGGAGGCCGCGCTCAGAACCGGAGATCGCCGCGCGGCGCCTCCACCTTGCCGTCGAGCGCGTCGATCGCCTTCGCGACCTCGGGGTCGTCGGCGGTGGGGACGTGCACCACGAACTTCACGTAGAGATCCCCGGGCTCCTTCGCCTTGCGGGCGATGCCCTTGCCGCGCAGCCGCATCACCTGGCCGGTCTGGGTGCGCGCCGGGATCTTGAGCGTCACCTCGCCGTCGGGCGTGGGGATGCGGATCTTCTCGCCCCGGTAGGCCTCGCCCAGGGTGACGGGGACGTCGAGGTGGAGGTCGTCGCCCTCGCGCTTGAAGAACGGGTGCGGCGTGACGTGGATGTTGAGCAGCAGATCGCCGGGCTCGCCGCCGCCCATGCCCGGCGCGCCCTGGCCGCGGATGCGCAGGCGGCTGCCCTCGGCGGCCCCGGGCGGGACGCGCACCGTGACCGGCTCGGGATCACCCTCACGCTGGAGCTGGAGCGTCGTGCCGCGCACCGCCGACACGAAATCGATGGTGAGGTTCTGCTCGATGTCGCCGCCGCGGCCGCGCGCCGGCTGCGGGCGGCGGCCCGCGCCGGCGCGGCCACGGCCAAAGAGGTCGCCGAGGATGTCGCTGAGGTCGCCGCCGGCGGGGGCGTTGCCGAAGATCTCCTGGACGTCGAAGCCGCCGGGGCCGCGGCCCCCGCCGCCGGCCCGCGCGTTCGCGTAGCGGCGGTAGGCGCGGGCGCGCTCGGGATCGAAGTTCTGCGAGAGGCTCTCCTCGCCGAACTCGTCGTAGAGCGCGCGCTTCGTCTTGTCGCTCAGCACCTCGTGAGCCTGGTTGATCTCCTTGAACCTCTGCTCGTTGGCCTTCCCCGGGCTCTTGTCCGGGTGGTACTTCATCGCGAGCTTGCGGAACGCCTTCTTGATGCTGTCCTCGTCCGCGTCGCGCGAGACGCCGAGCACGGAGTAGAGATCACGAGCCATGGTCGTCCGTCATCGTTCTGGTCCGCGGGAGGTGCGAGGCGCGCGGACCGCTGCGGGCCTTCATCGGGCCGAAACCTAGATCTGCCGTTGGTCCTCGTCCACTGGGGGCCGCCGCCTGCGCGAGCGCCAGCCGTGGAACGCGCAGGGCGCGGCGCGCCTCAGGCGCTCACCCGGAAGGTCGTACCGGTGGGAGAGTCGGCAACCTCGATGCCGTCGCGCTCGAGCTCCTTCCGGAGGGCGTCGCCCCGCGCGAAGTCCTTCGCGGCGCGCGCCGCGGCGCGCTCGGCGAGCTTCGCCTCGATCGCCTGCCGGGTCGTGCCGAGGAGCCCGAGGCGCTGCTCCTGCGTGCGGGCCTGGTAGACCGGAGAGGGCGTCTGCAGCAGGCCGAGGACGTCGAGCGAGGACCGCAGGGCCGCGTGGAGGCGGCGCGCGAGCGGCGGGGCGGCGCGGGCGACGTCCTGGTCCTTCCCCCGCCGCTGCGCGGCGTCGGCGAGCTCGTTGGCGGCCTTGGCGACCTCGGCGATGATCGAGAGCACGACGGGGGTGTTGAGGTCGTCGTCGAGCGCGGCGGCGGCGCGGCCCGGCGCGCCGTCCGCGAGCGCGGCGAGCGCCGCGAACCCCTTCGGGAGCCGCGCCGGCAGCTCCGGCGCGGCGCCCTCGCCGGCGGGCGGGCCGGCGAGCGCGGAGAGCGCGGACAGTCGATCGAGCGTCGCATACAGGTAGTCGACCCGGCGCTCGGCCTCGACCACGCCGGGGAACACGACCCGGCCGTCGTCGCGCTTGTGGGTGTCGAACTCGAGCGGGCCCCGGTAGTGGACCGTGAGCAGGAAGTAGCGGAGCGCCTCCGGGTCGTTGCGCGCGTAGACGTCGCGGAGCTTGACGAAGTTGCCGAGCGACTTCGCCATCTTCTCCTTGTCGACGTTGACGAAGCCGTTGTGGATCCAGATCGAGGCGAGCGGCGCGTCGTCCGGATGGGCGGCCTCGCTCTGGGCGATCTCGTTCTCGTGATGGGGAAAGACGAGATCCATGCCGCCGCAGTGCACGTCGAAGCCGGCCCCAAGGTAGCGGCCCGCCATGGCGGAGCACTCGATGTGCCACCCGGGGCGCCCCTTGCCCCACGGGCTGTCCCAGCCCCACCCGCCGGGGGCGACCCCCTTCCAGAGCGCGAAGTCGAGCGGATCGCGCTTGTCCTCGCACGGACCGACGCGCGCGCCGACCCGCAGCTCGTCGAGGTTGCGCTTCGAGAGCTTGCCGTAGGAGGGGAAGCTGCGGACCGAGTAATACACGTCGCGGACGTCGCGAACGTCGCCGGGCCGCTCGACGACATAGGCGGCGCCTCGCTCGATCAGCCGCTCGACGAGGGCGATGACCTCCGGGATGTGCTCCGAGACCTTCGGCTCGACGTCGGGCGCCAGACAGCCGAGGGCGGCGACGTCGTCCTGGTACAGGCGAGCCATCCGCGCCGACAGGTCCATGGGGGGCTCGCCGGACTCGGCCGACCGCTGCAGGATCTTGTCGTCGACGTCCGTGACGTTTCGAACGTAGACGACGCGGAGGCCGCGCGCCCTCAGGTGGCGGACGAGGATATCCGGGGCGAGCGCGGCGCGGCCGTGCCCCACGTGCGCGACGTCGTAGGTCGTCGGGCCGCAGCAGTACATGCGGACCTCGCCAGGCCGCCGTGGGGCGAGCGGGGCGAGCTTCTGGGTCAGCGTGTCGTGGAGGCGCAGGGCGGACATCGGCCGGGGGTCTATCAAGGCAGGCGGATGCTGTCACGGGCCCGCGTGCTTAAGGTGACCGCGATGCTGCCCGTCCGTGACCAACTGCCCACCCGCAAGCTGCCGGTCGTCAACTACCTGCTGATCGCGCTCAACGTCCTCGGTTTCTTCTGGATGCGATCGACGATCGCGGCCGGGTTGCCGCCCGACCGGCTGCTCTCGGCGTGGGGCCTCGTGCCCGAGCAGCTCCTGGAAGCGCCGAGCGACGCGTGGTGGACGGTCTTCAGCAGCATGTTCCTGCACGATCCGACGGGGTGGGCCCACCTCGGCGGGAACATGCTGTTCCTCTGGATCTTCGGCGACAACGTCGAGGACGCGCTGGGCAGCGCCCGCTACGCGGCCTTCTATGTGCTGTCCGGGATCGCCGCCGCGGCCGCGCAGGTCATCATCGATCCCGGCTCGACGATCCCGATGGTGGGCGCCTCGGGCGCGATCTCGGGCGTGCTGGCCGCGTACGCGTCGCTCTACCCGCGATCGCCGATCACGGTGCTGAACCCGATCTTCCTCCTGTGGTTCATCTTCGGGCTGTTCCTGGAGCTCCCGGCGTGGCTGGTCATCCTCGAGTACTTCGTCGTGAACCTGCTGAACGGGCTCGGCTCCATCGGCGTGCGCGGCGGCGGCGTGGCGTTCTTCGCGCACCTCGGGGGGTTCGTCGCCGGGCTCTTCCTCGTCCGCATCTTCATGGCAGGGCGCGCCCGGCGCGAGCACGAGCGCTGGCAGCACTTTCGCCCGTCCCCCCGGCGCCCCGATGCCCGCCGGCCCCCGCCGTGGGACGCGCCGCGGCGGCGAGGCTCCTGGTGACGGCGAGCTGCGACCAGGAGCGCCCCGAGGTGCGGCGGCCCGTACGCGGCGCGCGGCGAAAAGGCCGGTGAGATCCGAAGGATCTCGCCGGAACGGCCAGGCTGCTCGCGGTTCGCCCAGGATGCAAAAGCGTGATAGCGTCGGCCCGCAGCGATGCGACGACCCCTTCGAAGGCGCCTCACCGCCGCGGGTTCTGCGGGCGAGGCAGCGGACCCCCGAGCCTGGCTGCTCGCCGTCGCGATCGCGCTCGCCGCCTGCGGAGGGCCGTCGTTCGACGGGACGGTCTACCGCAGCGCGGACGTGGCGTTCCGCGTGCCCCCGGCGCCGGCGACCTGGGAGCGGCTCGATGTGTCGGACGCGGCGGTGGCGTACCGCGACGACACGAACGGGGCGACCATCGCCCTCAACGGGCGCTGCCGGAACGAGGAGGACATCCCGCTCGTCTCGCTGACCAACCACCTCTTCCTGCACTTCACCGAGCGCGAGGTGCTGAAGCAGGAGGTCGTGCCGTTCGACGGCCGCGAGGCGATGCACACCGTCATGTCGGCGAAGCTCGACGGGGTGCCGAAGGTCTTCGACATCTGGGTGCTCAAGAAGAACGGCTGCGTGTACGACATGCTCCTCATCGCCGATCCCGCCCGCTACGCCGGAAGCGAGCCGGCGTTCACGCGGATGGTCCGCGGCTTCTCGACCCTGCGCACCGATGACCGATGACGACTGATCGCAAACGGCCCGCGGCGGCGCCGCCGCCCGCCTCGAACGGCCCGCCGGCCGCCTCCTCCGGCGGGGGCTCCACCAGCGTGCCCCCGCAGAGCACGCAGCCGACGAGCGTGCCCCCGCAGAGCCTGGCGCCGAACAGCCTGCCCCCTCCGCCGCTCCCCCCGCTCCTCGCCCGGATCAACGAGAACGCGGTCGGGTTCGTCGAGCACCTCGGGCAGTTCGGGCGGATGACCTGGGGGGCGCTCAGGTCGATGTTCGAGCGGCCGCTCGAGATCCGCTCGACCCTCTACCAGATGGAGGCGCTCGGCGTCCGCTCGGCCGCCATCGCGTCGGTGACGGCGCTCTTCGTCGGGATGGTCATGGCGGTGCAGTTCGCCATCGGCCTGCAGAAGTTCGGCGGCATGGAGTACACCGGCCGCATCATCGGCCTGTCGTTCTCGCGCGAGCTGGCGCCGACGCTGACGGCGGTGATCGTCGGCGGCCGCATCGGCGCCGGCATCGCGGCCGAGGTGGGGTCGATGGCCGTCACCGAGCAGATCGACGCGATCCGCGCCCTCGGCGCCAGCCCGCTGAAGAAGCTCGTCCTGCCGCGGCTGCTCGCGAGCGTCGTGGTGATGCCCGTGCTCGGCGCGTTCGCGCTCGTGCTGGGCTTCGGCGGGGCGATGCTCGTCTGCGCGACCGAGTTCGGCATCCCCGCCGGCTTCTTCCTGCGAACGGCGCTCGGCTCGGTCACGTTCAACGATTACTTCAGCGGGATGTACAAGACGCCCTTCTTCGGGGCGATCATCGCGCTCGTCGGGTGCCACTTCGGGCTGATCACGCGGGGCGGAACGGAGGGCGTCGGCCACGCGACAACGCGCACGGTGGTGGTGACGTCGATCGCCATCCTGATCGCCGACTTCTTCCTGACCAAGATGTCCATCCTGCTCTTCCCGACCCGGTGAGCAGGGGCGGTCCGGGAGGCGCCCAGATGCCGCCGCCGACGTCGCAGCGAACGCTGGCCGGGCTCCTGCCGGTGCTGCTGTCCGGGGTGCTGGGCGGGGTGCCATTCGTGGTGCCATTCGTGGTGCCATTCGTGGTGCCATTCGTGGTGACTGCGTGCCAGGGGGACGCCGGGAGGGAGGGCGGGGTCGCGGAGGCGAGCGACGGCGGCGCCGCGCTCCCGGAGGGCACGCCGGCGCCGCGGCGGCCGACGCGGCACTACCACCTCCGCCGGACCGACGACGGGTGCGAGATCTTCTGGATCGACGGGGATCTCGTCTCCGCGTCCCAGGCGGTCGTGTGCCCGGCCGACCTCGAGGTGGGCGAGCGCCTCCGCCTGACCGGCAAGACATGCCTCCGCGAGTCGGCGCAGACCCCCGCGCGCGCCGTGCCCGTCGTCTGCCCGCTGCCGCTCATGAACATGGAGAAGGCGGACAGGGCGCCGCCCGACGCCGGGGCGCCGCCCGACGCCGGCAAGCGAGGCGGCGGGTAAGCGACGGGGAAGCGACGAGCAAGAGGCGGGGCCATCGAGGGCACGAGCGCGCAGCCGACCACGTCCCTGGAGCATCGTAGTCCGGGGGTAGCGTCATGCAGCACGCGGATACCGTCGTGATCGGATCGGGCGCCGGCGGGCTCACTGCGGCGCTCGCGCTGGCGCGCGCGGGACAGAAGGTGCTCGTCGTCGAGCAGCACTACCTGCCCGGCGGGTGGACGCACAGCTTCTCGTTGAACGGGTACCTGTTCAGCCCGGGAGTCCATTACATCGGCGGGCTCGGCCCGGGGGGCGCCGTGCGGCGGCTCTACGAGGGGCTCGGGCTCTCGGGAGATCTCGAGTTCTGCGAGCTCAACCCGGACGGGCTCGATCACCTGATCATCGGCGATGAGCGGCTCGACGTGCCCAAGGGCCTCGATCGGCTCATCGCCCGGCTCACGGCGCGGTTCCCGCACGAGGCCGCGGGGATAGCGCGGTACTTCCGTGTGCTGCGCGGGGTCAACGACGATCTCGGGCGGCTCGAGGCGATGCTCGAGTTCCCGAGGGTGCTTCTCGCGCCGTTCAAAATGCCGAGCCTCGTGCGCTGGGGCCTCCGCACCCAGGAGGATCTGCTGGACGCGACGATCCGCGATCCCCTGCTGCGCGCGTTCCTGTCGGCGCAGGGGGGCGATCATGGGCTGTCGCCGTCGCGCGTGGCGCTGCCGGTCCACGCGGGCATCGTCTGCCATTACATGGATGGCGGGTACTACCCGCGCGGGGGCGCGAAGCGTATCCCGCTCGCGATGATCAGGGCCCTTCGCCGGCTCGGCGGGCAGGTGCGGACGCGCGCGCGGGTGAAGCGCATCCTCGTCGAGCGAGGGAGAGCGGCCGGCGTCGAGCTGGAAGGGGGAGAGATCCTGCGCGCGGCGAGCGTCGTCTCGAACGCGGACCCGGCGATCACCTATGGAGAGCTGCTGCCGCCCGAGCTGACCGCCCGCGAGCGCCGCAAGGTCCAGCGGATGGAGTACTCGGTCAGCCTGCTCAGCGTGTTCTGCGCGGTGGACATGGACCTCCGGTCGATGGGTTACGACTCGGGCAACTACTGGTGGTACCGCGGGCGAGACGTGGGGCGCCTCTATGAGCGCATGGAGCGCCAGCTGCCGTGTGGGGCGGTGGACGGGCTGTTCTTGACCATCACGACGCTGAAGGACCCGGGCCACCCGACCCGGGGCGACCACCACACGATCGAGATGTTCACGTTCGTGCCCCACGGCCCCTTCACGCGCTGGGAGAAGACCCGCACGGGCGAGCGAGGGGCGGAGTACGACGCGTTCAAGGAGTCGATCGGAGATCAGATGATCGCGGCGGCGGAGAACGTCATCCCCGGGATCTCGCGCGCGCTCGTGTTCCGCTCGGTGGCGACGCCGCTGACCAACGACTTCTACTGCGCCACGTACCGCGGCGCCGCCTACGGCACCGCCAAGACGAGGTGGCAGCTCGGCCCGCTGTCGTTCTCCATCGGGACGAGGATCCCGGGGCTGTACCAGTGCGGGGCCAGCACGCTGAGCCACGGGGTGGCAGGCGCCGCGATGTCAGGCCTCATGGCCGCGCAGCGGATCACGGGCGCGGCGCGCGCGGAGGATCTGCTCGGGCCGGCCGACGGCTCGCTGCGGACCTACCCCGCCGATCGACCGGAGGAGTGGCTGCACGAGCGGAGGAAGGCGAGCGCGGCGGCGCAGGCGGACACGGGCGACGAGGTGCCCGAGTGGACGTGAGGGGACGTGAGCCGCGCTGCCGCCCTATCGAGCGCTAACCGGCCGGCGTCCTGGACCGGAACGTGATCTGCACGAGCGGCATCACGTCGGGATCGTCCTGTGTCTCCCGCTCGAACTGGAGCACGTCGTAATAGCCGCACCGCGGCCTGCCCGGGTAATCGCGGCAGACCTCGGGCCGGGCCTCGTAGATGGTGCAGCCGCGGGTCGTGAGATCGAGGAAGCGGCATACCCTGCCGAGCACCGGATCCGACTGGCGCCGGAGGATGCGCTCGTCGTTGTAGCGCTTCGTGAAGCGCTCCTCGGCTGCCTCGAGCGTGAGGCCGAAATGGCGGGCGAGCCGCCGCATGTCGCGCGGCGTGACCTCGACCCGCTCGTAGATGGAGCAGCAGTAGGCCGGGCACTTCGAGCAATCGTAAGAGACGCGGGGCTTGGCCTTGAGGGTCGTCGTCATGGATCGTGGGGGGGGACGTGCCTTCACTCGTTGAAGCCGAGCTGCTCCCGCGCCTCGGTCAGGCCGTCGCTCACGGCGAAGACGATGAGGTCGCGCGCCTCCGCGTTGCGCCCGATCCACGTGACGCGGTCCTTGCCCGCGGCGGGAGGCGCGTTCGTGTTGCCGCCGGACCAGGCGATGCCCGTGAGGACGACGTTGATATCGCCCACGGCGAGGAACGCGGCCCGGTTCCCCCAGCCGTTGATCGCGGTGTTCAACGTCGAGGCGCGGTTGCCGATGGAGCCGATGACGTCGGCGGCGAGCACGCTGATCTTCGGATCCACGCCGCCCGCCATCACCCGCTCGATGCGGCCGTGGTACTCGCGCAGGCGCCCGGCGTCCGCGCCCTGCGGCGACCACGTCGGGACGAACGCCTTCAGGTAAGCCGCGAGCAGCGGCCAGAGATCGATCGGCGCCGTCCGCGAGAAGGCCGAGGCGTTGGTCTGGAGGATCTTGACGGCGCGGTGGATGAGGGCGACCCGGACGTCCTCGCGCGGCGAGGTGACGAGCGCCTGGCCGAGGACGATCTTGGGCGGGCTCGTGGACGCCGGCACGCAGACGGCGCCGAGCGCGCCCGTCATGTAGACCTGCAGGCCGGGCAGGCCGTACGCCGCGCCGATGCCGCGCGCCAGATCGGTGATCTCGGCGTGCTGGGGCGGCAGCGGCGTCGCGCGGATCGAGTCCAGATCGAACGGCACCGCGGCGTCGAGCAGCGGGCCCGTCTTGAGCAGGAGCTCCCGGAACGCCGGGGTCATGAGCTCCGGCGCGAGGTGGGCGTCGAGGCGGGCCGCGCCGGCGGCGTTGCCCGCGCCGCCCATCGCGGCGTCGCGGCCGTCGAGCGCGTCGACCGTCGCGCGCGCGATCCTCGCGGCGCCGGCGCGGCCGCGGAGCTCCGCGACCGTCGCGACCGTCGAGAAGAGGTAGGGCTCGAAGCGGCCGGTGTTGAGCGCGCGGCGCGCGTCGGCGAGGGCGCGATCGAGCAGGGTGGTCGCCGCGGCGGTCTGCTCGGTGCGCTGGTAGTAGCGGGCCAGCGCGCCGAGGGCGAAGTCGTCCTTCGGCCACGTCTTGCGGGCCGTGAGCAGCGTGGCCTCGGCCTTCTTCGCGTCCCCCATCGCCTCGTAGATCTCGGCGAGCTCCGCGGTGCGGCGGCACTTCTGCTCGGGCGCCTCCGCGGCGCCGATGAGGAGGTTCTGCTGCTCGAGCGCGCGGGCGCCGTCGCCGGCGCGCTTGTAGAGCGAGACGAGGCGCTCGCGCGCGCTCACGTCGCCCGGCGAGCGCTTCAGGATCTCCTGGTACGCGAGCTCGGCGCGCTCCGCGTTCGGGAGGTGCTCGTCGTAGAGCTCGCCGAGGCGGAGGTAGATCTCGACCTGCTTCGCGGGCTCGGGCACGAGGCGCGCGAGGCGGATCCACGCCTGCTCGGCGCCGGCCCAGTCGCCCTCGCCGGCGCAGACGTCGGCGAACGCGGACAGGGCCTCGACGTGATCGGGGTTCGCGTCGAGCGCGGCGGCGAGCGCGCGCTTCGCGGCCGCCGCGTCGCCGACGTCGGCGAGCGCCCGGCCGCGCAGGACCTCCATCTCGACCCGCTCCGCGGGATCCGTCACCGCCTCGAGGCGGCGCTCGAGGAGCGCGGCGAGCTCGGCGCGCGCCCCCTCGGCGATGTAGATGGCCCTGAGCCGCGAGAAGACGTCGGCGTACGAAGGATCGACCGTGGCGACCGCCTCGAGGACGTCGCGCGCCCGCGCGACGTTCTGGACCTTGTCCTGCCAGAGCACGGCCGCGGCGTAGAGCGAGTGCGCGCGCCCCTCGGGGCCGACGCTCGCGCCCGCGGCGGACTCGAGCGCCGCGGCGGCGGCCGCCGGGTCGCCGCCGCGATCGAGCGCGTCGGCGAGATCGAGGTGCGCGACGAGGTAGTGCGGGACGAGCGTGATCGCGTGCCGGAAGAAGGCGACGGCGTCCTCGATCGAGCCCGCGAGCAGGGCGTCCCTGGCGGCGCGCACCGAGAGGGCCGCGGCCTCGGACGGGCGATCGGTGCGCTCGATGAGCTGGCGATCCGCCTCGATCGCGAGGGCGTGATCCGCCTTCGCGCGGGCCTGGGCGGCCATCTGGCGCAGCGCCCAGATGCCGCGGGGCTCGTTCCTGTATGCGATCTGCACCGGCTCGAGCGCCTCCTCCCACGGGAGCACGCGCAGGCGCAGCCGCGCCGACAGGAGCGCGTGGGCGATCGCCTCCGGGCCGTCGAGGACACGGGCGATCTCCAGGGCGATCGGCTCGAGCTCCTCGTCGCGGCCCTCGCCGATGAGGTAGGAGGCGACCCGGCGGAGCGTCGGCAGGTGGTGCGGCGTCTCCTCCAGGATGGATCGGCGCCAGAGCAAAGCGCTGCCGGCGTCCTTGCGCCCGTGCTCGTCGAGCTCCGCGAGGCGCTCGTAGATGTCGAGGCGCTCCGCCGCGTCCGCGGCCTCGCGGGCGCGCGGGATCAGGGCGTCGACGAGCTCTCCTGCGCCGTGGCCCGCGACGGCCGCGCGGTAGAGGGCGATCGGCGCGAGCGCGTTGTCCCCGGCGGCGATCGCCTGGCGGGCGCACGCGGCGGCCTGCGCGAGATCGCCGGCGCGCTCGTGGTCGAGGGCGGCCTCGAGCGCGAGGCGAGCGGCCTCGATGCCCGCGGCGGCGCGGTCGTCACCCGAGAGGCCGGCGTCGCCGTCGCCGCCTGCGTCGAGGGCGCGCAGGAGCTCGGCGGCGCGCTCGGCGCGCCAGGAGGCGCGGTCGGCGGGCGGCTCCGGCGCGAGCCGCTCGAAGAGCTCGCGCAGGCCGATGTCCTGGGGGCGCGAGCGGTGCGCCGTCTCGAGGAGCGACGCCGCGGCCGCGGGGTCGGCCTCGGCGACGAGGAGCGCCTCGCGGACGAGATCGTGGGCCCGCTCGAGAGGGTCGGCCGCGCCCTCGCGGCGGGCCCTGAGCCACTCGAGGAGGCCGTCGCGGTCCACCCGGGCGCGCGCGCTCCGCTCGCCGAGGTGGAGCGCGACGGGGAGCTTCGGATCGATCTGGGCGGCGCGCGAGAGCAGGCGCTCGCCCTCCTCGTTGTCGCCGCCGTCGAGCAGGCGGATCGCGGCCTCGGTGACGAGCACCGCGGCCCGCGGCCCCTCGTCGAGCGTGAGCGCGTGCTCCGCGAGGATGCGGGCCGCGCCGACGCCGCTCTCCTGCGCGGCGCGGGCGCGGGCGGCGCCCTCGTGCTGCGGGTCCGCGGCGCGGGCGCGATCGAGATCGCTCATCGCCGCGCGCTGATCGCCCGCGATCTCCGCGAGGACGGCGGCGGCGAGCGCGCTGTCGCGCTCGGACGCGACCTCGCGCAGCGACGCCACGGCCCGGGCGACGCGGGCGCCGCGATCGCCGTCGAGATCGAGCTCGAGCGCGAGCGCCTGGAAGAGCGGGCTCTCCGGCGCGGTGTCGCCGTACGTGACCACCGCGCGGGAGAAGGCGTCGCTCGCGTCGACGCCGCCCTCGGCGGGGACGGCCTCGCGCGAGAGCGCGCGGCCGAGGGCCGCGGCGGCGCGGGCCCTCGGGCCGCCGAGGGGGCGCACGCCCCTCGACGCGGGCGCGCCATCCACGGAGGCCACGGAGGCCACCGCGGCGTCGCCGCCGGCGTCGCTGAGGGCGGCGCTCGCCGCGGCGCAGAGCGGCGCGAACTCGGGATCGTCGGCGAGGGCGTCGAGCCACGGGTCGATCTCGCCCGCGGCGCCGCCTGCGAGCGCCGAGAGGACGATGCGATCGGCCGGCGAGAAGGCGCCGCCGTCGTCGCCGTCGTCGAGCGTCGCGTCGCGCACGGCGGCGGCGTCGCCGAGCTCGATCGCCTGCGCCGCGAGGGCGCGGCGCGCCTGGCCGCCGTGCGAGCCGGCGGCGACGCTGCGGAGCGCGCCGAGCGACGCCGGGCGGGTCTCCTTGCGCGCGGCGCTCAGCGCGGCGGTGAGCCACGCGACGGCGGGCGCGAGCGAGGTGCCGCGCAGGGGATCGAGGGTCGCGAGGCCCTCGGCGAGGTCGCCGGCGCCGAGCAGGGCGCGGGCGCGGAGCAGCGCCTCGTACGGCGTGGCGGGGGCGGCGGCGGCGCGGCCGCGCGCCGGCCTCGGGGCGCCCCGGTGCGCTGCGACCTGAGCGCTCGCCGCGGCGAGCGGCGCGAGCTCGGGCGCCTCGGGGAGGCGGAACTTCGCGAGCACGGCGGAGGCCGCCGCGTCCGAGTCCGGCGCGGCGAGCGCCTCGCAGAAGCGCTGGACGTGCGCGCGCGGGTCGGCCGGGTGCGTCCGCGCCGCGAGCTCGAAGCGCTTGTGGGCGCCCTCGGGATCCGCGAGCGGGATGCGGCAGAGCTCCGCGCCGAGCACGAGGTTGTGGCAGCGCGCGGCCGGCGTGCCAAGGACGCGGGTCTCGCTCTCCAGCGCCTCGAGCGCGGCGGGCAGATCTGCCTCGCGCATCAGGAGGCCGCGGAGCTGGCGGTGCGCGAAGACAAGGCTCGGGGCGAGATCGCGCGCCTCGGCGGCGATGGCGCGGGCGGTGGCGTCCTCCCCGGCCATCACGTAGAGCTCGGCGACGGGGAGCAGCGCGCGCGCCCGGGCCGCGGGGTCCTCGATGAGCTCGGCCTCGGAGCGGAGCCACGCGGCGCGCGCCGCCCACACGTCGCGCTGCTGCGACTGGACGAGGATCGCGCTCGCGTCCTGCTCGCCGTCGAACACCGACGCGGGCGGCGGGATAGACGGCAGCGGCGGGAGGCTCTCGGGCGCGCGGGAAGAAGGCGACGACGACGGGCCCGCGGGCGGCGCCGACGGGACGCGCGCCGACGAAGACGGGCGCGGCGGTGACGACGACGCGCGCGGCGAGGAAGACGGCACACGCGACGGCGACGGCACGAACGACGACGACGACGGCACGAACGACGACGACGGCCGGACGTGGGACGGCGCGAACGGGCGCGGCGACGACGACGACGGCGCGCGCGACGACGACGGGCGCGGCGGTGACGACGACGCGCGCGGCGAGGAAGGCGGGCGCGGCGGCGCGAAGGCGACGCCGCTGTCGGGCCTCCGGGTCGCGACGCGCGTCTGCGCGAGATCGTCCTCGAGCTCTTCATCGGTCGGCTCGGCCGACCCGCTGATCAGGCTGGACTCGTCCACGAGCTCGCCGGGATCGCTGTCGGCGGCGGGCTGATCCCAGCGGCTGGTGGAGGCGGACGACTGGCCGGTGTACGGCCGGGTCCTGGGCCCGGGCTCGTCGAGGGCGTTGGTCTCCTCGTCGTCGATGCCGTGCGTCTCCTCGTCGTCGAACGCGTGCGCCTCCGCGAACCGGCCGCTGCTGGCGCCGCTGGGCGGCGCGAACTCGAACGGGGAGTCGCCGCCGTCGGGGATGGGCGTCGCGCGGTCGCCCGCCTCGGCGGTGTCCTCCTCGAACACAGGCTCCCGGCGCGACGACGGCGGCGGCAGCGGGGGCGGCGGGACGGCGGGCTGCGCGCGCGGCGCCGTGAACCTCGCGGACGGGGCCGGCGGCGGGATCTTCGGCGTCCGATCGCCGGGCGTGAGCTCGGCGCCGAGCGACGCCTTCACGTCGCCCGGCCTGCTGCCCGAGCGGGGCGGGGCGCCGGGGCGGGGCAGCGACGGGGGGCGCGGCGGCGGGATGGGCGCCGGGGGCCGGCGCGTCCCGTGCAACGCCGGCGCCGAGGTCACGACCCCGTCGTCGGCGTCCTCGGCGCGCTGATCCTCGAACAGCATGTCGAGCAGCGCGTCGCTCTCTCCGGCGCTCTGCGCGGGCCTCGCGGGCACGGGCACGGGCTCGCGGGAGAACAGCTGCTTCAGGCCGCCTTCGCCGGCGCGCTCGCCCTCCTCGGCGCCGCGGATCGACTGGATGAGCTCTTCGGGGATCTTCGCGAGGAGCGTGGCCTCCTCGACGTCGCCCTCCGAGACCGCCGCGCCGTACATCGCCGGCGGGGGGACCGTGATCTTCTCCTGCGACGGCGCGCCCTCGTCGCCGCCGCCGCCAGAGGAGCTCTTGGATTGCGGATTCTTGCTCACCGGACCCCCATGCCGAGCTTCTTCCGGAGCTCGAGGTAGCTCTGCGAGAGGACGAACGCGACCAGCTGGCGCGCACGATCGCTCTCGGCGACGACACCGCCGAGCTGCTCGCGCGGGGTATTGAGGATGTCCGAGAGGACCAGCGAGACGTCGCCTGCTGCGATGACGGCCATGCGGTCGATGCTCCTGCGCGCGGCCTGCGCCCAGCGGAGCGGGTCCTGCTGGCTCGACACGATGCGCTGGCAGACGTCGGCGATGGCCTTGCGGGTCGCGCGCGACATCTCCTTGTGGATGGCGCGCGAGACCTCGCCGAAGACGGCGTAGGGCGGCTGCGGGACCGTGAGGCCCGCCTCGATGCACGCGGCCGCGACGAGCGAGGCGACGGTGCTGTCGTCCCGCGTCCTGAGCGACGAGATGCCCCGGCGCAGCGCGAACGCCTCGCGCGCGATCGCCGAGCGCGAGGCGGCGTCGAGGGGCGTCGTGATCTCGGGGCCGAGCACGAGCGCCGGCAGCTGGCCGTAGACGCCGGTCGCGCCGCGAGGGCTGGGGCCGCCGACGTAGAGCTCGAAGTCCGTCTCGAAGCTGAGCGCGCCCATCCACTCGGCGACCGCCACGCGCAGCGGGTGGCCGCCGCGCGAGTCGATGCGGTCCTTCTTGCCGACGCCGAGCGACACGAGCGAGGGGCCGAGCGCCATGCAGATGGTCTCGGCCATCTTCGCGAACAGCTCGCCGACGGGCCCGGTGTCGAGCGGATCGGCGATGTCGGCCATGGCCTTGGCGTCGAGGGCGATCTGCGGCCGCGCCGGGACGCGGGCGTCGATCTTCCTGAGCTCCGCGGAGATGCCGTCGTCGATGCGGGTGAGCGAGACGAGCGCGCCGAGCGTGGCCTGCCGGAGCGCCGCGTCCTGCCCCGCGCCGGCGATCTTCGCGAGGAGCGCGACCCGGTCCGCGTCGATCGGCTCGACCGCGAGCGCCTGGATCAGCGTCGCCTTGGCGCGGCCGAGCACGCGGGTGCGGAAGGCGGGCTCGTAGTCCGTCGTGAGGACGAGATCGATCGCCTCGCCGTCGTCCGGCGCCTCTTCGAGGAGCTTCGCGACGGCCCGCTCGGCGCGGCGCGGCGCGCCGAGCTGATCCCGGTAGATGGCCATCGCGAGGCGCGCCGCCTCGATCCGCCCCGCGGGGGTGTCGCGCTCGACCATGAGCTCCTCGAGCAGGCGCGTCGCCTCGTCCCAGGAGCCGACCCGGGCGGCGACCCGGACGAGGCGCTCGCGGACGACGAGCGTCGAGAGCCCGGCCCGGTGCAGGCCGATCAGCACCTCGAGCGCCCTGTCGTGCTCGCCGAGCTTCTCGTAGGCGTCGACGGCCGTGATCCCCGACATGAGGCGCTGCTCCCCCGGCGCCTTCGCGACGCGCGAGAGCTCGGCGTAGAAGGCGGCCGCCTGGCCGAGGTCGCCCTGCGCCTTCGAGATGTCGGCCGAGAGCGCCAGCGCGCCGATGTGGTCCGGCTCGAGCAGCGTCACGTTCTCGAGCGCGGCGAGCGCGTCGTCGAGCCTGCCCTTCTTGCGGAGCACGCGCGCGCGCTCCCAGAACAGCTTGCAGAGCTCGAGGTCGTTGTCCGCCACGCCGAGCCGCCGCTCGATGATGTCGAGCAGCCGATCGTCCTCGTTGCGCGCGCGGACCCGGCGGAACAGCCGATCGAAGGCGACGCCGCGCCGCGGGTCGCGCGCGAACGCGCGATCGAAGGCGATCTCCGCGTCCTCGTGGGCCTCGGTGTGCTGGAGGAGCAGGAGCCCGGCGCTCTCCCAGAACCCCGCGCCGCGCGCGTCGTCCCTGCAGAGCGCCCCGAGCTGCGCCGAGGCGAGCGCCGTCGACACGGGGTCGCGGAGCGCCTCGGACGTCGCGCGGACGCCCTCCCAGGCGGCGACGTCGTCGGGCCGCCGCTCGACGACCGCGCGGAACGCGGCGAGCGCGCGCTCGTGATCCCCGGCCGCGAAGTCCGACCAGCCCGCGAGGCCGAGCGCCGTGAGCTGCGCCTCCTCGCCGAGCGCGTCGCCGAGCCCGTGCAGCGCCGCGGCGCGGCGCCGCGGATCGCAGCCGGGGAGCGCGAGCTCGAGGTTGGCGAGCTGCGCGGGCGCCTGCTCGCCCGTGAGGAACGGCCGCGGCAGGTTCGGCTGATCGAGCGCGCCGACGATCGCGGCCGAGGCCTCCATCGCGGCGCGGGCCTCGCCCTCCATGTGCCGCGCGAGCGCGCTCCGCGCGGCGACCTCCGCCTCGCGGTCCTCGGCGCCGAGCGCGGCGCCGAGCCACTCGAGCTCGGCGTGCGGGCTCGGGTCGGCCGCGGCCCACGCCGCCGCGCGCGCCGCGGTGCGCGCGCGATCCTGGTCCAGGGTCCGCGCGAGGCGGAAGCGCTCGGCGTGCGCGATCGTCGCGGCGCCGTCGCCGCGCTCCTCGATGTAGTCGAGCGCGCGCTCGACGGCGCTGCGCTGCTCGAGGGCCGGCTGCCAGAGGAGGCGCCCGAGCGCGGCGGCCAGGGCGAGGTCGTCGCTCGCCTGCGACTCCAGCGCCTCGAGCGTCGCGAGCGCCTCGTCGGCGTCGCCGCCCTCGGCCGCGCCGACCTCGAGGCCGAACCGCGACAGCGCGAGCGCCGCCGGGTCCTCGCCCGCCTCGCCGGCGACCTCGAGGGCGCGGCGCCGGCTCTCCAGATCGCCCGCCTCGTGGCCGCGGAGGGCCCAGGTGAGCGCCGTCGCGCCGGCGCGCGGCGCCTTGCCGCGCGCCGCCTCGAGCTCCTCGACGGCGCGCCCGCGCTCGCCGGCGCGCCAGAGCAGGATCGCCGCCTCGATGTGCAGCGCCGCCGAGAGATCGGCGTCGTCGATCGCCGCGGCGCAGGCCGAGAGCGTCGCGGCCGCGGCGGTGGGGCTCTCGGCGCGCCGGTGGAGCTCGGCCAGGAACACCGCGATGACCTCGTCGTCCGCGGATCGCTCGAAGAGCGCCCGGAGCCGGCTCCGGGCGCGATCCAGATCGCCGCCGCGCGCGCTGCGCAGGGCGGCGACGAGCCACAGCCCGCGCGCGGTCTCCTCGCCCTCGACCTCGGCGAGCGCCTCGATGACCGTCGGCGAGCGCCGCGGGCCGGGGGCGCCGGGCTCGTCGCCGCGCTCGCGCCGGGTGCGGACGAGATCGACCGCGAAGGCGCCGAGCGCCCGCCCGAGCCACGCGTTCGGCGTGGCGCCGTCGTCGGCGCCGGCGTTCGCGAGCTCGGCGAAGGCGCCCTCGGCGCCGTTCGCGTCCCCCCGGAGGAGGCGGCTCCGGCCGATCTCGAACCACAGGCTCGCCTTCTCGGCCGGGTCGACGCCCGTCGAGAGCAGCCGCTTCGTCGACTCCTCGTACCAGGCCGCGTCGCCTCGGAGGGCCGCGAACGAGCGGCCGAAGCGCGCGAGCACGCCCGGGTGGACGCCGGCCATGCCGGCCTGCGACAGGGCCGCCTTCGCCGCGCCCACGTCGTCCGTCCGCACCGCCCAGACGTAGGCCGCGAGGAGCAGCGCGCGCCCCCGCGCGTCGTCGCTGGCGTACGAGGCCGCCGTCGCCTCGAGCGAGGCAGCGAACGCGGACGGGTCCTGGCCGTCTCCGAGGAGATCGATCTCCAGCGCGCGGGCCGGGATGCACTGCGGGTCGGCCGCGAGCGCGCTCCGGAGCGCCGCGAGCGCGGCCTCGCGATCGCTCGCGAGCGCCGCCGCCTCGGCGACGCGGAGCCACAGGGCCGCGGCGCCGGGCCCGCTCGCGCCGCGCGCGATCTCCTGCTTGGCCAGGCTGGCGGCGGCCTCGGCCTCGCCGGCGGACTCGAGCGCGGCGATGCGCGCCCGGCCGAGCAGCGTCGACTGGGGCAGCCGCTCCGCGGCCCGCTCGAGGAGCGACGCGAAGCCGCCCGTCCCTGCCCGCTGCGTCAGCTCGGCGGCGCGGAGCCACGCGTCGGCCGCGTGCTCCGGCTTGCGCAGGGTCCGCGGGACGCCGTTGGCGTCGCCGCTCGCCTCGTCGTCGAGCGCGTCGGCGATGAGCTCTGCCTGCCCCTCGAGGGCGCGCGCGAGCGCGCCGAGGTCCTCCTCGCGCCGGGCGATGACCTCGAGCGCGAGCTGCGACCTGAAGCGCGCCCGCCCCTCGAGCGCGGCCGCCGCGTCGAGCAGCTCGTAGGCGCGCTCCACGTTCTCGGTCGCCGCCGCGAGGTCGGCGAGCTCGATGAAGAGCAGCCCCTTCCACGTCGCGTCCGTCGCGAGCTCCGCGCGGGCCTCCAGCGCGCGCATCCGGCCGGCGATGTCCCCTTCCTTGGCCGCGATGAGCTCGAGCTCGAGCCAGGGGGTCGCGTCCTCCGGGTTGCTGAGCGCCGCCTCCTCGAGCGCCTCCTTGGCCGCCGCGAGGTTCTGCTCGTGGTCCTGGAGGTACGCCGCGCGCTCCCAGAACGAGCGCGCCCGCTCCTCGGGCGTGGCCGCGGCGCGCGTGAGCGCGTCGAGCAGCTTGCCGAGGTTCTTGATCGACTTGCGCCGCGTGAGGATGCGGACCAGCGCCTCGAGCGGCTCGCGGAACTGGGGGTCCGCGTTGAACGCGGCGAGGTAGTCGCGCGCCGCCGTGGGCTCCTCGCCGAGCGCCTCCTCGAGCGCGCCGAGCTCGTGCAGCAAGAGCGCCTGGAGCTGCCGCTCCGGTTGCTCGCCTTGCTCGGCGCGGAGCCGCGCGATCAGGGCCGTCATGCTCTCCACCTGCCCCTCGGGTGCCTGAACCGTCATCTCGCTCGCGACGCCTCCGAACGGGGTCTCATCTGTGCGCACCGCATGACGATGGCGGAGAGTAGCGAACCGAACGTGACGGAGTAAAGCGCGCCGGGCAGGGAGCGGGCTCGAACAGCGTCGCGCCGCGCGCGAGCGGAGGTCGCTCGCTCGCGAGGAGGAGGCCGGGTCGCGGGGCCGAGGAGGAGGGCGCGCGTGTCGGCCGGGGGCGCCGCGCGCTGCGGGGCGGCTCGGTCGATCGAGCCGCCGGGGGGCGCCTGGCCCGGCTGCCGGGCTAGGCCCTGCCCAGCACGGCGTCGAGCTTGTCGTTGACCTTCGACTCGACCATGCCCTTCATCGCCTTCAGCAGGAACGGGAGATCGATCTCCACATGGACCGCGGACGCCTCGACGCGAACGAGGCCCTTCGTCCCCTTCGCGGCGCCGCCCGGCGCCTCGAACCGGATGACGTCGCCATCCCATCGCCACTGGATGCCGAGCTTGTCTTCCATGCCCCGCGCAAGCTCTTCCGCGCGCTTCCTGGCCTCGTCCTTGGTGAGCGCGTGCTGCCGACGGATGTCGATCGTCGCCATACGGTATCTCCACTCGTTCGCGTCCACGGCGACGCGCCGCGCGCGGTACGCTCTACTTACTCGATCCGACGCGCGATCCAAAAGCCGCGCGGCGTGTCGACCGGGCCGCTCACGCCCCCCTTGGAGAGGCTGAACAGCTCGTACTCCGGCGCGGGCTCGAGCACGCCGCGCGGGATGTAGCCGAGGTCGTCGGTCGACCCCTTGTCGCCCTTCTCGATGGCGGCCTTGAAGTCCGTCTTGGCCACCTCGGCGAGCTCCCTGGCGAGCGCCAGCGCGGCGTCCTTGGAGCGCGCGGTCGGCGCCGCGCCCTGCGCGCCGCGGTACTGGACGAGCACGACGCCGAAGCGCACCTTCTTCGGCGCCTCGGCCGGCAGCGAGGGCGGCGCCTCTCCCGAGAGGAGCGTGACGCCCGCGTCGGAGCGCCCCGCTGGCTCGGGGCCGCGCTCCTGGACGATGCCCTCGGCGCCGGCGTCGCTCCCCGCGTCGGCGTCGGCCGTCGCAGGCGAGGCGGCGGCGTCGACGGCGTCGGCGGCGTCGGGGCCTGCGTCGGCGGGCGCGCTGGCCGCGCCGCGCCCCTTCGAGCCGCCGTGCGTGATCACGAACGCCAGCGCGCCCGCGAAGAAGAGCGTGTAGATGACCGCCGTCGAGCGCTGCATGAGCGGCAGCGCGTTAGCACAGGTGGAGGACGCTTGGCGAGGCCGCGATGGCGACACGCGCCGCCTGCCAGACGGCGTCGCCGCTCCGTTGCTGTCCCCGCTGCTGTCCCCGCCCGTCCCGCCCGCCCCCGCGTCCCTCCGTCCCCGGCCGCCCCGCGTCTGCGCGATGTCCGCTTCCTGCTTCCGGACCACGCACGCGACATGCCCGAGGAAGTCGCCGATTTGAGGGCGCCCGGCAGAAGAGGCGATCCTAAGGACCGCAACCCCTGCTAGTAAGGAGAGCGGATGTCGGGGCATCCCGGCCTTTCGCAGGCCGAACGAGCGTGGGGCGCCTGCGAAGGCGCTCGCAGCGCCGGCATCGGGTCGGGAAGCATGATCAAGGTCGAGTGCGACGGGTGCAAATCGCCGTACCAGGTCGACGAGAAGCGTGTCCCCCCTGCGGGGCTCAGGATGCGCTGTCCGAAGTGCGGTACGAGCCTGCTGGTGACCAAGGGGGGCGCAAGCGCAGCGCCCGCGCCGACGCCTGTGCCCACCCCCCCGCCGCGGGCCGGGGCGGGGGGCCTTCAGCTCTCGGAGCGGAGCGCCCCTGCGGCGACCGAGGACGCCGATCTGCCCATGGCGGCTCCGGAGGACATCGCATTCCCCGCGGTCGCGCCTCCCCGACGCCCCGGGCCGGCGCCGGCGCCGGTACCGACACCGCCGCGCCGCGCAGCGCCCGCGGTGCCTGCGCCGCCCGCGCCGCCTCCTGAGCCGCCGGGTCCGGAGGTCTTCGGCGAGATCGGCTTGCCGGACGTCCCCGATCGCCCCGCCCCGTCCGATCGGCGAAACGCCAAGACCGTGCCGCAGCGGCGCGGCTTCGGAGAGATCGATCTCATGGTCGAGCTCCCGAGCCCGACGGACGCCGAGGTGCAGGGGCTCAACCCGGACGATCTGCCGGTCGTCTACGGCAATGCGCCCGGGGCGCCGGTGGCGCTCCCGGCGCGATCGCGCGCGGAGTCCCGCACCGCCCCGGCGACGCCGACCGCGTTCGCCGGTACCGACCTGCCGGCGCGGGTCGAGCCGCTGCCTCCGAGCAGCCGGCGCACCCTCGGGTTCGGCGAGCGAGAGTCGGCGCCGGGCGCCCCCTCGGGGCCTGGTGCGCGGGACGCGGGGCTCGGCGCGCGAAACGCCGGGGCCACCACGCAGCCGCTCGGTCGCGGGCGCACCCGCGGTGCGGGGGACGCGCCCCCGCGCGTGGCCCCGGAGTACGATTTCGGAGACCTGGACGACGACGTGCCCCCGGCTCCTCCGGCGCGCTCCAGCAGCGGATCCATGTCGTTCGGCTTCGGTGAGCTCGAGCTGCCTCTCGAGGGCGACGGCGACGCCGAGCTGCCCGCGACATCCGCGGGCGACCTGCCCATCGTCGCCGGCGATCTGCCGAGCTCGGCCCCGGCCGTCATCGGCATGCCCGCCCCGTTCTCGAACACGGGCCTGCCCACGCCGGCTTCCGCGCCGCTCCCCTCGCCTGCGCGCGCCGGGCTCCCGGCCGCGGCCCAGGCGGGCTTCCCTGCTCCGACCGCCGCGGGCTTCCCCACGAAGGCCACCGGCCCCGCCCTCCCCTCGAAGGCCACCGGCTCCGCCCTCCCCTCGAAGGCCACCGGTGCCGGCTCACCTGCAGGACCGGGGACCATCGTCGGCGCCGAGCTCTTCGACGAGGCCCCGCCGGACTACGACGACTCGCGCGTGGGCGCCGCGTTCCAGGCGCCCGGGCCGCGCCCCCTCCCGCCGCAGGCGGCGCCGGAGCCGCCCAGCAGCGGCGCCATGCCGCCCGTCGACTTCGGCGCCATGCCGCCCGTCGACTTCGGCGCCCTACCCCCCGCCGACTTCCTCGCCGCGCCGCCCGCCGACGCCCGCGCCTCGTCCACCACCGGCTTCGGCGCCGCGCCGCCCGCCGACGCCCGCGCCTCGTCCACCACCGGCTTCGGCGCCGCGCCGCCCGCCGACGCCCGCGCCTCGTCCACCACCGGCTTCGGCGCCGCCGATTTCGGCGACGAGATCGCGCTCGGCGAGAGCGTCACGCAGCTCGCCCCCGGCGGCGTGCCCACCCCTTACGATCCGTCCGACCGCTCCGCGAACTTCACGCAATCGCCCGCGGACGCCGACGATCGGGGCATCGAGCTCAGCGAGCCGCACCCCAGCGTCGGGGACGAGGTCGACCTGACCGGCGCGGGCACCGAGATCGGCGACCTGAGCGCCGGTCCCGGCGCGCAGGCCGAGAAGCCTGCGGCGACCACGGAAGCGCCGCCGCAGAAGTCGAAGATCAAGCGCTACGTCGTGGCGGCGCTCGCGGTCGCCGCCGTCAGCGGCGGCGCGCTCGCGCTCGTTCCGGACGTCGGCGCCTTCGGCGTGAACCTCATCAGCGACCGGCTCAACGCCTTCGCGCACGAGGGGGCGCTCGCCGAGCTCCGCCATCGGACCCAGGCGGCCTTCGGCAAGGACACCGCGTCGGCCGTCAACGGAGCGCTGAACGACGCGAACGCCACGCGGGCCGATGCGCCGCGCCACCGGGCGACCATGGCCTACGCCGCGTACATCGCCTTCGCGCGGAGCATCCGCTTCGGGCACCGGACCGTCGACGACGCCTTCGGCAAGGAGATGCTCACGCTCGCGAGCTCCCATCCGGGCGACCTGCTCTCCCTGGCCGTCGCGGCGCAGGCCGCGGCCAGCGGCGACCTCCCGCGCGCGCGACAGGCCGCGCAGGCGCTCGCCGCGCAGCTCAAGGACGACATCGACCTCGCCGTCCTCGCGGCCGAGATCGAGCTCGCCGCCAGGGACGCCCCCAAGGCGATCGCGGCGTGGCAGCACGCGAGCGGCCTCCAGAAGAGCGCGCGTACGCTCTACGGCCTGGCCCGGGCGCAGCTCCTCGCCAGGGACACCGCGGGCGCCGAGGCGAGCGCCCGCGGCGCGATCGAGGCCTCGCCCGACCACGTCGGGGCCCGCACCCTGATCGCGTCGGTGCTCTGGCAGACCCCGGGCCGCGAGCAGGAGGCGCTCGATCTGCTCGGCAAGGTCACCGGCGACGGTTCGACCCGGGCCGCCGCGAGCGACCCCGAGATCGTCGACGCGTACACGCTGCTCGGCACCATCCACCTCGCGAGGTCGCGCATGAGCGCGGCGGAGCAGGCCTTCGCCGCCGCGGTGAAGCTCGACCCGCAGGCGGTGCGCGCCCTCATCGGCAACGGCGAGGTCCTCTACCGGTCGGGCCGCTACTCCGAGGCGCAGGCGCGCTTCGAGGCCGCGGCCCGCGCCGACGCCCGGAGCCTCGCCGCGCAGCTCGGCAAGGCGAAGACGTGGCTGGCGCAGGAGCGTATGAAGGAGGCGAAGGACCTCCTGAAGGAGCTGCAGAAGACCCACGCGGCGGCCCCGCAGGTCGCTTACTGGCTCGGGCGCACCGAGCTCGCGCTCGGCAACAAGAAGGACGCGGAGCAGGCGTACCTCGACGCCGTGAAGTCGGCCGAGAACCTCCCGGAGGTCGTCGACGCGTACGTGGCGCTGGCGTCGCTCCTGTCCAGCATGGGCCGCAACGAGGCGGCGGCGGAGAAGCTGTCGGAGGCGACGGCGAAGTTCCCGGACCTGCCCGCGCTGCACAAGGCCAAGGCGGAGGTCGCGCTCCAGACCGGGCGGTACGACGACGCCCGGCAGGAGCTCGAGCTCGCGCTCGCGAAGGAGGACGACCTCGGCAGCCAGTTCAAGCTGGGCGTGGCGTACCGTCGCCTGCGCCGGTTCGAGGACGCCGCGAAGGTCTTCGACAAGGTCACGGCGGCCGACAAGGACTACCCGGGCCTCGCGCTCGAGCGCGGGCTCCTGTTCGAGGAGACCGGCCAGAGCGAGCGCGCGCTGGAGATGTACGCCGACGCGCTCCGCAAGGCGCCGAACGACATCGACCTGAAGCTGCGCGTCGGCTCGACCCAGGTCATGGCGGGGCACGCGAGCCAGGCGGAGCCCATCCTGCGCGACGTGCTCAAGGACCGCGCGAACTCCGCCGAGGCGAACCACTTCCTCGGCCGCGCGCTCCTCGTGCGCGGCACGAACATGGCCGAGGCGCTGCGCTTCCTGGAGCGCGCCGCGGAGCTCGATCCGAACCGCGCCGAGTACCACCTCTACGTCGGCTGGGGCGCCAACGAGACGGCCCAGACCGCGCGCGCGGAGATGGCGCTGAGGCGCGCGCTGGAGCTCGACGCGGAGCTCGGCGACGCGTACTGGCAGCGCGGCGTGCTGCTGCAGAAGCAGGGGGCGAGCCGGGACGCGCTGGCGGATCTGAAGATCGCGCTGGAGAAGCGGCCGTCCCGCTACGAGGCCTACGCCACGATGGCGCTCTGCTACCAGGATCAAGGCAGCTGGGCGGCCGCGGAGGATGCGTGGCGCAAGGCGATCGCGGCCAACGACAAGGTCCCCGAGTGGCACTACCGCCTCGGCAAGATCTACGCGTCGCGCGGCAACCGGGCCGGGACCGCGAGCGAGATGGAGCAGGCGGTCGCCCTGGGCGAGGCGCCGGATCGCTCGACCCCGCCGTGGCTGTTCGACGCGCACTTCCTCCTCGCCGAGGCGCTCCGCGCGGCGAACAACCGCGAGAAGGCCGTCCACCATTACCAGCGCTTCCTGGAGACGGCGCCGACCGACAACGCCTACCGGCGCGACGCGGAGCAGGCGCTGGAGGGCCTGGGGGCGGGAAAGGGGCGCTGAGGCGGAGCGAGCGGCCGCGCCGGATACGGCGGACCGGATCAAGAAACGCCGAGGCGCCAATTAGACCCAGGAGGTTCTCCTCTTGGCGTCTCGAAGGTTCGTATCCCAATCATCTAAGATCCGTTCGAGGGAGCTAGAAGATGCTCCTCTGTTTGCGCACAGCCGACGCTGATGGCGCGGGCGTAGGCGCAGGTTTTGGCCGTGAAGTGTTGCCCTGCGCTGCGGCAGGCGCAGAGGCCGCTCTGGATGGTGCTGCCATCGACACGCCGGTGGGTTTCGCGCCGTTCGAGGGAGCCGGCGGAGGACCCGCGGCCGCGGCTGCTGTGTGGAGAGGCTCCAGAGGACGCGAAGACGGTGCCGGAGGAGCCGAGGGCGACGACGTGCTTGCAGATTCTGCAACCGCCTGTGCGCTCGCGGCGCCGTCCGTCTCATCAGACTCGTGGGACGCGGCATCGCCCGCGCGGCTCTCGTCATGCCCAGGGGGTATGCGCCATATCATGAAACCGAGTAGACCGAGGAGGAGCAGCCCGAGAGGAGCGACCGCCAAGGGTAGCAGTCCGCGACGCCGCCGCCTCCAGATGCGTGTGGTGTGTGTGGTGGGAGCGCCCGTCGCATTGCCAGCCGGCGGCTGTGGACCACTCCCCTGGCTTTTCATAGGATCCTGCGCCTGGACTGCCTGAGCTCCGGCGCCCTCGATCGGGATCGCCGTCTCTGGAAGCAACCGATGATGCGACGGCAGACTGGCGCGTGGGCTCGACAGCCCCAGCGCTTCGACGAGAGCGCCGACCGCGGCACGAGCCCCCTCGAACCGGTGCTCCGGGCGCAGAGCCGTGGCGCGGAGGAACCAGGCGTCAAAGGCCGGGGGCAGGACCACGCCGCGCCACGCCGAGCGCACGCTCGGCGGCTCGAGCGGCCCAGCAAGAATTCTTGACAGCACGGGGAAGATGGACGGCGCCGCTTTCATCTCCGCCGTCCAGTAGGCTTCCCCGGAGAGGACCGCGTGTGCGATGTGACCGAGCGCATACAGGTCGGCACGCGGTCCGATGTCACCATCTCCGCGGATCTGCTCAGGAGACATATAGAGCGGTGTCCCGATAGGCACGGTTCCCTTGGCCTGACTGCTCTGTGCCGCCACCTTGGCGATGCCGAAATCAAGGATCTTGATGCAGGGCGTTCCGTCGTCGCGCGACGTAACGAACAAATTCTCCGGCTTGAGGTCGCGGTGCACGATGCCCGCTGCGTGGGTCTTCTCGAGGGCGAGCGCAACCTGGAAGAGGTAGGTAACCACCTCCGCCGGCGGAAGCGGTCCGCGTCGCCTCAGCATGCTGCCCAGCTCCTCGCCGCGAAGCAGGTCCATCACGAGAAAGGGCATCCTGGACGATGCATCGATGCCGGCGTCGGAGACCCGGACGATGTGGTCGCTCTCCACGCCGCCGGTGATCTTGGCTTCCTGAGCGAAGCGGACGCGCAGGTCGGGATCGTCGACGATGCCGGGGAGCATCACCTTGAGGGCCCTGCGGCTGTGCGTGACGGTGTCCAGCACCTCGTAGACCGCGCCCATCGCGCCGGCCTTGATGCAACGGACAACCTCGTATCTTCCGCAGAAGAGGGCGCCGGGGTGCAGGACGGAGAAGTGCGAGGGCTCCATAGGTGCTCCAGGAGACACGATGTTCAGCCGGTACAAGCAGCGCCCTGTCCTGAGTCATTGACCCGTCGCATGCAGGGCACATGCGATGGAGATAAAGACAGCCGAGATCCAAGCGCGGCCGGGTCGATATGCGACTGCAGCGGCGTAGCGGTTCTTAATGAGAGACAGCAGCCGACGTGGAGCATCGGTCACCACCTCAGCTGCGCCGAGACGCCCTGCGGGTTGAGCAAGATGTTGGCGCTCGAACCGCTGGGACCGGTCGCGAGCACCAGAACGCCACCAGTTGCCAACAGTACCCCGCTGGTCGCCAAGGTGATAAGCGATGCGGTGCCTAGCGCGTTTCCCTTGTCTTCGACCCTGAGCGAGATCGTGCCGAGTACCGTCCCCACGAAAGCGCCTGCGCCCCCGAATCCCAGGGCCATGGTACCCAATGCACGCTGGCGCGATCGAATTCCGTCTTCATTGTTACGATCCGTAGCGCCGACCCGCTTGGTCGACGGAGTGGCCGGCTGTGCCGCGCTCTGAGTAGCCATATCCTGGCTCTTACCTTGCTGAGCCACGCCTTGACGCGCGGTGCCCTGCGGCGATATACCCGGCTGCGCGGCGCTCGCAGAAGCGGTCCCTTCCTGAGCCGTCCCTGCTTGCGAGTTCGGCGGCAGCACTCCTGAAGCACCAGCGCCGGTGCTCGCTGGCGATCCACCGGCATTGCTCCCGGAGCTTGCGGACGAACCAGCCGTCGGAGCGTCCACCTCGATCGGCTGTGGGTCACCACCTGGCTGCAGCGTGATGCTTTTACGCCACGGCAGCCTTCCTCGTGCTGTCGCCACCACGACGTGCTCCCCTCGCGCGACGGCCATCGGTGCTCCCCAGCGCGAAAGCTCCACGCGAGCGGCATCGAGCGTGATCTCCAGATCGGGCAAGGAACGGACGTCCTCGGCCACGTTGAATACGATCTTCGCGACCTTTGGATCGAGGTCGACCATACAACCAGCCGCGTCCTGTGCCCGCTTGCCGTTCTTTGCCTTTAGTGCCGCGAGCTTGGTGTCAAAACACGTCTGCCACGCACGTGCGAAGTCACCCATGCCCTCGTAGCACTCCGCGAGCGCCAAGCGGGCGCCGAGTCCGTCCGGTTGATGCTCGACTACTTGTTCCAGCTTCGGACAGGCGGACTGGAATTGGCCGGCCTCCATTTCTACGATGGCTTGATTAAAGAGGCGCTGTATTTGCTGACTGACCTTCGTCCCGGAGGCCTGGGCGTGTGCACGGAACGGGACGAGCAGCACGGGAACGAGGGAGGCGACCACGAGGAGGAAGGCTGCAGCGGGAAATCGCACGGGCCACTCTGCTTTCCAGGCAAATCTCAGGTCAGCGACGGATCCCGGAGGCCGCCGCGTGCGAGGCTACCACATTCGTCCCGGCCGGGGGGGCCGGAGTGTCGGTTCGGTCGACCTGGGCCCTTCTCTCGCGCAAGCAGAAGGGGCCAGCGCCGGCACGCTGCCTCGCGCGCCCTGCCGGCCTCCATTGCACTTGCTGTTGGCGTTCAGGCGCGTTGCTCCGAGCGCCACCAGACGATGACGTACTCCGCCATCGCCTTCGACGCAGGACCCTGGGCATCGAGGATGTCATCCTCGAGCGGTCGTCTCCTATCGTCGATACCGCAGCAGAGCGCGCCTTCCGATGGCGCAAGTCATGTCCGGATTTCGTACCTATCGAATGAATGAGCGGTCGCTCCTCGAGCTCACAAACGCAATCTCTGCTTCTGCTGTGGCATAGATCAGTCGACCGTCTCGCACGTCCGCCACGTCGATATCCCGCCAGGAGCGCGCTATCCTGGCTGAATGACCCCTTCCATCACCGCCCGTCCGGCCAAGCGCGAGGACATGCCCGAGGTGGCGTGCTTCGCGGCGGAGCTCGTCCGCCTACACCACGCCCTTGATCCACACCGCTTCCTGTGCCTGGAGCCGCTCGAGCCGGGCTACGAACGGTGGCTCACCAGCGAGCTCGACAACCCCAGCGCCACGATCGTCGTCGCCGAGCAGGGCGGCGCCGAGCCGACGCTGGTCGGCTACGCCTATGGCCGCCGGGAGCCGCGCGACTGGAACAGCCTCCTCGACGCCTGCGGCGCCCTCCACGACATCTATGTCGCCGAGCCCGCGCGCCGGCTCGGCGCTGGCGCCATCCTGCTCGAGGCCGTCATCGCGCGCCTCCACGCCCTGGGTGCGCCGCGCGTCGTGCTCCATACCGCGACGCAGAACGCCGCCGCGCAACGCCTGTTCGAGCGATTCGGCTTTCGCCGTACGATGATCGAGATGACGCTCGAGCTCTGAGCGCCGCCATCACCCCCATGCACCACTCCATGTCCGATGTCGCTCCCGGCGCGCCGGCCGAGGGCGATGGACTCATGAGCTTCGGCCTCCCCGGCGCGATCCCGCGGGCTCCGCGGCCGTCTGCGCCCACACCATCGTGTCGCGCGGCTCGCCCGCGGGCGTCAGGGCGTTCGCCTCGAGCGTCGTCACATGCCGGTACCCGAGCCGCCGGGGCACGGCGGCGCTCGCGGTGTTCCGCGGATCGCAGCGGATCTCGACGCGGCTCACGCCGAGCTCCTCGAGCGCGACCCGGGTCAAGCCTGCCACCGCCTCGGTCGCGTAACCGCAGCGCGTCGCCGTCGCCCGGAGCCAGTAGCCGATCTCGATCGCGCCCGGGCCGATCCGCGGGTGTAGCCCCGTACCCCCGAGCACGGCGCGCTCGTCGCGCGTGAAGATGCCATAATGAAAGTCGCGTCCTTCCGTGAAGTCGTCCCGGAACTTCTCGAGGAGCGCGGTGGTCGCCTCCATGGAGGAAGGCTCGTGCGCGGCCCACGGCATCCAGGGCCGCAGGTGCGCAAGGCTCGTGTCGATCGCCTCCCTGATCAGAGGCGCATCCTCGGGCCGCCACGCTCGCAGCGTCAGACGAGCGGTCAGGATGCGGTCCGGCGGGCGCTCACCTGCCATCGCGTCGATCCATGCCTGTCGCCGTCATGCGCCTGGCGACGACAACGCTGTAGTGCCCAGGCCATCGGACCACGCGACGGTCGCGTCCCGTACCATGCGAGCCATGGAGTGCTCCGGCGTCGAGGCGAGCAGGCGTCATGGCACGCAGCTTACAACGAAGACAGCCCTCGCACATCCGGTCAATCCCGGCCACCGCAGCGATCATCGCCGTCGCACGCCGGTCCACACACCTCTTGTCGAGGACATCGACGCTACCGCGGAGCGTCTTGACCAATCCGTCATAGCAGACTATTGTCCGTCATAGAAGAGCAAGGCGGAAAACATCAGCGCGCCCTCCCGGCACACCGGGAGGAGGTCCACGTCCACGCCCGCGCGTGGCAGACGGATGACCGCTCGAGCAGAGGTGCCATTGGCTGAGGTGGCGCGGGCTGCGAACCATGACACGAGGAGGAAGGATGAAGATCTGAGCACGCCTCATCCCGACGGACGCGACGTCTCCCGGGTACTCGACCAGGGGTCGACCATCCATCGGCAGAGGCCTTCCCACGCCCCACGCCGGATTCACTGCTGCCTCAGCAGCACATCACCAGCAATCCCTGCTCCCGTCGCAGCAAGCGCGCGGCCAGCGCGAACGATTGTGATCCGTTCCTGCAATAGAGTGCAGTAACGCCCTGGCACGCTCCCTGCTCTCTGCCACGACGACGGCCCGTGAGCGGAGCGCCCCTTCTGCCTGAGGGCAGGAGAGCTCTTCGCGTGGCGCACGCCATCAAGGAGAACAGGATGACGAAGCTGCGACTCTACAGCGCGAAGGCGTGCCCCTTCGCCCACCGCACCCGGCTCGTTTTGCAGGAGAAGGCGATCGACTTCGAGCTGACCGAGGTCGATCTGCAGAACAAGCCGCGGGCGTTCGTCGACGCCTCGCTCTATGGAAAGGTCCCGGCGATCGAGCACGAGGGCCACCGCATCTGGGAGTCGGCGATCATCAACGAGTACCTCGAGGAGGTCTTCCCCGAGCCCCGGCTCCTGCCCAGGGAGCCGGGCAGGCGCGCCCTGGCGAGGATCTGGATCGATTACGCGAACACGCGCCTCGTGCCGGCGTTCACCCAGCTGCTCAGGGCCGAGACGCGAGACCAGGAGGCGGAGGGGCGCAAGGCGCTCGGCGACGTGCTCGCGTTCATCGAGCGGGAAGCGCTGGCGAGATCGTCGGGCCAGGGGCCCTACTGGCTCGGCGCCGAGGTCAGCCTCGTCGATGTCTCCTTCTATCCATGGTTCGAGCGGCTGTCGGCCGTCGGCCGCCTCCGCGACTTCTCCATCCCCGCGGAGCTCACGCGGCTCCGGGCGTGGATCGAGGCCGTGCAGGCGCGCCCCGCGGTCCGCGCCATCCAGAATCCGGTCGAGTTCTACGTGGAGCGCTTCGCGAAGTTCGTGAAGCCGGCAGCGACGACGGCCGCCTGAGCGGCGCCGAGGGACAAGGGACATCATGTTGAAACTCTGGGGTCACAAGAATTCTTCGAACGTGCAGAAGGTCCTCTGGGCGCTCGACGAGCTCAAGCTCGATTTCGAGCGCATCGACGCCGGCGGGTCGTTCGGTCGCGTCAAGGACGCCGACTACCTCACCCTCAACCCGAACGGGCTCGTTCCGACGCTCGAGGACGGTCCGCTGGTGCTCTGGGAGTCGCACGCGATCGTGCGTTATCTGTTCTCGCGCTACGGGTCGCCGCCGCTCCAGCCGAGCGATCTCGGTCGCCCGCTCTGCCCTTTCATATCGGCGTCTCGTCTCGCGGATGGCCCCTCAGAACATCGGCAGCTCGGTGTCCAGCCCGAGGAGCACACGGCCCTGGACCTCGCGCGTGTGCGGGGCGACGAGGGCGTGCTGCGTGACGGCGTGAACGTCGCGGAAGCTGCGTTGAAGAGGGCTCTCCGCGTAGAGCGCGGTGGCGCCGCCCGCCGTGAAGGCCAGATCGACGGCGCGCGCCGCGCCGAGGGCGGCGTTCGTCGCGGCGAGCCGGACGCGCGCCCGCTCCCGCAGCGAGATCGACCTGCCAGAGACCGCGGCGTCCCAGACGGCGCCGACGGCCTCGAAGAGGTAGGCCCTGGCCGCGCCCAGCGTGGCCTCGGCCTCGGCCACGGCGAGCGCGGTCGAGGGCCGCGTCGCGAGCGACGTCGTCATGCCGCTCGGCCGCTTGGTCGCCGCGAGCCGGACCAGCTCATCGATGGCCGCGCGCGCCATCCCGAGCGCGGTCGTCGCGACCGCGCTCGCGAGGAAGCCGAAGAGCGGGAACACGAAGAGAGGCCCTGGATGGGTCGGAGACGTCATCGGGAGTCGGATGCACCGGCTGCTCGGCACGAAGACGTCCACGACCGCGAAATCGTGGCTCCCGGTGCCGGCGAGGCCGGAGACGCTCCACGTATCCAGGATCTCGCACTCCGAGGCGCGGAACATCGGCACGACGGCCTCGGGCGCGCCCCCGGGCAGCAGGCGCGGGGCCATCCCGTCGAAGACCACCGCGGTGCCGCCCAGCCAGTCGCAATGATGACAGGCGCTCGCCATCGCCCACCTCCCGGCGACCCGAACTCCTCCCTCGACCTCGACGGCGCGCCCGCTCGGCGCGAAGACGCCGGCGGTCACGACATCCGGGCTCGCGTGCATCTCTCTGCCCCCCTCCGCCGGGAGGTACGCCTCGAACGCGCCGGTCGTGCCGCAGATCATGGCGCACCACCCTGCGGCACCGTCGGCGCGCGAGAGCTCCTCGATGACCTGCAGCGCCGTGAGGGGGTCGGCCTCGAGCCCGCCCAGCGCGCGCGGACGACACATGCGGAAGATGCCCGACTCCCGGAGCGCCCTCGCGACCGGATCGGGCAAACGGCGCTCGCGCTCGCCCCGCTGGGCGTGCTCCTGGACGAGCGGGACGAGGCTCCGCGCCGCGTCGAGGAGCGACGCGGGGGCGGCAGAGGACATCGTTGTCATGGTGCTCGACTCACCCCTTCCTCGGCGGCTGCGCATAGCGCGCTTCTTCAGCGTAGTACTCGGGGAACCCGACGATCTCCTGGAGCGCCGCGAAGTCCGTCCGCGGGTCGGGGTGCCGGCCGGCGCGCAGGGCCGCGAGCGCCTCGCGCATGGCGGCGGCGGCGACCGAGAGCAGGGTGAGCGGATAGGCCGCGATCTTGTAGCCGATCGCCTCGAGCTCGGCCGGCGGCAGCACCGGTGTCCTGCCGTGATCCACCATGTTGGCCATCGTCGGCACGCGCACCTCGCGGCAGAACGTTCGCATTTCCTCCACGCTCTCGGGCGCCTCCAGAAACACGATGTCTGCCCCGAGGTCGGCGAACGCCCGCGAGCGGGCCAGCGCCTCGTCGAAGCCGTGCGTCTGGCGAGCGTCGGTGCGGGCCATGATGAGCACGCCGGCGCCCTCGTCGCGCGCGTCCACGGCGGCCTGGACGCGGGTGAACGCCTCGTCGCGGGGCACGACCTGCTTGCCGCGCGTGTGGCCGCAGCGCTTGGGGGCGACCTGGTCCTCGATCATGACGCAGGCCAGCCCGGCCTGCGCATAACCGCGCACCGTGCGCTTCACGTTCATCGCGTTGCCGTAGCCCGTGTCGCCGTCGCCGAGCACAGGAATCGAGACGGCGCCGCAGATCGCCCGCGCCTGATCGACCATCTCACCATACGAGATGAGCCCCGTGTCGGGCGCGCCGAGGCGCGCGGCGGAGACCGCGAAGCCGCTCATGAACGAGAGCGAGAAGCCGGCCTGCTCGATCAGCCGCGCCGACAGCGCGTCGAAGCAGCAAGGCATGACGAGGAGGCCGGGCGAGGCGAGCAGATCACGGAGCTTCTGAGCGGGGGACACGGCGGGGACGATACCGCGATCGGCTGCCCGTGAGGCAAGCGCGAAGGGCCGAGAGGCGCCGCGCGCCGCCGCGCGCCCGGCCAGCGCCCGCACACGCGAGAGGGAGGGACGGGGGCGCGCGCCGGCGTGCGTTCCTGTTGCGGGCCCCCGGCGCCCGGGGGCAGGATGGGCCCGCGATGATTCCGCACGGGAGAGGAGCATGAGCACGGTTTCGGTGAAGGAGCTCGCGATCGACGGCCGCCCTGCCAGCGTCCACGTGGGCGGGCAGGGCGAGCCGCTGCTGCTTGTGCACGGCGCCTGGGGCGGGGCGGCGATGCACTGGGCGCCTGTCTGGGAGCGATTGGCGGAGCGCTTCCAGGTGATCGCGCCCGATCTGCCCGGCATCGGGCGCACGGACGCCCCGGGGCTCGGCGCCCTGGACGCCTATGCGCGCTGGCTGGAGCGGCTCCTGGACGAGCTGGGTGTCTCCAGCGCGTGGTGCGTCGGCAACTCCTTCGGCGTCTCGGTCGTATCGAGCTTCGCTGGCCTGTTCGCGGCCCGCTGCCGAGGGCTCGTGTTCGTCAACGGCGTTCCCATTCCCCCGCTGCCGCGCCTCGTCGGCTGGCTCGGAGCGCGGCCGCTGCCCCGCCGGATGCTGCGCGCGCTGATGCGGAAGCAGACCTATAACCCGCGGGTCCTGAGCCGCGCCTACGCCGATCCCCGCCGCGCCCCGGCTGCCCTGCGGGACGTCCTGGAGAGCGCCAATCCACCTCAGCTGGAGGCGGTGCTCGACGCCGCCATCCAGGGAGGTCCCAGGGCCCCGCTCAGCCTGAATCCCCTCCTCGTCTGGGGCGAGGCGGACCAGCTCGTCGGCAACAGCGCGGACGACGCGAAGAAGCTTCACGCTTCGCTGCCGGGGTCGCAGCTCACCTTCATCCCGGCGACAGGGCACATGCCGCAGGTGGAGAACCCCGAGGCGTTCGTCGACGCGGTGTCGCGGTTCATCGAGGCGCGCGCGACCGCCGCCCGTCCGCGCGGCTTCGGCGGCCAGGCCAGCCCGGGCGCGTGAGCGCCTGGGGTGCACGGGCGCGTCGCCCTCAGGGCATCGTGGTGACCCGGGCGCGCTTTCCGAGCTGGACCGCGGCGTAGAGCAGATAGAGCCCAGCGAGCGCGACGAGCACGTAGATGATGCGGCTGAGCGCGCTGAGCCTGCCGAAGAGCGCGGCGACAACGTCGAACTCGAACAGCCCAACGAACCCCCAGTTGACGGCGCCGATCACGACGAGGGTGATCGCCGCCCACGTTAGCCCTGAGATCCCACGGTTGACCTGCTCCATGACCCCGGCAGAAGCACGCGCCGCGCCGCGCGATGCGTGCACCGCGCGCCCGCTGCGGCGCGACAGCGTGTGGCGCTGACGCCGCCGGCTCGCCTCGCCGTGCTGACACCGCCGGCTCGCCTCGCCATGCTGACGCCGCTGGCTCGCCGCGCCCGTCAGGCCGCGCCGCTCACGCCGGCGTGACGTCGAGCAGGGAGGGCAGGATCGCGCCGGAGCCGCCGGTGAACACGGCGTCGCAGAGGCCGGAGATCGCGCTCGGCTCGACGTTGACCTCGGCGATGAGGGCGCCGTGGCGCTTGGCCATGGGGACGAAGCCGGCGGCGGGATACACGACGGCCGACGTACCGACGACGAGCAGGAGATCGCAGCCCTCGACGCCGGCGGCCGCCGCGGCGAGATCGCTCTCCTGGAGGGCCTCGCCGAACCAGACGACGTGCGGGCGAAGGACGCAGCCGCAGCCGCAGCGCGGCAGCTCCGCCGCCGTGAAGCGGCGGGCGGGGGCCTCCGGATCGGGGGAGCCGCTGCCCGCGAAGGCGGGCGTGATGGGCACGTCGCGGTTCTCGGTCACGCTCTCGCACGAGAGACAGCGCACCTGCCACAGCGAGCCGTGGAGGCGCACCGGGCTCCGGGAGCCCGCCTGCTCGTGCAGGCCGTCGATGTTCTGGGTGATCAGGGTGAAGACCTTGCCGGCCTCCCGCCACCGCGCCTCCAGCTGCGCCAGCGCGTGATGACCCGGGTTCGGGGCGCAGCCGAGGGCGCGCTCCCGGCGGTGATTGTAGAACTCCCAGACGAGGCCCGGATCGCGCCGCCACGCCTCGGGCGAGGCGAGGCTCGTCGCCTCGTGACGCCGCCACAGCCCCCCGGCGCCGCGGAACGTGGGGATACCCGACTCCGCCGAGACGCCCGCGCCGGTCAGGACGGCGATCTTCCTGGCGCGGCACAGGGTGGACTGGAAGCGCTCGCGGCTCGTTTCGCTCATCACGGATCCCCTGAGGATAGATCGAGAGGGAGGCGGGCGGAGGACCCGACCCGAGCTCCCGTCGATTTCGGGTGTAAGCCGGCCGAGACGACCGCGTTTCCCTGGCACTCGGACGCGCCGAGCCCCGCCACGGCGGGCCCCGGCCGCGAGAGCCCCTCCGTCGGCTCGCCGGACGACCGGCGACACGCGGCGTTCACGCAGCGAAAGCGGCGAAGGGCCCGTCTCGCCCGTGCAGAACGCACGATGGGGCAGCCGCGCGTGCGGCCCCCGCAAGGACCTGTGTGTGGCGATCGGCGATGGCCGAGCCACGAGAACGTACAGCAGGGATCCGCCCTCGCGATTCCCTTCAAGGAGGACACCTCAATGCGCACCCGGCCCCTCGATCTCGTCGCCCCCGCCCTCGTCACCGCGCTGCTCATCGGCTGCGGTGGCTCCACGCCTGCCCCCACGGCGGCGACCGCATCGGCCGCGCCGACCGAGGCCCCCGCCGGGCAGGCCATGCAGCCGGAGTTCGACGCGCCGCAAGACGAGGGCAGCGCGTCCACCGCCAGGCGCGAGGAGGCCGCGGCGATCGACGCGGTCGACCGTGGCGCCGCGCCCGCGGAGGCCGCGCCGCCGCCGGCCCCGCCCGTGGCGGCCGCCCCTGGGACGCCCACGCCCGGGCCCGCGCAGTCGCGGGCGACCAAGGCGGGCGCCGCGCGCGGGGCGGACGCGCGCATCCAGGTGACGGGCGGCGCGCCCGCGCCCAAGAAGGCGACCGCCCCGGCGGCGACCGCCGTGGCGCGCCCCGCGCCCCCGCCCCCGGCCGTCGCCGTCACCGCGCCCGAGCCCCAGGGCAGCGAGACGTACCGGGACTACGGCGTCAACCCGGTCGAGGACCCCGCGAAGGACCGGCTCTCGACGTTCGCGATCGACGTGGACACGGCCTCTTACGCCATCGCGCGCCGCAAGATCATGGATGGCGCGCTGCCCCCGTATCAGGCCGTGCGCGCCGAGGAGTTCCTCAACTACTTCGATTACGGCTACGCGTCGCCCGCGACAGGCCCGTTCGCCGTGCACCTCGCGGCCGCGCCCTCGCCGTTCACGTCGGGCCACCACCTCGTGCGCGTGGCGGTCCAGGGCAAGCGCGTGCCGGTCAAGGAGCGGACCCCGGTGCACCTCGTGTACCTCGTCGACACCAGCGGTTCGATGCAGTCGCCGGACAAGATCGAGCTCGCGAAGAAGAGCCTGAAGATGCTCACCGACACCCTCAAGCCGGGGGACACCGTCGCGCTGTGCACCTATGCGGGCAGCGTGCGAGAGGTGCTCGCGCCGACCGGCATCGAGAGCAAGGGGAAGATCCTCGCGGCCCTCGCCGACCTCACCGCGGGCGGCTCCACCGCCATGTCGAGCGGCATCGACCTCGCGTACAGCCTGGCCGAGCGGACGCTCGTGAAGGGGCACGTCAACCGCGTCATCGTGCTCTCCGACGGAGACGCGAACGTCGGCCCGACCTCCCACGACGAGATCCTGAAGACCATCAAGCGCGCGAGGGACAAGGGGATCACGCTGTCCACCGTCGGCTTCGGCCAGGGCAACTACAAGGATCTCATGATGGAGCAGCTCGCCAACCAGGGCGACGGGAACTACGCCTATATCGACAGCGAGGCGCAGGCGCGGCGGGTCTTCTCCGAGCAGGTCGGCGGGATGCTCCAGGTCATCGCCCGCGACGTGAAGATCCAGGTCGAGTTCGACCCGAGCTTCGTCAAGAGCTACCGGCTCATCGGCTACGAGAACCGCGACGTGGCCGACCGGGACTTCCGGAACGACAAGGTGGACGCCGGCGAGATCGGCGCAGGGCACAGCGTGACGGCCATCTACGACGTCGAGCTCAAGGCCCCCGCGCCGAAGGGCGAGGGCGCGGCGCCGGTCGTCGTGCGCCTCCGCCACAAGGCGCCGCTCGGCTCGAACACGGCCGAGGAGACGCTGGTCAAGATGGCCCCGGGCGCCATCGCCCCCACCTTCGACGCGGCGCCGGCCGACTTCCGGTTCGCGTCCGCGGTGGCAGGGTTCGCGGAGGTCCTGCGCCACAGCCCGCACGCGCGCTCCTGGAGGCTCGCCGACATCGAGAAGATCGCGAGGGCCGCCGCGTCCAGCAAGGGCGATCAGCAGGAGCTCATCGGCATCATCCGCCGCGCCGGCGCGCTCGCCAAGGGCAAGACGGACGCCGTGGCCGTGAACGCCGACTGACGCGCGCGCCGCCTCGTTCGTGGTATGCGGCGGTGATGGGATTGCTCGCGATCTGCGGCTCGATCACCGCCGATCTCATCGGCTACGGCCCGCGGCTGCCGCGCCCCGGCGAGTCGGTGCTGGGCCGCCGCTTCCTCGTCGCGCCGGGCGGCAAGGGCGCGAACCAGGCGGTCGCGGCGGCGCGCTCCGGCGCGCGCGTGCGGCTCGCGGGCGCGCGCGGCGACGACGCGCACGGCGAGCTCTGCGCGGCCGCGCTCGCCGCCGACGGGGTGGAGCTCTCCGCCGTGGCGGTCCACCGCGGCGCGACGACGGGCGTGGCCCTGATCTGCGTCGACGAGGCCGGAGAGAACCAGATCCTCGCGATCCCCGGCGCCAACGCGCTCGTCACGCCGCCCTCGCCGTGCGGGGCCTCGGTCTGGCTCTGCCAGGGCGAGATCCCGGCCGCGGCGATCGACGGCGTGCTCGCGGCAGCGCGGGCCGACGGCGCGCTGTCGATCTGCAATCCGTCGCCCGTCAACGCCATCGATCCCGAGCTCGTCGGCCGGTTCGACCTTGTTATCGTCAACGAGATCGAGCACGAGGCGCTGCGCGGTCACCTGCCGGAGCGCGTGGTGCTCACGCGGGGCGCGCGCGGCGCGGTGCTGCTGCCGTCGGGCGAGGAGCTCCCCGCCCTGCCGGCCCGCGCTGTCGACACGACGGGCGCCGGGGACGCCCTCACGGGCGTGCTCGCCGGCGGGCTCGCCTCCGGGATGGCGATCGAGGCCACACTCCGGTTCGCGATCGCGGCGGCGGGCATCTCGGTCGAGCGCGAGGGGTGTCAGACATCGTATCCGACGCGCGCCGAGGTGGAGCGCCGCCTCCAGCGCTCCACGGCTCCGTGACGGCCTCTCCTCCCGGTGTCACAGGGCACCTCGCCCCTCACGCCCCTCGCGGTGAGCGCCGCGCCTCCGGGACATGACGCTGCACCTCGCCTGCAAGGGCGGCTATCCTGGCGGCATGACGAACCTTCGCGGGCCTGCGATAGCAGCGCTCGTCAGCCTCTCGGCCTGCAGCGTCCAGGAGCGCAACTTCGCGGGCGCGGGCGGGTCGGGCGGCGGTGATGGCGCCGGGACGACCGAACATTCCAGCGCGAGCGCCGGCACGAGCGCGAGCGCCGGCACGAGCGCGGCGACCGGCTGCACGCAGGTCGAGGACTGCTTCAACGGCGGCGACGACGACTGCGACGACGCCGTCGACTGCGCGGACTCCGACTGCGCGGAGGGCGCGATCTGCCTGGCGGCCCCCACGAACTTCGAGCTCGGCGTCGTCGTGGACGCGACTGAGCCGTGCCCTGACGGGTTCACCGCGAAGGAGACGCTCCTCTTCCGCGGCCTCTCCGGCAGCGGCTGCGAGGGCTGCGGGTGCACGCCGAACCCCACCGACTGCGCGGCGGATCTCTACCTCTACGCCGACGAGTCGCAGTGCGAGGCCGACGAGGCCGGGACGCGCGGCACGCTCGCGAAGCGGGTCGGGTTCACGTGCGACGAGAAGCCGATCAACAACGGGTTCGTCGACTGGGGCGGCGTGCGCGCGGGCCTCTTCGACGTGATCCAGAGCTGCACCGCGACCGGCACGGCGATCCCCGCGCCGGCGACGTGGAAGGAGTCCAGGAAGTTCTGCCACGCGAGCGCCGGCGCGGGCTGCAGCGCCGGCGAGGCCTGCGTCCCGAGGCAGGCCTCGCCGACGACGCAATGCGCGCTCGTGTCCGGCAGCGCCACCTGCAGCGGCTATGCGCGGCGCGAGAGCGACTGGTTCCGGGGGTACAACGACACCCGGACGTGCTCGTCGTGCGCGTGCACCGCGAGCGGCGGCGACTGCAACTACGTGCGCGTCGAGCTCGGCAACGACTACAGCTGCTTCGATCACGCCCAGATCTCGCAGGGCGGGCGGTACTGCGGGTACGCCTACTCGCCCCCGGCCCACCTCGTCGGCAGGCCGACGAGCTCCACCTGCACCGCGCGCACGAACCTCAGCGGCTCGCTGGATCCCACGGGGCAGTCGACGCTCTGCTGCGTCGAGTAGCGGATGCTCGTGCCGCGCGCTCGCAGGCAGCTCCTCGCCGCGCTCTCGGCCGCCGCCGCGGCCGGCGCGCTCTCGGCCGCCGCCGCGGCCGGCGCGCTCGCGGTGGCCGGCTGCGCCGAGCCCGCCGCGGTCCGCGCCGCGCCGGCCTCGCCGCGCAGCGCGGCGTCGACAGGCGCTGGCGCTGGCGGCGCGCCCTCGCCCCCGGGCCCCCCTGCGGCGGGCGCGGGTCCGGCGGCGCCGGCGGCGGGCCCCGCGCGCCGGGCCAGCCTCCAGTACCACCTCGACGATCGCGCGTTCCCCTCGCCGCTCATCGACGCCGTCGTGGCGGGCCATCCGGCCGTGCTGATCGTCGATACCGGCGCCTCCCACCACGTCCTCGCCCGCTGGCTCGCCGACGAGCTCGCGCTGCCCCTCTCGACCGCGGGCGACGTCGCCGTCGACCACGCGGGCAGGCCCCTCGCGGTGTCCCGCCTCGAGGACGCGAGCCTCGCGCTCTCCGGGTGGGGCCGGGTCGAGGTCTCCGCGCTGCTCGTCGTCCGCATGCCCGACGTCCTGCAGCGCATCGGCATCGGCGGCGTCGTCGCGCCTCAGGAGCTGGCGGGGCCGGGCCGCGCCGTCGTGCTCGACCTGCGCGAGGGCCGGATGACCGAAGCGCCGCGCGACGAGGCCGCGCGCGCGCTCCGGGCGCGGTTCGGCGAGGGCTCCATCGTGGAGCTCGCCCGCTGCGGCGGCCCGAACCAGGGCAGCGAGCTCACCGCCAGGGCGAGCGTCGAGGGGATCGACGTCACGCTGAAGATCGATTCGGGGGCGTCGCAGAGCTCGCTCTTCGCCGTCTCCCCCGCCGGCAAGCGGCTGTCGCGCCGGGCGACCGGCGGCAGGAGCGCCTACGCCGCCTCAGGCAGGCACACCGTTCCCGTCCTTTCGGGCGCTCGCCTCCGGATGGCGGGGTTCGACGCCGCCGCGGAGTTCGATCTTCTGCCCGGAGAGCGGCGGGCGACCTGTCCGTCGGACGGATTTGCCGGCATGGATGTGCTCCGCAGCTGTGTGCTGGTGCTCGCCGAGGACGGCGGCCTCGCGGCCTGCGCCCCGCGGTGACCCGGTGAAGGACCGCGCGACGCGCGGACCGCCATGCCTCAGCGGAGGCGTGATGCGTCGTGGTAGAAGGGGCGCACGCGTGGACGCCTCTGTCGCCGCGGCGAGAGGAGAGATCCGTTCCTCCGCGAGCCCGGGGCGCCCGCGGCGCTCGGGAGGCATCATGACGACAGGTTTCGAGTTCTTGACCCAGGACGACGAGCGGCTGCTGCTGGAGAAGTCGAGCTGCGTCACCTACCGACCGGGCGAACAGATCCTCGAGGAGGGCTCGCGAAGGCAGGGCATCTTCATCGTGCGCAGCGGCCTTGTCGGGGTCGAGGTCGCCCACCTCGGGCGCGGCGTGGCCCTCCGCCAGCTCGGCCCCGGCGCCATCTTCGGCGAGATGTCGTTCCTCGAGAGCGCCGCCGCGAGCGCCTCCGTCGTCGCCCGCGAGGAGTGCACCCTCGACGTCATCGAGGGCCCGTATGTGCACTCGCTCCTCGCCTCCGTCCCCGGGCTCGCGGCGCGCTTCTACCAGTCGCTCGCGATCATGCTCGCCCAGCGCCTCCGCGAGAACACCGCGATGCTCCCGCCGCTCCTCGTCGAGGACGTGCCGCAGGTCAACCGCTTTCACGCCGCGAGGACGGGCCAGGCCGGCACCAACAACATCCCTCCGAAGCTCATCGACACGGTCGAACAGTTCAAGTTCGAGATGATGATCGCCGACAGGATGGTGAAGGAGGCCAAGCAGCCCGAGGCGGAGATCCAGGAGAAGGTGAGCGCCGCGTGCCAGACGATCGTGTCCGCGCTGCGCGAGCACATCGAGCGCGAGCGCCACCTCGAGAAGGGCATCGGCGCCTATGTCTTCCGCGAGACGTTCTCGCTCTTCATGCTGAGCCGCACCGTCGACCGGTGCTACACGAAGCCGCGCGGCTACGCGGGCGACTTCTACACCATCGAGATGATGTACAACGACGAGCCCGCGGGCGACGGCCGCCTCGGCCGCTTCATCGACCAGTGGGGGCTCGCCATCGACGCCTGCCGCGCCGTCAAGAACCGGAGAGGCGTGCTGAGCCGCGCGATCCGGGACGCCTGCAGCGGGCACGCGTCCGGCCCGGTCCACATCACCAGCCTCGCGAGCGGCCCCGCCCGGGAGCTGTTCGACCTCTTCGCGGAGGGGGGCGAGCTGCCCGACATCAAGGCGACGTGCATCGATATCGACAACCAGGCCCTCGCCTACGCGGCCGGCATCGCCGACCAGCTCGGCGTCATGGACCGGTTCAGCTTCGCGCAGGACAACGTGGTTCGGCTGGCCCACGGCCGCGGCAGGACGGTCCTCAAGCCCCAGCACATGATCTACAGCATCGGGCTCACGGACTATCTCCGCGACGATCTGGTCGTGGCCCTCCTCAATTGCATGCACGACAAGCTCCTGCCCGGGGGCGTCGCGGTCGTGGGCAATTTCGGGGTGAACAACCCGAGCAAGGCGTTCATGGACCACGTCCTCGAGTGGGAGCTGATCCACCGCAGCACCGACGATATCAGGACCCTGTTCGCCCGGTCGAAGTTCGGGAGCACCCCCGTCGAGGTGGTCGCCGAAGAGGCGCAGGTGAACCTGTTCGCCTTCTGCACCAAGTGGTGACCGCCGCTCAGCGGAGCCAGCGCACTTCGTACTCGCACGTGGGGTGTCCCTCGAAACGGCACTTCGTGTGGAGGCTCTGGCCCCCTCGCGCGCCCGAGAGCCGGAGCGCGTTCTCCTGCCACGCCGGCACCGCGTCTCTGCAGATCTGGCGCCCCGGGTCGGACTGCGGGTCGACCCCCAGGTAAAGTATCAGCCGGAAGAACCGCTCTCCCTCGGCGAGGGGCGCGAGCCGACCGCCGTTGAAGTACATGCCCCACATCACGCCGGCCTGCCGCATGACGAGCGCGGGCGTGCCCAGCTTGAGCAGCACCTTGTGCGCGAGCGTCAGGTCCTGCTCGGCCACGTAGGCCGCGAGATCGCGGATGACGCCGGACCGGTTGGGCCACCGCGAGATCTCGTCCGCGATCGCGTTCCAGACCGAGATGGGATACCAGCTGTGCGCCGCGAGATCGGGCGCCGTGAAGACCGCCCGCGCGGCGGCGGGCAGCTTGGCGTCGAGGGCGGACATGGCCTGGCTCCCCCACCGCGTCTGCAGGTAGGTCCTCGTGTGCATGAGCGCCGACCCCCGGATCTTCATCGCCAAAGCCGCCCGTCCAGGATAGATGCACCCGGCCGGTGGGGGCCAGCGCGGCGCGCAGCGGGCCGCCGCGCACGCGCGCGCACACGCCGGCGATCGCGCGCGAAGGCGCCGGGAGCCCGCCCCCCGCGGCGCACGAGCGCGCTCACTGAAGGCGCTCGGCGGTCGGAGCCGGCGGCGGGGCGCCGCCGGAGCCCTTCGCCCGTCGCGCCTGCGCTGACGCGTCGAGCACGGCGCGCACCGCCTTCGCGAGCTGCGTCGGCGTGTACGGCTTGGCGAGGAAGTGGGCGACCCCGTCGAGCAGATCGGTCTGGAGGAGGGCGTCCTCCGTGTAACCCGACGCGTAGAGCACGGGCAGCGGGGCGCGCGCGCGGGCGAGCATCGCCGAGAGCGCGGGGCCGCGCGCGTCCGGCAGGACCACATCGCTCACGAGCAGGTGGATCGGGCCTGGGTAGGCGGCCGCGAGCGCGATCGCCTCCTTGCCGCTCCGCGCCGCGAGGACCGAGTAGCCGAAGGAGCGCAGCGCGGTGACGCAGAGCTCGCGCACCTGCGCCTCGTCCTCCACGACGAGCACGGTCTCCACGCCCCCGACGGCGGCCGCGGTCGCCCTCGCGGGCTGCTCGCTGGGCACGCCGCGCACGCGCGGGAAGCAGATCGTGAAGCGCGTGCCCTGGCCGGGGGCGCTGGCGAACCCGATGTGGCCGCCGTGCTGCTTCACGATGCCGTGGCACGTCGCGAGCCCGAGGCCCGACCCCTTGCCCGGCTCCTTGGTCGTGAAGAACGGCTCGAACACGTACTTCTGGACGGCGTCATCGATGCCCTGCCCGGTGTCCGTGACCGTGAGCTCCACGTAGTCGCCGGGCTCGATCTCCGGCCCCCACCCCCCGTCGCCCGCGCCGAGCGCCCTGTTCGCCGTCTCGATCACGAGGCGGCCCCCGCCGGGCATCGCGTCGCGCGCGTTCACGGCCAGGTTCATGAGCAGCTGCTCGAACTGCCCTCGATCGATGTGGATGGGCCAGATCTGGCTCCCCGGCAGCACGACGAGCTCCACGTCCTCGCCCACGAGCGGGCGGAGGAGCGGCTCGACCCCGAAGATCAGCGCGTTCGGGTCGACCACGGTCGGCTGGATCAGCTGCTTGCGCGCGAAGGCGAGCAGCTGCCGCGTGAGCGCCGCGGCCCGCTCCGCGGCGGTGCCGATCTGCGTGAGGTGCTCGACGACGGGCGACGCCGCCGGCACCTTGCGCACCGCGAGCTCCCTGTGCCCGAAGATCGCGGTGAGCATGTTGTTGAAGTCGTGCGCGACCCCGCCGGCGAGGCGCCCGATCGCCTCGAGCTTCTGGCTGTGCAGGAGCTGCTCCTCGAGGCGCCGGCGCTCGGTGATGTCGAGGCTCGTGCCGACCAGCCCGGTGATCGTCCCGGCGTCGTCCGTGACCAGCTGCGCCGCCATCTGCACGTGGCGCAGCTCCCCGCTGGACGGGCGCACGACGCGGCACTCGACGGGGCTCGCGATGCCGAGCGGCGACGCGGTCTCCGCGCCGCCGAAGACCCGGTGGCGATCCTCGGGGTGGATGAGGCCCGCGAAGAGCTCGAACGTCGGGCGCACCGAGGGATCGACGCCGAGGATGTGGTAGAGCTCCTCGGACCAGCGGATCGTCCGCGACGCGATGTCGTAGGACCAGCTGCCCACGTGGGCGATGCGCTGCGCCTCCTTCAGCATGCGCTCGCTGCGGCGGAGCTCCTTCTCGGCGTGGCGGCGCTCGGTGAGGTCGACGACCGCGCCGAAGAAGCGCGACGGCGGCCCCGTCCCCTCGACGAGGGGCAGGCTGCTCAGCAGGCACTCCCGCACGGTTCCATCCCGGTGGCGCACGCGGAACGCGATCGCGCCCGACCCCTCGCCCGTCTCGTTCGCCAGCAGCAGGAGGGCTTGCAGCCGCTCCCGGTCGTCGGGGTGGACGGCCTCGAGGAAGGTCTCCGTCGAGGGCGTATCCGTCTCGGGATCGCGGCCCAGGATCCGGAAGAGCTGCCGCGACCAGATGATGCTGCTCTGGCCGAGCTCCCAGAGCCAGTTGCCCATCTGCGCCGCCTCCTCGCCCTCGTCGAGCCGCCGCCGCGCCTCCTCGACGAGGGCGGAGCCCCTCGCGCTGCTCGGGTCTCTGGCCGGCGCGTCCGCGCCTCGCGCGGCGGCGCTCCGACCTGGCGCGCGGGCGTGGGCCAGCTCCCGCTCCAGCTCGGCGACGCGCGCGCGGAGCGCGTCCAGCTCACGGCTCCCAGCGGTGCTCATGGCCGTCCCGTTCCTCGCTGGGGCAGAGCGGTGCTCATGGCCGCCCATTGTATGCCGCAGGCGGCCCGCCGGGGACCGTTTGTCACGCTAGCTCCGCCGGCGCAGGAGCAGCGTTCGCGTGATCTCCACGACCTTTTCCTTCACCCTGCCCTCGGCCTTGCCGAGCTCGGGCGTGAACAGGTCGGCGCCCTGCGCGATCAGGGCGCGCGTCGGCGTGTTCTTCACGCCGACGATCCGGAAGGTGACGCTCCCGGCGCCGCTCTTGGCCTCTTCCCTGGCGATCACCTTCGACGCGGCGAACAGCGTGTCGCCCGCGAGCACGCCGCTCGGGTGCGCCCCCTCGTCGAGGCCGAGGTCCCAGACGCCGCACCCGGCCGTGTCGCGGCTCGAGAGCGCGAGCACCCAGGACAGCACGAGCCCCCCGTGGACGACCCGCGTCTTCGCGAAGGAGCTCGACCTGGAGTACTGCTCGTCCACGTGCAGCGGGTGGGAGTTGCGCAGGAGGGTCGCGAGCTGCATGTGCTCGCTGTCCCCGATGGTCCTGCCGACCTCGTGGGTGATCACGTCGCCGACCTCGAAGTCGTCCCACGCGCAGGCGAAGCCGCCCTGGCGCGCCGGCGGCGGCAGCGGGCGGTCGAGCTCCTCCGGCAGGCGCGCCGGCTGCGCGTCCGGCTGCGCGACAGCGTGCGGCGCGTCCGCGGGGCGCTCCGCGACGCGGCCAGGGGGCACGAGCGCCTTGCGCTCGAACGAGCAGACGAGCAGCCCGTCCTGGTTCACCACCTGGGTCCTGACGTGCACGACGCCCTTGTCCCCCGTCGAGACCGGCTTCTTGCCGATGACCAGCGAGCTCGCGCGCAGCGTGTCCCCCGGATAACAGGCCGCCGGGAACCGGACGTCGGTGTACGCGAGGTGCGCGATCGCCTGCTCGCTCACGTCGTGCACGCTGAAGGAGATCCCGAGGTTGAGCAGCAAGAGCGGGCTGACCGGCCTGTCCCTGAGCCCCACCGACCGGGCCGCGACGCGGCTGGCGTAGGTCGGGATCGCGTCCTGGAACGAGGCCGCGAAGAGCGCGAGCATCCCCTCGTCCACGGTGACGTCCCAGGGGTGGGCATACACCGCGCCGACCGTGAAATCGTCGAGCTTGCGGCCGTAGCGAGGAGAGCGGACGCGGACCATCGGTCCGCGCGATCATGGCACAGGCGCGCTCGGTTGACGACGACGGCGCGCGCGCCTCAGGGCAGCGGCCCCTCGAGCAGGGCGCGCGCGATGCCCTGCGCGAGCACCTCGTGCGGGCCCAGCTGGAAGAAGAGGCTGCGGGCGTCCAGCAGGAGCCTCGCCGCGGTCGAGCTCTCCGCGTAGCCGCTCGCCCCGTGGATCTGCATGCAGGCGTCGGCCGCGTCCCAGGCCACGCGGCTGGAGAAGAGCTTCGCCATCGCCGACGTGAGCTCGCACGGCTGCCCCGTGTCCGCCACGTGCGCCGCGGCGCGCGTGAGCTGCCGCGCGGCGGCGACGCGCGCGATGAGCCCTCCGAGCCGGTGCGCCACGCGCGGGAAGGAGATGAGCTGCGACCCGAACTGCACGCGCGTCTTCGCCCGCTCGAGCGCGAGCTCCAGCGCGGCCTGCGCCACGCCCACGCCGCACGCGGCCGCGTAGGTGCGGCCGGTCACGAGCGCCCGCTGGATCTGGGCGATCCCCTCGCCCTCGCGCTCGCCGAGCAGGGCCTCGCGGCCGATCTGGAGCCCCTCGATCCGGAGCTCGTAGTGCCCCATGCCGCGCTGCCCGAGCGCCCGCAGCTCGGTCCCGGCGATCCCGGCGTCCGGGAAGTCGGCGCCCGGCGCGCCGCGCCGCTTCGCGATGACGAAGAGGCTCGGCCCGAGCGGCAGCTGCCCCTGTCCTCCCGGCGTCGTCGTCCTCGCGAGGGTGAGCACCAGGTCGGCGCGGGACGCGCCGGTGACCCACGCCTTCTTTCCGATGAGGAGGTAGCTGCCGTCGGCTTGGCGCTCGGCGCGCGTGACGACGCGCGCGAGGTCCGACCCGTACGCCGGCTCCGCGAACGCGAGGGCGCAGCGCGCCTCGCCGTTCGCGATGCGCGAGAGCCAGGTCCGGCGCTGCAGGTCCGTGCCGGATCGGGCGAGCAGCTCCGACGCGATGGAGGCCGTCATGGTGAGCACGCCGAAGCCGAGCGAGCCGCGCGCGAGCTCCTCGATGGCGGTCGCCATGGCGGCCACGCCGAGCCCGTCGCCCCCGTGCTCGGGCGCGGTGGCGAGCCGGAACACCCCGAACTGCCCCATGCGGCGGACGATCGACTCGGGGATGAGCCCGTTGCGGCGGTGGATCTCGGGGGCGAGCGGCTCGACGAGGCGCTCGACGAAGTCGCGCATGTTGTGCCGGATCCAGCCGATGCGCTCGTCCTCCGCGCCGGCGCTGGCGGGGAGGCCCTGCTCGGCGGCCGCGCGCGCGATCGAGGCGACGGCGACGCCGGAGCCCGCGTCGCGCGCCCACGCCGCGACCGCCGGGTGGCCGATCGCCTTGGCGACCTCGTCGTCGCGGAGCTCGAGATCGCCGAGCGGCGCGACCTCCCCGCCGCCCAGATCGACGCCGCCGCGCAGCGACAGGAGCAGCGCCCCCGCGTGCGCCTCGGCGACGGCCCTGGCCTCCCCGCCCGCCTCGCAGGCCCAGCTCGCGAGCGAGCGGCAGGCCTCGATCTCCGCGTAGAGGTGGGCGAGCGCGTGGGCGGCGACCTGGTGTCGATCGAGCAGCATCCGCGACACGTGCAGCGGCACGGCGGCGCCCGCCCGGACGAAGCTCGCGCTCCTCGGCGCGCCCCGGAGGGCGGTGCCCACCGCGCTCCCGACGTCCACCACCCGGTCGCGGAGGCGCCCGCGCGCGACGCGCGCCAGCTGCTCGGCGGAGGTGATCGCCTCGCGCATCCCCCCGGGACTGTCGGCCTCGAGCTTTCGAGAAACGATCGTGGCGTGTTGCTCCCGAATCGCCCTCATCCCCCGATCCCCCCGCTCGCGGCCCATGCCCCACGTCACGCTTCACCGGACGCAGGACACAGCGCCTAACCACCGCGCCACAGCCACGCTCCCCGCGGCAGACGCGGAAAGGCCCGCCGAGGATGCCACCCCAAACCGCGTTCGTCGAGCCTGGGCGCAGCCCCACTATCGCGAGGCGACAGCGCATTAAGGTCCTCCCTGATCTGCTCAACGTCGGGTCACGTCGGTTCGCGTCGGCTTCACGCGGCTTCACGCGGCTTCACGCCGGGTTCACGTCAGTCCACGTCAGTCCACGTCAGCTTCACGTCAGTCCACGTCGGCTTCACGTCAGTCCACGTCAGCTTCACGCGTTCCGTCCCGCGACGCGCAAACAACCCAGCTCCACGCCAGATCATCAGTCTCAGACGTCCCGAGTGCCCCCGGCGGCCGCCCCTCTCGGACGTACGTCAGGCCGCCCGAGCCGTTACATGGAGCTCACGGTCGGAAGCGCCGCCGATGGCCCCCTGCAGACCCGGAGGAGCCTGTCCCCCAGCTCGACGGCCCACGACCGCACGTCGTCCGCCCGCGGGCACTGCGGCACCGCCTCGACCGCGTCCTGGATGAGCCGCTGCAGCAGCCGGGTCGTGCCGGAGAGCCCGAGCTCCAGCGCCGTGTTCGGGCGCCCGAGCGCCCCGTCGCGCCCCGCCGGCTTGCCCATGTCCTCCGGCTTCCCGACCAGATCGAGCACGTCGTCCGCGACCTGGTACGCCTCGCCGATGCGCTGCCCGAGATCGCCCCAGGCGGCCCCGTCCTGGCCAGCGGAGAGCGCGCCGAGGGTCGCCGCCGCCTCGAAGAGCGCGCCTGTCTTCGCGCGCCGGTAGGCCGAGAGCGGGACCTTCGCCTCCGACTCCCACGCCTGCCCGGCGATGATCCCCTGCGGCATCCCGACGCCGCCCCCGAGCACCTCGAAGAACCGGACCGCCCTGCGCGCGTCGGTCACGCCGCTCGCCATCGCGTGGAAGGCGCCGCGCGCGAGCGCCTCGAAGGCGAGCACGATGAGCTGATCGCCGGCGAGCACCGCGATCGGCTCGCCGAAGGCCCGGTGGACAGACGGCCGGCCGCGCCGGATCGGCGCGTCGTCGAAGCAGGGGAGGTCGTCGTGGACCAGCGACGCGCAGTGGATGAGCTCCACCGCCGCCGCCGCCGCGTCGGCGGCCTCCGGCGCGGGATCGCCGTACGCCGAGGCGACGGCCAGGCAGAGCCGCGGCCGGACGCGGGCGCCTCCAGGGAAGACGGCGTGCTGCGTCGCGGCCAGGAGCCCGGGCGGCGACGCGGGCGAGGAGAGCGGCTCGATGGCGGCGAGGAGGACGCGCTCGATCCGGCGATCGAAATCCATGGGCAGCGAGTCTTGGCGAGCCTCAGGGGCTTGTCAATAGTTTGAACGTTAGTTAAACAAAGTATAGACAAACCACCCCCGACGCGTACACTCCGACCATGGCGGACAGGAGAGATCGCGTCGTGGTGATCGGCGGGGGTGTCGGCGGTCTGACCTCGGCCGCGCTCCTGGCTTCGAGCGGGCTCGACGTGGTGCTACTCGAGCGGGCGCCGCGCGTCGGCGGAAAGATGCGCGAGGTGGTCCTCGGGGACCGCCGCGTCGACGTCGGCCCGACGGCGCTCACGATGCGGTGGGTCTTCGACGAGATCTTCGCGTCGCTCGGGCTCCGCTTCGGGGACCACGTGCCGCTCCGCCGGGCCGAGACGCTCGCGCGCCACGCCTGGCCGGACGGCTCGACGCTCGACCTCTTCGCCGACGCCGAGCGCGCCGCGGACGCGATCGGCGCGCTCGCGGGGGCGCGGGAGGCGGACGGGTACCGCCGGTTCTGCCGGTACGCGCGCGAGATCTTCGACGTGGTGGAGGCGCCGTTCCTGCGCGCGGAGCGGCCCACGCTCAAGACGATCCTGAGCACGGCGAGCAACCTGGGCCTCGGCGGGATGAGGAAGATCGACGGGCACCGCACCCTCCACCGCGCGCTCGGCGACTTCTTCACGGACGCGCGCCTCCTGCAGCTGTTCGGGCGCTACGCGACCTACTGCGGCTCGTCGCCGTACCTCGCGCCAGCGACGCTGAGCGTCATCGCGCACGTGGAGCGCGAGGGCCTCTGGCTCCCCGAGGGCGGCATGGGCCGCGTCGCCGAGGCGCTCGCCGCGGCGGCGGCCCGCGCCGGGGCGACGCTGCGCTGCGGCGCGCACGTCGCCGCCATCGAGGAGGGCCGCGGCCGCGCGACGGGCGTCGTGCTCGAGGGCGGCGAGCGCATCGAGGCCGACGCCATCGTGCTGAACGCCGACCCGGCGGCGCTGCGGGCCGGCCTGTTCGGCGAGCGCGCCGCCCGCAAGGCGCCGGGGAGCGAGCCGCGGTCGCTCTCGGCCGTCACCTGGGCGCTCGTGGCCGAGGCGAGCGGCTTCCCCCTCCTCCGGCACAACGTCTTCTTCTCCGGCGACTACGAGGCCGAGTTCCGCGCGCTGTTCGACCGCGCCGAGCTCCCGCGCGACGCCACGGTCTACGTCTGCGCCGAGGACCGCGGCGACGCGCCGGCGCGCGAGCCCGGCGGGGTCGGGGCGAGCGCAGGCGCCAACGGAGGCGGAGAGCGGCTGTTCTTCATCCTCAATGCCCCTGCGACCGGTGATAAACACACCCCCTCATCCACGGAGATCCACGAATGGGAGCAGCGCGTGTTCCAGCAACTGCAGCGGTTCGGCCTCTCGCTGAAGAGCACGGGCGCCTCCCCGGTGGCGACGACGCCGGCGGACTTCGAGCGGATGTTCCCGGCGACGGGAGGCGCGCTGTACGGGCCGGTGTCCCACGGGTGGAGCTCGACCTTCGCGCGCCCGGCCTCGCGCTCGAAGCTCCCGGGCCTGTACTTCGCCGGCGGGAGCGCGCACCCGGGGGCGGGCGTGCCGATGGCGGCGCTGAGCGGCCAGCTCGCGGCGCGGAGCGTGATGGAGGACCTCGCTTCGACCTCGAGATCCCGAGCGGCGGCTATGCCTGGTGGTACCTGGACGCGGTGAGCGACGACGGGCGGAGCGCGATCACGATCATCGCGATGCTCGGGAGCGTCTTCTCGCCGTACTACGCCAGGGCGCGATCGCGCGGCGCCGCGGACCCGCTCATGCACTGCGCGATGAACGTCGCGCTGTACGGCGCGCGCGCCGATCGCTGGGCGCTGACCGAGCGGCCGCGGGGCGCGGTCTCCAGGTCGCCGCGGTCGCTCGCCATCGGACCGAGCCTGATGGAGTGGTCCGGCGGTGAGCTCCGCGTCTCCTTCGACGAGATCACGGCGCCTCTGCCCTCCCGGCTCTCGGGGACGGTGCGCCTCCGCCCGTCCGCGCCCGGGCCCGCGGCGGACGGCGCGCGCGATGGCGTCGCCCTGGACGGGCGGGGGCTCCACCGCTGGACGCCCATCGCGCCGATCGCGCGGGCCGAGGTCGAGCTCGCGCACCCCTCGCTGCGCTTCTCCGGCAGCGCCTACCTCGACACGAACGCAGGCGACGAGCCGCTCGACCACGCCTTCGAGCGCTGGACCTGGTCGCGCGCGCTCGGCTCGGACGGCATCGCCCTCACCTACGACGTCCGGCGCCGCGACGGCACGCGCATGCTCCTCTCGCCCGCGTTCGACGCGGCGGGCGGCGCGCGCGAGCTCCCGCCGCTCGCCCCGCGGCCGCTCGGCGACACGCGCTGGGGCATGGCGCGGGAGATCGCCGCCGATCCGGGGTCCGCGCCGCGGCTCCTCCGCACCCTCGAGGACACGCCGTTCTACGCGCGCTCCCTCGCGGCCGCGACGTTCGGCGGCAAGCCGGCGACGGTCGTCCACGAGGCCCTCTCGCTCGATCGCTTCGCCAGCCCCTGGGTGCAGCTCCTCCTGCCGTTCCGCATGAGGAGGGCGCGATGACGCCCGCGATCTGGATCGGCACGGCGCTCGCCGCCTTCGCGATCATGGAGGTGTGGGCCGCGCTCCTCCACGGCAAGGTCTGGCACCACGCGCTCTGGCGCATCCACCGCTCCCACCACACGAAGCGGCGCGGCGCCTTCGAGCAGAACGACGCGCTCGCGTTCCTCCACGCCCCGATCGCCGCCGGGCTCATCATCTACGGCTGCGAGGGCGCGCCGGGGCCGCTGCGCGAGGCCGCGTTCGGCTTCGGCCTCGGCATGACCGCCTTCGGCCTGGCCTACGTCCTGGTCCACGACGGCCTCGTCCACGGGCGGCTCCCTGTCTCGGGCCTCGCGCGCGTCCCGTACCTCGCGCGCGTCCGCGACGCGCACCGCGTCCACCACGGCACCGGCGGCCCGCCGTACGGCCTGTTCCTCGGGCCCCTCGTCCTCGCGCGGCGCGCCGCCGCGGGCGGCCGCGCCCAGCGCTCCGCGCAGCGGGCGCGGTAGCCTTTCAGCGGGCGCGGTAGAGCTCCCGCGCGAGCCCCGCCCCCCAGCGGCCGATGGCCCGGAGCGGCAGCGCGCTCACGACCTCGCGGTACACCTCGGGCCGCCGCGCCGCCGTCTCCCGCAAGAACCTCACGAAATCGGCCGGCTGCATCTCGTCGCGCAGCAGCGCCGCGTACGCGTCGTTGCCCATCGCGTGGAGCACGGCGAAGGCCGTGTCGAGGAGCGCGTTCATCTCCCCTGCCCTCGCCCCGCCGGCGGGCTTCGCCATGAGGGCCGCGAGCGCGCCGGTGCCCGAGTGCACAGGCGCGTCGCGCGCCGTGGCCGACGTATGGCGCGCGCCCGGCTCCCGGACCGCCCGCGCCAGATCGGCGGCCGTCGCCGCGAGCTCGCGCACGTTCGCGCCGAAGCCGCAGAACGTCAGCGGCGAGTGCCGCGCCGCCGCGTCCCCCACGAGCCGCACCCGGCGCCCCGGCGCGCGCGGCGCGGCCGACAGCCGCGACCAGCCGGGGATGAAGCCGAACGTCGGGCGGACGAGGCGCGCGTCGCCCTCCTTGTAGCGCGAGAGGAGCCGGAAGAACCGCGCGTAGAGCGACAGGAGCGCGCCGGGCCCGACGTCCCCGGAGCGCGCGTAATAGAAGAGGTAGACCGTCGTCTCGCCCGGCCGCCCCGGGAACGCCTCCCAGAGGTGCTGCCTGCCCTCCTCGACGTCCTCCGTTGTGGCGAGGATCTCGCCGACGTCCGGCCGGATCCGCCGCTCCCCGTCGCCCTCCGAGAGCCCCGCGAGCACGCCGCCGACGGTCGGGCAGAGGAGGTCCGCTGTCGCGTAGGGGCTCGCCGCGCCGCGCGCGTCGACGAGGAGCCGCGCGGACAGCGCGCGCGGCGCGGCGCCCGGCTGCGCCTCGGCCACGGCGAGCGCGACAGCGTCCGGCCCCTCCGCGTACCCGAGGAGCGCGTGCCCGTCGAGCAGCGTCACCCCCAGCGCCTCGGCCCGGGCCCGCGCCGCGGCGAGCAGCCCCCCCGCGTCGATGGCGTGGTCGAGCACGCCGCGCACCGGGTACGTCCCGCCGCCGTGCCAGCGGCAGAGCCCCTCGACGTAGCGGGCGATGACGAGCCGCTCGATCTCGTCCCTCGTGAAGATCCCCGACGCCGACAGCGCGGCCACCTCGGCCGTCCCGGCGTTCCACTCCCGGTGCGCGGCGCCGATCCGCGCCCGGTCGAGCACCGCGACGCGCAGCCCGGCCGACGCGAGCAGCGGCGCGAGCAGGAGCGACAGCCCGCCGCCCGCGATGACCACGTCGTAATCGGCGGTCGCGCCCCGATCCGGTGGCCGCGGCGAGGGTCCCGGCCGAGGCGCCGGTGCGGCCCGGACCGCGTCGAGGTGCTCGAGGCGCGCGAGCAGCGCCTCGCCGCCCGCCTCGCGCACGCGCCCCCGCGCCGCGTCGATCTCCCGCGCGGCTGAGCCCGGCGCGCCGCCGCCGCTCATCGCGCCGCCTCCAGAGCGCGTGTCGCGCCGCTCATCGCGCCGCCTCCAGGAGGAAGCGGACCTCGTCGAGCGGCGGCGCCGCGCCGTGCTCCCGGGCCTCCGCGGGCGCGACGGACCTGCGGAGCAGCGCCCGCAGCACGAGCCACGCCTTGCGGCCCGGCGACACCACGGCGCGCGTCGACACCGAGTCGAAGCCGCGGCGCGCGATGACCCGCCCGATGTCGGCGTAGATGAGCCGCGCCGCCTGGATCGCGGGGCGGCAGTCGCGCGGCAGCATCGGGATGCCGGCGCCCGCGCGGAGGTAGAGCACCTCCGCCTCGGCGAGCAGCCGCGCCACGAGCCGCCCCAGCCGGTCGTCGAACACCGGCCGCGCGAGCCACCCGTCCGGCGCGATCCCGGCCTCCCGCATCCAGGCGAGCGGCAGGTAGATCCGCCCGCGCCGCGCGTCCTCACCCACGTCGCGCGCGATGTTCGTGAGCTGCATGGCGACGCCCAGGTCGCACGCCCGCGCGAGCGCGTCGGGCCCCCGCGCCCCCATGAGCGTCGACATCGTCGCGCCCACGGTGCCCGCGACGCGCGCCGCGTAGGCGTTCAGGTCCGAGAGCGTCTCGTAGCGGCGCCCCTCCGCGTCCCACGCGAACCCCTCGAGCAGCGCCTCGATGAACGCGCGCGGCAGCCCGTGCTCCGCCATCACGTGGGCGAGCGCGCGATCGACAGGGCTGTCGTCCGGCCTGCCCGCCGCGGCGCGCGCGAGCCGCTCCCGCAGCGCCGCGACGGCGGCCGCGGCCGCGGACGGCGGCGCGTGCTCCCCGAGCTCGTCGACCGCGTCGTCGGCGACCCTGCAAAACGCGTAGAACGCCGCCGCCGGCTCCCTCACGCGCGCGGGCAGGAGCAGCGCCGCCGCGGCGAAGCTCTTCGACCCCTTGCGCAAGAGGTCCCTGCACGCGGCGAAGTCCGCCGCCGACGCCTCAGGCGAGCTTCGATGCATCCGGGACCACCCGATCCAGCACGCGGGCCGACGAGAGCACCCCGGGCAGACCGGCGCCCGGGTGCGTGCCGGCCCCGACGAGGTAGAGGCGCTCGACGTCCTCGCTCGCGTTGTGGGGCCGGAAGAAGGCGCTCTGCGCGAGCACGGGCTCCGGCCCGAACGCCGCGCCCCGGAACGACAGCAGCCGGTCCTGGAAGTCCTGCGGCGTGAGGAGCCGCGAGCTCGCGAGCGCGCCCTCGAGCCCCGGCAGGAGCGTCGCCTCGAGCAGCGCCGCGATGGAGCGCCGGTACCGCTCCTGGACCCTCGGCCAGTCGGTGCCGCTGAGCAGGTTCGGCACCGGGGACAGCACGTAGAACGCGTCGCATCCGGGCGGGGCGAGGGCCGGATCGGTCGCGGTCGGGCGGTGCAGGTACAGGCTGAAGTCGTCGGCGAGCACGTGCTTCTCGAAGATGTCCTCGAGCAGCGGCCTGTACCGCGGGCCGAGGAGGATCGTGTGGTGAGCGACGTCCGGGTACTGCCGGCGCGTGCCGAAGTACCACACGAAGAGGCTCATCGAGTAGCGCTGCCGCTCGATGCGCCGGTCGGTCCAGCGCTTCCGCGCCTCGGGGGGCACGAGGTGCCGGTAGGTCCACGCCGAGTCCGCGTTCGAGACGACGACGTCGGCGGCGAGCCGCTCCCCCGACGCGAGCTCCACGCCCCGGGCGCGGCCGCCCTCCACGGAGATGCGCCGCACCTCGGCGCCGCACCGCACCGAGCCGCCGAGGCCCTCGATGAGCGACACGAGCCCGTTCACCAGCGCGCCCGTGCCACCGATCGGGAAGTGGACGCCCCAGTTGCGCTCGAGGAACGCGATCAGGCTGTAGATCGAGGTCGTCGAGAACGGGTTCCCGCCCACGAGCAGCGGGTGGAAGCTCAGCACCTGGCGCAGGCGGTCGTCCTTCACGTGCTTCGCGACGAGGCCGTACACCGTGCGGTAGCTCTCGAGCCGCACCATGTCCGGCACGATGCGCGCCATGTCCGTCCACGACCCGAACGGCACGTGCGCGAGCTCCTCGAACCCGACGCGGAAGATCGCCTCGCTCCGCCGGACGAAGCGCTCGTACCCCTCGACGTCCCCGGGCGAGAGGCGCGCGACCTCGGCGCGCATCGCGGCGGCGTCGCCCGTGTAGTCGAACGTCGCGCCGTCGTGGAACCGGATCCGGTAGAACGGCGCCACGGGCCGCATGTCGATGTCGTCGGCCATCTTCCGGCCGCAGAGCTGCCAGAGCTCTTCCAGGAGGAACGGCGCCGTGATGACGGTCGGCCCCGCGTCGAAGGTGAACCCATCCTGGCGGTGGACGTACGCGCGCCCGCCCGGCTGGTCGAGCTTCTCGACCACCGTGACGTCGTAGCCCCGCACCCCGAGCCGCACGGCCGCCGCGAGGCCCCCGAAGCCGCTGCCGATCACGACGGCGCGCGGCGCGCGCGCTCCACGGAGGACGCGGCCCGCGAGCGCCGCGCGCGCCGCTCGCGGGGGAGCGGCCACCTCGTCGCCCGGCGAGGCGTCAGGCCTCGCCGGATGCGCCGGATCCTGCGCCGAAGCGCTGGTGTTTTGCATGACGCGCAGTATAATGTTTGTCCTAGCCTTTGACAAAGGCGAATGGCACAGGCGAATGACAGAGGCGAAAGACGTCGGCAGGAGGGGGTCTTTCTGGGCCTCGCTGCCCGCCGCTCCGATGCATCCCGGTGCGCCGGGCCGGCGCGGGCGGCCGCGGCTCGGCGGGTCCTGGCAAGGTGTATCCAGTTGAGCCGCTACAGAATCCATGTCGTCTCGGAGATGTGTGGCGTGTCCTCGGCGACGCTGCGCGCGTGGGAGCGCCGTTATGGCGTGCCGTCGCCCGCGCGCACGGCGTCGGCGTATCGCCTGTACAGCGACGACGATGTGGCGGTGATCAAGAAGATGCGCGACCACGTGAACGGCGGGATCGCCGCGGCCGAGGCGGCGCGCATGGTGCTCGAGGCCGCGGGGCCGCGCGCGCCGGTGGGCGCGAGCGGCGGCGACGCGTTCGCCGGGGCGAGCGAGCGCATCGTCGACGCCGCGGTCCGGTTCGATCCCGACGGCCTCGAGGCCGAGGTGAACCGGGCCCTCTCGCTCGGCCCGGCGGTGACGATCTTCGAGCGCGCGCTCGGCCCGGCGCTCGAGCGCATCGGCGATCTCTGGCACGCGGGGAAGATCACGGTCGCGCAGGAGCACCTCGCCTCGCAGGTCCTCGGCGCGACGCTGCTGCACCTCTTGCGGCTCGCGCAGCCTGGCGAGAGCGGGCGTCGCGTGCTGCTCGCGGCCTTCGCCGACGAGGATCACGTGCTCGGGCTGTTCGGCATCGGCCTGCGCTTCTGCTCGTGGGGCTTCCGCTCCGTCGTGCTCGGCGCGAGGACGCCGCCCGCCGCGATCGCGCGGGCGGTCGAGGCGCTCGCGCCGGACCTCGTCGCGCTGACGGTCGCGATCCCGCCGCTCCCGCCGTCGGCGCGCGAGCTCATCGACGCCTACGCGGACGCGTGCCGTGGCGTGCCGTGGATCGTGGGCGGCGCGGGCGCCGGGGCGCTCCGGCCCTTCATCGAGGCGCGCGGCGGCCTCGTGGCGGCCGCGGAGGCGGCGGAGATCCGCGTGCAGGTCGAGTCCGCGCTCCACGCGCGGCGGCGCCGCAAGGACGGGCGCTGAGCGCGCGCGCCCCGCCGGCCGGGGCGTTCGCTGCGGTCAGCCCTCGACTTCCTTGCGCAGCAGATCGAGGACCTTGCTCTGCGACTCCGGCTTGAGGGCGCCTTCGGCCGCGAAGAGCACGTGGCCGTTCTTGCCGACCACGACGACGTTGCTGACGCCGCGGCGGAGCTTGTAGGCCGCGCGGAAGGAGCCGTCCCAGTCGCAATAGATGGTCCCGCCGACCTTCCTCGACTCCTCCCGGATGGCGTCCTTCACGAAGCCTCTCGCCGGCCAGAAGTCGTAGGAGCTGACGTCGGCGATCGCGGCGACGGCGATGCCTCGCCGGTAGCGGTCGCCCTTCGTGAGCTTCGCCAGCGCGTCCTTGAGCGCCTGGTTCTGGGTCTTCGAGTCCTTGTCCTCGTAGACGATGAGGATCGGCTTGCCTTGAAGCGCCTTGAGCTGGAGCGCGCGGCCGTCCGCGTCCTCGACGCGCGCGTTCGGCGCCCGGTCCCCCTCCGAGGGCAGCGCCAGCGCGGCGCCCGAGATCAGCGCCAGGGACAGCGCCGCCGCGGAGGAGACCGAGCGGAGGCGGGCGGCGAGGAGGCCGCGGCGGCGGGAGGCGGGCGGGCAGGGCTGCATGTCCGGGTTTCTAGCGCTTTCCGGGGTGCGCTCCCAGGGGTGTTCGAGGCGGCAGGCTCCACCGGGCGCCGGCGTGGCTTGCTCGCTGCCTGCGCTCGCCCGCCTTTCCCTCCGGTCTGACGAGTCCGGTCGCCATCGCCACTCCCGCCGATCTGCCTCGGGGGGACGACGGCGCGCCGTGCTCTTGACACCCCACGTGCCGTGCAAAGATTGGGCGGTGCGAAGAGACCGGCTCTTAGAGCCAAGGTCCCGTAACGCTACAACAAATCGGCCGTCGCGAGCAGGTCGACGGCGCCGCGGGCGGAGCCCCGGCGCGCGCCGCGCGCGGCGGTCATGGAGGATTGACCATGCTGCACCGTTACACGGATGTTGATCGCGCGTTTGCCATGATGGATGAGCTTCGCCGGCGCCTCGACTGGGTGTTCGAGGAGGCGGACGCGCCCCGCGCGTCGCTCCGCGGCGACTTCGACCAGACGTCCCGGTACGTGGGTGGTCCGCGCGTCTACCTGTTCGACACGGGGAGCGCCCTTGTCGTCAAGGCCGATGTTCCGGGTCTGACGGAGAAGGATGTCCAGATCTCGCTAAATCAGGACGTCCTGACGGTGAGCGGCGAGCGCAAGTCGGATGCGCCGGAGGGCTACCTCGTCCACCGCAAGGAGCGGGGCGCGGTGCGCTTCAGCCGGAGCTTCACGCTGCCGAGCAAGGTCGATCCGGAGAAGACGACCGCGGTCCTGAAGAACGGCGTGCTGACGCTCACGCTGAACAAGGCCGCCGAGGCGCAGCCGCGCCAGATCGCGGTGACGGCCCGCTGAGGGAGCCTGTAGCTGAAGGACGAAGAAGAAGAACGAAGAAGAGGAGAGCGACGATCCTGCGACGAGCGGATCTGGCGTGTACCGAGGAAGTACCGAGGAAGGAGCGATGAACATGAGCACCGATCGCAGCTTGACCCACCGTGCCGAGAGCAACCCCGAGAAGATCCAGCAGCGCCCCGCCGTGGCGCCGGCGGTCGACATCTACGAGAGCGCCGAGGAGCTCCTGGTCCTGGCGGATCTCCCGGGCGTGACGCAGGATCGCCTGGCGGTCCGTCTGGAGAAGGGCGAGCTCACGTTCGAGGGCCGGCGGACCGAGGCGGCCGAGCGGGAGCAGGGCGTCGAAGGCCTGCCGGACTTCCGCCGCAGCTTCGTGGTCCCGCAGGGCATCGATTCCGAGAAGATCTCCGCGGATCTCCGGGCGGGCGTCCTGCGGATCCACCTGCCGAAGAGCGCGTCGCTCAAGCCGCGTCAGATCCCGATCAGCGCGAGCTGAGGCGGTGTGCCAGGTATCGAGGCACCGTGTCGCCGATCACCGGGCGGCCCCCTCCGGGGCGGCGTCGGGGCGGCGCGCGGTGCCTTTCGCGCGCTCCGGGGCGCCCTCGGCCGCGGATGTCCCCCTGAGCTCCGCGTACGAAGCGACATTCGATACAGAACAAATTCGAACCGAGCGGGCTCGCAGCGCCATGGCGCTGGCGAACGACCTGAGCAGAGCGATGCGACGTCTCGTCCTGCATCGCTTCGTGTGCCGGCGCGAGCATCCGGTTACGGCGCCCTACCTTCGACGGTCAGAGTCCACTTCGCGTCGTCGCCGCACGCGATACCATCCACATGACGCACCTCGATGATGAACCAGAGGTGATCGTCCGGGCCAGTGCGATCATTCCATGTCGTCACGAACGACTCAGGTGTTCCTTGCCCCCTTACGCCAGACGCGAAGCAATCCGACGCATTCACCTCGATCTCCCCCTGATAGACGATCAGATCGAAATTCATCCCCGGCGGAGAGGTGAGCGTCGCCTTGAAGCGCTCGGAACCGGGCCAGTTCACCTCATCCATCACACGCACCTTGAACCACTTCGACGTGGTTCCTGTCGCTGTCTCTGCAGCCCAATCGGCGCCGTCATCGCCCGGGAGCGTTCCGAGATCCTCTGCGAGAGCGCACGTGTTCGGCGCCGCATAGTCGCACTCGGCCGCCGCTCCACCACCACCGCCGCCAGCGGCCTCGTCACCTTCATTGATGCCGCCGTCACTGCCCTCGCCCCCATCGCCGCCGGCCCCGGTGGAGCCGACGCTCACGCTCGAGCTAGAGCTCACGGACAGGTCTCCCCCTCCGGCGCCGCCATCACCGCCGAGTCCGCCTCCGCCGGCCTGCTCCTCGTAATAGCCGGGCAGCAGATCGTCGGTGCCGTTGGCGCACGCGGCGAGGGGGAGAAGGACCGCAGGAATGACAAGCAGCCGGCCGGGCGTGTGCATTGCACGCATTCTATCTGCTCTCGCCAGAGCGGTCCAAGGAAGCCACGAGGCAACGTGAGATACCGTAGCGTCGTTCATCACCGTCAGAAACGGCGACAACCGTTCGAGTTGTTTTCATCACTACGGACCTGAATTTCCGCGAATATCGTTGACGGCTCGGCCCGGAGCCACGGACGGTAACGTCCACGATACACATCTGGGACTCGATGCCTCGCGTGCCGCCGTGGAGCGAGAATGAAACCTCGCCTCCGGACCCGCCGCGGAGCCCCCACGCAAGCGCGGCCCGGACCGGCGGGCCAGGGGCACCGCGCCGCACCACGCCGCCGCGCCCCCTCCCCCGCCCGCCGCGGGCCCGCGCCGTCCGGCTGGTGTCGGCGCGCTTCCGCGCCGTCCCGCATTTCGATAGTCTCGGCGCCGCTGAAGCCCGCCCTCGACGCCCTGCTCTCACTGCGCGCGAAGACGCTGCTGGCGATCGCCGCCACGCTGCTCGGGCTCAGCTTTGCCTTGTACGGCGTGTCCTCCAGGGCGCTCCTCGCCAACTCGATGGCCGCCGAGGCGCAGGACACCCGCCGTACCGTGCAGGTGGCGCTCAACCTCTTCCGCCAGGCCAGCAGCGACTTCAACGCGCGCTGGACCGACTGGAGCCAGTGGGATGACGCCTACGCGTTCGTGCAGGACGGCAATCAAGAGTTCGTCCGCTCGAACCTCGTCGCCCAGCTCTTCGACATCGCCCGCATCGATCTCGCGGTCTTCGCCGGCGCCGACGGAACGCCCGTGTACAGCACCGGCTACGACCACGCCACGAAGAGCTGGGCCCCCCTGCCGCGCGGCATCGCCGAGCGGCTCCGCGTCGGCGATCTCCTCTTCGGGCGGGACGCGCCCAGCAGCGCCGTCCGAGGCGGCATCGTCCTCCTCCCGGACGGGCCGATGCTCCTCTGCTCCCAGCCGAGCGTCGGCAGCTCCGGCCGCGGACCGGTCGCCGGCACCGTCACGTTCGGGCGCTTCTTGACCGACGCCGAGATCAAGCGCCTCACCGAGCCCGCCGGCCTCTCGCTCGCCGTGCACCGCCTCGACGATCCCCTGCTGCCCGGCGACTTCCGCGAGGCGCGCGCCGCCCTGTCCGACAGCGACCCGATCCTCGTCCACCCGCTCGGCAGCGACAGGATCGCCGGATACACCGTCCTCAACGACATCGACGGCAAGCCGGCGCTGCTCGTGCGCGTGGACAACGACAGGGCCATCCTCAGGATGGGCCATGACACATTGCGTTATCTCGTGCTCGTGACCGTTGTCGTGGGCCTTGTCTTCGGCGGCGTCACGCTGCTGCTCCTGGAGAAGCTCGTGCTGTACCGGCTCGCCCGCCTCAGCCGGGAGGTCACCGAGATCGGCGGCGTCGGCGACCTCTCGGCGCGGGTCGCCATGCCGGGCACCGACGAGCTGTCGCGCCTCACCGGCTCGATCAACGGCATGCTGTCGGCCCTGGAGGCGAACGCGCGGCGGCAGAGCCAGCAGAAGGCGGCGCTCGAGCAGGCGAAGGCCGCGGCCGAGCGAGCCCATGAGCGCTCGGACCGGCTCCTCCTCAACATCCTGCCGAGGACGATCGCCGATCAGCTGAAGGAGCACGAGCAGCTCATCGCCGAGCACTTCGAGGAGGTGACCGTCCTCTTCGCGGACATCGCGGACTTCACCCCGCTCGCCGCGCGGCTCCCCCCGGCGGAGCTCGTCGGCCTGCTCAACCGGATGTTCTCCTCGTTCGATCAGCTCGCCGAGCAGCACGGCCTGGAGAAGATCAAGACCATAGGAGACGCCTATATGGTCGTCGGCGGGCTGCCGGCGCAGCGCCCCGATCACGCGAGGGCCATCGCGCGGATGGCGATCGCCATGACGCACACCGTGCGCCAGTTCGTCGGCGACGACGGCGAGCCGTTCCAGCTCAGGATCGGCATCAACACCGGGCCTGTCATCGCCGGCGTGATCGGCAAGAAGAAGTTCAGCTACGATCTCTGGGGCGACGCGGTGAACGTGGCGAGCCGCATGGAGTCGAGCGGAGAGCCCGGCCGGATCCAGGTGAGCGAGGCGAGCCATTCCCTGCTCGCGCGAGATTTCCTCCTCGAGGAGCGGGGCCTCGTGGCGATCAAGGGCAAGGGCGCGATGAAGACCTATTGGCTCATCGGCGAGAACACACCGCAGTAGCGCGGCGCGCGGCGCGCGTCGCGACCCACGCTCGTTCGCGCTCGTACCCCGCGATTGACGCGCCCCCGGCCGATTGACAAGGCCAGGCGGGCGTGCAATGGCTGCCCGCCCGATGTCAGACCAGGAGCGACGCGCCCTCATGGACAAGCAGGCCCCGAACGAGACGACGCTTCCCGTCACCGTCCGCGAACCGGCCCCCGGAGAGGACCGCGACGAGCTCGTGCGCCTCCTCTTCGGCGACGCCGCGGCGTCGGCCAGGCGGCCCGAGGAGTACGAGGCGCGCTATCCCCGGCGCGCGCTGCCCAAAGGCGCGATGGTCACCCGCTACGCGCCGAGCCCGACCGGGTTCATGCACATCGGCGGCATCTTCGTGTCGCTCATCAACAAGCGGCTGTCGCTCCAGAGCGAGGGCGTCTTCTACCTCCGCCTCGAGGACACCGACGTGAAGCGCGCCATCCCCGGCGCGCTCGACACCATCGTCGACTCCCTCGCGCGCTTCGATCTCTCCCCTCAGGAGGGCGTGCTCCGCGCGCCGGCGAAGGACGGAGACCCGTCGTCGCGAGGCGAGTTCGTGCAGCAGGGCGGCTACGGCCCCTATATCCAGACCGAGCGGGTCGAGATCTACCGGGATTACGCGATCGATCTCCTCCGCCGCGGCTTCGCCTACCCCTGCTTCTGCACGGTCGAGGAGCTCGACGCCATCCGGCAGGAGCAGATGGCCCTCACGGTGAAGCCCGGGGTCCACGGCCGGTGGGCGAAGTGGCGCGACGCGCCGCTCGCCCGGGTGGAGGAGGCGCTCGCGGGCGGCACCCCGTTCGTGCTCCGGCTGCGCGCCCCGGACGACGTCTCCGGCCGCGTCGAGTGGAAGGACGGCGTGAAGGGCGTCATCTCGATGCCCGTCAACGATCTCGACACCATCCTCCTCAAGTCGGACGGCATCCCGACGTACCACTTCGCCCACGCGATCGACGATCACCTGATGCGCACGACGCACGTGATCCGGGGCGACGAGTGGATCTCCTCGATGCCGCTCCACCTGCAGCTCTTCCGCACGCTCGGCTTCAGGCCGGTCGAGTACGCCCACGTCCCGCCCATCCAGAAGCTCGATCGCGTGGAGGAGGTCGACCCGGAGACGGGCGAGACGAAGGTCTCGGACGCGCGGCGCAAGCTGAGCAAGCGCAAGGACCCCGAGGCGAACATCGCCTATTACCGGGAGATCGGCGTCCCCGAGACAGCCACCATCGAGTACCTCCTCAACATCGCCAACTCCGCGTTCGAGGACTGGCGCAAGGCGAACCCCGACAAGCCCTATTCCGCCTTCCCCCTCAAGCTCAACAAGCTCGCCCCCGGCGGCGCGCTGAGCGACATGGTGAAGCTGAAGAGCGTGAGCCAGGCGGTCGTGAGCCGGATGAGCGCCGAGGACGTCTATGCCCAGGGCCTCGACTGGGCCAGGGAATACGACAAGGAGCTCGCCGCGCTGATGGAGCGAGATCCGGAGTACACGAAGCGCGCGCTCGGCATCGAGCGCGGCGGCAAGAAGTCGAACAAGCGCATCACCACCTGGCCCGACCTGCGGCCCCAGCTCTTCTTCTTCTACGACGAGCTCTACGACCGCGTCGACGCGCTCGATTTCCCCGAGAACGTCCCGGAGGGCGATCGAAGGCCGCTGCTCCGGCAGATGCTCGACACGTTCGACCCGGCCGACTCGAAGGAGGCGTGGTTCGAGAAGATCCGGCAGATCGCGGTGGCCTCGGGCTACGCAGGCGAGGTGAAGCAGTACAAGGCCTCTCCCGAGTCGTGGAAGGGCCATGTCGGCGACGTCTCGATGCTCCTCCGGGTCGCGGTCTGCGGGACGAGGAACAGCCCTGATCTGACCGAGGTCATGGCGGTGCTGGGCGAGCCGCGCGTGCGGGCGCGCATCGCGCGCTTCCTCTGAGGCGCGGCGTGGCGGGCCCGCGGGCCGCGCGGCGAGGGCGCGGCCGGCAGCGGCAGGAGGAAGAGCGATGAGCGAGGTGTGCCGGTTCGCCCCGTCGACCACCGGGCCCGCCCACCTCGGCACGCTCGCCGCGGCGCTGCTCTCCTGGCTGGACGCGCGGTCGCGGGGCGCGCGGCTGGTCCTCCGGCTGGAGGACCTCGATCCCGACCGCTGCCGGTCGGAATTCACGCGCGCCATCGAGGAGGATCTCGCGTGGCTCGGGCTCGATTTCGACGAGCGCGTCGAGCAGCACGCGCGGAGGGCGCACCACGAGGAGGCGATGGACCGGCTCGAGGCGCTCGGCGCGCTGTACCCCTGCTCCGCGACGCGCGAGGAGGTGCGCGCGATCGGCCGGCGCGCCCCGGACGGCGGCTTCGCCTACGACAACCGCGCGCGCGGCCGCGCGCTGCCGCCCGGCGGGTGGCGCGCGAGCGTGGAGCCGATCCGGGCGCGGCTGCCGGACGGCGTGTTCCGGCCCCTGGACGAGGGCGGGCTCGACCTGTCGCAGGAGCCCGCGCTCGCGATGGGTGATCCCGTGGTTCGCCGGCGCGACGGCGCCTTCTCCTACCAGCTGGCGGTGGTGGTCGACGACGGCGCGGCGGGCGTCACGCGCGTCGTAAGGGGGCGCGACATCGCGCCGAGCACCGCGACGCAGGCGGCGCTCCAGGCGCTGCTCGGGCTGCCAGCGCCGGTCTACCGGCACCACCTGCTCCTCCTGGAGGAGCGCGGCGGCAAGCTGGCGAAGACGCACGGCGCGGCGCGCGGGGCGGCGCTCGCCCGGAGCGCGCCCGCGCTCACCGGCGCGCTCGCTTGCTGCGTCGGCCTGCGGGATCGCCCCGATCCGTGCACGCCGGCGGAGCTGCTCCGGGAGTTCGACTGGTCGCGCGTCGCGACGGCAGACCGCGTCGTGAGCCTCCGCGACGGCTCGCTCACGCTGACGGCGAGCGGGCCCTGAGCGGCGCGTGGATCAGGCGGGCAGCGGCGAGGCGGCGCGTCCCAGCATCGGGAACCATGTGAGGATCGCGTTCGGCCGCGGGAAATCGTCGTCGTCGTCGTCGTCGTCGCGCCGGCCATCACGCCCACGGCGGGAGCGGCTCCCGAACAGCGTCCAGGCGCGCCACGCCTGCTCGGCGAGGTCGCGCGCCCGTCCCGACGAAGTGTCATGTCCAAGGAGCATCATGTGTGGCTGCCGCTTACCACGGGTCCAGGTCGGCGCGCCAGTGTTCCACGCCGAGGCCACGCGAACGTGACCGTCCGATGACCGGCGTGGTGCCCGGAGCGTCCCTGCTCTCCCTCACAGTGCCCGGGATGCAACCCCTCCACGGCGCGCGGGACGCAGCGACATGGCGCTCGACCTCCCGGCGCGTCACCGTGGCATCGCAGCCTGGCGACCCTCGCTGGAATGCGCCATGAACGCCGCCCGGACTCGTTCATGGTCACCGCCCCCGTCGCCCTGAAGCCGTCGTCGCCCTTCGCCGCCTTCACGTCGCGCGATTTTCGTGTTTACGCGGCGGCCCGCCTCCTGGCCACGGTGGCGTACCAGATGCAATCGGTCGCCGTGGGGTATCAGATCTACGACCTCACGCGAGATCCGCTCGCGCTCGGTTATGTGGGGCTCGCCCAGTTCCTCCCTGTCGCGGGGCTCTCGCTCGCGTCCGGGCACGCGGCGGATCGCTTCGATCGGCGGCGGATCCTCGTCGTTTGCTACCTCACCTCGGCGCTCGCGGCGCTCGCGCTCTTCTTCCTCGCGCGCTCGCCGAGCCCGAACCTGCCGGCGATTTACGGGGTCCTCGTGCTCCTCGGCACGGTGCGCGCCTTCCAGGGGCCGGCCGGCTCGGCGCTCCTGCCGACGCTCGTGCCGGCGCAGCACTTCCAGAACGCGGTGACGTGGCAATCGACGCTCTGGCAGGTCGGCGCCATCGGCGGGCCGAGCCTGGGCGGGCTGCTCTACGCGCTCTGGAAGGCGCCTGCGCCCGTGTACCTGAGCGCGAGCCTCGCGCTCGCCGCGGCGTGCGCCGGGCCCCTGGCCGTGCGGGCGCCCGCCGGCCGCCTGGAGAGGAAGCCGCCGTCGCTCGCCACGGCGCTCGCCGGGCTGCGCTACGTCTACCGGAAGAAGGTCCTCCTCGGGTCGATCTCGCTCGACTTCGTGGCCGTCTTCCTTGGCGGCGCGGTCGCGCTGCTGCCCATCTACGCGACCGACGTGCTCGGGGTCGGCCCGCAGGGGTTCGGCCTCCTGCGCGCCGCGCCGGCCGTCGGGGCCGGGCTCATGGCCGTGGTCCTCGCCTTCCGGCCCATCACGCGGCGCGCCGGGCCGAGGATGCTCCTCTGCGTCGGGCTCTTCGGCCTCGCCGCGGTGGTGTTCGGCCTGTCGCGGAGCTTCCCCCTCTCGCTCGTCGCGCTCACCGTGATGGGCGCCGCCGACATGGTGAGCGTCGTCGTGCGGATGACCCTGGAGCAGCTCGCCACGCCGCCCGAGATGCGCGGCCGCGTGAGCGCGGTCAACATGGTGTTCGTCGGCGCCTCGAACGAGCTCGGAGAGCTCGAGTCGGGCACCCTCGCGAGGCTCATCGGGACGGTGCCCACCGTGGTGTTCGGCGGCCTCGGGACGATCGCGGTCGTGCTGCTCTGGGCATGGCTGTTCCCCGAGCTGCGCGCGGTCGACCGGCTCGAAGACACGCGCGCGACCTCCGAAGAAGACGCCGTCGAGAAGGCCTGACGCGCGCCTCGCGTCGAGCGCGCGCAGCACATCATCGCTCCCGGCCCGGTGAGGGCCAGTCGCTCTCTCGAGGGCTGGAGAGGGCCACTCCATGCGTGAGCCCCGCGGCGAGAGCGCGAGACGGCTCGGCGCGAATTTGACCGCGAGCACACCCGCAATCTCACGAGGGCGAGCGCAACAAACGCAGCAAACGCGACCAACGTAACAAACGGAACTGAACACAACCGAACACAACCGAACACAAATCCAGTGCGAACCGGTGCGAAAACGATTGCGCACCACGTACGACGCACCGCTTCCCAGATCATTTGCAATTTGACGAGGACGTTATAATGCACACTGAGCGGCACGCGATCATACAACGCACGACGACAATCCCAGCCAGGCTGTCCGAATCGCTTGACACAGAGGTGGCTTATGACCTTACATGTCTTATGGATACGATAATCGCGTGGGCTGTTGGTATCATGATGACATGGGCCCCGCCTGGGAAGAGCTTCATCAAGGACGCCGTCGAGACGCCCGAGGAAGGCCGCGCGCGCTACCACGAGATCGCGCGCGCGGCGGCGAAGGTCGCCTATGATCCCGCATTGAAGCCGGTGTTCGGCGGCCCGCGCGGTCGAGCCGAGACGATGGCGCTGCTCTTGTCGATCGCGTATTTCGAGAGCGGCTACCGTCGCGACGTGGACCTCGGGCTCGGGAAGCTCGCGCGCGGCTCGGGGGTCGACTCCTGTCTGCTCCAGGTCCGCGTCGGCGCCGGCAAGACCCGGGAGGGGTGGACGCACGAGGATCTCGTCGGGGATCGAGAGAAATGCTTTCGCGCCGGACTCGCGCTGATCAAGGGATCCTTCGGGGCGTGCCGCAAGCAGGAGCCGCGCGACCGGCTCAGCGCATACACGCGCGGCAGGTGCATCGATAACGACAAGCATTCGAGGGCGCGTATTGGACGCGCGCTGAACGTGCCGCGCGCGCCGGTGACGGACGCGGCGGTGCTCGCCGCAATGCCCGGGCGCGCCCCCCTCCCCGCCGCGCCGCCGAGCGCGCCGCCCGCGACAGGAGCGGTCAGGACGGTCGCACCAGCCGGGACCGCCGGAAACGACAGCTAACGCGCCGGCCGCGCCTGACGACCCGCTGGAGGCGGCTCAGCCCCGGATCAGGTTCGTGGCCGCCTCGGCGGTGAGATAGCTCTTGCTCTTCATGCCCAGGCGGATCGACGACAGGCTCACGTCCGTCTCGCCCTGGAGCGCGGCGATCGTCAGCGCGTTGTGGCAGTAGATGTTGATGAGCTTCGGGCTACCGCCGCTCCTCGCGTGCAGCAGCTGCTGCGACGCGAGGTCCAGCTGGAGCCCCCGCCTGCTCCCCCCGACCGAGCACATCCTGAAGTCGATGTATTCGCTCATCTCCTGCTGGGTCATGCCGGGCAGGAGGAGCGACTGAGCGCCGGAGTAGAGCTCGCGCGGCACGCCGTTCGAGGCCAGGGTCGCGGGCAGATCGGGGGCGCCCACCAGGATCATCGAGAGCTTGCCCGCCGGGGCGCAGCGCAGGATGTCATGGAGCTCCATCAGGAGATCGTGATCCTCCGGATCGACGCCGTCGACGACCAGCACCGCGATCGCGTCCGACCCGGCGCGGAGGAGCGCTTGCCCGAGGAACGCGTCGACGAGGAACTGCTGGCTCAGCGTCGGTGTGATGGCCGTCGCCCCCACCTGCCTGCACAGCGACACGAGCGGCCGCGTCCCGAAGAGCAGCTGCGGCTCGACCGAGAAGACATGGATCCGCGGGACCTTGTTCTTGATCATCTCACAGACGAAGGTCCGGCCGCTCCCCGGCTCGCCCACGAGGATCGCCGGGCGCTGCCCGGCGACGATCTGCGACGCCAGCGTCCTCAGGATCCACGCATAAGGGCCCGCGTCCCAGAAGTAGCTCGGCTGCCGGATGTCGCTGAACGGATAGCCGGTCAGCCCGAAGTGATCACGGTAGCTGTACTGGCCGGTGAAGTGCCCGACGGCGGTCGAGCTGCTCACCAGGATCGTCCCCGTCGGCGTCGCGAGCGGGCCTCTCGGCGGCACGGGGAGCTGGCTTATCCTCGTATCGCCGAGATCCACGGGCGCGCCGAGCAGCGCGCTCTTCGGCTCCGACATCTCTCGCGGCCTGACGCTGCTGCGCCGGAGCATCAGCATGTCCTCGAGGAACGCGACGATGTGCCCGGCCGACGGCCGCTCCTGCGGCCTCTTCGACATGCAGCGGCGCAGGAGCTCCGCGAGGAGCGGATCGATGTCCGGCATCGCCAGCTTCGGATCCGGGACGGGCGCGTGGCAGTGCGCCTGGAAGCAGCCAGCGAGATCCCGCGCCGAGAAGGGCGTCCTGCCCACGAGCAGGTGGTAGAACGTGCAGCCGAGGCTGTAGATGTCCGACGGAGGCGCGATGTCCTGCCCGGTCCACTGCTCCGGGCTCATGTAGAACGGCGTGCCCTCCAGCGTGCGGGAGGAGCTGCCGCCGAGCGGGCCGCTCTCCGGATGGGACGCCAGGCCGAAGTCGGCGATCTTGAGCGTCCCAGACGCATTGAGGAGGAGGTTGGCGGGCTTGACGTCGCGGTGGGAGATACCGAACGAGGCCGCGAGCTCGAGCGCCGCCGCGGCCTCGCGCATCTTCTCGATCCCGAACTGCTCCGGCAGGCGGCCGCCGTGCTGCTTGGCCGCCTGCGCCATCGTGAGGCCGTGGACGTACTCCATGGCGATGTAGCGGACGTCCTCGTCCTCGCCGACCTGGAAGATCTGCACCACGTTCGGGTGGAGGAGGCGCGCCGCCGCGCGCGCCTCGCGCAGGAAGCGGTCGCGCCGCTCGGGATCGGTGTCCGCGCTCCCCTTCGCGATCAGCTTCACCGCGACGTCGCGCTGGAGCACGCTGTCCCTGGCCAGGTACACGGCGCCCATCGCGCCGATGCCGAGCAGCTGGATCAGCTGGAAGGGTCCCAGCCACTGTCCCGCCAGATGGGTCAGCGTACTCGCAGGCTCCGCGATCATCGGACTCTCATTCCCATCTTGCCATCAAACCCGTGCGCTCGCCGGGCGAATGCGTCGGCTTCCAGTCCACGACCCGCTCACGACCCGCAGGAGGAGCTCACAGCTGCCCCGCGCCGGGCCCCGCGTCGCTCCGCGCCCGACCCCGCCCCAGGATGTGTCCCATCGTGAACGCGGAGAGGACGAGGACCGTGACGATGATCGGCACGGCGTAGGTCGCGAGGGACGCGATGTTGGGCACGGCGCCCGCGCCGGCCGCGGCGCCCGCGCCGGCCGCAGCCTTGTCGGCGCCGCCCACCGTCATCAGGATGGCCGTGGCCATCGAGGCGGCGATCGAGAGCAGGGCGATCGCGAGCCCCGCGGCGAGGCCGCTCGGGCCGGTCGGCTCCAGCACGACGGGCGCCGCGGCCGGCGACGCCATCCCGGGCGAGGCGACCGGGACCGTCACCAGCGGACCGTCCAGCTTGACGTGGACGTTGACGACCATGTCCTGGCCCGCCCACGGGATGACGAGCCCCTGCGGGCTCGCGCTCGCGACGGCAGGGGGCGCTGCAGGCGCCGGGCGCGCCGCCGCCCGGGAGTCTTCGTGGTGGATACCGCTGGTCATCATGGCCTCATGGGCAGGGTTGGTCTGGTAGTGCAGCGTGTCGGCGTCCTCGTCGAGCGGGCCCGGGCGCCGCTTCGCCGGCATCACCTCCGTGACGCTCGACGGCGCCGGCGCGCGCTGCTCCGAGAGGGGCGGCCGCTGCGCGGGCGCCCGCTCCCGCGCGGGCGCGGCGTCGGCCTTGCGACCGCCCCCGCTCGCGACGTGATCTGCGGCCGCCTTCTTCATGACGTCCGCGATCACGCCGTAGACCTCGGTCCATGCCGACTCGACGTCGCGCGTGAAGCCGTCGCCCAGCCCTTCGCGCAGCGTCCAGAGCAGCGCCTCGCCCACCACGTCGTAATGCCGATCGACGACCATGTAGCCGTGGTGCCGCACGCCGAGCGCCTGGAGCACCGGCACGAGCCTGCCCAGGTTGTTCAGCCCGTCGACGGCCACGGCGAGCGTCTGCATGAGCTTCTTCTTCTGCTCGCCCATGTCGTTCTTGAACATCGACCGCACCGACGGATCGAGCTCGAAGAGGCGGTCGTAGAAGAGCGCGGCCGCGGCGTCCGAGATGGGCATCACCTTCGCCCACGATCGCTGCACGAGCTCGATGGTGCGCAGGCTGATCGGCGCGCCCGCGGGCGCCCCGGCGGGCGCGGGCGCGGGCGGCGGCGGGTCGCCCTGCCAGGGCGGCACGACCCCGACGAGCGTCCGCGAGGCCTTGGTCGACGAGGGCGGCGGCACCGACTTCGGCATCTGCACCGCCGGCTCCGCTGGCGCCACGCGCTGCGCCGGTTGGGAGGAGCCGATCCGCGGGGGCTCCCTCCCGGGCGGCGCCGGCGAGGGGTGCGCCTGCGCGCCGCCCACGGCCGCGTGGGCCGCGGCGGCCTTCTTCATGACGTCCGAGACCACGCCGTAGACCTCTTTCCACGCGGACTCGACGTCGGCCGAGAAGGAGTCGCCGAGCCCCTCGCGCAGCGTCCAGAGCAGCGCCTCGCCCACCACGTCGTAATGCCGATCGACGACCATATAGCCCTGGTGCCGGACGCCGAGGCCCTGGAGCACCGGCACGAGCTTGGGCAGGTTGTTCAGCCCATCGACGGCCACGGAGAGCGTCTGCATGAGCTTCTTCTTCTGCTCGGCGATATCGTTCTTGAACAGCGGCCGCACCGACGGCTCGAGCGTGAACAGCCGCTCATAGAACAGCGCCGCCGCGGCGTCCGAGATGGGCATCACCTTCGCCCAGGACCACTGCACGAGCTCGATGGTGCGCTGGCTCAGGAGCTCCGGCGGCTGCGCGCTGCGCGCCTTGTTGAGGAACTCGGGCGCGCCGTAGGCCCCCGGCCCTCGCTGGGTGGCAGGCCCCGCGGAGGGCAACACACGCGCCGCGGGCGCGGGCGCGCTGGCGCTGCGTTGCGGCTTGGCAGCATCCCCCGGCGTCGCGGCGCCGCGCGTGTTGGTCGAGGGTGCGAAGGGATCGTTCGGTTTGGCCATCGTGGTTGTCCGCTGGAGGTTACCGGGAATGCGCCGGTGAGGTGCGCGCCGCGGCGCGCGTGTTCAGAGCACAGGAGCCGCCTCTATCGGCATCCTACATCACGGGGCCGGCGCCTGCCTACGGCGCGGCGAGAGGGCCGCGCCGCCGGCGCGAGGCGCCCGTGGAAGCGCGCGCCATGTCCACGAACGCGCCACCAACGCCAGACCAGCGCCCGACCAAGGCGCAACGAACGCACGACGAACGCGCTCGGATCGCGGCGGCTTCGCCGGGGGGCGCGGCTGCGCGACGAGCGGACCGAGGCCGCGGATGTGGCGCTGGCGAACCGCGCCTGTACCGGCCCCGTAGCGCTGCGCACTTTCCGGGCGACACCGCCGACGGACAGGGCATCGGAGCGGCGGCGCGCCGGAGCCGCAGAGAGCGATGGAGTTCGCGCCATCGACGCTCGATGTTCCAGAAGGGGTGAGCGCCTTATCGCCCTTGCGCTCGAGCCGCTCCGTGCCGCCGCGCTCCGATGGGAAGAAGACCGGGACCCAGGGCGCGCGAGGCCGCCGGGGCGACCAGGACCTCTCCCGAGAGGCACACACGAAGCGAGCAGGCAAAGCGCGCGGCGCGCGGCGAGCGGCGCTCGCCTGAAGGGGCCGGACGGCGGGATCGCTCAGACCGCCTCTCCGGTCTCACGCTCGGCGTCGGCGGACAGACCCTGAAAACGAAAAACGCGAGGTGGCCTTTCCGGCCAATCCTCGCGTCCTCTTGCTACTTTGCTACTTGGGTCGTGGTTGCGCGGGCGGGATTTGAACCCACGACCTTCGGGTTATGAGCCCGACGAGCTACCAGGCTGCTCCACCGCGCGAGAGGGAATCTACTCACGGCCTCGCTCCGGTCAAGGATTCTCTCACGGCCCGGTGTCGATTGTGTCCACTCCCCTTGCCGGTGCGTTGCCGGTGCCTTGCCGATGCCTTCCGAGAGCGGCGGCGCAGCTCGGCTGCGCTCGAGCGGTCCCTTCGTCCCCCTGCCCATCAGCCCAGCCAGTCCGGCACGAGCGGCGACGGCGCCGCCGTCGAGATCACCCAGAGCTGGTGCGCCGCGCGCGTCGCCCCGATGTGGAGCAGGTGCCGCGACTCGTCGTCCGCCGAATAGGTCGACGCGTTCACGTCGACCAGCACCACGTAGTCGTACTCGAGGCCCTTCACCTGGCGGACCTCGGTCACCTCGACGCCGGGGCGGAACGCGAACTCGTAGGCGCGCACGCGCCGGAGGTTCGGGATCTCCGCCATCCTGAGGGCGTCGTAGTAGACGTCCGCCTGCTCGGGGTGGCGCGCCAGGATCGCCAGCGTCGCGCGGGGCTCGCGCGCGAACAGCGGGCGGATCGCGTCGGCCAGGAACGCGACGGCCGCGCCGGCGCTCGGGAAATGATGGTGCTCGACCGGCGCACCGCTGCGCGGGGCGAGGGGCGGCGTCGGATCGGCCAGCGGGCCCAGCACCGCGCGGGCGAACGCGAGCACCTCGCGCGTCGAGCGGTACGCGATGCGCAGCGGCTCGACGTCGACCCGCGACAGGCCGAGGTCGTCGAGCGTCGCCCGCCAGTCGCGGAAGCCGGAGTCCATGAAGAGCCGCTGCGCCGTGTCGCCCGCCAGCGTCACGCTGCGCGGCTCGGCCACGACGCCGAGCAGCACCGCGAGGTCGATCGGCGCGAGATCCTGCGCCTCGTCCACGAAGAGGTGCTCGTAGACGAGCACGTTCTTCCCCTTGCGGAGCTCGCCCCGGAGCAGCTGGTACGCCCGCAGGAGGAGCGCGTCGTCCTCGGGGTCGAGCACCGCGCGGTCGTCGCTCGAGACCTCGCGCCCGTCCCCGCCCCGGTCGTCGTCGTCGTCCGCGGGCTCGTCGGCCATCGCCGCCTTGCGCTCGGCGCGGTCGCCGGGGTCGAGGTCGAGCACGGCGGGGCAGCGGTCCGCGCACCAGCGCCACGCGCGCTTCACCTGCTCCGGGCCGAACTCGGGGTCGCCCGCCGCCTCGAAGGCGGCCATCACCCGGTCGAGATCGGTGAGCACGTCCGCCCAGAACGCGAGGGTGCCGCGCGAGTCGCGCCGCGCCCGCGCGTCGTCCTTGAGCTCCGCCGCGCGCTGCTCGAGGAGGTGGAGCATGGCCGGGTGGGTCTTGTAGCGGGTCACGACCGAGGGCGTGTTCTCCTCGACCGGCGCCTCGAGCCACGGGAACGCGCGCTTCCGGGCCGCGCGCGCCCACTCGGAGAACGTCTCGACCGCGATGCCGCCCAGGCCGAGCGCGGGGAGCGCCTCGCTGATGTACGCGCGGAGCGCGGGGCTGCCGACGATGACGAGCATCTTGTCGGCGGTGAAGCGGCGGCCTCCGTTGTAGGAGAGGAAGGCGAGCCGGTGGACGCCGATCGTCGTCTTGCCGCTGCCGGCGCCGCCCTGGATGACCACGATGCCGCCGTCCGGCTTCGAGATGAGCTCGAACTGCCGCGGATCGAGGAGCGCCGCGATCTCCGGGAGGTGCCGGTCCTCGCGGGCGTGGAACGCCGCCCCCGTCCCGAGCCCGCCGCGCGCGCCGCCCGCCGCCGCGCGCGCGATGTCGCGCATGTCCTCGGGGCGCACCGCGCTGCCCTGCCCGCCGGAGAGCTCGGTCGCCCGCGTCGCGATCTCTCGGAAGCCGCCCGAGGGCCCGCGCACGATCGTCCCCTGCGGCGCCGAGATGCGGTAGAGCTCGCCGTCGTCGATGGTCACGGTGCGCCGCACGAGCACGGTGCCCTCGACGTCGCGCTCGCCGAAGGTCTCCTCGTACTCCGCGCCCTCCTCGTAGCGGTAGTAGATCTGGCTGACCGGGGCGTGGCGCCAGTCGACGATCCGCACGCCCGCGCTCGCGTCGACGAGCGTCGTGCGCCCGATGAGGACGTCGCGCTCGGGGCGGCCCTTCTCCCGGAGGCGCAGGTGGCCGAAGTAGGGCGACTTCGGATCGACGGGCTCGACGACGTTCTCGTTCCGCCGCGCGGCGATCCCTTGCAGGCGCTCCATCTGCTGCACAAGCGCCGGCACGTCCTCCAGCCGCGCCGCCGCGATCTGATCGCGCAGCGAGAGGAGCTGCTCCTCGTAGTTCTCGGCGGGCGGCGGGCGCGACGGCTTGGTCGCGGCGGCGGCGAGGTGCGCTGTGACGCGGGCGAGCAGCGCCTCCTCCTCGCGCACGATCGCCGCGCCGTGCTCGCTCAGCCCGGCGCCGGGCGCGCCGTTCGCAAGCTCGGGTGGCGCGGGCGGCGCGGGCCGGGCGGGCGTCGTGATGGTGGCCGAGGACGGCGCGGTGGACTGCTCTCGGGTGGGCGTGGGGCTCGTAGAACGATTCGCGGTCACGGGGATGCCGATGCGAGGGTGGATGAGGTGACAGGCTGAGCCGGAGCGTCAGCACGCCAGACATCCGTCGCGGCCCGTTGACGCAGGAGGGTCGGACCTATTGACCGATCCGGCACAGCTCCGCAACCGCCGCGTGGGGCCCCCCACGCTATCCGCGTTTCGGCGCGTTTTCACGGGCCGGCGCGCGCCTCGACGGGGCGGCTCGCGCCTCGGCGCGCGCCTCGACGGGCCGGCGCGCGCCGCGCGAGCGCCTCGGTGCGTAACGTGCCCCGCGTCCGAGGGCGGATCCGCCGCGGGCGGTGGCGTTCTGGATTGAGGTCACGTGGGCGGACGCCGTACAAGGCAGCGATGCAAAACTGCGCGACCCGGTCCGACCGGCTCCTCGAGCTGATCCTCTTCTCGCTGCGCGATCGCGGGGCGCTCTGTGCGCTGGTCCTCGCCGCCTACCGGGTCGAGCTGACCAGCCTGCTCGACCGCGTCTCCTCGGGCTCGATCGGGGACGACGACGATCGGGAGGTCGCGCCGCACGCCCGGGGAGATCGCGCGGGTGGGTCCCCGGCGCGCGCCCGCGCCGAGGGGCGCCGTGCGGAGGCCCGGATCAGCGAGGAGGACGCGTTCCTCATCTACGATCTCGCCGGGTGCATCGCCGAGGCGGCGGGCGCGGCCCGCCTGCCGGTCGTCCGCCGCGACGCGCTCGCCCTCCGGGAGAAGGCGGCCGAGGTGCACGCCGGCGGCGAGCGCGCTGAGCGGGACATGTTCGCGGCCGGGCTCAGGGTGATCGACCGGATCCTCGACGCGGCCCGCGCGCAGCCCTCGCCGAGGAGCGAGCCCGCGAGCAAGGACCTGAACTGAGCGGAACTGAGCGGAACTGAGCGGAACTGAGCGGAACTGAGCGGAACCGAGCGGAACCGAGCGGAACCGAGCGTGACCGCGCGGGAGCGTGCACGCCGGGCGCTCCATCGATGGCCTGCTCCCTGCACCGGGTGCCGCCGCGGGGCGCTCCGCCTCGGTCCCTGGGGCGGGCTCGCGTCCCGGCGGGTCGCGCTCGCGCCGAAGGACAGCATGAGCATCCCCTGCGCCGGCTCCCTCTCCGCGCCGCGAACGCTGCGAAGCCCGCTGTGGCGCGTGGCCTCGAGCGCGCCGATGCGCGTCTCCTTCGCCGGGGGTGGCAGCGACCTGCCCGGCGTCGCCCGACAGGACGGCGGGCGCGTCGTGGGCGCCGCGATCGATCTGCGCGCGCGCGTGATCGTCGAGCCGTTCGATCGAGGCTGGGTGCGGCTCGAGCTCGCCGCGCGCGGCGAGGCACCGGCGGAGCTGCGCCCGACCGAGGGCGCCGGCGGCGCCGGCGGGGCGCGCGTCCTCCTGCGGCGCCGCGCGGATCCTCCGCGCGACGATCTCGCGTTCCGCCTGATCGAGGCGACGCTCTCCGCGGCGGGCGTGGGCGACGGGGTCGCCCTGCGGGTGGAGAGCGAGACGTCGCCCGGGGCCGGCCTGGGCGGCAGCGCGTCGGTGGCGGTGGCGGCGCTGTTCGCGCTGCGCGCCTCGCTCGGGGAGGCCGTGGCGCCGGAGGATCTGGCGCGCGAGGCGGTCGCGATCGAGCGCGAGCGCCTGTGCAACGCGTGCGGCGCGCAGGATCAGGTGTTCGCGGCGTTCGGGGGGCTGCTCGATCTCGCCTTCGACGCCGGCGGCTGCTCGGGGGTGCGGCCGCTCGCGATCGGCTGCCCGGACCTCGTGCCCGCGCTCTCGGCGGGGTTGCTGCTCGTGGACACGGAGGTGCGGCGCGTGTCGGGCGAGGTGCTGGATCGGATGGACGCCGGCTCGGCGTGCGACGCGAAGGGCGAGCTCGTGGCGGCGGCCGGCGAGGTCGCGCGCGGCTTCGAGATCGGCTCGCTCTCGCTGGTGCTCTCGGGCATGCGCCGGGGCGCGGCCGCGAAGGTGCGCCTCTCGCGTGCGGCGAGCGCGCTCGCGCTCTCGCTGGAGCGGCGGCTCGACGGCCTCGGGGTCGAGGTCCTCCGGGTGTGCGGCGCAGGCGGCGGCGGGCACATCCTCGTGTGGGCGCCCGCCGAGCGCCACGCGCGCATCCTCGAGGCGCTCGGCCCGCGCCTCGTGCGGCGCCCCGCGCTCGGCGCCCCCGGCGTGCGGCTCGACGCGGGCTGACGCGCGCCGCGCGGCGCTAGAACACCGATCACGTCGATCGAGCGAGAAGCGAACCGCCAAGGCGCCATAAGACGCCAAGATTTTTGTGATTTTTTGGCGTCCTTGGCGCCTTGGCGGTTCGAATTCTGCTCTCTTCTGGCGGTTTCAACCCGTTTGTCGCTCTAGGCGCTCGTCCTGAGGCGGGCCTTGCGCGCGCCGCGCTCGAGCGCGAGCCCGATGAGGCGCTCGATCAACTCGCGCGCGGGGATGCCGCTCGCCTCCCAGAGCTTCGGGTACATCGAGATCGCCGTGAAGCCGGGGATGGTGTTGATCTCGTTCACGTAGAGCGCGCGATCGGGCGAGAGGAACAGGTCGACGCGGGCCATCCCCGACGCCTCCAGCGCGCGGAACGTGCGGACCGCGACCAGCTGCACGGCGTTCGCCTCGGCCGGGGAGAGGTCGGCCGGGATCCGGATCGTGGCGCCGTCGGCGTCGATGTACTTCGCGGCGTAGGAGTAGAAGCCGTCGGCGTGCCCGACCACGATCTCGCCGGGCACGGAGGCGATGGGGTCGTCGTCGCCGAGCACGGAGCACTCGATCTCGCGCACGCCCTCGATGCCCTGCTCGCAGACGATCTTCAGATCGAACTCGAAGGCGTGCTCGACGGCCGCCTCGATCTCGGAGCGCGCCTTGACGCGCCGGACCCCGACGGACGACCCGAGATTCGCGGGCTTGACGAAGATCGGCCCGAAGCCGGCGGCGCCGGCGGCGGAGAGGGCGGCGATCTGGTCGATGCACGCGCCGCGATCGCGGTCCCAGGCGGCCCGGCGGAGAGTGACGTGGGGGACGATCGGGATCTCGGCCTCGCGGAGCAGGCGCTTCATCACGTCCTTGTCCATCCCCACGGCGGAGCCGAGCACGCCGGAGCCGACGTACGGGACGCCGGCGAGCTCGAGGAGGCCCTGGACGCAGCCGTCCTCCCCGGTGGGCCCGTGCAGGACGGGGAAGACGACGTCGATGGGGGAGCGCGCGCCGCCCGGCACGGCCAGCGTGGCCTCGCCGGCGGGCCCGGGGTGGGCGTCGAGGGCGATCTCCGGCATCGCCTCGTTCAGCCGGGCGAGGCGGGGGTCGCGCGCCGCGCCGAGGAGCAGCGCCTCTTCCTGGAGCAGCCAGCGGCCGGACTTGTCGATGCCGATGAGCACCGGCTCGAAGCGGTCGCGGTCGAGCGCCTCGACGACGAAGCGGGCGGACAGGAGGGAGATCTCGTGCTCGGCCGAGCGGCCGCCGAAGAGGACGGCGACGCGCACCTTGGCGGGGTTCCGCATGGCGGCACCCTAGCCGCGATCGCGCGCGGGGGTGAAGAAGCCGGCGGCTCGGGCGACGCGAGCGACTCGAGCGACTCGAGCGACTCGAAGAATGACGGCTACTCGGAGAGGACGCGGAACGACGTGCGTACCGTCGCCATCGCCACGCGCGCGACGTGGCCGTCGGCGAGCTCGACGTCGACGGCGGTGAGCTGGCCCTGGCGCTCGATCAGCCTGGCCACGCTCACCCTGGAGCCCCGGGCGACCTCGGCGCGCGCGACCTTGACGTCCGCGAGCGCCTCCAGCTGGGCGCCGACGGCGATGCCGTTCGCCACCTTTGCCGGCGTCTCCTCGCTCGCGCCCGCCGCTCCGGCGGGGACGACAACGGCCAGCGCCGCGACGACCGCAACGAGGAGGCCGCCCGTCGTGCTCCTTCGACTGCAGGTGAGCATCGGGCCCGATTCTACGCGGAAGGAGAGCGATGTCACCTGCGTTGTCACCCGATCGGGTGGTCCGTCCAGGAAACCCTCCGCGACGACATCGAGCGCGCCTGTCGGCGCGGAACGCAGGGGTGCATCGTCCACCTGGGGCTGCCCACTCGGGTGGGCACCCGGGCGGGGAGCTCCGCGCGCTCTGGACGCGGCCGCCCCGGCGAGCTCCGCGGCGCGACATCGCGCTCGGCAAAAAGGGTCCCAATCTGCGGACCTCGCTCGTGTCCGAACAAGGCGAGGAGGCATGATGAAGTCGCGATCGCTTATTTCACTCACAGCCGCGCTGCTGTTTCTCGGCGTCTCGATCCCCGAGGCCGCTGCGGAGGACAAGACACCGACCAAGCAAGAGAATTACAGTTACACGTTCACCGACGATCTTCTGGATGCCTCGAACAGCTCCGCGACCGGCGCCATGCTCCAGGTCCGTCAGCTCGGGCGTCGCGACAGGCTGCTCCGGCCGAGACTCCACTTCATTCCGGAGATGCTCAAATCGGTCGAAACGATGTGATGGGGAGCGCCGCCTTCTCGACGGACAAGGAGCCGACGAGGAAAGGATCACACATCGGTCGATCCGCCCGGCCCACGGGACGGAACGGGCATCGCGCCGAAGCTGGGCTCCGGTCGATCTCCGGCGCCGCTCGCGCACCTCGCCGAGCTTGAGCACGATCTCGTGCATCCTAGAGCAGCGAACATATTGAAAATTGTCTGATTCCAATAGTTTACGCAGCCTCCTGGACCAGCCGCTGGGCAGCCTCGAGATTCTGGATCGCTGCGGCGCGCCGGAGGTCGAACAGGTTTCTCCTGGCGCCCATGTAGCGCGCGCTGTGTCCTTTCCGCGCCGCGATGTGGGCGAGCGCATGCTCCACAGCGGTGCGCTGCCTGAGCACGGCGCGTCCTGGTGCGGTCTGCTGTAGCTCCCGGAACTTGCTCTGCAGCGCTTCGTCTTCGGCGATGGACACGGTCCGCCCTCGTCCCGAGGCGGCTTGGGTGCATCTGGTTCGGAGGGGGCATGCGCCACACTCCTCAGGATCGAACTCGACCGTGTCGCCGGGCTCGAACGCTTCGACCTGTCCCGCCGGGCACGTGATCGTCTTGGTGCGCAGGTCGATGTTGAAGTCGCGCTTGCTGAACAAGTCGGGACTGCGAGCCCGCTGGCCCCAAGGCTTCGAGAACACCTTACCCTTCGCGTGGATCACGTCGCCAACGACGGGACTATTCACGTAGGCGCGATCAATGTGGAGTTCGGCGATGCGCAGCCGCTGATGCTGGATGTCTTTGGCGATCGGCACGGCTCCCTCTTCTTCGGGCCGATTCGCGGGCGTGACCGCGCAGGCGACAATGACGGGAAGGTCAAGGTCTCGTGCGATATGTTCCTTGTAGCCGTCAAACCGTTTCGAGCGGCTCTTTCTGCCGTGGCGCATCTCGGCATCCTCAATGGAGACGCGGCGGTCAGGCGCGACGCCTTGCCGGATGCGAACGGTCCCGTCTTCGGCTGTTTCCAGGTCCTGGCCCCGAACCTGTGTGATGGCATCGAGGTAGGGACGAAGGGGTTGCTCGACGACGTCGTCGAGGTGACGGTCCACCCACTGCTGTAGCGAGGACACCTGCCGCTCCAGCATCTGGATGGCCAGCACCTTCTGTTTCGGGTCGCTCCAGTCGAGGTCGAGCCCGGCCTTGATGCTGGGCGCCAGGAGCAGGGGGATGCGAGCCTTGCGGCATATCTCCTCGGGCGGTCGATCCATGATCTTCGACACGACGCGTACGATGCTGCGTGCAGCATGGCCGAGCAGGTTGATCGTGTCCTCAACCCGCCCGGCCCCCGCTAAAGGGCGGCTATCAATGGCCACGCGCAGCGCTTTGGACACCGCACGCCTCTCGCCCTCCGTCATAGCGCCGGACCGAACGAGCGCCACGGTCCGCTCCAGCAGCACTCGGTCCATCTCGTGCGCGAGCATCCGCTCTCGGAATGCTTGCAGCGCGCCCTGCGAGAACGGGGGCGTAGCCGCACCCAGGCAGCCGAGCACCATCTGCCAGCGCAGGTCGACCACGGACAGCTCCACCGCCTCGGCATCCGATGCGCCTACGTAGCCTTGGAGCAGCGTGACCATGCACATCAGCGCCGGCGGATGCGGCGGCTCGCCTGCCCCCGTCGTCCGGTACATGCCCTCCAGCTGCTCCTGGAACGTCTCATCGAACAGCTCGTGCCGGTGCAACCTGAGAAAGCCGAACAGTGCTCTCACGCGTGTCAGCCGCTTCATCAGCGACTGCTCCTGCCGCGACAGCTCCACCGGCGGCGACCATCGTTCCATCCGTGCACCTCCGGCCGCGGACGAGATCATGGCCCGGCGAGACGGTCGAGCCTTCCATCGAAGCGCATAGAATTACCGCAAAATCAACCTGATCGGTCCTCTAGAGCGGTTTTCAGCTGGGTCTGGTACAAAAGCTGCTGCTCGGGCTCACTGATTCCCTATGCTGCAGGGCATCCCCGCTGGCGGAGCGCGAGAGCGCTCGCCGGGCGGCGCCATCCTCCGGGTTGCGCCGGCACGCGAGGGAGGTGGGCGACGCGGTGGACGGATGTAGCCGGCGTGCTGAAACCAACCTTTGGCGTCGCGATCAGTTACCAGACCGATGGCTCGGCCCATGGCTCGGTATACCTGCGGAACCGAGCGCGGGGCGGCGGCGCGGGTGAGCTCCTTGACTTTGCTGCCGCAGCCTTCCACCGGCGACAGGTCAGGCGAATAAGGCGGCAAAATCCAGAACTTTGCCCCGCGCTCCTCGACGGCAGCGCGAGCACCGGGAGCATGTTGATGATCGCGGCAATCCGCGGAGATTCGGTGAAGTTCACCGGTGAAATCCGCGCCCGGTGCCGGTGAAACCCGCACCCGACGCCGGTGAAGTTCACCGGTGAAGAGGCCGCTCAGTGCTTTTTGGTGCGGCGCTGCTTGGTGCGGATGGCACTCAGCTCCTTGGCTTCCTTGAGCCGGTAGCTCTCGGCCTCGATCTCGATCACCTCGGCCCGGTGCACGAGCCGGTCGACGAGCGTAACGACGCAGGCGGCGTGCGGAAAGACCTGGCCCCAGTCGGAGAAGGCCTTGTTCGTACTGAGCAGGATCGGCTTCTGCGCGTCGTAGCGACGGGTGACGACCTCGAATAGCAGGTCGGCGTAGCGGCCATCGTAGGAGAGATAGCCGACTTCATCGATGCAAAGAAGGGCTGGAACCGTGTAGCGGTGCAGCCGGCGCGCGAGCGCGGCCGAGGACTCCTGCGCGGCGAGGTCGGCAAGCATGTCGCTCGCGGTCGAGAAGCGGACCGTGTGACCGCGGACGACGGCCTGGTGGGCGACGTTCTTGAGGATCATGGTCTTGCCGACGCCGTTGGGGCCGACGAGCACGGCGTTGTGGCCGGTGGCGAGGAAGCCGGGAGCGAAGAGGTCGTCGACGGCCTCGCGGTCGATTTTCTTGGGCCAGGACCAGTCGAAGTCCGCCATGGGCTTGAAGGCGGCTACGCGGGAGTTTTTGAGGCGGCGATCGAGGCTGCGTTTTTGGCGCTCGCGCTCCTCAATGGCGAGCACCTCGCGAAGCCAGGGCTTTTCGGCGAGCTCCTCCCAGCAGGCCAGCAGACCAAACAGGCCGAGGCTTTTCAGGCGGGCCTTGGTCTCGGTGGGCGTTAGATCGGTCATGGCGTCGGGTCCTTCTTCAGGGCGTCGTAGGTGGCGAGCGAATGCGGCGTGACGACGAGGGCGGCGTGCTGGCCGCGCGTGACGGGGATCGAGACTGGAGGCGGCAGGTGGCGCTCGGAGCGCCGGCGGTCGATCACCTGGCGCACGGCGCCGACGTGAATGGTGTCGCGCTCGAGCACCTCGACGAGCGCCTCTTCGAGCTCGGCGGCGCCGACGGCGTCGAGCAGGTGCAGAAGCCGGGCGATGGCGCTGCCGACGTTGTCTCCGCGCTCGGCGAGGATGCGCAGGAATGCCTGGCTGCTGCGGGCGGCGCGGGCGAGGCGATCGAGGCCGCGATGCTCGCGGGCGCGGCGCTTCTCGTCGACCAGGCGCTGGATGTGCTCGGGTTGCTCGATCTGCTGGCCGCGGTCCCACGAGCGGACATGGGTCGCGACGATCTCGTTGCCGTCAGCGATGCGCACCTGTTCGAGGTCGGCGAGGACGACGAGCGTGCGGCTCGTCCGGTCGTGGGGAACAGAATAGTCGTTGAGATCGAAACGCGCGTAGGGGGTCTTTCCGATCTCGACCTCGACGCGCTCATGGGCTGGAAACGGCGTGTCGGGGTGCCCGAGCAGCACACGGCTCTCGTCGTCGAAGGCCTGCCGCACGGTGCGGGCGCGGTCCTCGACCCAGGAGCGATCGAGCGCTGCGGAGCTGGTCCACTCGGTCGCTTGTCGGTTGAGGTCGTCGAGATCGGTATAGGTCCGGGCCTCGAAGAATGCCTCGCGGACGTAGCGGATGGCGCGCTCGACGCGGCCCTTCTCGTTGCCGCGAGCGACGGCGACGGGGCGCGGCTCGAAGCGGTAGTGCGCCGACAGAGCCAGGAGCATGGGGTGGAACCGGATCGCGTCGCCGTGACGCTCCACGACAGCGCTCTTGAGGTTGTCGTAGAGCAGCACGCGCGGGACGCCGTCGATGTCGGCGAACGCCTCGACGTGCCCGCGAACGAAGAAGGGCATCGCTGCGCTGGGGAAGAAGCGCAGGAAGATCCGCCGCGAGTAGCTGAGCACCATGACGAACGCCCAGAGCGGGCGCAGCGCCCGGCCGACAGCCAGCTTGCCGAAGTGCGCCCAGTCGACCTGCGCTTGCTCGCCGGGCAGCGTGCGCAGCCGCTGGAATGCCTCTGCCGGCTTCTTGGGGCGGAGACGACCGATCACTCGGCGCAGATGATCGGGACCGCCCGGATAGCCGCGCTCCTTGAGCATGCCGAAGAGGCGACTCGAGCGCAGCGAGGGATACTTGCCGAGCTGCTCGACGATGAAGGGCACGAACGGGTCGACCATCGACGGGCGCGGCGCGACGACCTTCGGGTCGACGCCCGCTTGCCCGAGCACGCGCTGAACGGTGGTGTGGTGCAGCCCGAGCTGAGCGGCAATGGTGCCCACGGGCCACTTCTCACCGTGGTAGAGGCGCAGCACCTCGGCCTCCTTCTCTTTCGCGATCACCGCCGCCTCCCGTCACCGCGGAGGGCTTCGTGGGACGCGGGGAGCGCGTCGGTGAACAGCTGACCGAGCGCGCCGCTCGCGCAGGGCCCAGGGCGGAAGCCGCGCTCCGCAGAGCGAGCAGCGGCCGACATCTCGGATCCAATCGTCATTGTTGTCCTTTCGGCCGGGGGTGATCTCCGGCGCGAGCTGGGACATCGACGCGGCCGCGGCTTGTGTCACCCTGTGATGCGTCACTTTCTGCGCGGAGAACTTGTCCCGCTGCCGGTCCCGATACCGGGCCTGGCGAGCGGCATGGAGGCGGCGAGCGCGAAGCTGCGTCTGGTAGGCCGCGCCGGCGCGGCGGAGCGACTCACGACGCTGGAGCGGGCGGCAGTCGGGGCAGAGGCGCTGGCCGCGATCGCAGCGACGGCAGAGGCGAAGCTGGACGCGGCAGCGGGCGCAGTGGGCGAGGCGGTAGGCGGACGAAGGCAACGGGCTCCATGACGCCGCTTTCTGGACCTGGAGCCCGGCTTGTGATGAAGGTGGGGGACTCCGGCAACGCGGAGCTCCAGAAGGCCCGAGGGTGGCAGCCCTCGGGCCTTCGACTTTTCGGCGGGCGTAACGTCTACGCCGCGGAGGCGAGCGTGGCCCAGATCGGCGTGGGGACCGGCGGTGAACGGTGAACGCCGCCGATCATGGGGCCGCGGTCTTCACCGATCGGACGCGGGACGCGATGCTCACCGACAGAGCACGGTGTGCACCCAGCCCGTCGACAACGATCACATCGCCGGGCTGCACTCGAGGAGCGATCCGGTCGCGGATGTACGCCTCGAAGATGGCGCCGTTCATGGACCCCTCGAAGGCCATCGGTTCTACAGCGCCGCCGAGATTCAGCCCGACGATGAGCGTGATCTTCGGGTCGGTGTTACACGGCACCCTGCCGTGCGCCCGACGCCCGCGACGCGCACGACCGTACCGCCGCGCCATCCCGCGATGCAGACCGAACTCGTCGAAGAAGGTGATGTGGCGTGCGCCTACTTTTCGTGCTCGCCGCCGGAACTGAGCGCGGCGCTTGCGGACGGCGGGCCGATACTGCTCGCTCGCTCGAAGCGTTTTTTTTTCTCGTGATGCCCAGCCGCTGCAGCGCCCGATGCATCGTCGGGATGCTGACACGCACCTCCTGCCGCTGCTCGAACTGCTCAGCCAACTCGGCCAGCGTCCGGTCGTTCTTTTCCTCGACCAGCTTGCGCACCTCATCCAGCCCCGCCCGGTCGATCTTCGGCCCCACTCCACCACCGTGCGGCAAGGGCGCAAGGCTGCCTGTCGCGCGCACCTGGGTGAGGTAATTCTGCACAGTGTTCGGCGCGACCGAGAAACGCTCCGCTATTTCCCGAATGCTCCCCTCGCCGTTGACGTAGGCATCGACGATTCGCCGGCGCAGATCGAGACTGTACGGGCTCATGGGGCAGACCTTGGGCAGGTCCTGTGCCACGATCCGGTGCGGTCGAGCTCGGGCTGTAGCAGACTCGGCTGAAAGCCGCTCTAGTACGAGAACTCGACCGTGCAGCACATGCCAGTTGGCAGCGCATCGTCACAGGCCATGCTGCCGAGCTCGGAGAGACTGTACGCTCGCGGCCTCTCCTGGGGCCGGATCAGCGCGCTCCCCTGCCCTGGTCGAGGCTACGCGTCTCCGGAGCTCGGCAGCTCGGCCGGGGTCGGCGTTCGGGTCCGCCTGGCGGCGGCCGCGGCGGCGACGTTCTTCCGCATGAAGTCGACGACCGGGGCGAGCACGTCCATGACCTTCCGGTCGGTCTGCGCGTGCGTCTTGGCGATGCGGTAGGCCGCATAGAGCGACTCGCGGAACTTGATGGCGGTATAGAGCGTCGAGTCGCCGAGCTCGCCGCCCACCGAGGAGAGGCTCGCGGCGACGTCGCTGAAGAGCAGGTGCTTCTCGATCCGCTCGCGGAGCAGCGCCGTCTCGAAGCGGTTCGGGTCCATGCCTTCGTCCTGATCGGCCAGCGACTCGAACAGGGCCGGCTTCATGTCGACCACGTCGAGCACCTTGTGCAGCATCGCGTGCTCGCCGTCACGCAGCCTCGGCGCGGTCTTCCGCTGCTCCTTGGTGAGCGTCACGAGGCCGGGGAAGAGCTCGTCGAGCTTCTCGACGAACTCGGTGGCGAGGGCCTTGGCCTTCCCGGCCCGCACCCGGAACTCGTCGAGCGGCATGTCTTCCCACGTGGTCCACGTCGAATCCTTCTTTCGCGATGCCATGGTTTCCTCCCTCCCATGATGGGGACAAGCAGACGGGATTAGCCGCCAGAGACGTCGTTCGCAACCCGGGGGACCTGGGGAGCACGATCTCGGCAAAGGTGCGGTGTGCTGGCGCGAGACTCTCCCTGGAACGCGAGCGGGGCCTGCGAGGCGCTCGGCTTGGTCACCCCCCCACGCGCCCGGCTCCGACACGCGCGCCGCAGGACCCGCCCGCGATGCGCCCACCCTCGTGGACGCTCGTGGACCAGGATCGACAGATCCTCACCGCCGCCGTCAGGCCCGGCCAACCCGGCAACCCGGCGGCCAGGGCGCCGGAGGGGGCGGCCGGGTCACCGGCACCGGAGGCCGGATGGCGCCAGAACCGGTGGCAAGATCAGGTTGGAACGGGCGGCAGGATCACGCCGGAATACGTGGTCATCACAAGCGAGCCAGCCGTCCATCTTCGAGCAGCACCCAGGAAGCTGAAGTCGAGTACGCCTTCCAACGAGAACACAGTCGGAGTCGACGACAACGTCGGCGGCACCGAGCGGCGCGATGCGATCCGCCACGCGAGACTCGAAAACCACATGTGATGCGCTAGCGATATCCACAGCGAAGACACTCACCGGATTCGTACGGCTCGCCGCGAAGGCAATAGTCAAGACAGTCGCGACAGAACGTATGACCGCTTGTCGTTATGCGCGTGCAAGGTTGTCGACCTGCGTCGCATGCCCCCATCCTCCAGGTCATTCCGGATACACGCGCGGAGAGGCGGGCGCAACGGTGATTCACATCACTGCTCATGTCCTTGCCACTGCCGTTCATCAGGCCCCCGCTCCGCGGCCGAACCCAAGCAGAGCGCAGCGGGTTGCGATTCGTCGCGGACGAACTCAGCGCGGGCGCGGAGATCGATGCGCACGTCGGCAAACTCGGCGCGGTCATGGCCCACGAGCTCGACGAAGGCCTCTCCACGGGATGCATGAAGCGCGAGCTCGTCGAACTCCTGCTCGGGCTGGATATCGGACTGCGCTATTCCGCCGTAGAAGAGTGTCACGAACGTGCGCACGGTCGCGACACGTCGCGCGCGAACCGCTCGATCGCTGCCACGAGCTGGTCGATGGCCGCCAAGAACGGGCCGATGGCTGCCAAGAACGGCTCGATGGCTGCCAAGAACGGCTCGATGGCCGCCACGAACCGCTCGATCGCTGCCACGAGCCGGGGTACGGTCGTTCCATGCGCGGTGAGCAAAAGCCCGGAGAGCCGTGGAATGAGCAGACCTTCTTCCCGGAGGCAGAAGCCCGGTCGGCGGCCGGTGCTGCGGGCCTCCGGAGCTTGTTCGACGAGGCGATGTCGCTGGCAGGCAACCTCGACGTCGTGTGGGGCAAGGGCGACATGGAGCCACGGTTCATCATCCGACACGGTGGGAGCTCTGCTGGCGACCTCGTGAGCGGGTGGGCTAGCGGACAGGTCGGGGTTTACGTCGCAGTTCTCCGCGACATTGACGACGAGAAGCAGCGGCTCCTCGACAGACTCGCCGCTGCGCTCGGTGTCCCTGACTGGGTAGAGGCGAAGGAGCCCACCTTCGACGCCGAGCTCCTTGAACAGCGCGAGGTGGCAACGGCGATGCGTAACTTGCTCTTCAGGATGGCCGGACTCGACGGCTCGATGGAGGGGCACCGCTGGGCGCTGTTTGCAAGTCCGGACACGTACCGCGTCGAGGATGCCGTCCGGGACCGCGCGATAGACACGTGGACCACGGCTGGCCGACCGATGAAAATCGGCGATCGCGTTCTGGTTTGGCGCGGGAGAGGCTGCGGCGGTCGGCGGGGCGTCGTTGCCTTCGGCGAAGTCGTCGAGGGCCCCCGTGGCATGCCGGATCACGAGAACCCGTACAGGATGACGCCGCCCGGCCCCGGCGACGTTGAAGACCGCGTCCGCGTCCGATACGTCACGCCGCCGGGACTTCCACTCTGGTTCGACGAACACGAGGATGTGCTCTCCGGCCTGTCGATCGCCCGCGAACGCGGCGGCACGATCTTCAACGTCACCCCCGAGCAGTGGGAGGCCGTCGTGGCCGCGGCCGGCGGATGGACTCAGCGAGCGCCCGTCCCAGAGGCAATGCAACTCGGCTCGGCGTACCGCCATGCAGACGAAACCAATATCCTCACCTCGCGCGCTCCCTTTGTCGAGGTAGATTTCGAGAAGATCGAGCGCGGCAATTATGGACACGCGAAAACGCAGAATGCCCTCGCCGACTTCCTTCGGAGCCACGGTCTCCAGCCACGCTCGCCGTCCCCGAGCGAACCGGAGTACGACCTCGCCTGGAAAGTGGGCACCACGATCTTCGTGGCTGAGGTCAAAAGCATCACCGATATGAACGAGGAACGGCAGCTCAGGCTCGGGCTCGGTCAAGTGCTTTGGTACGCGCACCTGCTCAAGGGCGGAGGGAGGACAATTGCACCTGTCCTTGTCGCAGAGCGGGAGCCGCGGGATCCGAGGTGGGGCGAGATGTGTGAGGCCCTCGGGGTCCGGCTCGTGTGGCCGGATACGTTCGCAAGCGCACTCGATGAGCGGAATGTGTCCAGCCGCTGACGACCTCTCACAGCTCGACCTGGTAGACGCCTCCGACGCCGGTCGATCCGGGGCGCCGCGCGCCACGAGCTCGACGCCGGCAGCACCGCGATGTCTGATAGATTGCGCCCGTGATCAGCGACTCCATCGAGCTCCACGCCGGGCCGTTCACGCCTTCGGACCTGCGCGTCGTCTCGTTCCGCGGGCGTGAGGCGCTCTCCGAGCTGTTCTCGTTCCAGCTCGTCGTGCAGGCGACCCCCGAGCTCGAGGGCCGCGACGCCGAGCTGCTTGGCCGCCTCGCCTCTTTCATCCTGCGCGACGGCCGCGGCGCCGAACGCCGCATCGAGGCGCTCGTCGACCAGGTGCGCGCAGACGCCACGTTCACCCCGCGGATCGGTCCCACCTGGCACCTCCGCCTCGTCCCCCCGCTCACGCTGTTCAGGCGCCGGACCACGAGCCGCATCTTCCAGGACGCGACCGTGCCGCAGATCCTCCAGCACGTCCTCGCCGCAGCCTCGCTCCCGGTCGAGCTCCGCCTCTCGCGGACGTACGCGGTCCGGAGCTACTGCGTGCAGTACCGCGAGAGCGACCTCGCGTTCGTGCGGCGGCTCGCTGCCGAGGAAGGCATCACCTCGTGCTTCGCGGACGCGCCGGCCGGGGTTCCAGGCAGCGTGGCCCGCGCGCCGGTCATCTTCCTGGATGATCCAGTGCACTACCCCGCAGCGCTCGACAACGGCCGGGGCGTCCTCACCCTGCGTCCTGAGGAGGGTCTGACACCCACAGGACTGGAGATCGTCGCCTTCGGCTTGCAGCGATCGCTCAAGCCCAGCTCCGTGCATCTCCGGGACTACGATTTCCGCCGGCCGAACCTGGTTCTGAAGGAGCGGGCCGGGAACGCGGCGAGCGGGCCGCCTGCGCTGGACGTGTACCAGCACCACGCCGACTACGACACACCGGAGGTCACGCCAGACCGCGCGCGGGTGTTCCTGGAGCAAACCCAGCGCCGATCGGTCGAGGGCAGGGGCGAGAGCTGGGTCCGCGCGCTCGCTCCTGGACGCCGCTTCGAGCTCAGCGCCGAGGCCTCCCCCGGGATCGAGGGCGCCTACGCCGTGACCCGCGTCGTGCACGAGGGACACACCCCCGAGCTGTCCGGCCGCCCCGCGGAGCGCACCTACCACAACCGCTTCGAGTGCATCCCAGCAACGGCGCTGCTCAGGCCGCGTGCGCCGACGCGCAAGCCGAGGCAAGTCCTCGAGACGGCGGTGGTCACCGGGCCGGCAGGGCACGAGGTGCACACCGACGAGCATGCGCGCGTGAAGGTGCAGTTCCACTGGGACCTCGATGGGCAGCGCAACGAGAAGAGCTCGGCCTGGCTGCGTGTCGCTCAGAGCTGGGCGGGAGCGTCGTTCGGCTCGCAGTTCATCCCGCGCGTCGGCATGGAGGTGCTGGTCGGCTTCCTCGGCGGGGACACCGACTGCCCGGTGGTGCTCGGGTGCCTGTACAATGCGACCCATCCGCCGCCGTTCCCGCTGCCGGCGGAGAAGCTGAAGAGCGGCCTGCGAACCCAGAGCTCGCCCGGCGCGGGCGGGGCGAACGAGCTGTCCTTCGACGATCGTGCGGGCGAGGAGCGCATCGGCATCTTCGCAGAGCGCAACCTCGAGGAGGTTGTCCAGCACGACCACACCACGATGGTCGGTCACGATCAGCGGATCACGGTGCAGGGCGATCGCACCGTCACCGTGAGCCGGGACCAGACGACCTCCGTGCAGGGGAGCCGCACCGAGAGCGCCGCCGGGTCGGCGATCGAACGGATCGGCCAGAACCGGCTCCTCGCGGTGCAGGGGTCGCAGCACGTGGCCGTCGATGGCGACTCGAGCTGTGTGGTGGGGAGGGATGTGGACGTCGCCATCAAGGGCCGCCTGGGCGCGACGGTCGGCACCGAAGAGAACGAGGCCGTCGCGACGCTCGACGTGCATGGCGACGGCGCGGTGGCGACCACGGGGAGCATGCGCGTCAAGGCCACCCGGTCGCTGCGGCTCTCGTGCGGGGCGAGCACCATCGAGCTGACCCCGGACGAGATCAAGCTCGACGCCAAGGCCATCACCATCCTGGGCGGTAGTTCGGTCTCGCTCCTCGGCAAGGGGCCGGCGCTCTACCTGACGGACAAAGCGCTCGTCGACGCCAAGACCATCACCATCAAGACGCCGCAGTCGTTCCTGAAGCTGGACGAGGACGCGAGCCTGCAGGGCAAGCTGGTGAAGCTGAACTGCGACGCAGTGGATGACGGGGAGGAGCCCGAGCAGGAGAAGGAGCCGCTGAAGTCGTTCCGCGTCCGCGTGGCGGACGTCTACGAGAAGCCGTACGCCCACAAGAAGTACCGGCTGATGGTCGACGGCGTGAAGTACGAGGGCCACACGACCGACGATGGGATGGTCGAGCAGGACCTGCCGCCGACAGCGGAGACGGGCGAGCTCGTGGTGTGGATCAAGGAACCCGACAAGGAGCCGACGCTGAAGTGGCGGCTCAAGCTCGGCGACCTGCCGCCCATGGACACGCCGCACGGGATACGGCTGCGGCTGAAAAACCTCGGCTACTACCGAATCACCGAGGGACAGACCGAGGGAGCGGAGGTCGCTGCGATTAAGGCGTTCCAGCGCGATCAGGGCCTCGAGCCCACCGGCGCCCTCGACGACGAGACGCGCGGGCGGATCGAGGCGGCGCACGGGCATTGACCGGACCGATGAATTGATGTTGCGGCATGAATCCACGAAGAAGGAACTCAACCCATGCGTTCGCCGAGATCCGAGAACGGTGCTTGTCTAGCCGCTGTGATCGTGGCATGTGCCCTTATTTCCTGCCGGCCAGGCGGCGCTGCGCCAGGTACCCCCGCGCTCGGCGGAGACATCGCGCAGCGTGCACCGAGCGCCGCGGAGCCATCTTCCCCGCGACCAGAGCGCTCGTTTGACAAGGTCGCGGATCTGCCCGGCCGTGCCGCCCGTCTGTGGCCCCTGGAAGGCGGCCAGATCCTGCTGGAGCGCAATGGCACCTCCTTTGCGTTGATCGATGGCGATCATGTAGGGCCGACGGCAGAGATAGTCGAAGGTCTGCCTATGGAGTCCTCCGTACCCGAGGGAGAGGTGAGATCCCTCGTCGGGCGCTGGCCCGATGCGGTGTGGATGGTCTTGCGCACCGCGGACAACTCGAGCCGGACCTATCCCTTCTACCATGAGAGCGTGTTCCGCCTCGGAGGTGCTCGCTGGAAGATGGTCCACCAGGTACCAGCAGGCGACTACTCCGATGACCTCTACCAGGGCCTGTGGGATCAAGGCCGAGGGTGCCTGGTCGGCTTGCTCGTGGACAAGGAGGACGCCGCCGACGCCTGGACGGCACACGGGGAGGTGCTCGATTGTCCTGGGCAACCCGTGCCGCGTCCCTCGTTCAAGGCGACGAACGACAAGAAGTACGGTATATCCGCGGCGCGGGGCTGGCACTCGGGAGACGTGCTGGCGATCGAGGCGCACGCTGCAATGAAGGAAGGCGAACCAGTTCCGGTCCGGCTCGTCCTGTCCCGACCGGGGCCTCCGAACAGGACCGAGATTCTCCTCCCACTGCCGCCCGAGATCCAGCGCGACAAGCGGAAGTTCTACCCATGGGGCATCCGCCTGCTCGGAGAGAGTCCGACCGACGTCTACGTCGTCGGCAATCACGAGCTCGGTATGGAGGCGCCTTATGGGATCTACGGGCATTACCCAGCGGAGGATAAGCCGCCGCCGATGCTCTTCCATTTCGACGGGACCGCCGTCGCGGAGATGCCTGCTCCGCCGACAAGGAGGATCCTGAATGCCGCTCGCGGGCAGGACGGCACGCTCGTGATCCTCGGCCTGGCGCGAGACGCTTCCCGAGGTGGGAAGGCTGTGGAGGTCTGGGCTCTCCCGCGAGGCGGCGCCTGGATGCAGGTACCGATGCCCGTCGATCCAGAGGCGAAGGCCGCGTACGTGCCGGAAAGCGTCGCGGCGCGGTCGCTGTCCGAGATCTGGGTCGTAGGCGTTCACGAGAAGAGCGAAAAGGATCGGCGGCTCGCCCTCTTCCGCTCCCACCGCCTGACCGCGCCGGGCTCGAGCCTGACGCACGGTGCCGGTAGCCAGCTCCGCAGGACATTTGGTCGGCCAAGGCATGATCACGTGCCGGCGCTCGTTGCAAGCCGCCCCCTGGCTCCTGGTACACTGCACCACTGATCAGCACTCTCTTCGATCTGGCACCGGACCGGCGACGGCGGAAGCGAGCAGGGACATGGCAGCACGAAGCGTACTGTGCACTCTGGTGAACTATACGGGCGAGCCGCTCACGTTCGTGGGCCCTCCTCAGCTCGACCACGGGATCCTCACCCCGGGCCAAGAACCACCACCCACGTGCGGAGCGACAGCGGTCTGGTCAGCCGAGTCCGACGGCTTCATGACCGGGACCGAGGGCCGCGTGACCTACCGCGGCTCGAGCGGCTCCGTGACGCTGTACTGGAACAACCCCTTCGTCGGCGGCAACGACTACGGCGCCACCCCCGGCGGTGCTTACATCCTCACCAAGGTGCAAGGCCCGAAGGTGGGCAGCAACGTGAACGCCACCTACGTCGTGGACCGCAGGAAGGAGCCGGAGCCGGCCCCAGCGCCGGAGCCGGAGCCGGAGGCGGATGCCGCCGACGAGGCCGCCCCCGCGCAGGCACGACCGCTGGCCGAGCGGCCAGAGGAGCCGGGAAGAAGCAGCCACGTGCCCAAGGGGACAGGGCAGGTCACCGTGGTCAGTCCCAAGGACTGGCTCGTCGACATCGCCTGGCAAGCCGTCAACAGCATCGAGTGGAGCCCGCTGGTCCTCGAGATCACCGAGAACCGACACGGCAGCCAGAGCGGCGCTGCATGTCCGGGCATGCTGCCCACCTTCCCTGGGGTCAAGGAGAAGGGGAAGTGCCAGCGACCGCACGAGGCGAGGGCAGCGGCACGAGAGGCGAAGTACACCGCAGCGCTCGAGCGGCTCAAGAAAGAGGGAATGGAAGAAACGCTCGCCAGAGTCAAGGCGCGCGATGAATCGAACATGAATCCGAATGACTTTCACTCCTGGTGCGGCGACTTCGTGTCCTGGGTGTTCTGGAAGGCCTGGGTCTTGCGCGGCAGTCCGGAGGACAAGATCTCGCGCGCAGAGCTCGGCAAATTCCTCAACCGTGAAGCCATCAACGGTGAGTGGAAATTCGGACAGAACTTGAACATGGTGGAGGCCTATGCAAAGGGACTCCCGCTGGAAGTATTCCACCAGAATCAGCAAGCGAAAGGCACGCCCACTGGCCTCCTCGTCTGGCATCCTCCGGGCGACGGGTATGCGCCCAGGCCGAGAGATATCTTCATGGCCGACCGCAAAGCCGGAGGTCACATATCCATCGTTGCATCCTGTGAGCCTGAAGCGTTCTACGCCCCGTCTGATAAGCAACGGCAGCGTCCGCATTATCGATTCATGACGCTGGACGGAAAATCCTTCGATTTCCGTGACGACGACGGCGAGGCCGGCTGGAACGAGGCCCTGGCGAATCTCAGCCCCGAAGAGCGCAAGAAGATCCAGCTTCCGCAAGGAAGGTGGCAGGGTGTTGCCCAGAACAAGCGCAGCACCGATGGCAAGAAGGATCCGCTCCGCGGCTTCATCGACACCTCCAAGCTCAGGGAGGCCCTCGGGTACCGTTGATGCGGGAATAGAGCAGAATAATGACAGCGCGCAACGTACTGTCCGTTCTGGTGAATCAAACCGGCGAACCACTCCCATTCGTGGCTTCTCCTCAACTCGACCACGCAGTGCCGTGAGCGGCGCAGGGTAGCTCGGAGAGAACATGCCGTCGCAGCCCCCCAAGCCAGGAAAGCCCGCCGCGAAGCAAGGCGACAAGGTCATCGGCGTCGACACGCACCTGGTGATGGTGCCCTCGCCCGGGGGGCCTGTGCCGACGCCGACGCCGATGCCGTTCAGCGGGGACCTGTCCGGCGAGCTGAGCACGAATGTCCTCGTCGAGGGCAAGCCGGCCGCGGTCCAGGGCAGCACCGCGGCGAATGCGCCCGCGCACGTGCCCACTGGAGGTGCCTTTCAGCGTCCTCCGTCGAACCAGGCTCGGATCCAGGCGGGCAGCAAGACGGTGCTCATCAACAACAAGCCTGCCGCGCACCTCGGCGATCCGGCCCTGACCTGCAACGACCCGGCCGATGCGCCGAACGGGAGCGTGATCGCAACCGGGACCGTGCTGGTCGGCGATTAGGGAGTCGAGAGGTGGCGGACGCGAGGAAGGCGGCAGTGGCGGCATCGCCAGCGAGGGAAGCGGCCTCGCTGGCGCAGTACGCCGCCGTCAAGGCCGCGGTGACCGAGGGGTTCCCGCTTGCGGACGTGCTCGCAGTCGAGGGGCTGACGCCGCGCGCGTTTGCGCGGGCCGATCTCGCCTGGAAGCAGCGGCTGGTCGCCGAGCCGGAGCTGCTCGCGGCGTACGAGCTGGAGCTGGCGCAGGCGGAGGACTGGCTGGAGCGATCGGTCGAGCCGCTCGCGGAGGACGCGGCCGCCTGGACGAGCTTCCTCGCCGCCTTCGAGGCGCATCCGGCGCCGTTCGAGCTGCTGCACGGGAATGATCTGGGCATGAACGACGTCTCCCGGCTCCGCCGCCGCTGGACGCGGCGCGCGGAGGAGGATGCGAAGCTCGGTGAGCTCCTCGTGGAGCTTCGTGCGAAACCGGGGAAGCTTGGACCGCTCCGGGTCGGCTCCCGTGTGCTGAGACCGTCGAGGGTTGCCGCCTTGTCTGCGCCGTCCGCGCCGTCTTCCGGCGGGGCGGCGGCCCCGAAGGCGCTGCAGGGCACGGGACCCCTGCTGGACGTGCCCCGAGCCGCGGTGGTCCCCTTCATGCCCGCGCAAGGCGCAATCTCGATCGAGAGGGCCGAACCGAAGCCTCCGCGCGCTGCGGAGTCGCTCACCGGCACGGCGCCCCTGCCCGACATTCCACGGGGGGCGGCGCTGCCATTCCCGCGGTCCACCGTGCCGGCGGCGGTGAAGCCCCCGCCGCCCGTGGTCGCGGAGACCGGGCCGCTCGTGGACGTCCCCCGCGGCCCAGCTCTGCCGTTCGCGCCCGGGGCATCGGAGGCTCCTCGGCCACCCACGCCGACAGCCCAGCCGCAGCGGCCACGGGCACATCGGGAGGCCGCGGTGACATCACCGGTGCAGGCGCTGCCGCGAGGCCCGGCGATTCCCTTTGCCGAAGCGGCTCCGGCGAGGCCTGCCGGAGCGCCGGCCTCATCGAAGCGGGCTCCGCAGGCTCCGGCTCAGCTCGGAGAGACGTCCCTGAGCCTCGAGATCCCCCGTGAGCTGTTGAGACAAACCGCGAGCGCGCAGGCGGCGGTGACCGGAGCCACCTCCCAGAGCTCCACGCCGCCGCCATCTCCCTCGCCGTCGAGCAAAGCTGGCACGAGCGGGCCAGCGCCCCTCGCCGAGCCGATCGACATCATCCTGCCGCTCGCCCAGTACGCCGCGCTCTGCGCCGAGCTGTCCCTGTTCCCTGACGCGGCCGAGGAGATCTTCCGGCGATACGGGCTGAGCTCCGCCGAGAGGCGGTCAGCTGTCGATGCAACCTGGAAGGAGCGGCTCCGCGAGCGACCGACGGAGTACGCACGATGGCAGGAGATGTTCCGCCAGCGCCATGCGCACTTCGCGAAGCGCGGTAGGCCTGCGGGGTAATCCACCTCGATCTCGCCATCGGGCTCGCCCGCTGCTCCGCGACACGGAGCCGCTCATCGAGCCGGCGCGAGCCCCTCATGGGCCTCCGCCACCGCCTCGTCGCCTGCCTTCGCCGCCGCGTCGTGGTCCGCTGCCGCCGCCCCGCCGTCATCCGCCGCTGCCGCCTCGTCCTCGTCGCCCGCCGCCGCAGCGATCGCCGTCTCCTCGGTCCACGGCGCCGCGCCGGGCGGCGGCGGCGAGAGCGTGGTTCCCTTCTCGGTCGACCGCTCGCGGAACCGGAGCAGGAACGACTGCCCCAGCACGCCCGCCACGCCGGGGAGGTCCTCCACGATCGCGAGCTTCACGCTCGGGGCCGAGGCGCCTTCCACCTCCAGCCGGCCGGCGACGGCGAGCTTCGCCTCCTGAAGGCCGCTCGGCGTCCACACCCGCAGCACACGCGGCCCGGCGGAGAGGCCGATCCGGTCCGCGAACGCCCTCTGTACAAGCACGTGGCTCACCATCGCATCGACGACGAAGACGCCCTTTTCCTTGCCGTCGATCGCTGCTTCGCCTCGAGCCAGGCGGTCCTCCCCGCGCGGCAAGAGCGCCTGTCCGGTGACGGCGAGAGGCTGGCAGTCGGCCGAGGTGGCGAGCTGGCTCGCCATCTCCATCACGGTGAAGCCAGACCACCCCACGAGCCGCGTCCCTTCATCGGCATGGGAATGGAGGAGCTGGGCGAGCGGCGCGATGCCGTCGCACGGGCGGCGGAGATCGTGATAGACGCGCGCCAGGTGGACGGGCGCCCCCCGCTGGTACGGGCGGAGCGCGATGCATTGCTCGTAGTCGGCGGCCGCCTCCTCGAGCTTCCCCTGGCGCTCCCGCGACGCGGCGCGCCCGCAAGAGGCGTCCCCGTCGGCCGGGTTCTGCTCGATCAGCCGCGTCGCTGCGCGCTCCGCCCCGGAGTACTCTCCGCGGCGGTTGTGGGCGGCGCGGATCTTCCAGAGCACCCTGGGCTCGTGGCCGCACGCCGCGAGGAACGCCTCGCCGCGCTCGATCACCTCGCGATCGCGATTGGCGCGACGGAGGAGCTCGGCCAGCGTGAGCATCAGGTCCCCCTCACAGGGGTTCGCCTCCAGCGCGCGCGCGGTCGCGGCGAGGCCCTCCGGCGGTATCCGCACGGCCGCAGCAGCGTGGATGTACGCCGCCGCGACGCCGCTCAGCGCCGCGAGCAAGGCCGCCGTGACGCCCGCGCTCCTGAGCGCGCGACCGCGCCGGATGGCGCGCTCGCAGCCAGCGCAGGCGACCCCGTGGGAAGCGGAGAAGGAGACGCACACGTGGCAGACAGGAGCGCCGCAGCGCGCGCACTCCTCCGTCGAGGGGGCGAGAGCATGAAAGCGGCAGCGCGGGCCTTCCTCGATACGAGTGCGGTATGTCACCCGCATAGGCTAGCATTGCCGGGAGAAGCGCACCGACGCGCTCGCCGCTCGAGATAGACGCCTACGGCACCCAGCTGCCGACGCCGCGGAGCGACACAAGCGCGCCGACCGGCGGCGACCTGTACGCGACCCCGACGCCATCCACCGAGAAATCGTTGCGCCGGAGCGGCACCAGCGCGGCGGCGCCGACCTCGAAGCCGAGCGGACCTGAAAGGCTCGCCAGCGACAGCTCGATCGGCACCGCCAGCCACGTCTTCTCGACGGCGTCGTTCCGCGTGAAGCCGCTCGCCGCCGCCTTCAGCCGTCCAGCATGAACGCCGGAGCACACGTCGAAGCGCAGGCCTCCAACGCCCGCGGCCGCGAAGCAGGCGCGCACGGCGCCGCCGAGCATCGTCTCGCGGAGCTCGCCCGGCCCGAGCTCCAGCGTCTGCGGGACGAGCCAGAGCGCGCCGATCGCCGCTCGAAATCGCGCACCGCCGATGCCGAGCTCCGCGGAGAGCGCGGGCGCGAAAGGGCGCACCACCCCGAACAGGCCGGCAGCGCCCGCCGCCAGCGTGAGCCGCGTGGCGCCACGTCCGGACGCCGGCGCCTCGCGCTCGCCGCCGCCTGCGGCCGCCGGCGCGGGCCGCGCGACCGGCGGCCGCTCCGCCGAGGCGCTGGGCGAAGGCGCCGGCGCTGGAGGCGCGGGCGGCGGCGCGTCGCGCGCCGTGGCCCCGGGCTCCTGCGGGGACGGCGCCTCCCCGTCGCCGTCGGAGTCGAGCAGCAGCGCGAGCGTCACCGCCGCCGCCTGCTCGAGCCCGGCGCAGCTGCGGCTGCGATCGCGCAGCTCGCGCGCGCCGCTCCCGCTGCGGATGGACGCGCGGAAGCCGTCGGCCCCCCGGGTGAACTCGACGACGTAGGAGTCGCTCGCACCCGTCTCCGGCCGGCCGCGCAGCTGCTCGACGCGCTCGATGAGGCGCGCCGCGTCCGGGCAGCTCTCGGCGCCAGCGCCGCGCGTCACGCTCAGGAACGGCTCGGTCTGCGCCGCGGCGGTCCCCGAAGCCGCCAGCATCGCACCAAGAACCACCGGAAAAGCGCGACGCCTCCGCATCGGGACGACGCGAGGGTAGCCGCCGCGCGGAGCACGCGCATTTATTTGTGATCGTCCCGGACCGGCGTCCCCACTAGGGGACCGAGTGGTATCGTCCCTGAACAATTCCGCGCTCGATCTGGCGGCGTCTGCTCGTCTCGTTCGCTGACAGGTCACCGGGACGTCACGGCATGAGCACACCGGACCCCGAGTTTCGAGCCCTCTACGACGCGCACTTCAACTTCGTCTGGTGCTCGCTCAGGCGCCTCGGGGTGCGCGAGGCGGACGTGCTCGACCTGGCGCAGAAGGTGTTCTTGACCGCGCATTTCAAGCTCCCCGAGTTCGAGGGTCGCTCGCTCCTCACGACATGGCTCTTCGGCATCTGCCAGCGTGTCGCGAGCGACTACCGGCGCTCCGCGCGGTTCCGGCGCGAGGTCACGACGGACGCCGCGGAGATGGACCTCTACGGCGGCGCGTCCGAGGAGCTCGCGCTGAGCGCGGAGTCGCGGCAGCGCGCGCAAGCGGCGGAGGCCATCTTGAACAAGCTGCCGGAGCCGCAGCGCCTCGTGTTCGTCCTGTTCGAGCTCGAGGAGAAGTCGGGCCAGGAGATCGCGGACCTGCTGGGCATTTCCGAGGGCACCGTGCGCTCGCGCCTCCGCCTGGCGCGCGAGACGTTCTCACGCGAGGTCAAGCGCCTCGCGCTGGCACAGGACACGAGCCGAAAGGAGGCCGTGTGATGGGGGATCCTGAGCGGCTGCTGAGCGTCAAGAGCGGGGCGGACCCGCTCGAGCGGGAGCTCCTGGGGAGCGTGCGCCACGTGGGTCCGCCCGAGGGCGCGAAGGAGCGCGCATGGCGCGGCATCGCGGGCCAGCTGGCGGCGGGGACGGCCGTCGGCGCCACGGCCGGCGCGAGCGCCGCCGCTGCCACGAAGGCCGGTGTCGGTTCGCTGTTGCCGTCGGCGCTCTCGGTCAAGGCAGCGGCGGTGCTCGTGGGCGGCGGCCTGGTGCTCGGCGGAGGGTACTGGGCCCTCTCCTCCCCGGACGAGCCGCCTGCGCCCCCCAGCGCGACGGCCCCGGAGAGCGCGCCCGCGGAGGTGCCGCAAGCGCCGGTGCCGTCGACGGCGGAGATAAAGGCACTACCCGAGCCGCCTCTCGATGTGCCCACCGCCGGAGAGCCGACCCGAAAGCCGAGCGGACCGAAGCCGACGGAGACCGATCTTCTGCGCGCGGAGAGCGCGCTGCTCACGGAAGCGCGCGCCAAGCTGCGCTCCGGAGACGTGGCCGGAGCCACGGCGCTCCTCGAGCGCCTGCGCGCGCAGTTCCCGAACGGCGTGCTCCGGCAGGAGCGCGAGGTGCTCGCCATCGACGTGCTGGCCGCGCGCGGCAACGCGCAGGAGGCGAAGCGGCGCGCTCAGGCCTTCGTCAAGCAGTATCCCAAGAGCCCCCACAGCGCGAAGCTCAGGCGGTTGCTGGATCAGCCGTGAAGCGCCGGTCGGCCGCTCGCATCATGGCGTTCGGCTGCCTTGCGGCCTCCGGGTGTGATGCGGAGATCACCTCGGTCGGCGCCTGGGCGCCTGTCGTGTCCGGATCTTCGTATATCGAGGCGGAGCTCGGAGAGCTGAGCGACGGCTTCACCGTCGGTGAAGACAGCCGCGCTTCCGAGGGCCGCTTCATCGCGCCCCCTGCCGGAATGCCCTCGGACGAGGCGCCGGGGCTCGAGCGGGCGCGCTACCGCTTCGAGGCGCCGAGCGCGGCAGACTACGTGATCTGGGGGCGGATCCACGCTCCGGGCGCCCTCAACAACCGCTTCTGGTTCCAGGTGGACAGCGGCCCCTGGTACCTCTGGCGCATCAGCGTCGGCGACATCTGGTTCTGGGACGATCTCCACGACAACACGCGTTATGGCGAGCCGCTCCGCTTCCCCCTCTCGGCCGGAGCGCACGAGCTCGTCCTCGCGAACGCCGTCGAGGGCGTCCAGCTGGATCGGCTGTACTTCACGCCGGACGGCGACGAGCCTCCGGGCAACGACACGCCCTGCGATCCGCCACACTCGATCGAGGTCGAAGGGGAATGCCTCCCGAGCTGCGGCGCCTTGAAGGGGACCGCGTGCGGCGACGTCCCGTGCGCCGGGCGCGAGTTGCTCGAAGCCTACGATTGCGCTGTGTGCTGCAGCATCGAAGGATCGTGAGCCGGCGGCGCTCCCGCCATCGGGTCGGAGCTCGGCGACCGTAAACCCACCTCTTCGTACCCATCGAAACGTCTCCACGCTTCGACGACGAAAAAGGTGATCGCGCCCGAGCGGGTCTCCCACCGAGCCCGAGTAGCCAGCAGCCTCGAGCGGAGCCCTGAATGACTACATCATCGATTGAACAATTCAAGTCCCACGGAAGCGTGGGCCTGCTCGCCGCGGCGCTCGCGCTGTCGGCGTGCATCGGCAACCTGGGCAGCGAAGACGGCAAATCGCCGGCGGAGGGCACGAACGGCACGAGCGGCAGCTCGAGCAGCGGAGGCTCGGGCTCGGGGTCGGCGGGCCCCGGCGAGCCATTGAGGTGCGACGCGAGCACCATCGATCCTGGGCCTTCGCCGATGCGGCTGCTCTCGCGGGAGCAGTACCTGAACACCGTGCGCGACCTCGCCGGCGACGTGCCCGGCCTCGATGCGGCGCTCGGCCCCGCGATCGAGGCGTCGGCGTTCGGCCTCTTGCAGCCGGACGTGACGCAGGTCGAGCTCGAGCATTTCCAGGCCGCGGCGGACGTCATCGCCGCGGCGGTCGCCGGCAATCCGGCGGCGCTCGATACGATCGCGCCTTGCGAGGCCGGGGCCGATCCGCGCGAGTGCGCGCGCCAGCTGGTCGTGGGCTTCGGCGCCCGCGCCTACCGCGCCCCGATCACGGACGCCGCGGACATCGAGCGACACCTGCAGCTCTTCGACGCCGGCGCGGAGACGAGCTACGAGCACGGGGTCGAGCTCCTGCTCCGCGGCATGCTGCAGTCGCCGCGCTTCCTGTACCGCGTCGAGATCGGCACCTCGGAGAAGGTGAGCGATCGCGCCGTGAAGCTCTCTCCGCACGAGGTGGCCGCTCGCCTGTCTTACATGCTGTGGGGCACCCTGCCGGACGCCAGGCTGAACGAGGCCATCGAAGACGGTAGCCTGACCACGAAGGAGGGTATCGCGGCGCAGCTCGACTGGATGCTCGAGGACGAGCGCGGAGAGAAGCTGGTCCATCGCTTCCTCGGCAGCTGGACGCACCTGAACGGCCTGAACAGCGTGGTGAAGGACGCGGACGCCTTCCCCGAGTGGCAATCGCGGTCGTTCCGCGAGTCGCTGCGCGGGCAGGCCGACGCCTTCTTCGACCACGTGCTCGACGACGAGGGAGGCAAGCTGAGCGCGCTCCTCACCTCGACGACGGTCTTCTACAACAAGGATCTCGGCGGGTACTACGGCGTCACCGGCGACGACTCCTTCCAGGCGCTCAACCGCACGGACGGCGCCACCTCGGGCATCCTGACGCTCCCGGCGCTGCTCGCCGTCCAGGCGAAGCCCGCAGAGAGCTCGCCGATCTACCGAGGGAAGTTCGTGCGCGAAGCGCTGCTCTGCCAGCAGCTGCCCGCCCCGCCGGCCAACATCCCCAAGCCGCCCGAGGTCGACCCGAGCAGCTCGACCCGAGAGCGGCTGTCGCAGCACGAGGTGGACCCGAGCTGCGTCGGCTGCCACCAGCTGCTCGATCCGATCGGCTTCGGCTTCGAGCACTACGACGCGATCGGCCGCTACCGCGAGCTCGACGGCGGCGAGCCGGTCGACGCGAGCGGCAAGGTCATCGCCACCCGCGACATGGACGGCGAGTTCGAGGGCGTGGCGGAGCTCGGCGAGAGGCTCGCGGGCAGCGCCGAGGTGGAGGAGTGCGTGGCGCGCCAGTGGTTCCGCTTCGCGATCGCCCGCTTCGAGCAGGACATGGATGGTTGCTCGATGGAGAGCTTGCTCGAGACCTTCAAGGCCACAGGCCAGGATCTGAACGCGCTCCCCCGCGCCGTCGTGGAGACGGACGCCTTCCTCTTCCGCCGTCCGATCGACGCACACACGAAGGAGATGCCATGAACCGAAGAGGCCCTATCGACCTCCGCACCCAGATCAGCCGCCGCAAGCTGCTGGGCGGGCTCGGCGCCCTGACCGTCGCGCTCACGAGCCCCGTCTGGCGGAGCGCCACGGTGTTCGGTCAGGACGCGAAGCAGCCGGGCGCCAGGCGCTTCATCGGCATCTTCTCGGCGAACGGCACCGTGCCGTCGGCGTTCTTCCCGGCAGGGGACGCGCACGAGGCGCCGCTCTCGCTCGGCCCGATCCTGGCGCCGCTCGAGGAGCACAAGCAGAGGATGCTCGTGCTCAAGGGCGTGCACATGAACTCGACGGTCGAGGACGAGCTCGGCGTCCCGAGCGAGAACAAGCCCGGCGGCCCGCACATGAAGGGCCCCGGCGCCATGCTCACGGGCGGCTCGCTGCTCGCCGGCAGCTTCACGGGCGCTGGCGGCCCCGCCGGCTGGGCGGATCGCATCTCCGTCGACCAGCACATCGCGAGTCGCATCGGCGGCAATAGCCAGTTTCCGTCGCTCGAGTTCGGCGTGCGCATCGAGGGGCAGGAGCCGCTCCGCGTGATCTCGTACCGCGGTCCGAACCAGCCGAACACGGCCGTCGACGATCCATTCCAGATGTACTCGCGCATCTTCGCCAACGCGGATCTCTCCGAGACGGAGCTGCAGCGGCTGATCGCCGAGCGCCAGAGCGTGCTGGACTTCCTCAAGGACGATATCGGCCGCCTGAAGGCGCGCGTCAGCTCCGAGGACAAGGCGCGGCTCGAGGCGCACCTCGGCGGCATCCGCAACATCGAGCAGCGGCTGCAGAGCTCGGCGGTCTCGTGCACGCCGCTCATGATGCCGGAGAAGTTCGACACGCGAGCGATGGAGAACTATCCGAAGGTCGGCCGGCTGCAGACCGACCTGATGCTGCTCGCGCACATCTGCGGCATGACCCGCGTCTCCACGTTCATGTGGGCCAACGCCGATAGCTGGCAGTACTATCCCTGGATCGGCGTGAACGAGGAGCACCACGAGCTCTCCCACGCGGGCGACGACGACGCGGTCGCGAACGAGAAGCTCGTGAAGATCAACGTCTGGCACAGCGAGCAGGTGAAATACGTGCTGGATCAGCTGGCGCTCGCGAAGGAGGTGGACGGCAGCTCGGTGCTGGACAATACCCTGCTGCTCTGGGGCAACGAGCTCGGCGTCGGCAACACGCACACGTACAAGGATATCCCCTGGGTGCTCGCGGGCGGCGCGGGCGGCTACTTCAAGACGGGCCGTTACATGAAGTACGCCGACCTGCCGCACAACAACCTGCTCGTGTCGGTATGCAACGCCATGGGCCTCGACGACGTGACCACCTTCGGCATTCCCGGCGTGTGCACCGGGCCGCTGCCAGGCCTCGTGGCCTGAGCCCCCTCTTCGCCTCGCATCCCCGGGCGCGCCACGCGCGCCGCGCAGGATACCGGACGGACAGGCGCCCGGCGCCAGGATCCGGGTTGCCCTGGGCGGCTTCGGCCACTACGCTCCGACACATTTGGCTTGTGAGGAACCGTGGTCCCTGCGCCAGCTCAGTCCGCGTTCTCTGATTTCGTCCTGCTCCTTCTCTCCGCAGCGCCCAAGCTCGGGCTTCCGATCGACGCGGTCCTGCGCGACGCCACGCTCCCGCCGGGAGCGCTCCGCCAGCGCGGGTTGCCGATCTCCCTGAGCGCGGCGCGAAAGATCTGGTCCTCCGCCGAGCAATTGAGCGGCAATTCTCTGCTCGGACTGCACGCCGCGGAGCAGCTCGAGGTCGGCTCGCTCGACCTCCTGGACTACCTGACACGGAGCAGCAGCAGCTTTGGAACAGCCCTGGAACGCGTCATCCGCTTCGCTCCGCTGGTCGCCAATGGGGGCGCCCTGAGCCTCGAGGTGACCGGTCGCCGCGCGCATTTCCGCCACCTCTCGCCGGACGGCGTGCCCGCCGTCGCGGATCTCATCGTCAGCTTGATGGTGCTCCGGACGCGGGCGTTCTCGGGCGAGCACATCCGCCCGCTGGCGGTGCGCTTCCGGCACCGCCGCGAGCGCGTCGCAGGCGAGTACGAGCGCATATTCGACGCGCAGGTCGAGTTCGATGCCCCCTATGACGAGCTGGTCTTCGATCGCGATCTCCTGGAGCTGCCCTTCCATTCCGCCGAGCCGCGCCTCTGTGAGATCCTCGAGGACTGCGCGGCGGCGCGCCTCCAGGCGCTCGGCAAGCCCAGCGGGGCGCCGGCGGCCGCCGCCCGCGTCCCGTCGAGCTTCGTCGAGGATGTCCGGCACGCCCTCCAGAGCTGCATCGCCCAGGGCAACCCGAACATCGATCGTGTCGCCGAGCACCTCGGCGTGAGCTCGCGGACGCTCCAGCGGCTGCTGCGAGAGCAGGGCACGTCGCACCGCGCCCTCTTGATGGAAGCGCGAACCGAGCTGGCGAACCGCTACCTGGCCTCGTCCAGCCCCACGAGGCGCACGCTCGCCGCCGGGCTCGGCTACGCGAGCACGCGCTCGGTGTCCCGCGCGCTGCGCCGCCGGTGAGCCGAGCTCACCGGCGGTCCCGACGGACAGGTACGCCACGCGCGCGCGATCCATGCCGACTCAGCCGCACATCGCGCCGAGACCGCCCGGCAGCATCACGGATACCATTGAATCCGAAGCTGCCTGTTGCTCGTCGTGCTCACCTGATAGACAACGTCGTTCGCGGTGCCCGGGAACGGGATCGCGGTCGTCGTGGACCAGCTGTTCGCCGGGGCGCTCTGGGGCGCCCCGCCGTTGACCGACACGCTGACGCCGTTCAGCGGGACGCCGTCCGTCGGGCTCATCTGCAGCGTCAGGGTCGCCGGCGTCCAGCCCGTCGGGAGGCTCGTCCGATCGATCTGGAAGCAGGACGTCCCGTCGACCGACGCGACGATCGACGTGCTCATCGGCCCGAGGCTCTGGCAGGGGGGCGCGGGGTTCTTGTAGAACCCGAACGTGTGCTGCCGCGTGAACATCGGGACGGTGGCGCTGCCGGCGTGGTCCGCGAACACCGTGATGTCGTGGCTCCCCGTCTCGGCGAACTGGCCGATCTTGAGCGAGTAGACGCCGTCGTTGGCCGTCGTGTCGCCGTGCGCGGCGGCGCCGTCGTCATGGAACGACAGGGGCGTGACCGCGCCGCTCGGGCCGGTCATCTCCGCGCTGACCGCGGCGCCCAGCACCGGGCTGCCCAGGTGGCTCACCTCGGCCTCCACGATGAGCGGCGCCGCCCCGACGTTCAGCGTGCTCGGCGTGACCCGGAGCGAGATCGAGTCGGCCAGGGTCGATACCGCGGAGTAGACGTAGATGGGCTGATCCGAGGTGTTGACGGCGCAGAACTGCCAGAACCCCTCCTCGTACGCCTGCGTCAGGTTCAGGGAGAAGCGCTTGAAGTTCTCCGCCGAGAAGAAGGTCAGGTCGGAGCCAGACGCGGCGAAGTTCGCCTCGGTGATCCGGGACGTCTGGTCCCACGGGGGAAGCAAGTAGACCTCCGGCGCGGCCGCCCCGACGAAGATCATCGTGAAATCCACGATCTGCGCCGCCGAGACAAGCGTGTCCGCGCACGCGAACGACTGCGGCGACTGCGGCGACGGAGGCGGGATCTGCGTCAGCCCCTGATCGATCATGCCGCCGTCGCGGCAGTCGTTCGCCATGCGGTTGAACGCGCCGATCAGCTCGAGCTGATCGACCGCGGTGTCGCTGTCGGCGCGCAGGTAGAGCCCAGGCGAGAACCCGTAGTTCGCCGCGATGTCGCTCATCATCGCCTCGTCCGCCCCCGACCCGAGCGCGATCGAGTGGACCTCGTCCACGCGGCTGAAATAGTCCGCATAGAAGTCGCTCGGGGCCGGCGGCGTGTTGTGCTGACCGTCGGACAGCAGGATGACGCACTCGCGCGCGCTCTTGGCCGGGCTCTCGGAGACCAGCATGTCGAGCGCCTCCTGGAGGCCGGCGCCGATCGAGGTCGACCCGTCGGCGACGAGCGCGTCGACCGCCGCGTCCAGGCCGGACGCCGGCAGCGCCGTCATGGGATACGTGACCGACGAGGTGTCGGAGTAGCTCGCCACGCCGAGCAGCTCCGTGAACGACTGCGACGCTGGCACGTTGCTCGATACGAGCGTGTTCCAGTAGATCTTGGCCGCCTTCTTCGCGAGATCGAGGCGGTCGCCGTACATGCTGCCGGACCGGTCGATGATCACCACATGGTTCGTGTCCAGCGGGGCGACCTGGGCCAGCGCCGCGGACACCCCCGCCGCGCTCGCGAGGAGACCGCCGGCGACGCCTGCAAACACTCTGAAAGACCTTCTCATTGCCTTCAATCCTTCTCAAGTATCGTTCAAGACCAAAGTTGCAGAGCGGGGCGCGGTCCTGCGCCCCACTCCATCGCGCCGGCGTTCAGGGCCTCCGGAACACCACCTCGAGCTTGGGGCGCCGCGCGGCGGTCGCGTGATCGCTCGACGTGAACGAGACCTCTCGCCACTTCACCACCTCGTCCTGGAGCCGCATCAGGAAGCCATGGTTGTTCGCGGGCGCGCTCAGCATGTCCCGCACGAGCGCCGTCACGTCGACGCGCTCGTAGTCCTGACCGTCCGACGTGCTCTGCGGCAGGAGCACCTCGTTGAGCGTCGTGGTCGTGGGCTGGTTGGCCCAGGTCACGGTGTTCTCCTGCCACGCCGAGGTGACGCGCTGGAGCAGGAAGGCGTTGGAGCCGCCGAGCGTCGCGTGCCCCGGGGAGAGGCCGTTCGAGGTACCCTGGCCGTAGAGGCGCGCGTCGGGATCGGCGTAGAGGCTGAGGCGCGCCCGCTCGATCGTGGAGCCCGCCGGGATGTCCGACAGATTGAAGCGGAAGAGGCTCCGGTTCGTGTATTTGACGTCGCTGGACGTCCACAGCCCCGCGGTCAGGTTCGGGGAATTCCCGTTGTTGGTCCCGGCGCCCGAGCCCAGGCTGGTGATGGTCGCGTCGTCGCCGGCGCTGTCGGGCTGGATCTCCAGCCGCTCCGGCTCGTTCTCGCAGCGGCCGCCTTCGACGAACACGCCGCTCACCGCGTCGCACTGCGCCTCGTAGGCCGGCGTGTGGCAGGTGCCGTCGGGCTCCGTGCACGAGCCGATCGGCGCGGCCCCGCAGGCGTCGATCTCCGCGCAGCTGTAGCCGCTCACGAAGTAGCCGCCGGCCTCACGGCAGCTCGCGCTGGAGCCGATACCGCCCGTGCCGAGATCGGTGCAGGTCTGGGACCGGCAGCACGCGCCCTTCGCCTCCAGGCGGCAGCTCGACGAGCAGCCGTCTCCGCTCTGCGTGTCGCCGTCGTCGCACTGCTCGGACGCCTGCTTCACGCCGTCGCCGCAGCAGCGCTCGACGGTCACGCCCGCGTTCTTCACGACGGAGCACTGGATGACGTCGTCCTCGGGGCCCTGGCACGTCCCGCTCACGCACGTCTGCCCCGGTCCCGTCGTGCAATCCGCGTCGTCGAGGCACGTGCAAGGCACGGTGTCCTCGGAGTGGTCGTCGAAGCACGCCTCCACCTCGGCCAGCCACGTCTCGGCCAGGGCGCTGCGGCGCACCAGGTTGAACGCCTCGAGCCCGTTGCTCGTGTCGTACAGCAGCTTGGTCAGGTCGAACGTGGGCGTCGGGTTGTTGACGACGGCGTCGCTGAAGTCGCCGAGCCGCAGCTGGTTGGAGACGGGGGAGCGCTGCGTGTCGAGGCAGCCCCAGTGCATCAGCAGGTACAGGTGCGCCTCCTGGCACGGGAAATTGAGGTTGCCACGCAAGCCGCTCACCAGCCCGACGTACGAGCAGGTCCCGGTCACGAACGCCTCGGCGAGCGCGTCCTTGTCCTGCAGCCAGTCCATCATGGGCCGGCCGTCGATGCAGAGGTTCTCCATCGTGGACACCTGCTCTCCCAGCGCGAAGCCGAAGTCGATGACCTCCTGCACACTGGCCTTCACGTCGTCCGTGGTGGGGGGCAGCGGGTCCTCCGCGTGGAGCGGCATCTCGTCCTTGCACCACGAGAGGAAGTCGGCGGTCTCCGACGTGATGGCCGGATAACGGGTCACCTCCTTCTCCTGGTAGTTCGTCACCTCGCCGAGCGACGTGCTGTCCCACTGGTACGTCGCCTCGAGCCCTGGCTGGAACTTGGCCTTGGCGACCGAGCCGACATCCCAGGATCGGCGCCAGTCCCAGAGCGTGAACTTCCTCGGCTTCTTGAAGAGCTTGAACTCGAGGCCGACGTGGATGCCAGCGTTGAGCGCGGCGATCAGCTCGATCTCGCTCATGCCGTAGGTGGCGATCGCGTGGGCGGGCGCCTCGGGGTTCCTGAGGCCCCAGATCACCTGCTCGGCGTACTGGGCGCCGGCCTGCGGCGCGCACGCGCCGTCGGGCGTGCAGACCTGACCGTAGCCGCAGACGGTGTCCGCGGTGGAAGCATCGTAGTTGCAGCGGCGGGTGCACGCGCCCTCGACGCACGTGCGGCCTGGCTCGCTCGCGCAGCTCGGGTTCGGCTCCCCGCTGCACAGGCACGCGACCGGCGCGCCGCCCACGGTGCACAGCTTCTTCACGGCGTCGCATGTCTCGCCGCTCGCGCAATCGGCGTTCGACGTGCAGCCGCACGCGGACTGGAAGCCGGCCTGGAGCGGGTGGCAGCCGGGGCCCCTCCAGTCGACGACATCGCTCCGGGTCTCGGTCACGCAGCGGTACGCGCCGAAGTTGCCGGGGCACTCGGACTCCGTGACGTCATAGACGACGGCCCCCGGGACCGATGCGTCGCAGTTGCTCCCGAGCTTGCGGACCGTGTACGGCAGCGTATCGCTCACGTAGATGTCGCCCGACGGCAGCACGGCGAGGCCGCCGGGCAGCTCGAAGACGGCCGTCGTGACCAGGCCGTCCTGCCATGTGGCGCCAGGCGCGCCGGCGACCGTGGCCGTGGCGCCGAGCGCCGGGTCGAAGCGCCGGATCCGACCAGGCCTGTTGCCTTCGCCGATGAACACGCTGCCAGCGCCGTCGATCGCGAGCGCCTGCGGCGAGGTGAGCTGGGCGGCCGTCCCGACGCCGTCCGCGGAGCCCGCGGCGCCGTTGCCTGCCACGGTGGTGACCATCGAGGTCGCGATCTCGTACCGGCGCAGCGAGTGATTGAACGCGTCGGCGATGTAGAGATTGCCGCGCCCGTCGGCGACGATGCCGGCCGGCTCGGCGAAGCGCGCGGTCGTCCCCACGCCGTCGGCGTTCCCGGACAGGGGCGCCTTGCCGGCGACCGCGATGTTCGCGCCCGTCGCCAGATCGATCCAGATCAGCGTGCGGTTCGCGCTGTCGGTGACGTACAGGTGGTTTCCGACCACGGCCACATCACGCGGCGTGCCGACCACCGTGCGGTCGGCGATCGTCGTGACCTGGTTGCTGCTCAGCGTGAGCTTGCGGATCGTGCGGCTGCCGCGATCCGCGAGGTAGAGGGCGCCGTCGTGGAGCGTGATGCCCGAGAGGGTGTTGAACCGCGCGGCGGTGCCCACGCCGTCTGCGGTGCCCGGAAAGGTCGACCCCGCGATCGTGGTCACGGCGCCGCTCGTCACGTCGATGCGGCGGACGGCGGTCCGATCCGCGACGTAGAGCATGCGCGTGGCCGCGTCATAGGCCAGGTCGCCGGCCTGGAGGAAGCGGGCCTGCGCGTAGCTGCCGTTCGTGAGGGCGCGCGACCCGGCCAGACCGAAGGGCGACGACGCCACGGGGAGGCAGCAGACGCCGTGCTTCTGGCAGCCCGAGATGTCGCGGAGATCGTCGCTCCGCACGTCGGTCACGCAGGTGCCGTCGCTGTCGCACTCGTCACAGGTCTTGTTCGCGTTCCACTTGGCGGTGAAGCCTTGCTGGAAGGCGGTCTTGAGCAGCTTTGCCTTCTTCTCCTTCATGAAGGTGGCGAACAGCTCGTACGAGAGCTTGCCCGAGTCGCACCACTCCTCGGTGATCCCCGTCCAGTCGTCGATGCAGGCGCGGCCGCCGGTGATGAAGGTGAGGCAGCAGGAGTTGTTGGTGTCGAGCGGGGAGCAGCCGAGGTTCAGCTCGGACTCCTCGACGAGCCGGTTCGAGCAGTACGTCTGATCTTTGTGGTTGAAGACGGGCTTGCACTCGAGGTCCTCGTCAGGGTTGCTGTTCACGAGCGCCCGCTCGAGCGAGGTGTTGAGATCGACCACGCCGCCGGAGCCGCTCGGCTTGAGATCCACGGAGAAGCCGATGCTCGCCTCCACGCCGACCTTCAGCCGCTTGCCGAGCGGCACGCCGAGGAAGAGCTTCGCGCCGATCTCCGGCTTGACCGAGACCTCCGTCCCCGCCTCGCCCGTCACGTCCGGCGCCTGGAACGCGTGCATGTCGCGATCGAAATCGACGTTCTCGATCTTGTGGTTCGTGTGTTTGTTGAGCGCCTCCTGCAGGCGCTTGCGCATGAAATAGGCCTCGTCGTACCACTTGACCCCGGCGCCGAGCCGGAAGTACGGGATGAGGAACGCGCCGGGGACCGGGGGGAGCGGGATCTTCGTCAGCTCCTTCTCGATCGGCTTCATCCGGAAATCGAGGTTGAGCGCAGCGGCCATGACGGCGGCGGAGCGCCCCTCCCAGGGCTCGACCGGCTCCGCCGCGCCCCTGGGCCAGGTGGCCGGGCTCGGAGCGCCGCTCGGCGTGTAGTCCGCCGCGTAGGAGAACGGCATGTAGGTCCCGATGAGGAACTCCTGCGGAGCCACCCGGCCGTCGCCGTCGGTGTCGAGCGATTCGACCTGATCCCCGTCCGCGAGGTAGAAGAGCCCTTTTCGCTTCGCCGCGGCGAGGCTGAGGCCGCCGCCGCCCGAGTGGCCGAAGGCCTCGATGCCGAGCGGGGCCTCGCGGTTGAACCACTTGTACCCGTCGAGCTGCATGTTGAACTCCATCCCCGGCTGGATGCTCAGCGTCTTACCGAACGCCGTCACGGCGAAGCCGCCGGTGCGCATCTGGGCGCGCCGCTCCTCGCTCAGGTTGTGCGACGTGTAGCGGCCGCCGATGCCCCAGTTGCCGTCGCCGCTCTCGACCATCGTGGCGTACGCGCCATGGCCGGCCCAGGGGATGCACATGTGCAGATCGGGCCGCTGCTCGGAGTAGCTGCCGAGGTGGTAGCCCTCGGTGTAGAGGTCGATATAACACTGGATCTTCGCGAGCAGCTCCGTCGCGTTCTCGAGCTCGCCGCCGGCCTGCTCCAGGAAATCGGCGAAGCGCCCGTCGGCGATCTCGCCGGCCATCTTGTCGAGCCACTTGACCACGCTGCGGGCCCATTTCGCCTTGCCCTCCTGGGTCTGCTGGACGTCGTTGGAGAGCCAGACGAGCACGCCGATGCTGCAGGTGTTCGTCGGCGTCGTTGCCGGATCGCAGAAGTCGGAGCACTCCTCGTAGGTCGTCTGGCCCTTCTGGATGACGTCCGTGCACCCGGCGTCCACGCGCTGGGTGCAGATGCACCTGCCTTTGCCGGCGTCCTCGACGGTCTCCGTTTCGGGGGCGTTGATGGCCTTGGCCGTCTTGTTGACGATCGACGAGAGGAGCTGCATCGACTGCAGGACATGGAAGTTCGTGGTGATGTTCTGGAGATCGGCGCCCTTCGGGTTCGGGTTCTCCGGCATCTTGCCGAGCAGGTTCGGGTTGCACGCCTTGGGCTTGAACTCGAAGCCTGAGCCTCCGCCGGCCCCGCTCGCGCTGCTGGCGCTGCTCGACGCGCTGCTGGCGCTGCTCGACGCGCTGCTGGCGCTGCTCGACGCGCTCGCGGCGCCCGAGCCGGTCTCGAACTCCTCGAAGACGGCGTCCGGCCGATCGGGCTGCTGAGACCACCTCGGCCAGCTCGGTGCGCCGCTCTGGCAGCCCACGTCGTCCGCGGAGCAGAGCGCTTGCTGCACGCTTCCGATGGGCTCGTTCGGCTCGCTCGGCTCGTCGGCGCCGCCCGCGCAGGCCGATGCGATGATGCCCAGGCAAAGGAGGAGCGGGAGGCGCCCTGCGCGCCTGGGATCCGCGAGGGCGTCTCGTGATTGGATGAGCTGACGTATCAGCATGGACCTGAGAGCTGTCATTGAATCAACCCCGACGGCCTGATCGGCCGAGATGAGCGGACGTGACGCGGTCGGCCGCCGTGCCCGCTCGCGGAGCGGCTCGCGGTCTCCCATCGTTGCGTGGATTAGCTGCCTCCGGGCCTCCGGCGAAGGCGACAAACCGCGCCAGGCGCTGACAAAACCCGCCACGCGCCGCGCGGGCCCGGTTCACCGCTTGAAAATGCGGTGGGGACGACCCCAGGAACCAGGCGTCCTCGGTGCCTGAATCCCCCACGACCGAACCCCCGGACCGCGACACCCATGACCTGCCCCGACGATCGCCTGACGCGTGCCCTATCGACTCGACCCGGCCCGGCGCCCCGAGCGCGCCGCCGGCGCTGGCCGCGCCCCTTCGCGACCGCGGCCCTGGCCGCCCTCGCGCTCGCGACGTCCGCGTGCGACCCGGGAACGCCGTCGCTCCCCGGTGACCAGGGCACGACAGACGATCTCGCGCTCTCTGCTTCGCTCGGCCTCTCCGCCGGCGCCGCGGCGGCAGACGGCACGGCGCTCCCGGTCCCCTCCCCGGCGGCGCCCGGCGGAGCGCCGGTGAGCGGGTTCGCGGACCTGCACTTCCACATGATGTCGGAGGAGGCGTTCGGGGGCGGATGGCTCCACGGCAAGCACGACGGCGCCGGCGCGCTGGACGATTGCGACGGCGGCGGTCCAGGGAGCGATCACGCGCGCGTTCGACAAGATCTCAGCGCGCTCCTGGACCGGTGCCCCCAGTCGACGATGCTCGATTTCGCCAGCAACGGCGCGCTGTCGGCGCTGCTCGGCCTGGGAGGCGGCGTCATCGGCTCGGAGGTGATCGGCCAGACGGAGGGGACGAGCGGCGACACAGGGCTCCACCTCGAGCGAAAGCGCTCCTCCGAGGGGTGGCCGCGCTGGGACACCATCGCTCACCAGCAGGGTCACGTGAGCTGGCTGCGCGCGGCCCACGATCGCGGGCTGAGCCTCATCGTCATGTCGGCGGTGAGCTACGACTGGCTCTGCTCGATCCTGCCGGAGCAGAACCGGCAGCGGGCGTGCGACGAGATGGTGGATGTCGATCTCCAGATCCAGATGACCCACGCGCTGGCCGCTCGCAACGCCGGCTGGATGGAGGTCGCGCTCTCACCGGCGCACGCCCGGCAGATCATCGGCGCGGGCAAGCTGGCGGTGGTGCTGTCCATCGAGGCCAGCCACCTGTTCGGCCGAGACGTCGACGCGGCGAAGATGCGCGCGCAGCTCGCCAAATACCATGCCCTCGGGGTCCGGACGCTCCAGCCGGTGCACCAGGTCGACAACGCCTTTGGCGGGGCGGCGCTGCACAACCCGATCTTCCAGCTCGCGCAGTACACCGAGAGCTGCTCCATCGACACCGACTGCGGCGCCACCCTCGCGGGGATCACGCTGGGCATGGATGTCGACGCGAGCTGCCGCAACGTGCGCGGGCTGACGCCCCTCGGCGAAGCGCTCGTCGGCGAGATGATGGACCGGGGGATGCTGCTCGACGTCGCGCACCTCTCGGAGCGCGGCGTGGATCGGGTGTTCGAGCTGGCGCGGGCGCGCGACTATTATCCGATCTACATCTCCCACGGTCACTTCCGGGAGATCATGGCCCCGGCGGTGGCGGACAAAGAGAAGTCCACGCCGGCGCGGGTGATCCGGATGCTCCGGCAGACCGGCGGCATCTTCGGCCTGCGCACGGCGCACGACGAGACCCGGCAATACAGCCGCAGCTCCGTCGAGAACAGCTGTCAGGGCTCGTCGCGCTCCTTCGCGCAGGCTTACGAGTACGGGCGGCTCGGCCTGAAGGTCCCGATGGCCTTCGGGGCAGATCTCAACGGCTTCATCCAGCAGACCCGGCCGCGCTTCGGCGAGGACGGCGCCTGCTCGGCGGCCTTCCAGGCAGAGGCCGATTGCCAGGCCTGGGAGCAGCGCGCGCAGGGGCCCGGCCCCCTGGGGACGGAGTTCGACGAGAAGGGCCTGGCCCACGAGGGGATGCTGCCCGACCTCCTGGCCGATCTGGATCGGCTGGGCGTGGACACGACCGGCCTGAGATCCTCGACAGAGTCCTTCCTTCGCATGTGGGAGCGCGCCCAGGGGCCGCGGGCGGGGATGGCCGATCCCGCCGCCGATCTCGACGAGAGCGGCATCGCGCCTTTTGCGACGGCCGAGGAGCGGGAGTCTGCCTATCCCACGAAGTGCGGCGCGGCCTACTGCCCCGGATTCCAGGTGCTCGGCGGGAGCTGCCGGTTCGATGAAGAGTGCGAGAGCGGCCAGTGCACCGCCGTCGCCTGCAACGCGATCCCGGGGCGCTGCGTCTGCAACGACGACGCCGACTGCGGCAGCGGCCTCCGCTGCGCGCTCAAGACGCCCGGCGTCGGCGGCGACAACGCCTGCGAGCCGAAGAAGGCCGAGCATCAATTGTGTACGCGCGACAGCGAGTGCGCCTCCGGCCGCTGCGGCGGGCTGCTCGCCGGCGCGGGCTTCTGTTACACGCCTGGCTCGAAGACCATCGGCCAGGGGTGCCGTGTGAACGAGGAGTGCCCCAGCAACCGCTGCGGCGATCTCACCCAGACGTGCCTCTGCCGCTCCGACGCACACTGCGCGGCGGGCCAGTTCTGCGGGTGGGGCACCAACGAGGGCGAGTGCGTGGACAAGCGCGGCCGGGGAGCGGCGTGCACGAAGGACAACCAGTGCGCATCCGGGAACTGCAGGTTCCTCTTCTGTCGCTGACGCGTCATGCGACATCCCCCACGTCACCAATCTCACTTGCCTGGACGCAGGTCGATCGCCGGCGTCCGACTGACCGCGACGGGAGCGATGACGCGTGGACCCGCCCGTCGTCGACGAGCGCCCCACACCTTCTTCAATGCCTCTCCGTCGCTGAGGCGCCGGTTCCGCGGGGCAAAGCCGTATGCGGCCGCGGAAGAGACCCGACATGCGCGCCAAGGCTGGAAGTCACGGACGGATCCCGTCCAGCCGGAGCGAGCGCACGGCGCGCGGCCCGGCCTGGACAGCCATCCTCGCGCACTGCCGTCTTACCATTCATCACAGTTTTTTATTGCCACATTCCGGGTCCGGCCTATATTCCACACCAATCAATCTTGCTACCGTCCGCCGCGCATCGCGCTCGACGTGCTGCAGCGCTTACGCTTTTCAAGCCCAGGACGCTCGTCCCTCGTCGCTTCGCTGCGTCGGCCAGGGAGCGGAGCGCCGCTCCGCCGATCGGGGAAGCCAGATCCCGCCTCGAGGAGCCAGACAACGCAGGCACGCTGGACGAGCAGCGCGCGTCGACACCGTTCCATTCGTTTCGTTCGAGGGGGAGACATGGATGTTCGTGACATTTACGGCGCGGGAGGTCGCGACCAGGGCCGGGTGGGGCTTCCATGGAAGCTCGGGATCGCGCACGTGGTGAGCAGCTTGAAGGCCGGCGACGCCGGGCGGGTGGTCGTCGATCTGACGGCGCTCCAGCGCGCTGCGGGCCATCACGTGACCGTGATCGCCATCGCCGAGGATCCGGACGGTCCGCGGGCAGAGCAGCTGCGGCGGCGCGGCGTCGAGGTGCATCTCCTGCCGAAGCGCCGCGGCCTCCACGTGAGCATGACCGCCCGGCTCGTCGCGCTCTTCAGGGCGAGAGGGATCTCGCTCGTCCATGCGCACGACCTGCAGCCGCTCCTCTATGCCGCGCCCGCAGGCTGGCTGCACCGCGTCCCGGTCGTCCACACGAAGCACGGCGCCTCGGACGACCTGCAAGGCCGGCGATGGCTGCGCAGCGCCGCCGCCGCGTTCGTCGACGCCCACGTCGCGGTGTCGCGGCCGGCCGCCGAGGCCCTGGTCAACCAGGGTCAGGTCAGCGCCGAGACGCTGCACGTCGTCGCCAGCGGCCTCGACCTGTCGCGGTTCGCGCCCGATCCCGTGGCCAGGGCCCGTGTCAGGGCCGAGCTCGGCATCTCGCAGCGGGCCTGGGTGCTCGGGAGCGTCGGGAGCCTCTCTGCCGTGAAGAACCATGCAATGCTCCTGCGCGCGGCCGCGCAGGCGCTGCCGGAGGACGGGCGGCTGCTCCTCGCCGGAGATGGCCCGGAGCGGGCGCGGCTCGTCGCGCTCGCGCGCGAGCTCGGCCTGTCCGAGCGCGCGCTCTTCGTCGGCGGGCGGCACGGCGTGCCCCAGATCCTGGCCGCGCTCGACGCGTTCGCCCTCACCTCCGTCGCCGAGGGCCTGCCGCTCGCCATGCTCGAGGCGATGGCGGCCGGGCTCCCCGTCGTCGCGACCGCGGTGGGCGGCGTGCCAACGGCCCTCACCGACGGATACACGGGCTTCCTCGTGCCTTCCGGGGACGCCGAGGCGCTCGCGGCCAGGCTGACGGAGCTCCGCGACGACCCCGCGCTCGCCGCGCGCATGGGGCGGTACGGCCGGAAGGTCACGCTCCAGCGCTACTCCGCTGCCCGCATGGCCGAGCGTTACATGGACCTCTACACGCTGCTGCTCGTACGGCGGCTGCACCGCGGCATGCCCGCCGTCCGGCCGAGCGACTTGCTCGCTTATGCGCGGAGCTCGTCCTTCGTGCAGCGCGCGTTCGACGTCAGCGAGGTTGCCGAGGCGCCGGGCGGCGGCTGGGGAGCGCCGCGCGGCGGCGCGACGGCCAGCGCGCGGCCGCGCTCGCCGATAGCGCTGCCGATCTGAGCGGGCGCCGCGGCGCAACTCGAGCTCGCCTCGGCCCTGCGCGCCCGGAAGCCGGCGGGCGCGGTCCGCGGGGACACGCCTACGACAGCACAAGGTGTTCGAGGAGGATCTTGAACCCGAGCCCGATGAGCACGACCCCCCCAGCCAGGTCGAGACGCTTGCCAAGCATCGCCCCGAACCGCCGGCCCGCGAAGAGCCCCGCTGCGCTGAGCAGCGCCGTGACGACGCCAATCGTCACGACGGAGATCGCGAACGGGGCGTTCAGCATCGGCAGCGTGATGCCCACGGCGAGGGCGTCGATGCTCGTGGCGATCGCCAGCACGAACATCGAGCTCAACGCGAAGGGATCGGCCGTGGTCTCGCCCTCGCCGCCGTCGTCACCGCGGGCTTCCCAGAGCATCTTTCCGCCGACGAACGCGAGCAGCACGAACGCGATCCAGTGATCCCACGCTTGCACGCGCGGACCGATCCGCGCTCCGAGCAGCCAGCCGATGACGGGCATCAGGGCCTGAGCGCCGCCGAAGAACCCCGCGACGAGCAGGACATGGCGCGCCCGGATCGCCGGGACAGACAGCCCTCGTGCCGCCGCGACGGCGGTCGCGTCCATCGCGAGCCCGAGCGCGAGGAGCAAGATCGCGCTGAAATTCAAGAGCCCCTCCGCGCGTCACCGGCAGAGAGCGGGTGAACCTCGACCGTGACGTGCTGGAGGCTGGCGATCGGGACGAGCGCGTCACGGTAGGCGGAAGGCGCCAGGGGGCTCGGCACCGCGACCGAAACGATGCAGGCGCGCGCGCCGGGACCGATGTCCCACAGGTGGAGATCGACGACGCTCGCTCCTGCGAAGGTGGACTCGATGCGATCGCGGATGCGCCGAGCAAGGGACTCGGAAGGGACGACGTCGAGCAGCTGCCTGGCCGCCTGTCGGCAGAGTCCGTAGCTCCACTTCGCGATGACGAGCCCGCCGACGATGCCCATCGCGGCGTCGAGGAACGTCCAGCCAAGGTAGCGCCCGCCGAGGAGGGCGAGGATCGCGAGGACGCTGGTCAGCGCGTCCGCGAGGACGTGGAAGTACGCCGCGCGCAAGTTGTGGTCGTGTCCGTGGTGGTGGCCATGGGCGTGCTCGTCGTCGTGATCGCCATGGTCATGGTCATGGTCGCGGTGATCGTGGTCGGGATGGCCGTCGTGCGCCTCGTGATGATGATCGTCGGCGTGGAGGAGCTTCACGCTGGCGAGGTTGACCGCGAGGCCAACGACGGCGACGGGAAGCGCCTCGGAGAAGGCGATCGACTCGGGATGGAGGAAGCGGCGCAGCGACTCGACGACCATGAGGAGCGCGATGAGCGCGAGCACGACCGCGCTCGTGTACCCGGCGAGGGCGTGCACCTTGCCCGTGCCGAAGGAGAACGCGCTCGATCCGGACTGCTTGCGCGCGAACCAGTACGCGAAGGCCGCCATGCCGAGCGCGCCCGCATGCGTGGCCATGTGCCAGCCGTCGGCCGTGAGCGCGAGCGAGTTCGTCGCATAGCCGACCACGAGCTCCGCCACCATCATGGCGAAGGTCAGCGCAACGACCCACCGGGTCCTGGCTTCATGCGAAGGCGCGGCGGCGCCGTGGTCGTGGGCGTGTCGAAGCTGGGTGAGCCGATCGGATCCCGTGGAGTCGCTCATCATTGCTTCCTTCACTTCACATAGGCGCGGACGATCTGAACCAGCTCCTCCGCGGCCTCCCGCTGAGGTGCCGTTGCGCGCTCCCCGTCGATGACGTGTGTACGGATGTGACCTTCGATGAGCTCGCCCACGAGCCCGTTCAGCGCGCCACGCGCCGAGGTCACCGTCTGCAGGACCTCCGAGCAACCCGCTTCGCCCTCGAGGGCCCGCTCGACCGCTTCGAGCTGCCCACGGATCCGCCGGACGCGGGCGATGAGCTTCTTCTTGTTCTCGACCGTGTGCACACAGATAGCATAGGGGGGTATACTATACGGGTCAAGCGCCGCGCGCTGGCTCCTCTCGGAGGCCGGCGACGGTCGGTGCAGGTTCGCCGTCTCGCCGAGGTCGCTGAGGCCCTTGTGCCTCACCAGCCATGTGACGCTTCCCCCATTTCTCTTGGAAAGCCCGATTACATATGAAACAATCCCCCGCGTTCCTCGGATCACGCGTTATCCGGTGAGTCTGGGGATCCTCCATGGCCGGATTGCAAATGTGTTCATTCCGAGGCCCCAATGACCATTCACGTCACCACAAATGAGGACATTCGGAAAGCAGTCCGGCGCGGGATTCGCCTTCCTGTGTGTTTCATGCGCGATAACGTGCTGGAGGGACCGTGCGCGTCCGAACCCGAAGACCACTGTGAGCAACGATGCGACTACTGGGACCTTCGAGGGCGGGGAAGGACGCAATTTCGTTCGCGGTTTCATGATGTCATCAATGCGTTGAGGTCGCAGCAGAGAATCGTCGTATGGACGTCCGGGTTGTGGAGCGACAGGCTGATGCTGTGGGCGCTCTGCGCGTGGAGGCTCCACTATCGGCCCGAGCACCCGGATCTCGACCTCGTCGTCCTGGGAGATGCGCCGGAGGATGGGTTTGGCCGTGGATTCGTCCACGTGAAGCCGGCTGACGCGCGCCGCGGTCTGGACGACGCGCGCGCTTCATCTCGGACGCGCGTCCAGCACATGGCGCGCTCCTGGCGAAAGCTATCCGGTCAGTCTCCGGTGCTGGCCACCGAGGGTGGGGGCGCAGATCGAGTGCGGAAGGATCTCGTAGAGCTGGGCACCCACCAAGCTGCGTTCTTTCCTCGGGTCGACGGTCGCGCGCTCACCCTATCCTGGGTTGACGAGCTCTTGTTCGCGTGTCTCGACAAAGACTGGATGACGCCCGTGGACGTATTTGTGCACCGTTCATCGGCTGGCGAAGAGCTGCGTAATGGTTGGGGGGCGCGCATCAGCGATTGATTTATCGCCATGCGGCTGCGCCAGTGGGCCGAGCACCGTGGGGCTGAGGCCGCGCTGGAGAGTGTTCCCTACAGGACGGACAGAGCACCTATGCTGGAGGCTCGCTATAGATTGACGGCTGTCGGCGATGAACTAAAGCGACACGGTCTCGCTGAAATCGCCCAAGGGCCGCCGCTGCCGGTGTGGGGCGTCACGGCGTACGATCCACGGACTCCTTGGGTCGTGGTGGATGACGGCGCAGGTCAAAAGCGCCTCCAGCGCCTCGGAGAGCCCGCCACGCAGGACGCGGGATGACGCGGCGCGGTTCGCCGTATCGATCCCTCACCCGCGCAGATGAACCGCCGCAAGGCGCCCGGGGCTCGGGTCACCGCGGCGATTTGCAGCAGAGGCTCACCAGGTCTCCCGGCGCGAGCTCGCCCTCCTGCTCACCGCCAACGGGCTCGCAAGCGGCGATCCTGTGGACGGTCAGCGTCGCGGAGACGCTTCGCGGAAGAGGGCCGGCTGGCAGGTCGTAGCAATGCGTGTTGGCGGTGGGGGTGGTAAGGGGCTGCGTACACTGCTCGTCGGCGTAGAAGGTGAGCGCCGACTCCGCGTCCCGCCACTTCTCGTCGGTTATCGGGTCCTCGGCCTTGCAGTCGGAGCATCCCTTCACGCCGGTGTAGGCCTGCACGAGCTCAGGATGAGAGTCGGGGCACACCTGGAGCTCTTCATCACCGTAATACTCAAGACAGTCACGGAACCCCGGCGCCAGCTCCGGCTCACAGACCTCGCCATAACGCCGACAGATGTTGTCAAACTCCCAGTGGCGCTCGCACACCCGGACGAGGCTTCCCCAGGTGGCCTCCACGTCCGCCGGCGAGAGCGAGGCCGCGCAGCCGGGACCGCCGTCGCCAAAGGACCTTCCCCATGCGACGTTGGCGTCCTGCACGGCGGGATCCAGGGCCACCACCTCGGATACGCAGCTCCCGTCCCACGCGACCGGAATCATGAACGCGCGGATGATGGCCCCGCTGGCCACCTTCTCATCCGCACACTGGCCACCTTTCCTGAAGTCGACGTTGTAGTAGCGGTCTTCCTTCAGCGGCTCGGCGACACAGCGTGGACAGCGGTCAAGGGACCTCGGATCTTGATAAAGGTCTTTCACATGATAGGCGCTGGCCGACGTGCAGTCCGGTGCATCACGTGGGTTCCCTACCCAGACGAGGTACGGGCGCAAGGAATTAAAGTCGCGGACGGGCTTGCTGCCCCAGACGTCCGGCGCGCAGCGCCAGGGGCACGTGTGGTCCGTGGCCTTCGGGCACTCCTCCCCGCGGCAGGACGGGTCGAGACGGATGCACGAGACCCCGACGAGCGCAGCTGTGGCGCCGAGCGCAAGGAGCGCCGCAGCCATCGAGATCGTCCTTGTCGTCCTCCCTTTCGCGCGCATCATGTTCCCTCCGGCATACAGCAAAGCGTCCTCCTTTCCAGGCTCAGCTCGCCCACGAGCTCCCCGCCGCTCGGCGCGCAGCTGCCGGGCACGTTGACCCGCCATTCCGCGCGCATGCTGCCGAGCGCTGAGCCAGGATCGGCGTCATGACAGACGCGCTGTCGGATCACGGTGGAGTCAAGCAGGTCGGTGCACGCGTCGTCCTCGTACGTCGACACGAGCGCCTCGCACCTGCTCGGCTCGGTCTCCGCGCATGCACACGGCGCGCAGCTGCGGCGGTCGGTGATCACCCTCCAGAACGTGAACCGCTCGGAGAACGCGCGGCCGGCGGCGCCGTCGCCGGACGGGCACATCGCATGGTCTCCCTCCCTCTCCGAGACGACGCAGCGGCGAAACCCCGGCGGGACACCCGACACGTCGAGCATGCACAGCTTGCCGCCCGGGCACGCGTCGTCCGGTACGCCCCCGGTGCACGTGACGGCGACCTGCCCCTCCGGCAGAGCGCCATCGCGCGGCACCGGCGCCGGCACCACCTCGCAAGGGCGCTCGGTGACCGGAGCGACCAGGAACGAGCCGAACGCCTCGGGCGCGACCGCGCCGGGCGCGACGCACGCCCCGTCCCAGCCGGACGGCGCGCGGAACGGGGTCACCGTCTCGCCGGGGCCGTTGTCGCACATCCAGCCCGAGGTCACGGTGAGGCCGGCCGGCAGCACGCACGCGGGCTCGGTGCACGCGCACGGACCGCAGCGGATGTCGCGACCCGGCTCGGCGACGAAGCGCGCAGCCCGGCGCTCTCGCCGTTCGGCAGCACGGCCGCCTCGCACGGCGCCTGCTCCGTGGCGGGCCCGATCCAGACGATCCGCGGCGGCGCGGGAAAACCACCGGACTCGCGCTCGACGCAGATCCCGTAGCAGGCCCCGTTGTTGGTGCCGTCCTCGTTGATGATGTCGCACGTCAGCAACTCGTGGCAGTCGTACCCGTCGACCACCCCGCAGCCGCTCGCCACCGCGCTCGCGGCGCCGACCGCGCCGACCAGCGCCGCCAGGATCCGCCCTGCCGTCCACCGTCTCATCGCCCTCCCTCCCTGGCGCCGAGCCATCGGATCACCACGTCCCCTCGATCCGGACGCCGCCGCCGCGGGCCGTCGCCTGCGGGACCACGCGGACGCCGCCGTGGTCCGGCGAGGGCGCCCACCAGAACGACGAGAGCGCCGCGGCGCCGACCACGCCGCTCGCCACGAAGCTCGCCAGCGCGACAAGGCCCAGGGCATCGCGGGCAGCGACCGCGTCCCGGAGCTGGGGACAGCGCGCATCGACGTCGTGGTTCCTTGCACTGCACGAGCTGTCCGCACGGTCGTCGTGCGCGCTGCGCAGTTCCTCGCGCAGCGACTCGGCCTCGCCGTCCTTCACCGCAGACCCGATCGCGAACCCCGCGCTTACCAGGACGCCCGCCGATACGAGCGCGAGCCCCCCGACCCGGATCGCTGGCCCGATCGCCGTCCCCCCGGTCGCCGGCCACGGCGCCGCCGGTCCCGGCGCCGCCGCCGCGGCGCGGGGCGCGATCGCAGGCTGCGCCGGCCGCGGCGCCGGCGGCTTCTCCTCGAGGGCCAGGCCGAGCGGCAGCTTGTCCCCGCGCTGCGCCTCGAAGCGACCCACGCCGTCCTCATGGCCTTGCAGCGTCGCCCGCGCCTCGTGGCTTCCGGGCTCGACATAGACGACGTACGTGACGAACCCCTGGCCCACACGCCGGCCGTCCATGAACAGCTCGGCCTCGGGCTTGCCGACCACGATCGCGACCTCGACGACCTCCTGCGCCGCCTGCTGGAGCGCTCCCCGGAGCCGCTCCCTCACGCCGGACGAGTGCGCCCCCCCGTCGAGCGCCCGGCGCAGGTGCTCCGCGGCGTCCCGGTACCGGCGCAGCGAGAGCTCCAGGAGCCCCAGCTCTCCGGCCCAGCGCGCGTCGCCGGTCGACTCCCACGCCGTCGCCCAGGCCGCGCCGCGTCGTGGCGGCTCCTGCTCCAACCCGCGCGGCGCGCGCTCCGCCGCGCGGTGTCCGGCGCGAGGACGCCGCGGGCGCGAGCGGTCGCTCATGCCTTCGCGTCGCTCGCGGCAAGCGCCTGGAGCGTTGTCCTGACCGCAGGGCTCCTCATGGCCGGACACGGCATCCGGCGCGGCGAGATCCACCCCGGCGGCGCAGCGACACAGGACGCCTCTTCCATCGCCGGAGCACACGCGTCTTCCACGGTGGAGCCTGCAGCGCAAGCCGGCGAGCTCTCGTATTCACCCGCCGATGACAAGACACCTTCATCAGGAGAGAAAGGGGCATCGAACGGCGGCGACACCGTACCCGCGCGCCCTCGGCACACCTCCCGATCGCCGCGGCGCTGGCCCGGCGCGCAGGGCGACGCGCACGGCGCGCAGCGCGACGAACAGGAGCGCCAGAGGATGGCGGCCGCCGCGCGCGCCATCGGGGACGACGCGCTGGCCCACGCGCTGCTGGCGGGCGCCATCACGACCTCTGCCGCGTCGCTCCCGCGCCTGACCGCGACGTGGCCGCCGCTTCCCCCGCGCCCGTGACACGCGTCCGGTGAATCGGCGAAGCGCCGGATCGACGGATCGATGAACCGTTCAATCGGCGCAAAGAACGCCTCTCCACATCGCCACGCGTCATCACTGGCATCGGTGGCAGACGGCGCCCACACGGGCTGACGCGACCGGCAGCAGCGATGTCGGCCTGCAGCCCATCGGCGCGATGACCGCGCGGGTGCGCGATGGCTTCGATAGCTCCTCGACGTGTCTTGCCGAGATCCTGGTATGCAGACCCGACGCCGCACGAGCTCCGGTGTGCACGAGCGCAGCGCGCCCGGACGCCGCCTCCCCTCGTTCGCGAAGAACCCCGCCGTCCGCCTCCCTGTCGAGCGCATCGTCGCCGAGCGTGGCTGGATCGCCGCCGCCGATTGCAGCGTGATGGCCGACTGGGACTCCGACACCCTCTCTAACGACGGGCTCTTGAAACGGACCTTCCTCGACCCCTTCACGCGCTGGCTTCGCCAGAAGATCCAGGACGCATTCCGATCAGGGGCGCCAGATTTCCAAAAATAATCGTCAATTTTTCCGCCGATCTCGCGCCCATGGCACCTCGACATCCCGGAGCAGGAGGGATACACGCGGCCGAGGCATGCAGGTATCGACGACGCCCCTCACGTCGATCTCCGCGAGCGACGTGAGCTGGCTGCTCGCCACGCAAGCGGGCAGCCGGCTGCTCTCCGGCGCGGATCTCTTCACCATGGCGTTCGCGCTCTCGGGCCGGTCGCACAAGGAGCCGCTGACGCTCGACGAGGCGCATGACCTGCTCCTCGCGCGCGGCCTTCCACAGGCGCTCGCGGGCAGCGCGCTCGTCGAGCGGATGCGCGAATCGACGAGCGCGGATCCGGCGTTCCTCGTCTACAACGCGAGCACGTTCTGCATCGACCGCAACGTCGGTATCCCGCGCCGGCTGGGCCAGATCGTCTTTCGTCACGACGTCCAGCGGCTCCTCCTGGCCCATCGCGCGGAGAGGCCGCCGCCCCCGGAGCGCTCTGTCACGCGCGCTCAGGCCCGCTCACCCGCGCGGGCTCGGCGGACCGAAGCGCCCGCCGCGCCGCCACGAAGTCCCTCCACCACCCCGACCCCGGAGCGCCCGCCGCGCGCCCACGCCGCCGGCTCGCGCGCCCACGCCGCCGGCTCGCGCGCCACACCCGCCGGCTCGCGCGCCACGCCCGCCGCCTCCCGGCCGCCCGCCGCCTCCCGGCCGCCCGCCGCCCCCGGCGTGGCGGAGCCGGCGCCCCCGCCCGAGCCGGCTCCTCTGCCGGCTCCGCCGCCCAGGAAGCCGGCGCCGCTCCTGATGTCCGGCCTCGACCGGTCCGAGCTGCTCCAGCGGCTCGCGGGCCCGCCGTCCTCGCTCGCGGCGGTGAGCCACGCGCTGCGCGCTCACCTGCTCGCCTCGGCCGAGCAGTTCGAGGAGCTGCTCGCGCTCGCCGCGCTCACGGGCGTCGAGCCGCACCGCTACCAGATCGAGACCGCGCGCCGCGTCCTCCGCGTGTTCCGCGGGCGCGCGCTGCTCGCGGACGAGGTCGGTCTCGGCAAGACGGTCGAGGCGCTGACGATCCTGCGCGAGTACCAGCTCCGCGGGATGGTCCGGCGGGCGCTCGTCCTCGTCCCTCCTGCGCTCGTCGGCCAGTGGACGGGCGAGCTCGCGGAGAAGGCCGGGATCGCCGCGCGCACGACCGACGACGCCGCGCGCACGGCGGACCCCGAGGCCTTCTGGCGCGATGAGGGCGTGGTCGTCGCGTCGCTCGCCCTCGCGAGGAGCGCGAAGCACACGCCGCTCGTCCAGGCCGCCTCGTGGGACCTCGTGATCGTCGACGAGGCCCATCACGTCAAGAGCCGCACGACCGCCGGCTTCAAGCTCGTCGACGGCCTGCACAGCCGGTTCCTCCTGATGCTCACGGCGACGCCGATCGAGACCGATCTCGAGGAGCTCTACAACCTCGTGACGCTGCTCAAGCCCGGGCAGTTCGCGACCCCGGCGGCCTTCCGCGCGCAGTTCGTCGACCCGAAGGACCCGCTGTCGCCGAAGAACCGGGAGCGGCTGCGCGCCCTGCTCGCCGAGGTGATGGTGCGCAACACCCGCGCCGACAGCGGCCTCGCGCTGCCGCCCCGGTACGTGAGCACGGCGCTGGTCGATCCGCTCCCGGAGGAGCGCGAGCTCTACGAGCGCGTCCTCGCCCTCGTGCGCGCGCGCGGGGCCGACGCCGGCTCCCGGATGCTGGCCTCGACGCTCCTGCTCGGCGCCGGATCGAGCCCCGCCGCGGTGCGCGGGAGCCTCGAGCGCATGAGCGCGAGCGAGCGGCGCGCCCCCGGTCTGCGCGCCGCGCTCGCCGCGCTGGCGAAGCTCGCGGCCTCGGTCCGCGCGTCCCGGAAGGGCGGCGCCCTCGTCGATCTCGTGCGCGCTCACGACGAGCAGGTCCTCGTCTTCACCCGGTTCCGCGACACGCTCTCGTACATCGAGGCCGTGCTCCGCGAGGCCGGCGTCGAGCCCGCGGCGTTCCACGGCGGCCTCTCCGCCGCGGACAAGCGCGCGGCGCTCTCGGCGTTCCGCGACGGCCGCGCGCGCGTGCTCGTCTCCACCGACGCCGGCGGCGAGGGTCACAACCTCCATCACTGCCATGTCCTCGTGAACTTCGATCTTCCCTACAACCCCATGCTCATCGAGCAGCGGATCGGGCGGCTGCACCGGATGGGCCAGCGAGAGGAGGTGCGCGTCTACAACCTCTGCGCGCGGGGCACCGCCGAGGAGCGTGTCCTCGATCTGCTCGACCGCCGCCTGCACCTGTTCGAGCTGGTCGTGGGCGAGATGGATATGGTCCTTGGCAACATGGCGGACGAGCGCGATCTGGAGGAGCGGATCGTCGCCCTCTACGCGACGTCGCGCTCGGAGGAGGAGATCGCGAGCGGCTTCGACGCCATCGCCGAGGAGCTCGCCGCGGCGCGCGGGCGTTACGAGCAGGTGAAGCGCCTCGACGCCAAGCTCTTTGGAAAGGACTACGAGGCGTGACCGCGGCGCTGAGGATGCTCTCGCCCACGGAGGGCGCGCTGCCCTCTCCGCTCGATTTCGTGGTCGAGGCGCTCGCGGAGGCCGGAGCGCTCGCAGAGCGTGAGGACGCGCGGGCGGTGGCGCTCCTGCCGGCGCGGCTCGCGGCCGAGATCGAGGTCCCGGAGGAGTGCGCCCTCGCGCTCTACCCCGATCGGGACGGGGACGTCGCGTGTGGCCTTGGCTCCACGCTGCTCGAGCGGCTCATCGCGAGGGCGCGCGGGCGGCCGGTGTCCACCTCGGTGCGGCTCGCCGCGGACCCGCCGCGGCCTGCCCACGTGCGGGCCGCCGCGGACCGCTTCGTGCTGCGCAACGGGCTCTGCGAGCCCGGGCAGGTCTCCACGGGCGCGGCGGTCTACGTCGCGGCCATCGTCGCTTATGGCGTCGAGGCCGACGACCGGCGCGAGGGGCTCGTTCGGGTCGTGGTGAACGCACACGACGGCGGCGAGCCGGACGCCGCGGTGGGCGCGCACCTGGATCTCGCCTGGCCGAGCGCCCTCGTGCAGCCGAGCGCCGTGCCCCTCTCGACGGACGATCGCGCGGCGGACTGGCTCGCGCTCCGCGCCGAGCAGGCGGTGCGGGCGGCGGTGCAGCCGTTGCTCGGTGAGGTCGAGCGCAGGCACGCGCGGGATCACGATCGGATCGTGTCGTATTTCGCGGACCTGATCGCCGAGGCCCGGGCGCCGCGGCGGCGCGCGGATCCAAAGGCCGTCGAGGCCAAGGTCGCACACCTCATCGCCGAGCGGAACGCGAAGCTCGAGGCCTTGCCCGCGCGGTTCGCGGCGAAGGTGACGTGTTCGGTCGCCGCGCTGGTGAGCGCCGAGGTCCCGGCGGCGCTCGTCAACATGCGTCTCCGGCGGCGCAAGGAGTCGCGGGACATCGTCTTGCGGCTCCCGGCGGGCGCTTCGAGCCTGGACAGGCTCACGTGCGAGGCCTGCGGCGCCGCGACGGCGCGGCCGGCGGCGTGCGACGATCGGATGCACCTGCTCTGCGAGGCGTGCGCGCCGAACGCGCAGGGCCGCATCGCGTGCCCGGCGTGCGCGAGGCGGCGCTGAGGGCCTGTTCTTATCCAACGGGCGCCAGGCGGTGAGCGCCGGGGGTGGCGGTGTGCGCGGCGGCGCGCGCTGGGGATCAATCTCTCACGGAGAGCACAACATCATCCTGTGCGCATGGTGGGCTCAGCCCATATCCGCCAGCTCATTCGGCCCCACTTCACCGAAGAGCCAGCAGTCCGGCTTCTTTTACCTGTGCGCGACGCGCACCAGGACCTTGAGCTCCCGGATGCGCCGCGAGAGGGATTTCCGCGAGACCTCGAGGCGCTCCACCATGGCGTCGATGTCCCCGCCGCAGTCTCGGTAGGCGTGCGCGATCTCGGCGTGTGTGAGGTCGGCCGCTCGGCGTACGCGGGTGCAGCGGTTGAGGAGCTCATAGAGCGAGCTCCTGGCGACGCGCAGCCGGTAGGCCGCGGCCTTGAGGTCCCAGCGGCATGCGCGCAGCGTGGCCACGAGCTCGTCCTCGGTCACGTCCTTCGGGCTGCGCCGTACCCGATCGGGCTGTGCCGGTATCGTCAGGCGCGGTGTCGCTCCAGCCCGCTGTGCCCCGGCGCCGCGCCCGAGCAGCTCGTCGAGGTGCGGACCAGCGCGCAGCTCGAGCGCCCCGCGGCTGCTCACGACGAGCTGGCGCACGACGTTGCGCAGCTGCCGGACGTTGCCGGGCCAGTCGTATCGGGCGAGCTGCGCGATGAGCGAGGCCGACACGAAGCCGCGACCGTCCGGCCCGGAAGCGCGCCAGGCGTCGGGTTGGCCGACCCGCATGAGCTCGTCGCGGAGGAAGTGCACGAACAGGCAACCGATGTCCTCCCGCCGCGCGCGCAACGGCGGCAGCGAGATCTCGAAGCCCGCCAGTCGATGCAAGAGCGGCGCACGAAACGCGCCCGAGGCGATGCGTGCCTGAAGATTCGCGTCCGTCGCGCTGAGCACGCGCACGTGGGGCCGCTCGATCGTCCGGCTCCCGACCGCCTGGATCTCGCCCGTCTCCAGCGCACGCAGGAGCATCACCTGCACGTCCGGCGGCGTGTCGCCGATCTCGTCGAGGAACAGCGTGCCGTTCCGCGCCTCGCCAAAATACCCGCGCCGGTCTTCCACCGCGCCCGTGAACGCGCCCTTCTTGACCCCAAACAGCTCCGCGCTCGCCAGCGACGGCGACAGGCTGGCCATGTTCACCGCCAAGAACGGCTCCGCCCGCCGCGCGCTCAACCGGTGAATCGCCTCCGCGACCAGCTCCTTGCCCGTCCCAGTCTCCCCGAGGATCAGCACCGGCATGTCGCCCTTGGCGATCGCGCGGATCTCCCGCCGCACGCGGTCCAGCGCCGCGCATTGCCCGACCAGCCCAAGGTCGCCGCCGTCGTCCGCCGGCCCCCGCCCAGAGAGCGGCGGTGCCTGGGTGTCGACCGACAGCCCAAGGTTGTCGCCACCGTCGCCCGCCGGTGGCGCTACCATCGCGATGTGGAGCGTAAGCACCACGCGCTCCGACAGCTCCAGCACCACACCCCGCGCGAGCTCCGCCGGCGAAAGCTCTCGCTCGCCCTCGAGCACCTCGCCGTCCACGACGAGGTGCGTCGTGCTCTCCCCCATGCAAAGGCGGATCCCACCGCCCCCCGCGTCGCGCAGCCGAAGAGGCGTCCGGCTCACGTGCCTGTCCTTGAGCGCGCTGGGCGCCCGGCCCGGCATCGCGAACACTGGCTCCATCCGCGAGAGCTGCGCCTCGTGCGCCGTGGCCATCTCGAGCAGCAACGCCCGCTCGCCGACGCGCTCGAGGTTCGGATGTCCCAGGATCGTCAGCGCTGGGACGAGCACAGGACCGAGCCCCCTCCGGGAGGGATCGGCAGGTTCGAGGGTCGAGTCCGAGAGCATGGGAACCCTGTCATCGCCCCCTATCGCTCCGCGGCGCCGCGCTGTCCATCGAACAATGCACCTCCCTCCGAGCCCGTACCTCGACCCCACGGACATCGCCCGAGGCTCTTCGCCCTGGCATCGCGATTGCTTCAACGTACACCGCCACCGCCACCGCCACCGCCACCGCCACCGCCACCGCCGCGCTGGATCCGCGATGCATCAGCGAGCACGCGGCGCCGAGCAGATCGGTCTGCATATGAGGAGGGAGCGACATCATGAGCGACAATCCGTGGAAAGACCGTGACCCCGTGAACGACGACGAGCCGATGACGATCACCTTGGGCCTCAGTTGCCTCCAACCCGACGAGCGCGTGAAGAAGAGGCGAACGCTCGTCGAGACGATCGCGGCGAACCCGCTCGCGCGCCACGAGGAGCTCGTCGACGAGCTGCACGGCGCCAACGACCAAGTCTTCACGACGGTTCGGCAGTTCGCTGAGCAGCACGACCTGAAGGTCGTGCGGGAGCGGCGTGTACCCGGCGAGGTAGTCCTGACCGGCACCGCACGACAGCTTCGACGGCACATGGGCGTCGACTTCAAGCGGGTCGATGGCAAGGGTCGAGGCATCGTCGTTCCAGTGACGCTGGACAACGCGCGAATGCCGGAGGCGCTCGCGAACTACGTGACCGCGCTCATGTGCGACGAGGAGGGCCCATCCGACGGCTTGATCAGCCCGTTCCTGTTCGATGAAGGTGCGCGCGCGCGCGGCTCGACCCATCACGAGCCCAAGCCCGTCTTGCGCCCCGACGGCAAACCTTTCACCGCGCTGGACCTGGCGGCGCTTTACAATTTCCCACCGAACCTCGACGGCTCCGGCGTGAAGGTGGGGTTCATCTTGCCCGACGGAGGCCTGCCGGAGGACGTGCTCGGTACGTACTTCGACGCCCTGGGCTTGAAGCGGCCGAGCATTCAGCTCACCGAGCTGGGTCTAGCAAAGAATTCACCAGCTCTTCTGGAGGAGATCAGGGAGATCGTTCTCGCCTTCGGGCTCGGCATCGGCGGACCGCCGCTGCACGGAGAGGCGGGCACCGGGCAGACTTCGGCGGCTCCCGTCCGCGCCGGCAGGATATCAGATCCGAACAACCGGCCTTTGTTCACCATGGAGATCCTGCTCGATCTCGCGATCTGCGGTTCCGTGGCGAACGGCGCTGAAATGCGCGTGTACAGAACGCTGTCCAACCGCGTAGGGTTGCGCGATGCCGTCATCCGAGCAGCCGACGATGGCGTCTCCATTCTCGTCATCACGTGGGGCGCCGCGGAGCGTGACGGGTGGGAGAACTGGGGCGTGCCACAAGGGCAAGTTCCGGGGTTGAACCATGCGCTCGACTACGCCATCGCCAAGAAGGGTGTGACCGTACTCTGCGCCTCCGGCGACGGAGGCTCGACGCCCAGCAGGTTCGTGCAGGATCGCCTCGAACCGACCTTCCCCGCGAGCCACGACTTGGTTGTCGCGTGCGGCGGCACCGCGATCGATGGATGGACCGCGAGTGGATTCCAGGACGAAGTGGCCTGGAATGAGCTCGTCCTGGGACGACGGATGGCGAGCTGCGGTGGATTCAGCCGATTCGTCGAGCAGCCGCCGTGGCAGCGCGAGCTCGCCGAGATCGCCGGGGTCGCCGAGGCCACCGGCATCGCCGCGCCGGGGCGAGGTGTGCCCGACATCGCGGCGAACGCGGCGTTCGCCTCCGGCGTATGGCTGTGGTTGGGCTCCGTCAACGCATTCTCGTTCGGCACCAGCGCCGCTGCCCCGCTGCTCGCAGGGCTGATGGCGCGTATCTATCAAGGATTGGCTTCGAAGCACGGGATCTCCGGGATCCCCGGCCTCGGTGCATTGCTCTACGATCCCGCGGTGCGAACGGCCATGCGACCGATCCTCAAAGGCAATAACATCCGTCGTAACGGCGTCAATCGATACGATGCGGGGCCAGGCTGGAACGCATGCACCGGGTTGGGCCGGCCGTCAGGCGTCGAGCTGCAGGCCGCGATCGAGGCGTTTATCGCGCGGCCCTAGCGTGGGCGCGGGCCAGTCCGCGGTGCCCGCTCGGTCCACGCGTGCGGCGAGCGAGGGGAACCGCTCAGGCGCCTCGATCGGCCCGCGGACCGCGCCCTGTCCGCTGCACGTACAAGAGCTCTAGCGCGAGGGCGCGCCGCAGGGCGTTCACGTCGTCGAAGCCGACCCGACGCGCATACGCCGCCAAGTCGTCGGGCACGGGCTGCCCGAGCTGCTCCTCGAAGTACCAGCGCAGCAGCTCCTGCTCCGGCAGGGCCGCCTCGGCGAGACCAGCGCTCGATGCGCCGTGCGCCGCGAGCAGCCTCTGCTTGTCGGACGCGCGGGCTGCGAAGGATTGATATGTACCGGTCCCAGCGAGGCGCAGCTCCTCGACGAGCGCCTCGTCGGGCACGGGAGCGCCGGCGGAGTCGGTCGCGGCCGCGTCCGCCGAGCGGCGCTCGGCGGTACGACGCGCGTGCTCCCAGGCGTTCGTATGCTGAAAGCGGTAGCGCACCGCCTTCGGCTTCACCGCGCCCGCGAACCGGGCGCTCATCTGCTCCAGCATCGCGATCGCATCGAGGCGCTTCTGGTCGACGCGCCCGCGCGGCAGGAACGCGCGCAGCGCTTCGAGCGTCTCTCGCGACAACCCTTCCGCGCGGCCTGCTTCGAGCAGCAGCGGCCACGTTCGCTCGGCGTAGAACAGCCGCTTCGCGATGCGCTCCAGCGCGTCGCGCGTCGCCTCGTCGACGGCTCCAGCTGCCGCGGCCGCGCGGAGCGTGCTTCGAACGTTCACCATCGCCTCGGAGCATGCCTTGTATCCGTCGTCCGAAGGACGGTGCGCCACCGCGACCTCGTCGTCGTCCTCGAGCTCGCCCCGCGCGAAGGCCTCGTAAATCGCGCCGACCCCCTCCATCCCGAACGCGGTCAGCTCCGCGGCCCGCAGGGCGCCCATGCTCGCGCTTCCGAGCACGTGGATCCCCTGCGACATGGCCCAGAGGACCTCCTTGTGCCAGACGGCCGGCACCCGCTCGAAGTACCCGTCGATGATCCCAATCGCGACCGGCCGATCGAGCGTCGCAGAATAGACGTCGCCCTGCGCAGCGGGCGGCAGGTACGTCGCATCGAGGTACGCGCGGGCCTCGCTGGGAGCGAGCGTCGGCCCCGTGAACACGTAGATCTTCATCGTTTGCCCTCCCGTGCGGTCCAGCGTGCGCGCGCGCGCGCTCCGGGGACGTAGCCTGGCAGCCCGCCGATCGTCTCCAGCCCCGGGATGACGACACGCACCACCGGAATTCCGATCTCCGCCTTCGTGAGATCGACCACGGCGACCTGCTCGATGCCGGCGGTGCGCAGCTGCTCGAGCTCCCAGCGGATGTCCTCCTCGAAGGTCGTGCTCTCGCGCGTGGGCACCTCGCGAAAACGCCGGCCCGGCGCTCCATCACGCATATCTTGCAGGACCCGGCGGTGCAGATCGGGGTCTAGCCGCCGCTCGTAGTCGGCGCGACTCATATCGTCGCGCGACCCGCTGATCATCGTCATGCGGCTCTGGACGGCCTCGGTCAGCGCGCGCGACAGCGCCACCTCGCGCGCGGGGTGACAGCCCACCCCCGCCGCTGGGTAGAGCGAGCTCAGGCCGCCCGGCGAGCGCTCCGCGATCATGCAGCGGAACGCCGCGATGTCGATGTCCGAGCGGATGTCCCACGCCGCCACGTCGAGCCCCGCGCGCTCGCAGCGGTCCAGCAGCGTTCTGCAGCCCGCGTCGTCCACCGTGGCGAGGTCGAGCCGCGTGGCGCGGCGCGAGCCCGCGTCCAGCAGGCTCCAGAGCGTCCCCGCGTCGCGCTCCACCGCCTCGCAGATGCCGTGGCTGACGGCCTCGAGCGGATGATTGCCCGAGGCGAGGCCGGTAGAGCTCGTCAGAAACGCGCCGCTGCCCGTGGGGAGCGGCAGCGTGTAGTTCGTGTGCACGAGCTCGAAGGGGACCCAGAGCGACTCGCTGCGCATCCAGTCGAGCGCCTCGATCCAGAGCAGCGGGGCGCTCGGGTGGAACGTGCTGAAGGCGCGCTGCGGTAGGAGCCTGACGTCCGCCAACCGATGCGTGAAGCGCAGCTCCTCGAGGGAGCCGAGCTTCAGCGGGGAGGTGATGCGCTCGGCGTGGTAGAGCTCCGTGGCCTCCATGATCCCGGAGGCCTTGGCTGCGGCGAGATCGACGCCTTTGCCCTGGGAAACCGAGAGCGAGCGCGCGTTTGGTCGGCAGACCATGACGACGGGGATTCCGAGGATGTCCAGCCCCGTCACGTTGGCGACGCGCGTGATCCCGAGCACGGGCAGCAGGGGACGCAGCCGCTCGACCGTCTCGGCGGGCGGCACGAGGCGATGCGTCCCGTCCCGGAACTGCTTGAATGCCAAGGCAGCTTGGCCCGCTGCCGCGGGCTGCTGCGCCACGGGCTCGCTCATGGCTTGCGCCTGGCGCTGCGCTCTACCTGCGCCGGCGGCTCCTTGATCATCGCCAGGTTGAGCAAGTAGCAAGCGAAGAACGGATCGAGCACATCGACCGGCAGGTTCGCCAGCGTGACCCCGTTGCGAAGCATGTTCTGCTCAACCCAATCCTTCGCGTCTCCTGCAAGCGTCTGCGTGGCCGACCACTCCTCCCTGAGGATCTGGTGAATCTGGCCGTCGTCGCCTGCGATCAGGATGGTTTGATCGCTATCCGACGAGATACTGCGCCTGTCAGTCCCCATGATCGCGCGCGCGATTTCGAGCGTGAGCTCGATCGGCGTGGATCGCGTGTTGGCCGTGTTCGGCGCGGCCGCCGCCGGAGGCGCGGGAGGTTCCACGGCGCCGGGCGCGTCGTGACGGAAAGCGACGAACGCGTCGACCTCCTCGCGCTCGATGCAAGCCTCATAGGCTTGGATCAGGGGTTCGTCGGGAGCTGCCCTGTTGAGCTGCTCGAGCGTCTCGCGGCTGGGTACAGCCCACACATTGACGATCTTGTCCGGGCTCGAAGCCGCTTGAAAGCTGGCTGCGAGCCTCACGCCGAACTTCTCGCCAAGCAGCGTCCGTATCTCTCCCGTGAGACGGCGGAACTCCTCCAGACGCCCTGGTTTGATCTGAATGACGGCGTGCAGGTAGCAGGGGGCATTTCGATCGTCGTTCGCCATGGGTTCTCTCCTCGCGCTTCCCTATGCATTCGGCGTACCGTGCCGGCGCTTAGCAATAAGCGAGCCCGCGAGCGACCGAGCACGATCGTTCGAGGTGCGCCCGCGCATCGTCCTCCCGGGCCGCAGCGACCGCCTCCTGGAGGGGAAGCGCGACCGCGTCGGGGAGGCGCTGTTGCTTCGGATCGAGCGCCGCGCGTGCGTGGGCCACGGCATCGTCGATCCTGCCGTCGGCGGTCGCGATCGCGATGAGGGGCAGGAGCGCCATCCACTGGAACGGGTAGTCGTAGGCGAGGGATCGCCACGTCTCGAGCGCCGTCTGCAGGCGCGACTCTGCGCTCGCCCGATCGCCCTCGCAGAACACCACCCAGCCGAAGTTCGCGCGCGCCGCGCCGACATAATCGATCATCTTGCCCTCGGTCGCGACCGACAGGGTCTGCACGGCCAGCGCGCGGGTCCGGGCGATCGCGCGGCGCCTTCGGTGCGTCATCATCAGGTAGGCGAGGCATCGCGATTGCAAGGTCACGTCGCCCAACCGCTCGGCGTCGCGCAGCGCCGCGTCGAGCTCCGCCTCCGCCTCCGAGAGATCGCCGTGGAAGAGCAGCGTGAAGCCGAGCGCGAAGCGCGCCCCGGCGATCTCGTTCGGATCGCCCGTCTCCTGGCTGGCCGCCATGGACGCGCGCGCGTAGCGCGCGGTCTCGTCTGCGGCGACGTAGCGATCGCGCCGCAGATCCATGTGCATGACCGCCTGGAAGAACTGCATGCGCTGCCGCGGCGTGCCGCGCCGCTCCACGTGCGGGCGCACCTGCTCGACCAGCGCGGCGAGCGCGTCGACCTGCGCCAGCCAGTAGTGGACCCACGTCCGATCCATCTGCACGTGCACCCACGCGTGCCACCACGCGTCCGCAGCCTCGCCGCCGCCCTCCGGCGGCGGCGCCCCGAGCACCGCCTCGGCGAGCGCGTAGCACCGCAGCGCCTCCTCGTGGCGGTGGTGCGTCTCCCAGGTCTTGCCGATCTTGCGGTGCAGCCGCGCGCGCGCGAGGCCGTCTCCCTCTGGCATCCGCGCGAGCGCCTGGGTGTACCCCGCCCGCGCCTCCTCCTGGCGGCCCGTGATCGCGAGCACGTCGCCGAGGCCCTCATGCACGCGCTCTTCGGGATCGAGCGGCACCCCCGCGCCTGCGGCCCCCAAGGCGCGCGCCGCCTGCGCCTCCGTGAGGGCGCTCCGGTAGGACGCGATCGCCTCGCCGTTCGCATGCACCTCGCGGGCCCGATCGCCGGCGCACGCGAAGTGGACGCTCGCCCTGTCGTGCACCTCGGCCCTCGCGAAGTGGTGCGCGAGCTGCGCGTGGAGCTCCGGCGCGCCGGGCGACCGCGCCTCGATCGCGGCCGCGGCTCGGCCGTGCAGCGCGCGGCGCTGCTCCTCCAGGATGCGCTCGTACCCGATCTCCCGGATCTTGTCGTGCACGAAGCGCAGCCGCCCGGGCGAGAGCTCCTCGATCACCTGCCGCACCCGCAGCGTCTCCAGCGCATCGAGCAGCGCCGTGTCCTCCAGCCCCGACGCCGCCGCGAGCAGCTCGCCGTCGAACTCCCGCCCCAGCACCGACGCCCACTCCGCCAGCCTCCGCGCCGGCCCCCCGAGCGCCGACAGCCTGCGATCGATGAGGTCCGCGAGCACCGTGGGCAGCGGCAGCGACGCGGGCGGCCCGTGATCCCCCTCGGCACGCTCGTGCACCCGCCACCGCCCTGTCCGGTCGCGCGTCACCAGGCGCTCGCCGATCGCCGCCCGCAGGTACTCGGCCACGAAGAACGGGTTCCCTTCGGCGCTGCCGGCGACGAGCTCCACCAGATCGCGCGGCGGATCGGCCAGCGCGAGCATGCCCGAGACCATCTCTCCTACGCTCGCGTCGCTCAAGCGGCCGAGATCGAGGTGCTGCGCCCAGGGCGCGCGCACGATCGGCGCCAGGTCGGCCGAGATCTCCTCCAGCCGGTACGTCCCCAGGATCAGCAGCTTTCGATCGGCCAAACCCTTGCTGGCGAGGTGCTCCAGGAACGCGAGCGACAGCTCGTCGGCCCATTGGAGGTCGTCGACGACGATGAGCAGGCACCGGCGCTCGGCGAGCGCATAGATCGCGCGCGCCAGCGTGTCGAACACGCGCTGGCGCGCCTGCTCCGGCGGGAGCGGCGGCGGATCCGGTAGCCGCGCCACCCAGGGGATGTCCAGGATGGAAGGCTCGTAGAGCGCGAGCACCTTCGCGCCGTCCCCGAGCAACGACGCGCACTCCACGTCGCCGAGCTCGCGGCAGCGGTCCGCGATGGCGAGCATCGAAGGGCGGAAGGGGTGGAGCGGCGCGCCGCCGAGCGCGCCATCGCCACCGGACTCGGCGACGCACTCGCTCATGATCGCCCCAAACCCCCGCTTGCTCGCGAGCGCGGCGGCCTCCATGGCGAGGCGGGTCTTGCCGATTCCGCTCTCGCCGCCGAGGAATAGGCAGGATCCGTCGCCCTTGAAGGCGCTCGCGAGCACCCCCTCGATGCGCCGCAGGGCCTCGTTGCGCCCGGAGAACGTGGGCCGATAGATGTAGAGCTCGGCCGTGGGCAGGTCCGGTGCGGTCCAGTCCTCGGCCCCGAGCTCACCGAGCATCGCGGCGAGGTCGTCGGCGTGCCCCAACCGATCCTGCGGCTTCTTCTCGAGGAGCCGCAGCAAGAGCTCCTCGAGCTGCGCGGGGATGCCGTCGACGAGGAGCGAGGGCGGCCGGGGCGGTTGATAGAGGTGCTGCTGGAACAAGAGGGCCGGCTGAGCGCCCTGGAAGGGCGGGCCGCCGGTGATGCATTGGTAGAGGATGCACCCGAGCGCATAGAGATCTGCCCGCGCGTCTACGGGCTCGCCGAGGATCTGCTCGGGCGCCATGTACCGGGGGGTGCCGGCGAACTCGGCTTGCTCCAGCGTCTCGCGCCCGCGCGCGCCCCCGAAGTGTGTGGAGATGCCGAAGTCCACCAGCACCGGCGTGCTGTCTGCGCGGACGAACACGTTCGCGGGCTTCAGATCACGGTGCACGAGCCCGCTGCCGTGAAGGAACGACAGCGGCCGGCAGAGCTTCCGCATCAAGGAGAGCATCGTCAGCAGCGGCGGCGTCCCCCTTCGCTTCCACGTCGCCTTCCCTTCGTCCGAGAGCGTCCCCGCGCTTCGCGGAATGGTCCGCTCCGAATCCACCGTCGGCGCGCGCTGGCTCCCCACGCCCTCCCAGAGCTCGACGATGTGGTCCTGAAGCGTTCGACCTTGGAGCAGCTCCATCGCGTACCACGGCAGCCCGCCCGCGACGCCCTGGCCCAGGATCCTCACGATGCCCGGGTGCCGGACGCGGGTCAGCGCGTGGATCTCCCGCCGGATGCTGCCCAGCGACGTCTCGACGGGCACGAAGACCGTCTTGACCGCGGCTGCCGTGCCCGTCTGCTCGTGCTCGCCGTGGTAGACCACCCCCATCCCACCGCGCCCCAGGATCCCGCGGATCCGATACGGTCCAATGGCGGTGGGGAGGGGGGCGTCTCCTAATTCAGCCGTTGCCACGGGGCGCCATGCTACCGCGTCCCACCAACGTGTGTCATGACCAAAACAAATTCGCCCAACTGAAATCCAGGCATACCACTCTTCTCTCGCGCGCGAGGGTTGTGACGAAACCGTCGCCCCTGCCCCGCGTCCAATGCACCTGGGCGCCGCCGTTCGCCGCGACCCACGCGCCCGTCGCCCCCGTCGGAGCGCGCGCGAGCGAGAACATTCCGGCCATCGGGGCTTCACAAGCAGCGAAAACGCCGGTGTCGCGCCAACAGTTCGGCGCTCCTTCTCCGCCCGCGGGTGCCGATCTGTCGGCCGGCATGCCGGGCGATCTGTCGGCCGGCAGATCGCCCGATCTGTCGGCGGCATGCCGGGCGATCTGCCGGCCGGCAGATCCGCGGCGACCACCGCTCTGGCGTCGGCCGACATATCGCAATGGCTCGGCGTGTCGCCCGACGAATCTGATTTGCGCCCATCGATGAGGTCTTCACGGCGCGCGAGCTCGGTCGGAGCGCAGTCCCACGAGCGTGCTTGCTTGATCGGCTCCGCTCGCGTTGGCACACGGGTTGCCATGTTGCCATGGCGATAAGGCGCCTGCCACGACGACTGAAGTCCGGCAGGACGAGACGAAATGCCCTCGACCGTGAGGCTTGCCATGCCCGGACCCAACGATGTCTCTCAATCGGCCCCTAACTCGAACGCTGAATTGTGCTCGACGTGGGAAGACGATCCCGGCGCCCCCGATACGCGCGGCGTGCTCGTGAGCGTCCCCTTCCCCGTGATCGAGGATCAGCCGCTGCCCACGAAGATCGTCATGAACCCTGCGCCTGCACGGGATCGTTTCCCAGAGGGCACGCCCGGATTTCGTTTCTGGGGAGCCGCCGCTGCGCTCCGTCGCTGCTCCGACTTCTGGGGAGCCATCCTCCCCCAGAACGCGACGTGGAATCCGAGCGTCGGTCCCACCCTCGACGTCATCCTCGATGCTGGGATCGATCTGAATGCCTTTTACGATCGGCAGGCGCTCACGTTCTTTCACGGAACGGTGCTCGGCTCGACCGTGTTCTCCGGCGAGAGCCCGGACATCATCAGCCACGAGTACGGTCACGCGGTGCTCGACAGCATTGGGGCCGGGCTCTGGAATGCCATGTCCATCGAGGTTGACGCGTTCCACGAGTCGTTCGGCGACATGAGCGCGATCCTCGTCAACTTGCAGCTCCCCTCGATGCGCGCGGCGGTGCTCGCGGAGACCGAAGGTCACCTCAATCGATCTTCACGCCTCTCGCGCCTGGCTGAGCAGCTCGGCTGGGCCATTCGACAGTTCAGCGCCAACGCCGTCGAGCGCGATTGTCTCCGCAACGCCGCCAACTCGTTCTTTTACCAGTCCGCGGACGAGCTGCCGACGTCCGGTCCTGCCACGATGCTCACGTCGGAGCCGCACTCGTTCTCGCGCGTCTTTACGGCCGCGTTCCTCGACGGGCTCGCGGGGATGTTCGCCAGCCGGCCGGGACAGAAGGAAGAGGACCTCCTGGAGGTGAGCCGGGACATGGCGTCCCTGCTCGTCGAAGCCGTCCGGAGCTCGCCGATCGTTCCCAGCTACATGAGCCAGGTGGGCGCACACCTGCTCCGCGCGGCGATGAAGAAGGACCAAGGGTATGCCGAAGCGATCAAGGTCGGGCTCGTCCGCCACGGCCTGCTCTCCATCCCGGGCGCCGTGACCGTCGCGACGGCTCACGCGCCGGTCGGCGTGGCCGCTGGGCTGAGCGGGCAGCCTGTGCCCCACGATCTCGACGTGTCGGGTTACGGCCTCAAGGTGTCCACAATCCGCGTGCAGGCGCCGTCCGCGCAGCGGCGCTTCAGCGTCGCTGGGGCTTCGAAGTCGGTCGGCGACGTCGGGGTCGCCTCGCCCGAGGACGCGGCGCGGGCGTTCTTCGAGGACCTCCTGCGGCGCGGCCGTCTCGATCCAAAGGGCTTCGCAGATCCTGCCATCACGGTCTTCGATCGTTCGTCGTTCAAGACCCACGAGCTCGTCGATGAGCAGGGCACGGTGACCTTGTATCGGCGCCGCATCGATTGCATCCCGCGCCGCCCGCACCCCGCCCAGCTCTGATAGCGATGCTCGCGATCTGCGGCGAGCCACCTTCTGGAGTCTAGGAGCACGCGCCATGGATATCCAACCCATCCTCCCGCCAAGCGTCCTCCTGCTGGATTTGGGGGGCACCCTCGAGCACGGCGGCGTCGTGCTCCCGGATGCCGCAAGAGCGCTCGATGTGGTCTCTGGTCTTCGAACGAGCGCTGGGCAACGGCTCCCCGTGGCGCTCGTCTCCGATTTCACGATGCCAGCCTCGGGCTCCGGGCCCGACGAGATCGAGCGACTCTTCCACGAATACGTCGACATGCTGAGCCATCTCGGGTTGGCCTCGTACTTTCAGCCTCCCGAGCGGCGGATCACACTGTCGACGCAGGCCGGGGTGCGCAAGCCGCATCGCGCCGTCTTCGAGCTCGCCCTGGAGCGCCTCGGCGCGGCGCCTCGGCTCGACGCGTGCCTCTTCGTTACCGAGAGCGCCGAGCACGTCGGCGCGTGCCGCGCTCTCGGGATGCGCGCGCTCCGATTCGGTCCTGACGGCGATTTCGACGTGTGGTCCGCAGGCCCGCTCATCCTCGCGCGCGTCCTCGGGATCCGCGACGCCGAGGCGCTGCGGCCCGCGCTCGATCTGCGGCTCGAGCGCCGGTTCGGGCGGCGGCTCCTTCGCGTCGAATCCATCGCGGACGCGGGCGACGGCGGCGCGCGCATCTCCGCGATGGTCGGCGACGCCCTGGATACCCCGACGCCCGTCGCCGCCGACATCACGCTCGCCCGGTCCGGCGACGTCGCAGCGCTCGCGGTCGACGGATCCCCGGTGGATGCGCGCGCGGACGCGGACCTGTACAGACGTGTTCTCGAGGATAATGCCAGGATTGCACCGGTGGGCGCCAAGCTGCCCCCGGGCGCCACGCATACGCTGGAGCCCGGCCCCGGCGGTGACATGGCCCTGCGCCGCCGCCGGTACTCCATTCTGTGAGCACCGGCCGTCCGAGCCTGGACAAGCCACTCTGCGATACGAGGGTCTTATGGGACGTGAGATTGTACGCGACGAAGTCATGCGAGCTCGCTCGGCAGCCAAGCGGGCGGGCGGCGAGCCTCCTCCGACGGACACCTTCACGCAGCGGCTCGTCAAGCTGATCCCGAGCGAGGTCATCGGCACGTTCCTCGTGATCGACGGCCTCCTCCAGGCCGGAGCGAATCAGGTGCCGCTCGTGCCAGTTTTCTTTCTCCTCTTCTCGCTTTTCCTGGTGGGAACGCCGCTTTACCTGTGGCGGTTCGAGCAGATCAGAAGCCCATTGCAGCTCACGCTGTCCATGTTCTCGTTCGTCGTGTGGGTGTTCGCGACTGGGGGCGTGATTCGTCAGGTCGTCCCCGCGTTCACGCCCGTCATGGGAGGGCTGCTGCTCGCTGCATACACCTTCGCGGCTACGGTCCTGCTTGGACCGAAGAAGGCGTCGCCGGAGGGGGTGCCTTCGCCGGGCGGTTGAATCAGCACATCCCGGCTCGCAGCGGACGGAACAGCCTCGTGCTCGCTTGAGAGATCGTGCTCCTCGAAGGAGGTTGCCTTGACGATGATCGCTCTACCCAGGTATCGAATCCCACTCGCGGCGTTCGTTGCGCTGACCAGCGCTGGTCATCTTGCCGGTGGCGTCGCGGCGGCGCAGGCGGCCGACGCGACGACCATCGAGTTCAAGAGAGACTCGACGTCGAACACCTGGGCGCTGGCGCCTGCGCCCGGGTTGCCGTTGTCGCAATCCGTCGAGCTCCAGATCAAGGTGCCGGCCGCGTGCAAGAACGTGAAAGCAACGCTGAAGACCGCCTCGTCCGAGGCGGCGATCCAACCCGCGCACATCAGCGTCGACGCGCTCGACGGAGCGGTGGAGTTGACGCTGGCGGCAACCTGTGACGGCCAGAAGGTCAAGCCGACGGTCTACATGTTCGCGCAGCGGACGCCTCCGCCTCCCCCTCCGCCCAAGAACGAGGAGAACTGCGATCCCGTCCGCGTGGGGCTGTCGGGACCGCTCCGGGTATGCCCGCAGCGCACGAAGCTGCTGGAGAGCAAGCGAAACACCGTGACGCTGCGAAGCGCCCTGCCTGGCGGCATCGACGAGCAGGCCGCGCAGATGGCCGCCGAGCTGCTGCAGATCCTGGCGGAGATCGCGGTGGATCGAGCCCGGGCGAAGGGCTTCGAGATCATCCGCAAACGCATCGACGACACGATTTGCCGCATCGACGAGCAGGGCATGCTCATCGATCTCAAGGCCCCGCGGCCCAAGAAGATCCTCTTGCGGAAGTCCTGCGCGCTGCTCGACACCGTCCGGCTCAACGATATCGCGACACAGAGCCAGGCGCTCCAGGCGGCGCTGGTCTCGGATCTGCTCACCTTTGCCGCGGAGGCACCGTTCAAGGTCCTCATCGATGCGGGGAACCGGTCCGACGCGCTCACGACGCTGGCGGTGCTCGTCGAGATGATCACGACGTCGCTCGAGATCCACTTTCATGGCGGCCACATCCAGGCGACGCTCCCCAACCCCAAGCTGGTCATCGACCAAGCGATCGAGATGACCTGGTCGTTCGGCGACCTGGACGAGCTCACATTCAAGATCGCGGTTCAGGCGGCGCGGCGCTGCCTGGCGCAGACCGCCGACGTCTGCGATCTGTCCGTGGATATCGAGACCCTCTTAAGCAAAGAGTATAACGAGCAGATCGAGAGCCTCAAGCCCCGCCCGAGTGAGCTCGCCCGTTTGCGCGCGCGGGCCGCAGCCCTGGCCCAGATTGTCGTGGACGCGGTGAGCCCCGCGAGCGCCGGCGTCAGCCCGCGCGACCGCTGGCGCCTGACGCTGGAGGTCGTCGGCTGGCTCGCCCAAGCCGTCGTGGACAAGGAGTTCCACGACAAGCCCCGCGAGCAGCACGAACGGGCGCGCGCGATCGTCGAGGACGTGCAGCGCCTCTTGCTCGCGATCGCGGACGAGGATCTCCCGACGGCGCTCTCGAAAGGCGCGGCTCTCGTGTCGCACGTGCGCGCCGAGAGCGGCGACGAAGTGGACCAGTTCAAGGTGATGATCCGCGTCGTCGCGACGATCGGCGCGTTCGCCGCCACCTACAGCGGCGGCGGCGCCCCCGACAAGCAGCTGCACGACGTGCGCAAGAAGCTCATCGAGGATCTCGTCGACCAGATGACGGACAGGCGCGGGCGCGACAAGGACACCATCGTATCCGTCGGCGTCAACGCCTCTTTCCTAGCGACCGGCGTCGAGGCGGTGCGCGATGCGAAGGGCCACCTCGGCAGCACCCAATACATGACACCGCAGTTCGCGCTCCCGCTCGGCGTCGCTGTAGACGGGGGCTGGTTCGAGAGCTTCGGGTGGCACCTGATGGCCTATCCTATCGACATTGGCCAGTTCGCCTCGTACTCCACGAGCGAGGGGATCAACACGCCGCGCTGGGACACCATGCTGGTCGCCGGGTTCCAAGCTGGGCTCACGCTCGGTCATCAAACGCCGGCGGTCTTCGCGCTCGACGTCCGCTATGCGCCGACGCTCTTCGCTCAGACCTCGAAGACGCTCCTCGGGGACAGGGCGGGCGGCGCGCTCCGCGTCGGCCTCAACATCGGGTACTACGTGCCCTTCTTCGACTTCAATTGATGGAGGATAGTGTGCACTATCGCGCGACGACATTGCTCCAGGTCATCTGTCTCGCCGGTTGCGGCGCCGCAGGCGGGACGCGCGGAGCCTCGCCCGAGGCGCCCGCGCAGCTGGGCGCTCCCGCGGAGGGTCGCCTGCAGGACACCGAGAGATCGGGACGAACGCTGGCATTCCGCGCGCAGGCGCCAGAGGGCGACGATATCGACCTCGAGCGCGATCCGCTGGGCGCCGATGCGTCAGAGTTCGTCCCGCTCTCCGAGATCAAGGAAAGATCGTTCGCCCTGATCGAGGCCAGGGCGGCGATGGTCCGGCGCTCGCAAGGGACGCAAGGGAGACGAGGCATCGACATCAGCACGAAGATCGTGGGTGGTGAGCGGCAGTGCGAGTGGACCGCTGTCGGAGCCATCCTGCGGAATCGCCAGGTGCACTGCTCCGGTACGTTGATCAGCCGGCATGCGGTGCTCACCGCCGCGCACTGCCTCGACACCGAAGACGCGAAGCAGTTCACGTTCTCGCTCGACTGCAAGATCACGAGCGACACCCGCCCAAAGCTCGTGCGCGACGTGTGGGCGAACAAGCGATTCCCGTCGGACCGGCCGCTCCGTGTGGAGGACGCCACGAACGACGTGGGCATCCTTTGCCTGTCCGAGCATCCGGGCGTGGCCCCGATGGCCATCCCAAGCAGCGTCCTCCCGGAGTCGACGTACAGGCGGAGCAGCCTGGCGTTCGTGGGTTATGGCCTGGTCGATCCGTCGGACCCCGGATCCCACGGAGTCCGCCGCAGAGCGGATATGAAGGTCGGCGAGATAAAGGAGGCTTGGTTCTCCTACGGGGACGTGGAGCACAACACCTGCAACATCGATTCTGGCGGCCCTGCGTTCGCCGGCGCCCTGCTCGTCGGCGTCACCTCGCTCGGCGACCGGAGCTGCAGGACGACGGGCGTGGATGCCCGTGTGGACCAGAATTTCGATTTCATCGCCGACAGGGTGAGCGCGTGCGAGCGCGAGCGTTGAGCGCCGGTCTTGATGTAGACAGCTTAAAAGCATTTTCGTGGCCACAAATGATGAATCTCCCATGGTCTATCGTGCGCGTCGGCGTCCCCATGCGCTCACGCACCGAGGGGGGACAGACGCGCGTGCCGCAAATGGCTCTTCCCCCGCGGTGCGAGGGGAGCCGCACCGCGCGGATGCCGACGTGATCCCGCTCGCGGAGACACGTGAGCGTTTCGCCGTCCTATCTCTCCTCCGAGTCCCTAGCCTAGCTAGCTCGGGTTGTCGCATTCGGGTGCCCTCACGCCCAAGGCGTGGAGATGCCCGTCATTGTCAATATCATGCCCCAGAGGAATTATGCCCACCCGCTACCTGATCCTCCGCGCCAACGCCAACATCGAGAAGTCGGTCGATCTTTCGAACCCTGCCGCCTGGCATCGCAGCCGCGGCGGTGCGACGCAACTCTCCATTGCCATTGAGAGCGGACGGGAGCACGACGCCGGATCACTTCGCGCCGATCCGAAGAACGCCGCTGTGCTCGACGCCGACGCGGTGTTTTCCCTCGTCCGGCCGAAGGCGCAAGCCTCCCTTCAGGCAACCGCGCTCGACGGCGCGCTGAAGACAAGTGGCACGCTGAAGATGCCGCAGGGGCTTATCGCCGTCGGCGCCCACGCGACGAACTTCACGGGGCAAGGCGTCCGCGTCGCGGTGCTCGACACCGGCATCGACAGGACGCACCCCGCGTTCGCGGGCAAGGACATCACCTCGCGCGACTTCACTGGCGAGGGTTCGTCCCCCGAGGACGTGTCCGATCGTGACGGCCACGGCACGCACTGCGCCGGCACGATCTGCGGCGCCTCCGTGGATGGAATCCGTGTGGGCGTGGCGCCCGGCGTGACGAGGATTGCTGTCGGCAAAGTCCTCGGCACGAACGGCGGCTCGCTCGAGATGCTGCTGAAGGGCATGCTGTGGGCGGTCTTCGAACAGAAGGCCGACGTGGTCTCGATGTCGCTCGGCTACGACTTGCCAGGCAACGTCCAGCGCCTCATCGACCGGGGCATGGATGCGCGGCTCGCCAGCTATGCGGCGATGCAGCTGCAGAACGACATCATCAAGGGCGTGTCAAAGCTGCGCGGGTTCCTCGAGTCCCAGGCGAAGAATGTCGTCTTCGTGGCGGCGACCGGAAACGAGAGTGATCGCGCCGCCGGCGTCGTGCTCGGCGCCGGCCTCCCGGCATCAGAGTTGTTCGGCGTCGGCGCGGTCGGCCCGACAGACGCGACCGGAGACAAGTGGAAGATCGCCGATTTCTCGAACGGACGCGCATTCGTTGTCGCGCCCGGTGTCGACGTCGTGTCGGCAGCGGTCGACGGCGGCTGGGCGACGATGAGCGGCACGAGCATGGCAACGCCGCACGTCGCCGGCGTCGCGGCGCTGTGGGTCCATAAGCTTCGGGAGGCGGGCATGTTGAACGTTCCCGGCACCGTGGAGGCGGAGCTGCGCAAGAGCACCACGAGGGCCCCGCTCGTCGACAACGACCTCGACGCGATCGGCGCCGGGCTGATCCAGGCACCCGCGAACTAACCAGGTTTGCAGCAATATTTTGGCAGTGCCGCGCGGAGCCTGTGCCGTATATGGCTCGGGTTCTCGTCGAGCAGCAAGTCGGTGGGGCGCCCGCGGTACCTGCGGTACACCTCGCGGAGGAAGGCGCCGAAGTCCGGCGCCCTCTGCTGCGCTCGATCCAGCAGTAACGCGCTCTACCGAAAGGCCTGGGTGGTCTCTGCCAAGCCGCCCTTCGCTGGGCCCGAGCAGGTCTTTGCGTGCCTCGGTCGCTATACCCACCGTGTCAGGCTGTCCAATCACCGGCTGCGGTGGATGGATGAGCGCGGCGTGTGCTTCCGGCCCCGAGGAGACAAGACCGTGACGCTCTCCGCAGAGGAGTTTCTGCGTCGCTTCCTGCTGCACGTGCTGCCTCATCGATTCGTGAAGCTCCGGCACGTCGGCTTGTGGGCTGCGTGTAAGGTCCCAGCCGGCTCCACGTCCCAGGCGCGCCTTGTGTGGCGCGCGACGAAACGTCTCAGAAGGCAAGGCCCGAAGTGAGACATGCCGGGCGGTGTTTCATGCGCAAGCTCTCCCGCCCCCGTCTTGGCGGATGGCCAGCGCCCCCCGCGCGCTGCCGCGCACACCCCCACCCCGGCGCGTGCCCCCCGGATCCCCCGTCACTCCCTCACTCGTCCCGGGACCAGGGCATCAGCCCGGTCGCCAGGCACTTCACCGCCGCCGCCAGCTCGATCGGCTCGATCGGCTTGGGCACGTGCATCTGGTAGCCGGCCGCGAGCGCCCGCACCCGGTCCTCTGTCCGCGCGTACGGCGTCAGCGCCAGCGCCGGCGTGCGCCCCACCTTGCGCGGCAGCAGATCCCGCACCCGCCGGATCAGCGAGTACCCGTCCTCCCCCGGCATCCCGATGTCGACGACGAGCAGCGCCGGCTCCGACGTCTCCAGCAGCTTCAGCGCCTCGTTGCTCGACGTCGCCGTGCTGACCTCGGCCCCGCAGCGCCGCAGCACCGCCGAGAGCATCGCCAGCGTGTCGGGATCGTCGTCCGCGATGAGCACCCGCACCCCGGTGAGCCGCGGGAACGGGTTGCGCGGGTCCGGCGCGATGCCCGCGTTCGTGAGCGCCGTCGCGGTCGCCCCCGTCGAGAGCGGAAGCTGCACCGTGCACGTCGTCCCGCGCCCCGGGCCGGCGCTCGTCACGCGCACCATGCCGCCGTGCAGCCCGACGATGTGCCGCACGATCGACAGCCCCAGCCCGAGCCCCCCGTGCCGGCGCGCGCCGCTGTTGTCCTCCTGCCGGAAGCGCTCGAAGACGTGCGGCAGCGAGTCCGCCGAGATGCCCTCGCCGTCGTCGATCACCTTGACCTCGGCGAAGCGCTCGTCCTGCGAGAGCTGCACCTGCACGAGCCCGCCGGGGCGCGCGAACTTCACCGCGTTCGAGAGCAGGTGCCACACGACCTGCTGCAGCCGCGCAGGGTCGCCCTCGACGAACACGCCCTCCGGATCGAGCCTCGTCTCGATGGCCACGCCCTTGCCCGCGGCCGACGGGAGGATCGACTCGACCGCCGTCTGCACCGGCAACGTCAGCTCCACCGCGAGCCGCTCGATCTTCAGCGTGCCCGTCACGACCTGCGACGCGTCGAGCAGCTCGTCGATCAGCGTCACCTGGTGCTCGGCGTTGCGCTCGACCGCCGACAGCGCCCGCGTCTCCGCGACCCGATCGAGCGAGCCCGCCTGCATCATCCTCGCCCAGCCGAGGATCGCGTTGAGCGGCGTCCGCAGCTCGTGCGACACCGTCCCGAGGAACTCGTCCTTCAGCCGGTTCGCGTCCTGCACCTCGCGGTACAGGCGCGCGTTGTCGAGCGCGAGCGCGGCCCGGTGCGCCACCTCCTCCGCGAAGGCGACGTCGGAGCGCTCGAAGAACCGGCCCGACTCCGACGACACGAGCGAGATCGCGCCGAGGATGCGCCCGCGCGCCCGGAGCGCCACCACGAGGTACGAGAGCGGCGCGAGCGTCCGGTTGGCCGTGGCCTCCTCGCTCGTCATCGCCTCGTGCAGCAGCACGTCCCCGCGGACGTCCGCGTAGAGCTCCGAGCGGCCCGTGCGCAGCACGCGCGCCACCGGGCCCGGCTCGCCGTCGACCCGGCTCGGGTGGAAGTACCGGAGCAGCGGCTCCTTCAGCGGGCTCACGTGCGCGGCCGCGACGTGGCGCAGGCCGAGGCCGTCGTCGATGTCGACAAGGCAGAAATCGGCGAGCACCGGCAGCACGAGCCGCGCGAGCGACTGGAGCGTGGCCGTGAAGTCCAGCGACGCGGCGAGCGCCGTGCTGAGCTCGGCCAGGAACGCGAACCGCCGCGCCGCCTCCTCGGCCTCGGCCCGCGCCGCCTGCACCCGGATCAGCCGGGCGCGCTCCTCCTCGGCCCGCTTGCGATCGGTGATGTCGCGGTGGATGCCGACGAGGAACAGCGGGCGACCCTCCTGGTCGTGGACCGCGTACGCCGTGATCTCGATCGGCACCTCGGAGCCGTCGCGCCGCACGCACGGGACCTCGCCGACGAAGGTGCGCGCGTCCTCGATCTGCTGGAGGATCCGGGCCGTGCTCTCCTCGCGGACGTCCTCGCGGTGGAGGAGCGCCATGCTCTTGCCGACGATCTCCTCGGACAGGTAGCCGAAGATCGACTCGGCCTCGCCCATCCAGTACCGGATGTTGCCCTCGACGTCCGTGACGAGGATGGCCTCGGGCATCTGCTTCAGCACCTCGTGCGAGAGGTGCATGGCCTCCTCCGTCTGCAGCGCGGAGAGGCGCGCCCGCTCGAGCGCCTGCGCGCTCTGCTGGACCAGCGCGAGCATGAACGCCCGGTCGTCCTCGGTGAACGACTGCGGCGCCGAGAAGCCGAACCCCACGGCGCCGAGCACGCGCCCCTCGAGGAAGAGCGGGATCGCGGCGTACGCTCGCTCGCCCGTCGCGACGCAGCACGACGCGAAGCCCGGCTCGAACTCGCCGAAGCGCTCCTCCGACTCGAGGAAGATCGGCTGGCGCTCCCGGACCGCGCGCGCGAGCGGCAGCTCCGCGCCGAGGTCGAAGCTCTTGAAGCGCGCGATCTGCGCCTCGAGGTAGCCCGTCGAGCGCACCGTCTCGAGCTCGCCGCCGAGCCCGGCGCGCAGCGCCACCACGCCGGTCATCGCCCCGGCGGCCGCGACGACGTCGCTCGCGAGCACGCGGAGCACCGCGGGCGGCGTGATCGCGTCGGACAGCGCGGCCGTCACCGCGAAGAGCCACGCGGCCCGGTCCGCGCTCCGCTCCGCGGCGTGGCGCGCCTCCTCCGCCTTCCGGTAGAGGTAGGCGTTGTCGAGCGCCAGCGCCACGCGGTGCGCGAGCTCGGCCGCGAGCACGAGATCGTCCGCGGAGTAGATGCGGTTCGACTCCGAGACGCCGAACGACAGCACGCCGAGCTTGCGGCCGCGCGCGATGAGCGGCACCGCCATCGCCGACCGCGTGCCGAGCTGCTCCAGCGCGGCGGCGCGCTCGGCGGCCTCGTCGCTCTTGTCGCGATCGAGCTCGTGCAAGAGCTCGGACTCGCCGCTGTGCAGCACCTTGGCGATGCCGAGGCGCTCCTCGGCGTCGGGCGAGATCGCGCGCAGGAGCCCCTCGCGCTCGGGGTTCACGTGCTTCGCGGCGACGCGGCAGAACCGCCGCCGCGTCGCGCCCGCCTGGCCCGCGCGATCGGAGCCCGCCGGGTCGGAGTCCGCGGCGGCGCGATGGCGCCGGGCCGCGTAGATGCCCGCCACGGGCGCCGGGTCGATCCCGTCCGGCCCGGCCACGAACGTGGGACCGCCGTCCGACGACGGCGGCGGAGGCGGCACGGAGCCGACCAGGCCCATGGCGTCCGCGGCGCCACGCTCGATGAGATCGACCGTGCACCAGTCCGCCAGGTAGGGCACCGACAGACGCGCGAGCCGCTCGAGGATCGTATGAGGGTCAAGCGATCCGGTGAGCTGCTCGCTCGCGTCCGCCAGGAACATCAGCTCATTATGGATCGCCCCTCCGCGGGGCGGCTTCAGGACCTGCCATGCCATGGCGGTCTCGCTAGGGTTGCCTTCACGCTCCATGGGGTCGCCGGCGGCCCGCATCGTAGCGAGGGCCGATCGCAGAAGCCAGCGGCGCAGGCGAGAGCGCGGCGCCTAACCGTCGCCTAACCGTCAGAGGCGAGCCGCGCGCGGGCGCGGTGGACGAGCGCCTGGACGGCGCGGTGCGATTCGTCGCGCACATCGCCGACGTCCCGGCCTACCGTGGCGATGGGCGCGCCGACCTCGAGCGCCACCGGGATACGTCGCGCACGGCTCACCCGGACCATGTGCGCCGTGAACGACTCGTCGACGTAGGAGGACTCGGCGCCGCCGTACACGAGCCCCACAGGGACGATCTCCGCGCCGACGCGGCATGCCGCGGTGAAGCCGCCCGCGCGGAACGGCCGCACCTCATCTCCGGAGAACGTGGTCCCCTCGGGGTAGACCATCACACCACGGCCGCCCTTGAGCGCGGAGGACATCGCCTGGACGACCGCAGAGCCGCTGCGCTTGCTGGAACGGTCCACGAAGAGCGTTCCGACGCGGCGCGCCGCCATGCCGATGACCGGCCATCCGGCGAGGTCGGCCCGGCTCACGACCGTGGCCTCGAAGAAGGCGAGCGTGATCATGATGTCGAGCGCGGAGCGGTGGTTCATCACGAACAGCCGGCCGAGCCCAGCGGCGTCGCGCCCAGGGCAGTACCCCGCGCCCACCGGATCGGCCGCGCCTGAGGCGCGCCCCGCCGCGAGCTCATCACGGACGAGGCCGCCCGCGCGCGCGTCGAGCCCGTAGAGCTTCAGGAGCGCGCGCCCATACCGGCGCATCCATGTGTGGAGGACCACTTCGCGATCGGCCGCGGGCGAGATCGCTGTGTCGACCTCGAGCAGGCCGTACATGCCGAAGGTGAGGCCGACGAAGCCGGCCGTGCGGAGAGGGAAGCGGAGGGCGTCGAGGGGACGAGCGCTGACCATGCGTCGGATGTCCTGCCCGCTCGGGGCGATCGTGGAGCCAGGGCTTCAGCGAGGCGGAGGCGCCGGGCGCGCCCCGGCTCGCGCGGCGAGAGCGCCTGCCAGCGGCACCCTATTTCACGCTTGCGCCCGGAGAAAGCCCCGTCACCCGCCCGTGGCGGGAGCGCCGTCGAGCAGCCGCTTCAGCACGTCGTTCACGACGGCCGGGTTCGCGCTGCCCCCTGTCTTCTTCATGATCTGCCCCACGAAGAAGCCGAACAGCGCGGCCTTGCCGGCGCGGTACGCCGCCGCCTGCTTCTCGTTCGCGGCGATGACCGACGCGGCGACCGCCTCGATCGCGGCGGCGTCGCTCATCACGGCCATGCCCTTGTCGCGGACGATGTCGCCGGGCGCCCGGTCCGTGCCGGCCATCTCCGTGTACACCTCCTTGGCCTGCTTGCCGCTGATCGCGCCCTCGTCCACGAGGCGGAGCAGCGCGGCCACCTGGCCGGGGGCGACCGGGAACGTCGCGGAGAGCCCCGTCGTCCGGGTGTCGCGCAGCACCTCGCCCTGGACGAAGTTCGCGACCTTCACGGCGTCGCCGTGGAGGCGCGCGGCCTCCTCGAAGAACGCCGCGATCCGCGGGTGGCCGGTCAGGACCGACGCCGCGTACGGGGTGAGGCCGAGCGACTCGGTGAAGCGGCGCCGCTTGTCGACGGGCGGCTCCGGGAGCGCGCCGCGCACGTCGGCGAGGAACGCCTCGTCCACGACGAGCGGCGGCAGATCCGGCTCGGGGAAGTAGCGGTAGCCGGACTCGTTCTCCTTGTCGCGGAGGAGGTACGTCTCCTTCTTCTCGGCGTTGTACCCGCGGGTCTGCTGCCGGACGCGGCCGCCCTGCTCGATGAGCGCGATCTGCCGCCGGATCTCGAGGTCGATCGCCTCGGCGACGAAGCGGAACGAGTTGATGTTCTTGAGCTCCGTCCGCGTGCCGAGCTTCGTCTCCCCCACCTTGCGGACCGAAACGTTGGCGTCGCAGCGGAAGCTGCCCTGCTCGAGGTTGCCGTCGTTCACGCCGATGAACATCAGGATCTCGCGCAGCCGCTTCAGGTACTCGGCCGCCTCCGCGCCCGAGCGGAGGTCGGGCTCGCCGACGATCTCGATGAGCGGCGTGCCGGCGCGGTTGAGATCGACGACCGACAGGCCGCCGATGCCGTGGACGTTCTTGCCGGCGTCCTCCTCCATGTGGACGCGCGTGATCCCTGCCCGCGTCATGCCCGCCTCGGTCTCGATCTCGAGGTGGCCGCGCAGCGCGAGCGGCCGATCGAACTGGCTGATCTGGAAGCCCTTCGGCAGGTCGGGGTAGAAGTAGTTCTTCCTCGCGAAGACGCTGCTCTCCTGGACGGCGCAGCCGAGCACGAGCGCGGCGCTCACCGCCATCCGGACCGCCTCGCGGTTCAGGACCGGGAGCGCCCCCGGGAGGCCGAGGCAGACCGGGCACGTGTGCGTGTTCGGCGGGTCGCCGAAGCTTGTCGCGCAGCCGCAGAACGCCTTGGTCCGGGTGAGGAGCTGCGCGTGGACCTCGAGCCCGATGACCGCCTCGAAGGAGCCGTACGTCGTCGCCATGACCCGCCCTTCTAGCAGAACCGCGGCCGGACGAGAGGCGAGATGCCCGGGCTCCGTCGCCCGGCAGGCGCCGCGGCCTGCCGGGGGGATGACCGGCTCAGTGATCCGCGTGGTCGCGCGAGAGGCCAGGGTGCGTCGGGTCGCCCGGCTCGTGGCGCTTGTTCGCCGTCAGCCGGGAGCCCGAGCGATCGGAGAGGCTCATGAGGAGATCGCGCCGGTAGATGAACTGCTCGCGCGAGTCGTAGGGCACCGCGTGGAGGCCGGTGTCCATGCGGATGGCGTCGACGGGGCACGCCTCGACGCAGAAGCCGCAGAAGACGCAGCGGAGCTCGTCGATGACGAAGCTGCTCGGGTACCGCTCGTAGCCCTTCCGCCGATCGCCGTCGGGGTACTCGGCCGGCTCGATCGCGATGCACTGCGCCGGGCACGCCGTCGAGCAGCAGAGGCACGCGACGCAGCGGGGCGAGTTGTCCTCGCGCAGCGTGAGCCGGTGGATGCCCCTGAAGCGCTCCGGGTAGGGGCGCTTCTCCTCGGGGTAGCTGATCGTCGTGACGCCCGGCTCGAGCGCGTGCAGCACCGGGTCGGGCTTCTGGCCGAGCACCATCTCCTTCGTGTTCTTGAAGAAGTGCTTCATCGTGATCCCCAGGCCCTTGACCATCTCGGGGATGTAGGCCTGGACGTCGGCGCTCCGGGTCGGGCGCGGGATCGGCTTGCCGGCGACCGGCCTGGCGGCCGGCTTCGTCCACGTGGTGCTGGGGGTAGCTCTCGCCATGAGATCCTCCTCTACGCCTGCTGCGGCGACGCCTTGGTGCCCCCCGCCGCGGCAGCGAACCGGGACGAGGTGGAGTTGACGGTGCGCTGGCGCTCGACCGGCTCGAGCAGGCCGGCGATCAGCGCCACGACCGCCGCGAACCCGCCCAGGGCGACGACCGCGTGGGTGACGTCGGCCGCGACCTGGAGACCGCCGACGAGCCCCGCGGGCGCCGACTCGACGGCCAGCACGACGATGCCCGTGACCATCATGTTGACGATCGTGAGCGGCAGGAGCTTCGTCCACCCGAGCCGCATCACCTGGTCGTAACGGAAGCGCGGCAGCGTCCAGCGGAAGAAGACCTGCACCCACGCCATGAGGATCGTCTTGCCGAAGAACGCCAGCACGTAGGTCAGGCTCACGGCGAAGTGGGTCATCTTGTACTGGAAGAGCGTCGCGTCGCCGAAGGCGATGTTGATGCCGTCGCGGTCCAGGAACGGCAGGTGGTAGCCGCCGAAGAAGAGCGTGACGAGGAGCGCGCTCGACGTGATGAGCTCCACGTACTCGCCCGTCATGAACATGCCGAACTTCATCCCGGAGTACTCGACGAAGTAACCGGCGACGATCTCGCTCTCGCCCTCGGGCTGGTCGAACGGGATGCGCTTCGTCTCGGCCGCGAGGGCCGCGAGGAACAGGACGAACGCGAGCGGCTGGACGAAGATCCCCCACGTGTGCTCGGCCTGCCACTGCACCATGTCGCCGAGCCGGACGCTGCCGTAGATGATGAAGAGCCCGACGATGCTGAGGCCCATCGCGACCTCGTAGCTGACCATCTGGCTCGCGGCGCGCAGGCCGCCGAGCAGCGAGAACTTGTTGTCGCTCGCCCAGCCGGCGAGCGCGGCGCCGATGATGCCGGTGCCCGCCATCGCGAAGATGTAGAGGATGCCGACGTTGAGGTCCGCGACCTGGAGGTTCACGACGTGGCCGCCGCACGTGAACGCCTGGTCGACCGTCCGCTTGAGCAGCGGGAGGTCTCCGAAGCCGAAGACCCCGTCGCCGTTGTCCTCGAAGCAGAGCTTGTCGCCGAACGGGATGACCGCGAACGTCACGAGCGCCGGGAACATCGCGAGCAGCGGCGCGAGCGAGTGGAGGAGCCGGTCGGCGTTCTTCGGGATGAAGTCCTCCTTCCAGATCATCTTGATCGCGTCGGCCGCGGCGTGGAGCGTGCCGAGGAGCCGCAGCGGGATCTTGCCCTCGGGCACGCGCAGCGCCGCGTAGGCGCCCGTCACGAGCAGCAGCGCGCCGAGCAGCACACACGCGACCCGCGCGACGACGGGCGCCGCCGAGAGCGGGACCGCCTGCGTCAGGAAGAAGACCGCGACGTGGGCCATGACGCCCCCGTAGAAGATGCTCCGGGGCTCGACGCGGGCGAGCGCCTCTTCCGCGGGGTTGATCGGGCCGCCGCTGCGGGCCGACGCGCAGAACACGATCAGCCCGAGCCAGGCCACCGCCACCGCGAACTGCGCGGCGGCCACCATCGTCTCGGCCGCGGCCGGCGCGGACGCCGGGCGCGTCGCCGTGAACACGGAGAGCGCCGCGAGCAGCGCCGGCGGGAAGAACACGATGCCCCGCACGACCAGGGACGGCAGGTAGACGACCGCCCGGTTCGGGCCGACGCGGTCCTGCACCATCGCGCCCTGGCGCCGGTCGGCCCAGGTGGCGATCGCCGCCATGTTCAGCAGGAACAGGACGACGATGAGGATCTTGACGATCGCGAGAACGAGCTCGACGCTGGTCATGCCGTGGCCTCCGTCTTCTTCGGCTCGACCCGCGCGCCGTCGGCGGCGGCGGGCGCCGGCGCGGCGTGCGCAGAGGGCGCCGCGGTGGGAGCGGCTGCCCCACCAAGCGCCGCGCCGGGCGGCATCGCGCGGCGGAGCTCGGCCAGGGTCTTCCACCCGGTCTCGTACCCGAGCGCGCGCCCGAGCCGGCCGATGAGCTCCCAGGCCGGGCGCGCGTCGCCGTGCGGGAGCAGCGCCCGCTCGCTCCGCTGCGCCAGGCCCTTGCCGTTCACGTACGTCCCCTCGGCCTCGGCCCAGGAGCACGCCGGCAGCGCGACGCGCGCGGCCTTCGCGAGCGGCCCCTCGTGCGCGGCGACCGTCACCACCCCCTTCAGCCGCGAGAACGCCCGCTGCGCCTCGCCCGCGTCGACCTCGAGGTCCGACCCGAGGGCGACCACGTACGCGTACTGCCCGGACGCGATCCCCTGGATCAGCTCCGCGACCGGGCGCGGCGGGGTCGCCGCCGCGATCTGCACGGCGCCGCGGGTGTTCGGGTTCTTGTCCTCGCTGATGAGGATGTCGTCGCCCTGGCCGAGCGGCTTGCCCGACACGAAGAAGTCGGTCGCGCCGAGGTACGTCGTGGCGAGGTGGTAGAGCGCGAAGTTGTCCTCGTTCGAGTGCTGCGCCGACAGGACGATCGCGACCTTCGCCGGGTCGTCGCCGTGGCCGGCGAGCTGCTCCTTGGCCGCGGCGAGCGCGTCATCGACGCTCGCGTCGTCGTTGCCGACGAGCGCCGTGAGCAGCCGCCCCTCGACCGCGTGCCGGTACGAGAGCATGCCCTCGTCGCACATCCAGTACGTGTTGACCGCCATGTTCTCGCGGGGGCGGTGCCGGTACGGCGTGTTGTTGCGCGGATCGTAGTCGAGGTAGGCGTTGCAGCCCGTCGCGCAGCCCTGGCAGACGGTCCGGGCGCTGCGGAGGAACCAGACGCGCGCCTTGAACCGGAAGTCGCGCGACGTGAGCGCGCCGACCGGGCAGACGTGCTCGGTCATGAGCGTGTAGTTGTGGTCGAGCTCGCGCCCCGGCGAGACCGTGATCTCCCCGAGGTTGCCGCGCTCGCGGACGGAGAGCACCGGATCCCGGGCGAGCTCGTTGCAGACGCGGATGCACCGCGTGCAGACGATGCAGCGCTCGGCGTCGTACACGATGGTCGGGCCGAACGTGACCGCCTTCGGCTTGTGCACGGGCTCCTGCCGCATCCGCTTGCCCTTGCGCTGGTGCTCCAGCCAGTAGTCCTGGAGGCGGCACTCGCCGGCCTGGTCGCAGATCGGGCAGTCGACCGGGTGGTTCAGCAGCAGGAGCTCCTGCACCGCCGAGCGCGCCTCGGACACGTGGTCGCTGCTCTCGGACAGCACCTCCATGCCGTTCGCGCAGGCCATCTGGCAGGCCGGCTGGAGCTTCGGCTTCGCCGCCGGCACGTAGTCCTGCTTCGCCGCGTCCCAGCGGAGGATGTCGAGGCTCATCGCCGGCCGCCCCGGCGGCGGCAGCACCTCGACCAGGCACATCCGGCAGTTGGCGGCGACGCTGAGGCCCGGGTGCCAGCAGTAATGGGGGATGTCGATCCCGGCGCGGTGCGCCGCGCGGATGATCGTGTCACCGCTCTCGAAGGGGATCTCCCTTCCGTCGATCTTGATCGTAGGCATCGTGCTCTCGATTCCCGGCGGGGCCGCGGAGGGCCCTTGCTTTCCTAAGTCGATGACGGGAGCGCTCCTCGCGCCGTCGCTAGTGGTCGCACTCCCCGCCGATCATGTTGAGGGAGCCGAAGGTCGGCACGACGTCCGGGATCATCAGCCCGGTGATGAGCTGGGAGAGCCCCTGCGTCGTGGCGAAGCACGGCGGACGGATGCGCACGCGGTACGGCGTGCCGCTGCCGTCGGACACCAGGTAGAAGCCGAGCTCGCCGTTGCCGGCCTCGGTGTACGAGTAGCACTCGCCCGCGGGCACCTTGATGCCCTCCATGACGATCTTGAAGTGCTGGATGGTCGCCTCGATGGTCGTGTAGACCTCCTCCTTCGGCGGCAGCACGATGCGCGGATCGTCGATGTTGATGGGCCCCTCGTCGGGCATCTGCTCGAGCGCCTGCTCGATGATCCTCCCCGCCTGGCGGATCTCCTCCTGGCGGCACATGAACCGGTCGTAGTTGTCGCCCCGCGTGCCGACCGGCACGTCGAAGTCGAAGCGGTCGTAGACCATGTACGGGTTCGCCCGGCGCACGTCGTAGGGCACGCCGGTCGCCCGGAGCACGACGCCGGTCCAGCCGAGCGCGAGCGCGTCCTCCTGCGAGATCTGCCCGACGCCGTCGAGGCGATCGAGGAAGATGCGGTTCTTGAGGATGAGCTTCTCGGCGTCGTTCACGAGCGCGAGCACGCGCGCGAGGCCCACGCGGACCATCGCCTTGAAGTCGGCCGTGGGCGGCCGCGCCATGCCGCCGACGCGGCCGAAGCTGTGCGTCAGGCGCGCCCCCGTCTCCTCCTCGAAGATCTCCCAGAAGATCTCGCGCGCGCGGCACAGGTAGAGGAACGGCGTGAACGCGCCGAGCTCCATGCTCATGGCGCCGCTGCAGATCATGTGATCGCAGATGCGCGCCAGCTCGCCGAGGATCACGCGGTAGTACTGGCAGCGCTCGGGCACCGTGACGCCGAGCATCTTCTCGACCGCCAGCGCGAAGCCGACGTTGTTGAGCATCGGCGAGACGTAGTTGAGCCGGTCGACGTACGGGAAGACCTGCGACCACGTGCCGCGCTCGCACATCTTCTCGAAGCCGCGGTGCAGGTAGCCGATCTGCACGTCGGCCTTGTTGATCGTCTCACCGGACAGCTCGAGCACGATGCGCACCGTGCCGTGCATCGCCGGGTGGGACGGCCCCATGTTGAGGAGCATCGGCTCGCTCGGTAGGTCGAGCTCTGCCTCGTCCAGCTCGCGATCCAGGGGTTCCATGGGTCAGCTCCGCTCCTCCAGCGCGCCCGCGCGCTTGCCGTTGCTCACGGCCTCGTCTCCGTCGATCGACGCCCCAGGGCCGCGCAACGCGAAGTCGTGCGACTGGCGGCCGAAGCTCATGCCCTCGTCGGGGCCGAACGGCGGCAGCTTGCCGGTGTTCGGCACGTCCCGGAACGGGATGAGCGGCTGGATGCGGTTGGCCGGGTAGTCCTTGCGCAGGGGGTGCCCCTCGAACTCCGGGTACATCAGGATGCGCCGGAGATCCGGGTGCCCCTTGAAGACGATGCCGAGCAGGTCGTAGCACTCGCGCTCGAACCAGTTCGCGCCCTTCCACACCGGGACGATCGAGTCGATCTCGGCGCCGTTGCCCTCCTCGTCGCCGACGCGCGCCTTGATCCGGATGCGGTGGTTGCGCTCGAACGACCGCAGGTGGCAGACCACCTCGAAGCGGGGCACGTCGCCGCGCCAGAGGTAGTCGACCGCCGTCAGGTCGACGAACATGTTCATCAGGGTCCGCGGGTCGTTGCGGAGGAACAGGGCGGCGTCGCGCCACACGGCGGGATCGAGCACCGCCGTGTCGTCGCCGAACTGCGAGTGCGTCTCCAGGACGGCGCCCGGGAACTGCGCCGTGAGGAGCTCCAGGACCTTCTTGCTCATGGCAGGCTCCGCTCCTTGCGCTGGAGGGTGACGAGGTGCTCCGTCGTCTGCGCCGGGTCCTCGCGCGGCTTGACGATCGCCGGCGTGCGATCGCCGCGCGCGATCTTGTCCTGGAGCAGCATGAGGCCGTCGAGCACCGCCTCGGGGCGCGGCGGACAGCCGGGCACGTAGACGTCGCAGGGGATGACCTTGTCGATGCCGGCGACGGTCGTGTAGTTGTCGTAGAAGCCGCCGCACGAGGCGCACGTGCCGAAGGCGAGCACCCATTTCGGGTCCGCCATCTGCTCGTAGATGCGGCGGAGCGCCGGCGCCTGGCGCTGGCTGATGGTCCCCACCACCCAGAGCAGGTCGGCCTGGCGCGGCGAGAAGCGCGGCACCTCGGCGCCGAACCGCGCCATGTCGAAGCGCGGGCTCGCCATCGCCATGTACTCCATGCCGCAGCAGGCCGTCACGAACGGGTACTGGAACAGCGAGTACTTCTTCGCCCAGTTCAGCAGCGCGTCCACGCGCGTGGTCGCGAAGCCGTGCTCGGAGCCCTCCATCACCCGCGTCGAGGGCCCACCGGCCTTCACTTCTCCCATTCCAGAGCTCCCTTCTTCCACACGTACACGAGCGCCACGACGAGCAGCGCGACGAACGAGCTCATCGTCGCGAGGCCCGTCCACCCGAGGGTCCGGAACTGGACCGACCACGGGTAGATGAGCACCGCCTCGATGTCGAACACGACAAAGAGGATCGCCGTCAGGTAGAACTTCACGCTCGGCTTGACGAACCGCCCGCCCGTCGAGTCGCTGCCGCACTCGTACGGGATCATCTTCTCGGGCGTCGGGTTCCTCGGGCCGAGCAGCGACGTCAGCGTGAACATCGCGAGCGCGATGATCGCGGCGACGAGAAACAGCAGGAACAGGGGGATGTAGGTGGCCATCGAGAGAGCACTCCTACGCGTCGACCCCTGGAGGGGTCGACCATCTCGCCGAGGCGCGCGGCGTCTCGGGGCGAGACCTCGGGGCCCACGGCCCCGAACCATGCAGTCCAAAAAGGTGAGAGCGACGCGGCGATGCTGCCTGGAGCAGCAAAAATCCGAGCGATCCCGGCTTAATCCGCGCCGGATCTAGTCGGCCGCCGCGGGGGTGTCAATGGAGGCGGTCGGGCAACCGGCGAGCAACCGGCGGACCGCGATCCTAGGAGCGGTTCGCGGCCAGGACCAGCCCTCGCCACGCGGTGAGCGCCGTCCCCAGGCTGGCCTCGATCTCCCGGATCTCCTCCACCATGTCGGCGTCCGCCACGCCCACGCTCCGCGCCTCGCGGACGCAGGCGAGGGCGGCGACGAACTTCTTGCGCTGCACGAACGCCCGCGCGAGCAGCGGCCAGATCTGCTTCGGCGGAGCGCCGAGGTTGGCGGCGCGCCGGAGGGGGCCGATGGCCTCGCCGGCCCGGCCGTCTTCGAGCATGGCCTCGCCCAGCCGGCGGAAGATGTCGCCCGCTGCGGCCCCGTCGTGCGCATACTGGACGGCGAGGCGCATGACCTCCTCGCCCTGGTGCTCCTCGCCGAGCTTGACGCACGCGGTGCCGAGGAGGCCGAGGCCCTTGGCGATCAGGCTGCGGGCGTCCGGCGTGAGCATCTGCCCCTCGGGCGTGCGCAGGAAGATCGCGAGCGGGGCCGGCCAGGTGCCGAGCAGCTGGATCACCTTCGGGAAGTCGCCGCGCTGCGAGGCGACCTCGGCCTCGGCGACCTTCGTCAGATCGATGGCGGAGCGCGCGCCGGCCGAGGCGCGCTCGAGCTCGTCGCGCACGTGCGAGCGGATGCGGGCGCGGAACTCGTTGAGCTCGTGGGTCTCCTCGATGCCGTCGCGCAGGAGGAGGAGGCGCGAGGTCTTCCCCTCGATGGCGAGCTTGCGGAGGCTGTAGCCGTAGAGCGGGGCGAGCAGCAGGTAGCGGACGCCGATGTGGAGCTGGATGCCCTCGAGGTCGGTGTCCCGCTCGGGCGCGGGCGGCGTCGTGTCCTCCGTGAGGAGGGCGCCGACGAGGCGGTGGCGGAAGTCCGCGAGCGTGAGCCGCTGGACGTCGCCGTCGATGTCCTCCTCGCCCGGCGGCGCGATAACGAAGTCGACCAGGGTGTTGTCCGGGTTGCGGCGGTCGACGGTGAGCGCCGTGATGCGGGCGCCCGTAATCATCGAGAAGGCAAAGAACGCCTCGCCCACGATCTCGCAGAGCGCCTGGAAGCTGCCGATGCCGTCGCCTATGCGCTCGAACCAGCCGTCGGTCCGAACGGCATCAAGGGAGAACACGCGTTCCTTTGGCATGGTTCGACCCGGATCACAGGGGCGCGTCCCGGACGACGGGCGCAAGTCCCAAGGGGGCCGAGACTCGCACGGGCGGGCGCCGCTCTCAAGAAAACTCCTAGGGCGTGCGCGTCGACGTGTCGACGCGCACGCCCGCGTCGCTCACCGACGAGAGCGCTGGCCGCCTTCCATGGCTCCCGATCGCTCCATGCCGCTCCACCTGCCCCCACGCGCGCCGCTCCGCGCCCCCCTCCCCTCTCCGTGGCCCCCGAGCCCCCCGGCCCCGCGGCGGCCGACCCACCCCAGCAGCCGCCCCGCCGCTCCCCGCTCAAGGGATGGCGGCGATGGTGAGGACGAGGTTGCCGGAGGCGGAACGCCGGCTGTCGCCGATGATCGTGATCACCTGCCCTTCGGTGAGGGTCACGGTCACGCGCGAGCTGGTCGTCATGACCGCGTTGTCGTTGCACGCGAGCTCGGGGCCGGAGCAGCCGTCGCCGTCGTGCACGTGAAGGACGGTGTCGAAGTTCGACGACAGCGTGTCGATGACGTAGGTCCCGTCCGCCGGCGCGGTGAAGCGATAGACCCTGTCGTTGCCGCTCGACGGGACGCAGCTCGGCGTGGCCAAGTTCGGGTGGAACAGGGTGGAGCCGCTCGTCGTCTGCGGGACCGTCGAGCCGAGATCGACGGGGTTCCCGCAGATGCCGTCCTCCTGGAACAGGCTGATGTTGAGCGTGAACGGGCCCGCGGCCTGAGGTTCGGCGCTGGCGCCATCGACCACGACGACGGTCTCCTGCCCCGCGGCGAGCGGCACCACGATCCGCGACTGGGGGACGCCCGTGGCGTTGTCGTTGCAGCCGAGCACCGCGCCGCCGCACGTGCCCGCGTGCACGTGGACGACCGTGTCGAAGCTCGATCCGAACGTATCGAAGACGTACAGTCCGTCGGCCGGCGCCGTGAAGCCGTACGCCCTGTCTTCGCCGCCGGGCGCGCCGCACGGCGCGCTCACGTAGTCGCCGGCGCCGACGGTCGTCCCCGACACGGTCTGCGGGACGACCGACTCCAGCGCCCTCTCCGGGCACGGGGGGACCGAGGTGCCGCTCACGTTGAGCTTGAACGCGCCATGCTTCCCGGACGCGCCGTCCACGACCACATACGCCGTCTGCCCCTGCGCGAGGGGCGTGGTCACCTGCGATCCGTACGCCAAGTCCCCCGCGTCGTAGCTGCACCCCAGCAAGGCGCCCGTGCAGCTGCCGTCGTGAACGTGGACCACCGTGTCGAAGGTCGAGCCGGTCGTATCGAATGTGTACCGGCCGGCGATGGGCGCCGTGAAGCTGTAGCTGACCTCGGGGGAATTGCCCATGGCGCAGTCCGCCGGGGGCTGGAGGACGCCGTCGAGGCCTGACGTGCGGCCCGTGACCGTCTGCGGGTAGGTGGAGCCGAGATCCACCATGGGGCACCTGGGCGGAGCCCACTCGGCGACGTTCAGCGTATAGGGCCCACGCGCGCCCTCGAAGCCGTCGATGACCGCCACGACCTTCTGGCCGGCGCGGAGCTCCACCGTGGCGCGCGACTGCGACCCTTCTCCTGCGTCGTCGGAGCAGGTGAGCACGCCGCCATCACACGCGCCGTCGCGCAGCTCCAGGATCGTATTGAACCCGGAGCCGAAGGTATCGAATACATACTTCCCGGCCGCCGGCGCCGTGAAGCTGTAGCTCGCGTCGGGGCTGTCTGCGCCTCCGCACGTCGACCTGATCGCGTCGCCGAAGTGCTCGGTGTTGCCGGTGAGGGTCGTCGGGAGCGGAGCGTCGATCGCCCACCCAGGGCACTTCGGCAGATCGGCCTTCGTCATGTTGAGCGTGAAATCGCCCTCCCCTCCGTCGAAGCCGGTCACGACGATGAGGACCTCCTGACCCGCCTCGAGGATCGCGCGGACCCGCGCGTGGGCGACCCCGGTGGCCATGTCATCGTTGCAGGCGAGCTGAGCGCAGGTGGTCGCTCCCAGCACCCCGATGGCCGTATCGAAGGTGGACCCGACGGTGTCCAGCGTGTATGTCCCCGCCTCGGAAGGCGTGAAGCGGTAGACCCGCTCCGACGAGCCGGCGGCCACGCACGCGAGATCGTAGTTCGTCTCGCCGCTGATGGTGGTCCCCGTGATCGTCAGCGGGAACGTGTTGCTGAGCTCGTCATACGTCCCGAGGACGCAGGAGCAGGCGCCTGCCTGGCATAACGCCCCTCGCTCGCACGCGACGCCGCAGGCGCCGCAGTGGAGCTGGCTCGTCTGCAGATCGGCGCACGCGCGACCACACGCCGCGAGGCCGGCGGGGCAGGTGCAGACGCCAGCGACGCACGACTGGGCAGGCGCGCAGCTGGATTCACACTCGCCGCAGTTGCGCCGGTCGCTCAGCACATCCACGCAGGCGCCGTCGCACTCGGTGAGGTCGCCCGCGCACGCGCAGGAGCCGTCCGCGCAGACGTGCCCCTCCGCGCACTCGACGCCGCAATCGCCGCAGTTCCGCAGGTCGGTCTCGAGGTTCACGCACTGGCCTGAGCAGTCGGACTGGCCTTCTCCGCACTCCTCCCCGCCCCCGACGCCGGTCCCTAGTTCGCGGCCGCCCTCGCCGCCGCCCCCGCTGCAGCGGCCATTCACGCAGAGCTGCCCCTCTTCGCAGGCGTCGCCGCACGCGCCGCAGTGCTCGACGTTCGCCTGGAGCTCGACGCACCCTCCATTGCACCGCGACAGCCCGTCGGGGCACTCGCTCGACACCTTGGGGCTCTCCGCGCACGACGCCGCGAGGACGACCGCCGCAGCCAGGAGCAGCGCGGCGGACGACAGGGCGGGCCTGGGGCGCAATCCGGATCTATCCATAGCCATCCTTGGGGGGTGCGTGGCCGTTCGAGGCGAGCGGAGAACGAGGCGCGCGCCAGGATACGCCTGCGGCCGACGCATCCGCAACCGGCGGGGGGGCGCGGCTGGCGGCGCGCGGTCCGGGCCGCGGGCTCGACGCGACAGACACCGTCGCCGGGCCGGCTCCAGGGCACATCCAGCGCGGGCTCAGCGCTTGGCGATCTTCAGCGTGAAGTCGCCGGACGCTCCATTGTACCCGTCGACGACCACGGTGATGGTCTGGTTGGCGGCGAGATCGATCTGTACCTTCGACGCTTGTGAGCTGGTCAGATCGTCGTTGCATTGTAGCTCGATGCCGGCGCAGCCACGCGTGTGGACATGAAGGACGGTGTTGAACGACGAACCGATCGTGTCGATGACATAGGTGCCGCGGCTCGGGGCGGTATAGGTGAACACCGTCTCCGGAGAGGACACGGACGCCGCGGACACGCATTTCGGCCTCACCGCGTCGGGCTGGCCGCGCGTGGTGCCGGTCCTGGTGATCGACAGCGGCGATCCGAGGTGGATCGCCGTCGCGCAGGTCCCCGGGCCGGTGAACCGGTCCACCTGGAGCACGTAGTCGCCCGAGCTCGTGCCGAGGCCGTCGACGACGACGAGGACGCTTTGATCTGCGGCCAGGCCGAGGGCGACGCGCGACTGCTTACCGACCGCGTTGTCGTTGCACCCGAGCGACGTCCCCGCGCAGCTCGCCTTCAAGATCTGGAGTATCGTGTCGAAGCTCGATCCGAACGTATCGAAGATGTAGAGCCCGTCCTCCGGCGCGGTGAAGCGGTAGATCATGTCTGGAGCATTCGACGAGGAGCCGCAGGTCGGGCGGACGGACTCGGGCCGGTCCGCGGTGCTCCCTGTCACGACCTGCGGGACGACGGAGCCGAGATCGATCGCCGTCGAGCAGGTGCCGCCGCCGGAGTACCGCGCAATGTTGAGCGTGAAATCGCCCGACGCGCCCGCGGCGCGGCCGTCCACGAGGAGGACGATCGTCTGCCCCTCGGCGAGCTCCAGCGTCAGCCGCGACTGCTCGCTTCCCGGCGCGTCGTCGTTGCACGCGAGCTCGGCCCCGGAGCAGCTGCCGTCGAGGACGGAGAGGACGGTGTCGAGGCTCGATCCGAACGTATCGACGATGTAGGTGCCGGCCGCGGGCGCGGTGAAGCGGTAGGTCACCTCGCCGGCGCCGGCGCCGCAGCTCGGGAGCAGGACGTCGGCCGCATCCGCGGTGGTCCCCGTCACTGTCTGAGGCACCGTCGAGCCGAGATCGATCATCGGGCACGGGAGGACGAAGGTCTGGCTCACGTTGAGCTTGAAGGCGCCGGAGGCGACCGGAGCGTAGCCGTCCACGACGACGGCGACGGTCTCTCCCTCGCTGAGCATCACCTTCACCTGCGAGTGCCTGTCAGAGGTGTCGTCGTTGCACGCGATGCTCTCGCCGCTGCATGTCCCCTCGTGGACGTGCAGGACCGTGTCGAAGGAGGAGCCGAAGGTGTCGAAGGTGTAGAGCGCGGTCGCCGGCGCGGTGAAGGCATAAGCGGCCTCGGGGCCGCTCTCCCTGGTGCAGGGCGACGGGAGGGCGCTCACGCGCTCCGGGATAGCCGTGTTGCCGGTCACCGTCTGCGGAAACGTGGCGTCGAGCGTGAGCTCCGGACAGGGAGGCGGCACGTACTCGGAGACGTTGAGCGTGAATGGCCCGGATCCGCCGTCGACGCCGTCGACGACCGCGACGACCGTCTGGCCCTCGGCGAGGTTCGCGACGAGGCGCGACGTCTTGGCTCCCATGGCATCGTCGTTGTCGTTGCAAGAGATCACCGTCCCGGAGCAGGACCCCCTGCGCAGCTCGAGGACGGTATCGAACGCGGATCCGGACGTGTCGAAGACGTACCCGCCAGCGCGCGGCGCGGTGAAGCTGTAGCTCGCGTCGGAGGTGTCGATTGAACCGCAATGCGTCGAGACGGCGTCGCCGAGCCCCCAGGTGTCCCCGGTGATGCTCAGCGGGAGCGCCGTCGCGAGGGTGTCGAGCGAGCACGCCGGCGGCGCCAGCCGGTCGAGGTGAAGGGAGAAGTCGCCTTGCGCGCCGTCGAAGCCCGAGATGACGAGGAGGACGCTCTGCCCTTCCTCGAGGGCCACCGAGGCGCTGCCCGTCACGGCTCCCCCGCGATCGTCGTTGCACGCGAGCTCCTCGCAAGCGTCGAAGTCCAGCACGCCGATGGCGGTGTCGTAGCGCGATCCGGCGGTGTCGAACTTGTACCAGCCGGCCTGCTCCGCCGTGAACCTGTAGACGAGCTGGGTCGAGCCGACTCCCATGCAGGCGAGCGGGAGATAAGCCTCCGCGCCGACCGTGGTGCCCGTCAGGAGCTGAGGGACCGTCGAGCCGATGTCCTCGTAATCGCCGACGGCGCAGGCGCACACGCCCTCCCGGCAGAACAGCCCCGGGACGCACGCCGCGTCGCACGCGCCGCAATGCGCCGGGTCGACGGCCAGCTCGACGCACCTGCCGCCGCAGACGGCGAAGCCCTCGTCGCAGACACACGCCCCCTCCACGCACGTCTCGTGGACGGGGCAGCGCGCCTCGCAGATCCCGCAATGCAGGCGATCGCTCTTCACGTCCACGCAACCGCCGCCGCACGCGGTGAAGCCGGAGGCGCAGCGGCAGGCGCCGCCCTCGCACCGCTGTTCGGCCGCGCATTCCTGGCCGCAGCCCCCGCAATGGGCGGCGTCGGTGGCGAGGTCGACGCAGCCGCCGCTGCACGCCACGAGGCCGGAGGCGCACGGCTCGCCGCCCGCCCCGCCCCCGTCCCCGCCCCCGCCGACGCACACGCCCGCCTCGCACCGCGTCCCGCTCGCGCAGACGCCCTCGCAACCGCCGCAGTGGTCCGGATCGGCCTGCGTGTCGAAGCACGCTCCCCCGCACGGCGTGAGGCCGTCATCACACGGCGCGGCGGCCGACTCCTCCGCGCAGGACGCGGCGAGGGCGGCAAGGGCGACGAGCGCCGCGACCGTCAGCCAGAGCGCCATCGACGACGGCTCGAATCTGGCGCGCAATCCGGGGTGACTCATGAACATCCTTCGGCGGACAGGCCGGCCACCGCGTGGCTCCGAGAGATCCGGCGCCGAGGATACGCCTCTTCGCTTTCGCTCTGCAATCGTCGATCACCGCACGTCCACGCGCGCGCGTTCGAGCTCCACGGGCGTCAGGCGGCCGGGAGATCCGGCATCGGAGCGGCCTCGTCGGAGGTCGGCTGACGCGCCTGGATGGCCTCCAGCGCCACAGCGCCCGTCTCGGGCCCCGGCGCGTCTTCGGCCTGCAGATCGGGGCCGAGGAAACGAGCGATGGGCTCGAAGAGCTCGACGCCTGTATAGGCGCCGACGGCCAGATCGCCGTGACCGTAATCTTCCCGCGCTCCGAAGTCGCGCCCGAGCACGAGAAAGCGCTTCGGCGTCTCCGGGCGATCGCGCCCCCATGCGTCGAACGCCGCGCGCACCGCCGAGGCGGGGGCTATCCTGTCGGCGCTGCCCGCGATGAACAGGGCCGGGGCCGCGACCGAGGCGAGGCCGTCCAGGACCCTCTCGCCGTCCACGCGGATCTCCCCGTCGCTCGCCATCCACGCGGCGAAGTCGGCGTTCAGCGCTGCAGGGATGTCTTCGATGCAGTTGACGAGCGCGAGCCGCGTGACGCCGGGAGGCACGTTGCGCGGGTTGGCCACGGCGTGATGGATCGGCGTCGGCAGCCACTCCGAGGCGAACGCGAAGCTGCGCGCCATGAGGCGGAGCGGGACGCCCGGCAGCAGCCGGCCCGGCAGGAAGCGCATGAGGCGCACCGGCGTGGTGAGCCGGCCAGGCGAGCCGACGATGACGACGCGGCGGACCCGATCGCCGGCGACGCTCCGGCCGAGCGCCGCATAGAGGAGCATGCCCCCCATGGAGAAGCCGACATAATCCAGCGAACGGGCGCCGGTGCGCTCCAGGATCGCCTCGATGGCGCAGGGAAGATCGTACCGGACCATGGCGGAGAACCGGACGCTGCGGCGCTCGGCGCGGGTGAGGAGGCGGCCGCTGCGCAACGTCAGCAACCACACGTCGCGTCCGAGCGTGGCGAGGTGGCGAGCGAGCGAGTAATCGGGGTGGATGTCCTGGTTCCTGTGGTTCGCGGCGAGCCCGTGGACCAGCAGGATCGGCGGCAGGTCGGGCTGCGCCTCCGCGCCGTCCGGGCGCGGGACGCGGCGGAGCTCGATCGGCGCGCCATCCTCGGTCCGCAGGACCTCTTCCACGCTGTACTCGAGCGGCAGCGTCAGCCGCTTGACCCAGTAAAGGAGGTGCGCCCACAGCCCGATCGCCGCCAGCACCGCGAGCGCCAGCGCCACCAGGAGCGTTGCCCCGAATGTCCAGACCATACGGTCAATCTACCTGCTGGTGCTGCTTCCGCATGCAGGCAACCTCGACATTCTTCTTCACCAGGAAGGACGGAACACAGGTCCGTCGCTCGTCGAGGCCGCAACCCGGCTCGCTCGTCTGGATGATCATGAATCCATGGGAACAGGACGTTTCACGATCATCTCCCGCAGCGCGTGAAAAAGTCACACAGCGCTCCGGAAGCCACTCCACCCCATCGCGCCGGACAGCGCGCGAGGCGACTGCCCCTGGCGGAAACGCACGTTGGCAACGGCTCGTTTTCCCTGGGATTCGCGTCTCGCGGGGACATGACCATGTGCCCAGGCCTACCGCGGCGCGAGATCGAGAGCTCCAGCACAGGCGTGCACAAAGGTTCCAGATCTACCAACCCGGAACGTGGCATGCGGATCGCAACACATGAGGGCGAGGAGAGAGCTGGCAAGGGTCCCGTAAGCACCCGGGAAAGGGGGCACGGCAGGAAGAACGCCGCAGCAGAGCTCGGGGGGGCTCGGTTGCGGCGCTCTTCTTGCCGTGCCGCCTGCCGGACGGCCGCGCTCATGCGCTTGCCGGAGACAAAATGAAAAAAGCGCCTCGCGGACCTGGGGGGGGAAGGTCTCCGCGACGGCGCTCGCGTGTCATTTTGCAGGCTCTGTGCCGCCCCACGCAGGGTAGAATTTCAAATACTTACACCAACCACAACCAGCCATCATTGCACGGTTGCAAATCACAGTTGCAATCTGATTCAAATTCGAAGGCCTTCACGTTCTCGATCTGATCGGGGCCGTAGCTGTTCCGGACGGAAATATGCCGTGCGGGCGTGTTCATTCGTCCCAGTGGCGGCAGACCGGCTTCACGCCGCATCCCTGGCAGCGGACCGGATCGCGCCGCGACGGGCATTGCTGGAGCATGCCGAGGTGGCAGAGGGCGAAGTCGTACTTGACCGGGTCGGCTGGATCGAAGCCGCGGAGGGCCGCGGTGATCTCCTCTGCCGTCTTCCAGGTGGCGCCCCTGCGATCGGTGAGCCCGATGTTGTAGCCGAGCTTCTCGATGTGCGTGTCGACCGGGATGAGGAGGGCCGACGGGGGCACCGGCCACAGGCCGAGGTCCACGCCGTCCGCAGGGCGGATCATCCACCGCAGCAGGAGCATGAGCCGCTTGGCGGCGCTGCCCTTCTCGGGATCGGGGAGGATGTGCGCGGCTCCGCGGTCGTCCGGACGCCGGTCGAGGCCGCCGGCGCGTCGGATCGCCCGCACCCAGGCCCCGAGGGCCTGGCGCAGGTCGCCGGTGCGCGAGAGCTCGGCCGCAAAGGCGGCGCCGAGCGAGCCCGAGGCCCGCTGCACCCGCCGCGCGCCGACGATCAGCCCGACGAGGTCGCGATCGCGGTAGATCCGGTGCCGGAAGCCGCGCAGCCGCGCCGAGACGGCCCGGGCGTCGTCGGCGGTGAGGGCGATCTCCGGCCCGAGGCGATCGAGCGCCTCGCCGATCTTGGCGTGCAGCGCCTTCACGTTGCCGAAGGCGAGCGACGCGGCGATGAGCGCCACGAGCTCCTGATCGGCCGGATCCGTGTAGCGATGGACGAAGGAGACCGGGTCTCGCGCGCGGCGCTCCTCGACGGCGCACCGCGCGCGCACCCCGTCGAGCGCCGCCTTGACCGCGGCGCCCCGCGCGGCGTCCCTCCGCCGGGGCGCCGCCTCGACCGCGGCGTCACCCGGCCGGGGCGCCGCCTCGCCGCTCCGGCGCGCCCTCACGGCGACCCCGCGTCCGGCGCCGGATCGGCCACGACCGGCTCGGCGTTCGCGGCGCGCTCTTGCGCCTCCCGGTCGTGCTCCAGCGCGGGGAGCGACACGACGAACGCGCTGCCGCGCCCGTCGTCGGTGAGCGGGCTCTCGACCCGCACGGCGCCGCCATGGCTCTCGGCGATGTGCTTCACGAGCGCGAGCCCGATCCCGCTGCCGCGCACCTGCCGCTCGCTCGCCCGCCGCCCGCGCGCGAAGCGCTCGAAGATGTGCTTCTGCTCGTCGGGATCGATGCCCGGCCCGCGGTCGCTCACCCGGATGGTGACCTGCCTCGCCTGGCGCGTCAGCGCGGCGAGCCGCCCGCCGCCCCCGCCCTCGGCCTCCACCGCGACGGCGACGCGGCCGCCGTCCTTCGCGTACTTGAGCGCGTTGTCGAGCAGGTTCACGAGGGCGAGCTCGAGCGCGCGCGCGTCGATGAGCGCCTCGGGCAGCCCCTCGGCGATCGTGAGCTCGACGGTCATCTCCTCGCGCTCGGCGCGGTAGCGGTACATGTCGACGGCGCGCGTCGCCACCTCGGCGACGCTGCCGCGCGCGAACTCGTAGGCGGCCTTGCCCCGCTCGACGCGGGCGAAATCGAGGACGTTCTCGATGAGCGCGGTGAGCCGCTCGCTCTCGCTCACGATGATCTGCAGGTACTGGCGGCGCTTCTCGTCGTTGGGGACGCGGCCGCCGAGGAGGAGCTCGCCGAACATGCGGACAAGCGAGAGCGGCGTCTTGAGCTCGTGGGACACGTTCGCGACGAAGTCGCTCTTCAGCGCCGCGAGCCGCCGCTCGTTCACGGAGGCGAGCACCACGATCGCGAGCCCGGCCAGCGCGACAAGGGCCGAGAAGCCGACCATCAGGATCTCGATCAGGCGCTGCCGCTCGACCTTCTCGCCGAGCTCCTCGGCCGTGGTGAGCGCCATCTGGAGGCGCCAGTTGTAGAGCGTGGTCGGGAAGGGGCGCCCGACGGTGAACTCGCCGCCGATGATGGGCGGGCCGAACACGATGCGGCCCTCCTCGTCGATGACGTTCATCCGGCTCTTCTCGCGATCGAGGTCGCGGAAGAGCCGGGGCATCACCTCGTGGACCAGGCGCGGCACCTCGTGCCACGCGACGATGAGGCACTTGCGCCCCGCGTGCTCGCGCTGCCAGTAGCTCACGAGCAGGCTCTGCTGATCGATGACGTGGTGGAGGTGGCGCAGCTCGTTCGTGTCGCCGGCGAAGTTCATCTGCGGGAGGAGGCGGGCGAGCAGGAGCTTGCGGAAGGCGTCGTCCTCCCGCCCGGACGCGCCGCGCGAGGCGAACGCGAGCACGTCGTGCGCCTCGTTGTCCATGTCGAGGACCAGGATGGCGCGCACGGTCGGCGTCTCGCGGGCCGCCGTGGGGAGCCACCGCCGCGCGATGACCGAGAGGTTCGCCACGTCGACGTGCGCGGCGACGACGTTGTCCTGGGCGATGATCAGCTTGTCGAGCCGGTCGACGCGCTCGTCGGCGAGGGTGAGCGTCGCGTCGAAGACGGTCTGCTGCCGCGCCTTCTCGATCTGCAGCGTCGTGCGCAGGGCGATCCCGCCGAGCACGAGCACGGCGACGACGATGGCGGGGACGAGGGCGAAGTACGGGACGCGATGGCGCTTCCCAGCGGAGGGGAGGAGGTCCATCGCTCGGCTCCGCTAGCGGGCGGCCTTCTTCGTCCCCGCGGTCACGAGGCCGGGCTCGAGGACCACGCCGCGCGCCCCGACGAACTCGGCGAACTGCTGGCCGATGTAGGTGAGCGCGTTGCCGTCGCTCTCGGAGAACGGCTTGCCGTCGAGCGGGTTTCCGATCTCGAGGAGGCCGAGGTAGCGGCCCGCGAGCTCGACGGGCGCGCAGATGACGCTCCGGAGCTCGACGCCGATCGCCTTCCACCGCTCGTCCATGGCGCGCTCGTCCTTGGCCGCGTCGGGCACCACGACGGCGCGCCTCGACCGCATCGCGGCCAGCGGGAGCGGCGCCCGCTCGGACAGCCTGGCGAGGAGCGCGCTCTTGCCGCCGTACTGCCGGACGACCACGAACTCGCGCCGGTTGATGTCGAACAGCGACACGAGGCCGAGGGCGCACGGGATCTTGTCGAGCGTGAGCGCCAGGATGAAGTCGGCGCCCGCGAGGGTGTCCTGGAGGAAGTGCAGGTCGCTGCACGCCTCGAACAGCTCGGCGATGAGGTCGTCGCCGGAGAGGCGCCCGTTCTTCGGAGGGAAGGAGGAGCGCCGCCGCGGCGGCGCCGGCGTGGGGGCAGCGACATCGGGCGGCTCCGGGACGAGCTGGAGGCGTGGCGGCGCCCCCTGCTGGTCGGCCGGCACGGCGAGCAGCACCACGTCGGCCGGCGGCGTGAGGGCTGGCCGCGGCAGGTCCGCAGAATACGCGGCGGCCGGCGGTGGCACGTCCGCAGGCGGCGCGGCGTCCGCAGGCGGCGCGGCAGCCGGCGGCGCGGCGTCCACAGGCGGCGCGGCGTCCGCAGGCGGCGCGGCGTCCGCAGGCGGCGCGGCGTCTGCCGGCGGCGCCACGTCCGCAGGCGGCGCGGCGTCTGCCGGCGGCGCCACGTCCGCAGGCGGCGCGGCGTCTGCCGGCGGCGCTACGTCCGCAGGCGGCGCGGCGGCCGGCGGCGGACCATCCGCCGGTAACGCCGCAACCGGCGGCGCCACGTCCGCAGGCGGCATGGCCGGCGGCGGTGCGGTGCCGCCGGTGCGCGGGCGGAACTGGATCTCGGGTTCGGCCGAGCGCCAGTCTTTCCAGGCGAGGGTCGCGAGCGGGCTGCGCTGAGGCCGGCCCTCGAAGACGTGATCGAACACGGCGATATGGATGAACTTGCCCGGTCGCGCGTCGTCGATGCGCTGCCGTGCGCGCTCGAGCCGATCGATCAGCAGCGCGCTGACGAGATCGCGCGGGGTGCCGGTCGCGACCGCATAGACGAGCTCTCGGTACGTGAGCGGCGAGCGCTCGGACGGGTTCTCCTCGCGCTGCGAGATGAGCTGATACGGCGGCAGCTCCGCGGGCGCTCGCTCCGGCTCGGCGCTTTGCTCCGGCTCGGCGCCTCGCTCCGGCGGCGCATCCCGCTCCGGCGCGGCCTCCCCGCCTTTCGCCGGTTGCGCCTGGGCGCCCGCTGGCTCCGAGACGAGGAGCGCGGTCCCCATCGAGATGAACGGGACCGTGGGCGCGATCGGGCGCTTCCGTGTGACACTCCCCGCAGGCTCGGCCGGCTTTGGAGAAGCCGCCCCGGCCGGGGAGGCGCCCGCCGGCGCGTCGGTCCCGTCCGTCAGCGCCGCGTCGTCCGGGGCGCGCTGCACGACGTACCGCACGCGCGTCGCCGGATCGATCGCTCGGTAGCCGCTCTCCAGCAGATCCACCGAGAAATTGTTGAGCGGGCCCCCATCGCCGCGGAGCGCCCGGGCCTTCTGCAGCGCGGGCTGCCACTGCGGGGCCTCGACGCACACCTTCCTGCTCGGCGGAGCGTTCTGGCCTAACGACGAGATCTCGACGAACCAACGCATCGTTTGCGGTTCCAATCCGCGCTGGCGCTGACTGGGCGGCGCGCTCTGGCGCGAAGATCGTTCTACTCGACGCGCGCGAGAGGGGTCAACGCGCAGGCCGCACGGGAGCGCGCAGAGGGCGCGCGGACGCCTTTGGAGGATGGCGCGAAATCTTCTCAACCGGGACCGGCAAGAAGAATCGGGTCTGTCCTGAAATCACGCCGCCCGCGCCGCGGGTCGCCGCGGACGAACCCGTTCGCCCACTGAACGGCCGCGGGGTATCCCCGCGGGGGGCAGGAGGCCACCCGCTGTCGAGCCGCGCGCGCCATGGAGCGCGCGGTGAATGGGGCCACCCGGCGTCGCTCGCCTCCAGGCGATCCGCCGTCCTGTGCGCGAGCGGGATACCCGGCGTACATCCGATCCAGCCCGGGGGACGATCCGTGATGCTCGACTCTGCAGTTCGCTTCGTGCGCAGCTCGACCCCTGCAAGGGGTCCGCCCACGCTCGCTATCGCGTCCGCAGGATGATGTGGAAGCCGAACGGCGTCTCCACGACCCCGCTCAGCGCGCCGACAGCGACCTTCTCCACCGCCTGCTCGAACTCGGGCACCATCCTCCCCTTCGAGAAGGTGCCGAGATCGCCCCCGCGCGCCGCCGCCCCCGGCTCGTCGCTGTACTGGGCCGCGAGCTCCTCGAACTTCGCCCCCTGCTGCGCTCTCTTGAGCACCTGCTCGGCGAGCACGCGCGCCTCGTCCCGCGTGCGAACGACGCGCGCCGGGGCCCGCCGTGACCCCGCATACATGATGAGGAGGTGCTTCGCCCCCATCTGGCCGGCCGTCGCAGGGGGCTGGGTCGCCCCCGGCTGCGCAGCGCCCGGCTGGGCCGGCGCCGGCTGCGCAGCGCCCGGCTGGGCCGGCGCCAGCTGCGCTACGCCCGGCTGGGCCGCGGGCTTGCCCGCGCCGTGAAGCGACTCCTTCGTGGGGGGATCGTGCGGGCCGAGCGCCTTGTCGACGAGCCGCTTGAAGTGCGTGATCGACTGCGCCCCGCCGAGAAAATAGTCGTTGATGGCGAAGGACGGCGTGCCGGTGATGTGCAAGCGCTCGGCGAGCTTCCGGTCCGCCTCGACCGCCGCGCGGTGCGCCCCCGAGTCGAGCGCAGCGCCGAACTTCGCCACGTCGAGGCCGATCGCGGCCGCGTGGCGCTCGAGCGCCTCCCGGCCGAGCCCGCTCTCGGACGGGTCCTCCCACAGCCGCTGCGCCATCGCCCAGAAGCCGGCCTCGCCCTTCTGCCGGAACGCCTCCATCGACGCCTCGGCGGCGAGGGGCGCCCGCGTGTGGAAGGGGAGCGGCAGGTGCCTGAAGACGACGCGGACCTTGCCCGGATAGGCGGCGATGATCTCGTCGATCGTGGGCTGGACGCGCTTGCAGAACGGGCACTGGAAGTCGGCGAACATCTGGATCGTCACCTTCGCGCCAGGCTTCGCGCCCTTGCCGGGGTTGTCCCTGGTCGGCGCGGGGGCGAGGATCCGCTCGGGCGCGTTGCCGGCCCTCGCGTCCTTCTGAAGCGCGTCGTAGACCTTCGCCGGCGGCGTGCCCGCGGCCACGAGCTTCGCGGCGAGCGCGATCTGCTCGTCGATGAGCGCCTCGAACTTCTCGGCCGGCTGGGCGCCGGCGAGCCGCCTGCCGTTGATGAAGAAATGGGGAACCCCCTTCGCCTGGAGCTCGTCGGCGAGGCCCTGATCGCGCTCGATGCGCACCGCGTGGCGCCGCGCGGCGATGGCCCTCTGCGCGCGGGCCACGTCGAGGCCCAGGGACTTCGCGTGCGCCGCGAGGTCCGCGTCCTCGAGGCCCCCGGTCTTCAAGAGCTCGCACGCCTTCCAGAACGCCGCGTCGCCCTTCTGCGCCTTGGCCTCCAGCGCGAGCTCCGCGGCGGGCTCGGCCCGCTTGTGGGAGGGGAGCGGGTTGTGCTTGAAGACGACGCGCAGCTGAGCGCCGTACTTCTTTTCGAGGCTGTCGACGGTCGGGCCGACCTTGCGGCAGAACGGACACTCGAAGTCCGAGAACATGACCAGCGTGACCGGAGCGCCCGGGTTGCCCCGGATCGGCGATCCGTCGACAGGCACCTTCCACACGGTCGTGTCCTCGGGGGCCGGGGCCGTGGGCGGCTTCGGGGCCGGAGCGCGCGCCTTGTTCTGCTCGGACAGGGCCGCGTAGACGCGCTCCTGCGGGACGCCGGATCGCCGGAGATCCTCGGCGGCCCGGAGCTGCTCGTCGACGAGGGTCCGGAAGTCCTCGATGGGCCGCGCCCCGCTGACGAGCACCCCGTTCACGAAGGTCGCCGGGGTACCCCTGACGCCCGTGGCCTGGCCGGCCTCGAGGTCCCGGTCGATCTTCGGCGCGTGCCGCTGCCCGTCGAAGGCCGCGCGGAACGCCGCCCGATCGACGCCCGACTCGGCGGCCCACGCCTCGAACGACTCCGGCGTGAGCGCGCGCTGGTTGGCGAAGGCGAGCCGATGGAACTTCCAGAACGCCTCGGCCCCGCCGAGCCGGAACACCGTCTCGGCCGCCAGGTGCGCCGGGCGCGCGTTCTTGTGGAACGCGAGCGGGAAGTGCCTCCAGACGATGCGCAGCCGATCGGGGCCGTAGGCCTGCTTCAGCTGCTCCAGCGTCGCCATGTACCTGGAGGTGAAGGGGCACTCGAAGTCGCCCCACACCACGAGGGTGACCGGCGCGAGCGGCTCGCCCCACCACGGATCGGCGCGGGTGACGGGCACCGCGGTGCCCGGCTCCGGCTCCGGCTCCGCCGCTACAGCGACGGTCGGCGCGGGAGCGGGGAGGACCACCGTCTTCGTCCGCTCGACCGCAGACGGGGTCACCGCGCCCGACGCGCAGGCAGCGAGAAAGCACCAGAGGAACAGCGGCAAGAACAGACGGGAAAACGGCGGTAGCGCAGGCATGAGCCCCCTCGAGTGTCGCGGTCCGTGGACGGATCCTACACGGACGGCCAGAGCTCAGGTCGCCCGGGCCGCGGTGCGCCATCGCTGCAGACGGGCGCACGACGGGAGCACCGGCTCGCACAGACGGCGAGCGCCTGCCAAGGGACACCCGCAGAGCCGTCGACCAGCCATCCGACCAGCGAGGCAACGGAGAAAAAAAAGAGCGCCCGCTCGACGGCGGGGGGGGAGACCGTCACGGGCGCTCTGCACTGCTCCTTGAGCAGGATGCGGGCCAAGGGATTCCCTTCGGAGTTCGGGGACTTTCGCTAGTAAAAAGACTTTCCCATTTCAATCCTGAAGCAGCCGCTTGCAAACGTGCTGGGCAGAGCTGGCGGCCTCAGCCTTCGCGGGCGGGCTCCTCGGGTCAGGCTGCGTGAAAGTCGTGTAAAAGAGCCGCGTGTCACCGTCCAGCGCCGACCCTGGTCCCTCCTCGCCGCCCGGAAGCGCAGCGCCCCGGCCGAGCAGCGCCTCCCCCGACGGAACGGACGGAACCGAGACCGCGGCCTCCCGGGGCGCCGGCCCGGCGGCGCGACCCGGCTGGCTCGATCGCGTGGTCGCGGCCTGGCCGCGCGTCGATCCGGTCCTGTTCGCCGCCTACGCCGGCGCATGCGTCCTCTACGCCGCCGTCGCGTTCTACAGCGCGATGCACCAGCAGACGGGCGGCATGTGGTCGGCGCCGCTCGACGACGTCTTCATCCACTTCGATTACGCCCGCGCCACCGCGCGCGGGTACCCGTTCGAGTGGTCCGAGGGCAACGGATTCTCGAGCGGGAACACGAGCCTGAGCTACCCGTTCGTCCTCGCCCTCGGCTATCTCGTCGGCTTCCGCGGCGTCCTGCTGATGCAGTGGGCGGCGATCGTCGCGTGCACCTCGACGCTCGGCTTCCTGCTCGTCGGCGCGCGGCTCCTCGAGCCCGTCGGGCGCTGGGCGAAGTACCTCCTGCCGCCCGTGGCGCTCTCCATCGGCGCGCTCGACTGGTCGCTGTTCAGCGGGATGGAGAACGCCTTCCACCTCGGCGTCTGGGCGCTCGCCACCCTCGCCGCGCTCTCGGTCGCCCGCGCGGCCGGCGCGCCGCGCGAGCCGACGGCACAAACGACGCGGACGGCGCAAACGACGCGGACGGCGCGGACGACGCGGACGGCCGATGACGCGCGCGCCGCGGCGCCGCCGAAGCGCCTCGCCCACCTCGGCTGGGCCGCCGGCCTCGCCGGCGCGCTCCTTTACGCCACCCGGCCGGAGTCGGTCGTCTGCGTGGCGGCGCTGAGCGTGTACGCGGCCATCGCCGTGAAGCGGGCCCACGGCGCGCGCGCGGCGATCGCGACCCTGCTCCGGACGTCGGTGCCCGGCGCGCTGGCGTGCCTCGCCCAGGCGGTCGCCAACCGCGTGTTCACCGGCGAATGGGCGGCGAGCGGCGCGATCGCCAAGCTGGCGCTGAACAACCCGTACATGACGTCCTCCGAGAAGTGGGACACCTACGAGTTCCTCGCGACGTACGTCGTCGCCCGCAACACCAACCACCACTTCTCGGACGCCCTCCCCTGGGGCTGGCTCGTGCCCGCCCTCGCGCTCATCCCCCTCGCCTCGCGCAGGACCCGCGGGGTCGCGGCGCTGCTCTGGGTCCAGGTCGTCGGCTGGCTCGCCCTGGTGGCCCTGAACGGTCAGGTCCGCTGGCAGAACGAGCGCTACACCATGCCCGCGGTCGCCTGGCTGCTGGTGCTCGCGGCGATGGGGCTCGCGCTGCTCGTCGCGCGCGCCGCATGGGCCAGCAGCGGCGAGCGCCGCCAGGAGCGGCCAGAGAGCGCCCTGGCCGGGATCGGAGCGCGGCTTGGGGCCCTCGGCGGCATCGCGGCCGCGGCCCGCGGCGGCGCCCTTTCGCGCGGCCTCTGGTGCGCGCGCGTCGCGCTCGCTCTCGCCGTTGCCGCGCTCTTCTGGGCCCACCAGCTGCCCAGGATGCGCGACCAGATCTGGTTCTTCGGCCGCGCCAGCCGCAACATCCGCGATCAGCACCTCGTCGCCGGCAAGCTCCTCGGCCAGCTCGACGTGCGCCGCGTCCTCGTCGGCGACGCGGGCGCGCTCCTCTACGCGTCGGACCGGCCCGGCCTCGACATCATCGGGCTCGGCGGCTACCACGATCTCCCGTTCGCGCGCGCGGGCGTCCACGGCCTGGGCGCCTCGCTGGAGCTCATCGAGCGCATCCCCGCCGACGACCGCCCCGACACGCTGGCCATCTACCCGGGCTGGTGGGGCGACCTCCCGGCCATCTTCGGCAGGCGCATCGCCGCGATCCCCGTCGTCGGCAACGTGATCTGCGGCGGCGCGGAGAAGGTCATCTACCAGGCCGACTGGAGCCCGCTCGCGCACGGCGAGGCGCCCGCGTCGATGCGCGAGGACGAGCGGGTCGTCGACGAGCTCGACGTCGCCGACCTCGTGAGCGAGCGGGAGCACGGCTACGCCTTCCCGCGGCCCCAGGCCGGCTTCGTCGGCTTCAGCGTCCTCCCGGATCCGCGCGGATCAGGGCACGATCGCTTCGACGCGGGGCGCGTCATCCCGGGCGGCAGGAGCGAGGCGGCCCGCCTGCGCGCCCCCCGCGAGGGCCAGGGCAGGCTCGTGGTCCGCACCGCCGCGCCCCGCGCCGCCACGATCCGCGCGACGGCGGACGGCCGGGAGATCGGCCACCTCGCGCTCAAGAGGGGCGACGGCTGGACCGAGGCCTCGCTCGACCTCCCCGAGGGCCTGCCCGAGACGTTCACGCTCACGCTCACGCCGGTCGACGGGGAGTGGGTCGATCACCACGTCTGGATCCTCGATCGTCCCGCGCGCGGCGCCGGCGCGCGCCCGCTCGCCGGACAGTGACGTGCGCGCCGGCCTGCCCCGCGACCCCGCGCAATGGATCGCGCTCGCGCTCGCCCTCGCCGCGCTGCTCGCCGGCGCCTGGCTCCTCCGCCGCTCGCCCGCGGCGGCGCGGGCCAGCCCCGCGCCGCCACGCCGCGGCGCCGCGCGCTCGGGCCGCGACCCCGCGCCCCGCTCCGGCGCGGCCCTGGGCGCCGCGATCGCCGCGCCCCGCTCCGGCGCGGCCCTGGGCGCCGCGATCGCCGCGGCCCTCTCGGTCGTCGCGGCGCTGCTCTCGGCCGCGTACGTCGCGGTCTACCTGCGGGGCGGCCCCCGCATCATCGACGCGACCAGCTACTGGCTCGAGGCGCGCGCGATGGCGGCCGGCTACCTCGCGTGGCCGCTCGATGAGCCCGCGGCCTCCGTGCTCGGTCGCTTCCTCGTCCGCAGCGACGCGATGGGCGACACGCTGGCCGGGCCCTCTGGCGCGAACCGCGCGGCCGAGGTCGCGGTCCTCTTCCCCCCGGGCTACCCCGCCCTGCTCGCGCTGGGCTTCCTCGCGGGCGCGCCGCTCGCGGTCGGCCCAGCGCTCGCCGCGGCGCTCGCGATCGCCACCTACAACCTGGCCGCGCGGTTCGCGCCGGAGGGCCCGGCCCCGTCCGGGAGCGCCGCGCCGATCCGCTTCGTCCCGCTCGTCGCCGCGCTCTTCTCGGCGCTCTGCGCCGCGCTCCGCTACCACACGGCCGACACGATGTCGCACGGGCTCGCGGCCCTCTGCTTCACCGTCGCGCTGGCGTCGGCGCGGCGCGCGCTCGACGAGGCCCGCGCCGCCGCATCGGCGGGCGCCGCGACGGGGCCCCTCGATCCGGCGGTCCGCGCCGCCGCGCTCGCCGGGCTCGCCGCCGGCTGGCTCGCGGCGACGCGCCCGCCGAGCGCGCTCGCGCTCGCCGCGACGCTGCCCTTCGTGATCCTGCCGGCGATCGCGCCGGGGAGCGCGCCGGCCGGCCCGCGCGAGGGCGATCCGCCGCCGCGCCCATCGCCGCGGCTCGTACGGCTCGCCGCGGCGATGGCGATCGGCGCCCTCCCCGGCCTCGCGCTGCTCGCTGCCCACCAGCGCGCCGCGACGGGCGCCTTCGCCTCGTCGCAGGCCGCGTACTACGCGGTCTCGGACGGCCCGCCCGGCTGCTTCCGCTACGGCTTCGGCGCCGGCGTCGGCTGCCTCGGCGAGCACGGCGACTTCGTCCGTCACAACCTCGCGGAAGGATACGGCTTCCTGGCGGCCGCCGGCACGACGCTGCGCCGCCTGAAGCTCCACCTCGTGGACGCGCTCAACGCCGAGCCGCTCGCGCTGCTCGTGCTCGCCGGCGCCGTGATCGCCTGGCGGCGGCCGCGCTCGCGCGCCCTCGCGATCGCCCCGCTCCTCCAGGTCGCCGCTTACGCCCCCTTCTATTTCGACGGCAACTACCCGGGAGGCGGCGCGCGCTTCTTCGCCGACGTGCTGCCGGTGGAGCACGTCCTCGCCGCCATGGCCGCCCTCGCGCTCGCCGAGCGCGCGGCGACGGCGGCGCACGCGGAGGGCGGCCCCGCGCGCCGGCGTGGCGCGCCCCTCCCGGCAGCGCCCCTCCCGGCGGCGCTCCTCCCGGCGGCGCTCCTCGCGGCGGCGCTCCCGCTCGCCGGCTTCGCCTTCCGCGCGGGCTTCGAGCACGCAGCGCTCCGCGATCGCGAGGGCGGCCTGCCCATGTTCGACCCCGGAGCCGTCGCGCGCGCGGGCGTCTCGCGCGGCCTCGTGTTCGTCGACACCGATCACGGCTTCAACCTCGGCTTCGATCCCGCCCCGGAGGACGTCGCGGTGCTGCGCTACCGGGGCGACGCGATCGACCGCATGGCGTGGGAGGCCCGCGGTCGCCCCCCCGCGTACCGCTACCGCTTCGCGATCCCGGACGGAGGCGGCCTCGCCTCGGTCTCGATCACGCCGCTCGCCTTCGACGCCGAGCCGCCCGGCGAGGCCCGCATCGAGGGCGAGTCGCTGTGGCCGCCCCGCGATCAGCGCGGCGCCTTCGCGCTGCCCGAGCACGCCGGCGGCACGTGCGCGTCGGGCGGGCGCCTGCTCGCGGTGCACGCGGCGGGGCGCGGCGAGGCCGTCGTCCGGGTCGGCCTGCCCGCCCCCTGGCTCCGCGGCGCCCGGATCAGCCCGCGCGTGGCGCTCTCGGGCGACGGCGCCGGCGAGGTGCGCCTCCTCGTCGACGGCGCCCTGCTCCACGTCTGGCGGGTCGAGCCTGCCGCGCCGGGCACCCCCGGCGCGCCGCTCGCCTGCGCCGAGCTCCCGCCGCACCCGATCCCGGAGGATGCCGTCGGCATCGAGCTCGCCCTCGCCCGCGAGGACGCGGCGGCGACCGGGGAGACGGGGCAGGGAGGAACGGGAGGAACGGGCGCCCTCTTCGCGCTCGACGCGCTCTCCGTTGTGGGCGGGAATTCGGTTGACCGCTAGTCCCGTAACATGCGAGCTTTTCATAGGATTCTGTTGTCGTGCGGCTCCTGGAGCGGCGCATCCCCTGGAGCTCTGCGGTGGAAAGCGGCAAGTCGAGCGCCGGCGGCGGTCCGCTCGGGTGGGGGAGGTGGACCATGACGAAAAGCGAGCTCATCGACGCGATCGCGGGACGGGGGGAGCTCACCAAGGCTCGAGCGGAGCTCGTGGTGAACTGCGTCTTCGACGCCATGACGCAGGCGCTCCAGCGCAACGAAGGCATCGAGATCCGCGGGTTCGGCAGCTTCACGGTCAGGCCGTACAAGCCCTACAGCGGCAGGAACCCGCGCACGGGCCAGCCGGTGCCCGTGCCCGCCAAGCGCCTTCCGTTCTTCAAGGTCGGCAAGGAGCTCAAGGAGCTCGTCAACGCGAGCCGCGCGTACGCGATCTCGGGTGACGACGACGACGAGGACGAGGACGACGAGGAGACCGACGACGAATGAGGCGGCGCGCGGCGCGTCCGTGACGTGACGCGCCGCACGAGGTGACGACGTGACGGCGCGACGACGTCGCTCGCGGCGCCCTCTTCGCTCGCGCGCGCCGGGGCGCGTCGCCCCCCTGGCGGGCGGTTCCGCCGCGCGGTAGAAGCGGGCCCCCATGGTCCCCGCCGAACGTCAGCTCCAGATCCTCTGCAAGGGTGTCGTCGACCTCCACGTCCGAGCCGAGCTCGAGGAGCGGATCCGCGAGGGCAAGCCGCTGCGCGTGAAGGCCGGCTTCGACCCGACCCGGCCCGATCTCCACCTCGGTCACACGGTGGTGATGCAGAAGATGCGGGAGTTCCAGGAGCTCGGGCACCACGTGGTCTTCGTGGTCGGCGACTTCACGGCGATGGTCGGCGATCCGACCGGCAAGAACGAGCTGCGCCCGCGGCTCTCGCGCGAGGAGGTCGTCGCTGCGGCGGAGACCTACCAGGCGCAGGCGTTCAAGGTCCTCGACAAGAACAGGACCGAGGTCCGCTACAACTCCGAGTGGCTGAACAAGCTCGATCCGACGCAGATGATCGAGCTCTGCGCGAAGTACACCGTCGCCCGCATGCTGGAGCGCGACGACTTCAAGAAGCGCTTCGACGAGGCGCGGCCCATCTACGTGCACGAGTTCATGTACCCGCTGCTCCAGGCCTACGACTCGGTCGAGCTCGAGGCCGACATCGAGCTCGGCGGCACCGATCAGCTCTTCAACCTGCTCGTGGCGCGCGACCTGATGCCCCGCTACGGCAAGCGCGCCCAGATGGTGATGACGATGCCGCTCCTCGAGGGCACGAACGCGCGCGTCGAGGACGGGAAGGTCGTCGGCGCCAAGATGTCGAAGAGCGCGGACAACTACGTCGGCATCACCGAGCCGCCGTTCGACATGCTGCAGAAGCTGATGCTCGTCGATGACGGCGTGATCTGGCGGTACATGGAGCTCCTGTCGTCGCGCCCGCCCGAGGAGATCGCCGCCCTGCGGGGGGCGGTCCTCCGCGGCGAGCAGGGCGTCATCGGGGTGAAGGAGCTCTTCGCGCAGGAGATCGTCACCCGCTTCCACTCGGCCGAGGACGCGCGCGCGGCCCTCGAGCGGCGCCGCAGCGTCGCGGCCGGCGGCCTGCCCGAGAACATCGAGGAGCTCCAGGTGGCGAGCGGCCGCGACACGATCCCGATCGGCAACGCGCTGGCGCTGGCGGGGCTCGCCGAGTCGACCTCCGCGGCGCGGCGCCTCGTGAAGGGCGGCGCGGTGCACCTCGACGGCGAGGTGGTCAAGGACGAGCAGCTCAAGCTCGAGCGTGGGAAGCGCTACCTGGTCCGCGTCGGCTCGAAGAACCGCCGCTTCGCCTACCTCGTCGTTGGCTGACGCGCCCGGGCGAGCGCCTCGCCGGCGCGCCGTGCTCGGCGGCGTCCTGGGCTGCGCCCTCGGCCTCGCGCTGCCCTCGTGCGGCGGCGCGCCGCCGCCGCACGCACGGCCGAGCCCGCCGTTGCCGCCGCTCGCCACGGCGGACCTGACGCGCCTCCTGCCGCAGGCGGGGCTCAGGTGGCTGGTCCTCGTCCGGCCCCGCGAGGTCGCGGCGGTGCCGTGGCTCATCCCGTCGATCGCGCTCGTGGCGCCCGAGGAGAACCTGGCCCGGCACGCCCGCGCGACCGGCGTCGATCTGCGGCAGGTGCGCGAGGCCGCGATCGCGTCGTACGCGGGGGCGGGGCCGGCGGGCGGCGCCACGCTCTACGTGGCGCGCCACAGCGGCGATCCGCGCGCCATCGAGCGCCTCTTCCGGCGGCGGCTCACGGGCAAGGAGCGGCGCGCGCTCGATCGCCCGGACGTCGTGCGCGTGACGGGCGACATCGGCACGAAGCCGCACGCGCTGGTGCTGCTCGGCGAGGACGTGGCCTGCGTGCAGGACGGCGGCAGCCCGCTGCGCGGGCCGGCGCGCGTCGCGTCGCTGTACGCGCTCGGGCGCCTCAAGCGCTCGCCCGCGGCGCTCTCGGGCGGACCGCTGCGCGCGCTCGAGGCCCGCCTCGGCCCGGCGCCCGTGCGCGCGTTCGCGCCGGGGCCGTTCGACGGGGAGCTCGCCCGCGGCGCGCGGGGGCTGCTCGCGGCGGCGACCGCGGTGGGGGCGGCCGCGAGGCCGAGCGCCCGCGAGGGGATCGCGCTCGCGATCGCGGTGGCGGGCGACTTCTCGACGAGCGGGGAGGCCGCCTCGGAGGAGCTGCTCGCGGCCTGGAACGAGCTGGCGGGCGGCTCGTTCGGCCACCTGCTCGGGCTGGACGCGCCGGTCGAGCCGCCGCTCGCCACCCACGCGCCGGACGCGGTGGCCGTCGCGGTCGAGCTGAACCCGCGGGCGCTCGCCCGGGGGCTCGCGGCGGCGACCGGCGAGCGGCTCGCCGAGATGCTGCGGTAGGCGCGGCGGCGGCTCGCCGCTAAATTGGACGCCGTCAGCGCCATGCCCACCACGACCAGCGGCTTCTTCCTGCAATGCGCCTCCCACGGCACGCTCGAGCTCGTCTTGCCCGCGCCGTTCGGCGACACGCCGTTCGGCGTCGAGCACCACCGCCGCGAGGAGGCCTCCGGGCCGTGGCGTCACGTGGCGACGTTCGCCAGCGGCCTCGGCCCGGTCGAGGCGGTGTCGCTCATCCAGAGCAACTTCGGCGATCCAGGCCACCTCGAGGCGGTGGCGCGCATCGGGGAACGGCTGGCCGCGTTCTGGTGCGCGCCCTCGAGCGAGCCGTCGTGGAGCGAGCCGCGCTTCTTCGCGGAGGGCGCGGCCGGCGACCCCGCGCTGATCCAGGGCGGCTTCGGGGGCAAAGGCAACTTCGAGCTCGTGGTGCCCCACGCGCGCGGCGGGATCGCGCACTACCACCGCGACAACGACACCGCGGAGCTCGGCTGGCGCGGCCCGGTGATCTTCGGCGAGGGGCTCGGTCGATTCGAGGCGGTCGCGATGATCCAGCGCGTGGCCGGCGCGCCGCACGGACCCGACGCGCCCGGCGACCTCGAGGTCGTCGCGCGCATCGGCGATCGCCTGGTGATGTTCCGGCGCTCTCCCGGGTCCGGGGCTGCGTGGCACGGCCCGGAGGAGGTGGTCTCCGGGGTCCGCGGGGCACCGGCGCTCGTCCGGAGCACGATCGGCGGACCCGGGACGCTCGAGCTGTTCTCGCCGCTCGCGCGCGTGGGGCTCGCGCGGTGGAGCCGCGACGACGGCGCCCGCGGGGCGCGCTTCCGCGGTCCGACGGTGTTCGCCACCGATCTGGGCCGGTGCGAGGCGGTATCGGTGATCGAGAGCTGGCCGCTCGGGCGAATCGAGCTCGCCGTGCGCGCCGAAGGGCGGCTCGTCCACGCGACGCGCGACGGCGCGCTCTGGTCGCAGCGCGCGATCGTCGGCAACGCGTCGCCTTCCCCGGCGGACGTCCCCTCTCCGGCGACGCTCCCTCCGCCTGCCACGACGACGAATCGCCCGCCTGCAGCGACGACCTCTCGCCCACCCGCCGCCACGACGAATCGCCCGCCCGCGGCGACGACCTCTCGCCCGCCTGCAGCGACGGCCTCTCGCCCGCCCCCCTCGATGAGCTCGCCTCCGCCTGCGCCGCTCCCCACCGGCGCTTCGCCGCGGCTGCGCGCCGGGCCGCACCGGGCGGGGTTCCGGCGCATCGGCGCGCTCTCGCTGTCGGCGGACGCCTGCTACCCCGACACGTGGCCGTTCCAGGGCGCGATTTACCGGTGCCCCGCGCGGAGCGCCGCGCTGCTCTACTACCCTGCGTCCGCGGACGGCGAGGAGGCGCCGCTCTCGTCGGGAGGCCCGTTCCCGGTCATCGCGATCGCCCACGAGCGGCGCCTCGCCACGAGCGCGGCCACCGTCGGGTCGCCCGCGGGTCTTGCCCAGGACTACCGCCAGCTCGCCGGCGTGATGGCGCATCTCGCGCGCTGGGGCTTCGTCGTCGTCGCGCCCGATCTCTCGTGGCTCACGCCCGACGACGCGCCGCTGCGCCGCGCCGCGGTGCTCCGGGACGCGCTCACGCACCTCCGCGCCGGCTCCCGGGGCCCGCTCCTGGCCGACTTCGCTCGGGTGGGCCTGCTCGGCCACGGGCTCGGCGCGCAGGCGGCGCTCGCGCTCGCGCTCGACACCGCTTGCCCGTTCGACGTCCGCGCCCTCGCGCTCCTCGCGCCGGCGGGCGCCCCCGAGCGCGCGCTGCCCATCGACGCGCTCGCGCCTCGGCCGGCGCTCGTCGTCCGCGGCACCGCGGACCCCATCGCCGCCGCGGTCCCGGCGGCGCTCTACGACCGCGCGCGCGCTCCGAAGCACCTCGTGACCCTGCCCGGCGCGAACCACTTCGGCTACACGACGTCGCTCGGCCTCGCCGAGCCGCTCGACGGCCACGCCGGGCTCTCGCGGCGCGAGCAGCAGGCGATCGCGATGGGCTACCTCGCCGCGTTCTTCAATGGCTACCTCCGGGACGCGCGCGGCGACCTCGACGCGCTCTCGGGCAAGGCGTCGCTCGAGGGGCTCGAGGCACGTGAGATCCCGGTCAGCGCCGAGGTGCCTGACGGAGCGGCTGGCTCCTAGGCGCAGCCGGCGGGGCCGCGGCCGGACGCGCGATCGACGCGATGCTACTTTCCGTCGCGTGTACCAGCTCGGCGGCCTCGTCGTCACGCTCGTCAACGGCCTCCTCGGCCTGATCCTCTGGCGGCGGCTGCGCGCGGCGTTCCCTCGGCATGGGGCGCTGATCAGCGGCCTCTGCGCCGCGGGCCTGCTGCTGGCCGCGCTGCCGGCGCTGCTCATGGCCGCGGCGAGCTTCTCGGGGCTGCGCGCGCTCCAGCGCCACGCGCCGGAGCCGCTGGCGCTGATCGCCATGGGCGCGCAGGTGGGCCTGCTCCTCTACGGGTTGCTCCTCGGGCTCGTCACGCTCGCGAGCGCGGCCGTCCGGGCGCTCCGCCGGCTCCAGCCGCCCCGGAACGCCGGGCCTTCAACGGACGTCCAGCCTGCGACGAACGCGCAGGCCAGCGCCGGCGCTCAGGCCGATCCAGCCGCTCAGGACATCCGCGCGCCTGCGGAGGTCGAGGCCCGGCCGGAGGCCGTCGACGAGCGCCGCCGCCGGCTCGTCGTCGGCGCGACGTGGGCGCTGCCCGCGGCGGCTGTCGCGGTGTCGATGGGCGGCGTGCTCGCGTCGCGACAGCGTCCGGCCGTCGTGAGGCTCGCGCTGCCGGTGCGCCGCGAGCTGACGAGCCTGCACGGCCTCACCATCGCGCAGCTCAGCGACGTGCACGTCGGCAGCTTCATGGACGCGGAGCGGCTCGACGAGCTCCGCGACGCCATGAACGCGATCCGCGCGGACATCCACGTCGTCACCGGCGATCTGCTCGATCACCACGTCGCGCAGCTCGAGCTGTCCGCGCGGCTGCTCCGGGGCCTGCGCCCCGCCCGGGGGCAGCTCTTCTTCTGCATGGGCAACCACGAGTACATCGCCGCCCGGTCGGCCAGCGTGGGGACGATCGTGAAGGGCCTCGAGGAAGCGGGCGCCCAGGTGCTCGTCGACGAGGCGCGGCAGGTCCGCATTGGCGGCGATCACCTGTGGATGGGCGCCATCGACTACCCGAGCCGCGCGCGCCCAGGAGAGCCCGCCCGGCGCCCGACGCGCGACGGGCTCGATCGAGCGCTCGGCCAGATGCGGGACGACGGCGCGCCGCGCGTCCTCCTCAGCCACCACCCGGGCACGTTCCGGACCGCGCGCGAGCTGCCGTTCGATCTGATGCTGTCCGGTCACACGCACGGCGGGCAGATCTCGCTCGGCCGGATCGGCGATTACGCGCTCACGCCGATGTTGCCCGCCGGGCTCTACCACAACGGGCATTACGAGCACCGGGGCCGCCGCCTCCACGTCAACGCCGGCGCCGGGGGCTGGCTGCCGGTCCGCATCAACTGTCCACCGGAGATCACGCTCGTCGAGCTCGTGCCCGCCTGACGTCCCAGGAAGGGTCCCACCCCCTTGCGCCCGTGGATCTCTCGACCGGTGGACGCGTTCCATCTCCCGGGTGAAACTGCGGGACATGGCACAAGCCGCGGTCCGCACCGGCCTTTCGCCGCAGGAGTACCTGGACTTCGAGCGTTCGTCGCCGCTTCGCCACGAATACGCGGACGGTGAGCTCTTCGCCATGGCGGGCGGCACGCTGGAGCACAGCGCGATCGCCGCGAGCATCCTCGGTGAGCTGCGGAACGCGCTCCGCGGTCGGGGGTGCCGGGTGCTCACCTCCGACATGCGCGTCAAGATCGCCGCCACACGCCGCTACGTGTACCCCGACGGCGCCGTCGTTTGCGCGCGTCCCGAGTTCGAAGACGAGCAGCGCGACACGCTCCTGAACCCACGCGTCCTCGTCGAGGTGCTCTCCGACTCCAGCGAGGCCTACGATCGCGGGGACAAGTTCGCCCAGTACAGGACGCTACCGTCGCTCGAGGAGTACGTGCTCGCATCGCAGAAGGCGCCGCGAATCGAGGTGTTCACGCGGCAGCCAGACGGCAGCTGGCTGCTCCGGATCCACGGCCCGGGCGAGCACGCAGAGCTGTCGTCCCTCGGCGTCGCGCTCGACGTCGACCGGGTGTACCTGGACGTCTTCGAGCGCGATGTGATGGGAGAAGCGCCGAAGGACGCGCCCTGACGCGCTGAGGACGACCCGCGTCTCCCGCGCCCACTCGCCCTCGGCTACAGCGTCACCTCGAACGGCGCGCGCGCGAGCTCTTCGCCCGTCTCCGACCGCACGACCGCCGTCCACTCCCCCGCCTTCCGCGCCCCGCGCGTGAACGCCCACGTCCGCCACCGCGGCGACGGCCCGACCCCGAGCGTCACGTTCCCGACCGGCTCCCCGCCGCCCGGCGGGACGAACGCCACCGTCACCTCGCCCTCCACGTCGCTCCGGTTCTCGACCTCCAGGTACGCATAGAGCCGCGGGGTCTCCGGCGCGTGGAACGTCGTCCCCGGCGCCACCGGCTCGCGGTCCTTCACCCCCTCCGCGATCACCAGCCGCTTCACCTTCAGCTCCGCCGCCCCCCTCGCCTTCTCCTTGGCCTCACGGCTCCCCTTGCCCCCCTTGTCCGCCACGACGTTCACGTCCGGCGCGGGCGCCGTCACCGGCGCGGCCGGCAGGCTTGCGGGCGCCGCCGCCGTCGTGGCGGCTGCAGGCTCGGGGCACTGCGTCGCCGCGGGGCTCGCGGCAGCGGCCTGCGCCGGAGGCCGCGCGTCGTGACGCTCGCCGCAGCCGGCGAGCGAGACCGTGCAAAGCGCCAGAAACGTCATCCGTCGAGCCATCTTCATTGCCATCGAAGCACTCCTCCGTGATCCGGGGCGTCCCGGCCTCGCCACCGGATATGGCAAGGCGTGGACCGCTTCTGGCTCATTGAAATCGTTGAAGATTCTGGCTGACCTGTGGTCGCTCGGCCGCGCCCCGTGTGTCCATCGAGACGGCCGACCCGCGCCGCCGCGATCGACCCGAGCCCCAGGCCTCCTCGAGTCGACGCGCGGACGAGATGCCGACCGCGAGCCTTCACTCACGTCGAGAGATCACCCGCCCGGCTTCCCTCCAGAAGCAGGGTCGATCCCGTCCGCCCGCATCCGCTCGGCGCTCGCCGGCCCGGCCACGGTGCCGGCCGGGTGCACATACCACCCGGCCGGATCCGCCTTGTCCGGCTCGTCGCGGACCTTGAGGACGGTGAACATTCCCCCCATGTCGATGTACGAGAACGGCCCGGCCCCGCCGCGCATCGGCAGGCTGTTCGCCGGGATCGGCATGGGCATCTCGCCCATGCCGCCCATCCCCGTGGTCCCCATCGTCATGTAGCCGGGCATCACGCGGCTCATCCGCCGATCGAGCGCGCGGGTCTGGGCGCCGACCATGTTCGGCAGGCCATGGCCCATCTGCATCATCGTGTGATGCGTCATGTGGCAGTGCACAGCCCAGTCGCCCGGCTCCTCGGGGACGAACTCGATGACCCGCGTGCTGCCGACCGGGACCAGGACCGTCGTCTCCGGGTACTGGGCCGACTCGGGGACGAACCCGCCGTCCGTCGCCGTGACCTGGAACGACAGGCCGTGCAGGTGGATCGGGTGGTGATCCATCGGGCCGAGGTTCCCGAGGCGCACGCGCACGCGCTCGCCGCGGCCGACGACGAGCGGCGCCGTCGCGGGGAACGCCTTGCCGTTGAACGTGAGGACGTTGAAGTCGCTCATCGCGTTCGGGTCGGGCCGGCGCGCCCCCGCGTTGATCTTCCACTCGTGCGTCATCAGCACGAAATCCCGGTCCACGCGCGGCCCCCTCGGCCTCCTCGGGTGCACGACGAACATCCCCACCGCGCCCAGCGCGATCTGGGTCATCTCGTCGAAATGCGAGTGGTACATGTACGTCCCCGGATACCGCGCGACGAACTCGTAAACATACGTCTCGCCGGGCTCGATCGGGCGCTGGGTGAGCCCGGCGACTCCATCCATGCCGTTCGGCAGCACGAGGCCGTGCCAGTGGACCGTGGTGGCCTCGGGCAGGGAGTTCGTCACGTAGATGCGCAGACGATCACCCTCGACCGCCTCGATGGTCGGGCCGGGCGTGCTCCCGTTGTAGCCCCACACCTCGCTCTTCAGGCCGGGGGCGATCTCGTGCTCGAGGGGGCCGGCGACGAGGTGGCCGACCTTCACGCCGTCCACCACGCGCAGCGGGAGCGTGCTGCCGTTCGGCGTCACCACGGCGGGCTGCCCCCCGGGCGCCGCGGTTCGGCGAGGCGGGGGCGCAGCGGCGCCCCCGGCGGGCGGCGCGCCAGGGCGCTGCTGCGCGTGGGCGAGCCCTTGCGTGAGGATGGCGGCGCCGGCGGCCAGACCGCCCGCGTGGATGAATGCACGTCGGTCCATGTCAATGCCCTCCTTCGCCGGTGGCCGAGGCCCTCGGCATCGCCGCGGGAGCTCCGGCCCCCGCGGCCTCGACGCGGCGCCCTGCCAGGAGCGCGTCGAACGCAGCCTTCGCCGTCCAGTGCTCGCGCAGCGCCTCGACCGACGCGAGCTCGGCGTCGAGCTGCTCCCGGCGCGCCGAGAGCAGCTGGAAGACCCCGACCTGCATCGCGTTGTACTGGAGCAACGTCTGCTCCAGCACCCGCTTGCGCGCCGGGAGGATCACGCGCTCGTAGTGCCGCGCGCGCGCGTGCGCGAACGAGAGCCGGCTCTGCGCCTCGCGGACCGCCGAGCGGACGTCGACGGCGCGGCCGTGGTAGCGCTCGAGCAGGCCGTCGAACTCCGCCGCCTGCGCGGCCTCGGCCCCTTGACGCCGATCGAAGAGCGGGAGCGAGAGGCGGACCCCGGCGCCGAGGACCCACGGGTGCTCGTGCGCCTCGCCGCTCGCGCCGAGCTCCCGCTCGCCGTGCACGCCGATCGCCACGTCCGGCACCCAGCCCTCGGCGCGCAAGGCCCCGGCGCGCCCCGCCGCCGCCTCGAGCCGGCTGCGCAGCTCCGCGAGCTCGAGGCTCGCCTTCAAGGCCAGCGACTCCGCGCGCGGCGGCGTCGCGAGCGCCTCGGGCGCCGCGGGGACCGCGCCGGCGATCGTCCAGGAGGTCGCCGCGCCGGAGAGGCCGAGCAGCCGGGTGAGCCGCTCGCGCTGCGAGAGGAGCTCCAGCTCCATCTGCGCGGCCGTGACGCGCGCCTCCTCGTAGCCCGCCTCCTGCGTCGCCACGTCGAGCTCCGGGACGTTGCCCGCCTCGAAGAGCGCGCGGGCGGCGTCGCGGGCCGCGGCGAACGCGTCGAGCGCGCGGTTCGCGATGCCGAGGCGCTGCTCCGCCGCCTGCGCGGCGTAGAACGCGGCGCGCACCTGGTAGCCGAGATCGACGACCGCGCCCGCGGCGCGGTAGCGCGCGGCCTCGTGCTCCGACCGCGCCGCCCTCGCGTGGAGCGGCGAGAGGAGCGCCGACGTGAGGTCGATCTCGACCTCGAGCTCGAGGTGCGCGTGCTCGACCCCCTCCTGCTGCGGCGTGACCTCGATCGCGATCTCCGGGTTCGGCAGCTTGCCCGCCTGCTCGAGGTTGCCCCGCGCGACGCCGACCTCCTTCAGCACGGCGCGCAGCTCGCGGTTGTTGAGCAGCGCGATCCGCACCGCGGCGTCCGCGGTGAGCGGCTGCCGCGGCGCCTGGCCGAGGGCGCGCGCGCCGTCGGCCGGCGCCGGATCGACCTCCTCCGACGCCGCGCTCGGCGGGAGCTCGAGGCGGGAGAGCTCCCGGATCCGCGCCATGTCGGCGGTCGACGACGGGGCGGCGCAGCCGGCCGCGGAGAGGAGCGCGAGGCCCGCCGCGAGCGGCAGGAGGCGCGAGGCGCGCGCGCGGGCTCGCCGACGTTCAGTGCGCATGGGCGGGCTCCTCGGGCGTGGCAGCCGCCGGGCCGCCCTCCGGCGGCCTCGCCGGCGCCGGGCCGTGATGATGGTGGTGGTGGTGCTGGTGAGGGTCGGCGCCGGCGCCCGCGGCCCCCGCCGGCTCGAGCCCGACCCAGCCCGGGGCGGGCTCGCCGGGCAGCGGAGGCTCCTCCGAGAGGGCGACGCCGATCCGCGGCGAGGGAGCCTCTGCGGCCTGCGGTGAGGCAGCAGAGGACGCGGGGAAGCTCGCGGGGAGGCTGCGCGGCGCGCAGCCGGCGAGCGCAGCGACGAGCATCAGCAGGGCGTTCAGGCCGGCGAGGTGAGGTGATTTCATGGAAGCCGCTCCAGCGTGGCGAGTGCGATCACGTGCGGGGCCCGAGGGCGACCGCGCCCCGCGGCGGCTTCATGCCGCATTTGAGCTCGATCGCTCCAGAGCTCAGCGCAGGAAATTGGATCGCGAGCAGCGTCGTCCCGGGTTGCATGCATGGCCGACGCGCGCGGCCCGGCGGTATTACACGTCGCCGCCCCGGGCCGCGCGCGGTCAGGCGTGGATGTACACGAGCGTCCCGCCCTTGTCGTTGAACGCGGCGTGCCAGCCCTCGGGGACGGGGGGATCGGTCCACGCGAACAGCCACGCCGCGTCGGCGGGCGCGAGGTTCACGCAGCCGCTGCTCCGCACCTTGCCGAACGCGTCGTGCCAGTAGACGCCGTGCAGCGCATAGCTGTTGTGGAAATACTGGACATAGGGCACGTCCCGCAGGTCCACGGACGACTCGCTGAGCTCGTCGCCGTCCATCGTCGCCGTGACGTGCTTCTCGCGGATGAAGAACGTGCCCTGCACGGTGGCGCTGGTGGTCGCGGGATCGCCGAGCTCGCCCCTGCCCGTCGAGACGAGGGTCGCGAAGACGGGGCGCTCGCCCTCGTAGGCGACGAGCGTCTGGAGCTCGATGGAGATGTCGATCCACTTCCTTCCGCGCGCCGCGTGCCCCCAGAAGTCGCGGCCCAGCCGCGCGACCCGCAGCGCGGACGCGGGGATCCACACGCCCGCGTCGGTCTCCGCATAGGCGCCGCCGGCGGCCGTCTTGCCGGTGAGCACCCAGCCGGAGCGGCGCGCCGCCCAGCCGTCCGGCTTGAGCTCGCCCGAGGCGTCCGGCTTCAGCGTGCGCACCCCGTGGTGCATGACGAACGCGGGGGTCCCCTCGCCCTTCACCTCCACGCCGCGCATCGCGGTGGGGGCGACGGCCGAGGTGCGATCGATCGGGACGAGGTCGAGCTCGGTCGTCAGGCCGAAGCGCCGCCCGGTCCACGCGAAGGTGGCGATCAAGCCGAAGGCCGAGTCCGCCCGCGCGCGCCCGCGGTGCGCGGGGAAGCGGACCTTCTCGGCAGCGCCTACCGGCTTGGGCAGGTCGCGGCGGCTCGCGAAGAAGGGCGTGAGCGGCTCCGGCTCGCCCAGGAGCGCCTCGTCGCGGCGGGACCACGCGGGCGTGCCCTGGGCGCGCGATCGCCCCTCGACGCGCCGCTGCTCGGCCTCGCTGGGCAGGTGCACATAGAGGTGCGGCGGCGGCTTCCGCGACATGACGTACCGGTACGGATACGGCTCGCCCCGGCGCGGGCCGGCCGGCGCGGCGGGACGTCTCGATCCGCCGAGCAGCCGCGGCAGTTCGACGCGCGCGCTCCCCCTCGCGTCGCCGAGCGGCGTTCACCAGCGCGCGTCGCCGTCGATCAGCCAATCCAGCGCCCTTCGGGTCTCCTCGGCGACAGGCCCGTCGTACCGGTGCCCGGCCTCCTTGCTGCGCGCCACGCGCGTCAGCACCCCCGCTTTCTCCAGGCGCGCGGCGGCCGCGGCGGCGGCGCCGCCGCACCCGGCCTGCGCGCAGACGAAGAGGACCCGCTGCCCGCCGCCGTCCGCGAACGCCTTGGCCGTCGCCGGGGTCCACTTGTCGTGTCCGCCCTCGACGAGCACGAGGCGCGGGAAGAGCGCCGCCCGGCGCGCGGCGATCGCGGAGCCCATGATCGCGCCCAGCGAGAAGCCTGTGTAGAGCACCGCGCCGGGATCCACGTGCTCGGGAAAGCGCGCCCGCAGCGCCGCGAGCCCCGCGTCGATCTCCTGCTCCAGGCGGGCGTTGCTCTCGTACGTGAAGCGGACGTCGCTCGCCGACGGCGAATCGGGCCGCGCGACGCCCCTCGGGCACAGGACGAAGACGCCGTCTCCCGCGATGTCGCGCCACACCTGGCACTGCCACTCGGGCCGATCGTAGTTGCCGTGCGACGCGATGAGCACGGGACGCCGCGCGGTGGCGCCGATCGGCACCGACACAACGGCGCTCGGAAACCCCTCGACAGGGAGCTCCACGAACGGCGCGTCCGCGCGGAGCGGCGCAGCCCCCGCAGCAGCGGCGGCCGCGTCCACGGCGGCGGCCGCCGGCGTCGCGCCGCCGTCCGCGGCCCGCGCTGCCTCTTCCCGCGCGGGGGCGGGCGCGACGCTGGGCGGCGCGGGCGCCGGACCGGCGGCGCGGCCTGAGCGGTCACAGCCGAGCGCCGCCACCGCAAGGAGCGGCAGCGACACGAGCGAGAGGAAGAGGAACGCGACGGGGGGCGCCATCCGACCCAGAGGATGACGCTTTCCTACGGGAGCGCCTCCGCGAGCTTGTCCGCGAGCGGAGCGCCCCAGCCGGTCGGATAGTCCCAGCCGGGCTCCGCGCTGAACCCCTCGGGGGTCTTGCCCTCGGTGATGTCCCGGAACGCGGCCTGCACGCCCGCATCGGTGTAAAGCGCCCGGTTCAGCCACCCGGCGACGGGCTTGCCCTGCGCGATCCGGTGGCTGTTCACCGACGCCATCAGCCCGGCGAACACCGGCGCCGCGAACGAGGTGCCGCCGCGCTGATCCCACTCGCCCAGGAAGTAGAGCCAGTACGGGAAGCTCGACGACGAGCTCAGCGCGACGTCGGAGACCGCGCGCGTGCCCTGCGCGTCCGTCACGACGCTCTCCTGCCACCACGGCGTATCGAAGGCGCGCGATCGGCCCGAGCCGGACCCGCTCCACGCCACCTCGCGCGCGACCTCGCCGCCGTCGCCAAGCTCGAGCACCGTCCCGCCGACGCACGTCACGTACGGGCTCGACGACGGCACGTCGGGCCTGCTCGAGTCGCCGCTCGCGACGACGATCGTCATCCCGAGCGCCGCGCCCATGCGCGCCGCCTCGTTGTATTGCTCGCGGATCGGCTGCGCCTCCGTCTCCTCGCGGTGCGCGAACGACGTCGAGAGCACCGACACCTCGCCGGCGGCGATCGCCTCGTTCCACGCATAGAGGATGGAGTGGGTGCGCGCGTCCGGCCCCTGGTACGCGATGAGCTCCGCCATCGGCGCCATCACGCCCGACCATTGCATGTCCAGCGTGCTCTCGACATAACGCGTGGAGATCGGATCCGCGGTGACCACCTCCTCGGGGTTATTGCGCGAGACGCCGAACGATCGCCAGAACGACTGGAGATCCAGGGTCTTGAACGTCGCCCCGACAACGACGCCGAGCTTCACGCCCTGCCCGCTGTGGCCGCCGGTGTGGAGCGCTTCGACCCCGTAGGCCCGCGCGATCTGCGCGGGCGTGTACCCCTGCTCCGGCTCCGGCGGCGGCTCCTCCTCGATCGAGCCCCCCTCGCCCGGGAGCGGATCGGTGTCGGCGGGGATCTCGACCGAGATGACGCCCGACGCGAGGTCGATGATCCGCTGCGGCGGCCTGAGCGGATCGAGCGCGCCGAACGTGCGGAGCGGCTTGCCGCCGGCCGCGGGGTTCTCGCGCTCGAAGTCGCGGAGCTCGGTGTCGAACGCGGTATTGAACTGCTCGACCGTGCCCGCGAACTCGAGCAGGAGCCGGTTCTTGGAGCGCCGCCGGATTTCCATCCCCTGCTGGACGAGCCAGTCTTCGACGGCCGCGACGTCGCTCTCGGACGGGGCGTGGCGCTCCATCCAGGTCTCGACGGACATGTACTTCCGGAACGTGTCCGGCTTCCCGGGATCGTACATGTCCTCGATCGCGCTCTCGAGCCCGGGGACATCCCGGGTCGGGAACCCCATCAGCGCGCGGAAGCGGTCCTCCTCCGGCGCCGCGCCGAAGTCCATGTAGATCCCCGCGAGCGGCCGGGGAAGGCCGCTCGGGAGCACGGGTCCGTCTTTTCCGCACGCTGTGCCCCCGAGGGCGAGCAGCGCAGCGCACCAAACCGAGAGCGAACGCATCAACGAGGCCCTGCGAGCGAGGGGGGAGAGAGTCCGTCAGGCGCGTCTCAGCACCACACGTGCTCGATGAGGTAGCAGGTGTAGGTGCCCGGCTTCCATGTCTCGGGGCGCCCGCCGGTCGTGTTGTCGGTACATACCTCGCAGTAGGCGTGGATGCAGTCGGGGTCGGTGCTCTGCGGCTTCGCCCCGAGGCCCGACGGGGGCTCCTCGGTGTAGAAGAACCCGTCGGTCCTCAGCTGGTCGAGCTCGCTCTCCGACAGCTTCCCGAAGGCGGCCTCGTCCGAGGAGATGCTGAACCGATCGCCCGACGCCTCGGTCAGGACGGGCGCCGGGTAGTCGCCGTAGTCGGCCTGCTCGATGGCGGCCATCTGCTCCGAGAGCAAGATCTCCTTGCCGTTGCCGGTGGAGAGCTTGATGCGCGCGTAGTCGATGGCCCCGCTCGAGTAATCGAGGGCGTAGACCGTGTCTCGGCTCATGTCGAGGCTCAGGAACTCGCTCGTCTCGAGGGCCTTCGAGACCTCCGCCTGGGTGATCCGCTCGTGCGTCACCGCGTCATCGACGGGGGCCTCCTCCGACGCGCCGCATCCGGTGAAACCGGCCGCTGCGATGACGCCGAGCGCAACACTGAGAGCGAGCGATTTGGAAGAACGGATGGTCTGTCGAATCATGATGGCGTTCCTTTCTTAGGGGCTCACTGACGGCGCTCGCCTGGCCTCGCGCGGGCCAGCGGGAGCTCCCCCATGTCGGTCCTGCGTCGGTCCTGCAAACGATGGCTTGCTTGTCGGACGCCACGACTCCGGCGAGTCGAGTGGAATGAGGGGAAGATGAATTCATTTCAACGGTGCCGCAGGCCCCCCATACCTGGCAAGTAATTTCCCGGAGCGAAAGAGAATTCCATCGTTCTTTCTGCCGCACAGTGGTCGGGACGGTGCACCGTGCGGGGCCTCGCTTACCCCGAGCCGCGGACGGGCCATGACCCGACTCAGGGGTTGCCGTGGAAGCCGGCCGCGGACATACCGGAGCCTACATGGAGGACGTGGCCAGATCGCCGCTCGGTTCAGCTGCTGTGTCCGCCGAGGCTGCCATCGTGGTCCTCGACGGCCCGCTCGGGACCGAGCTCGCCGCGCGCGGGGTCGCGACGCCGGCGCCGCTCTGGAGCGCCGCGGCCCTGCTCGATGCGCGCGGTCGCGACGTGGTCCGGGCGATCCATCGGGATTACGCGCGCGCGGGCGCGACAGTGCACACGGCGAACACGTTCCGCACCAGGCAGAGGCAGGCGGGCGCCGCCTGGGCCGAGCTGGCGGCGCGGGCTGTCTCGCTGGCGCGCGAGGCGGTGCGCGGCGAGGGCCCACGGCACCGGGTCGCCGGCAGCATCGCGCCGCTCGAGGATTGCTACCGGCCCGACCTGAGCCCTGCCGACGCGCGGCGGGAGCACCGCGAGCTCGCGCGGGCGCTCGCGAGCGCGGGCGTCGACCTCCTCCTCTGCGAGACGTTCCCGCATGTCGGCGAGGCGCTCGTGGCGCTGGAGGAGGCGGTCGCCACGGGCCTCGAAGCATGGGTGTCGTTCACGGCGGGTCCTGGGTCGGATCTGCTCTCGCCCGAGGACGTCGGGCTCGCCGCGCGGGAGGCGGCCGCCCGCGGCGCGAGCGCCGTGCTCGTCAACTGCACCCCGGCGACTCGCACGCTCGCGCACATCGAGCGGCTCGCGGCGTGCGGCGTCCCGTTCGGAGCCTACGCGAACGCGGGCGCGGAGGCCGAGGGGCTCGGCTGGAGCGTTGGCGTCGACCAGCGCGGCTCGGCGGCCGCGCGTTATGCGGAGCTCGCGCGCCGCTGGCTCGAGGCGGGCGCCACGATCGTCGGCGGGTGCTGCGGGACGGGGCCCGGGCACATCGCGGCGCTGCGCGCGCTCGTCGACGGGGCGAGGCCCGCGCGCGAACCGGCGGGATCGCCGCGCTGAGGCGACGCGCCCAAACGCCGGTTGCTCCCCACGGGGCGACGTGCCACCGATTGTCCGACGAGCCGGGCGGCGCCAGCGCGGAGCGGCGCGGCGCCCGGCAGACACGATCCATCGCCTGAGACAGCACGCCGTCGCGATCGGCGACGACCGACGGACACGGAGCGCAAGATGATCGATCTCTATTACTGGCCCACCCCGAACGGCTGGAAGATCAGCATAATGCTCGAGGAGACGGGCCTCCCGTACAAGCTCGTCCCGGTCAACATCGGGCGGGGCGAGCAGTTCAAGCCGGAGTTCCTCGCGATCAGCCCCAACAACCGGATGCCCGCCATCGTCGATCACGACCCTCCGGGCGGCGGGGCGCCGATCTCCGTGTTCGAGTCGGGCGCGATCCTGCTTTACCTCGCCGAGAAGACGGGCAAGTTCATCCCCTCCGACGTCCGCGGTCGTTACGAGGTGACCCAGTGGCTCATGTGGCAGATGGGCGGCCTCGGCCCGATGAGCGGCCAGGCGGGCCATTTCAATCACTATGCGCCGGAGAAGATCCCCTATGCGATCGAGCGCTATACCAACGAGGTACGGCGGCTCTATGGCGTGATGGACAAGCGGCTCGCGGACCGGCCTTTTTTGGCTGGCGAGTACTCGATCGCCGACATGGCGAGCCATCCCTGGGCGATCGCGCACGAGCGGTTCGGGGTGTCGGCCGACGAGCTCCCGAACTTCAAGCGGTGGCTCGACGCGGTGCGCGCGAGGCCCGCCGTCGAGCGCGGGCTCGCGGTCGGGAATGAGCTGCGGAACCCGAGCCAGCCGATGGACGACGAGGCGAAGAAGTGGCTGTTCGGGAAGAAGCCCGAGGCGTGAGCCGCCCGTCCCGCACGCGCGGGGGCCGCGCCCCCCGCGATCGCGCGGTGGTGCGCCCTGGGCGCGCGGCGCCTCGCTGACGGACTGCGACCGGGGCGGACAGACCAGGCTCCAGCGCGCCGTCCAGCGCGTCAGCGCGCCACCGGCGACGCACCACAGAGCGTCCTGAGCAGGGCGGGGCCACCAGCGCGGCGCGCCCTGCCGTCAGGGCTTCACCGGGCGCGCCGGGCCGCTGGTGCGCCCTGGCTGGACCCGACACGTCCTTTCGCCGGAGAAAAGGGGAATGAGCGCTCCTCGACGATCCGCTCAGCCCGGATCGCGCGGGCTCCGCTGCGGGGCGCCGATCGCGCGAGCGCGCTGCATTGACGCCTTCGCGGACGTCAAGCACGCCGGGAGCGGAAACGTCTGCACAGCTCCGCCAGGCACACACTCTGCTCTGCGGTGAGCCGAGATGTCTGGGCCTGGTGGGCCCTCGCGGACATCGGGGGGAAACGATCATGTCGATGCATAGCAAGATGCTGGTGCCTGCATTTCTTTTGGCTGCTCTGGCCGCCGGTTGTGCGGTGAATACGGACGACGCGGACCTCGATCAGAGCGATCTCGGTGACGACGAGATCGGGGCCGTCGAGCAAGCGTTGGAGGAGGAGCGAGGCGGGTACCTGGGGATGGGCGCGGCGCAGCTCGCGCCCGGACAGGCCCAGATGGGCCCGAGCAAGGGCGAGATGTTCCCCAGCAAGGGCGCGCTCGGACCGAGCAAGGGCGAGATGTTCCCCGGCAAGGGCGCGCTCGTGCCGAGCAAGGGCGAGATGTTCCCCAGCAAGGGCGCGCTCGTGCCGAGCAAGGGCGAGATGTTCCCCAGCAAGGGCGCGCTCGGACCGAGCAAGGGCGCGCTCGGGCCCAGCAAGGGCGAGGTGTTCCCTGGCAAGGGCGCGCTCGTGCCGAGCCAGGCCGGGATGTTCCCCGGGCAGGCGCAGGTGCCGTCCAAGGCCGGGTTGGGCGGTTATGCCGGCCAGCAATCCAGCCAGGGGATCCAGGGCTATGCTGGTCAGCAGGCCGGTCTCGGCCAGGCCGCCATCTCCCAGTCGGGCGCTTATGGCCAGTCGCCCGTCCTCGGGCAGCTCGCGCCCGGCCAGCAAGGCCAGCTCACCGCGCCTGGCCAGCAGGGCCGGCCGTAACGCCTCGCGCGCGCTCATCCCAGGAGAGCGCGCCCGGCCGCGCGCACCTCCCCCGCGCTCGATCGCCCAGATTGCCCCGACTGGCCACGGCCTGGGTCGGTCGGGGCATCGTCTGGAGCTCCACAGCGGTCTCCCCCTCTGCACCATCAGCGCAGAGCGGCAGCAGAGCGGCGGTCTAAAAAACGACGGTGCGGCGGCCTTCTACGATCACCCGCCGCTCCAGGTGCGCCCGGACGGCGCGAGAGAGGACGAGCCGCTCCACGTCACGCCCCATCCGGGTCATCTCCTCGGGGCCCATCTGGTGATTCACGCGCGCCACGTCCTGCTCGATGATCGGCCCCTGATCCAGGTCCCGCGTCGCATAGTGCGCCGTCGCGCCGATGAGCTTCACGCCGCGGGCGTGCGCCTGGTGGTAAGGCTTCGCGCCCTGGAAGGCGGGCAGGAAGCCGTGGTGGATGTTGATGACGGGCGGCGCCTCATCGAGCATCTGCTCGGAGAGGATTTGCATGTACCGCGCCAGCACGACGAGATCGACATGGTGCCTCTTCAGCAGGTGAAGCACCTGACGCTCCTGCTCGCGCTTGGTCTCCGGGGTGATCGGGATGCAGAAGAAAGGGATTCGAAAGCTCTCGGCCACCGCCTCGAGCGTGGGGTGGTTGGAGATCACGAGCGGGATCTCGCAGCGAAGCTCGCCCGCGCGCTGCCGGAGCACCAGATCGTAGAGGCACGCAGGATCCCTGGTGACGAGGATCGCCATCTTCGGGACGTGATCGCTGTACTCCACCGACCATCGCGCCGAGAGCGACGTGGCGAGCTCTCGAAAGGCGGCCTCGATCGCGCCGCGGGTGGCCGAGCCGCCCAGGGCGCCGACGGCCGCCGGCGAGGCGAGGCCGGACAGATCGACGACGAGACGCATGAAGAAGCGCGGGCCCTCGTCCATGAACGCATCGGTGTGATTGCTCGCGTCGATGATGTTCAGGCCGATGTCGTAGAAGAACCCCGCGAGCCGCGCGACGAGACCGGGCTGGTCGGGAGCGGCGATGAGGAAGGTTGCGTGAACGGGACCCATCATACGGCTCATGTAGCTCGCCCCGAGGCGGAGGCGCAAGCGCGAGGGCCGGGAGGGACCGCGGGCGGGCGGCAGCCTGTCCGCCAGGCTGCCTGGCCGGGCGCGCTAGCGCCCCTCGCCGCTCTCGGAGGACGGCGGCCCAGACGGATCCTCCACGAGCCTCGGCGCCAGGGTGGAGAGCTCCGCCCAGGGGATGCGCACGGTCCGCTCGACGTCGCGCAGGTGCGCGCTGTCGTTGTAATAGATGAGGTGCCAGGCCTCGGCCCGACCCCAGCGCCGCCTTCGCTGCCAGTGGGTGAGCGAGGTGTGGCGGGTGGCGAAGTGCGCGCTCGGGAAGGCGAGCGCGTTCATCCTGAAGAAGTGGAGGAACGCGACGTCGATGAAGCCGCCGTGGGTGACGACGACGATCGTCCGCCCCTCGTGCTCACGGGTGATGCGATCGAGGGCGACGGAGACCCGCAGCATGAACTGCGCCCAGCTCTCTCCACCGGGGCTCGCCGGCCGGTACGGCTCGCGCTCGAAATCGATCGCGTAGCGCACCATCGCCTCGCCGACCGGCATCCCGTCCGCCTCGCCGGGGCGGAGCTCCTGGACCTCGTCGTCGAGCGCGACGGGCAGCCCCAGGGCGGGGGCGACGATCTCGGCCGTCTGCTGCGCCCGGCGATAGGTGCTGGCGATCAGGACGTCGGCGGGGATCTCGCGCGTCGCGGCCAGGCGATCGCGCAGGCGCTCCGCCTGGAGGACGCCGAGCTGCGTCAGCCCGGTGTCCCCGCGCATCCCGCCCACGATATGGTTCACGTTGACCAGCGCTTCTCCATGCCGGATGAGATAGAGGTTCGTCACGATCTGAGCCTCCGAGGCGCGCGACCTTGTGGGGGGAGGGCCGCGCGGGGCGGTCCGCGCTCGCTAGGAAGAGCAAGGCCCCCCTCGAATGTCAAGGGTTTGTACCGCCGCCGCGCGGGTGCTCAGGGACAGCCGTGGAAGAGCGCGAAGATGGCCGCGCTCTCGGAGCAGACCTGCTCGCCGCGCAGGGCGCTGCAGAAGTCGTCCTCCGTCAGGAAGGTCTTCTTTCCCGTGCTGCCCTCGATGCAGGAGATCGAATAGACGAACCGCGACGCGCCCTCCCCGGGCAAGCCTGGGATCTCCAGCTCGGAGCCTTCGCCCACCTGCGAGCCGCTGCCCCCCGCGTCCTCCGGCGGATCGACGCCGAGCAACGGGAGCACCAGGATGGGCCAAATGCTGAAGAGACCGGCCACGAAATTCGGGATCATGGGTTTACCTCCAACGTCGATACAAAGGCATCCTCGTACGAGGTAGCCATTGCAGCTGTCGAATCGAACATGCATTCGACAGGCCAGCTCCGGTCATGTCCGCCCATTGCACAGCGCGCGAGGGCGCGGGGCGAGCCCGCGCGCCATCGATCGTATACGCGGGCGAATGCGCGGGCCGCCTGCCACGTCCGGGTCGGAGGGGGGCGCGTGGGCCGCCGCCGCGTGATCGCGGCGGGCCGGACCGGCCCGCCCGGGCGCGGCGCGCCGGACCGGCCCGCCCGGGCGCGGCGCGCCGGACCGGCCCGCCCGGGCGCGGCGCGCCGCCCTTGCCAGCTCGCTCGGACATGGCCTACAAGGCGGGCCCTCTGAAGGAGACTTTCATGCACCGTCGCAGCTTCATCGCGGCCGCGCTGCTCGGCTTCGCGGCCCTCGCCGGGTGCGGGCCGCGCTGGCGCGTCGTGACCCAGGCGAGCCCCGACACGTTCGTCGGCCAGCGGTATTTCGCCCTGATGCCCATCGACTACGTGGGCCTCTTCATCCTCGACCAGCGCGAGGACCAGTACCTCGCCAGCAAGGACGCGGACGATCACCAGCGCTTCGTGGCGGACAAGGAGTCCATCAACGAGGAGTTCACGAAGGCCCTGGTCGCCGCCGCCCAGGAAGAGGGCATCGAGGTCGCGCCGTCCGACGGCCACTCGTCGGCGCCGTTCGTGATCAAGCCCTATGTCGGCTACATGAATCCAGGCTTCTACGCGGTCGTCTCCTCGGCCCCGAGCCAGATCCGGCTGACGCTCCGGCTCACGACGCCGGACGGCCGGGTGCTCGATGAGGTCCAGTTCTCGAGCCGCACGGCCTCGCCCATCCCCAACACGAACCTGAGCTCCGCGGACGCGGACAAGCTGAAGCCCGGCGGCCGCTGGCGCGAGGACGCGCGCGTGATCGGCGCGTATGTGGCGCGCTACCTGGCGTCGCGCGTCAGCCCCTAGGCCCCCGCCGCCCGGGCGCTCCCCGGCCGCGCGCTTCGGGGAAGCCCCCGGGGAAAGCGCGGGGGGCGCTCGCCCGCTTCACAGCAGCGCCCCGCGGAGCAGGAGCTCGGCCACGCTGAAGTAGATCACGAGGCCGGAGACGTCGACGAGGGTCGCGACGAACGGGGCCGAGGCGCTCGCCGGGTCGAAGCCGAGGGCCCGGAGCACGAACGGCAGGAGCGCCCCCGCCAGCGTGCCCCAGGTCACGACGCCGACCAGGCTGATCGCGACGGCCAGGGCGAGGAGCGCGTAGTGCGGGCCATAGGCCCCGAAGAGCTTCTCCCAGGCGATGACGCGCGCGAAGCCGATGGCGCCGAGGATCCCGCCGAGCGCGAGGCCCGACGCGAGCTCCCGGCGGCTGACGCGCCAGAAGTCGGCGAGCCGGATCTCGCCGAGCGCCATCGCCCGGATGACCAGCGTCGTCGCCTGAGAGCCGGAGTTGCCCCCGCTCGAGATGATGAGCGGCACGAACAGGGCGAGCACGACGGCGCGGGCGATCTCGTGCTCGTAGTGCCCCATCGCCGTGGCGGTGAGGAGCTCGCCCACGAACAGCGCGGACAGCCAGCCCGCGCGCTTGCCGAGCATCCTGGAGAGGGGGGTCCGGAGGTAGGGGGCGTCGAGCGCCTGCATGCCGCCGAGCTTCTGGATGTCCTCTGTCGCCTCCTCTTCCACGACGTCCACGATGTCGTCCGCGGTGACGATCCCCTTCATCCGACCCTCGCTGTCGACGACGGGTATCGCCACGAGATCGTGCTCCGCGAAGGTCCGCGCCACCGCCTCCTGGTCGGCGTCCTCGTTGACCGACACGACGTCGGTCTTCATCACGTCGCTGACGCGCCGATCGCCGGGGGCGATCATGAGCTGCCTGAGCGACACCACGCCGCGCAGCCGCTGCTCGGCGTCGAGCACATAACCGTAGTAGATGGTCTCGAGGTGATCCCTGGCCTGCCGCTTGAGGTAGCTGATCGCCTGGTCGACCGTCGCCTCCGGCCGCACGCGCGCGAACCACGGGCTCATGAGCCCGCCGGCCTCGTCCTCGGCGTACGCGAGGAGCGCGATCACCTCGCGCCGCGTCGGCTCGTCCAGCAAGGAGAGCAGCTCCGCCTGGTCGTCCGGCGACACCTCGAGGAGGAGGTCCGCCACGTCGTCGGGCGCGAGCAGCCGGATCCACAGCCTGCGTTCACCCTTCGTGAGGCCCGCGAGGAGCGCGGCCTGGTCGGCCGTGGGGAGACCCTCGAAGAAATCCTCCGCCTCCTCGCGCCGCAGGCGGCGATAGGCCTGCACCCGCTCCTCGTTCTGCAGGGCCGACCAGGACAGCGTCAGATCAGCCGCCGTGAGCGCCTCGGCCGCGTTGAAGGGCGGGCGTTCCATCATCGCCTCACCTCGTCGAGCGCCTGGCCCGCCCCGTCGGCGTCGCCCGGCAGAAGATGCTCATTCGTGAGGGCCCAGCGGCAGGCTCGACCCTGGAACCACGATTAGCAACGGGCGCGCCACGGCCGCCCCTCCCTGGGAGCCCCCGCACGCACAGCGCCGCGGCCCCCCCCGCCTGCGCTCAGGCGCGCGCGGGGGGGTCGAGCGGATCGACCCCGAAGCGGCGCAGGAGGCGGCAGAGCGGGACGAGCGGCAGCCCCACGATGGCCGCCTCGTCGGCGTGGCGCACGTCGTCGAACAGCCACGGTCCGTGCTTCTCGAAGAGGTATCCTCCCGCGCTGCCGATGGGCCGATCCAGCTCGACATAGCGGCGGATCTGCGCGCGGCCGAGCGGGCGGACGCGGAGCTCCACCGTGACGGTCTCGGCCAGCGTCCGCGGCGCGCCGGCCGCGAGCGGCACCCCCGGCGGCGCGTGCACCGCGACGGCGGCGTGGAGCGCGTGGACGCGCCCCGAGAGCCGCCCGAGCTGGTCTGCCGCCTCGTCGAGCGAGGCCGGCTTGCGGAGGAGCTCCCCATCCAGCTCGAGCGCCTGATCGGCGCCGATGAGGAGGGCGCCTTCCCGCGCGGGCGCGAGGCTCAGCGCCTTCCCCTCCGCGAAGAGGCGGGCGCACGCGAGGGGCGACATCCCCTCGGGCGCGATCTCCTCGAACGCCGGCGCGACGGCCTCGTACGCGAGCCCGAGGCGATCGAGGAGCGCCCTCCGGAAGGGCGACGTGGAGGCGAGGACAACCGGAAACATGGTCGGCTCCATGACACGGAACGACGCGCGCGCCGAGGGGAACCGCCCGCCTCGCCCCTCGCGCTCCTCCAGCTCCTCGCGCTCCTCCCGCTCCTCCCGCGCTTCACCTGCGCTCCTCCCGCGCAACCCTGCTCTTCACGCTCTTCGCGGCGTTCGCACCGATTTGCTTCTATTTACCAAAATTTATCGAGAAATGGCAGACGGCGCGGATTCTGAGCAATGGTGAAAGCCGCTGGGCATGCGGGAATAACGGCAGGAATTCCCGCCGTCAGGTGTCGCCTGAATTACCCATCATGCATTTCATTAAAAAGCAGCTTGCACTCGGACTCTACAGCACGCGACAGTACGCCAATGCAGCAACTCAACACAAGGCACCTCGTCACGCTCTCTCTCGTCGCGCCGGGCATCGGGCTCTCCGTGCTGCTCGCCGCCTCGCCGGCGAGCGCAGCGACGTACGAGGTGGGGCGGGGCAAGCCTTATGCGAGCCTCGCGGAGGTCGCCCCTCGCCTCGCTGCCGGGGACGTGGTTCTGGTCGAGGGCGACGCGACCTATCCGGGGGATCTGTTCTTCAAGAAGTCGGGCACCGAGGCGCAGAAGATCACGATCCGCGGCGTTCGCGTGAACGGCCGCCGCCCGGTCCTATCCGGGGGGAAGAACACCGTGATCTTCGGTGGCAATCACTATACCTTCGAAGGCTTCGATATCACCGGCGGCTCGGGCCGCTGCGTGTTCAACAAGGCGCACGACATCACGATCCGCGACTCGGTGGTGCACGACTGCGCCGGACACGGGATCCTCGGCGCCGACTCCGAGTCGGGCTCCCTCACGCTGGAGTACGTCGAGGTCTATGCCTGCGGCTCGGGCGACACCAGGCACCCCATCTACATCGCGACCGACGAGGAGACGCGCCTCGGCTCGGTGTTCCGCATGCGGCACTGCTATGTGCACGACGGCAACGACGGCAACAGCGTGAAGAGCCGCGCGGAGCGGAACGAGATCTATTACAACTGGATCGAGGGCGCGAAATACCACGAGCTCGAGCTGATCGGGCCGGACGGCCAGGACGAGGGGCTCGCGCGCGAGGACTCCGACGTCGTCGGCAACGTCATCGTCAAGACCGGCCAGCACTTCGCCGTGCGCGTCGGGGGCGACGGCACGGGGCAGACGTGGGGTCGCTTCCGGTTCGTCAACAACACCTTTCTGCTCGCCCCCGGGTCGCGGCCGGCGATCAGGATGTTCGACGGGATCGAGAGCGTCGAGATGAGCAACAACGTGTTCTATCGGCGCGGCGGCGGCGGCGTGGAGGTCTACGTCGACAGGAGCGCGACCTGGAAGAACGGAGCGGCGTCGATCTCGGGCGCGAACAACTGGGTGCCCGCCGGCTCCTCGGCCATCCCCGGGGCGTGGAGAGGCACGGTGCAGGGCGCCGACCCCGGCTTCACCAACCTCAGCTCGCTGGACCTCCGCCCGGTATCGAGCAGCCCGCTCGTCAACGCCGGCTCCAGCGCGACGTCGACTTCAGGGCACCCGTTCCCGAAGCCGCTCACCGCGCCGCAGTTCTCGCCCAGGAAGGGCGCGCGCGCGGCCAGCGGACCGCTGCAGCGGCCGGTCGCTGGCACGATCGACATCGGAGCCTACGAGTCTGGCTCCGGCCTCGCGGCGCTCGCCATGAGGACCGCGGACACCGTTCGGGACCTCGACGACAGCGACAGCAGCGCCGAGGAGGAGGCGTGGAACGTCGACGGCGATGCCGCCCCGAGCGACGGCGAGGCGGACGCCAGCGACACCGACGGCGGCGATGCCAGCGACGCCGATGCCAGCGACGTCGATGCCAGCGACGTCGGTGCCAGCGACGCCGATGCCAGCGACGCAGACCCGTCCGCCGGCGACTGCGCCGCGGACGGCGACGACACCGCTGCGTGCTCCGAGGCCGCGCAGGGCAACGCGGGCGCTCCGCACGGCGCCCATGCCAGCGCGTGCAGCGTCGGCGGGGGGCTCGCGGGCGGCCCGGTCGCCGGCTCGGGGGCTCTCCTCGCCGGGGCGGCGGCGCTCCTCGGCGCCGCCCTCCGGCGGCGCGGCCGCGGCGCCAGGGCGTGAGCCCTCAGGCGATGAGCGCGCGCAGCAAGCGACGCGCGGACGCCGGGTCGGGCAGCTGAAACGCCGCGGAGCTCTCCCCGCCGCCCACGTGGATCGTGAGCGCGGTCGGGGGGAGCGCCGCGAACAGATCCTCGTCGGTCCTGTCGTCGCCGAGCGCGATCACCACCGCGTCGGGCCCCATCGTGGCGAGCACCCGCGGCACGATCACCCCCTTGTTGACCCCGCGGAGCCGCACCTCCAGCACCTTCCGGCCGGGGATGAGCTCGAGATCGTGCTCGCGCAGCGCCTCGCCGAGCTCCAGGGGCACCTCGCGGGCCGTCTGGCTGGCGAGCTCCGGGTCGGCGGCCCGGTAGTGCCACGCGATCGAGACCATCTTCTCCTCGATGAAGCTGCCCGCCGTGCGGTCGACGAAGCCCTGGAGCACGTCGCGGACCCTCGGCTTCCAGTCGAGCGCGGCCTCGCGGAGCGCGACCCAGGGCTCTCCGGGCGCGGCGCGCGAGAAGAACCCGTGCTCCGCGTGGAGGCTGATGGGCAGCTCTCCCAGCCACCGCTCGAGGTCCTCGCGCGGCCGGCCGCTCACCACGTGCACCTGCGTCCGCGGGCGCGCCGCGAGCTCGCGCAGCTCGGTGACGAGCGCCTCGTCCGGCTGAGCGAGCTCGGGCATGGCCTCGAGGGGGACCAGCGTGCCGTCGTAGTCGAGCATCACGATCAGCGACGGCGCGCTGCGCGCGCTCGCGATCGTGCTCCCCTGGGGCGCGCCCTCCGGCCGCCGGGCGGCCCCCACCGCGGGCGGGACGCCGCCCGCGCGCTCGAGATCGTTCAGGAAGCGGTGCGACCAGCGGTGCGCGTCGTGCGTCACGACGCGGCGCCGGAGCGCCTGCATCCGGACGCGCTGCTCGGACGGCGACATGACGAGCGCCCGCTGGATCGTCGACGCCACCGCGTCGATGTCGTGCGGGTTCACCAGGAGCGCCTCGATCAGCTCGGCGGCCGCGCCCGCGAACTCGCTCAGCACGAGCGCGCCGGTGCCGTCGATCCGCGAGGCCACGTACTCCTTGCAGACGAGGTTCATCCCGTCGCGCAGCGGCGTCACCATCATCACGTCGGCCGCGAGGTAGAGCGCGACGACCCCGGCCATGGGCATCGACCGGTGCAGGAAGTGGATCGGGACATCGTCGAGCGTCCCGTAGCTGCCGTTGATGCGGCCGACGAGCTCGTTCACGACGCGCCGGAACTCGGCGTAGGCGTCGACGTTCTCGCGCGTCGGCACCGCGAGCTGGATGAACCGGACCTTGCTCCGGAGCTCGGGCTCGCGCTCCAGGAAGCGCTCGATGGCGAGCATGCGCCGCGGGATGCCCTTCGTGTAGTCGAGCCGATCGACGCCGAGCACGATCTTCCGTCCCTGGGCGCTCTCGCGGATGCGCCGCGCCTCGGCGCGGACCTCCTCGCCCCGCGCGAGCCGCACGAACTCGTCGACGTCGATGCTGACCGGATAGGCGCCGAGCCGCACCCGCCGCCCCTCGTACGCGAGCGTCTCCAGGTCGGGATCGAGCCCGAGCACGCGCGCGGCGGAGTAGACGAAGTGGTACCGATAGGCCGTCGTGTGAAACCCGACGACGTCGGCGCCGAGCATGCCGCGCAGCACCTGCTCCCGCCAGGGCAGGATCCGGAAGACCTCGGCCGCGGGGAAAGGGATGTGCAGGAAGAAGCCGATCCGCGCGTCGGGGATGCGCCGCCGCAGCATCGCCGGCACCAGCGTGAGCTGGTAGTCGTGGATCCACACCCTGTCGCCCGGCCTGTACCGGGCGACGATGGCCTCGGCGAAGCGCTCGTTCACCTCGCGGTAGCTCTCCCAGTCGTGCCGGGCGTCGAGGTGCAGCTTCTCGACGAGGTAGTGGAACAGCGGCCACAGGACGCTGTTCGAGAAGCCGTCGTAGTAACGGCTCACCTCGGCCGAGGTGAGGTGCACCGGGACCGCGCCGAGCTGCTCGAGCCGATCCTCGACGTCTCGGCGCTGCTCCTCGGTGAGGCGCGCGAGGTCGCCCGGCCATCCGAGCCAGAGGCCGCCGTGGCGCTCGTGGGGACCCCGGAGCGCGGTCACGAGGCCGCCCGCCGAGGGGACGACGGAGACGTCCCCCTGATCGGCGTGGACGGTCACCGGGAGGCGGTTCGAGACGATGAGCAGGCGGGACATGCGCGGCCAGGAAGCTAGCGCATGGCCCCTGCACCACGCCCTTGAGGCGCGGTGAAATCAGGGGCTAGCCGATGGTGTTCGTCGGGCGCGCCCTGATCGCTAGCGGTCGATCCGGATCGACGGCGCCGTGTTCTCCGGAGGGGTGGGCTTCGACGTGGCCGTGGGCGCCGCGGGGCGGACGGGCCGGCCCCAGTTTCGCCTGCCGCCCGAGCTCGGGTTCGACGGCGCGTCCTCGGTCTTCGCAGGCGCGGCCACCTGCGCGAGCCGCGCGACGGTCTGCACGGACATCTCCGACGGCCCCTGCACGATGGAGTAGGGCTGGAAGCCTTCCTTCTGCAGGGTCAGCCGGCGAGGCGACGCGCGCACCTCGTCGTTCGAGATCGACAGCTGGAGCGGCGTCTGCCCGAGCGACTTCCCGTCCTCCAGGACGTCGGCGCCCGGCGGGATCGACTCGATGATCAGCATGAACGAGGGCGCGCCCTTGTGATCGCTGGGCGTGCCGGTCGCCGCGGGCGCCGTCGTGGGCGCGGTCGCGACCTCGGGCGTGGCCTCGGTCTGCGCGGGCTTGCGGGTCAGCGCGAACGCGCCCGCCGCCACGACGACCGCGCCGATGACGGCGAGGATCACCCCCTTGCGCCCGCCGCCGGAGGGGGCCTCGTGCGCGCCTGTCGTGCCCTTGGACGCGCCCGCCGCTGTCGCGGCGGCGCCCGGGCCCGAGCCGACGCCGGAGGTGCGCCCGCTCGGATCGTCATCGCTCGACGGCGCCGGGAGCGTCACCGCGTCCTTGAGCGCTTGCACCGTGGACGAACGCGACGAGATCTGCACGCCGGGCAGCGACTCGAACGAGGTGATCTGCGTGCCGCCGAACGCTGTCGTCACGCCCATGCCGCGGGCGCACTCGCCGAGGCCCTGGATGAGGGCGTCCATCGTCGCGGGCCGGCCGTCCGGATCCTTCGCGAGACAGCGCATCACGAGCGCCTCGAGCGGCTCCGGGATGTCGACGTCCGGGTTCCGCTCCTTCATGCGCGGCACCGGCTGCTGGAGGTGCGCCATCAGGATCTGGATCGACTTCTCGGACTCGAACGGGACCTTCCCGCAGAGCATCTGGTAGAGGATGACGCCGAGCGAGTAGATGTCGGTCCTGAGATCGACCTTGCCGTGCGAGATCTGCTCCGGCGACATGAAGCGGGGCGAGCCCAGGAACGCGCCCTGCTGCGTGAGCTCTTCCGAGTCGTCGCCGAGCTGCTTCACGAGGCCGAAGTCGAGGATCTTGACCGCCTCCTCCGCGTCCTCGTTGGAGACGAGCATGACGTTCGACGGCTTGAGGTCGCGGTGGACGACGCCGTGCTTGTGCGCCTCGCGCAGCCCGCGCGCGATCTGCCGCGCGATGCGCATCGCCTCGGGCGGCGGCAGGCGCCCCTGCCGGCGCACGCGCCGGAAGAGCGTCTCGCCCTCGAGGAACTCCATCGCCATGAAGAACCGCTCCTGATCGTCGGCCTCGATGCGGCCGTAGTCGAAGACGGTGACGATGTTCGGGTGCTGGAGGCGCGCGAGGATGCTCGCCTCGAGGAAGAAGCGCTTGTGGAAGTTCGGGTCGAGCTGCCGCGAGGCCTGGTTGGGGATCAAGACCTTGATCGCCACCTGGCGCCCGAGCGGGAGCTGCTCGCCGCGATAGATCGTGCCCATGCCGCCGGTCGCGAGCTGGGAAAGGATCTTGAACTTTCCGTTGAGCACCTTTCCGAGCAACGGATCGATCGGCTCGCTGCGCGCTACTTCATCGACGACGTTTTCGTTGGCACCACTCATATGAACTCCGTCGCCTTCCCCGTGCGGGCGCGGGCGAGCCCTCCCCTCGGTGACGATGCCTCGCGATGCGTGAGCCTGGACCTCATGATCGTGGGGAGCGTCGGCGCGTGGGGCCGTCGGGGCAGTCTAAACGGAAGAAATGTCCTTGGCGACCTTTCCTCGATCGCCCCGCTCGTGAGGCAGGGGCCCCCGCGCGAGAGGCCGATCGGGAGGCCGTCCGGGGGGCGCCGCACCATGGGCCGTGCGCCATAGCCCCGATCGACGGGAACCGCCAGTTGCTGGCATCGAGCGTCTGCATCGCACCTTCGCGCCACGAGATCCTGCGAGCAGAGTACACTGCTCCGCGCCCGCGCGATGCTCTTCCGATGATCCTTGTCGGGTGCCGCCGCCGGACGCCGGCCGGTGCGCGCCGGACGTCCCTGCCGGCCTTCTCGCCCTCCCGGGTGGGGACGAGGTAGTAGAGGAGGATGCGACCGGATCGCGCCGTGCTGCGCTGGTGGAGGGGGAGAGAGTACCGGCGCCTACTCGACGTGGCCGCCTCCGAGCTCGCCGGCTCGCGCCACGCCGACGCGGAGGCGACATGCGCGCAGGCGCTCCGGATCGCCGAGGAGATCTACGGTGACGGGGACGCCGAGCTGACGGCGCCGCTCTACGCGCTGAGCTCGGCGCGGCTCGCGCAGGGGCGGCTGGACGAGGCGCGCGCGAGCTCCGCGAGGGCGATCGCCATCGCCGAGGCGGCGGCGAGCGCCGATCCGCCGCTGCCGAGGCTGCTCGAGCAGCTGGCCGCCATCCTCGAGCGGCAGGGCGAGCTCGAGGGCGTCGAGGCGCTGTTCCGCCGGATGCTCGCGGGCTACGAGCGGATGCGCGACCCCGACCCCATCGAGCTGTCGGCGCTGCTGAACCGGCTCGGCCTGCTGCTCGGCAGGCGGGGGGCCCGCGCCGAGGCGGCGCCGCTCTTCCGGCGGGCGATCGCGCTGCGGGAGGGGGCGCTCGGCGCCCGTCACGCGCTCGTCGCGGAGGCGCTCTACAACGCCGCCACGTTCCTGGAGCTGGAAGACGACCTCCCGACCGCCGAGCGGGAGGGGATGCTCCGGAGGGCGCTCGAGATCGCCGAGGCGGGGGCGGGCGTGGAGGGGGGCCTCCTCGCGTCGATCCTGCACAACCTGGCGGCCGCCCGCGAGGCGCTCGGGGACCAGGCCGAGGCGGCGGCGCTGTACGAGCGCGCGCTCGCCGCGCGGGAGGCGCTCGTCGGGGCCGCCCACCCGTCGCTCCGGCCGACGCTGGTCCGGCTCGCGCAGGTCCACCACGCCGCGGGGCGGCCGTCCACGGCGCTGCCGCTGTACGAGCGGGCGCTCGCGCTCGCCGAGGTGGACCTCGGGGCGGATCACCCGGTGGCCACGGCGATCGGGGCCTGGATGGCCGAGGCGCGGAGCCGGAGCTGACCCTGCCGCGCCCGTCGATCAGCGCTCGGACGACGGATCGCCGCCTTCGCGCCAGCGCTCGACGAGCTCCGGGAGGACGGTCGAGGCCATCTGGAGCAGGTGCGCCATGTGGTGCTCGGGCGTGTTGCCCCGGAACCCGCGGACATGGAGCTCGCCCACGCTCGCCTCGGTGGTCGGGATCATCTGCTTCTCGAGCTTCTTCGAGACGGCGCCCTCGGCCGCGCGCAGCCGCAGGTGCGGGGGCGCGTCCGACGCGGGCGACCGCTCGACGTGGCGCCCCGCCGCGGCGTCGAGCAGGTAGCTGGCCGTGGCGGTGGAGCTGGCGTACGTGATCGGGTCGATCTCCGAGTGCGTGATGGTGAACAGCAGCTCCTCCGAGGCGGCGCGCTGCGCGGCGCGCGCGAACGAGGCGAGCTGCAGCCGGTTGAGCCCGCTCGGCTGCTCCGGGACGAAGCCGCAGTGGATGCCGTCGGTGACGAGGATCGCGTCGAGGGGCTCGGCGCCGCGGCGGAGCTCCAGGATCTTGGCGACAGCGCCGTAGCCCGCGCTCCACGAGGAGAGGGCGACCCGGCGGAGCCGCGGGGTCGGCAGCCCGCGCTGCGCGAGCGCCCGGTCGATGTCCGCGAGCAGGCTCTCGTAGACGCCCGGCGTCGCGTAGAAGTCCTCGTACGCGCCCGAGCCGATGCCGAGGTTGATGACGGCGACCGCGGCGTTCAGCCCGGCGACCTCGGCGCTCTCGCGGACGAGCTGGGTGTTGCCGTGGAAGTGCAGCAGGAGATCGTAGCTCGACCCCGTGGGCCTGAACGTGTCGGGCGTGAAGAGCACGCCGCCGCGGATCGACGCGTACCCGTCGTGCTTGATCGCGGGCGGCGGCGGCGTCGCCGGCGCGGGCGGCGGCGCCGGCGGCTGCAGGCGCGCGAGCCCCTCCGGCGCGACGGCCGCGCTCGCCCCGGCGTCCTCGCGCGAGGAGCGCAGCGCGAGCAGCGAAGCGCGGTTGACGGGGGTCATGGCGCGGAAGGCCTCGACGGAGGTGATCGGCATCCGCGCGGCGATCCCGCGCGCGGCGGCGGCGACGACGACGATCACGGTGGCCGCGGCCAGGACGAACGCCCCGAGGGCGCGCCACACGCGCGCGCGGCGCTCGCCCGGCGAGGGCGCGGACCAGGAGCCGTACGGCCCGGCCCCGGCCATGGGGAAGGGCGGCGGCGTCCCCTGCGGCGCTGGCGGGGCGAAACCGGGAAGGAACGCTTGCTCCTCCGGCGCGGGGGCCATGCCGAGGGGGGGCAGATCGAGGGGAAGACCGTGATCCGCGCGACCCTGGACCACGGTGACGGGCGGCGGCGTGGGCGTCGGCGACAGGTCCGCAGGCGACCCGTCAGCGCGCACGTTTCCCTTCATGTCGATACCCCTCCCTTACAACGGGGATGTAGCGCCCAGCCCTGGCTCGCGAGGCGCTGCGTCGGTTCCGTGAGCGCGCCGCATGGCGGCAGCGCGCTGCGTTTCTGCTCCTGCCGTGAGCCTGGAAGGCGTCGCGGCAGGCGGAGCATCGACCAGTACGGTCTCGAGCTCAAGCGGCAACCGTTCCGTACGCGCATATTTAAGCGTGGCCGTAATACCCTGACCCCTGCTGGAACACGCGCGGGTGAGCCTGTCGGGCCGCAAAGCGAGGGAGCGGGTGGGGTGTGCCCGGGGCTGCGCAGGTGCGCGCGAGCGGGGACGTAAGCACGCCGGCGACGAAACGCGCACTTGCGCCCCTGTCCGGCACCCACCAAGGTGCTCGGCGCTTGCTCTCCCGCGAGGTCCGCTTCCTGCTCGCAGCCACGCTGCTCCATGCCGCCATCCCGCTGCTCGCGCGGATCGCGGGCGCCCCGGGGCCTTTGCTCGAGGCCCGCTCGAGCGGCGCGCGCCGCGAGGTGGAGATCGAGATAGAGCCCGTCGCGCCGCGCGAGGCGGAGCAGGACGAGGCGCGCCCGCCCCCGCCGCGCGCGCCGGACGAGGCACGGCCGCGCGAGGCGGAGCCGGTCCTCGGCCGGACGGCGCGCCGCGAGCGGCGGCCGCTCGATCCAGCGGCGCCGCAGGCGCCGACGGAGGCGCCGGTCGAGCCGCGGGAGGGTCCCGTGGCGCCTCCGGCCCCGGCGCCATCGAGCGAGTACGACGGGCCGCCGACCGCCGAGGGGCCGCGCGGGGTCGCCGGCCTCGGGGGGGCGCCTGTGTGGCAGCTGCCCGGCGTTCTGCCGGATCGCGCGCCGCCGGCGCCGGCGCCGACCGCGCCGGCCGCGCCGCGCGAGGTGTCGGCGGACAGGGCCGGCGAGCTGCTGCGCGAGGCGATGCGCGATCGGGACAAGACGCTGGGGCTGGATCTGCCGGCCGCCGGCACGGTCGCGTCCGTCGTGGCGGACGCGGTGCGCAGCGCCGAGACGCCCGCGACGGCGCGCGCGGTGTTCGAGGTGCACCTGAGCGGCGCCGGCGCGGTGCTCGGGGTGCGCGCGCTGTCGTCGACGGCCGGAGCGGCGGCGCTCTGGGCGCGGGTGGCGCGCGAGGCGGCGGCGCAGCTCGCCGGGCGCGTGCTCGCAATGACCGCCGCGTTCGCCAAGGGGGCGAAGGTCTACGTCACGGTGAGCTCGTCGGTGCAGATGCCGAGCGGCGCCACGTCGGGCGGGATCCACCACCAGGGCGCGGGCTTCGGGTTCGACGTCGCCGACATCGGGGCCCGGCCCCGCCGCCTCGTCCAGTCGAGCTTCCGCGTCGAGGCGATCGACTGAGGCGATCGCAGCGGCGGAGGCGCGCGACGCGCGCGAGCTCGGGCGATCAGCGGCCCCGGCGCGCCGTCCAGCGCCTGGTGCGCGCGGCGCTCGCGGCGAGCCCGATCCAGAGCAGCCCGAGCAGGCTCAGCGCCGCCGGGACGCCGGTGAGCCAGACGAGCGCTGGCAGCGGCGGGCGCGTCGGACAGGGGCGGCGCGTGTCGAAGCGGCAGGCGTGATGCCGATCGAGCTCCTCCGCGGCGGCGCGGACCTCGGGGACGTCGTCTGGCAGACCCCGCAGGGCCGCGGAGGCCATCATGTACGCCGCGGAGGCGGCGCGATCGTACGCCGGGTCGGCCGGCACGCGGTCGCGCACGAGCTCGCTCAGCCGGGCGGCGCGCTGCGCCGGCGCCTGCTCGGCCAGCGCTCCGGCGAGGTGCCGCGCGAGCGCCTCGTCGAGCTGCAAGGCGCAGGCGACGGCGCGATCTTCCCCAGGCGTGAGGTAGACCGTCTCGCCCGACGCCGTCTGGCGCGGCTCCGTGCCGGACACCGCGACCGGCTTGCGCAGCGCCACCCGCGCCCCGCGGACGCAGCTCGGGACCCTCGGGAGGGCGCGCAGGTGCACCGCGGCGTGGCGCTGGTACGCGACGCCGGCGATCGCGCCGAGCGAGAGCGCCAGCGCGAGGAGCGCGGCGACCCGGCGCGCGCCGGCGCGCTCTCCGGCGCCGGCGCGCTCTCCGGCGCCGGCGCGCTCTCCGGCGCCGGCGCGCGCAGGCGGCGCGGCGCGCTCCTCGCCGGTCTCCGGCGCGGGAGCCGGCTCGCCGGAGGGCTCTCGGGACGACATGGCCGGCGGTATGGACAGCCGCGACGACGCTGTCAATGCGCCGTCACGAGGGGGGCTCCGCGCCGGCGAGGCGCGCCACCTGCGCCCACGCGCGGGCCGCCTCCTCGTGCCCTGTCGCGGCCGCGAGCTGCGCCAGGAACTGCGCGCACGCCTGCTCGCCGTGGGTATCCTCGGCCTCGCGGGCGCGCGCGAGGGCGCTCAGCGCCTCGAGGAGCGCGCCCTCCGTGCGGCCCGCGGCGGCCAGCGCGACGCCGTACGCGAGCAGCGCCCGGGCCCGCTGCGAGGGCGACGCGTCGCCCTCCGCGGCGATCCGGAAGCGCCGGAGCGCCTCCTCCTTCGCGCCGCGCCCGAGCGAGATCAGGCCGGTCATGCGCTCCGCCAGATCGAGGTGCTCGCCGGTGCGGCGGAGCTCGCCCACGAGCCGCTCGAGCGTGCGGAGGTCGCCCTGGACGAGCGCCTGCTTGGCCAGCTCGGCGAGGCGGACCGCGATGTCGTTCATCGACAGCACGGGCGACTCCGTGGTCTTCGCGAGCAGATCGTCGGAGGCGTCGCCGCACGGAAGGCCGGCGTCCGGGGTGGTCGCGTCGGGAAAGTCCTTGGGCTCGTCGTCCGGCTGCGCCGCGGGCGCGCCGGGGCGGGAGCGCTCGCCGACCGGCGCCGGCGCCGCGCGCTGCGGCTCCGGCGCGTCGCCGACCACCTCGATGGGCGTGCGGTGGGTGGGCGGCTGGCTCGACGAGCTGTCCGGCGCCCCGTCCCGGTGATCGCTCGCGGTCTCCTGCTCGTCGGCGAACGCGAGCAGCTCCGCGGCCGAGCCCTCGAGCAGCGCGTCGCCGGCCGCGCGCCCGGCGCGCCCGGCGAGATCGGCCGCGGAGCGCCGATCGCCCGCCTTCGCGGCGTGCCACGCGGCGTCGGCGAGGCCGAGCACGCTGGCGTGATCCTCGACGACCCGCGCCGCGGCCAGGTGCCACGCGGCGCGCTCGCCCGGCGGGACGCCCGCGAGCAGGGCGTCGCGCAGCGTGCGCGAGGAGAGCCGCAGCCAGCCAGGCTCCGGCCGCAAGACCCAGCCGGCGCCGAGCAGCGCCGCCTGGACCGCGGCGACCTTCGGGGCGCCGGTGCCGTCGCACAGCGCGTCGATCGCCGCGTCCGACGCGTCCCCGCCGAGGGTCGCGAGCGCGGTGAGCACCGTGCGCTGGCCGATCGCGAGCAGGCGCAGGCGGCCCTCGATCGAGCGGAGCGCGGGGGGCGCGGCCAGCTCGGCGCCGGTCATCGTGCGCGGGGGCCTGCCCCGCCCGGCGCTGCGCCGGCGCGGCCCGACGCTCCTGCCGATCCAGCGCAGCGCGCCGCTCTCCAGCGCCTCGCAGAGGAGCTCGCGCACGGCCAGCGGGAACGCGGGCGCGCGCGCGGCCCAGCGGCGCGCCCCCACCTCGTCGATGCAGCCGTCGAGGAGGCGGCGGACGAGATCCTGCGCGCCCGGCGGGGAGAGCGGCCCCAGCGCGACCGTCGCGGCGGGGGTGAGCGCGGTGAGCGGCGCGGGGAGCGGGTCCGAGCGCCCGAGCCGGGCGACGGCGCGCGGGCCGCCGCCCGGCGAGAGGGCGAGGGCGATCGCGTCGAGGCTCGCGGCGTCGACCTCGGCGGCGTCGTCGACGGCGACCAGGCCGATGCGGGCGTCGGACGGGGCGAGCCACGCGGCGAGCACCTCGGCGGCGCTCCTCGGCTCGACGCCCTCGCCGGCGAGGAGCCGGGCGAGCGCGGGCTTCAGCCGATCCGGGAGCGCCGGCGCGCGGGCGCGGCTCTTCTCGGCGCGGAGCGCCGCGCGCGCGAGGGCGCGCCGGAGCGCGCCGAACGGCTCGCGCGAGGCCCCGATCGGCGCGACGAAGAGGCTCCGGGACGGCGCGAGCAGCCTCTCCAGCTCGAGGAGCAGCCGCGTGCCGCCGGCGCCGGGCTCGGCCCGGACGATCGCGAGCGACCCGGGGGGCACGGCGAGCTCGGCGAGCTCGGCGTCGCGGCCGATGAGCGGCGGCTTGCACAGGCGCGCCACGCTCTCGGCGACCTGCCTGCGCAGCGGCTGCTGCGCGTCGAGGCGGAGGCCGCGCACCCGGCGCGCGCCGTCGACGCCGCGGTGGGCGCCGAGGGTCATGAGCTCGCCCGAGATCACGGCGGCGAGCGCGGGATCGAGGAGCACGTCGCCGGGGAGCGCGACGCGGGCGAGCATGACGGCGACGAGCAGCGGCTGCCCCCAGGAGAGCGCGGTGAAGCGCCCCGCCTCGCCGACGTAGGTCATCTCGCCCTGCGCGATGCCGACCGCGAAGCGCGCGTCGGGGTGCACCGCCGCGTCCTCCGCGGCGAGCGCGGCGAGCAGCACGGCCTCCTCGACGTCGTCGGGGGTGAACTCGAACGAGAAGGTCTGCGCGCTCCAGGCGCACAGGGTGGCGCCGAGCGCCTCGGCGCGCTTCTTCAGCGCGAGCGCCCGCGCGAGGTAGCTCTCCTCGCCGCGGGCGGCGCCGCCCGCGGCGCGCGCCGCGCCCCTCTGGCGCGACGGCGGCGCGGGCGCCCGCGGCGCGCCGCGGCGTCCGGGCCACGGCGCGACCGCGTCCGTGCTGTCTGGCTGCGAGAGGGCCGCAGTACCTCGAAAGGACACGACGATGCGCTCCGGCATTGCCGCGAGTGTAGCGGGGCGCGGAGGGCGCGTGGGCGGTTCTCGGCGCGCGCCGCGGTACGATGGATCCTCGATGCGACCGCCTCCCCCGCGCGCCGTGAGGCCGGGATCTCGCCCGGCGCGCGCCGTCGCGCTCGCCGCGCTCGCCGCCGTGGCGCTCCCCTCCCCCGCGGCGGCGAACGGCGTCTTTCCCTCGGCGGACCAGCTCGTGTTCGACCCGGCGGATCCAGCGCGCGCCGTCGCCCGGATGACGTACGGCCTGCTGGCCACGCGAGACGGGGGCGCGAGCTGGCGCTGGATCTGCGAGCGCGCGGTCGGGTACGACGACACGGCCGGCCAGTCCCCGCCCATCGCGGCGGTGGCGGGCGGCCGGGTGCTCGCCGCGCTGGCCGACGGGATCGCGGTCGGCGCCGAGGGCGGCTGCGCCTGGGCGCGCGCCGCCGAGCTCGCTGGGCGGGAGGTGATCGATCTCTCGGTCCGGCAGGGCGATCCCTCGCACGTCGTCGCGGTGGCCGCGGGGACCAGGCACGGCCTCTGGGCGTCGCGCGACGGCGGCGCGAGCTGGACCAGCGCGGGGGCGCCGCTCCCGGCGGGCTTTGTGGCCCGGACGGTCGACGTCGCGCCGTCGGATCCGCGGCGGGTCTACGTGAGCGGCCTCGCGAGCGAGGGCGGCTCCGTCAAGGGGGTGCTCGCGCGCTCGGCCGACGGCGGGGAGACGTGGCAGACCGCGGCGGTGCCGGGGAGCACGACGTCGCGCGAGCCGTACATCGCGGGGGTCGATCCGCGCGACGCCGACGTGCTGTACGTGCGGATCGCGAGCGCGCCGGGGCGCGTGTTCGTCTCGACGGACGGCGGGGCGGCGTTCGCGCCCGTGTTCACGACCGAGGGCTTCGTGCGCGCGTTCGCGATCTCGCCGGACGGCGCGACGGTGGCGGTGGGCAGCGACGTCGACGGCGTCTTCCGCGCGCCCTCGTCGACGCTGGCCTTCGAGCGCGTCTCGAGCGTCGCGCCGCGCTGCTTCGCCTGGACGGATTCGGGCCTGTACGCGTGCGCGAGCGAGTTCCTGGACGGCTTCACGATCGGCCGCTCGCTCGACGGCGGCGCGACGTTCGAGCCGCTGCTCCAGCAGGGGTGCATTCGTGGTCCTCTGGAGTGCGCGGCGAGCACCGCGGTCGGAGCGGCCTGCCCGGCGGACTGGCCGAGGATCGCGCGGATGACGGGCCACCGGGACTGCACGCCGGACGCCGGTTCACCCGCGGCCGGCAGCGGCACGAGCGCCGTCGCGACGGGCGCGACGGGCGCGACCGGCGCGACCGGCGCGACCGGCGGCGGCGCCGCGGCGGCGAGCGGCGGGGGCCAGGCGAGCGCCGCGGGTGCGGGCGGAGCGCCCGATGCATCAAGCGGCGGGGCGCCGCCTTCCGGCGGGGCGCGGCAGGGCGAGGCGGGCTGCGGCTGTCGTACCGGCGGCGCGGAGGAGGGCCGGGCCGCCGTTGCCGCAGCGTGCCTGGCGGCGGCCGCGGCGGCGCGGCGGAGGTCGCGGAGGTCGCGACGCGCTGGCGTCATCGCACGAGGGGTACTTGGCTGAGCCAGGACCAAAACGGACGGCCTCGGAGACCGCTCCTGAGAGGTCGCGACCGGCCGGCGCCCCCTCGCGAGGGGGAACGAGTCGATCCGGAACCGAACTCGACCCCCCGCGAGGCAGCTCCGACAGGTCGCCACGTCCCGGCGCCCCCTCGCGAGGGGGGGACGAGTCGATCCGGAACCGAAATCGGCCCCCCGCGAGGCAGCTCCGACAGGTCGCCACATGCCGGCGCCCCCTGGCGAGGGGAGAGAAAGTCGATCCAGAACGGAAATCGACCGCCTGCGAGGCCGCTCCCGGCAGGTGACGTGTCAGGGAGCGATGACGATCCGCTGCGCGGCCGTCGCGACGTCGCCGTTCGGGTCCTCCAGGGTGATCTCGACGTCGAGCGCTTGCCCCCGGACGGATTCGACCGGCAGGCCTCGATCCACCCGAAAGCGGATGCCGTAGATCTCGCAGCGGCCTTCCCCGGCTCGGCGCAGCGCGACCAGCGCGGTGAACGGGACCAGCTCGAACGCGAGCTCGGGGAAGTGGCCCCCTACCGTCAGTCGCAAGCCCATCTGCCGGAGGCCGGCCACGCGCAGCGCGAGCCACACGTGGTGCCCCCCTTGAAGGCCCGCCTCGATCGGCAGCACCTCGCCCTCCTCCAGAGGCGCAAACGCGCTCTCCCCCTGCCCCATCACGATCTCTGGGTCGCCCGAGGAGCGCGTCTTGCACGCGTCGCTCGCCGAGGCGATCCACGTCGGATCGTGGTCATCGAGCCCGGACGGGTCGACGAAGGGATCGACGCACATCCCCGCCGCGCACGTCGCGCCGGCCGCGCAGGCGACCCCGGAGCACGCCGCGTCGAGCGAGACGGGCAGGAGCAGCCTTCGCCCGCCGGCCGCGCGGGTCGCGACCGTCCGCTTCACGACGGGCGCCGCCTCGCCGTCGCGGAACGCCGCGACGGACAGCTCGACCTCGGCGCCGTCCTGCGCCGGCGCGATCTCGATCTCCGCCGGGAGCGACAGACCGCTGCTGCCATACGAGAGGCGCTCGGCGCGCGTGATGACGCCATCCACCTTCGTTGTGGTCTCGATCGCGTCGATCTCGAAGCCGATCGCCATGTCCGTCGTGAGGCCGACCACCACGAGCGCGTCGGCGCCCTCGCCCCCGCAGCCCGGGGAGCCGAGGGCGAGCAGCGCGAGCAGCACGTGAGGGGTCGGCCGCACGATCACCCGGAGCCGATCAGCGCGGCGTGTGCGATGAACGCTTGCGGCGCCGCGCGAGCCAGCCTGCGGCGGCCGCGAGCGCGGCGAACGGCGCGGCGAGGGAGGCCTTGCTCGCGGGCCTGAAGGCGCACATGCCGGCGGCGAGGTTCCCGTCGATGCCATCTGGACCGATGGTGACCTCCGCCTCGGCCTTCACGCTGATGCCCTGCGCGAGCAGCGCGTTCACGCACGCGGGGATCTGCGAGCCGGAGAGGATGTACTTCCCACCGCAGAAGAGCGCGCCGTCGCCGCTGCAGGAAGCATCGCAGTTCGCGCGAAACTCGTGCTCGCAGTCCTCGAACTCCTCGTTCTGGCAGGTGGTCTGGCAGTCCATGTTGGCGTCGGCCGTGCACGAGCCCCCGCAGCACTCGATGCAGTGCTGGTAGCAGTCGCCATCCACCGTCACGCACTGGGCGTCGCACTCGCTGTCGCAGTTCGCGTCCCACGTGGCGGCGCACTGGGCGGAATCGTGGGCGCCAGCGCACTCGGCGTCCCGCGTGGTCGTGCACTCGACGAAGCAGTTGTGGGAGCAGATGACGTTGATGTTGTTATCGCAGTCCGACTTGCACTGCGTGGTGCAGCTGTCCGTGCAGGTCGCCTCCGCCGAGAGGGTGCACTCCGTCTTGCAGACCGGCACGAGCTTCGTGGCGCACGCGGTCTTGTAGATCCCGAGCTCGCTGCAGCCCGCGGTGCACTCACCCGTGACGCGCACTTCGCAGTTCGACAGGCCCTCGAAACGAATATTGCCGCACTCCGGGACACCCGCGCTCGCCGGGAGAGCGGCCGTGAGACAGACGGTGATGCTCGCCAACCCGAACCACATGGATCTTCGCATAGGTGCACTCTCCTCCTCGACGGCCACGAAAGTTCGATCCTACACAAGGCGTTCGCCGCGAGGAAGCGACATCGCCGCGGCGCAGGTTTGCGGCGCACGGGGTGCGTTGTTGTGTACGCGGACACGCGTGCACGCGTGCACACGGAGCGCATGTGACGACGTGGAGACGTCGAAACGCGTGTTGAGGGGAATCGACTTGAATGGGGGGTGACGGGCGCGGCGCGCTGGTGTCAGCCGGCGCGCATCGCCGTCACCTGGCGCGCCGCGCGCGGGGCTCAATCGGCGGGCCAGGGGTTCGGCGGATCCGCCGGCACGTAGGGCTGCACGTTCGCCTCCGCCGTGATGAGGTTCTCGATGAACAGATCGACGTAGCGCAGGTCGTCCTCGACGTCGGGGTCCGGATGATCCGCGAGCCACGCCTCGACGTTCGGCCGCAGCGCCTCGAGCGTGCGCCGCGCGGTGCGGGGGTCGGCGTCCGCCGCGAGCTGGGCGGCGAGCTTGAAGCCGGCGAAGAGGTTCAACATCACGAAGCCCTTCTCGACGGTGTCGCCGGAGAAATAGCCGGCCTCGGGCGGCGCGTCGGGCGCGCTCGGCGCCTCGATGTCGACCTCCTGCGCGTGCGCCTCGCCCGTCAGCGGGTGCCGCCACGACAGCGCGAGGCTGCCCACGGCGCGCGGGTCCTCGACGCCTCGCTGGTCGGGCTTCGGCACGAGCTCGAGCAGGATGGCGCCTCCGCCGCCGCGCCGGCCGGAGCCGACGGGCTCCGCGGCGCTCGTCCGGCCGGCGAGGAAGAGGCTCGGGATGTGCACGGCGCCGCCGCGCTCGCCGCCCTGCCAGCCGTTCGTGCCGTACGCGCCGCGCACGACGTAACCGTCGCCCACGGCGACGTCGAGCTCCACGTCGAGCGCCAGGGGCACGAGGAACGTCTTCACCTCCTCGGCGAAGACCTCCTCCACCGCCTTCGGGTCCTCGAGGAAATAGAAGTTGCCCGCGCCGACCTCGCTGATCCCACGCATGGCGTCGACGTCGAACTCGGCCCCGACGCCGATGGCCGTGAGGCCGATCCCCTTCTCCGCGTACCCGGCCGCGAGCGACACGAGCCGCTGAGGCGAGGTGAGCCCGGCCGTGGCCACGCCGTCGGACAGGAAGATCACGCGGTTCTGCCAGGCCGGATCGAGGTGCCGCTCGGCGAGCGCATACGCGGTGAAGAGCCCCTCGTACAGGTTGGTCGACCCCCGCGCTGTCAGGCCCTCGAACGCCTCCGTGAGCGCCTCCCTGTCCGAGCCCTCCGCCTGCTCGAGGACGAGCTCGGCCGTGTCCGAGTAGCGGACGAGCGAGATCCGGTCGGTCGGCTCGAGGGCGTCGATCATCTCGACGAGCCCCGCCCTGACGTAGGCGATCGGGTCGCCTTGCATCGAGCCGCTCGTGTCGACGGCGATGACGAGGTGCAGCGGCGGCCGCTCGAGCGCGCCGAGGTCCACGGGCGAGTTCATCCCGATCTGGATGAGCGTGCAGGGCGAGCCGCTGATCATGTTCCCCATGATCCCGAGCAGCCCGTGCATGCACACGTCCTCGCCGCAGGTCGCGGCCGGGTAATCGAGCTTGTGCTCGGCGAAGAAGCCGACGTCGTCGAGCGTGTCCGGCCCGGGGATCTCGCCGTCCTCGAGGATCTGCCGGAACAGGCCGAAGTCCTGCGCGCCGCCCTGGGAGACGCCCGCGCTGCCCGGGGACGGGGACCCGGGGGGGCCCGGGGTGACGGCGATGCCGCCGGATTCGCCGTCCGAGGACGCGCAGCCGGCCGCGCCGAGCGCGGCGGCGGCGCCGAGCGCGAGGACATCGTGCATTCGGATCTTCATGGCGTGACCTCCTACGGCGCCGCGGTGGCGGCGACCAAGACCGACTCGAGCAGGCGGGGTTGATCGACGGGGACGGTGAAGCACTCCGCGTCGCGCACCGGCATGTCGTCGGCGCGCACGAGGAAGAGCGCGCCGGCGCCCTCGGCGAGCGCCGCGCTCTCGCCGGGGCGCAGCGAGACGACCCCGGAGACGCCGTCGCCGAGCAGCGACGCCTCGAGCGGCTCGACGAGGCTGCCGCACGCGTCGTGGTACCCGCCGCAGGCCGCGAGCGGCGAGAGATCGGCCGAGAAATGGGCGCCTGGCTGCCGGCCGACCATCGACCAGCGGGCGAGCACGTTGCCGCGCAGCGCGAGCACCGCGTGCGTCTCGCTCTCGATGTGGAGGCCGCGCGCGAGCGCCAGCTGGTCCTGCAGGAGCTCGGGGTACCTGCCGCCGTCGATCGCGACGGCGCTCACATGGAGGACGTCGCCCTCGCTGAACGGGATCGCCTCGGCAGGGGCGCAGAGGAAGAAGGTCTCGCCGCGATCGAGCGTGAGGGCGTGGCACCCGTCCGGCGACGACGTCACGCCGGCGAGGACCCCTGCTCTGGAGACGGGCACGGTCCAGTCGAGCCCGCTCCCTCCGGCCGAGGCGCCGCATGCGCCCGCGGGAGCCGGCGTCTCGATGGGCGGCGCCGGGAAGATCGCCGGGTGATCGGCGAGCTCGAGCCTGGCCCCGGCGCGCTGCAGCGTGATCATCCGATCCGCCCGCGGGTTCTCCGTCGATGTGACGAGCTCCTGCTCCGGAAACTCCGCAGCGGACCACGCGAGGAGCGTGAGCGGCAGCCCGTCGGCGTCGATCAGGGTTGCATCGCACCCCGCGTTGCCCAGCGGGAGCGCGCGGCCGGGCGCGATGAGCCAGGTCTCGGCGTTCGCGAACAGATCGCGCGAGAGGGCGCGCGTCGGGTCGTCGAGCAGGACGCCGCAGTCGACCCGCACCGACTCCCGCAGGCGCCGAACGCGGATGAGCTGCTCGGCCTCCGTCGCGTTGCCGATCACGAGCGACGCGAGCTCCTGCGGCTGCGGCGGCGCGCACCCCTCGACGTCGCCGCACGTGATCGGCTGCTCTTTGCTCGTGGCCACGCAGGCCAGGCTGCCCGCCATCAGCGCCAGGCGGTGGGCGACCGGGCGCGCGGGAGCCGGCCGCCCCATCGCCTCGCCGAGCACGCGGTACGAGATGAGGAGCACCGGCAGCGCGACGAGGTCCGTCGGGTCGACGGTGATCCGCCACGGGAGCGGCGTGAGCGCCATGAGCGCCTCGACCGCGCGCGCGGCCTCCGGAACGAGCTTGATGGCGGAAAAGCCCGCGCCGATGGCGACGTGCGCGCCGAGGAACCCGCGGCGCGAGGTCACGCGGAGCAGCGAGGCGAGGACCGCCGGCGCGACAAGGAGCCCCGCGAGGTCGCTGAGCTTCCCGGTCAACCACCCGGGGAGCACACCAGAGCCCTTGAGGGCGTGATCGTTGAGGACGAGGAGCGCCAGGGCTCCTAACCATAAGGGGTGAAGGAGCGTTCGAGTTGAGCGCAGATCTCGAGCCATCGGGAGCTGTCCTTCCGTGCGATCAGAGGCCATCACGGGCGGCCGAGCAAGCGAGCGAGGCGCTCGCCGAGGTCCGGCCCCAAGCAAGCGCCGTACCCGGAACAAACAATCATGAATTCAACAAATTACACAGCAACGCGGCCGCGCGTCCCTGACGCCGGTGTCAGGCGCCAGGGCTGCGGCGGGCCATGGTTCCGATCTGCGCCCTGCGTCAGGGCTTGAGGACGACCTTGACGCAGTCGTCGCGCTTCTTGTTGAAGATCTCGTAGCCGTGCGGGGCGCGGGCGAGCGGCAGGCGGTGGGTGATGATGTCGTCCGCCCGGAGGTGGCCGTCCTCGATGTGCTTGAGGATCCGGTCGACGTAGTTGTGCGCCGGCGCCTGGCCGGCGCGGAGCCTCAGGCCCTTGTCGAAGAGCTGGCCCAGCGGGAAGTTGTCATAGGACACGCCGTAGACCCCAACGACGGGCACGACCCCGCCCCGGCGCACGGCGCTCATGGCGAGCCGGAGGGCCGATATCGTCCCCACCTGGCCGTGAAGGGCGCTGGAGGCCTTCTCGAGCACGCCGCGGTGCGCCTCCATCCCGACCGCGTCGACGCACACGTCCGCGCCGCGCCCGCCCGTCATCGCGCGGATCGCCTCGACGGCGTCGACCTTGTCGACGTTGACGGTCTCGGCCTTGGCGATCTCGCGGGCCGTGTTCAGGCGGTACTCTTCCCGATCGACGCCGATGACGCGCGCCGCGCCGCGGAGCCAGGCGCACTTCATGGTCGCGAGGCCGACAGGCCCGCATCCGAACACGGCGACCGTCTCTCCCCCCTTGAGCTCGGCCCACTCGATCGCCGTCCACCCGGTGGGGAGGATGTCGGTCGTGAAGAGGACCTGCTCGTCGGTGAGGCGCTCAGGCACCCTCCGTGGCCCGAAGTCGGCGTAAGGGACGCGCACGTACTCGGCCTGACCCCCGTTGTAACCGCCGTAGAGGTCCGTGTAGCCGAAGAGGGCGCCGCCCTTGCCCTCGAGCGTGCCGCCCTCGGGGCCGTAGTGCTTCGGATTGGAGCTCTCGCAATGGCCGGGCAGCTCCGCCTGACAGAAGAAGCAACGCCCGCACGCGATGGGGAACGGGACGACGACCCTGTCGCCCTTCCGCAGCTTCGTGACCTGCGGGCCGATCTCCTCGACGACGCCCATGAACTCATGGCCGAGCACCATGGGCTTCGCCTGGGGGAAGAAGCCGTTGTAGATGTGCAGATCCGAGCCGCAGATCGCGGTCGCGGTGACGCGCACGATGACGTCGGTGGGCTCTTCGATCCGGGGATCCGGGACGTCCTCGACGCGGACGTCCGAAGGTTTGTGGAAAACCAGGGCCTTCACGGTGCCTCCTTTCGGGTGACACATCGGTACGGGCGCTCGGCGGCTCTACCGGCCGGGCCGGCGCACGACAGCTGAACCACAGCGCTGGCTCGCATAAAGCGAGCCACGGAGCAGCGGCGCGCCTGCTGACGGGGCCCTGTCGGCCACGACGAACGCGAGTGGGGTGCCCTGCCCCACCGCGTGGCGGTCTGTCTCGACGCCGCGGAGCGACGCGGAGCGACGCGGAACGACGCGGAACGACGCGGAACGACGCGGAACGACGCGGAACGACGCGGAACGACGACGGACCGGGCGCGGCCGGCGCCCCTGCCGAGCGCGGGCCGCCGCTCCTCCGCGACCCCGCTGGCACCCCCGCCCGCGCCGAGGTCTACTGCTGTCCGATGCTCCCCTCGTCCCCCGAGCCGCTCCTCGGCGCGAGCTTCGTCCGCGAGCTCGAGGTGCTCCAGCGGCGGCTCGAGATCCGCGCCCGCTCCGGCGGCGCCGGCGAGCACCTCGCGCGGCGCCGCGGCGGCTCGGCCGAGTTCAAGGAGCACCGGGCGTACGCGCCCGGCGACGACATGCGGCGGATCGACTGGGCCGCGTACGCCCGCACCGGGGAGCCGGTGCTCAAGCTGTTCCGCGCCGAGGAGGACGTCATCGCCCGCATCGTGTGCGACGCGTCGGCGTCCCTCGACTTCGGGGAGCCCACGAAGCTCGACGCGGCCCGCCGGCTCGCGGCCGCGATCGGGTACATGTCGCTCACGCGCTCCGAGCGCGCGCAGCTCTTCGTGGCGGGCGACGGCATCGCCCGCGAGCACGCGCCGGTGCGCGGGCGCGCGGGGCTCGCCGCGCTCCTCCGCGCCCTCGACGGCGTGAGGGCCTCCGGCGGGACGCACCTCGCGCGCGCCATCGACGCCGTCGTGCGGCAGAGCGCGCGGCCGGGCCTGCTCTGCGTCGTCTCCGACTTCTTCGACCCCGGCCCGGTCACCGCCGCGCTCGGGCGCGCGGCGCAGGCCGGCCACGACGTCGCGGCCCTCCAGGTCGTCGCCGCCGACGAGCTCGAGCCGAGCTTCGAGGGCGACCTGACGCTCGAGGACGCCGAGACGGGGGCGCTCGTCGACGTGACCCTGGACGCCGCGGCCCTCGCCGCGTACGCGGCCCACTTCGCCGGCCTGTGCGAGGCGCTGCGCGCGTTCGCCCGCCGCCATGGCGCGACGTACGTGCGAGCGCGGAGCGACGAGCCGCTCGAGGGCGCCGTCCGCCGCTTCGTCTCGAGGAGCGTCGACTGACGTGGCCGCCCCGCTCGCACAGGCCTCCGCGGGCGCCCCGCTCGCGCTGCTCTCGCCCGGCGGCCTGTGGCTGCTCGCGCTGCTCGGCCCGCTCGTCCTGCTCTACATCCTCAAGATCAAGCGGAGCCGCCGGCGCGTCCCCTCGACGTGGCTCTGGGCCGCCGCGCAGCGCGACCTCATGGCGCGCGCGCCGTTCAGGAAGCTCATCGCCCAGCTGCCGCTCGTGCTGCAGGCGCTCGCGCTCGCCCTCCTCGCGCTCGCCCTCGCCCGCCCCGCCTCGCGCGGGCGCGAGCTCACCGGCGATCATGTGGCGATCGTCATCGACACGAGCGCCTCGATGTCCGCGGCCGCTCGAGGGCCGGCCGGCGAGGCGACGACGCGCGTCGAGCTCGCGAAGCAGCTCGCCAGGGACCTCCTCTCCGGCCTCGCCCCGGGCAGCGACGCGCTGATCGTCGAGGCGGGGCGCGACGCGCGCCTCGTCGCGGCGCTCGATCGCGATCGGGTCCGGCTCAAGGCGGCGATCGACCCCATCGCGGCGCGCGACGTCGAGGGCGACCTCGAGGCCGCGGTGGCGCTAGGCATCGACCGGCTCCGCCAGCTCGGCGGCGCCCGCCGGGTCGTCGCGATCACCGACGGCAACCTCGCCCGCCCCGCCTCGCTGCGCGGCGCGTCGCTGCCGGTGGAGGTCATCACGGTCGGTGATCCGGTCGACAACGCCGCCATCGTCCGCGTCGACGTGCGCGCCGGGAGCGCGGTGGTCGGCGCGAGCGGCGCGGACGGCGAGCGTTCGGACCCTCGCGAGGAGGTGCAGGCCTTCCTCGTTGTCGCGAACTTCGGGGCGCAGCCGCGCGACGTGTACGTGACGATGCGGCAGGACAACGCGTCGGACGTGCTCGGCTCGCGGCGCGTGCTGGTCAAGCCGGGCGAGCGCCTCCCTGTCGTGCTCACGTTCCGCCCGTCGCCCGGCGACTACCGCAAGGGGCTCGTCTTCGAGCTCTCGCCGCGCGACGCGATGCCGCTCGACGACGTCGCCTACGGGCGCGTGCCGGCCGGCGACAAGCTCCCTGTGTTCCTCGCGTCGGCCGGCAACGGCCAGGGCGGCGACGCCCAGGGCGCGCAGCCGGGGGCGCCCTCCGGCGGCTCCGTCTGGCTCGAGCGGGCGCTCGCGTCCGATCCGATGACCTCGGTGATCTCGGGCGCGCTCGCGGATCTGCTCGGGAAGCCCGGGCTCGATCCCGACACGTTCGTGGTGATCGACGGCGCGTGCCCGCCCGATCCTCCGGGGGGCGATCTGCTGATCGTGAACCCGCCGCCCGGGCGCTGCGCCGGCACGCTCGTGGGGCAGACGCTCGAGCGCCCCACGCTCACGTCGTGGGACACGGCGGATCCGCGGCTGCGCTTCCTGACGCTGGACGGCGTGAACCTCCGCGTGGCCTCGTCCCTCAAGCCGGAGGCGGCGACGCAGGAGCTGATCCGCGCCCAGGAGGGCACGATCGCGACCGACATCTCCACCGCCTCGCGGACCGGCACGCTGCTCGGCTTCGACGTGGGTGAGAGCGACTGGCCGCTCAAGGCGTCGTTCGTGCTCTTCGTGCGCAACCTGCTCGAGCAGGCGCGCGCCCACCGCGCCCACGGCATCACAGGCCCCGCGCGCACCGGCGAGCCGCTGCGCGTGAGCATCCCCGCGACCGCGCGGGACCTCCAGGCCATGGGCCCCGCGGGCGAGCGGCTCGAGGTCGCGCAGCGCGCCGGCGTCGCGGTGATCGCGGAGACGCCCCGCGCGGGCTTCTACCGCCTCGCCTGGCAGGGACCGCAGGCCGGGTCCGTCGTCGTGCCGGCGAACCTCACGAGCGTCGCCGAGAGCGACCTCACGCCGAGGCCGCTCCTCGCGGAGGGAGGCGGCGAGGTCGCCGTCTCCAGCGCGGCGGGACAGCCGGACGCCCACGTCGAGTGGACCTGGCTGCTGGCGCTCGCGGCGCTCGGCCTGGTGGTCGCCGACGTCTGGTATTTCACGCGCGTGCCGAGGCCGCTGCGAGGCCATGACAGGCCTGCAGCCTAGCGCTGCGGCGGGAAAGCGCCGAGGATCGGCGGAAAGACAGCCACGGCGCCAGGGCCGCGCCGCGAGGAGCCAGAGGCCCTACCCGGCCATCTCGGCGGATAGGGTCCTCGTCTCGATATCGACCCACAGCTGGAAACTCCCGGCCTCAAGCTCCTTCGCGTAGAAGATCTTCGGGTAAAGCTGCCCCTTGAGCCTCACGCCTCGCTTGCAGCTCGCCACGATCGCCGCCCTGGTCGCGGCGAACAACCTGGCCACACGGCTCTTCTTCGCCACCGGGCGGATCGTGACCTGCTCGAGATCCTGACCGCGCTGACGCGCACCGGCGAACTCGAGCAGATTTGCGGCCTCACGGTCGATGAAGCCCCAGTCCTGCTCGCTGGCGGGCGCCCTCCGCGACGCCAGGTACACCAGCTGATAGCCGCCTCTCAGGTACTCGTGCGCCGCGAGAGGGCTCGCTTCGACGACGGAGAGCCTCGCGCCGCCATGCGCGCCCTCGAAGCGCTGGAGCACGAGGTGCGCCTTGTGAGAACGAGCGATGTCGGTGATCGTCTCGAAGAGCACCACCGTCGGAATGAACGCCTCTATCGTGGGCATGCGCCGCCTCCGGGGGGTGAACGCGTCGTCCCTCTCCGAGATCTACATGATACACCCCCACTGGCAACGAACCACACTCTGCCCTGGGCAACCACCCACACCGCGGTCCCGCGGGGCTCCCCCTCGGCCGGACTCTCGTATCCCCGGCTCTCAAGGTTCCTGGTAATCTCGATGAGCTTGGCTCCTGTCCTTTTCTGCCGGCGGGTGTCACCCGCTGGCGGCGCATCCCCCGGAGGCCCCATGGTTACCCAGCGCTGCCCGTGCCGTTCCGATCGCGGGTTCCCCACCGGACCTCGACACCCGCCCCCTTCGCCGGGGGCCGCGCGCACCGGCCTGGGTGAATGGGCGCTCGGCAGCGTCGCGTTGCTCCTCGCGCTGCTCGCGACGGCCTGCGCCGGGGGCGATCTCGGGGATGGCGCGAGCGGCCCCGGCGGCGGCGCGGGCAGCACGGGCGGCACGCGCAACCCGATCTGCGAGGTGGGCACGAGCACCGGCGAGGTGCAGGCGCCCGAGCACCGGATGGTCCTGCCCGGGCAGACGAGCTGGTACGCGTCGCCGGTGGTGATGGACCTCGACGGCGACGGTCGGAACGAGCTCATCGCCGCTTATTATGCGCTCTTCGTCTTCGACTCGAACGGGAAGGAGATCGATCGCGCCGAGGCCGGGGAGGACCGGGTTTACGCGCCGCACGTGGTCGCCGACCTCGAGGGCGACGGGGCGATCGACATCGTGTATGGCAACGGTCACCAGGTCTTCGCATTCGAATGGCAGGGCGGGCTCGCGCTGAAGGCCGGGTGGCCGGCGGACACCACGACGGCCGGCAACGCCCCCGAGGTGCGCGGGCTCGCCGCGGCGGATCTCGACGGCGACGGCACCATCGAGGTGGTGGCGACGACGACGCAGACCGCGAGCACCGAGGACGGCGGCGCGCAGATCTTCGTCTTCAGCGCGGATGGGTCGCTCTATCGGCCCGCATCCGCGGGCGCCGGCTTCGCGGCCTGGCCTCGGTACAACAACCAGAGCGGCCCGGGGAACGATGCCGATCGCAACGGCATGGGGCACTCCGGGTTCGGGTGTTATGGGCTCAACGTCGGCATCGGTGACATCGATGACGACCCGGAGCTCGAGATCCTGGCCACCTACGACAACCACCACGTCCAGGCGTTCAACCATGACGGCGTGGCGATCGACGCCGCGCCGTATTTCAAGAATCGCGACGACGCGTTCGCCGACAAGCCGCTGACCTGGGGCCAGTTCATCCGCTGGGCGGACCCGAAGGTGGAGGGCGACCATTACCATCTCCATACCGGGACATGGCCGCACCCGAGCTCCGCCGAGTGGCTGCAGTGGACCGCGTCGCCGCCGAACGTGGTCGATCTCGACGGGGACGGGCGGAACGAGGTCGTCGGGGTACCGAACGTCGAGATGCACGAGCCTTACGAGACGCAGGCATATGCGGTGATGGTGCTCGAGGGGGCGCACGGCGACGGAAACCGATCGGCGATGCGCAAGCCCGGGTGGGAGACGCTCCCGCGCGGCGAGAGGCCGCTCGAGATCGACGGTTATTACCCGCCGAGCGGCGTGCCCTCGCCGACGACGGTGAACCTCCAGGGGGACGCGCGGCCCGAGATCATCGTCCCGATGAACGACGGGTATCTCTATGCGTTCGGCCCCGACGCGTCGCTCCTGTGGCGATACAACTACATGCACGGCAAATCGATCATGTTCGCGACCGAGGCCACCGTGGCCGACCTGAACCAGGACGGCTCACCCGAGGTCCTGCTGGCGACCTACGGCGCTCCCGACGTGCTCGACTCGGGCAACCTCGTGATCCTCGGCGCGAACGGCGCGGTCCTGCACGACGTGCCCCTGCCGAACCCCGGCAGCAATGGGAACGGCAACGGCGCGCCCGCCGCGCCGGCGGTGGGTGATCTCGACGGAGACGGCCAGCTCGAGGTCTTCGTGCAGACCTTCGAGCATGGAATGGATGTCTTCACGATCCCGGGCTCGGCGGCCAATTGCATGCTCTGGCCCACCTCGCGAGGTGGCCCGCTGCGCACGGGCCAGCCCTCGCGGTGACCCTCGCTCGCACGGCGGGCGGGAGGCCGTGAGCGGCGCGCTGGCTCGCGGCGGCCCGGGCGGAGCGAGCCAGGGCGGTCGCCGCGCCCTCCGAGGCTGGGGCACCCGAGCAGGCTCGGTACCACCGAGCGAACGCTAGCCCACCTTCCACGGATCGATGCCGCACCCCCGCGCGGCGCCCTATGCGCTTCAGCCGGGTGACGGCTCGTCCGCGGGCAGGCTCTGAAGCCAGGTGACCGCCTCGTCCCAGCGGAAGGCGCGCCTCGGCTCGGCTTCGCGGAGCCGCTGCCATTCCTCGCCCTCGTCGTGGGTGATGATGCGCGACGCGGGGTCGTCCTCGACGGCGAGGGCGATGAGCCAGTCCGTGGTCATCGGCATCTTTCCAGGGATGACTTTGAAATCGGCGATCAGCTCGCCGCCGAGGGTACGCTTCTTCGCCAGCTCCCAATCGCGGTCCGTCGGATACCGCTGACACAAGCTGTCGGCCCATCGGGCGGCGGTCGGATGATCAAGGTGGATGTCGATGATCTGGATGCCAAACTGGCGGAGGAGGCCATCGAAGCGGACCTCCGAGAATCTGGCGCCCTTGCTCACACGCATCTGGCGACGCCTTTCAAGGTAGACCTGCGCATGGATTACAACCTCGACCCTTTTGCTCCCAGCGAGAATGCAGAGCTTTTCGATGTCGACGACGCTACGCGCCGCGTTGGTGTCAATCCAGAGCCGCACGTCAGGCATCCTTGGAGGACTCATCGCCAAGACCGAACTGCTCGTCGAGCTCTGACGCGGTCCATGCCTCCCAGCGGCCCTCCGGTCGGGAACGCAGGAACCACAGGTATCCGCCGCTCTGCAGCCCGAGATCGCCGCGCATCTCCGCGGGGATCTGCGTGTAGCCCTCGGGTGTCACCCAGTGCTGCTTGGCGCCGCTCTTGCTCGCGCGATCTTGAAGCTCGCGGTCCGAGCGCGAAGGCTGCCGCGTGACGAGCGTCTCCCCCTCGGGAGAGCGGCTGAACCGGAGCACCTCGGGGCCGTCGAAGACCTGGACGTGGCTCTCGAGGAAGATCTGGTCGACGATCCCGCGTTGCACCTGCTCGCGCAGGATGTCGCGGACGAGCTCCTGGTTGTCGGGATGCAAGCTCATCTCCGGCTCCTCGATGGCAACAAGGCCGGCGCGGGACGTGAGCACGGCCGCGACGAGAGCGACCACCTGCTGCTCGCCCGAGCTGAGCTCGGAGAGCCGTAGGATCTGCTTGCCCCGGACCTCGAAGCGCAGATCGGTGACCTCCCCGCCAGCCACGGGCGCGCGGAGCACGGAGATCTCTCGATCCGACAGGGTCTTGAACCGATGGATGAGCTCCACGAAGACGCGCCAGCGCTCCGTCTCTTCCGGATCGAGCGAGGTCGCCAGCGCGAGGAGGCGCTCGGCCGTGGCGGCGGACAGGGTGCTGCCCCCCTCGTCGCGCGCCCCCCCCTCGCCGATGGCCCGGAAGTCTCGACGGCGAGCGTCCAGCAGGAAGAACGGCTTGCTCCCGGGGCCGAGCGGCGCCTCAATGGCGTTCTTCAGCGGCGAAATCTCGTCACGTTGCGCCGCATTCTTCAGCGGCCCTCGCAGCGCTCTCCAGCTGTTCGCTGAGCCGGGTACCGCCCTCGCCAGCCGGAGGAGGACGTCGTTGCCCGAAGGGGTCAGTGTGATGCGGAGGGCGCCCAGCCGAGCATCGTCGAAGTGAACTGCGATCCGCTGAGGATCGCGAACACCGGGAGGCCAGCTCCGGTGGCTCATCGACAGGCCGAAATAGCTGTTGCTGAAGCCCCACTGCAGCTTCAAAGCACCGTCCTGGGAGACCATCGCATCAGGGCTCACGACCGAGCTCAGCCAGAACGAGGCGGCCCGAAAGAACAGATCAATCGCCGCGAGCGCATTCGATTTTCCGGCCCCGTTGGCCCCGTGAAGCACGGGCATCGCGTCCACCGCGCCGCCAGAGCTCAGGTCGATCTCCGTGGGCCCTCGGAACGTCCGGAAATTTTCGATCACGAGCCGCGAGATGAGCAGCGATGGGGTGGCGCGGGCGTTCACCCGCCAGAGCAGAGCAATACGCGGACCCAAAGGTCAAGCTTGCGCCCCGCCGTGCTTCGACCCGCCCTCAGCGCGCTCACCCCGCCCCTCGGCTCGGACCGCTCAGCGGCTCGTCCCCACCCTCAAGGGCAGGCCGTCTGCTCGCCCTGAGGCCGGCCCCGGTAGACCCGGTGCGCCCGGCGGCGCGACGACCACCGGCGGCTCGGCCGGCTCCGCTCCTCCACCCACCAGGATACGCGCGGCGCCGCGCCATGGCCCGCAGGTACACAGGGCTCCTCGCAAGGAAGCCACTCCCCCTCGAGCGACACGCCGCGCGCGTCCTCCAGGACGCCCCGCGCCCTCAGCCACGCGGCGAGCGCCTCGCCGAGCTCGCGCATGCTCGACCAGCGCGAGGACGGCTCCTTCCGCAGCCCGCGCTCCACGATCGCCCAGAGATCCGCGTCGAGGCCGCACGTGTCGACGAGCGACGGCACCGCGTCCTGCAGCACCGCCCGCAGGCCGTCCAGCGCGTTCCTTGACGAGAACGGGGGCCGGCCCGACAGGAGCTCGTACAGCATCGCGCAGAGCGACCAGATATCGGCGCGGCGATCGATGTCAGGGACGGCGAGGACCTGCTCCGGCGGCATGTAGTCGGGGGTGCCGAAGACCTCGAAGCTCGCCGACGCCTGGCTCGCCTCGCGCTCGGAGACGATCTTCGCGACGCCGAAATCGACGATCTTCGGCTGGAGCCGGCCGCCGCCGCGGCGCACCAGCATCACGTTGTCCGGCTTGAGGTCGCGGTGGACGACCCCCTTCTCGTGCACCGCGTGCATCGCGCCCGCGACCGGGAGGAGCAGCGCGATCGCACGCTCCGGCGTCATCGCCGCCTCGCGCGCGAGCGCGCTCCTCAGCGACTCTCCCTCGATGAGCTCCATCACCAGGTACGGGTCCCCCGCCGCGGTCTCGCCGAGGTCGAAGATCCGGACGACCTCCGCGTGGTTCAGCCGGCCCGCGGCGCGCGCCTCGCGGACGAAATACTCCGCGAGCTCCGGCGACCGGAGCTCGGGCCGCATCAGCTTGATCGCGACCTCCGACCCGAGCGCCACGTGCGTCGCGATCCAGACCGTGCCCATCGCCCCCTCGCCGATCCTGCGGACCAGGCGGTACTTGCCCGCGACGAGATCCCCCTCCTGGTGGTGCGCGCTGCGCGCGGGCTCACCGAACCCCTCATCGAGATCCCATGTGCCGCCGTCCGTGCCGCTCCAGGTGTCCGTGCTCTCGATGCGCGACATGATGTCTCCTGCCCCGGCTGCGCGGCCTCGCCACGCCCATGGCCGCTCTTGACGGCTCTTGTCCGCTCTTGTCCCCGCTTGTCCCCGCTTGTCCCCGCTAAAGCAGACGGCGTGCCATCCCTGACAAACATGGAAAGCTGCTCCATGGAAAGGCGCTCCGATGCGCCGGAGCGCCCCATGAAACCCGCTCGATACCGACAGAGGCGCCCCACGGCGTCGCCGATGGGGCACTCGGCCACACCCGCCGAAGCGGCGTCCCCGGGCCGCCGCAAAGATGATTTACTGCGGCTCCCCCGCATGCGGACCGAACGGAGGCCTCCCTGATCCCGGCGGCCGCGCTGCGCGCCCTCCCCTACGCCGCCACGCTCGCCGGCGCGCTCGTCTTCGCGGCGCTGCTGCGCCTCGCCCTCCGCCGCGGCGCGCTCCGCCGCCCGATCCTGCTCGGCTGGATGGTGGCAGGCGCGCTGCCGGCGCTCTACGTGGGCCTCGTCTGGTGCGGCCTGCTCCCGGACACCCATCTCCGGCTCGCGCGGCCCTGGGGCGCGCTGCTCGCGCTGGGCGCCACGTCGTTCATCGCGCTCCGGTACCTCGCGCTCGCGCTCGCCTCGGCGCACGCCCGCCGGCAGGGGGCGTGGCGCTCGCGGCTCGGCGACTCCCTCGCCCCCTTCGCCGCGCTCGCCGCGGCCATGGCCGTGGCCGGGCCAGAGCTTGGCCGGCCACTCGACCGGCTCACCGTCCTGGTCGCAATCGATCGCAGCCGCTCGATCGACCTCGTACCGAGCGCCGATCGGCGCGTCGCGCAGGAGCTCTCCGTCGCCGAGCTCGGCATGCGCGAGGACGATCGGATCGCCACCATCGCGTTCGCCGCGGGCGCGGCGACCGAGGATCCGCCGCGCCCGCGCTCGCAGCTCGCGGCGCCGCAGCGGGTCGCGCTCGGCCGGGACGGGACGGACCTCGCCGCCGGCATCCGGCGCGCGCTCGCCGAGGTGCCGCCGGACTCCGCGGCGCGCGTCGTGCTGCTCAGCGACGGCGTCGCGACCCGCGGCGACACGATGGCCGCGGCCGCCGCCGCCGTCGCCGCCGGCCTCCCTGTCGACGTGATCCCGCTGGAGCAGCGGCTCGTCCCCGACGTCCGCGTGGTCGCCCTCCGCGCGCCCGCGCGGGCCGACGAGGGTGAGGCGCTCGATCTGCGGCTCGTCACCTCGTCTCCGTCGCCGGCCGAGGTCGAGATCCGCCTCCGCCGCGACGGCGAGCTCATCGCCCGCACCGAGGCCTCGATCGCCGCGGGAGAAGACGTGCTGCGCATCCGGGAGAAGGCGCCGGGGCCCGGGCTGCACCGCTACGACGTCGAGATCACCGCGAAGGATCCGAGGCTCGACGAGGCCGCCGAGGACAACGCGGCGAGCGCGTTCCTGCGCGTCCGCGGGGCCGCGGCGGCCCTCGTGCTGGAGGGCGACGCCGGGCAGGGCGCGTTCATCGCGCGGGCGCTCGCGGACGGCGCGTTCCGCGTGGACGAGGGCGGCCTGAGCCGCGTCCCCGCCGATCTCGGGGAGCTCGCCGGCTACGACGTCGTGGTGCTCAGCGACATCCGCGCGTCGGATCTCTCGCCGGGCCAGATCGACGCGCTCGCGAGCTACGTCCGCGATCTCGGCGGCGGGCTCCTCCTGATGGGCGGCGATCGGAGCATGGGGCCGGGCGGCTACGCGCGGACGCCGCTCGAGGAGATCTCGCCCGTCGCGTTCGACCTGAAGCAGGAGCGGCGGCGGGCGAGCCTGGCCGAGGTGATCGGCATCGACATCTCCGGGTCGATGGCGGCGACCGCCGGCGCCCACACGAAGCTCGAGCTCGCCAACGAGGCCGCGGCCCGGTCGGCCTCGCTGCTCGGCGCCGGCGATCGGCTCGGCGTCGCGCACGTCGACACGACGGTGCGGTGGAGCGTGCCGCTCGGGCCGGTCGCGAACGGCGCCGCGATCGAGAAGGCGATCCGCGCCGTGGGCCCGGGCGGCGGCGGCATCTACGTCGACATCACCCTCGAGGCGGCGTACCAGGCGCTCGACCGGGACACCTCGAGCCTGAAGCACGTGCTGCTCTTCGCCGACGGATCGGACGCGGAGAACATGGGGCCGTGCCGCGCGATGGTGGAGGCGGCGATGCGCCGCGGGACGACGACGAGCGTCGTGGCGCTGGGCCAGGGCAGCGACGTGCCCGAGCTCGAGGCGCTGTCGCGCATCGGCGGCGGCCGCTTCTACCTCGTCGAGGACGCCACGCGGCTGCCCGCTGTGTTCACGCAGGAGACCATCATGGCGGCGAAGAGCGCGATCGTGGAGGAGCCGTTCCACGTCGCGCTGGGCGCGCCGTCGTCGATCACCGCCGGCGTGCCGTTCGGCGAGGCGCCGCCGCTCGGGGGCTACGTGGTGACGGTCCCGAAGAGCCGGTCCACGGTGCTGCTGTCCGGGCCGGAGGGCGATCCGGTGCTCGCCGTGTGGTCGGCGGGGCTCGGCCGGGCCGCCGCGTTCACGAGCGATCTCAAGGGCCGCTGGGGCGCCGCGTGGACGCGCTGGCCCGGCGCGGCGCGGATGATCGCGCAGGCCGCGCGCGACGTGACGCGCAAGGAGGAGGATCCGCGCGTGCGCCTGGAAGCGGACGCGTCGGGCGGCGAGCTGTCGGTGCGGGCGAGCGTGATCGGCGACGACGGGCGGGCGCAGTCGTTCCGCCGGCTGGTCGTGCACGTCGCGGGGCCCGACGGCTTCTCGCGAGAGCTCCCGCTCGAGGCGACGGGCGCGGGCGCGTACACGGCGAAGCTGCCGCTGTCGCGGCCGGGGACCTACGTGGCGGTGGCCCGGGACGAGCTCACGGGCGAGGCGGTCGGGACCACGGGGGCGGCGATGACCGCCGGCGAGGAGCTGCGCCCGACGGGCAGCGATCTGTCGCTGCTCGGGCGGATCGCGGAGTTCACCGGGGGCAAGCGGCGCGACACGCTCGCGGGCATCTTCGAGGACCGGGCGTCGAAGCGCTTCGCGTACCGGGACGCGACGCCGAGCCTTGTGTTCTTCGCCGCGCTCGCGCTGCTGCTCGCGGTGGCGGCACGGCGGCTCGCGCTGCCGGAAGCCGCGGCGGCGTGGCTCGCGCGGGCGGGAGAGCGGCTGCGCGCGGCGCGGTGGGGAGCCGCCGTGGAGCCGGCCGCCGCGGGCGCGACCGTGGGGGCGCTGCTGTCGGCGCGAGAGCGGGGGCGCGAGCGGCGCGAGGGCGCGGAGGCGGGACCGGCGCCGCGCGATGACGGGCGCGGCGGGGGCGCGCAGGCGCGGGGGGCGCCCGGGGAGCCGGCGCAGACGGCGCGGGCGCCGGGACCTCAACCTGGGTCGGCGGCGTCGTGGCCTCAACCTGGGTCGTGGCCTCAACCTGGGTCGGCGGCGGGGCCTCAACCTGGGTCGGCGGCGGGGCCTCAACCTGGGTCGGCGGCAGGGCCTCAACCTGGGTCGGCGATGAGGCCTCAACCTGGGTCGGCGGCGGCGGGGCCCCAACCTGGGTCGGCGGTGGGGCCTCAACCCCCGTCCCCGGGGGGCGGACACGCAACGGGCGCGGGCGGCGCGGCGCGCGAGGGGCGGCCGCTCACCGCGGCAGAGAAGATCCTGGCGCGCCGCCGCGGGCGGCAGTGAACGTGTCGCGCAGGCCCCGCCTCGTGAGCTCTCGCCGGCGGCTCGCCCCGCTCGTGAAGGCGGAGGGCGAGCGCGCGCTGAGCGTCGGCGTGAAGGCGCTGCGGAGCGTGCTCGGGGCCGCGGAGGCTGCCGGGATCGACGGGGGCTCGCTCGCCCGAGCGCACGGGCTCACGCCGGAGGAGCTGCGCAACCCCGACTTCCGGCTCTCCTATCGCCGGTGGATCGCGCTCTGGGACGATGTCGTCGAGAGGGCCGGCGATCCGGGCGTCGGGCTCCGCGCCGCGGAGGCGCTCTCGATCGGCCACTGGGATGTGATGGATTACGTCGTCGCGTCGAGCGACACGGTGGGCGACGCCTTCCAGAGGTTCTCGCGGCACTTCGCCGTCATCAGCACGGCCGTGCGCCATGTCCTTCACGTCGATGGCAAGGAGGCCCGGCTCGTCCGGGAGCACGTCCCCGGCGCGGCCCCGCACCGGGTCGCGACCGAGTTCGGCTTCGCGAACATCGTCCTTCGCTTCCGCGCGCTCGCCGCCACGCCGCTATCGCCTTCCTCGATCCAGTTCCGTCACCCGCGCTGCGCCGAGCTCGAGGCGTACACCCGGATCTTCGCTTGCCCGGTTCGGTTTCGAGCGCCCGGCGACGCGATCGTCCTCCCGCGCGCGGCGCTCGCGACGCCGATGAAAGGGGCCGCCCCCGAGCTCTGTGCCGTCCTCGAGCGCCACGCCGCCCTGCTCGTGCAAAAGCTCCCGCCCGCCCACGCGAGCCTCGTGGAGCGCGCGCGGCACGCGCTCGCCCTCGAGCTGCACGGCGGCGCTCCCAAGCTGGCGACGGTGGCGAAGCGGCTCGGGCTGAGCGCGCGCACGCTGCAACGACGCCTCTCGGAGGACGGCTTTCCCTTCCGAGCGCTCGTCGAGAAGACCCGCGAAGAGCTCGCGCTGCGCTACCTGGAGGATCCCGCCATCGGGCTCGCGGAGATCGGCGCGCTGGTGGGCTTCTCCGATGTGAGCGCGTTCTACAAGGCCTTCCGGCGGTGGACGGGGAGCACGCCGGGCCAGCTCCGCGAGCGCTCCATGGCGTAGGGCGTAGCCGAGGGCGCCGCCGGACAATCGATTGGCGTGGCGGCACAATGCCGTGGGCGGCCCGGGTTCGTACGCTCCGGTCATGCGCTCCTTCGTCCGCCGCTCTTGTATCGCTTGCCTCGCGTGCCTCGGGCTCGCCTCGGGCTGCCTGGATCCGGACACGCCTGGAAACCTCGTCCCGAGGACGGTCGCGGAGGACGACTCGCTGCCTCGCTTCACCCTCCGCGACGGCGCCCTCATTCACCTTCGCACGCAAGGGGACCCGAAGAACCCCACCCTCATCACGCTGCACGGCGGCCCCGGCGGCGACATGCGCGGCATGCTCGGCCTCGGCGCGCTCTCCGAGCGGTACTTCGTCGTCCACTGGGATCAACGGGGCACCGGCCTCTCGGAGCGCGTCCCTTCATCGGACTTCACCGCAGAGACGTACACCGCGGATCTCCACGAGCTCGTCCAGCACTTCTCCCCCGACGCGCCGGTCACGCTGTTCGGGCACTCGTGGGGCGCCATGTACGCGGCCCTCTATATCCAGAGGCACCCCGACCGCGTCGGAGAGGCCGTCCTCAGCGAGCCGGGCTTCCTGAACGCGGCGATCGCGAACGAGACCGAGCTCTTCACGTTCGGCCTCACCGCCGAGGGGCTGAACGATCTCGGTTGGTCGGAATGGGCCATGAGCCCCGACGGAGACGCGCGCGCAGACTTCCTCCTCTCGTTGGGACAGGGCTGGTCGCAGCCAGGGTATTACGAAGACCCGGACGACCCCGACAACCTCAAGGCCTTCCGCCTGGGCGCGCGCGCGATGCGGGACCTGCAGCGCTCGGCGAAGACGGACGGAGAGTGGGACTTCGATTTCTCTTCCGGTCTCGATCGCTTCTGCAAGCCGGTGACCCTGATCGGGACGACGATCAACACCGTCATCGGGTTCGAGCAACAAGAGCGCCACCACGCCCCTCTTTTTTGCGACGTCGAGCTCGTCCGCATCGAGGGCGAGGACCACGGCTGGGTGAACAAGCACCCCGATCGTGTCATGGAGGTCCTGCGCGCCCATCTCGGCGCCTACGAGGGGGCGAGATGAGGGCCGCCGCCCTCGCCGCGGCGGTGGCCGCGACGGTGGTCTCCGCTGTCGCGTCGGCCGCGCCCATCAGCGGGTATCAAGGAGAGCAAGAGAACGCGACGCACGTCAATCTCGGATGGAACTCCGCGCCCGCGCTGGAGCTCGCCTACGGGCGGGCGATCCCGGTGGAGCGGCTCGTGCGCCGCCTCGACCTCGAGATCGGGCTGACGCTGCCGGTCTTCCTCGTGCCGGCGCTTGACTCCTTCCGCCTGGAGCCGGCGGCGCGCGCGACGCTCTTGCAGCACGGCGGCTGGGGGCTCGCCGGGCGCCTGGGGCTGCCGGTGCAGACGGGCGACAACCAGACGTTCCGGTTCGCGAGCGTGGGCGCGCACCCCGGGCTCGCAGGCGGGTATTTCCAGCGCGGCTGGTTCATCGCGCTGGAGGTGGAGTACACGGCGATCCTGAGCACGTACATCGCGGCGAGCGACCGCGCGCGCGCGACCTACGAGGGCATCCGCGACGGCTTTTATGCGCCCGCGGGGGGCTACCTCGACGCGAGCCTCGCGTTCGGGCTGTCGATCGGCCCGAGCGTCGAGCTCGGGCTGCGCGCGGGCTATCGCTCCACCCACGGCCTCGAGCCGCCCCCGCTCGTCCCCTTCCGCGCCGAAGTGGGCGTGTCCTACGCGTTCGGAGCGTCGGCGGCGGCGCCGCCCCGGGAGATCACGCAGTAGCGTGGCGCACGGGTGGCTCTCCCCCGCTCGCCTGCGACATGGATTCTCGGCCATCGAGAGGCCGACGCGACGTCGAGGGAGACCGTGTGCTTGCGGCGCCACCCGGGCGGCGGCCGCGCTCACGCCGCAAGGACGTCGGAGTAACGACAGGGGGCGTCCGAGGAGAACGCGTGTGCGATCCGCTCCGCTGGGACGCCGCCGCGGACCAGCGCCTTGCGGACATGCTCGTGCGGGTGAGCTCTGGCCCGCATTTCGCGGCGAAGGCTATCGCGCGCCTCGGCCAGGTCGGCTGCCAGCAACTCCCGGCGCCGTGCCAGCACATCCCGGCGCCGTGCCAGCACATCCCGGCGGCTCCCCAGCGACCCCGGGACGCGTGCCAGCACCCGCTGGTACGGCTCCCCGGTATCCGTCCTGTAGACCCCATCCTCGCGTGGTGCGTGGCGTCGCCGTAGATTCGCGACCCGATGCGAGAGGAAGAGCGGTCTGCGGCGAAGGGTGGCTGGGCCCAGCAGCGAGCGGAGGAAACGGCGGTCGACGCTGAGGTCACCGCCCGCGTGCACGTCGCCCGCAGGCGCGCGGCGGCGAAGCCGCGTGCCGCCGATGCCTCTGCCGGGCCCGAATCGTCGACAAGGCGCCGGAAGCCACGCGTCGACCGCGCAAGCGCCGAAGAGCCGGCACCAGCGCGCCAAAGCCGGCGAGCTGCGCGCCCGGCAGCCGGAAAGCATGCGTCCGTGCCCACGGCAGCGGACGGCGACGCCGACGATCGATCAGCTGGGCGTCGCGTCCGGCGCCCGGGGCCACGGACTGGCCGCGAGCCGCTGCCGAGCGTCGGCGTTCTCGAGGGTCTGCTTCCAGGACTTCGGAGCGAGCTCGATGACCCGCTCGGGAGGCCAGGTGGGCAGCATGATCAGCACGTCGCGCAAGTAGGCCCAGGGCTCGATGCCGTGCAGCGCGCAGGAGGCGATGAGCGACACGATGGTGGCGTTCCACTCGGCGCCGTCCTTGCTGCCCACGAAGAGCCAGTTCTTACGGCCCACGGCTTCACGGCGGAGCTCAAGCTCGCTCCGGTTGTTGTCGAGGCGGAGCCGGCCATCCTCGAGGAAGCGAGTGAGTGCGGTCCATTGGTTGAGCGCGTAGCCGATGGCGCCTGCGATGGGGCTCCTCGGCAGGACGAGCAGGTCCTCTGTCTCAAGCCACGCGCGGAAGGCCACGAGCACGGGCTCGGCATCCGTCCGGCGCTGCTCGGTTCGACGGTTCGGAGCCAGCTCCTTGGTCGCCTTGTCGATCGCGTAGAGCTTGCGAATGAAGCCGATGGCTACCGTCGCGCGGTCCCGGTCGGAGGTCATCGCCTCGAAGAACTTCCGCCGGCAATGGGCCCAGCAACCGACCTCGGTCACCCCCTCGGTGCGGAAGAGCTGCTCGTAGACGTTCGAGGCGTCGGCCTGGACATAGCCCTTGTAGCCGCGAAGGAACTCCTTCGGGCCATCCTGGTTGTGATGCGGCGTGAAACGGAACAGGACGTGATCTCGGTCCGCCACCAGGACCCAGAAGTGGCCCCGCCGACACTTGTCCTTTGCTTGCACGAGCACGCCGGTGGCGTCGATGGCGATGCAGTGCGCGTTCAGGGCGTCCTTGGCCATCGCCCCGACGAGGATCGCGAGCTTGTCGGCGCACGCCTCGACCCAGCCGCACAGCGTCGAGCGCGAGAGGTGAAGGCCCCAGCGCTCGAACATCTTCTCCTGCCGGTGGAGCGGCAAGTGGTCGGCGTACTTGCTGACCAGCACGTGCGCGAGCAACCCCGGACCGGCGAGGCTGCGCGGGACAGGGCTGTCGGGGACGTCGGCGATCGTGATGCCTTGCTCGGGCTCACCTTTGACCGCGAACTTCGGCCTCACGATCTGCAGTCGCACGAAGCTCGCGGGCCGCCACTCCAGCATCTCCGACACCTCCTCGCCGATGCGGACAAGCGCGGTCGCGCGCTCGTCCTGCGCCTCCGGCGGCAACAGCTCGATCCGCTCGACCGGCAGATGCTCGGGCAGCCGTTGCCGCCCGTGCGGGCGAGCCTGGCGCCCCTTGTCCCCGCCTCCGGAGGAGCCGTTCGGCGCCGCGCCATCGCCACCGTCGGGTGAGCCGGTCGCGCCCGCATCCGGCCGCGCCCCGGTGCCCGCGAGCATCTGCACGATCGCATCGAAGGCGAGCTGCATCTGCCCGGGGTCGACGTGCTCGGCCTTCTGGCCGAAGATGTGCCGGCGAAGCCGCTCCAGCTCGATGCTGGCGAGCTCGTAGAGCTTGCGGTACTCGTCCCGCTCGTGGGCAGCGCGCGCGAGCTTGTCCTTGAGCTCGCGAATCTGCTCTTCGACCGGCTTGCTCACGACGCGGTAAGTACTCGTGAGCTCTTGCTTTTTGAAGGGGCTTGTGGAGGAAAATTCATGTCGCTCGAGGCAATGCAACCGTGGGGGCTACCCAGGAGCGTGCGAGGCTGTCAGGCGAGATCAGGGGACCTGCGGCGGTGCGGTCTCGGCGAACGGGACCGCTCGCCGCAACTTCGAGGGCGACAGGGCGATGCCTTCCAGGATCTTCGCGAGCTCGGCGGCGTCAATAAGGACGCTCGTGGCTCCCGGAGTGACGGCACGTGGGGCTCGAAATGCCCCACGCTCGAGCCTTTTGTAAAGTAGACAGTATCCGCTGCGGTCCCACCAAAGGGCCTTGCAGCGATCGGCCGCCCGGTTGAAAAAGAGAAACAGCGCTCCGGAGAGCGGGTCTTGTCGCAGCACCTCGCGCACGACGGCAGCGAGACCATCGAACGAGCGCCGTAGATCGAGCGGCTCGGTGGCAACGTAGATCGAGACGCGGCCAGGGATCATCGTGCCCCCCCGAGCGCACGAACAACGCGCGCCAGCGTAACCTCGTCGAACGACGGCGGGACGCGGACGACCGCCCCGTCCGGCAAGACGATCTCCAGCGCCGCGCCCGAAGAGGGCGTCGTGGCTGCAGGCGGGGCGACCACCACGGGCAGCAGCGCCGGAAGCGTCGCCTTCTCCGAGCGCTGCCGGTGCTCGCTCCGCTTCATGCCCAGTCGGCGGCTCCAGGAGTACAGTGTGCCGGCGTTGACCCCCTCCTGCTCCGCGAACACGCGGGCGGAGTGCCCGCTCTTGTGCCAGCGCGCCACGCGGTCGCGCCAGGTGCGTGTGCTCTCGTCCATCGGTACCTCCGGCGCGGGTTTCTAAGCGGCGCAGAGGCTCGAAGACAGGATGTGGTCCGCAGAACGCGTACGCTCCCCGAACCTGCTGGTATGCTTCCTCGGATCTGCTGGTACGGCTCCCCGGATCAGCTGGTGTGCTCCCTCGGATCTGCTGGTACGGCTCCCCCGACCCGCTGGTACGCTTCCTCGGACCTGCTGGTACGGCTCTCCGAATCTGCTGATACGCCTCCTCGGATCTGCTGATACGGCTCCCCGAATCTGCTGGTACGCCTCCTCGGATCTGCTGGCACGATTCACGGCCGTCTCGGCGGCGCTGGACGCGCTCTCCGACCCGTTGGCTGCGCTCCACGCACTGCTGGGTTCGCGCCCCGGCCTGCTGGGCTCGCGCCCCGGGCACGCCGGCGCAGCCTCCCGGCGTTGATCCGCGCCCCGCGCCAGGCACCGCACGAAGTCGTCGATCCGCGCCAGGTTCTCATCGGCGCGCGCTGGCCGTTTCGGGAACGCCCGCGAGGGGCTGCGGCGCGGGTCTTCGGCCTGGGCGCGGCGCGGGCGGGAGCGGCGGGGAGACCGCGCCTGCGCCGAGGGCGCGCGCTGCGAGCGCGCTCGGTAGAAGCGGCGCGCCGCTGCGCGAAGGCTCGCGACTGCGCGCGACGGCGGGCGGCCGGCGAGCCACGCGCGCCGCGCCGCGGCCGCCTCCTTGTGCGGCCGCCGCGCTCGGATCACGAGGCGCGCAGTCGCCCGTGGCGGGCGCGGGCCGAACGGCCTGGCCATCACCCGCGGCGCGAAGCGCCGTCGGGTGCATGGCGTGGTTGGGCGGCGCATGTGTCGCTCAGCTTGCAGCCCTACTCGGGGCGGGCGACGAGTTCCCGAAAGCGCCGACCCAACTCGCGTCGCCCCTCACGTCGGGGATTGTATTGGCGAGAGAAGGGCCCGTGACGCACGATGACTCGAGGGCGGGCTCCGGTGGCGAGCGTGCCCACCGCGACGCGTGTGGCGAACGCGTCCCCATACAATCCACGCTCCGTGGCAGACATACTCAGGACGAGAGGTCGGAGATCGTCGAGAAGGTTGGCTCGCTCAAGCTGTCGGCGCACCGCGGACGCAAGAACCACGAACGTCGCGTCAGGCCAGAGTTTCACCAGCGCTTCCACACGAGCGGCAAACAGGTCCTTCAGAGCATGGCCGGCGGCCCGGGACGCGCGCGGAACGTGCTCGCATGCATGCATCGGGATGTACGGTAGTTCGATCATGAAGCCGCGAAATGACGCCCACGGTGAGGTCGGGTCAATGCGGGCTGATGACCACCCCTCGCCGAACTCCACCATGTTGCGCCAGTAGGGCTGCACGACGCCGCTGACGACCCGCGGGAACACGTCGAAGTACGACCAGTTCCAGTCGATGTACGACCGAACCGACGGCGCTGCTTGCGCGATCTGCGCCTCGAAGTGGTACGTCCGCAACGGCTCGATGCTGACGGTGATGAGAGGCACCGCCGTGGCGCCTACCCCACCGCCACCAATAAACAGCAACGGCGGGCAATCGGGCGAGTAGTAGCCCCAATCGAGGTCGAGGTGCTTCGGGTCTGACTTCCACCGATCGAACTGCTCGCGGAGCAGAGTCGTAATGCCACAAGGAGGTTCGTGATTGGCCTGCATCTGGTCACCCAGTGAACGCAAGGGAACCGCAGAGCCGACGCCGCGTCAACCGTGTGAAGCGGCCCGGGGTTGCGCGGGCTGACGCGTCTGCTTAGCTCTCATCGGCATCACGGCCCGCCCGCCCAACGCCCTGGCGCTCCCCCGCGGGGCGCCGCGCCGGGCGTAGCCTCGCACAGGTGCGCTGTCGGTGTGCAGCGCCTTGTTGGGCCACGTCTCACCTCTTTCGTGCCATCGTGCTCACCAGTCGCCTCCTCGCGCCGCCGTTGCCCGCTACGACGATGAAACGCGCTCCTCGGCGATAAAGCTGCGTCCCGCGAATGTTCGGTCACTCTCCGCGACTTCCCACCACTCCTGCTGCTCCATTGGATACCCGAGGCGACCAACCTCCCAGCCATTGATGGCGCCGCGGTAGCCGCTTGCCAGCCCAACCAGCGTCACCAGCATGGTTCGCACGAGCGCTACGCGGCGCAGGTCGGCGACCGTGTCATATCCGTTGGGGGCCATCAGTCCTTGATGCACCACGACATCTCGCCCACGCAATTCTTCACGAAGATCCTTGGTGAGCTTCAAGCCGTATGCAAGAAAGGCGCTCGGAACGACATTCCCTGAAGCGAGTCGGCACGCCCCCTTGACCTTCATCACGAGTGCGTCCTCGCGACCGTCTACGGCATGCCCCCGAATCGACTCCTTATTCTCTCGCACCCACGCCTCCCACGCATCCTTGCTCTTGACGTCCAGCGGATCTCCCTGTCCCTTTTGCTTGAGGAGCCAGAAAGCGAACGCTTCCAGTCCGATCTGAAGGTGCATGTAGTCAAAATCAAGATGCATCTGCATTGCATCAAGGTACAGGTCGAGCGCAAGCCAATAGCTCTTGTCCGAGTGAGGCAATTGTCGCCATGCGGCACTGATTCTCTCGAAGAAGAGGGAGGGCCAGGAGACGTCGATCCATTTGTCGTTGTCGCGCTCCAGGGGCACGGGCGGGAAGCTGTGTTTCTCGAGATGCCGTCGCCTGTCGAATCCGATCGTGCACGCGACGGTTCGCCGACTCAAGTCTAGCCCCACCAACATCGGCATGCACAGCTGGCGGCCGAGCACGAACTCGAGCACCAGGAAATCCCGGCCAACGGCCTCCATCTCTGGCATCCCCGTGCCGTTCGTGTCTATGACGAGATGCCAGACGATGCTGCTTCGATCACTACTGCGATGTTGAACAAAGTAGTAATTATACCGTCCGAACAAGGCAAAGTGACGCCGATATCCAGCAAAATGCCAATCCGCACCTCTGCGTTCAATGATGAGATTTCCGCTGGAATTGATCTCTCGCATGCCCTCGACGGCCCCGACCCACAGCGACGGCGCATCTCCTTCGGCAACGGTCCACGTTCCGGCTTCGATCGTGACAACCTCGCGCGTCCCGAACTCTTGGGAGACGCTCATGGACCGGCTTATCCTGAGAATCATGTGCCCGTGGACGCGAACGCCCCCGTCCAGCATCCCGTCAAGCTGGGCATCCATGGGGAAAGGCCTGAGCCCGGCCAATCCATCGCCGCCAACCGTCACTTTCAGCCTGTTGTTGTGCAGAACCAGGTCTTGCACCGAGTCGGAGAGATCGACGCCACCACATCGAAACTGCTCGACGCGCCCGAACTTCATAGGGACTGGCGTCCACCCGTAGGCGAGAGCGCACAGAAGACCGCGAACCCCATCCGGCACGGGAACGGGCGGGGTGAGGTCGGGAACGTTGACGTCTTCTACGTCGCCTTGCTGGTCCTTCATATCCTACCTCTCGACTATCTCCCCCACCATACGCCGGTCGAGACGCAAACACCAGCCACTGGATTGTCGCGGCCCAACGGGAAGGCGCTCATCCGCGGCGCGAAGCGCCGTCGGGTGCTGCGCCGGGTTGGGCGGCTCCTCTCGACTTTGGAGAGGGGCACGGTGCGTCGGGAGGAGAATCACAGCGTAAGATCGGTGAGCCCTCCCGCGGCGTCGCGCGCCCAGCATACCCGTCGCCGTTACTGACAAGCATAGTCACGCAGGACATTCTCCTCTCGTGCGTTTTGGCGAAACGATTCCATCTGTGGCTCAAGACGGGCCAGTCCGCCTACAGCCTCGGCGAGGCACGCTTTCGCGTCATCACGTTGACGCACAACCGCGGTCGTCTCGGTCATCGACAGGCCCGGCTCACGAAGCTTGGCGGTTGCCGCCGACTCGTCTTGCGAGCATCGCTCCGCCTTCGCCTTCAAGCGTTCCATTCCCGTTTCAAACATATCCAGCGTTTTTGATGTGTGCTCCCAACGCTCGGTGAGTTGCTGACATGTTGCTCGGCGCCGTGCGGTCCCATAAACTGCAAGCGCGCTCAGTCCGAGTACGCAAGCGCCTACAATTATCGCTACGCGCTTTGTCCGCGGTCCCATCGACGTCCTTCCGTCCAGACGTAATAACTGTCCGCTAGGGACCCCACGCCGTCAAGCGGTACGCGGACGAGAGTAGCGTCGCCGGGCCGCTGGACTGGTGGGCTGCCAGCACCGGAGCCAGGTCAGCGATGGGCCGACGGGGCGTGCGCGTCCGTCCCCTCCCCGTCGCATGCGGCTCGTGCACGACGAGGCATCGCCGCCGGTCGGGCCGAGTGCGCGGCAGTGCGCTACGCGTCGGTCCGCCCAACGCCTTGCCGGTCTGCCGCGGACTGGGCAGCCCAGTCCGTCGGCAGCACCGGCTTGTTCGGCGGGTGGTCCGGTCGGGGTGCCGTGCCGAGCATAGCGCGCTACAGGCGCACCGTCGCTCGTGCATGCCGGCACGGGTCCGTCCGCCACGGCGTGGGTCCGGTCGCACGGGCCCGGTAGCAATCGCCGCCAGCGGTCCTTCAACGTGGATCTTGGAAATCTCAAAAGCCCGGCCCCTTGTTCCTGTTGCACGCTTCGCACAACAATTGAATGTTTCTCGACGTATTGGATCCACCTCGTGCAGCAGGTACAATATGGTCGAATTCGAGGTCGGTCTTGCTTCCGCAATGCACGCACTGGCCCCCATCACGGTTCCACACAAACGCCTGAACTTCTCGGGGGACGGCCGTGCGCCGGCGATCCGTAGTTGCGTCAGAGCGCCCTTGCAACTCCTCCCTCATTCTTGACACTTGGCTGGAGGTCTTCATTACATGGTAACGAATGCGCGTTGCCGCCTCTTGGTCGGTCGGAGTCTCGCTAGTAAACTCATAGATCTTCCCGCGATAGGCGTAGAGACACTTCTCGTCAAACTGCAGGTACAGCTCACCAAAGTTCTCGCTGCATGCGTGAAACCGAACCACAGTCTTGTCGTCAGACTCTGCGGGAAACCCGACCGCCGAGTACTTGTACGTGTGTCGCCCGATCCGAATATACGAGTCTGAGTAGGTTCCTGGCACCTCCTTCGCGCCGAACGCCCGACCAATCCACGTCGGCGCCTTGCCAGGGGAATAGGTAGCGTACATCACGGTTCCACGCTCTTTCAAAGCCATATACGGCCAGTCTCCCCGTTCCAGTCAGTCGGGCATGCCGGGCACCTGATGTTTGGGGGTACTGTGCCGACCGATGCGCAGGTGCACCGCCGATCCCCGGTCGAACCGTCGCAGTGACCACGCGTTGCGAGGCGGGCACGATAAGCGGCTGCGAGCGAACGCGAGCAGCGGGGCATCCCTGAGCCACGAGCGCCTGGGTCTTGGCAGGACGAGCGCGTCGCGGGGGCGGCACGGCGCCTCGTGCGCATGGCTGGGGCGCCTCGCCACCACGCCCGTCCGCCGAACGATCTGCCAGTGTGCTGCGGGCAGGGCTGCCGAGCGGAGCGAGGCTGCCCGGACCGTCAGCACCAGCGGCTTGTTCGGTAGCGGCGGCGCAGGATGTGAACGTGCATACCTCATACCGGGACCTTGGTCTGCCAGTGCAGCAAGAACTTCATCCACGTTCGTTGGGCTTTGACCAGAACCCGTAGCGTCTCCTCGAAGTATGAGCCGTCGCCAGCTGTCCATGACTGTCCGGGGCGACGCGCAGCCAATCTTGAGAGTGCGTCCACGGCCATGGGCATACACCTGTTGAGTTCCTCGAATTGCGCGATCAGAACACCTGGACCACGTGATGCGTACAGTCCGAGGGCCTCGTTGCACTCGGCTCCGCATTGGTGAAGGCCCGAGATGATCCAGTCAATCCACCGGACGCCTGGTGCGGCGTCGACGTCCACGGCGGGCTCCAGCAATCGCGGAGTAATGATGTGCGCCGCCAGTGGCCTCACGATCGATACGTCAGGGTATTGCGAATAAGGGCCTTCGGGGGGTGTGGATAGCATGAGCCGCGAGAGCATGCCGAACGCGTCGGACCCCGCCGTGCGCGCCAGCATGGCCGCCATCGGCGACGTTGCCGCGATGAGGGCATCCCTCATTCGGTGCGCGATCATCTGCTCCAGAGGATCACGGACCAGAGCACTTGCCCCAGCCGACTGGCTGGGGCGGCCCTGGCGCTCCCTCGCATCAGCTTCGGCATACTGCTTCCACTGGCGCAAAAGGGAGACCGGATAGGTCACGACATCGTCGTCGATCTTCTTCGCGCAGATCTGACAGAGCCAGATGCCATTCTCAGCGGAAGTCCGCTCGGCCTCGGAGAGGGTCTCGTCGTAGCGAGGACCTCCAGGCGCCGCGGCGGTAATGTGGGCGGCAACGCCCACGTCTGACCGCGCCTGAACGGACTCGTCGCTCGGCCCCGCCGTCAGGGCTCGACACAGCGGACTCGAACACGCGTAGCCGGCGCGGTGCGCGAGGCTGCCGCGAACAAGAGAAGTGAAGTTATGCCGGCTCGAGGTCATGGCTGTGTTCCGCGTAGTTGTCGCTTACGAAGGGAAAGCTGCCGAACGATCTGCCCATCTGCTGCCGCACGAAGTGCGGCCAGCAGCATGGGCTTGTTAGACCGCTGGTTTACCAAGCTACTCTCCGGTGCCCTGCAACTGATGGAGGAAGCGCCTGGTCTTCATGAGCGATTCTCGATTCAACTTCAAATTGGCAATGGTGTACTCCGCAGCTCGCGTCCTGGGCCTCCACACGCCTTCGTCTGTTTCCTCGAAGTGGTCGTGGAACCGTTCAACAGGGTCTACGAAGCGATAGCCGGCTTGCTCTTCCCGCGGTGCCGGCCAGCCGGCAGCCTTGGCCGCGTTACATGATCGACATGCGTAAAGCAGGTTTTGGTATGACCACGCGAGCTGTGGGAACAACGCCCGAGGACGAAACGTTTCGATGCTAAACGCATCGATGCCACCGGCGAGCCGATCTGGGGTACGGCAGTACGCACATAGACCCATAAAATCCCGGCGCAGGTGCGCCAGCACCGCTCGTCTCATGCCGCGATCGTAGCTAAAATAGTCGACATCGCTCGGAAGCCCTGGTCCTGCCGAGCGAACAAACTCTACAGAAGTAGGATAAAGAAGGGCGAAGTCCTCAACCTGCACGAGAACCTTAAGCGATCCGTTTCCTTGCACCACGTGAGGTGAGATTGCCCAGCCGGTGACATCAGGGACGCGACGCCGCGTCCGCACATGACTGTCCGCGATGCCCAGCAACTCGTCCACCGTTGTGAGCCAAACGCCGTCCTCTTGCAGGCGCGCCTTGATCTCATCGAAGTGTCCCGGGTTCGAAGCGAATTCGGCGCTGGTGCCCATGACCAAGTACTGCTGCGGCACCCTGATGTCCCAGCCCAGTGTACGGAACAGGTCGCGGTTTTCAGGCACGCGCGTAAGCCAGTGCTTGTACTCGCGTAGTTGCTCCACGGCATGTCTTGCTTCTGGCGATAAGCGCAAGCCGTAGCCGCGTTCGGATATTTTTGTGGCGGCGCTCTTGAGTTCGATGATGTGTGCGGACTTATAGACTCCGCCGCCAGAGGGCGGTTGAATGATGCTCTTTTTGGCGGCGATCAAATCGGCGCGATCACGTTGCCGCGCATCCGTTAGAATGATTTCGTAGCTCTCGTTCAGCTTGTATAGGGGCTGCTCGGACGCGAATTCGCTGAATCCGAGCACCCCGACAAGCGCCGGATGCCGCTCAAGCAGTCTGTGTAGCGCGGCTTCATCGCCGGTGAGGCTCCCGTGAAGGAACTCTTTGAGTTCCCGCACGTCATCTTCAGACACCGGATCGGTTGCATCGAAGATGTTTACGACGGGCGGGGAGGCGGACGGTGCCATGCTCGGATCCTATCACGAGCCAGAGCGCTGCTGCTCAAGTTTGGGCGTCCTGTCTGGCCTCGGTCTAACGTCGCAATCATCTGTGCCGCGCGACATATCTTCGCATTTTTGCATGTAGGCTGCGAACCGCGGTGCCCGATCACCGTGTTCTCGCGGATGAGTCGCGGCACCCCGCAGCATATCTAGATATCCCCGCGGATAGGTCGCGATCTTCCGCAGGCTATCTGCGCATCTCCGGAGATAGGCCGCCGCTACACAACTACGTATCGCCGTTGATGGGCTTCGGACGGCAACGGTGTACCGAAAGGCAAGATGCGTGCCTGTGATTGATTGTCTCGGGCGACTGATGTGCATCCCAAATATCCGCTGGCCGCCACAACTCGCGCCCGCCCTGCGCCGATAAGGGTCAATGCGGGTCCGACGAACCGGCCCCGACCACTCGGAACCATCCCCATGACCCTCATCGAAGCCGTACGCGCCACCATACGACGCCTGCATTACTCTCCGCGTACCGAAGAGGCAATTGTCCACTGGATCCGGCAATTCATCCGCTTCCATCACGGCAAGCACCCACGGCAGATGGGCGCGGAAGAGGTCACGGCCTTCCTCAACGATCTTGCGGTCGCGCGCCGCACCGCGGCGTCCACGCAGAACCAAGCGCTGTGCGCGCTCCTCTTCCTTTCAGACGGGTCCTCGACCTGCAGATACCCCGGCTCGAAGCGCTCGAGCGTGCCCGCCGGCCGGAGCACCTCCCCACGGTCCTCTCGCGACAGGACGCGCTCACCTTGCTCGAGCACCTGATCCGACCTTTTCGACTCATCGGCGAGCTCCTCTACGGAAGCGGCCTCCGCCTCCTCGAAGCGCTTTCGATTCGCGTCAAAGACGTCGACCTCGATCGACGGCAAATCATGGTGCGCCGCGGGAAAGCACAGCACGACCGGCCGGCCTTGCTCCCCGCTCGGGCGCGCGACGAGCTGCAGGCCCAGCTCGACGCCGTGGCGCAGCGGCACAAGAAGGAGCTCGCGGTTGGCCGCGGCGAGGTCGACCTGTCCCACGCGCTGCGAGCGAAGATGCCAGGAGCAGCCACGAGCCTCGCCTGGCAGTACCTCTTCCCCGCCTCTCGCCCTTGCACCGATCCTGCGACGGGTCGACAGGTCCTCTACCACCTGCACGAATCGGCGGTGCAAAGGGCCGTGCACGATGCCGGACGGGCGGCGGGGCTCACCAAGCGCGCGACATGCCACATCCTCCGCCACAGCTTCGCGACCCACCTGCTCGAGGCGGGCACCGACATCCGGACGATCCAAACATTGCTCGGCCACAAGGATGTACGGACCACGATGATCTACACCCACATCGTCGACCGCGGTCCTCTCGGCGTGATCAGTCCTCTCGACCGCTGACCGCCGCTTCCGCGTGGAGCGCCTTGAACTCCGATCCCACCCCCACGTGCCGTCCCCACGCATCGTGGAAAGGTAGCGTAGCCGACGGCTGCCCCATCCTGTCAAGGAGGCCAGCGCAGGACCGTGCGGTCTCTACACCGGACGAAGGCGCGAGCGGGTCCTTAATGCCCTACCCCTCCGAAGCGAAGGAGTGCCCCTGCAACCTCCCGGCCGGTCAGCGACGGGGCTGTTCAGGTTGCCGCAGTTCGCCGAGTTCTCCACCACGCGGGACGGCGTCCGAAGCCGCAACAACGCACGCGCCGGCGATGCGCCAGGTGGAGAAGGGCGCGGATGGCCGCGGGCTGTCGAGGTGCGGATACTGGGGATTGACTGTCAGGTGCCGGCGGGACGTTTGCGCGGCCGACCTCGCTTGATCTCGGGCATCGCGGCGCTGCGGAGAAGAACCCCAGGCGACACATCGAGCGCGTTCGCGAGCCTGACAAGCGTGCCGAGGCTCATGCTCTGCCGCCCAACCTCGATCGCCTGCATCGTCCGCAGCTCGATCCCGGCCGCTTCCGCGAGCTGCTCCTGCGTGATGCCGCGCTGCTGGCGTAGCCGCCGCAGGTTCGCCGCGATGTAGAGCAGGAGGGTATCGAGCGTGAGCGTTCGCACGCCCTTCGCGTACTCCCGCGCCGGGTTCAGAATAACGATCCAGAAGATCGGATTTCCTTGACCTGCCGGCTGTCAGTTCGTAACGTGGCGAGACCACAAAAGTGCCGCCCGCGGGTGCTGCTAACACCCCGGGCGGCGTGGCCGAACCCCGCTTCCACGAGGTCCGACATGGAAACCGTACGTCTACGCTCTGACCAGGGCCAAGAGATCGATCCGTCCTCCCGTCGCCGTCCCCGTCCCGCTGCTCTCAGCCGGCTCGCCCGCCCGACCAAACCCCTCCGTCACCAGCCCCCTCACCCCGCCGTCTACCTCGACCCCACCGCGCTCCTCGAACAGCGCCCGCTCATCCGCAGCGCGCTGCGCGCCCGCGGCGTCCGCGCCGCGGATCTCGACGACGTCACGCAGGAGACCGTGCTCGGCGCCTTTTGCAGCATGCGCGCCGGGCGCTTCCGGCCGTCCCCCGATCAGCCGCCGGGCGACGCGTTGCGCGCCTGGCTGGCCGCGGTCGCCCTGCGGCAGGCTTCGCACCACCGCGACAAGGCGTACCGCCGGCACGAGGTGCCCGCGGTCGATCCCGATCGGCTCGCTCCCCTCGCAGCTCCCTCGCCGGAGGAGCGCATCGTCGCGCGCGGGCTGCTCCGCGCCTTCCACCGTCTCCGCGCGGAGCTCCGCGAGGTCCTGGCGCTCACCGCCGCCGGCCTGACGATGCGCGAGATCGCGGCGGCGCTCGCGATCCCGAGGCCGACGGTGGCCACGCGGCTCCGCCTCGCTCGCCGCCTCTTCGCCCGCTCGCTCACCCGCGCTCGGAGGTGGCCCCGATGAGCGGCGCACCCGTCGACGCCCCCGCCGAGACGGCGGCCGAGATCCCGACCGCGACCGAGGCCGGCCTGATCGAGATGGTGCTCGGCATCCCGGCCGTGGGACCGCGCGTTCTCGGCGCGGCCGCCCTGCCGTCCCTCGGTCGCCTCTCCCCGGCGGCCATCGCCGAGCGAACCCAGATCGCGCTGCTCGACGCGACCCGGCTCGCGGCGGCCTTCGAGCTCGGCCGCCGCGCCCATGCCGCGCGGGCTCGCCGAGGTGCGCTCCTCACCGACGCCGCCCGCGTGGCGCGGTACTTCGGCCCGAGGCTCGCGCACCTCGTCCACGAGGAGCTCTGGATCGCGGCGCTCGACAGCCACGGCCGCGTCCGCGAAGCGCGCATGCTCGCCCGCGGCGTCGACGACGCCCTCCACGTAGGCCGCTCGACCATCCTGCGCACGGCGCTGGACATGGCGGCCGTCGGCTTCGTCCTGGCCCACAACCACCCGAGCGGCGATCCGACGCCGACCGGGGAGGACCAGGCGATGACCCAGGAGCTGCGCCACCTCTCCTACGAGCTGAACGTCCCGCTCCAGGCCCACGTCATCGTCACGCCGAGCGGGCGGTACCACGCCGTCCTGGAGTAGCCATCGCGGAGCCATCTCCGCGACCACGTAGAACCGCGGCGAGCCGCGCGTCTCGCCGATCTCCTCGAGCCACATCTCGGCCCCGCGGCTCCTCGCCTTCTGTCGCTCCAGCTCCTCGAGGCGGTCCCTTCGCCCCCAGGACCAGTGAGGCCGGCGTCGTGTCCGCGTCGTGCGGGCCCCGATTGCATTCCCGGCGGAGCGTGGGTGAACCTGCTGTCGCCATGAGCAAGGTCACTGCGCTGGGTCTGGATACCGTGCACGAGGGCTCCGGCCACCAGATGACCGGCATGGCGGTGAGCGTGTGCACGACGCCGGCCGCGCCGAGCCCTCTTCCGATCCCCTATCCGACGATGGGCACGGTGGCCGAAGGGGTCATCGACGCGCCGATGCGGACGACGATCGAAGGAAAGAAGATCCTGACGGTCGGCGCGTGCATGAAGGCGTGTCACGGCAACGAGCCGGGCACCATGAAGGAGGTGCTGAGCCTCAACACGGGCGGCCCCTGCTTCCCGTGGCTCGGCGCGCCGAACGTGCTCATTGAGCTCGGGATGGCCGGGATCACCGGCAGCATGGGGCAGATGAACAAGTCGGTCACCGCCGGCGCCGGGACGACCGCGAGCGGGGCGGGCGGCGCCGGGGGTGCGGGCGGTGGCGGAGCAGGAGGCGGCGCGGGGGCGCCGGGCGGGCGCGGGCCGAGCGCGCCGGGCGGAGGTGGCGGGGGCGGCGGCGGGCGCAGCCACAAGGGGGCGAAGGCGGGCAAGTCGTCGTCGCCGCCGGTGGACCAGTGCACGACCGAGGGGCACCCGGTCGACGTCACGGACGGCGCGGTGGTCGACGCGGCGACGGACCTCTCGGTCCCGGGGATGATCCCGCTCGTGTGGGCGCGGCATTATCGCTCGTCGCGGTGCAGCGAGCGAGACGCGGCACTCGGGCCTGGGTGGGCTTTTTCCTATGATCAATGGATAGAAGAGGGGGAGCAGGTCCTCGCGCTGCGCGACGGCGAGGGGCGATGGATCTGGTTCGAGAAGGTGGAGCCCGGGGAGACGATGTTCCACCGGCGCGAGCGGATCGAGCTCCACCGCGACGGCGCGCGGGAGTACCGGGTGGTGGAGCTCGGGTCGCGGCAGGTCCGGGTGTTCGCGGCGGAGGAGGGCTCGGCGAGGGCGCTGTTGCGCGCGATCCGCGATGTGCACGGCAACGAAATCCGGCTGGACTACGAGGGCGAGCGGCTCGTCCGGGTCGTCGACACCGCGGGGCGAGAGCTCAAGGTGCGGTGGAGGGAGGGGCGGATCACGCGCCTGGAGCTGTGGGCGGAGCGGCGGCTGGGGCAGTGGGTGGACTACCGTTACGATCGCGCGGGGTGCCTGATCGCGGCCGTCGACGCGGTGGGCGGCGTCGAGGCGTACGAGGTCGACGTCCGGCACCGGATGACCGCGGCGACGCTGAAGAACGGCGAGCGGTTCTGGTACGCGTACGAAGACCACCACGGGCACCGGTGCCGGAGGACCGGCGGGCGAGACGGGCTGCACGAGGTGGAGCTCCGGCGCGACGCGCGAGCCAAAACGACCGAGGTCCGCGGCGAGGAGCCGCGGGTGTACACCTGGAACGCCGACGGCCTGGTGACGCGCGCGGCGCTTCCCGACGGGACGGTGCTGTGGGAGCGGGCGTACGACGAGGACGCGCTCCTCGTCGCGGAGGCGAACGGCGCGGGCGAGGGGGTGCAGCGCTGGTACGACGCGCGGGGCAACGTCATCCGCGAGGTGGACGCGCTCGGCAACGAGACGCAGTGGGAGAGCGAGGGCGACCTCGTGGTGCGCGAGATCAGCCCCGAGGGGCTGCTGACACAGGTGGTACGCGACGCGCGCGGCGAGGTGAGCGCGGTGCTGTTTCCGACCGGCGCGGCGTACTCGTACGCGCGCGACGAGCGCGGGCGGGTCACGGGCGTGTACGGGCACGGGGGCGGGGAGGAAGGCCTGCTGTTCGGTTACGAGCACGACGCGCAGCACAACGTGATCGCGGAGACGGACGCGCGCGGCGCGCGGACGGCGTACGCGCACGACGGCATGGGCCGGTCCGTGTCGCGGACCGACGCGCTGGGGCGGATCACGCGCGTGGCGTACGACCCGATGGGGCGGCCGATCCGCGTGGAGCGGCCCGACGGGACGAGGACCGTCGCGACGTACGACCGCATGGGCAACCCGGCGCGCCTGGTCGATGCGCTGGGGCAGACGACGCAGCTCGCCTACGAGGGCACGGGCGCGCTGGCCCAGGTCGTCGAGCCGGGCGGGGGCGTGTGGCGGTTCGAGTACACGAAGAAGGAGCGGCTGCGCCGCATCACCAACCCGAAGGGCGAGCGGTACGCCTTTCGTTACGATGAAGCGGGCAGGGTCGCGCAGGAGGACACGTTCGACGGGCGCACGCTGCGCTACGGCTACCACGGCTCGGGGCGGCTCGGGCGCATCGAGCAGGCGGCGGACGGGACGTGGCGCAATCTGTTTTACGACCGCGCGGGCAACCTCACGGGCGACGAGACCCCGGACGGGCTGATCGACTACGCGCGCGACCGGATGGGGCGGCTGCATGGGGCCGTGCTGGAGGAGGCGAGCGGGCAGCGCGTCGAGACGTGGTTCGAGCGCGACCGGTTCGGGCGCGTGGTGTGCGAGCGGCAGGGCGACAAGGCGGTGCGGTACGCGTTCGACGCGCGCGGGCGGCGCGTCGAGCGCGTGATGCCGGACGGGGCGAGGACGCGGTATGCGTACGACGCGCTCGATGCGCTGAGCGTGGTCGAGCACGAGGGGCAACGCGTGACGATCGAGCGCGACGCGCTCGGGCGGGAGATCCAGAGGGCGAGCGGCGAGATCGGCGAGGCGGGCGAGGCCGCGATCGCAGTGCGCAGCAGCTACGATGCGATGGACCGGCTCATCGAGCAACGGGCGACGGCGCCGGCGCCGTCGCCGTCGCCAGGGGTGCCGAAGGTGCTGGTCATGCGGCAATGGTCGTATGACGCGCGCGGGCGCGTCGAACGGATCGACGACGCGCGCTGGGGGGCGACGGCGCACCGGTACGACCGCGTCGATCGGCTCTTGTCCGCGCAGCGCGGCGGCAGGCGCGAGGTGTTCGCGTACGATCCGGCCGGCTCGATCACGCGCATGCTCGAAGTGTTCGTGGAGCAGGGCGGCGTGGGCCTGCTGGCGCAGGCGCAGCAGGCGCAGGACGGAATGCAGCCGTCGTGGCAGATCGAGCGCGGCGGCGTGCTGCGCAAGACCGAGACCGCGGCGTACGAGGTCGACGCGCGCGGGCGGCGGACGGCCAAGGTGGAGCTGGCGCGCTATCGGGAGAGCCACCCGAACGGCGGCGCCGTGACCGAGCAGGACATGACCCGCTACCTCTGGGACTGCCGCGACCGGCTGCGCGAGGTACGGCGGCCGGATGGCACGCGGGTCGTCATGACCTATGACGCCTTCGGGAGGCGCGTGCGCAAGGAGGTGATCGGCGCGGCCGCGGTTGGCCTGCCGCGCGTGGTGGAGTTCGTCTGGGATGGCGATGTGCTCGCGGCCGATGTCGACGGCGAGCGAGGGGCGCGGACGTTCGTGCACGCGCCGGGGACGTTCGTGCCGCTGCTCCAGCAGCAGGATGGGCGCGTGCTGACGTATGTCAATGACCACCTCGGCACGCCCAAGGAGCTGCTCGACCCGCGGGGGCTCGTGGCGTGGACAGCGGCGCACTCGGCCTGGGGCAAGGTCGCCGAGGTGTGGCGCGATCCGATCAGCGCCCTCAACCACAGGACTGCCATCGAGTCACCGTTCAGGTTGCTCGGGCAGTATGCCGACGAGGAGACGGGGCTCTGCTACACGAGGTTCAGGTTCTTCGATCCGGAGATGGGAGGATGGTGCAGTCCCGATCCGCTCGGGATACGTGGCGGGCTCAACCTGTTCGCGTTCGACGGCGCTCCCACCGTGAACGTCGACCCGCTCGGGCTGTCCTGCACGCCGACGCTCAAGGTACCTGCCGGCTCGGACAACATCGGTCGCGACATGAACCGAGAAGCGCTCGGTCACCTCGTCGCCGCGCGAAACGACGGAGCGACCGCGGGGGAGATGGCCGACATGTACCAGGGGATGGTGAAGCAGATCCATGGCGCTGCGAACCAGCACGGTCAATCATGGGGCGCAACGCGTCTGGATTGCAGCGATGGCTCGCACGGGTTCGCGGGTGACAAGGGAGGGCGGGAGCTCGTCATCACTCCCGACCGGCAGATCCATGTCGGGCCACCGGGGCTCATCAACAAGACTCCCACACCCCCGTTCATCAACAAGAGCGTTACGCCGCCACGATTCGTCGTAGGGCCGCCCAACCTTCCGGGGCCACCCGGAACGAGAACATTTTGATCCTATGAACGAGACAGACATCATCGTGCACGGACAGGAAGCGTTTCAGCACGCAGAGGCGATCGCCGATCGTTTTACAGGACACCTGGTCCATCAGGGGCTCATCGATCTGCTCGGAACATCTTCCCTGCTTCATACAGATTTTCCGCTTTACCTCGACCTGCTCAAATATGCGCGCTGCCTTGAAGCAATCTACGCCGACCGGACGCGCATCGCGGCGCTCGCGTCGTGCGGCGCGCAGTCCCCGATCGGACCGGGAGAGCTCCGCTCCCGCATCGAAGCGGCTGAGGCGTTGGGGGCGATCAAGCGCGGCGCCGAGGCGTTTGCGCACTGCGAGTCGCTGCCGGAGGGCCCAGTGCGCGAGCTCGAGCGCTTCGGGCTCGGCGTCTCGGCGGAGCTGCTCGGAGCGGCGATGAGCACGCCACCAGTAGACTTTGCTGTGCATGCGCGGATGCTTGAGTGTTCTTTTCGCAAGATCGAGCTCGTGAAGCTATTGGCCGAGGGCAAGGAGCCGACGCCCTTCATCTGACCATGGAAAGGAATGCCGCGTGGTGGAGCTCGAGACGCGGCACGTGCGGGGGCTCGACAGAGGAAAGCGGGCGCTCCGCGAGCGCTACGCGCTCGCTCCCCCGGCGTGTACCGGCGCCTCCGGATGCCCCGGCGGGAGCCCGATGCGCTGCCGCACCTGCGCGATGCCGACGCCCACGCCCCCTGCTGCGAGCGCGAGCGGCCAGGGCTTCCCGGTCGTCTGCCGGATGAAGGCGCGCACCCGCCCGACGTCCTCGAGGACCGCCGTCAGCCGCGCCGGATCGTTGAAGTTGTTCACGAAGGCGTTGGCGAGCGCCTGCTGCCCGCTCGTGTTGTCCGCCCGCCCGTCGCTGCCGTATTGCGCCATGAGGAGGTGGGCCATCGGGGGCGAAACCCCGGCGAGCAGGATGTTGTTGAACCGGTCGGTGGGCCCGCCGTGCCGCGCGTAGAAGCGATCGAAGGTGCGCGTCATCCAGTCGGCGTCGAACGGGCGCTCGCCGTGCTGCACGATGCACTCGACCAGGTTGCGCGCCATCTTGTTGCCGTTGTTGGCGCCCTGGCCGCCGATCGGATCGATCGACATCGCCGTGTCGCCCAGCGGCGTCACGATCCGGCCGGAGGGCAGCCGTCCGACGGGCTTGCGCACCACGGGGACGACCCGCCCGTTCTGCCATCCGTGTTTGTCCGACAGCTCGGCTCCCCTGAACCACTCGTAGTCCCAGGGGATGAGCTCCTTCACCAGCCCCTTCGCGATCGCGATGATCTCCTCGCCCGACTTCGCGCCCTGGAACCTGTCGAGCGGCCCTCCGGGCACCGCCTCGACGAGGCAGTTCCAGCTCGGTCCCACGTCCTTGTGGTGGTAGGGCACCCAGAACGCCTCCCCGATGCCCGCGAACAGGTTGAACTTGACCGGGAGCATGGGGATGCCGTCGAACCCGAGCTTCGGGCCGGTCACGCACATCATGACGACGTTGCGCTGCGCCTCCGAGTGGACGCTGCGCGCGGCGTCTCGCTCGAACAGGTTGCACAGATCGCCCCGTCCAGCAGCGACGACGGTGAGATCGTTCTCGGCGGCGATCGCGTCGAGCCGCGCGATCGTGACGGGCTCGATCACGATCTTGCCGCCTCGCCGCTCGAGCTCGAGCATCCACCGGTGGCTCTGGAGCCGGAGATCGATCGCGAAGAAGTGCTGCTCGAGTCGACCCGCCAGCGTCAGGAGGCGGTTGCCCGGGGCGGCGCACGCGGTCAGCTGGGCGCCCTGGCCCTGGGGCGCGGCGTCCTCCCAGAAGGCCAGGCCGAGCTCGCGCTCGAACGCGAGCGCCACGTCGAACCGCGCCGCGGTGCCTGTCGGCTTCGACTCGTTGAGCCACTGCTCGGGCGTCCGATCCGAGTAGAGCGTCACCTCGTAGCCGGCCTTCACCAGGGCGTGTGCCGCGAGCAGTCCGGCCTGTCCAGACCCCACGATAGCTATCTTCCGCATGAGGAACCCCCGGGTTGGTTTGGTCTGCGCTCGCCTCACGGGCGACGCGCGCCGAGCCATCCGAGTCGGTCCGCCGTCACGGCCACAGCAGGCGTCGCGATCAAGGAAAGCCCAGTCAAGAGAGACCGTATCACCCGAGCCAGCCCCGCAGGAAGCGTCCACCACGCGCGCGCATGCTCCGTCGCCGCGCATCGTTCCCCGCTCCCTCCCCTCGCCCCCACGCGCTCCTCTGCCGCGTTTCCCGCCGGATAGAGCCCTCGGGGGGAGGGGGTGTCGCGCGGGGGGCGAGGGGGAGGGCCCCACGAACCCGAGCGCCGGCCCGCATCGCAGCGACGCCTCATGGACTCGCCACCTCCGTACAGCAGGCCATTGCCGCCAAAAGGCGCGAGTTCGTGGGAGGGCCCCCTCGCCCCCCGCGCGACGCCCCCTCCCCCCGAGGGCTCCGCTGCAGTCAGCCCACAGGGGTCGCCCCCGCCCCCGCCACCGAGCCCGCCCGCCGGTTGCGAGGCGCAGCCGCTTGGAGTAGCGTCCGCGCCGCCGCGGGGCCGGGCGATCCAGTTCGCCCAGCTCCAGCGGACGAGCCGGGCGTCTGGTGCGCGCCCCGGCTCGCGCGGCTCCCTCCGCGCACAGGAGACGAGAATGGCCCGAGGCTCGACAACGACGCGCAGCGAATCGGACGCTGCCGAATCGCTCATCGGACGGGGCGCCCGCATCCGCGGGCGCGTCCATGGCGACGGCTCGCTCCGGGTCGAGGGGAGCGTCGAGGGGAACATCCAGCTGGCTGGCGACCTCGAGATCGAGGACGGAGCGACGGTCACCGGGGACGTCGAGGCGAGCTCGCTCGTCGTGTCCGGCCAGCTCACGGGGGACGTGGTGTCGCGCGGCCCCGTCACGATCCGGGCGACCGCGCAGTACGCCGGAAACGTGGGCGGCAGCGAGGTGATCCTCGAGGAAGGCGCGGCGTTCGCCGGCCGCATCGAGGCGGAGTTCGACCTCCCGGCCGAGCTCTCGGAGCGGACGACCGGCGGTCGCGGGCAGGCCCCCCGGCGCGAACCGGCAGGGCGGTAGCGCGCGTTGACGGACGAAGAATCGCGCCGCGAGGGCGCGGCGAGGAGCACGAACGTGGCGGGTACGATCATCGGAAACGGGCTCACGATCGAGGGCGAGATCACCTCCGACGAGGAGGTGATCGTCGCCGGGACGGTGCGCGGGAAGCTCACCGTCGAGGGGCCTCTCACCATCGACGCAGGGGCGCTGATCGAAGCGGACATCGGGGCGGCGTCGCTCCAGGTGGGCGGCAACGTGACGGGCAACGTCACGGCGGCCGATCGCGTCGATCTCCTCGCCGGCGGTCGCCTCGTCGGCGACGTGAAGGCGTCGCGGCTGACCATCGCGGACGGAGCCTCGTTCAAGGGCAACGTCGACATGGACGTGTAGCCGATGACCGCCCAGTCCTCGATCGGGCCGACGACGGCCATCCGCGGCAACGTGCAGGGCGACGGGGATCTCGAGATCCTCGGCCGCGTCGAGGGGAGCGTCGTCATGACCGGCGACGTGACCATCGGCGAGGGCGCGCTCATCCAGAGCGACGTCCGCGGGCGGCGCGTCGTCGTCCGCGGCGCCGTCGCCGGGAACATCTCCGGCGACGAGGCCGTGATCCTCGAGCCCGGCGCGCGCGTCGTCGGCGACCTCGGCGCGCCGCAGATCGGCATCCACGCGGGCGCCCTTGTGCGCGGCAACGTCACCACCGGCGCGCCGCTCGCCGCGGCCCCCGCCCCCGCCCCGGCGCGGGCCGCCGCCGCTGCACCTGCGCCGCGCGCCGCGGCCGCGGCCGCGCGGCCTGCGCGTCCGCCGGCGGAGCAGCGCGCGCCTGCGCCGCCCGCCCGGCCTGCGCCGCGCGCCGCGCCTGCCCCCGCGCGCCCCGTGCCGGCGGCGCGCCCCGCCCCGGTCGTCGAGGCGAGGCCCGCCCCTGCGCCGGAGCCGCGCCTCGCGGCCGTTCACGACGACGAGGAGGCCGATCTATCGGGCTCGGCGGCCGGCGAGGGTGACGAGCCCGAGGCGGCCGAGAGCGCCGGCGGGCCGCCGCCGCCGGTGGTCCCCGCGCTCCGGAAGGGGGCCGCGAAGGCCTCGCTGCGCAAGCGGGGCGGCCGGTGAGCGCCGCCGGCGCCTCGGAGCGGGACCGGCTCGTCGCGCTGCTGCGCGAGCGCTCGTTCGAGCAGAAGCGCGTCGTCCTCGCGTCCGGCCGGGAGAGCGACTTCTTCATCGACTGCAAGCAGTCGGTGCTGACCGCCGAGGGCCACGCCCTCGTCGGCTCGCTCATGTTCGAGGCGCTCAGCGAGCTGCCGCGGTGTGAGGCCGTCGCCGGCGTCGAGCTCGGGGGGTGCCCCCTCGCGAGCGCTGTGTCGCTCACGAGCTTCCTGCGCGGCCGCCCCCTCCCCGCGCTCTACGTGCGCAAGGAGGTCAAGGACCACGGCTCGCGGCGCCTCGTCGAGGGCGATCGCGGCCTCGTGCCCGGGATGCCCGTCGCGATCCTCGAGGACGTGATCACGACGGGCGGCTCGACGCTGAAGGCGGTCGAGAAGCTCCGCACCGCGGGCGCCTCCGTGGTCGGCGTGATCGCCCTGGTCGACCGCCTCGAGGGCGGCGCGGAGGCGATCCGCGCCGCGGGGCTGCCGGTCGTCGCGATCTGCACCCGCCGCGACTTCATCCCCGATAGCCCGCCCGGCTGAGGCTGCGCGACGCGCGGCCCGTCCGAGGCGACGGCGCGCTGCCCGCCGCCTCGGCTGCGCGCTACTCCGCCGCCTTCGCCTGCTGCTCGCCGAGGAGCGGGTAGCCGAGCGCCTCGCGCTGCGCGACGTACGTCTCGGCGACCGCCCGCGCGAGCGCGCGTACCCGGCCGATGAAGCGCTGCCGCTCGGTGACGCTGATCGCGCCCCGCGCGTCGAGGACGTTGAAGCGGTGGGCCGCCTTCACGACGAAATCGTAGGCCGGGAGCACCAGCGCCTTCCTCGGATCGATCGCCGCCCCCTTCGCCGCCGGATCCGCGCCCCGGTGCAGGAGCCGCTTCACCTCGGCCTCGCAGACGTCGAACGCCGCGAAGTGCTCGGCGATGTCGGCCTCCTCGAAGTTGTAGGTCGACCACTCCCACTCGGCGCGCTGGTAGATGTCCCCGTAGCGCACGATCTTCCCGCCGCGGTCCGAGTAGACGACGTCGTAGATGCTGTCCTTGTCCTGCAGGTACATCGCGATCCGCTCGAGCCCGTAGGTGAGCTCGCCGGACACGGGGCGGCAGTCGATCCCGCCGATCTGCTGGAAGTACGTGAACTGCGAGATCTCGAGCCCGTCGATCCACACCTGCCAGCCGAGGCCCCACGCCCCGAGCGTCGGCGACTCCCAGTCGTCCTCGAGGAACCGGACGTCGTGATCGAGCGGGTTCGTGCCGATCGCCCGCAGCGACTCCAGGTAGAGGTCCTGGATGTCGATCGGGCTCGGCTTGAGGATCACCTGGAACTGGTGAAACTGCTGCATACGGTTCGGGTTCTCCCCGTAACGACCGTCCGCGGGCCGCCGGGAAGGCTCGACGAAGGCCACATTCCAGGGCTCGGGGCCGAGCGCGCGCAGGAACGTCGCCGGGTTGAAGGTGCCGGCGCCGACCTCCGAGTTGTACGGCTGCACGATGAGGCAGCCGCGATCGGCCCAGAACTTCTGCAGGGTGAGAATGAGGTCTTGGAAGGTCATGGGAGGGCCGGTTCTTAGCCTGGATCGCCCGCGCAGGCGACGCCCCGCGTAGCGTCGCCCGCACGGTCCGCCCGGCGCGCTGCCTCCGGGCCCGCGCGCCGGACGCCGCACCGGCGCCCCGCCGCCATCCACCGCCGCCCGCGAGCAACCCCGTCGAGGACGGCCCGCCTCGATCCGCCCACGCCCCTCGAGGGGTCCGCAGACTGCTTGCGGTTGACCGGCGAGCGGCGTAGGTTCCGCGCAATTATATGGGAGCCCATGGTTCCTCGACGGCGCGCCGGAAGAGCCCCGCGCGGCAGGCCCCCGGCGGGCCCGACGCGCAGCGGGTCATGGATGCGATCCGCGCGATCGTGCAGCGCCTGCGCGTCTCGTCGCGCGCGTGCGAGCGGCAGCTCGGCCTGAGCAGCGCGCAGCTGTTCGTGCTGCAGCAGCTCGATCAGGCCGCCGCGTCCTCGATCGCCGAGCTCGCGCAGCGCACGCTGACGCACCAGAGCTCGGTGTCGGTCGTGGTGACGCGCCTGGCCGAGCGAGGGCTCGTCACCCGGCGCGCCTCGCCCGAGGACGCGCGCCGGACCGAGATCTCGCTCACCACGGCCGGCCGCGCGCTGCTCCGCCGCGCGCCCCGCACCGCGCAGGCCGAGCTCGTCATCGCCGTCGATCGCCTGCCCGCCGACGAGCGCGGCGCGCTCGCGCAGAGCCTCGCCACCCTCGCCCGGGCGCTCGGCGCCGGCGACGAGGCCCCCCCGCTGTTCTTCGAAGGCGAGGAGACCCCCGCCAGAGCCGAACCCGAAGCGACAGACCGCGAGGAGAGCTGACTTGTCCAGATCGAACGCCCCACTTCCACCAGTCACCGAGAGCATCCCGGTCGCCCCCTCGATGGGCCCGACCCTCGAAGACCTCCGCGTCCCCGCGCCCAGCGCCGCCGTCGACCGGCGGGTCGTCCTCGTCAGCGGCCTCGCGATCGCGCTCGGCGGCGTGGCCTTCCTCGCTGCGGAGCTGCTCACCACGCTCATCGCCGTCATCACGAACCTCGCGTTCTTCGGCCGGCTGTCCGCCGCCCCCGCGTCGCCCGCCGATCACCAGCTGGGCCTCCTCGTCCTCGTCGTGCCGATCGTCGGCGCGCTCATCGTCGGCGTGATGGCGCGCTACGGTTCCCAGGCGATCCGCGGCCACGGCATCCCGGAGGCCATGGAGCAGGTGCTGTTCAACGAGAGCCGCATCCCGCCGCGGATGACGCTGCTCAAGCCGCTCTCCGCCGCGATCGCCATCGGCACCGGCGGGCCGTTCGGCGCGGAGGGCCCCATCATCGCGACCGGCGGCGCGCTCGGCTCGCTCGTCGGGCAGCTGCTCCGGATCACCGCGGACGAGCGCAAGACGCTGCTCGCCGCGGGCGCGGCGGCGGGCATGTCGGCGACCTTCGGCAGCCCCGTGGCGGCCGTGCTGCTCGCGATCGAGCTCCTCCTCTTCGAGTACCGCCCGCGCTCGGTGATCCCCGTCGCCCTCGCCGCGACGACGGCGACCGCGGCGCGCCTGGCTGCAGGCCACACAGCGCCCGCGTTCGAGATGCCCGCCGTGGCGCCCTCTTCAGGCGCCGCGCTCGCCTTCTACATCGTGCTCGGCGCGGTCCTCGGCCTCGCCGCGATGGGCGCGACCCGCGCGATCTACGCGATCGAGGAGGCGTTCGAGCGCCTGCCCCTCCACTGGATGTGGTGGCCGGCCATCGGCGCCGTCGCGATCGGCGTCGTGGGCTACTTCGCGCCGCGGACGCTCGGGGTCGGGTACAGCAACATCGACGACATCCTGAGCGGCCGCCTGGCGCTCGCCGCGCTCGTGTCGCTCGCGCTGATGAAGTTCATCTCCTGGTCGATCGCGCTCGGCAGCGGCACCTCGGGCGGGACGCTCGCGCCGCTCTTCACCGTCGGCGGCGCGCTCGGCGCGATCCTCGGCCTGGCCGCGAGCGCGCTCCTCCCCGAGCTCGGCGTGGACGCGCGCGTCGCCGGGCTCGTCGGGATGGCGGCGATCTTCGCGGGCGCGTCCCGGGCGCTCCTCGCGTCCGTCGTCTTCGCGTTCGAGACGACCCGGCAGCCGATGGGGCTGCTGCCGCTGCTCGGCGGCTGCAGCGCGGCCTTCCTCATCTCCAGCCTGCTGATGCGGCACTCCATCATGACGGAGAAGATCGCCCGCCGCGGCGCGCGTGTGCCGGGCGAGTACGCGGCCGATCACCTGGCGCAGATCACCGCGGGCGAGGCCGCCTCGCGCCCCGCCGTGACGCTCGCCGCCGACGATACGGTCGAGGCGGCCCGCGCCTTCCTGCTGTCGCAGGGGAAGGGCTCCCGCCACCAGGGCTTCCCGGTCGTGGACGCCCGTGGGGAGCTCATCGGCGTGGTCACCCAGCGCGACGTGCTCAGCGAGCAGGCCGGCACCATCTCCATCCGCCACCTGGTCCGGCGGCCGCCCGCCGTTGTGTTCGAGGACAGCTCCCTGCGCGAGGCCGCCGATCACATGGTCACCGAGGGGGTGGGGAGGCTCCCTGTCGTGTCCAGGCAGGCCCCCCGCAAGGTCCTCGGGATCCTGACGCGCAGCGACCTGCTCGACGCGCACCGGAGCCGGATCGACGCCGGCAAGCGCCGCGAGCAAGCCCTTGCCGCCGCGAGGCGGCGCGGAGGTCCGGCCATCCCGGACCGGGCCACCGTGGGGCAGAGCTAGTCCACGAAGTAATCGCGATCGCCCGCCAGCCCCTGCTCCAGCGCGGCCATTCCCTTGGCGACGTCGAGCTTCACGCCCTCTCGCTGGAAGCTCATCCCCATCGCGTAGAGCGTCTTGAACAGGTTGTGCGAGCGGCACTGCTCGCCCATCTGGCCCACACGCACGATGTTGAGGCCGAAGGCGCCCGAGATCTCGACGCGGAAGGCCTTGGTCATGTACTCGCGGATCCGCGCGCTATCGACGCCGGACGGCAGCTTGATGGCGAGCACGCTGTTGAGGCGCACGTCCTTCGACGCGAACAGCTCGAGCCCCATGGCCTCGAGGCCCGCCTGCATGGCCAGAGAGCTCATCTCGTGGCGACGGAACCGCCGCTCGAGCGTCTCCTCGCAGACGAGGCGCAGCGCCTCGTGCAGCGCGAGCACGCCGGGCACCGGCGCCGTGTAGTGGTACTGCTGGTAGCCCCAGAACCGCTGCGCGCGCGTCGCGTCGTAGCACCAGTGCGGGCGCGGCAGGGGGCGCTCCTCGACGACCTTCCACGCGTCCTGCGAGAACGCGCAGGCCGAGACGCCCGGGATCGACGACAGCGCCTTCTGCCCGCCGACGATGCCGACGTCGATGCCCCACTCGTCCATGTGCACCGGCATGGCCGTGAGCGTGACCACCGCGTCGACGATCGTGAGGGCCCCCTGCGTCTTCGCGAGCTTGCAGATCTCCGGCATCTCGACCATGCGGACGCCGCAGGACGTCTCGCCGTGCGCCATCGTGACCACGTCGTAGCGCTGCTTCTTCATCGCCTCCCGCACGTCCGCGAGCGACACGGGCCGCCCGGGCGGCCCCTCGAGGTAGGTGACATCGGCGCCCACGCCGAGCGCCATCTCGCCGAGGCGCCCGCTGAACGTCCCCACCTTGAGGCAAAGGACCTTGCGCCCGGGCCAGCACAGGTTCGCCACGGCCATCTCCATCGCCGCGGACGCGGGCCCGGCGAGGCCGAGGATCTTGTCGCTGCGCGTCTGGAACGCATAGGCCGCCATGTACTTCACGTTCTGGATGACGCGGTCCATGGTGGGGCCGAGGTGATTGATGATGACCCCGTTCGCCTGGGCCACCGCCTGCGGGATGGGCACCGGACCGGCGCCCATGAGCAGCAGCGGCTCGGACGGCAGGATCGCGGCGAGGGGCGTGATCGGCGGGGGCAGGATCGAGAACGACATGGCCAGGACCTTGGGCAAAAGCGCGGAGCCCGCTAGCAAGCCCAAAGCTTCCTGCGGCGTCAAGCGTTACCCGGCGAGCGGGCGCGACGCCGGCGGAAAAACGCGGAGCCGGCGCAGGAGTCCGCGCCGCAGGCCGCGACAGGCCGCCGAAGGCCCTGCTCGTCGTACGACCCTGGGGGATGGGCCGTGCGACGAGCAGGGCCCCTCCGGCCTGCCGAGCGGGAGGGGAGCGCGCCGCGCCGCCTGAGCCGAGATCGCGCTCACGGACCGCGGCGCCTCCTCCGCGCCTCCTGCTTCTCGGCCCGAGGTGCTCCCGGACGTTACAGATCGGGGCGGCGGATCGAGAGCTCCTTCATGCAGCGCCGTGGGCCTGTATCGGGCGTGGCGCCTCGAGAGAGGATCGCTCCGCTCGCTCATACCGCCGTACGGCGCCGCGCGATCGCCTGATAGCCGGCGGTCAGCAGGATGGCGCCGATGAGCGACATGAAGAAGCCGGCCGGCTCACCTTCACGGTACATGAACAACATGCGGCCGAGCAGCCCGCCGATGAAGGCGCCGACAACGCCGATGATCATCGAGACGACCCACCCGCCCGGCTCACGTCCAGGGACGATGAGGCGCGCCAGAGCACCGACGACGAGGCCAAACAGGAGAAAGAGAATGAACGACATGGTGAACCTCCCAGAAAGGAGCGAAGCGCTCCTCGTTGCTATGCAGGCTGTTCAGCAAACGCCGCGCCATGCCCTGGAGTCCCGGCTCTCCACAGACGCCCAGCCGAGCTGAACGCCGCGGACAGAGCGCTCGCATCGCCGCATTCACCGCGAAATCCGACCGCAGCGCGGTGCGCCCCCGGGAGAGCGGAAGCCGCCCGGTCGGACCGTGGGATTGCTTGCTTGGCCGCCGCGTGGCGTATTGCCTCAGGCGAGCCGAGAGACAGAGCGCGGGCGAGGTAGCCTGCCCCAATCGCCCTTCCGCGTCCTCGAAAACCCCGTTTCCGATGGCATGGCGCACCGGTTGCTAGATCCGGAGGTTGCCAATGCGAGGTCAACCGCGGCGGCGCGCCGCAGAGAGGCGCTGCGGCGGCCACGCCACGAGGAGGATGCAATGAGCAACACAAGCGATCGCAATGAAGGGGCCGCCGAAGAGCTGGGCGGCAAGATCAAGAAGGGCATCGGCCAGCTGCTCGGCGACGAGCAGATGGAAGCGGAGGGCCGCGCCAAGGAGCTCCGGGGAAAGGTACAGAAGGAGGACGCCAAGGCGGAGGAGCGCGCGAAGGGCGCGGTCGAGGAGGCCGCCGGCGCGATCAAGAACCGAGTCGGCAAGCTGGTCGACGACGAGCAGATGGCCGCCGAAGGGAAGGCCAAGGAGCTCAAGGGAGAGGACCGGCAGAAGGCCAATCAGTGACCAGCGAGAGGGCGCGCCCTGGCGCCGCCCGCCGGAGGTCAGGCGGGCCGCCTCCGGCGCCGCCCTGGCCGCTCACCACGCACCAGCCGCGCGCGCGGCCGTCTCCGGCGCTGGCCCGCGGGCCCGGCCGTCACGCCTCCGTCGCCGAGACGCCGTGCCGCTGGAGGAGCTCGCGCAGGTGGCTGCGGTCCATCCGCGCAGCGCGGGCCGCGCGCGAGAGGTTGCCGCCGTTCGCGCGCACGAGCGCCGTGAGGAACGTGCGCTCCCAGCGCGCCACGGCGCGCTCCTTCGCCTCGCGGAACGACAGGCTGAGCTCGTCGTCCCGGGGCGCCGGGAGCGCCGGAGCGCCGCTGTCCGCCCCCTCGGAGCCCATCACGGCCTCGCGGAACAGCGCGGGATCGATCATCAGCACCGCGCGCTCCACCGCGCCGCGGAGCTCGCGGACGTTGCCCGGCCAGTCCTGCCGCATGAAGGCCTCGAGCAGCTCGCCCGGGGGGCTCTGGTCCTGCCCCTGCGCGAGCTGCCGGTAGAAATGCGCGGTGAGCAGCGCGATGTCGTCGGGGCGCTCGCGCAGCGCGGGGACGCGGAGGCGGACGATGTTGAGCCGGTAGTAGAGATCCGACCGGAAGTTTCCGCGGTTCACCTCCTGGCGGAGATCGCGGTTGGTCGTCGCGATGACCCGGATATCGAGCTTGGTCGGCTCGATCGTGCCGATGCGCCGGATCTGCCGCTCCTCGAGCACGCGCAGGAGCTTCGGCTGCATGTCGAGCGGGAGCTCGCCCATCTCGTCGAGCAGCACGGTGCCGCCCCGCGCCGCCTCGAAGGCGCCCGCGCGCGCCGCCTGCGCGCCCGTGAACGCCCCCTTCGCGTGCCCGAAGAGCTCGGCCTCGATGAGCGTCGGCGGGATGGATCCGCAGTCGATCACGACGAACGGCCCCCCCGCGCGCGGGCTGCTCTCGTGGATCGCCTCGGCGAGCAGGCCCTTGCCCGTGCCCGTCTCGCCCTCGATCAGCACCGTCGAGTCCGACGCGGCGATCCGCGGCAGCGCCCCGAAGATGCGGCGCATCGCGGCGCTCTGCCCGAGCACCCGGCCGTACCGCTCCTCGTCGCCGAGCGGCTCGCGGATCTCCTCGGCCAGCGGCTCGAAGCGGAGCGTGGACTGCCCGACCCCGAGCAAGGCGCCCGGCAGGAGATAGGCCGCCTCGACGCGGAAGCCGGAGAGGGTCGTGCCGTTCTTGCTGCCGAGATCGCGGAGAAAGAACCCCCGCGGGGTGACCGAGATCACGCAATGGTGCCGCGACACCGCCCGGTCGGTGAGGATGAGCTGGTTGCCGGGCGCCGTGCCGATCACGAACTCCGTCGCGTCCGACGTCTGGGACGCCCCGGCGTCCGGGCCGGCGGTCACCTGCACGCGGAAGCGGCTGAACGCGATCTCCTTGGAGCGGACCTTGAGGAGCGCCGTCTCGGCGCTCGGGTGGATCTTCGGCTCGGACGCCATTTCGCCAGTCTACCACAGGGAGCGCGGCGCGAGATCGCCCGCCGGTCCGCTCGCCCCTGCGCGCGCAGCGGCGCCGCGTGGCGTCGACGTCAGCGCGTCAGCGCGTCAGCGCGTCAGCGCCGCGCCCCGGCGGCTCGCGCCGGAGATCTCTGGCTCGCCACCGTCAGGGCCTTTGAACCCGTGACGATAACGTGCCGGATAGGGGCGATATGGCCCCCATCGTAAACACAATTTCCTTTGTCGTTCCTCCCGGAAGAATAGGAAGGATGACCGGCGGCCGGGCCCGGCAGCCACGGCCGTCACGGCTGGCGCGCGCTCTCGCCAGCGCCTCGGCGAGCCTGCCTCTCGCGTGCTCCCCTTGTCGCTGCGGCGCGCGGCGGCTAAGAGGTCTCCCCATGATGCGAGGCGCGCGCAGCGATATCACGAAGGCCGTCGGCGACACGCCGATCGTCAAGCTGAACCGGGTCGCGGAGGGGCTCGAGAGCGACATCTATGTGAAGTGCGAGTACCTGAACCCGGGCGGCAGCCACAAGGATCGGGTCGCGCTGAACATGATCCGCGACGCCGAGGCGAACGGGCTCAAGCCCGGCGGGACGATCGTCGAGGCGACCAGCGGCAACACGGGCGCCGCGCTCGCCATGGTCGCGGCCATCCGGGGATACAAGTGCGTCTTCGTCATGCCGGACAAGATGTCGCAGGAGAAGATCGCGACGCTGCGCGCCTATGGCGCCCGCGTCGTGGTCTGTCCCACCGCCGTCGAGCCCGACGACCCGCGCAGCTACTACCAGGTGGCCAAGCGCATCGCCGACGAGACGCCGAACTGCTTCTACGCGAACCAGTACCAAAACCCGTCGAACCCCGAGGCCCACGTCCGGTCCACCGGCCCCGAGATCTGGGCGCAGTGCGGCGACGAGCTCGACGTCTTCGTCGCCGGCATGGGGACAGGGGGCACCCTGAGCGGCATTGGCAAGTTCCTCAAGGAGAGGAAGCCGGAGATCAAGATGGTCGGCGTCGACCCGGTCGGCTCGCTCTATTACGATTACGTGAAGACCCAGCGGATCACGAAGCCGTTTGCCTACAAGGTCGAGGGGATCGGAGAGGATTTCTTCCCGAGCACGATGAACCTCAAGATCATCGACGAGATCATCCGGGTCGACGACAAGGAGTGCTTCCTCATGACGCGGGACCTCGTGCGGCTCGAGGGCCTCTTCGTGGGCGGCTCCGGGGGCGCGGCGGTGGCCGGCGCGATCAAGTATGCGCGGCAGAGCGGGAAGAAGGAGAACATCCTCGTCCTCTTGCCCGACGGCGCGTCCAAGTACATCTCGAAGATCTTCAATGACGACTGGATGCGAGAGAACGGCTTCCTCGAGGAGGACAAGGGCCTCGGGACGGTGCGCGACCTGCTCGCCGTCAAGCCCAGCGGGGCGGTGGTCACCGCCGACGCGAACGCCCGGGTCCGCGAGGTCATCGACATGATGAAATCGCACGGGATAAGCCAGCTCCCGGTGACCCAGGACGGCAAGCTGAGCGGGATGGTCCACGAGATCGACCTGCTCCGGCACCTCGTGACGGGGAGCGGCACGCTCGACTCGAGCATCGGCGGGCTCGTCGAGAGCGACTATGCGACCGTGACGCCCGCGACGAAGGTCGAGCTCCTGAAGGGCGTCCTGAGCGACGCGAAGATCGCGCTCGTCGTCGACAAGGAGACGGTGCTCGGCGTCGTGTCCAAGATCGACCTCATCGACTATCTTGCCCGCAAGGCGACGCCGGCCATCGGCTGAGCGCCCGGGCTCCGGCTGGAAAGGGACGATTGCGGTGACCTACGATCTCGACACGGTGCGGCGCGCGCTGCACGACCATATCGCAAAGGAGATCCTGCTGCGCAAGGCGCCGCTCGCCCTGGACGAGGATCTCTTTGCGGGCGGGTCCGGCTTCGACTCGATGTCGCTGACGCGGGTGCTCGTGTTCATCGAGCAGCGCTTCGGCGTGAAGATCCCGGACGAGGAGGTGGACCTCGACGCGGTGTCGACCGTGGACAGCATGGCGCGCTTCGTCGCCGGCCGCATCGCGGCCGCGCAGGGCTAGCGGGGAGCCGGTGGCCGGCACGTTCCGCCTGCGCGCCCGGGACCTGGCCGCGCGCGGCGACGCCGTCGCGCTCGCGTCGCGCGGCGCCGCGGTGACCTACGCCGAGCTCGCGGCGCGCGCGGCCGCCGTGGGCGCGGCGCTCGCCGGGGCGGGCGTGCGCCCGGGCGACCGGGTGGCGCTGCTCTCGCTGGGCCGGGCGCACGACGAGCCGGTGGCGCTCGCCGGGGTGCTCACGGCCGGCGCCGTGGCGGTCCCGCTCGACGCGGCCGCGCCGCCGGCGCGGCTCGGGCGGATCGCGCGGGCCCGGGGGTGCCGGGCGCTCGTGCTCGACGCCGCAGCCGCGGGCCTCGCGGACGGCATCGACGCCGAGCTCGGCGGCCTGCCGCGCGTCGAGCTCGACGCCGAGGGGCGCACGCTGCGCGGGGCGGCGCGCGCCGACGCGGGCGGCGACGACGGGGCGAGCGGCGACGGCGGCGCTTGCGACGACCGCGCGCACGACGTCGCGTGCATCCTGCACACCTCGGGCAGCACGGGCGAGCCGAAGCCGGTCCCCATCACGTGGGCGGGGCTCGACGCGTTCACGGCCTTCTGCATCGAGCTCGTCGGGCTCACGCCGGCGGATCGGGTCCTCCGCGTGGCCGAGCTCGTCTTCGATCTCGCCTGGTTCGACCACCTCGCGACGTTCCGCGCGGGCGCGACGCTCGCGACGATGGCGCGGCGCGACCTCGCCTCGGGCCGCGCGCTCCGCGACGCGGTGAGCGCGCTCGCGCCGACGGTCATCTACGGCGTGCCGTCGATGTTCATGAAGCTCGTCGCGGCGCTCCCCGCGGCGGACGCGGGCGCGCCGGCTTCAGCGCTCTCGCCCGTGCGCGCCATCCTCTTCGCCGGCGAGGTCTTCCCGCCGCGCGAGCTCGCGGCCCTGGCGGCGCGGGCGCCCGGCGCGGCGCTCTACAACCTCTACGGCCCGACCGAGACGAACGTCTGCACGTTCCACCGGGTCGACCGCGCGGCGCTCGACGGGGCGAGCGAGGTCCCGATCGGCGTCGCGTGCCCCTACGCCGACTGCGCGCTGCGCGCGCTGGACGCGGGCGGCGAGGGCGGCCAGGTCATCGAGGGCCCCGGGACGGGCGAGCTCGTGGTCTCGGGGCCGACGACCGTGGACGGCGGCCCGTACCGGACCCGCGACCGGGTGGAGCGGAAGGCCGACGGGCTCTTCTACTTCCGGGGCCGCATCGACCGGATGGTGAAGATCCGGGGGTATCGGGTCGAGCCGGGCGAGGTCGAGGCCGCGCTGGCGTCGCACCCCGCCGTGCGCCAGGCCGCGGTGATCGCCGTGGAGGACGCGCGCCTCGGCAAGGCGCTGCGCGGCTTCGTCGCCCTCGCAGGGGACGCGGACGATCGCTCGCTCAGGCTGTACCTGGCGGAGCGGCTGCCCCCGTACATGGTCCCGGACACGATCGTCGCGATGGACGAGCTACCGCGGACCTCGACGGGGAAGATCGATTATCGCGCGCTCCCCGGGTGAGCGCGCGTCGCGAGCCGGCGCCGCGGCTTCGTGGATTGCGGCGGTGACAGGCGCGCCCGTCACCGCCGCGCGCCGCATCAATGCATCAATGCCCGATCTTGGCGCCCGCGCTCGCGCGGGCCGACGCCGACGCCTTGAAGGTCGGCTTGGGGATCGAGATCTTCGGCGCCTTGATCTGCACGTTCACGCTCGGCGGCGTCACGCGGACGCTCGGCGCCTTGACGTTCACGTTGGCCTTCGCGTTGGCCCTCGCAGCGGCGCCCGCCCCCGCGTGGACGTGGACCTTCGGGTCGATGTCGGCCTTCGCCTTCAGGTCGGCTTTCGCGAGCGCGTGCACGTGCGCGTCCCAATCGGTCTTCACGCGCACCTTCACGCGCGGGGCGCGCGCGTGAACGGCGAACGCCGCCCCGGCCCGGTAGCCGCACAGGGCCACCGCCGAGCGACCCGCGTTCCGCACCGCGATGGTCAGCTTCAGCGGATCGGCGGCGAGCGCGAGCTTGCCGGTCAGGTACGCCCCCGCCGCCACCCCCGCCGCCGCGGTCGCGTCCACGTCCGCGGTCGCGACCGCCGGAGCGAGGACGACCACCTGCGGCGCCTCGGCCACCACGCCGAGCGTGATCTTGCGCTCGCCGATGTCGATGGGCTTCAGATCGGCGTCGAGCACATAGACGCGGACCTCGCCGGTCACCTCGTCGACCAGGAGCTCGAGGCGGTCGTCGCCCACGATCTCGATGCGCCCGCCGTGGGGGCCGAGCTTGCCCTCGGGCAGCCCGAGCTCGGCCGACGCCTTGGCGTTGGCGAAGAGCTCGGCGGTGCCGCCGGCGGGCACGTGCAGCGTCCCGTTCCACGGCTTGCCGGCGACGCTGAGCGTGTAGCCGATCTCGGTGAGATCCGCCTCGAGCTTGGGGCCGGCGGCGACCAGGAGGCCGGTCTTCGCGTCGAGCGTGAGCGGCACGGTCTTCTCCCCGGAAGCGTCCTTCCACACCAGCGTGCCGCTGACGTCCTCTCGGATCGGCTTGCCGTCCGGACCCGTGACCGCGGCCTTGACGTTCCCGTCGGCAGCGACGTTGAAGGCGGCCTTGCCGCTCTCGTGCTCCTCGACGTAGGCGCCTTCGCCGATCGCCGACTCGGCGGTGGCGGTCACCTCGACCGTCGCGTTCGCCTCGGCCGGCTGCTCGCCCTTGCCGCAAGCAGCCGCGGCGGCGATCAGCAGCAGGGCGAGCACTCCGGAAACCTTGGTGATCTTCATGAAATCCTCCTCTGTGCCAGCGAACCCTCGGCGCGAGCCGCGACTTCGCTTGAGCCGAGACGCCGAGGGTTGAACCTCCCCGGGCGCGCCGGCTGCGGAGCCCATCATACGCCGAGATGCCCTGAAAGGCGCGGACGAGCACGAATATCGGTAGGAATCAAAAGATCCAGGGAAACAGAGGTAGGACAATGGCACTCACGGCCGCCAAGCGGCCGTGTCGTGCCTACCGGCGATTCGTTCAGGCAGCGAGCCGTGCGTCCACGTTGAGCGCGATGATCGATGATCGATCGCCGATGATCGGTGGCCGCCCGCGCCCCGGCGCCGTGTTCAGGGGCTCTCGGCGCCCTGATCTCCGCCCACGTCCAGGATCTGCGGGCACTTGCGCGCCACCGCATCACACTCCGGAGGAGCCGTCTCGAGCGAGCTCAGCTCCGAGTCGCACGTGAGCGCCCGGACCCGCTGCGTCTGGGCGAGCAAGCAGACCTCGTACTCGGCCACCGTGGCGGAGCAGCCGGCGCGGTGCTCGGTCGGAGGCATGCAATCCGCCGCGTGGTCGTCCAGATCCGCGGCCGCCTCGTCGGCCGTGGAGAGGCACTCGTCCTTCACCGTGCCGCACGGCTGCCCGACGGCGGGAGACGCGACGAGGCCCAGGTACTCACAGGCATCTTCCTTGGAGAGCTTCACCCTCGCCGCGAGCGAATCGCAGGCGGACTGGACGTCATCGGCCGTCAGATCCCTGAGCTGCTTGGAGCTCACGGCGCTGTCCGTCGGGGCGGAATCTGCACCTTCGCCGCCGCACGCAGCGAGCAACAGGACGGTCAACAAGGCCCCGAGATGAGTCGAATGCTTCATTCGTTGGTTCCCTTTCTAAGTGCGGCCGCCAGCGCGGGCCGTGAGCGCACCGGGAGCAAACCGTGTACCGCGAGCTCAGCTGTGCACGATGGGATCGCACGGCACGATAGAAGCTCGATGAAACGGGACAACGACATCGGAGATGTCGAATCCACCAAGCGGGGAAAGCAGGCGATCCCCGGCGGTCCGCTCGCCGCGACAGACCGAGACATCCCCGCCCGAGCGCCGCGCCGCGGGGCTCGCCTCGACATCGCGCCTCGACATGCGGCGACGACCGCGGCGGCAGAGCGCGCCTCCGCGGAGTCCCGGGTTCACCGTGTCTCGCGCGGCGCTGACGTCCGGAGGGCGGCCGCGCGCCGGCGCTCCCTCCGTGCACGCGCGGCGCGACGGCGGCGCGAGGCGCGCCGCGCCTCCGCCCCGGCGCGAGCCTCGATAGCCACGCTCCGCCGCCTCATGTGTAGTCGCCTGTCGGTGCGGCAGCCCCGCCGCGCGGCGTTCGTGCGAGGAGCTGGCCTCCACACAGACCTGTTGTACGGTCGGCCGCGCCGTGACATCATCGCGCGCCGTCGGGTGGATGTACTCAGCTCCAGCGTGGATGTCGGGAAGCCGCTTTTGACCTACCACCTGGGGCGAATCCAGGCCCGGGCCAAGGGTGCGCCGGTCCCTCGATGATCACGACGCCGAGCTCGGGGCAGGCCAGGCACCCTCCGGATGTCCCGGTGTCCATCGGGCCGTGGCGGGTGCTCGCGCCGCTCGGCCGCGGTGGGATGGGGGTCGTCTACCGCGCTCAGCACAGCGTCACGGGCGCGCTCGCGGCGCTGAAGACCGTCTGCGTGGGCGACGAGAGCCTCGTCTCCAGCATCCGCCGCGAGATCCACGCGCTCCGGGGCGTCGAGCACCCGGGCGTCGTGCGGGTGCTCGACGAGGGGGTCCAGGGCGGGCTCCCGTGGTACGCGATGGAGCTCATCGAGGGGCGCACGCTGCGCGATCACAACCAGGAGCGCTGGCGCGCCCGCGGGAGCGTGAGCAGCGAGCCGACCGTGAGCGTCTCCACGGCCATGAACGCGCAGGCCAGCACCGCGACGGCGGAGATCGCGCCCGCCTCGATCATCCCGCGCTCGTACCAGCCGTTCGCGCCGCGCCCGTTCCACCGCGCGGCGGGCGGCGCGCTCCGCCAGGCGCTGACGCTCCTCCGCGCGATCTGCCGGCCGCTCGCGTACGTCCACGGCCGGGGCCTCGTCCACCGCGATCTCAAGCCGGACAACGTGTTCATCCGCCCGGACGGCACGCCGGTGCTCTTCGACTTCGGCCTCGCTTTCCAGTTCGAGGGGCACACCGGGCGCGACGTGCTCCAGGCGGGCGGCAGGCTGATGGGCAGCCCCGACTACATGTCCCCCGAGCAGATCCGCGGCGACCTCGTCGACGCGCGCGCGGACCTCTACGCGCTCGGCTGCATGATCTACGAGGCCGTGACCGGGGCCGTCCCGTTCCTCGGCGACTCGAGCTCCGTCGTGCTGTCCATGCACCTCTACGCCGAGCCGCTCCCGGCCTCCGAGCTCGTCGCCGACGTGCCTCCCGCGCTCGACGCCCTCATCGCGCGGCTCCTGAAGAAGCGCCCCGAGGACCGGCTCGGCTACGCCGACGAGGTCGCGACCGCCCTCGCCGAGCTCGGCGCGGCCGACACGCCGCCGGGCGACTGGAGCGGCGCGGCGCGCGCGCGCGTGCGCGTGCCGAACGCGCAGCCGTACCTGTACCGGCCGCGCCTCGCCGGGCGCGGGGAGGCGCTGCAGCAGATCACCGCGGCGCTCGAGCGCGCCCACGAGCGGCGCCAGGGCAGCCTCGTCGTCGTCGGCGGCGAGAGCGGCGTGGGCAAGACGCGCCTCGCCGTCGAGGCGGCGCACCAGGCGGCGCTCAACCGCATGGCCGTGGTCACGGGCGCGTGCGCGGCCGTGTCCGCCGAGGTCGAGCGCGAGGGCGCGGTCAAGGCCGCGCCGCTGCACCCGTTCCGCCCGCTGCTGCTCGCGGTGGCCGACCGGTGCAACGAGCTCGGCCCCGCGGGCTACGACGCGCTGCTCGGCCCGCGCGGCAGGGTCCTCGCGCCGCACGAGCCGTCGCTCGCCCAGCTCCACGGCCACGACCGCTACCCCGAGCCGCCCGAGCTGCCGCCGGACGCGGCCCGCTACCGGCTGCGGACCGCGCTCGCCGACACGCTCGCCGCCTTCGCCGCGACGCGGCCCGTCCTGCTCGTGCTCGACGACCTCCAGTGGGCCGACGAGAACTCGCGCGCCGTCCTCGATCACCTCGACGCCGACTACTTCGCGGCCCATCCCGTCGTCCTCCTGTGCGCGTACCGGACCGAGGAGACGTCGCCCGCGCTCTCCTCGCTCCTCGGCGCCCCCTGGGCCTCGCGGCTCGAGCTCGGGCGGCTCGACCGCGGCTCGGTCGGGCGGATGGTGCGCGACATGCTCGCCCTGGACGAGCCGCCGGAGGCGTTCGTGCAGTACCTCTTCGAGCAGTCGGAGGGGAACCCGTTCTTCATCGCCGAGTACCTCCGGGCCGCGATCCAGGAGCGGGTGATCTACCGGGACGAGGCCTACGCGTGGCGGATCCGCGCGGGCGCCGAGGGCGCCGCCGCGGAGCGGCTCGCCCGCGCCGCGCGCGGGAGCCAGCCGCCCGCGCCGCTGCCGCTGCCGGGCTCGCTGCGCGAGCTCGTGGCGCGCCGGCTGTCGGGGCTGAGCCACGAGGCGCTCGCGCTCGCGCGGCTCGCCTCGGTGCTGGGCCGCGAGCTCGAGGAGCGCCTGCTGCTCGGCGCCGCGGGCCTCGCCGAGGTCGACGCCATGGACGCGCTCGCGGAGCTCGCCCGCCGTCACGTGCTCGAGGAGACGGAGCCGGGGCGGCTCGGCTTCGTGCACGACAAGCTGCGGGAGATCGTCTACGCGGGCATCCCCGAGCCGGAGCGGCGGGCCCTGCACGCCGCCGCCGCACGCGCGATCGAGGGGCTCCACCGCGACGCGCCGGGCCTCGCGCTGTCGTACCCGCTCCTCGCCCACCACTATGGAATCGCGGGCGCCGTCCAGGAGACGCTGGAGTACCTCGACAAGGCGGGCGCCCAGGCCCTCGCGACGGGCGCCTCCGGCGACGCGGTGGATTTTTACAAGAGGGCGCTCGACCTCGACGGCGCGCACCCGCCGGAGGAGCGCGCGCCGCCGATCCGGCGCGCGCGCTGGGAGCGGCGGCTCGGCCAGGCCCACTACAACCTCGGCGATCTGCTCGGCGCGGAGCGGCACTGCGCGGCGGCGCTGGAGCTGCTCTCCCGGGACGAGGCCGCGTGGCTCCGCGCGGGGGAGCGCGCGGCGAGCGGCCGCGCGGGCCTCGGGGCGCGGCTGCGCCCGGCGATGGCCTCGCTGAAGCAGCTCGGCCTGCAGCTCGCGCACGTCGCCGGCCTGCCGGCCCCGGTCGCGCGCGACGCGGCCGCGCGCGAGCGCCTCGCCGAGGCGTCGCTCGCGGCGGAGAAGCTGTCGGAGACCTACCTGTTCCGCAACGAGCCGACGCTCGCCTTCCTGGCCGCGCTGGCGGCGACCAACGCCGCGGCGCGGCTCGGCCCGTCGCTCGCGCTCGCGCGCGGGTACGCGACCCTGAGCGTCGCGTTCGGGTACGTCCCGTGGACGGCCGTCGTCGACGCGTACGCCGCGCGCGCGACGGCGGTCGCCGCGGCGCTCGACGACCCGCAAGGCGTCGCGTTCGTCTCGTGCCTGCGCGGGCTGACGGCGCTCGGCGAGGGCCGGTGCCGCGACGCGCGGGCGCTGCTCACCCAGGCCGAGCGGCTGGCCGAGGCGCTGCACGACCGCCGCCGCAAGGAGGAGTGCATCACGCTGCTCGCCGGCGCGGCGTACTCCGAGGGCCGCTGGAGGGAGGCGCTCGACCTGTACGGCGCGCTGGTGATCGCGTCGCGCGAGAGCGACAACGCGCAGGGCCACATCTGGGCGGAGAGCGGCCGCGCGCAGTGCCGGCTGCTGCTCGGCGACGGCGAGGGCGCGATCGCCATCTTCGACGCGCTTTCGGCCGAGGTGCAGCGGCTCGGCGATCGCACGCAGCAGATCACGCACGGCCAGGTCGCGCTGGGGCACCTGCTCCGCGGCGCGCGGGGCGAGGCGCGCGCGGCCGCCGAGCGGACGCTCCCCATGCTCCGCGAGGGACAGCCGGCGGGCTACCACTGCCTGTACGGGTATGCGGCGACGTGCGAGGTGCTGCTCGCGCTGCTCGAGGACGCCCCTGGCTCGGCGGAGCGGCGCGAGCTCTCCCACCTCGCTGCGGAGGCATGCCGCGCGCTCGGCCGGTACGCGCGCATCTTCCCCCTCGGCCGCTCGACCTCGCTCCGCCTGCGCGGCCTCGCCGCGTGGCTCGCCGGCGGCCACGCGCGCGCGAGGCGGCTCTGGGCCGCGGCGATCGACGACGCCTTGCAGCGCGGCCTGCCCGTCGAGGAGGCGCGCGCCCGCTTCGAGCTCGCGCGGCACCTCCCGCGCCGCGATCCGGAGCGCGAGCGCCAGATCGCGCGCGCCGCCGCGGTCTTCTCCGCGCTCGATCTCCAGCACTGGCGCGACCGGGTGGCCCGGCTGCGCGAGCGCTAGGACCTCGCGTCCCGGACGAAGAGCACAAAAAAGAGCGCCCATTCGACGGCGGGAGGGAAGCCGTCACGGGCGCTCTGCCCCTCGGCTTTAGCACTTAGCAGGATACGGGCCAGGGCCCGACCTTGCTCGATTCATGGAGTCGACCTTAAGGACGCTCCTGACGTCTTTCGAACCTGAGGTCCTCGATCGCAGGTGTGAACACGATGAACGCGCGGGGGCGCGGCTCGATCTCCTCTGTCTGGAGCGGACGCGACCCGGGCGCGCCGGGCGCGGATGACCGCTTTGGATCGTGGTCACAACCACAGTTCGGGGCCGTTCACCGCAGCACGCACGGCGCGATGACAACCGCTGAATCGCCCCTCTCACGAGCGCGTCTAGCATCGCGTCCGATCGCGAGTCGGAGCGTTCCCGCCGCGCCGCTCACCGAGGCAGACCGAGCAGCGGAGAGAGAGGCTCGCCCCCCGGCGCTCACCCGCCCTCACGTGGGGCACAGAGGCCATCCGCCAGGAACTCCGGAATAATCCATGTGCCTAGAACACGTGACCTACCGCCGAGACGGAGCGAGAGAGGCCCGAGGCGTCAGGCCATCACTGACGTTATCCGTTGGACAATGTACCGACCCAGGGTATACACCGACGATCATTGACGGCATGTTCCCAACACACCGGCAAAACACACAGGGAATCCATGCATTATCTCCGGCGCCCGTGCCCTGGACGACGAATTTCCGCGTCGACTGAGGGACGATAAGGCCTCATAAAGGAAGGCGAACAGGCGTCACCGCGCATCTCTCGGAGGATCGGAAAGTTCTACACGGTAGAGAGCCACCATCCATCACCGGCGCAGGCGCCCCAAGCAAACAGGGTGAGCCACGTCCATAATCGCCAGTGACCGCGCGCGAAGCCAGGGCGACACACCGGCGACAAGCACGTTCAACGTGCGGCACTCGACATCGTGAAACCTACTCAACACATCTCCTCTCGACCGCCCTACCTGCCCGCTGCCGCACCGGCATCGGAGCGGACTCCCTACCAGCCGATCTCGGCGATCGTCGGCTCATCGCACTATCGCGCCCTGTCGGACGACGCGTTGAAAGACGAGGACAACGCCGCGTGGGTGCTCGGCCTCGCGCCTGACGTGAAGCGGGCGTGGCTCGATCGCATCCGCTGGATCCGGATCGTCGATCGCCTCGCCGAGAACGAGCGCATCGAGCCCCACGCGCGGCGATTCAGCCGCTTCATGGTGGCGTGGAGGCGCGTCCGTTCCTGCGGCTTCGTCGATCCGTGCTGCCCCTTCGCGCGCGAGCTCTCGGCCATCCACGCGCTGTGGCTCCGCCGCCCCGCGCTCGATCGTCCCGACCTGGACGAGATGCAACCGCGCTCGCTCGCCGCCTGGGACGCCTACTTGCTCGCCCTCGCCGACTACCACGCGCCCAGCCTGCTCATCCGCACCCTGAAGGAGCACGACACGATGCTGGTGCGGCTGTCAGGCCATATCTTTCAGCTGGTTCCGTTCCTGACGAAGGAGCACTGGGACGCTGCCGGGGAGTTCGGTCGGCTCGATCAGTTCTTCAACAACCTGAGGGACATGCAGGAGGACGCCGATCGCGGCATCTGCTACCTGCCCGAGGAGGAGCTCGCGCGCCATGGGGTCGCGCGCGCTCAGGTGATCTCCGGACGGTGCGTCGACACGCCCGGATACCAGGCCCTGATGCGGTACTGGCTCGAGGAGGTCATGCCAGCGCTCTACGCGCGGGCGGCGCCGTTCATCGAGGCGCGCGGCCTCCACCCCTCGCTCCAGATCATGAGGGAGTGGAGCCTGCGCCGTTATGCCCGCATCACACGGGTGTTCCGCGCGACCGGCTTCGATCACCGCCGGTTCCCCGCGCGGTACTGGGCCGAGGTGCGGCGCGACCTCGCCGAGCGGCGGCAGCTCCTCCGCGCTCACCCGGTGTAACGCCTCACCGTCGAGAGAAGCGCGTCCGGCTCGAACGGCTTGCCGAGCCACGCGTCCGCGCCGACCTCGGCCGCCCGCCGGTGCGCATCCGCGGCGGCGGTGAGCACGACGATGGGCGCCTGACGCCCGTGGCGGACCTCGAGCTCGCGCGCGAACTCCGGGCCGTTCATCACCGGCATCTTCATGTCGAGCAGGATGAGATCCGGCAGGTCGTGCTCCAGCTTGGCCAGCGCCTCGCGACCGTTGCACGCGATCTTGACCCGGTAGCCGTCCTCCTGGAGCACGAGGGAGACGAGCGCCACGAGATCCGCGTCGTCCTCCACGAGGAGCACCGTCTTTGCGTGTCTGTCGCTCATCGTCGATCGGCCGCGGGGGCCTCGCTGCTGAGTGGAAGGGTGAAATAAAACGTGCTGCCGCTGTCCTCCTCGCTCTCGAACCAGATGCGACCGCCGTGGCGGGTGATCATGTCCTTCGCAAGGAACAGCCCTATTCCCATGCCGCCGTAGTCGTGTCGCGTGTCCGTGTGCGCGCGGAAGAAGCGCTCGAAGATCCGCTCCTGCCTGTGGGCGGGGATGCCGACGCCCTGGTCGCTCACGGACACGACCGCCTCGAAGCGCGGCGCCGCGCCGTGCCGCTGCGAGAAGAGCGCGGCGTCGCAGGAGGACGGCGGCGACGACGCCGGCGCGCGCTCGGCGACGGCGACACGCACGTCGACGTCGCCGCCTTCGGGCGAGTACTTCACCGCGTTGTCGAGGAGGCTCGCGAGCACCTGGCGCAGCCGCTCCGGATCGGCGCGCACGACGGGCGGCCGCTCGGCGTCGAGCGACAGCCGCACCCGGTGGCGGCTCGCCGACTTCGCGACGCGATCGACCGACTCCTGCGCGAGCTCCTTCAGATCGACGTCCTCCTCGGAGACCTGGAGCACGTCGAGCGTGACCTGCGAGATGGCCAGGAGATCGTCGACGATGCGGTTGATCCTGTCCGCGCCGCGGTCGATGGCCTCCAGCATCTTGCGGCGCGGCGCCGGCAGATCGTTCGAGTTGCGCAGGAGCGCGAGCGCGTATCCCTTCATGATCGCGACCGGCGTCTTGAGCTCGTGCGCGCCGACCCGGATGAACTGATCCTTGACGAGATCGAGCTCCATGAGCTCCGTCACGTCGCGGGCGACCGCGACCGCGCCGAGGACCGCCCCGCCCTCGCTGCGGATCGGCGCCGCGCTGGTCCGCAGGAAGACGTCGCGGCCCGCGCGGCCGTCCGCGAGCACCTGCTCTTCCTGCACGATGGTCTCGCCGGCGAGCGCCCGCACCATGGGCAGCTCGTCGCGCGTGAAGGCGCGGCCGTCGCTGTGGCGCATCCGGCCGAGGTCCATCACCTCCTCGACCATCCGGCCGGCCTGCTCCGAGCGGTCCGAGAGGCCGAGCAGCCTGAGCCCCGAGGCGTTGATCATCGTCAGCCGGCCCTGGCGGTCGCACGCGAACACCCCCTCGACGAGGTTGTCCAGCACGGCCCCGAGCTGCGCCGCGCGCTGCGCCGCGTCCTGCAGCAGGCGCTCGCGCTCCGCCAGGTAGCTCCGCGTGCGCCGGGACGACTCCTCCAGGCGATCGACCATCGCGTTGACGCCGCCCGCCAGCGCGCCGATCTCGTCCTTGAAATAGACCGGGATCCGCTCCAGCCGGTCGACCTCGCCGCGCTGGACGATCTTCTGGATGACCGCGGCGACCTGCTGGAGCGGGCCCGCGAGGGCGCCGGCAAGGAAGCCCGCGCAGACGGGCGCCCAGGTGACAGCGACCATCGAGAAGATCGCCAGGGTGAGCTTCAGGCCGGGCTTGGCCGGCCCCGCCGTCTCGCCGAGCACCATGGCCGCCATCCAGCTCGTCGGCGCGATGGCGAGGCAGGCGCCGAGGATCACGAGGCGGACGGCGAGCGAGTAGCCCTTGCCGGGCATGGAGAGGCCGCGCTCGCGCGCGATGAGCGAGATCACGCCGGCGGCGGGGGCGAGCAGGCGGCCGAGGATGCTGTAGGCGAGCGGCAGCGCGGCCGCGAACAGGGCCAGCGCGAACAGGGCCAGCGCGACGCCGCGCTGGACGCCGAGGGGGCTCTGGTCCGGCGCGATGAAGTAGAGCGCCATCGTGACCGGCAGGTACAGGAGCCCCCACGACACGGCCCAGACCGTCGCGAACGCGAGCGGGGTGTCGTAGGCGGCGTTCGCCGCGGCGAGGACGACCTCCTCCGGGGGCGCCGCGCCGCCGCTGCTCGTGTCCTCGACGCCCGCGCCGCTCTGGAGGCGATGGGCCACGGCGTACTGCCGCAGGCGCTCGATCGGGCGCAGCATGTGGACGAGCAGCGCGATGAGCCCCCCCGTCTTGACGAGGTACATGAGCCCGATCAGCCCGAGCAGCCGCGCCTGGACCGCCGAGTCCACGACGCCGAGGAGGCGCAGGTGAGCGACCGGGACAAGCAGGCTGTACGGCAGCTCGATGCCGAATGCATAGGCCACGACCCGGGGCGTGAACGACAGAGTCCGCGACCTCCCCGGATTCCAGATTCTAGCCCAGGCAGCTCGGCTGATGGCCACGTCCGTCACCCCCCTTGTTGAAGCATGGCTGCGGGGTTCGCGCCCTGAGCCCCTCCGCGCCAAGTTGATGAGTCAGGTCGCCAGGCAGCTTTGCTATGAAAACCAATGAGCGAGTTGTCGACCGTTTTGAGCAGCGGCTCGTGTCGATTCGATCGACTCCCACTCACACGTTCCGTCCGCGCGCGGGCGTTCTGCGATTTTCCTGATCAGCTCAGGGACTGCCTTATGGCATTCCTGGCGATCAGGAAAAGGATGGTGAGCACGTGGCGCGCGCGCAGGCCGCTCGCCTCACCGCGGTAGACGGGACGCACGCTGACCTCGCAGACGCGGAGCCGGCGCGCCGCGAGGGCGGCGAGCAAGTCGTTCGGATAGCCGTAGCGGGGCCAGAGGCCGTCGAGGTCGAGCGCGTCGAGCGCGCGGGCGGAGATGGCGGTGTACCCGCACTGGCTGTCGGAGAGGGCGTCGAGCCCCGCCGCACGGCGGGTGAGCGCGGCGAGCGCCGCCGTCGCGGCGAGCCGCTGGAGAGGCATGACGCGCCACACGTCGGGGTGGCGCAGCCGATCGCCCTTCACGTAATCGGCTTCGCCCGAGGCGATCGGGGCGACGACGCGCGGGAGATCGCGCGGATCCATCTGCCCGTCGCCGGCCATGACCGCGACGGCGGAGGCGCCGAGGGCGCGAGCGCGCCGGTAGCCAGCGACGATCGCCGCGCCGACGCCGCGGCACTCCGGGTGGACGAGCACCTCGAGGCGCTCGTCCCCGAGCGCGCGCGCCACCTCGGCCGTGCCGTCTCGACTGGCATCGTCCACGACGATCACGTGGTCGACGAAGGCGGGGACCGACGCCGCCGCCTCGGAGATCCATCGCGCCTCGTCCCGCGCGGGGATGACCACTGCGACGCGCGCACCGTGGAGCACGCGGATTCCTAGCGGAGCGAGCGGCCTCCGGCAACGCGATCGACGCCGCGACGACGTGCTCGGCGCCGCGCCGCGAGCCGTGCGCGCCGGACGTATTACCTGCCAGCGCTCTTGCGGAGCTCGGCGTAGGAGCCGCCGGGCGTGGCCGTCTCGACGGGCAGCCCGGCCGGCCCCCACCCCGGCTCGGTGATCGCGCCGAACGCGTCGCGCGGCCCCTCGAAGCCGGCGCGTTGCTCGATGACGGCCGTGTAGCCGGCCGACACCATGGCCTCGGCCGCGCGCATCGAGCGCTGTCCGGACTTGCAGCCCACGATGAGCTTCGCGTCCGTGGGATAGAGGGCGCGGACCACATCGAGGAAGTCGGGGTTCTGCTTCATGCCGCCGGCGCCGGCGTGCATGAGCGGCACGTTGTGCGCGCCGCTCGGGTGCCCGGCCGCATATTCGGGCTCGCTCCGGACGTCGAGGTAGAGATACCCCTCCTCGTCGATGAGCTTCTTGGCCTGCTGGGGGGATACACGCTTGATGTCCGCCATGGGGCGCAGTCTACCCCCGGCGCGGCGCGCCCGTCAGAACGTATGAATGAAGAGCCCGCTGCGGAGCTTCGGCTCGAACCACGTGCTCTTCGGCGGCATGAGCAGCCCTGCGTCGCTCACCGCGAAGAGCTCGTCGATCTGCGTGGGATAGAGGTGGATCGCCATCGTGAAGGCGCCCGAGTCGACGCGTCGCTCGAGCTCGGCGACGCCGCGGATGCCGCCGACGAAATCGACGTGTTTGTCCCGGCGGGGGTCGCTGACGCCGAAGATCGGGCCGAGGATCTGGTCCTGGCAGATGGAGCAGTCGAGCGAGGCCACCGGGTCGTTCGCGTCGAACGACCCCGGGCGGACCCTGGCGGTGTACCAGCGGCCGCTAAGGTAGAGCCCGAAGGTCCGCGGCTCGGCCGGGGTCGCGGCCGCGCCGTCCCTCGCCGGCGCGAGGTCGAGCCGCTCGCCGAGGGCCGCGAGCAGCGCCTCCACGCTGCGGCCGGCGAGGTCCCGCACGACGCGGTTGTACGGCATGATGTTCATCTGGTCGTGCGGGAAGACCACGGCCAGGAAGACGTCGTGCTCGCCGCCGTCGCCGCGCAGCTTCCTGTGGACGCGCGCCGCCGCGGCGCTGCGGTGGTGGCCATCGGCGACGTAGAGCGTCGGGATCGCCTGGAAGCGCTCCTCGAGGTCGGCGGTCGCCGCGCGGCCGAGGACCCAGAGCTTGTGCTCGACGCCGTCGGCGGTCGTGAAATCGTAGATGGGCGGCGACTGCAAGGCCTCCGCGACGGCGCGATCGATGCCCGCGTCGGCGCGGTACGTGAGGAACACCGGCTCGTCGTGGGCGCCGAGCTCCTCGATGTGGCGGGTGCGGTCGTCCTCCTTGTCGGGGCGCGTCTTCTCGTGCTTCTTGATGACGTCCTGCTCGTACTCGGCGACCGCGGCGCAGCCGACGACGCCGATCTGCCGGTGATCACCCATCCTCTGGGCGTAGAGGTAGAGGTGCGGATCCGGGTCCTGCGCGAGGTCGCCGCCCGCGATGAGATCGGCGAGGTTCTGCGCGCCGCGGGCGTAGACGGCGTCGTCGTGCTCGTCCGTCCCCTCGGGCAGGTCGATCTCGGGGCGGGAGACGCGGAGGAAGCTGTGCAGGCCTCCCGCCGCGAGGACGCGCGCCTCGGCGGTGGAGATGACGTCGTACGGCGGGCTCGCGACGCGAGCCGCCTGGGCCTGGGGGGGTCGGTAAGCGCGGAAAGGTCGGACGGTAGCCACGGGGAGCGACTAGCCCAGCGGCCTGGGCGCGTCGAGGCGGCTCGCGCGGCGGGAGCCGCGGCAGGCGGGGCGGCAGACCGGCGCGGAGCCCCGGCGACGGCGGTGCTCATGGCCGCGCGCGGCGCGTGCTAGGAGGGGGACTCGCGCCGCGAGCCGCTCGCATCCGCTCGCCGCCGCACCACCCCGCCCGCGCGACCGCGCGCCGCACGAAGAGGAACCTTGTCCAGCTCCGGTGAGTCCTACCCTCCGCCGCGCTATTCGACCCTCCCTCCCGGCTCGGCGGACGACGATCTCCCCCTGCCGGGCGAGATCACCTCGTTCTCCAGCTCGCGATCCCGCCGCGTGATCGCCGTGGGGGGCGGCCGCGGGGGCGTCGGCAAGGCGACGCTCGCGGTCAACCTCGGGGTGTACTTCGCGCAGCTCGGGCGCGACGTGATCATCATCGACACCGACGCTTACAGCCCGGGGCTGCACGCCGCGCTCGGGATCGAGGCGCCGCCGCTCGTCACGCGCGAGGACATCGAGGAGGGCAAGGCCGAGCCGATCGCGACCACGGTGCCCGGGCTCCGGCTCGTCCCGACCGCGTACGACCCGATGACGGCCACGCCGCTCCGGCCGAGCCGCGCCGCCTACTGGATGAAGATGATCCAGGAGCTCGACGTCGACTACGTGATCGTCAGCCTCGGCGCGGCGACCGGCTCGTCGACGCTCGACCTCTTCCTGCACGCCGACGTCGGCATCTGCGCCACCACGCCCGAGCCGCTCGCGGTCGAGCACTCCTACCGCTTCTGCCGCGCGCTCTACCAGCGCACCTTGCGACGGGCGCTCATGAAGGAGCGCTTCAAGATCCGGCTCGTGGAGAAGGTGGCCGCGTCGCTCCCGGCGCTCGCGACGCCGCGCGACTTCATCATGGAGGTGAAGCGGTTCGACGAGGGGGTCGCGTCGCTCGCGGCCGCGCAGCTGCCGCGGGTGAAGCCGCACCTCGTTGTCAGCCAGACCCGGCACCGCTCGGACCTGGAGCTCGGCCCCGCGATGAGCGCCGTCTCGGAGCGCTTCCTCGGCATCTCCCTCGACTACCTCGGCCACATCGAGCACGACGACGCGGTGTGGCTGACCGCGCGCCGGCGCCAGCCGCTCCTCATCGACAGCCCGACGTCGAAGAGCGCGCGCAACCTCGAGCGCGTGGCCCGGCGCATCCTCGCGCTGCTCGCCGCGCGCGACTCCCGCCCGGCCGAGGCGCACGCCCGCGCCCTCGCCGCCGCATCGAAGAGCGCCGCGCCGCCGACGCTCTACGAGGCGCTCGGCCTCGCGCGGACGGCCGCCGACGACGAGATCCGGCGCGCCTACAAGCGCCAGCGCGACACCTACCGGGAGGGGAGCCTGCCCGTGGTCAGCGTGCTGAGCCCCGCGGTGCTCCAGAAGGAGCAGGCGCGCATCGAGGAGGCGCACGACACCCTCCTCGATCCGGTGCGCCGCCGCGCGTACGATCTCTCGACCTACCCGGACGATCCGCGCACGCAGCTCGGCCCGGTGCGCGCCGAGAACGCCGCCGCCGCGGCCGAGCTGGCCATGCTCCAGGCCGAGCTCGCGCGCGAGATCAACGCCGAGACGCAGTTCAGCGGCGCGCTGCTCCGCAAGGTGCGCGAGTCGCAGGGCGTCGAGCTCACCGACATCTCGCAGCGGACCAAGATCTCGCTGGCGCACCTCCAGGCGATCGAGAATGAGGCGATAAGCGACCTGCCCGCGACCGTCTACGTACAGGGATTCGTTCAGGAAATTGCCAAGTACCTGCGGCTCGATCCGGCGCAGGTGGCGAAGACCTACATGCGTCGCCTGCGCGAGATCTCTGCGGGCTCGCGCGCCAAGCCGCATGGCTGAGGCGTCGCGCGAAAGCGACGGGGCGGCGCGGATCGGAGGCGGGCGCGACGGGCGCGGCGGGCGCGGCGGGCGCGGCGGGCGCGGCATGTCAGAGCGCGCCGGCGGGGATCGCGCGTTCTCGGCGCTCGCGTTCGCGCTCGCGCTGCTGCCGCGGCTCTACGTGGCGATCGCGTGGGCGCGCGAGCCGGTGTGGGACGGCCATTACTACGATTTCGGCGCGCGCCGCATCGCCGCCGGGCTCGGCTACTCGGACGATCTCATCGTCGGGGGCCAGGCGGTATGGCACCCGTGGTGCCATTATCCGGTCGGCTACAGCGGGTTCCTCGCGCTCGTCTACCGGCTGTTCGGCGCCGGGCCGCACGCGGCGACGGTCGCGAACGCGGTGATCGGCGCGCTGCTCGTCGTCGTGGTCCACCGCCTCGCCCGGTACGCGACAACGCCGGCGCGCGCCCGCGCGGCGGCGCTCCTCGCGGCGCTCTCGCCGGGGCTCATCGTCTATGCGGCGCTCGTCATGACGGAGCCGCTCGCGGCGCTCGGCCTGGTGACGGCGCCCTGGCTGCTCGCGCGCGACGCCGCGCGTGGTCGCCCGGCCCGCGGCGCGGTCCTCGCTGGCGTGGCGCTCGGGCTCTCGGCGCTGGTGCGGCCCCAGAGCCTGCTCTGCGCGCCGGCGCTCGCGCTGCTGGCCATACGCGGCCCGGAGGCGTCCGCGCCCGGAGGAGCGGCGGCGACGGCGTCTGGAGGGGCGGCCGCGTGGAAACGCGGCGCGCTCGCGGCGGCGCTCGCGGCCGCGACGGCCCTCGCGGTGGTGGCGCCGTGGACGATCCGCAACTGCCGCGTGATGGACGGCTGCGCGCTCGTCTCGACGAACGGCGGCTGGAACCTCGCCATCGGCGCGTTCCCGCGCGCGACAGGCCGCTTCGAGACGCTGCGCGCGGGCGACGGCTGCCCGATCGCGCGCGGCCAGGTGGCGCAGGACCGCTGCTGGATGGCCGCGGGGCTTCAATGGATCAAGAATGATCCAGGTCGCTGGCTGGCCCTGATCCCGAGGAAGCTGGGCTTCACCTTCGATCACGAGTCGTTCCCGATCGGCTATCTCGGCGAGGCGAACCCTGCGGCGTGGCCCGAGGAGCGGCGCGCTGCGGGGCGCCGCGTGCTCACGGCGTCGCACCTCGGGCTCTTGTCGGCTGCGGCGCTCGGGGTCGTGGCGATGCCCCGGCGGGGGCAGCGGCGGGCGCTCGTCGCGCAGCTCCTCGCGCTCGCGGCGGTGCTCGGGCTCGTCGCGTGGGGGGTGCTCGGCGACGGGCACGCGTTCTGGCCGCTCGCGGTGGCGATCCCGCTGATCGCCGCGCTGCCGCTGCCGGGCCGGCCCGTGAACGGGGGTGTCGTCGGCTACCTCGCGTTCGCGGTCGCGTCGGTGGCGCTGACGCACGCCGTGTTCTTCGGCGAGGACCGGTATCACATGGTCGTGACCCCGGCGCTGTGCATCCTCGCCGCGTGCGCGCTGCGGCGAGAGGAGGCGGCAGCCGCCGCGGAGCGGGCGGACGCGCATGAGGCTTGAATGGAGCCTGTCGGAGTGAGCGCGGATGGATGGGCTGTATCACAACCGATCCCGCGGCGTCGCCCAGAGGCGGCAGAGGCAGCCGGACATGAACGGCTCACCGGGCGCCCCGGCGCCGTGATCGCGAGTCGACCACGCTGGCCAGGGAGCGCGCAATATACGATTATCGCTCCTGTCTCGGAACGGACGGCTTATCCTCCATGTCACGTTCCGTCGGAGTCTGGACCGCCGACCACAGTGCCGGCCTCTCTTCTACATGCACATCTTACATGCACATCTATGCCCGCGAACGAGATCGCTCACCGGTGGGGACTCGACGTCGAGGCAGCCATCACCCACAGTTGGTTTGCTGATCCGGAGGACCGACCGGCGCAGCTCCACACGGCCACGGTGGCGCTGCGCGACATGGAGTCATGAGGGGGATTTCCCTATGAGGCATATGCCGAAATCGCATCAATGCCTCCTGGGCGACGTCGGCTGCATGCGCCGATGCTCCCGCGAGTGCGAAGAACGCAGGGAGGCTCGCCTCGGGCCTCCGCGGTGCGTGACGAGGCAGGTTGGGCCGTGCCAGCGCGAAACGGATCGCGCTGAGGTGAGGGACATGCGCGGACGGCGAGGTCCCCCGGAGGGCACGCGGTTCACAGAGGGAAGGGAGGTTTCTGATGGATACACGACGCAATGCACTTCAGCTCTTGCCTCAGCTCGCGCGCATCTTCCGCTATGCGGCCCAGAGCCTCGCCCGTCACCCCGTTCTGCTGGCACTGGCGCTCCTGATCCCATGGTCGACCGCCCGGGCCGAGACGGTGGAGATCGCCGTACCGAAAGCGGCAGTCGCTGCGGCTCTCAACGTCGCCTTGAGCTCGGTCCGGATCCATGTAGACAACTATGGAGATCGGCACGGGACGAGCTGGCACGAGGACAGCAGCTACATCCTGCTGCCCGACGGATCCAGGAGGCGCTTCTCCATACCTGAGTACACCTACAAGGTCACGAGATTCCGACAACTGAAATACTATATCGACGATTTCAACACCGAGAGCATCCAGGCGAGTGTCACGGGTAACCGCATGGAGATCCGGATTGCTTTCGAAAACCATGGCGAGGAAATCAAGGCTCGGTGCGTGCGCAGGCGACTCGGTCGTTGGAATGAGTGCACGTTGGACATCGAGCGGGACATCCATATGAGCAACGCTTTCATCAGCGTCTCGGCGGAACCAGTCGCCCACAAGGGCTCGATCTCGATCGACAACGTCGCAGCCGAGTTCAAGACCGACATCAACATCGCCAATCGACTTTGTCGAGTCTTCCGGGGAGTGTGCGGGGCGATCGAGAGAAAGGTTCGTAACGAGCTGACGAACCAGATCGAAGAGCTCGTCCGTGATAGCCTCTCAACGCAAGGAGCTCGGGATGCGGTGGCCAATGCAGTGAGGCGGGCCGCATCCATCCGGAGCTATATCGATCCGGCGTGGAAGGTGACGCGCGTGGTGAGCCGCGGCGGCAATTTCGTGGTGACCGTCGAGCGCCCCGATTAGAGCGCCGACCGGTCTTCGTGCCAGCGCACCTCACGGGACCATCGCCGCGACACACTCGCGGGGCGGCGTCCGGCCCGCGCGATGCCGGGGGCGTCTGCAAGGCGCGCACCGCGGCTGGACGCCAGATTGTCCGAAGCGGTTGCATCGCGTTCACCACGCGATCGTGATCTGCTGGTGTGCGACCCGGGCCAGATCGCGGCTGGGACGTGCGGTGACGAAGGCTCCTCTCCTGCTCGTCGGTCGCCTCCTGGCCATCGTGCCCCTTAGGGCGGCGTCACCGCTCCTGCCTCGCCCGCCGCCTTCCCCGGCTCTCCCTGCGCGCCTTGCACCTCTTCCTGCTCCGCCACCCACCAGATCTCGATCCGTCGGTTCTTCGCCCTCCCCTCCTCCGCCGTATTCGACGCCACGGGCGCGAACTCTCCATATCCCGCCGCAGACAGGCGTTGAGGCGACACCCCACGCTCGATGAGCACCTCGACGACCGCCACCGCGCGCGCCGCCGAGACGTCCCAGCTCGACGCGCCCTTCGCGCTCCTCGCCTTCCTGTCGTCCGTATGCCCGACGACCTGGAACCGACGATCCGCAATCGTCCGGAGCTCCCCGGCGACCTCGGCCAGAAGCTTCCGCCCGGCCGGCTTGACCTCGGTCCTCGCGCCGTCGAACAGCGCGTCGCTCGAGATCTCGAGCAGCGGCAGCCCACCGCGGATCCCGACGCGGATCTTCCCGCCGTCGACCGCCGCCTGGAGCCGGCCCGCGACGTCGCGCATCCGCGCCGCGCGCGCCTCGGCCGCCGCCTGCTTCCGGCGCAGATCGTCGAGCTTGGCCCGCGTCTCCGCGAGCTCCGCCGACAGGCTGCCCCGCTCCCCGGCGAGCTGCCCCACGCTCTGCCCGGCGCTCCGGAGCCGCGCCGACAGCTCCTCGTTCATGGCGGCGAGCTCGTCGAGCCGTCGCGCGAGCCCCGCCTCGGCCGTCGTCGCCTCGGACAGCCTGAGATCGCGCGCCCGGAGGTCGTCCGAGAGGCGCGCCAGCTCCTCCTCGATGGCGGCGACCTGCGCGGACCGCTGCGCGGCCTCGGCGCGCGCGCTCTGGGCCTCGGCCCGCGCCTTGTCACCCGCCTCGCGCTCTCTCCGGATCTCCGCGCGCGCCTCGTCGTACAGCCCCTGCCGGACGAGGCAGCCCGGCGTCGCCAGCCCGAGCAGGCCGGCCGCGAGGAGCCGCGCCGCCGCAGGCGAGCGCCGCGAGAGCCACGTCGGGATCCTGCCGGACGTCGTCGTGTATTTCATGCGTCGCGCGCACTCTGGCACGAAACCACGGGCGCGACGAAATCGTGGCGAACGTTCCCCACGCGCCGCCGCGCCGCCGCGCGAGCCGTCCCACGGCGCGCGATCCCCTGGTACCCTCGGCGGCGTGATGCCTCGGCGAGCTTGGTTTTCCGTGGGCGCCCTCGCAGCGACGACGCTGGTCGGCAGCGCCGCGGCGGCGTTCCCGCACGTCGTCCGCGAGGGCGAGACGCTCGCGCAGATCGCGGAGCGCACCTACGGGCGCGTGCAGATGGAGCAGGTGCTCGTCGCGGCCAACGCGCTCGACGCGGGCGCCGGCGTGCCGATCATGCCCGGCCTGCGGCTGGAGGTGCCCGCGCTGGGCCACCACCGCGTCACCGCGGGCGAGACCTGGGCGATCCTCGCGGAGCGGCTGCTCGGCACCGCCGACCGGAGCGACGTGCTCTCGATCTCGAACGACACGTGGCCCTGGCTCGAGCCGACCGACGGGCAGGAGATCATCGTGCCGTACAACCTGCGGTACGTCGTCGGCCAGCACGACACCTTGCTCACCATCGCCTATCGCTTCCTGGGCAAGCGGGACCACGCGTGGATGCTCGACAAGTACAACCACCTCAAGCAGCGCCCGCTGCGCCGCGGCATGGTGATCCTCGTCCCGCTCACGGATCTGCCGCTCACGGCCGAGGGCAAGGCCGAGGCCGCGAGCTCCGGCGCCCTGGTGCGCTCCGAGGGGGCCGGCCGCGCGCGCGACGCCCAGCGCCGGGTCGACGGCGAGCTGCCGCAGCTCGCCGGCGACGTGCGGAGCGGCCGCTACATCGACGCCGTCGCGCGGGCGAGCCGCCTGCTCGGCTACGGCGATCTCGCCCGGGTGCAGATCGCCACGGTGCAGCGGCACCTGCTCGAGGCCTACGTCGCGCTCGACGCCACAGGGCTCGCCGAGACCGCGTGCGCCGCGTGGCGCGAGGCCGACCCCGCCGCGCGGCTCGATCCCATCGAGCTCAGCCCGAAGATCGTGCGCGCCTGCACCTCGTCGACGGAGCTGCACCTCAGGGCGCCTTCGCCGGACCCCGCGCCGCCGATCCCGGCGGACGCGGGCGGTGGGCGGTGACCTCGCAGCAGCCCGCGCCCGATCGCCTGCCCGCCGGGCACGGCGTCGCGTCGCGGTACACCGTCGAGTCCGTCATCGGCGAGGGCGCCTCCGGCGTCGTCTACCGCGCCACCCGCGACGAGGACGGCCAGCGCGTCGCGCTGAAGGTGATCCACAGGCACCTCTCGGGCACGCCCCAGATCTTCAGGCGCTATCACCGGGAGGCCGCCATCCTGGAGCGCGTCGAGGGCCCTCACGTCGTCCGGATGCTCGACTTCGTCGAGGAGGGCGGGCTCCTCGTGATCGCGCTGGAGCACATCGACGGCAGCTCGCTCGAGGAGCTCCTGCGGGACCACGCGCCGATCGAGATCGACCTGGCGATCGAGATCGCCCTGCAGATCTGCGCCGCGCTGGAGACCGCGCACGCGGCGGGCGTGGTGCACCGCGATCTCAAGCCGGCCAACGTGCTCGTCGAGCGCCCGGACGGGCACGCGGGCGCCGCGCCGTCACCCTTCGCCGGCCGCGTCCGCGTGGTCGATTTCGGGCTCGCCAAGGTGGTGCACGGCGAGCAGCAGACGACCGGGCTCACCGAGAAGGACATGATCTTCGGGACGCCGGAGTACATGGCGCCGGAGCAGGTGCGCGGGGAGGACGTCGACCCGCGCAGCGACATCTACGCGCTCGGCTGCATCCTCTACGAGATGGCGGTCGGCGCCGTGCCATTCGACAAGCGGACGCCCATCGCCGTGATGACGGCGCAGATCGCCGAGCAGCCGCTGCCGCCGCGCGCCAGCGAGCGCTCCGCGCTCATCTCGGCCGGCCTGGAGGCGGTCATCCTGAGGGCCCTCGCCAAGAGCCCTTCCGAGCGGCACCCGAGCGCCAGGGCATTCGCCGACGCCCTGCGCGCCTGCCGCGAAGAACGGCGCGTCGTGCACCACACCCCCGCGAGCCTCGCGGACGCCGTCTCGATCACCGATCTCGCGCTCGAGCGGACCGGCCTGGATTACGCCGCGCCCCTCCAGGACGGCGCTTCCGCCTCGGGCGTCGGCCATGTTGGCCACGCCGGCCATCCGGCCACGCGTCCGGAGAGCGCGGTGGCGAGCGCGGTCAGGAGAGCGCTGCCCGAAAGCGCGGCCGCGGCGGCCCGCGAGGCGCCCGCTGGCCCTGCGCCGCCGGCGGGCGGCACATCGCGTGAGCTCATCCTCTGGACCGTGGTGGCCATTCTCTGCGCGGCCGCCGGCATCGTGGTCGGCACGCTGTTCGGGGCGCGCTAGGACGCGCTGAACGCAGCTGAAACGCAGCTGGGACGTGCCTTGCGCGCCGCCATGGGGGGCTGTGGCTATGGCGTGGAGCGCGAGGATCGTGGTAATCGTTCTCATGCGTTCCTTGCTGTCCGGCGGCGCTGCCCTCGCGGCTCTCCGCTCTGCTCGGCCCCGGCGGCGGCGCGCTCTCCCCTGCGTCGCCGCCGCGCTCGCCCTCCTCGCCCCCGCGGCCGCTTCGGCTTACGACTCGCTCGCCGTGCCGTGCGCGGACGACCCGCTCCAGTGCGCGCGGGGACCGCTCACGTTCCAGCGCAGAGACGCCATCCCGCTCGATCTCGACTTCGATACAGGGTGGGTCCCGCCGGGCTCACCGCTGCAAGTCAGCCTCGGGGCGGCGGTCTACGCCGACACCCAGATCTCGTTGAGCGGAGCGCTCGAGGCGTCGTGGCCAGAGGCGCTCGCGCTCAAGGCGCCAGGCGCCCCGGACGGAGGCGCGTTCAGCTGCGATGTCGGACTCGATGTCAGCGCACAGGGACGCATCAGCATTTCCGTCCTGGGCCAGGACGTCGACTGGACGGGGGATATCCCCTATGTGCCCCAGATCGATTTCCAGGTGCACGCCCGAGAGCATTTCGACGCCTGGGGCTGGGAGCCGGGCATCACGCTGGAGAGATCCACCGCGCTGCAGCGCGTTGCGTCCGTATCGCTCGGCGACCTCATCGGCGGCTCGATTCCCGGAATCGACGGGAGGTTCGAGCTCGACATCGCGATGGACGTCGCGGCCCGCTACACGACCCATCGCGTGGCCATCGAGACGCTCGATCAGGCGACGGTGAGCGGAGGCGACGTCACCTCCGAAGGCGGAGCCTCCTCCGTGAAGTACCTGGGGGGCCCGTCGGTCGAGCTCAACGTTCGTCCGGAGGGCTCGGTGCGGTACGACGGCACGCTCCACCTGGTCCCCGCGTTCGGCGTCAGCCTGCTGGGCCGCTCGTGGTCGATCCCGCTCGCCGACATCCCGCTCGCCTTCCCGCTCACCGAGCACGAATGGATCTTCGAGAGCGAGCGCGTCCATGTGCCGCTCCCGGACCTCGCGCTGGACAAGCAGGAGATCAATTTCGGCGCCGTGGAGGTGGGGCAGGCCAACGTGGAGCTCGTCCGGCTCTCGAACGCGGGGGAGGCGCTGCTCGACGTCGTCGTGACGACCGACGACCCGGAGAGCTTCGAGCTCGCGGACGCGGCGCTCGGGATCGACCCGGAAACGGAGGTCGACTTCGCGATCCGCTTCGCGCCGAAGGCCAGCGGCGCGTTCGCGGCGACCGTCCTCGTCGAGTCCAACGACCCCGACCGGCCCGTGCAGATGATCGCGGTGCGAGGGATCGGCGTCGGCGAGCCGGAGGCCCCGGCGGGCGGCGAGCTCGCGGAGGAGGACGGCGGCTGCGCCTGCCGCGCGGCCGGGGGCGCGCCGCGCGGCAGCGCCGGCGGCCGGGCCTGGGCGGCCGCCGGCCTGTCGCTCGCCGCGCTCGCGGGCGGCCTCAGGCGCCGGCGGCGCGCGGCCTGAGGCCCACGCCGCGCTCGGCGGGCGGCCTCAGGCGCCGGCGGCGCGCGGCCCGAGGCTCACGCCGCGCTCGGCGGGCCCACGGCGATCTTCCGCCGCGTCGACACGGCGGCGATCTCCTCCAGCTCCTCGCCGCGCAGCGTCTCCTTGAGCACGAGCGTCTCCGCGACCGCCTCGAGGCCCTCGCGGCGATCGACGAGCAGCTGCTTGGCCTTCAGGTACATCTCGCCGAGCCGCTCCCTCACCTCCTCGTCGACCTCGCGGGCGGTCTCCTCGCTGCACGTGCGCTCCTCCTGGATCACGCCGAGCATCGGCGCTCCGACGGTGCGCGCGAGCGCGGCCAGCCCGAGGCGCCGGCTCATCCCGAGGCGGGTCACCATCTCGCGGACGAGCGCCGTGGCGCGCCCGAGATCGTCGTGCGCGCCGCTCGACACCTGCCCCAGCGCGAGCTCCTCCGCCGCCCTGCCGCCGAGCATCACCGTGACGCGCGACTCGATCTCCTGCTCGGTGACCAGCTGGCGCTCGTCGCGGGGCACCTGGATCGTGACGCCGAGCGCGCCGATCGTGCGGGCCACGATGGACACCCGCTCCACCGGATCGGCGGCCGGCAGCGCGAGCGCGACGAGGGCGTGCCCGGCCTCGTGGTAGGCCACGCGCCGCCGCTCCTCCGCGGTCATGATCTGCCCGCGGCGCCGGAGCCCGAGCTGCGAGCGATCGAGCGCCTCGTCGAAATCGGCCTGTCCGATCTCCCTTGCGCCGCGCCGCGCCCCGGCCAGCGCGGCCTCGTTGACGATCTTCGCGAGATCGGCGCCGACCATGCCCGGCGTGCGGCGCGCCACGAGCCCGAGATCGACGTCGCTCGCGAGCGGCACCCGCCGCGCGTGAACGGCGAGGATCGCCTCGCGGCCCCGCAGATCGGGCCGATCCACGATGACCTGGCGATCGAAGCGCCCGGGCCGCAGGAGCGCCGGATCGAGCACCTCGGGGCGGTTCGTGGCGGCCATCAGGATCACGGTGGTGCGCGCGTCGAAGCCGTCGAGCTCGGCGAGGAGCTGGTGGAGCGTCTGCTCTCGCTCGTCGTGGGTCGCGAGGGCGCCGAGGCCGCCCCGGGTCCTGCCCACGGCGTCGATCTCGTCGATGAACACGATGCTGGGCGCGCTCTTGCGCGCCTCCTCGAAGAGCTCGCGGACACGCGCGGCCCCGAGCCCCACGAACATCTCGACGAACTCGCTCGCGTTCAGGGAGAAGAACGGCACGTTCGCCTCGCCCGCCACCGCGCGCGCGAGCAGCGTCTTGCCGGTGCCCGGCGGCCCGATGAGCAGGAGGCCGCGCGGGATCCGCCCGCCCAGCGAGCGGTACCTCGAGGGCTCCTTGAGGAAGTCGACCACCTCGACGAGCTCGTCCTTGGCCTCGTCGACGCCGGCGACGTCCGAGAAGCGCACCGGATCCTGCCTGGATCGATCGTAGATCTTCGCCTTGCTGCGCAGGAACCCGAGCGGCCCGCCGGCCCCCTGCCCCGCCCGCCGCAGCATCATGAAGAACGCCGCGTTGATGAGGATGAGCGGCAACATCCAGATCGCCACCTGCATCCACACCGACGTCTGGGGGCTCTTCGCCTCGATGCGGACCTGCTTGTCGAGCAGCGCCCTCACGAGCGGCTCGTCCTCGACGCCGGGCAGCCGCGTCACGCGGACGCGCTCCTCCGGTCGTTGCGGGCTCTCGCGGCGGATGAGCTCGATCTCGTCGGGCTTCACGATCGCCGCGGAGATCTCCCCGCGCCGCACCTCGGCGACCGCCTCGTCGTACGGCACGAGCGGGCTCCCTCGTGACCTGAAGATCCCGGAAAGGACCAGGATCCCGACCGCGATCAGCAGGTACCCGAGCCACGCGCGCGACGCCGGCCTCTTCTCGTCAGCCATTCCACGGAGCTGATGTGCGGCGGGCGTCGCCTCGGCAAGCCCTCGCCCCCGGAAGAACGGGAAAGCCCACGAGAAAGCCGCGCGAGGGAGGGAGCCCAGGAGCGCCCCCGAGCGCGGCTCGGCGCGCCGCCGGCGCACGGCTGCCGCGCGTCCACCCGCAGCGCCGGCGCGCCGCTGCCGCGCGTCCACCCGCAGCGCCGGCGCGCCGCTGCCGCGCGTCCACCCGCAGCGCCGGCGCGCCGCTGCCGCGAGGTGATCGCCCGGTGGATCCAGGCTAAGAAGCGGGCACCGTGCCGCTCGCCTCCGACCGCGCCTCGCTCGCCGCGTTCCCCATCGACTGGGGCGGGCTCGCCCCGCTCCGCCTCAAGTCGCGCGCCGTCGCCGAGGGCGTCTACGCCGGCATGCACCGGAGCGTCCGCAAGGGCGCGGGCGTCGAGTTCGGCGGCCAGCGGCCCTATGTGCCCGGCGACGATCTCCGCTTCTTCGATCGCCGCGCCCTGCTCCGCCACGATCGCCTCATGGTGCGCGAGTTCGAGACCGAGACCGATCGCGCCCTGTGGCTCTGCGTCGACGCGACCGCCTCGATGTCGTACCGCGGCCGGCGCGCGCCCGGCGCCAAGCTGGCCTACGCGGCGCTCATCGCCGCGGCCATGGCCCGCGTCGCGCTCGCCACCGGCGACCCGGTGGGGCTCGCCTGGCTCGGCGGCGCCGGCACCCACGGCCTGCCCGCGATGGCGGGGCGCGAGGCGTTCGAGCGCATCGTCGGCGCCCTCGAGGCCACCTCCGCCGCCCAGGACTGGAGCGGCGACGCCGGCGCCGTCGAGCGCGCGCTCGCGCCCATCGCGAAGAAGGCCCGCCGCGGCGCCGTCGTCCTCCTCATCTCGGATCTCATCGATCTCGCTCATGAATCCGGCGCGGCCCCGTCGGGCGCCGATCGCGCGCTCTCGGCGTTCACGTCGCTGAGCACCGGCGGCCGCACGCTGATCGCGCTCCAGGTCCTCGATCCCAGCGAGGCGACGCTCGACTTCGAGGGCAACGTGCGCCTGCGCGCCCTGGAGGGCGGCGCTGTCGTGGAGGCCGACGCGGGCGCGGTCCGCGCGCAGTACCAGGCGCGCCTCGCCGCCCTGGCCGAGGTCTGGTCGCGGGCGCTCGCGTCGCGCGGCGGCCGCCTGCTCCGCGCGACGAGCGCCGATCCTCCGACCGACGTCGTCCGCGCGCTCGTGCAGGCGATCGCCGAGGTGCGCCGATGAGCTTCGTCACGCTCGGCGCGCTGCTGGTCGCGCTGCTCGTCGGCGCGCCCGTCGCCGCGCACCTCCTGCGCCGTCGCCGCGCCGAGGAGCGGCCGTTCCCGCCGGCGCGCCTGGTCCCGCCCACGCCGCCGACGGCGCGGCGCCGGAGCCTCCTCGAGGACCGCGCCCTCTTCGCCACCCGGGCCGTCTCGGTGATCGCGCTCGCGGTGCTCGGCGCGACGCCGCTCCTGCGCTGCTCGCACCTGTCGCTCAGCCGCAGGGCCGGCGCGTCGGTCGCGCTCGCCATCGTCGTCGACGACTCGCTCAGCATGCGGGCGCGCCCGGACGGCGCCGCGCGCGATGGGCGTTCGATCGACGCTTCCTCGCACGCGCCCTCGCGGTTCGAGCGCGCGCTCACGGCCGCGCACGAGCTCGCCAGCGGCCTCGCTCCCGGCGACGCCGCGGCGCTCGTCCTCGCGGGCGCCCCGGCCCGCGTCGCCCTCGCGTCGACCACCAACCTCGCCGCCGTCGACGAGGCGCTCGCCGCCGTGGCGCCCTCGGACCGGGCCACCGACATCGACGGCGCCCTCGCGCTCGCCCGCGATCTGCTCCGTGGGCTGCCTCAGAGCGACAAGCGCATCGTGCTCCTCAGCGACCTCGCGGACGGCACGCCCGGCGCCCCGCCCATCTCGGGCACCCCCGACATCGCCACGTGGGTGCCGCTCCAGGAGCTCGAGGCGGCGGGCCAGGACTGCGGGATCGTGCGCGCCGATCGATCCGGCCAGAAGGCGCGCGTCCGCGTCGTGTGCACCGCCGCGTCGACCGCGGCGCGCGGGCCCGACGTCGCCGTCGCGCAGCGAGACGGCGGCGCGGACGCGCCGCCCGCCGCGGGCTCGAGCGCCGCGGGCGCCTCGGCGACAGGCGCCTCCGCCGCGGCGGGGCGATCCCTCGAGGTGCGCGCCGGCGACGCCGTGCTCGGCAAGGTCGCGCTCGATCCGGCCCTGCGCGCCGAGGAGCTCTCGATCGACCTCCCGGCCGGGGCGCCCGAGATCCTGATCGCCGCGCTCACCGGCGGCGACGCGATCGCCGAGGACGACCGCGCCCCGATCATCTCCGCCGGCGGCCCGCTCTCGATCGCGGTCGTGGTCGACCCCGCGACGACGCACGTCGAGACGGGCGGCCCGCCGCCGCTCGAGCAGGCCCTCTCGGCGCTCGATCTGGACGCGCAGATCAGGCCGCTGCCCTCGGTCCCGGAGCACGCGGACGAGCTGGCTGCGCACGCGGGGCTCATCGTCGACGACGCGCCCGGCTTCACGCCGGAGGTGCGCCGCTCGCTCGCCGCGTGGGTCGAGCGCGGCGGCGTCGCGCTGCTGACGCTCGGCCAGCGCGCGGCCGCGGCGCCGCTGGGCGCCGGGTTCGAGCCGCTGGTCCCGGGCGTCGTCCGCTGGTCGGCCTCCCCGGTGCCCGGCGTGGATCCGGCGACGGCGGGCTGGCTCGGCCCGTCCGCGCCCGGCCTCGCCGACGTCGCCCCGCGAGGCCGGGCGACGCTGGGCGCGGAGGCCTCGGAGGGCGCCGAGGTGCTCGCCCGGTGGGCGGACGGCGCCCCGTTCCTCGTGCGCCGCCCGCTTGGGCGCGGCGTGGTGCTGTTCATGACGCTGCCCCTCGGCACGGAGGAGAGCGACGTCGCGCTGCGGCCCGCGTTCCTGTCGTTGCTCGACGGCTTCGTCGGCGCCGCCCGCGCCCGCGGCGGCGCGCGGCGCCTCGCCGCGGGCGAGCTGTGGACGTTCGACGGCTATCACGACGTCAAGGTCGAGCGCGTGCGGGTCGATCGCGACGGGGCCCCGCAGGGCTCGCGCTCACGCGAGGCGCTCCCCGTCGCCGAGGTCGAGCGGCGCCTGCGCGTGTCCCCGCCGCTCGCCGGCCTCTACGAGCTCACCCTGGACGGCGAGCGCTCGACGCGCGTCGTGTCGGTCCCGGAGCGCGAGATCGACCTCCGCCCGAGGCGCGTCGCCGAGAGCGCCCGCGCGGCGGAGCTGGGCGGCATGGCCGCATCCATCGACGGGTCGCCCTACGTCGCGCTCCTGCTGCTCCTGTTGCTCGCGGTCGAGCTCTTGCTGCGCGCCATCGGAGGGCGGCAGGAGCCGGCGGAAGGCCAGGCGAGCTGAGGCCGGCCCCCTCCGGCGCGCTTGCCCGCGCGGAGCGCACGCCTGCCGGCGCGGAGCAGCCGGCGTCGAGTCGAGTCAACCGACCGCACCGCGCCGCACCGCGCTACGTCGCTCAGTGCGTCTGCCAGTGCGGGGGGATCTCGTCCGCCGGCGCGAACTCGGGCTTGGCCGGCGCGGCGGGCACGGTGGCGGCCCGGCGAGGCCCGTTCGGCTTGAAGCTGTGCTCTGCAGCGGGGAACGTGCGCGACTGCACCTCGTCCACGTAGGCGCGCGTCGCCTCCACGATCTGATCGCCGACCTCGGCGAAGCGCTTCGCGAACTTCGGCGTCAGCTCGCGGAACATCCCGAGCAGGTCGTAACAGACGAGCACCTGCCCGTCGCAGCCGGCCCCGGCGCCGATCCCGATCGTCGGGACGGAGACCGCGGCCGTCACCTCCTGCGCGAGATCCGGCGGGATGGCCTCGAGCACGATCGCGTAGACGCCCGCCTCGTCGAGGACGCGCGCGTCGGCGATGAGGCGCTCGGCCGCCTCGTCGCCCTTGCCCTGCACCTTGAAGCCGCCCATCGCGTGCACCGACTGCGGCGTGAGCCCGAGGTGACCCATCACCGGGATGCCCGCGGCGACGATCCGGCGCACGTGCTCGGCGATCTCCTCGCCGCCCTCGAGCTTGATGCTCTCGAAGCTGCCCTCCTTCATCATGCGCCCGGCGTTCTCGAGCGCGTGCATCGGAGAGAGCTGGAAGCTCATGAACGGCATATCGCCCACGACGTGGGCCCGCCGCGCGCCGCGCGCCACCGCGCGCCCGTGGTAACAGATCTCCTCGACCGTCACGGGGAGCGTCGTCGTGTGCCCCTGCACGACCATCCCCAGCGAATCCCCGACGAGCAGCAGATCGGCGCCGCCCTCGTCGAGCAGCCGCGCCATCGTGAAGTCGTACGCCGTCACCATCGCGATCGGCGAGACCCCTTTGCGGGAGCGGATCTCGGGGACCGTGACCTTCGTCGAGCGCTGCGCTGGCCTGCGTGCGCTGCCGCCACCGTTGCCTTGCGGACCGTACATGTGCCTCCGGGTCGCGGCCGCACTCGCGGTCCACGCCTCGGGACAAGCTAGGGCGGCGCCCGCTGCGGGGCAAGACGCGGCGCGCGGCGGTCGCGGGCCGGCAAGCCGCAATCTTCAGCGTTCTCGACGGGTTGCCGGCCGGTCGCCGGCCGGCAGGGGCGTGCAGCCAGGACGCCGCGCGGCGGCGCGATCACGGGAGCGGCCGGATCAACCGTGGCGGGGGCCGGCGCCGCGGACGGGGTGCGCTGCCCCCGTCGTTCGCGAGCCGCCCGGAGGCGCTGGCCTCGGGTTGGTCAGCGCGGTGAGGACGTGGTCGCGCCACGCGCCATCGATGAACAGGTAATCGCGCGCGTACCCCTCGACGGCGAAGCCGAGGCGCCGGAGCAGCCGGCCGCTGCGCTCGTTGTGCGGCAGGTAGTTCGCCATCACCCGGTGGAAGCCGAGCGTGTCGAACATGTACGCGATCGCCGCCTCGATCGCCTCGAACATCAGGCCCGAGCCCACGGCGCGCTGGTCGAGCGAGTAGCCGAGGGTCGCGGCCTGGAAGGCGCCGCGGACGAACTGCGTGAAGTTGCAGACCCCGATCAGCTCGCCGCCGGGGGCGCCGCGCCACTGCAGCGCGAGCCGGAGCGCGCGATCCGCGGCGAAGTCCTCGTGGTCGCGGAGGAGGCGCTCGCGCCAGAACGCCTCGGTGTAGAAGCCCTCGGGGCGCGGCGGATCCCACCGCGCCAGGTGGTCGCGGTTGCGCTCGAAATAGGCGAGGTAGCGGCCAGCGAGCTCGACGGGAGCGATGAAGAGGCGCAGCCGCGGGGTCTCGATGCAGACGGGGCTCTTCAAGCGGCCTCCAGCGCGGCGCGCCTAGGACAAGGTCCCTTCGTCGAGGCGCCGCATCCCTTCGAGGAGCAGCGCCTCGGGTGACGCGGTGATGCTGCGGGTGCTGGGCGAGAAGCTCGGGTCGAGGCGGAAGTCGCCCTCCCGGAGCGTGAGCATCCGGTAGAACGCGTCCTCGCCCTGCGCGCCGGCCCAGAGCGCATGGACGACCTGCCCATCGGCGAAGTGGATCTCGCCGGCCATGGAGTTCGCCTGGATCTTGAGCGCGCACGTCTTCCGGCCGTGCCAGAGGATCTGGATCATGTCCGGCAGGCCCATCTCGGCGAGCGAGCCGGATACGCCGCGGGGGACGGTGGTCGTGGAGCGCCGCTCGATGAGCTGGCGGAGCTTGGCGGCCATGACGTCGGTCGACGCCGGCTTCGAGACGAAGTCGTCGACGCCGAGATCGAAGGCGCGCTGGGCGGTCTGCCGGTCCGTCTTCGCGGTGAGGATGACCCACGTCTTGTCGCGACCGAAGCCGAGCTTCAGCGCGTCGGAGCGGAGCGCGAGGCCGGCGTCGGGCTCCTCGAGGTCGATCTCGCTGACGACCACCTCGATGTCCTTCGTCTCGAGCTCGCGGCGCGCCTGCGCCACGTTGCGCGCGATCGAGACCTCGAAGCCCTGCTCGAGCAGGCGCAGCTCGAGCACCGTCGTCTCCTCGGGATCCGGGTCGACGATGAGCGCCTGGTGCCGATCGGAGAGCAGCTTCGCGCGCATGTCGTCGCCCGTCATGACCTGGCGGAAGAGATCGACGATGTTCGGATCGAAGATGGTGGCGCGGTACTGGGCGAGCACGTCGCAGGCCTCCGGCGGGCGGAGCGCCTTGCGGTACGGGTTGCGCGGGTTCTGCGTGAGATCGGCGTAGGTGTCCGCGACCGCGAGGATGCGCGCGCCGAGCGGGATCTCCTTGCCGGACAGGCCGTCGGGGAAGCCGCTGCCGTCGTAGCGCTCGTACATCATGCTGATCGCCGAGACGACCTCCTGCGGCAGCCCCACCGACTCCATGAGGTGCGCCGGAAGATCGACGCTCTTCGTCGCGGCGAGCCGGTGCCCCTCGTACTCGGCGACGTTGAGCGCGGTGAGGTGGTACGGGCCGTTCTTGCCGAGGTCGTGCAGGTAGGCCGAGGCCACGTAGCTCGCGACCGTCGTCGGCGGCAGGCCGATGCGCTCGCAGAGCTTGCGCACGATGCGGGCGACCGTGGAGGAGTGGCCGCGGAGATCCTGCCGCGCGTTCTCGAGCAGGCTCACGAGGACGTTGAGCGTCTCGACGTACGCGTGGGTCGTCGTCGGGTGCGGCGGCGGGGGGGGCGGCGCCGCGGCGACCGGCGCGGAGATCGGCGCGGGAGCGACGTGCTGCTGGGGGGGCGGCGACGGGGGCACCGGCGTCGGCGGGGGCCCGGCCGGGGCCACGCGGGGCGGCGCGGAGGGCGCCCGCATCACCGCGGGCACCTGCGGCGCCGTGACGAGCGCCGCGGGCACCGGCGCCGCCTGCGCGGGCGCCGCGTGCGCCGGCTGCACGTGCATCGCCTGCGGGTGCATCGGCGCCGCCTGCGCGGGCGCCGCGTGCGCCGGCAGTCCGTGCATCGTCTGCCCGTGCGCCGGCTGCGGGGCCACCGCCGGCACGTGCGTCATCGACGCGCGCTCGTGCGTCATCGACGCGCGCTCGTGCGTCATCGATGCGCGCTCGAAGGGGTTATTGCTGTTGGTGTAGAGGATCTCGTCGAACGAGTTGACCGGGCGCAGCAGCGAGCTGAACGCGGTCGTGTCGCCCCGGTAGTGGTACGCGATGGCCGCGCGGACCGCCGCCGGCCTGGCGACGATGGCGCGTACGTCCCGCACGCCCGCGGCGAGCCGGATCTCGTGCAGCGCGACGTCGTTGTCGGGATCCGCCGTCGCGACCGAGAGCGTCGTGTTCCGATCGTCGAGCAGCACCGGGAAGACGCCGTGCAACGTCGCGGTGATCGCCGAGACCTTGGCGAGCACGCGGGGCTCGATGATCGCCTTCGAGAGCTTCTCGGTCGAGACGAAGCGGGTGTTGTGGACGGTCGCGATGAACTTCAGGAGCTCGGCCTCGTTGACGATGTCGAGCTCGATGATGGCGTCCTCGATACGCCCGCGCGTACGCATCGCGTACTCCACCGCACGACGGTGATCGTCCGGGGTGATGCGCCCCTCGAGGACGAGGCGATCGGCAATCCGCTGGTTCAATCCTTGAACGGAAGCCATCGAAACCCTGATTCTACCCAGAAATTGGAGGTGGCGCGCCCAAGAACCCTCGCGGAACGGGAGCACGCGGGGAGAGCTGGCCAGCCGCTCGCGGCGTATGCAGCCATGGGGTGCGCTCGAGGAATGAGAGCAGAGCTCGGCGCGGCGCGCGAGCCCTGTGAGCATTCCAGCCGACGCCGGTTGGCTGGCGATGCCCGCTCGACCCGATACGCTGCGACGTGGAAGTGAAGACTGGCTCCGGGTAGGCGCGCGCGCCACGTCCGGCGCGGCTCGCCAGGCTGGTCAGCGGGAGAGCGAAGGGCAAAACGCCTCCCGAGCGCTGCGAGCGCGCTTCGGGAGATGGGCGGCGCGCCCGGGGTCGGGGTTGGATCCCGCCCTGGGCGCGCCGGCAGGCCGGCTACTCCTCGTTCACGGCCGTGAGCGTCTCCTCGGGACGCGGCCGGGGGGCGACGTACGGCGCTTGCGCCACCGGCTCGCCCTCGACCACGACCTGGAGGCGCTTGTAGGCGGGCAGCCCCGTCCCGGCCGGGATCAGGCGGCCCATGATGACGTTCTCCTTGAGACCGCGGAGATCGTCCGTCTTGCCGTTGATCGCGGCCTCGGTGAGCACCTTGGTCGTCTCCTGGAACGACGAGGCGCTGATGAACGACTCGGTCGACAGGCTGGCCTTGGTGATGCCGAGGAGGAGCGCCTCGGCGATGGCGGGCTTGCCGCCGCGCTCGAGCACGGTCTCGTTCTCCTTCTCGAAGATGTGCTTCTCGACCTGCTCGTCCACCAGGAAGTTCGTGTCGCCGACCTCGCGCACCCGGACCCGCCGGAGCATCTGCCGGACGATGACCTCGATGTGCTTGTCGTTGATGCCGACGCCCTGGAGCCGGTACACCTGCTGGATCTCGTTCACGAGCCAGGCCGACAGCTCCTTCTCGCCCTTCACCCGGAGGATGTCGTGCGGGTTCGGCGGGCCGTCCTGGAGGGGATCGCCCGCGCGCACCCGGTCACCCGGCTGCACCTGGATGTGCTTGCCCTTCGGGATCAGGTACTCGCGCGCCTGATCGCCGAGCGCGTGCCCGTCCGGCGAGTACGGCGTGATGATCACCTTCCGCTTGCCCTTCGTGTCCTTGCCGAACGTGACCTCGCCGTCGATCTCGCTGATGATCGCGTGATCCTTCGGCTTTCGGGCCTCGAACAGCTCGGCGACGCGGGGCAGACCGCCGGTGATGTCCTGCACCTTCGTCGTGTCGCGCGGGATCTTGGCGATGACCTCGCCGGCCTCGATGAGATCCCCCTCCTGCGCGACGATGTGGGCGCCGACAGGGAGCAGGTAGCGCGCCTCGAGCTCGCTGTTCGGGAGCTTCAGCGTCCTGCCCGACTCCGGGTCCTTCAGCGAGATGCGCGGGCGGACGTCGGCCGCCTTCGACTCGATGACGACCTTTCGCGAGAGGCCCGTCACCTCGTCGAGGCGATCCTGCACGCTGACGCCCTCGATGAGGTCGCCGAACTTCACCACGCCGGAGACCTCGGTGAGGATCGGCGTCGCGAACTGGTCCCACTCGGCGAGCAGCTCGCCGGGCTTGGTGCGCTCGCCGTCGGCCTTCTTGAGGATGGCGCCGTAGACGAGGCGGTTGTGCTCGCGCTCGCGCCCCGTCTCGTCGACGACGACGATCTCGCCGTGGCGGTTCATGACCACCATGGTGCCGTCCTTCTTCTTCTGGACGACCGCGCGGCGGAGGCGGACGGTGCCCTCGGTGCGGGCCTCGAGGTAGCTCGCCTCGATCTTGCCGCGCGCCGCGGTGCCGCCGATGTGGAAGGTGCGCATCGTGAGCTGCGTACCCGGCTCGCCGATCGACTGGGCGGCGATGATGCCCACCGCCTCGCCGATGTTGACCCGGTAGCCGCGCGCGAGGTCGCGCCCGTAGCACAGCGCGCAGACCCCGCGGCGGAGCTGGCACGTGAGCACCGAGCGGATGACGACCTCCTCGATGCCGGCGTCCTCGATGGACCGCACCGCCTGCTCGTCGAGCTCGGTGTTCGCCGTGATGAGCACCTCGCCGGTGAGCGGGTCGACGACGTCCTCCAGCGCGACGCGGCCGAGGATACGGTCCCCGAGCGGCTGGATGACCTCGCCGGCCTCCTCGAGCTTCGCCACGCGGATGCCGTCGAGCGTGCCGCAGTCGAACTCGGAGATGACCGCGTCCTGCGCCACGTCGACGAGCCGCCGGGTGAGGTACCCCGAGTTCGCCGTCTTGAGCGCCGTGTCGGCGAGCCCCTTCCGGGCGCCGTGCGTCGAGATGAAGTACTGGAGCACGCTGAGACCCTCGCGGAAGTTCGCGGTGATCGGCGTCTCGATGATCTCGCCGGACGGCTTGGCCATCAGGCCGCGCATCGCGGCCAGCTGCCGGATCTGCTGCGTGGAGCCGCGCGCGCCGGAGTCGGCCATGATGTAGATCGGGTTGAAGCTCGGCTCGATCGACTCCTTGCCCGTCTCGTGGTCGACGACCGTCTCCTTGCCGATGCCGGCCATCATCTCGGTCGTGACCTGGTCGGCGATGCTCGCCCAGATATCGACGATCTTGTTGTACCGCTCGCCGTCGGTGATGAGCCCCTCCTGGTACTGCTCGACGACGCGCTCGACCTCCTTCTGCGCCTCGCCGAGGAGCACCTTCTTGGCCGGCGGGATCACCATGTGATCCATGCAGATCGAGATACCCGCCCGCATCGCGTGGTCGAAGCCGAGCGTGCGGAGCCGATCCGCGAGGAGGACGGTCTCCTTGTTGCGGTGGATGCGGTAGCAGACGTCGATGAGCGCCGAGAGCGCCTTCTTGTCGAGGGTCTTGTTCGCGTACTCGAACGCGACCCCCTTCGGGAGGACCTCGGAGATGATGACGCGGCCCACCGTGGTCTCGACGATGCGGCGCTTCACGTGGCCGAACTCGTCGAGCTGCGGGTTGCCCTCGTCGTCGATGATCGGGACGCGGACGCGGACGCCGGCGTGCAGCGCGACCTCGCCGTTGTCGTACGCCATCCGCACCTCCTCGAGGGAGGCGTAGACGCCCCGCAGGTAGCCCTGCGCCACGCCGTCCTCGCCGAAGGCGAGGGTGTCCGCGCGGTACGACCCCTTCTCGAACTTCCGCTCGCGGGTCGCGTAGTAGAGCCCGAGCACGATGTCCTGCGTCGGGTTGATGATCGGCTTGCCGCTCGCGGGCGAGAGGATGTTGTTCGTGCTCATCATGAGCACGCGCGCCTCCATCTGCGCCTCGACCGACAGCGGCACGTGGACCGCCATCTGGTCGCCGTCGAAGTCGGCGTTGAACGCCGCGCAGACCAGCGGGTGCAGCTGGATCGCCTTGCCCTCGATGAGGACGGGCTCGAACGCCTGGATGCCGAGGCGGTGGAGCGTCGGGGCGCGGTTCAGGAGCACCGGGTGCTCGCTGATGACCTCCTCGAGGATGTCCCAGACCTCCGGGCGCTCCTTCTCCACCATCTTCTTGGCGCTCTTGATGGTGTTGACGTAGCCGCGCTCTTCCAGCTTGTTGTAGATGAACGGCTTGAAGAGCTCGAGCGCCATCTTCTTCGGCAGGCCGCACTGGTGCAGGCGCAGCGTCGGGCCCACGACGATGACGGAGCGGCCCGAGTAGTCGACGCGCTTGCCGAGCAGGTTCTGGCGGAACCGGCCCTGCTTGCCCTTCAGCATGTCGGAGAGCGACTTGAGCGGGCGCTTGTTCGGGCCGGTGATCGTCTTGCCGCGGCGGCCGTTGTCGAACAGCGCGTCGACCGCCTCCTGCAGCATCCGGCGCTCGTTCCGGATGATGATCTCCGGCGCGTTCAGCTCGAGGAGCCGCTTCAGGCGATTGTTGCGGTTGATGACGCGGCGGTAGAGGTCGTTGAGATCGCTGGTCGCGAAGCGGCCGCCGTCCAGGGGGACGAGCGGGCGCAGATCCGGCGGGAGCACCGGGATCACGGTCAGCATCATCCACTCGGGCCGGTTGCCGCTCTCACGGAACGCCTCGACGACCTTGAGCCGCTTCGCGAGCTTCTTCCGCTTGGCCTCGCTGGTCGCGGCGCGCATCTCCGTCCTGAGCAGCTCCGCCAGGCCGTGGACGTCGACCTGCTTGAGCATCTCGAGGATCGCCTCGCCGCCCATGCCAGCGCTGAACTTGTCGTCACCGTACTCGTCGAGGAGCTGCAGATACCGCTCCTCGCTCAGGAGATCGCCCCGCATGAGGCCAGTCTCCTTGGGATCGATGACGATGTACGCCTCGCAATAGAGCACCTTCTCCAGGTCCTTGAGCGTGATGTCGAGCATGTTGCCGATGCGCGACGGCAGGCTCTTCAGGAACCAGATGTGGGCGACCGGCGTGGCCAGCGAGATGTGCCCGAGCCGCTCGCGCCGGACCTTCGACTGGATGACCTCGACGCCGCACTTCTCGCACACGATGCCACGGTGCTTCATGCGCTTGTACTTGCCGCAGTTGCACTCGTAGTCCTTCACAGGCCCGAAGATCTTGGCGCAGAACAGACCATCGCGCTCCGGCTTGAACGTCCGGTAGTTGATGGTCTCCGGCTTCTTCACCTCGCCGTGCGACCACTCGCGGATCTTCTCCGGGCTCGCGAGCGAGATGCGGATGGCGCTGAACGACAGCGGGTCCTTGGGCTTCTCGAAGAAGCTGAAGATGTCACGCATGGAGACCTCCGGAGACAGAAACGAAACCGATGAACCTGTCCGCGCCCACTGCTTGAGCGTTCGGGAGCGCGCCGCCCGCGCGGCGCGCCTCCCCTGCCGTCACCGAGAAGGCGCGCGGCGCTCGTGACGTGGCGAACTGCATCACTCCTCTTCCTCCGCGGCCGACGCCTCCACCCCTGCGCTCGTCTCGACCAGCTCGACGTTGAGGCACAGCGACTGGAGCTCCTTGATGAGCACGTTGAAGCTCTCCGGCAGCCCCGCCTCCAGGGTGTAGTCCCCCTTCACGATGGCCTCGTACATCCGGGTGCGGCCCATCACGTCGTCGCTCTTCACGGTGAGGAACTCCTGCAGCGCGTAGGCCGCGCCGTAGGCCTCCATCGCCCAGACCTCCATCTCGCCGAGCCGCTGCCCGCCGAACTGCGCCTTGCCGCCGAGGGGCTGCTGCGTGACGAGCGAGTAGGGCCCGATCGAACGAGCGTGGATCTTGTCGTCGACCAGGTGGTGGAGCTTCAGCATGTACATGATGCCCACCGTGACGTTCTGATCGAACGCGTCGCCCGTGCGCCCGTCGAAGAGGATCGCCTGGCCCGAGGTCGGGAGACCCGCGAGATCGAGGGCGCCCTTGATGTCCGACTCGTGCGCGCCGTCGAACACCGGCGATCCCATGAACACGCCCTCATCGACCGTCTTGACGAAGCGCTTGACGTCGCCGTCGTCGAGGTCGTCGAAGAAGCCGTTCATCGTCTCGTCGCCCGCGTAAATGGCCTTCAGGTGCTCCTTGATCTCGGCGCTCGCCCGCTGCTGCTCGATCATCTGCGTCAGCTGGTTGCCGAGCTCGAAGGCGCCCCATCCGAGGTGGATCTCGAGGATCTGACCGACGTTCATGCGGCTCGGCACGCCGAGCGGGTTCAGCACGAGATCGACCGGCCTGCCGTCCTGCAGATACGGCATGTCCTCCTCGGGGAGGATGCGGCTGATGACACCCTTGTTGCCGTGGCGGCCCGCCATCTTGTCGCCGACCTGGAGCTTGCGCTTGATGGCGATATAGACCTTCACCATCTTGATGACGCCCGGCGGCAGCTCGTCGCCCTTGGAGAGGCGATCGATCTTGTCGCGGAAGTGCTCCTCGCGCGTGCGGACGAGCTCCTCGAGGTCGCGCAGGATCTGCTGGACCCGCTCGGCGTCGTCGACGGGGATCTCCCCCCAGTACTTGCGGGGGATCTCGGCGAGCGAGGGCTCGTCGATGATGGCGCCCTTCTGGAAGAGCACCTTGCCCTTGTCGTCGACGAGCTTGCCTGTCGCCTCCTTGCCGAGGAGGAGCTCGCGGATGCGGCGGAAGAACGAGTCGCGGAGGATCTTGATCTCCTCGTCGCGCGTCCGCTCGATCCTGGCCCGCTCCTGATCCTCGATGTCCCGCGCGCGGTCGTCCTTCTCGGTCCCCTTGCGCGAGAACACGCGGGCGTTGATGACGATCCCGCCGACGCCGGGCGGCACCTTGAGCGAGCTGTCGCGGACGTCGCCGGCCTTCTCGCCGAAGATCGCGCGGAGCAGCTTCTCCTCGGGCGAGAGCTGGGTCTCGCCCTTCGGCGTGATCTTGCCGACCAGGATGTCGCCCGGCCGCACCTCGGCCCCGATGCGCACGATGCCGGAGTCGTCGAGGTCCTTGAGCGCCTCCTCGCCGACGTTCGGGATGTCGCGGGTGATCTCTTCCTTGCCGAGCTTCGTGTCGCGGGCGACGCACTCGAACTCCTCGATGTGGATCGAGGTGAACACGTCGTCCTTGGCGATGCGCTCCGAGACAAGGATCGAGTCCTCGAAGTTGTAGCCCTGCCACGGCATGAACGCGACGAGCACGTTCTGGCCGAGCGCGAGCTCGCCCATGTCCGTCGACGGGCCGTCGGCGAGCACGTCGCCCTTCTTCACCACCTCGCCCGTCCTGACGACCGGCTTCTGCGTGTAGCAGGTCGACTGGTTCGAGCGCTGGAACTTCATGAGGTGGTAGATATCGGGCACCTCGGCGCCCTCGCCCTCGGCGCGGACGACGATGCGCGTCGCGTCGACGCTCTCGACGACCCCGGGGCGCCGCGCGATGACGCAGACGCCGGAGTCGCGGGCGAGCCGCTCCTCCATGCCGGTGCCGACGAGGGGCGCGTGCGACACGACGAGGGGCACGGCCTGACGCTGCATGTTGGCGCCCATGAGCGCGCGGTTCGCGTCGTCGTGCTCGAGGAACGGCACGAGCGCGGCGGCGACCGACACCATCTGGTTCGGCGCGACGTCCATCAGCTCGACCATCTCGGGCGTGACGATCTTGAACTCGCCGTTGTAGCGGGCCGAGACCAGCGACTCCTTGAAGCGGCCGCCCTCGTCGAGGTTCACGGTCGCCTGCGCGATGTACTTGCCCTCCTCTTCGAGCGCGGAGAGCCAGATCACGTCCTCCGTCACCCGGCCGTTCTCGACCTTCCGGTACGGCGTCTCGACGAACCCGAACTCGTTCACGCGGGCGAACGTCGACAGCGAGGCGATGAGGCCAATGTTCGGACCTTCCGGCGTCTCGATGGGGCAGATACGGCCGTAGTGGGTCGCGTGGACGTCGCGCACCTCGAACCCGGCGCGCTCGCGGGTCAGGCCGCCCGGGCCGAGCGCCGAGAGGCGGCGCTTGTGGGTGACCTCCGAGAGCGGGTTGGTCTGGTCCATGAACTGCGAGAGCTGGGAGCTCCCGAAGTACTCCTTCACGACCGCGCTGACCGGCTTCGCGTTGATCAGATCGTGGGGCATGAGCGTGTCGATCTCCTGCGACATGCTCATGCGCTCCTTGATCGCGCGCTCCATGCGGACGAGGCCGATGCGGTACTGGTTCTCCATCAGCTCGCCGACCGCGCGCACGCGGCGGTTGCCGAGGTGGTCGATGTCGTCGACCGAGCCGCGCCCGTTCTTGAGCTCGATCAGGTGACGCACGGTCTCCAGGATGTCCTGCGGCGTGAGCACCGTGAGATCGAGCCCCGGCCGCTCGTCCTCGGGGACATCCCGGTAGAACTTGTAGTTCAGCTTCAGCCGGCCGACCTTCGACAGGTCATAACGCTCGGCGTTGAAGAACAGGTTGTGGAACAGGGTCTTGGCGGTCTCGAGCGTCGGCGGATCGCCCGGCCGCAGCCGCCGGTAGATCTCCAGGATCGAGTCCTCCATCGTCTTCACCTTGTCGGTGAGCAGCGTGTCGCGGAGGTACGAGCCGACGTTCAGGCCGTCGATGAAGAGGATGCGGAACTGCTCGATGTTCGCGTCGCGCAGCCGCTCGAGCTTCGCCTCGGTGAGCTCCTCGTTCACCTCGACCACGACCTCGCCGGTCTCCGGGTCGACGATGTCGTGCGCCGCGACCTTCCCGACGAGCTCCTCCGGCTCGAGGCTGAGCCGCTCGAGCTTCGCCTCCTTCATCTTCCGGATGGCGGCGCGGGTGAACTTGGTGTTCTTCTTGACGATGACGTCGTTGCCGATCTTGATGTCGCGCGTCGTCCGCTGGCCGGCCAGGAGATCGTACTCGATGCTCTTCGCGTACTTGCCACCCTTCTCGAGGTACACGGTCTCGGTCGAGTAGAAGTAGTTCAGCAGGTCCTGCGTCGAGTACCCGAGCGCGCGCAGCAGCACCGTCGCGTGCATCTTCCGCCGGCGATCGATGCGAACATAGATGATGTCCTTCGGGTCGAACTCGAAGTCGAGCCACGAGCCGCGGTACGGGATCACGCGCGCGGAGTAGAGCAGCTTGCCGCTCGAGTGCGTCTTGCCCTTGTCGTGATCGAAGAAGACGCCGGGGCTCCGGTGCAGCTGGCTGACGACGACGCGCTCGGTGCCGTTGATGATGAACGTGCCCGTCTCGGTCATCAGCGGGAGCTCGCCGAAGTAGACCTCCTGCTCCTTGATGTCGCGCACGATCCGCTCCCCGCCGTCGCGGGTGTCGTAGATCATCAGCTGGTTCGTGACCTTGATCGGCGCCGAGTAGGTCATGCCGCGCTGGCGGCACTCATCGACGTCGTACTTCGGCGGCTCGAGGTTGTACGAGACGAAGACGAGCTCGCTCGTGCCGTTGAAGTCTTTGATCGGGAAGACCGAGCGGAACACCGCCTGCAGCCCGACCTCCTCCCGCTCGTTCGGCGGAACGCTCATCTGGAGGAATTTGTCGTAGCTCGACTTCTGGATGTCGATCAGGTTGGGGACGTCGATGATGCGACGAACGCGACCCAGGTTCTTACGGACGCGGAAGTTGGATTGGACGACCGACGGCATCGATTTCCTCCGGCTCACACGAGCAGTGCGGGGCGGGCGCACGGCTCGAACCGAGCAACGAACACGAAGCTACGCACGAATGGCGAGCGAGCGTCCCCAGGGAATGAGGACCCAAAACATCTTGGTTGTGGGGGCAGAGCGGACCGCGTGGCGACCCATTGAGCTCCGACGTTGGCCGAGGACCCGCACCCGCGGTCCTCTTCAGGATTGACCGAGGACCCGTACTCGCGGCCCTCTTCAGCGTTGCGCGAGGGCCCGCAAACGCGGTCCCGTTCATCAGACAAAAGCGGGACGTGCGGCAGGGACGACCGCCCCTGCCGCCGTCCGCCGGCGGATCCCGATTTCCCTTGCAGGGAGCGGTGATCGTTACTTGAGCTCGACGGTAGCACCTGCCTCGACGAGCTTCTTCTTCATCTCCTCCGCGTCCGCCTTGGAAACCTGCTCCTTGACGGTCTTCGGCGCGGCCTCGACCAGGTCCTTCGCCTCCTTCAGGCCCAGACCGGTGATCTCGCGGATCGCCTTGATGACGCCGATCTTGTTGCTGCCCGCGTTCGCGAGGATGACGTCGAACTCGGTCTGCTCCGGGGCCTTCTCGGCCGGAGCGGCGGCCGCGGGGCCGGCAGCGACGGCGACGGCCGCGGGGGCAGCCTTGACGCCCCACTTGTTCTCGAGGTCCTTGATGAGCTCGGCGATCTGGATGACAGGGAGGTTGGAGAGGTAATCGACGACCTGCTCGCGCGTGATCTCAGCCATTGCAAGACTCCTTCAAACTCTTCTGCGCGCCCCGGGGAGGGGGCCATGTAAACCAAAACCAGACGGGCGCAAGGCCCAATTGATACGAAAGCACCCTCTCAGGCCTGCTTGCCCGCTTCCTCTTCCTTCGCCTTCAGGAGATAAGCGAAATTCTGGAGAGGCGCGTTGAGCTGCTGCACGAACTGCTGGAGCGGCGCCTGCAGCGTCGCGAGCAGCGTGGCACGAAGCTCATCCTTGCCGGGCATCGTCGCGAGCTGCGTCTCGACGGCGTCCCCCGAGAGGATCTGCCCCTCGATGAGCCCCGCCTTGATCTGCAGCTTCTGGTTGTCCTTGCGGAACGCCTTGACGACCTTGGCCGCTGCGCTCGGATCCTCGTAGCTCCAGGCCACGCCGGTCATGCCGGTCAGGCTCTTCGAGAGGGTCTTCGCCCAGGGGTGCTCCTTGATGGCGTGGCGGACGAGCGTGTTCTTCACGACCCGATACTCCACGCCGGACTTCCGGAACTCATCGCGAAGCTTGGTGACCGCCTCGACGTTCATCCCCTTGAAGTCCAGGAAGACCGCGGAAGACATCCGCTCGAACTTCTGCCGGACGGAGCCGATCAGCACTTCCTTCTGGGACCGTTCCATGGGCTACGCCTCCTCCGTCTTGCCGATGAAGTGGACCGGGTCGATGCGAACCCCGGGGCCCATCGTCGAAGACATCGTGATGCTCCGGAGGTAGATGCCCTTGGCCGTCGCCGGCTTGGCCCGGACGAGCGCCTGGATCAGCGCGTCCGCGTTCACGTGGAGCGCGTTCTCCGCGAAGGAGACCTTGCCGATCCGCGCGTGCACGATGCCCGCCTTCTCGACACGGTACTCCACCTTGCCGGCCTTCGCCTCCGAGACGGCCGTCTTCACGTCGAACGTCACGGTCCCGACCTTCGGGTTCGGCATCAGGCCGCGCGGACCGAGGATACGGCCGAGCTTGCCCACCAGACCCATCATGTCAGGGGTGGCGATCACGCGATCGAAGTCCATGAAGCCTTCCTGGACCTTGTTCACGAGATCCGCCTCGCCGACGAAGTCGGCGCCGGCCGCTTCGGCCTCCTTGGCCTTCTCGCCCTTGGCGAAGACAAGGACCCGGAGCGACTGCCCCGTCCCATGCGGGAGCACGACGGCGCCACGGACCATCTGGTCCGCGTGCCGCGGGTTGACACCCAGCCGGACCGCGAGGTCCACCGTCTCGTCGAACTTGGCGGGCGCCGCTTGCTTCACGAGCGCGCACGCCTCCTGCAATGTGTACTTTCGAGCGCGGTCGACGACTGCCCGCGCTGCGACTTTTTTCTTGGCGACTTTCGGCACATGCCCTCCTTCTTAACGGCTCTCGCCTCCCACGGTGCGCCTCAAACTACCGTGGTAAGTCTTGCTTCTGGCCCGCTGGACGCCCTCCGGGGCGCCCGGCGCGGCGGGGCGCATCCCCGGGCGGCGGGGAGCGCCAACGACCACCTCAGTCGACGACGTCGATGCCCATCGAGCGCGCCGTGCCCGCCATGCTGCGCATCGCGGACTCGAGGTTCGTCGTGTTCATGTCCTGCATCTTGAGCTGGGCAAGCTCCTTCAGCTGCTTCTGCGTGACCTTGCCCACCTTGACCTTGTTGGGCTCCTTGGAGCCCGCGCCCGGCTTCTTCTTCGTCTCGAGCCCCGCCGCCTTCTTGAGGAGCACGGAGGCCGGCGGCGTCTTCATGATGAACGTGAACGAGCGGTCCGAGTAGACCGTGATCACCACCGGGATGATCATGTCGCCCTGCGCCGCCGTCCGCGAGTTGAAGTCCTTGCAGAACGCCATGATGTTGACGCCGTGCTGGCCGAGCGCCGGACCGACGGGGGGCGACGGGTTGGCCTTGCCCGCCGGAAGCTGCAGCTTCACGTACCCTGTGACTTTCTTCGCCATGATGAATCTCGCACCCTATCGAACCGCCGCCCGACGGGCGGTCTACTATTCAGAGAAACAGCGGAGCACCGCGGAGGCGCGGTGCTCGCCCGCAGGTTTGCAGCCGTCCGTTCCTGGCTAGCGCTTCTCCACGGCTGAGAAGTCGAGCTCAACGCTGGTGGGTCGGCCGAAGATGCTGACCTTCACCTTGAGCTTCTGCTTGTCCATCTTCACGTCATCGACCGTGCCGGTGAAGTTCGCGAAGGCGCCGTCGAGGACCCGCACCTCCTCACCCACCTCGAACGTGAGCCGCGGCTTCGGCTTGACCGCCCCTTCGACGATCCCCCGCCGGAGATTGTCGATCTGAACGATCGGGACCTCCTGCGGCGTCTGGTTGCCGATGAAGCCGGTCACCTTGGGCGTGTCCTTGACCAGGTGCCAGACCTGCTCGTTCATCTCCATCTCCACGAAGATGTAGCCGGGCAGGCTGAGCTTCTGACGAACGCGGGTCTTACCGCCAGGACGGTTCTCCGTGACCGTCTCGCTCGGGATGAGGATCTCGCCAAACCGATCTTCCAGGCTGTACTGCTTCACGCGCTGCTGGAGCGCGTCGCGCACCTTCGCCTCGTATCCCGAGTAGGTATGGATGACGTACCACTTCTTGGCCATGGCGCTTGATTCCCTCAGGGTCTCCCTGCTTCAGCTTCCATCGCCGTAAACGATGTTGGTCACGAATGCCCAGAAGCGGTCGAGCAGCGCCAGGTAGAGGGTCGCCACGGTGGTCGTCGCGATGACGACGAACGTCGCATTCGTCACCTCTTTCTTGGTCGGCCACTTCACCTTCGCCAGCTCGGCGGCGACGTCGTCGCTCCAGGCGCGAAGCTCGGGGTTGCGGAACGCGCGCAACACGACGACCAGCGCGACGACGCCGCCGACGATCATGCCGTACGTCGTCTTGTCGTCGTCACCCACCGCGGAGAGCGCCGGCAGCGCCCGGCTGAACCAGTCCTTGTTGGCGAGGGTCGCCCAGACGCCATGGACGACCTTGCCGAGCAGGTAGGCGAGCAGCATCCCCGCGGCGAAGAAGCCGGCGAGCACGTAGCGCTCCGACCCGAGCTGAGCGGCCGCGACCTCCTCGTCCTCGGCCTCGTCGGCGTCGTTCGATTCATCGGCACTCGGCGCCTCGGCGTCCTTCGCGTCAGCAGCCCCCGTCCCCTCGCTCCGCACCACGAGGGACGAGTCCTCGGCAGGCGAGCTCGGTCCGGATTCTTCCGGCTCCTCGTCCTCCGCGACCTTCGTCGGCGGCTTGTCTTTTTGACCCTTCGCCATAACAACACCAAACGCGCCGACCCGCGGCAGACAATGGCCTGCTCGGTGAGGATCCAGGGGCGGCCCTGAGGCGCCCACATCCCCCGGCAGGGGCAGAGAGGCTCGAACTCCCGACCTGCGGATTTGGAATCCGCTGCTCTACCAACTGAGCTATACCCCTAGAATCGCTGCGCCTTCCTGAGCACTCGTTCACTTCGTCTCGTCGTGAACCGTGTGCTTCTTGCACTGCTTGCAGAACTTCTTGAGCGACACCACCTGGTCCGGCGCCTTCGTGGTCTTGTAGTTCCGCGACTTGCACTCGCGGCAGGCCAGTGAGACGGCGATGCGCGCCGCACGCCACCCACCGGCCTGCTCGCCCACGTCGGCCTCCTACGCGAGGATCTTGGTGACGACGCCGGCGCCCACCGTCTTGCCGCCCTCGCGGATGGCGAAGCGCATCTGCTCCTCCAGCGCGACCGGGGCGATGAGCTCGATCGTCATCGTGATGTTGTCGCCCGGCATCACCATCTTCACCCCCTCGGGGAGGTTCACCGTGCCGGTCACGTCCGTCGTCCGGATGTAGAACTGCGGCCGGTAGTTGGTGAAGAACGGCGTGTGGCGCCCGCCCTCCTCCTTCTTGAGGACGTACACCTCACCGGTGAACTTCGTGTGCGGCGTGATCGACCCGGGCTTCGCCAGCACCTGGCCGCGCTCGATTTCTTCCTTCTCCACGCCGCGGAGCAGACACCCGACGTTGTCGCCCGCCTGCCCCTGATCGAGCAGCTTGCGGAACATCTCGACGCCCGTCACGACCGACTTCTTCGTGTCCTTGAAGCCGATGATCTGCACCTCGTCGCCGACCTTGATCACGCCGCGCTCGATGCGGCCCGTGGCCACCGTGCCGCGGCCCTTGATCGAGAACACGTCCTCGACCGCCATCAGGAACGGCTTGTCGATGTCGCGCACCGGCTCGGGGATGTAGCTGTCCAGCGCGCTGAGCAGCTGCTGGATCGTCTCCTCCCACTTCGGGTCGCCCTGAAGCGCGGGCAGCGACGCGCCGCGGACCACCGGCGCGTTGTCCCCGTCGAACTTGTACTTCGACAGGAGCTCGCGGACCTCCATCTCGACAAGGTCGAGCATCTCCGGGTCGTCCACCGCGTCGCACTTGTTGAGGAACACGACGATGTGGTTCAGGCCGACCTGCCGGGCGAGCAGCACGTGCTCGCGCGTCTGCGGCATCACGCTGTCGAGCGACGACACGACGAGGATCGCCCCGTCCATCTGCGCCGCGCCGGTGATCATGTTCTTGATGTAGTCGGCGTGCCCGGGGCAGTCGACGTGCGCGTAGTGGCGGTTCGCCGACTCGTACTCGACGTGCGCCGCCGCGATGGTCACCGTCTTCGTCTCGTCACGGACCGTCCCGCCCTTCGCGATGTCGGCGTACGAGATCGCCTTCGCCAGGTTGCGCTTCGACTGCACCTTGACGAGCGCCGCCGTGAGCGTGGTCTTGCCGTGGTCGATGTGGCCGATGGTGCCCACGTTCACGTGCGGCTTCGTACGAGTGAATTTCTCCTTGGCCATCGAGATGTCTCCTGCCGAAATGAAGTTCGCGACTGCGTTGCGCTGTCCTCGCTGGAGCCCACCATCGGGATTGAACCGACGACCTCGTCCTTACCAAGGACGTGCTCTGCCAACTGAGCTAGGTGGGCAAACGACCGACCACGGAGCGGGCGACCGGGTTCGAACCGGCGACGTTCAGCTTGGAAGGCTGACGCTCTACCAACTGAGCTACACCCGCGGGCTTCCGTCGGGAGAGACCCCGGCGGATCTGGTTCCTGGTCGGACCGCCTTCGGAGCGAGACGTCGCTCCGGTGGAGGGTGATGGATTCGAACCATCGTAGGCATTGCCGGCAGATTTACAGTCTGCTCCCTTTGGCCGCTCGGGCAACCCTCCAGATTTTCTCTATTTATTAGATTTTACCGGCTTTGTCTCTGCCCTGACCTCCCGAACCACCGATCTGTTGCCGTGCATCGCCTTGCATCGGAGCTGACGAGGGGACTTGAACCCCTAACCCCCTGCTTACAAGGCAGGTGCTCTACCGATTGAGCTACGCCAGCGGCATCCACCCGCTGCCCGTCCCCGGGCTCCGGGAAACGTGCGTGCTGACCTAGCGAAATGTCCCAAGACCGATCACTTCTGTGCGAGCAATCAACTCCCGGCCCTGCTGGACCGCCTGCCTGCACGGTTCGGAGTGTCCCGACCGAGCTGGACCGCAGCGAGGTGAAGCTGTTGGTGCCGCTCACGTCGCTCCGAAGGTAGACGAGTCCCGCGAAGGGAGGAGGCTCTTAGCCCCCTGCAAGAGACGTGTCAAGCGGTGTGCATCGTTTTCGTCCGTTTCGCTGGAATCGGCTGCGAGAGCGCGGTCTGACCGCGCGGTCGAGCTGGGCGCTCGAGAGCACCGGCGTCCTCCGACGGCGCCGATCTCGCTCGAGCGCTCCCGGTTTTCAAGTGCGGACGTCGAGGAGCACGCTCCCGCGGCGCGCGGAGCGCGGCGGCGAGGCGCTCACGCAGCTGCGCGCCCGGGTCCCTTGCGCTCCGCTCGCGGCTGCTGCGATCCTGCGCGGCGCACGCTCGCCCGGGCGCGCCGCGGAGCGGCCCGAGGCGACGATCGCGTTCCGTCATGCTTTGGGGGTAGAGGTTCGATCGCATGGAATGTCCCGCTTGCCATCAGCCAAACATCGATGGGGCGCGCTTCTGCGCCACGTGCGGCGCGCTCCTCCCTGTCGCGCCGGTGGAAGCAGACCCGCTCATCGGCGCCATCGTCGGCGGCCGGTTCCGCATCATCGGCGTGCTCGGCGAGGGCGGGATGGGCCGCGTCTACAACGGCGAGCAGCCGATGGGCACGTCGGTGCGGAAGGTCGCCATCAAGACGCTCCTCTCGCAGCACGCGAAGGATCCGCAGGTGGTCGCGCGCTTCATGCGGGAGTGCGGCACGGTCAGCGAGCTCGAGCACCCGAACACCATCAAGGTGTACGACTTCGGGCAGACGAACACCGGGGAGCTCTACATCGCGATGGAGCTCCTCAACGGACAGTCGCTGGAGACGGCGCTCGAGCGGGGCGGCGCGCTCTCTCCCGAGCGCGTCGATCGCATCATCGCGCAGACGTGCGGGTCGCTCCAAGAGGCCCATGAGAAGGGGATCGTCCACCGCGACCTGAAGCCCGCCAACATCTTCTTGACCAGGCGCGCCGGCGAGGAGGACTACGTCAAGGTCCTCGACTTCGGCATCGCGAAGCGCGACGAGCGCAGCGCCAAGGCCGAGCAGAAGCTGACACAGCAGGGGACGGTGCTCGGCACCCCGCCGTACATGAGCCCGGAGCAGTTCACGGGGACCGAGCTCGACGCGCGGAGCGACGTCTACTCGCTCGGCGTGCTGACCTACGAGATGCTCACCGGGCGCCTGCCGTTCGACGCCGACACGCCGTGGGCATGGGCGACGCAGCACATGACGGCGCAGCCGTTCCCGTTCGAGGCGGTGCCGATGGGCGCCGCGGCCCCGCCGAAGATGAAGGCGGCCGTCATGAGGGCCCTCAGCAAGCGGCGCGAGGACCGGCAGCAGTCGGCGCGGGAGTTCTACGAGGATCTCACGATCGGCGCGGGCGCCCGCCTCTCGGTGCTCGCGGCGGCGCCGCGCACCCTCGTCGGGAGCGAGGCGCCGACCAGCGGGACAGCGCTGATGCCGTCGCGCTCGGGTCAGACGCAGCTCGGGGAGCCGCTGTTCGTCGCGGGGCCGCCCACGGGCTCGGGGCCGGTGAGGACCGTCGTCAACCATCAGGCCCATCAGGCCCATCAGGCCGCGACGGTCATGGATCAGGCTGTCGTGCCGGCGCACCCGGCCGTGCCCACGGGCAGCGGCCAGGTGTTCCCCGCGCCGCCGCCGGCGCCGCAGAAGAGCAAGGCAGCTCCGATCCTCGCCGCGGTCGCGGCCGTCGCGGTGCTCGGCGTCGTGGGCATCGTCATGATGACGAAGGGGAGCGGCGGGAGCACGACGGAGGAGAGCACGTCGACAGCGATCCCGCTGCCCACGGGCGCGCCGTCGGTCACCGTGGCGTCGGATCCCGTGGGCACGCCCACGACCACGACCACCCAGGAGCCTCCCCCGCCCGAGCCCACCGGCCCGGACAAGGCGCCTCCGGACACCCCGAAGAACACGCCGACGCCGACGACCCCGACCCCGACCACCGGGCCCAAGGCCCCGCCGCCCGGCAACGAGAAGGCGGAGCAGGAGTGCAGGGCCGCGATCAACCTGGCGAACGGCGGCAACACGGATCTCGCGGTGAAGCGCTTCGCGTCCTGCGATGGCCCCAAGAAGGCCGAGGCGAGGGCCGCCATCGGCGCGAGCGCCAAGCGGGCGGTCGCGTCCAAGGGGTGCGCGGCGAAGTCCCACGCCCTGGCCGCCGCGCGGATCGGGGCGGGCGAGGCGATGTCCCAGCTGCCAGCGCAATGTCGATGAAGGAGGTGGGCCGGATCGGGCACAACGTTCAGCGGGTCCGGGCTGTTCCAGGCTTGCCTTGACGCCCGATTTTGACCGGTGCTAGATCCTGCCCCGACAGTTCTGAAAGTTCACTGCACGCCGCGCCCTGGCTTTGTTTGGTCGGCGCTTGACTTTGGAACATGGGGGAGAAGGTCGCTCACGGGAAATGGGCAGTAAGATTCGTTTGGCCGCGCCTCGAATGAGCTGGCGCGACATATGTCGATCCAAAGAGTTCGCTGGGCGATGGATCGCCCTTGACAATGTCAAATACGTTCAGGGCTGTTCCCAGCCGGCCGAAGCCGACGTTGTGGACGCCGACGATGACCTGGCCGACTTATGCGCGAGGATGCGCGAGGCCGACCGCACGGCATGTGCGATCCTCTTCGTCGAGGACGACGCCGGAGTACCTGCGCGGGTCCAGCGACTGCCGCAGCTTTGGCGCCGCGTCGCGCATCACTGATCCGCCGGAACATCCTCACCCGCCCAGTCCAGCCGTCTGACGAGGCGAGCGCCCTCGGGAGCGTCTCCGCCAGCGCGGTGTGCAGGCTCGTGGGATACGGGCTCAGCCGCTAGGCAGGCGAGTGAGGCGTACGAAAGTACGCCTCAGCGAGCCGAACGACGCGGCTGAGCTCGTGTCGCGCGTCGGCCCCCGCCTCGGACGTCGCGCCCGCCCTGCCGCCAGCCGCTCTTCGGCTACTTGAGGATCGGCTTCAGCAGGGTCTTGCCGTCCTTGACGACGACATCGTAGTCGACGGACTTGGCCGGGTTCGTCGCCCGCAGCTTCGCTGCCTGCGCGCGGAGGCTCTCGGCCAGGCGCTCGTAGGTGACGCCGGCCGTCGACTCACGCGCGGCGCGCTTTGTCTCGACGTACTTCGCGTAGATCTGACGCAGCCGCTGCTCCGGGAGCTCGTCGTCGCGCGCAGCAGATCGCTGCGGGGGCGCGGGTCGCGCGCGCACCGCGGCGTCGAGGCCGGCGCGCGCGGCCTCCGGGGGGCGCGACGGCGTCCGCGGCGCCGTCTGCCGAGCGCCGCCCGCCGCGCCGGTCTCCGCGGCAGGCGGCGCGGTGGAGCGACGGCGCCGGGCCGACGGCGGGCGCTCCGAGTGGACGCGCTCCTGCCGCTTCGCTCCGGCGCCCTTCGCTTCGCCCGCCGTGGCGGCGGCAGCGACCGCTGGGGCTTCGGCCGGAGCGCCAGGAGAAGGCTTGACGGGGCTCGGGGGCGGCGGTCGCTTCGGAGCAGGCGGGGGCTCGGACGCGACGTTCGTCAACGCGTCTGGAAGCCCGGCCGCGGCCTTCGCCGCGTCGCCGGTCTTGGTGCGCTGAGCGCGCATCTCCGCCGCGAGCTCGGCGAGCCGCTGACGGCTGCTCGCGCCCGCCGCAGGCTGGGCCTTGTCGGCGGCAGGGCGCGCCGGCGACTTCGCGCCTGCTGGCGAGGCCTCGGCCGGCTTCGCCTCTGCCGCCTTGCTCTCCGCCGGCTTCTGCTGGGGCCTGGTCAGGCCGAGCCCTCGGGGCAGCCCTCCCAGCGGCGCGGGCTTCACGGCCGCGGCGGCCTGCGGCATGGCAGGCGGCGCGAGCGCAGGGCGCACCGGCGCGCTGGCGGGCGCCGCGCTCGACGCCTCCGGTGCGGTCGGCGGCGCGACCGCGGCGCGAGGCGCGACCTCCTCGACGGCCAGCGCGGCCAGCGATCGCTTTCCCAAGAGCGACGCGGCGGGCAAGGGCGGGGGCGCCAGCGTGACCGCCTCGTCGTCGACGTCGATCGCCTCGAGATCGCCGCCTTCATCGGCGCGGTGGACCGGCTCGCGCGCCGTCTCCTGCTGCTCGGCGAGCTCCGCGTAGCGCTCTGCCCGCTTGCGGCCGACGACCGTGAGCGCTTCCTTCGCCCCGACCCGCTTCGCTGCGCGGATGACGTCGCGGCGGTACGTGCCGTTCTCGATCTCGCGCGAGATGCGGCCCCAGTACTGCTGGAACGTGTTGTAGCGCTGGATCAGCATCTGGAACTTGAACCGGAGCCCGGTGTTCCTGATCTGCTCCCGCCGCATCACCCAGATGCGACGCTCGACGTCCTTGCGCGGGATGAGCGGCTCCAGCCGTTCGATCCCCATGAAATACTGCTCGTAGAGCGCGCGCAGCCGCTCGATGCGCGTCTCCAGCTCCTCGAGCTCCCGCTCGACCTCACCCGATTCCATCGCGGCTAGAGGGGCGTGATGCGCAGGTTGTCGAAGCAGACCGGCGCATCCCATGCGTTGAAGCCCATGTGCTCGTGCCCTGGACCGGAGAGCGGAGCAGGGTCGCTGAGCTCCAGGTACTCGACGTCGTTCACCGACCAGGAGAGGGTCCTGCCGTCACGACGCTCTATCCGGAAGCGATACGGTTGCCCCGGCGCGACCGGCCGCGCGCGGTCGTCGTCGCTGTCCGGATCCACGTCGATCTCCAGCCGTTCGGCGCTGTGCTCGTCGAGGCGCGCGAGCACGTGCTTCGTGTTCTTCCACCCCCCGAGGATCACGAGGTAGCTCGTCGCGTTCGTGTAGCTCGCCGCCGTCGCCCCGCTCCGACCGTCTCCCCAGAGCTCGGCCTTGAGATCGCCGTCCGGGGCCTCGGCGATGGCGTCGAACTCGATCCGGGCGTTCTCCGGCAGCGGCCGCTTCAACCACACGCCGCGGTTCCTCGCGGCGCGCACGCAGAGCCGCCCCTCGTCGATGGTCCACTTGGAGCTCAAGGCGTTCCAGTCGGCGCCGAGCGCCGGCCGGTTGAAGTCGTCCTCGAACACGCCCGCCCCCTGCGCTCCCGGAGCGGCGCCCGCGGTCGGCGAGGAGACCGACGACGCGACCGTCCCGGCTGGCCGCGCGCTCGCGTCCCCCGTGGCCGGCCCTTCGGGAACACACGCCGCGCTCACGAGCAGTCCAGGCACTGCGAAGACCCCGACGGTGGCACGGCCAGAGAGCACGGAATCGATGCTAGCAGCGGCGCGCGCGGACTTCGAGAGCCGCTTCGCGGGCGCCGTCGACAGAATGGAGAGAACGTCGCGCTGCGCTGACGGCCCGGGCACATCGCGATCGCCCGGCGCGGTTGGACCAGCGTCAGCGAACGCCTTGGCTCGCTGCGTCATGCGCGAGAGACGATGCTTGATGGTCCCCAAGCCCAGGCGTAAGGAGAGGCGCCATGCATCCCATCCTGTTCCGCGTCCCGCTGCCCGCCTGGACCGTGCCCCTGCTCTGGGTCTTCCTGATCGCTGCGGGCATCGCTTTCGCGGGCGCGATCGGGCTGCTCATCGCGAAGAACAAGCCAGGCGCGACGGCCGCGGGCATCGCAGGCGTCGCGCTCGCGGCGATCGCCTCCCAGGTCAAGGAGCAGACCTACACCCTGGGTCCGCTGCCCATCTACAGCTACGGTGTCATGCTCGGGCTCTCGCTCGTGGTCGGCTGGTACCTGACGCTCGGGCTCTCGGAGCGCGACGGCCTGCCGAAGGAGACGATGGCCAACTGCTACGTCGTCACCGCCGCCGCCGCGGTCGTCGGGTCGCGCGTGCTCTACATCCTCACGAACCTCGACGAGTTCGACTCGTTCGGCGCGATGTTCGACATCCGCCGCGGCGGGCTGGTGGCGTACGGCGGCTTCCTCGGCGGCTTCCTGGGCTCGTACCTGTTCCTGCGCTCCCATCGCATCCCGCTGCTCCCCTGGGCCGACGTCGCCGTCCCGAGCCTCGCCTCGGGCCTGATGATCACGCGCATCGGGTGTTACCTGTTCGGCTGCGACTTCGGCCGGCCGCTCGGCGAGACGGCGCCCGCCTGGCTGAAGAAGCTCGGCACGTTCCCGCGCTGGGCCGAGGGCACGCTGGACCACGGCAGCGGGTCCCCGGCGTGGGTGCAGCACGTCAAGGAGCGCGGGCTGGATCCGAGCTCCGAGGCGTCGCTCGCCGTGCACCCGACGCAGATCTACGAGGCGCTCGTCGGCGCAGGGCTGCTCGCGCTCCTGCTCCTCGCGCGCCGCCGGCAGAAGTTCCGTGGCGAGATCTTCCTCATCTTCACGTTCTCCTACGGCGTCTGCCGCTACCTGCTCGAGCTCCTCCGCGACGACGCGGAGCGCGGCTCGATCCCGCCGTCGCTCCCGGAGCACGTGTTGCTCCCGGCCGGCCTCGTGATCTTCGCCGTGGGGTACACGATCGGGTTCTCCCACCTCCTCCGCGACAACACGGTGCGCAAGGTGACGCAGGTGCTCTCCTTCGTCCCCGCGGTCGCCCTGTACCTGGCCCTCAGGCCCGAGACGTTCGCCGCCTCCGCGACCCTCCAGTACTCGACCTCCCAGGCCGTCGCGCTGGCGACCGGGCTCGCCGCGTCGATCGCGTTCGCGGTCTATTACAAGGCCGCCCTGGACCACCCGGAGCAGGCGATGGCGCTCAGCCTCCCGGACAGCCCCGCCGCGGCCGCCGACAGGCAAGCCGATGGCGACGACGAGGACCAGGACGACGAGGACGAGGACGAGGACGACGCGCCGAGAAAGAAGCGGAGCGCGCCGCCGAAGGCCGGCGACGCGCCGCCGCGGGCCAAGCGCGGCAGCGCAAAGGACGAGGGCCGGGCGACGGCCCGCGAAACCGGCGCCGCCGAGGCGCCCGACACCACCGGAGAGGCATAGACCGTGAAGATCGCATTCGGAGAGGGCAAGCTCGTACCGGCCGTCGTGCAGGATCGGCTGACCGGGCAGGTCCGGATGCTCGCGTACATGACGCGGGAGTCGCTCGCCAGGACGCTCGAGACGGGGCGCGCCACCTTCTTCAGCCGATCGCGCGGCGAGCTCTGGGAGAAGGGGGCGACGAGCGGCAACACGCTCGCGGTGACGAGCGTCCACGCCGACTGCGACGGGGATGCGCTCCTGATCCTCGCGGAGCCCCGCGGCCCGACGTGCCACACGGGGAGCCCGAGCTGCTTCTTCCGGCAGGTCGATGCCCGCGGCGACGGGGAGCCCGAGGCCGCCGACGAGGGGCAGGACGCGTCCGCGCTGCTCGAGTCCCTCGAGCGCGAGCTCGAGGCGCGCAAAACGTCGTCGGCGACGAAGAGCTACACCCGGAAGCTGCTCGACGGAGGCGCGGCGCTCATCGGCGCAAAGCTCCGCGAGGAGGCCGGCGAGCTGGCCCAGGCGATCGCCGGGGAGAGCGACGAGCGCGTCGCGTCCGAAGCGGCGGACGTCATCTACCACCTGCTGGTCGGCCTCGCGTCGCGCGGCGTCCCGCTGCGCGCGGTGCTCTCGGCGCTCGCGTCGCGCATGGGCACGAGCGGCCTCGTCGAGAAGGCGTCGCGGGCACAGAAGGACAGCGCGGGAAAGCCGTGATGCGCCGCGCGCCGCCGCTTCGATGTGGCGGCGGCCCACGCTTCGTGATCCGCCGCGCCGCGCTGTCCGCGGCGCTGCGCTGTCAGCAACCGCAGAGCCCGTTGTAGACGGACGAAGCCCTGTCACCGCAACATCGCAACCGCACTGCCGATCGGGATCACCCCGATGGCGGCGGCGCCCGCGAGGGCGAGGCGGCAGACGGCGAGGCTTCGCCGCCGCAGCTGCGCGCCGGCCCCCGCCCTCCGTGAGGGCGGCGGATGGGCTATTCTGGATGGATGAGCCCGTTCCGTGAGCCGCCCGGCATCGAGCTCGGCCCGCTGGAGGTCGGCCTCGGGCGTGCGGCGCGGCGGGCGATGGTGGGCCTCATCCCGAGCGGAGGACGGCTCATCGCGCCGGACGGCTACGCGCGGCCCCTCCGCGGCGAAGGCGGCTCCTGGCGCGGCCGCTCGCACACCGCAGGCGCGCTGGGCTCCCTGGGGCTCCTGCTGGCGTCGGCCTGCGCCTTCGTCGCGGCGACCGGCGGCTTTCAGCTGCGCGGCCTCGAGGCCACGGCGGTGACGGTCGCGCTGGTGATCGCGGGCGGGGTCTCGCTGGCCGCGGTGCTGCGCGCCATCGATGCGCCGCGCGAACGGCTCACCGTGCACGGCGCAGTGGTCGGCAGGGCGGCGAGGCGCGCGCTCCGCAGGGCAGGGCGCCTCGCGCGCCACGCGGAGCGCGCGCCGGACAGGTTCGGCCCTCGCCGCGTCACCGCGCTGCGCAAGACGTTATCCATGCTCGCGGATCCGCTCATCGCGGACTGGATCCCCGCGGACGTGCGCGGCCGCGCCGAGCTCCTCCTCGCCCGCGCCATCGCCGCGAGCGTCGGCGCGCGCTTGGCGCGCGAGGCCAGCGTCCGGACCGAGGTCCGGGCGCTGCTGCTCGCCGCGGCCGATCACCTGATCGAGCCGACGCCGGCCCGGCTGGACCTGCTCGTGCTGGCAGAGCACACCGAGCCCGCCCCGACGCCGCGCGATGCACGTTGGCCACAGCGCGTGACCGCTGCGGCGCACGTCCGCTGCGGGGCGCCGTCGCCCCCTGTCCCCTCCGACGCCGTCGCCGAGGACGCCGCGGCGGGGGTCGATCTCGACGCGACCGATTCCTCCGGCGAGGCGATCGATCGTGCTAGGGTGCGCGGCTGAAGGGCGCGCCGCCGACGCCTCGGGAGGCTTCGGCGGCGTTGCAGGAACCCCGTGAATCCACCTCGATTCCGGAGCTCTTCACGCTCCCGGGCCATCCCCCTGCCCTCTGCGCTCGGCCGCGCCCGCCTCGCGCTCTGGTGCGCGTTGCTCCTGGGGACGTGCCCGAGGCGCGCGCTCGGGCAAGGCGCGGTGGCCGCCGGCGCAGAAGCCACGGCGCAGGAGCGAGCGCCGCACGCGTCCGCGCCCCCCCACGCGGCGGCGCTGTCGCCCGGCGCGGCGCTCCAGGAGAGGCATCGCGTCCGGTACACCCTCGACGGCATCGAGATCCGAGGCAACGTGCGCACCGCCGCGCGCGTGATCCTCCGCTACGTCAGGTTCCGCGCGGGGGACCTGCTCGACGTCGAGGATCCGGAGATCGAGCTCACGCGCTACCGCCTCCTCGGGACCGGGTTCTTCTCCTCGGTCGGGTTCTCGCTCCGCAAGGGGGTCGAGCGCGGGAGCGCGACGCTCGTGATCGACGTCGTCGAGCGCAACACGTTCGTCGTGCAGGACCTCTGGCTCGGCATCGCGGCCGACGAGGACACCGCGGGCAACGCGAAGCCGCTCTCCGCGTTCACCGGCGTGCAGGTCGCCGAGACCAACCTCGCCGGCACGGGGATCACGCTCGGCGCCGGCGTCGGGCTCGCGGCCGACCAGCTCGCGCTGAGGACCCGCTTCGTCGACCCCGCGTTCGTCGGGACCCGCTGGTCGGCCGCGGTGACGGTGCTCTACAACGACGCGCGTGACTTCTTCGGCAACCGGGACGTCGTCTTCGAGTCCCCGTTGCTCGAGCAGCGCGAGGTCACGGGCTACGCCGTCGTCGCCTACAAGCGGTTCGGCGCGACGCTCGGCACAGGTCACGACGTCTCCTCCTCCTCGCGGCTGTCGCTCGACTACCACCTGGAGCAGATCGACGCGACCGTGCCCACGGTCGCCTCGCACATGCGCGGCGACAGCCGCGAGCCCATCGCGTTCGACATCCTGGGCGGCAAGACGGTGCTCTCGTCGCTGCACGCCGCGTTCGATCACGACACGCGCGACGCGCCCTTCCTCGCGACGCAGGGCACGCTCGCGTCGGTCTCGGTCACGGTGGGCGTACCGCCGTTCGGCAGCGACTACGGCTACCAGAAGCTCGAGTTCGGCGCGCAGCGCTGGTTCCGCCTGCCGCTGCGGCACGTGCTCCGCCTCGAGGCGTTCGCCGGCGCGATAGCCGGGGACGCGCCTTTCTTCGAGAAATTCTACGTCGGCGATCTCACCGACCTCCTGCCGGATCGGCTGCTCGATCTCGCGCCCGATCGGAGGCAACCGCCGAACTTCCTCAGCACGGACATCATCGAGGTCCGGTACGGAGACTTCGCCGCGAAGCTGGAGGCGGAGTACCGGATCCCGGTCTACGCCGGCCGCGGATCCATCTACGGCGTCGATCTCTTCGGCGCCGTGGGCCTGTACGGCCTCGCGACGCGCCGCGAGTTCACCGACGCGCCGACCGGATACGAGGGCTTCGCCCGCGTGCCCGTTGACGTCACCTACAACCTCGGTCTGCGGGTCGACACGGCGGTCGGCGGGGTGACGCTCGCGTTCTCGAACCTGCTCGGGCTGATCCCGGCGCGGCGCGGTGCGCGGAAATGATCTGCTCGATCTGCTCCAATGCACACGCACATCGCGGACCGAAGCGCGCGACGCGCGATGCGCGACGCGCGGGCGGCGGCCGCCGTGCCTGGCACCTCCGAGAGGCGCGGCGAGCGCTCGTGGCGCTCGGCCGCGGAGCGGCGCGCTGGCTCGGGATCGCGCTGCTCGCGACGCTCGCCCTCCGGGCGAGCTGGTCGATGGCCCAGGAGGGGCCGGGGCCCAAGGAGATCGCCGACGCGGACGCGCAGCAGGCGCTCGGCGCGCCGGCCGCGCTGCCCACCCGGGTGGCGAGCTTGACGCTCGACAAGACGATCGTTCAGCTCACCGTGGGCTTCCGCGACGTCGTCGACGGCGAGATCTCGAAGAAGCTGCTCAGCGGGCTCCCCACCGTCATCACGATGCGCGGCTACCTCTTTCACGAGAGCGGAGGCAACCCTGTCGCGCTCGCCGCCAAGAGCTGCCGGATCGTCTACGACCTCTGGGATGAGGTGTTCCGGATCCAGCTGATCCAGGCCGGAGGTCAGTCGAGCACGGTCGCGATCAACGTCGAGGGCGTGCTCCGCAACTGCGCCGAGGCCCGGCGGCTGCCGCTCGTGGAGCGGTCGCTCGTCCGCGACGGCAGCCGCTATTTCGTCGCCGTGCTGGTCGAGGTGAACCCCATGAGCGCCGAGATGCTCGATCGCATCAAGCGGTGGGTGACCCGGCCGCCCGGCTCGACGGCGATCGGGCCGGGCGACTCGCTGTTCGGCTCCTTCGTCGGCCTGTTCGTGACGCGCATCGGCAACGCCGACCGGAGGCTCGCCTTCCGCACGCAGCCCTTTTTACCGCCGGTGCCGCCGCCCAGCCCGCCTCCTCCTCCCCAGAGGTCTCCCGGCCGCTGAGCCACGCGCGGCGGCCTCGCTCGACGTCACGCCCCTCGCCCGCCGGGCGGCGCGTCGGTCTACACTCGTCGCGCGGACGCGCTGTTCGTGTCGGCTCCACCCCCATGCGCCTCTTTCCCATCGCGCTCGATCTCAACGGCCAGCGGGCGCTCGTCATCGGCGCGGACGGCGACGCGCCGTACACGGTGGAGCGCCTCCTGTCGGCGGGCGCTCGCGTCACCGTCGTCGCGCCAGGGCAGGTCGACGGGTCCATCGAGCAAGCCAGCCGGGAGGGGCGGCTCGATCTGCACCGGCGAGCATTCTTCGAGGCCGACCTCGCCGGGGCGGCGATCGTGTTCCTCGTGCCGGGCGACGAGGCGCTCTCGCGGCGCCTCCACGGCGAGCTCGCGGGCGCCGGGCGCCTCGTCTGCACGCTGGATCGCCCGGAGGTGTCGAACTTCGTCAATCCTTCGGTGGTCTCTGCCTCCGGACTGACGATGAGCTTCAGCAGCCATGGCGTCAGCCCTGGAACGATACGGCGCATCCGGGAGGACCTCGGCGCCCTCTTCTCGGATCCTCGGTTCGCCCGCTACATCGAGGCGCTGCGCAGGCTCCGCGAGAGCCTCCCTCGGGGCCCCGAGCGGGCCGCGCGCATGCGCCGGGCGACCCTGGGCTTCGGGCTGGAGGCGAGGCTCCGGTTCCCTGCGTGGCTGGAGCGGGGCGGCGAGCCTTGATGTCCGAAGAGGCCGCGCCGGAGCGGCGGGGGCGCCGCGGGGGGCGCGAGCCTCGGCGCGGGCCTCGGCGCGGGCCTCGGTCAAGACGCGCGCGCCCCCGGATGAACGCGAAACCCCTTGTGTAGAGCGGCCTTCAAGGCTTAAGTGGGCGCCCACGCGACACTATCCGCGGAGGAGGGCTTACGGTATGCGTTCACGATCGGGCCGGCTGACGATGTTGACCTCGGCGGCGATGGTCTCTGGGCTCCTGACGCTGACGAGCGTCAGTCCGGCATCTGCGCAGACGGATGCCAAGCCGGCAGCGCCCCCGGCAGGTAAGCCGGCCGCTGCGGCGGCTCCTGCGAAGCCAGCCGCACTTGCGGCGCAAGCGCCCACCCCCGCTGCCACGCCGCCCGCGGCCGGCGCGACACCTCCCGCGGCCGGCGCGACGCCGCCCGCGGCCGGGACGCCCGCCGCGGCTCCCGCGAAGGCCGGTGAGCCCACGACGAAGGTGACCACCACCAAGCCGAAGAAGGCGCTGACCGAGAAGCAGAAGAAGGACGAGGCGAAGAAGCTCTACAAGGAGGCCGAGGCCAGGTTCGACAAGGGCGAGTACGCCGTCGCGGCCGACCTGTACCGCCAGGCGGACGAGCACGTGCCCGGCGCCGCACCGAAGTACAAGCTCGCCCTCTCGCTCGACAAGCAGGGCCTCGTCACCGAGGCCGTCGCGGCCTGGCAGGCGTTCCTCGATTCGAAGCCGGACGCCGAGAAGTTCAAGGAGAAGATCGCCGAGGGTCAGGCGCGCGTCGAGGCCCTGAAGAAGACGCCGGCGAAGGTGAAGGTCGCGACCGTCCCGGAGGCGCCGCCTGGCCTCAAGGTCGCGGTCGACGGCGTGGCCCAGACCGGCAAGGAGCTCTCGGTCCCGCCCGGCAAGCACACCCTCACCGTCTCCGCCGAGGGGTTCGCCGACGCGAGCCAGGAGCTCGAGGTCACCTTCGCCGAGGCGCGCGAGGTCAACGTCACGCTGACGCCGCAGGCGCCGGCGCCGGTCGCTGCGACGCCGGCCCAGCCCCCCACCCCGCCGCCGCCCGCCGACGTGCCGCCCGCGCAGCCGCCGCCGCCGGCGGCGCCGATCGAGCCGCGCTCTCCGGTGCCGGCCTACGTCACCCTCGGGCTCGCCGGCGCCGGTGTGGTGGTCGGGACGATCTTCGGCATCCAGGCGCTCGGCGCGAAGAGCGACTTCGATGACGCCCCGACGACCAAGACCGCGGACAAGGTCGATCGCTTCGCGCTCATCGCGGACATGTCCTTCGCGGTGGCGCTCACGTTCGGCGTCACCGGCGCGGTCCTGCTCCTCAGCGACGACCCGGCCGAGGCGAAGGCCGCAGCGTCGAGCGTGACGAAGAAGGCGTTCGTCACTCCGTTCGTCAGCCCGACAGGCGGCGGCGCCGCCGCGCGGTTTACCTTCTAAGGGGACTACTATGTGGAAGAAACAGCACCTTCTCGCGATGGCGCTCTGCGCTGGCGCGCTCTCGACGCTCGGGATGGGCTGCGAGCTCATCGCCTCGGTCGATCGTTCGCGCATCCCGGGGGACGAGGACGTCCCCAACGACGGATGTTCTGACGGCACGAAGAACAACGAAGAGACCGACGTCGACTGCGGCGGTTCCATCTGCCCGAAGTGCGAAGCCGCCAAGGCGTGCACCGCAGCCGCCGACTGCGCGAGCGGCTTCTGCGCCGACGACGTCTGCTGCGACGCCGCCTGCGACGCGGAGTGTGACGCCTGCACCGCCGCGCTCAAGGCGTCGGGCGACGACGGCGCGTGCGGCCCCGCGAAGGCCGAGACCGAGTGCGGCGAGCCGACGTGCTCCGAGGGCGTCGAGACGAGCCGCGGCACCTGCGACGGGGAGAGCGTGGACTGCGGGCCCGGCGAGGAGAAGGCGTGCGAGGAGTTCGCGTGCGATGAGGCGGCCAACGCCTGCTTCACCGAGTGCACGGAGGACGCGCATTGCTCGAAGTGCCACGAGTGCGCAGACGGCGCCTGCGTGCTGGCCGCGGCCGGTACGGAGGATCTGGGCTGCGACGAGGGCCAGGCGTGCGACGCCGCGGGCGAGTGCAAGCCCGCGAACGGCGTGGAGTGCACGGAAGCGAGCGAGTGCGCCACCGGGCTCTGCGTCGACGGCGTCTGCTGCGACACCGCCTGCGACACGGCGTGCATGGCCTGCAATGTGAAGGATCTGGCGGGCACGTGCTCGAACATCCCGCTCGGCGGCGAGGACGCGGCGGACTGCAGCGGCATCAACGTGTGCGATGGCAAGGGCGCTTGCAAGCTGGTGGGTGGCGAGGAGTGCACCACCAACGAGCAGTGCGCGAGCGGCAAGTGCCTCCCCAGCCCCCTCTTCAGGTGCGAGGAGATCCCGGAGACGCCTTGAGCTCTCTCCGGCTCCCGCCGGGCTCCCCAGGGAGCCCGGCGGAGCTCACGCCTCGAACGTCCCTCTCACACGCGCGCTGATCTCTCCTGCCCCGGCGCTCGAAGGCGGGCCCAGCACCGTCATCGACTCGGCTTCTCCCTCGAACAGTCCGCCGTCCCCGAGCTCGTCCTCCGCGGCTTCCGCCTCGTAGGCAGGCACCATCGCGGCCTCTTCCCAGCGGCTCTTGAGCCGCTCCGCGAGCTTCGCGAGCAGCTCCCGCGTCGTCTCCCGGTCCGTGGCGGAGAGGACCACCGCGTCCGGGTGCCCGAGGAGCAGCCGACGCCCCTCCGCCGGGGCGATCAGGTCCGCCTTGTTGAACACCACGATGCGGGGGATGCCGATGAGATCGAGCTCGGTCAGCAGCGCCTCGGTCGTCTCGATGTGCTGGTCGCGCGCGGGATCGCTCGCGTCCACGACGTGGAGCAGGAGGTCGGCGTCGGCGGCCTCCTCGAACGTCGCCCGGAAGGCCGCGAACAGGTCCTTCGGCAGCTCCCGGATGAAGCCGACGGTGTCGGTGATCACCACCTCGCGCTCCTCGGGGAAGCGCAGCCGCCTCGAGCGCGTGTCGAGGGTCGCGAACAGCTTGTTCTCGGCGAGCACGTCGGCGCCGGTCAGCGTGTTCAGCAGCGTGCTCTTGCCGGCGTTCGTGTAGCCGACGATCGAGACCACCGGCACGCCGAGCCGGGCGCGGCGGCGGCGGCGCTGCTCGCGCTGGCGGGAGAGCCGCTTCAGCTGCGCCTCCAGGAAGCTGACGCGCTCCTTCGCGCGGCGGCGCCCGATCTCGAGCTTCGTCTCGCCCGGACCGCGCCCGCCGATGCCGCCCGTCAGGCGGGACAGGGAGTCGTCCTTCTGCCCGAGGCGAGGGAGCGTGTACTTCAGCTGGGCCAGCTCCACCTGGAGCTTGCCGTCCGACGACTCGGCCCGCTGGGCGAAGATGTCGAGGATGAGCTGCGTCCGGTCGAGCACCTTGAGATCCGTGTGCTTCGCGATCGCCGAGGCCTGGGAGGGGGTCAGATCCCGGTCGAAGACCAGCGTCTCCGCGTCGAGCTCCGAGGCGCGCAGCACGACCTCGTCCAGCTTGCCCTTGCCGAGCACGAGCCGCGGGTCGAGCCGATCGCGCAGCTGGAGGACCGTGTCCGCGACGTCGACGCCCGCGGTGCCGGCGAGCTCGGTCAGCTCGCGCAGGCTCTCCTCGGCCCGGGCGAGCGCGCCCGCCTTGGATTTCTCGGCGACGTGGACGAGGATCGCGCGGCCGTCCTTCGCCGCGACCGACCGCGTGCGCGAGCGCTTCGTGAACTCGTCCTCGAGCGCCTGGATGAGCGCGCCGAAATCGACGTCGGCGCGGCCGATCGCGACGGGGCCCACGGTCCGATACGGAAGCGCCGCCGCCCCGCGGCTGTCGCCGCGCCCCTCGGCCTCGTCCACGGTCACCGTGACCGCTTCCTTGCCGTGGACCGGCACGTTGTACGCGTAGTGGAGGGTCCGCGGCTCGCCCTGCGGGGTGAGCTGCACGGCCGCGACCAGGTCGAGCCGGAGGCGGACGAGATCCACGAGATCGTCCCGGGTGAGCGGCTCGTTGAAGAGGTGCGTGTGGACGAGCCGGAGCGCCCTGAAGCGGCCCTGCGCGGCGCGGAGGCGCCCGATGTCCGGCAGCATCAGCCGGGTCGCGTCGCCGACGATGACGTAGTCGATCTCGCCCGAGCGGTGCACCAGCGCGCCGACCTGGCGCCCCGTCTCATGCGACGCCTCGGCGAGCGCCTTGATGAGCTCGGGCGTGGCGATGCTGGCGAGCGGGACCTTGCGTCGGTAGATGCGCTCGAGGGTCTTGGTGGCCTGGGGGCTGAGTCCGGTGGTGTTTCCGTAGAGGGTGGGCATTCGATGATCGAAGGGGGATGTCGCTCCCGCTCACGATTTCATAACGCACGCGGGGCCGGTCCGCGACCAGGGGCGCCGCGGATCTTCGTGCGGAGCGCGCATTTTCTCGTCGCTCGTCCCCCTTCCGTCGCCTCCCTGTCCCTCCTCGCCTCCCGCTCGGCGCGCTCCTCCAGGTTCCTGTGGAGGCCGCGCGCGAGACGAGGCTACCCTGCGCCGCGATGGCCATCCTGACCCCCCTCTCGCTCGCGGATGCCCGCCGCATCGGCGCGCTCTACGGCCTGGAGATCGCCGACGTGCGCGGCCTGCTCGCCGGGAGCGTCAACTCCAACTTCGCGTTGACGCTCGCCGACGGCCGCGGACAGGTGTTCCTGCGGGTCTACGAGGAGCAGCAGCTCGGCGCGGCGTCACGCGAAGCGCGCATGCTCGAGCACCTCGCGGCCGGGGGCGTCGCCACCCCGCAGCCGCTCCGGCGCCGCGACGCGGCGCCCTCCGCGACGAACGCCGCGTCGGAGGGCGCCGCGTTCGTCGCGGAGCACGCTGGAAAGCCGGTCGCGCTGTTCCCGTGGGTCGGGGGAGCGTCGCTCTGCCAGGCGCGCGTCACGCCGGACGCGACCCGCCGCGTCGGCGCGGCCCTGGCGCGGGTGCACCTCGTCGGCGCCTCGTTCGAGGGGGCGAACGCCAGCCGGTTCGACCTCGACGGCCTCGACCAGCGGCTCCGGGGGCTCCGTTCCCCTGCGGGCGCGAGCTCGACGGCTCCCGCCCCGGCCCTCCCGCCCGACGTGGCCGCCGCCGTCGACGAGCTCACCGGCCGGCTCGAACGGATCCGCGCAGCGGCGCCGCGGACCCCCGGCCCCCAGACGCTGATCCATGGCGACCTCTTCCGCGACAACGTGCTCTGGGAGGCCGGCGAGATCTCGGCGCTGCTCGATTTCGAGAGCGCCTCGCGCGGGAGCGCCGCGTTCGACCTCGCCGTCACGATGCTCGCGTGGTGCTTCGGCGACGATCTCGACCCGGATCTCGTGTCCGCGCTCGCCGCCGGCTACACGGCGGTGCGGCCGCTCTCAACCGAGGAGCGCGACCGTTTGTTCCACGAGAGCGTGATCGCGGCGCTGAGGTTCTCCATCACGCGCATCACCGATTTCGAGCTCCGCCCGAAGGGCAGCGGTGTCTACAAGGACTTCCGGCGCTTCCTTGCACGGCAGCGGACGCTCGAGCGCCTCGGCCCGGAGGGGCTCCTCGCGCTGCTCGGCGTCTGATCCGCGTCGACTCGCGCCCTGATTCAGGTCCGATTCAGGTCCGATTCAGATGTGAGCGGAGGTCGTCTGTGATTTTGCGTTAACTTCGCTGCGCCTGGCGATGGCGGCGTTGCGCGGTCCCGGCTAGGCCGTTACCTTCGCCGAATGGCACAGGTCGGAACGCTCGATTTCAAGGGCTTCATCGAGAGACGGAAGGGCCAGCGCGCGGGCGGCGGGGACGGCGCGGGCAACGCGTATGCCTACGTGTCCGACAAGAACACGCGGCTCGCCTTCGAGAAGATGCGTCCGGTCGAGCTCGCCGTGACCGCCGCGGTCAGGCTGTTCAAGACGGTCGGCAAGAACGAGCTGCTCGGCCACGCCGTCAAGGTCGGCCCCGCGCAGTTCCCGCGCGTCCACAACCTCGCGGTCCACTGCGCCGAGACGCTCGGGATCGCGACCCCGACGATCTACATCGTCAACAGCCCCACCCTCAACGCGGCCACCTACGGGACGAACGACGACTCGTTCATCATGGTGCACTCGGCGCTGGTCGATCATTTCACCGACGACGAGCTGCTCAGCGTCATCGGCCATGAGTGCGGCCACATCCACAACAGCCACGTGGTCTACCTGACCGCCATGCACTACCTGACGCGGATGGCGTCGGTCTTCGTGAAGTGGATCGTCGGCCCGGCGATGCTCGCGCTCTCCGGCTGGTCGCGCAGGGCCGAGGTCACCTGCGACCGCGCCGGCCTGCTCTGCGCGAAGAGCCTCGACGTCTCGACGCGCGCGCTCACCAAGCTCGCGCTCGGCTCGACCAAGCTGTACGAGGAGCTCAACCTCGAGGCGTTCATCGCCCAGCACGAGGAGGGCAAGGGCGGCGTCGGCAGGTTCGCCGAGTTCACGGCCAGCCACCCGTGGCTGCCGAAGCGCGTCCTCGCGCTCCGGGCCTTCGCCGAGAGCGAGCTCTACAAGCGCCACGCCGGGCTCGGCGCGGGCGGCCTCTCCATGGAAGAGGTCGACGAGAAGGTGCACGAAGTCATCAAGATCTGGGGCTGAGGGGCTCCCGCTCCTGGCAAGGCGCAAGGCCGAGGTAGACGCACATGCTCGAATCCTTCCACAGCCGCAAAGACGACGTGACCGGGGCGCTCAGGGATCTCGTGACGTTCGCCGAGTCCCTCGGCGCCAAGAGCGTCGCCACGCGCATCACGAACGATCTCGTGAAGAAGCTCGACGCCGATCGGTTCCACCTCGTCGTGGTCGGCGAGTTCAACCACGGCAAGACGACGTTCGTGAACGCGCTGCTCGGCGCCTCGATCCTCCCCGTCGGCGTGACGCCCACGACGGCGGTGATCCACCACCTCGAGTACGCGGCCGATCCGCGCGCCGAGGTGGTCTACGCGTCGGGCGAGCGCATCGGCCTGCCGTTCGAGGACGTGCGGGCCTTCACCGTCGGCGGCGAGCGCTCGTCGAGCGCCGGCGAGGTGAAGTTCCTCGAGGTGGGGTACCCGGCCGAGCTCCTGCGCGAGCGCGTGGTCCTCGTCGACACCCCCGGGGTGAACGACCTCTCGCTCCAGCGGGCGGACATCACCTACAGCTACATCCCGCGGTCGGACGCCGTGCTGTTCCTCATCGACGCAGGCCAGCCGCTCAAGGAGAGCGAGCGGGTCTTCCTCCAGGAGAAGCTGCTCGGCCAGTCGCGCGACAAGATCCTGTTCGTCGTGACGAAGCGCGACATCTGGAGCCAGGACGAGGAGGTCGAGGCGCTCGCGTACATCCGGAGCGAGCTCGGGAAGCTCGTGAAATCGCCCGTGGTCTTCCCGATCTCGAGCGAGCGGGCGCTGGAGGGTGATCGGCCCGGCAGCGGGATGCCGGAGCTGCTCGATCACCTGACCCGGTTCCTCGCCGAGGAGCGCGGGCGCATCCTGCTCGACAACGCGCTCGGCGAGGGCCTCGAGTCCGCGCGCCTGCTCGGCAAGGGCGTGGACGCGCGGCGGCGGGCGACCGCGATGTCGCGCGACGAGCTCAGCCGCCGCATCGAGATGATTGAGAAGGATCTGGCCGGCCAGTCGCGCACCATCGAGGAGCGGCGCGCCGGCATCCGCGAGGAGGTGAGCGCCATCCGGGCGTGGGTGCACCGCGACCTCGATCGGTTCGTCGACGACGTGCTCCGGCAGCTCCCGGCGATCATCGACGAGGCCCACACCGACGAGATCAAGGTCTACCTCGGGGCGTTCCTGGAGCGCACGTTCGCCGAGTGGGCGCAGGCCGAGACGAAGGAGATCGCCACGGCGCTCGAGGCGCTCGCCGAGAAGACGATCGCGCTCGTGCGCGAGGACGCGCACGACGTGGCGAAGCGGGTCAGCGAGGCGCTCGGCGGCGACGTGAAGCCACCGAACGTCGAGGTCGACACGTTCGGCTACGACGTCGGCGTCTTCGCGCTCTTCACCATCGGCCTCGGCGTGATGTTCACGAACGCCCTGCTCGGCGGGATCCTGGCGCTCGCGGCGCCTGTCCTGGCCGTGTACGTGAAGGAGAAGGTCGAGGCCGAGACCCGCAAGAAGGCGAAGGAGATGGCGCCAGCCGCGCTGCGCGAGGCCGCCACCCGGATCGGGCCGAAGCTCGACGAGATGATCCAGGAGTTCGCGAGCCGGCTCGACGCGTGGGTGGTCACGGCCGGCCAGGAGCTGCACCGGGAGGTCATCGAGGTCCTCAAGGCGGCGCGCGAGGAGCGGGTCCAGGCCGAGCCGAGCAGCGAGAGCCAGCTCAAGGCGTGCGACGCCCAGGCCGAGGCGCTGAAGGCGCTGACGTCGCGCCTGGAGGGGCTGCGGAGCACGCTCTGGACCGTCGAAAACGGCGAGAGCAGGCCGATCCCCCCGCCCGTGTCCAGCGTGCCCAACGCGCCGGGCGGCTCGGCCTGAGCGGGGCGCACGCCTCCTGACAAGGGAGGAGACCCGGCCCAGCCCGGCCTCCTCCGCCCTGCGCCGTGGCCATATCCAATCGTCGGGCGCTCATGCGAGAATGCGGCCGTGCAGCTCGACTTCGCAGCCCGTGAAGTGACGATCAAGCTCGTCTATTACGGCCCGGCGCTCAGCGGCAAGACGACGAACCTCGTCTCGCTGCACGGCCTCGCCGGGTCAGACGCTCGCGGACGGCTGATGACGCTCGAGACGCAGGACGATCGCACGCTGTTCTTCGATCTCCTGCCGCTCACCTTCCGCGCGAAGGACGGCGACGTCTCGCTCCGCATCAAGCTGTTCACCGTGCCCGGCCAGCCGATGCACGCCGCCACGCGGAGGCTCGTGCTCCAGGGCGCGGACGGGGTCGCGCTGATCGCCGACTCGCAGATCTCCGAGACGCAGCGCAACGCCGAGGCGTTCTTCGATCTCCGCCAGAACCTGCGAGAGAACGGCCTCGATCTCGCGAGGATGCCGCTCGTCATCCAGTTCAACAAGCGCGATCTGCCCGACATCCGGAGCGACGAGGAGCTGGCGCGGCTCGCCGCGCGGGGCAAGGAGCCGGTGTACAAGGCCGTCGCGACCCGCGGCGTGGGCACGGTGGAGACGCTCATGGGTCTGCTCCACCTCACGTGGGAGACGCTCGATCAGACGCATCAGCTCTCGAAGCGGCTGTCGATCAGCGGCGAGGAGCTCCTGAACAGCGCGGCGCGCCAGCTCGGGGTGACGAGCTCGGTGAACGACCTCCTGGCGCGGCGAATGGGCGGCAGCCTCGAGAAGAGCTCCCGGATCGTTCCATGAGGCCCGACGCCCACAAGGGGACGCCGGCGGATTTCGGTCTCGACGACGAGGATCTCCTCAGCATGCCGGGCTCCGCGCCGATCCCGTCGGCGCGCGTCGCGGACGGGCCCAGCTCCTCGAAGCGCGACGGCGCGTCCAGCGCGCCCGAGCCCTCGACGCTGCCTCCCCCCGCGGCGGCGCCGGTGGTCGACCTGGTCGGCATCGGCCCCCTCTCGCTCGAGGATCTGGTGGATCGCCAGGCCCTCGGGGAGATGGCGGCGTCATTTCACAAGCTGTTCGGCCTGCCGATCCGGATCCAGTCGATCAACGGCGCCACGCTCGCGGAGTCGGGCGCGCCCGCGCCGCTCCCGCCGCTCGGCGGCCTGACCGGCGAGCCGGAAGGCAGGCGGGCGAGCGTGGCGCCGGCGGATCGGACGGCGAGACAGGGCGCGTCGGCCGGCAGCGAGGTCGCGGATCCCTGCTTCGAGGGCGCGCTCTACCAGGTGTTCCCGATCGAGTACGACGGGCGCGCGATCGGCCGGTCGATCCTGGGCCCCTACCTCCCGGACGGCCTCGACGATCCCCCTGTCGCGCAGATCGAGGCGGCGTCCCAGCTCGATCTCGCGCCTGCGGCGGAGGGGCGGCCGCGGATGCCGCGGCTCCGGCCGGAGCGGCTCGGCGCGATCGCGGACCACCTCCGCTCGGTCCTCGATCTGATCCTGTTCAGCGGGCACAAATCGCTCCTCACCTCGACGATGCACGTCGCGTCGATCCGCGAGAGCTTCCGTGAGCTGTCGCAGAAGAACGCGGAGCTCGAGCAGGCGTACGAGCGGCTGAAGGAGCTCGACCGGCTCAAGTCGAACTTCCTGGCCACGGTGTCGCACGAGCTCCGGACCCCGCTCACGTCGATCATGGGGTACAGCGAGATGCTCGCCGAGGGCATCGGCGGGCCTCTGACCGATGAGCAGCGCGAGTTCATCGATACGATCCGGTCGAAGAGCGAGCAGCTGCTCGGGCTCATCATGAGCCTCCTGGACCTCTCGAAGCTGGAGAGCGGCACGTTGATCGTGCATCGCACCGAGGTGGCCGTCGGCCCGGTGCTCGTCGAGGCGGCGTCGACCATCGCGCCGGCCGCCTCGAAGAAGGGCGTCGAGCTCCGGATCCAGGCCGAGGACGATCTCCCGCCGGTGCTGGGGGACGGCGACCGGCTGCGCCAAGTGTTCATCAACCTCGTCGAGAACGCGGTGAAGTTCACCGAGGCGGGGGGCGAGGTGCTGCTCGTCGCGCGCGCCGTGAGCGAGGACATGGACGACCTCCCCGGGCTGGTGCTCGTCGCGCCTCTCCAGCAGGCGGTCGAGATCCGCGTCGTGGACACGGGCATCGGCATCCCTGCGGGCGAGCGGCTGAAGGTCTTCGACCCGTTCTACCAGATCGATCAGAGCTCGACCCGGGAGCACGGCGGCACGGGGCTTGGCCTCTCGATCGTCAAGCGCCTTGTCGAGGCGCACAGCGGCACGGTCCGCATCGAGCCGAACGACCCGCGCGGCACCGTCTTCGTGGTCAAGCTGCCCACGGTCGCCGGCTCGCCGGCGAACAGCGTGCTGCCGCCCATCTTCCAATGAGCGGGCTCCCATGAGCGGGCGCTCCGAGTGGAAGCGCATCGACATGCTGCGCGCCGTGCTCGGGGGCGCGGCGGGTGATCATGTTCTGTGCGGCATCGGCGATGACGCCGCGATCCTCGCGCCCGCGGCCCCGCGGGGCGGCGCCCTCCCGGGCGCCCCGGAGCCGCTCGTCTGGACGGTCGACAGCGCCGTCGAGGGCGTCCATTTCCGGCGCGATCTCCTGGGCTTCGAGGATCTCGGCTACCGCGCGACGATGGCCGCGGCGAGCGATCTCGCGGCGATGGGGGCGCGCCCTGTCGGCCTGCTGGCCGCGCTGGTGCTTCCTCCGAGCGTGAGCGACGACGAGCTCGGCGCGCTGGCGAGGGGTCAGCGCGCCGCGTGCGACGAGATCGGCACGGCGGTCATCGGCGGGAATCTCTCGCGGGGCGGCGAGATCTCGATCACCACGACGGCGCTCGGCGTCGCGGCGCTGCCGCTCCGGCGCGACGGCGCGCGGCCCGGCGACGCGCTCGCGGTGGCGGGGCCTGTCGGCCTCGCCGCGGCCGGGTTTGCGCTGCTCGACCGCGGCATCGCGCCGGCCGGCGCCGCGGCCGAGCAGGCGATCCGCGCGTTCCGCCGCCCGGTGGCGCGCATCGACGCGGGCCTCCGCGCGGCGGCGCGCGCCCGCGCGGCGATCGACGTCTCCGACGGCCTCGTCGCGGACGTGGCGCACCTCGCGCGCGCGAGCGGCGTGCGCGCGCTGCTCGATCCCGCGGCGCTCGTGGGCGCCGACCTCCGCGACGCCGCGGCGTTGCTCGGCATGGACGCGCTGGATCTCGCGCTCTACGGCGGCGAGGACTACGCGGTCGTTGTCGCGGGCCCCGACGTCGGGGAGCTCGCCGGCTTCGTGGCGATCGGCGGCTGCGCGCCGCGCGAGGAGGGCGCGAGCGACGTCGCGCTGGTCGGACCGGACGGGCAGCTCACGAGCCTCGTGGCGCGGGGGTACGACCACTTCGCCTGACGCCGCTTGCCGCGCGCGGGCAAAGTGACACTTTTGCGATACATGAAGGCGCCCACCGTCAAGCCGGTGACCGAGATCAAGCGCCACGCGACGGAGATCATCGCGCAGCTTCAGGCAGATCACGTGCCGGTGCTGATCACGGAGCACGGGCGCTCGGCGGCGGTCCTCCTCGTCCATGTGCTCCGCTCGGAGCGGTTGCTCCGGGCGGACCGGCTGTTCTGACTTCTTGCGGCGCTCGCTCCTGGCGCTGCTCCGCCTGTTCCATCGGCGGCGCTCGCGAGCGCGCCTGGCGTTCTTCCCGGAGCAGGGCACAGCCAGCAGCAGCGGGCGATCAGGTACCGGGCCGGCGGGGGCAGGCGGCGAGCGAATTGCGGCAGGTGAGCGCTCATGGTCGCTCGGGCTGTCCGCCGCCGGCGCGCTCGATTCCGATGCGCAGCACGACCTCGCCGGCGCCCAGGTCGACGCCGAGCAGCACAGCGTCGCCCACGGCGAGCAGGAAGCGCAGCGCGTGCGGGGCGATCCGGAGCGGCGGCGACAGGCGCAGCGCGTCGCTCCCCTCGTCCACCCACGCGATCCGGCAGGCGTCGCCGACGTCGAGCGCGAGCGCGAGGTGCGACGCCGAAAAGGCGTGCAGCACGGCGCGCCCGGGCAGCGGGATCCGCCGGGGCGGCGCGCCGGCCACGCCGCGGCGGACGATCGCGCGCCCGCCCGCCTCAAGGTGATCGCGCCCCACGGCCCGCGCCGAGGGCGGCGCGCCGAGCCCGAGGTGCGCGAGCGCCTCGATCGCCTCGCGCTCCTCGGGCGTGGGGCCGAGCGGCTCGCCCAGGGGCGGCGCCGCGGCCGGCGCGGACCAGGCGGCGGTGATCGCGCGCGCCGCGGCCGCCTGCTCCGGGGTCGCGGCGGGGTGCACGGCCACGACGTTCCCTCGCGCGTCGAGCTCCTGCACGCCGCCGCCCTTGCCCACGAGCAGCCGGCCCTCCCGGACCGCAAGGACGGCATCGCCAAGGAGCTTGCCGAGGACGGTGCGCGCGCCGCTCTCGAGCCGCACGATGTCCTGGAAATCCACCGCGTATACCGCCGCGTCGCCAGCGGCCACCGGGCGGCGCAGGTGCAGCGTGCTCGATGCGCCGACCAGCGAGGTGGGCTCCGGCAGGGCGAACGGCGCCGGGAAGAGCCGCTCGCGGAGCAGATCCGCGTCCTCGCTGGACGCGAGCCGGCGCACCGCGTCGATGATCGCCTCGCGGAGCCTCCCGTCGAGCGGCGCGAGCTGGGCGCTGGCGGCTGGGGAGAGCGGCCCGAGGTCCAGGAGATGGCGCCCGGCGCCCGCGAGCGCCTGGTCGCTCGGACGGGACTGGAGCGCGCGCTGGAGATCCTCGCCGAGGAAGCGGCCGAGCAGGCGCCGCGGGAGCAGCTCGTAATCGGGCCGGCGCGCGAACGGCCCCGACCCGGCGCCGTACCATTCCAGGAGCCCTCGGGCCTTGTGCATGCTCGCGCCGGCCTGCTCGATCCACGCCGCCGCCTCCAGGGTGTGCCAGGGATCCAGGAGGCGCTCGATCGGAGCGCACCAGGGGCCCTTGAGGTTCGGCGGGATCGCCTTGCGCCATTCGCACCGCGCGCGCTCGCCCTCCTCGCTGCTCCAGCGCGTCACGTCCTCGAGCGGCTCCGGTACGCCGTGCGCGGCGAGCCACTCGAGCAGCGCGCGGTCGTCACGCAGCTCGGCCCAGCCGCACCACTGCTTCCAGTCGAGGCCCCGCCAGTAGATCGAACGGTTCTCCGGGTACAGATCCACCCGGCCCACCGGCCCGCCCTCCGCCGCAAGCACGATTCCGAGTTGCGGCAGCCCGTGCGGCGCGCGGCCGCGCTCGTCGAAGGAAGCCTTGTGCTCGTCGATCTCGAGCGCCCCTCCGAGGGCCTGCAGCGCCGTCCGGTCGAGCTCGACGAGGACGCGATCGCCCCCGTCGACCACCTGGCCCCGGGACGCCGCCGCGAGCGCGCGCTGGAGGTCCTCGTTCCGGGGAGGGCGGCCGTAAGGATAGGGATTGATGAAACGCACGAGCTCGTCTCGCTCCTCGCTCCGGGCTGATCAGCGCCGGCGCCGGCCGCGGCCCCCTTGCCGGCCGGGGCGCGCCTCGACCCAGGTACCTTGATGCACGTACGGCGTCGTTCCGCCCGTCCAGTTCGGCGCCATCATGCCCGGGCCCCATGCGTGGCCGCCCGGCCCCACGGACGTGGTGCCCGCGTAGGTCGCGGCCGGGTTGGCCGAGCGCGCGCCGCTCGCGATCGCCCGGGTCTCGTCCGCGACCGCTTGGAGCACGCTCGGCCCGTTGCCAGCCGCCGGGGTCGCGCTGTTGCACGCGGACAGCTCGACGCGCCGCTTTCGCCCCCGCTTCTGGCCGCGGAACCCCGCCGCCGTGAGCCGTTGCCCGAGCTGGCGGCCGTCGATGTACCCGTTGCCCCACTCCACCAGGTTGGGCGCGCCGTGCGTCGATACGATGACGTGATCCTCTCGCGCCAGGCTGCCCGGCGTGAGCTGATCGTATCGAAGCACGCGCGCGCCCGGATGCTGTCCCTGAAGAAGGGCGACGTGCTGCTGGATGGTCGCGTCGGCCGGCGCGCCCACGACGATCGTCGTGAGCCCGGAAGGGTCGATGAAGATCGTGACGTTGGGGACGAACCCGATCTCCTGCAGCGCGCCCAGCAGGCCGAGCGGGTCGGGGGTCAGGAAGACGTGCGTCGCCGGGTCGTAGAAGCGGTGGCGGTTGTAGTGCAGGCCGGTCACCGCGTCGGCGCGCTGCCCGGCGAACCGGAGCGCGCCCGGATCGCCCGTCGCGCGCGCGACGCGGCCGAAGGCGCCGAGATCGATCTCCGACGCGCGCCCGTCGCGGTGCAGGTAGAGCCACGGCGTGGAGGCGGCGTCCGTCACGACCATCCGCCAGTCCTTGCCGTCGCGCGCCTCGAGGAGCGGCGTGAAGCCGTCGTCGTCGAACACGCGCTGGATCGACGGGCCGCTCGTCGGGCGCTCCTCGACGAGGCTCTCGCCATCCCAGCCGAACCAGGTGCTCTCGCCATTGCCGTGCGCCTGCGCGACGCAGCGGCCGAGGGGGTCGTAGAGGTAACGGACGGCGAGGCCGTCGCCGCGGACCGCTGTGACGAGGCGGTCGCGCTCGTCGTACTGGTAGCGCCAGGTCTGCAGCGGCCCCTGGCCGGCGCGGCCCGCGAGGCGGCCGCGGGCGTCCCACTGGATCTCGGCGCCGCCAGCGCGCAGGGGACGGCCGTCCCCGCCGATCGACCACGCGGGGCCGCGCGACGGGATCGGGGTCCCCTGGGGCGCGTACGCGAACTGCTCGTCGGCGCCGAGGCCGTGGAGGCGGAGCGGCCTGCCCTCGACGTCGAGGTCGTACCGGCGCGCGCCGCGCTCGCTGTCCTCGACCGCCGCGACCGGGCCCACCCGGCTCCAGGTCCACGCGCGCGTCCGGACGGGCTCGCCCCGCCCATCCAGGATGGCGACGCTCTCCGGCATGCCCTGGACGTCGCGCGACCAGACGAGCGCGCGCGTCCCGTCGAGCCGCCTCCGCCGCGACTCGCCGCGCGCGTCCCGTTCGAAGGCGAGCCCGTCCGCGTCGGCGGCGGCGACCTCGAGCGACGCCGGCGCGCCATCTTCCTCGCGCCGGTGCACCTCGACCGACCACCCCGTCGCATAGCGACGCTCCAGCACGCGGCCCGCGTCGTCGAAGCGGCGTGCGACGGCGAACGCGAACCCGGCGGCCTCCTGGACCTCCCGGACGACCCGGCCGTCCTCGTCGCGCTCGAACGTGACCATCACGTCCGCGTTCCGCGCGCGCGTGAGGTGGCCGAGCGCGTCGTACTGGAGCTCCTCCACGAGCCCGCCCGAGGTCTCGAGCTTCGTCACGCGACCGGCGCCGTCGCGCTCGTAGCGCACCCACGTTCCGTCGGCGTGGGTCGTCCGGACGAGGTGGTTCGATCCGTCGTACTCGTACGCCGTGCTCGAGCCGCCGAACGAGGTCTCGCGGGAGAGGTTGCCGCAGCCGTCGTAGTCGCGCGCATGGCGCTCGCCCGCGGCGTTCTCGATCCAGCGGAGCCGGAGGAGCGCGTCGTAGCCGAGCCGGAATCGCCTGCCGTCCGGGCGCACCACCTCGACGAGCGCGCCGGCGACATAGCGGTACCTGGTGATCCCGCTCGCGTCGGAGCGCGCGGTGACGCGGCGGCTGGCGTCGATCTCCAGCTCCTGGACGTCGCCGTTCGGCTCCTCCAGGCGCACCAGCGCGAAGCGCGAGTCGTACGCGAATCGGTAGACGCCGCCCTTCGGGGTGCGCGCCTCGACGGGGCACCCGAACAGATCGAAGACGTACTCGTAGACGTCGCCGGCCGGCGTCTCGACCCGCAGCGGGTTGCCGTGCGCGTCGTAGTCGTACGTGAGCTCGGCGCCGTCCGGCCCGGTGGACGCCCGCACGAGGCCGTGCGCGTCCCACTCGAGGGCGTGCTCGCGGCCGCGCCAGTCGACGCTCCCGGTCGGGACGCCCCTCCGGTACGTGGTGCGGGTCTTCTTCCCGTCGGGCCGCGTGCGGACGATGGCCTGCGCCTCTTCGTCGACCGCGTCTCGCCAGGTCGCGCCGCCGGGCTCGGTGACGCTCGCGAGGTGCCCCGCGGCGTTGTACGACAGCCGCGTAGTCCGCCCGCCGCCGTCGCGGATCGAGAGCAGCCTGCCGACCGCGTCGTACGTGTAGGTGCGCGCGTGGCCGCGCGGATCGACATAGGAGGTCACGAGGCCGAGCGCGTTGCCCGTGTAGGTGTGGGTCGCGCCCTCGCCGTCGATGACCACGGTCCTGCGCAGGGCGGTGTCGTACGAGAGCCGGGCGTGGTGGATGCCCCGGGCGCCCGGGAGGGAGGGCGCGCCGAGCTCCGCGAGCACGTCGCGGCCGGCGATCTCGCCCCACGTCTCGACGCACCGCCTGACGCCGTCGATCGCCTCGTACCTGAAGCGGAAAGCGAGCCCGTCGGGCAAGACCTCCCGGATGAGGTAGTGCTCCTCGTCGTACTCGTACCGGATCTCGGCGCCGCCCGCGTCGATGACCCGCACGAGATCGCCCGCGCCGTCGAGCTCGTAGGTCACGGCGCGGCGGGTGTGCGGGGTGCCATGCTCGTCGGTCGCGGTCACCTCCCACCAGGCGAAGGCTCCCTGGCGCTCGAGCCGGGCGCGCCGCCCGACGGCATCGACGATGCCCGTGAGCTCATCGCCTCGCCATTCCAGGGTGGCCTTGTTGCCGAACGCGTCGCGGAGCTCGACGAGCGCGAAGCGCTCTTCCGGGCCGGCGCGGCGCAGCACCCGCACGAAGCCGTCATCGTCTTCGACGAGGAGATCCTCTCCGACGGCGGCGACGCGAACACCGAACGGCAGGAGCAGGACCTGATCCTGCGCGGGCCAGGAGAGCACCTGGGTGCGACCGCCCGGCGACGTCAGCTCGAGCGCGTCGCCGCGGCGCCGGGCGCTCCAGGCGAGATCGTGCGACCACCCCCACCCCATGCCGCAGCGGTGCCGCACCGCCGCGGTCGAATAGCTTCGCTCCAACGTCACGACCAGGGGCCCCGGCAGCTCGACGTCCGCGACCGGGTTCGTGTACATGGCCCCTGTCACGACGTCGACCGGGTGCCCCGCAGACGCCTGGCCGTCCGCAGCCGGCGGCGCGGGTGGGCTCGGCGGCCCCGCGCCCTGACTGCTGCCCCCGCCGCCCCCGCCGCCGTTGCTTGGGCCCTGAGGGCCGCCGCCGCCCGGACCGCCGCCGCCCCCGCCGCCCCCGCCGCCCCCGCCGCCCCCGCCCGCGGCGTTGCTCGCGCTCGCGCCTGCGCCGACAGTGATGCTCTTGTTCATCTGGCCCATGCTGCCCGTGATGCCGGCCATGCCGAGCTCGATGAGGACGTTGGGCGCGCCCAGCCAGGGGAAGCACGGTCCTCCCGTGTTGAGGCTGACAACCTCTTTGAGCGTGCCTGGCTCGTTGCCGTGACAGGCCTTCATGCAGCCGCCGACCGTGAGGATCTTCGCCCCTTCGATCTTGGTCCGCATGCACGGATCGATGATCCCCTCGGCCACGGTGCCCATCGTCGGATAGGGGATCGGCAGCGGACTCGGCGCCGCGGGCGTCAGGCACACGCTGACGGCCATGCCGGTCATCTGGTGGCCCGACTTCTCCGTGATCGTGTCCATGTGGAGGGCGGTGACCTTGGCCATGACGCTCTCGAGCGTCTCATGGGAGGTGCCCCGTCCTCAATGCGGAGGTCGGCGTGACGCGCGCGGGTCCGTGTCAGCCGACCTCGCGATCGCGCCCGGCGATGTGCGTGAAGAGCGAGAGGTCCGGCATCTTCTCTCCCTTGCGCAGGTGCGGAGAGAGCAGCGCCTCGAGCTCCGCGGCGATCCGGCCGGCGTGGGCCTCGCCGGACGCGACGACGGAGTTGGCGCTCTTCTGACGCTCGGTGACCAGCTTCGAGGGCATGAAAGCTCCTTCCCGTGAGGGTCGACGCGCGACGGCGGGCGTCGTCGCGGCGCGGACGAACGCCGCGCAACCGCGCAGGGTACAGGGTCCGGCCGCGCGCCCTCCATGGCCGGGCAGGCTTCCGGCGCTCGAGATCGCCGGATCGGGATGGGGCGCCGCAACCCGGGACGAGACGTCGCCCGGGCCACCCGGCTCAGTTGCACTCGGCGGGCGGCGTGGTCCCGGCAAGGCTCGCTCGGATCTGTGTGAGCGCCTTGGCGCGCGGCGTCTTCCCGCTCTTCACGAGCTTCTCGATCCCGGCGCAGAGATGCGATGCCGTCGCCGCCTTCGACTTGGCTTCCGGCGACTTGCCCGACTTGGTGGCGACCGCGTGGAGCGCCGTGCAGCACGCCTGGATGGAGGCACCTCCCCCCCGCGCCGTCGTCCCCGTCGCCCCCTCGGCCGTCGCCGCCCCAGCATCTGCTGTCGCCGCGGGCTCGGCGGAAGCCGCCGCCGCGGGCTCCTGCCCCGCCGCCGGCTCCTGCGTCGCCACCGTCGTCGGCGTCGCCGCCGGCACCGGATCGGCTGCCACGGGCGCGACCGTCGGCGCAGGCGTGGGGATCGTCTCCGGCTCTGCCTCTTCTTTCCGGCAGGAGCTCGACAGGATGCTGCAGGCAACAACGACGAAGGCGATGGCCGAACGCGACCGGATCATGCCTCGTCTTCTACAGAGCTTCTCCGAGCGCATCCATACGGCGGCCCGAGTACAAGCCCGTACGGCCTCACCCGCCGCGCACCCGCGCCTGCTCCCTCCAACCGCTCCGCGATCGCCCCCACCCTCCCCTTCCCCCCTTCCCCCCCGAGTCGGCGGGGGTGGGGGTGACGAGGGAGGGGCCGGCGGGGGAGGGCCCCACGAATCCGAGCGCCGGCCCGCATCGCAGCGAAGCCCCTCAGATCCGTCTCCCCCCGTTCACGAGGCAATAGCCACCAAAAGGCGCGAGTTCGTGGGAGGGCCCCCCGCCGGCCCCTCCCTCGTCACCCCCACCCCCGCCCGTAGCAGCTCAGCTGCATCCCATGCTGTTGCCGCAGTTGAGGCACTTGTAGCAGGCCCCGTTCCTCACGGTGATGTGCCCGCAGCCGTCGCAGACCGGCGCGTCGCCCATCATGTCCTCGAGCTGCGCGTCGAGCGCGCTCGCCGCCCGACCCCCGCCCTCGACCAGCGCCGCCGCGACCGGCGAGGTTGGCGAGAACGACACCGCGCCGCTCTCCTGCGCCCGCGATTCGACAGGGTCCTCCATGGCCGAGCTGACCGGCTGGACGTGGGCGAGATCGTAGCGGTTCAGGTACTCGACCCCGAGCACGCGGAAGAGGTAGTCCACGATCGACGTCGACATCTTCACGTAGTCGTGCCCCTCGACGATGCCCTGCGGCTCGAAGCGGGTGAAGGTGTACTGCTCGACGAAGGTCTCGAGCGGCACGCCGTACTGGAGCCCGATCGACACCGCCATCGCGAAGCAGTTCATCATCGAGCGGAACGCGGCGCCCTCCTTGTGGAGGTCGATGAAGATCTCGCCGAGCGTCCCGTCGTCGTACTCGCCGGTTCGGACGTAGATCTTGTGCCCGCCGACGCGCGCCTCCTGCGTGAAGCCCTTGCGCTTCCTGGGCAGGCGGAACCGCTCGGGCGCCGCCGCCGAGGGCGAGCGCGGGCGCGCCAGCGCGGTCGCTGCCTGGACGACGGGCGCGGGGGCCTCGGCCTTGTCGGCCTTGCCCTTGCTCTCCTTGCCGTCGCTCGAGCTCGAGGTCGACGAGAGCGGCTGCGACGCCTTGCAGCCGTCGCGGTAGAGCGCGACCGCCTTGAGCCCGAGGCGCCACCCCTCCTCGTAGATCCGCTGCACCTCTTCGACCGTCGCGTCGTTCGGCAGGTTCACGGTCTTCGAGATGGCGCCGGACAGGAACGGCTGCGCCGCCGCCATCATGCGGACGTGCGCCATCGGCGCGAGGTACCGCCGGCCCTTCTTGCCGCAGCGGTTGGCGCAGTCGAACACCGCGTAGTGCTCCTCGCGCAGGTGCGGCGCCCCCTCCACCGTCATGCGGCCGATGATCGTCTCGTTCGCCTCCTCGATCTCCGCGGCCGAGAAGCCGAGGTGCTGGAGCAGCGAGAAGCCGAAGCGCGCCCGCGACTCCTTGGAGACGCCGAGCCTGTCATAGGCCTCCTCGCCGAGGATCCAGGGGCCGAAGGCGAGATCCAGATCGAAGACGCCGGGGATCGCGGCCTCGACCTTCGCGAGGTCGTCGCTCGTGAGCCCCCGCGCCTTGAGCGACGCCCGGTTCACGTGCGGCGCCGCCAGGAGCGTGTTCGTGCCGGAGACGTAGGCGACGATCTCCTGCACCTCGGCCTCGGGGTAGCCGAGCCGCCGGAGCGCCTCGGGCACCGACTGGTTCACGATCTTGAAGTAGCCGCCGCCGGCGAGCTTCTTGAACTTCACGAGCGAGAAGTCGGGCTCGATGCCCGTCGTGTCGCAGTCCATCAGCAGGCCGATGGTGCCGGTCGGGGCGAGCACCGTCGCCTGGGCGTTGCGGTAGCCGTGCTCCTGCCCGATCCGGACCGCATCGTCCCAGTCCGCGCACGCGGCCCGCCAGAGCGACTCCGGGCAGCGGTCGCGGTCGATCGCGTAGGCGGCGTCCCGGTGCATGCCCATCACCCGGAGCATCGGCTCGCGGTTCCTGGCGAAGCCGGCGAACGGCCCCTTCGCGGCGGCCATCTCCGCCGAGACCCGGTAGGCGTGGCCGCAGAGGATCGCGGTGAGCGCGCCGGCGACCGAGCGCCCCTGATCGGAGTCGTACGGGATGCCCTGCAGCATGAGCAGGGTGCCGAGGTTGGCGTAGCCGAGCCCGAGCGGGCGGTAGTCGTGCGAGTTCTTCGCGATGCCCCGGGTCGGGTACGCGGAAAAGTCGACGAGGATCTCCTGCGCGACGAAGAACACCCGCACCGCGTGGCGGTAGCCCTCGATGTCGAACGAGCCGTCCTCGCGGAGGAACTTGGTGAGGTTCAGGCTCGCCAGGTTGCAGGCCGAGTCGTCGAGGAACATGTACTCCGAGCACGGGTTCGAGGCGTTGATGCGCGCCGTGTTCGGGCAGGTGTGCCAGCGGTTGATGGTCGTGTCGTACTGCACGCCCGGATCGGCGCAGCCCCACGCCGCCTCGGCGATCTGGCGCCAGAGATCCTTGGCGCTCAGCGTGTCGACGACCTCGCCGGTCGTCCGCGAGCGCGTCTCCCACGCCGCGCCCGTCGCCGCCGCGCGCATGAACTCGTCGCTCACGCGCACGGAGTTGTTCGAGTTCTGCCCGCTCACCGTGTGGTACGCCTCGCCGTTGAAGTCGGAGGGGTACCCCGCGCCGATGAGCGCCATCGCCTTCTTCTCCTCGCGGACCTTCCACTGGATGAAGTCGACGATCTCCGGGTGGTCCATGTCGAGGCAGACCATCTTCGCGGCGCGCCGCGTCGTACCGCCGCTCTTCGTCGCGCCGGCGGCGCGGTCGAACACCTCGAGGAAGCTCATGAGCCCCGAGCTCGTCCCGCCGCCCGAGAGCTTCTCCTGCTTGCCGCGGATCGCGCTGAAGTTCGTCCCCGTCCCGGATCCGTACTTGAACAGCCGGGCCTCGCTCTTCACGAGGTCGTAGATGCTCATCAGGTCGTCCTGGACCGCCTGGATGAAGCACGCGGAGCACTGCGGCCGCTCGTAGGCGTTCCGGGTCTCGACGATGTCGTCGACCGCGCCCGCCCCGTTCGTTCGAGCCGCCGACGCCTTCCCGTTGGCGCTCCCGTTGCCCGCGTCGGCCGAGGCCTCGTTCCAGGCGAAATTGCCGCCCGACCCCTCGATGCCGTACCGGTGGTAGAGCCCGCAGTTGAACCAGACGGGCGAGTTGAACGCGCCGTACTGGTGGACGAGCAGGTAGGCGAGCTCCGCCTCGAAGGTGTCCGCGTCCTTCGCCGAGGCGAAGTAGCCACCGAAGTGCTCACCCGCCTCGCGGATGGTGCGCGAAAGCCGGTGGACCACCTGGCGCACGCTCGTCTCGCCTAGCTCCTTCTTGCCGTGGATCCCGGCCTTGCGGAAGTACTTGGAGACGACGATGTCGGTCGCTAGTTGCGACCAGCCGGCGGGGATCTCGGCCCCTTCCATCTTGAAGACGACCGAGCCGTCGGGGTTGGTGATGACGCTCGATCGGCGCTCCCAGGTGACCTCATCGAGCGGATCCGCGGCCCGGTGCGTGAACCGCCGGTCGAACCCGAGCCCGCGGGGGCGCGAGGCGCCTTTCTTGGCGCCCTTCTTCGAGGCTGCGCCGTCGACCTGCGCCTTGGCGGCCCCCCCGGTCACCGGACGAGCCCCCCCCTCTTCCTTCGTCCGTGCCGTCATCTTGCCGTTCCCGGCGGGGAGCTTACCGCCGTCACCCACAACTGCCGACTGGGCCATTTCCAAGTCCTCCTGTGAACCACCGCACCTGGCGGTGACCCGGGTCCTACCGAAAGCACAAAGAGTTCCCTGGAGAACGACGAGGCCTCATCGCCTCGATCTCCACAGGTCTCGTCGCTTCTCCCCTACTACCTGCTCAAACGTTCCGTCTTCAGACCAGTGAGCATAGTTTCAGGTGCCATGCCTGAAAGGCGTGCGCCGACATGCGGGAGCGCCTGACCGCTTGCTATCCAAACTCGCGAACGGTCCGTGCGTCAAGGAGAACCGCTACATGTTGGGATCTCCCTCCGAACAGGGCCCACATATAGGGCCTCTCTGTCCGGTACGGGATTCCTAGCGATCCGTGATCAGTTCTGAACAGGTGCTACCCACCGGGCGCACAGATTACGCACAGCTTCTCCCGCGAGAAAATCCGCCTCTTCCCGGGAATGCACCCAACCAACCACCAGCTCTTCCAGAAGCCGTGCGCGTGGGCGTGTGCGCGTGCGGGGCGCGCGCTGGGGCCCGCCCGGCCGTCGCCAGCTAGTCCAGGTCGTCGGCCTCCGCGCAGTACGCGAGCACCCGCTCGCCCTCGCAGTGGATGGCGAGCGCCACCTCCTGGGCGATCCCGCGGAGCCCGACGAGCTCGAGCAGCGCGGGCACCGGCGCCGGCAGCAGCGGTGGAGGTGGGATGTACCGCGACGCGCGCACGATGGCCGGCTCGATGGCGGCCGCCTTGGGCCCGATCATCTGGCGCAGCTCGTGGAGCGCCCGCTCGAACCCGCCGAGCATGTCGACGAGGCCGCGCGCCTGCGCGTCGGCGCCGCTGTAGACGCGCCCCTGCGCGAGCGGCTCGATCTCCTCGACAGGGCGGCGGCGGCCGCGGGCGACGACGCGGAGGAACGCCGCGTAGATCGCGTCGAGCTCGCGCTCCACCACCGCCCGCTCCCCCGCGTCGAGCTTGCGCGACGGCGAGAACAGGTCGGCCCGCGCGCCGCGCTTCACGACGTCGGTCGAGACGCCGAGGCGCTCGAGCAGCGGACCGAGCGCGAAGCGCGCCGAGACGACGCCGATGCTCCCCGTGATCGTCTGCGGCTGCGCGACGATCGCGTGCGCGGCCGCCGCCACGTAGTAGCCGCCGCTCGCCGCCACGTTCGACAGGCACGCGACGACGGGCTTCACCTCCGCGAGGCGGGTGACCTCGTGGTGGATCCTGTCGGACGCGAGCGCGGAGCCGCCCGGCGAGTCGACGTGGAGGATGACCCCCTGGACGCGCGGGTTCTGCCGCGCCGCGCGCAGGCTCGCGACGAGCCGCTCCTCGCTGGCCAGGGAGGCGCCCCGGAAGCGGGCGCGGCTGACGATCGCGCCGTGCACCTCGATGACGCCGAGGACGGGCCGAGGCCACACCGGCGTCATCGAGAGCGCGCGCCGCGCGCCCAGGTAGCGGTCCGCCGACACGAGGCGCTTCTTCGAATGCCGCGCTGCAGCGCGAGCGCCTCCGCCTCCTCCACCCGATGCGCGGTCCGCGTTCTCCGCGCCGATCTCGGCGCGGCGCGGCGCGGCGGTCGCGCAGGGGAGCGACCCCGCCGCGAGCATGTGCTCGAGCTCGTCCTCGTACGCGACCGCGTCGACGATCCCTCGCGCGACGGCCTGCTCCGCGCCGAAGGGGGCCTCGTCGATCCACAGCGCGGCCGTCTCGCGATCGACGCGGCGCCCCTGGGCGAGCGCCGCGGTCAGGTCCCCGAGGCGCCCGTCGAGCAGGGCGCCCACCTGCTCGCGCTGCGCGGCGCTCATCGTGTCCCGCACGAGCACCTCGCCGGCGTTCTTGTACATCCCCTTCGCGAACACCTCGGGCTCGACGCCGACCTGCTCCAGCGCGCGGCGCACGTAGCGGCCCTCCACCGCGAACCCGAGCGGCGACACCATCGTCTCGGGCCCGACGACGATGGCCCGCGCGGCCGAGGCGAGCAGGAGCATCGTCGTGTCGGCGCCCATCGGCAGGTAGGCGACGATGTCCTTGCCCCCCGCCCGGATCTCGAGGAGCGCGTCCCGCAGCGAGGCCGCGACCGCCGGCCCCGCGTGCACCGACCGCATCCGGAGGAGCAGCCCCGCCGGGCGCGGATCCCTCATCAGGTGCTTGCCGAGCTCGCGGACGCGCTCCACCGAGAGCGGAGCCCTCTTCCTCCGGCGCCACGGGAGCGCGAGGCGGACCCGGGGGGGCTGCAGGTCGACCACGCGGCCGTCGATTTCGAGGACGACATACCCGCCCCGGGGTGCAGCAAACGCCCAGCGGAGCGCGCTGACGGGGAGCAGCAGCAGGCGGAGGAGATTGACGAGCAGGGCAGCGATCACCGGAGGCTCCTCGGAATCAGGGGATGGGCGACGGAGAGGCGGCTCGACGTCCGCCGGCGGTCACGAGGGTGGGGGGAGACAGGGTGCAGGAACCGGTCCGCGCGGCACGAGATCCGGTGGTGAGGTCGGCGCCGCCTGGCCCCGGCGCTGGAACTGGAAAGAGAGAGCGTGACGCAAGGGCCCCCCCTGTGGCTACACTGTCGCTCCAAGTTTCGAAGGGGACGGCGAGCCGATGTGGGTTACGTCTTGAAGAAGTCGTCCTCTCTCTTTCAGACCAGCTCAGCAAGCCGCGGGCCGTAGGCCCCCGGCGCCCTGGGTGGCAGAGCCCCTCCACCGAACGTGCATCCCGAGCAGAGCGCCCCCGCCCCGAGCCAGCTCCCCCTGCCACCGCCGTCCACCCTGCGGCTCGTGCCCCTCGGAGGGCTCGGCGAGGTGGGGATGAACTGCCTCGCGCTCCAGCAGGCCGATGGGCTGCTGCTCATCGACTGCGGGGTCACGTTCCCGAGCACGGATCTCGGCGTCGACGTGTACCACCCGCGCTTCGATCACGTGCTCGCGCTCCGCGATCAGGTGCGCGGCATCGTGCTGACGCACGGCCACGAGGATCACATCGGCGGGCTGCCGTTCCTCCTGCGCCACCTCGACGTCCCCGTCTGGGGCCCGCCGCACGCGCTGGAGCTCGTGCGTTACCGGCTCGCGGAGCACGCGCTCGAGGACAAGGTGCGCCTGCTGCCCACGCAGGTCGGGCGCGAGGTCGCGATCGGCGGCTTCGTCGTGGAGCCGCTCCGGGTGACGCACTCGATCGTCGACGCGACGGCGCTCGCGATCCACACGGCCGCGGGGCTCGTCGTCCATACCGGGGACTTCAAGCTGGACCCGACGCCGCTCGACGGCGAGCCGACCGACGAGGCCCGCTTCCGCGCGCTCGGCGACGCCGGCGTCCGGCTGCTCCTGTCCGACAGCACCAACGTGGACTCGCCCGGCGAGGCGGGGAGCGAGCGCGCCGTCGCCCACGCGCTGGCGGAGCTCGTCGAGACCGCGCCGGCGCGCGTCGTTGTCGGCGTCTTCGCCTCGAACGTCCAGCGCCTCCTCGCCGTCGGTCAGGCCGCGATCCGCGCGCGCCGCAAGATCTGCCTGCTCGGCCGCAGCGTGCAGACGCACGTGCGGGCCGCGCAGGCCGTGGGGAGGCTCCCGTGGCCGAGCGACCTGCTCGTCCCGCCCGAGGTCGCCTCCTCGATGCCGCGCGAGCGGCTCCTCGTCATCGCGAGCGGCACGCAGGCCGAGCGGGCCTCCACGCTGACGCGGTTCGCCTCGGGGACGCACCCGCTCCTGCGCCTCGAAGAGGGGGATCGGGTCGTGCTCTCGAGCCGCGTCATCCCGGGCAACGACCGCCCGGTCGTCGACATGATGGCCGGGCTGCTCCGCCTCGGCGTCGAGCTCGTGACGTGGTCGACGGATCGGCGCGTCCACGCGAGCGGGCACGCGCACCGTACGGAGCAGGCGCGCATGATCGACCTCACCCAGCCGCGCAGCTTCCTCCCCGTGCACGGCGCGCTGCACCACCTGACGCGGCACGCGGAGCTCGCGCGGGAGCGCGGCGTGGCCGAGGTGCTCGTCGCCGAGAACGGCCACGTCGTCGAGATCGGCAAGACGCAGCCGCTCGGCCGGAGCGGCCGGGCCGTCACCGGCCGGGTGGCGACGGCGGGCGGCGAGGAGCTCGGGGAGGAGGTCCTCCGGGAGCGAGCGAACCTCGGTCGCTCCGGGGTGGCCTTCGTGTCGCTCGTCGTCGATGTGCACGGCGCCCTCGCGGCGCCGCCGCAGGTCCTCGCCCGCGGGGTCACCGGGGAGCTCGAGGGCGGCGCGCTGAGGGCCGCGGCGCGCGCTGTCGCGCAGGCGGTGAACGACTGCGAGCCGCGCGCGCGGCGCCGCGACAACGACATCATCGAGATCGCCCGGCTCGCGGCGCGCCGGACGCTCGAGGCGAAGCTCGGGAGGCGCCCGCTCGTGACGGTGGCGCTCACGCGCCTGTGACGCCGCGCGAGGGGAGCCCCCCGCCCTCGGGCGGCGGTGGCGCCGGCGGCGGCGGCGGCGGCGGCGCGAGGCTCTCCGCGCGAGATTTCCTGGGTCCGGTGCTGCTCTCCCACATCGAGCGCGTCCGCGCCGAGGCGCGGCGCGTCGCGGCCGCGAGCGAGCAGGGCGAGAGCGCGGGGCCGGACGCGGAGGCGGTGCACGACTTCCGGGTCTCGCTTCGCCGGCTCCGGACGCTGCTCAGGCCGGCGCGGCGCATCTACGGCAGGAGGCGGCTCCGCCCCGTGGCCGAAGGGCTCCGTGAGTTCGCGCGGGCGACCGGCGCGCTGCGCGACGAGGAGGTGCTGCGCGAGACGCTCACCGCGCTCGAGCTGGGCGAGGCGGCCCGGGCGGCCGTCGCGGGATGGGTCGCGCAGCGCGCGCGCCGCGAGCGCGAGGCGAGGGCCCACATCGTCGAGCTGCTCCGGCAGGATCGCCCGGGCGACGCGGGCGCGACCCAGGCCGACGCGCCGGCCGCAGGCGACATGGGCGCGACGCAGGCCGACGCGCCGGCCGCGGGCGAGCGGCTCCGGCTGGAGCCTCACCTCGCGCGCCTCGAGCGGCGCATCTCGCGCCGGAAAGCGAGGAAGCGCGGCGCCGAGGCGCTCGCGAGGCGAGCGATCGGTGATGCCCTGGACGACGTGCGCGCGCTCGCCGCGAGCGACCCGGGCGACGGCGCGGCCATGCACGCGCTCCGGATCCGCTTCAAACGGCTGCGCTACTCCGCGGAGACGTTCTCGCCGCTCTTCGGAGAGCGCGCCGAGCGCGCCGCGAAATCCGCGTCACGGATGCAGCGCCGCCTCGGCCAGCTGCACGACGCCGACGAGGCGCTCGCGCAGATGAGGAGGGCGGAGGAGCTTGCGCCCGACGCGCGCGCCGCCGTCATCGAGGCGCTCGTCGCAGAGCGTGCGCGGCTCGCTCACAAGGCGGCCGAGGAGCTCGCGCGGGAGCTCGAGACGCTCACATCGCTCTGGTCGGGCGATCCCCGCGCGCTCCCGGGCGGATGACGCAGCGCACGGGGCGCGGCGCAGCAAGGAGCGCCGCAGCAGGCGCGCCTCGGACGGGGCGAAGGGTCGCCGGGATTGCCGGCCGCGGAGCTCGCCGTGCGGGCGGGCGCTTCGTGGTACCGTCGGTCGGGCTCCTTCGAACCGAGGCGAAGCCCGCCGATCCCGGAGGTCGTGTTGCGCCGCTCTGCGTTCCAAAGCGTCACCGCGCTCGTCGCTCTCCTCGCGGCGAGCGCCTGCACCCAGGACTTCGACCAGTTTGATCCCGATCTCTTCCCGGGGCCGTCCGGGAGCGGCTCCGGCGGGGCTAGCAGCTCCGGCGGGGCCAGCAGCTCCGGCGGAGCTGGAGGAAACCAGACGGCGGCCGGGAGCACCACGAGCAGCAGCAGCGGCGGCGCCGCCGGCGGCGGCGAGCGGTGCACCAACGGCGAGGATGACGACGGCGATGGCGCCGTCGACTGCGCCGACGACGACTGCGGAGGGTTCACCTGCGTCGCCGTGCCCGAGGACTGGCAAGGGCCCGGCCTCCTGTACCAGGGCCCCGAGGCAGCGGACGTCGCCTGCCCCGAGGGCTTCTCCGAGCGGGTGGACGTGGGCGGCCGCGATCCCCTCGGCACGCCCGCGACCTGCAGCCCGTGCGCGTGCGGCGCGCCGGCCGTGGCGTGCGAGGCGCCCGCGGTCACGGTGTACACGCGTGGCGCGTGTGGCGGGGGGGGCGCGACGCTGCCGGTGCAGACCGAGGACTGCATCAACATCGGCGGCGACGTCCAGATCGGCAGCTACAGCGGCGAAGCGCCCGACGTGAATTCGGCGACGTGCCCTCCGTCGGGCGGCGAGGCGACGCTGCCGCCGCCGCGCTTCGGTATCGAGGGGCTCGTGTGCGCCCCCGGGTCGGACGCCGGCGGATGTGAGGCCGGCGAGGCCTGCGCCCCGCGAGCGATCGATGCGCCGTTCGAGCAGGGCGCCTGCGTCTGGCGCGACGGCGAGCGGAGCTGCCCCGAGGGGTTCGGCGAACGACACGTGTTCGCGGGCTCGATGGTCGACAACCGCGGCTGCACGCGGTGCACGTGCGACACGGGCGGCGTGCGCTGCGCGGCGACGCTGACGCTCTTCGAGCAGAGCCGCTGCCGGGGGCCCGGTGAGACCGTGCCGTTCAACGGGGCCTGCGTCGACGACCCGCCCCCCGCCGCCTCGGTGTCGATCGAGGTGACCGGAAGCGGCAGCTGCCAGCCGCGCGGCGGCGACCCCACAGGCGAGGTCGAGGAAGGCGGCGAGAGGATCACCGTCTGCTGCGCCCGCTGAACGAGCGGAGCACCGCGCTGGCCGCGCGGCGCTGAACGGCGCCGCGTGGCGCTGAACGGCGCCGCGTGGCGCTGAACGGCGCCGCGCGGCGCGCAGCGCGCCTACTGCCGGAAGATCTCGACGCGCTCGAGGACGACGTCCTGGTTGGGCCGATCGCGCGTGGTCGCCACGTTGGCGATGCGGTTCACGATGTCCTGCCCGCTCACGACCTTGCCGAACACCGTGTGGCGGTTGTCGAGGTGCGGCGTCGGCCCGTCGGTGATGAACCACTGCGCGCCGTTCGTGTTCTTGCCGGCGTTGGCCATGGAGAGCACGCCGGCGCCCTCGTGCCTCAGCGCGGGGTTGAACTCGTCGGCGAACTTGTACCCGGGGCCGCCCGTGCCCCAGAGCTGCGCCTTGTCCGGGTAGCGCGAGAGCGGGTCGCCGCACTGGATCATGAACCCCGAGATCACGCGGTGAAAGCGGACGCCGTCGTAACAGGGGGTCCCTTGCATCCCCTGGCCGGTCTTCGGATCGGTCCAGTTGATGGTGCCCGTGGCGAGGCCGACGAAGTTCTTGACCGTGTTGGGGGCGCCCTCCTCCTCGAGCCGGACCGTGATGTCACCGAGCGAGGTCTTGAGCCGGGCGTGGAGCTTGCCGGTGCCGGGCACGTTGATCGGGGGGAATTCCATCAGGCCTTCTCCTTTTCTTGGCCGCCGAGGCGGCGCCGTCAGTTCTTGGCCGCCGAGGCGGCGGCGTCAGCCGAGGGAGGTGAGCCGCGGGCCCCCCTTCCTGCGTTCTGCTGCGGCGGTCTTATCTCATCTGGCGCCGCGGACGAGCGGCGAAATGACCTCACGCGCGCTCGAACAGCGTCGCGATGCCCTGACCGACGCCGATGCACAGCGAGGCGACCCCGACCTTGGCGCCGCGCGCGCGCATCGCATGCACGAGGGTGCACGCGATGCGCGCGCCCGAGCAGCCGATCGGGTGCCCGAGCGCGATCGCTCCGCCGCGGACGTTGACGCGCGCCGGGTCGAGCTCGAGCGCGCGCGAGCACGCGAGTGCCTGCGCCGCGAACGCCTCGTTGAGCTCGAAGAGGTCCACGTTGGGGACGCGCAGCCCGGTCCGCTGGAGGAGCTTCTTCACGGCCGGGATCGGCCCCTCCCCCATGAGGTTGGGATCCACCCCGGCGGTCGCCGTCGCGATCACCCGCGCGCGCGGCGTCGCGCCGGCGGCCTGCACGGCGTCGCCCGAGGCGAGCAGGAGGGCCGCGGCGCCGTCGTTGAGGGGCGACGAGTTGCCCGCCGTGACGGTCCCGCCCTCGCGGAAGGCGGGCCTGAGCTTCGACAGCGCCTCGAGCGAGGCGTCGGCGCGCACGCCCTCGTCGCGCTCGAACAGGACGGACTCGCCCTTCTTCTGGGGGACGAGCACGGGCACCACCTCGGCGGCGAAGCCCCCCGACTCCCAGGCGAGCGTGGCGCGCTCGTGGGAGAGGAGCGCGAACCGGTCCTGCTCGTCGCGGCTGATGCCGTGCTTCTTGGCCACGTTCTCGGCCGTCTCCCCCATCGACTGGAGCTCGAACCGCGCGGCCATCCGCGCGTTCGGATAGCGCCAGCCGAGCGTCGTATCGTAGACGGTCGGCGCGCTCCGCTCGAAGCGCTCGGCCTGCTTGGGCATCGTGAACGGCGCGCGCGTCATGCTCTCGACGCCCCCCGCGATCGCGCAGTCGGTCTCTCCGGTGGCGATCATCCGCGCGGCGTCGGCCACCGCCTCGAGCCCCGAGCCGCAGAGGCGGTTCACCGTGACGCCCGGGACCTCGTAAGGGAGGCCGGCGAGCAGCGCGGCCATGCGCGCGACGTTGCGGTTGTCCTCTCCGGCCTGGTTCGTCGCGCCGAAGACGACGTGATCGAGGCGCGGCGCGAGCGAAGGATTGCGACGCACGAGCGCGTCGAGGACGTGCGCCGCGAGGTCGTCGGGGCGGACCGTCGCCAGGGCGCCGGCGTAACGGGCGATCGGGGTCCGGACAGCGTCGACGACGAAGACAGGGCGCAGGGCAGCAGCCATGACGAGAGCGTAGCGTCGCCTGGTCAGCGCGCAGCGGGAGATCGCGCGCGCCCTGGAATCTCCGCTCGGCTCGGCTCGGCTCGGCTCGACTCGACTCGACTCGACTCGACTCGACTCGACTCGACTCGACTCGACGCGCGCCGCGCCGCGCCGCGCCGCGCCGGCGTCGATGTCGCGTGTGTCCGCCCGGTCACGCCAGGGGTGAGCACGGCGGCCGATCGAAACGCCCGGGCGGACGCCGACCGATCGGCCCGATCCGTCCTGCACAGGGTGAAGAGGCGGCGCGCAGCGGCTCAGTAGCTATCGCTGGATCCGCCCCCGCCGGAGCGACCGCCGCCGCCACCACCGAACCCGCCGCCGCCGCTGCGGCCGCCGCCGCCGCTGCGGCCGCCGCCGCCGCCTCGGAAGAGGATCGCCTGGAGGACGAGCCACAGGAACCAGCGGAAGGAGGGCGAGATCAGCGCGAGCACGAGCGCCGCCACGATGGCGACGACCGTCACGCCGACCTTGATCGGCGAGACCGGAGCGGGCGCCGGCCGGGCGTCGGGCGCCGGGCGCCGTTCCTCCTCGGGTGTCCCGGCGACGAGCGTCCTGGCGATCTCCGCCGTTCCCTGGTCGATGGCGTCGCGGAATCGATCCTGCCTGAGCAGCGGGTTGATGGTCTGCCGGATGATGTCGTTCGACTGGAGATCCGTGAGCGCTCCCCCCACGCCCTTGCCCGTCTCGATCCGGACGCGCCGCTCGTTCGGGGCGATCACGAGGAGAACGCCGTTGTCGGCCCCGCGCTGGCCGAGTTGCCAGGTGTTGAAGGCCTCGTAGGCGACGTCCTCGATCGTCTCGCCTTCGAGGGAGCCGACCACGAAGGCGACGATCTCGAACCCTGTCTCGCGGCGGATGCGATCGAGCTTCGCGTCGAGAGCGCGGAGGTCGGGCGGATCGAGCCGCCCGGCGGTGTCGACGACGTGCCCCGTGAGCGCCGGCGGCGCGAAGTCGGCCAGGGCCGGCCGCGCGACGAGCGCGCAGACCAGCGCGAACGCGGCCGCGACGGCCCTGGCCGCGGCGCGCAGCCGCGCCCCGCTCGCGCCGACCCGGCGCATCGCCGCGCCCCTCATCAGAACGAGACCTTCGGCGCCGACTGGACCTCGGGAGAGGCGGTGAAATAGACGCGCGGCTTGAACGGCTGGCCCGTCGCCTTGTTCACCACCTGGCCCCGGATCTTCAGGAGCTCCGCGTTGTACTCGCGCGCCGCCTGGTTGTACTCCTCGCGCGCCCGGAGGATCCGGTTCTCGATCCCCTCCAGCTGGACCTGGAGGCTGTGGAAGCCCTGGTTCGCCTTGAGATCAGGATATTGCTCCTGCACCATGAGGAGCCGCGAGAGCGAGCCGCTGAGCTGCTCCTGCGCCTTCTGGAAGGCCTGCACCTTCTCCGGATCCGTCAGATCGTCGGCGTTGAGCTGGACGCTGGTCGCGCGGGCGCGCGCCTCGGCGACGCTCGCCAGCGTCTGCTCCTCGTGCTTGGCCGACCCCTTCACGACGGCCACCAGGTTCGGGACCAGGTCGTAGCGCCGCTGGAGATTCGCCTCGAGATCGGACCATTTCTGGGCCGCGATCTGATCTTTCTCGACCAGCACGTCGTAGCGCTGGCAGCCGACGACGGACGTCATGACGGCGAGCACCGCCAGGAACAGGGAGGCCACCGCGAGGCGCTTCCGAAATGTCGATTTGTGAACAATCCGCATGACTGGCTCCAGGGTCGCTCGCATTACCCGCCGGGGTTGCGTCGCGAGGCGCCTTGCAAGACCCGGCCCCATGGCGCTCGCGGCGGGCTGGCGTGCTGCGGCGCGCCCGCGGCGTGATACCCTTTCCCTGTCGTGCCTTCGGTCGACGCGGTCCATGCGCCGCGCAGGAGAGCCTCAGGGAAGCCACACGCGTGGCACGCCGCCACAGTCGCCCATGACGATGAGCCACCGCCAGCGCATCGCAGCCCATTCGCTCAGCCCCGCAGCTTATGCGCCGTATGGCGACATCCTCATGGCCTCGCCGCACGGCGAGCCCGGCAGGCCTGCCAACCAGGGGACGGCGCGGCGCTTCGATCACCTCGCCGCGATCGAGAACCTCCGCCCCGGGCACGCCTCGCTGAACGTCTCGGTGTTCCGCTGCGCCCCGCGCTCGAGCTTCCCGCTCCCGATCGCCCTGCTCGAGAAGCACCCCGGCTCGACCCAGGCGTTCGTGCCGATGAACGCGCGGCGCTACCTCGTCGTCGTGGCCCTCGGCGGCGACAGGCCCGAGCTCACGACGCTCGGCGCCTTCATCGCCCACGGCGCCCAGGGCATCACCTATCGCCCCGGCGTGTGGCACCACCCCATGATCGCGCTCGACGCCGAGGCCGACTTCGTCTGCCTGGCCTGGGAGGACGGCTCTCCCGGCGACTGCGCCGTGGTCGAGTACGCAGAGGGCGAGCGGATCGCGGTCGCGATCGACCTGCTATAGAGGCGCCCCCCCGCCATGCGCCGCTCGACCCCCAATTGCTCGTTCGTCGCGCAGGAGCAGCGAAGGCTGCTCGCCGCGCTCGACTCCCTCGACGTCGCCGACGTCGCCCGCATCCTCGAGGAGTTCGTCACGGACGAGCGCAGGGCCCGGCTGCGCGGCGTCATCGCGGCGCGGCTCGACGCCGTCACCGTGGCCATGGATGCGCCGCACGATCCGCACAACGGGGCCGCCGTGCTCCGCTCCTGCGACGCATTCGGCTTGCAGCGGCTGCACATCATCGAGCGGGCCGAGCAGTTCCTTGTCTCGAACACGGTCTCGCGCGGCTCCGAGCGCTGGGTCGACGTGCGCACGCACGCGACCACCGAGGCCGCGGTCGCCGAGCTCCGCGCCTCGGGGCACGAGCTCGTGGCGACCCACCCGGAGGGCGAGCTCACCCCGCGCGACCTCTCGAGCATCCCCCGCCTCGCGCTGGTGCTCGGCAACGAGCGCGACGGCATCCGCCCCGACCTGGCCGCCGCCTGCGCCCGCGCCGTGCGCGTCCCCATGCGCGGCTTCGCGGAGAGCCTCAACGTGAGCGTCACCGCGGCGATCCTGCTCGAGCACGCGACGAACGGCCGTCCCGGCGACCTGCCGGAGCCCTACCAGATCACGCTCTACGCGCGCGCGCTCGTGCTCACCGTCCCCCACGCGGCGGAGATCCTGGCCGCGCGGGGCATGCGCCTGCCCCTGCCCCTCGGAGGAACGCCGCCCCCTCCCCCGAAGCCGCGCGGCCCCAAGCCGCGGAGGCCGCCCGCGCTCGACACGCGCAGCGCCGGCGCCCCGCGGGAGCCTGAAGGCGGATAACATGCAGCTCCCCATGCGAAGCCCCGGTCCCCCGCGGCGCGAGCCGCGCGCCCGTCGCGCCGCGGCGCGCCCGCCGGCGCATCACGGCCTCCGCGCGCGCCTCGCCCGCGCGGCGCGCGGCGCCGCCGCCCTCGCCCTGCTCCTCGCCGGCTGCATCGAGGTGCCGCCGCCCCCGCCCAGGCCGCCCCTCCAGCCGAAGGACATCAAGGTCCCCGAGGGCGTCGGGCTCGAGATCGCCTGCACACCGACGGGGGTCGAGCTCTGCTTCGACGCCCGCGACAACAACTGCAACGGCGTGATCGACGAGGGCTGCGGGCTCCACACCGGGATCCTCCAGTTCACGATCGCCTGGGAGGAGCCCGAGGCCGACGTCGATCTCAACGTCTATGACCCGGCGGGAGAGCTCGCGCGCGTCGGGGAGCCGACGGCGAGCGGCCTGATGAAGGACCGCGACTGCCCGCGCGTGAGCGGCGAATGCCAGGAGCAGAACGTGGAGAACGTCTTCCTCACCGAGGGCGAGCCGGCGCGGGGCCGCTACCGCGTCGTCGTGCGGCTCGACAAGCTGAACGACGCGACGGCCCCCATCCGCGTCCGCCTGAGCGCGCGGGTCGGCCAGCGCTCGTACAGCATGGCGCTCGATCTGTCTCCCTCCGCCGCGACCGAAGAGAAGAGCGTCGAGTTCACGCTCTGAGCCGCTCGCGCAGCGCACCCCGCCCGCGCCCCTCACGCGCCGCCCGCGCCCTCGCCGCGCGAGGAGCCCCAGCGCGCACCGACGTATCCGCCCTTGCAAGAATAGAAATCCGGCGAAGGAGCCCCGCGCGTTCCCGCGCCGCCGCGCGGTTGACGTCCGGCAGCCGCCCACCTTAAAAGATGTGGCCATTTTACACCTGGAGACGCCCCGCGAATGAATCCCACGTGGATGCTCACATTGCTCGTCGGCCTCTTCGCCGCCTTTGCGTGGAGCGCCAACCGGCGTTGGCAGCTCCTCAAGGTCGGGCGCGGGGAAGACCGGCTCGACCGGATCGCCGAGCGCCTCAAAGGCACCTGGGAGTACGCCTTCCGGCAACGGAAGATGGGTTACTACCCGCTCGCCGGGCTGGCGCATAAGCTCATCTTCTTCGGATTCCTGGTTCTCCTGCTCCGGACGCTGATCCTGTGGGGGCGCGGCATCGACCCCTCGTTCGATCTGTGGATCCTGGGGCACGAGCCGGTGCGGCTCCCGGGCATCGGCGCGGTGCCGCTCGGCGGGATCTACGAGTTCGTGAAGGACGTCATGGCCACGCTGGTCGTGATCGGCGCGCTCGTGTTCATCTACTACCGGGCGATCAAGCGCGAGCGGCGCATGACCCTGTCCGGCGAGGGGCTCCTCATCCTCGGCATCATCGTCACGATGATGGTGAGCGACATGCTCTATGACGGCGCCTCGCTCGTGCTCCACCACCGCTGGTCCACGGCGGCGTGCGGCCCCGCGGACGCGGCGCTCTGCGAGCGCGTCGCCACCGTGACGGCCCCGTTCGCGGGCGTCCCCGCGGACCCGGCGGCGCTCCGCTGGCACCTGTTCCCGGCCCCGGCGGGCTCGCTGTTCGCCGTCCTCCTGAGCGGCGTCGGCCCGGGGGCGCTCGTCGTGCTCGCGCACATCGGGTTCTGGACGCACGTCACGCTGGTGCTCGTGTTCCTGAACCTGCTCCCGCACTCGAAGCACTTCCACATCATCACGTCGATCCCGAACGTCTTCACGCGCAACATCGAGCCGCGCGGCCGGCTGCCGCTCGTCGCGGGCAGCGCCGAGGCGATCGGCGAGATGGTCATGAAGGCGGCCGAGGAGCCCGAGAAGGCCGCCCCGGTCGGCATCGCGCGCATCGAGGATTTCACCTGGAAGGCGATCCTCGACTTCTACACGTGCACCGAGTGCGGCCGCTGCAGCGACAACTGCCCGGCCCACAAGACGGGCAAGATCCTGAGCCCCAAGCAGCTCACCCTGGACCTGCGCGATCACCTGTACGGCCGAGAGGGAGAGTTCATCAACAGGCCGGGCGGCCCGCGGGGTGCGGCCGGCGACGGCCACGCGGCCCAGGCGAACGGGCAGGCCACCGACGGGGCGGCGGCGCAGGACGGCCAGGCGGCGGAGACGGCGGAGACGCAGGAGCGCGCGGAGCAGGCGGCCCCGGAGAACCCGGTCCCGGTCCCCGAGGTCGCGTACAAGCCGGTCGACCTCGTGGCGAACGTCGTCCATCCGGACGTGCTCTGGGCCTGCACGACGTGCCGGGCCTGCGAGGAGCAGTGCCCGGTGCTGATCAGCTACGTCGACAAGATCGTCTCCATGCGCCGCCACCTGGTCCTCGTGAAGGGCGAGTTCCCGGCGGAGCTCGGGAATCCGTTCAACGCGATGGAGGTCAACGGCAACCCCTGGAACCTCGCGCGCATCGACCGCGGCAACTGGGCCGAGGGGCTCGAGATCCCGACCATGGCCGACAAGCCGCAGGCCCCCGTGCTCTACTGGGTCGGCTGCGCGGCGAGCTACGACGACCGCGCGAAGAAGATCGCCCGCGCCACCGCCAGGCTCCTGAAAGCCGCCGGCGTCGATTTCGCCATCCTCGGCCAGGAGGAGACCTGCACCGGCGATCCGGCGCGCCGCGCGGGCAACGAGTACCTCTTCGCGATGCTCGCCGAGCAGAACGCCGCGACCCTGAACGGCTACAAGGAGCAGGGCGGCGTCCGGAAGATCGTCACGACCTGCCCCCACTGCTTCAACACGCTCGCGAACGAGTACCCCGACTTCGGCGCGAAGTTCGAGGTCGTGCACCACACCGACTTCCTGCTCGGCCTTGTCGCCGAGAAGAAGCTCGTCCCCAGCAAGCCGGTCGAGGGGAAGGTGGTCTTCCACGACTCCTGCTACCTCGGCCGATACAACGACGTGTACGAGCAGCCGCGCGACATCCTGAAGCGCATCCCCGGGCTAGAGCTCGTCGAGGCCGAGGGGTGGAACCGGCAGAAGGGGCTCTGCTGCGGCGCCGGCGGCGCGCAGATGTGGATGGAGGAGCAGAACAAGGACCGCGTGAACGTCAAGCGGACACTGCAGCTGCTCCAGACGGAGGCGAAGACCATCGCGACCGCCTGCCCGTTCTGCCAGACGATGATCACCGACGGCCTCAAGGATCAGTCCAAGGAGGAGTCGATCCGCCAGCTCGACGTCGTCGAGCTGCTCGAAGAGAGCTGCGCTCTCGACCGCTCGGCCGGCTCCCGCTCGGCCGCCGCCCAGGACGCCGCCGAGACGGCCGCGTCCGCCAGCGCCTGAACCTCCAGATTCCGTTGCCATTGCACGCTGGAGCGGTACGTCATGCAGGCCATGACGCGCCGCTCCAGCGTGTTCGCCTACATCTGCGCCCTGGAGCAGGCCTGATGGTGTTCAGGCACAGCCTTCTCGTGCGTCCCGTCTCGGCCTGAGCTAGATTCGGCCCTGCCGCCGGAGGTGGATGTGATTGAAGGCGCTCTGAAGGGGACCGCGAACCTGGACCCCTGCCCTACGCCGGAGGGGACCGCAAGTGCGGATTACCGGCTCACAGGGACACTGGCCCAACCGATTTGCGTCTCGGTCGACGCGATCGCCGACAACGCGCTGCGCGCGCGTCAAGCAGCCTCAGGCGCAACCGAGCACCGCTGCGACGTGTGCGACAGGGCCATCACGGGGGAGCCCCACGGGCGCGGCCTCTACGTGTGGTCGCGCGGCGACGAGCTCCGGTTCGAGGAGCCTGCGCTCTGCTGCCTCTGCTCGGTCGCCATCGGGGTGACCGCGCTGTCCGCCTGGAACGTGGAAGAAGAAGAGGGCTGATCGCCCGCGGCCTGCTCGAAGGCGCGGGCCGCACCGCCCTCCGGCGCCCGCCGGACGGATCACCCCACGTCAGAACGCCTCGCCGATCGCCAGGTTCACGGCGATGGGCAGCACATCGAACAGCTTGCCCGGCGGCCGCTCGTCCTCGGGCCAGCCTGCGGCTTCTGTCTCGTCGCAGACGCCGAGCACCTGCATGCAGGGGATGCGGTAGCCGACGTCGAAGCGCAGCGGTCCGACCGGCGTGACGTAGCGCAGCCCGAAGCCCGCCGAGAGGTGCAGGCGCTGCGCTCCCGAGCGGAACAGCCGGTGCTCCCGGGTGACATCGCCGGCGTCGGCGAAGATCACCGTACCGAAGCTCTCGCCGAGCGGTATCCGCAGCTCCAGGCTCGTCTCCCACAGCAGACGGCCTCCGATGGGGACCAGCGGCGCGTCCTCCTCGTCGGCGCTGTCGCCGGCCGTCAGGCTCGGCACGCGGGCGTGCGGGCCGACCTCGTTGTACCCGTATCCGCGGTTGCTTGTCGCGCCGCCGCTGAAGAACCCGCGGAACTGCATCAGCTGAAGATCGGCCCCCACGTCTCTCCGGCAACGGTCCCTGTCCACGCCCGCGAGCGCGTCGCACTGGGCAGGATCCACGGAGGCGTCGCCGTAGTCGCCCGTGAACAGCCACCCGGTCATCAGGCGGAAACCCAGCGTCCATCTCCTCGAAACAGGGAAGTAGGCGCGAAACTCGGGCTGAAGGCGGATGTCGCGCGCGGAGTGAAACCGCCTGTCCCGCTCGTCCCGCGCCTTCTCGCCGACCAGGGCCTCCGCGATCGCGGTGTCGAACCCCAGATAGCCGGCCAGCTGCGTGTCCAGCGCGATGTAATAGCCGTGATGGGGGGTGACCCTGTCGGGCTTCCCCGCCTCGTTCAGCCGGCGGTCATAGGACACGAGCGCCTGGAGGTAAGGGATGAAGAGGGTCCCGAACCCGGAGGGCAGCCGCGCCGAATTGTAGGTGAACGGGCTGTTCAGCTGGACGTTGTAGAGGAGGGCCGCGTTCAGGTCCGATTTCAGGAAGGGCCGCTCGATGCCGATGGAACCGACGTACTCGCGGTAGCCGACGATCGCGTGCTCCGGAGCCTCCTGGCCAGCGTCTGGTGCAGCTCCTGACTCCCCCTCGGCGCCCCCCTTGTCCGGCTTGGTGCAGAACTCACCTGTCTGGGGGCAGTAGAGCTTGAACGAGCCGCGCAGCACCGCGGCCGTGCGCCGCTCGATCGCCCCGGGCTGGCGGAGCTCGGACCGGAGCTGGATCTCCGGCAAGAGGCGGAACGTGTCCCCGAGCTCCTTGCCGAGCAGGTTCGAGAACTCCACCGGATAGAAGACGAGCCCCGGCCGGGCCTCGATGCTGAAGCGGCGCAGCCCCCCGAGGAAGTTGCGATCTTCCCACCCGGCGACGAGGTGCGCCTCGACGCGCGAGCCGACCTCGGCGCCTCCGCCGAGCTTCACGGCGCGCAGCGCGGACGGCTGCACGGAGAAGGTCACGGGGACGACCGGGTTCCTGGGCTGTCCGGGCGGCGCGAGCTCGGGCTTCACGGCGACGGAGCCGAACACGCCGAAGTCGGCGAGCGCCTGCTCTGCGTCCGCCAGATCCGCGGTCGAGAAGCGCTCGCCCTCCTCGATGCCGATCGCCGTCCTGACGGGCCCCTCGGGCAGCTCGCCGAGCCCCTCGAGCTTGACCTTGCCGAACCTGCACTCGGGGCCGAGCTCGATCGTGTAGCGGACCCGCGCCTCGTTCTTCACGAGGTCGACGTCGACGTGCCCCTCCACGTTCGCGTAGGCGAAGCCGCGATCGGTGAGGACCCGGAGCAGGTTCTTCTTGAGCTCCTCGTACCGGGCCTCGTCCAGGCGCTCGCCGACCTTGAGCTCGTCCTTCGCCTCGGTCACCGGCCGGCCGATGTCCCTGCCCTTCTCCAGGGTCCAGTCCCGCCACGCGAGATCCACCGACGCGATCTTCACCGGCGCGCCCTCGGAGACGACGATGCGCACCCGCACGCGCCCCTCCTTGCCGGGGCCGCCGAAGCGCTGCACCCGCGCCGCCCGCACCCGCGCTCCGTAGAACCCGCGCGCGCGGTAGTACCGCTCGATGCGGGCCAGGTCCCGCTCGAGGACGAACCGGTCGAAGCGCTCGTACTCGACCGTGAGCGCGTCCCAGACGCTCAGGATCGGCACGGGCTCGAGCGCGCCGCCGAGGAGGCGCGAGCTCTCGGCCGTCGCGATCCGCGCGGCGAGCTCGTCGCCGCTGATGACGTCGTCGCCCTCGAACGAGACGTCCTCGATGGCGCACCCGCTGAGGTCGGGACGCGTACACACCGGCGGTTGACGCGTGGCGGCACACGCGGAGGACCCGAGCACGGCGAACATCACGAGCGCTGCGGCGACGGGACGAGGCATCGGGACCTGGACAACGGAAGGAGAACTTTCGGCTGTGCCGGCCGAAGCGCAATCGCCCCGATGTGCGCGATGGCGAGGATTCAACGTCACGCCTGTGTTTTCGATATGCTGCGTCCGCTTCGGCCGCCGGGGGCCCCGCTCCAGTCTGGGCGGCCTTCGGAGAGCGGCGCGAGCGAGGGAGAGCCTACGAGATGGCAGAGCCGACGCAAAAGGAACCTGGTGCCGGTGGGTACCTCGGACATGGATTGGCGCACGAACCTGGGCCTCACGGGGTGCCCGCGAGCGCCGGCGCGCCGTCCGCGGGCCCGGCCCCCGAGGAGCGGCGTGGCGCCCTGAAGGCGCTCGTGGCGATCGGCGGTCTGGCCTGCGCCGGCGCGATCGCCGTACCGGCGGCGAGCTTCATCGCGGCGCCCGCCGCAGGCAGCGCCGGCGCCGCGGGCGGGCGCGAGCGCTGGGTCCGGGTCGGGCGCCTCGCGGACCTCCCGCCGGGCGAGCCGCGGCGGCTCAAGGTGATCGGCGAGGAGCGCGACGCCTTCACGGTCGCGAAGGACCAGATGCTCGGCGCCATCTGGGTCATCCGGGAGGGCGAGAAGATCCGCGCGATGAGCGCCACGTGCCCCCACCTCGGCTGCGGGATCGAGCTCAACGACGACAAGAAGAGCTTCAACTGCCCGTGCCACGCGTCGCGCTTCGGCCTGTCGGGTGTGCCTGAGACGGGGCCGTCCCCGCGCCCCATGGATCCGCTCGCGACGCGGGTCGTCGATGGATGGCTCGAGGTGGATTTCCGGCGCTACCGTGACGGGGTCGCCGAGCTCCAGGAGATCGCAGGATGAGCCTCGGCGACTGGCTGAACGAGCGCATAGGGCACCGCGAGCCGCTGCGCCGGTTCCTCGACGCGCCGATCCCCGGCGGCGCGCGCATCGGTTACGTGTGGGGAGGCGCGCTCGCGCTGCTGCTGCTCGTCGAGGTCGTCACGGGCGCGCTGCTCATGTCGGCGTACGCCCCGAGCGCGACAACGGCGTGGGCGAGCGTCGCGCACATCAACTTCACCCTGCGCGCCGGGTGGCTCATCCGAGGCCTCCACTACTTCGGAGCGCAGGCGCTCGTCATCTTGATCGCGATCCACGTGGCGCGGATCGCGCTCCACGGGGCGTACCGCGCGCCGCGCGAGATCGGCTGGTTCTTGACCCTCGGCCTGCTCGGCGTGATCCTCGGCTTCACCTTCACGGGCAACCCGCTCCCGTGGGACCAGGACGGCTACTGGGGCGCGCGCGTCGAGACCGGCATCATGGGCTCGGTCCCCGTGGTCGGGTCGTTCACGCAGCAGCTCGTCGTCGGCGGGAGCTCGCTCGGCCACCTGACGCTGACGCGGCTCTACGGCCTGCACGTCTTCGTGCTGCCGGCGGTCATGGCCTTGCTGCTCGCCGCGAGCTTCGCGCAGTTCCGCAGGCACGGCTTCGGCACGCCGCACGGCGCCGACCTCGGCAAGGCGGATCGGTTCTTCCCGAAGCAGCTCGGCCTGATCCTGCTGGCCGTGGCGCTCGTGCTGGTCGTCGTGTTCGATCTCGCGGCCATGGAGCACGGCGCCCCGCTCGAGGCGCCGGCGGATCCCGTCAGCGACTACAACGCCCGCCCCGCCTGGTACTTCCGCCCGCTCTTCGAGCTGCGCAAGTACTTCCCTGGCTCGTTGGAGCTCATCGCGACCGTCGGCCTGCCGGGGGTGGTCGGGCTGTACCTTGCGCTGCTGCCGTTCATCGACAGGAAGCCCGGCCCGCTCCGGGCGCGGCTGCCGGCGCTCGCGCCGCTGTTCCTGATCGGCCTCGGGGCCGTCGGCCTGCTGGCGACGTCGTTCGTGAAGGACGCGAAGGACGAGGGCTTCCAGCGCTCGGAGGCGCAGAGCGCCGCGCGGACGGCGCGCGCGGTGGCGCTGTTCAAGCAAGGCGTCCCGCCCGAGGGGGCGCTCGCGATGCTCCGGAACGACCCGGAGACGCGCGGCGAGGACCTCTACAAGAAGGAGTGCGCGAGCTGCCACCGGCTCAACGATCTCGGGCCGCCCAAGGACAAGCAGACGGCGCCGGACCTCACCGGGTTCGGGACGAAGGCCTGGGCGCTCGAGGTGCTGAGGGATCCCGACGCCGACCACCTCTTCGGCAAGACGGCGTTCAAGGAGATGATGCCGTCGGCGGTGAAGCCGCCCGCGGATCCCGAGGCGGCGAAGGTGTTCACGCCGATGAGCGAGGCCGACCAGGAGACGATCGCCGCGTTCCTCGAGGGGCAGGCGCGCGGGGAGCCCGGCGCCGGGACGCCCGGCGAGAAGATGGTCCGGCAGCGGTGCACGAGCTGCCACCGGCTCGACGGCAAGACCGACGACGAGGAGTCGGCCGCCCCCGAGCTCCGCGGCTGGGCCTCGGTCGCGTGGATCGAGGCGCAGATCACGAACCCCGGCAGCGGCAAGGCCTACCCGCCGGCCGCGATGGCGAAGGACCTGGAAGGCCACATGCCGGCGTTCGAGGAGAAGCTCTCCGCGAACGACCGGAAGGTCCTCGCCGCCTGGGTGTACCGCCGCGGCCGCGGTGAGCCCGGGGCGACGGTCGCCGCCAAGGCGCCCGACAAGAAGCCCTGAGCGAGCCGCCCGCCGGCGCTCGCTGCCCCGCCCTTTCCTCCTCTCGATCCCCTTCTCGATGAGCGCCGCCGCGGCGCGCGCGCGGCTCGTGGACGCCCGCGCGGCCCGTGGACGCGCGCCGATCCGTTCGGGTCAAGGCGCGCTCTGACAGGCGCTCGCGCGGGCGCGCCGGCGCGACGGGCCGGCACGCGCGGTGCTGCGCGTCCCGGAGGGAGGGTCGGTGGCGACATTGTGCACGGTCGCCTCCACGCCGGCGTGCGCGTGGCGCTCGCCTCGATCGCAGACAGCGGTCGTGCCCCAGAAAGAGCAGGACCCGTGGACCTGGATGCGGCTGTGAAGCACCACTTCCTGTGGATCGCGGGCACGATGATCGCGTCCGCCGCCTACTTTCAGGCGTCGGGGGTGTCTCACTTGATCGGGAGGACGATCATCCCGGACAGAGCCACGAGGCTCTCTTCCTTGCCCCCGGCGCCCCACCGCGCGCCGCGCGACGGCCTCCACGCGACGAGCGCTGAAGCGATCCTCCAGCGCAACCCGTTCGACTCGGCGACGGGGCCGCTCCTCCCGCCCCCGGGCGGCGCGCCCGAGGAGCGCGCGCCCGCGGCGCACGGCGATCCGTGGAGCGATCCGACCTGCGACGCCGGACGCGTGGTGCTGATCGCGGCGTCGCAGGACGCCGCGTGGTCGTTCGCGGCCATCGAGGGCCCCGACGGGCAGACGCAGCTCCGCCGGCTCGGCGGCGACGCGGCGGGGGGCACGCTCACGCGCATCGCGTGGGACCGCGTCTGGATCACCGCGGGCGGCGCCCGCTGCCAGATGCAGCTCGGGAAGGCCGGGAAGAGCGCGCGCGAGGAGGCGCCCGCGCCGCAGCCCCGGCCTCAGGCGAGGCCGGTCGGGAGCGACAACAGCCTGAACTCGATCCCGCCGGAGATCGCCGCCCGCATCCGGCGGGTGAGCGCCACGGAGTTCAACGTCGACCGCGCGGCGGTCGATCAGATCCTCGAGCAGCAGGCGCTCCTCATGCGCTCCGCCCGGGTGACCCCGGAGCGACGAGGAGACCAGGTCGTCGGGCTGAAGCTCAGGATCAGGCGAGGCTCGCTGCTGGAGACGCTCGGGCTGGAGAGCGGAGACACCCTGAGGTCGATCAACGGCTTCGACGTCACCGATCCCCAGAAGGCGCTGGAGGCGTACGCGCGGCTCCGGACCGCGGACCGCCTGTCCGTCGCGATCGAGCGCGGCGGACAGCTGATGACGGTCGACTTCAACATCCGCTGAGGACCCGGGCCGGGCGCGCGCGGAGCTCAGCCGAAGGCGTCGACGGTCGCCCTGGCCGCCTGGCCCGAGAGCGACGGCGGCGCGATCGCCTCCCACCACGCCGCCGCGTGCTGCTCGGTCCAGTCGGCGTCCATGCGGAGCGCGGCGAGCCGCTCGGACAGCTCGCGCGCCGACTGCGGCCGCCGCGCGGGGTCCTTCTCGAGGCAGTCGAGCACGATGCGGTCGAGCGCGGGCGGGATCGCGCGCGCCGCGCGCTTCGAAGGCGCGACGGGCGCCTCCGTCGCGTGGAGCAACATCGTCTTCATCGCCGTCTCGGCGTCGAACACGAGGGCGCCGGTGAGCAGCCAGTAGGCGACGCACCCGAGCGCGTAGATGTCGGTCCGGCCGTCGATCGGGCGGTCGCCCAGCACCACCTCCGGGGCCATGAACGCGGGCGTGCCGGTGATCGCGTTGTCCGCCGTCAGCTTGGAGGGATCCGCGTCTTTCCTGCGCTGGGCCACGAGGCCGAAGTCGAGCACCTTCAAGAAGTCGAGATCTGCGCCGTAGCGGCACAGGAAGAGGTTGGCGGGCTTGATGTCGCGGTGCACGAAGAGGGCCTTGTGCGCCTCGTGGAGCGAGTGGCAGGCCTGCCGGAGCAGGTGGACCACGCGCGCGGGCGGCTGCGGGCCGTCCAGCTTGACGAGGGTCTCGAGGTCCATGCCGTCGAGCAGCTCCATCACGTAGTAGAACGACCCGTCGCGGGCGACGCCGAAGTCGAAGATGCCGATCGTGTGCGGCGATCGGAGCGCGGCGGTCGCCTGGGCCTCGCGCTCGAACCGCGCCTTCGCGTTGCCGTTGCTCGATGGCTCGCCCTGGAACGCCTCGGGCCGGATCAGCTTCACGGCCGCGGGGCGGGCGAGCATCCGGTGCTTCGCCCGCCACACCTCGCCCATGCCGCCGCCGCCGAGCCGCTCGACGAGCCGGTAGCTGCCGAGCTCCCGCGCCGCGTCGAGCTTGCGCCCGAGCCCGAAGACGACGCGCGACACGAGGACGGAGAGCGCGAGCGCGATGACGCTCGGGAAGAAGCGGCGGAGCATCGCCTCGCCCGAGGGCGGCTCCATGAAGCCCGAGCGGACGAGCACCCAGAGGCAGGCCGGATCGGTGAGGATCGCCAGCGTCGAGGTGAACAGCGTGCGCACGCTCGGGGCGGGGACGATGATGGGAAACATGAGCACCCAGACGGCCACCGGCGGCCATCCCGGCAACACCGGCCCCTCCGGCCACGGCTGCGCGTTGGAGATGACCGAGAGCAGCGCGGCGCCCAGGATCTTGTAGGCGAACGAGAGATCGACGATCCGCGGCGGCGACAGGAGCCCCTTCCGCGCGATGACGAAGAGCGCGGCCGAGACCAGCATGAACGGCAGGAAGACCGCGACGCGGATCGGGGAAGGGCCGAGCTCGAGGCCCGGGATGAGCTCCGACACGACGAAGCCGAGGGCGCCCGCGACGATCGTGCAGAGCGCCATCCACGCGACGCGCCTCGTCGCCTCCTGCTCGAGGTCCGGGGGGAGGCGCGGCGACAGCCACTCCCAGCGCTGCCTCGCGCAGGTCTTGCTGGCGTCGGGGCCGAGGAAGACGGTCTCGCTCATCGAGTCGCGCGCGCGGCCCACGGCCGCGTCGGTCTGCTCTAGGGGAGGAGGAAGGCGGCGGGAATAGAAGAGTCGCGCGAGGCGCGCGCCTCTCGGCACGCGCACGGCCGGGCGTCTTCGCGTGCGGGCGGACTCGACTCGGCCAACCCGCGCGAGGGAGCGTTACTTGATGAAGACCTGCGCGGCCGCGATCCCCGCGCCCTTCGTCGCCTTGAGGATCACCTTGCCCGGACCGCCGATCGGCAGGGGGTTCTTCCAGCAGCCGGAGGCCTTGCCGCCGAGCGTCGCCGCGGCGCCGGTGGTGCTGTCCTGCGCGAGCACGACGGGCGGCAGCGCGGGCGCGGGCTGCGAGACGAGCTGGATGTCGAGCTCCTGGACCCCGAGGCCGATGCCGACGACCGTGTAGCACTTGCCGGGCGAGATGTTGATCTGCTGCTCGAGCGCCTGGCCCTCCTGGAACTGCCCCGCGAACGGCCCGCCGTCCGGCTTCATCCCCGGGGCCTCCGTCGTGCCCATCCCCTGCAGGATCGGCGTCGCGGCCACCGCGGCGACCGGCGGGATCGGCGTGGCGGCGGAGCCCGCGGGCGCGGCGGTGGTGGTGGGCGTGGGCACCGCCGTCGCCGGCGTGGTCGGCACGGCGGAGGCGCACCACTGGCCCGGAGGGCACGGGTTGTTCGGGTCGATCGTCGGCTCGGGGGTCGACGAGCACGCGAGCGCTCCGAGCGCGGCGAGGGAGAGCGGGAGTACGTGGAAGACACGCATCATGAGAATGCTCCTTCGATGGGCATGAGCTCGCCCGATCGCAGAACGAGTGCCAGCGCTTCTTACACCGGCTGCGGTTCGACGTGTGGGCCGAGCTCACGGAGCAGCGATCTCTACAGCGCGCGGGGTGCAACCCGAGCGCAACGGGCGCAACGGGCGCAACGGGCGCAACGGGCGCAACGGGCGCAACGGGCGCAAACGGATGCAACCGGACGCAAGCCGAACGCAACCGCGCCGCTTTGCGCCCCGCGCGTGGCGTGCTACCGAAGTCGGGCACGCGTGGTCTTGCAATCCCGAGTAGCTAAACTATACACGTGATCCGCGTCATCTGCGTGGGGACGGCAGTGCGCGCCCAGTGGCGGACTCCGCAGCGTGCCTTGCCTCCTGGCCACCTCTGGCCCGGGCGGCGTGCTCACGCCGCACAGGGCCCGAGCCGCTGCATCCTGTGCGCCCGGCGTCGTCGCGCGGACAACGCGCATCGCCGGAGCAGCCAGCAGCCATGAGCCAGGATCAAAAGCCCCCTCCCGCCGAAGGCAGCGCCCTCTGGTACAAGGACGCCATCATCTACGAGGTCCATGTCCGCGCGTTCAGCGACTCGAACGCGGACGGCATCGGCGACTTCGAGGGGCTCGTCGACAAGCTCGATTACCTCCAAGATCTCGGCGTCACCGCGATCTGGCTCCTGCCCTTCTACCCCTCGCCGCTGCGCGACGGCGGATACGACATCGCGGACTACGCCAACATCAACCCGTCTTACGGGACCCGGCGCGAGTTCGCCCGCCTCCTGCGCGAGGCGCACCGCCGCGACATCCGGGTCATCACCGAGCTCGTCCTGAACCACACCTCGAACGAGCATGAGTGGTTCCAGCGGGCGCGGACCTCGCCCAAGGGCTCGCGCTGGCGCGATTTCTACGTGTGGAGCGACACGCCGCACCGCTACAAGGACGCCCGGATCATCTTCAAGGACTTCGAGACATCGAACTGGGCCTGGGATCCGGTCGCCAACGCCTATTACTGGCACCGCTTCTACTCCCACCAGCCCGACCTCAACTTCGAGAACCCGGACGTCCACGCCGCCGTCTTCAAGGTGGTCGATTTCTGGCTGGAGATGGGCGTCGACGGGCTCCGGCTCGACGCCGTGCCGTACCTCTACGAGCGCGAGGGGACGAACTGCGAGAACCTGCCGGAGACGCACGAGTTCTTGCGGAAGCTCCGGCGCCACATCGACGCGAATTTCGCCGATCGCATGCTCCTCGCGGAGGCCAACCAGTGGCCCGCCGACGCCGCGGCGTACTTCGGGAGCGGCGACGAGTGCCACATGAACTTCCACTTCCCGCTCATGCCCAGGATGTTCATGGCGGTCGAGCTCGAGGACAGCTTCCCGATCGTCAACATCCTGAAGCAGACGCCCGTTGTCCACGAGACCTGTCAGTGGGCGACGTTCCTCCGGAACCACGACGAGCTGACGCTCGAGATGGTGACCGACGAGGACCGGGACTACATGTACCGCGTCTACGCGCAGGAGCACACCGCGCGCATCAACCTGGGCATCCGCCGGCGGCTCGCCCCGCTCATGAAGACGCGGCGCAGGATCGAGCTGATGAACGCGCTGCTCTTCTCGCTGCCGGGGACCCCCGTCCTTTACTACGGCGACGAGATCGGGATGGGCGACAACATCTATCTCGGCGATCGCGACGGGGTGCGCACGCCGATGCAGTGGAGCGCCGATAGGAACGCCGGGTTCTCCAGGGCGAACCCGCAGAAGCTCTATCTGCCGATCATCATCGACCCCGAGTACCACTACGAGGCGATCAACGTCGAGGCGCAGCAGCAGAACCCGGCTTCGCTCCTCTGGTGGATGAAGCGGCTCATCACCCTGCGCAAGCAGAACAAGGTGCTCGGCCGCGGGACGATCGAGTTTTTGCACCCGGACAACAGCAAGGTGCTCGCGTTCATCCGCGCGCACGCGGACGAGCGGCTGCTCATCGTCGCGAACCTCTCTCGGTACGCGCAGCACGTCGAGCTCGATCTCGCGCGCTTCGAGGGCATGGTGCCTGTCGAGCTGTTCGGCAGGAGCCGCTTCCCGGAGATCACGAGCCGCGGTTACTCCCTGTCGCTCGGTCCGCACGACTTCTTCTGGTTCGCGCTGGAGCCGGCGACGCCGGCGACCTCCGCGGGCGACGCCGAGGCGGCGCCCGCGATCGCGACGAAGGGCTCGTGGCGGGCGCTCCTCTCCCCGGAGGGGCGCAGGGTGCTCGAGCCGGCGCTCGGGAAGTTCATCGCGGCGCGGCGCTGGTTCCGCGGCAAGGCGCGCACGCGGCGCGCCACGACCCTCGCGGACGTCATCCCGATCCTGCGCGGCGAGCAGACCGCGGCGGAGCACTACCTCCTGCTCGCGCGCGTCGAGTACACGGACGGCTCGCCGGAGACGTATGTCGTGCCGATCGGCTTCGCCACGGGCGAGCACGCGCGGACGCTCGCGACGCGCGCGCGCCACGCGGTGATCGCGGACGTCACGATCCGCGATCCCGAGCCGGAGAGCGCGGCGGCGCCGGAGGGCGTCCTCTACGACGCGCTGGCGACCCCGGAGTTCGCCGCGCTCGTCCTCGCCGCGATCCGGGCGCAGGGGGTCGCGACGGGCTCCTTCGGCGAGCTCCACGCGCTGCCGCTCGGGACGACGCTCGAGACGCTCGGCGCCGAGGGAGAGCTCCCGGCGCGCATCTCCGAGACCGAGCAGAGCAACACGACCATCATCTACGGCGACAAGCTCCTCCTCAAGATCTTCCGGCAGGTCGAGGAGGGCATCAACCCGGAGCTCGAGATCGGCCGGTACCTGACGGAGCACCAGTTCCCTTCCACGGCGCGGCTCGCCGGGGCGATCGAGTACCAGGCCCGCGGCCGCGAGGCGACCACGGTGGCGATGCTCCAGGAGTACGTGCAGAGCCAGAGCGACGCGTGGACGAGCACGCTCGAGGCGCTGAACCGCTTCTTCGAGCGGGTGCTCGCCGACGAGACGGCGAAGGGGGGCGCGCCGCCGGTGCCGGCCGGCACGCTGGTCGACGCGTCGCGCGCGACGCCGCCGCCGCTCGTGAACCAGCTGATGGGCACCGAGCTCGTGAGGATGCGGCTGCTCGGCGAGCGCACAGCGCAGCTCCACCTCACGCTCGGCAAGCACAGCAAGGACCCCGCGTTCGGGCAGCAGTCGTTCTCGACGCTGCACCAGCAGTCGATCTTCCAGTCGGCGCACGGCATGCTCGCGCGCACCTTCGCGCTGCTGAGGAAGCGCGAGCGCTCGCTCCCCGAGAGCGTGCGGGAGCAGGTGTCGGCGATGCTGCCGCGCGAGGCCGAGATCAACGCGAAGCTCCAGCAGATCGTGTCGAGGAAGTTCGACATCCCCCGCATCCGGACGCACGGCGACTTCCACCTCGGCCAGGTGCTCTCGACGGGCGACGACTTCATCCTGATCGATTTCGAGGGGGAGCCGGCGAGGCCGCTGAGCGAGCGCCGCTACAAGCGCGGCCCGCTCCGGGACGTGGGCGGGATGCTGCGCTCGTTCGACTACGCCGGCGCCTCGGCGCTCCGGGACGCTCGCCTCCGGCCGGAGGACGTCGCCGTCCTCAAGCCGTGGACCGACGCCTGGGTGACGTGGATCTCCGCGAGCTACCTCGCGGGATACATGGAGACGGTCACGCGCGCTCAGGCGACCGCAGAGCCGCGGACCGACGAGACGGCGCCGTACGTGCCCGCGAGCGACGCGGACACGGTGCTCCTCATCGACTTCTACATGCTCGAGAAGTGCATTTACGAGGTCGGCTACGAGCTCAACAACCGGCCTGACTGGCTGGACATCCCGCTGCGCGGGCTGGAGCGTCTGATCACGCCCAGAGCATAGGAGCGCTGGTGGCGCGATGATCCGGCTGGAGCTCGCGGGCATGCATACGCGGTTGCACTCGACGTTGTGCGGCTCGTGCCCGCAGGGCCCGACGGGCTGCTGCGCCAGCCCGCCTGGTGTCGAGTGGTCGGACATCGGGCGGATCGTCTCGCTCGGCGGCGCTGGCTGGCTGCTCGATCAGATGGCCGCGGGCACCCTGCGCCCGGGCCAGCGCGGCCTGCTCATCCAGCGGGTCGAGCCCCAGGGCAGCGATGGTGGAGCGCTCCCCAAGAGGTGCGCTTTCCACGGTCATGAGGGCTGCACCATCCCCCCCGAGCGGCGCGCGGCGACGTGCAACTACTATGTTTGCGATGACGCCTTCGCGCACGGGGGCGAGCCTCGCGGGGCCCCTGAAGCGCTGGCCGGCCGCAAGGCGCATGACGCGCTCGTGGATCTCTACGGGAGCTGGGATCTCGAGCTCGCCGCCCGCATACGCGAGCGCTGGCCCGACGGCCCTCCGTGGAACCTCGATTTCCTCGACTGGCTCGGTCGAGAAGTCCGCCGCCTCGCCGCCAAGGCAGGTTCCTCCATGCGTGTCCTCCGGGCCGGCCCCTGAAGTATCCCCTCGAATTTGTCAGGGGAATTCAAAGGGAGACGGGGAGATCTAATTGGAGGGTATCGTGCTGATGTCCTGACGCCGGAGCGCGACGGTGCGCTCTACGACGTCCGACGCGGAGAGCTGCAGGAAGATCGACACGTCGACCCAACCGGCCCTGGACACCACGACGACCTGCATCCCTTGAGGCAGCTCGACGCTGAGGGGCGTCTTGCCGAGCATGGTCCCGTTCCAGCTCACGTTCGCGTCCGCGGGCTCGCTCTTGATGGTGACCTTGGCCTTCATCAGGCCCGGATCGAGCGCCGTCGCAGCCGTGGACACGGCAGCAGGCTGCTCCGACGCGACGGGCTCCACCGAGCGCCCGCGGAACATCACGAAAGCCCCCGCGGCGAGCAGCGCGACCACCCCGAGCACAGAGGCGAGATACCCACGCTGCCGCCAGGACGAGACGCGCCCCACCGTCGCGCCCAGGCTGCCGGGATCGACGGCCGGGGGCTCGTGATGATGGTGGGCGGGGAGGCTGTGGCTGTGATCGCTGAGGAGGGGTAGACCGGCCGCGGTCGCCGAGGGCCACATCGAGCGGTTCATCCCCATGACCATCGAGGCGCGGGGGAACTCTCCGACCATCGAGGCGCGGGGGAACTCTCCGACCATCGAGGCGCGCTGGATGTCGCCCGCGACGTCCAGCGAGCTCAGGTACTCGAACTGCGCGGTGACCTGCTGGCGCACGAGCGCCCGGCTCTCCGCGAACATCTCGAGCACGTGCGCGCCGAGCTGCTCCGTGCGGACGTCCTCACCCGAGCCCCGCAGATAACCCTCCAGCGCGTCGCCCATCTCCTGCGCGGTGGCGAACCGTCGATCGGGATCCCGCTGGAGGGCCCTCGCCACGATCTCGTCGAGCGCCGGATCGATGTCCGGCACGACGGTGGAGAGCCGCGGGATGTCCCGCGTGAGCAGCTGGTGCATCACGGCGACGTGGTCGCCATCGAACAGCCGCCGCATCGCCAGGAGCTCCCAGAGCACGATGCCGATGGCGAAGATATCGGCCCGCCGATCGACGTCGCCGCTCGCCATCGCCTGCTCGGGCGCGGCGTAGGCCATCTTGCCCTTGAAGGTTCCGCTCTCCGTGTGCGCCGCGTTGAGGGCCGCCTTCGCGACGCCGAAATCGACGATCTTCACAGCTCCGTCGTACGTGACGAAGATGTTGTGGGGCGAGACGTCGCGGTGCACGATGCCGAGCAGACCGCCATCGAAGTCCGCGAGCTCATGCGCGTAGTGCAACCCGCGCAGCGCCTCGGCGATGACCCTGACCCACGCCCCCCGCGTGAAGCTCGCGGCGCCAGGACAGCCGCTCACCACCGCCCTCACGACGTCCTTGAGCGGCTGGCCCTCGAGGTACTCCATCACGATGAAGTACCCGCCGCTCTCGCCCCCGATCTCGTACGTCTGAACGACGTTGGGGTGATTGAGCCGGGCCGAGAGCTTGGCCTCGTCCAGGAACATCAGGACGTAGCGCGGGTCATCCGCCATCCCGACGCGGAGACACTTCACAACAACGAGCTTGTTGAACGACCCGGGCCCGCGGGAGACGGCCAGAAACACATCGGCCATCCCACCACGACCCAATTTTGCAATCAGGCGGTATCGACCAAGCAAGCTGTTGCTCGCTTGCTGGGTCGAAGAGATGGTTTGGCCGCCTGAATTCACGACATCCCCCGCTATAAGAGCTTAATTAGCCCGTTGACCTGGAGTTTGCAAAGACTTTTACGCCTGGAAACAATCCGCGCCCCCTGTAGACGCGTGCCGCGTTGCTCCATCGCCTGACCAGCCATCATGGTGTCCTGGCGCAGCGCTCCATCGCCGGATTGCTGCACAAGGACACCCCTCCCGGGTCGCAGATGTCATGGTCCTAACGAAATGGCCCCCGATCGAACCGGCACGCACGTGACCACACACACCGGGTGCTCCTGTCGGCACACCCGGTGTTCCGCCACCGCTCCATTGTACACCAGGTGCTCCAGGAGCGGTGGAACTGGATGCGTGTCGCAGGTCGATCCTCGAGACCCTGCTCGGGTCGCACGAAACCAGCGGAGCACAGGCCCGCTGGCACGAGAAGGGGCCAGTCAGTAATGGCGCATACATGTTCGGCGTCGAGGGCGGCGGCTCCTGGGCGGACCGGACGACCTCGGCCCTGCGGAGCCCGGGGGCTCCGCAGGAAATCGACGTCCGCCCTGCGCGGAGCTCTCTACCAGGCTGTCCTGGTCGTTCTGTGGAAGAGAGCTACCAAGGGTCCTGCGCCCAGAACCTGCGCACGACATCGAGCGTGGCGTCGAGCTGCTCGAAGTGCGGGAGACCCAGCGTGGGCGCGACGCGGGCGGCCTCCACGCGGGCGTTCTGCTGCGTGAGCTCGGCGAGGCGGTCGAAGCGCGAATACGGGTCACGGTCGTGGAGGATCAGCGTGGCGACGGGCAGGCGCGCATAGAGGCGCTGGAGAGCGTCGTTCGTGAACAGGGCACCGGCGATGAACGCGAGGGGGGCCCGGTGAGCCAAAGGCTCCTTCGACGCGCGGATGGCATAGTCGACGAGGCCTGGATCCGGCGCGCCGACGAAGCTCTTCTTCAGGAACCAGCGAATGCTGGGCGGCGCGGCCAGCACGCGAAAGAGCGCCTCCGCGGCGTAGGGGACGCGCGAGACGGCCCGGAGGAGGGCGCTCGCGCCGGGAGGCTCACGGCCGAGCCCCGTCGGGGAGATGAGCACGAGGCTGTGAACGATGCTCGTCTCCTCGCAGGCGACGGCGGCGGCGAACTCCGAGGAGAGGGAGAGCGCGATGACGTCGGCGCCGCCCGGCGCGCGGACCACGTCCGTGAGGAAGCGACGCAGCGCGGCGCGGTAGAGCTCGCGATCGTACACGCGGTCCGCTCGCTCCGAGAGGCCGAAGCCGGGAAGATCGAGCGCGTAGACCGGCCGCTCGCCGCGGAGCGCATCGAACAGGGGCGCCATCTCCCTGGACGAGGCGGCCGCGTCGACCCCGTGCACGAGCACCACGGGGCGCCCCGCAGCGCGGGCGTCCACGTAATAGGCGAGGCGCCCCGCGCTCCACGTGTCGACGTGCCGCACCTCCGCGTCGAGCGCAGGGGCGAGGGGCGCGCGCTCCGCGGGGCGGAGCGCGCCCGGCACGAGCCGATCGACGAGCCCATCGAGGCTCATCGCGCGTGCGCTCATCACGTCTCCCCCGGCGGCAGCATCCCCTCGTTGTCCGCGCGCTCGAGGTCGGCGATGCTCGGATTCCTCGGCGCCGGACGCGACTTGACGCCGCCGTCGCCGGGCCTCGCCTCCTGGCCCGCGTCGCTGCGCTTCTCGCGCTCTCGACGCTCTGCTTGACCGGCGATCTCCTGCGCTGCGCGCACCAGCCGGTCCAAACGATCCACCTCCAGCTGATGGCGAGATCCATCGGGACCACCGTGCCGATCCTCGAAACGGTGGTGCCCAGCGTCAGCGCGGCCATGAGACACCGTGCGATCAGGTCGAACTGTCATGCTCAGCTCCTTCCGCACGAGGTCAAAGCACGGACCGTGCCCCCGCGGGCCGCGGCCCCAGCAGCGCTCGTCGAGCCGATACCGGGCTGAACAGGCGCCAAGACGCCTCGAATGTGACCATTTGCCTCGGTCACCCTCGTCATCCCCTGATGGCAGGCCGCGATTCCCGGGCTCCGGACGTCAGCCGGCGACTTCGAGCTTCCGGCCGGCCGGCTTGTTGATGTCGGCGAAGAAGTCGTTGCCCTTGTCGTCCACGACGATGAAGGCGGGGAAATCCTCGACCTCGATCTTCCAGACCGCCTCCATGCCGAGCTCGGGGTACTCGAGCACCTCGACCTTCTTGATGCAGTCCTTCGCGAGGCGCGCGGCCGGACCGCCGATCGAGCCCAGGTAGAAGCCGCCGTGCTTCTTGCACGCCGCGGTGACGGCGGGCGAGCGGTTGCCCTTCGCGAGCATGACGTAGCTGCCGCCGTTCGCCTGGAAGAGGTCGACGTACGCGTCCATCCGGCCGGCCGTGGTGGGGCCGAACGAGCCGGAGGCGTAGCCCGCGGGCGTCTTCGCGGGCCCGGCGTAGTAGACCATGAACTCCTGCAGGTAGCTCGGCATGCCGTCGCCGCGATCGAGGCGCTCCTTGATCTTCGCGTGCGCGATGTCCCGCGCGACGATCATCGGGCCGCTCAGCGAGAGCCGCGTGCGGATGGGGTACCTCGAGAGCTCCGCGCGGATCTCGCTCATGGGACGGCGGAGGTCGAGCTTCACGACCTCGCCCTCGAGATCCGCGTCCGTCGTGTCGGGCAGGTACTTCGCGGGATCGGTCTCGAGCTGCTCGAGGAAGATGCCCTCGCGCGTGATCTTGCCGAGCGCCTGACGATCCGCGGAGCACGAGACGGCGATGCCGACAGGGCACGAGGCGCCGTGGCGCGGCAGGCGGATGACCCGGACGTCGTGGCAGAAGTGCTTGCCCCCGAACTGCGCCCCGATCCCCGTCCGCTGCGCGAGCTCGAGCACCTTCTGCTCGAGCTCGCGGTCGCGGAAGCCGCGCCCGCGCGCGTTGCCGTCGGCCGGGAGCGTGTCGAGGTAGCGCGCCGAGGCGAGCTTCGCGACCTTGAGCGTGTACTCGGCCGACGTGCCGCCGACGACGATGGCGAGGTGGTACGGCGGGCACGCCGCGGTGCCGAGCGCGCGGATCTTCGCCTCGACGAAGGAGAGCAGGCTCTCCGGGTTCAGGAGCGCCTTGGTCTCCTGGTAAAGATAGCTCTTGTTCGCGGAGCCGCCGCCCTTCGCCATGAACAGGAGCTTGTAGGCGTCGCCGTCCGTCGCGAAGATCTCGATCTGCGCAGGGAGGTTGTCGTTCGTGTTGACCTCCCGGTACATGTCGAGCGGCGCGAGCTGCGAATAGCGCAGGTTCTGCGCGCGGTAGGTCTCGAAGACGCCGCGCGCGATCGCCGCCTCGTCGCCGCCGCCCGTGAAGACGAGCTGGCCCTTCTTGCCCATGACGACGGCCGTGCCTGTGTCCTGGCACGACGGGAGCACGCCCCCCGCGGCGATGCTCGCGTTCTTGAGGAGCTCGAGGGCGACGAAGCGATCGTTCGACGAAGCCTCGGGATCGCCGAGGATCCGCGCGAGCTGCGCGAGGTGACCGGGCCGGAGGAGGTGGGCGATGTCGCGCATCGCCTCGCGCGCGAGCAGGGTGAGCCCCTCCGGCTCGACCTTGAGGAACGTCGAGCCGGCGGCCTCGAAGGTCGAGACATGGTCGCGGCTGACGAGGCGGTACGGGGTCTCGTCATGGCCGAGGGGGAGCATGTCCTGGTACTGGAAATCGGTCATCGTTCGGGTCTCCGGGGAAGCAGAGGGGCAGACACGCAGAGAGGAGAGAGGCAGAGCGGCTGCGGGTCCCTCCTTCTTTGCATGGCTCCCGCCCCGGGCTCAACACCCACCCAGCGTCGGCCGTCACGCGGGGAGCGCGCGCTCGACGTCGCCGAGGACGGCCGAGATCGACCGCAGGAGCGGCTCCCGGGCGCTCCGCAGGAAGAAGTGTCCGCCGGGGAACATCTCGACCCGGAAAGCCCCGCGCGTGTGAGGGCGCCAGCCCTCGAGATCGGCGCGGTCCGCGCGCTCGTCGTCGAGGCCCCCGAACGCGGAGATCGGACACTCGAGCGGGGCCCCCGGGACGAACGGCTCGACCTCGTTGACCGCGAAATCCGCGCGCAGGACAGGCAGGAAGAGCGCCAGGAGCTCCGGGTCGCGCAGCACCTCGTCGGGCGTGCCCCCCATGCGGCGGATCCGCTCCAGAAACTCGGGCTCGGGCAGGCCATGGAGCGGATCCGAGCCGCGAACGTGAGGCGGGCGCCGGCCGGACACGAAGAGGTGGCGCGGCAGCGGTGCTCCCCGGCGGCGGAGCTCGCGCGCGAGCTCGAAGCAGACGAGCGCGCCGAGGCTGTGGCCATACAGCGCGAACGGCTTCGTGAGCCATGGGTCGAGCGCGGTGGCGAGGGCCTGGACGAGCGGCGTGAGGCGCTCGAACGGCGGCTCGCTCATGCGCGCCTCCCGGCCGGGGAGCTTGAGCGCGCAGAGCTCCGTGTGCGCGGGGAGCTCGCGCCACCAGGCGCTGTAGATCGACGAGCCGCCGCCCGCATAGGGCGCACAGAAGAGTCGAAGCCGGGCAGCAGGGTTCGGCCTCGGCACGCCGACCCAGGGGTCGCGGCTCGGGCTGGGGGTCGTCATCACGGGGCGCTCAGCGTAGCTCGCCCCTCCGGCGCTCGCTCCCTACCATTTGCTGCCCAGGGCGACGCGGATGGTGGCGACCTTCCCCTGATCGAGGCCGAAGCCGAGGTCGTCGTCGAGCGCGACAAGCGCGCCGACGCGGGTGAAAGAGCCCTTCACGAGCGGCTCCCAGCCGACGAACGGCTCCGCCGCGAGCTGGGCCGAGTTGCTCGAGGAGAGAGGGAACGCCGCCTGAAGGCGCATGCCGATGCCAAAGTTCCCGAACGGGCGGAACTCGATCTCGTTTCCCTGCTCGATCACGGTCTTCGTGTCCTCCCCGTCCCGGGTCGGAAAGAAGACCTGACTCGCGAGATCGTGAGTGAAGAACAGGACCTTGCCGACGTTGATCTCGGTCCCGACGCGCGCCCGGAAGGCCCAGTGCGCGAGCAGCACGCGCTGCGCATCGAAGTAAGCCCGCGCGGGGAAGTTCGCCACCGACGCGACCTCGAGCTCCGCGCCCGGGTGCGGGTGGAGCGGGATCGTCAAGCTCATGCCGCCGAAGAGCGCGAGGATGGGAAGGGCGTTGGCAGCGTAGTGGAGGCCGAACGTGGGATTGCCGATGAAGAACTGGCTGTATCCTGCGCCGCTCGTGAACCGCCTGCCGAACAGGTCTGTCGACTGGGGGCCCGAGACGTCGCCGTAGGCGAACGGGATCTCCGCGTCGAGGTGGAGACCCGCGAAGAGCTTGTACTGGGCGGCGGCGGTGATGGCGACGCCGAGCCGCGACGACTCCTCGACGGTGGCCTCTTCGCTGCCCGCCGCCGCGATCTCCCGCTGGTAAGACGAGCTGAGGACGTCGATCTCGAAGCCGAACCGGCCTCCCTGGCTCTTCGCCCAGCGCTCCTTCGTCTTGTCGGTGACGGGCTGCCGCGGCGCCGCCTCTTGCGCGACCGCGGGCGCGGCCAGGGAGAGCATGAGGAACAGGGTCCCAAGAGACGCTTTGGTCGTGCTCACCTGGTGTCTCCCATCTCGTTCTCGACTCGCGGGCAGCGCGGGTGATTGACCACCTTGTCGCACCGTCGCCGCGGCGTCGCACGGGAGAAGCCCCCATGACCGCGGCGATCGCCCGGATCAATGCAGCTCCAGCGCGCTGGATGCAAGCGTTTTGACCGTCGCGACCCTGCGACGCTCTGCGTCGGTCCTAGAAAGAGCCCGCGAGCTCGAGAGACGCCGGCGCGATCGTGAGCCTCACCGGAGGAGATGACGCGCGCTCTCCATCGCCGCGCTCCGGGCCCGCGCCAGCGACAGTGAGGTAGATCGAGATGCCGCCGGCGAGCACGGCGGCGCCCGCGAGCAGGTCGGTGGTGAGCGCGAGCGCCTCGCTCCTCGCCCGCGCTCGCTCGACGGCGCGGGCGTCGCCGGGATACCGATCGAGCTCCGCGTCGAGGTCCCCGGAAGCGCCGAGCGCGAGGACCCCGGTGGCGGCCGCGCCCACGGCGAGCGCGCCGGTCGCGAGCCAGGGGAACGCGGGCACGCTCCGCTGCTGGCGAGGCGCGCGGTCCATCCGCAGCGCGCCCGGCGGCGCCGGCGGCGGAGCCGGCGCGCCGCCCGCGCCCTCGCCGGGGCTCTGCAGGGCCCGCGCTTCGGGGAGCGCGATCTCGAGCCGAACGTGATCGCCGCCGGCCACGTCGACGACCCTCAACACGGCCGGGCGGCCCGGCGCCTCGGCGGCGATGCGGCGGCGCCCGGCGCTCATCAGAAGGGGCTCAGGGAGCGGCGTCTTGCCCGCCGGCACGCCGTCCACGGTGATCTCGACGTCCGGCGCCGAGGTCGAGATCTCCACCGTCGCGACGCGGCTCCGCAGGACGGCGATGTCCCGCTCCACCTCGGCCCGCCGGCCGCCCGGGATCCGCTCGCCACCGTCGGCGAGGTACCTCTCGAAGGCGCGCAGCGCGCAGGCGTAGTCCTTGAGCTGATAACACGTACCTGCGATATTGTAGAGCACCTGATATGCGGGCGCGAGCTCGTAGGCGCGGCGAAACTCGATGAGCGCAGCGCCATAATCCACCTCGTTGTAGAGCTCGACGCCTCGCCGGAAGCGGGCGTCGGCCTCCTCGGTCTTGTTACCGGCAGGCTGAGCGAACGCGCCGAGCGGGGCGCTGAGCACGATCGCGGCGCAGAGGGCGAGCGCTCTCGGGGTGTTCATCGGGCGTACGGGCTCTCCAGATCGATCCCCCGCTTCGGCTTCTGCTCGGCAGACGGCGGCGCGGGCGCGCTCGACGGCGGCGCGGGCGCGCTCGACGGCGGCGCGGGCGCGCTCGACGGCGGCGCCGTGGCGACGCTCACCGGGGCGCTCCGACCGATGGCGGCGAGCCTCCCTGGCTGCGCTTCCGGTTCGCTCTTCAACGCGAGGCTCAAGAAGAGATCGTTGCTCGCCGTGACCTTCTCTTCCTGCGCGAGGAACCCCGGCGCCTCCGCGCGGATGACGTGCGCGCGGCCATCCCTGGCGAGGCGGCCCTCGTAGGCGCCGGTCGACATCGGCGAGCCGTCGATGGAGACCGTCGCGTCGACCGGCGAGACGCGGACGACGAGGCGGATGGCCTCTTCCTGCTTCGGAGCGGGCTCCGCCGCAGGCCGCGCGGCGACCTGCGCCTCCTGGTGATCGCTCGCGGCGATCCTCCATGGCTGCGCGCGCAAGACCCCGACGCTCACGGCTCCGCCGATGGCGACGAAGGTGACCGCGATCACGACGATCGCGCGGTTCGGGCGCGCGGGGCGCTCCTTCGCGCCGGTCATGCTGACCGAGGGCAGCATCGAGCTCCCGTCCGAGGAGGCGCTGACCGCCGCAGGCGCAGTCAAGGTCGGCGTCATCGACATCGGACCGGCGCTCAGCTTCGGCAGGTCGGGCGTCAGCGTGACCCTCGGAGAGCTCCCGGTCCAGCGCACGCCGCGCAGCTGCTCCTCCACGACTTGCTTGATCCGCGCCCGGTCGTCCGCGAACTGGCCGGCAACGATCTCGCCGGCCTCCCGCGCGGACATGCCCCGGTGGCGCTCGCCGAGCCAGCGCTCGAGATCCGCCTGCAGCTCGGCCGCGGAGGCATGACGGTCCTCGAGCGCGGGCGCGAGCGCCCTCTGGCAGATCCGCTCGATCTCGGGGTCGAGCTCGACCCTGGACGCCTCTTCCGCGAGCCTTGGGACCTCTCCGATGGCGAGCCGCCCGAGGATCGCGAGGTCGTTGAAGCCCTTCCACATGCGCCTCCGGGCGATCGCCTCCCAGAGGATCACCCCCACCGAGAAGACGTCGGAGCGCCGGTCGACGCGCTCTCCGCGCGCTTGCTCCGGCGACATGTACGAGACCTTGCCCTTGAGCGTTCCGGTGCGCGTCTCCGTCAGCGAGTCGGCCGCCTTGGCGATGCCGAAGTCGACCACCTTGATCACGCCATCATAGGTGACGAAGATGTTCTGCGGGCTCACGTCGCGGTGGACGACGTGGAGGGGTGTTCCGTCGAAATCGCGCAGGTCGTGCGCGTGATGGAGCCCGGCCAGCGCGTCGCACAGGACACGAACCTGGAGCGGGAGCGGCACCTTGTCGTGCCCCATGCGGGAGCGAATGCTGCCGAGCGGCTGGCCGGCGAGGTACTCCATGGCGATGAAGAAGCGCGCTCCCTCGTCGCCGACCTCGTACGTCTGAACGACGTTCGGATGATTCAATCGGGCCGCGAGCCGCGCCTCGTCGAGGAACATCGCGAGGATGTCGGCGTCCTCCACGAGCTCGGGCCGCACCCGCTTCAGCACGACGAGCTTGTTGAATCCCACGGGGCCCTGGGCGACCGCGAGGCAGACGTCGGCCATACCTCCCCTGCCGATCTCGGCGATCGGGCGATATTTCCGCCAACCATTGGGATCGCTGGGAGCGCTCATTCGACCTGTGCCGGATCGATCCCCAGAGGGAGGCCAGCCCGGCCCGGAGAATGCCCGCGACCTGTTACCTCGAAGCGGCCGTCATGTGACGTTCTCGCGAATGCGATGGCCTGTCAGCGACGGTTTCGCCACGTCCCTGTCGGCCGGACAGCGCGGCCCTGCTTGACAGAGACGATTCACTTGCCATCGGGTGATTGCAATGAACCACGAGCGCAGCCCCGTCGATTCACCACCTGCCGCCGCCCTCGCGCTGGCCATGGGCGCGCTCGCCACCAGCGCCCTCGCGTGCTCGCTCATCATCGAGCAGCGGGATGTGCAATGCGCTTCCGACGCGGACTGCGCGCAGTTCGACGGCGCCATCTGCGATCGCACGGACAGCGTCTGCGTCCCCTCGTCGAGCGGCTCAGCCGGCGGCGAGGGCGGCAACACGCCAGGCGGGTGCGCGGCGGCCGACAAGCCGACCGTCGAGATCACCGGGGATATCACGGAGGATTTCACGCTCAGATGTGACAAGAAGTACATCCTCAAGGGCCAGGTGAACGTCTCGGCCGGGGCGACGCTGACCATCGAGAAGGGCACGACCGTCCTCGGCGAGACGAACCCGCAGGTCCCCGCGACGCTCGTGGTGCACCCCGGATCCAAGCTCATCGCCGTGGGCACCCGGGATGAGCCCATCGTGTTCACGAGCAGCAAGGCCCCGGAGGATCGCATGGCCGGCGATTGGGGCGGCGTCATCCTCCTCGGCAACGCGCCGACCAACCACGTGGACGCGAACGGCGCACGCACCCCGGGCCAGATCGAGGGGTTGACGAACAACGGGCGATACGGGGGCATCGACGAGAACGACTCGAGCGGCACGCTCAAATACGTGCGCATCGAGTACTCCGGCGTGAAGCTCGCGCCGAACAACGAGATCAACGGGCTCACCCTCGGCGGGGTCGGCAGGGGGACGATCATCGATTTCGTCCAGGTGAGGCACGTGTCCGACGACTGCTTCGAGTTCTTCGGGGGCACGGTGAACGCAAAGCACCTCGCCTGTCAGTACAGCGGAGACGACGCCTTCGACTGGGACCAAGGTTATCGCGGAGAGCTCCAGTTCCTCGTGGCGCAGCAGGACCCGAACGTCGCGGAGGAGACGAACGGGTTCGAGGGGGACAACGACCCGCTCGCGCTCACGCCGGCGCTCGAGCCTCGGAGCGAGCCGACGATCTACAACGCGACGCTCTGCGGGAAAGGCGTGGACGTGGGCAAGGAGCAATACGGCATCCTCCTCCGCCGATCGACGAAGGTGAACATCGCCAACACGATCGTCACGGGCTTCGAGTCGGGCCTCGACGTGCGCGACCCGGATCCCGAGCAGAACATAGCGAGCTCGATCTTCTTCAATCTGGTGAATGACCTCGCCTACGCCGAGACGAGCGACGGGACAGGCATCCTCCAGGACGACGACGGCGGCTTCGATGAGATCGCGTTCCTGAGCGAGCCCGATCGGAAGAATCGGGAGGAGGACCCGGGTATCCAGGGCTGCTTCGACCCGTCCGCGCCCGTGTTCGGCCCCGCGACGTCCCTGACGAAGGACGCGGTCGTGCCGCCGGACGGGTTCTTCGACGCGAGCGCCGCGTTCATCGGGGCGTTCAAGGATGCGAGCGATACATGGGCCACGTCGGGAAAGTGGGCCGTGTGGAGCCCGAAGTAGCGCTACGGTGGGAAGTCAGACCGAAAGCCAACGGCCATGACGCCAAGGACGCCAAGGACGCCAAGAGATCGGGGGAATAGGACCGAAGAGTGTCAGGGCGACGCGTCCACATCTCTCCTGGCGTCCTTGGCGTCATGGCGGTCGTTCTGCTGATCCGGCGCAACGTCCCGCAGGAGAGCTAGCGCGGGCAGCGCTCCAGGCGCCGGGCGAGGTTCCCGCGCTCCGCCGACTCCGCGCCCCCCCGAGCGCGCAGCGCGAGCGCGAGCGCGCGCGGGAGATCGAGGGCCGCGCCGCGCGCGCGCATCTCCAGATAGGACCGCTCGTAATCGCGAGGGACCCGCAGCGACCAGTTGTGGTCGCCCACCGTGCCGGGCGTGTTGTAGATCTCCTTCATCCCGAGCAGATCGGCGAAGAAGACCATCACGTTCGACGCCGGGCTGGCGAAGAGGTCGGCGATCTTGGCCTGCGCCAGCGCGCGAGGGTCGGACGCGAGCGCGCGCGCCATCGCGCCCTCCTCGGCCGGCGAGGGCGCGAGGCGCGTCGCCAGGTACGCCGCCTGCCGCCCCAGCGCGGCGTCGCGCTCCCAGGTGTCGAGGAGCCTCCAGAGCGGCGGCGTGTCGTGGGTCCCCACCATGATCCAGTCGGCGTGCGCGGCGTTCTCGCTGCGATAGACGTCCTTCGGGTTGTCGAGATCGGCCTTCTGCGTGACCCGGAAGCGCCCCAGCCCGTGCCTATCAAGGACGGCCCCGAGCGGGTACGGGAGCGTGCTCAGGACCTCGCACACGACGTCGGAGATGGCGCGCCCGCGGGCCTCCGCGCAGCGCGCGATCGTGTCGAAAATGACGCTGTAGCGCCCGACCTGCTCCGGAGACAGCGAGGTGACCCAGCCGTCGGCATACCGGGGCACGGCGCGGTTCAGCTGCCCGGGCGAGACGATGGCGTACCGCGCGAGCAACGGGTGCTCCGGCAGGTCGGGCGACGAGAAGAGCCGCGCCCCGCCCTGGACGGCGCGGAGCGGATCGGGGGCGTCGGCCGCATAGACCCAGGGGCAGACGAGCCCGTGCGGGTGATCGAGGCGCACCCCGTCGAACTCGTCGAACATCTTGTCCATCCGCGCACGGACGAGCGCGAGCCCGCCGGACGACGCATCCGCGTACTGCGCGGGATCCAGGACAGGGTAGCTCCACACCTGGCCCTCCGGGTTGGTCCGGCTCGGCGGCGCGCCCATCAGATACCCCCTGAGGAAGACCGATTGATAGGCCCAGGCATCCTGAGGCGAGTAGCCTATCTGCAGATCGCCGTAGAGCTTGAGCCCGAGCTCGGCCGTCACCGTCCGGAGCGCCGCGTGCTGCTCGTGCGCGAGGAGCTGGCAGAACGCGTAGAAGCGGAGCTCGTCGCGGTACAGGTCGAGGAGCGCTCTCCTGCGCTCCCGGCACGCGACCACCTCGCCAGGGCCAGGCGCATAGAGGCGTCGGTCCAGCTCCGGCTCGCCAGACCAGCCGTGAAACCAGCCGCTCCGGTGCTCGGCGCAGAGGGGGCCGTAGAGCCCGTCCCTCTCGAGCCACGCCGCGTTCCGCCGTGTGAAGGCGTCGAGGCGGCGCTCGAGATCGCCTAGCTCGCCAAGGTCGCCGGGCTCGCCGCGCCTCCGCCGGCCCTCGAACGACGCGTACGCCTCGCGGAGCGCGGCGCGCTGGGCGCGGTAGGCATGGCCGTGGTGCGCGCGAGCCTCGCTGCCAGGAGGCCGGCCGGCGACGATCTCCCGGAGCGACTCGGGGCGGAGGAGCGCGCCGGAGGGGCCGTCCTCGACCAGCCGGGCGAGCGCGATCGACAGCGTGCTCCGCGAGAAGATGGTGCCGTCGTACGGAGACGCGTTGTCGGCAGAGGTCTCCCCCTGCGGCCCCAGCTGGACGCCGTTGAAGCCGAGATCCCGCGCGAACCGGAGGAATCGGCGCCCCCCCTCGGTATTCGGGGACCCGCGCCCGATGTCCTCCGCGTCGTCCGAGGGAAAGCTCGGATCGTGGATCGCGAGCACGAGGTTGCGGATGCCCAGCAACCCGAGCGCGGCCTCGACGAGCGCCCGCTCGTCATCGCTCCATCGAGCCTCGGCCGGCGCCGCTTCGCCCCTGTCGTTCCCGACGTCCTTCATCGCGGCAAGGTATAGCGATGAACGGATCGGACCGCCAACGCGCAAGGCGAAGAGCCCCTCCTGCCTCGGTGATGTGATGACACCGCTGTACGGCAAACCCCGAATGCCGCTGTCAGGCCCCGAGGCGCGTGCCTGCCGCGACTCCCGATGTCGCGCTCGTGGCCTCCACCATCGGCAGCGTGAAGAAGAACGTGCTGCCCTCGCCCACCTTGCTCTCGACCCAGATCCGCCCGCCGTGCACCTCGACGAGCGCCTTCGCGATCGAGAGGCCGAGCCCGGTGCCCTTGTGGGCCGTCTCCTTCGCCTGCCAGTAGCGCTCGAAGATCCGCGCCCGCTGGTCCTCCGGGATGCCCGGGCCGGTGTCCCGCACCGAGAGGCGCACCTCCCGGCCCCACGGCTCGGCCCGGATCGCGACCTCGCCGCCGGCCGACGTGAACTTGATCGCATTGCCGACGAGGTTGGCGATCACCTGCAGGATCCGCTCGCGATCGCAGAGCGCTCGATCGACGCCGAGCTCGACGCTCTGCTCGAGGCGCAGCGACTTCTCCGCCGCCTCCTCCCGCAGGAGCTCGATGGCGTCGCCGAGCAGGCCTGCGACGTCGTGGGGCACCGGCTGGATCGAGATGTGGCCGCCGTCGAGCTTCGCCAGGTCGAGCAGATCGCGGATGAGGCGGTTCATGCGATCGGCCGCCTTCTGGATGCGCTCGACGGGGCGCCGCACGTCGACCGCCTCGTCCGCGCCCGGCAGCTTCCGGCGCAGGAGGCTCGTGTTCATGACGATGGTGGCGAGCGGGCTCTTGAGATCGTGCGACACCACCGCGACGAGCTCCTCCCGGGCCCGGATCGCCCGCTGCGCGCTCTCGTACAGCCGCGCGTTGTCGATCGCCAGCGCGGCCCTGCGCCCGAGATCCTCGGCGAGCGCCCGGTCCTCCACGCCGTACATGAGATCGTCGCGGCCGGACGCGATGGTGAGCACGCCGAGCATCGTGCCGCGCGTGACGAGCGGCACGGAGATGTAACGCCGGAGGCCGAGCTCCATGAGGAGCGCCTCGCTGGCCGACACCGGCGGCTCGCTCTCGTACGAGCCGCGCTCGCTCTCCGGGGCGAGGGGCGCGCCCGCGACCTCGCAGAGCGCCGCCTCGCCCGTCTCCAGCACGCGCGCGACGCCGGACGGGAGGACCGAGTCCATCGGCGTCTGGCCCTGCAGGAGGCGCGCGAGCTCGCTCTTCTGGGGATCGGCGTGGACGACGACCGCGCGCCGGAGCATCGCCTCGCGCTCGATGATGTCGACCATGCACCAGTCCGCGACGAACGGGACCGGCAGGCGCGCGACGCGCACCAGCGTCGCCTCGTAATTGAGCGAGCTCGAGAGCAGCCGGCTCGCCTCGGAGAGGAAGGCCGCGCGCCGCTGCGCCGCCTCCGCCGCCGCGCGCCCCGCCTCCGCGGCGGCGAGGTTCCGCGCCCGCTCGCGCTCGTTCTCGATCATGCGGGCGTAGAGCAGGCGGTGCACCAGCGCCGTGCGGAAGGTCGCCGTGAGCCGGCGCATCATGCCCCGGTACCGGGGCGCGAACGGGGGCTCGCTCTCGAAGCAGAGGAGGAGGCTGGACGCGCCGCTGTCGCCCTGCCCCTCCAGCGAAAAGTGCCACGTCACGAGCCCGGGCCGCGCGAGCTCGGGGTACGGCAAGGAGAGGCCCGCGCCCGCGCCGTTGGGCTCGCCCGCCCCGGCGGGCGAGCGCGGCGGGATGGGCAGCGCGCGCGAGCTCGCCGACAGGCCGGCGGCGTCGAGGAGCCGCGGGGCCCGCGGGGCCGGCTCGACGAGCACGAGCACGGCGATGCAGCTCAGGCGCTCGGCGAGCCGCTCCAGGAAGACCGCCATCGACTGGTGCGGATCGAAGAGGTCGAGCGCCGCGACCGTGAGCTCCTGGAGGACGCTGAGGAGCGCCAGCCGTTCCTCCTGGATCTCGTGCTCTTCGCCGCTCGCCATGACAGGGCTCCAACCGCTCCCGCGCTCAGGCCCCCAGGGCGAGCACGACAGCGGTCTTGTTGTGAAACTGCGGTACTCCCCGGCCCAACGTACCGACTTCTCCAAAGGTCAGACATCCCATCACCGGGACGCTCTCGCCGAGCTCGCTCTCGAAGGTGGTCAGCTCGTCGCGCACCGTGTCGCCGAGCATCATGCACCGCGAGATGCAGTCGAAGACGAACGCGCCGGCGATGGGCCCGGCCACCGCTTCGCGCGCCGTGGTCGCGGCCTCGCGCGCGGCGCCGACGAGGCCGATGGGGTCGCCCTCCATGACGCGGATGAGGCACCCGTCCGGGACCTCGCCGACGCAGTAGAGCCCCCCCGGCGAGACGACGCGCAGCGGGTCGCGGATGACGTGCTCGCCGTCGGCCTGCGGGATGCCGAGCGGGTGGGTCATGGCGAACGTGGCGAAGCCGTCGATGTTCACCTGATCCCCCCTCGCCCGCGCGGTGCGCTGGTAGACCGAGAAGGCGCCCTCGTACTCGAGCTCGGCGAGGACCGTGCCCTCGGCGCGGGTCACCATCGTGGGCGGGCCATACGGCCGGAAGCCGTGGCGGATGCCGGTCGCCATGCGCGCCGGCGAGTCGATCGCGACAACGACAACGCTGTCCGAGAAGGCGCTGCCGCCCGCGAACTGCGCGGTGCGCACGAAGCGGAGGTTGTCGCCCGCGCCGCCGCCGGCCCAGACGACGCCCGTCCCGCCGACCTCAACCGCGCCGCGCACCACGTCCGCCGCGTTGCCCGTGACCGCGTCCGGCAGCACGATGAGCGCGCGGCTCCACCCGGGGGCGACGGACGAGGGAAACCTCTCGAGGGCGCGCGAGGCGGCGAGCACGCCGGCGCGCCGCCCGTCCTGGCTCACCGGCTGCGCGACCCCGACGCCGACACGCACCGTCTCCGAGGCGACGAGCCCCACCACGAGCCCCTGCCGGAGCAGCCGGCTGCCGGCGAAGACGCCAGCAGTGCAGCACCCCGCCCAGGGGACGCCCGGCAGCTGGCTCGTCACGGCCGCGGCGAGCGCGTCGGCGTCGTACTGGTCCGTCGATAAGACGAGGGCGAATGCCGGTCGCGCCGCATGCTCCGTACGGGAAGACCCGCGGAGCGCCGTCGCCACGGCCTCTGAAGCAGCCTCTCTCGGATCCGCCGCGGAGCTCGCCCCGACAAATACCTGTGTCGCCATGTTCCCTCCCCCCCTCGGAATTTCGGCACTCGCGTTATACTGGAGATTCATCCGATCGTCACGGCGGGTGATTGTCTCATGATGTCATCCGTACAGGGCGCTCCCGTCCGTCGAGCGACTCACGATTTTCCCGGCGCGACGCTCCTTGCCGAAGAGCCAGGCACAGCCGTGAAGAGGCCTGCGAAGCGCTGATCTGCGAGGAGAGAGGGAGGCGCCTGAGACCGAGGGGGCAGGCCCCTCATCCTCCGATAAGACAACGCGCACTGCAAGCGCGGCAGACACGCCGGACACACTCGAGTCGGCCGTACAGGAGCAATCAGGGTCTTGCGCAAAACCTGGACAACACGCCACCACACGGCAGGATCGTGGCATTGCGAACCGCGCTCGATGGGGCCTTGATGCCCGAGGCGGAATCAAGGCGAGTTCACGGCGCGCTGCCAGGCGAGGCGTTGTCGTTCCGTCCGACGAGAGACGGTGAACCCCGGAACCTCGCCGGGAATGGGATGATCCGGGAACAAGCTCAGGGATTCGCCCGCAAGAGCGAGTACGTCAGGGGGTGCCAGAACCCGCCCTGTTCCGCCCCCGGAGCGGCCCCGACGGCGACAAGCACGAACCCCTGACCGTCCCCGATGTCCGCCGCCGGCACGTCGCTGCTCGCCAGGATCTCGCGCATCGGCACCGACGACGTCACCGTCCCCGCGATGGGATCGCGGGTCTCGATCGCGACCTCGTCGAGCGCGCCGAGATCGCTCACCGAGAACCCGGTGAACGGTGGGAACGGCGCGATCGCGCCGTAGGAGAGGTCCTGCGCGAGCGTCGCCCCGGTCGCGTCCTCGCGCCCGGGCGTCAGATCCACATGGACGACCGGCGTCGCCGCGCTCGCGTGCGCGACCTGCAGGCTCACCCTGTCGAACCTCGTCCGCCGCGACATGGCGACCGCGACGAGGCCGGCGGTCGGCGTGTCGATCGAGTAGGCGTCGCCGCAGCCTTCCTTCTCGCTCTCGTGTGTGTGCCCCTCGCCGCCGAGGCATCCGGTGGCGACCACGAGGAGGCTCTTCTCCTCGGCGAACACGGGCGCCGGGAGAACGGGGAGCCCCGCGGCGACGATCGGGGCCGCGGGGCTCCCCGTGCTGCCGGCGAGCGCGAGGATCTCCGCGCAGTCGAGCCCCTCCGTCGCGCGGAGGTCGCCGGCGATCACGTGCGCGCGCAGGCTCGTCCCCGCGGGGATCGCCGCGCCGAGCGGCTCGACCTCCTGGGCCCGGGCGAACGCGAGGCCCGCGGCGGCGGCCGGCCAGGGGTCCACGCCGGCGCCCGTCCCGTCGGGGTACGCGAGGAAGCAGAAGCGGACCGCGTCGTGATCGCTGATGCCGTTGACCACCGTGAGCTTCGTCGGCCCCGGCGGCTCGACCGCGCCGCCGCCCGCGCCCGTTGTCGTCGTCGTCGCGCCGCTCGTTGTCGCTCCCGGGCCGCCGCCGGCGCCGGAGGTGCTCGCCCCGCTCGATGGATCCCGGCCGAGGACGCCGTGGTCCTGCGTGCAGGCTGCCGCGACGGCAAGCGAGATCCCCCCGAGGCAGGCCCATCCGGACGAACGAACTCGGTGCAGCACGCTGCGAGCTTACCGTGCTAGGCGGGGTCGATGCGGGTCCATCTCACCGCGCCAGCCGCCGCCGCCGTCCGCCGCGGCCACCCATGGGTCTACCGAGACGGCATCGCGGACGGCGGGCACGGGAGCAAGCGCGGCGAGGGCAAGCGCGGGGAGCGCGCGCACCGCGGCGGCGCCGCGGCGTCGGGCGACGTCGTCGAGCTGTCGGCCGAGGGCGCGCCGTTCCTCGGGCGGGGGCTCTGGGACGCGGACTCGGCGATCGCCGTCCGCGTCTTCCAGCGCACGCAGGCGCCGCAGCTCGACGAGCGGGCCATCGCCGAGCGGCTCGAGCGCGCCTTCGCCCTGCGCGACGGCTGGTTCGACGGCCGCGACACGACGGCCTACCGGCTGTGCAACGGCGAGGGGGACCGGGTGCCGTCGCTCGTCATCGATCGGTACGACCGCGCCGCGGTGCTCCGCCTCGACGGCGACATGCTGGCGCCCTGGCTCGATCGCCTGCTCCCGCGCCTCGCGCGCGCGCTGGGCGCCCGCGGCGTGCGCTCGATCGGCCTGCGCGCGCGCGCGTCGGCGGCGGGCGAGGACGCGGACGGGAAGAAGCTCGCGCACCTGCACGGGCCGCCGCTGCCGGATCGCCTCTTCGTGAGGGAGACGGGGGTCGCGATGGAGGTCGATCTCGCGCGCGGGCAGAAGACGGGGGCGTTCCTCGACCAGCGCGACAACCGCGCCCGCGTGCGCGCGCTCGCGGCCGGGCGCCGGCGCGTGCTGAACCTCTTCAGCTATGCGGGGGGCTTCTCGGTGGCCGCGGCGCTCGGCGGCGCGGCCCGGGTCACCTCCGTCGACTCGGCGTCGGCCGCGCACGCGTCGGCGCAGCGCACGTTCCGCGAGAACGGCGTGGATCCGGCGGCCCACGAGTTCGTGACGGCGGACGCGTTCGACTTCCTCGAGAAGGCCCGCGCGCGCGGCGACCGGTACGATCTCATCATCTGCGACCCGCCGAGCTTCGCGCCGAGCGAGCGCGCCAAGCCGCGCGCGCTCGGCGCCTACCGGCGGCTGCACGCCGCGGTCGCGCGCGTGCTGGATCGAGGTGGCGTGCTCTGCGCGGCGTCGTGCTCGAGCCACATCACGGCGGAAGACTTCCTGGCGACGCTGGACGACGCCACGCTGGAGCGGGACGACCTGCGGATCCGGGCGATCCACGGGCAGCCGGAGGACCACCCGACGCTGCCGGCGTGGTGGGAGGGGCGGTATCTGAAGTTCGTGGTGCTGGAGTGACGCGCTGACACGCCCGCCGGATTCGCGGCCGGTGACGCAGGCGCTGCCGGCCTGGCGGAAACGGCTGTCCCTGGAATTCGTCAATGACCACGGCGCTGCCGGCCTGGCGGAAACGGCTGTCCCTGGAATTCGCTAATGACCACGGCGCTGCCGGCGCAGCGGAAACGGCTGTCCCTGGAATTCAATGTCGTTCACAAAGGCATGACCGACAGGCGCCGCGGCCGTATCGGCTCTCCGGCGCTCCGCGGGATCGGCAGCATCGCGTCTCCGTCTCGACGCTTCCGAGCTCCTCCAGAGATCGGCCTTCCCGGGCCACGCTACTACACTGGCCCAGTATTGTCCATTGCTCAGCCAACACACGGCTCACGCGCGTCACCCGCGGCGATACGCGCGGCGACAGCGAGCGATAAAGTCGATTCGAAGCAGGGAATCGATCGAGCGCACCGCCATAGCCCGCGGTATCTTTGGAGAAGAGCCGCGCCGATCGCTCCAGGAGCTCGGACGCGGCAGGAAGGGGGATCTATCATGACGACGCTGAAGATCACCCCGGAGCAGATGCGCTCGCGCATCGCGCGGTTCGGCGAGCTCCGGGCTTACGTGAATCACACCGTTGACACCAGCATCCCACAGGAGGCGTTCGACGCCGTGAACCCTCCTCTGTATCTCCTGATGGCGCACGCGGCGGGGGACGCGCGCGAGGGGACAGCGCCGGCCATCGTCGGCCCCAAAGGCATGAGCGTGGGCATCGTCAGCTGCAGGCCTGGCGACAAAGTCCCTATGCACGCACACCGTCGCTCGAGGGAGGTATTTCTGTGCCTCACTGGACGCTTCGCGCTGCGCTGGAACGAGGGCGCCACGGACGAGACGACGCTCGAGCCGTTCGATATGATCGACGTGCCCGTGGGCGTCTACCGGCAGTTCGAGAACGTCGGCCAGGAGCCCGGGCTGCTCCTCGCCATCATCACGGACGAGCGCGAAGACGAGCCGGGCGACATCGTCATCGCGCCCGAGGACAGGGCGCGCTTCGCCGAGCGCTTCGGGCCCGCAATCCTCGAGAAGCTCACGGCGACGACTGGTATGCTCTTCACCGATCCTCCCACAGAGTAGCGCCTGCCCTCGCGGTCCATCCGCGGACAGCCTCCGCCGAGCCACGGAGGCGCCGGCTGTTCAGGGCCAAACGCGGTCCCCTGCCGGCGCGGCCCCGGGCGCGGCGCCGCGCCGCGCCGACCAGAGCAGGGCGCGTCGCGGCTGAATTGTTGGGGCGGGAACTCGGGCGGGAACTCGGGCGGGAACTCGGGCAGGGACTCGAGCGGGCACTCGAACCTGATCGAGATGAGCCTTCTGCTCGTCGCACGAACGATTTTGATCATTCCGCTTGGCAATACCAAGATAAAGGATCATTATTAATTCTGTAGACCAAGAAAAGGTGTCGCCGGGGGAGGCGAAGACGTCGAGTTCTCGCGTGATGGTTCCGTGACAGGCGCACGCCTGATGCGCGCTCTGGGATGAGCTGCGCGCTCGGGAGGAGGAGCGCCATGTCACCGAGGACATCGCTGAGCCGACAGCCGGCGCGCGAGTGAATGGAGTGCCTGACAACCTGCATGGGTGCGCGCCGACGCGGCGCGCGTGAGCCCATTGCAAGGGCCTCTCCGAACGCTCGGAGCGGGAGGAGGGAGGTGCTCTCTGACATCAACGGACAGGAGGGCATGCGCCATGGTTGAGCTGACTTACGCGCCACTTTCCTTCGAGCAAGAGACGAAATGGCTCCTTGCTCGAGTCCATGGTCCCGCGCCGGTCATCCATGAAGGCGGCGCGGCCTGGCTCGACGGGGATCTCGATGTACCCAGGCTGCGCCGCGCCATCGAGGCGATCGCGGCGCGCCACGAGCCGCTCAGGACCTCCTTTATCGAGCGCGAGGGAGAGCCCGCGCAGGTCGTCAGCCCCGCGGTGGCGATCGACCTCGGAGAGGTGTGCCTGGCCCCGGACCTACAGCCCACCTCGGACGAGGCGGCGCTCGCGGCCGCCCGCGAGGCGGCCGCTCGCCCCTTCGATCTCGAGCGTGCCCCGCTCTGGCGGGTGACGCTCATCCGGGCGCACCCGCGCCGCCACCTGGTCGCGCTGTCCATGCACGGCCTCGTCTGCGACGGCGCCTTGAGCGTGGGGCTGTTCTTCTCGGAGCTCTGCGCCCTCTACCATTCCATGACGCCTCCGGCGCTGCCCATGCGTTATCAGGACCACGTCCGGCGGCAGCTCGACCGCGCCGCCGGCGATGCCCTCGACGCGCGGCTCGACCACTGGACACGGGAGCTCGCCGGCGCGCCGACTGCCCTGGATCTTCCGACGGACCGGCCGCGGCCCGTCGTGCATGCCTTCGACGGAGGGTCGGTCGAGCGCGCGCTCGATCGATCGCTCCTCCTGCGCCTCGAAGCGGCGGCCCGGGACGAAGGAGCGCGCCTGTTCACCGCGCTGCTCGCGGGGATGCTGGCTGTCCTGCACCGGATCACCGGCGAGGAGGATGTCTTGATCGGCGCGCCCCTGCCCGGGCGCGATGCGCCGGACGTCCGGGAGCTCATCGGCCTCTTCGGCGGCCCGGTGATCGTGCGGGGCAGGTTCGGCGCACAGCCCTCGTTCCGACAGCTCCTGCGCCAGGTACACCGCTCCATCGAGGAGGGCAGAGCGAACAGCGAGGTTCCCGCCAGGGCGCTGCTGGAGAAGCTCGCCGCGCCGCGCGACCCGGGCCGCACGCCGCTCGTCCAGGTCCTCTTCGCGGCGAGGCCCCAGAGCCCCCCGCCGTACAATGGGCCGCTGCTCACGCTGACCCGAACGGACCTCGATCTGCCGTACGTCGCTCATGATCTCGTGGTGAGCGTCGAGGACGCCGCCGAAGGGGCCGTCGCGAGGCTCGATTACCGCCGCGATCTCTTCGAGCAGGCGACGGCGGTCAGGCTGCTCGAGCACTGGCAGGCGCTGCTCGGCGGCGCCGCCGAGGACCCTGATCAGCGGATCTCGGATCTGCCTCTCCTGTCGGCCAACGCGCGGCGGCAGCTCCTCGTCGACTGGAGCAGCGGCGCGGCGACGGCCCCGCCGCGCGAGCTGGTCCACGAGCAGGTCGAGGAGCAGGCGCGCCGCGCCCCTTCCGCCGCCGCGGTGGCGTTCGAGGGCGAGCGGCTCACGTATGCCGAGCTGGATCGGCGGAGCAACCAGATCGCCCACCACCTCAGGAAGAGCGGCGCCGGGCCTGGCGCGCTCGTCGGCATCTGCCTGGAGCGCTCGCCGGACATGATCGTGGCCGCGCTCGGCGTGCTCAAGGCGGGGGGCGCGTACGTCCCGCTCGACCCGGCCTATCCGCCGGCTCGGCTCGCGTTCATGCTGGAGGACGCGAAGGTGTCGGCGCTCCTGACCCGCGACCACCTCGTCGGCCGCGTGCCGAGCCGCGGGCTCAACGTCGTTCGCCTCGACGCGGATCGGGCGATGCTCGATCGCGAGCCCGCGGACAAGGTGCCTCCGGCCGCTGGCCAGGCGCCGGACGACGCAGCGTACGTGATCTACACGTCGGGCTCCACGGGCCGCCCGAAAGGCGTGCTCGTGGAGCACCGCGGGCTCACCAACCTGGTCGCCTGGCACAGGCGGCGGTTCACCCTGTCCAGCGCCGATCGCGCCACCCTCATCGCGAGCCCGGGCTTCGACGCCTCGGTCTGGGAGATGTGGCCCGCGCTCTGCTCCGGCGCGTGCCTGTACATCCCCTCCGAGGCCGTCCGCCGCTCGCCCCTGGAGCTCCAGCAGTGGCTCCTCGAGCAGCAGATCACCGTCTCCTTCGTCCCCACCCCGATGGCCGAGGAGCTGCTGCGCCTCGACTGGCCCGCGCGCTGCTCCCTGCGCGCCCTGCTCACCGGCGGCGACAGACTACGGCGCTGGCCTCACCGCGCCATCCCCTTCGAGGTCGTCAACAACTACGGCCCCACCGAGGCCACCGTCGTCACCACCTCCTGCGCCCTCCCCAGGGACGCCCACGACGACCGCGGCCCCTCACGCGAGCCGCCCATCGGCAGGCCCATCGACAACGTCCGCGTCTACCTCCTCGACCCGCGCCGACAGCCCGTCCCCGTCGGCGTCCCCGGCGAGCTCTACATCGCCGGCCACGGCCTCGCCCGCGGCTACCTCCACGACCCGGAGCTGACCCGCGACCGCTTCCTCTCCGACCCCTTCTCCTCCGACCCCGGCGCGCGCATGTACCGCACCGGCGACCTCGTCCGCTGGCGGCACGACGGCGACATCGAGTTCCTCGGCAGGCTCGACCACCAGGTCAAGATCCGCGGCTTCCGCCTGGAGCTCGGCGAGATCGAGGCCGCGCTCAGGCAGCACCCCGCCCTCGACGACGCCGTCGTCCTCGCGACGGACGACGCCCACGGCGACAGGCGCCTCGTCGCCTACGTGGTCCCGGCGAGCGGCGGCGGAGCCTCCGCGCGAGGCGTGGAGGGAGTGGAGAGAGTGGAGGCGTCGCCGGCGGCGCTCCGCGCTCACCTCCAGGGCAGGCTGCCCGAGTTCATGGTGCCGTCCACCTTCGTCGCGCTCGACGCGCTGCCGATGACGGCGAACGGCAAGGTCGACCGAGCGGCGCTCCCGGCCCCCGGCCCCGCGCGGACCGCGCTGGCGCACGCCTTCGTCGCGCCTCGCTCTCCCGTCGAGCGGGCGCTCGCCGAGATCTGGCAGGAGGTGCTGCGGCAGGAGCGCGTGGGGGTGCATGACAGCTTCCTCGAGCTGGGCGGCAGCTCCGTCCATGCCGTGCGGCTGCTCTCCCGCGTGCGCAGCGCGCTCGGGGTCGAACTCGCGTTCCAGGAGCTCTTCCGCCGCCCGACCATCGCCGAGCTCGCGCCCCTCGTGAGGCAAGAGCCCGCGGCGCGCGGGGCCGAGCGCGCGATCTCGCCCGTCCCGCGCCTCGGGCCGCTGCCCCTGTCCTTCGGGCAAGAGCGCCTCTGGTTCCTCCAGCGGCTGGCGCCGGAGAGCCGGGCCTACAACTGCTTGTTCCCGTTCCGCCTGCGCGGGCGCGTCGATGTCGGAGCGCTGGACAGGAGCCTCCGCGAGCTCGCGCAGCGGCACGAGATCCTGCGGACGACCTACGCGGAGCGCGACGGGCGGCCGGTCCAGATCATCGCCCCGCAGAGCTCGTTGCAGCTCAACGTGATGGATCTCCAGCACCTCTCCCCGGACGAGCGGGAGGTCGCGGCGCACCAGCGCATCAACGCAGAGGCGCAGACCGTCTTCGACCTCGAGCGAGGCCCCCTGCTCCGGGCTTGCCTGCTCAAGCTCGGGCCGGAGGACCACATCCTGTGGCTCCACCTCCATCACATCGCGACCGACGGCTGGTCCATCGAGCTCGCGTTCCGCGAGCTCGCCCTCCTCTACGACGGCCACCGCCGGGGCGCCCCCGCGGCGCTGCCCGAGCTCGCGATCCAGTACGCCGACTTCGCCGCGTGGCAACGCGAGCAGATGAAGGACAGCGCCCGAGCAGCGCTGCTCGCCTGGTGGAAAGAGCGGCTGCTCGACGCGCCGCCCCTGCTCGAGCTGCCGAGCGATCATCCGCGGCCGGCGATCCAGAGCCTGCGCGGCGCCACCGTCTCCTTCCGGATCGACGCGCCGCTCGCGGAGCGCCTCGGGGAGCTCAGCGCCCAGCGGGGGATGACGGTGACGATGGTCCTCATGGCCGCCTTCGCCGTCCTGCTGCACCGCTACACGCAGCGCGACGACCTCTTGATCGGCATGCCGAGCGCCAACCGGGCGCGCATGGATCTCGAGGAGATCATGGGCTTCTTCGTGAACATCGTGCCCCTGCGCGTCGATCTGTCCGGCGACCCGAGCTTCGACGAGCTGCTCCAGCGGGTGCGGCAGCTGTGCCTGGAGGCCTACGAGCACGACATGCTGCCCTTCGACGTGCTCGTGCAGGAGCTGAGGCCCGAGCGCAGCCCGGGCTACAACCCGGTCGTGCAGATCGCCTTCGCCCCGCAGAGCCCCGCGGAGCGCGATCTCGCGCTCGCCGGGGTCGAGGTCCGCCCCATCGAGGCCGACGCCAAGAAGACGATCTTCGACCTCTCGCTGTACTCCTGGGAGAGCCCCGACGGCGTGACGGGGATGCTCGAGTACAGCACCGATCTCTTCGACCGAGCGACGATCGAGCGGATGGCGGAGCACCTGCTGACGATGCTCTCCACCGCGGCCTCGGGGCCGGATCAGCCGGTGTCGTCGCTGCCGCTGCTCACGCGCGTCGAGCAGCGGAGGCTCGTGATCGAGATGAACGACACGGAGGTCGACCCTCCAGGAGACCGGTGCGTCCTCGACCTGTTCGAGGAGCAGGCGGCGCGCGCGCCGCATGCCCTGGCCGCCGTGGCCGACCGCGGCTCGCTCTCGTACGGCGAGCTCGATCGCCGAGGGAACCAGCTCGCCCACCGCCTGCGCGAGGCCGGCGTGGGGCCGGGGACGGCGGTCGCGATCCACGCGGAGCGGTCGCTCGCTCTCCTTGTCGCCATCGTCGGGATCCTCAAGGCTTCCGGGGCGTACGTCCCCTTCGGCCCCGAGAGCTCGAGCGAGCGGCTGGAGCTCATGCTGAACGACTCCAGGGCGCCGGTGCTCATCACCGGGGCGCGCCTCGCCGACCGCATCCCCGCGTTCGGCGGCGTGGTGATCCGCCTCGACGCCGACGGGCGGGCGCTCACCGGGCAGCCTGATTCGGCGCCGCCGAGGAGCACAGGCCCCTCCGACGCGGCGTATGTCATCTACACGTCGGGCTCGACGGGCCGGCCGAAAGGCGTGCTCGTGGAGCACCGCGGGCTCACCAACCTGGTCGCCTGGCACAGGCGGCGGTTCGCCCTGTCCAGCACGGATCGAACCACCCTCATCGCGAGCCCGGGCTTCGACGCCTCGGTCTGGGAGATGTGGCCCTCGCTCTGCTCCGGCGCGTGCCTGTACATCCCCTCCGAGGCCGTCCGCCGCTCGCCCCTGGAGCTCCAGCAGTGGCTGCTGGAACAGCACATCTCGGTCTCCTTCGTCCCCACCCCGATGGCCGAGGAGCTGCTGCGCCTCGACTGGCCCGCGCGCTGCTCCCTGCGCGCCCTGCTCACCGGCGGCGACAGACTACGGCGCTGGCCTCACCGCGCCATCCCCTTCGAGGTCGTCAACAACTACGGCCCCACCGAGGCCACCGTCGTCACCACCTCCTGCTCGCTCCTCCGGGGCGCCCCCGCCGACCGCGACGCCTCACGAAAGCCGCCCATCGGCCGCCCCATCGACAACGTGCGCGTCTACCTCCTCGACCCGCGCCGGCAGCCCGTCCCCGTCGGCGTCCCCGGCGAGCTCTACATCGCCGGCCACGGCCTCGCGCGCGGCTACCTCCACGACCCGCAGCTCACAGAGGACCGCTTCCTCCCCGATCCCTTCTCCGACGCGCCCGGCGCGCGCATGTACCGCACCGGCGACCTCGTCCGCTGGCTGCCCGGCGGCGACATCGAGTTCCTCGGCAGGATCGACCACCAGGTCAAGGTCCGCGGCTTCCGCCTGGAGCTCGGCGAGATCGAGGCCACGCTCAGGCAGCACCCCGCCCTCGACGACGCCGTCGTCCTCGCGACGGACGACGCCCACGGCGACAAGCGCCTCGTCGCCTACGTGGTCCCGACGAGCGGCGGGCAGCCCGCGGCGCACGACGCGAGCCTCCAGGCGGGCCACGTCACGGAGTGGCGCGCGCTGTACGACGATACCTACGCGAAGGACATCGCCGCCACCGATCCGGACCTCGACACGACGGGCTGGAACAGCAGCTACACGGGCGCGCCCATCGAGGAGGCGGAGATGCGCGCGTGGCGCGATTTCACGGTCGAGCGGATCCTGTCCTTCCAGCCGAAGCGGGTCTGGGAGATCGGCTGCGGGACAGGCCTCCTGCTCCTGAAGACGGCGCCCCGCTGCGAAGCCTACCTGGGGACCGACTTCTCCGAGCAGGCCATCTCCCTGCTCCGCCCCAGGCTCGCCTCCAGGGGGTACGCGCACGTGACGCTGGCGCGCCGCGAGGCCAACGACTTCAGCCGCGTCGAGCCCGGGAGCTTCGACGCGATCGTCCTCAACTCGATCGTGCAGTACTTCCCCGGCGCCGACTACCTGCGATCGGTGATCGAGGGCGCCGTCCGCTCGGTCGCCCCCGGCGGGCTCGTGTTCATCGGCGACGTGCGGAGCCTCCCCCTGCTCGAGGCGTTCCACGCGTCGGTGCAGCTCCACCGGGCGCCGCCGGACACCGCGGCCGAGGAGCTGCGCGGCCGGGTGCGGCGGGCGATCTCGACCGAGGAAGAGCTCGTCGTCGCGCCCGAGTACTTCCGCGCCCTGCGCGGCCAGATCCCGGGCGTGAGCCAGGTGGAGATCTGGCTCAAGCGCGGCCACGGCGCCGAGGAGATGACCCGCTACCGGTACGACGTCGTGCTGTTCGTGGGCGCTGCGGCGGAGCCGGCCGCGATCGCTCGATCGATCGGCGGGCCGCCGGCGGACATCGATGAGATCGAGCGAACGCTGCGGGAGGACCGCCCCGAGGCGCTGGAGGTGCTGGGCATCCCGAACGCGCGCGTGCACGCGGACGTCGCCCTGGCAGCGGCGCTCTCGACGGCGAGCGGGACCAAGGAGGACCTCTGCGCCGCGGGCCCCGCGCGCGCCGGCGCCGCGATCCAGCCGGAGGCGCTCTGGGAGCTCGGCGGCAGGCTGGGCTACGCGGTCCGCGTCACCTGGTCGCGGACCGGAGGCCCCGAGCGCATGGACGTCCTCTTCGAGCGCGACGGGGATCCGCGGAGACCGCGCGCGCTCCCCAGCGCGAGCGCCGCCGAAGGACAGGCGCGCGCGCCGCTGGTCAACGACCCGCTCCGCGCGAAGCAGGCGCGCGCGCTCCTCCCGGCCTTGAGGGCGTTCCTTGCGGCGAAGCTCCCCGAGTACATGGTCCCGGCGATCTTCGTGAAGCTCGACGCGCTGCCGCTCAACGCGAGCGGGAAGGTCGATCGGCGCGCGCTCCCCGCGCCCGAGCGCCCGACGCCGAGCGCCGAGCCGAAGATCGCCGCGCCGGCCTCGGACATCGAGGCCGTCCTGAGCGAGATCTGGCGCAAGGTGCTCGACCTCGACCGCGTGGGGCTCGATGATCGGTTCTTCGAGATCGGCGGCCACTCGCTCCTGCTCGTGCAGGTCCAGGCCGCGCTGAAGGCGCGCCTCGGCCGGAGCGTGCCGATCGTGGAGCTGTTCCAGCACCCGACGATCCGCAGCCTGGCCGCTCACCTCGGGGCGGCCTCGCGGGCCGCGGAGGCGGACGAGACCGCGGCGCCAGCGCCGCCGACGCGCCCCTCGAGCCGCCGGGCCCCCGCGCCGGAGCGCAAGGCGGCGCCCGCGAACGCCGTCGCGATCGTCGGGATGGCCGGGCGCTACCCCAGGGCGCGCGACGTCGACACGCTCTGGTTCAACCTGCGCAACGGCGTCGAGGGCATCCGCTTCTTCACGCCCGAGGAGCTGGAGGCCTCGGGCGTCGATCTGGACCTGATCCGCGCGCCGAACCTCGTGCCGGCGTGCGGCGTGCTGGACGACGCGATGTGCTTCGACGCGCGGTTCTTCGGCTACAGCCCGAACGAGGCGATGCTCATGGACCCGCAGCACCGGATCTTCCTCGAGTGCGCCTGGGAGGCGATGGAGAGGGCCGGCTACGACCCGCTCTCGTGCGAGCAGTCGGTCGGCGTCTTCGCCGGGAGCGAGGCCCCGCTGTACTGGCTGGAGCGCGTCGGCATGCCCAAGGCGCCGCTGAGCGCCGAGTACTACCGGATCCTCACCGGGAACGTCACCGACGGCCTGACGACGCGGGTCGCGTACAAGCTGGGCCTCCGCGGGCCCGCCGTGACGGTGCTGACCGCGTGCTCGACGTCGCTCGTCGCGGTGCACCTGGCCTGCCAGAGCCTCGCCACGAAGGAGTGCGACATGGTCCTCGCGGGCGGCGTCGTGGTCCTGCCGCCGACGCGGCTCGGCCACGTCCACGAGGAGGGCTCGCTCGCGTCGCCGGACGGACACTGCCGGCCGTTCGACGCCGACGCGCAGGGGACCGTGGCCGGCAGCGGCGTGTCGGTCGTCGTGCTCAAGCGGCTGGAGGACGCGCTCCGCGACGGCGACCACATCCACGCCGTCATCCTCGGATCCGCGATCACCAACGACGGCTCGCGCAAGGTCGGCTACGCCGCGCCGGGTACGGACGGACAGGCGCAGGCGATCCTCAAGGCGCACGCCGCCGCGGGGGTGGAGCCGGAGAGCATCACCTTCGTCGAGGGCCACGGGACGGGCACGAGGCTCGGCGATCCGATCGAGGTCGCCGCCCTGTCGCGCGCCTTCGGAAATGGCACTGACAAAGTCGGGTTCTGCGCGCTGGGCTCGCTGAAGAGCAACCTGGGGCACCTGGGGGCGGCCGCCGGGGCCACCGGGCTCATCAAGGCCGCGCTCTCGCTCGAGCACGAGCTGATCCCGCCCACGCTCCACTTCCGGCGCCCGAACCCCGAGCTCCACCTGGAGAGCAGCCCGTTCTTCGTCAACGCCGCGCCGCTCGCCTGGAAGCGCGGGGCGCGCCCGCGCCGCGCCGGGGTGAGCGCCTTCGGGATGGGGGGCACGAACGCCCACGTGATCCTGGAGGAGGCGCCCGCGATGGATCCTTCCGGCCCGTCGCGGCCTTGCCAGCTGCTGGTCCTGTCCGCGCAGACGAGCGAAGCGCTCGAGGGCATGACGGATCGGCTGGCCGGGCACCTGCGGCACGCGGCGCACCTCTCCCTCCCCGACGTCGCCTTCACGCTCCAGCAGGGGCGGGCGCGGTTCGCGCATCGCCGCGCCGTCGTCTGCCGCGAGCCGGTCTCGGCGGCCGCCCTCCTGCGAGCGCGCGATCCCGCGCACGCCTTCAGCGACGTCGCCGAGGGCCGCGCGCCGAAGGTGGTGTTCCTCTTCCCCGGCGGAGGCTCCCAGCGGGTGGACATGGGGCGAGAGCTGTACGGGAGCGAGCGCGTCTTCCGGGAGAGCCTCGATGAGTGCGCCACGCTGTTCCAGCGCGCGCTCTCCATGGATATCCGGGCGCTGCTCTTCCCGGGCCCCGAGGAGCGGGAGCGCGCGGCCGAGCAGCTGCGCGCCCCCTGCGCGAACATGGCGGCCATCTTCTCGATCGAGGTCGCGACGGCGCGGCTCCTCCTGTCGTGGGGCATCCGCCCGGCGGCGGTCAGCGGACACAGCCTGGGCGAGTACACAGCCGCCTGCGTCGCGGGCGTGCTGTCGCTCGAGGCCGCGGTGACGCTCATCGCGGCGCGCGGGCGCCTGTACGAGCAGCTGCCCAGGGACGTGGCGACGCTCGTCGTGCACCTCTCCGAGGACGCGCTGCTCGCTCGGCTCGGCGACGGCCTCTCCCTGGCCGCCGTCAACGGCCCGGAGGTGTGCGTCGTCTCCGGGACGCTGCCGGCGATCGAGCGCCTCGAGCGGGAGTGCGCGCGCGAGGGCCACGAGACCCGGCGCTTGCCGATCGCCACGGCGGCGCACTCCTCGCTCGTCGGCCCGATCGCGGACCGCTTGACCCAGCTGGCGGCCTCCCTGGAGCGACGGGCGCCGCGCATCCCGATGCTCTCGAACCTCACCGGCACGTGGATGACGGACGCCGATGCCCAGGATCCGTCCTACTGGGCTCGGCACCTCCGGGGGACCGTCCGCTTCGGGCGAGGGCTCGCGGCGCTGCTCCTCGACCCGGATCACGTCTTCGTCGAGGTCGGGCCCGGGCGGACGCTGGCCACGCTGGCGAGCCAGCACCCCGACGCCGGCGCGGGGCGGCTCATTCTCACCACGATGGCGAGCTCGGGCTCCGATCGGACGGACCTGGAGGCGCTGCTCGCCGCCGTCGGCCAGCTCTGGTGCGCCGGCGCCGACGTCGACTGGGCGGCGTTCTCCCGGGACGAGCGGCGCCGGCGCGTCCCGCTGCCGACGTACCCGTTCAAGCGCACGCCGTACGTGCTCGGCGCCTCGCGCCCGGCGCCCGCGACGAAGGCGGCGCCCTCGTCGGCGCTCGACAGCAGCGACGCAGCGTCGCGCCCGGCGCCCGCGACGGACCGGGGCGACGCGAGCTCCGAGCCGAAGGCGGGGGCGCCTGCGGATCACGTGGCGCGCGCGCTCGCGGACATCTTCAGGGAGGTGCTCGGCGTGGCCAAGGTGCGGCCGCACGACAACTTCTTCGACCTCGGCGGGCACTCCTTGAGCGCGATCGAGGTGCGGGCCCTGATCAAGGAGCGGCTGAAGGTCGAGCTACCGGTGCACGCGCTGCTGGAGCTCCGCACCGTCGCGGCGCTCGCCGAGCACATCCACGAGAGCCAGCCTTCCAGCGCCTCCGCGCCGCCCACCTACAGGAGCGCCAGCGCCGCGCCGGGGCGCGGGCGCGGCCGGCTCATCGTCCCGCTCCACGTCGGGTCGCACCGCAGGGCGCCGCTGTTCCTCGTGCAGCCCATCGGTGGCACGATCTTCATCTACCGCGAGCTGGCGCGGCAGATGGGCGCCGAGCTGTCCATCTACGGGATCCGCGCGTCGGGGATGGAGCCCGACGAGCCCGTCTTCACCGAGATCCCCGCCATGGCGGCGCGGTACGTTCAAGAGCTGCGGGCCATCCAGCCGGAGGGCCCGTACCTCCTGGGCGGCCACTCGGCCGGCGGCGTGATCGCTTACGAGATGGCGCAGCAGCTCCTGGCGGAAGGGAAGAAGGCGCAGCTCCTCCTGCTGGACACCGGATCCCTGGCGTCCGTGCGGGGCGCGTCGATCGAGAGCGCCGACGACGTGCTCCGGCAGCTGATCGGGCTCAAGGACGCGGCCCCCAAGGCGTACCAGGGCTTCGTCGCCGCGCTCCAGGAGGACGCGCCGTTCCGCGCCATCGTGCTGAGCACCTGGCGCGCCATGACGCGCTACGAGCCGCGCCCGACGGAGGCCAGCGTCCTGTTCGTGCGCGCGCGCGATCAGCTCGACGCGAGCGAATCCGACGACGTCGACTACTGGAGGGACCTCACCCGCGGGCGGTTCGTCATGCACCAGGTCCCGGGCAACCATTTCACCATGATGGAGCCGCCTCAGGTCGCGTCCGTGGCCCGCGTCGTCCGGGCGCACATCACGGCGCGGAGCCGCGTGCGGGCCAGGATCCCCGAGGGCGCCGCGCGTTCGGGGTTGAGCCGATGGAGCTCCCGGAGGAGCGGCCCGGACAGCAGCCCCGACAGCGGACAGGCGAGGACCTGAGCCGGTCGCGCCGGCGCCGCGCTCAACGCGCGGCGCTCTTCACGAGGCCGTCGGTCCTCCCCGTCCTCTGCAGCGCGTACGCGATGCCGCTCTGGAGCGTCCCCCGCGTCACGATCTCCCTGAACTCGATCTGCAGGCCGGTGAGGGTCGTCGCGACCTCGGGGCGGATGCCGGTGAGCACGGCCTGCGCCCCGAGCATCCGGAGGGCCTTCGCCGTGGCCATCAGCGTGCTCGCGACGTCGCTGTCGACGAGCTTCACGCCGGTGATGTCGATGATCACGACCTCGGCGCCGTTCGACTCGACCCCGTGCAGGGCGGTGCTGAGCGCCTGCTGGGCCCGCGCGCTGTCCATCATCCCGATCAGCGGCATGACCATGATCCGGTCGGTGATCGGGATGATGGGGGTGGACAGCTCCGCGAGCCGGTCGTTCTGCACCCGGATGATCTCTTCCTGCAGGGACAGGCGCTCCCGCTCGCTCCGCTCTCGCCCGGCGAACTCGACCCCGAGCCGCTGCTCGGCCTCCTGGAGCGCCGCCGTGCGGTGCTCCAGGTGCTCGTAGAGCAGCGCGTTCTCCACGGCCGTCCCGGCCTGCGTCAGAAGGAGCCTGACGAGCTCCTGCCGCGCCGGCTTGAAGGTGCTCGGGGCGAGCCGGTTCTCCAGGTAGATGATCCCCTTGGTCCGGCCCTGGTGGATCATGGCCAGGCACAGGATCGACCTCGGGGCGCACGCGGCGATGTACGGGTCGCCCGCGAACCGGGATTCCTGGGTCGCGTCCGCCAGGATCACGGGCTCCTTCGTCCTCGCGACGTACTGCACGATGGAGACCGGCACGTCGGCGCTCCCCTCGAGCGGGGCGGCCAGGCCCGCCCGGAGCGAGCTCGGCTCCGCGATGACGACCGCCTCGACGAGCAGCTGCTGTTCGCGCTCGAGGATGAGGGCGCCCTTCTGCGCGCCGGAGTTCTTGATGACGATCTCCATCAGCCGGCTCACGACGCTCTCCAGGACGACCTCGCCCGCGAGCGCCTGCGCAGCCTGGATGACCGCCTCCACGTCGAGGATGCTGGTGCTGAGCCGCGTCGTCGACGTGGTCTGCGCCCTGCCGGAGCGCGATGAGGCGACAACGCTGCGCGGCCCGAGGAGCCCTCCGTCGGCGGGCACGAGGTGGGGAGCGACCCGCGCCAGGCTCTCCACCTTGGCCGTCGCCCCCCACAGGAGGTACGCGTGGTAGGCGTCCGTCATGAAGGCCCGCGCGGACCGGAGCAGCCCCTCGGCCTCGTACAGCTTCGCCGCGAGCTCGTTCGCGATCGCCTCGTCGCGCACGAACCGGCTCGCCCTCGCCGCCTCGATCGCCTTCTCGTAGAGCATCATCGCGTCCCGCGTCCTCCCCGAGAGGCGCGCCACCTCGGCCGCCACGAGGGTGCTCTTGTGGGCGTAGTTGGACGGGCTCAGCTCCGCCCAGTGGTTCAGCTTCGCCTCGAGCCTCGCGAGCGCCTCCATGTGCTCTGCGCGCGCGCCGTCCGGCGCCCCGTCGCACGACGCCGCGAGCGTCAGGCAGCCGAAGAAGACGATCTCCGTCGCCCAGGCGTGGCTCGACCACCCCACGCTCTGCTGCTCGGCCGTGGCCAGGAACGAGCGCGCGGCCGCGTAGTCCCCGTGGAGGTAGCTCAGCTGAAGCTTGAAGGCGCTGTGCCAGCTGACCACATAGGCGAGCTCCGGCCCCTCGATCGACCTCGTGAACTCGGCCTCGTCGAACGAGCCGCCGCTCAGGGAGTGCCCCCCTTCGGTTCGACCCGTGAGGTTCGCGACCACCTGCTTCGCGCAGACCAGGGCGTGGATCGTGGTCAGGTCGCCGATCCGCCGCACGAGCGCGAGGCTCTGCTCGATCTCGTCCGCGAGCCCGTCCAGATCGTCGCCGAGGTTGAGCTTCGCCGCCGCGATGTGCATGCAGCAATACGACGCGTAGACCAGGTCGCCGCTCGCCAGCCCGGCCTGGCGGGAACGCCCGAAGCAGTCGATCGTCTCCGAGAGATGCTCGAACAGGTGGAGTATCGCCGCGAAGTAGATCAGCAGCTTGCAGGTGAGACGAACGTTGTTGAACTTCTCGTTGAGCGCGATCCCGAGCTTCGCGAACTCGTATCCTTCCTCGTATCGCTGAGGGTTGTCCCGGAACAGGGGCAGATCGTTCCCTAGCATGCTGCCGAACGAGACGTACCCCAGGGCGGACATGGCCGAGTTGCCGTGCTTCATCGACAGGTTGATCTGCTTGACCACCGCGAGCAGGGCGAGGGTGGGGTCCACGGCGTTCGCCGGCGTCGCCAGCTCGCCGAGGAGGCCCAGGATCATCTGGGTCTCCGCGCCGGACGCCTGCGGCAGGTCGATGAGACTGGCTATTTCGCGCGTCTCCAGGCTCGCCCGCAGGGCGGCGAGCTCCTCGCGCAGCATCACCTCGCGCGCTTCGGCGGCCTGCGGGAGCGCGACCCCGAGCAGCCCGAGCGCCTCCAGCGCCTGGTCTATCACCCGGTTGATCTGGCCGAGCATCAGGTAGAAGGTCATGCGCAGCGCGCAGACGTTCGCGCGATCCAGCGTGGTCCTCGCCTGGGTCGAGAGGACGTCGAACAGCGGCTCGGCCGCCTCGAAGCCGCCGCTCAGGCACCTGCACTCCGCGAGCTCCGTGTGGAGCCCGAACGCGAGCTCGTACTCGCTCTTCCAGCTCTCCGCGTCGAGCAGCGATGTCCCGATCTCGAGGTAATGAACCGCGGCGTCATAGGCCGCCCCCATCTTCGCCCGCTTGCCGGCGTCGAGGTTCAGCCGCGAGAGCGCCCGCTTCTCGCGCTCGTCCGTGATCAGGGCGACTCCCCGGTTCATGTGGCCCACGATGTCGAACAGCTCGGCCTCGGACTGATCTCGCCTGCTGTCCTCCAGCATCAGCCGCCCGATCTGGAGGTGCGCCGCCTGCTTGTCCGCGTCGTCCATGAGCGCGTAGGCGGCCTGCTGCACGCGATCGTGCAGGAACCTGTAAGAGACGTTGAGCTCCTCGTCGGAGCCGTCCTCTGCGACGGCGAGCTCACCGTCCATGGCGATATCGAAGAACCTGGACTCCGCGTCCACGGGGAGGATGAACCCCTCGCGGAGCACGCCCCAGAGCTCGCGGGCCGCCTCCTGGCGCGACCGCCTCGTCACGATCGCCAGCGTCGTCAGATCGAACTGGTGGCCGACGCACGCCGCGAGGGAAAGGATACGCTGGGCGCGCTCGGGCAGCCGGCGCATCTTGCCCACCATGAGCTCGATCACGTTCTCCGAGGCCTTCGCCTCGCGGATGCGATCGAGGTCCCATGTCCACGAGAAGCCGGCGGGGTCGAACGAGAGGAGCCTCTCGGCGTGCAGGCTCTTCATGAGCTGGCTCATGAAGAACGGGTTACCCCGGGTCTTGTCGAAGATGAGCCTCGCGAAGGGCTCCGCGCGGTGAGGATCGCAGCTCAGCGTGTCGGCGACGAGCTGGTTCACGTCGGAGAAGGCGAGCGGCCTGAGCATGAGCTCGCTCACCGCCGCCGCCTTCTTGCGGAGCTCCCCGAGGACCACGGAGAACAGGTGGCTCGCGTCGACCTCGTTGTCGCGGTACGCGCCGATCATGAGCATGTAGGGGATCCGCGCCTCGGCCGCGATGTTCTGGAGGAACTTGAGCGACGCCGCGTCCGCCCACTGCAGGTCATCGAAGAAGAGGACCAGGGGGCGCTCCTTGGAGGGGAAGGCGCGGCAGAAGTTCTGGAGCGTCAGCTGGAACCGCGCCTGCGACTCGGTGGGGCCGAGCGCCGGGACGGCCGGCTGAGGGCCGATGAGGAGCTCGAGCTCCGGTATCAGGTCGATGAGGAGCTGCCCGTTCGAGCCGACCGCCGCCGAGAGCCTGCGCTTCCACTGCGCCAGCACGTCGGCAGACTCCGCCATGATGTTGCGGATGAGCTCCTGGTAGACGTGCGCGACGGCCGCGTACGGTGTCGTCCGGTTGAGCTGGTCGAACTTGCCGGTCGCGAAATACCCTCTCTCACGAACGACGCTCTTCTGGAGCTCGTTCACGAGGACCGACTTGCCGATCCCGGAGTAGCCGGAGACCAGGACGGACTCACTCCCACCCTGCCTCGTGCGGACCCACGCGTCGGAGAGGAGCGCGACCTCGGTCTCCCGGCCATAGAGCTTCTGAGGCGCCCGCAGCTCATCGACGTAGTCGTAGCGGCCGGCGGGGAACGGCTCGATCTTCCCCTTCGACGAGAGCTGCGACGAGCACTCTTCCAGGTCGACCTTGAGCCCGTGGGCGCTCTGGTACCTGTCGTCTGGGCTCTTGGCGAGGAGCTTCATCACGATGTCGGAGACGGCGCTCGGCACCGCGGGCGACACGGCCTGCGGCGCCGGCGGGGTCCGCGCGATGTGGCTGTGCACGAGGTCCATGAGGTCCGTCGTCCGGAAGGGGAGGACGCCCGTCACCATCTCGTACAGGGTGACGCCCAGGGAGTAGAGGTCCGTGCGGCGATCGATGACGACGTTCAGCCGCCCGCTCTGCTCCGGCGACATGTAGGCCAGGGTCCCCTCGAAGGACGCGAAGCGGTTTGCCTTGTGGGCTTCCTGCGACAGGCGCGTCGCGCTGCCGAAATCCGTCAGCTTCGCCTCCAGCGTCTCCGCGTTGACGAGGATGTTGTGCGGCTTGACATCCATGTGAGTGACGCCTCGTCGATGGATGGACTCCAGGGCGTCGGCGATCGAGATCGCGATACGGAGCGCGTCCTCCAGCTTCAGCTTGCTCGCGCCGATGATCTCGTTGAGCGGGCGCTCGCCCGCGTCCTCCATGATGAGCGCCAGGCCGCTGCCCACCTTCTCGATCCCATAGACCTTCACGACGCCCGGCAGCGCGAGGTCTCGGGCGATGGCGTATTCGTACTTGAGCTTCGCGATCTCGACCGGCAGCGGGCGCTCGCTCTTGAGCCGCTTGATCGCCACCGGGGAGCGGTCGCTCTCTCGAACTCCCCGGTAGACCGTCGTCGCCGAGGATTCGTGGATGACGCCCGTCAATGTGTAAGCAGCCCCACTTGCCATAAATACATTCTCGCGGGTTCGCGTCATCGCAGCAAGGGGATCCCTTACAGTCGCGACCCGAGGCCGCCGCCCAGGTGATCCACTGGGGTCGCACGTCGCAGCCCGCGGCAGGCGAGCGTCGGAGTCGCGCGCGCCGCCCGTCAGCCCCTCAGGCGCGCCGGCCCAGCAGGAACGCCGCCAGCGCCTCGGCCTTGGGGACCAGCGTGCTCACCTCGACGAGCTCGTCCTTCGTGTGGAAACCGCTCCCCCGCGGCCCCAGCCCGTCGATGGACGGGATCCCGATCTCGGCCGTCGAGCTGGCGTCGGATCCGCCGCCGAGGAGGGGCGCCTCGGCGTCGCCGAGCCCCGCCGCCCGCGCGCAGGCCGCGTACTCACGGCAGAGCGCCGCGCTCGCGTCGGTCCGCGCGAGCGGCGACCGCGCGATCTCGCCGTCGACCTGCACGGCGGTGCCGGGCACCCCGGCGGCCGCCTCGCGCGCCGCCGCGGCGAGCGCCGCCAGCATGGCCTCGCCGTCCGCGCGGCTCACGAAGCGGAGGTCGACCTGCGCTTCCGCCGCGTCGGGCACCGTGTTCCTGCCCTGCCCTCCGCTCACCTTGCCGACGTTGACGGTCACCCCCCGCCCGTAGTCGGTGAGCTGCTGCGCCCGGTCGACGAAGCGCGCGAGCGCCCAGACGGCGTTCGCGCCCTGCCGGTGCGCGTTGCCGGCGTGCGCCGCCTTGCCCGTGGCCCTCACCGTCGCGCCCCCCGTGCCCTTGCGCGCGGTGATGATCCGGTCCCCCTCGCGCCCCGCCTCGAACACGAGCGCGCACGCGGCGCCCGCGAGCTCGCGCTGCAGCAGCGGGCGCCCCTCGGGCGACCCGACCTCCTCGTCCGCCACGATCGCGAACCGCACCGGGATCGCCGGCAGCGCGCCGATCCGCTCGAGCGCCCTGAGCGCCTCGATCACCACCACGAGCCCGCCCTTCATGTCGAGCACGCCGGGCCCGCGCGCGAGCTCCCCGTCCAGGCGGAAGCCCTCGAAGACCCCCGGGGGGAACACCGTGTCGAGGTGCCCGACGAGGGCGACGTGCCCCGCCGGCGACGCCTTGGCCGCCTCGCTCTCCGCCACCCAGTGCGCCGCGTAGCGCGCGCTCGCGAACCGCCGCACGCACAGGCCGGGGATCGTCGAGAGCTCGTTGGCCAGGACCTCGCCCACGGCGTCGCCGCCGCGCGGGTTGTCCGTGAAGGAGTTGAGGTTCACCAGCCGCTCGAGGAGCGCGAGCATCGGCTCCGCGCGGCTGGACAGCGCCTGTCGGAGGGCCTGGATCACGGCGCCAGCATGCCACGGAAGCCACCGAAGGCCGAGCGCCGCCCCGCGCGAGGTCGCCGGCGCCCGCTCGCGCTGCCACGCCGCCACCACGCCGCCCGCCACCCCCCCGCGCGCCGGCGACCTCTGCCCTGGCCGCAGCAGAAGTGGTACGTGTGCCCCTCATGAAATGTCCCAGAGCAGCGCGGAGGCACCCGTGACCACGGCGACGGGTCCGCTCGTCATCAAGCTCGGCGGCGAGGTCGTGGGCGGCCCTGCCCTCGCCATCCTCTCCAGCGACCTCGCGGCGCTCACCCGCGCGGGCGCGCGCGCGATCGTCGTCCACGGCGGGGGCGCGCAGGCCACCCGGCTGCAGGAGCGCCTCGGCATCCCCGTCCGGCAGGTCGCCGGTCAGCGCGTCACCGACGCGGACACGCTCGACGTCATGAAGATGGTCGTCGCGGGCAAGCTCAACGTCGACCTCTGCGCCGCGCTCGTCGCCGCGGGCGCGAGGCCGGTGGGGCTCCACGGCGCGAGCGGGCCCGCCCTCTCGGCGGTCAAGCGGCCGCCGCAGGTCTACGCCGGCGCCGGGCCCGAGCCGGTGGACCTCGGCCTCGTCGGCGACATCACGGGCGTCGATCGCGGGCTGCTCGAGCTGCTCGGGAGCGGCGGCTACTTGCCCGTCCTCGCCTGCCTCGGGGCCGGCGCGGACGGGCAGGCGTACAACATCAACGCCGACACGGTCGCCAACCGGGTCGCCATCGAGCTCGGCGCTGCGGGGCTCTTCCTCGTCAGCGACGTGCCGGGCGTGCTGCGCGACGTCGCCGATCCCGCCTCGCGCATCCCGAGCCTCACGGTCGCCGAGGGGCGCGCCCTCATCGCGAGCGGCGCCGTCACGCGCGGGATGATCCCGAAGCTCGAGGAGTCGTTCGCCGCGCTCGCCGAAGGGGTCCGCCGCATCCACGTCCTGGGGCGGCTCAAGCCGGGCGATCTCGCGCGCGAGGCGAGCGAGCCCGGCTCGATCGGCACCGTGCTCGTCCCCTGAGCTTCTGGGCCCACCTCGCCCGAGCCGGCCCCGCGCCGTATGCTCCCCGCCTCACCGCCGTATGTTACCCGCCTCATCGATGACGGATGCCGCCCGAGCAGCGCGTGCGTTCGTCGACGCGCACCGCGAGCAGCTCGCCATCGGCGTGGGCGTGTGCCTCGCCAGCTTCGTCGCGGGCATGGCGCTCGTCACTGTCGTGCTCGTCCGGTTGCCCGCGGACTACCTGGAGAGGCAGGAGGAGGCGCCCTTCCTGGAGGGGCGTCCGGCCTGGGTGCGCATGGCGGCGCGCGTCGGAAAGAACCTGCTCGGCGTGATGGCCGTCGCGCTCGGGATCCTGCTGTCGCTGCCCGGCATCCCCGGTCCGGGCGCGCTGGTGATCCTGATCGGCGTGATGCTCCTCGACGTCCCCGGCAAGCGGCGCCTGGAGCGGCGGCTCCTCGGGGCGCCGCGGGTGCGCGCCGTCGCCGACCGCGTGCGCGCCCGCTTCGGCCGCCCTCCGCTGCGCGTTCAGGCTGACGCCCGCGGCTCCTCACCCGGCTCACCCGGCTCACCCGGCGCGCCCTGAGCGCCGCGGGCGCCCTGCGCGGGCGCCGCCGGCCTTCCCTTCGGGGCCGCGGCGCGCCGCCGGAGGTGCCACCCGAAGAGCGCCGCGGCGAGCGCGAGCGAAAGCCCCGCCGAGATCCACTCGCGCGGCGCGAGCAGGATGCAGCCGGCCACGAAGGCGCAGCTCGCGAGCGCGAGGCGCTCTTCAGCGTCAGGCGCGTCGGGCGCGTCAGGCGCGTCGGGCGCGTTGGACATGGAGCGCACGTCGCCCTCCTCGTTACCGTCCCGCGCCGCGCGCATCAAGCGCGCCGTGCGGTCGCGATCCTGCCCACAGGGCGCGACCCGGCGCGCTCGCACGTCGCGCCCCTGGTCGCCTCGTGCGGCGCCCGCGCGGTTGCGGTAGGTAGGGGATGGAAACGGCGAGCGCTCCGCTCGCGCAGCATCGATCTCGACGCCTTATGAACGCAAAAGACGATCGCGACGAGGGTGGGCCCGAGGGCGCGCTCCGGAACGAGGACCCCGGCGAGAGCCGCGAAGCAGGCCCGGAGGCCGCCGCCGCGAGGGGCTCCGGCGCGGGCGAGGGCGCGCGCGCGGACGACGGCGCAGCGCGCGCGGGCGACGGCGCAGCGCGCGCGGGCGACGGCGCAGCGCGCGCGGGCGATGGCGCAGCGCGCGCGGCGCAGCGCGACGCGGCCGCCGAGGACGACGGCGCCGCGGAAGGCGAGCACGACGAGGAAGACGGCGCGGCGCCGGAGCCGCCTCCGCGGCCGCGCGGGCCCTCGATGTGGGACATCCTCCGGGACAGCTTCTTCACGTTCGACCGGCGGACGCTCGGCTTCACGCGCATCCTGCTCGGCTTCTTCCTGATCGGCGACCTGTTCCGCCGCAGCTGGGCGTGGTCCGACATGTTCGCGGACATCGGCGTCCTGCCGAACCACGTGAACCTCTGGCGCCCGCAGGGCGGCGGGAACTTCTCGCTCGTCAACGCCTTCTCCACGCCGGGCGAGCTCTGGGTCCTCTGGGCCGTGATCTTCGCCACCTACGTCTGCCTGCTCATCGGCTGGAAGACGAAGCTCATGCAGGTGCTCTCGCTCGTGTTCGTCACGAGCATGAACGGGCGCGTCCTGCTCATCGAGAACGGCGGCTACGTCGTCCACAACCTGCTCTTGCTCTGGACGTGCTTCCTGCCGATGGGCGATCGCTTCTCCGTCGACGCGCTCCTCGCGTCGCTGAAGCGGAGCCGCGAGCGGACCGCGGACGATCTGAACGACCGCGCCACGCTCGACGACCCCCGGAAGCCGGACGCCTATGTGACCGTCCTCGGGCCCGTCCTGCTGATCCAGCTCTCGGCGATCTACTTCTTCAACGTGGTGCACAAGACCGGCCCCGCCTGGAAGAACGGGACCGCGGTCCACTTCGTTCTCTACGTCGACCGGATGGTGACGCCGATCGTGGCGGACATCCGCGACTACGCGCCGAAGTTCCTCATCCTGTTCATGACGAGGATGGTGATCTCGTTCGAGGCGGCCATCCCGGTGTGCCTGCTGTCGCCCCTCGGCCGGGTGTGGGCGCGGCGGCTCACGCTCGTGATGATGAACCTGCTCCACGTCGGGTTCGGCACGACGTTCGTGCTGGGCCCGTTCGCGTGGGCGCTCTGCGTGTTCTCCACGCTCCTCATCAGCCGCGAGGACTGGGAGATCGCCGCGCGCACGATGCGGCGCGTGCACCGGGCCCGCGTGGTGCTGTTCGATCCGCGGTCGCCGGGCGCCGTGCTCGCCTGCCGCATGCTGAAGCGGATGGACCGGTTCGGCCTGCTCACCTTCGAGGCGTCGAGCTCCGCGCCCTTCGGGCTCGCGGCGCGGCGTCCTGGCGGCGAGGCGGCCGAAGGGGCGGCGGCGCTCGCCGACATCGTCGCGGCGATCCCGCTCGGCCCCACGGTGGCGTGGGTGCTCCGCCTGCCGCTCGTGCGCGACGCGGCGACCGCGGCGATGGCGGCGGCGCACCGCCGCAGCCTGGGCCGGGCGCTCGGCGCGCGGCTCCCGGAGCGCTCCGAGATCGCGCCCCCGCCGGCGCCGCTCCGGCTGGCGGGCCGGAAGGTGCTCGCGACGTTCCGCGAGCTCGCCGTGCTCGTGATGTTCGTCGGCGCGGTCAACCAGGCGGCGGTCGAGCTCTGGGTCATCAAGAACCGCTGGAAGGTGCCTCACCCCGAGCCGACGCGTGTCCTGTCGCAGAAGCTCCGGTTCCTCCAGGGCTGGTTCATGTTCTCACCGAACCCCGTGATGGACGACGGGACGATCGTCGTCGACGCCATCACGGTCGACGGCCGCCACATCAACCCCTTCACCGGCGAGCCGCCGAACTTCGACCTCCTGCACGCGAAGAGCTTCGCGTACACCCAGATCTGGTGCGACTACTTCGCCCGCATCAAGCTGCCGGCGAACACCGCGTACCGGGACGCGATGAAGGAGTACATCTACCGCTACCCCGAGCGCACGGGCCGGCCCGAGGACGCGATCGTCTCCGGGGAGGTGTACTGGGTGAAGGACTGGAACCCCAAGTGGGGCAGCACGGAGAGCTACGGGGAGGAGCGCGAGAAGCTCTTCCTCTTCCAGAACCCGAAGGCCCAGGCGCGCGCGCAGGCGGAGCCGCCGAGCCTTGCCAACTAGGGCGCGGGGAACGCGGGGAACGCGGGGAACGCGGGGAACCAGGGGAAGCACGGCAAGCAGGGGGACCTGGTGGGGCGCCCAGGGTCCCCCCAACGACAGACAGGCGGCGGAGAGAAAACCGCGATCGATGCTTGACAGGAGCGTCCCGGCGAGTAGAGTCCGCGCTCTCGAAAGCGAGGGCCTGTAGCTCAGTTGGGAGAGCGCTAGAATCGCACTCTAGAGGTCGCAGGTTCGATCCCTGTCAGGTCCACCCTCGAAGCAGCTCAATCCTCTTTCTTAGCCGTTCTTCTTAATTCCACGCCATCGCCACGCTCTCGAAAGCGTGCGACCGCACCAGAAGCGGTCCGCCGAGAGCGTGCGCGCTCGCGCAGAAGCGTGGCCAGCGCCTGGATCGGGTGCGAGGTGACCGCGATGCGGCGTTCCCGTCAGTACGGGGGCCGCTCGCAGCGCGCTGCGCTGAGCACCCGCCGCAGGACGCTCGTCGACGTCGCCGTGTGCCCCGCAGCGCTTCCCGCGCGGCTGCGCCTGGCGCTCACCCCGCCGCGTGCGTCAGGCCGATCCGTGGGGGATGGGGTGAAGCGCCCCCCGGGACCGCGCGCGGCGCGAGTCCGAGGAGCACATCGGTGCGGGGAAACCGCGCAGCCGATGTGCTCACGCTGCCCGCGCAGCCGATGTGCTCACGCTGCCGGCGTCTCCGCGCCGCCTCTCGCGAGGCGCGCCGAGACGGCGCGGAGGCTCGGATCGATCACTCGTCGATCGGCTCGAAATCGGCCTTGGTCGCGCCGCACTCCGGGCACATCCAGGAGTCGGGCAGGTCCTCGAACGAGGTCCCGGGCGCGATGCCGGTGTCGGGGTCACCGACCCCCGGGTCATAGACGAATCCGCACACCAGACACCGATACTTCTTCATCCGTGGTCCTCCTCAGGGGCTCGACGAGCGGCGCAAGACGCTACCACGAGGGCGGACACGACCGCAGATGAACCGTCTGGTCCGCAGCTCTCGCCGCGGCGCCCAGGTCCTGCGCCTCGGCGCGCCGCCGCGGCGACCGTGGCCGCCAGGACGCGCGCCTCAGGGCGGCGCCGGAGCGTCGCGCACCGCGAGCTGCTTCTTCCGCAGCACGCGCGCGATCGGCCAGTAGGCGAGCCGGAGCAGCCACCGCGGGCAGAGGACGCCGAGGTGGATGACGAGCCACGCCACCGCCCCGGGCACCACGAGCGCGCGGCCGCGGTCCACCGCGCGGACCAGCGCGCGCGCGCAGCGCTCCGGGGAGATCGACAGGAGCGCGGGAGGCTCGAGGCCCGTGAAGTTGCCGGCCACCTCGTTGAACTCGGTCCGCACGGGCCCCGGACAGACCTGCGTCACCCGCACGCCGGAGCCGGCGAGGTCGAGGCGGAGCGCTTCGGTAAAGCTCGTGACGAAGTGCTTCGTGCCGACGTACGACGCCATCCCGGGCCCGAACGTCAGCCCGAAGCCGGAGCTCACGTTCGCGATCGCGCCGCGCCCGCGCGACACCATCGGGCCGACGAGCCGGTGCGTGAGGTACGCGAGGCTCGTCACGTTCAGCGCGATCATCTGCTCGGTGCGCGACCACGCGGAGAGATCGAACACGCCGATGTCGCCGAAGCCGGCGTTGTTGACGAGGACGTCGACCCCCCCGACCTCGGCCTCGACGGAGAGCAGCATCGCGTCGACCGCCGCCCGATCGGTGACATCGCAGCCGAAGGCGAGCACGGCGAGCGCCGGGCGCGCCGCGGCGAGCTCGGCCCGCAGCGCCTCCAGGCGATCCTTGCGGCGCGCGACCAGCACGAGCGCCCGGGCGCGCCGGGCGATCTCGTGCGCCAGCGCGCGGCCGATGCCCGACGACGCGCCGGTGATGAGCACGACCCCGCTGTCGATCGGCGATTGCACGGCCGAAAGGGTTGCCCGGCGCCCCCCGGGCGCGCAAGGGCCCCTCGCCGGTCGGCCTCGCATCGTCCCCGCTCCCGCCTCCCGCGCTTCCGCCCTCCGGCGTTTCCGCGCTCCCACGCTTCCGCCCTCCGGCGTTTCCGCGCTCCCACGCTTCCGCCCTCCGGCGTTTCCGCGCTCCCACGCTTCCGCTCTACCGCAGCTCGCCCGCTACACCCCGCAGGCCGCGCGAGCGCGCCGCGCGCCACCTCGGAGAAATCGGGCGAAACGGAGAAGCGCACCTCGGAGGAGATAGGCGCGCAGGAGGCACCTCGACATCCATTGCGCTACCTTCGAGACCGCGAGTCGCAACCGGCCGGTAACACCCATCACCCCCGGGGCGCCCCCCGCGACCGCCGCCAGCACCGCGCCTTGGCCGGCGAGCGAGCCGGCGGCGCGGCCGCGCCGCGCGTTGACGTCCACGGCGGCTCTCTCATACCGTGGACGGCGTCCTCACGAGCCAGGAGACCTCATGCGTTGGCCCTCATCTCTCATCAGTGTGCTCTTCATCGCCGCCGGGCTGGGCGCCTGCGAACGATCCGCGGACTACGAGCACAAGGCCCCCCCGGCCTCGAACACGGCGAAGCCCGGCGCGACCGCCGCGGCGACAAGCGACGTGAAGCCGCTCGTCTTCGATCCGAAGGACGTCAAGTCCTTCCAGGTCCTGCCCGCAAAATTCGAGACGGACAAGAACACGATCACCGATGACAAGGTGACCCTGGGAAGGATGCTGTGGTACGAGACGCGCCTCTCGAAGAACCACGATATCTCCTGCAACTCGTGTCATGGCCTCTCGACCTACGGCGTCGACAACAAGCAGTTCTCCTCCGGGCACAAGGGCCAGCTCGGCGGCCGCAACTCGCCCTCTGCGTACAACGCGGGCCCCCACATCGCCCAGTTCTGGGACGGCCGGGCGGCCACGCTCGAGGACCAGGCCAAAGGGCCTATCCTGAACCCCGTCGAGATGGCCATGCCGGACGAGAAGCGGGTCATCACGACGCTCAAGTCGATCCCCGACTACGTGAAGCTCTTCAAGGCGGCCTTCCCCGACGACAAGGAGCCGATCACCTACGACAACATGGCCAAGGCGATCGGCGCGTTCGAGCGCGGCCTTGTCACGCCGTCGCGCTTCGACAAGTTCCTGGGCGGCGACGACAAGGCCCTTACCGCCGAGGAGAAGGCCGGGTTCCACAAGTTCATCTCCCTCGGGTGCCCGACCTGCCACACAGGCGTCGCCGTCGGCGGCTCGACGTTCCAGAAGCTCGGCCTCGTGAAGGAGTTCCCCGGCCTCAAGGACAACGGGCGCTTCGACCACACGAAGGACGAGAAGGACAAGTTCTTCTTCCGCGTCCCGAGCCTCAGGAACGTCGAGAAGACCTTCCCGTACTTCCACGACGGCTCGATCGCGACGCTCGACGAGACGGTGACCAAGATGGCGTGGCACCAGCTCGGCGTGGAGGCCAAGCCCGAAGAGGTGAAGGCGATCGTCGCGTTCCTCAAGGCGCTCACCGGCGATCTCCCGACCGACTACATCAAGCAGCCCGAGCTGCCCAAGAGCGGGCCGACCACGCCCAAGGCCGACCCGACGTGAGCGGATCACGCGGATCACGCTGATTACGCTGATCACCAGATTGCGCCGGGAGGGCGGATCGGCTCTGATCCGCCCTCTCGGATGAGCACGAGCTCCAGCGACGACGGGCGATCCGCGCCCGCTCCAGAGGACGGAGCGGGCGCGTCCGCGGAAGGGGCCCGCGACGCGAGCGAGGGGCGCACCGCGAGGGCGCTCGTCTTCGTGCGCGAGCGCTTCGACGGCGCGTGCCTCGCCTTCCCCGTCGCGGCGCCGGGCGTCGCGAGCTTCGGCCGCGACGAGGACGTCCTCGTCGAGCAACAGCTCTTCCTGCGCGAGCACGCCGCGCGCGCCCGGCCCGAGGCGGTCTCCCGGCTCTCGTTCCCGCGAGGGACAGGGCTCCTCTCCGTGAGCGTCCCCGTCCCGCGCGACGACTTGCCGCGCAAGCTGCGGAACGAGGTGCCGGTGAGCTTCCCCTGCGTCGTCGTGCCGGCCGGCGAGCTGGACGCGCGCGGGCAGACGGAGGCGCCGGCGGAGCGAGGGGATCGCGACGCGTGGGTGCTCGTGCCGAGCCTCGGGCACGCGTTCTACGTGGAGGCGGGGGAGCCGATCGAGGCGGCGATCCGGCACGAGGTGCGCCGGCTGCTCGCGTCGCAGGTCCTGTCGACGTGGGAGCACCTGGGGCTCCTGCCCGGGAGCGCGCACCGCCTGGAGGTGCTCCACGCGCCGCTGCCCGAGCCCGAGCGCGCGGGCGGGCACGGGCCGCGCGGCGCCTCGATCGTGGAGCGCGCGCGGCGGAAGAAGGCCGTGGAGACGCTCGTCGCGGTGGCGACGCCGCTCCACGTGGCGGCGCAGCGGAGCCCGCTCGCGACGCCGCCGCTCGCCTGCCGCGACGCGGAGCTCGCGCGCCTCGCGGCGCTGCTCGACGGCGAGGAGCGCCTCGGCGTGCTGCTCGTGGGCCCGGAGCACGCCGGGAAGACCGCGCTCGCGCTTTCGTATGTCGCCCGCCAGACGCGGCTCGTCTACGCGACGTCGGGCGCGCAGCTCATCGCGGGCATGAGCGGGCTCGGGCAGTGGCAGGAGCGCATCCACGGCGTGATGGAGGCCGCCGCCGCGCTCGACGCGGTGCTCTACTTCGAGAACCTCGACGACCTCCTGGCCGAGCGCGTCGACGGGGGGCACGTGGACCTGGCCGGCGCGATGCGGCCCTACCTCGACGAGGGGCGGGTGCGCGTCCTGTGCGAGCTCCGGGACGACCGGCTCGACGCGCTCGAGGGGCGGCACTGGGCGTTCTTCGCGGGCCTGAGCCGCGTCCGGATCGATCCGCTCTCGGCCGCCGATACGCGGAAGGCGCTCGCCGCGCGCGCCGAGCGCGACGGCCGCGTCGAGCCGCACCGCCCCGCTGTCGCGGGCGACGCGCTGACGGCGCTCGTCGATCTCGCGGAGCGCTACCTGCCGTACAGCGCCTTCCCGGGCAAGGCGGTCCGCCTCTACGAGGACCTGCGCGCCGTGCACGAGCGGGAGCGGACCGCGCAGGGGGAGCCGGTCACGCTCGGGCGGAGCGATCTCTACGAGCTGTTCTCGATGCGCACGGGGATGCCGGCGTTCCTGCTGCGCGACGATCTCCCGCTCCGCGTCGACCGCGTGGCGCGCGACCTCGGCGCGAGCGTGGTCGGGCAGGAGCGCGCGGTGCGCGCGCTCGCCGAGACGATCGCCGTGGTGAAGGCGGGGCTCTCGCCGCCGGACAAGCCGCTCGCGGCGTTCCTCTTCGTGGGGCCGACGGGCGTCGGCAAGACCGAGCTCGCCCGCGCGCTCGCCGGGCTGCTCTTCGGCTCGCCCGATCGGCTCTCGCGGTTCGACATGAGCGAGTTCTCGAGCGAGGGCGCGGCCGATCGCCTGATCCGCGGGACCGACGGCGCGGGCGGGCTGCTCACGCAGCGCGTGCGCGAGCAGCCGTTCTGCGTGCTCCTGCTCGACGAGATCGAGAAGGCCCACCGGGCCGTGTTCGATCTCCTGCTGCAGGTGCTCGGCGAGGGGCGCCTGTCCGACGCGCGCGGCAGGACGGCGTACTTCCACAACGCGATCGTGATCATGACGTCGAACCTCGGCGCGGCGGAGCGGCGCGCGCGGGCGGGGTTCGCCGGCGAGCGAGGCGCCGAGGCCCCGGAGGAGCAGGCCGCGCTGGACGAGGCGCACTACCAGCGCGTCGTCGCGGGCGCGTTCCGGCAGGAGTTCGTGAACCGCATCGATCGCGTGGTGCCGTTCCGGGCGCTGACCCGGGCGGAGCTCGCCGAGGTCGCGCGCCTCACGGCGCAGCGCCTCGCCCAGCGCCGCGGGCTGTCCGAGGCGGGCGTCGCGCTCGAGGTGTCGGAGCGCGCGCTCGCGCGGCTCGCCGAGGACGGCCACGCGCCGGCGTACGGGGCGCGGGCGCTGCGGCGCCACGTCGAGGAGCACCTCGCGGCGCCGCTCGCGCGGCTGCTCGCGAAGCTCGGGGGCGACGCGCGGGATCTCACGGTGTGGGTGACCGAGGCGGGCGAGCCGGAAGCGGCGGCGCCCGCCGACGGCGCCGTCGTCGCCCGCGCCGAGACGCCAGCGCTCCGCCTCGCGGCGCGGCGGCGGCGCGCGGCGAAGGCCGCGCAGCAGGCGTTCGGCGTCGAACAGGTCGGCGAGCTCCGGCGCGAGGTGGACCGGTGGATGGGCCTCGGGCCGCTCGAGCAGCTCAGGGAGCAGCTCGACTTCCTGCTGACGCAGCTGAGCCTCGCGAGCGGGCCGTCGCGCGATCGGCGCAAGGAGATCGACGCCGCGGCGCTGCAGGCCGAGCACCACCGGCTGAGCGAGCTCTGGGGGCAGCTCGAGCGCGCGCAGGAGGAGATGCACGGCGTCGAGGAGCTCGCCCTGATGGCGCTGCTCGAGGGCGAGGAGGTGCGCGGGCTCGCGGGCGAGGCGCGCGCGGCGTGGGAGGGCGTGCGCAAGGTGCTGCCCCGCGCGCTCGTCGCGACCGAGTCGCGGCGCGACGCGATCACGCTGATCCTGGAGGAGCTCGACGCGGGGGCGTTCGAGCGGTGGCTCGCGCCGCTCCTCAAGGAGCTCCCGCGGCGCGGGTGGGGCGCGACGCTGCACATCGACGGCGACCGGGCCGGGCCCGGCGACGGCGCGTGGCCCGCGAGCCGGCGGTGGGGCCCGCCGCGCGCTCCGGGCGACGTGCTGGACGCGCTCGACGAGCCGAAGCGCGGGTTCCGGAGCGTGCTCCTCCGCTGCACCGGCGCGTACGCCGGGGCGTTCCTCTCGCTGGAGCGGGGGCTCCACCGGGTGGTCGCGCGCAAGCGGGACGCGGGCGAGGCGCCTGGCGATGATCGGCTGCACGTGTTCGTGCACTTCGTCGCGCACGCGGCCGACATCGCCGAGGACCAGTGGGAGCACAGGTCGCTCGCCCCGCCGCCCGCGGGCTCGGCCGCGGCGCGGCGGCGCGGGGCGGCCGCGCGCGAGCTCGACGAGGTCGAGGGCGCGGCGCTGATCGCGGGGCGCAGGGCGCGGCTCGCGATGGATCCGGCGTGGTACTGGGAGCGGCTCGACGAGGTCGCGCTGACGCACCTGCTCCTGTTCGAGGACGAGGGGAGCGGGCTGGATCGGAGCGAGTACTTCAGCGCGGGCGGGGACGGCCCGGCGCTGGATGATTTGCCCGACGCCTGACCTGGCAGAGCCACTACCCTGAGGCCGTGCACTTCACGATCCCGCTCTTCGAACGGCGGACAACGAACGTCGAGTGCGTGACGCTCGGCCTCGGCCCGAGCACGCGCTCGCGGGAGGGGCGGCACGCGGAGCGCGTCCGGCGCCTGCTCACCGAGGAGCTCAGGCCCGTCTTCGAGAAGGCGCGCGCGGCCGAGCTCGCGCGCCTCGAGTTCCCCCGCGGCATCCGGCTCGAGAAGGTGCGCCTCGAGCTCACGCTCTCCGGCGCCGCCGAGCGGCGCAAGGTGAGCGGGCTCTGCCCCGTCGTGCTCGAGCCGCGCTGGGCCTCGGAGCACGAGCGCGTCGTCTTCGCCTACCACCCCGTCCGCCAGGGCGAGGCCGCGCCGATCCGCGAGGACCTCCCGCTGGACGAGCAGCTCCGCGCGCTGTTCCAGGTCGCGTGGGCCGCGCTCGACGACGACGAGATCGCGCGGCTCTGGAGCCGGGGCAAGGAGCGCATCACGGCGCTGTCGTTCTCGTGCGCCCCGCGCTCGGCGCTCGCGGACCTGCCGGAGCGCCCGGGCGACGACGACACCGGCGCCGATCCGGCGTTCCGCTGGAAGAAGCGCCGGGGCCTCAAGGTCCTGCCGAGCCTCGGCGTGAGCCTCACGCAGCGCGCGGCCCAGGGCAACCTCGACGCAGGCGTACCGCGATCGCCGCAGCGCGAGCAGCTCGCCTTGCTGCTCGGCGCGGGCAGGGCGCAGCCCGTCGTCGTCGTCGGCCCGCCGGGGTGCGGCAAGACGACCTTGATCCACCGGGCGGTGCTCGATCTCCTCGCGGCCGACGGGTACGGCGCGCACAAGAACCTCGACCGCGTCCGCGACGTTTTCGCCGTGAGCGGCCGCAGGCTCATCGCCGGGATGAGCCACCTCGGCGACTGGGAGAAGCGGTGCGTCGAGCTCGTCGAGGACGCGCGCAGCCGCGGCGCGATCCTCGTCATCGACGACCTCCACCACTTCGGCCGGATCGGCAGGTCGCGCGAGAGCGAGCGCTCGCTCGCCGACTTCTTCCGCGGCCCGCTCTCCCGCCGCGAGATCGTGATGGTCGGCGAGTGTTCCCCCGAGGCGTTCCGCCTCCTCGAGCAGGAGTCCCCGTCGTTCGCGGCCCTGTTCACGCCCCTCTTCCTCCCCGAGGCGACGCCCTCCGAGACGTTCCGCCTCATGGTGCGGGAGGTCCGCGCGCTCGAGCAACGCCACGCCGCCCGCGTGAGCCCGTACGTGCTGCGGACGATCCTCGACCTCGGCGGCTCGCTCCTCTCGTCGCAGGCGCTGCCGGGCAAGGCCATCGACCTCTTGCGCGAGGTCGTCCGCGCGGGCGCGACGCCCTCGCCCTCCGGGGAGCCGGGGCCGGCGCGCGGCCACGCGCCGCGGCCGATCGGCTCGCAGGACGTGCTGCGGCTCCTGTCGCAGAAGACAGGCGTACCGCGGCTCCTCCTCGGTGGCGACGAGCCGCTCGACGCCGGCGCGCTGGAGGAGGAGCTCGGCCGGCGGGTGATCGGCCAGCCGGAGGCCGTGCGCGCGGCGGCGGACCTCGTTGCGCGCATCAAGGCGGGCCTCGTGGATCCGCGGCGCCCGTACGGCGTGTACCTCTTCACCGGGCCGACGGGGACCGGCAAGACCGAGCTCGCCAGGTGCATGGCGGAGCTCATCTACGGCAGCGCGTCGCGCCTGCTCCGCTTCGACATGAGCGAGCAGAGCGGCCCGGACGCGCCGGCGCGGCTCGTCGGCGATCGCTACGCGCCCGACGGGCTCCTGACGCAGCGGGTGCGGGAGCAGCCGTTCTCGCTGGTGCTGCTCGACGAGATCGAGAAGGCGCACCCGTCGGTGCACGGCCTCTTGCTCCAGCTCTTCGAGGACGGGCGGCTCACGGACGCCGCGGCGAGGCCCGCGCACTTCCACCACGCGGTCGTGGTGATGACGTCCAACCTGGGCGCGCGGTCGCGGGCGCTGGTCGGCTTCGGCGGCGCGGGGCTCTCGGAGGCGCGGGCGCTCGCGATCGCGGAGGAGTCGGCCCAGGAGGTCGCGCGGGCGGTGCGCGATTTCTTCCCGCCGGAGCTGTTCAACCGGATCGATCGCGTCGTGCCGTTCCGGCCGCTGACGCCCGAGGTGGCGGTGCGGGTGGCCGAGAAGGAGCTCGATCGGCTGCTCGGCCGGCGCGGCCTCGCCGAGCGGAGCGTCTTCGTGCGCCGGGGCGCCGGCGTGGCCGAGCGGATCGCGCGCGAGGCGTTCGTGGCCGAGGACGGCGCCCGCTCGGTGAAGCGGTTCATCGAGGACGAGATCGGATCGCTGCTGAGCGACGCGCTCACCCGCGGCGCGCCCGCCGCGATGCAGGTGATCCGCATCTTCACGACCGCGCGCGGCGACGGCGCCGCCGCGGCGGGCGACGGCGCCGCGCCCCGCGGGTCGCCCGCGTCACCCGGGTCACTCGCGTCACCCGCGTTTGCGCTGCACCGCGAGGCGCTCGCGGAGGCCGAGCCCGCGGCCGCGGCGTGGGCCCTCGCGCCGCTCATGGCGAGGCCGCTCGGCGCGCTCACGGCGGAGCTCTCGCCGCTGCTCGAGTTCGTCGACGCGCTCGATCGGAGCGACGGCCTCGCGCGCCTCTCCGAGCGGATCCGCTACCACCTCGCGGAGCACGGCCGGACCGCCGCCGAGGGGCCCGAGGCGCACGGGCACGCGGAGGCGGTCTACAACCTCGACGCCATGCGCGGCGCGATCCAGGCGTTCCGCGAGCGGATCGACCTCGTCCGGCGGCGGAGCGGCGACGACGACGAGCAGCAGCACCTCGACCTGGAGGTGCGGCGGTTCGGCTACGTGACGGTCGAGGACGAGTGGAGCCGCTCCCGGGTGCGCCTGTTCCACCGGCGCCAGCTGCCGGGCCCGCTGCGCCGGCCGGCGAAGCAGGAGGTCCTGGAGTGCATCGCGGAGGGCCACGCGCTCCGGCGCGCGCTCCGCAAGGTGGACGAGCCGGGCCAGCACGCGGTCCTCATCGAGCTGCTCCGCGCGGCGCGCTTCGACGAGCGGCCGGCCGGCGGGCGCGACGAGCCCGAGGAGGGGCTCTTCGAGGCGCTCGCGCGCGCCTACGGCGAGGCAGGGGGCGAGGTGGAGGGGTGGGCGTGCGCGCCCCTCGGCAGCGCGTCCGACGGTGACGGGCGCGCCCGCGTTGTCGAGCAGGGCCGCGGGGCGGCGGGGCTCGAGGCGATGCTCGCCGCCCCCGGGCGCGGGGCGGAGCTCCTCGTCCTGAGCGTCGTGGGCCTGTGCGTGATGGACTTCTTCGAGCTCGAGACGGGCGCCCACGTCTGGACGTCGCTCTCGCGCGGCCCCGAGGTGGTGCGGGTGCGCGTCCTGCCGGCCCGGCCGGGCCTCTCGCCGGCGGGCGCGGTCCGGGAGCACCTCGAGCGGCAGGCGGCGTTCGACGAGGCGGCGCGGCTCGGGCGCGCGCTCCCGCAGAACCCGGCCGAGCTCCTTCCGGTGGTGCGGCGGGTCCGGTTCGACCCGCCGCGCCGCCCGGGCGCGACCGCGCCGATCGAGATCGAGGACTACGTGATGGGATATGCCGAGTCGTCGCTGGTGCGGAGCCTGTCGCAGGCGCTGGCCCCGCTGTGGCTGCTCCGGATGAGCCGGGAGGACGTGGCGTGAGCCGGCGCCCCGGGCTGCTGCTCCGGGGATGCGCGGGCGACGGCGGACGGCCTCTCAGGGCAGCCGGAAGAGCGGGCGGCCGTACGTCATGAAGGGCCACGGGATGACGGCGAGGATGACGAGCAGCGTGATGAGGACGCCGATCGCCAGGCGCCGGTGCTGCGCGGTGGGGTCCGGGGCTCGCTTCGCCCGGGCCCAGGCGACGTGGGCGACCGCCACCGCCACAAGCATGGCGACGATGTGCTCGACGACGAAGAAGCGCAGCGCCGCGATGGGCATGGCGGCCTTCAGCGCGGCCAGCGACGTGGGCCTGAGCGGGCTGAGCGCGGTGTAGAGCAGGACGCCGAGGACGAACTGGGCGTTGAGCGAGCCGACGAACGCCGCGCCGACCTTGCGATCCGCCGCCGTCCACGGCCCCCGCTGGGCCCAGCCGCGGACCGACCGCGCGAGCGCCAGGAGCCCGAGCAGCAGGACGACCCAGCGCAGCCACGAGTGCGCGACGAGGACGAACGAATAGATCATGGACCTTGCTTTCCGGCCGCGGTGCCGGCCTCGATGATGTACTGCGCGATGTCGGCGAGATCCGACTCCCGGACGCCGCGGAAGCTGGGCATCGGGGGGACGTCGGTGCGCTTTCGCCCCGGGGTCACGGCCCAGCGGACGATGCCCGCGGGATCGGTCCTGTAAAGCCCTGCGATCTCGCTGAGCGGAGGGCCGACCAGCTTGGCGCTGGGGGCGTGGCACGCCGCGCAGAGGGTGGAGAACATGGCCTTGCCCTTCGCGGCCTGCGGCGAGAGCGCGACCGCCTCCTCGACGGGGTCGGGCCTCTTGCACGCGGCCGCGAGCAGGAGCAGGGCGGCGAGGATGGGCGACCACTTCATGCGGGCGGGCCGGAACATAGCGCGCGCCGGCGCCGCGTGGGGCCGCCGTCGCGCCGCGGGGATCACCAGGGCGCCGCGGGCCCGGCCAGCCCGAGCTGGAGGCCGCGGCGCGGGGCGCCGAAGGAGCCGGGTCGCCTCGCGACGATCACTGCATCTTGAAGAGGTCCAGGATCCCTGCCCGATCGCGGCCCGGTCCGGCACCGGCCGATCGCGACGAACGTCATGCGAGGCACGCTGTCCTGGAGCCAGCGGCCGGGCCCTTCGATCGTGATGGGCCGCGCTGCCGATAGGCACTCGACCACCGCCGCGCTCGCGGAACACCCACGCGCCTCACCGCTGCGGTCGAGCGTGATGTCCCGACGGCAGGTGGAGCAGCGCCCCCTGATGGGCGTGGCGATGTCCCACGATGGTGGGGCGTGATAGCGTCGGCGGCGCCCCGCCATGATCGACCAGGAAATCGACGCCCTCATCGCCGAGAACCAGTTCCATCCGAACGTCGTGTGGCGCCGCATCCCCGGGAAGGGCCGGGGCGTCTTCGCTCGCCGGTTCCTGCCGAAGGGCGCCGTCGTCGAGTGGGCCGCTGTCAGCTGCTTCCCGGCCTCGGATCTGAAGACCGAGGAGCACCGCGGCTGCCAGGCGCTCCATCACGTGTTCACGTGGGGAGAGGATCCCGGGCGGGAGAAGGCGTATGCGTGGGGGTTGCTCGCGCTCTACAACCACTCGACGACACCCAACGTCGAGATGGATGACGGTCCGGTGCCGGACTCGATGGCTGCCATCGCGCTCCGCGACATCCAGGCGGGCGAGGAGCTCTGCTTCGACTACGGCTATACCTGGTTCGATCCTCGCTGAGGCGAGGGCGCCAGCGCCGCGGCGACGGCCGTATCGCTCCGGCTCACCTCGGCGACACCGTCGCGCTGGCGACCGCCAGGCAGCCGCACCGGCGCTCCGCGCCCGCCTCTTGCGGCAGCGGCATCCAGGTCAACGCCTGGGCATCACACAGGCCGGACTGTCGTCGTTGCGGAGGTGAGGACGGGATTCGAACCCGCGTATAACGGTTTTGCAAACCGTTGCCTAACCACTTGGCTACCTCACCGACTGTTCGAAGCGGCGGGAGGTCATGCCTCATCTCTGCCCGGCTGTCAACGCCTTTGAGACCGCCGTCTACATTCACGCGGCCGAGCCGCCCCATCAGCCGCTTCAGCCGCGCGCTCCGCCGCGCTCGTTCTGTCGTCGTTCTGTCGTCGTTCTGTCGTCGTTCTGTCGTCGTTCTGGCGTCGTTCCGGCTTCCAGCTCCCTCCGTCCCGATCCCGGAGCCGGCGGAGGGGGCTCCGGCGCGTCCCCGCCGCAGCCCTCCAGAACACCCGCGCTGCCTACTGTTCGCGCCCGCCGCGCCGTGCCCTTCCCGCGCGCGGCCCCCTCTCCCGCGCCCCCAGGGCTCGCCCGATGTAGCTGGCCGTGTAGACCGCCCGCCGCGTCGCCTGGAGCAGCCCGCGCGGCACGATCCCCTTCCCCGTCTGGAACGGGTTGAAGCGGAGGGCGCGCTGGTCGATGTCCACCGGCTCGTACAGCTCCATATCGGCCACTGCCATCCACCGCGCGCGCGAGCCCCCTCGCCTCACCTCGAGGCGCAGCAGCGCGAGCCCCGCCGCAGCGGCGCGCTCCAGCTTCTCCACGCGGTTGCCTTTCACCACCGCCGCGCGCAGCGGCACCAGGCGGAACTCCGCGCGACCGAAGCCGGCCACGTCGAACCGCGCCAGCGCGTAGTAGTCGTTGTCCAGGAAGTCGTGCCTCTTCGTCGTGAACAGGGCGAACGGGAGCAGCAAGAGTCGGCGCGCGCTCACGAAAATGAGGTCCTGATCGCCGGTGCTCGCGGCCGGCGTCACCTCTTCGCTGGTCCGGAAGCGCACCGCGACCCCCAGCACGTCCGGACGGCGCTCGCCCTTGCCGCCACGCCACCGCCACATCGCGCCCGAGAGCCGCACGAGCGCCGGCCCCGCCAGCCGCTGCGCCAGCGCGCCGACCTCGCCCTCCACCGCGAGCGCCTTCACCCCCGCGCAGTAGACCACGCCGTCGGGATGGAACAGCCTCGCTCTCCGGATGAAGCTGCCCCCCACGGCGATGGGAGACAGCGCTCCCCCGATCACACGCCCAACCGCTTCGAAGAACCGCATGGTGACCCCTCCCTCGAACCTGGAGCGCCTGGGGCCAATCGCAAGTTGGGCGCGACCCGACAGCGCCCCTCCCGCGGCGCTCACCCGCGTCGAAGCGTCGAGATCTGCTGTTCTCCGCGCGCCATCCGTCCTCCCGCGCAACGGCGATTCCAGGGAAGCGCCGTGTCCCCGGCGCTCCCTCTCGTGCCGCTCGTACCGAGTCCTCCAGCGGCCTTCTCCGTCGCACACTCCGTCCCGCGCGCGCGTCACCCCGCGAGCGCGCGCGTCACCCCGCGCCGGCCTTCGCCGCCGGGTCGATCGCCGGAGCGGCGTCTCGCTCCGCCCGGGACTCGATAAGGCGCTTCGCCACGAGCGTCAGGAGCGCGAGCAGGACGAGCAACGAGGCGACCGCGAACGCCGCCGAGAAGTGGAACTCGTTGTAGAGCACCTCGACGTGCAGCGGCATGGTGTTGGTCTGCCCCCGGATGTGCCCCGAGACGACCGACACCGCGCCGAACTCGCCCATCGCCCGCGCGTTGCAGAGCACCACGCCGTAGAGCAGGCCCCACTTCGCGTTGGGGAGGGTGATGCGGAAGAACATGCTCCACCCGCTCGCGCCGAGCGACAGCGCCGCGTGCTCCTCGTCGGCCCCCTGGCTCTCCAGGAAAGGGATGAGCTCGCGCGCGACGAACGGGAACGTCACGAACGTCGTCGCGAGGATGATCCCCGGACGGTCGAAGATGACCCGGAGGTCGTGCTCGATGAGCCAGGGGCCGAACACCCCTTGCGCCCCGAAGAGCAGGACGAAGATCATGCCGGAGATCACCGGCGAGACCGCGAACGGCAGATCGATGAGCGTGACGAGCAGGCTCTTTCCCGTGAACTCGAAGCGCGCGATCGCCCAGGCCGCGGCCACGCCGAAGACGAGGTTGAGCGGCACGGCGATGACCGCTGTCGTGAGCGTCAGCTCGATGGCGGCGATGGCGTCCGGCGCGGTGATCGCCCGCCAGTACCCCCCGAGGCCGTCCTTCAACGCCTCGATGAACACCGCCACGACCGGCAGGAAGAGGAAGAACCCGAGGAACGCGAGCGCCGCCGCCGTGAGCGCCCAACGCACCAGCGGGGGCTCGGACGTCGCGCCGCGCACCGCCCCGCGCGACCTGACCCGCAGCTTGCCGGCCGCGCCAGCCACTACGACGCGACCCCGGGCGTGGCCCCCGCGGGCCGATCGGACGCGGGCTTAGGCGCCTCGACAGGGCTCCGCGACGACACGCGCGCGCCGCTCCAGGACTGGAGTCGGTTGATCAGGAAGAGGAGCACGAAGGAGCAGAGAAGCATCACCATCGCGAGCGCCGTCGCGCCCGCGTAGTCGTACTGCTCGAGCTTGGTCATGATGACGAGCGGCGTGATCTCCGTCTTGAGGGGCATGTTCCCGGAGATGAACACGACCGACCCGTACTCGCCGAACGCCCTCGCGAACGACATCGCGAACCCGGTGAGGATCGATGGCCAGAGCGCGGGCAGGAGGATGCGACGGAAGATCTCGAAGCGGCCCGCGCCGAGCGACGCCGCCGCCTCTTCCTGGTCGACCTCGAGCTCTTCCATCACCGGCTGGACGGTCCGCACGACGAACGGGAGCCCCACGAAGGTGAGCGCGATGACGACGCCCAGGCGGCTGAACGCGCTCTGGATCCCGAGCGGGTACAGGAACCGACCGACCCACCCCTGCTGCGCATAGATGGCCGTGAGCGCGATGCCGCCGACCGCCGTCGGGAGCGCGAAGGGCAGGTCGACGAGCGCGTCGACGATCGACTTGCCCGGGAAGCTGTAACGGACGAGCACCCACGCCACGAGGACGCCGAAGACCGCGTTGATGCCCGCCGCGATGAGCGACGCGGCAAAGCTCATCTTCAACGAGGCGATGGCGCGCGGCGAGGTCACCACCGCCCAGATCTCGGCGGGCTGGAGCGTCGCCGTCTTGAGGAAGATCATCGACAGCGGGACGAGCACCAGCAGCGACAGGTACGTTACCGTAATCCCCATCGCCAGCCCGAAGCCGGGCAGAACGCTCTGTCGCCGCCAGAGGAGAGCCACGAAGTCTACTTACTTACCGGCCTGGTAGATCTGGTCGAAGACGCCGCCGTCGGAGAAGTGCGCCTTCTGGGCTTTTTGCCACCCCCCGAACACCTCGTCAATCGAGAAGAGCGCGACCTTCTGGAAGACACCCTCCGACTCGGCCGCCGCGAGGATCGCCGGGTTGCGCGGGCGGTAGAAGTGCTTCACCGCGATGCGCTGGCCGTCCTCCGTGGAGAGGAAGGCGAGGTACGCCTCCGCCGCCGCCCTCGTCCCGCGCCTGTCGACCACCTTGTCGACCACCGCGACAGGCGGCTCGGCGAGGATGCTGATCGACGGCACGATCACCTCGAACTTGTCCTTACCGCTCTGCTTCACCGCGAGCAGCGCCTCGTTCTCCCAGGCGATCAGCACGTCGCCGAGCCCACGCTCGACGAACGTCGTGGTCGAGCCGCGCGCCCCCGTGTCGAGGACGGGCACGTTCTTGAAGAGGCGGCCGACAAAATCCTTCGCCTTCGCCTCGTCGCCGCCCGCTCGCTTCAGCTCGTACCCCCACGCAGCGAGGTAGTTCCACCGCGCCCCGCCGGAGGTCTTCGGGTTCGGGGTGATGACCGCCACGCCCTCCTTCACGAGATCGTCCCAGTCCTTGATGCCCTTGGGGTTGCCCTTGCGCACCAGGAAGACGATGGTCGACGTGTAAGGAGCGCTGTTGTCCTTGCGGCGCGCCTGCCATCCCTCCTTGATCAGCCCGGCGGACACGACCGCATCGACGTCGTAGGCGAGCGCGAGCGTGACCACGTCCGCCTCGAGCCCGTCGATCACCGACCGGGCCTGCTTGCCCGAGCCGCCGTGCGATTGCTTGACGGTGACGTCCTGTCCGCTCTGCTCCTTCCAGCGCTTCGCGAAGGCGGCGTTCACCTCTTCATAGAGCTCGCGCGTGGGGTCGTACGAGACGTTCAGTATCTGCACCGACCCCGACTTCGAGGCGCCGGCCGCGTCGCCCTTCGAGCACGCCGAGAGCGCCAGCGCCAGCACACAACAAAGCATCGTCATCAAGCGTCGCATCGATCGTTCCTACTCCCTTAGCCAGTCGCGAGATAACGCGCTTCCCGCTGCGCGAGCGCGTCGAGCAGCTGCTGGAAGCGCGAGGCGCCGATGCGCCGGGCCATGAACGCCGCGCGGCCGAGCTTCTGGCAGAGCTTCTTGGCGAGGAGCACGCCGCCGTGGCTGTTCACGTCGGTCAGCACGATCACGAGATCGGCCCGCTCGATGGCCGCCCGCAGCTCCGCCGCCCCGCGGCCGCCCGTGTTGCCCGTGTGAAACTCCAGATGGTGCCCCGCCTGCAGCGCCATCCGCTCCAGCTGAGCCTGGTTGCGATCCAACCCACCAATCCAGGTGATCCGCATCGCTCCGCCTCCTTGCGTCTAGCAGCGGGTGGCCGCCGCTATAACGGACATATCTCACGCTAAAGCAGAGGGCGCAAGGGAGATCTGCCAAAATAACGGAGGACATGTCTTGGATACCGGAGGGACACGAGGCTGGCGAGGACCGGAAATGGGGCGGGGCTACCCGCGCGAACCGTAGGTCATGACGAGGTACATGACGGCCTCGGCGCTGCCCGGGTTGCGGTAGCTGTGCGGGCTGTCGGCCTCGAACAGGATGGCGTCGCCGGTCTCGAGCAGGCGCCGCTCGCCGGCCACGGTGATCTCCACCGAGCCCTCGGTGACGATCAGGTTCTCCGCGGTGCCCGGGGCGTGCGCGTCGGCGTGCTCGACCGAGCGCGGCGCGAGGCGGAGCTCGTAGAACTCCACGTTGCGCGGCCGGTCCATCGGGAAGAGCGCCCGGGAAGAGAAGTCGCCGTTGCGAGACCGCAGGATGCGCGCGTGCGAGGCCTGCATGACGGTCGTGACGGGCGAGGTCGCCTGGCTCATCAGCGCCGAGAAGGGGACCCCGAGGGCGCGCGCGATCTTCCAGAGGACGTTGATGGTCGGCGTGCTCTGGCCCAGCTCGATCTGCCCCAGCATCGCCCGGCTCACCCCGGACGCCTTCGCCAGGCGCTCGAGCGACAGGCCCCGCTCGGCCCGGAACCGCTTCAGGTTGGAGGCGACGACCGGCGTGAGATCCGACGCGTCGTCGAACGCCGGGTCGTCCCCGCCAGGCTCGCTCGCCGGGGGCGGGGGTGGGGACGGCGGCTCGGCGGCCGCCGATCGCGCGGGGGTCTGGGCTCTGCGTGCCTTCACTGGACGCGTATCCGCCATGGTGGAGGGCGCGCGTCAAGCGAGCGGGGGGAAGGGCGCGCTCAGGGGCCGCCGGAGACCGCCTCCGCGACCGGGCTCGCGGGCGACGGGCGACGCACCGAAGGCACGGGCGCCGCCAGGAGCACCGGCGAGGTATGGCCGGTGATGAGGCGGGCGCCGCGCTTGAAGGTGATGTACTGCCACATCCACGCGAAGACGACGGTGAAGCGGTTCCTGAAGCCGATAAGGAACAGCACGTGGACGGCCAGCCAGGCGAGCCACGCGAGCGTGCCCGACATCTGCAGGCGCCCGACCTTCGCGATGGCGCGCGAGCGGCCGATGGTCGCCATCGTCCCCTTGTCGAGGTAGGCGAACTGCCCGCGCGGGCGGCCCTCGAGATCATCGAGGATGCAGCGCGCGACGAAGCGCCCCTCCTGGATCGCGGCCGGGCTGAGGCCGGGCACGTCGACGCCGTTGCGGTCGCGGAGCGTGGCCATGTCGCCGATCGCGAAGACGTTCGGGTGCCCGGGGAGGGAGCAGTCCGGCCCGACCTTCACGCGGCCGACGCGATCGAGCTCGACGCCGAGCGCGCGCGCGAGCGGGGTGCCGCGGACCCCCGCGGCCCAGATGACGGTCGCGGCGGGGAGGCGCTCGCCGTCCTCGAACTGCACGCCGTACTCGTCGATGCTGCGGAAGCGGCGCCCCTTGATGACCTCGACCCCGAGGGACGTGAGCTGCTCCTCGGCGCTCGCCGAGAGGCCCTCCGGGAAGGCCTGGAGGATGCGGGCGCCGATCTCGACGAGCAGCACCCGCGAGAGCGAAGGGTCGAGGGAGCGGAAGTCGCGCGCGAGGATGTACCGCGCGAGCTCGGCGAAGGCGCCGGCCATCTCGACGCCCGTGGCGCCGCCGCCGATGACGACGAACGTGAGCAGCCGCCGCCGCGCCGCGGGGTCCTCCTCGCGCTCGGCGGCCTCGAAGGCGAGCAGCATGCGCTCGCGGATGGTGAGCGCCTCGTCGAGGTTCTTGAGCGCAGGCGCGAACCGGGCCCACTCCTCGTGGCCAAAGTAGTTGTTCGTCGCGCCGACCGCGAGGATCAGGAAGTCGTAGTCGAGCGGGTCGCCGTCGACGGTGACGCGCCGCCCGGCGAGGTCCACGCCCGTCACCTCGCCGAGCAGGACCCGGACGTTGCGCTGGCGCGACAGGACCGATCGGATCGGGACCGCGATGTCGGCCGGCGAGAGGCTGGCCGTCGCCACCTGATAGAGCAGCGGCTGGAACAGGTGGTGATTGGTCCTGTCGACGAGGGTGACCCGGACGGGCGCGTCGCGGAGCGCCTTTGCCGCGTTCAGGCCGCCGAACCCTCCGCCGACGATCACGACGTGAGGCTCTCTCGCGGTCGTTGCCATGGTGCCTCCTGGCGAGGAACGCTTCCTCGGTGGCACGACGATGGTAGGGGGCGCGGATCACCGCGGCAAGCAGGCGCAGCGCGCGGGCGCGGCGCCGCGATCGCTCATGCCGCCGCGGCCTTCACGTCGCTGCTCGCCTCGGCCTTGCCGTCCGGCGCTTCGCCGCGCAGCACCTCGGCGAGCAGCTTCCGGCCGCGGTGCAGGCGGCTCATGACGGTGCCGACCGGGACGCCCAGCCGCGTCGCTGCGTCCTTGTAAGACATCTCCTCGAGGTCCACGAGCACCAGGGTGTCACGGAAGGTCGGCGGGAGCGTCGCGAGCGCGCGCCGCACGCCGGGCGAGAGCGCGTGCATGTCGGCGCAGCGCTCCGGCGCCGTCCACGCGCACGGGTCGGTCGCGAGCACGTCGAGGGCGTTGCGCTCGCGACGGCTGCGCCGGCAGCGGGTGATGAAGACGCTGAAGAGGATCTGGTGCACCCACGCCCGCAGGTTGGTCCCGGGCTCGTAGCTCCCCGCGAACCGGAGCGCGCGCTCCACCGTGTCCTGCACGAGGTCCTCGGCCGTCGCGGGCGTCCGGGAGAGCCGCAGCGCGCGGCCGAAGAGCTCCGGTGTCATTTCGACAAGGCCCCGGAGCAGCTCGTCGACCGCTCCCCGCGAGCCCTCTCCCGGCGCCGTCCGCGCCGCGCGCGCCACACCGAAGGACGGCCCGCGCCCGAGCGCGCGCGTCGCGCCGGGCGGCGGCGCTGGGTTCGAGGACCGGGTGGGGGCATGTGCGGCGTGGACGAGCATGGCGGGACCTCCTGCGTCACCGGCACTGGCAAGGCAGGTGCCACCGCGCGGACCTCGCGAAGGCCGCGAAACACGCTGAATGGCGCGGGCGGAGACACGCGGGCGCGTGTCAAATCGACAGCAGGGAGAGCGGGCGCGCCAGGGTGGCGAGCCACCCCGCGGCGCGCCCGGCCCGGCGGCCCCACCCGCGCGAGCGCCGGGCGAGGCGTCCAGCCGAGCGGGCGCCGGGCGGGGCGTCCGGCGGAGCAGGCGCTCGCGTCACGTCGAGAGCGGGTCGCTCCCGGCGGCCAGCGCGGCGATCAGGCCCGGGACCAGCTCGGCGATCTCGCCCGCCAGCAACCCCCGATCGCTGCCCGTCTGCGCGCGCCACACATCACCGGCGAGCGCGTGGATCAGCACCCCGGCGCTCGCCGCGGCGGTGGGATCCATCGAGCACAGGAGGGCCGCGATCATCCCGGTCAGGACGTCGCCCGAGCCGGCGGTGGCGAGCGCGGGGTTGCCCGCCATGCAGATGAACATGCGGCCGTCCGGGAGCGCGATGATCGTGCGCGCCCCCTTGAGCACGACGATCGCCCGGGTGAGCGCCACGGCCTCGCGCACGGCGCCGAAGCGGTCCTCCTCGACGGCCCGCGCGCTCCGGCCGAGGAGCCGCCCGAGCTCGCCGGAGTGCGGCGTCATGATGAGGCTCCCGCGCGCGGTCGCGAGCGCCTCCGGGCGACCCACGAAGTGCGTCAGGGCGTCCGCGTCGACGACCTTCAGGCCGTCCCAGCCGAGCACGACGTGATCCACCGCGGCCCGCGCCCGCTCGTCGAGGCCGAGGCCCGGGCCGATGGCGACCGCCCGCCGCCCGGCGAGCGCGCCGTCGAGCGACGCCGCGATGCGGGCCGGATCGATCGAGGTCGTCATCAGCTCCACGACGCGCGACTCCATCGCGCGCGCGGTGTCGGCCCAGGTGCAGATCGTCACGAGGCCCGCGCCCGTCCGCATCGCCGCGCGCGCGGTCAGCAGCGCGGCGCCGAGCTTGCCCGGCGAGCCGGCGATGACGAGCACGTTGCCCGCCTGGTGCTTGTAGACGCTCGCCTCGCGCGGGCGCAGCGACGAGCCGATCGTCTCCTTGCGGAGGACCTCCGCGACGTGGCCCACCTGGGCGAGGATCGGCCGGTCCGGGACCCCGAGATCGACGACGTGCACGTTGCCCGCGAGCCGCGCGCCCTCGGGCGTGAGCAGGCCGATCTTGAGGTGGCCGAAGGTGACCGTCTCGTCGGCCTGCACCGCGGCGCCGAGCGGCGCGCCGCTGTCGGCGTCGAGGCCCGAGGGCACGTCGAGCGCGATGCAGAGGCAGGTCGCCGTGTTGAGGACGCCGATGACGTCGGCGAGGTGGCCCTCGATGGGGCGGTCGAGGCCCGTGCCGAAGATCGCGTCGACGAGGAGGTCGGCCTCCGCGAGCGCGACCTCGAGCGGGGCGAGGGACGCGCCCGGGGGGAGCTCGGTCAGCGCGCCGCCGAGATCCACGTACGCGTCGTGGTTGATGCGGCTGTCGCCGGTGACCTTCTCGGACCGGGCGGCCAGGAAGACCTGGACCTCCGCGCCGCGGGCGAGGAGGTGGCGCGCCACGACGAAGCCGTCGCCGCCGTTGTTGCCGGCCCCGCAGACGACGACGACGCGGGCGTGGAGGGGGTACGTCGCGGGCTGCCCCGGGCTCGGGACGTGCCGGACCGGGAACGATCGGATGCGCGCGGCGCGGGCCTCCTCGGCGTCGCGGCGGCCGTTCGGCGGCGGCGGGACGCTCCCGGGGCGGCCCCGGAGCCCCGCCCCGGAGGGCAACGTGGCCGGCCAGAACGCCCGCGCGGGCGAGAGGCCGGACGCGAGCGGGTGCGGCGCGCGGTGCGCGGCGTCGCCGGGCTGCCCGGCGCTGCGCCCCTCGATGATCGCCGAGATCACGTCGGCGGCGCCGCGGCCGGCGTTCTCCATGAGGACGACGCCGGGGACGTGGCACTGGTGGATCGCGTGTTTGTCGAAGGCGCGCATCTGCGCGCGCGATAGGACCGGAATCACGAGCGCTCTTTCCCTTCGTCCAGGCTGGATCGGCTCTCGCCGTCCTCGTCCTCTTCGCTCCGAGATCGGCTCTCGCCGTCCTCGTCCTCCACGGTCGGGGATCGGCTCTCGCCGTCCCCTTCCAGGATAGCCACCGCCGCCGCCACGCCTGCATCATGCGTGATCGACAGGTGGACCCGCTGGACGCCCATGCGCTCGGCGAGCGCGCGCGCCGGGCCGTGGAGCGCCATCGTCGGCGGCATGCGCGGCGCGCCGCGCACCTCCAGGTGGTGCCAGCTGACGCCGGGCGCGCCGGCCATCGCCTTCACCACGGCCTCCTTCGCGGCGAAGCGGCCCGCGAGCGCCGTCGCCCGGTCCACGCGGTGCGCGAGCGAGCGGCGCTCCGGCTCGGACAGCACCCGCTCCCAGAACCGCTCCCCCCACCGCGCGAGCGCCTCCTCCATGCGTCCGATGCCGCAGACGTCGATGCCGATGCCGAGGATCACGCGCCCCCCTCGCTCGACCGAGCGTCCGGGCCGGCGGCCGGCGGTTGCACGGCGCCTCCGCAGGCGACGCTCGCCGCGATGCGATTGGCTGGACGGACAGACACGGGGAAGGCCATGTGGCGACTCTACCCTATTCGATGGCGACGCCTCCTGAAACGCGATCCGCGCCTCGCCCCGAGCGCGGAAGCGGAAGCAGACGCAGACGCAGACGCGGAAGCAGGCGCAGAAAGCGCCTCAACGGCGGCACGCGAGCGGGGAAGAGGCCCGGCGCGAGGCGGCCGGCCGCGGCCTCAAGCGTCGCGAGCGCGCCGCGACCGCGCGGCGAGCCCGGCCGTGGAGCGTCGCCCGCGCGCGCCGATCGCGGCTACCATGCTCGCGGCGCCCATGCAGACAGCCCTCGATCTGACGGTCATGCTCCCGCAGAGCGCCTACGATTACGGCGAGCGCTCGTCGGGCGAGGCCCACGGCGTGGTGCTGACCAAACCCCACGTCGTGAATCTCATCCTCGATCTCGCGGGCTACACCGCGGACCGGGATCTCGCGTCGCTGTCGCTGCTCGAGCCAGCCTGCGGCCACGGCGCGTTCCTGGTCCCCGCCGCCGAGCGGCTGATCCAGTCGGCGCGCCGCCACGATCGCGACCTCCTCGATATCGAGCCGGCGATCCGCTCGTACGACGTCGAGCGAGACCACGTCGACCGCGCGCGCCTCGCGGTCGCCGGCGCCCTCGCGCGGCTCGGGCTGCCGCACGGCGACGCGACGCGCCTCTCCGAGGCCTGGATCGCCCACGGCGACTTCCTGCTCACCAGCCAGGGACGCCGGTTCGACGCGGTGGTCGGCAACCCGCCCTATGTCAGGATCGAGCAGCTCTCGCCCGAGCTCCAGGAGGAGTATCGACACCGGTACAGGTCGCTCTACGACCGCGCCGATCTCTACGTGGCGTTCATCGAGCGCGGCCTCGAGCTCCTCGCGCCCGGCGGCGTCCTCTCCTTCATCTGCGCCGACCGGTGGACCCTCAACCGGTACGGCGCGCCGCTCCGCCGGCTGCTCTCGAGGTGGTTCCGGGTGCGGTGCTACGTCGATCTGCGCGGCGCGTCTCCTTTCGAGTCCGAGGTCGTCGCCTACCCGTCGATATTCGCCGTGTCGCCCGGCAAGACGGGGAGCGTCCCTGTCGCGACGCTGCGCACCGCCTCGCCGGAGGAGTGCGAGGCCGCCTCCGCCGCTCTTCGACACGCGGAGGGACACGCGGAGGGACACGCGGAGGGACGCGCGGAAGGACGCGCGGCGGAGCGCGGCTCCGGCGTCGCCGTGTCGGAGTACGCTTCCTGGTTCGAGGGCGACGACCCGTGGGTGCTCGGCTCGCCAGAGCACCTCGAGGCCCTGCGCGCGCTCGAGGCGCGGTTCGCGCCGATCGAGGAGGTCGGCGGGACGCGCGTCGGCATCGGCGTCGCCACCGGGAGCGACAGGATCTACATCGTCGGCGAAGAGGTGGATATCGAGCGTGATCGCCTCGTGCCGCTCGTCATGCGAGACGATATCGAGGACGGCCGCATCCGCGACGCCAGGCGGTTCGTCATCAATCCCTTCGGATCCGACGGCAAGGTGGTCAATCTCGAGGAGTACCCCAGGCTCTCCGGGTACCTGCACGCGCACGAGGCCGAGATCAGGAGGCGCTACATCGCGCGGCGGGGCGGCGCCGGCTGGTTCCGCACCATCGATCGCGTGGTTCCGGGGCTGACCACCGCCCCGAAGCTGCTCGTCCCCGACATCGCCGGCTCCAACGAGGTGGTCTATGACGAGGGCAGGTTCTATCCGCACCACAATCTCTATTTCATCACGTCGGAGGGCTGGGACATGGAGGCCCTCGGCGGGCTGCTCGGCTCCAAGGTCGCCCTCTTCTTCGTGTGGTCCTACGCGGTCAAGATGCGCGGAGGCTACCTGCGCTTCCAGGCCCAGTACCTGCGGCGGATCCGCCTGCCCCCGCCGGAGAGCGTCACGGAGGAGCTGATGAGCGATCTCCAGAGCTCCTTCCGGCGGCGCGACTTCGACAGGCTCGACGAGCTCGCGCTGCGCGCCTACGGCATCGACGCGCTCCCCGGGTTCGGCTTCCTCGACACGAGGAGATAGCCCGCTATCCGGGCCCACGCGCGGCGTGGTACCGTCGCGCTCTCACGGGGCGTTCGCGGGCGAGGGGACGAGCGATGACGGCCGAGAAGATCGAGTGCGCCAGCCGTATCGAGGGGGTCGTCGTGTACGCGCGCGGGGCGATCGTCACCCGCCGCGTCGAGCTCGCGGCGCCGCTCCCCCGGGGGGCCGTCGAGATCTCGGTGCCGGGGATCACGCCGCTCGCCGAGCCGGGGAGCTTCCGCGCGCTCATCGACGCCGCGGGAGGCGCTCCGGCGGGCGCGGCCGCCTCCGGGCCCGCGCGCGACGTGATCGGCGTGCGCGCGCGGCTCGTCGTGCCCCCGGCGCCCGTCTCGAGGGCGGCGCTCTCCGCCGAGCTCCGCGAGCTCGAGCTCGCCATCGCGCGCCTGTCGGCGGAGCGCGACCACCTCCGCCTCTGGCGCGACCAGCTCGGCGCCGTCTCGCTCGATCCGGAGCTCGCGCGGCGCTTCCGGCCGGGCGACCCGGCGGCCCGCATCCGCGACGCGCTCGCGGTGAGCCGCCTGCTCTCGGACGAGCTCGCCGCGCTCGACGCCCGCGCCGCCGCGCGCGACGCGGAGCTCGAGCGCGCCCGGAAGGATCTCCTGGCCGCCCAGCTCGACGCCGCCCAGGCCACGAGCGGCGAGGTCGAGGAGCGCGACCCGGCGCGCCTCGACGTCGTCGTGCGGCTCGCGCCGGAGCGCGGCGGCGCGGCCGGGGAGCCGGCGCTCCGGCTCGAGTACGCCGTGTCCGCCGCGCGCTGGTGGCCCGCCTACGCGGCGCGGTTCTCGCGCGGCGCGACCGAGGTCGCCTTGCAGCTCGACGCCCTCGTCGCGCAGGCCTCCGGCGAGGACTGGAAGGACGTGCGCCTCGCGCTCGCCACCGCCGATCTCGTGCAGGACACGCGGCTGCCGGAGCTCGCCTCGCTGCGGCTCAGCCGCGCGCAGCGCCCCCCGCGCCGCGGCTACCGCCCCGCGCCGGAGGGGCTCGACGCCATGTTCGAGGGGTTCGACAGCTTCGTCGCGGCCCTCCCCGAGCCGGCCGCGCCGACCACCGCGGCGCCTGGAAAGCTCCCGCGCGCGCGGGACGGCGACGAGGCCGCGCGGAACCGGGCCAGCCCGGAGCCCTTCGCGGCGATGAAGAGGCCGGCGGCGCCTGCGCCGTCCGGCCCGGCCGCCCCGCCACCCCCGGTGCAGGCCGCCGCGCCGATGGCGTTCGCCCCGCCGCCCCCGATTCCGCTCGCCGCGCCGGCGCGCAAGTCGCGCGGGCTGTCGCTCCCGTCGTTCGGCGGCGGCCACGGGGCGCCGCCCCCGCCGGCTCCCCAGGCGAGCGCGCCCCCGGTCCCCCGGAGCGCCCTGGGCTCCGCGGCGAGCGTCGAGGCCGCGGCCAGCCTCGAGGAGGAATGGCTCGCTCCCGAGCAGGCGCAGGAGGGCGCCGGGGCCGCCCCGGCGCTCGAGCCCGCGCAGGTCGAGGAGTGGCTCGACTTCGACGCGCTGCACCTCCCCGGCGCGGGCAAACAGCGCGGCCGGCTCGCGCGCGACGAGCCCGGGCCCTCGCGGCGCGACGCGCGTCGGGCGGAGCAGGACATCGCGGACCTCGGCGCCCCGCCCCGGGCCGTGGATCCGCGCGACTCGCGCGGGCAGTTCGACCACCTCTACGTCGGCGAGAGCGCCGCCGACGTGCCGTCGAACGGCAGGCTCCACCGCGTCGCGCTGGGCGCCGCGCGCGCCCCCGCCGCGCCCCGGTTCGTGACCGCGCCCCGCGAGGCCGCCGAGGTCTACCGCGAGGCGCGCGTCGAGAACCCGTTCGACGCCCCGCTGCTCGCGGGGCCGGTCGACATCTTCGTCGACGGCGCCCTCGCGGCGCAGTCCGCGCTCGGCCGCGTGGACCGGGGCGGCCTCCTCCGCGCCGGCCTCGGCGTCGAGGAGCGGATCCGGGTCGCCAGGAACGCGCGCGTGGACGAGTCGAGCGCCGGCCTGCTCGGCGGCTCGCTCGCCGTCGAGCACGCGGTCGTCATCGACCTCTCCTCGTCGCTCGGGATGGGCGTCGAGATCGAGGTCCTCGACCGCATCCCGGTGACGGACGACAAGGACGTCGAGATCAAGCTCCTCTCGTCGCAGCCGAAGGCCGAGCCGTACACCCAGGAGGAGCTCGGCGAGCCGGTGCGCGGCGGGCTGCGCTGGCGCGTCCCGATCGCGCCGGGCGGCAAGGCCTCCGTCGCGTTCACCTACCGCGTGGTGCTCTCGTCCAAGAACGAGATCGTCGGCGGTAACCGTCGGGAATAACAAAGGAAACGAGCGCACCATGGCAACGGATGCGAGCGGTTCGGACCGGGCTGGGCGGAGCGCCAGCGGGGGCGGAGGGAGCGACGGGAGCGGCGGCCACGAAGGCGCCCGCGCGCCGCACCCGAGCGTGGCGCGCGCGGTGACGCTGTTCGAGGATCGCGCCGAGGTCGTGCGCGCGGCGCGCGTCGAGGTCCAGGCGGGGGCGCAGTGGATCGCGATCGGCGGCGTCTCGGTGTTCGTCGACGAGCGCACCGTGCAGGCGCGCATCGCGGGCGTGGGCGCGGACGCGGTGCGCGTGACGGCGGCGCGCGTCCGGTGGAGGGCGCACAGGGAGGCGGCGCTCGGCCGCGAGGCGATCGACGCGCTGGAGCGCGAGGAGCGCGAGGCGTCGCTGCGGGCCGGCGCCGCGGAGCGCGCGCGGGACCGGGCGTCGCGGCGCGAGGCCCACCTCGACCAGCTGCTCGCGAAGTGGGCGCGGGCGATGAGCGAGGTCCCGAAGGACGCCGGCGAGCCCGCGCGCCTCGCCTCGTGGCGCGGCGGCGCCGAGGCGCTGCACGCGGCGCTCGCCGAGGCGCTCGGCGCGTCGGCGGACGCGCGCGCGGCGCGGGCGCGCGCCGAGGAGGACGCCCGGCGCGCCGCGGCGCGGCTGCGCGAGGGATCGGTCGAGCAACCGCGCTACGAAGCGGTGATCGAGGTCGAGGTGCACGCCCCCGCGCCGCAGCCCGTCGATATCGAGCTGACGTACCGCGTCGCGTGCGCGATCTGGCGCCCCGAGCACCTGGCGCGGCTCGCCGCCGGCGCCGCGGTCACGAGCGCGGGCGGCGCGGCGGCGCAGGGGCCTGGCGGCTCGATCGAGCTCACCACCTGGGCGGCCGCGTGGCAGGCGACGGGCGAGGTCTGGGAGAACGTCGCCGCGCGCTTCTCGACCGCGCGGCCGTCGAGGAGCGCCGAGGCGCCGCTGCTCGAGGACGACGTGCTCCGCGCGCGGCGCAAGACGGAGATCGAGCGCCGCCGCGTGATCGTCGAGGCGCGCGACCAGGCGATCGCCGCGGCCGGGCTCGACCGCGGGGCGCGGGCCGTCGACGAGATGCCGGGGGTGGACGACGGCGGCGAGCCGCTGATCTTCGAGGCGGCGGAGCCGGTGACCCTCCCCTCGGACGGCCGCCCGACGCGCATCGAGATCGCGCGGCGCTCGCTCCCCACCGAGCTCGCGCTGGTGCTGTACCCCGAGGTCCACCCCGCGGCCCACCTGCGCGCCACGGTGACGCTGGACGGCGGCGGCGCCGGCGGACGGCCGCGCCCGCTGCTGGCAGGCCCGGTGCGCGTCGCCCGGGGCGGCAGCCTCATCGGCCGCGCCCGGCTCGATTTCGTGGGCGCCGGCGAGCCGTTCGAGCTCGGCTTCGGCGTGGACGACGCCGTGCGCGTGCGGCGCACCGTCGACGAGGAGCAGGACACCGCCGCGATCACGGGGAGCCGCAAGATCCGCCGGCGTGTGAAGCTGTCCGTGTCCAACCTCTCCAGCAACGTGAAGCGGGTGCTGGTCACCGAGCGGATCCCTGTCAGCGAGGTGGCCGAGGTCGAGGTCGCGCTCGGCGAGGCCCCCGGCTGGACGCTGGACGAAAAAGACGGATTTCTCCGTGGCCACGTCGAGCTCCCTCCGAAGGGGTTGAAGACGATGTCGTTCAGCTACGAGCTCCGCGCAGCAGCGAGCGTGGTGTTGCCTTTTTGAAGCCAGGAAACGCAGAGCGCGGGAACGTGGAAGGAGAGAAGGAGAGAAGCACGGAAGCCGCGACGCCGACGGCCGCCGTCGCACGGTTCGCGCGGAGCGCCGTTGACAGGACGCAGTGCGCTTCTGTAACGAATCGATCTTCCAGCGGCTTCACTCGTGAAGGAGGAGGATCGCCATGAGGCAGCAGATCGACGGGGCCGTGGTGCTGACCGCAGCCGACGAAGACGTGATGGAGTATTTGCCCAACCGAGGCGTCTTCATGGCGCAGCTGCTGGGAAGAGACCGCGGGAACGCCTTCGGCTTCTACAGGGGCACGATGGGCCCCGGCTGTGAGATCTCGCGCGAGCTCCACACGGAGACCACCGAGACCATCTACATCCTGGCCGGGCAGGCGCTCGGCATCGTCGGCGATCGCGAGGTGCCCCTCGGCCCCGGCCAGATGATGCACGTCGAGACGAACGTACACCACGGGCTGCGCAACACGGGCGCCGGGCCGCTCGAGTTCCTCGTCATCGGCCACCCCGATTTCTGATCGCGCGGTCCGCTCCTTGAGGTGCGCCGCGCCCCTCCGGTTCGCCTCCAGCGCGCTCGCCGTGACGGCGCTGCTCGGCGCTGCAGCGGCGCGCGCCGAGCCGCCTGCAGCGGCGGGAGCCGAGCCGCTCGCGGCGCCGTCCGGCGCGGCGATACGCGGAGCCGGCGACACAACCGCCCTCCGTTCCGGGGCGGCGCTGCCGGGCGCGCCGCGCCGGGCCGCGCCGGAGGCTCCCTCTCGCGCGCGGCCCGAGGTCGCGTGGGATCCGGCCTGGCCGCGCTTCCGCGTGAGCGAGTATGTGGCCACGGGGCTCCTGGCCGCGACCGCGTTTGGCACGCTCGCCATCCCGCCGTCGGAGGGCCGGTGGACGACCGTGAACGGCTTCGACGGCTCGGCGCGCGACGCCCTGCGCATCCGCAGCGATCGCCAGCGCGAGGTGGCGCGGGACGCGAGCGATCTCCTGCTCACGCTGATGACCAACCACCTCGCGGTGGACGCGCTGCTCGTGACCTGGTGGGGGCACGGCCGCGGCAGCGTCGCCTGGGAGATCGCGATGATCGACGTCGAGGCGCTCGCGCTGAACGCGGCCCTGAACGGCGTCGTCGCGGGGCTCACGAGCCGCGAGCGCCCCTACCGCGCCGGGTGCGCCGTGCCGGAGGAGCAGCAGGACCGCGACTGCCGGGGGAGCAAGCGGTACAGGAGCTTCTTCAGCGGCCACAGCTCGACCGCCTTCACGGCGGCGGGGCTCGTGTGCTCGCACCACGCGCGCCTGCCCCTGTACGGCGGCGGCGCCCCCGACGCGCTCGCGTGCGCCGCGTCGCTCGGGACGGCGGCGGCCGTGGCGACGCTCCGGGTCGTCTCCGACCAGCACTTCGCGACCGACGCGCTCACGGGCGCGGCGGTCGGCGCCCTGACCGGCCTCGGGCTCCCGTGGCTCCTGCACTACCGCGGCGGCGCCCCCGCCTCGGACGCGCCGCGCGGGGACGGCATCACGCTCGGCTTCGCGCCCGCGCCGCTCGGCGGGTACCTGGTGGGCAGGTTCTAGCGATGGCGCTCCGCCGCGCGCTGGCCGCCGCCGCGACGCTCGCCGCCCTCACCCTGCTGCCCGCCGGGGCCGGCGCCCAGGATCCGGCCGACCTGCCGTCGCCCGCCGGCGAGCCGCCGCCGGTGCCCTCGGGCATCGACCTCCTGCAGAAGCGCTCTTACTGGGCGCGGAGCGCCGCCGCGCGCCCGTTCGTCTCCGCGCTGATGGATCTCGGCGTGATCTACTTCAGGCCGAGCCTCGCGCTCGGCGTGGGCAAGCCGCACTGGTCCTGGCTCGGGATCGAGGCCTACGCGAGCGTTTCGCCGAGCGGCGGCGCGGAGTACCTGGGCCTCCGCGCCGCGCTGCCCAGCGTCGAGATCCGCGGCGGCGCGCGGTACGCCTTCTCGACGACCCAGTACTTCCTCGAGCCTCGGGCGTCGTACACGCGCAGGGACACCGAGCTCATGCAGGGCCCCCCGTCGCGGTACGTCGCGGCGGAGCTCGAGGTGTCGGGCTCGATACCCTTGCTCGGAGGCAGCCTGTTCGGCGTCGCGACCGGCTATGCGGTGCTGGGGACGCCGGAGGGGTTCTACCTTTACGAGGAGGCGCTCCACGCGGTGATGAAGCCGCCGTACCTCTACCGGGCCCGGCTCGGCTACATGGCGGAGATGGACCGGTTCGGCGAGCTCCGCCTGGGCGCCGCCGCCGAGGTGCTCGGCAACCCTGGCCGCGACAGCGTCGTCATGCGGCTCGGCCCCGTGCTGGCCGTGTCGTTGACGCACCACCTGGACGCGGTGGGGACGGTGATGGTGGTGGCCGCGACGCCCGATCGGCTCGGCCTGCTGGGCGCGGATCTCGGCCAGCTCGGCCTTCGATACCGGTGGGCGACCGGCGATCGCTGGCCGGAGTTCCCGTGACGCATGCGCCTGCCGCGACGCGTGGTAAGCGTCTCTGTATGAACAAGCTCATCTCCCTGACGTTCCTCGCCGCGGCCCTCGCGGCGTGCACCCAGCCCGGCGAGGCGAGCGCGCCCGCGGCCGCCGGCGCCGCCGCGCCGCAGCCCGCCAAGGCCGACGCCCCGAAGGCGAAGGCCGCGGGCGCGCCGGCGGCTCAGGCGGCCCAGGCCAAGATCGGCCAGCCCGCGCCCGATTTCACGCTGCCGGACCTCGACGGCAAGCCCGTCAAGCTGGCCGATCACAAGGGCAAGACGGTCGTCCTCGAGTGGTTCAACCCCGGTTGCCCGTTCGTGCAGCTCGCGCACCGAAAGGGCGGCCTGAAGGACGTGCCGGCGCAGCAGGCCCAGAAGGGGGTCGTGTGGCTCGCCATCAACTCCGGCGCTCCGGGCAAGCAGGGCGCCGCCAAGGAAGAGAACGTGAAGGCAAAGGGCGAGTTCGGGATGAGCTACCCGGTCCTCATCGACGAGAAGGGCGATGTGGGGCGCGCGTACGGCGCCCAGCGCACACCGCACATGGTCGTCATCGATCCCCAGGGCACGGTCGTCTACGCCGGCGCCATCGACAGCACGAAGGGCGGTGAGCCCGAGCCGGGCGAGCAGGTCACGAACTACGTCGATGTCGCGCTGACCGAGCTCGCCGCCGGCAAGGCGATCTCCACGAAAGAGACCGAGGCGTTCGGCTGCACCGTCAAGTACTGATCAGCCCGCCGGCGGGCCCATGAGCAGCGGAGCAGCTGAACCCACCTCGGCATCATGTCGCGCGCCCCACAAATAGCGTCGCGGACGGCGTCCCGCACCTCGCTGCTCTCTCGTTGGATCGTTCAATGGCGCTGTCGTCGGCGCGGCGCTGAACGTCGCTCACCGTCGCTGACCGTCGCTCACCGTCGCGCCCGCCGTCCGTTCCCGCCCCACGCCGATCGCCGCGTCGAGCGCATCGCACCCTGGCCCCCTCACGGCGACAGGCCCAGTCCGGGGTGTTGACATGGACGTAAACTCAGGTTTACCGTTGGGTGACAGTTCTGGCATATCGCTCGTAGCTCACGCCTGAAGCGAGGCGCTCACTGGCACGCGGCCGGGCGGTCCGGGATGATGGCGATTCGAGGCCATGCGCTGGGGGGCTCCACCTTCGCTGTTGAAAAGGGTCCGAGTCATGAGCCGAATGGGAGGAGCGGGCCCGGAGAGTGTGAACGCCGCGTGGTCGGCGAGCGAGGAGCCCACGTCCCGCCCCGTCTCGATCGCGCCCCAGAGCAGGCCGCCCCGCTCCGCCCCGCCGGGGAGCTCGGGCGCCGCGCAGGAGACGGTGTTCCAGTGCGTCGAGCCGCCCTCGTCGCGCGTGCCGAGCAGGTTTCCCATCCGCAACTGGGATCGGTATGAGTGCGAGTCGCTCATCGGGAAAGGGGGAATGGGCACGGTCTACAAGGCCAGGGACCCGCGACTCCACAGGTACGTGGCGCTCAAGCTGATACGGGGCAACGATCCGGAGCTCGCCCAGCGCTTCATCTGGGAAGCGCGGGCCCAGGCCCGGGTCGAGCACCCGAACATCTGCAAGGTGTACGAGGTGGGCGAGGCGCAGGGCCAGCCGTTCATCGCCATGCAGTACATCGACGGCCAGCCGCTCCACCGGGTGGCGCAGCAGCTGTCCCTCGAGCAGCGGGTGAAGATCGTGGCCGACGTCGCGGACGGCCTGCACGCCGCCCACCGGCTCGGGCTGATCCACCGCGACATCAAGCCGGCGAACATCCTGGTGGAGCGGACCGCCGAGGGCGCCTTCCGCCCCTACCTCCTCGATTTCGGGCTCGCGAGGGACACCGCGGCGGACGCCCGGGCGACGGCGAGCGGCGAGGGGACGCCGGCGTACATGGCGCCCGAGCAGGTGTCCGGGGGCCAGCGCCAGCTCGACCGCCGCACGGACGTCTACTGCCTCGGCTCCACGCTCTACGAGGTCCTCGCCGGGCGCCCGCCGTTCGTCGACCCCTCGGTGACGAGCCTCATCGCCCGCGTGGCGCGCGAGCTGCCGGCGCCGGTGCGCAAGATCGACAAGCGGATCCCCGTCGATCTCGAGACCATCGTGATGAAGTGCCTCGAGAAGGAGCCGCAGCGGCGGTACGACTCCGCGAAGATGCTCGCGCTCGATCTCGAGCGCTACCTCGAGGGGGAGCCGATCGACGCGCGGCCGATGGGCATCGGCTACCGCGCCCTGAAGCGCGCCAGGAAGCACAGGCTCGCGGTCGCGGCGGCCGCCGTCGCGCTCGTCGTGCTCGCGCTCTCGGGCGCCGTCGCCCTCCGCGCGAAGCTCGCCGCCGCGCGTCAGGCCGAGCTCGCCGCGCGCGTGGCGTCCCTGGCCGAGGGCTTCGGTCAGGACGTCAAGGAGATGGAGCTGTTCATGCGCTACGCCTACGCGCTCCCCCTCCACGAGGTGTCGCGGGAAAAGGAGGTCATCCGGGCGCGCCTGGGCGAGATCGACCGGAAGATGCAGGGCATGCGCGAGACGACGGGCGATCTCGTCGAGGGCCCTGGCCGCTACGCGCTCGGGCGCGGGCACCTCGCGCTGCACGAGCCCGAGGAGGCGCTCGCGCACCTCGAGGCGGCGCTCGCGAGCGGGTACGCCGCGCGGGACGCGAAATTCGCGGCGGGCCTCGTGCACGGCATGCTCTACCTGAAGGGGCTCGATCGGGCGCGGCGCCTCGCCGACAAGGGGGAGCGGTCCGCGCACCAGCTCGAGCTCGAGGAGCGGCACAAGCAGCCGGCGCTCAGGTACCTGAGGGACAGCGTGAGATCGGCCGCGGAGCCGCCGTCGTACGCCGTGGCGCTCATCGCGCTCTACGAGGGGCGGTTCGACGAGGCGCTCGCCGACGCGCGGCTGGCGTTCGCGCGATCGCCCTGGGAATACGAGGCGAAGAAGCTCGAGGGCGACATCCTGCTCGCGAAGGGCACGGCGGCGCGCGACCTCGGGGAGCACGCGGCGGCGCTCGTCGAGTTCTGGGGCGCCGTCGCCTCGTACGAGGCCGCGGCGGAGATGGCCGAGAGCGATCCCGACGTCCACGAGGCGGCCGCGCGCGCCCTGAGCGAGATCATGCTGATCGAGGCGCAGCGCGGCGGAGACGCGGAGGAGGTCGTCGCGCAGATCATCGCCCGGTGCGACAAGGCGCTCCGGGCGAGCCCGGGGGCGAGCGGCGCGCTCGCCAAGAAGGCCTGGGCGCTCGTGCACCGCGGAAGGCGCGCCCTGTCGCGCGGCTCGGACCCGAGGTCGGACCTCGTCGAGGCGGTCGCGGCCAGCGAGCAAGCGGCCCAGGGCGATCCGTCGGACGCGACCGCGCACGGCGCGATGGGGGCGAGCTTCTTCCTCCTCGCGTCGCACGAGAGCGCCGTGGGGCTCGACGCGTGGCCCTCGCTCGGCCGCGCGGTCGACAGCGCGCAGCGGTCGCTCGCGCTCGACCCGAACTCCTTCTGGGCGTGGAACGACGCCGCCATCGCCTACGGCATGATGGCCGAGTACGCCGCGTCCCGCGGCGCCGATCCCCTCCCCCTCTTCGAGATCGGCGCGTCGTACGCCGAGCGGGCGATCGAGATCGCGCCGAACGACATGCCGCCGCTCCTCAACCAGGGCTGGCTCTACGCGCGGCGCGCGCAGTACGAGCTCGACCACGGGGCGTCGCCCGAGGAGTCGCTCGACGTGGCCAAGGACAGCCTCGAGGCGGCCCTGCGGCGGCGCCCAGACAGCTACCGCGCCTACAACAACCTGGCCCTGACCTACCTGATCCAGGGCCGGCACGAGCGGCTCACCGGCGGGAGCGCGGAGCTCTCGCTCGCGCGGTCGATCGAGGCGTACGGCGCGGCGGCGCGCCTCAACCCGGACGATCTCGAGGCGAAGCAGGGTGCGGGCCTCGCGCGCATCGAGGCGGCGCACGGGGCGCTGCTCCGGGGGGAAGATCCGACGGCCGCGCTCCGCGCGGCGAGGGGCGCGATCGAGCCCATCGTGGCCGCGAGGGCGCAGCACGCGGGGGCGCTCCTCGCGCTCGGGAACATCGAGCTGCTCTCGGCGCGGTGGGCCGCGTCGCGCGGCGGGAGCCCTGCGGCGGCGCTCGACGCCGCGGAGCGCTCGCTGCTCCGCGCCCTCGAGGCGAACGGGGACAATCCGAGGATCTTCGGCAGCCTGGCCGAGGTCCACCGGCAGCGCGCCGCCCTGACCGGGCCGGGGCTCCTCGACGTGCGCTCGGAGGTCGAGGCGGGGCTCGCGCTGATCGAGCGCACGCTGGCCATCGACCCGGGCTTCCCGCTTGGGCGCGCCAGGAAGGGCGCGCTGCTCCTCCTGAGGGCGAAGGCGGAGCGCGAGCGCGCGGCGCGCCTGGATCTGGCCCAGCGCGCCGGGGCCTCGCTCGACGAGGCGCTCCGCGGCAACCCGCTGCTCGCGCGCGAGTACGCGCCGCTCCTCGACGAGGCGCGGAAGGTCGCCGCGGCGAGCCACCCTTAGCCCCGGATCCCCGCAGCGGCGCTACCTGCGTCTAGGCCGCGACAGCCTGGCCATCGCCTCGTCGTGGGCCCACTTGACGCGCATGAACTCGCCGGCGTCGCCGCCGCGATCGGGGTGCGTGACGAGCGCGAGCCGGCGGAACGCCTGGCGGATCTCGTCCGCGCTCGCGGCCTCCGCCAGGCCGAGCACCGCGAACGGCGACGCGCCACGCGCGGACGCAGGCCGCGACGGCGCGCGGCGCGACGGCCCGGGTGGCGGCGGCGGGGGCGCCTCCCGCCGCGCGCGCGGCTTGGGCCACGGGGGCTCGCCGCGCAGGACGCGCGTCCAGGCCGTCGCCCACGCCGGCGCGATCTCGACGAGCGGGCGCCCGGCCGCGCGCTCGGCCTGCGCCCGCGCCTCCTCGACGGTCCGCGCGCCGCCCTGGCTCGCGTCCGGAGGGCGGAACGGCTCGCGCGCCGGCTCGGCCGTCCACCAGGCGGCCCACAGGAAGCGGCGGCGGCGGGTCGGGGTCACCGCGTAGACGCCGCGGAGCGGGAGCGTCATCGGGGCCTGGCCTTCAGAAGATCTCGGGGCACCACGGGGCGCGCGCCGCGCGGAACAGGCTGTCCGCGCGCTCGATGGCGCCTCCGGAGAGCGCCTCGACCTGGCCCGCGTCGGCCATGCAACGGAACGAGACGCCGCCGAGGTACGCCGAGCCGAGCGCCGTGATGTCGAGGCGGAGGTCCGGCGCCGCCGTGGTCCGCATCGCGCGCCGCTCGCCCCCGTCGAGCTGGAACCGGCCCGCGTTCGAGGGGCAATCGCGGTCGGTGATCTCGAGCGTGAGCGCCTCGCCGCTGCCGTAGGCGCGCGCCGCGAGCGCGGCCTCGACGTCCACGATGCGCACCCACAGCCCGTCGCTCGCCGTGAGGCGCAGCCGCCGCGGCTCGACGAGGAGCATGCCGAGGGGATGATCGGGCGGCAGCAGGCTCGCCTCGATCCGCTGCGCCAGGTCGATGTCGAAGAGGTACCGCCAGACGAGCCTCGTCCCGAGCGGCGAGGCGCCGATCGCCTCGATGACGCGGACGGAGCCGATCGGGATCGAGGACGCGTCAAACCGGTGATGCACGCAGTACAGCGCGTAGGCCTCGGCGCGCCCGTCGACCTCGATCACGACGCGCTGGAGCGGGCCGCCCCCGTGGCGGATGAAGTCGTTGTCGCAGAGCCGCCGGCCCCGCCACCACGCCTCCGAGCGCGCCAGCATCCCGGGGACGAGCGGGCGGGCGCGCTCCCAGACCGGCGCGAACGCCTCGAGCGCCTCGGCCTCGCCGAGCAGCCGCGCCCGGCCCTCCGCGCTCGCCTCCCCGCGGAACGCGCTGCGATCGCGCTCGATCGAGATCGAGCACGCCTGCGACGCGAGGCCGTAGCCGAAGCGGCCGTAGATGGAGCCCTCCGTCGCCCAGAGAGCGGAGATCGGCTGCCCCGCGGCCCGCGCCTCGTCGAGGTGCCGCCGGATGAGGCGCGTGAGGATGCCGCGGCGGCGGTGCGTCGGCATGACCGCGACCGCCGTGAGCCCGGCGACCGGGAGGGCGCCGCCCGGCGTGGTCATCGTGAGCGAGAACGTGCCTGCGGCCCCGACGAGCGACTCGCCGTCATACGCGCCGAGCCGCAACGTGAGCTCCTGGAGCCGCTTCATCGCCTCCTGGCGCTCGGGGTTCACGAGCGCGCCGAAGGCGGTGAGGATCGGATGGGCGAACTCGTCGTACCGCTCGGTGCCCAGCTGCCGCAGCTCGATGGTCATCCGCCTACGATAGCAGCCGCGCCGGCGCCCTCGCGCGGCGTCCTACGCGCTCAGCTGCTCGCGCTCCCTCGCCGCCGCCCGCCGGATGCGCGTCTTCAGCCAGGCCTCGATGAGCGGCCACACCGTGAGCGGCGCGTCCCGGCCGACGACGATGTCGAGGTGGCCGCGCGGGAACGCGCGGTACGTCTTGTCCGAGGAGCGGCTGAAATCGTACGCGGGCTTCACCGACGCCGGCGGCGCGAGGTCGTCGTGCGTGCCCGCGATGACCAGGAGCGGCAGATCGAGCTGCTCGAAGCGCTCGGCGTAGCCGAAGAGGCTCCCCATGTGGTGGCCGCTCTTCCGGGACGCCGCCGCGTCCAGGAACATGTTCCGGAGCACCGTGATGCTGCCGCTGTCCATCGCCAGCGACATGTGCTGCGTGAGCACCCGCGTCTCCATCGAGCCGGGCACGAACCCCCGGATCGGCAGCGGAAAGATCGGGCTCTCGACGAACGCCCGCACGAACCGGAACGGCTCGCCCCACGCCGACAGCGGGAGCGCCCCCTGTCCGAGCGGGACGCGCCGGTCGACCGTCAGCATCAGCCGGCCGAGCAGCGCGAGCGACCGCGACCCGTGCGTGAACAGGTACGGGCTCCCGAGCGTGACGATCCCGCCTACCGCGTCCCCCATCGTCGGCGCCGTCGCGTAGCCGACGAGCCCCCCGAGCGAGTGGCCGATCAGGTACACGGGCCGCGGGCCCGAGATGCGCCGGATCTCCTCGATCGCCGCCGGCACGTCCTCGCGGACGAAATCGGTCACGTGGGCCGGCCGCCGCGCCCCGAGGTGCCGCGACCGGCCGTGCCCCCGCAGGTCCAGGTTGAAGACGTCGAAGCCCGCGCGCGCCAGGTAGTTCGAGAAGCTCCGCGACGGCAGGTGCCAGATGTACCGGTTCTGGCCGTACCCGTGGACCAGCAGCACGCTCGCCACCGTGCCCCGGAGCCGCGCGCTCCGCTTGCGGATCATCGCCAGCGGCACGTCCCGCTCCACCGACTCCGCGTCCTCCACCCCCGGCGCGCGCGCCCCCTCGATCCCGCGGCTCGCCGGCGGCGACTCGTGCGCGGTGCTGCGGACCCGCACCACCACGAGCTCCTTGATGAACCTGTCCCGCTCGTCGCGGTCGATCGTCTGCTCGACCTGGGCCTGATGCAGGATCATCCTTTCCGTCTATTGCGGATTATTTTGCTGTGTGCAACCTCGTTTGGTCCGCCAGCAATGCCGCCGCCGGGGGGCCCTGCCGCGCCAACAACGCACGGTCACCGACGGCGATCACGGGCAGGCGCGCTCTGGCGCGCGGTCGTGGAAAAAGCTCCGCCGTGGGCGGTCCGCGGGCGTCACACGGCGCTGCGTCTCGTGTACCCTCCCCTCGCTGGAGCCCGGTCCACCGGGGCGCGCGGAGAGCCCGATGCAGGCCTCGGCGCGCCCGTTCCGTGGGCGCGGAGCCCGGCCCTGAACTTACGCATCGCTAGGTGACCTACAATGTACCACGTGAAGATGGGTCGGCAGCTCGCGGTCGGGGTGCACGCAAGGGCCGCCGCGCTCGCCGCATTGCTCGGCGCCGTGTGCTTCTCGTCGAGCGCCGGCGCGCAGCCCAAGGACGACGCCGAAGGCAAGCTGGACGACTCCCCCGCCGCCGAGAAGCAGGCCACGGACGAGAAGGCGCAGGACGACAAGGCGCCTGGCGAGAAGGGCGAGCCGCAGGAAGCGCCGCCCGAGGCCGCGGATGAGAACGCCCCGTTCGAGCGGGAGGGCAAGACCTATCGGTTCGCCGGGCTCCGGTTCCGGAACCTCATCGTGCCGAAGGCGATGATCAACCTCTTCGCGGACGGCGGGTCGAGCGTGAACGTGTTCACCTTCGGCCCGGAGCTCTCGACGCGCAGGGATGGGCTCGAGATCGATCTGGCGATCTCCTACGCGGACTACTCGATGGATCCCTTCCTCTTCAAGGGGAAGAACGACGGCGACGACGCCTGGGAGATGGTGTCGAGCACCATGAAGCTCGTCTACTTCACGACCGATCTCCTCTACGAGATCCCGCTCGACAAGGAGAAGGGCCGCTTCTCCCTGCTGATCGGCGGCGGCGTCGGGCTCGGCGTCGTCTTCGGCGACCTCTACCGCGCGCAGGCGTACCCGAACAACCCGTCGCGCCTCGACCCCGACGACGTGGGCTCGTGGAGCAAGTGCCCCGGCCCGATCGGCGGCTTCTGCGACGGCTCCAACGAGCATTTCGGCGACTACGACGAGCCGAGCTGGATCAACGGAGGCTCCAAGCCGTCGGTGTTCCCGTGGATCTCGTTCCCGCAGCTCAGCTTCCGGTACAAGCCTATCAAGCAGCTCCAGACGCGGCTCGACGCCGGCTTCTCCATCACAGGGTTGTTCTTCGGGCTGTCCGCGGGATATGGCCTCTGATCGAGGGATGAGGTGACGTCGCGTCCGCTGTTTCCGCCGCGTTATGAGCCGATCGGGGCCCTCGGAAAGGGCGGTGGTGGCGAGGTGTGGGCGGTGCGAGACCGCCTCACCGGCAAGACGGCCGCGCTGAAGACGCTCGGCGAGGAGGCGGACGAGCCCGAGGTGCTCGCGCTCGTCCGCGAGGCGGCGGCGCTGTCGGGCGTCGAGGGCCTCGGCGTGCCGCGCGTGCTGCGCTTCGGCCGGCTGCCCGCGTCAGGGCGGCCCTTCATGGTGCGCGAGCTCGTCGAGGGGGCGAGCCTCGCCGATCTGCTCGCGCGCAAGCACGATCTGGCCAGGAACCTCGCGGCCATCGCCGACGCGGCCGATCAGCTGACGCGGCTGCACCGCGCGCTCCTGCTGCACGGCGACGTGAAGCCCGCGAACATCATCGTCGGCGAGGGCGGCCGCGCCACCCTCGTCGACCTCGGCCTCGCCGCGCCGTTCCGGGACGACGGCTCGCGGCCCGTGGGCCTCACGCCCCGCTACGCCGCGCCGGAGCTCTTCAAGGGCGACCCGCTCACCGTCCGCGCCGAGGTGTTCGCGCTCGGCGCGACGCTCGCCGAGGCCCTCCGCGACAGCGGGGGCGAGCGCGACCCGAAGGTCGTCGAGGCGCTCCAGGGGGTCGTCGACCGGGCGACCGCCAAGGACCCGAACGCGCGCTACCCGAGCGCCGACGAGCTCTCGAACGCGCTCCGGCGCGCGGCGCGGCTCCCCTCCGGGCCGGACGAGGAGGCCGCGAGGCCGGGTGAGGCGGGCGCGCGGCCCGACGCGGACGCGGGCGCCGTGGTCTGGCCCATCGTCGGGCTGGACGCGCCCTCCACGCGGCTGCTCGCGCAGATCATGGCGCTGCCCGCGGGCGGCGGGCTCTCGATCGAGGGCCCGCGCGCCTCCGGGCGGAGCGCGCTGCTCCGGCGCATCGCGTGGTCGCTCGAGGTCGGCGGCTACGCCGTCGCGTGGGTCGAGGCGGCCCGCGTGGCAGACCCGCGCGAGGCGCTCTCGATCGAGCTGTCGGAGCACGATCTCGGCCGGGTGACGGCGCTCGTCGACGACGCCGATCGGCTCGGCGACGCGGCGATCGAGCGGCTCGACGAGGTGCGGAAGGCCGGCGGCAAGCTCGTGCTCGTGCTCGGGGATCCATCGGAGAGCGGCGCGAACCGGGGGCCAGGCGCACCGCGCGGCGCGCGCGGTGCGCGCGGTGTGCCTGCTGACGACGCGCCTTCACCCGCGCGCCTGGGCCGCGGGTTCGAGCGCTTCGAGATGGCGCCGCTCGACGAGCAGGTCGCCCGCGAGCTCGTGCAGCGCACCATCCCGTCGCTGAGCGACGCGGTGGCGGCGCACGTCGTCTCGCGCGCGGGGCGGTGGCCCGGGCGCATCCGCGAGATCGTCGCGTGCATCGCGCGCGCGCCCGTCGCGTCGACCGAGGACGTCGATCGGCTGCTCGACGCGCCCCCGACGAGCGCGGTGGCGTCCGGGCCGGGCGGCGCGGGCGCCGAGGGGGCGGCGCTGCCGCCGGCGGAGATCCACCGGCTGCTCGACCGCGGCCACTTCGACGCGGCCGCGGAGGCGCTCGGGCGGCACGAGGGCGACGGCTCGGCCGCCGCGGTGCCCGCCTTGACGCTCGCGCGCGCGCGGCTCGCCATGAACCGCGGCGACACGGCGCGGGCGCTCGCCGAGCTCGGGCGCGTGAAGGACCAGGTCGAGGCCTCGGACGATCACGCGCTGGCGGCGTTCTGGTCGCTGCAGATGGCCCGCGCGCTCGTGCGCGCCGGCGACTACGGCGAGGCGGAGCGCCGCGCGGGCGAGGCCGTGGAGCGGGTGGGCCCGCTCAAGATCGAGGCGCAGCTGACCGGCGCGTCGCGCCCCGAGCTCGCGACGGCCGCCGCGTTCGGCGCCTCGCCCGAGGCGATCGTCGCCGAGGCGGTGGCGACGCGCGGGCTCGCGCAGAGCTTCGCCTCGCGGCACGAGGACGCGAAGCGCACGCTGGAGCACGCGGTCCGGCTCGCGCGGCTCACGGGAGAGCCGCGGATCCTGTCGGTCGCGCTCGTGTCGCTCGCCTTCGCGCTCCAGCGGGACGACCGCCTCAGCGAGGCGAAGGCGGTCTACGAGGAGGCGCTCACGGCCGCCGAGCAGGCCGGCGACGCGGGCACGCTCGCGACGACCCGCCTGAACCTCGCCGCGCTCACGAAGCTCCAGGGCGACCTCGGCGCGGCCATCCGCCACCTCGAGGCCGCCGTCGATCTGGGCCGGCGCTCCGGCCGCGTGGCGACGATCCGCCAGGCGCTCCTCAACCTCGCGAACCTCGACCTCTACCTCGGGCGCCTCGCGCGGGCCCGGGTGTCGCTCGACGCGCTCGCCGCCCAGCGCGCGGATCTCGCGCCGCAGCAGCAGGCGCAGCTGCTCGCGCTCGAGGCGGAGCACGCGGCGCGCTCGGGCGATCTCGAGCAGGCCGAGCGGCTCTGCCTCGAGTGCGCCGAGGCGTACGAGGCCATGGGCCGGCGCATCGACGGGGTCGAGGCGCGGCTCGAGCGCGTGCTCTTCGCGGTGGCGCGCGCCGGCGCGGATCCGCGCGCCCTCGGCGAGGAGATCGACGTGGCGTCGGAGCGCCTCGGGACGACCGGCGCCCACCGCGCCCTGCTCGCGCTCGCGCGCGGCCGCGTCGCGGCGGTCGCGCGCGACGAGTGGCGGGCCCGGGCGGCGTACGACGAGGCGCTCGACGCGGCGCGCGCCGCGGGCCAGCGCGACTGGATCTGGCGCGCGCTGGAGGCGCGGGCGCAGCTCGAGACGGAGCGGGGGCACCTCATCCGGGCGCGCCACGACCGCGAGGAGGCGCTGATCACGCTGGAGGAGATCGCCTCGAAGCTGCCGCGCGACCTCCGGGAGGTGTTCTGGAACGACTCCCGGCGCAAGGAGATCCGGGCGGCCGCGATGCTCGAGCTGATGAGCAGCCGCACGGTGCCGTTCACCCAGCAGAGCGCGACGGCTCAGGCGGGCGCGGCGCCCCCGCAGGGCGAGGACCGGCTGGCGCGGGTCCTCGAGATCAACCGCGAGATCGCCGGCGAGCACGATCTCACGCGCCTGCTGGCGAAGGTGACCGATCATGCGATCGCGCTCCTCCAGGCGGAGCGCGGGTTCATCATCCTGCAGCGGCCGCCGCGCGACGAGCTGCAGCAGGTCGCGGGCGAAGGCGCGGTCGATCTCTCGATCCACGCCTCGCGCGACCAGGCCGGGGACGACCCGCACGCGCGCTTCTCCAGCTCGATCGCCGAGCGGGTGATCTCCACGGGCGAGCCGGTCGTGACCGCGAGCGCGCGGGACGACGCGCGCATGAGCGATTACGTCTCGGTGCACCAGCTCATGCTGCAGTCGGTCGCGTGTGTGCCGATCCGGCAGCGGAGCGGGCAGGTGATCGGCGCGCTGTACCTGGAGACCCGGCTGAGCGCGGCGGCGAAGTTCGAGGTGGAGCTCCCGACGCTGAGCGCGCTGGCCGATCAGGTCGCGATCGCGATCGAGACGGCGCGCCTCGTGAGCGAGAACGAGCGCCGCGCCCGCGAGCTCGAGCGCGCGAACGAGGAGCTGCGCGCGGCGCGCGCCAAGCTGGAGGAGCTCCTCGGCCACCGCACCGCGCAGCTGGCCGCGACGCGGCGGGATCTGCGCTCGGCGCGCGCGGTGATCCGCGGCCATTTCGGCTACGAGGGCCTGGTCGGCACGAGCGAGGCGATGCGCCGCGTGTACGCGCTCATCGACCGGGTGAAGGACACGGACATCCCGATCCTGATCACGGGCGAGAGCGGGACGGGCAAGGAGGTCGTCGCGCGGACGATCCACAACGCGAGCCCGCGGGCGAAGAAGCCGTTCGTCGGCGTCAACTGCGGCGCGATCCCGGAGCACCTGCTGGAGAGCGAGCTCTTCGGGCACGTCCGCGGCGCGTTCACGGGCGCCGATCGCGACCGGAAGGGGCTCTTCCGGGAGGTGACCGGCGGCACCATCCTGCTCGACGAGATCGGGGAGATGCCGCAGAAGATGCAGGCGGGGCTCTTGCGTGTGCTGCAGGAGAAGGTCGTCCGTCCGGTCGGCGGCGCGCGGGAGGAGCCGGTCGACGCGCGGGTCATCGCGGCGACGCACCGGGATCTCGCCGACATGGTCTCGAGGGGCACGTTCCGCGAGGATCTCTATTACCGGCTGCACGTCGTCGAGGTGCGGGTGCCGTCGCTGCGCCAGCGGATCGAGGACATCCCGCTGCTCATCGACTACTTCCTCGGGATCTTCGCCGCGCGCTACGGCCGCGATCGCCGCAGCGTGTCCCGCGCCGCGCTGAAGCGGCTGTCGGCGTACACCTGGCCCGGGAACGTGCGGCAGCTCGAGAACGTGCTGCTCAACGCGTGGGTCCTGTCGGATCGCCCCGAGCTGGAGAGCGAGGACTTCGAGCTCCCCGACGCGGCGCCTCGGTCGCTGCGGGGCTCGCTCGACGGCGGCGCCGCGCCCCCGCCGCGGGCGCTCTCTGGCGGCGGGGCGCCCGCGAGCGCGGGCCGGGCTCCGCCGTCGAGCGACCCGCACCGCGTCGAGACGTCGCTGGATGCGCACAAGGCGAGCGAGCGGGAGCGGATCCTTGTCGCGCTCTCGAGCTGTAACTGGAACCGGGTGAAGGCGGCGCAGGTCGTGGGCCTGCCGCGCCGGACGTTCTACCGGCGCCTCAAGGAGTACGGGATCCAGTGACGCCGGGGCCGCGCTCGGCGTGGGGCGCGGGACCGGCAACGGCGCCGTCGGGCGCGTCGGGGACAAGCTCGCCCCGTGCGGGCCTGCTGGGGCAGCTGACCGAGCTGGTCCGGGTGGCGCTCGCCGCCGACGGCGTCGAGGCCGCGCGCGTGGCAAACGAGGCGCTCGGCAAGCTCTTGGCGGCACCCGAGCAGCCTTCCCGAGACACGGCCGATGTCGTTCGCCTTTCGACCGAGCGCGCCCGGCGGAGACGATGAGCGCCCGTGGTAGCGCACAGCTCACCGCGCTCGCGAGGCTGTTCGCTGCGGCGTAGGCTCAACGAGCTCAGTGTGAAACTCGTAAAACTCGCACACGAAGCCGGATCGCCTAGCGCCTACGACCTACCAAGGGAGCCGCAGATAACGGTGCATGAGATCCTGTGGGCGATGCACGCAGCGCTCGACAAGGGTGACGATATTGTACTCAAACATATGCACAAGCATGCTGTCGAGTACCTGAAAGCCAACAGCGACAGGAACTTCGACGGCGCAACGACGGACGTCGCGCAACGAGGCGAGTTCGCCTGTTGGCTTGTTCAGGCGCTCGGTCGCATCCACGAGCCGATCGACAGGCACCCGGTTCCCGATCCGGTGTTCGAGGTCGAGCCCCACGTGCGCATAGGGTGGGCGGTGCTCAGGGGCGCGCGTGTCTTCCCCGAGATATTCGACCTTGGGGACGATGGCGTGATGGACGCAATGGAGGGCGAGTTCGGCTCTGCTCCTGGCGATCTCCAGGACGCGAAGGAGCTCGCGATGCGCGCCCTGCGCGCCGTTGGTGTCCCCGCCAAGGTCGTTTGGAAAGGATCGCTCTCCCGATGCGCACCGTGCTGGCCGACATCCACGCGGGCAAGCTCGCCGCGCAGAAGGCCGGTAAGTACTACGACGTCGAGCCGGACGAGCTCGATCGGTACTACGCCGCGCGGGCGCAAGAGAAGCCAGCGCCGGAAGGCGACGAGTTCGAGGCCGCCATGCAGCGCGCCGATCAACACCGCCACCAGGGGAACAGCATGAGCGCGCCGCCCTTCGACGCACCGACCGGCGGGGACGAGCTCGCCGCCGCCACGCACGGCATGCCGCTGCCCGCCCCGGGCATCGGGAGCGACAGCCCTCCGGCCGAGGCACGAGCGGGAGCAGAGCGGGAGGCGCGGCCCTCGACACGCACGCGAGCCCCGAAGCGCAGCCGCACTGACGGCCCGCGGGGCGACGGGCGCCCGCGCGAGCTCTGCCGCCACGTCACGAGCTGAACGCCGACGTCACCGACGCGCCGGCCGGGCGCTCATCGACGCAGGGCCACGACGGCAACCGCCAGTGCGAGCCCGAGCGCATGCACGTGCGGATGCGGCGGCTCGATGACGGCCACGTCGGGGCTCGGGTCGGAGACGGTCATCTCGACGCCGTCGCGCGGATGGGTGGGACTCGCGGTGACGTTGGGGTTCGGCGGATTGACGATGATGCAGGCGACGCCGGGATCCGGCGGCTCGATGCTCGCGGTCACGCCGGGGTAGGGCGGATCGACGATCTCGGCATCCTGGGGCGGGAGGATCATGCGGCGAAGCTACCACGACGCAGCGCCGCTCCTCACCCTCGCCGCGAGCGGAGCGCCCGGGTCAGCGCGGCTGCAGGTCACGTCGCCCAGAGCACCGAGAGATCGAGCTCGATGGCCTGAAATGGCGCGACACGAACCCGCGCCGCCCCGCGGTGCGTCCCAACAGCGGCCCAGCCCCGATGCGGGACGAGCGAGTAGACCTCGAGCGTCCTCTCGATGGGGTCGACGAGCCACGCCGTCTGCACGCCCTCGCGCGCGTAGATCAGCATCTTGTCGTTCCGATCGACCTTCTCCGTGGACGGGCTCAGCACCTCGCAGACCCAGTCGGGCGAGAGGGAGAAGTAGGCCGTCTCAGGGAGCTCCGGCATCCGTTCGCGGCGCCAGCCAGCGACATCCGGAACGAGCACGTCGACCTCGCCGGGCGCCGCTGGGTCCGGGAAGTGCAGCTCGGGCTCGTTCAGGATCCACCACCCCCCAGGGCCGCCGCGGCCGCCTTGGAACGGGCCGCGGACCTCCCCGATCAGGCCAGAACTGGCGTTCGCGTGGCGCGGCGCTGGCCGCGGCATCACGTGCAGCACGCCCCCGATGAGCTCCGCCACCTTGTTCTGCGGGACGGCTTCCAGGTCGGCGTACGTCGCGCGGCGCTGCTTCTCGGCGGGCTGGCCCATGGCGGAAGCCTGCACGGGGGCGGGCAGCGGGGCAAGATGGCGACCGCCCGCCCAGGGCGAAGCCTCGGCGCGGTGTCAGGCCGAAAGGGCGCGCCCGAGCGACGCCCTCGCCGTGGCCAGCGCTCGGCACGTCGCTCCAGACGCGACGCGGTAGACGCATAGACCGCCCGCCGAAGGGGACGGCGAAGCTCTTCGCCTATCTCCTGCCGGCGGAGGTGCTCGCGCTCCTCGCGTCCGTGGAGATCGCGATCGGACGCCGCGTGCTGTACGCGCTCGCCGTCTACACGGGCCTGCGGAAGTCGAGCCTGATGGCGCTGAAGTGGAAGGACGTCGACATCACCCGCGCCATGCTCGCCGCCCTCATCACTAAGAACGGCGTGCCGCAGCTCTTCGAGATCCCCGCTGGTCTGGTCAACGTGCTGCGCGCCTGGCGCGCGCGGTGCGGCGCCCCGGCCGATGGCGAGCGCGTCGTGCAGGACGTCGAGTGCGGATCGAGCCCTTCCCCGACATCACCGGCGCGATCCCCGAGCTCGCGCCGGCGCCGGCGGATGGGCCGGGCGGCCCCTTGACGGAGGGGGGCGGGACGCCCGAAGGTGGACGCGCAGGACAGACCCACGGGCACCTAGCTGCCGTGATCGGCGGGCTCCGATCCTCGAAAAGACCCGGGAAATGCAGCACTTCGCACCCCCACAATCCGGATACGGGATCCAGTGATCCGGGGGCCGCGCGCGGGGCGGGGCGCGGCGGCGAAGCTGGCCGGCTACCTCGCCCAGAGGACCGAGAGATCGAGCTCGATGGCCTCGAAGGGCTCGACGCGGACGCGTGCGGCGTCGCGGTGGACGACAGCGGACCCCCAGCGACGATCCTGGCCGAGCACATAGACCTCGAGCGTCCGCGCGATCGGGTCGACGAGCCATGCGTGCCGCACGCCCTCGCGCGCGTAGATGGGCATCTTCTCGCCGCGGTCGACGTCCTCGGTCGACGGGCTCAAGACTTCGCAGACCCAGTCCGGGGCGAGCGCGAAATAGGCCGTCTCGGGCAGCTCGGGCATGCGCTCGCGGCGCCAGCCGGCGAGGTCGGGCACGAGCGCGTCGATCTCGCCCGGCGCGTCCGGCTCGGGGAAGTGCAGCTCCGGCTCGACCAAGATGGTCCAGCCGCCGGGCCCGCCGCGGCCGCGGTCGAACGGGCCGAAGAGCTCCCCCTGCAGCGCGCTCTCCGCCCTTGAATGCCGCGGCGCCGGCCGGGGGAACACATGCAGGGTGCCGCGGACGAGCTCCGCCACCTTGTTCGGTGGGACAGCTTCGAGGTCGGCGTACGTCGCGCGGCGCGGCTTCTCGGCGGGCTGGCCCATGGGCGAAGCCTGCCCGGGGGCGGATGGCGCGGCAAGGCGGCGAGACGTGCGGCGTCGACCCGCCACTAACCCCTGGAAACGTCGCACTTCACGGCGCATCATCCCGGCCACGGGATCCACGTGAGCGATCGTTCGAACCTCGCCGCCTCCATCGACGGCGCGCCCCTCGCCGACGAGGAAGCGCGCGATCTCTGGACGCGGTTCAGCCGGTACATGGATGAGCACCGCGGCGACACGGCGGGCTTCGCGCGGGAGAACGGCTACGTGAGCGTGACGCCGACCTTCGAGCGCGGGCGGGCGCTGCTCGTCGTCCGGACGACGGAGGCGCCGCCGGAGAAGCCGGCCCAGCGCCCCGGTGGAGAGAAGCCGGCCCAGCGCCCCGGTGGAGAGAAGCCGGCCCAGCGCCCAGGTGGAGAAAAGCCAGCGCCGCGCCGCGGAGGCAGCGGCAAGCCAGCGCGCGGCAGGCGGCGGCGCTGAGCGCCCACGGTACGGGCGCGAATCGCGAGCAGCCTCGATCCCGGCGGAGAGGCGCCCCGATCGGCCGGCGCCTCACCGCGGCTTGCCGGCCCCTCCGGGGAAGTCCTTGCGCTTGATCTTGGCGCGCCGGCCGTCGGGGTGGTGGAACACGATTCCCTCCGCGAGGTGGCCCGGGGCAAAGCGGCTCTCCAGGTGCTGGAACAGGCCGCGGAGGCCGTCATAGGTCCTCGGGACGTCATCGTAGACGGGAATCTCGAGGTTGAACGGCACGACCATGTGCCTGGCGAGCCCGAGCGGGTTGCCCTGAATGCTCGGTCCGAGCGCCTCGGCCGAGTGCTCGCCGTCCGGCCAGCCCTGGAACTCCGTCCCGCGAACCGCCTCGAAGATCCACCTGTCTTCCGGACCGTGCTCGTCGGCGTCGACGTACCAGCCGTCGATGATTCCCTGCTGCTTCTGGAGCTTGCTCGGGTTCCTGCGCTTCTCGACCCGGACCACGTGGCCCGAGCGAAGGGTCAACCGCACGTTCGTACCGTCGAGCTTCTCGGTGGGACGGCCCTCGCCCGCGAAGACCCACTCGCACCCCTCCCGCGGCTTCGGGAGCACCTTGAAGTCGTCGCCGCGATCGAAAATCGTCGGAATCTTCTCCATGACCTGAATGCCCTTTCGTACCTGGCCGAGCAGCTCGTCAGGGGTGATGACGCCCCCAGCGAGCCCGCTCGCCAGGGCACGCACCAGCTCCGCGACGGAGGTGCTCGCCTCGAGCGCGACGCGCTTCAGCGCCATCCGCTCCTCCGGCGAGATCCACGCGACGAGGCGTGACCAGCCTTCGGGCGGGACCCATGTCGCGAGCTGCTGCGGATCCTTCCTCGGTCTGCCGCGCGGGCGGCCTGGCGCTGTCACGAGCTTCAAGGTAGCCCGATTTTCTATTGTGTCAATTGGCAAAACAAGAATTGGAGCGAGGCGGGAGAGGCAGGAGCAGGTAAGACGTCGCGCGCTGCCCTCGTGTCGAGCGCTGCCCTCGTGGAGATCGGGAGCCAGGGCGGGCGCCGCGAAGGCGCGCGTGGACGCGCGCCTCGGGACATCGGGGCTCGGTGCGCGGCGACGCCCTGGCCCTGCAACAGGGCTGCTGGTCTGCCGCCGCGGGTTCAGTCGAGGAGGGTCCAGGTGGCCTTGGCGGTGCAGCCGTAAGCGTCGAGCGCGCCGGGGTGCGTGAGGGGGACGAGCTTGGTCTGGCCCTTGGCGAGCGGCCCGGTGACCGAGCGGGTGGTGGGCCCCGGATCGCCGTAGTAGTGCGTGACGGTGAAGGTGATCTTCGCCGAGTCCGGAACGCCGAGGAGCGAGGTGTTCTTGATCGCGGCGTTCGGGTTGAAGATGCTGGGATAGGTGATCGAGCAGGAGAGGTTCACGGTCTTCGTGACCGGGCCGCCGCCGCCGTCGTCGCCGCCAGGACCGATGATCGCCTCTGCGCCCTCGCCCACGACCTCGGCGGCGTCGCTGGCGCCCTCATCGACGCTGTCGCCCTCGAGCGGCTCGGCGATGCAGCCGACGAGCGAGAAGGACGAGATGAGCGAGCAGAGGAGCAGGTTCTTGATGTTCATGGTGGTGTGTCCTTTGGTCGGGTGTTCGCGCTCGCGAGATCGCGTGTCGACGGCCTCTTGGCGAGCTCGAGCTCGCCTCGGCGTCCCTCGTCGCTGTCTCGCGGCGTCGCATCCGGATAGAGCAACCGGCGGGCCAGATCGTCGGAGCGCTTCCGGCCGCCGCCCGGCGCCCCAGCACCCGCGGGGAAGACAGCCTATCTCGGGGTTTTCGCGCTCCACCGCGCCGCGCCGGCGGGCGCCCGCGCGGCGCGGTGGAGGTCAGCGCCCCCACGCCGACGGCGCGGGCCTCCACCAGGTGTCGTCTCAGGTGCTCTCTGGCCCGGAAGATCGCGGCAGGCCCAGACGCGATCCGCGCCGCCTCGGGGGCCGGTGCTCCCCCTCACGCCCCGCGATCGAACGCTCAGCGCCGGCGCCGTCGCGACGCCAGCGCGCCGAGCACGCCGAGGAGCATGACGCCGCCGAGATCGGCCGATCGGCTGGTCGTCGAGCAGGAGCACCCGGCGTCGCTGCCAGACTCCTCTTCGCCGCTCTTCGGCGTGTCGCCCGGATCGGCGCCGCCCGCGCCGCCCACCCCGCCGCTCGAGGCGACCGACGAGCTCACTGTCGCGCCCACGGTCGATCCGCCGCCGGCCGAGGAGGAGGAGGAGGAGGAGGAGGTCGACACGCTGCTGCCGTCCGCTCCGCCATCACCCCCGCTGCCGCCGGCGCCGCCGGCGCCGCTGCCGCCGCCATCCAGGCCAACGCACTCGGTCGAGCACTCGGTCGAGCATTCCCCGCAGATGCACTCGAGGATGCGGATATACATGCCGGCCCCCTGGGCATGGTCATTCATGCATTGATCGACGCACGCGTCGTCCTCGCACGCGTTGACACAGCCGATGAATCTCCGGCACGCGTCCGACGCGCCGCACGCGTCATAGGGCGCCCTGCAGGTGTCCGCGAGCGAATCGTTCGAGCAGCTATCGCAGCTGCTGGCTCCGCCGGTGGCAGCGCTCGAGGCGCTCGCGGCCGTGGTCCCGCCGATGGGATACAGCGCGCACACGCCGTCGATGTCGTCCTGCTCGATGGTGCGCATCGACGAGCCCACGACATAGTAAGGGGTCATCGTCGCGGTCCGCTCGCCGGAGTGGCCGAGGCCCAGGAAATGCCCCTCTTCGTGCGTGGCGATCGACTGCGTGTCGACACAGCCGTTGTTGCCGGTGTCGTTCCAGCAAAACCCGACGTCGTTGAAGACCATGTCGGCGTCCACGATGGCGCCGTCGCGGCTCCAGACCGGCATCGTGACGCCGATGACCGAGTTGACGTCGCCGAGCATGTTCGGCCAGGAGGAGCTGATCCACTGAAACACGTTCTTGCCGTCGTTGTAGTTGTAACGATCGGTGGTGTCGCCGAGGAAGTCGACCTGCCACGCCGTACACCCCGCGTTCGACCACGCCTCGAACCCGGTCTCGACACGGTCGACGGCGAAGGCGGAGATCTCGCCCGGGATCGTCGAGCGGTTGATGTAGTAGGTGACGGGCAGCTTGCCCCAGCGGGGGACCACGTCATCGAGCGGCGTCCACGCGGCGGCCTCACGGGCCACGGCGAGGGACGAGGCGGCGCCGAGCAGGGCGGCGAGGGCGACGCGGCGCCTCACCTCACTTCCCTCCCGCGATGCGCACGACGTCCGTCATGAGGCTCTCGATGGGCTCGACCTCCTCGACGGGCGCCTCGATGGGCACGAGCGCGGCTCCGGTCCGCCGGACGAGGTGCAGCCCATCGAGGATGCGCCGCGCCATGCCCCTCTTGTCCACGTGATAGGCCGACAGCGCCAGCGCCGTGAGGTGCCACCGCCCCTTGTCGCCCGAGCGCAGGAAGACCACCGCGTCCTCGCCAGGCGAGAGCCTGGCGTCGCCGAGCAGCCGCTGTGTCTTGCCGTTGTAGGTCCCGCCCATCTGCTCCAGCACAATCATCTTCGAGCCCCCCTTGTCCGCCGCGCCGCCCTTGAGCGGCTGGGTGATCGTGAGCTCGGTGCGGGTCACGATCGATTTTCCGTCATCGGATTCCGTCGTGTACGATCGGCCGACGATCACGCGCGCGATCGTCGCCGACTGGCGCACGAGCTCCTCCCGCGAGAGCAGGACGGCCGTCGTCGCGTCCGCAGGCGCACCGATGCCTAGCAGAGCGAGCGCGGCGGACAGGGCGAGCACTGCTTTCAAGCCTCTCTTCATGTAGATGACTCCTTAAGACATTCATTTCTATCCCGAAGCGCACGCGCCGGCCAACCAGGAAACAGCGCTGCAACGTGCTCGCGATGCCGTGGAGTTGCCCGTCTGTCGTGACGGCGGATCATCCCACCGCGGCGCGATGCCATGCCGACATGTACGGAAGCGGGCATTACGAGCCGCGCCGTGGTGCGCCTGGATTTGTGCCGTACACGTAGACGGCGCACTCCGGAGCTCTCGGGGAGGAGATACCCCTTATCGGGTCATCCCGGCTCTCGGCAGCATCGGTCGGAGTCAGGATGGTTGTCCGTCGATCGGGTCGACTCGCCATCAGCGCCATCGACGGCTGTCCTCGCTCGCCGGGAGCGGCGCGCGGGTCCCCGGCGCGGCGCCGCGCCGCCCTCGGAGGCCCAGGCGCGCGGAGGCCCAGGCGCGCGGAGGCTCGCCCGGGCGCCCTCCGCGCCCCGCGCGGCTCAGGGCCTCTCTCAGTCGAACCGCTTCAGGCCGTTCGGCGCCCTGGAGTCGCGCTTCGCGAAGGCCTCGTCCCGGGCCACGACGCGGCCGGCGAGGACCGCCTCCGCGAGCCCGCGGCACTCGGCGCTGGTCGCGCGATCGGCCCGCGCGAGCGCCTGCTCCGCCGCGGCGCGCGCCTCGGCCGCGCGGCCCGCGAGCGCGTGCGTCCGGGCGATCTCGGCGAGGGTCGCCGAGAGCTCCGCGGCGTTGCCCGACACGTCCAGGAGCCGCTTCGCGCCGAGGTAGAGCGACAGCGCCCCGGCGAGATCCCCCTGGATGCGCGCCAGGTCGCCCCGCGCCCGCAGCACGCCGGCCTGACCCGCGCCGTCCTCGAGCACCTCGAACAGGGCGAGCGCCTGCTCGTAGTCCGAGAGCGCCTCCTCCAGGTCCGACGCGTCGGCCGCCGCGACGCCCACGAGCTCGGCCACCAGCTCGAACTGCTTGCGGCGGAGATCACCCCGCACCTTGAGCGTCGCGGCCTGCCCGCGGCGCTCGAAGCCCGTGCGGAACAGCGCGAGCGCCCGGTCGTAGTCGCGCACCGCGTCCACGAGGTCCTCCTGCACGGAGCGCAGATCGCCCCGCGCCTTCAGCACCGCGGCCTGGCCCAGGACGTCGCGCGTCGCCGTGAACAGCTCGAGCCCGTGGTCGTAGTCCTTCTCGGCGCCCGCCAGATCCCCCTGCCGCACCCGGAGATCGCCGCGCGCCTTGAGCGCGCCGGCCTGCCCGAGGTGGTCCTCGGTCGCCTGGTAGAGCGTGAGCGCCCAGTCGTAGTCGCGCGCGGCGCCCGTCACGTTGTCCTGGCCGAACCGCATGTCGCCCCGCGCCTTCAGCACGCTGGCCTGCCCGCTCCGATCCCCCGTGTCCTGGAACAGCGCGAGCGCGGTGCTGTAGTCGCGCGCCGCGCCCGCCAGGTTGCGGAGCCGGACCCGCAGATCGCCGCGCGCCTTGAGCGCCCGCCCGTGCGCGGCGCCGTGAGGGCGGGCGCGCGGCGGCTCCGAGGGGCCCGAGACGTCCGCGTCGGCGCCCGCCCCGCGCGACCCGGCCCGGGGCTTGAGCGGCTCGCGATCGCCGAGCTGCAGGAAGAGCTGGATCGCCAGGTCGTAGTCGCACACAGCGCCGCCGAGATCACCCTCCTCGGCGCGCGCGAAGCCCCGCGCCCTCAGCGCGTCGCCCTCCGCCGCGCGATCGCCCGCGGCCTGGAACAGCGTGAGCGCCTCGTCGTAGTCGCGCACCGCCTGCACGGGCACGCCCTCCCGCAGGCGCAGCGCGCCCCGATCCATGAACACCTGGGCCTGCCCGAGCACGTCGCCCGTCGCCCGGAAGAGCGCGAGCGCCTCGTCGTAGTCGCGCGCGGCGCCCACGTAGTCGTTCCGCCGGAGGAGCAGGTTGCCGCGCTCCCGCAGCGCGTGGCCGCGCGCCTCCGGCGGGGTGCTGTTGAGGCTCGGAGGCGCCGCGCTCGAACGGGGCCCCCTCACCACCCCCTCGCCGAGCACCTCGGCCAGCGATCCGCTCCGCGGGGTGCAGCGATCCGTCACGCTGTCGAACGAGCGCTGCGTGGGAGGATCGCCGTCCACTCCCCTCAGCTCGGACTGGACTTCGGGAAGGCGACGCATGCCAGGCGGAACAGCATACCGCGCCGGCGCCCCGCTCGTGGAGACATTGTCGCTCACGCAACCGGGCGCGGGCCCGTGGGCTTCGCCCCGCACACCCCGGCCGTGGAACGCCGCTGGCGGTCGATCCTCAGAGGCCCTTGCGCGAGACCAGCACCGCGTCCCGCTCGACCTCGTACATCGCGTGGGTCACGAGCGCCGCAGCCGTGCGCTCGCGCACATGCACGACCCGCAGCTCGGCGTAGGTCTCGTCCGGCAGCAGCTCCTCGTCGACGCCGAACTTCGGCTCGTCGACCTGCGCCGGACGCTCGTCCTGCACCCGCGGCCGGACCGTGGCCAGCCTGCCCGCGCTCCCGAGCTGCTGCAGCCAGCGGTCGCCCCGCCGGACCGCGAAGAAGCGCTGCCCCGGCTTCACGCCGTCCTTCTCGCCCTTGTCGATGAACACCACCTGGTGCTGCCCGACGAGCTGATAGGGGTAGACGGCCGCGAGGATCTTCGCCTCGAGATCCGCCTCGGCGCCCACCGGCGGCACCACGTCGAGGCGCCGCAGCACCGCGCCGACCCTGTCCGTGCGCTCGACGACGTCGAGCGACTCGATGAGCCGCGCGCGCACCATGTGCGTCTTCGGGTTGTAACGATCCACGCGCGCCGTGCCGCGCACCGTCACGAGCTCGCCCTTCACGTCCCCGCTCTTCACCTTCTTGATCTCGCGGAAGATCGTCAGCTCCTGGCCGATCGAGACCTCGTGATCGTCCGAGAGGCGGAGGTAGACGTCGTCGCCCTCGCTGAGGAGCATCTGGTCGTCGGGGCTCGCGACGAGCTCCCCCCACGTGTCCTTCTTCACGTCGTCGACCCAGCCGAGCTCGCGCAGGAAGATCGTCTTCGACGGCACCCTCCCCCCTCGACTCAGCTGGTTCGCGCCGAACCCGATGCTGCCGCGGGTCGGGCCCTCGCTCGGGTCGCGGAGCCGGATCCGGTCGCCCGGGTAGATCCAGTGCGGGTTCTGGAGCTGCGGGTTCAGCGCCCAGACCTGCGGCCACGCATACGGGTTCGTGTAGTACCTGCCCGAGATGTCCCAGAGCGTGTCGCCGCGCCGCACCGAGTGCGACTCGGGAACGAACTGCCCCTCGACGACGTAGCTGCCGTTCGCGCCGCCCTTCACCGAGGCGGGGCCCTCGCTGCGGCGGCCCAGATCGAAGCCGTCCGACGGGCGGGACGTGTCCGTCGTGCCCCGCGAGCTCGAGGGCAGGTGGGCGTTCGGATCGAACCCCGGCTGCGGGTAACCCGGCACCACGACCTGCGTCTCGACGGTCGGCTCGCCCCTCGGGAGCTGGACCACGGTGACGCCCGGCCCCGGGCCGGCGCCCTCCTCGCCGCCCTGGTCCTGAGCGCGCGCCAGCGGCGGCGCGGCGACGATCGCCAGGGAGACCAGGACCAGCGTTGCCTTCGCGGGGAACTTCATCGCTTGCGCCTCGACAGGGTGGAGGGGGGCGGGCTCGGCGGCGGCGGCCCGCCCGGGGGCTCTTCGATCACGGCGCCGTTCGCTGTCGAGCGGAGCACCGGCGGCCGCGCGCCGTCGTCCTCCGGCGCGAGCCGCACCACCTCGAGGTCGGGCCTGTCCGGCTCCTCCGGGAGCACGGCGCGCGCCCCGGCCTCGTCAGGGCGCGCCGCGCCGCGGGCGCCGCCCCGCGAGCGCTCCAGCGAGCCCACACGATCCGCGAGCACCGCGTTCTCCGCGCGCACCCTGACGAGCTCCGCGCGCAGCTCGGAGAGCTGTCGTTCGACCGCGTCGTGCCCTCCGCCGCAACCGACGTTGAGCGCGGCGAGCGCGAGCGCCGTCGAGCCGATGCCCAGGCCAATCCTCATGGGACGCCCAGCCTACCCGCCGCCGCGCCGGCCGGCCAAACGCGCGGCGATCTCCGCGCCCCGCGGCGGGGCGCCGCGCCCCCGACGGGGCAACGCGCCGCGCGCGCCGCGCCGGAACAACCGCGCGCGACCCGAGGTGGGCGGCGCGACGTCACGCGTTACGGAGCGCGCGCAGTTCTGCTAGGGTCCCAGCCCGAGATCTGGGTGCGAGGGGTGAACGTGCGGAAACTCTTCCTGATTTTCCTTGTCGCGACGGCGTGCGCCGGCGCCGGCTGCGGTGACGACGGCCCCGGGCCCGCGGCGACGGCGTGCTTCGACTACAGCAAGTTCGACGGCGCCACGCCCGAGGTGAGCTTCGCGGGCGAGGTCCTCCCCATCTTCCAGCGGTCCTGCTCGTTCAGCTCGACGTGCCACGGCGCCGAGGCCGGCTCGGCCGGGTTCGCGTACCTCGGCCCGACGCTGAGCGAGCAGGCCACGCAGGCGCAGATCGACGCGATCGTGGCCCAGAACGTCGGCGCCGCGTCGAGGGCGCCCTCCGGGATGCCGCGCATCACGGCCGGCGACCCCGCGAACAGCTTCCTCATGCACAAGCTCGACGACACCCTGAGCTGCGGGGACCTCGAGTGCGCCCCCGACGGCTGCGGGGACCCGATGCCCTTTGGCGGCGACCTCCTGCCCTCGGCGGAGCGCGACGCCATCCGCAGGTGGATCCAGCAAGGGGCCAAGGTCAATTGATCGGCCGGCTCTCCGGCCACGTCGTGGAAGAAGGCGACGAGGGCACGGTCGTCCTCGACGTCAGCGGGGTCGGCTACGAGGTGACCGTCCCGCTCGGGGCCGTGGGGCGCGCGCGCGGCATCGCCGCGAACGCGAAGGCCGGCTCGGACGCGATCACCCTGTTCGTCCACACCCACGTGCGCGAGGACGCGCTCCTCCTGTACGGCTTCGCGACGCGCGAGGACCGGGCGGCCTTCCGCGTGCTCATCGGCATCTCCAGCATCGGCCCGAAGATCGCGATGGCCATCCTCAGCGCGCTCGGCGCGGGGGAGCTCGCCGCGGTGATCTCCCGCCGGGAGACCGCGCGCCTCACCGCCATCCCCGGCGTCGGCAAGAAGACCGCCGAGCGCCTCGTCCTCGAGCTGAAGGACAAGCTCGTCCACCTCCCCGCGGCCCCGCTCTCCCCCGCGGCCCCGCCGCCCGCGGCCACCGGCGCCAAGCAGGACCTCCTGCACGGCGCGCTCACCCGCATGGGCTACCGCCCGGCCGAGGCGGAGCGCGCCGTCACCGCCCTCGGCGCGCGCGTCGACAGCGCCCCGCTCGGCGACCTCGTGCGTGATGCGCTCGCGCTCCTCTCCAAGTGAGCCACACCGCCGGCGCCCGACGAGCCCGGCAAGCCGGGCCGCCCACGCCCGACGAGCTCCGCAAGCCGGGCACCCGCGCCCGACAAAACGCGGCCGCCCGCGCCGCGGAAAACCGCGGCCGCCCGCGCCCGGCGAGCTGCGATTTGCCGGGCGGAATCGCCCCGGCGAACGGGCGGGCGGCGGCGCGCGACCCCCGCTCGAGGGGCGGAGGAGCGACAGACAGTCGACAGAGGGCCGCCGCGGCGAATATGCTCCCGCCGCCGTTCGCCCTGGGACCCAGCCCGGTCGCTCGTTGTGAGGAGGCGTGGTGATCACCTGCCCGAAGTGCTCCAAGGAAAATCAGGACCATTACAAGTTCTGCCTCGGCTGCGGCGCCGAGCTGCCTCGCGACGTTTCGCCCAAGAAGTTCGCGGCAGGCACCCCGCCCCACGGCGTGCCCGCGGCTTCGCGGGCGAAGGACTACGGCGATGAGCCGACCGCCATCGGCACGGGCGCCCAGAAGGGCCCCGCGGTCGCGCCCCCGCCGCCCGCGCTCGTCGATCCCGCGGCGTTCATCGCCCCGGCCCGCGGGGAGGACACCGGCGCCAGCAAGAAGGCCGCGGCGGCCGCGCCCGCGACGCCGGCGGCGGCGGCCGGCGCAGGGACGGTCGTCTGTCCCCAGTGCCAGGAGCCCAACCCGCCGTCGAACAAGTTCTGCGCGCTGTGCGGCTTCAAGCTCGTCAAGCCGGCGGGCCAGGCCGCGCAGCCCTCCACGCCGGTCGTCTCCACGTCGGGCGCCGCGAACGTCGTGCTGACGGCGCTCCGTGCCGACGGCACCGAGGCCGGCTCGTACACGCTGCCCACGAACCCCACGCTGGTCGGGCGCGACTCGGGCACGATCTTCGGCGGCGACAGCTACCTCTCGCCGCGCCACGCGACGTTCTCGATCAAGGGCGGGCGGCTCTTCGTCAAGGACGAGGGCTCGCTGAACGGCGTCTACCGCAGGCTGCGCAGGGACACGCCGGTGCAGCTCGACAACGGCGACGTCTTCCGCATCGGCCAGGAGATCGTCCGCGTCGAGCCGCTCTCCCCGGCGCCCACGACCCCCGACGGCGTCGAGCGGCTCGGCAGCCCCTCGAAGGGCTACGTCGCGCGGCTCGCCCTCATCATCGGCAGGGACGCGACCGGCAACGCGTTCCCGGTCCCCGACACCGGCCTGCACCTCGGGCGCGAGCGCGGCGACATCCTCTTCCCCGAGGACGGCTACGTCTCCGGGCTCCACTGCCAGATCTCGCTCCAGGGCGGCCGCCTGTTCCTCACGGACCTCGGCAGCTCGAACGGCACCTTCCTCCGCGTCCTCGGCGAGACCGAGATCACGGGCGGCGACATCCTGCTCATGGGTCAGCAACTGTTCCGCATCAACGTCTGAGCGCGCGCCAGCGGCGCCCCGAGGACGGCGACCCGTCCCGCTCGCACAACCCGACGCCCCATCGTACGCTCAGCAGCAGCCCTGAGGCACTCGCCATGGAAATGGTCCGCACCATCCGCGTGGTCGCCGCCGTGATTGAACAGGACGGCCGGTACCTGATCACCCAGCGCCGGCCGACCGCCGTGCTCCCGATGCTCTGGGAGTTCCCCGGGGGGCGCGTGGAGGAGACCGAGACGGACGCGGCCGCGCTGAAGCGCGAGGTCCGCCACCGGCTCGACGTCGAGATCGAGGTGGGCCAGCTGATCTCGTTCGTGAGCCACCCCTACGAGCGCTACGTCGTCGACCTGTACCTCTACGAGTGCCACATCAAGAGCGGCGAGCTCGCCTCGCTGGCCGTGAACGCGTTCCGGTGGGTCACGAGCGCCGAGTTCGATCGCTACCCGTTCACGCCGGCGGACGAGGCCAGCATGAACAAGCTCCTCGGCATGACCTGACGCGCCCGCGCCCTCACAGGCGCGGCGAGCGCCGCAGCAGCACGAGGAACATCGGCCCGCCGAGCATCGCGGTCACCGCGCCCACGGGCGGCTCGGTGCCGAGCCACCGGAACAGGAGCCGCGCGACGAGGTCGCACGTGACGAGCAGGACGGCGCCGGCCACGAGCGACAGCGGCAGGAGCCGCCGGTGATCCGCGCCGCAGAGCCGGCGGACCGCGTGCGGGACGATGAGCCCGACGAAGCCGATGAGGCCGGTGCGGCTGACGATCGCGCCGACGACGCACGAGGACGCGAGGAAGACCCGGCGCTCGACGGCGCGGACGTCGACGCCCAGGGTCCCGGCCGACTCGTCGCCGAGCGAGAGGAGGTTCAGCCGCGCGGCGTCGGCGAGGAGCACGGCGCAGCCGGCGGCGACGTAGACGGCGACGCCGAGGAGGGCCGGGGTCGTGGGCAGCTCGACGAAGCCGATGAGCCACCGGAGCAGCTGCTGGGCGCGCGAGGGAGAGACGAGCGTCTTGAGGAAGGAGATGAGGCCCGCCGCGATGGCGTTCACGATGACGCCGGCGAGGAGCATCGAGGCGCCGGAGGTGCCCTCGGCCGCGCCGCGCGCGATGGCGTAGACGAGCAGCGTCGCGACGAGGCCGCCGGCGAGCGCCGCCGCGGGCAGGAGCGTGGCGCCGAGGACGGTCGTCGCGCCGACGCCGAGCGCGATCGCGACCGCGGCGCCGAGCGCGGAGCCGCCGGAGACGCCCAGCACGTACGGCTCGGCCAGCGGGTTCCTGAGCAGCGCCTGGAACGCGGCGCCCACGGCCGCGAGGCCGGCGCCGGAGACGGCCGCGAGGAGCACGCGCGGCAGGCGCACGTCGAGGAGGAGGGTCCGGTCGAGGCCGGGCTCGGCGACGGCGCGCGCGATCGAGACGGGCTCGGCGCCGAGGAGGACGGCGAGGACGAGCGAGAGCACGAGCGCCGCGGGCGCCGCGGCGAGGACGAGCGCGCGGCGGAGGCCCCGGCCAGGCGCGGGCGGCGCCGGGAGGGAGGGCACGCTCGCTCGGCGCGGGGCGCGGCCGGACACGGGCAAGGTCAATCCTGGCCGCCTCCGCCCGCGGGCGGCAGCGGGGCGTGCCCGCCGCCTCGCTCGGCGTTCCGCTCGTAGATCAGGCGCAGCCCGGTGAGCGTCAGGTCGTCGTCGACCCCCTCGATGGTCTCGGTCTGCGGCGCGATGAGCCGCGCCAGGCCACCGGTCGCGATGACGCGGCACGGGTAGCCGAGCTCCCGCCGGAGGCGGCCCACGAGCCCGTCGACGAGCCCCGCGTAGCCGTACACGATGCCCGACTGCATCGAGTGGACGGGGTTGCGGCCGACGACCCGGGGCGGGAGCGCGATCTCGACGCGGGACAGCCGCGCGGCGCGGGAGAAGAGCGCCTCGGCGCTGATCTGGATGCCCGGCGCGATGACGCCGCCCAGGTACTCTCCCTTCGGGGTCACGCAGTCGAACGTCGTCGCCGTGCCGAAGTCGACGACGATGACGCCGGCGGCGGCGTGATCCCCCCGGTCGGGCTCGGCCGCGTGCGCTCGCGCCGGCGCGGCGCGGGGCGCGGGCTCGGGCTGCCGGCGCACCCACTCGTGCGCCGCGACCGCGTTGACGATCCGGTCGGCGCCGACCTCGCGCGGGTTCTCGTAGAGGATGGCCATGCCGGTCTTGATGCCGGGCCCCACGACGAGCGGCTCGATCCCGAACGCCCGCTCGACGAGCCCCACCATCGTGTCGGTCAGCGTCGGCACGACGCTCGCGACGATCGCGCTGTCGATGCGGGCGAGGTCGACGCGGCGGAGGTCGAGCATCTGCCGGACGAGCACGGCGTACTCGTCCGAGGTGCGGGAGCGCGCGCTCTCGCAGCGGAGGTGGTGCTGGAGCACCTCGCCCTCCAGCACCCCGAAGCTGATGTTGGTGTTCCCGACGTCGATGGCGAGCAGCATGCTGGCCCGACTCTAGCGCCGCGCGCCCGGGATCCGGCCAGGATTTCGGACGCGCCACCGGCGCTCGCGGCGCGCTGCCGCACGCCCGCCGCGCCCGGCCTTCAGCGCTTGCGCGCGAGCGTCACCCCGTCGCGCACGGTGAGCATGATCTTCTCGACCCGGGGATCGCGGAAGACGAGATCGTTGAAGGCGGCGATGGCGCGGCCGTCCGCGCTCTCGGGGGCGAGGACCTCGCCGCTCCAGAGGGTGTTGTCGGCGACGATCAGCCCGCCGCTGCGGAGGCGCGGGAGGGCCTCGTCGTAGTAGGCCGGATACCGCTCCTTGTCGGCGTCGATGAACACGAGATCGAAGGCGGGGCTCGCCGGCATGGCGCGGAGGGTGGCGAGCGCGTCGCCGAGCGCGATCCGGATCTTCCCGCCGTGCTCGCTGCGGTCGAAGAACGATCGGGCGATGCGGACCACCTCGGGGTCGCGATCGCAGGTGATGAGCTCGCCGTCCGGCGGGAGCGCCTCGGCCATGCTGAGCGCCGAGTAGCCGGTGAACGTCCCGATCTCGAGCACGCGGCGCGCCTGCATGAGCGCGACCAGCATCCTGAGCAGGGCGCCTTCGACCCGCCCGACCTGCATGACCGCCCTCGGCTCGTGGGCCAGGGTGAACTCGCGCAGCTCATCGAGGAGCGCGGGCGGCGGCTCGGAGTGGTCGTGAACGTAGCGATCCAGCTCTGGATTGACGATGGCGATCATGGCGAGGTTCCTCGGCCGGGCACCGTAGCATCGGTGCGCGCTCCCTCCTCACCTCACCTTGAGCCGCCGGCGGCCTTCGCGGTAGCGTCGACCATGGCCTTCTCTTCCTGGAAGACGTGCGCCGCCGCGGCGCTCCTTGCGGCGGCCTGCAGCTCGACGGACGGCAGCCCCGGGACGGGCGGCGCCGGCGGGGGCACGGGCGGCTCCGGCGGAGGCACGGGCGGCGCCGGCATGGGCGGCGCGGGCGGCGCCGGCGGCGCCGGCATGGGCGGCGCCGGCATGGGCGGCGCCGGCGGCTCCGGTGGCGCAGGCGCCGGCGTGGGGGCGAGCTCCACGGCGGCCGGCGGCGGCGCGGGGGGAGAGGCGGTCTACGACTGCGCGTCGCTCGGCGACCCGTGCACGACCTGCCTCGCCCTGCGCTGCCAGGAGAGCTATTGCGCGTGCCAGCGGAGCGCGGAGTGCGCCGCGCTGGGCAACTGCCTCCTCGGCTGCGCGGCGGAGGACGTGGCTTGCGAGCAGGCGTGCCTGACGGCGCACCGGGCGGGCATCTCGGGCATCTTCCTCGAGGGCGGCTGCGCGTCCGAGCGGTGCAGCGCGCAATGCCCATCGCGAGACGCGCTGTCCCCTTGCGCGTCCTGCCGGTTGACAGGGTGCGCAGCCGAGATGAACGCGTGCGTCGCCGAGCCGTCGTGCAGGGCAATGCTCGCGTGCGTGGATGCGTGCCGTGCGGACGGAGATGGCTGCCTGGAGGCGTGCTCGGCGATGCACGCGGACGGCGTGCAGGCTGCCGGGGCGGTCTTCGCATGCGAAGAGGCGCGGTGCGGGGCGGATTGCGGGTGACCGGTGAGCCGCCGCGAGCCGCCATGCCGCGCCGCGCCGCGGGGGTCGACGCCCCGGGCGAACAGACATACCATTCCGTCGTGGCCTTCCTCGGATTGCGCGAGATCGAGCGGGACCCGTACGCGGTCGTCCATCACGACCCCGCTCAGCAGCTCGTGCTCATCAAGCGATATTCGCTGAACTATCCGAGCATCGCGGCGATCGAGCTGAGCTTCGACCGCATCAATCGGTCGCTCGAGGCGATCGCCAGGCGGCACACCCTGCTGCTCGTCGACGCCCGCGACGCACCGCTGCGCAACGACGCCGGGTTCGAGAATGCGTTCGCTCACTGTCACACGCGGCTGACGGAAGGCTTCAAGAAGACCGCGGTCCTCCTGAAGAGCGCGACCGGGGTGCTCCAGCTAGGCCGGCTTTCGAAGGGCTATACAAAGCCGATGGGCATCTTCACCCGCCCCGAGGACGCGCTCAACCACCTCGGCGTCAGCGTCGACCTGAAGCAGCTCACCGATCCCTGACGCGCCCCTCTACCCCGAAGCGGGGCTCACCCGCACAGGAGACGGGCCCAGATCGGCGTTTTCGGCGCGGAAGCGTACTCTTGTACGCTGAGCACCGAAAACGTCGAGGTGGGCCCGTATCCGAAGCGGGTGAGCCCCTCAAGAGAGAGGTTTGCCGCCGGTTACGCCGAGGACCTCGCCGTTGACGTAGATCGCCTCGTTCGAGGCCAGGAACACGAACGCCGGGGCGAGCTCGGCCGGCTGGGCCGGGCGCTCCATTGGATGATTCTTGCCGAAGGTGGCCACCTTCTCCTTGTCGAACGATTGCTGGATGAGCGGCGTCCACACGGGGCCGGGCGCCACGACGTTGACGCGGATGCCACGCTCGATGAGGTCCTGCGCCAGGCCCTTGCTGAAGGTGACGATCGCCCCCTTGGTGGACGCGTAATCGAGGATCTGCGGGCTCGGCTGGTACGCCTGGATCGAGGCGACGTTGATGATCGAGCCGCCTTCCTTCATGTGCGGCAGCGCGTACCGGATCATGTGGAACATGGCCAGGATGTTGACGCGGAAGGTGCGCTCGAGGCGCGCTGCGTCGATGTCCTCGAACCGCTCGACGGCCTTGCCCTGCTCCGCCGCGTTGTTCACGAGGACATCGATGCGCCCGAATTTACGCGCCACCTCCTCGACCACCTTCCGGCAATGGGCCTCGTCGGCCAGGTCGCCGGGCAGCGTGAGCGCCTCGCGCCCGGCCTCCTTGATGACCCGCGCCGTCTCCTTCGCGTCCTCGTGCTCGCTCAGGTAGGAGATCGCCACGTGGGCCCCCTCGCGGGCGAACGCGAGCGCGACGGCGCGGCCGATCCCGCTGTCCCCTCCGGTGATCAGCGCGATGCGGTCCTTCAGCCGGCCGAGCCCCTTGTACGACGACTCGCCGTAATCGGGCCTCGGCTCCATCCTGGCTTCGATTCCGGGACGCTCCTGTGTCTTGCCCTCGAAAGGCGGCTTCGGGCCCGCGCCTTTCGGATCCGCTGTCGGTCCAGTGTTCTGCATAACCTCCTCCTGACGCTGCGCTGCGGTGAGAGGACGAACGCGCTCCCACCGAACCCTGGCCATAAGGGCGGCGGGACAGCTCAGCCATCGGTGGCCGCCTGCTCTCCAGATCGGAGCTCCCCCTACCTCCACCGGCGCGGTGACCAGCGAGCGGCGCGCGCCGTCGGATCCCCGCCGGGCGCTCGCGAGCGGACACGGCAGCAGAGATCTCTCGGTGATGGACGTGATGGACGTGATCGACGTGACGGACGTGACGAACGTGATCGAGCAGACGACGCGGCGGCCCTGTCGCGCGGTACGACCGCCGCGGCCTGTCACATCAAGGCTTGACAGGCGACAGCTGGTCCGGTGTCTTCACCCTGCGTTGTCTCGCGGCACGCCGCCGGCGAAGACGCGGAGGAGAACCGTCGTGATGAAACACATCGACGAGAGCCGTCTGGAGTCAGATCTCGAGTATCGGTTCGGGTATCTCATCGAGTTTGTCGGCTTCGGCGAGGCGGACATCGCGGCGATCCACGGCGCCGCGCCGCACCTCGCCCCCCGGGTCGAGGCGCTCGTCGACGCGGTGTACGAGAAGCTGTTCCTCTACGACGCCACGAAGCGCCACTTCGTGCCGAAGCAGCACGGCTACGAGGGGGCGCCCCCGGCCGACCTCGCGTCGCTCACGCTGGACCACGAGCAGATCAAGTTCCGCAAGCAGCACCTCTCAACCTACCTCGTCCGGCTCGTGACCCACCCGTATGATCCGAAGATGGTCACCTACCTCGACATGGTGGGGAAGATCCACACCGCGAAGGCCGGCAATCCCGAGGTCGTCGTCCCGCTCGTGCAGATGAACGCGCTCATGGGCTTCGTGTCGGACGCCCTGCTCCAGACCATCCTTTCGCTGGGCCTCGACCGGGAAGCCGAGGTGCGCACCCTCCGCGCCTTCAACAAGCTGCTCTGGCTCCAGAACGACCTCCTCGCGCGCCACCACCTCTCGGCGGCCTGATCCCCCTCCCCTTCCGGCCATGCGTCGCCCGCCGGGACGGACCGCAGCGGCGGGCTGCGCGCCGGCCTCCCGGGGGCGGCGGCGCGTCGAGCGGACGGCCCATTGCGCAATCGCGCGACGGCTTGCGCAAGGGCACAACGGCGCGCGCTGCGCCGCCCCGCCGCGCGCGCCACGCGCCGGCGGGGGCGCCTCCGGATCGCCTGATTCGGCCGGGAACGCCGCGACGAGGAGCCCGGCACATGCGGTGCTAGGCGCCCGCCCACCATGAACCGATTCTTCGATGGCATCGCTCTTCTCGTGGGGCTGTTCGTCATCCCGACGATCGCCGGCTGCAGCGACGAGCCATCCGAGGAGGAGCGCCGCTTCGCCCGGCTCGCGAAGCGCGCCGAGCAGGTGCGGGAGCTGTCGTTCCGCCACGCCGTGCCGGTCGTCACGATCACGCGGGACGAGTACGAGGCGGACCAGGAGGCGGCCGCGGCCGCCGCCGAGGAGGACGATCTTGCGGAGATGGCCGCGACCTACGGCCGCCTCGGCTACTTCGCCGTCGACGCGGACCTCCGGAAGACGCTGGCTCGCTCGGGGGACTGGGCCGCTGCGTGGTACTCTCTCGAGAGCAACGGCATCGCGCTCATCGGCCAGGTGGACGACTCCGTCCTCATCCACGAGTACGTGCACGGGCTCCAGGATCAGCATTTCGACCTGGCGCCGGACCAGGACGACACGCTCACGAGCGACGCGTTCCTCGCGCAGCGGGCGGTCACCGAGGGCGACGCGACGCTCGCGGAGGGGCGCTTCATCATGCAGGAGCACCTCGACGCCGATCTGCACCTCGTGGACTGGGGCCCGCTCCTGGCCTCGGTGCATGCGCGCCGGGAGGAGCTCCTCGCCGAGAGCGATCTCCCCCTCTTGTTCATGGCGTATCCATCGTTCGCCTACAGCTTCGGGCTCGAGTACTGCGCTCACAACCTGACCGGCGCGAGCGCGGCGACGCCCGTCATCGACAGGCTCCCGCCGTTCGACTGGTCGAGCGAGGACGCGCTCTTCACGACGCGGGCGCCCACGAGCACCCAGCAGATCCTCGCCCTCGACGCCCAGGACCCCGAGGTCGGCGTCGGCCTGGACGAGATGCCGTCGACGCTCGACGACCGGCTCGAGCGGCTCGACTGGGACACCCTCGGTGAGTGGCTCACCTACCTGCTCCTGCGCCCGCTCGAGGGCGCGGCCGATCTCGGCGACATGCGCGCGCTGGCCGCGGCCTGGGACGGCGATCGCGCCCTGTTTGTGCGCGATCGGAAGACGGACGCGATCGGCACGGCGTGGGCGTCCGCGTGGGACGACGCCGGCGCCGCGGCGGGCGTCGAGGCCGCGCTGTGGCAGCTCTACGACGGCGCGCCGATCGCCGGCGACGAGCCGCGGCTCGGGCGCGCCGGCGACGGCGAGCTCCTCTGGATCGAGCGGAGGGAAGAGCGCGTGGTCGCCCTCAAGAACGTCGACGAGGCGCTCATGCCCTCGCTCGCCGAGGCCGCCTTCCCCTCCGGGATCCGGCCGATGCGGCACGTGATCCGGACGCGCCCGTCGCTCGCGGCCAGGCTCTCGCGGCGCCTGGCCGGGCGACATCACTGAACCAGCGACGGCGCGGCGCGCTCAGATGCAGAGCGAGTCGCAGTCGTGCTCCTCTTCGCACGCCGTGACGCAATCGCCGTCGTCGTCGCACGCCGCGATGCAATCGTCTCGATCCGTCGAACACGCCGTGATGCAGTCGTCCTCGCCTTCGTCCTTGTCGTCGTCCGCGTCGACGAAACAGCCGGCGGCCAGGGGAATCGTGGAGACCAAGAGCACTGCGAGCACCTTGCGCAACATGGGTTGTCCTCCTTCGTGGTGTACTGTCCGCATGCGATGCAGGGGACATCGAACACTCAAGCAGGGGGCGTACCAATCGCTGTTCTGACGCGACTCACCCGCTGGGCCGCAGCCCCGGAGAGCCGTTATGCCGCGCAAAGCGAGCTCGGCGCCGGAGCTCCGGGTCACCCGAGCGCCCCGGCCGGCGGACGTGGGGGTCCCCGCGAGAAGGCAAATCGCCACAGCGGAGGAGGCCATGGCGGCGCTCGGCGGCGTCGGCGCCGGGACTTTCGGCGCGGCGCGCCGGGCGTGCGCGCTGGGCCAAAGTGTCACACCCGGCTCGACCGTGAGGCCCGGACCTCCGTCCAGGTGAGCCTCCGGCCGCGCTGGGTCTCACCGCAGCGCGGCCCCGCGGCTCACCCCTCGTCCTCGGGCTTCTGCGGCTTGGGCGGCGGCCGGTCCACGGCGTAGCGCCGTAGATCCAGCGTGCAGGGCGCGTCGCCGTGGGCGATCGCCTGCTTCGCGGTCACCGGCCAGGGCGTCGGCCCCTCGATCGTGAACCGCTGCGCGCGCCGCGCCGACGCCTCGAACCGCGTGAGCGGCGCGGCGTCGAAGGCGCGGCCCTCGGGGTGCCACACGTGGTAGGCGCACGCGCCGATCGAGCGCTTGCCCCACGTGTCCAGGATGTCGATGTGGACCGGGTGGTGGATGCCGATGTGCGCGTGCAGGCTGTGCGGCGGCGCCCAGGCGCGGAACCGCACGCCGCCCACGTGCTCGCCCGCCGTCCCCGTCGGCCGGAGCGGCAGCACGTGGCCGTTCACGAGCACCGTGTGGCGCTCCGGCGTGAGCCCCTGCACCCGCACCTCGATGCGCTCCATCGACGAGTCCACGTAGCGCGACGTGCCCGTCGTCGTCAGCTCCTCGCCGAGCACGTGCCACGGCTCGATCGCGTTGCGCACCTCCAGCACCACGTCGCCGGCGTGCAGCGTGCCCACCACCGGGCAGCGCAGCTCGATGAACGGCCTGTACGCGTCCGCGGGCAGGGCGAGCCCGCGCTGCTTCAGGTGATCCAGCACGTCCTCGAAGTCGCGCCACAGGTAGTACGGCAGGAGGAAGCGGTCGTGCAGCGCCTGGCCCCAGCGCACGAGCCGGCCCGCGTACGGCTCCTCGGCGAACGAGGCGAGCAGCGTGCGGACGAGGAGCGCCTGGGCGACCGCCATCCGGAAGTGCGGCGGCATCTCGAAGGCGCGCAGCTCGATGAGCCCCTGCCGGCCGTGCGCCGTCTGCGGATCGAACAGCTTGTCGATGCTCACCTCGGCGCGGTGCGTGTTGCCCGTCATGTCCACGAGCAGGTGGCGGAACAGGAGGTCCGAGAGCCACGCCGGCTCGTTCTGCCGGCGCTCGAACGCGCGCGAGAGCGCGATCTCCAGCTCGTAGAGGTTCTCGTGGCGCGCCTCGTCCACGCGCGGCGCCTGCGACGTCGGGCCGACGAAGAGGCCGGCGAACATGTACGAGAGCGACGGGTGGTGCTGGTTGAACGTGAGCAGGCTGGCCAGCAGATCCGGCCGGCGCAGGAAGGGGCTCGAGAGCGGCGTCGGGCCGCCGAACGTGAGGTGATGGCCGCCCCCGCTCCCCGCCATGCGCCCGTCGATCAGGTATTTCTCGCAGTGCAGGCCGCTGTGGAGCGACGCGTCGAACACCGTCTCCACGAGCGACGCGTACGCGCGCACCCCGTCGGAGGGCGGCAGGTTCACCTCGAGCACGCCCGGGTCCGGCGTCACCGAGAAGCGGAGCACGTTCGCGCCGGCCGGGGGCGGGTACCCCTCGAGCAGCACGTCGATGCCCGTCTCCTGCCGGGTCGCGTCGATCGCGGCGATGAGCTCGAAGAAGTCGGCCGGCGCGAGGAGCGGCGGCAAGAAGACGTGCACGAGGCCGTCGCGCGTCTCGACGCAGAGCGCCGTGCGCACGCCGTAGCCCGATCGCCCCGCGGCGGGCGCGGCGCGCTGGGCGTGATGCGCGGCGCGCTCGCCGTCGTGGGCGTGCCGCTGGGCCGCGCGCGCGCGCGCCGTCTCGGCGTGCTCCGGGTCGCCGTCGCCCTCGAGGAGCTGGACGCGGCGCTGCCTCTCTTCCTCCTCGTCGGCCTCGGGCTCGCCGCGCCGCGGGTCGGGCGGCGACACGAGCTCCTCGATCGGCGGCGGCGGGGCCACCGCGACGAGCGAGCGGAGCGGGAGGCGCAGGCCGATGGAGCTGTCGCCCGGGAGCAGGAAGAGGTGCCCGCGCCGGAAGCCCCAGCGCTCGCTGATCCACGACCCCCACTGGCGCGCGAGGGGCAGGACGAAGCCGACCTCTCGCCCGAGCCCGCGATCGAGGACGCGCGCGAGGCGCCGCCGCTCCTCCGCGTCGTCGAGGTTCGCCTTGAGCGGGTCGACGTCGGTGGGCAGGCTCGCCTCGTCCTGGAGGTGGCGCCAGGGGTCCTCGAGGGCCGGCATCAGGAAGTCGGCCAGCCCGAGCCGCGCCGCGAGCGCGTCGGCGAACCTCCGAGAGAGCTCGACGCCGCGCCCGCGCGACGCGCTGGTCGCCGGATCGGCGTGGCGCGCCTGGGACATCTCGGTCCAGATCGGGACGCCGTCGCGCCGGCCGATGATCTCGAGCGCCCAGCGGGGCAGGCTCTCGCCGGGGTAGTGCTTGCCGGCGCGGAGCAGCAGGACGCCGCCCGGCGTGATCCGGCGCCGGAGCTCGTGCGCGAGCCGGAGCCCTTGCGACCACTTCGTCGGGCCGAGCGCGCCCTCGCACCACTCGGGCGCGTCCGGGTACTCGCGCGAGTTGAAGGTCGGCTCGCCGCCCATGGTCAGGGAGAGGCCCGCGGCGGCGAGCCGCTCGTCCGCGCGATCGGCCACGGAAAGGAGCTCCTGCCACACGGGCTCCTCGTAGGGCGTGGTGGGCCGCGGCTCGTGGCCGAGCCGCCCGACCTTCATCTCGAAGGTCACGTCGGTCGCGCGCGTGTCGCTCGTGCCCTCGACCGGCGCCGCGAGCGCGGGCGAGGCGGTGCAGGCGAGCGGGATGTGGCCTTCGCCGCAGAGCAGGCCGCTCGTCGCGTCGAGGCCGATCCAGCCGGCGCCCGGGAGGAAGACCTCGGCCCACGCGTGCAGGTCGACGACGTCGCGGCTCACGCCGCGCGGCTGGTCGGGGATCATCCCCTCGTCCGTGAGCTGCACGAGGTAGCCGCTCACGAAGCGCGCGGCGAGCCCGCGCGACCGGAGCGCCGCGATGAGCAGCACCGCCGAGTCGCGGCAGCTGCCGCGCCCTTGCGCGAGCGTCTCCTCCGGCGTCCAGATGCCGGCCTCCTCGCGGATGACGTACCTGATGCGCCGGTTCACGGCGGTGTTCAGCGCGACGAGGAGCGACACGGTGTCGCCCTTCGAGGGCAGCCCGGCCAGGAACTCGTCGAGCAGCGGGCCGCGGGCGAGCGACGGATCGGCGCTGTCGAGGAAGGGGGTGAGGTCCTGCTTGAGCTCGGCCGGATACGCGAACGGGACCTTCTCCGCGCGCTCGTCCAGGTAGAAGTCGAACGGGTTCACGGGGCGCACGCTGACCGCGAGCTCGACGAGGATGTCGAGGTGAGGGACGCGCTCGCCCGCGGGCAGGAGCACCCGCGCGACGTGGTTGCCGTACGGGTCCTGCTGCCAGCGCGCCGCGATCTGCGGGTCGATCTTCAGGCTGTACGACTCGATCTTCGCCTTCGCGTGCGTCGCGGGCCGCAGCCGGATGAGCTGCGGGCCGAGCGAGGCGGGGCGGGGATAGGTGTAACGGGTCCGGTGCTGGATGAGCAGGCGCACGGTGGTTTGTCTCCGGGGGTGGCCCTATCCAACCAGAAGTGCCCTCTTCCGTCTCGCCTTCCGTGACGCGCGTGAGGCGCGCTGCGAGATCGTTTCGAGGACGATTCGGCCAGGGATCGACGGCGTGGCGGCGCGTGGGCAACGCGACCGCGCAGCGACGCGGGCGTGTGACGGAGCGACCGCGCAGCGACGCGGGCGTCTGACCGAGCGACCGCGCAGCGACGCGAGCGTGTGACGGAGCGACCGCGCAGCGACGCGAGCGTCTGACGGAGCGACCGCGCGCCAGCGCGGCCTCGCGACGGCGCGAGCCGTGTGGCGAAGCGACCGTGCGACGGCACAAAAACAGCGTGCTGCGGCGCCTTTTGCGCCGTTCTGTCCGCCTCGCCACGCCGCGCCCCGACACCGGCGCCGCCCGCGCTTGCCGTCCGAGGGCGAAGCGGTGATCATCGCCCGCTGTGTCGGGTCCGGAGACGAAACAGCCCTCGCTGCCCCCGGTCGAGCCGGGGACGGTGCTCGCCGGCAAGTACCGCGTGGAGCGGGTCATCGGCCAGGGCGGCATGGGTGTGGTCGTCGAGGCCCGCCACGTCGTGCTCGACGAGCGGGTCGCCCTGAAGTTCCTGCTCCCCGAGTTCACCCAGCACCCGGAGGGCTCGGCCCGCTTCCTGCGCGAGGCGAAGGCCGGCATGAAGATCAAGAGCGAGCACGTCGCCCGGGTTTCGGACGTCGGCACGCTCGAGAACGGCGCTCCCTACATGGTCATGGAGTTCCTGATCGGGAGCGACCTGGCGCGCCTGCTCCGCGATCAAGGCGTGCTCGGCATCGAGGACGCGATCGACTACATCGCGCAGGGCAGCGAGGCGATCGTCGAGGCCCACGGGCTCGGCATCGTCCACCGCGATCTCAAGCCGGCGAACCTGTTCCTGACGGCGCGCGTCGACGGCTCGCCGCTCGTCAAGGTGCTCGACTTCGGCATCTCCAAGATGGCGACCGGCGCGGTCGACGTCCTGACGGGCACGGACGCGGCGCTGGGCTCGGCCCTGTACATGTCGCCGGAGCAGATGCGGCAGACGCGCTCGGTGGATCACCGGACGGACATCTATGCGCTCGGCGTCTCGCTCTACGAGCTGCTCGCCGGCAGGCAGCCGTACTTCGCGGAGACGCTGCCGCAGCTCTGCGCGGAGGTGCTGACGGGCACGCCGACGCCGCTGCGGGAGATCCGCCCCGACGTGCCCGCCGCGCTCGCGGCCGTGCTGGAGAAGGCGTACGCCCGCGAGCGCGAGCACCGGCACGCGTCGGTCGCCGAGCTCATCGTGTCGCTCGCGCCGTTCGCGCCCGCGCGCACGTACACGACCCTGGCCAGGATCGCGCGCATGGGCGGCCTGTCGCTGCACGCCGCGATCCCCGGCGGCCAGCGCGCGTCGCAGCCGTCGTTCCCCGGCGTGGACTCGAGGCTCCCTGGGCCGGCCGCTCGCGAGCCGTCGTGGCCGGGGCCCACCTCGCACCCCGCCTGGCAGCGCGACACCGCGCCGCCGCGCCCGCCGACGCCGCTCCCCCACGGGACGCCGTTCTCGCCGGCGCCGCCCGTCGCCCACGCCTCGACGCCTTACCCGCATCCATCCTCGCCGTTTTCGCAGTCCCCGTCGCCGGGCAACGGCGCCTTCGGGCCTCGCCCTGCCGACGACGGCAGGCCGAGCCCGGTCCCGCCGAACGGCTTCCCGGCGCCCGCGCCGCAGCAGCACATCGTCCCCGGTCCGTACAGCGCGCCGATGAGCTCCCGCGCCGCCGCGACCTTCGCGTCGTCGACCCACCTCGGGATCTCGTCGGACGGGCGCCGGATCCCTGGGCTGTCGGTCTCCCCTTCCGCGATCCTCGCGATCGCGCTGATCTCCGCGACCCTCCTCCTGGGGCTCATCGTCGGCAGCGTCTACATGCTCCGCCGGGGCGGCGACGGGACGGAGGGCACGGCGGCGGTGCCGACGGTCGCCGTGAGCGCGACGGAGACCGCCGCGCCGGCGCCTGCGCCGACCCCCGAGCAGCCCGCGCATGCCGCCGGAACGACGACGCCGGACGGGCCGACGATCCGCCCGACAGGGGCGGCAGCCGACGCAGCGACGACGGCTGACGCAGCGGCGGCGAGCGCCTCCGCGGCCGCGAGCGCCCCCGCGCCGAACGCCGCGGCGGCCGCGAGCTCCCCCGCGGCGTCGCCGAGGACGGCGCCCACCGCCGCCCGGGGCGGCGCGCCTGCGGGGCGCACCACGCCGGCCGCCCGCCCGTCGCAAGGCACGACGACGCAGCGCCCTCCGAAGGGCATCGACCTGAACGATCCGCACTGAGCCCACAGCCATGATCCCCTCGACAGTCCATGCCCCCCGCGCGCTCCGTCGCGCCCGCCTCGCCCTCGCCGCGGTCGTGCTCGGCTCGGCCGCCCTGTTCGCGCCCTCGGGCGCCGCCGCGCAGGGCGCGGGCAGCGATCCGACGCTCGCCCAGACGCTGTTCGAGGAGGGGCGCCGCCTGATGGAGGCGAAGTCGTACGCGCAGGCGTGCCCCAAGCTGGCCGAGAGCCAGCGCCTGCGGCCCGGCACCGGGACGCTGCTCAACCTGGCCCTGTGCAACGAGGGGCTCGGCAGGACGGCGACCGCGTGGGGGCAGTTCAAGGAGGCGCTCTTCGCCTCGAAGAAGGAGGGCAACGCCGCGCGGGAGGCGTTCGCGCAGGAGCACATCGACGCCCTGGAGCCGAGGCTCTCGAAGATCCAGCTCAACGCGGAGAACACGCCCGGCCTGCTGGTCCGCGTCGACGGCGGCGACATCCCCGCGGCCGCGCTCGGCACGCCGATCCCGATCGATCCCGGGGCGCACGAGGTCGAGGCGACGGCGAGCGGCTACACGGTCTGGTCGACGACCGTCCAGGTCGGCGAGAGCGCCGATCTGAAGGCGATCGCCATCCCGAAGCTCCTGCCGGTGGCGCCCGCGAGCAAGCCCGCCGCGCCGCAGGCGCCGCCGGCCGGCGGCACCGCCGGCGGCCGCAGCGGCGGGGGCGGCCTGCAGACCGCGGGCTTCGTGATCGGGGGCGCCGGCGCGGCGGTGCTCGGCGTCGGCGCTGTGTTCGGCATCCTCGCCTCGGGGCAAGCGAGCGACGCGGAAAAGGACGAAACGCTCTGTCCGGAGAAGCTGTGTACGCCGGAAGGTCGCAAGGAGATCAACGCGGCGGAGACCAAGGCGCTCGTGTCCACGATCGGCGTCGGCGTGGGCGTCGCCGCGCTCGCCGCGGGGGCGGTCCTCGTGCTGACCTCGGGCCCATCGAGGGCGGAGGGCGCGAGCGCCGCGGCGGCACGGCAGGGCTCGCCAGCGCGGGTGCAGGCGCGCATCGTGCCGCTCATCGGCCCGGAGGGCGGCGGCGTCGGGGTGCTGGGCGCTTTCTAGCGCCGCCCGGTGACGGTCACTTACGCGCCAATCAGGGGGCGTCCTCACGTGACATCCGCGCCGGCGGGCGCTCGCTTTGTATCGATGGATGACGCCGGCCCGCTAGCAAAGATCTCCGCTGCCTCCCGGCTCCGCAGCTGCAAGCGCGACGTGCTCGATCGCTGGACGCGCCGGGTGCTCGACGACCCCAGGGCGCCGGCGCCGCGGCGGGGCGAGCGCCCGGTGCTCGACGACGCGGCGCCGGCGCTGCTCGAGCACCTGATCGAGGCGCTCGCGGCGAGCCGGCTCGCCGGCGAGGACGCGGCGCTCCGCGGCGCGTACGAGCGGGTCGAGGACCACGCGCGCCGCTGCGTCACGCGGGGCCGCTGCATCGAGGCGGCGCTGCGGGAGCTATCGCACCTCCGGGCTGCGCTGATCGAGGAGTGCGTCGCCCAGGACATCGCGCTCGGCGTGGGGGAGGCCCAGGTCCTCCACGCGGTGGTGGACGCGAGCATGTGGACGAGCGCCCTCGAGATCGAGCGGGCGACGCGCGCCGCGCTCGAGGACAGCGGCGCGCGCCTGCGGCTCGCGACGCAGGCCGGCGGCGTCGGCGTCTGGGATTACGACACGGTGACCGGCAAGCTGCGCTGGGACGACCGCTGCCGGGAGGTGTGCGGGCTGGAGCCGGCGTCGGACGTCGAGTCAGACGTCGATTACGAGCTCTTCCTCTCGGCGATCCACCCGGACGATCGCGCGCGCGTGCAGGAGGCCGTGCTGCGCTCGCAGGCCCCGGAGAGCGGCGGCGAGTACGGCATCGAGTACCGCCTCGTGGGGATCCGCGACGGGATCGAGCGCTGGGTCTGCGTGCAGGGGCGCACCTTCTTCGACGCGACAGGGCGCAGCGTCCGGATGATCGGCACGGCGATCGACATCTCCGATCGCAAGCGGGCGGAGGCTGCGCGGCTGGACGATCTCGCGTTTCGCGATCGATTCCTGGCCGCGCTCAGCCATTACCTGCGCACGCCGCTCACGGCGGTCACGCTGGCGTCGAGCACGCTGGTGCGCCACGGCAACCTGACGCCGCGCCAGGCGACGAGCGTCGAGGGCATCGCGGCGAGCGCGCGCCGCATGGCGCGGACGATCGACGACCTGCTCGACCTGACCCGGAGCTGCTTCGGCGACAGCATCCCTGTCGCGCGGAGGCCGGGGAACCTCCATGTCCTCTGCAAGGGGGCGATCGACGAGCTCCGTGCGACGCGCGCGGGGGTGCCGATCCGGCTCGATCTGCGGGGGAGCGGCGCGGGGCTGTGGGATCCCGAGCGGATCGCCCAGATGGTGACGAACCTCGTGCAGAACGCGGTCGACCACGCCGATCCCGGGAGCGCCGTGCGGGTGGCGATCCGGCCGCGCGGGGGCGACGTGCTGATCGAGGTGCACAACGAGGGCCCGGAGATCGCGCCGGAGCGGCTGGCGACGCTGTTCGAGCCCTGGCAGCAGGCGTCGCCCGCGGAGGGGCGAGCGAGCGCGGGGCGGGGGCTCGGGCTCGGACTGTTCATCGCGCACCAGATCGCGCGGGCGCACGGCGGGGTGATCGAGGTGGCGAGCCAGGCGGAGCGGGGGACGACGTTCACGGCGCGGCTGCCGCGGAGGGGGGCGGGGGCGAGGGGCTGAGGGCCAGTACGGACGCGATGTGCCCTAGAGCGACAAACGGGTTGAAACCGCCAGAAGAGAGCAGAATTCGAACCGCCAAGGCGCCAACGACGCCAAGAGAATCACAATAATCTTGGCGTCTTATGGCGCCTTGGCGGTTCACTTCTCGCTCGATCAACGTGATCGGTCTTCTAGGCATCAAGCTGGGCGGACCGTTCGATCTGGGCGACGGAGGGCCCGGCGGCTGGCACATCATCGACGCGCTCGAGCTGCGCTTCCCCGACCCGGGCGCGCCGGGCGAGCTCGACGCGCTCGTGCCTGATCTCGCCGGCTGGCGCCGCGAACGCATGCCCGAGATGCCCGACACGGCGTACTTCGCGCTCGCCCCGGACTGGATCTGCGAGGTGCTTTCCCCTTCGACGGAGCGCGTCGACCGCGACGACAAGATGCCGATCTACGCACGCGAGGGCGTGCGGCACGCGTGGCTGGTCGACCCGATCGCCCGGACGCTGGAGGTCTACGTGCTCGGCGCGGATGGCGGCTGGGGGCCCGCCGTCGTCCACCGCGACGCCGCGCGCGTCCGCGCCGAGCCCTTCCACGCCATCGAGCTCGATCTCTCGGTCCTCTGGGCGAGGTGACCTGCAGCCGCGCTGACCTGTCCGAGCCGACCTGGACCGAGCAGCGATGGTTGTACTCCTGGCCGAGGCGACACAGGGTGTTGCGAATCCCCTGTCCGATCTCCCTGGTCGGCCCGGTGGCGGTGCCTAGAGCGATAGACGGCTTGAAACCCCGGAAAAGAACAAGAATTTGAACCGCCAAGCGCGCCAAGGACGCCAAGATTTTGTTTTGTTCTTGGCGTCCTTGGCGCCTTGGCGGCTAATTTCTCGCTCGATCAACGTCATCGGTGTCCTGGAGCACCGACGATGAGGCAACCCCGAGGAATCAACAGAAGGGAAGAGAAACCGCAACGGCGCAAGGTGGGCGGTTCATCTTCTTGCTGTTGCATGCGGTTTCAACCCGATTGCAGCTCCACGGGGAGGCCGAGCCGCAGGAGAGCATCGCGGCCGGTCCAGCGGCCGCGAAGTCGAGGTGCCCTTCGGGCCCATCGCATCTCCTGAGTCGTCCCATCACCTGCCTCCGGATCGCCGCCGGCGCAGCCCCAGCACGCCAAGGAGCGAGAGCGCTCCGAGCCACCGCGGGGGAGCCTGGCCAGGGCTCGCGACTCGGCAGCTCATCGACGTGTCGCCACCGCCGTCCGGAGCGCCGGCGCCGCCGCCGCCGCCGCCGCCTCCAGCGTGGTCTCCATCGCCGCCTGAGCCTGGCTCTGGATCGCCGCCGGACGACTGCGAGGTGCTGCAAGCGCCGTCGCTGCTGCTGCCACCTTCGCCGGCGCTTCCACCGGCGCCACGGCCACCGGCGCCAGCGCTGCCTCCTTCACCAACGCCGCTGCCACCGGCGCCCGCGCTGCCTCCTTCACCAACGCTGCTGCCACCTTCGCCAGCGCTCCCTCCTTCGCCAACGCTGCTGCCACCGGCGCCAGCGCTGCCTCCTTCGCCTCCGCTGCCGCAAATGTCGACGGCGCCTGCTGCGCACGCGCCCGCCTGGCAGGTGTCGCCATCGGTGCACGCATCCCCATCGTCACAGGCGGTGCCCGTGAGCGGCGCACAGCGGCCGTCCTCGGAGGCACCGGCGACCACCACGCAAGCATCGCAAGGGCCGGCGTCGCAGGCGGCATCGCAGCAGACCCCATCCGCGCAGAAGCCGCTGTCGCAGGAGGCGCCATCGTCGCACGGCGCGCCGAGCGGAGACGTGGAAAGCGCGTAGAGCTCCGCGTTGGTCGTCGAGACGAGCCCGGGGATGGCGACGATGTCGACGACGTCGCCGCCGGCGATCAGCACCGCGCCGTCGAGGAGCTGCGTGGCCGTGTGGCCAGCCCGGGGGAGCCTCATCGGCGCGGCAGGGCTCCAGCGCTGGGCGACCGGATCGAACATCCACACGGCACCAGAGAACTTGTAGTAAACAGGGCAGTCCCACGGATCAGAAGTACCGGTACACGCCTCGGAGCTGGTCTCGCGCGTGTAGCCGCCCGTGAACGATGCGCGGCCGTCCCGCAGCGCCGTGAGCGCCGGCGACACGATCCCGCTCGCGGCCGGCAAGGCGAACGGCGGCATCGCGGTCTGGGTGTCCGTGACCGGATCATAGACGCTGGACAAGGCGTCGGGGCCATCGTGGCGCAGGATCATGAGCACCTTGCCGTCCGACAGCAGCACGATGTCCTTGAAGCGGAGAGGCGGCCCCAGGGTCCATGTCGCCGAGGCCGGATCGAACAGCTCGGAGCGGGAGACACCATCGCTGACGAGGACCCTGCCGTCCTTCAGCGAGATCGCGCCGCGAACCGCGTTCATCGCGGTCCGCATGGGCGTTGTCGCCGACCATGTGTCGGTGGCAGGGTCGTAGATCTCGGCGACGCCGCGGCTCGGAGAGGGTCCCTCCAGGACCCTCCCGCCGGCGACGAGCACACGGCCGTCGGCCAGCATGGCCGTGCCGCATGTCGAAGCGGCGCGAGCGGTGGGCATCCGGGCCGTGGAGGTCCACACATCGAGCGCGGGATCGTAGAGCTCGAACGAGACCCCCGACGCGACGAGCACACGGCCGTCCTGGAGGACCATGACGCGGGAGGTCGCCACGGAACCGGTGATCGCCCTCGGCGCGGCCGGAGCCCATGTCCCTGTCGCCGGATCGTACAGCGCCGTGCTGGTCAGCAGCGTGTCGTCGAACAACCTGAGAGGCTCGGGCTCTACGAGGATCCGCGTCGCGCCACCGAAGACGAGGACCTTGCCGCTGTGGAGCACGACGGCGTCGTGGTCGACCCGGGGCTCGGCCATCGTGGAGGTCGCGGCGTCGGCGGTCGGCTCCTCGCCGGCCGGTTCGAGGAGGGGCGGATCGCGCCAGAGGCCAGCCGGCCCCCTTCCCAGGTCGTCGCCCTGCGCGCAGCCGACCAGGGCCGCGGTGAAGAGGGCGATCGCCGCTGGCCACACCGGCAGGGGCAAGCTCCCGGCCCGCGCCGCACCCCGGAAGCCGAGGCTGCTCCTGCTGCCAGGCTCGCTGTCCCGCGAGCCTCGATACGATTGAAGCGTTCGCATCCCGCAAGCTCCTGCGCCCGTTGTCGCGTCGGGCTGCAGGACGTCGGGTGCGCCGGGGCGCGACAAAATTCATCCGTGCAATCGAGGGGGCCGGAGGAGCGCACGTCCTTCTGAAGTTGCTCGCCCACGACCCGATGCGCCGAGCGCATCACCCGCGTGCCGAGAGATCGGCCCGAACCCATCTCGGGATCAGCGCTTCTTGCTGGGCTCGCGCGCCGGCTCGAGCTCCTGGAAGGGCAGCGCGGGCCGGGGGACGAACCGGCTCATCTCCGCGGTCCCGTGGAGGTTCCGCAGCGCGCCGGGCGCCGGCTCCGCGGGCGGAGCGGGCCACGGCGCGCTCGCGGCCTCCCGGGGCGCGCTCGCGGCCTCGTCGCGCAGGTACGACGGCCACTCCGCCGCACGCTCGCCCTCGAACGCGCGCGCTCCGTCGATGTCCCCCTGCTGGGCCACGGGCTCGCCGAGTGACTCGATGCGCGGCGGGAACTCGCGAAGTCGCCGCTCCTGGGTCGCGAGGGCCTTCGCAAAGCGCGTCAGGATCTCCGGCTCGTCGCGGGCGAGCGCGCTGCTCATCGCCGTGCCCCAGCCGCGCGTCGCCGCGTGCCAGCGCGCCGGCTGGATGCCGAGCCGGAGCAGCACCTCGGTCGCGCGCGCCGCGGGGAAGTGGCGGCGATAGGCCATCACCTCCGCGTAGCGCTCGATCGTGAGCCCCTCGATCTGCGGTTCGCGCTGGTGCGCGCGCCCTGCCTGCCGCCCTCGCTCTGCCGCGCTCATCTCGGCTCCTTGGTCGCGGCGCCGCGCGCCTTGCGCTTCGCCAGCCGCAGCTCGCGCTCCTTCACCCATTTCGGCGTGTGGAGCGCGGGGTTCTTCAGCCACCCGCACGCCTCGCGATCGCCTCGATCGCACGCGAGCTGCGCGGTCTCGCGCGCCTTCTTCGGGTCCCTGGGCACGCCCCAGCCCTTGTCGTGGAGCAGGGCGTAATCGAGGCAGCTCGGACGGCTATCGCCATTGCATGCCTCGCGGAGACGCTCGGCGCCTTCGCGCATCCCTTCTCCCTCCCGTACCTCCTCGCCGTCGTGGGAGATGAGCCAGACACCGAGGGTACGGCATGCATTGCTGTCGTGCCAGCCGCAGGCCTTTCGCCGGAAATCGAGCGATTTGTGGATATCGCGCCCCGTCCCCTCCCCGTTGAGATAAAGCGTGCCGAGGATGTCGCAGGCAGGCGTATAGCCGAGCGCGCAGCTCCGCTCGGTGAGCACGAACGTCTTGCGCGGATCCTTCGCCACGCCGTAGCCGAATTTGTGAAACCTGGCGAGCTCGAAGCAGGAGGGCTCAGCGCCGCCTCGGCACGCGATGTCGAACAGCGCTGCTGCGGCCACGTAGTCTCTGTCGCCTTGCTCTCCTTCGCCGTACATCAGCCCGAGATCGTTACATGCGGCGATGTTGTTGCGGGTTCGGCAGAGCTCGCCGAGCAGGCTCCTCGCGCTGGTGATATCCTCTTTGGCGACCAGGTTGCAAAACCGGCCCGTGTCCTCGCAGGCGGCCTTGCGCAGCGCCACCTGACGTTTGGCGAGCTCGTTGACCCGCGCCCATCTCTCATGCTCCTTGATGTCGCCGAGGGCGGGGAGGTCCGCGCGGGCCCACATCTCGGCTGCATGGCCGCAGCTCCATTCGTTGCCCATGGCGCATCCTCTTGCGAGGAGCGCGCATCCCCTGGCCTGATCTTCCGGCACATGGATCGCCGTGAAATGGATCGCCCCCAGCGTACCACAGGACTTCGCATCATCGGCGTTGCAGGCGCGCTCCAGGAGCTTGATCGCGGCGGCGAACTCCTCGTCGGTCTGCGCCTCGATGCCCGGCTCGCTCCGGAGACGGAGGTCGGCCAGGCGACCGCAGGCAGGTTGATATCCGGCGTCGCAGGCTTTGGTATAGAGCGCCGCTGCGCGCGGATAATCCCTCTCCAGCGCGCCGCCGAGGTAGAGCTGGGCGAGGCGCTCACAGCCGCTTTGCTCACCGCCGTTGCACGCCTTCTCGAGCACGGTCGCCGCCTCTTTGGGATCGGCCTGCATCCGGATTTCCCCGGCGCGGACGCAGCTCGCGAGCGCGCCGTGATTGCACGCCCACGTGCACTCCTCGATCGTGGCGCTCTTCGCGCAGTCCTTCGGGCCTGCTGGCGGAGCGCTCGCCGTCGCTGCCGCCGCCGTGGGACGTGCCGCCGCGGGCGGCGCGGGCGGCGCGGACTGGAGCGGTCGGGGCGGCGGCGCTCCAGAGCAGCCGAACACGAACATCAATCCGGTAAGCAGAGACGCTACCACCGATCTCATGCGAGCTCCACCTCACCCGGTGTCCTCGGTTCGTCGTCGATCATGCTCATCCTGAGCTCTTCGGCGTGGTCATCGTCGGTCGCGATGGGCTCGGCGTCATGCGCGCTCGCGCTCCTCGTGTCCTCGCCGTCACGGAACAGCGATGGAATCGTGATGTCGATATCGCTGTAACGGTCGTCGAAGCGCTCGCCGTTCCAGGGCACCTCGAGCTTGGGATCGCGCCCCTGCCGCGCCACGGGCGCCACGCTGTCCTTGATCGCGTTCGGCAGCGGGTTGCCCTGGATCTGCTCGTTCGTCACCCCGAAGCTGAGCTCCGACCGAGCCCGGCTCCAGTAGAGCGCGCCTCCTCGGTCATCGTTCGTGAGGACGATCTGCGCCACGTAGTCCTCACCGTAGCGGAGCCCTGGCGCGGGCGGTGGATCCTTCTTCGTCTTCTTCGCTTGCTCCTTGTCGAACTTCATGCGGCGGATGACGGACACGTCGCGCGCCATCTTTGAGAGCTTCCGGCTCCGTGCGCCCTTGGTCCACATCATCCTCGCGAGCTCCATCCGCGGGATGTAGATGATCCACCAGGGCTGGAGGCTGGTGAACCCGGGGGTGTTGCGCAGGGACCATGCGCACTTGCTCACCCAGAAATTCTGCCCATCGTCATCGTACGTCCGCATGAGCTTGCTGACGAACAGCACATGCCGATCGCTGAGCTCGGGCCCAGGGCGGCGCTCCGCGATCACGAGGCGCATGAGGCTGATGGGCCGCGCGCGGCGGATGTGGTCGGCCATGGTGTCGAGCGCCACGGGGGCCGTGGGCAGCACGCCCATCCCGCAGAAAACGTTGCCTGGCGGGGCCGCGGTGAGGGAGATGCCGTCGTAGATCCCCGCCTTGCCGAGCGGGTCCATCACGGTGTCCCCTGCGTGTCTGTCGAGCGGGTGGCCGTTGCTGGTGTCGAACTTCTGGATCCGCTTCTTGTCCTTGCTCACGCGGAGCACGAAGAAGATGTGAGATCCCTTGCGCTGTCCGGTCGCGGGGAGGGGCACGCCGACGAGCATGTTCGCGGCGTCTGACTCCGAGGTCGGTGTCGAGGGAGTAAAGTTCAGCTCCTCTACCTTCGTGAGCTGCTCCGTCGGATCATCGACTTGCCGCTTCGGCGTCCCGTACTGCGACTTGCGCTCGGTGATGTCGTTCAGCGTCTTTTCTCTGAACTGGGCCTTGATCGCGGGCGCGCCATGCGCATCGGTCTCGATCCATCCGATGGGAACGAAGCCGGTCACCATCTTGTTGTCCCCGAAGGGGTTATAGCAGTAGATCGTCCCGGGGCCGATCGGCGGCGTCTTCAGCAGACCCGCCGCGACGTCGAGCGTCGCCTCCCTGGTCGGATACCACTTGCCGCCCGCGAACTGCCCGGCGTCGAAGATGGGGCGTCCGGGGTTCTGGCCCGCCGCCCAGCCGGCGCCATTCATGTGCTGCTCGAGCGTGAAGCCCCGCATGACCGTTCCGTACGTGGCATTGTGCTCACACGCGCAGCAGATCGAGATGGCCGGGTCGTCGTTGTCCTCCATCGCCGACTCGATCCTGCGACCGTCCTTCTCGAGCTGCTTCTTGAAGATCTGGATCTCGAGCCAGGTCGCCGGCGCGGTCGCCTTCTTGCGCACGCCCCACACCTTCTGGCTCATGTAGTCGATCGACGTCTTCTGCATCCGCGAGAAGATGAACGAGTCCCACTTCGAATCTCCGAAGTAGCACTGCCCCGGCCCCCCGTACCGCTGGCCGAACATCGCCTCGCTGAGCGCCTTGGCCCAGGCCTCCTCGGCGGGGTCGTCGACCCACTCGTCCTCGCCGTCCGTGCCCGGCGGGCCGGCCCACGCGTCGTCGAGAGGGGCGTGGATCCGCGCGTCGATGTGGGCGAGGATCTGCTCGATGCTCGCCGCGTCGGTGAGATCCAGCTCGTGCGCCGGGAACTCCGGCGCGCCCGTGGTGCCGTCGGGGTAGTCGACGGGCGTCATGTTGAGGCACGTCGTGAGCCGCGGCGGCTCGGCCTCGAACGCGGCTGGCGGCGAGGCGTGGCCAGGGCCGCCTGCGGGGACCTTGACTCCCATCGGTGCGCTCGGAGCAGGCATCGTCTCTTCTCTCCCTTGGCGTCGCGTCCCTGGCGTCGCGTCAGCTCCCGTGCCGCTCGACGATCGACCCGGCGGTCGCCTCGTCGAGCTCCCCCGTCGGCTCCAGCGCGTGGTCGCTCTGGAACCTCCGCAGCGAGGCGCGCGTCTCGTCGTCGATCTCCCCCTTGCCCGCGCCCCGGTAATAACCGAGGTTCCTGAGCCGGATCTGCGCTCCGGCGATCGACGTCGGCGCCGGCAGGTCCTCGATCTGGATCGAGTAGCGCCGCACCTGCCCCGTGGGGAACGCGCCGAGCCACAGCGTGATCTCCGCCGTCCTCGCCGCCTCCGGCACGTCCGCCTCGATGGATCCGTCGCCGCCCGTCGCGCCGTCGAGCTTCAGGCCCTCGCACGCCATCTTGAACCGCTTGCCGGCATAGGGCTCGAACCTCTCGTCGGTCAGCCGGATGCAGAACCTCTTCGTCCCGGGCGGCGCCTCGCCGTCCTCCGGCGGCTCGGGCGCGCCCTCGTCGCAGTTGAGGAGCACCTGCTCGCCCTTCACGCTCGCCTTCTTGCCGAGCTCGATCGAGGCCTCCTCGCCGTAGATCTTGACGACCTTCGACACGATCTCCGCGTCGCTCGCGAGCCGCACCGCCGGGCCCGGGCCGGACAGCGACGCGCGCTCCGAGCCCACGATCTCGATCGATCTCGCCCGGATGACGACGCCCTTCGGCGTGACCTCGATCGAGCTCTGGCCCGACTCGAGCACGATCGAGTCCTCGGCGCGGACGCGGATCACGCTGCCCGAGGAGAGCAGGTACTTGTGCGACACCGAGACCTCGGCCTGGCCGTCGTCGCGGCCCTCGCCCACGAGCAGCGTGTGCTCGGCGTCGACGCGGAGCACGTGCGGGCCGCCCACCACGGTCGTCGAGCCGCCGTGGAGCGTGGCCGTGTCCGTGCCGTGCACCTCGACGCTCCGGTTCTGGAGGATCTCCTCCGCGACGCTGCCGGTGGTGCGGCCGCGCGCGTCGCCGCCGCAGCTCCTCGACGCGCCGCCCTCGACGACCTCGACGAGCGCCCCCGTGACGTGATCGTCGCGGTCGCCCTCGACGCGGACGACCTGCTTCCCCGCGACGTTGAGGGTCTTGTCGCGGCCGACGGTCTCCGTGGCGTCGTTCTCGATCGAGGCGTCGAGATCGCGCTGGGCGCGGATCACCACCTGCTCGCCGCCGGCCCGATCCTCGAAGGCGATCTCGTTGTATCCGCCGCCGCCCGGCGTCGACTGCGTGCGGATGCCGCTCCGCGAGCGCGAGCGCGGCAGCCGGTGCGTCGGCGCGTGGAGGCCGTTGTGGAGCGCGCCCACGACGACGGGGCGGTCGAGATCGCCGCCGAGGAAGCCGACGAGGACCTCCATCCCCACGCGAGGCACGAACTGGAAGCCCCAGCCCGCGCCCGCCCACGGCGTCGCGACGCGGAGCCAGCACGAGCTCCTGTCGTCACGCGCGCCGTCGAGGTCCCAGTGGAACTGCACCTTCACGCGGCCGAGCGCGTCGGTGTGGATCTCCTCGCCGGGCGGGCCGACGACGGTCGCGGTCTCGAGCGCCTGCCGCACCGACGCGCGGGGCGCGGGCGGCCTCACCGGCACGGCCTCGGGCGCGCAGCGGAAGCGCGCCTCGTAGCTCGGCCCGTCGCTGCCCGAGAGGTGCGCGTTGTGCCCCTCGTGCTCGACCCGGGTCAGCACGTAGCGCCCGTTGAGCGCGGCGACGTCATGGCCCTCCAGCGAGAACCTGTGCCCCGGCGCGAGCCGCCGGCACCACGACGCGCCCTCGCCGAGATCCACGCGCGCCCGGGCCTGCTCCAGCACGATCTGCGCCCGCTCGGCGCCGGCGTCGATCCGCTCGTCGTGGTCGTGGTGATCGTACGTCGTGCGCGCCCGGATCGCCTCCCCTCGGGTCCCGCCGAGATCGAGCGCCGGCCGCGCGAGGTCGAAGCCCTTCACCCGCGCGCCACGCGGCGCCTTCGCCTGCCTCCGCACGAACCGCGTCACGTGCCGCTCCTCGGGAGCGAGCGCGGCGGCGCCGGTCGCCTGGCGGTAGGCGAGCGTGGGATCGCCGGCGATCTGCGCATAGGCCCCGGGGGAATCGGCGAAGACGATCACCTCGGGCGCCGCCGGGTCGCCGCCCTCGGGCGGCTCGAACCAGAAGAAGACGCCGTCCTCCGCGCAGAGCCTGGTGATGAAGGCGAGATCGCTCTCCTGGTGCTGGACGCAGTAGACGCGCGGGGGCCGGGGCGCGGCGAGGGAGAAGCGGTGGGGCAGCCCTGCCTCGGTGAGCACGGCGCCGAGGACGCCCGAGAGGGGTTGCTCCTGGAAGATGCGGCTCTGCCGCCCCTCGCCGAGGAGGGCGAGCCGCGGCTCGATGCGCACGCGGACGACGGCGCGCCCGTCGCCGTCGGCGCCCTCGACGCTCACCCGGGTGACGACGCCGGTCACCGCGCGCGCCTCGGTCGCCGAGGTGGGCACGCGCAGGGACGCGGGCCGCTCCATCAGCGTCGCGGCGAGGGTCGCCTCATCGATCGCCCCGGCGTCGAGCCGCGCGGTGACATCGAAGGAGAAGCAGCGTGAGAGCCTCTCGATGCCTCGAAAGCGCACGACCTCCAGATCGGGTGTCCCGGGCGCGTCGATGCGGAGCTGGAAGAGGGCCGAGGGCGAGGGCGCCTGCACAGGAGCGGATGTTCGGCGGCCGGCTGAGCTGCGTCAACGCCGGTGGAGCGCCGGCGCGCGCCCTCGATCGCCGCGGCGTGGTGATCTGGGCCGCCGGCTACGGGACCCGCGGCGACCGCGAGACGCTGTTCTCGACGGTGGTCTTCTTCACCGCCGTGCAGCGCGACGACCTGGGCGAGCCCCCGCCGCTGCGGGCAGCGCCTGCCCCGCGAGAAGAGCCCGTGACGCCGGCCGAGGTGCCGCGCTCCCCCGAGCGCCCGTGCGCGGGGGTCCCTCAATTCTCGCGGTTATGCTCAGGCGGAGAGTCCGGGGCCTGGCCGGCGCGCGTGCCGCCTAGAACAGGCTTCAATGGGGCCGCCGCCTTTCAGCGGCGGAGAGAACAAAACGACGTTCAAGGCCACCATAAAGAACGGGCTTCAATGGGGCCGCCGCCTTTCAGCGGCGGAGAGCGGGAGTGTCCGCCACGAACAACAGGACGGGGAACAGGCTTCAATGGGGCCGCCGCCTTTCAGCGGCGGAGAGATGAGCCTGGCCGCGGAGCGCGGGATCCAGAGCGGCGAGCTTCAATGGGGCCGCCGCCTTTCAGCGGCGGAGAGGGAGTCGTCGCCAAGGAAGGCGACGACGAACAAGGAGCTTCAATGGGGCCGCCGCCTTTCAGCGGCGGAGAGCGTGCGCTACGCCTTCATCCGCGCGACGCACGGCACGCTTCAATGGGGCCGCCGCCTTTCAGCGGCGGAGAGGTCAAGGCGGGAATCGCAGCGCGAGGGCTCGGGCTAGCTTCAATGGGGCCGCCGCCTTTCAGCGGCGGAGAGTCCGCGCGGGTCTCGCTGCCCATCCGCGCGTCGAGCCACAGCTTCAATGGGGCCGCCGCCTTTCAGCGGCGGAGAGGTACCCCGAGGGGGCCAAGCGGTATGTGATTGAGGAGCTTCAATGGGGCCGCAGCCTTTCAGCGGCGGAGAGTCGAAGGTGGCGTCGCGCTTCGGCACGAAACCCGGGATGCTTCAATGGGGCCGCCGCCTTTCAGCGGCGGAGAGAAGGGGAGCGCAGTTGCCGGCCCCGGCTGCGCCTCAGCTTCAATGGGGCCGCCGCCTTTCAGCGGCGGAGAGTCGGAACCGTGGTCACGAATGACTATCTGGAGGTGTACACGCTTCAATGGGGCCGCCGTCTTTCAGCGGCGGAGAGTCAGTCTTACGCGCCGCTCATCGTCCACGAGCGATGGCTTCAATGGGGCCTCCGCCTTTCAGCGGCGGAGAGTTGGGCTGACCATCTGGGGAGCCTACAAGCTGGGAGGCTTCAATGGGGCCGCCGCCTTTCAGCGGCGGAGAGCCGTGCCCGACGGCGATGATGTCGACCGTCTTAGAGAGCTTCAATGGGGCCGCCGCCTTTCAGCGGCGGAGAGGGTCTGCCTGAGACATCAATTGGCGCTCGTGTAAAGGATGCTTCAATGGGGCCGCCGCCTTTCAGCGGCGGAGAGCCCTCGCCGCGCGGCGACACCGACCGGCTCCAGCCCCCGCTTCAATGGGGCCGCCGCCTTTCAGCGGCGGAGAGCCGGACCTGCTCCCGCGCCCTCGCGCCCGGGGAGGTGCTTCAATGGGGCCGCCGCCTTTCAGCGGCGGAGAGATCGCGTGGGTGGAGACGACGCTGGACGGGCCCGCCATGCTTCAATGGGGCCGCCGCCTTTCAGCGGCGGAGAGCGCCCACGGCCGAGCCGAGGCGGAAGAGCGCCAGCCGCTTCAATGGGGCCGCCGCCTTTCAGCGGCGGAGAGGGCCGTTGGCGTCGAGTATTGAAACGCCCAGTTGTGCGCTTCAATGGGGCCGCCGCCTTTCAGCGGCGGAGAGGCCCGAATGCGGCAGGAGCAGACCGGGCAGGTGCCGTCGCTTCAATGGGGCCGCCGCCTTTCAGCGGCGGAGAGCGCTGCCCCGTCGGTTCCCAGGCGCATCACGTGCTGGCTTCAATGGGGCCGCCGCCTTTCAGCGGCGGAGAGTCGGATTCGATCCACTGGCCGTTAAGAGCCAGCCTGGGCTTCAATGGGGCCGCCGCCTTTCAGCGGCGGAGAGTTTCATCGCTCGCGCCTCCTTTGCTCGATCGTGATGGGCTTCAATGGGGCCGCCGCCTTTCAGCGGCGGAGAGATGGGTGCCGAGGAGACGCACGGCGTGAACCCGACGCTTCGGCTTCAATGGGGCCGCCGCCTTTCAGCGGCGGAGAGGATGACCGACGAGCAGGTCGAGGAGGCGCAGCTCGTCGCGCTTCAATGGGGCCGCCGCCTTTCAGCGGCGGAGAGCCCACCCGTCGATGGTGTTGATCACCGCCAGAGGCACGCTTCAATGGGGCCGCCGCCTTTCAGCGGCGGAGAGGTTGTTCGCGTACGAGCCGCGTCCGCGCTTCGAGACGCTTCAATGGGGCCGCCGCCTTTCAGCGGCGGAGAGACCTTGATGCCGTCGATCTCGTCCGGTCGACTCGAGCTTCAATGGGGCCGCCGCCTTTCAGCGGCGGAGAGGTAGTGCGGAGTCGACGGGATCTCGACGGGCTCGGTGGCGCTTCAATGGGGCCGCCGCCTTTCAGCGGCGGAGAGCGAGGATCCTGGACACCGCGCGCGTCCGAGCGACTGCTTCAATGGGGCCGCCGCCTTTCAGCGGCGGAGAGGTCCTGCAAGATTCCTCACGCGTTACCTCGCAGCCACCAGCGCTTCAATGGGGCCGCCGCCTTTCAGCGGCGGAGAGTCTCGTGCTCGCGCAGGGCGGTACCGAGCGCGATGGAGCTTCAATGGGGCCGCCGCCTTTCAGCGGCGGAGAGCCCGCATCCGCGCGATACTCGCACCTTAGAGAACAGCTTCAATGGGGCCGCCGCCTTTCAGCGGCGGAGAGGAACGAGGAGCGGATCGCGGCGCTGGAAGTCAGGCTGCTTCAATGGGGCCGCCGCCTTTCAGCGGCGGAGAGGATCGAGGCGCGCTGCATCGCCTCGCGAAAGTGGCGCTTCAATGGGGCCGCCGCCTTTCAGCGGCGGAGAGCGGCGAACGGCTCACCACGCAGCCCGCGCACCGCGAGGTGCTTCAATGGGGCCGCCGCCTTTCAGCGGCGGAGAGTCGGCGTCGAGCCGCCCGTGCGCGGCAGCGCCGGCGCGCTTCAATGGGGCCGCCGCCTTTCAGCGGCGGAGAGAGCATCTGATGGGCGTCCGCACCATGCTCGTCCTGGTGCTTCAATGGGGCCGCCGCCTTTCAGCGGCGGAGAGCGCGGTCCACCTTTCGAACTGCGTGCCGCCCATCCAGCTTCAATGGGGCCGCCGCCTTTCAGCGGCGGAGAGGACTGCGGGCGGCGGCCCCCTCGCGTCGACAGCCGGCTTCAATGGGGCCGCCGCCTTTCAGCGGCGGAGAGGCCGACCTGGCCAAGTTGGCGGAGAAGGGGGAGCAATGCTTCAATGGGGCCGCCGCCTTTCAGCGGCGGAGAGTGAACGCGCAGGGCCGACGCGCCTCGATCGTGGACGCGCTTCAATGGGGCCGCCGCCTTTCAGCGGCGGAGAGGTCTTGCTCTCCGGGATATACGGGCAGTCGAGGTAGCGCTTCAATGGGGCCGCCGCCTTTCAGCGGCGGAGAGAGCTGAAAGAGTGGAGCTTCGTCAGGGGGCCGAAATGGCTTCAATGGGGCCGCCGCCTTTCAGCGGCGGAGAGAGCAGCTTCTCGAGCTCTTCACATCGGCTCACGTGACCGGCTTCAATGGGGCCGCCGCCTTTCAGCGGCGGAGAGCGGCGAGCTCTTGTCGGATGAGCTTCGCCGTATCCTTGCTTCAATGGGGCCGCCGCCTTTCAGCGGCGGAGAGGGCGGGCGCTTGCCGTGGCCAGGGCGCGAGAACGCGGGCTTCAATGGGGCCGCCGCCTTTCAGCGGCGGAGAGGCGAGAGCGCAGGCGCCGAGCTCGAGCCTTCAGCGGGCTTCAATGGGGCCGCCGCCTTTCAGCGGCGGAGAGTCCCATGCCGACGGGACGGGCTACAGGTGGTGTTAGCTTCAATGGGGCCGCCGCCTTTCAGCGGCGGAGAGCAGGAGGTGAGCGCGTGCCGCGGGGTCGCCATCGCGGCTTCAATGGGGCCGCCGCCTTTCAGCGGCGGAGAGGTCTATCTGGGGCTCGCGGGCTCCTTGAATCTCTACTAGCTTCAATGGGGCCGCCGCCTTTCAGCGGCGGAGAGCATCCTCAGCTCGATCCGCTCGCATCCGCTCCCGTCGCTTCAATGGGGCCGCCGCCTTTCAGCGGCGGAGAGCGGCGACATCGAGAGCGGCCGGGACATCATCATCGTGCTTCAATGGGGCCGCCGCCTTTCAGCGGCGGAGAGAACGGAGACGCGCACGCTGCGCGGCGTCGTCGTGGCGCTTCAATGGGGCCGCCGCCTTTCAGCGGCGGAGAGTCGCCGGCGCCCCAACCGCCGATAGCGGCGCGTGGTGCTTCAATGGGGCCGCCGCCTTTCAGCGGCGGAGAGGAGCTGGAGGCGCTCTACCGCGAGGAGCGTCCGGCTGGGCTTCAATGGGGCCGCCGCCTTTCAGCGGCGGAGAGAAATGGTTCCTCGGATTCGGTCTCCTCGAGTGGAGGCTTCAATGGGGCCGCCGCCTTTCAGCGGCGGAGAGGGCTTGATCGACCTTGGCGTGAGGCAGCAAGGAGCCGGCTTCAATGGGGCCGCCGCCTTTCAGCGGCGAAGAGCACGAGCGCAGCACACGAGCGCAGGCTCGACGTCATCGGGCTTCAATGAGGCCGCCGCCTTTCAGCGGCGGAGAGCCGTGCTTCGGGTGGACCTCGATGCCGTGGCACGGAGCTCGCTTCAATGGGGCCGCCGCCTTTCAGCGGCGGAGAGTTCACGGAGCAGGAGCTTTCCGAGCTCGTCGGGGTCCCGCTTCAATGGGGCCGCCGCCTTTCAGCGGCGGAGAGGTCGACAACCCAACCATAGACGATACTGCCTAGGCAGTGCTTCAATGGGGCCGCCGCCTTTCAGCGGCGGAGAGGCTCGACTGCACGCGCCGGCTCGGCCGTCAACACCTGCTTCAATGGGGCCGCCGCCTTTCAGCGGCGGAGAGGATGATGGGCGGTACGTGATGACCGCAGGCGAGATCATGCTTCAATGGGGCCGCCGCCTTTCAGCGGCGGAGAGTGGAGGCAGACGGCTGGCTCGAGTGTGACGCCTGCTGGCTTCAATGGGGCCGCCGCCTTTCAGCGGCGGAGAGGTAGGGCGGCCGGAACGAGTCGCATTGACTGGTCACGCTTCAATGGGGCCGCCGCCTTTCAGCGGCGGAGAGCGCCTGGCGGTTGCTGATGAAGGCCGGGCGAGCGTTGCTTCAATGGGGCCGCCGCCTTTCAGCGGCGGAGAGACCCTTCGCCGCCCAGGACTTCCCAGAGGGCGTTCGGCTTCAATGGGGCCGCCGCCTTTCAGCGGCGGAGAGGGCGGCGCCCGAACGGGGAGTCATGCCTGATCAGCCGCTTCAATGGGGCCGCCGCCTTTCAGCGGCGGAGAGCACGGTCGCGGCCGCCCATGGCTCCTCGGTGGTGGGGTAGCTTCAATGGGGCCGCCGCCTTTCAGCGGCGGAGAGCCGCAGACGAGGCGCTACGGGGAGGTGCTGCTCGCTGCTTCAATGGGGCCGCCGCCTTTCAGCGGCGGAGAGAGACGGCGGCCGCGCGGGCCGAGAGGAGGGCGGCTTGCTTCAATGGGGCCGCCGCCTTTCAGCGGCGGAGAGCTCGTCCACGACTACCACGAGTACCAGCCTCGCTCCGAGCTTCAATGGGGCCGCCGCCTTTCAGCGGCGGAGAGCAGGACGCTGGTAGGCTTGGCGGGCGCCTCCTCGACTCGCTTCAATGGGGCCGCCGCCTTTCAGCGGCGGAGAGCCAGGAAGCCATGGCGCTGGTATCCTCTGGCGTCTACCGGCTTCAATGGGGCCGCCGCCTTTCAGCGGCGGAGAGCTCGTTGGCGCCACGGTAGCCGAGGCCGACGAGGCCGCTTCAATGGGGCCGCCGCCTTTCAGCGGCGGAGAGATCAGGCTTCCAAGGTCATCGGCTACAAGGCCCGTCTGCTTCAATGGGGCCGCCGCCTTTCAGCGGCGGAGAGTACGGCACGCGCGGCTACCCGGGCGACCAGTTCACCGGGCTTCAATGGGGCCGCCGCCTTTCAGCGGCGGAGAGCGACGTACGCCGTTTTGCAGAGCTCGGCGCACTCGATGCTTCAATGGGACCGCCGCCTTTCAGCGGCGGAGAGCTGCGGTGACAGCGCTCCGGGTCGACGCAAAAGCACGCTGGCTTCAATGGGGCCGCCGCCTTTCAGCGGCGGAGAGAACGCCTTGTTGCCGGGCACGGTCACGAACCTGCCGTAGCTTCAATGGGGCCGCCGCCTTTCAGCGGCGGAGAGGCCGCGGGCGACGACGACGCCAGGCCGAACCTCCCCGCGCTTCAATGGGGCCGCCGCCTTTCAGCGGCGGAGAGCTCCGGCTGGCGCTTCTGCCGGCGCCCGGCGTCGTAGCTTCAATGGGGCCGCCGCCTTTCAGCGGCGGAGAGACGCGACGGCGTCATCTGGCACGGACGTGTATCCCCAGCTTCAATGGGGCCGCCGCCTTTCAGCGGCGGAGAGCTCGTCGGCGAGCCCAGGGCGGTCCGGCGTGCCCTTGCTTCAATGGGGCCGCCGCCTTTCAGCGGCGGAGAGAGCTTGAGCGCCTCGGCGCCGGAGGCGAACTCACTGTCGCTTCAATGGGGCCGCCGCCTTTCAGCGGCGGAGAGCGCGTACGCCGCGGCATGGTCGGAGATCCGCTCCTGGCTTCAATGGGGCCGCCGCCTTTCAGCGGCGGAGAGAGACGCAGACCCGGCGCCTCGTGAAGCCGCAGCCTGCGCTTCAATGGGGCCGCCGCCTTTCAGCGGCGGAGAGAGGTCGTCGCCGGTGGATGTGACCATGATGCGCGGGACGCTTCAATGGGGCCGCCGCCTTTCAGCGGCGGAGAGCTGTGAAAGTTTCGTGGTCCCGGTGGTAGACTGGGACCATGCTTCAATGGGGCCGCCGCCTTTCAGCGGCGGAGAGCTGGCGCTGCATGGAGGAGCACGTGGACAACGACACGCTTCAATGGGGCCGCCGCCTTTCAGCGGCGGAGAGCTCGCTGGACGGACGTGCGAGGGAGGTGCTCATGGCTGCTTCAATGGGGCCGCCGCCTTTCAGCGGCGGAGAGAGCCAAGGAAGCGGCGCGACGCGGCGCGAACGTGCAGCTTCAATGGGGCCGCCGCCTTTCAGCGGCGGAGAGGTCGTATGCGACGGCCATGGCGGGACCTCAGTTGTGCTTCAATGGGGCCGCCGCCTTTCAGCGGCGGAGAGCCCGGCTTCGCCGCGCGGAGCTTCGAACGTAGTGAGCTTCAATGGGGCCGCCGCCTTTCAGCGGCGGAGAGGTCGTGCGCAGCGTTCGCGCGATGGCCGCCGAGATGCTTCAATGGGGCCGCCGCCTTTCAGCGGCGGAGAGCAGGCAATCTCAGCCTACTCCAGACCAGGGCCCAGTTCATGCTTCAATGGGGCCGCCGCCTTTCAGCGGCGGAGAGGCACCTTCGCCCCGCGCCACCGCGCGAAGGAAGCGGCGCTTCAATGGGGCCGCCGCCTTTCAGCGGCGGAGAGTGGTGCGGCGGGTGGCCGAGCGCTGGGAGGACGCTGCTTCAATGGGGCCGCCGCCTTTCAGCGGCGGAGAGGTCGCTTCGTGCAAGCCGTTGTCGACAGACGCTTCGAAGGGCTTCAATGGGGCCGCCGCCTTTCAGCGGCGGAGAGGCCATGTGGCGCGGCGGGATGCGCGCGCACGTCGCGCTTCAATGGGGCCGCCGCCTTTCAGCGGCGGAGAGGTGCGCGTGACCATCGAGCCCGACGCCGCGACGCCCGAGCTTCAATGGGGCCGCCGCCTTTCAGCGGCGGAGAGCGCCGCGCCAGCCGTAGATCGCCTGCCGGTCGTCGCGCTTCAATGGGGCCGCCGCCTTTCAGCGGCGGAGAGCGCCGCGCCAGCCGTAGATCGCCTGCCGGTCGTCGCGCTTCAATGGGGCCGCCGCCTTTCAGCGGCGGAGAGCTGCGAAGGGGCCGACGCTCGCGCGTTACGTGGTCTGGCTTCAATGGGGCCGCCGCCTTTCAGCGGCGGAGAGAGGCCTCCCAGGCTTACCTAACATTTCGCGTACTTGCAAGCCGGTTTGCGAGAGGTTCCCGTTCGCCCCCCTTCACCGGCTGCCCGGGGGCCCTCCGGAGGCACCTCTCCCTCTCGAAAACCATCATCATTTCAAACACCTACCGGCGTTGCGAGCGCCTCCCGGGATTTTCGCGTCACTCCACCGCTCGCAGCGGGCCCGTCGCCTCCCTTCTACCACACCCCCGCCTCGCCGTGCTCAGCCCTTCCGTCGTCGCGCGTAGCGGTGTCTCTCCAGCCCGGCCTCGTCCGCTCACCCACCGTCGGTGCGCGTCGCGACGCGGAGCTCCGATGGCTCGGGCCCTCGACGGTGCCCCGACCGCGCTCGACCCACCGCCGCCATCTTCCCCACCATCCGCCGCTGTCGCTCACCGTGATTCCCCCCGCCGGATCCGTTCCTCACGAAACCGCGCACGCGCACGGGACCGGCGCTCCTTCCTTCTCCTTTCTCCTGCAGCTGTCACGATACCGGGGGAACCCCCACTCCCCCACCGCCCCGCTATTGCCGCGCGCTCTCATTGATGCCGCAGTACATCGCACCGAGCATGGTGCTTGATGGTGAGGGGTTCCGACCAAAGAGGCTGGCCATCAAGGAGGGTGCTCGCTCCGCGTACGCAACCCGGGAGGACGACTCGGGAGCGCCGCGGTAGACGCATTACGTTCATCCCCTCAAAATTCTCATCGCAGCCCCCTCTGAGCACGGTTGCGTCGGCTCCGAGAAACCCTTCCCATGCGGGCGCCCCCCTTCCGTCCACCGCTCGAAAATTACCACACCTCGTCGCTCCCACGCCTGCCTCACGACGGGGTAGGCCGGCCGCTGGAGCGGAGCAGCGGCGTGGTGCCGGCCACAAAATAGGCGACGAGGAGACCTGATCTTGGCGGACAGCCTCCTCGTCGTGCTCCGGTTCTTGTGCCCAGGAATCGAAGCGGCCGCAGTGTTATCCAGAGCGCCATCGACATCAAGCGCTGGCAGCAGCAGCCGCCCTCGGTCGTCGAAGCTCGGCCTGCGCGCTGCCCCGTCTGCGGCGCTGCGAGCTGCCCGCTGGGCGGCGCCATTCGGCTCCAAGGCCACGGCAGGCGTGAGCGGCAGGTCTGGGGCCCCACCAGCCCGGACCAACCCCCCGAGGTGCTCTCGGTGACCGCCCGCCGCTACCGCTGCCTCGATTGCGGCGCTGTGCTGCTCGTCGTTCCTCGCGGAGTGCTCGGCCTTCGTGTGTACAGCGCCGCCGCGATCGGCTTCGCCCTCGCGCTCTGGGGCCTGGCGCTCGCGACGGCGGCCGAGGTCCGTCGACGCGTGGGCCCGGCGAAGATCCTCGGCAACTGCGCCGTCGCCGGCTGGGCCATGCTGCGCCGGTGGGCGCGCGACGCCGCGCAGCGACGTCTGTTTGCGGATGCCCCCGACCCAGGCCCGTCCGCCTCGCTCCGAAGGAGCGCGGCCGCCGTCGCGGCATCGCTCGCGGCAAGCGCGGATCCGACGACCCGGGCGCTGCCGCTCGAGCAGCGAGCCTTCTTCGGCGCCGCGCGAGCGGCGTGATGGTCTTTGCCCCCAAGGAGACCCTTTCGTACAGCCCACCTGAGAGGATCCCTGCCGAAAACGCCGTCGATCCCGGACAAGGACCGCGCGCCAGCAAGGCGCAGAAAGGACCTGTCCGAATGGCCCTCGGCCCCGCCGACCACGCCGAGACCGTCGCGCTTTATCGCGCCACGGTCATCGGCCCTCTCATGCACCGCGTGCTCACCCACGGCCAGCTCGCCGCCGAGCTGCGCACGCTCAGCGAGCAGCGGTTTCGACCGCCGGGTGCGCACAGCACGCGCACCTACTCGGTGCCCACGCTCGAGCGCTGGCTGTATGCGTATCGCTCCGCTGGCCTCGACGGTCTGCGCCCGCAGCCACGCAGCGATCGCGGCTTCGCGCAGGAGCTGTCGGAAGAGCTGCGCACGTTGCTGCTCGACATCCGGCGCGAGCATCCCGACGCCTCGGTGCCGCTCATCCTCAAGACGCTCGTCGACGAGGGGCGACTCGAAGTGGGTAAGGTCTCCGAGCCCACCGTACGGCGACTGTACGCCGCGCACGGCCTCCGCCGTCGCGCCGCGCGCGCCGAGGGCGAGTCGAAGACGCGGCTGCGCTGGCAAGCCGAGCGGCCCGGCGCGCTCTGGCACGGCGATGTCTGCCACGTGACCGGCTGCACCGTCGGCGGCAAAGCGATGCCGCTCCGCATCCACGGGCTGCTCGACGATGCCTCTCGTTACGTCGTGGCGCTCGAGGCGCACACAACCGAGAAGGAGATCGACATGCTCGCCGTGACCGTCGACGCCCTGCGGCGCCACGGCAAGCCCGACGCGCTCTATCTCGACAACGGCTCCACCTACCGCGGCGATGTGCTCAAAACCGCCTGCGCGCGGCTCGGCATCACGCTCCTGCACGCAAAGCCGTACGACCCAGAGGCGCGTGGCAAGATGGAGCGTTTCTGGCGCACGCTGCGCGAAGGGTGCCTCAACTACCTTGGTGCCGTGGCGTCGCTCGTCGACATCAACACGACCCTCCGCGCCTTCCTCGACAGGCGTTACCACCCGACGCCGCACGCGGGCCTGCTCGGCAAGACCCCGGCGAAGATCTATGCGGCTCGCCCCGTCGCAGCCGGCGTCGTCGACGAAAAGGCGCTGCGCGTTGCGCTCACCGAGCGTACCCGACGCCGCGTCTCGGGCGACAACATCGTCTCTGTCGACGGCGTCGCCTGGCAGCTCGATCAGGGCTACCTCGCTGGTCAGCTCGTCTCCGTCGCCCGGTGCTTCGTCGCGCCCGACGAGCCGCCTTGGGTCGAGCACGAGGGCAAGCGCTTGGTGCTGCATCCGGTCGACCCGCTGCGCAACGCGCGGCGCAAGCGGCTGCCGTGCGGCAGGCCTGCGGCGGACAAACCGACACGCCCCGTGGACTTCAATCCCGCGCGGACGCTCGGCCGCTCGATGGGCTCTGGCGCCGACACGAGCGAGCGCGGAGGTGAGCCGTGAGCGAGTCCTACGTCCGCTTCTTCACCCTCTCCGCCGCCCCCTTCTCCAAGGAGATCCAGGACGGCGACCTGTGGCTGCCGCCCTCCAAGGAGCAGCTCGTCGAGGAGGTGTGCGAGGCCGTGCACGAGCACGCTCAAGTGCTGCTGGTCGGCGAGCCCGGTGCCGGCAAGACGTGCGTGCTGCGGGCAGTGCGTCATCGCCTGCCGCAGGCAGGTTTCCGGCTGACCTACTGCCACAACGCCACGCTGGGCCGCCGCGACTTCTATCGCCAGCTCTGCCATGCGCTCGGCCTCAACCCCGCTGCGACCGCGGCGGCCGTCTTCTACGCTGTCAGCGCGCACATCGAGACCCTCGGCCGCGAGCGCATCCACCCGGTTTTCCTGCTGGACGAAGCGCACCTGCTCCACCAAGACACGCTCGATCATCTCCACATCTTGTTGAACTACGAATGGGACAGCCGCGCCCTGTTGTCGCTGATCCTGGTAGGGCTCTCTGACCTCCAAGACCGGCTGGAGCTGCGCAAAAACCGCTCGCTATATTCCCGCATCGAGCGGCGTCTGTCCATTGGTGCGATGGTCCCTGACGATACCGGAGAGTACGTGCGGCTCCGGATGAGCCGTGCCGGCGCCGATCGCGACGTCTTCACTGCGGACGCTCTGACGCTGCTCCACGAGGCGGCTGGCTCGAGCCTGCGCGAGATCGACCGCATGGCTACTGCCGCGCTGCGCGAGGCAGCGCGACGGAAGAAGAAACTCGTCGAGCGTGACGTGATGGCGCGCATCGTCGGCGACCTGGGGACGGACGGCAGCTGACGCTGACCGACACGACGGGCGCCCCCTCGACGCTGGCGAAGGGACACCTCGCCGGCGCCGACGGCCACGAACGATGATGGCCATTGCGAGCCGCCCTGCGGTGCGCGTCCGCGCGATGGCCATCGCTCTCCTTGACCGCAACCGCTCACGCCCGCGATGGTCATCCAGCGGCCTGCTCGGCGGACCATCAGCCAGCCTGAGCGTCAACACCCGCCGACGCCCGCGCGGCGCGTGCGTCCTGCGGGCCGGCGTGTTCTGGCGCCAGGACCGCGGTAACCGTGGCGCCAGCCGTCGGTCGCTGCGGCGGACAGGTCATCCGTCTCCCCGAGGCGGCCTGCGCGACCGAGCTCACCCGCGTTCCCAGACCGTCCCAGTCCCCCCGGGCGAGCGCGCTCGTACCCGCACCGCGGAGATGGGTGCCCCCCATCTTTTGTGGAGGCACGTCCACCGGGAGATGGATCCCACTCGTCTTTCCTGGAGGCACGTCCAGGCGAGAGATGGATCCCACTCGTCTTTTTCTGGAGGCACGTCCACCGCGGAGACGGTTCCACTCGTCTTTTTCTGGAGGCACGTCCACCGCGGAGACGGTTCCACTCGTCTTTTCCTGGAGGCACGTCCAGGCGGGAGATGGGTCCAACCATCTCCCGCCTGGACGTGCCGGATCACCCGGACGGGTTCACAGCGTGCCGACCGCCCCGGCCGGGGGTGCCGAGACGGCTTCAAGCTTCGCGGCAGGGCCGTTCGACGGGACCTCGCGCGGTCGTCGACCCTCTCGACGTGGGGCGCCAGCAGGAGCCATCGACGCAACGCCGCTCTCGCTCTGCCACGGCACGAAGCGCCGCCGGCAGCAGCGGCGTGTCAGGCGAGGACCGAAAGCTCCTCCGCGAGCTCGGCTTCCGCCGCGCCAGCTCCTCCAGGGCCGCCGCCCCCGGCGACGCCGACGACGAGGAGACCGACGACGACGACAGCGACAGCGACGTCGCCGAGTCGCAGGCCGAGGCCGGCGCGTTCCTCACCGGCGCCCCCGTCGCGAAGGCAAAGCGCAAGAGCGCAAGGCGCGCTGAACGGCGCGGCGCTGACCCACCGCGCACGCGGCCTCTCCGCTGTCGCGCGCCCTTCCCCCCTCCATCCATCGATTCGCGCGTGCCCGGACGCGGGGCACGTGATGCCCAGCGCCAGACGCGCAGCGCCGCGCGCGCAACGCGATTGGAACACGACATCGACGCAGCACACGTAAACCCGCTGCTCCTGCTCCCCCCCAATACGCGACGCATCTCTCCCTCGCTTCACAAAATCAGCATGCCCCACGCGAAAATTGGCTTGCTGACACGTCCGACGAATCCCATCCTCGCCCCGCACCAATGCGCAGCAGATTCGACGCCTTCGGCAAGAACGTCCTGCGCGACACCCTCGATGTCGTCGGCCCCACCGAGACCCAGGTCGAGGTCATCGCGGCTTCCCAGACGATGGATATCTGGTACGTGCCCGATCCCGCCCGCGCCGCGTTGCGCGCCGAGCTCGGCCTGCTCGGCGAGCTCGCGGCAGAGGCCTGCCAGTTCGAGCTCTTCCACGACACCCCCGGCCCCGCCGAGCTGCGCGGCTGCGTTCGCAAGCAGCTCCACTGGCACCACGAGCTCGAGCGCCGCGAGGGCGGCGCCGTCCCCTTCCCGCGGCTGCGCGTCCTCAGCAGCGGCCGGCCCGCCACCGTGCTCGACGCGTTCGGCTTCGCCCCGGTGCCGGGGTGCCCCGGCCTCTACCGGGCCGCGCCGGGATGGCGGGTCGACATCGTCGCCATCGCCGAGCTGCCGCGCACCCGCGGCACGCTGCTGCTGCGCCTGCTCGGCGCCCGCGCCGTGCTCCGCGACGCCATCCGGGAGGTCGCCGCCCTGCCCAAGGACGCCTGGGAGAGGAGCATCGCCCTGCCCTGGCTGGTACGCTTGCATTTCGAGACCCCGGCCGAGCCCGCGGCACGCACGGCAGAAGATGCGGAAGAGGAGGAGATCGTGACGGAAGTTCAGCAATGGTTCGAGCAGCTCCAGCAATCGATCCGCGACGAGGCGCGAAGGGAGGCGCTCCAGGAGGGGCTCAAGGAAGGGCTCAAGGAGGGGCAGATCCAGGCGCTGGCTACGCAGTTCGAGAAGAAGCTCGGGCGGACGCTGTCCGAGGCCGAACGCCCCGTGCTGGCCGAACGCTTCGACCGCCTCGGCCTCTCCCGCCTCGACGATGTCCGGCTGGAGCTCGCCGCGGATGCCCTCGCCGCATGGCTCGCGGACCCGGCGGCTCGTTGAAGACAGCTCGCCCCCGGCTCCCCTCCTCAGGACCTTCACCTCGACGATCCTCCCGCCAGCATGGCGGCACTCCCGGCCGACGGATCAGCCCGCATTTCCCGCACCCGTCGGGTCACCGCCTGCGAGCGCCGCAGGCCAGACGCCGCAGGCTCGACCGTCCCCCTCCCCCGCCAGCGCGGCGCCTCACACCACCACGGCCACCCGCTCCGACGGGACGTACGCCCTCCCGAGCGACGCGATGGCGCTCAGCCCGCGCCCGTTCGCCGGACCGATGTCGATGGCCTCCACCTCGCCGAGCAGCACCCGCGCGAGCAGCCGCGCCTGCACCTCAAGCACCCTGCGGTAGCTGATCCGGTATCCGAACACCGGGTGCGTCACCAGCTGGTCCATCCGCCGCTCGTAGGCCTGGAGGAACTTCTTGCGCCCCGCGGGCCTCAGCGCCACCGCGCCGCCGAAGCGCTGGAAATCGTCCGGCGCCACGACCCCGTTGTTGATCGCCGCCACGACCACCGAGTCCGCCACGATCGGCCGGAACTCCTCCATCAGATCCAGCGCCAGCGCCGGCCGACCGAAGCGCGGCTGGTGATAGAAGCCGAGCAGCGGATCCAGCCCGACCGTGCCCAGCGTCGTCGCGAGATCCTTCGCGAGCAGCGCGTAGGCCAGCGACAAGAGCGCGTTCACCGGATCGCGCGGCGGCCGCCGGTTCCTCCCCTCCAGGTCGAACTCGCCCCTCGCCTCGCCCGCGCCCTTCAACATGCCGGCGAACGCCCCGAAATACACCCGGGCCGCCGTCCCCTCGATCCCGAGCAGCGACGGCAACGACGGCGCCCCGGCGGCCTTCGTACGTCACGAAGCAGGGCGGCATCCCCCGCTCCAGCAGCGCCGCCATCGCCTGCGTCTCCACCGCCGCGTCGAGATCCTCCCCGGCGAGACGCCGCAAGAGGTAGGTCTCGTCGGGCAAGCAGATCCCCACGAGCGAGCAGCCGATCCACTTCGGGCTGTCCGACGGGCGGCGGTAGAATGGCACCCCCTCTGGATATCGGAGGACGCCTTCGCGTCAGACAGAGTCAAGCATACGAATTCATCAACCCATCCCAGCTCATCCGAGAATCCTGAATCGCTCGTCGCAATGCACGCCAGGAGCGACGGCGTCCACCCGCACGACGCCTTCCGACAGAGGCGCACCGCGAGCTCCGCTGGCCGTAGGAGCCTGGCGCTCATCGGTAGGCCGCGCCACGCCTCCCGTGCCACCACGCCCCTGTCGCCCCCAGCTCGACTCCCGCCACAGCGGCCCAGGACAACCATCGTTTCGGCTACCCAAGCCGAGCCCGGCTGGGCTCGTCGCTCCGTCAGGTAAGCTCGCGCGGGGTACGCAAAATTGCGGAGTAAGGTACCACCTGCTTCCCATTCGCCGTCCCCTCTGCGATGGTAGACACCTCCGCTCCAGCCGCGCGACGCCGGCGCCATGCCGCACGAGCTCGCCCCGCCGTGCGCCCGCCTGGAGCTTTTCGCGTTTTTCGCCGACATCCAGCACGTTCCGCCCACGGAGGACCGATGCGCTCTCTCGATCTCGACACCCTCGCGAACGCCGTCGCCGGCGGCGCCGCCGCCATCCGCACGATCACGCGCCTCGATCCTGCGGGCGGCCCCGGAGACAAGGTCTTTCCGCCGACCTACGTGAAGGAGCGCAACGCGACCACGAAGTACGCGACGGAGCAGCGGCGCATCGACGGGCGCGAGGTGAGTACAGTGCTCCTCGACTCGGTCGCTTCCCAGGCAAACCGCTTGGAGGAGGCGCTGCTCGATGGATTCCGGCGCGGGGAGCTCCCCTTCCCGATCGTGCAGGTCGACTTCTCGAACGAGGAGGGCCTCGCGGACCTCGAGCAGATCACGGCGCTCCAGGCCCCGCACCGCATCGCCGACGCGCTCCTCCGCGACAGCGTGCTGGGAGGCACCCCGTTCCGCCATACGACCGTCGGCAAAGAGGTGACCGACGCGCGCCCGACCCACGCGACGGCCATGTACAAGCACTGCCCGACAGCCCTGATCTTCGGCGTGTGGGACAGCACCGGCCCGAAGGGCGGACTCGGCGCGAAGTTCCAGCGCTGCCTGGTCTCCGAGATCGTCGGGATCGACGTCGCGCCCGGCGTCAAGACGGCGAGTCGCCTCGACCCCGCCGGCATCCAGACGAAGGCCGGACCGGTGTTCAAGCACAAGGACCCCAGTCAGGACTGGACGGTCGATCCGAAGGAGGCCGAGCTAGCCAAGGGCAAGCCCGTCGAGTTTTCCCGCAGCGGCGGCGGCGACGGCAAGAAGGGCTCTCCGTCCGCCATCAATCACGGCAACATCCCGCCGAGCATCGATGCAGCCGCGGGCGGCGTCACGATGAGCCACGCCGTGCAGACCACCGTGCTCTCGCTCGGCGCCCTCCGCCGCCTGCGCTTCCAGACCACCTGCTCGGGCGAGCGCCTCCCTGCCGAGCAGCGCGACACAGCCGAGGCTGCGGCGCGCACCGCCCTCGCCGCGCTGGCCCTCGCCGCCGTCGTCTACCAGCGCGACCAGGGTTACGACCTCCGCTCACGCTCGACCCTCGTCGCGAGAGAGCCCCTCGTCTTCGAGCTCGTGGGCCGGGACGGCGGCGAGCCGGAGCGCTTCTCGCTCTCCCGGAGCGAGGCCGCTGCCCTGCTCAAGGGCGCCGAGCAGAACGCGCGGCGGCTCGGCCTCGGCTGGGATCCGAAGCCCGTCACGCTCACGCCGGCGCCGAAGCTCGCCGGCCTCATCCGGAAGAGCCGCGAGCTGGCGGCGAGCGGCGAGGCCGAGGACGAGGGCTGATGCTCGCGATCGAGGTCGCCCTGCTGACCGGCCGCTACGTCGCGACCGCCGTCGACGACCGCGGTCGTGCCGAGTGGCCACCTCACCCGGCACGACTGTTCTCGGCCCTCGTCGCGGCGTACTTCGAGGCGCTCGACCGGCCCGACGAAGAGCGCGCCGCGCTGGAGTGGCTGGAGCAGCAAGGCCCGCCCGAGATCACCGCGCCCGAGGCCGCGGCGCGGGAGGTCGTGACGGTGTTCGTGCCCGTGAACGACACGAGCGTGGTCGGCTCGCTCGACGACGAGGCGCTCGCCGTGCGCGAGGCGCGCGCAGCGCTCGACGCCGCGCGGCCGAAGGGAGGCAAGCCGCTCGCCGCGGCCGAGAAGGCGCTCGCCAAGGCCGAAGCGCGCTTCAACGAGGCCGTGCGCAAGGCGATCGCCCCCGTCCCGACCGGCAAGGAGGGGAAGGACGGACCGGCCAAGGCGGCGTCGATCCTGCCCGAGCGAAGGACGCGCCAGCCGCGCACCTTCCCGTCGAGCGCGCCGGCCGAGATGGGGTCAGCAGCGCCGCATATCGTCTTCGCGTGGCCGAGCGCGGCGCCCTCGCCCGAGCTGCGCACGACGCTCGACGCGCTCGCCGCCCGTGTGACGCGGCTCGGACACTCCTCATCGCTCGTCAGCGTCCGCGTGCGCGACGATCGCCCCGAACCAACCTGGATCCCGGACGACGCCGGCCGGGGGCGTGCCGGGGACGAGGCGGTGCTCCGCGTCGTGGGCCCGGGCCAGCTCACGGCCCTCTGCACGGCCTTCGAGCTCCAGGCCGACACACCCGGACGGGTCCTGCCTGCGTCGTTCCAGCGCTACGTCAGGCCTCGCGCCGCCGGTGAGGCGAGCGCGCCGGCGCCACGCTTCAGCGACGAGTGGATCGTCCTGCGCCGGGTCGCCGGCCTGCGCCTCCCGTCGGTTCGTGGCCTCGACGTCGCCCGGACGGTGCGCAAGGCCATGATGGCAGCGCACGGCCCAGGCGCGCCCGAGATCCTCTCGGGGCACCACGCCTCGGGCGGACCGAGCGAGCGCCCCCACCTCGCCTACGTCCCGTTGCCGTTCGTCGGCAGCGAGCACGCCGACGGCGCGATCCTGGGCGTCGCGCTGATCCTGCCGCGGGACGCGACGCGCGACGAGCGGCTCGCCGTCTACCGCGCGCTGGATGCCTGGGAACAGCAAAGACGCGATGGCGACGAGGAGCCGCCGCGGCTCCCCGTCCACCTTGGGAGGGCGGGTGAGCTCATCCTCGAGCGGCTGGAAGAGCAGGCGTTCCAATCGACGCTGCGGCCAGCGACGTGGTGCGCCGAGGCCACATCGTGGGCCAGCGCCACGCCGGTCGCGCTCGACCGCAACCCGGGCGATCTCGGCGCGCGCGATCCGCAGAAGGAGGCCGCTGCCTACGCGGAGGCCGAGGCGACCGTCGCCATGGCGTGCGAGCGGATCGGCCTCCCGCGCCCGGCGCGCGTGACGGTCGCGCCGGCGGCGCCCCTCGCCGGCGCCGAAAAGGTCCGGCATTTTCCGCCGTTCCAGGCGGGCACACCTCCCCTGCAGCGGGTGCTTGTGCACGCGACCCTCTCGTTCGACGCGCCGGTGCGGGGGCCGATCCTGCTCGGCGCTGGGCGTTACTTCGGCCTCGGCCTCTTCCGGCCGCGAAGGGAAAATGGCTGAGCTCTCGCCCGACGACTTCGCCGCTTATTTCGAGGCGATCCACAGCGCGACGCCGGATCTGGGTGACCGCGTGACACCGTTTCCGTGGCAGGAGAGGCTGCTCGCCGAGGTCGCGCGCGATGGGGGCTGGCCGGCGCTGCTCGATCTGCCCACGGGCACGGGCAAGACGGCGGCGATCGACGTCGCGCTCTTCCACCTCGCGCTCGATGCCGCGTTGCCGCCAGCGCAGCGCAAGGCCCCCCGGCGCATCGTGATGGTCGTGGATCGGCGGACTGTCGTCGACCAGGCGTTCGAGCGCGCAACGAAGATCGCCGGAGCCCTGACCTCTGCACGGGACGGCATCCTTCGCACGGTGGCCGACCGGCTCCGCGGGCTCGCCGGCCTCCGTGAGAACGAGGCGCCGCTCGCGCTGGCGCAGCTCCGCGGCGGCATGCCACGCGACGACGCGTGGGCGCGAAGGCCCGATCAGCCGCTCGTGGCCGTCTCGACCGTGGATCAGGTCGGCTCGCGGCTGCTCTTCCGCGGCTACGGCGTGAGCGACGCCATGCGCCCGATCCACGCGGGGCTGCTCGGCAACGACGCGCTCTTGCTGCTCGACGAGGTGCACCTGTCGCAACCGTTCCGCGATACGCTGGTCGCGCTGCGCCGGTACCGCACGTGGGCGAGTCACCAGCTGCCTGACCGGTGGCAGGTCGTGGAGATGTCGGCCACGCCGGGCAGCACGTCGGCGGCATCAAACGGCCACCGCGTCTTCGGGCTGAACGATGACGATCACCGCGACGAGCGGCTCGCGAGGCGGCTCCGGGCGAAGAAGCCGGTCACGCTCGGCGAAGTGAAGGTGAGCGGCGGGGAGGACGCGAGGCGAGCGGCGATCGCCGAGGCATGCGCCGACCACGCGCTGCGCTTCGTCACGCCAGGGCGCGCCGTCGGTGTCATCGTCAACCGCGTCGCCACAGCGCGCGAGGCGGCCGCGGCCATTCGAAAGCGGGTCGGCGACAGCGCTGATATCTTCCTCGTCACGGGCCGCATGCGTCCGCTCGATCGGGACGACCTCGATGCCACGATTGGCCCGCTCGTCCGCTCGGGCCGAGTACGCGACACGACCGCGCGCCCGGTGGTCATCGTCGCAACGCAGTGCATCGAGGCGGGCGCCGACTTCGATCTCGATGCGATCGTGACAGAGTGCGCCTCGCTCGACGCGCTCCGGCAGCGCTTCGGCCGCGTGAACCGGATTGGCATCATCGAGGACGCGCTTGGCGTGGTCCTCATGCGCTCGGACGCGCTCGCCAAGGATCACGTCGACCCGATCTATGGCAAGGCGCTCACCGAGACATGGAAGTGGCTCGGGGAGTCGGCGCGCGATTTCGGCATCCAGTCGCTGGATACCGCGCTGCCCAAGGGCGAGAGGCTCACCGAGATGCACACGCAGAAAGGGCGGGCGCCGGTGATGCTCCCCGCGCACCTCGACGCGTGGGTGCAGACGAGGCCGAGCCCGGCGATCGATCCCGATGTCGCTCTCTGGCTCCACGGGATCGAGCAGGAGCAGGCGCCCGAGGTGCAGGTCGTCTGGCGCGCCGATGTGACGGAAGCCCTGCTCGCGCAGGCGGCAGGAGACGAAACGGCGCGCGAGGCTCTGTTGAAGCGTGTGGAGGCGTGTGCGCCGGTCGGGATCGAGGCGATTTCGGTACCGATTTATGCGGTTCGCGCGTGGCTCCAGGGCGGCGCGGCGCCCGACCTCGCCGATGTCGAAGGGCGCGCGCTGAGGGAGGAGCACCACGCAAAACCGCGGAGCGGGCGGCTCGCACTCCTCTGGAAGGGCGACGAGAGCCGGGTGGTCGAGCCCAGCGAGCTCCGCGCAGGCGGCACGCTCGTCGTCCCGAGCGCCTATGGAGGCCTCGCCGGAGGCACCTGGGATCCATCGTCCCAGGTGCCGGTCTCGGACCTGGGCGATCGCGCCCGATGGCAACAAACAGGACGCCCGACGCTTCGGCTGCACCCGGAGGTCATGCGCCGGCACACCGGCGTCACGGATCCTGCGTGGCCGGAGGCTCCCGTCCCGGTCGTGGACGAGAGGTCGGACGCCGAGGACCGGGCGGCCATGGATGCGTGGCTCTCGGAGATGAGCGCGGCGACGACCGCAGCACCATGGCTCGGTCAGGTGCTCAAGGCGCTCGCCGTGAAGGGCAAGAGGCGCCCCGCCCTCGTGCGGCTCGACGGCCTGGAGCTGGCGGGTGAGGACGGAGAACCGCAGGTCGAGGCGGGCTATTTCGCGCTCGTCGGTCGCTTCCGCGCGCGTGACGAGGGGGCGGGCGACGTGACGACGGAGGACGACGGCGCATCGTACACGGGCGTCGAGGTGACGCTTCGCGAGCACCTGGGAGGCGTCGCTTCCTGGGCCAGGCGGTTCGCCGAGCAGTGCGGGCTCCCGCCCGATGTCGCGCGCGCCGTCGAGCTGGCAGCACGCTGGCACGACGCCGGGAAGGTCGATCCGCGATTCCAGCGGATGCTCCACGGGGGCAGCGAGCTCCGGGCGGCGGTGGCGCCCGAGCCGCTCGCCAAGAGCGCGCTCGTCGCCGCGGATCGCGCCGCGCGGGCCCACGCATTCAAGCGGTCCGGCTATCCGACGGGAGCCCGTCACGAGCTCGCGTCCGTTGCGCTCCTTCAAGGCTGCGCACGGCTGTTCGATGGTGATGTCGATCGCGACCTGGTCCTGCACCTCACGGCCTCGCACCACGGCTGGTGTCGGCCGTTCGCGCCGGTCGTCGCCGATGACGAGCCCGTCGAGCTCACCCTGGACGTGGAGGGCGCGCCCGTGCGCGTCTCGAGTGATCACGGCCTGGCGCGGCTCGATTCGGGCATCGCCGAGCGGTTCTGGCGGCTCGTGCAGCGCTACGGCTGGTTCGGCCTGGCGTGGCTCGAAGCGATCCTGCGCCTCGCGGATCACCGGCGGAGCGAGGAAGAGCAGCGCGGCGAGGTCGGGGCGAGGGGCGAGAAATGACAGAGCTCTTGCTGACAGGGCTTGATGGCAAGAACCCGCTGTCATTCCTGGCCGCGCTCGGGGTGCTCAACGCGCTCGCCGACCGGACGAAGGACGGAACACCGGAGCCAAGGCTCGTCTGGCGCGCCGGCGGCACATACCAGCCGGCGATCGTGGGCGGTCCGGATCGCGGCGCGTTGCTCGATGTGCTGGTACAGGACCTGGAGAGCTTCCGAGGGGAGCCCGCGATCGAGCGGCTGCGTTATCGCAAGGACGGCGACGGGGCCGAGGCGCACGATCTCAAGCCCCCTCCGGGCTACTTCGCGCATTACCTCAACCGTCTGGTGAGCGACGATCTGCGGCGGAGCCTCGCCTTCGCTGCTGCATTCGCGACGGACGTGGCGGTGGACAACAACGGCAACACGAAGCCGACTGCGCTCCACTTCAGTGCCGGGAACCAAGCGTTCCTGGCCATGGTGAGCGCGCTCATCCAGGGCGTACACATTGATGATCTTGAAGAGGCGCTGTTCGGGCCGTGGCGCTACGAGCGGCCGCTCCCAGTGCTTCAATGGGATAACACCTCGACGCGCGACTACGCGCTTCGCGCGAGCGCCCCAGCGTCAGACAAGAAGCTCGGCGTGCCGGGTGCGGACTGGCTCGCTTTCCGGGGTCTGCCGTTCATCCGCGTGGTCCCCGTCGGCGACCGCATCGTGACGACCTGCTGCAACGGCGAGTGGAAGACGGGCGCCTTTCGATGGCCGATCTGGACCGTTCCGCTCCCGCGCTCGGTCATCGGCTCCGTCCTGACGTCGCCGGAGGTCTTCGAGGTCGATCCGCACGTCCTGCGCGCCCGCGGCATCGCCATCGTGTTCGAGTCCGCGATCCGCCGGAGCGATCAGGGCGGCTACGGGAGCTTCGCGCCGGCACGCATGGCACGTCCGGCGCGGGGGGACTGATCCGAGGATCTCTCCTTCATCCCCTCCCCACCCCGCCGTATCCTGCTCGCAGGAGGCTCCATGCCGACCGCGACGCGCCCCCAGAACGCCACGCTCACGGGCACGCTGCCGCTCGACCGCCCCACGGCGGAGCGGCCGCACCGGCTCTACGTGGCCACCTCGAACCACTGCAACCGCTCCTGCCCGTGGTGCTGCACCTGCTCGTCGCCCCGGGGGCAGACCTTCCTCGCCCTCGACCGCTACCGCGCGAGCTTCCCGGCCGAGGGCCCCTTCGAGGTGCAGCTCGAGGGCGGCGAGCCCACGATCCACCCGCACTTCGACGAGATGGTCCGCCTCGCCCGCGCCGAGCCCCGCTGCGCGCGCGTCGTCGTCGTGACCAACGGCGTCGAGATCCCGCGCGATCCGGCCGGCCTCGACGCCTGGCTCCAGCAGCTCGGCGAGCCCGCCACGATCAAGCTCTCGGTGAACCACCACCTCCTCGAGCACGACGGCGGCCTGCTCGCCCTCGCGCGCGCCCTGCGCGAGCGGCTCTCGGCGCTCGGCGGCGATCGCCAGCTCGTCCTGAACGTCCGGCTGCGCAAGACTGAGCCCGACGGCGACGCATGGGTCGTCGAGGCGGTGCGCGACGCGGGGCTCCTCGAGCTCGCCAACGTGTTCCACCTCCAGCGCTATGGCTTCGCGCAGAAGCGCGACGACTGGGACGAGCCTTTCCTCGTCGGGACCCACTTCACGATGCTCAACCCGGACGGCAGCGCCTTCGGCCCCGACCTCGTGGCGCGCTCCGACGCGATGAGGAGGCTGCCGTGAGCGCCCGCCCCTTCCGCGAGGAATGGCGCCGCCTGAAGAGCCGCGCCTTCGATCTCAAGGGCAACAGCACCGCCGGCGACACCGTGCGCTTCGACCTGTGGGGCCAGCCGATCGAGGTCTATCGCAACGCGAACTTCTCCATCTACAGCCGTCAGGCCTGCAACGCGAAATGCCACTTCTGCGTCGAGGAGCTCAGGCCCGCGTCGCGCGGGCGCAGCCTGTCGGTGCAGAAGACCGTCGAGGACGACGACGGGCGCTATTTCGACGCCATGGCGGCGTCCCTGGAAGCGCTCCGGCCGCTCGATCCGACGATCTCGGTGACCGGCGGGGAGCCGAGCCACGATCCGCGATTGCCCCGTATCCTCGCGCTCGGACAGGCCCACCGGGGCCGCAAGCGGACGCTCACCACGAACGGCTCGGGGCTGCTCCAGCAGCGCGAAGGAAAGCGGGTGATCGACTGGATCGTCGACACCGGCATCCAGCACCTCAACATCAGCCGCGCCCACCCCGATCACGAAAGGAACGCACGGCTGATGGTGATGAAGGACGGCCTCCGCGCCGACGAGCTGCGCAGCGTCGTGGCGGCGGCGACGGCGGGCGGCACCCGGGTGCGCCTCTCCTGCGTGCTCCTCGACGGGCAGATCGACGCGGTCGAGCCCATCGTCGATTACCTGCGCTTCGCCCGGTCGCTCGGCGTGGACAACGTGATCTTCCGGCAGCTGATGAAGACCGACCCGGCCGCCGTGGTCGAGAACCACGTCGTCAAATACAGCGATCGCGCCCGCGTCCGCCTCGAGCCGCTCCTCGACGCGCTGAGCGCCGACGCGCGGTTCTCGTTCGAGCGGCAGATCGTGGGTTATTACTACTATGTCGAGGTGTTCCGCTTCGAGGACATGGATGTCGTCTTCGAGGAGGCCGACCTCGCCCAGCTCGAGGAGACGAAGCGCTCGGGCCCGGGCATCGTCCACGAGCTCATCTTCCACCCCAATGCGAGGCTCGCCTCGACCTGGCAACCCTGGGACGGCGTCCTCGGCCCTCCCCCTTCGATGCGCGCCTCGCTGACCACGTCATGACACCGCTCATCGCTCCCCTTCCTTACATCGGCCGGAACCTTCTCTTCCTCGAGGAGGTCCTGGACGAGCTCGAAGAGCGCGGCGCCCCTCCCCCTCTCCTGTTCCGCGCGAGCGAGGCGGACAAGCTGGCTCGCCTCCTCGAGCACGGCACCGACCGCGCAGGATACCCGGGAGAGAGGGCCTGGACCGACGGCCCGGATCAAGGGCGGCCGATCCGGCACGAAGACGTGATCTTCGCGACGACCGAAGGCGAGATCCGGAGAGGGGAGCGGGAGCCCGAGCGGTCCACGTCGCTCAAGAAATTCGCCGTGATCGAGCGGCCTCTGTTCGTCGCGCACGACGCGTGCTGCTTCGCCAAGCTGTGCGACAGGCAGTACGAGTACCGCGATCCGGCGCAGAAGCGAGCGGCGCTGCTCGCGCTGTTCCCTGTGACCCGGATCGCCCCGATCCAGGGCTGGTTCTCCGAGGAGGACGGCCTCGCCTACCGGGCGCTCGTGCGCCCCCTCCGGGGCGGCGCGATGGTCGAGGTGGGCTCGTGGAAGGGGCTCTCCACGGCATACGTCGGGCGCCTCGCCGCGAAGCATGGAGTCGCGCTCCATTGCGTCGACACCTGGGCAGGATCGAGCGACAAGTACGCCGACAGGTACCGCGCCATGCTCGCCGCGGAGGACGTGCCCGGCGCGTTCAGGGCGAACATGGCGGCGCTCGGGATCCGGCCAGACGTGCTCCGGATGGCGTCCACGGACGCGGCGGCGCGCTTCGCCGACGCCAGCCTGGATCTCGTGTTCCTCGACGGATCGCACGACCGCGCGGCCGTGCTCGCCGATCTCGAGGCGTGGTGGCCCAGGCTCAAGCCGGGCGCCGTCCTGGCCGGCCATGACCACAACGAGGATCACCCGGGCGTCCTGGAGGCCGTCGCTCACTTCATGTCCCGCGCCGGGCGGGCGATCGAGCGCGGCGCAGGCTCGGTGTGGTGGGCGCGGCGGTAGGTGGGCTGGTGATGAACAAACCGCTCTTCGTGGCGACAGGGGCCTATTCGTGCGGCAAGACAACGACGCTCCGTCACCTCGCGTCCACGCGGGGCTACCGCGTGCACGGCGAGGCGCACCGGCGCGTGCTCGACGAGCTCGGCGCGCGCACCCACGGCCACGCGCCGGACGCGCCGTTTCACCCGATCGACGCGCCGGAGCACCTCTGTCCGATGTGCCGAAAGCGGGAGTTCGCCGCGCTCGTGCTGGAGGCCCAGAAGACGATCGAGGCGGCCGCGCGGGAAGGAGACTGGCTGGAGCGCGGGTACCTCGATCCCGTCGAGTACTACCTGCGCACGAGCGGAGAGGCGGAGTACCCCTGGCCGGAAGGTGAGCCCGCGTTCGAGCGTTATGCGCTGGTGTTCCTGTTCGCCGTGATGCCGGAGCTCCAGGAGCCGCGCTGGGGCAAGAGCAGAGAGGCGCGCGCGGCCGAGGCGGAGCGGATCAACCAGCGGCTCGGCGCGCTCTACCGCGCTGCGGGCTTCGAGGTGATCGACGTCGGCCCCGGCACGGTGGAGGAGCGAGCCGAGCTCCTGGCGAGCCGCGCGCGGCTCATCGAGCGTGCTATCCTGCGCGCGAGCCCATGGTAGCCGCCGCGCACATGCCGCTTCCGTCCTCGACCGCTCCTGCGGGGGAGCAGCGGTTCGTGATCCACGGCGTCCCCTGGCAGACCTACGTGAGGCTGCGGGACGAGCTCGACACCCCTGGCCTGCGGATGACCTTCTGCGAGGGAACGCTGGAGCTGATGAGCCCGTCAACCGAACACGAAGTGGCGAAGACGACCATCGCCCGCCTCATCGAGCTCTTCGCGCTGGAGCGGGACGTGCCTCTCTACGGCTACGGCTCGACAACGTTCCGGCGCGAGGCCAAGTCACGCGGCCTCGAGCCCGACGAGTGTTATTGCGTCGGCGGCACGCTGAAGGAATTCCCAGATATCGCGATCGAGGTGGTGTTGACGAGCGGCGGGCTCGACAAACTGCCTGTGTACAGCGGGCTCGGCGTCCGCGAGGTCTGGTTCTGGGAGCGCGACGCGTTCCACATCCATGCGTTGCGAGGCGAGCAGTACGAGCCGATCGCGGCCAGCGAGCTCATTCCGGATCTGGATCTCGCCGCGCTCGCGCGCTTCGTGCGCTGGCCGGATCAACACGAGGCGGTCAAGGCGTTCCGCAGCTGGCTGCGAAGCGGAGGCTGAGGCCGCCCCGCCGTCAGCCCACGGCCATGCCCGGCGCGCCAGGGTGCATGGCGCGGCGGCGCGGGGCCCTCACCCCTCCGCGAACTCCTGGGTGAGCCGCACGTCCTTGAGCTCCGCGCCGAGCAGCTCGATCGCGGCCGTGACGAGCGGGTGGTCGGCCACGGCGCGCTTGGCGGCCTCGATGCGGGCCTTGCGCTCGGCGGTCTCGACCTGGGCGAGCGACGGGCCGGCGCTGCCGCGGGAGATCGTCTCGAAGACAAGCTCGGCGGGGGCGCCGAAGTGGGCGCCGAGGACGCGGGCGAGCAGGTCGCGGGACGCCGGCTCGGTGGCCTGGCCGGACAGGAACGAGTTCGCCTCGTAGCCGAGCGCGACGCGGGTCGGCGTGAGCTCCAGCACCGCCGCGTGCTCGAGGACGGAGGCGAGCGCTGGCCGCTGCACCCTGACCGCGGCGATCACCGCGCGCCAGGTGGCGAGGTCCTCGGCGCTCATCGCAGGCGGCGGCGGCGCGCTCGACGCCGGCGCCGGGCTCTGCGCCGAGGGCGGCGCGCTCGACGCCGGCGCCGGGCCCTGCGCCGAGGGCGGCGCGCTCGACCTCGGCGCCGAGCCGGGCGCCACGAACTGCGGCGCGCTCTGCGGAACGGAGTACAGCGCGCCGCGCGGCGACGGTGGCGGAGCGCTGTCGGCGCGGTACGCGGGCGCGACCGCGCCGCTCGCGTACGGCGGCGCCTTCGCGAAGGCCGGCGCGGCGCCGCCGCTCGCGAAGCTGGTCGCGGCGCCGTGCACGCCCGGCGCGCCGTTCACGAAGGGGACGACGTTGGCAGCCGACGCGCCGCTCGCCGCGACACCGCCGGTCGCCGCCATGCCGCCGTGCGCTCTCGCCACCCCGCTCCCGCCCGGCGCGCCATAGACGGCCGCCGCGCCGTTCACCGCCGCGCCGTTCGCAGCCGCGCCAGTCGGTCTCCCAGCCCCGCCCGCGCCCGCCGCGCCGCTCGCGAAGGCGACGCCGTTCGCCGGTGCGCCGGCGGCGGCCGCGCCGTTCGCTCTCGCCACGCCGCTCGCCGCCGGCGCGCCAGGGAACGCCGCCGCGTCGTTCGCTCTCGCCGCGCCGGCAGCCGCCGCGCCGGAGGCGTGCGCGTCCTCGGGCGCAGCCTCGGCCGATGCCGCCCCGCGCCGGGGCGCAGCCGCTCCGCCGGACGGCGCGCCGGGCCGCTGCGGCCCGCGCTCCGGCGCGCCGCCGCCGCCTCCGCCACCCCCGCCGCCTCCGCCGTTCAGGCGCCGCTCGAGATCGCCGAGGCGGCGCAGCAGCTCGTCGATCGGCAGGAGCGGCGGCCTCCGGGCGAGCCGGACGAGCGCCATCTCGAACGAGGCGCGCGGCTGGCCGCTCCGGGCGATGTCGTCGAACGCGCGCGAGAAGCCCTGGTGCAGCCGCGTGAGATCGTCCGCGTCCGCCCGCGCCGCGAGCGCGCGCGTGTCGGCGACCTCCTCGTCCGCGAGATCCAGGAGCGGCGCCGGATCCTCGCAGACCTTGGCCACCACGAGATCGCGCAGGTGCGCGAGGAAATCGCGGGCCACGTGGGGCAGATCGTACCCCTCCTGCGCGAGCTCGCCGACGATGCGCACACACGCCGCAGGGTCGCCGTCCACGAGCGCCCCCGCCAGCCGGTGCAGCACCACGCGATCGGCGACGCCGAGCACCTTCGCCACCCCCTCGGCCGTGATGCGATCGCCGCTCGTCCCCACCCACGCGATCACCTGGTCGAGCAGGCTCATCGCGTCGCGCATGCTCCCCGCCGCCTCCCGCGCGAGCGCGCTGAGCGCCGGGTCGTCGGCGGGGATCTTCTCCTGATCGAGCACCCAGCGGAGCCGCGCCGCGATCGCCTGCGCCCCGATGAGCTTGAAGTCGTAGCGCTGGCACCGGCTCAGGATGGTGACCGGGACCTTGTGCACCTCCGTCGTCGCGAAGATGAACTTCACGTGCGGCGGCGGCTCCTCGAGCGTCTTCAAGAACGCGTTCCACGCCGCGTTCGAGAGCATGTGGACCTCGTCCACGATGAAGATCTTGAACCGGTCGCGCGCCGGCCGGTACGGCAGGCTCTCCTGGAGCTTGCGCACCTCGTCGACGCCGTTGTAGCTCGCGCCGTCGATCTCCTGGACGTCGACGTCCGCGCCGACCGTGATCTCGGCGCACGGCGCGCACGTCTGGCAGGGCGTCGCCGTCGGCCCGTGCACGCAGTTCAGCGCCTTCGCGAGGATGCGGGCGCTCGTCGTCTTGCCGACCCCGCGGACGCCCGTGAAGAGGAACGCGTGGGCGACGCGATCCCGCGCGATGGCGTTGGCGAGCGTCGTGGAGACGTGCTCCTGTCCGACGAGATCCTCGAAGGACTGCGGGCGCCATTTCCGCGCGAGGACGACGTAGCTCATACGCTGCTCGACTAGCACCTTCTCGCGGGCGCGTCGCCGCGGCTGTGGCCGGTACGGAAGTCGCCCTGCATTCCGGAGAGTTTGCCAGAATTGCCGCACAAAATGCACCCCGCCCCGCGCCAGGGGCGGAAGCGGCCGGAATCGGCCAGAATCGACCGGAACCGCGCCGCCGCACGCGCCAGGGAGCCCCTGGAGAGCGCGCCAACGAGCCCCGCGAAGAGACGGAGGAGCCCGCTCGCGGCGGGCGGCCCCGGAGGGCGATGCCCGTGGTGCCGCTCGCTGCGTCGAACGGCCGCGCGTCCCGCGCCCCACCTCGTCCTCGTCCTCGTCCCCTCCCCCGTCCCCCTCCCCTTCACGGTTGCGGCGCGGCGCGGTTCACGGCATAGACGCCGATCTGAATATGCAATTTCGCGGCGGAATGAACGAGCTGGTTCGCCAGGCGGCGCGCATGCAGCGCAAGATCGACCAGGTGAAGGGCGAGCTGAAGGACCGCGAGGTGAGCGCGACCGCCGCCGGCGACAAGGTCACCGTCGTTGTCTCCTGCGAGGGCAAGGTGCGCCGGATCGAGGTCGACCCCGCCTTCCTCGCGAGCGAGGGCCTGGAGATGGCGCTCGACGCCATCGTGGCCGCATCGAACTCGGCGCTCGAGGCGGCCGACAAGCTCGTCGAGACCGAGATCACCAAGGTGACCGGCGGCGTCAAGCTCCCCGGCATGCACACTTGACGGCGTTGCGTTCCCCGTCGTCGCTCCCCGGCTCCTCGAAGGTCCCGAACGGCGACCGGGGCGCGCCCGCGGCCGGCTTCCGGAGCGCGCCGGGCGGCCTGCCCGGCCGGCTGTCGCGGGTCGCCCAGCTGCTCGCCCGCCTGCCGGGCGTCGGCGAGAAGACGGCGCAGCGCTTCGCCCTCTACCTCGTGACCGCCGGCGAGGACACCGCGCGCGACCTGGGGGGCGAGCTCGTCGAGCTCTGCGATCACATCAGGCCGTGCATCCGGTGCGGCCACATCGCCGAGCTCGACGACGGCGGCCGGGCGCTCTGCGCCATCTGCCTGGATACGCGGCGCGACGGCGCGCTCCTGTGCGTCGTCGCGCGCGTCCAGGACCTCCTGGCGATCGAGCGGAGCGGGGCGATGCGCGGGCGGTACTTCGTGCTCGGCCGGCTCCTCTCGCCGCTCGAGGGGGTCGGCGCCGAGGAGCTGCCACTCGAGGCGCTCCGGGCGCGCGTGCGCGATCCCGAGCAGCCGGTGAGGGAGGTGCTGGTCGCCACCCCGCCCTCCGTCGACGGAGAGGCGACCGCGCTCCTGCTCGCGCGGGAGCTCGGCGCGATGGGGATCCAGGTCACGCGGATCGCCAGCGGCGTGCCGCACGGGGGAGATCTGGAGTTCGCCGACCAGGTGACGCTGGGGCGAGCCATCGAAGGCCGGAAGAGCTTCGGCTAGCAGGAAACGCGAGAATCGGCCCCAGCCAACGAAAACGAGGGCCGGGGCGGGCGGGCGTTCTTCACGCCGAAGCGCTCACGAGTTCAGAGGTCGACATGTCCAGAATCGCCATCACATCCGATCGGGCCCCGCGCGCCATCGGCCCCTACTCGCAGGCCGTCAAGGCCGGAGATCTCGTGTTCTGCAGCGGCCAGATCCCGATCGATCCAGCGACGGGCGAGCTCGTCGCCGGGGGGATCGAGGAGCAGACGGCCCGGGTGATCAAGAACCTGACCGAGGTGCTGTCCGCGGCCGGCGCGAGCTGGAGCGACGTGGTGAAGACCACGATCTACCTGACGGACCTCGCGGATTTCACCATCGTCAACCAGGTGTACGGAGCAGCCGTCGGCGGCGTGCTGCCCGCACGGGCGACGGTGCAGGTGGCGGCGCTGCCCAAGGGCGCCGCCGTCGAGATCGAAGCTGTTGCCCATCTTTCGCGATAATCGGGGAGCCGCGGCCGCGGTCCCCATCTCCACTATGTCCCCGGGAGCCTCGACATGAGCACAAAGAACGAGAGCGAGAGCACGGAGCGGACCGCCAGCGCAGTGTCCGAATCTGCGCGCGAGGGCGCCTCCGATGCAGAGAGCGGAGACAAGCCGCGCGCGCGGAGGGTCGTCCGCTCGGCGAGCACGTCCGTCGGCGCGAGCGGCGCGAGCGGCGTGAAGCGGACCGACGAGCCCGCCGAGGGCGCGCCGGCGCAGGCCGCAGGCGAGGCGCCGCGTCCCTCGTCGAAGGCCGCCGCAAAGGAACCGCAGGGCTCGCTGCTGGACGTCATCGCGCCCCGCAAGCGGCCGGCGCTCGCGGACGCGCCGCCGACGACCGAGGACGCCGCGCCGCCGCCGGCCGCCGCGCCGCGGGTGGTGCGCGACTACCGCGCGCCCAGGCCCGAGCGGCCCGCCGCGGCCTCCGGCGGGCCGAGGCCCGACCGCGGGCCCAGGCCCGATCGCGGCCCGCGCCCCGACCGTGGACCCAGGCCCGACCGCGGGCCGCGCCCCGACCGCGGGCCCAGGCCCGACCGTGGACCCAGGCCCGAGCAGGGCGCTGGTGCTGGAGCGGCGCAGGTAGCAGGCGCGGAGCAGGGCGCGAGGCCCGACCGCGGGCCGCGCCCCGACCGCCCCTGGTCCGACCGCGGACCCAGGCCCGGTGGGCCCAGGCCCGACCGTGGACCCAGGCCCGACCGCGGGCCGCGCCCCGAGCGCGGGCCGAGGCCCGACCGCGGCTTCTCGGCGCGGCCGGCAGGAGAAGGCGGGCGGCCGCAGGGCCCCGGGGGCGCCGAAGGACGAGCGCCCGCCGCGGCGAAGCAGCAGCAGAGCGACCGGATGGTGACCGTTGTCGGCCAGGGCGCGACAGCGACGGTCGTGACGGGCAAGAGCGCCCGGCAGCCGCAGGGCCCGGCCAAGCCGGCGCACCTCCTCTTCGCGCTGCCGGCCGCCAAGGCGAAGCCGGTCGCGACAGCGGACAAGCCGGCGCTCACGGCGCGCGAGGCGCTCGGCGCGCGCACCGCGAAGGCCCAGCAGGCCGCGGCCACGGCGAAGAGCAAGGCCGAGAGCGGCGCCCGCCCGGAAGGCAGCAGCCCGGGCGCCGGGGCGGCGAAGGTCGACTTCGACGCCGAGGTGCTCGCGGCGGGCTGGGATCGGGCGCTCGAGGCGCTGAAGGCGGCGGGCGACGCCGCGCCGGCGCTCGTCGACGCCTGGCTCGGCGCGTCCAACGCGGAGGCGATCGCGGCCGCCGCCGAGTCGGAGGACGCCTCCGGCGCGGCGCGCAAGGCGGCGCGGCGCGCGCTCAACGTGCTCAAGTCGCGCGGGGCGGCGATCCCGACGCGCCCGCGCGTTGTGCGGCTCGCGGAGGAGCGCGCCGAGGTGGTCGAGGCGACGCTCATCCCGCCCGACTCGAGCGGGACCGAGGCCATCGCGATCACGAGCCGCGACACGAGCGGCCGCTACCGGATCGCCGAGGTGATCGTGCGCGACTCGGTCGGCGTGCTGCACGCCGGCGCGGGGTGGCTCAGCGGCTCGCAGATCAAGGAGGGCCGCGTGCGCGCGTACGAGAACCTGGGCACGGCGCCCGTACCGGTCTCCCTGGAGTGGGCGCGCCACCGGATCGCGGCCGCGAAGCGGCAGAACGCGGTGTCGGGGCAGGTCGTGCCGCTCGGGTTCGAGGGGTGTCGCGATCTCATCGAGCCCGCGCCGGACGCCGAGCCGAGGCACCCGGTGGCGGACCTCGAAGAGAGCCTGACGGACGAGCAGGTGACCGCGCAGATCGCTGGCTCCGCCGCGCTGCACGACGAGCCCGAGTTCCGGCACTGGCTGCCCTCGCGGCCGGCGCTCGACGAGCTCCTGCAGAAGGTCGGCCAGCGGCTCGGGGCCGCCGGGATGCGCGATCCCGGGCTGGTGAACACGGCCCTGCGGGAGGAGATCGACCTCGCGACCGACCGCTTCTTCTCGCCCGAGGTGCGCGGGCAGCTCGCGACGCGGATGCGGAGCAGCGCCGTGTCGCTGCGGGCGCGCAGGGGCGACGCGGCGGCCACCACCGCCCTCGCCGTCGCGCGCGCCATCAAGGACGCCGGGCTGATCACCTCGCCGCCGCGGGAGATCCCCTTCCTGGCGGCCTTCTTCCAGAAGGCGCTCGGCGTGCTGGCGCAGCAGGGCGGCGGGCAGCTGCGGATCCCGGTCCCGGCCGGCGCCGTCCCGCCCGCGAGGGACGCCGCGGCGGGCGGCGAGGAGCCCGCCGAGGGCTCCAGCCCCGAGGCCCAGCCGTCCACCGGCGGCTGATCGGGAGCGCCGGCCTCGCCGGCGCGCCGGCGACGCGAAGCCGGTGACACAGAAGCCGAGAGGCGAGCCCGGGGCGACCCGGCGCTCGCCTCTCGGCTTTTGTCCTGGCGGAGCTACTTCACCGCGATGGTGATGTCGCCGTTCTCGGTGAACAGCTCGAGCAGGCCGCCGTCGCCGTCCCCCATCGTGTACGACGTCGCGCTGCCCTCGCCGGCGGTGGCCCACGTCGAGGGGATGCCCTGCTCCACGACGTCGCCGTGGAGCGTGTGCGCGGTCATCGTCCCGTCCACCCCGGCCGGCACCGAGAGCTCGATCGCGCCGTTGCCGGAGCTGATCGCGCCATCGGAGCTGCTCCACGCGTCGAGGTCGACGAAGACATGGCCGTTGTCGGTGGACACGTCGATCGCGCCGCGCGCGCCGACAACGTCGATGCTGCCGTTGTCGCTCACCACGGTGGTGCCGCGGGACGGGGCGCCGTCCAGGTTGATCTCGACGCCGCCGTTGTCCTGCTCGACGCGGAGCCCGCCGTCGAACGCGGCGGGCAGGATGACCTGGATGTCGGCGCCCAGCCCTCCCCACCCGCCCGAGACGCGCCGCGTCGAGATCACGACATCACCGTCGGTGATCGCGGCGAGCTTGAGGTCGTTCTCGATCTCCTCCACCGCGACCTCCCGCTCGTCCTTCTTGCGCATCGTGAACGGGGAGAAGGTGACCTCGACCTCGCTCACGCCCCCGGTGACGACCTCGACCTCCCCGTTCTCGCTCACGATGCGGACGCTCTGGGTCGGTAGGTACTCGACCCGAGCGCGCTCCTTGGTGCCCTCGTAACGCACGAGGGTCTCGGCGGTGATGGAGTTGTCGTCGATGCTCAGGGCACACCCGGCCGTCGCTGCAGCGGACACGGAGCACACCAGGAAGCAGGCGATTCGAAGCGAGCGATTCATCATGGATTCCTCTCGGGCAGAGTGTACGGCGGGCGAAGTGCGAGCCCCATCCGACCCGCGCAGGGAACGTGCCGGCCAGTTCCTTGGACGCGCGCTCCGAGCGACACGTCATGGATCGCAAGATTTCGACGCTGTCGAGCCGGGGCGCAGCGGGCTCAGGGCGTCTCCCACGGGAGGGGCATCGCACCAGCACCCACCCTCCTGCGGAAAGCCGCGTGCAGCGCTCGGGTCTTCGGGCCGGGGACACCCGCGCCGATCGTGTGGGCGTCCACGCGAACGACCGGGACAATCTCCCGGAGGCTCGAGGTGATGAACGCCTCCTCGGCGGCGAGGAGCCGGGCCATCGTGACCGGCTCGCAGCACACCGGCATGCCGAGCTCGCCCGCGACGTGCATCACGTGGGCCCGGGTGATGCCGACGAGGATCCCCGCCTCCTTGGGCGGCGTGATCAGCAGGTGCCCCGGGTCCTCCGCGCCCTCGTGCGACGCGGGCCGCCGCTCGACAAGGAAGACGTTGGACGTCGTGCCCTCCACGACATGACCTGACGGGTCGAGGATCAGCGCCTCGTGCGCCCCCGCGGCCCGCGCCTCGCGCAGGGCGAGCAGGCTCTCGAGGTAGTTCGAGACCTTGGCGCCGGGCGCCGCGTCGCCGGCCCGCTGGGTGCGGATCGTGACGACCGCGATCCCCGCGCGGTAGAGCCCGCCCGGCAGCGGCTTCAGCGGCTCGACGAGGATGACGCGGAGGGGCGCGCCCGCGAGCGAGGGATCGAGCCCGAGCGGACCGCTGCCGCGCGTCAGCATCACGCGGATGGTGCTCTCGAGCGGCGCGGCCGAGCCCGCGGCGGACGCCGAGCCCTGAGCGCCCGCCGTGGCCCCGGCGCTCCCGGCCGCCGTCGCTGCCCGGAGCAGCGCGACGACCTCGCGGCCGAGCTCGTCGCGCGGGATCGGCAGGGCGATCGCGATCCGCTCGGCCGAGCGCTCCAGGCGGGCGAGGTGCTCTTCCAGAGCGAACGGCTCGCCGCCGTAGGTGCGGATGGTCTCGAAGACGCTATCGCCGTAGAGGAAGCCGCGGTCGTAGACCGAGACCCTGGCCTCCTCCGGCCGGTGGATGACACCATCGATGCTGACTAGCCGCGTCACGCGGCGAGATTACGTCACTTCTTGAGCTGCGCCAGGAGCTCCTTCGCCGGGGCGAAGTCGCGCTCGTTGTCGAGCGCGCGCTCGAGCATCTGGATCGCCTTCTTGTCGTCGTTCTGACGGTGGCTGATCACGCCGAGGTAATAGAAGACCTCGCCCTTGCTGATCGGCGCGCCCTCGTCGAGCTTCTGGAGGAGCAGGGCGCGGAAGGTCTTCTGCGCGCGATCGATGTGCGCCGCCTTCGCCGCGTCGTCGCCCGACTCCGACAGATCGAGCGCCAGCACGCCGAGGTCGCGGAGGATGGCGATCGAGCCCGGGTCGATCTTGAAGGCGATGTCGAGCTCGGCGAGCGCCCGCTCCCGCTGCCCCTCGGCCAGGTAGGCCTTGGCGAGGCGGTGGTGGATCGCGGCGAGATCCTTCGAGCGGCGGCCGCCGTAGGACTCGACGATCTGCTGGAGCGCCTCGGCGGCCTTCTGGCCGCGGCCCGAGGCGCTGTACGCGTCGCACAGCGCGAGCAGGAGCTCGCGGTCGCCCGGCACGAGCTCGGTGGCCTTGACCAGGAGGTCCGCCGCGCGGCCGGGATCGTCCCGCTTCGCCAGGTGGATGCCGGCCGCCTTGCGGTAGAGCGCCACCTTCTCGGCCGGCTGCGCGGCCGCCTCGGCGTCGCCGGTGATGAGATCGGCGAGCTCGGTGAAGGCCTGCTGCTTCTCGTAGAGGGCGAGGAGCTGCTTCCTGATCTCCTGCGCCGACCCGTCCGCCGCGAGCCCCCGCTCGAGCACGCGCCGGACCGCCCCCTCGTCGCCGAGGGACCGGTGCAGATCCGCGAGCCGGAGCGCCGTGGCCACCGCCTCCGCGCCGAGGGCGTCCTCGAGGATCACCTCAAGCCGCTGCGCCGCCTCGGCCTTCTCCCCGCGCTGCTCGTGCAGGCGCGCCAGCGCGAGGAGCGCGCCGTGGTGGCGCGGCTCGCGCTCGAGGACCGCGCGGTAGGTCTCGATCGCCCGCGCCGTGTCGTTCAGCCGCGCCTCGTAGACCTCGCCGAGGCGGACGCTGTACGAGAGCTCCGCCGCGACGTCGCCGCGGTCCTTCGCGCGCTCGATCTGCGTGACGAACAGGTCCGACAGCTCCTGATCGCGGCCGGTCTTCTCGAGCAGCTGCGCGAGCAGGACCGTCGCCTTCTCGTTGTCGGGCTGCTCGTCGAGGACCGCGCGCAGGTGCTCGGTCGCCTCGCTCACCGCGTCGAGCCGCGAGAGGCAGATCTCCGCGCTCTCGAGGCGCAGCGCCGAGCGGGCCTCGGGCGACTCGGCCAGGTCGGTGAGCCGCTCGAGCAGCGCGAGCAGCTCCTTGTGCTTGCCGGCCTTCGCGTAGAGCTCGCGCAGCGCCGTCGCGGCGCGCTCGTCGCCCGGATCCGCCTCGAAGAGCGTCTCGTAGAGCTCGATCGCCGCCGCGTCGTCGCCGAGCCGCTCGCGCGCGACCGCCGCGGCGGCGTGCCGCGCGTCGCGGATGCGCTCGGCCTCGGCGTAGAGCTCGGACTGGCGCACGAGCAGCCGGAAGACCTCCTTGTGGTCGCCCGCCTCCTCCCGCACCTTCGTGAGCTCGGCGAGCGCCCAGGTGTCGCCCTCGTCCGCGGCGATCATCTCGCGCAGGATCGCCTCGACGAGCTCGCGGTCGCCCAGCGCGCGCTCCGCCAGCTCCTTCGCCTCGCGGCGCAGCTCGCCCGCGCTCCCCTCCATGCCGTCGAGGGCGGCGATCCGGCGCAGCGTGCCGATGAGGTCGCGCTCGCGCCCCGGCGCCCGCTGCAGCTCCTCGATCGACCGCAGGATGTGCTCGCTCGTGGGATCGTGCGTGAGCGCCGCCTCGTACGCCGCCTCGGCGGCCTTGGCGTCGCCCACCTTGTTCTTCTGCCACTCGGCGATGCGCATCCAGAGGTCGCGCGCCGTGTCGCCGTCGAGCTCGGTCCCGGCCCGCACCGCCTGCTCCAGGGCGGAGGCGGCGCTCGCCCAGCCGCCCGTCAGCGGGGCCAGGCGCTCGATCTCGCCGAGCACGTCCGGGTCCGACGGGTCGTCGGCGAGCGCCTTCTCGAGGGTCTCCAGCGCCGCCCTCGGGTCGTTCGAGCGCACCTCGAGCACCTTCGCCAGGTCGAGGCGCATGCGGATCCGCTCCGCGCCGCCCGGCGCGAAGCGGATGCGCTTCTCGTAGAGGCGCGCCAGCGCGGCGTTGTCGCCCCGCGTCCGGTAGACGCCCTCGAGCGCCTCGGCCGCCTCGTCGAAGAGCGCCGGGTCCTCGGTGAGCGCCTCGAGCGCGCCGCTCGCCCGCTCGTGATCGACCGCGCGATCGAGCGCCTGCCGCAGGGTGTTCAGGCCCTGGGGCTTGTCGCTGAACGACCCGATCTGGATCACCGCGAGCCGGTAGAAGAGATCCGCCTGATCGCGATCGCCGGGCGTGACCGCGACGCGGCGCTCGAGCACGTCCGCGAGCGCCCGCTCGTCGCCGAGGCGGCCGTAGAGCCGGTCGAGCGCCTCGAGGAGCTCGGGCGTGTCGCCGGCGTGCTCGACGGCCTTCGCGTAGGCCTGGGCGCTGCGCCGGTCGTCGCCGAGCTTCTCCTCGGCGATGCGGCCGATCCGCAGGAACAGGTCCTTCGCGATCGTCGCGTCGAACGTCGCCGCGGCCCGCTGCGCGAGCGCGTCGCAGTAGCGGCCGAAGCCGTCCGTGCGCTCCGCGAGCCGCTCGATCTCGCCGTGCAGCGACGCGTCGTCCGGCGCGTCCTCCAGCGCCCGGAGCAGCGCCTGCTCCGCCTCGAGCGGGCGCCCGAGCTGCACGTCCTGCACGAGGGCGATCGCCCGGAGGGTCGCGGCCCGGTCGGTCGGCTCGGTCTGCGCGCGCAGGCGCAGCTCGAGCGCGGCCGCGAGCTCCTCGTGGCGGCCGGCCGCGCGCAGGACGGGCTCGAGCACCTCGGCGGCGTCGAGCCGCAGCTCCTCCCGGCCCTCGCCGATGGCGCGGACCGCCTGGATCGCGTGGTCGTTCACCGCGTCCTCGTCGAGGACGAGCCGGTACTGCTCGATCGCGTCGCTCGGGCTCTCCAGCTCCCCCGCGTAGAGGTCGCCGATCGCCGTCCGCAGCTTGATGCGCGCGTCCCTGTCCGCGGCCGCGCTCGCCTGGAGCATCAGGTTCGACAGGAGCTCGTCCCACATCCGCTCGGCCCGGTAGAGCCGCTCCAGCGAGGACAGCACCGCCGGATCGCCCTGCTTCGCCTCGAGCGCCGCGTTGAGCGCCGCGATCGCGTCGCGCGGGCTCGAGAGATCCCGCTCGTAGCGCTCGGCGGCGCGCACGTTGAGGTCGTAGCGCAGCTCCTCCTCGTCGGGGCCCGCGAGCTCGACGCGCCGGCCGTAGAGCTCGACGAGGCGGCTCGCGGCGCCGCGCGGCTCGTGCAGCTCGATGAGGGCGTCGATCGTCATCGCGCTCTCGGGATCGAGCTCGAGCGCCCGCTCGTACGCCTGGATGGCGCCCTCGGTGTCCTCGAGCATCTCGAGCTTGGTCTCGGCGATGCGCCGGCAGATCGAGGCGTTCTCCTCGTCCGACGCCATCTCGCTCTTCTTCTCGAGGACGGAGATGAGCGTGTCCCAGTCGCTGAGCAGCACGGCCAGCGTGTCCATCTGCTCGAGCGGCTCGGCATCGCTCGGGTCGAGCGCGGACAGCCGCGCGTAGGCGCGGAGCGCCCGGCGCGGGTCGTCGATGCGCGTGTCGTAGACCTTGGCCAGCGACGAGAGCAGCTCGCGCTTCGTGAGCTCGTCCGACGTGGTGCTCACGCCCTGCTCGAGGCTCTCCGCGAGCTCCTCCCAGGCGCCGAGCTGCTCGGCGAGCCGCTCGAGCTCGCCGCGCGTCTCGCCGTCGTCCGGATCGAGCCCGAACGCCGCCCGGATCGCGTCGAAGGCGCGCAGCTCGTCGTTGCCGCGCGTCTCCCAGAGCTTCGCCGTCTCCCGGAGCACCGCGACCTTCTCGCGCGCGTCCGAGGCGAGGCCGAACCGCTCGTCGTTGAGCCGGACGAGCTGCCGCCAGTCGTCCGCCCCCTCGTAGAGCGGGCCGAGGATCTCGACGACCCGCGCCTTGTGCTCCGGATCCTGGATGAGCGCCTCGAGCGCCCGGATCGCCTCGGCGTGCGAGGGCACCTCGCCGACGATCGCCTCGAGCTGATCGATCGCGCCCGAGGTGTCCTCGAGCCGCGTGCGCAGGAGCTCCGCGAGCGCGAGCCGGTAGGGCGCCGCCCGCTCGCCGTTCGGGGCCGCCTCGGCCCGGCGCAGGTAGAGATCGGCGAGGTCGCGCGGCCGGTCGAGCTCGCGGTAGAGCTCCGTCAGCGCGTCGAGCGCCCGGGCGTCGTCCTCGTCGACGTCGAGCGCCGCGCGGTACGTCTCGATCGCGAGCGCGGGCTCGCGGAGCTCCGTCCGCTCCAGGCGCGCGATCGTGTGGAGTGCGTCGAGCCGGTCCTCGTCCTTCCGGTAGTCGAGCGCCGCGCGGTAGAGCTGGATGCGCTCGGCGTGGCGCCCTTCCTTGACGAGCAGCCCGTCGATCGCGTCGAACAGCTCGCGCGAGTCCGGCTCGAACTCGTGCGCGCGCCGGTACCACCGCAGCGCGTCGGCCACGTCGCCGAGCTGGGCGTAGAGCTCGCCGGTGCGCCGGCTGAGCTTCGCGCTCGACGCGTCGTCCGAGGTGAGCTCCCCGAGCTCCGCCGCGTAGATCTCCGCGAGCCGCCGCTCCGCGCTCGCCACCTTCGCGAGCCGCTCGAGCTCCGCCCAGACCCCCTCGTCGGTGAGGTCCTCGTGGAGGAGCTTCGCCACCGTCTCGAGCGCCGCGCGGTAATCCTCGAGCTGCTCCTCGTGCAGCGTCGCGAGCCGCTGCAGCAGATCGCGGCGCTCGACCGGGTCCTGGCTCGCGGCGAGGCGTGCGTCGAGCGCGATCTTCACCCGGTTCCAGTCCGCCCGGCGCAGGTACACCGGCTCGAGCATCTCGCCGGCGCGCGCCCTGTGCTCCGCCTCGGCCGAGCCCTCGAGGATCGCCTCGAGCAGCGAGACCGCGCCCTCGTGCGCCGGATCGATGAGCAGCGCCTCGGAGAGCTCGTCGAACGCGCGCTGCAGGTCCTCGGTGTGCCGGTGCGCGACGAGCGCGATCTTGACGTGCAGCTCGGCGAGGTCGCCGGCGCGCACGTCGAGCTGCCGCTCGTAGAGCCGGATGAGGTCCTGGAAGCGCCCCGCCTCGCGGTAGAGGCCGTCCAGCGCCGCGATCGCGTCCGGGTGGAGCGCGATGTCGAGGATCGTCTCGTAGGTCGCGATCGCGCCGGCCTGGTCCCCGAGCGGGCCCCGCTCGAGCTCGGCGATCCGGAAGAGCAGCCCCGTCTTCTCCTCGTCGGTCTCGGCGTTCTCGACCCGGAGCTTCAGGATCTCGAGCAGCCGCCCGGCGTCGCGCGCCTCGCCGTAGAGCTCCTCCAGCGCGATCATCGCGCGCCGGTCGTCCCCGCGGGCCTCGAGCGCCTTCTTGTACTGCTCGACCGCGAGCTCGCGGTCGTCGAGCTTGTGCCGCGCGAGCTCGCCGACCCGCAGCCGCACGTTCTGCTGCACGTCGCCGTCGAGGATGTCCGGCGCGATGCGCTGGAACAGCTCGCACACCTCGGACCAGCGCCCGGTGGCCTCGCCGAGCCGCTCGACCGTGGCGATCCAGGTCGTCACCTCGGGCTCACCCGCCGCCTCCCGCACGCCGCGGAGCGCGTAGCCGAACGCCCGCGACGTGTCGCCGAGCGGCCCCTCCGCGGTGCGGAGCGACTTCTGCAGGGTGGCGAGCCGCTCGCTCGGGAGATCCGAGGTCTCGACCTTGATCTCCAGGACCCGGAGCAGGCGCTCGGCGTCGCCGTCCGCCTCGTAGAGCGGCTCGAGCGTCTCGGCCGCGTCGCGCCGCGCGTCCTCCCGCTCGAGCATCGCCTCGAGCGCCGCGCGGCAGCGCGCGTTCGACGGGTCGAGCGAGAGCGCCTGGCGGTACGCCTCGAGCGCCCCCGTCGCGTCGGCCTGGTGCAGCCGCCGCACGTCGCCGAGCCGCGCCAAGAGGTCGAGCCGGGCGGGCGTCTCCACCGCGAGGGACAGGTCCACCTCCAGCGTCTCGGCGAGGTCGACCCAGCGCTCGTCGAGCTCGTAGAGCTCCTCGAGGGCCGCGAGCGTCGGGCGCTCGGGGCCGAACTCGTCGAGCACAGCGCGCCACGCGTTGATCGCCTCGGGCACGTCGGCGAGCTTCTGCGCGAGCGTCTCGGCCGCCTTCGTCATCGCGCGCCGCCGCTCCTCCGGCTCCGTCGTCGACTGCTCCCGCGCCCGGAGCACGGAGACGAGCTCCCGCCACTGCGACGTCCGCTCGTAGAGCCGCTCGAGCGCCGCGAGCGCCGCCACGTCGGCGCCGTCGTCGCCGAGCCGCGCCTGCCAGGCCTCGATCGCCTTGGCCGGGTCGTCCAGCACCGTCTCGTGCAGCGTCCCGATGCGCTCGTAGAGCGAGCGCCGCGTCTCGACGTTCTCCTCGAGGCGCACCTCGATCGCGAGCACGCCCGCGAGCGCCTGGTGCTGCTCCTTCGCCGCGTAGATGCGGCCGAGCGCCTGCGCCGCCGGGATCACCAGCGTCGGATCGGTCGGATCGATGGCGAGCACGCGCCGGTAGACCTTCTCGGCCCGGTCCGCGTCGCCGAGGAGGTCCTCGCAGATCCTCGCGACTTCCATCAGGATTTCGCCGCGGATGGTCGCCGTCCCGCACGCGTCGGCGGCCGCCGTGAGCACCTCGGCGACCTGCTCGTGCTCGCCGAGGCGCCGGCCGATCTCGATGAGCCGCTCGCGCGCCGCGAGGTCCTCCGGCTCGAGCGGCAGGAGCTCCGACAGGCTGGCGAACGCGCCCGCGTCGTCCCTGAGCCGCTCGTCCTGGAGCACGCTGACCCGGCGGAGCAGCTCGCGCCGCTCCGACTCGGTCTCGGCGCCCTGGCGCCGGATCTCGAGGACCCGCACGAGCTGCCGGATCTCGTCCCGCGCCTCGTACACCGCCTCGAGCACGCGCGCCGCCCGGAGCCGGAGCGCCCCGATGTCGAGCAGCCGCTCGACGAGCTCGCGCGCCTTCGGGTCGTTCTGGCGGATCCGCAGCACGTCCTCGAGGTGCCCGAGCGACCCCTCGGGCTCGTGCAGCCGGTCGAGGTAGATGCTGCCGAGCGACAGCTTGATCTCGACGCTCTCGGCCTCGGTCGCCGTCTTCAGGCGCTGCTCGAGGAGCGCCGCGAGGTCGCGGAAGCGGCCCTCGCGCTCGTAGAGCTTCTCCAGCGAGTCGAGCGCCGCCGTGTAGAACGGATCGAGCTCGAGGATGCGCTCGTAGTAGCCGATCGCCTTGGCGGCGTCGCCGATGATCTCCTCGGCGATGAGCGCCACCTCGTTGAGCAGCTCGATGCGCTCGCTCTGGTCCGTCGTGCCCTTCGCGGCGCGGTCGTAGAGCTCCTCGAGCTCGCCCCACCGCTCGGCCGCCGTCAGGATCTGCTTCAGCCGCTCGAACGCGCGGTGGTTGTTCGGGTCGAGGCTCAGCACCCGCTCCAGGTAGGGCTTCGCGCCCTCCGGGTCGCCGAGCTGCTCGTCGTGGAGGCTCGCCGCGCGCTCGCAGAGCTCGACCTCCACGGAGCTGCCGAGCACCTTGTCGCCCTCGGTGCGGCCCGCGACGAGGTGCACGCGGTACGCCTCCGCGAGGTCGGTCGGGCGGCCGGCGCGCCGCGACAGCTCGGCGGCGCGATCCCAGAGCTCGATGTCGTCCGAGAACTCGTGCAGCGCCCGGAGGAGCGCGTCGAACGCCGTCCCGGCCGCGTGCAGCTTCGCCTCCTCGACGCTCGCGAGCGTGAGGTAGAGCTCCCGCCGCCGCGCCGGATCCCGCTCCGACTCGAGGATGACCCGGAGCGCCATGGCCTCGCGCCGGTGGTTGCCCGTCTCGGCGTACTCGACGGCGAGCACCTTGGCCGCGCGCACGCGCGTCTCCGGGCGCTCGACGAGCCGCGAGAGGACGGTGATCGCGTCCGGGTCGTGCGCCGTCAGATCGAGCGCGCGCACCGCCGCCTCGAACGCGTCCGCCGGCCGATCCAGCCGGTCCAGGTAGAGCGTCGCGAGCTCGATCTCGCGGCGCGCCCGCTCGTCGCCCTCGCTGACGTCGCGGTGCGTGGCCACGATCACGGACGCCGCCTCGTACTCGCCCGCGGCGTTCAGGAGGCGCGAGAGCACCCGCAGCGCGTTGATGCGCCCGGGCGTCAGCGCGATGACCTTGCGCAGGAGCTCGATCGCCTTCGCGGGGTCGCCGAAGACCTCCTCCTCGAGCGTCGCCCACTCCTCGAGGATCTCGGCGCGATCCTCGCCCCCGACCTGGCTCGCCCTGAGCTCGAACAGCCACCGCAGATCGGCCTGCCGCTCGTTCGCCCGGAGGAGCGCGTCGAGCGCCCGCACCGTGTCGTCGTCGGACGGGTCATCCTCGACGAGGCCGCGGTAGACGGTCACCGCCTCGTCGAGCTTGCCCATCTCGCGCGCGTACACCTCGGCGAGCTTCAGCCGCAGCGTGCGCTGCACGTCGGTCTCGAGGTCCTCCGCCGTCCGCAGCCGGCCCTCGACCGCCTCGACGAACGGCCCCCACGAGCCCGCCGCCCGCGACCAGGCCTCGAGCAGGTCGAGCCCCTCGTCGTCCGGCTGAAGCTCGTAGGCGCGGCGCGCGTAGCCGAGCGCGCTCGGCTTGTCCGAGAGCGGCCCGCCCGTCACCGCCGCGAGCTTGCGCAGCATGCCGACCTGCGCCTCGGCGTCGTCCGTCGCGTCGAGGAGGATCTCGTAGAGCGCCGGCAGCCGGGCCCACTTCTCCTCCTCCTCGTAGATCGGCACGAGCGCGGCCGCGGCGCGCGCGTCCTTCGGCGAGACGCTGAGCACGCGCTCGTACGAGCGCGCCGCGCGCTCGGGCGCCTTGAGCTGCTCCTCGAAGATCCGGGCCGCGCGGAAGGAGATGTCGAGCTTCGTTGCCGGGTCGGTCGCCTTGTCCGCCGCGCCCGAGAGGAAGTCGACGAGGCCCTCCCAGTCGTTCTGCGAGGCGTAGAGCTCCTCGAGCCCGTCCCAGTCGCCCGCGGTGAAGTACGCGTCGCGCAGGACGCGGAGCGCGCGCGCGTGCCCCGGCGAGAGCGTGAGCACGCGCCGCCACGTCCGCGCCGCCTGGGCCGGATCCTTGAGGCGCTCGGCGTACACGGCCCCGAGCTTCTGCAGCGAGACGAGCCGCGCCGCGTCGTCGGCCGCGAGGTCGACGCGGCGCTCGAGCACCTCGGCGACCGTGGCGAAGTCCTTCTCGCGCTCGGCCTGCTTCTCCAGCGCGTCGAGCACCCCGGGGGCGCTCGGGTCGAGCTCGAGGATCCGCTTCTGCAGCGCGATCGCGTCCGCGCCGCGGTCGAGCCGCTCGGCGGCGAGCTTGGCCATCTCGCCGAGGAGCTCGATCTTCGCGGCGCCCTCGGCGCCCTCGAGCTTGCGCTCGTAGAGCGAGAAGAGCTGCGGCCAGGCGCGCCGCTTCAGGTACAGCTCGCGGAGCTTCTGCTGCGCCTCCTCGTCGATCGGCTCGACCGTGAGCAGCGCCTCGTACGCCGCGATGGCGTTCTGGACGTTGGAGAACTGGTCGAACCAGCGCCGCGCGACCGCGCGGTAGAGCCCCGCCTTCTCGGCGGGGCTCTCGGTCAGCTCGGCGAGGCGCTGCTGGTACGAGAGCAGGTCGCGCCAGCGCCCGAGCGACTCGTAGATGCGGGTCAGCTCCCGCACGGCGTCGACGTCCTTGTCGTCGAGCTGGACGATCTGGGTGAGGACCGTGACGAGGGCCGCGTCGTTCTTGGCGCGATCGCGGTAGATCCCGGCGATCTCGCGGAGCACCGCGACCCTGCCCGCGACGTCGTCGGCGGGCGTGCGCTCCAGGTCCTGCCGGTGGAGCTCGACGAGGGCGTTGTACCCCTCGGTCTGCAGGTAGAGGCGCTTCAGGGCGTCGCGCGCCTGGCGGTTCTCCGGGTCGGTCCGGAGCACGGACTTGTACTGCTCGATCGCCTTGGCGGCGTTCTCCTGCGACTCGGCGAGCCGCGCGAGCTCCGTGGCGATGGCGCGCCTCTCGGGGCCGTCGGGCACGGCGCGCTGCGCGTCCGTGAGGATCGTCGTGAGCCGCGGCTTGTCGCCGCGCTGCTCGAGCACCTCGCGGTAGAAGTTGAGCATCCCGGCGTGCGCCGGGTCGGCGCGGCGCACGCGGTCGAAATAGGGCTCGGCCGCCTGGGGCTGGCCGCGCATGCGCCAGTGGACCATGGCGATCTGCACGAGCATGCCGAGCTCCTCGCCGGGCTTCACGCCGCCGCTGCGGAGCTGGTCCTCGTAGAGGGCGACGAGGCGATCCCAGTCGCCCGCGGCGGAGTAGGCCTCGGTCAGGAACGAGAGCGCCTCGGGCTGGCCGGGCGAGAGGTCGAGCAGCTCCTCGTACGCCGCGACCGCGCGGGCCGGGTCGCTCAGGCGGGCCTTGACGGTGCGCGCCGCGCGGACGGCCGCCGCGATGCGGTCCTCCTTGAGCTGGGCCTCGCCCTTGACGAGCGACAGGACGCGGACGACGGCGTCCCAGTCCCCCGCGGAGGAGAAGGCGATCTCGGCGAGGTTGGCCGCGCGGAGGTTCTTCGGGTCGAGCAGCAGGGCGAGCTCGATGAGCTCGGCCACCCTGGCGCCGAGCTCGGCGCGGCCGTAGCGGTAGCCGATGTCGGCCGCGCTCGTGTAGAGCGCGCTCTTGAAGGCGCCGTCGGTCGCGCCCTCGGCCTCGGCCACGTACCGGTCCACGAGGTCGCGCCACCGCTCGCGCTTCGAGGCGTCGGTCTCGAGCGCCTCGGCCGCGGCGTCGTCGTCGGGGCGCAGCTCGAGCAGCCGCTTGTACGCGGCCGCCGCGCGATCGACGTCGATGAGCTCCTCGTGGTAGACGCGGGCGAGCTCGGCCTGCATCGCGGGCTCGACGGCGCTGCCTGCGGCGAGGGCGATCTCCAGCTCGAGGAGGCGGGCCACGGCCTGCCATTCCTTCCGCTGCTCGTGCCGCCCGCGCGCCGCGCCGAGCAGGCGCTCGACGTCCCCGGGGCCCGCGCCGTTGTTCGGAGCAGTCACGGCCTCCGCGAGCTCGTTCCAGGCTGCCTCGTTCTCGGGCTCATCCTGCAGACGCCCAAGGGCCATCCGAATCGTCTCAACGCTCATCGTCTCTCCGCGGACCTCGCGAATTCGGTCCGGTCCGTTCACGGGCCGGGCGAAGATAGCCGGGCGGACGACACGGTTTCAAGGTTCCTCGCCCCTGCGGGCCTGGAAGGTCGGCCGGAGCTTTCGCGCGCTTCTGCTCCTGTGGCGCGGGGACGTCCGAGCGGGCGGCCCGTCGGGCCGTCAGGCCGCGGCGAGGGCGGTTCACCGCGCTCGCGGCTTCGGCTATCAACCGCGGGCATGGAAGCTACGACGATCAAGCGCTTCGGGGTGATCGGCGCGGGCCAGATGGGGCGAGGCATCGCCCAGGTCGCCGCGGCCGCGGGCCTCGAGGTGGTCCTGTGCGACGTCTCGAGGGCGCTGGCGGAGTCGGGCAAGGCCCAGATCGCCGCCATTCTCGCGAAGCAGGTGGAGAAGGGCAAGCTGGCCGCGGAGGCGCGGGAGGCGCTCCTCGACCGCGTCGCGGTGGCCGACGGGATGGCGGGCCTCGGCGGGGTCGACCTGGCCGTGGAGGCGGTGACCGAGAGCTTCGACGTGAAGAGCGGGATCTTCAAGCTCGCCGACGCGGCGCTGCCGAAGGGGGCGATCCTGGCGTCGAACACGTCGTCGATCTCGATCACGCGGCTGGCGGCGGTGACCGGGCGGCCTGAGCTGGTCATCGGGATGCACTTCATGAACCCGGTGCCGCTGATGAAGCTCGTCGAGCTCGTCCGTGGGGTCCAGACGTCGGACGCGACGTACGAGGCCGTCCGGGCGCTCTCGGTTGGGCTCGGCAAGACGGTGATCACCTCGAAGGACCAGCCCGGGTTCATCGTGAACCGGATGCTGATCCCCTTCCTCAACGAGGCGTGCTTCGCGCTCCAGGAGGGGCTGTCCACGCCGGAGGACATCGACGCGGGGGCGCGGCTCGGGCTGAACCACCCGATGGGGCCGCTCGAGCTCGCGGACCTGATCGGGCTCGACACGGTGCTGTCGATCGCGGAGGTGCTGCACCGGGAGTTCGGGGACTCGAAGTACCGGGCGGCCACGTTGCTCAGGAACCTGGTGGCTGCGGGGTGGTACGGGAAGAAGAGCGGGCGGGGGTTCTACGTGTACGACGAGAAGGGGCAGAAGAGCGGGCGGGCGGTGTAGAGGAGGCTTCTACGGAGCCAGGGAGGGAGGGGGCGCCGCGCGGGGGGCCGGCGGGGGCCCCTCCCACGAACTCGCGCCTTTTGGGGGGCAATGGCCGGCTGAACGGCGGGAGCGGTCCGGGAGGGCGTCGCACGGAGCGGGCCGGCGCTCGGATTCGTGGGGCCCTACCCCGCCGGCCCCCCGCGCGGCACCCCCTCCCTCCCTGGCTCTCTCCAGGGGGGAGGATGACGGGGGAGCGACGGCGGGATACGCGCGAGGCGAACACGGGTGTGCGGGTCGGAGGACGGGCGGTCTGCCCGACTCACTGCGATCGCACGCGGGCTCGTGGCAGGGCCGTCATGTCGCGCGCATCCGCAGTCAAGCGGTGAGTTCGGATCATCGAGCGACGGGCCGTGTCCCGGAACAGGCGCGTGACATGCTCTGGAAATCGCTCGGTTGGAAATCGCTCGCTCGTCGGCTCGGCAACGGCCTCGACACGGCGGGATCGGACGGACACGGAATGACGCCCTCCCTGGCCCGCGGCAGGCGCTTCCCCCCGGCCCGGGGCGCTGCTAACCACGATCCATGACCGCTCAAGAACAGCAGCCGGGGGCCCGCGGGACGCTCCAGTTCGTCGCCGTCGAGCGCGAGGGTCACGTCGCCACCGTGACCATCCAGCGGCCCGACAAACTCAACGCGCTGAACCCCGCCGTGCTCGGCGAGCTCACCGCGGCCTTCCGCGACCTCCTCGCGCCCGCCGACGGCAACGAGGTCCGCGCGGCGGTGCTGACCGGCGCCGGCAAGGCGTTCGTCGCCGGCGCCGACATCGCCGAGATGGCGGCCATGAACAGCATCGCCGCGAAGCGGTTCGCCGACGCAGGCCACCGGCTCGCAGAGCTCATCGAGACTGCCCCCTTCCCCGTGATCGCCGCCGTCAACGGCTTCGCGCTGGGCGGCGGCTGCGAGCTCGCCCTCGCATGCGACTTCATCTACGCCGCCGAAGGCGCCAAGCTCGGCCAGCCCGAGGTGAACCTGGGCGTCATCCCAGGGTTCGGCGGGACCCAGCGGCTGCTGCGACGGGTCGGGCCAGGACGCGCGCGCGAGCTCGTCTATTCAGGAGACATGATCACCGCCCAGCAGGCGCTCTCGATCGGGCTCGTCAACGCCGTCTTCCCAGCAGCCGATCTGCTCGCGCGCGCCCGCGAGACCGCCCTCAAGATCGCCTCGCGCGGACCGCTCGCCGTCGCCGCCGCCAAGCGCGTCCTCCTGCGCGGCGAGAGCCTCGACCTCGCCGCCGCCAACGAGCTGGAAGCCCAGGCATTCGCCGCGCTCTTCGGCAGCGAAGATCAACAGCTCGGAATGAAAGCGTTCCTGGCGAAATCGCAGGCAACGTTCACGGGCAAGTAAAGGCTCGCGAGGCGCGAGGCGCGTACCACGCGCTCGACGGCAAAAAAATACCGCGCATCACGCTGGAGGGGGGGCCCAGAATGACCGCGGCAGGGAAACCGCGCCGGAGTCTTGAACGTCCGCCACGGTGCAGAAGAAAGACCGCATGCGCTCCGGGCTGGGGGGTCCGCGCCGGCGCGCATGCGGTAGTCAGATTGTGGCATCCGCAAGCGCGTTGTCGATAACAAAGTGCAACGCGTGCACGCCGAGCGAGCAGAACGCTCCACGCGCGAAGGCGGCCAGGCGGGCGCGCGACCCACACACACCCGATCTGCGGGAATTCACGTTCGAGCCGGGCATACCCATCCACCAGAGACAGCGCCCAGCGCTGCGTTCGTCTCGCATTCCGAGGCGAGCGAACACGAAATCCCTGCTCTCTTCAATAAGAGAGGCCACGAGGCAGCAGGCCGTGCACCGGACACCTGCTCCCGAGTAAAGAGCCAGGACGAACAAAGCACACTGCGGAAGGAACGCGCCGGCGCCGATATTCAAGCGCACGAGAGCCCCTCGTACAGACCCAGACCGAGACGGGGGCTGCGCCCGCGCGGCGACAAAGTAAACAGGTTTTATCTAAGGGGGACATAATTCAAGACGTGTCGATCGACGACCCTTCGCGTGATGCGTCTGGGTCAATTTCTCGGCCTCGGCCATCACACATGACAGGGCCTCGATCGCTCGTCGGCGCGCATGCCCGCTCGATCGGGGGCGCCGACGGGCGCGCGGCGCCCCTCGGCAGCGATGGCCTCGTGCGCCTCGGCAGCGCCCCCGAGGGCGGGCGCCCCCGAGGGCGGGGTGCCCACCAGCGCAGGCGTCACCGCCGCGCCGACGCCGCGCCCGCCGAGCACCTCGTCCGCGATCGGGGCGCGACGTCCTTGACGCCGGGCACGAAACGGGATTACCGAGCACCGGCCTGACAATCCATTCCTCGGGTGCCCTCCGGGGCATAACAGGGAAGCCGGTGCAAAACCGGCGCGGTCCCGCCACCGTGAGTGGGGAGCTGCCTCCGAAGACCACTGGGCCCCATTGGAAGAGGCCTGGGAAGGTGGACGCAGCGCTGGGAGCTCGATCAGCTCCCTGAACCCATGAGCCGGGAGACCTACCCGAGCCTCCCACGAGGTGCAGCTTGCGCACGTCTTCGTGGCGTTCGGGTGCGGACTTCACCCGGAGCGCCAAAATCGGTCTTCACGGCCGCGCGTTGTCGATCGCCATCGTGTTCATGGGGACGCTCCTCGCGCCCCGCCCCGCGGCCGCGATGCACCTCGCGGAGGGCGTCCTGCCGCTCGGCTGGTGCGCCGTCTGGAACGCGCTCGCCCTGCCCTTCGTCGCGATCGCCCTCCACCTGCTCCGGCGCCGCACCCAGCAGGACGTCTTCTACAAGCCGTTCGTCGGCCTCGTCGCGGCCGCCGTCTTCGCGATCTCGTGCATGCCCGTGCCGGTGCCGACCGCCGGGACCTGCTCCCACCCGTGCGGCACGGGGCTCGCGGCGGTGCTCATCGGCCCCTGGATGACCGTGCTCGTCACCGTGGTGGCGCTCCTTATCCAGGCCCTCTTCCTCGCGCACGGCGGCCTCACCACGCTCGGCGCCGACGTCGCGTCGATGGGCATCGCGGGCGCCTTCACGGGATATTTCGCCTTCCACCTCGCGCGGCGCTGCGGCGCGAACCTCTGGGTCGCGGGGTTCCTGGCGGGCGTGACCTCGGACTGGGCAACCTACGCCACCACGGCGCTCGCGCTCGCGCTCGGGCTCTCGGGTGATGGGTCGGTGACGTCCATGTTCACGGGCGTCGCCCTCGCCTTCGTCCCCACCCAGCTCCCGCTCGGCCTGCTCGAGGGCGTCATGACCGCGGGGGCGCTCGCCTTCCTGCGCGCCCGGCGGCCCGACATCCTGGACCGGCTCCAAGTCGTCCGGCTCGCCCCGGGGGCGTCGTGACGCGGCGGCTCGGACAGCGCCCGGCCCCAGCGCCGCTCGGGCGGCGCGCGCGCGTCGCGTGCGAGCGCGCGCTCCAGCTCGCCGCCTCCCTCTGGCTCGCCGCCTGCGGCAACGCGTCCTGGGACGGCGTCGACGAGGCCGTTGTGCGCCGCGTCGCGGAGGACGCAGGACGCCACGACACGGGGCCGCTGTTCGCGGGCCTCGAGGGCGACCTCCTGCTGTTCGCGTTCCTCTGGGCCGGGCTCCTCGCCGGCTTCGCCCTCGGCTATTTCTCGCGCGTGCTCTTCGTCGAGCGCGCGGGCGCGCCCGCGGGCAAGGCCGGCGGCGAAGGCCTCCGTGCGGACTGACCCGCCCGCGCGGCTCCGCGACGTGGACGCCCGGCTCCGCCTCGGGGCCGCCGTGGCCGCGTGCTGCGTCGCCGCGGGCGCGCGCTCGCCCGTCACGCCGGCCGCGCTGCTCGTCCTCGCGTGCGCGGCCCTCCGCCTCCAGGGCACGCCGGCGCGCGCCGTCGTCCGCGCCGCCGCGCCCGCCGCGTGGATCGGAGCGGTCGCGGCGGCGCTCGCGCTCGCGCTCACGCCGGGGGCGCCGCTCCTCCCCGGCGCCACGTTCCCTGCCGACGCGATCACGGCCGAGGGGGCCCACCGCGCCGTGGCCATCGGCGCGCGCGTCCTCGCGGCGGCCGCGGTGCTCCGGTGGCTCGCCGGCGCCGCCGCGCCCGCCGAGATCGAGGCGGCGCTCGCCGGGCTCGGCGTCCCCGCGGCCCTCGTCGAGCTGCTCGCGCTGGCGCGGCGCTTCGCCGGCGTGCTCCAGCGCGCGGCCGACAGCGCGTGGAGCGCCGCCGCGCTCCGCGGCGGGTTCACCCGCCCCGGCGCCGCCGCGCGCTCGGCCGGCGCCGTCGCGGGCGTCGTGGCGCTCCGGACGCTGGAGCGCTCCGAGAGCGCCGCGCTCGCGATGCAGCTCCGCGGCTACCAGGGGAAGCTCCCCGTCGCCGACCGGAGGACGAGCGCGCCCGCCGCGAACGTCGCGTTCGCCGCCGCCGCCCTCGCGGCCCTCGGGCTCAGCGTCGCCGCGGGAGAGGCCGGATGATCGCGCTGCGCGCCCCCCGGCTCGGCTACCGGCGCGGCGAGCCCGTGCTGCGCGACGTGCGCCTCGACGTCGCCGAGGGCGAGTCCGTCGCGGTGCTCGGCGGCAACGGCGCCGGCAAAACAGCGCTGCTCAGGACGCTCGTCGGGCTCCTCCCCGCGCCCGGCGGCGGCGTCGAGATCGCGGGCCGCCGCGTGGGCTCGCCCTCGGACGCCGTCGCCGCGGGCGCCGCGCTCGTGCTCCAGGACCCGGACGACCAGCTGCTCGGCGCGACGCTCCTCGACGACGTCCTGTTCGGCCCGCGAAACCTCGGCCTGCCCGCGCCCGAGGCGCGCCGCCGCGCCGAGGCGGCGCTCGCCGCCGTGCAGATCGCCCACCTCGCCGATCGGGCCATCGAGGCGCTGAGCTTCGGCGAGCGCAAGCGCGCGTGCATCGCCGGGATGCTGGCGATGCAGCCGCGGGTGCTGCTGCTCGACGAGCCGACCGCGGGGCTCGACCCGGAAGGCGAGCTCGCCCTGTGCCAGACGCTGCGCGCGCTCTCCGAGCAGCAGGGAACCACGCTGGTCACCGCGACGCACGCGGTGGATCTCGTGCCGCTCTTCGCCTCGCGCGCGGTCTTGCTGGGCGACGGCGAGGTCCTCACGGATGGGCCGCCGCGGGAGGTGTTCGCGCGGGGGGAGCTCCTCGCGCGGGCGCGCGTGCGGCGGCCGTGGGTCGCCGAGCTCTGGACCCGGATGAGCCCCGCGCCGCCGCGGGGCGGCGCCGGCCTCCCGCTCACCCTGGAGGAGGCGCTCGCGTGCATGACGACGGTCTCCTGCTGATCGGCCACGGCAGCCGCGACGCCGCGTCGAACGCCGAGTTCGAGGCGATCGTGGCCGATTACGCCGCGGCGCGGCCCGGGATCGCCGTGCAGCACGGCTACATCGAGCTCGCGACGCCGCACCTCGCCGACGCGCTCGCGGCGCTCGCGGCGCGGGCGTCCCGCGTGGCGGTCGTGCCGCTCTTCCTGTTCGCGGCGGGGCACGTGAAGAACGACATCCCGCTCGCGCTCGAGCGGGCCCGGGCCGCGCACCCGGGCGTGCGGTTCTCGGCGGCGCGGCCGCTCGGCGTGCACCCGGCGCTCGCGCAGATCGCGTTCGAGCGCGCCGCGACAGCGCTGCCGGACGACCCGGCCGCGCGGGCCCGGTCGGCGCTCGTCGTCGTGGGGCGCGGGTCGAGCGACCCGGACGCGAACGGCGATTTCTGCAAGACGGCGCGCCTCATCGGCGAGGGCCGCGGGCTCCAGCTCGTCGAGCCGACCTTCATCGGCGTCACCCGGCCCTCGGTCGAGGAGACGCTCGAGCGGGTCGCGCGGCACCGGCCGGAGCGCGTCGTGGTGGTCCCCTACTTCCTCTTCGCCGGGCGGCTCATGACGAAGCTCGCCGAGCAGGTCGACCGCTTCTCGTCGACGTACCCGTGGATCCGGGCGTCGCTCGCGCCGCACCTCGGCCGGTCGAGCGCGCTCGAGGGCCTGATCGACGAGCGCGCGCGCCAGGCCTTTGCCGGCGAGGCGCCGCTCCCCTGCGACACGTGCATGTACCGCACCGCGCTGCCGGGGCTCGCCCGGGAGGTCGGCGGGCTCAAGGCGATGCTCTACAGCGTGCGCCACACGCTCACGCACACGCAGGCGTCGAACCACCCGCACGCCCACCGCTCGCTGCGCAAGCACGTGCTCGTCTGCGGCAACGCCGACTGCGTCGACCGCGGCAGCCTGGCGCTGCTCGAGTCGGTGCGCCGCCTCGTGAAGCAGGCCGGCCAGCAGCAGCAGATCCGCGTGACGAGGACGTCGTGCATGGGGCGCTGCGGCGAGGGGCCGACGGTCGCCGTCTACCCCGACGGGGTCTGGTACCGCGGCGTCCGCGAGGAGGACGCGAAGGACCTCGTCGAGGAGCACCTGCTCGGCGACCGGCTTGTGGCCCGGCTCGTCGACGACATCATGCAGTGAGGCGCGGCGCCGGGCGCCGCCCTCGAGCGTGAATCGCCGACGCGCGGAGCCTCCCCCGCAGCCCGCGCGCCACCTCGGCCGTCGTGGTCCCTGCCCACGCCCCGCGCCAGGACCGCCCGAGTTGACTTATATGTCCAGTTCAGTCATATGAGTTCTGTGCCCGTCCGCCGCCCCGACAGACCCCGCGACCCTGCGCGGCGCACCAGGATCCTCGACGCCGCCAAGCGCCACTTCGTCGAGCGCGGCTTCAAGGGAACCAACCTCGACGCCGTCGCCGCCGAGGCCGGCTGCGCAAAGGGCGCCCTCTACCTCGAGTTCGCCGACAAAGAGTCCCTCCTGCGCGAGGTGGTAGAGCAAGCGTTCGCCACGATCCGCGCGCGCTTCGCCGCCGAGGTGCTCGGCCTGGAATCCCCGCTCGATCGGCTCGTCGGGACCCTTCGCTTCGCTTACCGACAGCAGGCGGCCGAGCCGCTCTTCGGCAAGCTCCTCCGCGAGGATCCCGACCTCCGCGCGCTCCGCCTGCTCGACGACGCCGCGAGCGCCGCCGCCGCGAAGGCGCAGATCGCCCAGATCAACGGCTGGGTCGACGAGGGCATCGCGCGCGGCGAGATCCGGCCCGACGTCGATCGCGACGCGATCCCCTTCGTCCTCGGCGTGCTGCGCTTCGCGCCCCAGCACATCGGGCTGATCACGTCGTTCTGCGCCTTCGCCGGCGAGCGCACGCTCGACGCGATCGCGGACATCTTTCGCGCCGGCCTGGCCGCGCGTCCAGCGGCGACCCCCACGGAGACGACCTCCACGACGGCGATCCCCACGGAGCAGCGCGCGACCGCGTCGCGCGCAAGGAGCAAGCGATGAACCAGGCGATCGAGGTGAACGCGCTCGGCAAGCGCTTCGCGAAGGTCACGGCCGTCGACGGCGTGAGCTTCAGCGTCGCGGCAGGCGAGATCTTCGGCTTCATGGGGCACAACGGCGCCGGCAAGACCACGACGCTGCGCATGCTCCTCGGCCTGACCCGGCCCACCGCGGGCACCGCGCGCGTGCTCGGGCGCGACGTCGTCCACGAGACGCTCGAGGTCCGGCGGAACGCGGGTTACCTGCCCGCGTCGTACTCGCTGCCCCCCGACATGACGGCGCGCGGCTTCCTCCACTACATCGCCGCGATGTTCGCGCTGCCCGGCGACGTCGCGGCCGCGCGCGCCGGCGCCCTCCTGCGCCGCTTCGGGCTCGAGCGCGAGGCGGACCGCCCCCTGCGCGGCTTCTCCACCGGCATGGCCCAGAAGGTCGGCATCGCCCAGGCGCTGATCAACGAGCCTGCGGTGCTCCTGCTCGACGAGCCGACCTCGGGGCTCGATCCCCTCGGCCGCCACGAGCTCCTCGAGGTGCTCCGCGCGCTCGCGCGCGAGCGCGGCGTCACCATCGTGTTCTCGTCGCACATCCTCTCCGACGTCGAGGCCCTCTGCCGGCGCGTCGCGGTGATGCACCGCTCGCGCCTCGTCGCCTGCGACGAGGTCGAGCGCCTCAAGGACGCGCACGGGGCGCGCACCATGGACGACCTCTACCTCGCGCTCGTGCGCAGGGAGGCGGCGTGATCCGCCTCCTCTGGCTCGACTACCTCACGACGCTCCGCGAGCGAAAGACCTGGCTCTGCGTCGCGATGCTCGTCTACGCGCTGGTCGCGATCCCCGTCGTGCTCGCGCGCCCGCCCGATCACGTGCGCGCCGCGATCGCCGCGTGGTTCGGCGACGCCGCGCCGTTCCAGGTCTTCATGTACGTGTGGATCGACCTGACGATGAACAAGGTGATCGCGTTCATCCCCGTGGTGCTCGCCAGCGGCGTCGTGCTCCGCGAGCGCGACACCGGCGTGCTGCCGCTCCTCGCCAGCAAGCCGCTCTCGATCCCCCGCTACTTCGTGCTCCGCGCGCTCAGCGCGTGCGCGGTGATGGTGACCCTGCACGTCGCGACCCAGCTCGCCGGCGCCGCCTACTTCAATGCGCGTGTCCCCGGCTTCCGCCCCGGCCCCTTCCTCGGCGCGATGTCGCTCCACGCCTTCGCGGCGCTCTTCGCGACCGCGCTCTGCGCCGCGATCGCCGCGTGGGTGAGGCACCGCGGCGCCTCGGCGCTGATCGGGTTCGCCACGCTCGGGGGCCTCGTGGGCCTCTCGCTCATCGGCTTCTATCAGCCCGCCTGGCGGAGCCTCTCCCTCGCCAACCCGATCGCCCTCGGCGCGCTCGGCCTCGGGAGCCTCGACCACCTCGGCCCCGCCGTGCTCGGCCCCCCGATGCTCGCGCTCGCCGCGCTCACCGCCCTCACCATCGCGGTCGGCGCCGCGGGCGTCCGGAGGATGGAAGCATGACCTCGACGACCGCCCCCGCCGCGGGCTCGCTCCGCGGCTACTTCGCGCTCGAGGCGCGCCGCGCCCCGCGCCGCACCTCGCTCGTCGCGTCGGCCGCCGGCGTGCTCGTGGTGCTCGGCAGCCACGCGCTGATCGTGCGCCTGCCGGCGCAGGTCATCCGCTTCCTCGAGCAGGCCTTCGCGATCGAGGGGATGGCCGCCGTGCTCCTCATCAACGATCTCCTCGCCACCTACTTCGTCGCGTACTTCGTCGCCCTGGCGGGCCTCGTCGACGCGACGGTCACGGCGCGAGAGGAGCATCGCCTCGAGCTCCTGCTCGCCAAGCCGATCCGCGCCCGCGTCTTCCTCGCCGCGCGCACGGCGCCGTCGCTGCTCGCCGGGGCCGGGGCGGGCGTGGTGGTCGCGGCCGCTACGGCGCTCGCCGTCGCGCCGCACATCGGCGCGAGCGACATGATCAGCGCGGCGGGCGCGCTCGGGGCCGGCCTCTTCCTCGTCGCGCTCTCGATGGCGCTGCTCTCGGCGCTCCTGCCGCTCCTCGTGCGGATGCGAGACGGCTTCCACGCGCTCCTGGTCGCGTCGGGCGCGTGGATCGCGCCGCTGATGCCCACGGCGGCGTTCATCTACCGGCCCGACGCGTTCGAGGCGCACGCGGGGCTCAGGGAGGCGGCGGTGCTCGCGTCGCTGCTCTGGAGCGACGCGACCTCGGCCTGGCTCGGCCCGGTCGCGCTGGCGATCGCCGTCCCGCTCGCCGCGGTCTCCATCGCCGCCTCGGGCGTGCTCCTCGAGCGCACCGACGCGCTCTGAGCCCGGCGTGCGCCGCGGGGTCGGGCGCGCCTCGCTCGCTCTCACGCGGCGGCGCGCGCGTCTCTTCTCCCCCCGCCTTCGCCTTTCCGCCCTCTCTCCTAGCTGGTAGGAGGGCCCGATAGAAGGGAACCGATATGGCATGTCACGAGATCGCCGCGCTCCGCCTTGGGCTCATGAACATCCTGGGCATCGATGATCCCGCCGAGCGCACGCACGAGCTCGCCGAGCTCGGCGCCGCGGCCGCCGAGCCCGGGCCGGTCTCGGCGATGCTGCGCGCCGGGGACCTGAAGAACCTCTCGCGCCTCTTCGAGGGGTCGCTCGTGGAGCTCCAGGAGAAGGTCGCGAAGACCCCCGCCGGCGACCCGAAGCTGCCTTACCTGCGCTCGCTCCTCATCCTCACGAAGCAGGTCGAGCTCGATCTGCGCGCCCAGGTCGACGGGCTCGGCCGGCTCTACCGGGAGCTCGAGGAGATGCACGACTTCGTGCACGAGATCTACCCGGCGGAGTGAAGCGCCCGCCGCTCACCGGAGCGACCATGGGCGCGTGATTGCGACCGCGCGAACGCAGGAGTGACGTCATGGCAACACAAGGCAACCCGAAGATCAGGATCGCCCACGCAACGCCGCTCGGCGACGCCGCCCGGCTGCTCCGGCTCGAGCGCGTCGACGGCGCGGAGATCGGCTTCGCCGGCGGGCAGTACGTGATCATCAACACCGGCGTCACCCTGCCCGGCGGCAGGCTCGCGAAGCGCGCCTACTCGCTGCTCTCCAGCGACGCCGAGCAGCGCGCTGTCGAGATCGCGGTGAAGCGCGTCGGGGCCGGGCCGGGCTCGAACGTGCTCAACGACATCGCGGTCGGCGCCGAGCTCGAGTGGAGCGGCCCCTGGGGCAAGCTGCGGCTCGCGGCGGGCTTCTCCGGCCGCGCGCTCGTGATCGCCACCGACACCGGCATCACCGCCGCCCTCGGGATCGCCCGGAGCGCGGCCGCCGCCGGCGCGGCGCAGCTCGACCTGCTCTGGCTCGTCGAGCCGGGCGAGACCTTCGCCTCCGAGCCGTTCGTCCGCGAGCGCCTCCCCGCCGCCGTCCGCCTCGCGGTCGCCCGCGATCTCCCCCCGATCGGCCACCCCGAGCGGCCGGCGCGCGCGTGCGCCCTCGTGGAGCGAGAGCTCGCGGCAGGGCCCCACGACGCCGTGCTCTGCGCGGGCGACGGCGCGGTCCTCTACCCGCTCCGCGACCTGCTCGCCTCGCTCGGCGCGCCGGAGGGGAGCGTGCTCCTGGAGAGCTTCTTCAACAACCCTGCGAAGAAGTCCTTGTAATCGTTCGGGATCTTGCGAGGGGTGGCGGGGACACCGGGCCCCAGCCCCGTGGCTGCCCGTTTCGGTTGAACCGGCTGCCCCCATGGGCCAAATGGCCGCCATGGCTGCCTTCCGACACGTCCGCGGCGCGCGCGCTCTCTCTCCGTTTCGTACCGACAAGCGCCTGACCGAGCTGAAGCAGCGGGTGCCCGAGGTGGTCGGGCTGGGGAGCCGCTGGATCTACTTCGTGCACTCGCGGGCCTCGCTCGACGAGCGCGGCGAGCACGTGCTGTCGCGTCTCCTGGACGACGACGCGCTGGCGCACGGCGGGGGCGGGACGGGCGAGGACGAAGGTCAGCTCGTGCTGGTGGTGCCGCGCTTCGGCACGCTCTCGCCCTGGAGCTCGAAGGCGACCGACATCGCCTGGGCGGCGGGGCTCGCGGCGGTGCAGCGGATCGAGCGGGGCATCGCCTACCACGTGCGGGCGTCGCGGCCGCTGACCGGCGAGGAGCTGACGCGCGCGGCGGAGGCGCTGCACGATCGGATGACCGAGTCGGTGGCCTTCGATCTGGCGGCCGGGCAGGCGCTCTTTCGCGACGAAAAGCCGCGTCCCCTCGCCCGCGTGCCGCTGTCGTGCGAGGGGCGGCTCTCGCTGACGCGCGCCAACAAGGAGCTCGGCCTGGCCCTGGCCGAGGACGAGATCGACTACCTGCTGGCCGCGTTCACGGAGCTGGGGCGGGATCCGAGCGACGTCGAGCTGATGATGTTCGCGCAGGCCAACAGCGAGCACTGCCGGCACAAGATCTTCAAGGCCGACTGGGTGATCGACGGCGAGGCGCAGGGGCTCTCGCTGTTCAAGATGATCCAGAACACCTTCGCGGTGACGCCGCACCACGTCCTGTCGGCGTACAGCGACAACGCGGCGGTCATGGAAGGGCTCGACGCCGAGCGCTTCTTTCCACAGCCGGGGGCCGGCGCGCTGTACGAGGCGCGGCGCGAGCCGGCGCACGTGCTGATGAAGGTGGAGACCCACAACCATCCCACGGCCATCTCGCCGCATCCCGGCGCTTCGACGGGCAGCGGCGGCGAGATCCGTGACGAGGGCGCCACGGGGCGAGGCGCGAAGCCGAAGGCCGGGCTCACCGGTTTTTCGGTGTCGAACCTGCGCATTCCCGGCTTCGAGCAGCCGTGGGAAGCCGAGCCGATCGGCAAGCCCGATCGCATCGTCTCGGCGCTCGACATCATGATCGACGGGCCGCTCGGCGGCGCCGCCTTCAACAACGAGTTCGGGCGCCCTGCCCTGGCCGGCTACTTCCGGACCTTCGAGCAGAAGGTGCCGGGCGACGGCAGCTCGGCCTCCAGCGTGCGCGGCTATCACAAGCCCATCATGCTGGCGGGCGGGCTCGGCAATGTGCGGCCCGAGCTGGCGCTGAAGAAGACCTTCCCGGCCGGGGCGCCCATCGTCGTGCTCGGCGGGCCGGCCATGTTGATCGGCCTGGGCGGCGGCGCGGCGTCGTCGATGGCCTCGGGCTCGTCGTCCGCCGATCTGGATTTCGCCTCGGTGCAGCGGGACAACCCGGAGATGCAGCGGCGCTGCCAGGAGGTCATCGATCGCTGCAACGCCCTGGGCGCCGGTTCGCCCATCCTCAGCATCCACGACGTGGGCGCGGGCGGCCTGTCGAACGCCTTGCCCGAGCTGGTGCACGACGCGGGCGTGGGAGGGCGCTTCGAGCTGCGCCGGGTGCCCTCGGTCGAGCCCGGCATGTCGCCGCTCGAGATCTGGTGCAACGAGGCGCAGGAGCGCTACGTGCTGGCGCTGGACGGCTCGCGCCTTGCGATCTTCGAGGAGATCTGCCGGCGCGAGCGCTGCCCCTACGCCGTGGTCGGCCACGCGACGGCGCAGAAAGATCTGGAGCTCGACGACGCCGAGCTCCACGACCAGCCGATCGACATGCCGCTGTCGGTCTTGCTCGGCAAGCCGCCCAGGATGACGCGCGACGTCCGCCGCCTGCCCTCGCCCAGACAGGCGCTCGACGCCGCCAAGCTGCCGCTGCGCGAGGCGGTCTACCGCCTGCTGCGGCTGCCCACGGTGGCCGACAAATCCTTCCTCATCACGATCGGCGACCGCACCATCACCGGCCTCGTGCACCGCGATCAGATGGTCGGACCCTGGCAGGTGGCCGTGGCCGATGCAGCGGTGACGCTGGCCGACTACACGGGTTACGGCGGCGAGGCCATGGCCATGGGCGAGCGCACCCCGCTCGCCGTGCTCGACGCTGCGGCCTCGGCGCGCATGGCCGTGGGCGAGGCGCTGACCAACCTGGCGTCGGCTCCGATCGAGAGCCTCGAGCGCGTGAAACTGTCGGCGAACTGGATGGCAGCGGCCGGCGCCCCCGGCGAGGACGCCAGGCTCTATGAAGCCGTGAAGGCGGTGGGCCTCGAGCTGTGCCCGGCGCTCGGCCTCGCCATCCCCGTCGGCAAGGACAGCATGTCGATGCGCACGGTCTGGGACGGCGGCCAGAAGAGCGTCGTCTCTCCCATCTCGCTCATCGTCTCGGCCTTCGCCCGTGTGCCGGACGTGCGCGGCGCGCTCACGCCCCAGCTCCGCACCGACGCCGGGGACACCGTGCTCGTGGCCGTCGACCTGGGGCGCGGCAAGAATCGGCTGGGCCTCTCGGCGTTCGCCACCGTCAGCGAGCAAGTGGGCGACAGCGTGCCGGACGTCGACTCGCCGGCCGATCTGCGCGCCTTCTTCGAGACCGTGCAGGGCCTGCGGCAGCGGGGGCTGGTGCTCGCCTACCACGATCGCTCGGACGGCGGCCTGTTCGTCACCTGGGCCGAGATGAGCTTCGCCGGCCGCGTCGGCGCGGAGCTGTCGCTCGATGCGCTGGCGGCGGACATCTCGCTTCCGGCCGCTCAGGCTGCAGCCTTGTTCTCGGAAGAGCTGGGCGCCCTCCTGCAGGTGCGTGCCCAGGACGCGCCCGAGGTCATCTCGGCCTTCGCCCGCGCCGGTCTCGAGGGAGCGGCGCACGTCGTCGGCAAGCTCCGCAGCGACGATCGGCTGGTGGTGACCGCGGGCGGCCAGGTCGTGCTCGACGAGCCGCGCGTGGACCTGCGCCGCGCCTGGTCCGAGACCAGCTACCGCATGCGAGCGCTGCGCGACAACCCCGAGAAGGCCCGCGAGGAGTTCGACGCGCTGCTCGACGCCGGGGATCCGGGCATCTCGCCGCATCTGCCCTTCGACGTCGAACGATCGCTGGCTCGTCCGCTGATCGAAGCCGCCAGCGAACGGCCCAAGGTGGCCATTTTGCGCGAGCAGGGCGTCAACGGTCAGATCGAGATGGCCGCCGCCTTCCACCGCGCCGGCTTCGCCGCCCACGACGTGCACATGAGCGATCTGATGAGCGGCGCCGTGTCGCTCGAGAGCTTCCGCGGCCTGGCCGCCTGCGGCGGCTTTTCCTACGGCGACGTGCTCGGCGCCGGCATGGGCTGGGCCCGCTCGGCGCTCTTTCACAGCGAGACGCGCGAGGCGCTGTCGGCCTTCTTCAGGCGACCGAACACCTTCGCCCTCGGCATCTGCAACGGCTGCCAGATGATGGCCGGCCTCAAGGACATCATCCCCGGTGCCCAGCGCTGGCCGCGCTTCGTCAAGAACCGTTCCGAACAGTTCGAGGCCCGCCTCGCCCAGGTCGAGATCCTGGAGAGCCCCTCGGTGCTGCTGCGCGGCCTGGTGGGCGCGCGCCTGCCCGTGGCCGTGGCCCACGGCGAGGGTTATGCCCACTTCGAAAGCGACGCCGATCGCCGCGCGGCGCGTGTGGCGGCACGCTGGGTGGACGGCCGCGGTCAGGTCGCCACGCGCTACCCCGCCAACCCCAACGGCTCGCCCGACGGCATCACCGGCCTCACCACCGACGACGGCCGTGTGACGATCCTCATGCCGCACCCCGAGCGCGTCTTCCGCGCCGTGCAGCACAGCTGGGCTCCCCCCGAGTGGTCGGAACGCGGCCCCTGGCTGCGCCTCTTCGAGAGCGCGCGGGCGTTCGTGGGCTGAGGGTCTCTCCGGGAGCTTCGCCCCGACCGACCAGGAGGGCGGGAAATCGTCACGCCGCCCGAGGGCGGCGCGCGCCTCGAAAGCTTCTCCCACAACGCCGCGCGAAAATCGTTGTAGTCGTTGCGGCACCTGCGATGGCAGAGCTCCGGCCGAGAGACCCGAAGGGGCAGCGCGAGGGGTTCACGACGGGCGCGTGCGCGGCCGCCGCGGCCAAGGCGGCGGCGCGCGTGCTCGCGCGCGGCGCGGCGGTCGACGCCATCGAGACCACCCTGCCGAACGGGCAGAAGGTCACCTTCCCGCTGAGGCGCTGCGATCGCGACGGGCCGCGCGCCACGTGCAGCGTCATCAAGGACGCCGGCGACGATCCCGACTGCACGCACGGCGCCGAGCTCGTCGCCGAGGTCGAGCTCCGCCGCGAGCCGGGCGTCGAGATCCGCGGCGGCGCCGGGGTCGCCGTCGTCACCAAGCCGGGGCTCGGGCTGCCCGTCGGCGCGCCGGCCGTGAACCCCGTGCCCCGCCGGAACATCACCGAGATGGTCCTCGAGGAGCTCGAGGGCTCGGGCTTCGCCGGGGCCACGGTGACCCTCAGCGTCCCCCAGGGCGAGGAGATGGCGAAGCAGACCATCAACGCGCGGCTCGGGCTCATCGGAGGCATCTCCATCCTCGGGACGAGCGGGATCGTGAAGCCGTACTCGACCGCCGCCTTCCGCGCGAGCGTCGTGCAGGCGATCGACGTCGCCGCGGAGCGCGGCATCGCGGCGCTCGCGCTGACGACCGGCGGCAAATCCGAGGCGTACGCGATGAAGCTCTACCCGGAGCTCCCGGAGGAGGCGTTCATCCAGGTGGGCGACTTCATCGGCACCGGGGTCCGCCACGCCGCGCGGCGGCGGATCGCGCGCGCTGTCATCGTCGGCATGATCGGCAAGCTCTCGAAGATGGCCGACGGCAAGATGATGACGCACGCCGCCGGCTCGGAGGTGAGCATGGAGCTGCTCGCGCAGATCGCCGAGGAGCTCGGCGCGCGGCCGGAGATCGCCGCCGAGATCCGCCAGGCGAACACCGCGCGGCACGTGCTCGAGCTGTGCCAGCGCGAGGGGCTCACCGGCGTGCCCGGGGGGATCTGCCGGCGCGTCGTCGAGCACACCTCGCGCCACGCGGGCGGCGCCCTCGAGGTGCACGCCTGCCTCGTCGATTTCAACGGGGCGCTGCTCGGCCGATATCCGGCCGGCGACGCCGGTGCCATCGGTGCGGACAGAGCGGAGAAGGCGGAGGAGCCATGAGCGGTGATGAGGTGCGCGCGGTGAACGACATGCGGCAGATGACCGCGCTCGGTCGGCGCATCGAGGACAGGAGCTTCGCGATCATCGACGAGGAGGCCGGCGCGCACGGCTTCCCGGAGGCCGAGTGGCAGGTCGTCCGCCGCGTGATCCACGCGACAGCCGACTTCGAGTTCTCGTCGCTCATGCGGCTCCACCCCGAGGCGATCGCGCGGGGCATCGCGGCGCTCCGGGGCGGCGCGCCGGTCCTCGTCGACGTGAAGATGATCGGCGTCGGCCTGAACGAGCAGCGGCTCGCCTCCTACGGCTGCGCGATCCACTGCTTCATCTCGGACGACGACGTCATCCAGGCCGCCTCCGCGGCCGGCTCGACCCGCGCGATCGAGTCGATGCGCAAGGCGCACCGGCTCGGGCTCCTCGACGGCGCGATCGTCGCGATCGGCAACGCGCCGACGGCGCTGCTCGAGGTCGTGCGCCTCGCCCGGGAGGAGGGCGCGCGGCCGGCGCTCGTGATCGGCGTGCCGGTCGGCTTCGTTTCGGCTGCGGAGTCCAAGGAGGCCCTGCTCGAGTCCGGGCTCCCCTTCATCGTGGCGCGCGGCCGCAAGGGTGGCAGCCCCATCGCCGTCGCGATCGTCCACGCGCTGCTGCTCCTGTCGGCGGACTCGGCGGGACCGGCAGGACCGACAGCATCCGCGGGCCCGGCCGAGCCGGCCAAGGTGGCGCGATGAGCGCGCGCCGCGCCGTCACCGTCGTCGGCATCGGCGACGACGGGTGCGCCAGCCTGTCGAGCCGCGCCGCGTCCGCGGTCGCCCGCGCCGAGGTGCTCGTGGGGGGCGAGCGGCACCTCGAGTTCTTCCCCCAGTTCCGCGGCGAGAAGATCGCCCTCAAGGGCGGCCTGTCCGCGGCGCTCGACCGCGTGGACGCCCTGTCCGCCGAGCAGAACGTGTGCATCCTCGCCTCGGGCGACCCGCTGTTCTTCGGCGTCGGCGCGCTCGTCGTCCGGAAGCTCGGCGGCGAGCACGTCGAGATCATCCCGAGCCTGAGCTCGGTCCAGTGGGCGTTCGCGCGCACCGGCATCGCCTGGGACGACGCCGCGTTCGTCTCGGTCCACGGGCGCTCCCCCGAGGGGTTCGCGACGCGCCTCCGCCGCCTCTCGAAGGTCGCGGTGCTGACCGACGGGGAGAACAGCCCGGCCCGCCTCGCGGCGCGGCTCCTCGAGCACGGCGACGCCGGCTGGAAGGCGTGGGTCTGCGAGAGCCTCGCGGGCGCCGGCGAGCGCGTGCGCGCGTTCGATCTCGCCGCGCTCGCCGCCTGCGAGGACATCGGCCCGCTGAACGTGCTCCTGCTGCTGCGGAGCGACCCCGCGTGGCGCCCTCCGCCGGCCGTCCCCTACCTGCACGAGGACGCGTTCGCGAAGCGCATGCCGAAGAACGGCCTCATCACGAAGCGCGAGGTCCGCATGCTCTCGATCGCCTCGATGGCGATCCGCCCCGACGCTGTCGTCTGGGACGTCGGCGCCGGCTCGGGGTCGGTCTCGATCGAGGCGGCGATGCTCTGCCCCCTCGGGCGGGTCCATGCGATCGAGGTCGACCCGGAGGGCGTGGAGATCTGCCGCGACAACGTCCGCGCGCACGGGGTGGACAACGTGCGCGTCGTCGCGGGCCGCGCGCCCGAGGCGCTCGCGGCGCTCGAGGACCCGGACGCGGTGTTCGTCGGAGGGAGCAAGGGGAGCATGGAGGAGATCGTCACGGTGGCGCTCGATCGGCTGCGCCCCGGCGGCCGGCTCGTGGTCAACGCCATCACGATGGAGAACGTCGCCGAGACGTACCGCGCGCTGCGGGCGCGGGGGCTCGACCCCGAGGTCACGCTGCTCTCGGTCTCGCGCGGCGTCCCGCTCGCGCGCTACGTGCGGTACGAGGCGCTGAACCCGATCCACATCTTCGCCGCGACGAAGCCGGCGAAGGCGCAGGAAGCCGTGGAGGGCGCGGCGCCGACCCAGCCTGCGGCCGGCGGCGCGCGGCGGTCCACCTCGGAGGCGTCATGAGCGGCCTCGGCAAGCTCTACGGCGTGGGCGTCGGCCCCGGCGCGCCGGACCTGCTCACGCTGCGCGCCGTGCGCGTGCTGCAGGAGGCGGACGTGCTCGCGCTCCCCCGCAGCTCGGATTTCGGGGCCTCGATGGCCTACCGGATCCTCGAGCCCGTCGTCGGCAAGCAGCGGGACAAGGAGCGGCTGCTCCTCACCTTCCCCATGAGCAAGGATCCGGATCGCGTCCGCCCCTACGTGGACGCGGCCGTCGAGCAGATCGGCGACCGGCTCTCGCGCGGCCTCACCGTGGCGTTCGCCACCGAGGGGGATCCGTCGCTCTTCAGCACCTTCGTCTATGTGCGCCGCGAGGCGCTCCGCCGCTTCCCCGGGCTCGAGGTCGAGGTCGTCCCCGGCGTCACCTCGGTCACGGCGGTCCCTGCCGTGAGCGGGCTCGCGCTCGCCGACGGGCAGGAGCGGATCGCCATCCTGCCCGCCACGTACGGCGTCGACGACCTGACCGACGTCCTCCGGCGCTTCGACACCGTGGTCCTCATGAAGATCGGCTCGGAGATGCCGAAGGTGACCGAGGCGCTCACGCGCGCTGGCCTCCTCGATCGGGCCGTGTTCGTGTCGAAGGCGACGATGCCCGAGCAGCGGATCGTCCGCGACCTCCGCGCCGCCCAGGGCGAGCGGGGCGACTGCTTCGCCATGGTCGTCGTCACGCGCGGGGAGCGGAGCGGGCTGCTCGTCGGGGAGGCCCCGGCCTCGCCGCCGGGCGGCTTCGACAAGGCTCTTACCGAACCGGAGGCCCCATGACCGCCGAGCGCAAGCCGTACGCCATCTACGCCATCACGCGGCACGGGATCTCCATCGCGCGCAAGCTCATCGAGGGGCTGCCGGGCGCGGATCTCTACGTGTCGCAGAAGCTGTTCGACGGGGCGCCGGCGGGGGCGAAGCCGCTGCCGCTGCCGATGGGGCCGCTCCTCACCGAGGCGTTCACGGCCTACGACTGCCACGTCTTCGTGATCAGCGTCGGCGCGGTCGTGCGCATGATCGCGCCGCTGCTCAAGAACAAGAAGGTCGATCCTGCGGTCGTGTGTGTCGACGACACGGCGCGCTTCTCGATCTGCGTGCTCTCCGGGCACGTCGGGCGGGGCAACGCGTTCACCGAGAAGGTGGCCGGGCTGCTCGGCGCGCAGCCGGTGGTGACAACGGCGTCCGACGCGCTCGGGACGCTGACGGTCGACATCCTCGGCCGGGACCTCGGATGGACCCTTGACGATCCCGACCGCAACGTGACGCGCGGCTGCGCCGCCGTCGTGAACGCCGCGCCGGTGCTGTTCGTCCAGGAGACCGGCGAGCCCTCGTTCTGGCCCGAGGCGACGCCGCTGCCGCCTGGCGTGCGTTACGCGACGTCGCTCGACGGCGTGGATCCCGGCGCGTGGGAGATCCTGCTCGTCGCGAGCGATCGCGATCTCGCCCGCTCGCACCCCGGGATCGTCGAGCGCGCCGTCGTCTACCGGCCGAAGAGCCTCGTGCTCGGCATCGGCTGCGATCGCGGCGCGCCGCTCGCCATGGTGGAGCGCGGCGTCGACAGGCTGCTCGAGGAGCACGGGCTGTCGGCGAGGTCGGTGAAGGCGCTGGCGACGATCGACAAGAAGGCCGACGAGGAGGCGCTGCTCGCGCTGTCGGCGCGGCGGGGGTGGCCGCTCGTCACGTTCACGCCCGAGGAGCTCGACGCGACCGAGGGCATCGAGAACCCGTCGGATACGGTGAAGAAGCACGTCGGCGCCCGGGGCGTCGCCGAGCCGGCCGCGCTGCGGGCGGCGGGGGCCGCGAGGCTGCTCGTGCCGAAGCGCGCGTACACCGAGGAGGGCGTGGGGCGGTCCATGACGCTCGCGGTGGCGCGCGTCCCGTTCGCGAAGCGCATGGAGGAGAGCCATGGGTGACAGCAAAGGAGTCCTGTCGATCGTCGGGATCGGCCCTGGCGCCGAGGAGCACGCGTCCCGCGCCGCCCTCGAGGCGATCGCGGCCTCGGACCTCATCGTCGGGTACACGACGTACATCCGGCTGGTGAAGCACCTGATCGAGGGCAAGGAGATCATCAAGACCGGCATGACCGAGGAGATCGGCCGGGCGCGCGCCGCGGTGGAGCGGGCGCGGGACGGCGCGCGCGTGGCGATCATCTCGTCGGGCGACGCGGGCGTTTACGGCATGGCCGGGCTCGTCTTCCAGGTGCTGGAGGAGATCGGCTGGAAGCGCGGCGAGTCGCCGGAGCTCCGCCTCGTGCCCGGGATGACGGCGCTCAACGCGTGCGCGTCGCTCGTCGGCGCGCCGCTCGGCCACGACTTCTGCGCCATCTCGCTCTCCGACCTGCTGACCCCGTGGCCGGCCATCGAGCGGCGGCTCGAGGCCGCGGCCGCGGCCGACTTCGTCATTGGCCTTTACAATCCCGCGAGCGGGCGGCGCACGCGCCAGATCGTGCGGGCGCAGGAGATCATCCGCCAGCACCGCGCGGGCACGACGCCGGTCGCGCTGGTGAAGAGCGCTTACCGCAAGCTGGAGAGCGCGGTGCTCACCGATCTCGACCATTTCCTCGAGTACGAGATCGGGATGCTGACGACGGTGCTCGTCGGGTCGACCAACACCTTCATGTTCGAGGGGTACATGGTCACCCCGCGCGGGTATACCAACAAGTACACATGGGATGGAGCCGCGCTCCCCGGCCAGACACCGGGGCGCTCGCTCGTGCTCTCGGACGAGGGCGGCACCGCGGAGGAGGTCTAGATGGCACGCGTAGGGAGGCTGGGCGGCGCGATCCTCGCCGAGACCCAGGGGGCGTATTACCTCATCGGCAACACCAAGGCGCCGTGCGACTTCCGCGCGGCGGGGTTCGAGCCGCCGGACGAGGCCGATCTCGTGAAGGGGGCTTATGTCCGGCTCAAGCCGCTGCGCGACGCGGGCGAGATCGAGGTGGCGCCGCCGGTGCTCTTGCTCGATGTCGAGGGCGAGGAGCTCGCGAAGAAGCTCGTTCACCGCTTCGTGATCGACCGGAATGGCTCGGTGAGCGAGCGGCTGTGGCGGCTCGTCTACAGCCACGACGACCCGCTCGACGACGCCGAGGCGCCGGTCGAGCGGGACGCGCGCTGGCTGGGCGGGATCCCCGAGCCCATCTGGCAGCTCGTGCGCGACAACGTGCTGCGCTGCCTGTAGTCCGAGCGGACACGGGGAGGACGCTCAGCCAGCTCGCCTGGATGTCGGGGTGCTCGAGGCGACCCGCACGCTGGCCGCGCAGCGACACCCGGGAAGAGGTGTGTCCCACGCCCGGGCTCGTGTGACGTCGAGGATGCCGCTGTTCCATGGCGCACCATGGCCACGACGGCGGGATGCCGCTGCTCCTTGGTGCAACAAGGTGATGACGGCGCTACGCTTCGCGACGTGCAAGCGCTCAAGGCCCGCGTCCAGAACGGTCGCATCGTCGTGGACGAGCCCACGGATCTGCCGGAGGGCATGGTGCTCGATCTCGTCATCGCCGATCCGGGCGACGAGCTCGACGACGAGGAGCGCGCAGAGCTGCACGCGGCCCTCGAAGAGGGGCTCGCCGAGATGCGAACAGGGGCAGGTATCGAGGCCGACGTGCTGCTCGCCGAGCTGCGGGCGCGCGGGTGAAGGTCCGATTCCTGGGGAGATCGGCCGAGCAGGCGCGCGCGGTGGATGCATGGTGGCGCGAAAACCGTCCCGCGGCGCCGTCGCTGTTCGCCGATGAGCTCGCCGCAGCGCTCCGCATGCTGCAGCGCAAGCCGGAGATGGGAGCCCCCTACGGCCCCAAGGCGAAGGATGGAGTGCGGCGTGTCTTGCTGTCGCGTACGCAGTACCATGTATATTACGCGGTTGAGCCGGAGATGCGCCTCATCGGGGTGCTCGCTGTCTGGAGTTGCTTGCGCGGCAAGCCGCCCAGCTTGGGTCACGCGAAGGACGTGAAGAAGAACCGCTGAGGCGGAGAGCTCTCCCTCCAGCGGGCTCGGCTCGTGATCAACATCCGTTGCGAGGCTGCTCGCCCTGAGGGAGGCGCGACGCGCCGAGCCTCCTTCGTTGACAAGCGCTGGGCGATTCCGAGACAGACGGTGCCGGCAGGCTCTCCCGGAGCGCTCCGGTTCGCCCGCGGCCGTGCTCTCGCCGCTCGCCCCTTCACTGGCACCAGATCATGATCGAGCGAGCGGCTGTGGCGGCTCGTCTATAGCCACGACGACCCGCTCGACGACGCCGAGGCGCCGGTCGAGCGGGACGCGCGCTGGCTGGGCGGGATCCCCGAGCCCATCTGGCAGCTCGTGCGCGACAACGTGCTGCGCTGCCTCTAGGCTCGATCTGCTTCTCGTCGGCGACGAACTCGCGGTGGCGAACCACCGCGATCCGTCACTTTGACCACAGTTTTGGGGTCCCAGACCACCGATCGCGCCCCTTCGAAAGGCATGGCCCGAACATGGGCCCAACCGGTGAGTCGCGGGCCCGGGGAGCTCGCGATGGTCGATCCGTCGCCTTGGGCTGCCGTGGTCGCCTCGGCTACACGGGACGCCACGACCGCACCGTGGCCGTGCGTCCATGTCAACTGGCACAGCGGGGCAAGATGCCAGTTGCCTTCGGAGCGGTGTTTGGCCCCCTATCCCGCACGGGCGGCGTCAGGCACTGTAGAGGTTGGTTCCGATGACTTTCCCGTCTACCGTGGGGATGGGCGTGTTTCCAGTCAGAGCGTAGACGGGATCCTTCCCGGTGTCGACATCGGAAGCGATGAACGTGACGGCAACACCACTCAGGTTCGAAGCCGAGCAAGCCACCCAGGCCTGGGAGCTCACGTTGAGAGCCGCGGTCTGCCTGGCGAGGATTTTTTGCTGTGGGATAGTAAGGATTTGCGGCCTGGACGGCTGGTCGGGGACGACCCATCCCACGCTGTAGTGGTTGTTGTTGTCGGTCGTCCCGAGGGTGAGGGTGAACGCGCGCAGGGCGATATCGTAGTCACCCCTCGACGTGGCAGACAAGGTGATCGTCCAAGGCCAATGCCTGGTTTGATCCTCGCACTGAATCCATGTCGGCTCAACGAGAGACAGGGTCAGGTGCTGGCTTTCGTAAATGACGAGCGGAGCGGCAGACTGGCCTGACGTACTCAGAATGCTAGAATGCTTTTGTGTGGACATGGTGGATCAATCCTCGTGTTAAGACCCCAGAACTCGGGGTGGACCGACTGAGCAGGAGCAGCGCCCCTGGGTGTGACACCCGGCGATGAACGAACGGGGGCGAGCCAGGTGACCGCGCCCGCGCGCGCGATGACAACCGGCCAGCCGTCGCACGCGAGTCACCCTTGGAGCAACATCGAGGCCAGCGCGCACGGGCCCGGGCGTGCGTGTATTCTGGATAGATGGACGCCCACGATCCGAGGCCGGGCCTGGCGCCAGCGCACCCGTGTGAGGCCGCGCCGAGCGTTCACCGCAGGGCCACCACCGTGGACGCGTGGACGAGGAGATGCTCGGATGCCGTCGGGGCTCAGCTCTCGTCAGCCGGGCCTGCGTCCGGGGGGGACACTCCGCGTCCTGCTGAGACGCTGGTCCCGGATCGGTACGACACCTGCTTGCACGGGCGCGGGCGGTCGAGATAGGGCAGCTCTGCTCAGCAGGAGCTGGCCGGAGATCTCAGCCGGGGCCGACCGTCACGAGGAACGAGGGGCCCAGGTCGTCGTCCCTGCACCGGGTTGGGCCGGAGCACCACAGAGCGTGCGCTGTCGCGCGCCGCCTCCTCCAGATCGCCCACCATGGCCTCCGGGTCGTGGCGCTCTCGCATGCGCAGCTGCTCGGCGGCTATCGGGGCTAGACGAACAGAGGGACCGGGTTGAGCTCGCCCTCGGCGAGCGGGCGGGCGAGCCACCCGAGCGCGCACGGCACCTCATAGAGCCTCCCCGGGCCGAACCGGGGCCAGAAATGGCGCAGCCCTGGGACGATCACCTGGACCACGGGCAAGCCGATGTCGGGGCGGGTCTTGTCCACCGCGACGAGCTCCAGGCCCGCCCCGTCGAGGCGACCCAGGCATTGCTCGATGTCGGCGCGCAGATCGGCGCCGCCGATCCGGGGCAGGTGCTCGGCCGCGACCCGGCGGAGATCGGGGCTCGGGAAGAGATGCGCGCGGTCAGGCAGCCGCTCGAGGTCCCACGGCGCCCGGCGCGCGCCTTCAGGCTCGAAGAGCTGGTTGAGCTCGGTGAGCGATCGCTGCACGGCGAGGCGCGGGTCGATGTGGCAGCCGAACCCGATGGTGAATCGATCCCCCCGGGCCTCGTGCGCGAGCGCGACGCAGGTGGGGATACCGAGGTCGTGCGTCAGATCGAGCACCCAGACGGCCCAGCCGAGGCGGGCATAGTCCGCCTGGAGGGCCTCGAAGTACGGGTCCCCGAAGCTGTCGAGCTCGATGGCCGGGCGCGCGAGCCGGTTGTACCACCAGACCGCGGCGGCATCGCGCTCCACGAGCTCGAGCAGCGCCTGCAGCACGGCCTCCTCGAGGCAGGTGCCGGCCGCCACGCCGTTGCCGCAGGGGCCGCAGAACGCGGTGCCGCTCTCGGGCGGGGCCTCGGCGTAGCAGTAGGCCAGCGGGACGTAGCGCCGCTCGCGCTTGCTCAGCGACCACGCCGGGGTCCAGTCGATCCTGGTGCCGGCGTCGAGCGGCTCCGGTACCCACTGGCGACGATCCGCTGCCCGCGCGTTGAGCTGAGCGCGCTCGCGGTACTGCGCCTCGCTGAAGTTCAGCAGATCGCCGGGCGAGAGCGCCGCCGCGCCGAGCTCGTCCTTGCTTGCGCGGACGCGCGCCTCGTCTCCCTGGTACACGCCGCTGTAGCGCTCGAGCGCCTCGCAGAGCGCGCTCACCCTGGCCTGGTCCGCGCTGCGCCCCTTGCCGGCGCAGCCCTTGTCGAAGACGTTGGTGCGCGGGACGCCCTCCCGGGGGCAGGCCAGGTAGCCGGACGCGTACACGGCGCGGAGCTCGGTGTCCCGCCCCGGCATCGGCACGAGGTACGTCACGGCTCCGGTGATCGGGCTGACGAGGTGCTGGTAGCGCTCGTAGGTCCGCCGCGGGGTCTGCCGGCGATATCCACCGTCCTCGTAATGCGCCTTCTCCACCGGCTGCAATTCGATCGGGCGCTCGCCGACGGCCGCCATCCGCGCCGGATCGCCGCACGCCGGGCACTGCGGCCTCCGGACGACCGCGTGCGCGGTGATCTGGAACGTCGCCAGGTCGAGGGCGAGCACCCGGGCACCGAGCGCCTGGGGAGAGCTGGTATCGTCCCTGGCGAGCGCGCGGGCGATGGCCGAGGCGCCGAGCCCGCAAGCGGTCCGTACGCTCGCCTCGGTGGCCGCCCTGGGGGGAGGGACATGGCCCTCGTGCCCCCGGCGCCGGCGAACGAGCTCCTCGACCGGGCGGTTCTGGCGCATCCAGAACGCCATGCAATCCCAGCAGGGGCCGGCGCCGGGCTCGAAGACAGGCCCGATGAGCGGCTGGACGCCGGCAGGCTTGATCAGGAACCAGCGCGCTCCTTCACGCTGCGCGCGGCGGTTGATCGAGGCCAGCTCGGGGTGCAAGTAGTCGTCGGCCACGACCACCTGCACCGCCGCCTCGGCGTCGATCCGCACGCCTGCCTGCTCGAGCGCCTCGGTCATCCACCCGGCGGGAGCGGCTTCGCCGACGGCCAGGACCGACACCGGGGTCCGGCTCAGCGCCTCGGCGGCCGCCTTGCCGTCGAGACCCACCCCACGCCAGAACGCGGCGCTCTCGGAGGGAAGCTCCGGTGTTGCGGGGACCAGGTAGCCGCGCGCCGCGAGCCGGCTCAGGGCATACAGGGTCTCAGGCTCGGAGAACCGATCGCGCGCGGCGCTCAGGATCTCGTGCACCGTGCGCCGGCCGTCGACGAGCGCGGCGACCTCGGCGGTGCAGGCGCCGGAGAGGACGAAGCGCTCGCGCTCGCCGATCAGGAAGACCACGCCCGCATCCATGCGCTCGACGCGCAGCGTGGGATTGAACGCCAGCACCTGGCTCAGCTCCAGAGGATCCATCGTCGTTCCTGGTTTCACCCGCCAAGGAGCAGGCGCAAGTGGCGAGCTCGAGGAGAGCGACCACCGGATGGCCGGGGATCGCCTCGACCCCCCGAGACCCGTCAGAGTCCGGGCGGATCGGAGCTGCACAGGGCGCGCCCCTACATCCCCATGAGGCCGCAAGGGCTCTCCCAGAGGATCGCCCGCAGCGCCTCGTCCCCGAGCGCGTCCCGCAGCGCCATCATCTCGTCGACCATCCCGGGGCCGTGGTCGAGGTGGGGGAAATCGGTTCCGAATACCATCCGCTGGGGGCCGATCTCCCTCACCACCCGGTCGAGCATCACCTCGCCGGGCTCGAGCGCGATCCAGCACTGCCGCTGGAAGTACTCCGAGGGCGGCCGGCGCACCCGGCCGCGCACCTCGCCGCGCATCTGCGCGTACTCGACGTGGTCGAGCCGCCAGAGCCAGTAAGGCAGAAAGCCGCACCCCGCCTCGAGCAGGCCCACCCGCAGCGTCGGGTGGGCCTCGAGCACGCCGCCCTCGATCAGCGAGAGCAGCGCCATCATCGCCTCCATCGGATGAGAGCAGGCATGCCGGCCAAATTGGGTCTGGAAGCGATCGGCTCCCGCCGTGGGGAGGCGCGCGTGCGTGCCCTCGTGGAGGAGGATGGTGACCGCGTGGTGCTCGCACGCCGCCCAGAATCGCGCATAGGCAGGAGCGCTCAGCGTGCGGCCCCGTACCGGGTTGGGCCGGAGGACCACCGAGCGCACGCCGCCATGGACCGCTTGCTCGAGATCGCCCACCATGGCCTCCGGATCGTGGCGTGAGATGAGCGCCGGGCCCAGGAGCCTGGCAGGCGCGCTCGAGCAGAAATCGCCCAGCCATCGATTGTAGGCGCTGGCGTAAGCGCGCGAGCGCTCCGCGTCGATGGAGTCGTCGTTGACCAGGTAGGTCGCGAACGTGGGGAGCATGACGGCGACGTCGACGCCGGTCGCGTCCATCTCGGCGAGGTGCCCCCGAGGCGTCGTTGCGGCGGCAAGAAGCTCGCGACGCCCCTCGGCGATGAGCCCGACCTCGATGTACGCCGCCTCGGGGACACGCATGACGGGCTCGCCAGCCACACAGAGGATCTGGGGCGTGGGCAGGAGCGCGTGCTCACCCAGGCGATTCAGCCGCTCGGCCAGGGTCTCGGGGGGGCCGAAGGGCTCGAACCGAGGCGCAACTTCTCGCATCCGCGCCGGCAGGTACTCCGGCCACATGGCGACGGGCTCGAGGACGTGACGGTCCACATCGATGATCCGAAATCCATCCCGCATCCTCAGCTCCTCGGCGGCTGGAATACCGATCGCGTTGAAACTGGGAGAATTTTCACAGGGAGGCGGGGAGGCGGGGAGGAAGAAGAAAAAAAAAATGAATCTCTCGCTCTTGCCGTCTCTCGCTCCCCGCCTCCCCGCGAAATTCCTGCTTCCTCTCGTGGTTTCAACCCGTTTGTCGCGCTAGGAGCAGCAGCTGAACGGGTATTGTGCCCCTGCGGCGTTGTACGCGGCGAGGGCGAGAGGCTCGTCGCTCGAATTGTCCGGCGGCTGGGGCAGACAGAGCGTGAGCATGTGACGCCGGCTAGACTCCCAGGGGCCAGTCATGTTTTTGGGATTGCGATTTCCTGCGCCAAGACCCTCGTCGCTCGCTGCATCGCTATTTCCTACACCATTGCCCCTACCACCGGCGGGAGCCTTCCAATTAGAAGCGCAGTCCCACTTGGCGCCCTTGTCTTCCTGGATATAGAGCCCCATCTCCCAGGGCATTTTGTACTTTCGGATGGTCTGCAGAGCTTGCATGGCGTTGGTCTGGAGCATTTCTTTGAAGGACGGGTTGGCCCATGCCTTGGCCATCGCCCCGAGCAGCGCGACCTTGAACGCCGTGAAATCCGCGTCGTCAGGCATGAGCTGGCCGGAGATCGTCGGCGAGCTGATGCAAACCTCCCCGTAAAAACTGGTCGCGTCGCCCGGGTCGACCTGGAGCGGCGCGATGGCCTCATCCGTCGGTTTGATGCACCAGTTCCCCCAGTCGTCGCTGAACAGGTTCGCGTGCTGCATGTAAAACTCTGTAAGCGCACGAGCCTCGATCGGATGGTCGCCAGACGTCGTGCTCTCGGTGGAAGACGGCGCGCTGAGCGGCAGCCACAACGTCAGGCTGTCTATCGGGGGCAGGGCGGTCGGCGGGGTATTGCGGGGTGAAGACGGCGCGGGCCTGGGCCAGATCCACTCGTCGCCGGTCCAATGGAGCCTGGCGCCGCCCACGATCTGGATCTGGCATACGTTGTTCCACGGTGAGCGTTCCCAGTCAAAGCCATACTCCCTCAGGACAGTGATGGTGTTGCCGGTGCCAGCCTCGCTCGCGTAAGGGCTGGTGGTCAGCTGTTCAAGAAGTTCAGGATCGCTCCACGCTCCCGCGATCGCGCGCAAATACGCGGTGCGAAACCGCATCAGCTGGCTCATGTCTTTCATCGAGTTCTTCCTTCTTCGTGACGCTCTCCTCGATCCCTCGCAGGCACGGGTGAAGCGCGAGCAGATCGTCGAGGCGGGCTCGGTGTGGCGCGGCGCCGCCGGAGCGCCCGAGCAGCTCCAGCGTCGCCAGCGCTTCAATCCTCGGCATGTCGTGGTGCCGCGCGAGCCGGGCGGCTCGCTCCAGCGAGAGCCGCACGCCTTCGGCCGCAGGATCCTTGTGCGCCTCGTACATGGCCCGGCGGAGGTGGAGCTCGGGCTCGTAGTAGTGCTCGTCGTTCTCGCGGCACAAGGAGAGGCAATGGTCGATGCACGCGATGGCCGCGTCGAGATCGCCGCGCTCGGCCTGGCGGTCGGCCATCAGAGAGCCGTAGTACGAGAGGCCGAGCTTGCACCCGAGGCTGGAGAGGCCTTCCATGATCGCCCGGGCGCGCTGGTCGTCGCCGGTCGCCCAGTCGTGGAGGGTCTTCGCATATCCCTCGTAGGCAGGCAGCCCATATTTACCGCTCAGGGTGAGGATCTCTCCGGCCATGGAGGCGACCGCGCGCCGGTCGCCAGCGAGCTGGTAGATCATGCACCCATACAGCAGACAAAGGGCGATCGAGGGCACGTGGCCGACCTCACGCGCCCATTCGAGGGCGCTCGTGATGTGCGCGAAGGCAGAGGCGGTGTCGCCGGAGTACCAGCAGAGCTGCGCTACGTACGCCTTCGCCAGGACCAGCGAGTCCAGCCCGAACCGCACCCCGTGGTCCCGATGAAGGTCGGGATCGTAGAGCGTGGCCGCGCGCTCGGCCACGCGCCGCGCGGCTGCGTGGTCGCCATCCACGAAGAGGGCGAGCGCGTAGAGCGCCTCGACAGCGGCGCGGAGCCCCCGGTCGCCGGAGCGCTCGGCGATGGCGACCAGCTCTTCTATCAACGCGCGCGCCGTTCGGCGGTTGCTGGCCACGTGATGGTAGACGAACAGGAAGCTCAACGTCGGCACACGGTGCTCGCTGTCCTGTTCGAGCAGCTGCAGCAGGCTGGCCGAGCGATCGACGGTCGCCTTGACCCGCGGATCGGCCCAGCCATGGTTCGCCATCAGGGCCTGGGTCAGGACGCCGTTCGCGCGGAGCTCGGCCTCGACCCCCCCGGCGCCCGACAGCGCCTCGGCCCACGCCACGGCATTGGAGGCGTGCACGATGGCCTCGGCATAGGCCGAGCGTTGCAGCGCCTGCTCCGCGGCGCGCTGCGCGTAACCAGCGGCCTGCCCCTTCTGCTCCGCCGCCGCGTGGTGGTGCGCGAGCAGATCGGGCCGCGTCCGGACCATCTCCGGAAACCGCTCCTCCAGCGTCGCAGCGATCCGCGCGTGGACCCTCCGCCGCGCGCCCGTGGAGAGCGACTCATAGGCCGCGTCCCGCACCAGCGCGTGCTTGAACACCCCTACCGCGTCCTTCTGCCGCCGCTTGCGCAGCAGGAGCCCCGCGCTCATCAGCCGCTCCAGGTCGTCCTTCACCGCCGCCGGGCCGAGCGGGCTCGCTGCCGAGAGCACCTCGATGCCGAACTCCCGCCCCAGCGCGGCCGCGAGCTGGGCCGTCTCCCTGGCGCGCTCCAGCCGATCCAGGCGCGCCGTGAGCAGCGCCCGCAAGGTCCCCGGGATCGCTGCCCCCGAAAGCGACCCCGTGAGCTCGCAGCGATCCTCCCGCTCCACGAGGAGCCCCGAGTCGACCATCATCCGGAGCAGCTCCTCCGCGAAGAGCGGAACCCCGTCCGCGCGGCCAGCCACCTGCTCGATCACGGCGGGAGGCAGCGCCTTGTTGCCCACCAGCCGGGTGAGCATCTCCTCCATCTGCGGGCGCTCGAGGCGGCCCAGCGGGAGCAGCAGCACATCGGCCGTCGAGAACGACGGCGAGAACTCCGGGCGAGCCGTCATGACGACGCACATGGGGACCGCTGGCGCCTCGCGAACCAGCTCCGCGAGGAACTCCATCGTGGTGGGGTCGGCCCAATGCAAATCTTCGGCCAGAAGAAGGACGGGCCGCCTGTCGGCCATCGCGAGGAGCAGCGACGCGACCGCCTTGAGCGTCAGCGCCTTCTGCCGCTGCGCCGAGACGTCGAGCGGGGCATACGGGGCGCCGAGAGGCAGGGAGAAGAGCGGCACGAAGAGCGGCATGGACTCGGCCAGCGCGAGGCCGTGGCCGGCGAGCTCCCCCTCGAGCCGCGCGATCGTGCTGCCCGCGTCGGGCTCCTGGTCGAGCCCGAGCGCGCGCTCGAGGAGCTCGATCACCGGGCGCAGCGGGCTGTTTTGCGTGGCGGGCGAGCACCGCGCCTCGAGGAAGGTGGGGTCCTCGTGCGCTACCCGATCGCGCAGCGCGCGCGCCAGGCGGCTCTTGCCGATGCCGGGCTCGCCGGTGATGAGGCTCGACTGGCCCGCCCCCTCGCACGCGCGGCGCCACCGCTCCAGGAGGAGCCTGATCTCCGCATCTCGACCGGGGAGCGGCGCCTTCGAGCCGTCGGGGGTCGGCCACCTCGCCGCGGCGCCGTGCTCCTGCCCGAGGCGGTAGGTCTCCACCGGCGCCGCGATTCCCTCGATGGAGCAGGCCCCTTCGCCCTCGAGGTCGAAGGAGGCGCGCAGCAGCGCTTGCGACGCGGCGCTGACCGCCACGGCTCCCGGCGGCGCCAGCGCGGCGAGCCGCGCGGCGAGCCGCGGGGTGGCGCCGGTGACGAGGCACGCGCCGTCGAGATCCCCCAGATTCCCGTCGACGACCAGGCCGGTGTGGAGACCGACGCTCACGTCGATCCGCACGCCCGGCGCAGCGCTGCGTGGGTCCTCGGCGTCCTCGGCTTGCGCAGCGCCGGCCATCGCCAGCGCCGCGCGGGCAGCGCGCCTGGCGTCGTCCTCCGCCGCGCTGGGGTAGCCGAAGTAGACCAGCAGATCGTCGCCGAGCGCCGCGGCCACGTACCCCCCGTACCGGCGCCCGACGTCCGCGCAGAGGGCGAGCGCCGAGCGCAGGGGATCGTCCAGCGCCTCGGCGTCGGCGGCCTGCGCGACGGCCGCGCGCGCCCTCAGGTGACAGCAGAGCGCCGTCAGCTGCCGGCGCTCGCCGTCGAGCGCGGGCGCCCTCCGCCGGTCGAGCGACGCGGCGACCGTAGCGGCCGAGGCGAGCGACCGCGTGTCCCCGCCGGACGAGGCGCCGCCGGCGACGAGCATCGCCTCGCGCGAGAGCCCGCGCAGGGTGCAGGCCTCGAGCGCCTCGAAGAGCCCACGGGCGGTGACGTCGCGCGCGCCCTCGTCCTTGCGGAGAGCGCGGGCGAGCAGGTCGCCCAGGGGGTGGCGCTCGAGCGCGGCGGGGATCGGGACGGGATCGGGGCCGAGCAGCCGATAGAAGATCTCGGCCTCCGTGCCGCCGTACGCCGGCTTGCCCGTCAGGCACTCGAGGAACACGAGGCCCCACGAGAACAGATCCGCGCGCGGCGAAGCCTCGGCGCCGCGCCACTGCTCGGGCGCCCCGTAGCCGGGCGTGCCCAGCGCGTCGTGGCTGCCGGTCAGGCGCGTGGATCGTCCGTCGTCGAGCGTGGCGCCGATCCCGAAGTCGAGCACCAGCGCGTTGCGGCGGGCGCCCGTGGGGATCACCATGATGTTGCTGGGCTTGAGGTCGCGGTGGACGACGCCCGCCGCGTGGGCGCAGGCGAGGGCGTCGAGCACCTGGAGCATCAGGTGCCGCGCCTCGGACGGCGCGAGCGCGCCCTCTCGCTCGAGCAGGGCGGCGAGGTCGTCGCCAGGCGCGAAGGCGAACGCGGCGTAGAGGGTCCCATCGTCCACCTGCCCCGCGTCGACGAGCTGGACGATGTTGGGGTGGTGGAGCTGGGCGCAGAGCCGCGTCTCGCGCAGGAAGCGCGAGACCCGCCTGTCGGTCTGCGCGCCGCGCGCGACGCCTCCCTGCTCGGCGAGGCGCAGGATCTTCAGGGCGATCGGCTGCCCGGTGGTGAGCTGGCGGGCCTTGTGCACCACGCCGAAGCCGCCCTCGCCGAGCTTGGCCAGGATCTCGTAACGCCCGTCGAACGTCGTGCCTGGCGCGAGCGCGGCGCCGTTTGCAACAGAACACTGCATGCTCGATCTCGTGGTCGCTGGAGGCGCTCGGAGAGCGCTGGCACCGCGCGTCGTCAAGGCTCCTTGTCGGCGTCGAGCACCGCCTGGAGCTCCGGATCAACCTCACCTCCGAGCAGGTCCAGGACCTCGCGCACCCGCGAGAGCTCGCGCCGCAGCGTCCGATGGTGGTTGCGGTTCTTGAGCAGCATCTCCTGGCCGAGCAGCGTGAAGGCGTCGTCCCGGTTGCCCGCCCGCTGCACCGCCGCGCCGAGGACCATGCCTCGGAATGCGTCGGTCAGATCGAGCGGGAGCGGGGCGCTGCCGCCGCGGCGTCGCTCGGCCTCGTTCACGAAGCTGAGCGCCGCCCGCCAGAGCAGCCTGGTCAGCGCGCTCGGCTCGGCGTCGCCGTCGAAGGTGAGCGCGCGCTCGACGTGGCGCCGCTGGATCACCAGATCGCCGCCGAGGCCGCTCTGCCCCGCGAGCTGGAGCGCGTAAGCGCGCCGGACGATGTTGTCGAGCTGCCGCAGGTTGCCCGGCCAGGGCGCGGACACGAGGAGCTTCATGGCGTCGGGCTCGAAGCGCGCCGTCCCTTTGCCGTCGGCCTCCTGATGGCGCCGGTTCAGCATGTAGTCGGCCCAGCGCGGGAGCTCGTCGAGCCGCTCGGCGAGCGGGAGCAGCCGCACCGGCAGGACGTTGATGCGGTAGTACAGGTCCTCGCGGAAGCGGCCGGCGCGCACGGCGGCGCGCAGATCGGCGTTGGTGCCGACGAGGAGGCGCGCGTCGGCGCGGCGCTCCCCCGCCCCGTCGTCGCCCAGCATCCGGTAGGCGCGCTCCTCGATGAACCGCAGGAGGCCCGCCTGGGCCTTGAGCGAGAGCTTGTCGATCTCGTCGAGGAAGAGCGTGCCCTTCGCGGCGCGGGCGACCGCGCCAGGGTTGTCCTTGACCGCTCCGGTGAAGGCGCCCCGCTTCCAGCCGAACAGCTCGGCCATCTGCAGGTCCTCGGGCACGCCGAGGAGGTCCAGCGATTCGAAGGGCTGGCCCCGGCGCTGCGAGTGCTCGTGGCACCAGCGCGCGAGCCTGGATTTGCCGGCGCCGGTCGGGCCGGTGATCAGGATGGTGTCGTCCCGCGGGGCGAAGGCGCGGAGCAGCTCGACGAGGTGCGCGGTGCTCTGACCGACGACCGGCAGGAACTCGTCCGGGCTCGCCGGCTCGTCCGAGCGGAGCGGCAGCGCGCGGGCGGCGATGAAGGCGCCGGCGATGCTGGCGAGGATCGCCAGCTCCTCGTAACACTCCGCCCAGGGGAGCTCGAGCCCGACGGCCCCCCTGCAGCTCACCTCGATCGTGATCATGCCGTCGACGCTGCCGCCCGGCGCGCGCAGCGGGACGACATGGACGTGGGTCGCGTCGCGACCGAGCATCCGCTCGCGTGTCGCGTCGCCGGGCATGCCGGCCGCCTCTGGCGGGTGGCGGAGCGCCATGGCCCCGTCCGGCATCCAGGAGCGGAGCGAAGCGCGCTGGACGTCGATCGAGACCGAACAGCGGTGCTTCTCGATCCAGCTCCAGACGCTGCCGGAGGTGAGGTAGCCGGTGCCTTCGATGCGCGCGCCGCTCGGGCGGTCGATGCCGAAGAGGCGCTGGTAGCTGTCCTCGGGGCGGAGGTGGACCACGCCACGCAGGATCCGGGCGCGGCTGGCGAACGGGCTGCCGGCGAGCGCCTCCTCGACGCAGGTGAACATGGCCTGGAGGACCGCCGTGGCAGCTTCGTCGAAATACGTGGCCGACACGAGGCGGGGGACGAGGGAGATGAAGCTCTCGTCACGGGATGCGGTCACGGTGGGCAGCAGGAAAGCAGGAGAACCGGGACGGGTCCAGGTGGAACGAACAGGCTCGCGTCTCCTGCGGACGCGCTGCGTCCCGGCGGGACGCGAGCCCCCTCTTGCCTCGGAGGCCGTGGCGGCGCCGGCGTCCTGCCCGAGGGACCACGGGGGCCGCCGCGGGTCTCCGAAAGCCGGACGGCACGCCCGGACGTCGGGGTGTTCGAGGACCCCCGTACACTGGCCGCGCGGAGACACCCGGGAGAACCGCTGAAGCGGCAGAGCGCTGCCGTCATGCGATCTCGGCCCGATCGGCGAACGCCTCACCGATTCGCCTCAATTTATGCAATTGAAATGCGATCTTGCGTGCTCGCAGGCGTGCTCTGGCGCGCCTGACGGTGAAGCATGCTCTGGACCTCGTTCAATCGCGGTTCGGTAGCTCAATGTCGAGCGCGGCGCTCGCATAGAGGATCGGGAGCTTCTCCCGCAGCCATAGCGTCTTCCACGTGCGCCGGTACGTGCGGACCCCGATATTCACGAGCAGCCGGACCTCCTCCGTCTCGCGCGCGACCTTCAGTACCAGGAAGCTCCTGAAGTCGTTCTTGCCCTCGAGCGCGCGTCGAACGCGGTACACCCAGCCGATGTCGCGATCCCCCTCGCCCGAGACGTCCAGCTCGGTCTGCCCGATGTCGATCGTGAAGGGGCCGGCCAGCACCTTGGCCTCCGCCGCCGCGTCGACGCCCGCGCGGGCTGCGGGGTCGGCCTCGACCGAGAACTTCATGGACGCCTCCAGCGCGACGGAGAGCTGGGCCGAGGCCTGGAAATACGTGGCGTGCACGCGCTGCGGGAAGACCTCGACGGCCCGCGACGCGCGCGGGCCGTCGACACCGTCACGGATCTTCACCACGAACTCGGCATGGTCCGGCGATTCGTCGTCGTCGAGGCGCAGGCTGAACGTGAGCGCCACGAGGAGGAACTCATAACGTTGCTCCTCGCTCGCCACGCGGAGGGGCGGAGGGAGCTCTCGACCGAGCGCCGCATAGAGCGGCAGGAGCGGCGTCGTCTCTGCAAATGGCGCGACGCGCACCCCCCTCCGGACGAGCCCGATCGCGTCTTCCGGATCCGAACACACCGCCGCGGCGGGGCGGAACGGGTCGAAGAACGCCTCGGGCTCCGGCCCGACGGGCGCCTCGCCGTCACCACGGGCCGCCGCCCGGAGCGCTTCTTCCCAGCTCGCCACGGCTTCGGCCGGCAGCACCGCGATGACCTCGCGCATCGATACCTCCAGCCGTCAATAGAGCCGACTCGACCCGCCCGGACAAGGCCCGCGCGCCACGCCGCTTGCCCGCGAGCGGCGACCGCGGGTACCCTCGCGTCGTGACCGCGTGCGCCGGCCGCCTGGTTCGCCTGTTCGGACGCGTCGGGCTCGTGCTGGGCTTCGCCTCTCTCGGGCGCGAGGCCCACGGTCAGGCTGCCGCAGGGCCATGCCTGTGGGGACGCGATCCCGCGACGTTGAAGTGCCTCCCCGAGCCGATCAAGCCGCCGCCGCCTCCTCCGACGCTGGAGCTCACGAGCTCGCCGAGCGAGGCGGAGGTGTTTCGCATCCCGGCGGCGCTGGAAGGGTGCCAGTCGGCCGAGGGACGATCCCTCGGCCGGACGCCTTTGACGCTGACGCCAAAGAGCGGGTTGCGATCGGGCACGCAGAAGTTCTGCCTGAAGGCGGCGGGGTTCGGGCCGACGCCCGTCTCGGTGAAGGTCGCCCCGTCGGGGCTCACCAGACCGCCTCCCGTCACGCTTTCCCCGTTCGTGCGGGCCAAGCTCAGGTGGGATCCGGTGTGCGCTTACTCCAGTCCACCCGAGTGGATCCTCCTCGTCCCGGAGGCTTCCGACGCGAAGGTCGAGCCGTCGAGAGCCCCCTTTCCGCCTGATCCCATGCCGCTCCCGCAGGGCGATCACAGGTTGGTTGTGTCGGCGGACGAGTTCAAAAAGAAGGAGATCACCGTGACGGTGGGGGCGCCGGGCGGCCCCGACCTGGATGCGCCCATCTGCCTCGAACCGGCGACGTCGGTCACCATTCGCAACGGGGAGAAGAAGCACCCGCTCGATGGCCTGTTCATCCAGCTGGTGAATCGTGAAACGCGGGTGCTGTGGAGCGGTGAGGCCCCCGTCGGATCGAAGTCCGTCGAGGTGCCTGTGCGGCCGAGGGATGTCGACGACATCTGGGTCTTCGCAGACCGCGGTTTTACCCGGCGCGTGCCGGAGCAGCACGTCGGGCGCCAACACGGGAGGACCGGCAAGGCGGAGAAGTCCATGCAGAGCGCCGAGGAGCTGGCCCGGTGGGAGGTGTGGCTCGATCTACGCTCCAGAGAAAAGGAGGGCGACGCGAATCGCAAATCGATTCGCGAGTCGATGACGAAAAAGTGCCTCGATCGCGAGATCGGCTACGGCGGCGAGTATTGTGCAAGCGAAGCCTACCTGCGCGTCCACAAGGACCACGTGAACCCGTCGGGCGCGAAGGTCCTGGAGCTCCTCAGGGCCGGCTGCCGGAAGGGCGACATCGCCTCTTGCGCGGCGATGCCCTCGTCGGACGCAGACGCGCTCGCCACGCTCGACGCGCAGTGCCAACAGGGCGCCGCCAGCCTCTCGTGGCTCGCGTGCGTGCGCCGTCGGCAGGGCTCGCGCCCAGGAAGCGCATTCCTCTACCTCGATAGCATCGCGGATCCCTACGAGTTCGAGACGACGCTAGACATCAGCTTCGGCGGAGCGACGGCCCTGACCGTCCAGGGGCGGCCGGGGCTCGTGCAGTGGGCCGAACTGGGGTTTGTGGTATTTCCGACGGAATTGTTCGGCGTAAAGTTCGCGTTGCGTCCGATCGACATCGCCGTCCTGCCGGCGCAGAGCGCGTCGGGCCGGCCTCGCGGCTACTTCGGCCTCGCGGGTGCCGGCCTGGAGCTCGGGGCCTCGGTCAACGCTGCGCCGAGCGTGCGCCTGGATCTCGCCGGCTTCGTGACCGGGTACTACACGGCCTCTGCCTCCAGCGCCGGCGGCTACCTCGACGTGAACGTTTCCATTCCGACGATGGACGACAAGTTCTTTCTTCAGCTCCGCGCCCGCGGCGGGCTCGCGCGCTTCCCGCAGTTCACGTCCATCCGCGACGACGAGCGCGTGCCGCAGGGCGGCGCCGTGCGTCCGTTCGTCGGGTTGGGGGTCAACTGGTTGGCTCGGGAGCAATGAGGGCTCATCGCTCCGGAAACACGTCCTCGAAGCGCCGGACGCGCTGGGGCCCCACCTCGTCGAACCGCTCGATGCGCGCGGTCTTTCCGTAACGGATCGTCAGGCCGAAGCGGCGCTGGGCCGCCTCCCACGATCGATCGGTCGAGCGCTCCCACGCGTGCAGCCTCATCCTCCCGACGAGCGGGACCGCGGCCACGACCTGCGTCTGCCAGGCTCCGACCGCCACATCGGCCGGGCTCTCGTCCAGGAGCGTCACGTCGGGCTGGCCCTCCCGCACGAGCACCAGCCAGGTCCGAGATGGGCTCGGGCCATCGACCGCGTCGACCAGCAGACCCGCGAGATGATCCTCGTCGGCGCCCGCCACCGCCCGAACGACGCACGACGGCGCGTTGCAGAAGGTCAGGGGCCACTGCTGCTGGATGGCCACCTGATCACCCGAGCGCGCCAGCACCCCGAGGATGGGCGCGGTCACGGTTGCTCGTTCGACGAAGCTCCCCGTTCCGAACGCGACGAGGCGCGGATTCCCCGCGAAGCTCGCGAGCGCATGAACGAACGGGAGGCGGAGCCCCGGGCCGCCGTTCACCTTCACGCCGCCCGCGCGGCCGGCCGTGGCGATGAGCAGCTGGTCGCCGAGCCACGCCGCCGCGCGGGCGCCATAACCTCCGTCCACCGGAGGCGACTTGTTTCCTTTGGTCAGCCCCTCGAACCAGGCGTCGAGGCGGGCGATCGACCGCCGCCCGTAGGTCCCGTCGGAGCAGACGTAAGCGATCATCGCGCCATCGCCGGACGGCTTGATCTCCAAGCTGATGACGTATGGCGACGGGTGCGCGTCCCGGGCTCTCTGCGCAAGGCACACCGGCAGCGTCACCGCGCCTTCGCGTCGGTTGATCACCAGCGCGTCGTCCACGGCGCCGATCGACCAGCTCCCCTCAGGCCGGATCTGCACGCGCCGGGTCCCGGATCCGGCGATTGATGTCGGCGCGCGGTCCGGGCGAAAAACGACGAGCTTCCCCGAGCACGAAGCCGTCAGCGTGCCATCCGAGAGCTCCAGCCGATCGCAGGCCTCCGCGCGCCGCTCCTTGCAGCGCTTCTCCTCCGTGCCCTCGTTGAGCTGCGCGGGGAGCCAGAGCGTGGCCGCAATGTCCGGCTCCGGCACGGCGGGCGCACGGTCGGCCCCACGGCGCGCGGCGGCGAACGCCCGGACAACAGCCGCCTCCTCGGAGCACGCCGCGGCGCCGAGCTGGTCGGCGAGATCGTCGAGCTCTCTCCCGCGTCGATCCCAGTAGGCGCGCGCCGCCTCGCGCGCGGGCGAGCCGTCGCCGGCGAGCCCGTCGGCCTGGAGGCTGCTCCAGGTCGCCGAAGCCTTGTCGTCGTCCGTGGCGTTCTGGATCTCCTCGGCGCCCCGCCGCGCCTTCTCCTGGCGCTCGATCGCCTCCTGCGCCGTTCGATCCCTGTTGCGCTTCCACATGACCCCGCCCGTCCCGGCGCCCGCGACGACGACCGCGGCGAGCAGGCCCCAGACCCACCGCGGCACGGGCGGCGCGGGCAGGATCTCCCGGACCCAGCGCTCGTCGAACCGCAGCCCGTAGATGCGGTTGCGCAGCCGGAGGCTGCCATCGGCGTTCCGGTGGACCAGGCCGGCGAGGAGCAGGGCCTCCTCGTCGCGCTCGGGCACGCCGGGCACGCTCTTGCGCTTGAGCATGGTGAGGTAGCGCGAGCGCGCGTGCGAGGATCCGGCGATGCGCTCCCGGACGATCTGCTCGATCCGGTTGAAGTGGACCTTGAACGTGGTCGGGTCGTTGATCTCCGCGAGCGCGAAGGCCTCGACGTCGGCGCTGCGCGCCCGCGCGGCCTTCTCGCACAGCGCGATCGTGAGGAACGGCTGTCCCGACGTCCAGGCGAGGATCTCGTCGACGACCGCCGGGCCCGGGAGCCCGTGGCCGGCGAGGTAGGCATCGAGCGGCGTCAGGTCGCACCGCTCGCGCGAGAAATCGGTGAGGCGGATGGTGCTGCCCACGTTGTACGGCGTGCTGGTCGAGCGCTTGATGAGCTCGTCCGCGGTGAGGACCCCGACCAGGCAGAAGGTCAGCCGGTCGAGCTCCGGCCGCGAGGCGCGCTCGTTGTGGAGGGAGCGGATGGTGAGGAAGAGGTCGTCTGTGAAGCCGAGGCCTTGCGTGACGTCGACCTCGTCGAAGACAACGACGATCGATGTCGGATCCGCCAGGAAGAACGCCTCGACGAACGCCTGGAATCGAGCGCCCATGGCCTCCTCCGCCGGCCGCTCGGACCACCACGCCTTGAAGGGTCGGCTCGCGCCCATGCTCAGCGCCATCTTGAGGAGCAGAGCTCGGTACCACGCTGTCCCGTCCTTCAGCTGGTTTCCGCCGAGCGCGCTCAGGTCGACCGACACCACCCGGATGCCCGCCGCCTGGAGGCGCTGCATGACCCGATGGACGAGGCTCGATTTCCCCATCTGGCGCGACGTGAGGATGTTGCAATACGTGCCGGCCGCGAGGAGGTCATGGACCTCCGCGTCCTCGGGTCGCGTGATGTAGATCGCGAGGTCGGGGACCGTCCCCCCGACCTTGATGGGTTGCAGCTGACGGATGTCGTCCGGCGGGCTCACGTGAGGGCGCCGAAGAACTGCGCGTAGGCGAGGTTCAGCGCGACGAAGCGCGGCGTTGGACGGCCCTCGGCGCGCACGAGCCCGAGCGTCACCAGCGCGGCGGCGGCCCTCGCTTCCGCCGGGGAGAGCGTCCTGTTGTGGACGATCTTGCGCATCACGGAGACGAGCTTCGGTTGGTCCGGGAGCTGCGGCGGGATGCTCTCGATTCGACTCAGCAGGGCCTTGAGGCTCATGGAGAAGGGGCCAGTCAAGGAGCCGCACTGCTCGTGAAGAAAGGCGACGCGGTCGCGGATCTCGGCCGGCGTCGGCGGCGCCGAGGGCTTGCCTTTCCCGGGGGCGAGCACGTACGCCAGGGCCTGGCGGGTGAGGGCGGGGTGCCCGCCCGTGGCTTGATGGAGCAGATCGACCTGGGCCGCGCCCAGCCTGAAGCTCGCCCGCTCCGCGACGATCGCGATGTCACCAGGCGCGAACGTATCGAGCTCGATCGGCCCCTTGTCGATGTTGAACGGCGACCGCTTGATGTCCGTCATGAGGTCGGACGGCTCGGTCGCGATGCACAGCACGAAGCTGCAGCTCAGGCGGACGTCGTCGATCCAGGAGCGGATCGACGAGAAGAACTCCTCGGCATAGGGGCGCTCGATCACGCGGTCCACCCCGTCCAGGATGAGGACCAGCCGGGGCATGTCCTCGAGGGCCATCATCAGGACCTCCTCGAAATCCGGCGGGCTCTCGAGCGGCTGCGTCGGGAGCGGGAGCTTCAGCCCTTTGCAGAAGACGCGCGCGAGGTCGTTCAGGAACGTCACGTACCCGCGGTTCTCTCCGTCGTCCTTCGGCAGCCGTCCGAACGAGCGAAAATTGATCAGCAGCACCGGGCGCCCCTCGTCCTCGCAGCGCTGGCGCAGGCGCAGGGCGAGGCTCGTTTTACCGAAGCCGGACGGGCTCAACATCGTGAGCACGAATGTCTCCGAGCCCATGCGATCGTACGCGTCGGCGTCCACGGGCCGCTCCAGATAGAAGAGATCGCCAGGCGGGAGGGCCCCCGCGCTCATCCGGATGCGCTGGAAGTCGGCTTGCGGGAGCGACGGAGGCGCGGCCGGTGCCTGGGGGGCGCCGGGCTCGACGGCCTGGTGGCCGATCGCCGCCATGATGGCGCGGACAGCGCCGGGCGTGTCCTGCTCGCCGCGCCATGGCGCGTACTGGAGCCGCCCGAGGTAGGTATCGAACTCGAAGGGCAGCGCTTCCAGCGCCGGGTCACGCACAGGGAGCAGGATCGGTCGTCCGGTCTGCCGCCATCGGGCGTACGCGATGCGCACCTCTTGCAGGAGCATCTGGCTCTCCAGCGACTCGGGCGTGAGGACGGGGACGAACACGTCGGCCCGCTCCAGCGTGGTCTGGATGCGCCGGGCCCAGTCCTCTCCGACCTTGATGTCGAGATCGACGAACGCCTCGTGCCCCGCGCCCTGGAGCGCGCGCTGGAGCTCCGCGACGAACGTGGCCTCCGGCTCTTTGCGACGGTAGGCGAGGAACACGCGCGACGAGCCCGCGATCGAGCGGAGGAACGAGGGTATCGACTGGAGGAGCCGGGTCGGCACCGCGAACGCCTTCGCGAACGCCGGGCTCACCGAGGGCTTGCCGCCGCCGTCCGGCGCGACGCGCCTGTAGAGCTGGTGACTGACCACGCCGACGACCCCTCGCTCGGTGAGGACGGGCGCGCCGGACATCCCCTCGAGTGGAGCCGGGTCCCCGTCGACGTGGAGCGAGAGCAGCCAGCCGTCGGTGCCCGCGGCGCGCCGGGCGATCGACCCGTCGACCGTGCCGCCCAGCCAGAGCGGCGCCCGCTCGATGGAGAGCGGGTGGCCGAAGCTCCGCCAGTCGGGGCGCTCGGCGAGATCCTCCCCCGAGAGCGGGAGGCATGCGGTCCCTTCGACCTGGCGCGCAAGCTCGAGAACCGCGATGTCGAGGCCGACGTCCGGATCGAAGCGCTCGAAGACGACCTGGAACGGGACCTCCGACGCGTCTCGCGCCTGGGTGAAGGAGATGTTCCCCTGCGCAGCCTTCTCGCCCGCTGGCCCTCGCAGGCAATGGGCACATGTGAGGACGCGCGTCGGCGTCACAAGGAACCCCGTGCCGTAAACCGAGCCCCCTCGATCGAGCGTCGCGCGGATCCGCCCGACGGACCTCGGGAGGGCGTCGTGCTGTAGGGTCATCACCGTGGCCTCTCGCCCAGGATCGGGAGGAAGCGACGCGGCGTCAAGGCGGGCGGGCGACGGGCGCGCCCTGACACGCGAAGTCGCCATCCAGACGTGCGCCGCTTCGATGGCCAGCTCCCGCACCGTCGGATAGCCAAGCCACCAACTCCGAAGCTGCTCCGGCGGGAGGCTGCCTTCCAGCCGTCCGATGGCGTGCTTGATCGCAAGCTCCCACCAGGATGCGACCGAAATCAGTACCTGCGCACCGGGATCCTGGACCGCATCGACGACCTCCCGCCGTAAGCGGTTGGGTCGGCGGCGAACCAGATTGCGACGTGCGTGTCGAGGAGTCACTTCAAGGCTCGTCTGCCTCGAATGCACCCCGGACGTCGTCAGGGCGAGCGGGCGTGGCGGCTGATCTACGGCGTGCTCACCGATCGCCACGGCAATGCGACCGACGCGAACGTGAGGGAAGATCGCGACGCGATCGGGGCGCGCGTCGACGTGGACCTCAACGGAGACGGCGACTTCCGCGCGGGCGGCCATACCGGGGCCGATCGCGTGGCGACCTACCTGGTGGGCGCCGGCCAGTGGGGCAACCGGCAGCCGCCGTTGCGGCGCTCGTCGGCGGCGAGGTCCCCGGCAAGCTGGCGCCCTGACGAGCGCGAGCTCTGGACATGACCGTGGACGGCGAATTCCGCGCGTCACGAAGCCCACCAGGGATCCGCGAGCGGAGAGAGAATTCAACGCAAAGCCGCCAAGAGCGCACAGGCGCAACGGTATACAAATCTATTCTTTTTTGCGCCTTTGCGCTTTCGCGTTGAATTCTCTCTCCGCTCCCTGGCGGGCGGAGCTAACGCCGCGCCCGCAGCGCGCCGAGCCTCGCTCGCGCCTGCTCCGCGGAGATGGATCGCGGGCGCGCCTTGCCCCAGCGCTCGAGGACAGCCTCGTACGCCCCCGCGGCGCCGTGCAGATCACCTGTCGCCTCCAGGGCCATGCCCAGGTAAAGCCGCGCCTCCGTGGTCGAGAACGGGTCGGCCAGGGCCGCGCACGAGCGCGCCACGCGCGTCAGCGGCCCGATCGCCTCCTGCCCCTTCCCCGCGAGCGCGTACACCTTGCCGATGTGCAGATCGAGCAGGAGCCACCGGCCGCTCTCCGACGGGAGCGGCTGGTCGAGCGGCATCGTCTCGAACGCCGCCGCCGCGTCGGCCGCGGTCTCCACGCCGGCGGCGTACGCCTCGGTCCAGAGCAGCCAGCGGTGCTCCGGCTTGATCTCCTGCGCCGCGGCGCGCCACTTCGACTGGACCCGCTCCACCCACGCGGAGCGCGCCGCGTCGTACGCCTCCTGTGTCATCGACGCTGCCCGGAAGCTGTACGGCAAGAACGCGATGGTCCAGTCGGCCGTCGTCGCCGGCTCGGACCAGGCGCTCATCCGGCGGAGGAAATCGTCCGCCACACGCCCGGCATCCCGCGGCAAACCCATCTCACGGTAGAGCTCCGCCAGCCTGAGGGCCGGGCTCGCGTGCGCGTCCTGATCGTTCCTGCCGGCGACCTCGCGCTGCCATGCGCGGGCGTGCTCCACCGCCAGCTCGAAGTCGCCGTCCATGACCGCGAGCGAGATCCGATCGAGCAGCTCCTTCGCCCTCCGCTCGCCCTCGGGGACCGCCGCCCACCCCTGCTCCAGGGCCACGAGCACGCTCTCGCGCGGCGCGCCCCGCGCGTGGAGCGCCAGCGCCAGGTGCCGGTGCGCCGGCGCCGCCTTCGGATCGATCGAGAGCCAGCGGCGCGCGTGCTCCTCCACCTGCCGGCAATCGCCCTGGCGATGGAGGAGGCGCACCCGGTTCGCGAGGCAGAGCGTCGCGCCGGGAGCCGTCTCGGCGCAGGCCTGGTAGGCGGCGAGCTCCGCCGCGACATCCCCCTTCATCCCGAGCGACTCTCCCTTGGACCCCCACGCGAGCACGTGGCCCCGGTCCAGGGCGAGCGCCCGATCGTAGGCCTCGATGGCGGCGTCGAACCGGAGCTGCGCGAACCTCGCCGCGCCCAGGTACACGAGGAGCTCCGGATCGGCCGGGAACCTCGAGGCCGCAGCCTCGAGCCGCCGCTCCCACGCCACGGCGTCGGAGGGCTGGCGCACGTACGGCTCGGCCGCGTCGAGCAGCGCCATGTCGCGCTCGCCGAGGGCGGCCCGGTGCCGGAGCGCGAGCTGGAAGTGCTCGCGCGCCACGGCCGGCCTCTGCCGAAACGTCCAGATCGCCACGCGCAGGTGTCCGGCGCCGAGGCCGCGATCCAGCGCCACGGCGCGCTCCATCGTGCGCGAGGCCACGTCCGGCGCGCCGTCACGGTAGGCCTGCAGCGCCTCCTGGTAGAGCGCCGCGGCCTCCGGATTGCTCGAGGCGGGGCGCGGCGGCTCCGGGGCGGCGACTGCCGCGCTGATCGGCCGGGGCGGCGGCTCCGGGGGACGCCGGAGCACCGCGACCGCGGCGCCGGCGACCGCCGAGGCCGCCAGCGCGAGCGCGACGAGCCCGCGCCGGCCCGGGCGCGCGCGCTCGTCGCGTGCGGTCCGCACCACGACGGCCTCACCCGACGCGGCCCCGTGATCCGGCCGCGGCGCAGGCTCCGCACCGGCCGGCGCGGGCGGCGCGCCATCGGGGCGCAGCGACGCCGGGTCGGTCCGGTGCGGCACGGTCGGCTCGAAGCCGATCCCCCCGGGCGTGCCCGCGTGCTCGGCGCCTGGCGCAGGGCCGCCCCGCGCGTTCGCGCTCTCGACCCGGGTCTCGGCCTCTCGCGCCGCGTGCAGTGAGCGCGGCGGGAGGCTCGGCAACTCGCCCTCGAGCCCCTCGGCGGCGATCAACGCGCGCCAGAACGCGCCGGCGTCGGGGTACCGGTCGCGCGGTGAGACGCTGAGCGCCCGCGAGAGCACGCGCTCGACAGCGTCCGGCGCCGAGACGCCGCGCGCTCGCAGCGTGGGGCGCAGCGCAGGATCGACGACCACCGAATAGAGCTCGACGATCCCCTCCCCCGCCAGCGCCCGAGCGCCCGTCACGAGCTCCACGAAGACGAGCGCGAGCGCGAAGACATCGGTCCATGGCCCCGTCGCGCCGCGCTGTCTGTCGAACTGCTCCGGAGCGCCGTAGCGGGGCGTGAACACCGAGGGCCCCTCCGCGGTGCTCGCGAGCGCCGCGGTGCGCGAGCGCTGATCGCCGATGATCTTGGCGATGCCGAAATCGAGGACCTTGAGCGTCCTCGCGCCCCCCGCGTCGGCGAGGAAGAGGTTCTCCGGCTTGACGTCGCGGTGCGCGATGTTCTGCTCGTGCGCCACCGCGAGGGCGCGCACCGCGGGGTCGAGCAGGAGGATCGCCTCGCGACGGGACAGGGCGCCGCCGCCTCCGGCGCGCAGGCGCTCGAGGTGGCTGGCGAGCGTCTCGCCGTCCAGCCACTCGAGCACGAGATAGGGCACACGAGCGCCCTCCTGGGTCGTGAAGACGCCGATGTCGAGCGCCTGGACGATGCCGGGCGAGAGGCGCGAGAGCTGGAGCAGGAGCCGCCCCTCGTCGCGCAGCCGTCGGATGAAATCCTGCTGCGCCTCGGGCGAGAGCTCGTCGGGCAGCTTGAGGCACTTGATCGCGACGGGCGCGTCGAACCCCTCGTGCACGCCGCGATAGACGACGCCGAACCCGCCGGCGCCGACGGCGGAGAGGACACGGTATTTGCCGTCGATCGTGGTCCCGCAGAGCCGGAATACGTCGCGCTGGGCGCCGGACATCGGCGGGAGTATACGCCATCTCCGGAGGGCAGACTCAGGGCGGCTCGGCGTTCGCCATGGCGGCCCGGAGCCGGCCGCATGCCTCCACGAACCCGGTCGAGAGGACCTGGTCGAGGTGCCAGAAGTTCCTCTGCCGATCGTGCTCGTAGAACCGGGCGATCGTCACCAGGAGCAGGTCCACGCACAGCGCCGGATCGCGCCAGGCGAGCTCCGTCTGCGGCCCGCTCCGCGACCCGCTCCGCGGCCCGCCCGCGCACGACGCGGCGAGCGTCCGCTCGAGCACCGCGGCGATCTGCGCGAGCTGCAGCACCATCCGGCGGCACGCGCTCGCGCGGATCCCTCCGCCCTTCGCAGCCACCGGCCGCAGCGTGTCGTCGAACGCCGTCGCAAACTCGCGCCACAGCAGCGCGCCCGCCTGATCCACCGCCTCCTTGAGCCCCGCGGCCGGAACGCGCGGCGAGAGCGCGTCGACGAGGCGGGCGCGCGCCCCCTCGTCCTCGGCCAGCGCGCGGTACGGCGCCGACCATCGGGCGACCTGGCGGCGAACGTCGCCCACCGTCAGATCGAGCTTGAGCCCCGTGATGGGGAGGAGCGACGCGTCCGGCAGCTTCAGGGAGGGCCTGTGCCAGGCGTACTTGCTCTCCATGAAATCGGCGAGCATCTCGGCGATGCCGTTGCTCGCGGCCACCTGGATCCGCGCCCTGACGTCGGCTTCGGCGAAGCGGAGCAGCGCCGCCTCGTCGAGCTCGGTGCGGCCCCCGCGCTCGACGAACGCCGAGGCGATGCCGGGGCCGACCGCGCCGGGAAACACGGTGTCGAGCGCGAGGGGCTCCTCGAGCCGCGGCAGCACCGCGTACTCCCACTCGAACTCGGCCAGCGCCTCCTGCCACGCATGGCCCCAGGCGTCATGAACCACGTAGTCCTCGACCTCCGGCGTCCGGAGGACCATCACCATGGTGGCGAGGGTCTGTGTGACGACGTCCGTCGGGACCGAGGCCGCGTCCGCGAGGGAGCGCGCGAGCGCCGGATCGATGGCCGCGCGGTCGAAGTAGCCGAACGCGGGAAACCGCGCCGTCGCCGCGGTGTTCGTGTCGTCGCATCGGGCGATGAAGGCCGAGATGGCGCGCCGCTCCTCCTCGGGGCGCTCGTCCCAGCCGGGCACCTCGAGCCGCGGCGCCTCGCCGGAGCCCGCCGCGCCGGGCGAGCCGGTCGCCGGCGCCGACGCGCGGATGCACAGGAAGATCGCGGTCGACGTCATGAGCAGATCCACGTCGCCCGGGCGCCACGGCAACGGGCCGTAGATCGCGCTCATGAGCTCGGCGCACGCGGCGGGCGACGCGCCCCCCTTCGCGGCGAGCTGCGCGGCGATCGCCTTCGTGATCGCGTGCTTCACCGCGAGGTTGGCGGTCATATGATCCATCGCGGCCTCGACCTGCGCGAGCTCCGCCTCCTCCCACCCGAGCGCCTCCCGCAGCGCCCGCCGGACGCGCGGGATCCCCTCGCTGCCCTCCGGCAGATCGAGCGGGAAATCGAGGAGCGGGCGCGACGCGACCGTATCGATGAGCGGCGCGGAGCTGCTGCCGGCGAACCGGAGCCAGAGCAGCACCGCCTCGGTGAACCAGGCCCGGAACGACGCGCTCGCCGCGTGGAACTCGTCCGGGGTCGGCTCGCTCAGGGCGTCGATGCCGCGCATCAGCCGCTCGCGAAGATCGCGCCCCCTCGCCTCCCGCTCCTCGCGGCTGCCCTTCGTCGCGTCCTGCAGCTCCTCGATGTCGGCGAGCACATCGAGCGTGGGTCCCCACGCGGCCGGGAGCGTCGGCTCGAAGAGGGCGGCCGCGCACAGGATGGGCGCCGAGGGTTGAGAGCCGGTGTTCTTCTGGTCCATGGCCATTCCTTGAAGAGGGGTGCGACCTCCCATCGCATCACAGGCGCATGCCCTGAAGCAAGGCCCCGGACCAGCGTGTCCCAGCGAGAAGACGGGAGCCTTCCGGCACACACCGCAGGTTCGTGTCCTCGGGCCTGCGATGTGTCTCTCGGGCCTCCGCGCCGAGCGCACGGGCTCCACCATGAACGCTGGCGCCCGCTTCGGGACCGCTCTAATTTCGCGCGCCGGCGGTCCCTTCCGCGATCGCCGGCGCACGAAGCGCACCCAAGTATTCGTCTCTCGTGAGCGACGGGAGCACTGGATTCATTGGCGTGTGCAGGGCGCTCACCAGTGGAGTACCCTCAGCCCCGGTATTCGTGGGAAGCTGCGGTCGTCTCGGGTTGCCACATCATACCCGACTGCGAGCGCCGTCGCCGCAATCAAGAGGTCGTGCGCACCGACAGGCGAGCCCTTCGCCGCAAGCTCAGCAGAAAGGCGAGCGTGCACGCGTGCAACCACGAGATCGAAGGGAACCAAAGACAAGTCGGCGAGCAGCCGCTCGACGAACGCCTCTCGCCGGGCGCGCTGCGAAGCTTCCACCGCTCGGTGAACCCCATGCAAGAGCTCCGATGCGGTGATCGTCGCGATGGCCACCGGTTCGTCCCCGTGATCACGAAGCACGCGCTCGAGGTCCAGCTTCCCCCGCTCGGCCGCGATGAGCACGCTGGAGTCGATCAGCGCTCCCACGGGGTCTCCGGCAGCATCGGCTGGTTCCGTGCGACCTCCTCGACGGCGTCGAGGTAATCATCGTCCGGGCGCGGCGCGGATTGCAGCAGTCGAACGAGGTCCCGCACCGTCCGCCGCGCGGGAACGATGGGTTCGATCCGGCAGATCGGTTCACCTTCGCACTCGACGACAAACACGTCCCCATGCGAACGGACGCGCTCGAGTACGTCCGGAAACGTCTGCGTGGCCTCAGCTGCGGAAATGTAGGACGCCATGCGGCTCATGGTACCCGGTCCTGCCCATCTGACAACCCGCCAGGCGCTGTCCCTCTTTTCGATGGTTACGCCCGCGCATGCACGGGACCTGGCGGTGGGCCGAGGCCCCACTGAAGCGCGGCGGCGAAAAGGGTGGACGCGGCGCGTGGCGCCGCGGGGCGTCGAGTGGAGCGAGGCTCGGCGCAGCGTCAGCACCCGCCGGTTGTCGGGCGGCACGGCGCAGTTTACAAGCTTGGTCCGGACCAAAGCTTGAGCGCCTTATTGAGGAGGTCCTTCCCACGCTTCTGGATCGCCTCCTCGTCCCAGGTATCGTGCTCGTGAAGCTGCTGGTTGATCGGTAGCAATGATGCACTCATGAGTGCAGGCTTTTTCGTTGTCCACGCGGAATTCGACACGGTTGAATTTAGCGCCTGGGTGACCAGCGTTAGATTCCCGAAAGTCTGAACGAGATCGTTGCGACGCTTGGTTGCAACAGCCTTCGGGTCGTCGGGCTTCGCTTCCCATAGTTCCGTGCCTGGCAAACCCTTTTCGCCGCTCGGAAGCGTCCACTTTTCGAGCCAACTTTGGGGCATGATGTGCTCGACGGTGAGCGGACTATCAATCGTGATTCGCTCACTGAGCTTCGTCAGGTGCTCTTCGCCGACACGTCGCAGAATATGAACAACCTTAGGATTGGTGAGCTCGTAGGCGTTCCCGTTCAGCCACGCCTCTGAGAATTGAGCGTCAGTGGGCCACGCCGAGCTCTCGCCAGAGAGACCAGAGAGAGTTACGCGGAGGATCTCTGAAGATGTACCCGCCGTTCGCAAGACCCTCGCGAGATTGAGAAAAATGCGGTTATACGACTTGGTGGTCCACCCAAGCACGGCTCTTCGCAAAAGGTAAGATTCCAGAATCGCCGAAATCGACCTCCATTGGTCCTCATTCAAATTTGCGTCAAGAAGAAACAGCAACAGAGGATAACCAGTCCGAATATCGAAGGATTCGAGGAAGGTCGCCAAGCCGAAGACGGCGTCTCCTCGCGTAGGCGCGAGGAGACGCCGGAAGTGTTCGCGCTGCCTCGAGAGCGCAGCGAGCTCCTCCGTTACGCTGTCGAACGGCCGCGCTCTCTCAATCCAGAACTTGTACTCCACGAAGAGGTGCTTGATGGGGATGTCCACCATCTGCCGACTCGCCAGAAAATGCTGCATGAAGAGGTCACTTCGTGGGCGGATCAAGCGCCCTTGGCGTACCTCCTGTCGCCAGAAGTCGTCGTCAAAGCCTGCCCAATACTTTTCGTAAAGATCCTCTTGCGACTCGTTGAGCCTGGCAGCCCTCAGAAAGATATAGTTACGCAACAGGTCAGCCGGAAGCAACGGCTCACCACGAGCGTTCAGGGTTTCAAAGATCATTTGGGCATCGTCGTCCTTCTCCAGGTCAATCGCGACGACTTGCAACGCGCTCTTGAGCGCCTGGAAAGCTTCCTCGATTCGTGCGGCGAGCGGCTGCTCCGCCGCCAATGGCTTTTCCGCTTCCGTTCCCAAGAAGAATTCTCGGATCCGATCGCTGAAGAACAGGTATGCCTCGATCATCCTGGGCCGAGGGTCGTGCTTGCGAGCATATCTTTGACGACGCAAAGGATGTTTAGTCTCGATCTCGGCGCGCGAACCAAGACCAACCGCATCGCGAAACTGGTCGCGATCGAGCTGCGTCGGCCACACCTTGAACTTATCGACATCGGGATTGGCCATCATACCTCTATTCAGAGTGTAGCCATCCAGTTCCTTCGCCAGCTCCTCGCAGCCACGCTCACGGCAGAAGTCACGGAGCGAAGAAAGGAAGATTTGAAGCGTTGTAAGGCGTTGCTGACCGTCGACAACTTGCCTTTTCTCGACATGAGTAGCAGGAGTGCTCTTCTGATCGAGGACCATTGCACCAAGGAAGTGAACTGGCGCATCCTTACGACCATTCAGATACTCGATAAATTTGCGCTCAATATCCTCCCAGAGTGGCTCCCACTGCTGCTCGCGGCTCCAGACATATTGGCGCTGAAAGAGCGGCACCTCGAGCCGCATCTTCTTCTCAAATTACGCGAGCAGCGAAACGGCGTTTGCTTTCATTGCATGCTCCTGAGCAAAGACTGACGAGGCGTAGGGGTACGCTGTGAGCTCCCCCCGGAACTCGCCCCTGGCCTTCCTTAAGGCCGCAGGGGGCTCGGACGACCGGCAGCCGAGCCTCGCCCACCAACGCCATGGCGTCAAGCATCGCGTCCGCCTTACCCGAGGTCCTTCGCGCGCCGGTCCGGCCTCGGTTTGCATACGCAAAGCCTCTGCGGTTGCCCCGTCGGCCACCGTAAGCCTTCGCCCGTGCAACGTCACCTCGAGCTTGGGCAACGCGCGGAGCCTTCCTGCACGCTCCAGAGCACCATCTTTGCGGAGTTGGCAGGCGCCGACCACGCTCCGATCAGTTTTCTCGAGGCTCCGCCTCGGCGGCTCTGCCCCACCCCCTGGCGTCCGCTGCGCGATCGCTCTAGCTTCGCGCCGCGCGCCCGCGGTCCCTTCCGGGATCGCCGGCGCACGAAGCAAGGAAAGAACCCTCATGCGCGTCTACATCATCGGCGCGGGCCCGGGCGATCCCGGGCTCATCACGGTGCGCGGCGCCGAGCTCGTCGCTCGCTGCCCGGTCGTCATGTACACGGGCTCGCTCGTCCCCCGGGAGATCGTGGCGTCCGCGCGGCCGGACGCCCGGGTCATCGACTCCGCCGGCATGACCCTCGACCAGATCGTCGAGGTCTTCGTCGAGGCCAGGGACGCAGGGCACGACGTGGCGCGCGTCCACACGGGCGATCCCGTCCTCTTCGGGTCGACGGCCGAGCAGATGCGCCGGATGGATGCGCTCGGGATCCCGTACGAGATCATCCCCGGCGTCTCGTCCTTCACCGCGGCGGCCGCGGCGCTCGGGCGCGAGCTCACGCTGCCCGAGCTCTCGCAGACCGTCATCCTGACGCGCGCCGAGGGGCGCACGCCGGTGCCGCCCGCCGAGCGGCTCGAGGAGCTCGCCCGCCATCAGGCGACCCTGTGCCTGTTCCTGAGCATCACCCTGCTCAAGGACGTGGCCGCGGCGCTCATCCCGGCCTACGGCGCCGATTGCCCGGTCGCGGTGGTGCACAAGGCGAGCTGCCCCGATCAGAAGATCGTGAGAGGCACGCTCGCCGACATCCGGGACAAGGTGCGGGCCGAGGGCATCAAGAGCCAGTCGATGATCCTGGTCGGCCGGGTGCTCACGTCCACGGATTTCGCCGACTCGCGGCTCTATGATCCGGATTTCAGCCACCGCTTCCGCAAGGCCGAGAAGAAGCTCCTCGTCCCTGGCACGACCGAGGAGGGCTCGTGAGCGCGGAGGAGAGCGCCGGCGCGGGCGCGGCGACGGCAGGTAGAAAAGGGCTCGTCATCGTCTATACGGGCCACGGCAAGGGCAAGACGACGGCCGCGCTCGGCATGGTGTTCCGCGCGCTCGGCCGGGGCATGCGCGTCGCGGTCGTGCAGTTCATCAAGGGCAAGTGGAAGACGGGAGAGCGGCTGTTCGCCGAGACGCTCCCCAACCTGACGTTCCTCGTCATGGGGCGCGGCTTCACCTGGGAGAGCGACGATCTCTCGCGCGACAAGGCCGCGGCGCGCGCGGCCTTCCAGGAGGCCGCGGCGCTCATCGCGGGCGGCGAGCAGGACATCGTGGTGCTCGACGAGATCACGTACGCTCTCCATTACGGCTTCATCGCCGAGGACGAGCTGCTCGCGGCGCTGCGCGCGAGGCCCGCGCACGTGCACGTCGTGATCACCGGCAGGAACGCGCCCGACGCGCTCCTCGCGCTCGCCGATCTCGTGACGGAGATGAGATCGGTGAAGCACCCGTTCGAGCAGGGGCAAAAGGCCCAGATCGGAGTCGATTTCTGATGTCCCGGGCCATCCCCCGGCTCGTCGTCGCCGGCACGGCGAGCGGCGTCGGCAAGACGACCGCCACGGTGGCGATCGCGCGCGCGCTCCGCGCCCGCGGCCTCCAGGTCGCGCTGTTCAAGTGCGGCCCCGACTACCTGGATCCGACGTACCACGCCCGCGCCGTGGCCGGGACATCACACAACCTCGACGGCTGGATGATGGGCCGCGAAGCGGTCCTGTCGACGTTCGCGGCGGAGACCGCCGGCGCCGACGTCGCGCTGATCGAGGGGGTGATGGGGCTGTTCGACGGGGCGAGCCCGACAGGGGAGGAGGGCTCGACCGCCGAGATCGCGAAATGGCTCGAGGCGCCGGTCGCGCTCGTGATCGACGCGTCCGGGATGGCCCGCAGCGTCGCGGCGCTCGTCCAGGGCTTCGCGGGCTTCGATCCGGCGCTGCGCGTCGCCGCTGTCGTGTGCAACCAGGTCGGCAGCCGCGGCCACCTCGACATCCTCCGGCAGGCGCAGGCGCAGGTGAACCGGTCGCTTCCGGTCGTGGGCGGCCTGCCGCGGGACGAGGCGCAGCGCTTCCCCGAGCGCCACCTCGGCCTGCGCACGGCCGACGAGGCCGCGCTCCCCGAGGAGCGCCTCGACCACTGGGGCGCGCAGGCCGAGGCGTGGATCGGGCTCGACGCGCTGCTCGAGATCGCGCGCGCGGCGCCGCCCCTGCCGGCGGCCGGCGCGGCGGCGATACCCGGCGCCGCCGCGACGCCCGGCGCTGGCGCAGCCGCGACGCCCGGCGCCGCCGCCGGCGCGCAGCGCGGCCGGGCGCGCATCGGCGTGGCGTTCGACGAGGCCTTCCACTTCTACTATGCGGACAACCTGCGCCGCCTCGAGGCCGCCGGGGCCGAGCTCATCCGGTTCTCGCCGATCCGCGACGCGCGCTTGCCCGACGTCGACGCGCTCTACCTCGGGGGCGGCTACCCCGAGGTGCACGCGGAGCGCCTGGCCGCGAACGCCGCGCTCCGCGGCGAGATCCGCGCGTTCGCCGGCCGTGGGGGCCCGATCTACGCCGAGTGCGGCGGGCTCATGTACCTGACCGAGGCGATCCGCACGCTGGACGGGCGCGCGCAGCCCATGGTCGGGCTCGTGCCCGCGGAGGCCGCGATGTGCGAGAAGCTGCAGGCGCTCGGGTACGTGGAGGTCGAGACGCAGGCGCGCACGATCCTGGGCGGCGCGGGGCTCCGCTTCCGCGGGCACCAGTTCCGCTACTCCGAGCTCCGCCCGTCGCAGCGCGCTGCGCCGGCGCCGGCCGAGCCGGCCGCGGCGCCGGCGCCGACCGAGCAGCCGCCGTCGCCGTCCACACCGGCGCCCTTGCCGATCGAGCACGCCTACTCCGTGCGGCGCCGCCGCGGCGGCCAGGTCGCGCGCGAGGGGTACCGGGCGGGGAGCGTCCTCGCCTCGTACGTGCACGCGCACTGGGCCTCGAACCCGCTCGTCCCCGAGGGGCTCGTCGCGAGCGCCGCGGCGCACCGGAAGGAGCGCGCGCGATGAGCGGCCCGGGCACGGCGCCGCGCCGGGTCGCCCTCATCGGCGGCGGCGTGCGCTCCGGCAAGAGCGCGTTCGCGCTCTCCCTCGCGCGCTCGCTCGGCGAGCGCCGCGCCTTCATCGCGACCGCCGAGCCGTTCGACGACGAGATGCGGGCGCGCATCGACGCGCACGTCCTCGAGCGAGGCGGCGCGTTCCTCACCGTGGAGGAGCCGGTCGCGCTCCCCGAGCGCATTGCCTCGCTCTCCGGCGTCGACGTCGTCGTCGTCGACTGCCTCACGCTCTGGCTCTCGAACCTGCTGCTCCGCGACGAGACCGAGGGCCGCGCGCTCGGGCCCATCGAGGAGCGCATCGAGGCGCTCGCCGGGGCGGTCGAGTCGGCGGCGCCGCACGTCGTCCTCGTCTCGAACGAGGTCGGCATGGGCGTGGTCCCGGAGAGCCGGCTCGGCCGGGCGTTCCGCGACCTCGCGGGGCGCGCGCACCAGCGGCTCGGCCGCTCGGCCAGCGAGCTCTACGTGGCCGTGATGGGCGCGATCCTCCGCCTGCGCCCCGGCCCTGTCGCGCTCGTCGGCGGCGGCGAGGAAGCGCGATGACGGCCGCCGCCGCGCTGCTCGTCGCTGTCGCGCTCGACCTCGCCTGCGGCGAGCCCCCTTCCGCCATCCACCCCGTCGTGTGGATGGGCTCCGCGATCCAGGCCCTGAAGCGCGCCGCGCCCGCGGGCGGCCGCGCCGCGGAGCTCCTCTTCGGCGTGCTCATGGCCCTCGCGGTCCCCTGCCTCTTCGCCGCGCTCGGCGCCGGCGTCGCGGCGCTGCTCGCCCCGCACCCCGTGCTCGCGCTCGCTTTGTCAGGTCTCTTGCTGAAGCCCACCTTCGCGCTCCGCGCGCTCCGCGACGCGGCCTTCGGCGTGCGCGACGCCCTCGAAGCGGGCGACGTCACCGGGGCCCGCGGCGCGCTGCGCAGCCTCTGCAGCCGCGACCCGTCGGAGCTCGACGAGCCCGCGCTGGTCGCCGCGTCGGTCGAGTCGGTCGCGGAGAACGCGTCGGACAGCTTCGTCGCGCCGCTCTTCTATTTCGCCCTCTTCGGGCTCCCTGGCGCGCTCTTCTACCGCGCGGTGAACACGCTCGACGCGATGATCGGCTACCACGGCCGCTACGAGTACCTCGGCAAGGCCTCGGCGCGGCTCGACGACGCGCTGAACTTCGTGCCGGCGCGGCTCACCGCGCTCCTCCTGCTCGCCGCCGGCTGGCTCCGCGGCGCCGACGCGCGCCGCGGCCTCGCCGTGCTCCTGCGCGACGGCGGCCTCACCGAGAGCCCGAACGCCGGCCGGCCCATGGCGGCGATGGCCGGGCTGCTCCGGGTCGAGCTCGAGAAGCGCGGCCACTACCGCCTCGGCGACCCCGTGGAGCCGCTCCGGCGGGGGCTCATCGACGAGGCCTGCCGGATCGTGCTGCTCGCGGCGCTGCTCTTCGCCGGGCTCGCGGCGGCCCTCCTGGCGGCGGCATCCCTTGGACAGGAGCTCTTCCGATGACGGCGCTCACGGTGATGGTCCAGGGCACGGCGTCCTCGGTCGGCAAGAGCCTGCTCTGCGCGGCGCTCTGCCGCATCTTCCAGCGGCGGGGCCTCCGGGTCGCGCCGTTCAAGTCGCAGAACATGGCGCTGAACTCGTTCGCGACCCTGGACGGCGGCGAGATCGGAAGGGCGCAGGCGGTGCAGGCCGAGGCGGCGCGCGTCGCGCCGACGGTCGACATGAACCCTGTGCTGCTCAAGCCCGAGGGCGACTCGCGCTCCCAGGTGATCGTGCTCGGCAAGCCGATCGGCAGCCTGCACGCGCGCGACTACTTCGCGTACCGGGGAGAGCTCAAGGACATCATCGCCCGCTCGCTCGGGCGGCTGCGCGAGGCGCACGACGTCGTGGTGATCGAGGGGGCGGGCAGCCCCGCGGAGATCAACCTGAAGGACCGCGACATCGTGAACATGCACGTCGCGCGCGTCGCCGACGCGCCGGTGCTGCTCGCCGGCGACATCGACCGAGGCGGCGTGTTCGCGGCGCTGGTCGGGACGATGGCGCTGCTCGAGCCCGACGAGCGCGCGCGCGTGGCCGCGTTCGTGATCAACAAGTTCCGCGGCGACCTCAAGCTGCTGGAGCCGGGGCTCGACATGCTGACGGCGCGGACGGGCGTCCCGGTGCTCGGCGTGGTGCCTTACCTGAAGCAGCTGCGCATCGCGGACGAGGACTCGGTGTCGCTGGAGGGCCGGCGGCGCCGGGCGCCGGCGGGCCCGGGGCAGCTCGACATCGCGGTGGTCCGGCTGCCGCGCATATCGAATTACGACGACGTGGAGCCGCTGGAGCACGAGCCCGGCGTTGTGGTGCGGTTCATCGAGCGGCCGGACGAGATCGGGAATGCGGACCTCGTGCTGCTCCCCGGGACGAAGAGCACGATGGCCGATCTCGCGTGGCTGCGCGCGAGCGGCCTCGCCGAAGCGGTCGCGGCGCGCGCCCGGCGGGGCGGCTGGACGCTCGGGATCTGCGGCGGCTGCCAGATGCTCGGCGGGGCGATCGAGGATCCGGAAGGCGTCGAGTCGGCGGAGCCGGCGGCGCGAGGCCTCGGGCTGCTCGATGTGTGGACGCGGTTCGAGCGGACCAAGACGGTGGCGCAGGTGAGGGCGCGGCTCGCGGGCGGCTCGTTCCTGGGGGCGGCGTGCGCGGCGAGCGCTGGAGAGGCCGAGAGCGAGGGCGCGGGAGAGCTCACCGGCTACGAGATCCACATGGGCCGCGTGGAGCGGGTGGGCGGCGCGGCCGCGGCGTTCTCGATCGCGTCGAGGGGCGGCAAGGCCGAGGCGGCGCTCGACGGGGCCGTGTCGGCGGACGGCGCCGTGGTGGGCACGATGATCCACGGGATCCTCGACAACGACGGGCTCAGGCGCTCGCTCCTCGCGGCGCTGCGCGAGCGGAGGGGGCTCCCCAGGGCCGCGGGCGAGCCGGCGATACCGAGCCGGCACGAGGAGTACGACCGGCTCGCCACGGCGGTCGAGGCGAGCCTCGACAGGGCGCTGCTCGACCGCATCGTGGGGCTCGACAGGCGCTGAGCGGCGCCCGGACGAGCGGGCTCGCCGCGGCTCACTCCTTCGTGAACCTCATGTAGTGCTTGATGGGTCCCGAGGCGTCCGCCCCCGCCGGTACCGGGAAGCCTCTCGTGAACGAGGATCCCTGCACGCAGAACGGGCTCTCCTCGGGCTCCTCGCCCTCGCCCTCGGGCTCGATGGTCAAGATGGATCCGGAGACCGACCAGGTGCCCATCGACGGCGCCGTGATCCGCCCCAAGACAAATGTACACGCGCAGTCGGCGCCCGCATGAGCACACTCCGCCGAGGTGAAGGGCGACTCCTTCCCAGCTGCGAGGCGCTGCATTTTCACGCTGAGCTGCGCGCACGTGATCGGGGTCTCCTCGGCCGCGAGGCACGCCGCAGGGTACACCACCTCGATCGGCCCTTGCTGCGTGATGGTCGTGACATAGGTGTTATCGGCCCGGAATTCGGCGCGTCCGCTCATCACCACGCCGCTGATGTCGCTCTCCGCGTCACACCCCTTGTGGAGGTCCTCGACCATCGAGGGATCCAGGCACGCGCCATCCATCGTCCACGTTCCCGTCGGATCGCCGCCGCACGCCGCGACCAGCCCGCAGGAGGGGCCTTCTTCCTTGCTCTTTCCCTCGTCGTCGACGCTGCCGCCGCACGCGGGCAGCGCCAGCAGGGATGTCACGATCACGGCCGAGCGCGCACGAGAAACCCATTTCATCGCATTCTCCATGGCAACGAGCCAGCCCCTCAGGACGTGCGGTGCATAACACGGGAGGCGTCATGGCTTGCGGAGAAGCGGAGCCCCTGATCACGCTGTCACGGCAGCGTGCCTTCCGGGCAACAGTAGTCGAGGCCCGTCAGCGGTACGCACCCGGGGGGCGGTTCCTTTCCTATCTTGCAGGTCGCCCAGTCCGGAGGGTCGCCGAAGTAGGTGCAGGACTCGACGTCCGTGGCCACCACCGCGCAGTCCGCGCCTCCGGTCCTCCGGCACTGCCAATACGCCGTCCACTCGGGCCTGCACGCCGGCGCCCACGGACCGAAGAAGTTCTCGTCTGCTCCGCAGGCGAGCTGCGCGGGCACCTGGGCCGCCAGGCAGGCGTGGTAGGCGTCGAACTCGGCAAAACACGCCTCCGTCGGGTACTGGTCCATCGCCACGAAGCACGCGAGCGAGCAGTTCTTCGGCGCGCAGGCGGCGCTGAACACGTCGCACGCGGCCTCGCACACCGCTGTCGACCGAGCCTCCGAGTACCCTTCTACGCCCCCGCCCTCTCCAGCTCCCCCGCCGCTCGAACCGCCGCCACAGGCGACAAGAGCCGCTGCGAACAACATCCCCGCAGCCCTGAAAATTTCAGCACGAACAGCAATTTTAACAGAACCAGGAACAGGCCAAACGCTCATTCCGCGCCCGCACTGCAAGGCGTGAGCCGCCCCGGCGAGCGCGTATCGAGGCGCTCATTCGGGCGCCGACGGCGGGGCGAGGTGGGGGCCGCGTCGCCCTCACCCCCCGGCACCCGCGCAGGCCCTGGCTTCGACGATGTCTCGTGGCGCCTTCTCCTCGCCGCCGTTTCGCGCCATCGTGCTCGCGGGATGAACAGGGCACGAACGATCCACGGCGGCCGGACGCGGCGGGCTCCCCGCGCGATCGCGGCGCTCCCGGCGCTGCTCGCCGTCCTCTCGGGCTGCGGGGACCGGCAACGCCAGCCGGGCGGCGGTCCCGGCGACGGCGGCCCCGCCGCCCCGCGGTCGCCGCCCGACGCGGCGACCTCATCGTCGGCGCCCGCGCCGGCGGCGACCGCCTCCTCGTTCGCCGCCACCTCCGCGCACCCCGCCGTCCCGACCGCCGTCCCGAGCGCGTCGAGCGACGTGGTCGCGGGCGCGTCGCAGCGGTACGAGTCCGGGCCCTCGGTGATCGCGTCGGACAGCATCGACGGCGCCGCCCTCAGGAAGCGGCACGTCGAGCGCATCAAGGCCGACGACTCGCCCGTCACCGTGCTCCGCGGCCAGGGTCCCCTGGAGCTCGGCAAGCGCATCTGCGAGGTGGTGGTGCCGAGGCGCCCCGCGGCGACTCCCGTGCTCCTCAAGCCGAACATCTGCGGGTTCGACAGCGTGAAGGACCCTGCGAAGTCGAAGGGCGACGACGGCGTGACCGGCCGGATCACCCAGCCGGAGTTCGTTCGAGGCGTCGTCCAGTGCCTCAAGGCGCGCGGGCACACGAAGATCACGATCGCCGAGGGCTGCGGCCACTCGCACAAGTTCTGGAAGGACATCGCGCAGCGCACCGGCTACGAGGCGATGGCCGCGGAGGAGGGCGCCGCGCTCGTCGCGATGGACGACGACGGGGTCTACGACGTCGCCGGGGACAGGCCCGGAAAGCCCCTCGCCATCCGCGGCATCCAGACAACGCACGTCCCGACGCTGCTCATGCCGAAGGTGCTGGCCGAGCACCTCGACCACGGGCTCTTCCTGTCGCTCCCCCGGCTCAAGATGCACCGGTACTCGGTCATCTCCGTCGGTATCAAGGGGATGCAGGGCACGGTCATGCTGTCGGACAGCGCGCCTGCCTACAAGCAGAAGTGGAGGATGCACAGGGAGCTCAAGGCGTACCTGGACACGAAGTCCGCTGGCCAGGAGGATAGATCTCTTTACTTGTCGTCGCTCCGCGTCTTCGCCGAGCGGATGGTCGACGTGCTCGAGATATCCGCGCCGGACGCGGTGCTCGGCGACGGCGCGCCGGCGATGGGCGGAGACGGCTTCCAGGTCCTCCACCCCACGGCGGAGATGGTGGCCGTCGGCGGCACGAACCCGGTGCGGGTCGACCGCGTGGCGGCGGAGCTCCTCGGCGTCTGGAACAGCCCAGCGCTCGCGCGCGAGCTCGGCGGCCACCGGACCTCGCCGCTCATCGACGCCGCGGCGAAGCGCTTCGGGCTGGATCTCAAGGCGACGGCGATCACGGGAGACGGGGCAGAGCTCCTGAAGAGCCCGAGGCCCGTCCACTACAAGGCGATGGCGCCGTTCCGGCTCGACTGGGAGCCCGGACAGGCGCCCTTGCCGGGCGGGCCCGCGAAGGGGCTCGATCCCGCGCCGCCGGCCTCGCAGAAGGCGCCCGACGGGAAGCAGGGCGAAGGGCCGGGCGGAGGCCCCGCGAAGCCGGAGGCACACGCGTCGTCGCTGCCGCCCGGAGAGCAGATCGTGCTCGACGGGAAGGCCGACGACGCGGCATGGAGCCGCGCGAAGGCCGTGCAGTGGGACACCGACTATGCCGGCAAGGGCACCGGGTTCCCCACGCGGGCGCGCTTCCTCTGGTCGAAACAAGGGCTCCACGCGCTCTTCGAGCTCTCGAACGCGGGGCTCGACACGGATCGCTCGAAGCCCGTCGGCGCGGAGCGGAAGGGACTTTATAAAGAGGATTGCATCGAGCTCTTCCTGACGCCGGCCCCGGGCTCGCCGAGGCGGTATTTCGAGGTGGAGATCGGGCCATTCGGCCATTTCTTCGATATCGCGATCGATCGCGACACGCGCCAGGAAGACACGGCGTGGTCGAGCGGCGCGACGATCGCGACCAGCCAGGACGCGCAGGCGCGCACGGCCGTCATCGAGGCGCTGCTGGCGGCGCCGGGGATCGTGGGCGCGCTCGCCCCGAACGCGCGGCTGCCCATGAACCTGTACCGGATGGAGGGCAAGGATCCGCGGCACTACCTCGCGTGGAGCCCGCCCCGCACGAGCAAGCCGAACTTCCATGTCCCCGAGGCGTTTGGAACGCTCGTGCTCGATCCCTGAGCCGGACAGGTGCTAGAGCGACAAACGGGTTGAAGCTGCACGCGGACGGCGAGAAGTTGAGACGCCACAAGACGCCAATTTTTATTGTTTTCTTGGCGTCTTTTGGCGTCTTGGCGGCTCATTTCTCTGGTTTCCAAGCTGATCGATGTTCTAGAGCGGTCGCTGTTCACGGGAGAAGCTCCGCGGAGTTGACCTGACAGCGCCTCCTCGATTACGAGCGCAGGATGCCGATCGATCTCGCCGCCCTGCTCCGCTCGGTCGAGCTGCGCCGCGAGGACGAGAGCCCGGATCCCGGGCCGCTCTCGGCCACGTGGGAGGACCCCGCGGCGTTCCGGCGCGCCCTCTTCGCCTTCGCCGCAGCGCGGACTGGCACGCTCAAGAGCCGCGCTGGAACAGCCTATGACGTCTACGCCGACGCCGTGCTGCGACACGCCGCCTCGGACAGGATCGCCTTCGTCGAGGTGCCGAGTCGAGGGGCTCCGGCGCGGCTCCGCTTCTCCGAGCTCCACGCGCGGGCCTTCGCGCTCGCCGCGGCGTGGACGCCCCTCGGCGTCAAGCCCGGCGCCGCGATCGCGATCGTCCTCCCGCCCGGCGTGACCGGCGTCGTGGCGCTCGCCGCCGCGCTGTACGCCGGCGCGTGCGTCTCCTGGATAACGCCGAAGGGCGATCTCGCGCTCGCAGCCGCCATGGAGGCCCTCGCGCCGGCCCACGTCGTGCTCGATCCGAAGGCGCCCGCGAAGGTGGGCGAGAAGCTCGCGAAGAAGGCGCTCCCGGTCGCGGCCCCTCCGCGCGCCCCGGCCGTGGGCCCGCACGCCTACGCCCCGAAGGAGCCGTGCCTCGGCGCGCTCTCCCCCCTCCGCGCGCCGTTCGGGACAGCCACCCTCGTCCCCGCAGAGACGGTGGTTTCCAGCGCCCTCTCGGACGCGATGCTGGTTTATCGCCTCGCGCCCGGAGAGCGGCTGTCGGCGCCGGGGTTTCACCACGAACAGGCCTTCTTGCCCATGGTGCTGTCGGCGTGGCTCGCGGGCGCGGCGTACGTGTCCGTCCCGCTCGCCGCCTTCCAGTCGACCCCCGCCGTCCTCGACGCGGAGGGCGTCAACGCGCTCGGCCTCTCTGCGTCCGCCACCGCGGCGCTCCGCGCCTCGCCCCGCGCCTGGCCGGGCTCGCTCAAGGCGCTGTTCCGGGACGTTGGGGAGCCGCTCGACTGGATGGAGACGCGCGCCGCGCTCGCCGGAAACAACCTCGGCAAGCTGCCCCTCTCCAACCTGCTGATCGACACGGCCGCGGGGGGCACGGTGCTGTTCTCGGCGCGGCGCCCTCTGGGGATCAACGCCAAGGCGCTGCCCTCTCCCGGGGTGCCGTGGGACCTCTTCGATCCCGCCACGAAGAAGCCCACGACCGGCGACGCCGGCCTGTTCGTGCGGCGCGGCGACAAGCCGGACAAAGACGGTTATTTCCTGCTCGCCCGCGTGGCGTCGGAGTACCTGTGGGGCAGCACGCTCACCCCTCGGAGGTCAGCGCGGGTGTTTCCGGGAGAGGCCTTGTCGCTCGCGGTGAGCGAGCTGCCTTTCTGCGAGGGCGCGGCCGTCGTGCCCTTGCCGGGCGGGGCCGCGCGCGGCGACACGCGGTTCGTGTTGTGCGTGTTCATCGGCGGACGGAAGATCGAACCGAGCTTCACCGACGCGATCGACAAGCTCGTCCGCGAGCGCTTCGGGCCAGACTACACCCCGGACGCGGTGGAGCTCTTCCCGCTGTACGGACGCGGAAAAGGCAAGAAGGTCGACCCGGAGTGGTGCGCCTCCAACTACCGCGCCGGCCGCCTGCACGCGCGCGCCGCGAACCCGGGAGTCGCCGCGCTCGTGGAGCTGCGGCGGCGGCTGACCTCACCGCCCCCTCGTGGGGAGAACGGCGGATGAGCCTCGGGGCGCGCCCCGCTCGGGTGGGAATCACCTCCGGCGCGCGGGGAATTTGGTGCTCGCCGGCGTGACGGGTACGTTCGCGCTCGGCAGCCCGTGTACGACAACGAGATCAGGCAGGCGCTGGACCAAGGGCTCCAGCGCATCGGCGCACAGGGAGTGTCCCTCGCCCCCTTGAACAACGCCGACGACGCCCGCCCGTACATCGAGGGCGCGCTCCGATCCATTGTCTCGGATCTCGACTGGCACCTCGGCGTGGACGGGTCGCGAGCGATGATGGCGCCCCTCATCGCCTCGGGCCTCCTCGACCACGCGGTGCGCGACCTCTTCGGCCCGTGCCAGACCGCGGCGCTGCTGTACGCGCGCGGCGAGTGGAGCATCGTCAGCTCCCTCCGGACGGCGCGCACGCGCGGTCTCCTCACGACCACGACCAGCATCAGCCGGAGCCTCTTCTCCAACCTGGTGTACACGCTCCCGCCCACCGTCGCCGACCGGGTCGACGCGCTCATCAAGCTCGTCAGGCAGTCCTATATCGACTTCGGGGTCGAGATCGTCACTCGCCTGCACCGCGACAGAGCCCTCCTCGCGACCCTGTTCGGCGTGGGAGGGGGCGTGGCCGCGATCGACATTCAGGGGAGCGACCCGCACGTCTGCGCGCGCCGCGTGGTGATCGTGAGGTACGGCAACGGCGTGCGCGTCGTCTACAAGCCCACCGATCTCACGTTCCAGCTCATGCTGATGGGGTCGCCGCAGTCCTTCGCGGCGTGCGCGCAGGGCCACCCCCGCGTGGCCAACTTCAGGAGCCTGTTCGACACGTTGAACATGGGCTTGCCGCTGCTCCACATCGCCGCGCCGAAGCACAACGCCGGCTACGGATACATGGAGTTCAAGCCCCGCGCGCAGGCGATGACGGAGCAGCAGGCGAGCAGGTACTTCCACGGGATGGGCAAGCTCATCGCCGTCGCGAACGCCTTCGGGATCACCGATCTCCACCAGGAGAACGTGATGGCCACCGTGAACGGGCCCTTCCTGATCGACGCGGAGATGGGCTTCTCGCTCGCTCCGAACGCCGCACCGGCGAATACCCTCATCTCGCACACCAAGCTCGAAGCGGCGCTCGGGGCGAGACCGCCAGCGGCCACCCAGGCGGGCGGCATGTTCGCCCCCTACCGCGACCCCAACACCGGATGGGAGGCCCAGTCGGTCTCGCTCCCCGGCGGCGGAGGCCACGCGAACTCCGGGGCGGCCACCGCGAACGGCGGGGGCGTCCGGAACGCGAGGACGTACGCCCTCTTCATCGCCCTCGGCATCATGGACGGCGTGGACGGCGTGGCCGCCGCGCTCAACCACGCGAGCAACTGGCTCATGCAGCAGTTCGATCGGGTCAACCCGCTGGCGCGCGTGATCCTCACCACCTCGACCATGGTCCGCCAGCACGTGAACGGCATCACGGAGTACCTGCGAGGCACGCTGATCGACGAGGCCACCGCGATCAACGGCAATTTCATGAGCTGGACGGAGTGGTACGGCGGCGTCTTCAACGCGGTGCCCGCCGCGTTCTTTCCGCCTCGTGACAAGGCGGTCATGTACGATCCTCGCCCCAAGATCGGCGTCACGACCGCGGCCGCCGCGCTTGCCGGGGTCCACGTCTCCAGCACCCAGGAAGTCCGTATTCGGCTCGCGACGACGCACATGGGCGGCGCCATCGCCCGCACGAAGACGGATCTCCAGACAGCGCTGGAAGCGGAGCTGCAGATCCCCCGGCGCCTCCAGCATCCAGAGAGAGTACGCCAGTTCCTCTGATCCAGAAAACTTCACTCCTCCCCGTCACCTCGGGCATGCTCGCGCTCCTGCGAGAGGAGCGCTTTCCATGTCCGGTCCCCAGGTCGTCGCCGGCGCGACCATGATGTGCAGCTTCGGGCTCGCCCCCTCGACGCTCGCCGTGCTCCCCGTGAAGGGCGTGCTCTCGAGCGCGCCCTCCGCGAACATCGCCGACATGGCGGCGATCGCGACCATCCCCCCGTTCGGCGCCTGCACGTCGCTCGCCAATCCCACCGTCGCCTCGGCCACCGCGGCCGCGCTGGGCGTGCTCACGCCCATGCCGTGCGTGCCGGTCCCGGCCGGGACGTGGCTGCCGGGCAACACCAAGGTGATGATCAAAGGGCCTCCGGCCACCGACGTCTCCTGCAAGCTCATGTGCTCCTGGGGCGGGGTGATCCAGGTGCTCAATCCAGGGCAATTCAAGGTGATGGACGTCTGAGGCATGCTCGATCCCGCCCTCCTCGAAAAGGCGCTCTCAGGCGGCGGAAAGGACGCCGAGGACGGCCGTCTCCCCGCGCTCGAGAGCGCCATGGCGAACGACCCGATCGGCGGCGCGGATCTGGCCAGGAGCGCCCTCGAAAAAGGGGTGACCGACGTGCGCGTCATCACCGCGTATGCGCTCGGCCTGTTCGCGGAGCAGGGGCCCCCGGCGCTCGCCCCGATCTTCACCTCCCTCCGGAAGGCAGTCGTCGAGAGGTGGAGCGCGCTGCGCCCCGCGGAGCGCAAGGAGCGGACGGTCGATGGGGCGTATTCGACGCTCTTCCGGACGATCGTCCAGCACATCGACGTCCATGAGAAGATGAAGGACGCGACGTTCAAGCAGTGGAGCCGCGCCGATCACGACGCCGTCGGCGGACCCGCGCTCCTCGCCTCGGCCGCGCTGCGAGACGCCATCACCCAGGTGCTCCCGGCGCCGCGCTCGACGGACGCGCTCTCCGAGCTGGAGGCGCGCGTGAGGACACACTTCGACAAGATCGCCGCGGCCGCCAGGCCGGCCCCCCGGCCCGAGCCCCCGCCCGAGCCGCCGGCCGACGTCGCGCCCGAGGCTCCGGAGGCTCCCGAGGACGACCCTGCTCCCGTCTCCGAGACAGTGCCCGCCCGCGTCGCTCCCGCCCGCGCGCCGGACACCTCTGCTCCCTCGGGCACGCTGCGCGTCTCGCCGGCGTTCGCGCACCTCCTCCGGAAGCTCGACGCCTTCAGCACGCTGGTCGAGAGCGGGCAATATCCGAAGGCGGCGGTCATCGCGGACGACCTCCGTCGCACCCTCAAGAGCTTCGATCCCAAGGTGTTCTTCCCCGACGTCTTCGTGCCCTATTTCCAGGCGCTCTCCTCGCACATCGACGAGATCGCGCCCTGCTGGGAAGAGATGGGCAGTCCGCGGTGGGAGGCGCTGGAGCAGCTCTACCAGGTGGATCTGGACGCCTTCGTGGACGGGTGACCGGCGGTGGCCGCGCCCGGATTGCCCGCCTCCTCCGACCCGCCGGACGCGCCCCCCGCGGGAGAGCTGGAGTCGGCGCTCGCGAAGCACGCGCGGCGATTCGAGCCGTGGGCGCTCTACCGGCTCGTTCAGCGCCTCTTTCCGGGCCGCCCCATCCACCTCCGGGGCCGCTCGTCCGCCGCGCCGCAGCCCTCGGCCGTGGACTCCATCGGATTCGGCCCCGCCGGAGTGACCATCACGCTGAACCTGGGTCTCCGGTCGGCCACGTCGGCGCTCCCGTCGTATTTCCGGGAGCTCGAGGCCGATCCGCTGCTCGGGCCGCCCCTCTTCACGCTGATCGAGACCATCGACGCGGCCCTCCTCCGCGACAGGCTCGAAGCCCTCGACCCCGGATCGAGCGGCTGGCTCGCCCCGGCGGGGCGGTACCTCGGCGACAGGCTGCGGCAGATCTCGCGGCTCGCGACGCCCTCGGGGCTCTATTGGCTCTTTTCGCGGGTGTTCCCCGAATTCCAGGTCTCCGTCCGAAGAGGGATGTTCTCCGAAAAGCTCGCCGCCATGGCGGCCGAGCTCGGGCGAGCGGCGCTCGGCTCGGCGATGCTCGGCGGCACCGTGCGCTCCCCGACGTGGGGGTTCGACGTCGTGCTCCACAAGACGTGGAACGACACGTGGATCGACAATGATTGGCCCGTCGAGGTGATGCGCCGGCTGGAAAACACGGTATGGCGCGGGCTCGATCCCACCGAGGCGCTCCTCCGCGTCTGGCTCGTCGATCCGGACGGGCGCGCGGCGCTCCGGCTCGGCGACGGCAGGGTGGGAGTGGAGCCCCTCGTCGTGGCCTCGCGGCCCGAAGTGCGCCTGCTCTTCGAGGGTCGCGCGCCGCGCTCGCGCGGCGATTGAAGCGGGGCGCACCGGGGCTGCACCGCGCTTCTTTGGCCCTGGACGCTGGACCGTGAAATGCTTTCCGTATCGCGCTGGAAGGCGGTCAGGCTCGTGACGCCTGCTCCGCGGTGTGAGAGCCCGCGCCCAGGAGAAGATCGTGAGCAATCAATTTCCCTATCCTTTCCCAGAACGGTTCCGTTCCCGGCTGATGCTCCGCTACCGGACGCGCATCAGCGGGACGGAGGCGCAGAAGAAGCTGCCCTTCCGGCTGCTCGTGCTCGGCAACTTCACCGGGGACCACGCTCACGCCGAAGGTGAGTACGCAAACCGGGTCTCCAACCTCCCCTCCCTCTATGACAGGCCCATTCGCTCGTACGTCTTCGGCGTGCTGGGCGCCAGGGTGGACAAGTTCATGGGGGAGCTGCTCCCCTATGTGAAGCTCGAGCCGTGGCTCGCCACCGACCTGCCCGGGACCATCACGGGCCTTCAGCTCACTGGCGCTCTCCCGGCCAGCAAGGCGCCCGAAGGAACGCCCGAGAGCGTGCAAGTGAAGCTCTCCGGCTCGGCGAGCTTCACGAGCACCGAGGACCAGAACGGCCTCTGCAAGGTGGCCGGCAAGCTCTCCTTCGGCGCCCAGGTCGAGCTCGTCGCTGACAGCCTGCCCACGATGATCGACGCGGGCCTCGGCGGCGGCGGCAAGGTGCGCGGCCTGTTCACGATCCCGGCGCGGGACGAGCCCGTCGGCGTCGTCGCGGGCGTGGTCGAGACGGTCGGCAAGGGCGAGCGGGCCTTCAGAACGAGGCTTTACGTCCAGAAATCCGAGCAGGACGACACCAAGGTCGTGGCCACGCCGATCACGATGGATCAGTGGGCAGGCCTGGTCCCGGACGAGCAGAAGGGCTTCGCCGTGGACGCGGCGGCGGCCGTCGATCGAGCGACTCAGCAGGTCACGGACGCGGGCGCGCAGAAGACCGCCACCGACGCCCTGAGCGTCGATGCGCTGCCGGACGCCGTCAAGACCGCCCTCGGCGCTACGACGCTGCAAGACGCGAAGGACGCCGCCGACGCCTCGGTCAAGGCTGCGACCGCGGCCAAGGGCGCCGCGGACACCGCGAAGACCGCCACCGATGCCTCGGCGACCAAGGTCGCCGCGCTCGACGGCAAGAGCGGCGCAGATCTGGACAAGGCCGCTGCCGACGCGGAGGCCGCGCTGCAGAAGGCCCGCGATCTGATCGATTTCGCGAAATCGGCAGGCGGGGCCGCCAAGGACGCCGCCAGCGCCGCGAAGGCGGCCCACGACGCGCTCGCCGCCCTGATCGCCAAGGGGCAGAGCGCCACCGCCGCGGACGCCACCGACGCCAGGACCAACGTCCGGAAGGACGTCGCCACCAGGGCGCAGACCAGCGCCGAGGGCGTGAAGACGTCATCGGACGCGTTGAACGCCGCCCCGCTCTCGCCGATCCCGCCGGTCGTGCCGAACGGCAAGATCCCCTTGAACGCCGAGCGCGTCCTGCCGTTCGACTCCATCGCTGCGTTCAATCCGGACACCATCGCGTCGAACATCCCGGAGCTGAACCGCCTCGGGATCATCAGCGAGCTGGTCGGATCGCTCAAGAGCGAGCTGCGCAACGTGCCCGCGCTCCGCGACACGATGCGCGCCGCCCTGGAGAACGACACGTCAGGCCTCCTCGCCCTGCAGGCCGCTCTGCAGCCCGGCTACCAGCAGCTCGCCATCGTGAAGTCCGCGGCGCCCCCCGGCGCACCGGGCAACGGCTCGCCGGGCGCCCCGCCGGAGCTCCAGAGGGCGGTGCTCAGCGCGGTCGGCTCCTCCGTGGGAGAGACGGTCGACAAGAACGGGGCGCTGGCGCTCGTCAAGCTGCAGGGCCCGGCCCCCCAGAACGGCGCGCCCGTGCGCTATTCGAAGGTCGAGTTCCGCGATCACGACGTCACCGTGAGCGACGGCGCGAGGCTCATGAACGAGCTCGCCGCGCTCCTCCTCAACGTGGACATCGTGACGACCAAGCCGACCGGCCCTCTGGCGCCCGGCGCGAAGCTCAAGCTGTATTCCGGCAAGGGCGCCAACCTGAGCGAGCTCCTCGACGTCTGCTCGAAGCTCAGCGCCCAGGTGGATCGACAGCTCAGCGAATACCTGGACAAGATCTACCACGCCCCCGGGGTCCAGGAGCTGGAGCGGAACTGGAAGGGGCTCGAGGATCTCTGCCAGTACGTGCAGCAGGAGAACATCGTGATCGACTTCCTCGACGTCACGCGCGAGGAGCTGCGCAACGACTTCCTGGATCACGACTCCGACATCTTCTCCAGCGCGCTCTTCCGCAAGGTCTACATCGAGGAGTACGACCGGTACGGCGGGGAGCCGTTCGCGACCATGCTCGGCCTCTACGAGTTCGAGGACGTGCGGGGCGACGGCGCCGACATCAAGTGGCTGCGGACCATGTCGAAGATCGCGGCGTCCGCGCACTGCCCGTTCCTCGCCTCGGCGAACAGCAAGTTCATGGGCAAGGACTCGATGCAGGACGTGGCCGATCTGGCCGATCTCGACGCCGTCCTGTCCAACCCGAAGTACGGCAAATGGGACGCCTTCCGCGACGAGGACTACGCCGCCTACATCGGCCTGATCCTGCCGCGGTACCTCGTCCGGACGCCGTGGGGCTCGACGGGAGAGCCCGAGCTCGGCAACGAGATCGCCTATGAAGAGACGGTGCACCCCGAGCGGCCGGGCGACGAGAACAACTTCCTCTGGGGCAACCCCGTGGTGCTGTTCGGCAAGAACCTCATCCGCTCGTACGCGACGAGCGAGTGGGCGCAGCACATCCGCGGCCCGAAGGGCGGCGGCAGGGTGGACGGGCTCACCGTCTTCTCGTACACGCGCAAGGACGACGAGATCGTCTACGGCAAGAAGGCCATCGGGGTCGACGGCAAGGAGGAGTTCCTCCCGCCCGTCGAGATCGTGATCCCCGACTACCGAGAGTACCAGTTCGCGAGGAACGGGCTCATCGCGCTCGTGCACAAGAAGGGCGAGGCGGTCGGCACGTTCTTCAGCGCCCAGTCCGTGAAGAAGGGCAGGAACTTCCTCGAGGACGTCGCGACGAAGAACTCCTTCCTCGTCACGAACCTCGCGTACACCTACTCGATCACGATCATCGCGCACTACGTCAAGGCGATGGTGCGCGACTACATCGGATCGACCGCGGACGGCGACTACATCCAGAAGTCGCTCGCCGAGTGGCTCTCCGGCTACGTCACCACCGTGACCAACCCGGACGATCTCACGCTCCGCTACTACCCCTTCAAGGCCACCTCGGTGACCGTCGAGCCGAAGCCCGGGCCGTTCGGCTGGTACAAGTCGGTCATCTCGGTCCTCCCGCACGTGCAGTTCGAGGGCATGGACGTCGAGCTGCGCCTCGAAGCCAGCCTGGGCGGCAAGTGATCCTGAAGCGATCCGAGGAAAGGACGAGCTGCCATGCCTGAATACAGAAGAAGCCTCGATATCTACCAGGGATACAACTACAAGAAAGACAAGCAGACCCCGGTCGGCTACCTGACCAAGATCAAGGTCGCCGGCACGGATCTCACGGTCGATCAGACCTGCAAGGACCCGACGAACCCCACCACGGATCTCAAGTGCGTGGCGGTGCTGAGCGGCGCCCTGTGGGAGACGGGCGTCACCGACGCGGTGTACCTCTCCGGCCAGGTCTCGGCGCCGAACCGGCAGACCCTCGCGAGCCTGATCATCAACAGCCTGACGAGCGTCGAGGTCGTGTACCAGTTCGCTGTGTACGACTACGACCCCGTCGCGAAGAAGTACTACCTCGCGTTCCACGCGAACCAGACCGACATGAACGGCCTGCTCGAGAAGCGCGGGGAGGACCTCAACGTCTCGGTCGCCGACGACGCCTCCAACGAGGTGCAGTCTCCGATCAACTACGCGTTCCAGATCGGGATCAAGCCGCAGCCCAGCGCGCAGACCCTCCACATCGCGACCGCTGATCAAAAGAACGTCGTCAAGTCCTGGGGCCTGGCCCTCGGCTGACGGGAGACGAGATGGAGAGCCTCGCCCGCGTCGACTGGCACCTCGGACAGATCCTCCGCCCGGAAGACTTCGAGTCTCTGGAGGAGTCCCTGTCCGAGGAGCTTCGCGCGCGGGCCGAGGCTCCCGGGCTCCCGGCGTACGGCTGGCTCGAGCTGGAGTGGGATCCCGGCGACCTGTCGCGCGGTATCCTGCGCCTCGAGAGGGCGACGGCCGCCATGCCCGGCGGGCCGATCGTGCGCTCCTCCGACAACCTCTCTCTCCCGGAGCCCGTGAAGCTCAAGGCCGCGGGCACGCCTGAGGTCGACGTGTACTTCCACGTGCTCGCCGCGGAGCCCACCGAGGGCCAGCGGGCGGGCGCCGTGGGGACCCCGCGCATCACCCTCCGGTCCGAGCTGTCGTTCAAGGAGGCGTCCGCGCGCGGCCGATCGCTCCACGTGGGGCGCTTCGAGACGCGGGACGGCAAGGCGTTCCACGTCGCTCCGGCCGCCGTCCCGCCCCTCCTCCGGCTCCGATCGACTCCCCATCTCCACGCGCGCCTCGTCGGGTTGCGAGACCGGCTCACCCGGTATTCCGACGAGCTCCGCAAGCACGTGGCGCAGGCCCGAAGGTCGGCCGGCCCCACGCAGGCCTTCCTGCGCGGGCGCGCCGAGGTGATGAAGGCCGTCGCGCTCCTCGACGACGCGCTCCTCGACGCCCCGCAGGGCGCCGAGAGCCGCTCGCACGCGCGCCTGCACCCGTACACCGTGCTCGCGGCGCTGCGGTCGCTCCTCGTGGAGCTCCACCTCGTCGAGGGCACGCTGCCCGACGGCCTCCTTCCGAGGTACGATCACGACAACCTCGGCGGCCTGTTCGGCGACTTGATCTACGCGATCGAGGCCCGGATCGACGGGCTGCCGCTCACGACGCCGACCATCCAGCTCGTCGAGTCGGAGGGCCGCTTCGTGGCGCAGGACATCCCCGAGGACGTGCTCGACGCGCCGGAGATCTACCTGGTCATCGAGCGCCCGACGCCGTACGGCGAGATGCCCCTGGAGCGGTACAACGTGCGCCTCGGCGAGCCGAGCCGGCTGCCCTGGATCAATCAGCATTCCACGCGCGGGATCCGCCCCGCCCGGACGAGCGCCTCCCCCGCCGACTTCGGCGCTCGGTTCGACGTCTATGCGCTCCCGAAGCCCGACGGCAAGCAGCGCCAGCGCCTCGAGGGGCACCGCGTGGACACGCAGCGCATGGAGCCGCACCGCGCGGACACGCAGCGCATGGAGCCGCACCGCGCGGACACGCAGCGCATCGCCACGCTCGAAGAAGAGTGGAAGTACGTGCGTGCCAGCCGCTCCATCGGCTTCTTGCGCCCGAAGGAGCTGGAGGGCATCCGCGCCGCCCTCTACTGGACCTACCCGGCGAGCACGGCGCGCTGAGGGCGGACGATGGGCCTCCTGGGACGTCTGGCCGGTGAGCGCATGGAGTCCGCCCTGAAGTCGGTCGCGCGGAACCTCGCGACCGTGCTGAACGCGAAGAAGGGATATGCCGAGGCGGCCGAGGTCTTCGGCCTCGGCGACTACGACGAACACCTCGCGACGAACCCGCTCATCGAGACCCTGGGCCGCGAGATGCTGAAGCTCATCGAGGACTACGAGCCGCGCGCCGAGAAGCCGGTGCTCACCTTCCTCGGCGCAGACAGCACCCTGTACGCGGCCTTCCAGCTCCAGTGCGAGGTCGAGGGGAGCCCCGCGGCCTTCTGGATCCGGATGCACACGATCCTGCGCTACGTGACCGTCGAGCCCATGGCCCCGGGGCCGGACGGAGGAAGGGCGCCCACGTGAACGACCGGCTCGCCGCCACGCTGACGCTCACCTGCGGCGGCACGGCCCACACGATCCAGGGCGGCAACGTGCGCGGCTTCTCGCTCCGGCTCACGCCGTGGGGCGCCGAAGGAACGGTCGAGTTCGTCCTCCAGGACGACCAGACACGAGGCGGCCAGTACATGGACGACGTGCTCGCCGACTTCCAGAAGCCCGATCTCGCCGAGGTGAGCCTCTCCGTCACCGCCGTGCGCTCGGACGCGCAGAAGGACCCTACCGTTCCGGCGATCGCGACGCGCGGCCTCGTCGTCGAGCGGAGCGTGACCGAGAAGATCCACGACAAGGGCTTCACGGAGCGCCCGGTGCTCTACCGCAGGTATCGGGTCCGCTTCGTGGACGCGGCGCGCGCCCTCTGGAGGCAGCACCACCCGACGCTGCTCTACGTGGACCAGTCGTTCCAGGACGTCCTCGACGCCAACAAGGGCGACAAGATCACGCTCTCCTACGACTGGGACACGCTGTCCGCCGCGGTGCCGATGGTGTTCTTCCACCTCCACAAGGCCGCGGGCGCGAGCTTCTACGATCTCGTGACCTGGTACGTGAGCGACAAGGCGGGCGTCCTCACGTTCGATCACGCGGCCGGGACCTACAAGCTCTCGAAGACCAAGGACGCCTCGGGGACGGCGGCGGTCCTGCCGCGCGAGGACGTCGTCGACCTGACCTGGGAGATCGCCGAGCCCGCGCGGTACGCCCCGCGCATCGTGAACGTCTCGGCGGCGTCCCCGAAGCTCTCGGCGATCACGAACCAGGACGCGGCGACTGGCATTTACGAGGACGTGGTGATCTGCACGGACGTCGCGCAGGAGGGCGACGATCAGGTGACCGCCGAGACGTCCCGCGCGCGTGCGCCCGCGACCCGGTTGGCCCTCTCGTTCGCGCGGTTCCCCACCGTGCCTGTCTCCCCGGGCAGCCTGGTCACCGTGTCGACGAGCGGCGGGTTCTCCAGCTCCATCCGCACGCCCCCGGGCGACCTGCGCGTGCTCGAGCTCTCGATGTCGGCGCGCGCGCTCGATCAGGGCCCCGAGGCGGACTACGGCGACACCGCGACGGGGTTCGAGATCGAGCTCGGCCTCCTGCTCGAGGACCAGGACGACCCCTTCGTGTCCCTCTCGCCGTTCGTACCCCCGAAGTTCCCGGGTTACCTCGAAGGAAAGTGCGTCAGCGCGATCGGCGAGGACACCGACGTCACCTACGAGATCACCGCGAACGAGACAACGTCCGTGGACGAGTACAAGGTCGAGATCCCGTCCTTCGAGGACAAGCAGATCAAGGCGCCGTACATGTCGGCGCAGGCGACAGGCACCTTCTACCTGCCCGTCTACAAGCAGGAGCGGGTGCGGCTCGCGTGCTTCTTCGATCGCGCGGAGATCGTCCGCGTCCTCGATCACCGGGCCGGCGCGCGGGTGCCGCAGGACGGCCAGGGGCAACACCTGCTCTTCGGAAAGTCCGACAAGAGCAACACCTCGATGCTCCACGACTACCAGAGCGACAAACCGGTCCTCCGCGTGCTCCGCACGAACGAGAACGACACGGTGCTCCTGCGCCTCGAAGAGGGCAAGATGACCCTCAAGGTCGAGGAGACGGAAGGGGGAGGGTCGTAGTCGTGGGCAAGCTGGTCTGCACCGTGGAGCTCGACAAAGTGGCGGGGATCACCGTCACGATCGAGAACAAGGACGACCAGATCACGCAGACCGTCGCCATGAACGGGACCTCGATCACCCTCACCGTGAAGGGCTCCGACGCGACAAGCACCATCACGCAGACCTCCGCGAAGGTCAGCGTCTCGTGCAAGGAGTTCGAGGTGATGGCCTCCGAGACGATCACCATGAAGTCGACAAAGGCGTCCACCTACCAGAGCGACGACACGATGACCGTGAAGAGCGCGAAGGACATGACCCTCTCGTCGGACAAGGACATCTCGGCGACCGGCACCAACGTGAGCGTCACCGGCAACACGAAGATCGCCCTCTCGGGAGGCGGTCAGAGCACGGTGGATCTGACGTCCTCCGCGGCCAAGGTCGCGTCGATGGAGGTCGACGCCGCCGGGCAGACCAAGGTGAGCGTGTCCGGGGCGATGGTCCAGATCAAGGCCGATGCGACGCTCAACGCGGAGTCGACGGGCACGGCCACGCTCAAGGGCAGCCTCACCAACGTGCAAGGCCAGCTCGTGAACGTGGGCTGAGGGAGCGGCGACATGGACGAAGGACCCCAGTTTCGCGCCCTGTTCCACGAAGAGCTCGCGGCGCTCGATCACACCATCGAGGACGGCGTCCGCAGGGGCGAGCTCGCCGCCGGGACGGACGATCCCGACGTGCGGAGGCTCATCGAGGCCATGGCGTTCTTCTCGGCGCGCACGCGCGCGTCCGCGAGCGCCGCGATGCGGGCGGCGATCATCCGCCTGGCCGGCGGCCTGCTCGACGATCTGTTCGCGCCGATGCCCGCGGCGGCGCTCCTCCAGGCGGACGGGTGGGGCCTCCTCGACGCGCCGATCGAGCTGCCCGAGAGCACGCAGATGCGGGTCGAGACCTATGACGGGCGGGCGTCGGTCTTCTCGACGCGAGGCCCCCTGTCCGTGCGGCCGATCCGGATCCAGAAGGCCGAGATCGCGAGGAGCGCGCGCGGCGCGGAGCTGCGCATCCACCTCGCGGCCAGGGTGCCGCAAAAGGGCCCGATCGAGCTCCCGTTCTTCGTCCGGCGGCACGGCGACTACAACGCCGCGGCCGAGCTGCACGAGGAGCTGCGCCGCCACTTCCTGCGCGCGGTCGCGACCAAGGACGACGGGATCGACCGCGCCTGCGACGTGTCGTTCGAGCCGCCCGCGCCCGCGAGGCCGTGGGACATCGGCGAGGGCGGCTCGCCGATCGACCGGATCCGCTCCTTCTTCCACGCCCCCGAGCGGGCCCTGCTCTTCCGCGTCTCCGTGCCGGCCGAAGGGCCGGCCCCCGAGCGGATGACGCTGACGATCTCGCTCGGCGCGAGCTTCCCGGAGCAGCTCTCGGTCACGACCGACACGTTCGCGCTCTTCGTGGTGCCGATGCAGAATGCATGGAGTGATCTGGCCGAGCCGATCTCCGTCGACGGCACGAGCGACGCCCGCCAGGTCCGGCTGCTCCACTCGGCGCTCGCGGGGGTCGAGCCGGTGGCGGTGCGCGGCGTCTACAGGCCCGTCCAGAAGGTGCTGACGCCTGTCCCGCCGCGCTCGCTCTCGGGCGAGGAAGGGGACTCGTACGAGGCGCTCTTCCCCGAGGACGGCAGCGTCATGGTGCGCGTCTCCTCGCCCGACGCGGTGACCGCGCCGTGGATCGCGCAGGTGGACGCCGTGTGGTCACAGCCCTCGCTCTGGCAGAACGCGCGAGGCCCGCTGACCGTGCGGCCGCAGCGCAAGAAGGCCCTCGACGGCCTGGCGCTCCGCGTGCTCGGCAATGTGCGGCCGCCCCTGCCGAGCCCCCTCGCCCTCTCGCCCGAGAAGGGGCTCGACGTGCTCGCGCTCAAGCAGAAACCCACGCTCGAGGCGCGCGACCTCCGGGCCCTCCTCGCGCTCTTCGGCGCCTCCGGCGCGAGCCCGTTCGCCCGGTTTCCCGGCCGGATCGCCGGCCTCACCGCGTCGTTCGCGCCCGATCCGATCGGCGCGCGCGGCCCGCGAAAGAGGGTGTATCGTGTGGAGATGCAGCGGCCCGCGGCAGGAGAGGAGGCGCTCGCGCCCTGGTTCCACCGGCAGGTCTCGGCGCTGCTCGACGCGTGGAGCCCCGAGCCCGCGGACGTCGAGACGACCTCCCCGCGCGCGGGAGATCAGGACATCTCACCATGACGCAGGTGGGCAGTCCATCCAGCCCGGCCGCGGCGCCTCGGGAGGACGGGGTGCTCCACCTCTTGCGCGACGTGACGGCCGCGCACGCGAAGCTCGAGAAGATCATCGAGGACGCGTTCGACGCCGGCCCGGGCCTGCCCGATCTCGTTGTGCTCTCGACCGACATCTCCGACGAGCTGGACCACCTGCGAGGGCGGGTGTCCCGGAGGACGCGCGCTGCGCCCGAGAACGTGCTGCTGCCGCTCGTGTGCCTGTACGACGAGCGCGTGCTGCTCCGCGCCGCCCCGCTCGGCGGGAGCGAGGAGTGGCTGCGCGTGCAGCGGCGCGACTACGCGCCTCGCGAGGACGGAGGAGACCTGTTCTTCGAGGAGCTCGCGCCCCTCGTCCCGCGCGCCGAGCAGCTCGCGCAACAGCCCCCTTCGGACGAGCGCGATCGGGTCCTGTTGCTCCTGACCCTCTATCGATTCTGCCTCTCGGAGGGCTTCACCGGCGGCTACGCCGGCGCCCCCGATCTGCTCCGCGAGCGCACGGAAGAGGTGCAGAGCGCGCTGCGGCTCCTCGTGCCCTCGGCGCCCCGCGCCGCGCCCCTGGCGATTCCAGAGCCCCCGGAGTCCTGGCTCGCGAGGCTGCGAAAGGCGCTCTCGCTCTGAGCGCGGATCGCCGCGGGTGAGGGCAGAGACAGCGCAGACGCCTTTTTTTTGTGGCCGCGCGCCGCCCGTGGTCAGATCCCCCCATGGAGCGCCTTGGCCCGGGGTCCGACGATGCCGCACCGGCGCCGCGCCCGTCCGCGCCGCCGGCGAAGGGCGGAGTCTCGCCCGAGCAGGCGCTCCTCGCCAGCGTCGAGGCCCGCCTCTCTGCCTCGCTCTCGAAGACGGCCGTCGCCGCCGTGCTCGCGCCGCTCCACGAAGCCGTGGCCCCGGGGGCGAAGATCGACCCAGCGAAGCTCGTGGCCACCTTCGAGACCATCGAGGACCTGCTGGAAGCAGTGGGCTGAGCTGGGATGGATGTCGCGGGCGGCTCCGGCGTGGACGGGTGGTTCATCCTTGGGATCATCGCGCTCATCGTCGGGATCCTCTGCTTCGTCCTGCTCGCCGTGGGGTGGATCCGGAAGCGCCGCGCCGCCCAGGGGAAGAAGGCCGAGGACCTGGACCTCGCGGGCGCGTGGCGCAAGGCCGTCGCCGCGATGCCCCAGCGCGAGCGCGACGGCCCCGTGCTCGTCGTGCTCGGAGAGCGGCTGTCGGGGAAGACGACCCTCATCCGCGGAGCCCTGAAGCAAGGCGACCGGTACACGCCAGACGGCCGCGATCTGGACGTCTATTCAGGCAATGGACAGCGCGTCCAGGAGATCGCCGCAGACCTCCTGTTCGACCCGCGGCCCGAGGCCGAGGACGCGCTCCGCAAGCTCTGGAAGGGCGTGGCGCTCGAGGCGCTCCGCGTGATCGTGGTGGTCAACGCGAGCGCGCTCTCGTGGAACGACGCCGGGCTGCGCGATCTCGGCCGCGTGGCGCGGCGCAAGCTCGATATCCTCACCGATCTGCGCGGCTCGCCGGTGAACGTGCGCGTCGCGGTCACGCACTGCGACGCTCGCTCCGCCGGGTTCTTACCGCTCTGCGACATCCTCGAAGAGACCAACGCCCGCGGCCCGATCGCGCCGAGGGAGTCCGACGAGCTCCCCCCCGAGTGGCGCCGCGTGACGCCGCTCGGCGCCCGGACCACGAGGTTCCCTGAGCTCGTGGGCTTCGTCTCGTCGGAGGGCCCGGAGACCGTGCGGGCCCTCGCGCCGTTCTTCGAGTCGCTCCTCGCCTCGACGAAGGACGCGCCCATCGTCAACGGCGTGTTCCTCTCGGCCGCGACCGAGCTGGAGCCCTTCCGCTCCACCGGCGACGCGCTGGCCGAGGATCCCGAGCTCGCGAACAGCGACCGTCGAGCCCGGGAGCGCCGCTTCATCACGCGCGTGGGGCTCGCGCTGGCCGCGGCGCTGGCGCTCGGGGCGATCGTGTTCACCATGCAGCGCAGCTCGGTCGAGCGCACCGCGAGCGCCGTCACGGTCATGGCGGACGCGGTGAGCCACGGCGACAGGGTGTCGAGGACCGTCGAGGAGAAGGCCGCAGCCGAGGTGCTCCGGATGGACCGCTCGGCCTGGCTGTTCGACGCGCGGCGCGCCGAGATCGAGGAGCAGTATCGGACCGCCGTCGAGGCGGGCATGCTGAATCCGAAGCTCCAGAGCACCGACCGCGCCGCGCGGATCCGCGCGCTCTCCGTGCTCGACGCGGGCAAGGACGGCGACCCGCTGCGCGCGATCATCCAGAAAGACGAGGCCGCGTGGGCCGCCGCGCTCGGCATGTCGCCCCGGACCCTAAGGAGCTACCTGACCGTGAGCGACGGCGCGGGTCCGACCGAGAAGGAGCTGTCGAGTCTGCCCGAGATCACCGCGTTGCCGCGGGGCTCTTCCCGCGCGGACTGGGCCTCTTTCTTCCGCCGCCTGTCGGACGTGCTGCACGGACAGCGCCTGCGGACCGACCCCTTGAAGGAGCTCCAGGACAGCGCGGGTGATCTCGATCAGGCGGTCCGCGACGCCGCGGAGCAGACGGAGCTCGACGAGGCGGCGCGGATACTCCAGGCGCGTCATCCGACCCAGAAGAACCTGTTCGGAAAGGGCACGACGAGCGACGCGGGCCCGTGGATGCAGGAGAACGCGGGCACGCTCCAGCACCTGCTCGCGGCCGTCCGGGGAGCCTCGCTCGACGGGCCGTCGGGCGCAGGCAAAGGCCTGCGACAGGCCGTCCTGGACCTCCAGGTGATCGCCGTGCCGCCCGAGATCGTGGAGCCGAAAGCGAAAGAGGCCACGGCGGAGCAGCAGGCCAACAATCTGCTCGATCGATTGAAGCAGCTCGTCGGGACGGCCGCCGCTTCAACAGGCGGGGTCGCCTCCGCCGCCCCGAGGTCGAGCGCCGCGCCTGCGGCCCCCTCCGCGCCTGCATCGGCTTCGGCCTCGGCGAGCGCGGCGCCCTCGGGGAGTGCGTCCTCGACCGCGGCGGCCAGCGCCGAGCCGGAGGCGAAGAAGCCGCCTGTCTACAACGTGGTCCTCGACGCCCAGTCCTGGAGCTTCGACATGGGCCAGTGGGCCCAGGCCATCGTCGCCGGCCGCGCGCTCGTCTACCTCGACGCCCTGTTCGCGGACTCGTCCAGGCGATCGGTGCTGTTCCCTAAGGACGCGGCGTATCCCCCCGTGCTCCCGCAGCCCGGGCGCGGCGCGTCCACGTACATCGACGGCCTGTATTCACACGAGGCGTTCACGGCGGAGGTCGAGCCCGGCCTCGCGGGCTTCGAGGCCGCGCTCACGGGCACGGGCCTCGACGTCTCGGAGCGCGAGATCTACCTGCGGCCCACGCGCTCGGCTGCGTCGAGCTACGGCACGGGGCTGCGCGACGCGACGGACGCGTATTACAAGAGCTTCCAGCTCTCGCGAGGGGGCGCCTCCGCGCTCGCGGCGGACGTCGCCGACATGGTGTCTCCGTCCTCGTTCTTCACCACCTTTCAGAAGCGCGTCGCGGATCAGGCGAGCATCCCGGGATCGCCGGGGACGCTGCTCCGGCTCGTGGGAGACCCGGTCGCGGACTTCGGCCCGATCGCGCGGCTCCTGACCGGAGAGAACGGCAAGTATCCCGCGCTGGAGCCCTATTACAAGCTCCTCATCACGCTCGTCCCCTCGCTCTCGGACAGGGCCCCTCCGGCCCCGAAGAGGGACGCGCCGCTCGACGATCGCCTGGCCCCGATCGGCGCGCTCGCGCTCTCGGCCCTGCGCACCCCGGCGAAATCCCCCGACGCCGAGGTCGAGGCTTGGCTGAACGACGCGACGATGACCGAGTCGCTCCGCCGGCCGTTCCGCCTCGCGGCGCAGCGGGCGCTCGCGCTCGGGAAAGCCGATCTCGACCGCGCGACGGCCGACGCGTATACAGCGGAGCTCCGACCGTCCGTGACCCCGATCCTGGGGCGCTTCCCCTTCGACACGCGGTCGACGGTGGACGCGCAGGCGGCCGACGTGGAGGCGACGTTCGGGCCCAAGGGCACCTTCTTCGCGTCGTTCGCGTCGCTGATCGGGCCGGTGTGCCGCGAGGGCCCGGCGGGCAGCTACACGCCTCTGGAGGTCCCCTCGGCGGGCGCGGTCGAGGTCCCGGCGGGGGCGCTCCGGCTCGCGTCGTGGGCGCAGGGCCTTCAGAAGATGCTCTTCGGGCCCGACGGCAAGCCGCAGTCCATCGCGTTCCGCGTCAAGGCCCCTCCCCTCTCGCCGGTCGAGCCCGAGCGCACGATCACCCTGGCGCTCCTGCAGTCGGGGACAGCCACCTTCTATGCCTTCAACCAGGCCCCTTCGTGGCAGCCTTTCCCGGTCGCGTGGTCGCCGGCAGGGGGCCAGTCCAACACCTCGAGCGTGGGGATCCAGACCACGCCGACCGGCGGCGGCGAGCCCCGGATCCAGACCATCGACGTCGCGGCCGCGGACTTCTCATTCTTCCACCTGATCCAGCGCGCCGAGGTCGCGGGCTCGAAGGTCACCTGGAAGGCCCCGCCCGAGTCCCCCGGTGACCCGCGGCGGTACGCTGCGTTCCTGTTCGAGCCGAACCCCGCCGGGCTGCTCCGGGCGCCGTCCCTCGATTGAGCGCGGATCGCCGGGGAACCGGGGAGGACGGCGGGAGGACGGGGAAGGCGTCGCGGGCGCTCGCCGGCAAAGTGGATTCCTTCGCGCCGTCACGGGATAATCGCCGCGTGCGACTGCCCTGCCTGCCCCTCCCCGTGCTCGCGGCCACCCTCGCGGCGCCGGCGGCGCTCGGGTGCACGTCGCAGGTGGAGTTCCACGTCCGCCCGGACGACGGGCTGAACGAGAACCGGCCCTGCTACCTCGTGGTCCGCAACGTCGATTCGAAGACGTACCTCGAAGAGACCTACCAGGCGGCCTCTCTCCAGGTGACGGCGCCGGACGACTCCGTGCTGGAGACAGCCGTGGTGTTCCCCGGCACGAAGAAGGAGATCTCGGTGTCGCCGCCCGCGAAGGGCATGGTGGCGCTCTACGTCTTCTTCTACCACCCGACCGGCGACTGGAAGGCGCTCTTCCCCTCCTCCAAGGCGACGTACGACGTCGTGCTGGAGGGGAGTCGGCTGCGCGTCGAGAAGAGGTGAGCCCGGGGCGGAGGCCAGCGGAGAGCGTGCTCGTGAGCGGCGATAGGGCGCCGCGGCCCTCAATCGTATGTCTTGCTACCGCCCGTCGACGTGCTGCCCGGCTTCTTCGACCCCGTGCCGGAGCCCGTCGCGGAGGGATCGTAGAGCGTGTCAATCTTGGTGGGGTCCGTCAGCCATTCGAGCTTCGTGTTCGGGTACTCGTTGGCGAGGACCTGTGTCATCAGCGGAGAGATGTCCGTCCGCCTCTTCAAGACCGCCTCTTTGTAGTTGTCCATTCCCCAGATGAACGAGTCGAGCACGCCGAAGTTGGGCTGTGCCTTCGGCTTCGAGGAGGTGAGCTTCAGAGAGAGGCTGCTCAGCGGGGCGACCTCGGTCTTCAGCTTGGCGACCAGGACGCAGTCGAAGATCAGCGTGGAGTGGCTGCCCGCCGCGCTCGCATAGTCCTTGTGCCGGAACGTCCTCGTGGCCGGCTGACGCTTCAGCGGCTTGTAGTACGCCGAGTTGTAGGCGAAGAAAGGATACGTGCTGTGCGGCGCCTCCGGCCCGATGCGCAGGCGCGCCGGGGCCCCCACCTTGCCGCCGTCGATCGTGGCCAGCCCATCCCCGAACGTGGTGAGGCGGTCCATGTCGAAAGAGTTCTTCTCCAGGACCGCACGATCGGTGTCGGGCACCCACAGGACCTGGATCATCATCAGGTATCCGAGCTTCTTGGGATAGGAGGCGATGTACTCGATCGACATGGTCGGCTTGTCGACCCCGAGAGGCCGCCTGCCCCCCGCGTCCCACCACCACTGGTCGAGCTTCTCGGGCTCGGTCTGGTCCACTGCCAGCGCCCTCGTCGTCGGCATGTAGCCCACCACGACCCTGACATCGATGGTATCGTTCAGCAGCTTGTAGACGAGCCGTTGCCCGGGCATGGCGTCCTGTCTCCTCGCGGGCAGGAGACGCCAGCACGCCCCCGCGTGTCAAATTCCGAGTCGACGGCTCCACCAGGCGGCCGCGATCGTTCAGGTGAGGCGAGCCAGCAGGCGCCCTGCCGCGGCCGTGAGCAGGCGAAGTGAGCGGGAGCTTGCGGCCCGCGCGGGGTGCGCCATCGTCCCTCGGGCATGCCGATCATCACGGGAATCGCCCCCTCGCCTGACCAACCCGGCCACGTCGTCATCCTGGTGGATGGGGTGCCCTTCGCCACGGTGCCCGAGCAGGCCGCCGCCGGCCTGACCCCCGGCCAGGACAGCCCCGGGGCTGCGGCCGAGCCGCCGCGCAAGGCCCGCGAGGCCGCGGAGAAGACCTACGAGCGGGCGCTGCGGCTCCTGTCGTTCCGTGCGCGATCGGCCAGGGAGCTGGAGAAGCGCCTGATCGAGAAGGGCGAGCCCAGGGAGCACGTGACGACCGCGATCGAGCGCCTCACCTCGAGCGGGCTGCTCGACGACGCGCGCTTCGCGGAGGCCAAGGCGCGCTCCGGCATCGTGGGCAAGCCCCGGTCGCGCCGCAGGATCGAGCAGGACCTCGCCCGCAAAGGCGTCTCGCGCGACGTGGCGGACGCGGCCATACGGCAGGTGATGGCCGAGGAGGGAACGGACGAGTCCGCCGTGGCCGAGCGGGCGGCGCGCAAGAAGCTCCGCTCGCTCTCGGGGCTCGCTCCTGCGGAGCAACGGCAGAAGCTCTATGCTTTCCTCGCGCGCCAGGGCTATTCGCCCGACGTGGCGCGCCGGGCGCTGCGCGCGGTGCTCGACGCGCCGCCGTGAACGGCGACGGCGCGCCGGCCCCTGCGCGGTGCACGAGCTCCCCCGAGCGGCCGAAACACCCTGTTTTCTGCCCTTCTCCCGCCACCTACAGCACGCTACAAAGGGCCCATGTCGCCCGAGCTGGATGGCCCGCCGCCGGATCGCGCGGACGCTCGCGCGGTCCTCGCCGGCGGAGGCGAGATGGGCGCGCGCATGCGCGCGATCGACTGGTCGAAGACGCCGCTCGGACCGGTCTCGTCGTGGCCGCAGAGCCTCAAGACGTGCGTGCGCATCGTCCTGACGTCGCGCCAGCCGATGTTCGTCTGGTGGGGCGACTCGCTCATCAACCTGTACAACGACGCCTACAGGTCGATCGTCGGCGGCAAGCACCCCGAGGCGCTCGGGCAGCCCGCGTCCGTCGTGTGGCGCGAGATCTGGGGCCAGGTCGGGCCGCGCGCAGCGTCCGCGATGCGCCGCGACGAGGGCACCTACGACGAGGCGCTCCTCCTCATCATGGAGCGGAACGGCTACCAGGAGGAGACGTATTACACGTTCTCCCACAGCCCTGTGCCGAACGATCAGGGCGGCACGGGCGGCATCCTCTGCGCCAACACCGACGACACCCGGCGGATCATCGGAGAGCGGCAGCTCTCGCTCCTCCGCGACCTCGCGGCGCGGACCGCGGACGGGCGATCGTGGGAAGACGTGTGCGCGCGCAGCGCGAGCTCGCTCGCGACCAACACGAAGGATCTCCCCTTCGCGCTCCTCTACGTCGTCGACCCGGATCGGCGGCGCGTGCGGCTCGCGGGCAGCGCGGGGTTCGAGCGGGGGCACGCCGCGGCCCCCGAGACGATCGCGCTCACGGACGCGTCGCCGTGGCCGCTCGCCGCGGTGCTGCGAGAGCACGAGTCCTGCCGCGTCGTCGAGATACCGGCTCACCTCCGCGATCTCCCGACCGGCGCATGGCAAAGGCCGCCGACGCGGGCGGCCGCGCTCGCGATCTCCCCTTCGGGCGAGACGGGGCGCGCCGGGGTCCTGATCGTCGGGCTGAATCCATTCCGCCTCTTCGACGACGATTACCGCGGCTTCCTCCACCTCGTCGCCGGCCAGATCTCCGCCAGCATCGCCAACGCGCAGGCGTACGAGGAGGAGAAGCGGCGGGCGGAGGCCCTCGCCGAGCTCGATCGCGCGAAGACCACGTTCTTCAGCAACGTGAGCCACGAGTTCCGCACGCCCCTCACGCTGATGCTCGGGCCGCTCGAGGACGCCCTCGCGTCGACGGAGCGGAGCCTGTCGGGCGCGGATCTCGAGACAGCGCACCGCAACGCGGTCCGGCTCCTCAAGCTGGTCAACGCGCTGCTCGACTTCTCGCGCATCGAGGCGGGCCGGATCCAGGCGTCGTACGAGCCGACCGATCTCTCCGCGCTCACCGCGGATCTCGCGAGCGCCTTCCGCTCGGCGATGGCGCGCGCAGGGCTCGCCTTCGAGGTCGATTGCCCGCCCCTGCCCGAGCCCATCTACGTCGATCGCGACATGTGGGAGAAGATCGTGCTCAATCTGCTCTCGAACGCGCTCAAGTTCACGTTCGAGGGGACGGTCTCGATCTCGCTCCGCGCGCACGGCGATCGCGCCGACCTCACCGTGCGGGACACCGGGACGGGCATCCCGGATCGCGAGCTCTCGCACCTGTTCAAGCGATTCCATCGGGTCCAGGGCGCGCGATCCCGCACGCACGAGGGGTCCGGGATCGGGCTCGCGCTCGTCCACGAGCTCGTCCGCCTCCACGGCGGGACCATCCACGTCACGAGCGAGCTCTCCGTGGGGACGTCGTTCACGGTCTCCCTGCCTCGCGGGGCCGGGCACCTGCCGAAGGACAGCGTGAACGCCGCGCGGACGCTGGCGTCGACGACGACGGGCGCAGCGCCTTTCGTGCAGGAGGCGCTCCGCTGGCTGCCCCGCGCAGAGGGTGACTCGCCCCCCGGCGCAGAGGGTGACTCGCCCACCGGCGCAGAGGGTGACTCGCCCACCGGCGCAGAGGGCGACTCGCCCACCGGCGCAGAGGGCGACTCGCCCACCGGCGCAGAGGGTGACTCGCCCACCGGCGCAGAGGGTGACTCGCCCACCGGCGCAGAGGGTGACTCGCCCACCGGCGCAGAGGGTGATGACGCCGTCGAGCACCTCGCCCCGGCGGCGTGGACGCCGTCCGGCGGCGCCGCGATCGAGGCCGGGCCGGCGGGGCGCGTCCTGCTCGCGGACGACAACGCCGATATGCGCGAGTACGTCGGGCGGGTGCTGCGCGAGCGCTGGACGGTCGAGGCCGTCGCCGACGGCGCCGAGGCGCTCGCGTCGGCGCGCCGCAGCCCGCCGGCTCTCGTGCTCACCGACGTGATGATGCCGAACCTCGACGGCTTCGACCTGCTCCGCGCGCTGCGCGCCGACGAGCGCACGAGGGGTGTGCCGGTCGTCATGCTCTCCGCGCGCGCCGGGGAGGAGTCGCGCGTCGAGGGGCTCGAGGCGGGCGCGGACGACTACCTCCCCAAGCCGTTCTCCGCGCGCGAGCTCGTCGCCCGCGTCGCCACGCACCTCCAGCTCGCCCGGTTGCGGGCGGCGGCCGAGCGCGAGCGCGAGCGGCTGTACGACCTCTTCACGCAGGCGCCGGTCCCCATCGCGGTGTTCGCCGGCCCCGAGCACCGCTACGAGGTCGCGAACCCGCCGTACTGCGAGATGGCCGGCCGGCGGGACCTCGTCGGGAAGAGCGTGCGCGAGGCGTTCCCGGAGCTCGGCGAGCACGAGGCGATCGCGATGCTGGACCGCGCGCGCAAGACCGGCCAGCCGCTGCGCATGACCGAGCTGACCCTCCCCGTCCGGCGCGGCGGCGCGGTGGACGAGGCCGTCTTCAACTACGTCGCTCAGCCCATCCGCGACCCCTCCGGCGCCGTCTCGGGCATCATGGTGGTCGCCTTCGAGATCACCGATCAGGTGCTCGCGCGGCGCCGCATCGAGCAGCTGAGCCAGCACCGAGAGGAGCTCATCGCGGCGCTCGCGAAGACGAACCAGGAGCTCGACCAGTTCGCTTACGTCGCCTCGCACGACCTCAAGGCGCCCCTCCGGGGGATCGCGAACCTGTCCGAGTGGATCGAGGAGTCGCTGGCGGGGAAGCTGGACGGCGAGACGCAGGAGCATATCCACCTCCTGCGCGGGCGCGTGCGCCGCCTCGAGGCGCTCATCGACGGGATCCTCCATTACTCGCGCGCAGGGCGCCTGCGCGGCGACGTGGTCAGCGTCGACACCGGCCATCTTCTCGCGGAGGTCGTCGAGCTGCTCTCGCCGCCCGAGGGCGCCCGGGTCGACATCGCGCCCGGGATGCCGACGATCGCCGCGGAGCGCGTCCCGATGCAGCAGGTGTTCCAGAACCTCATCAGCAACGCCCTGAAGCACGCGCGCCGCAGCGACGCGCGCGTCGAGGTGACGTGTGAGGACGCCGGCGCCTACGTCGAGTTCGCCGTGAGCGACAACGGGCCCGGCATCGCGCCCGAGTACCACGAGCGCATCTGGGATCTCTTTCATACGCTCGAGTCGCGCGACAAGGTGGAAGGCACCGGGATAGGGCTCTCCGTCGTGAAGAAGATCGTGCAGAGCCGCGGAGGGAGCGTGTCCGTCTCGTCGCGCCCGGGCGCAGGAGCGACCTTCATCGTGCGCTGGCCCAAGCGGGTAAAGGACGAGGCCTGACGAGGCCTGACGAGGCCTGACCAATCCGGCGCGTCCCGCGGGCTGCCCCGGGTTGACGCAGGCCCCGCGACGGTCGAAGGTGCGGGCATGCATGCGCGCCGAGAGTCGTTGGAGCCGTGGCTTCGGAGCTTCGTCGCCGACAACGGGGGTATCGCTGGCACGGTGCACCTCGTCGAGGGCGATGCGCTCGCGCTGGCCGCCGCCGTGAACATCCCCGAGAAGGTGCAGGAGATCACGCGCCGCGTCCCGCGGGGCAAGGGGATGGCCGGGCTCGCCTGGGAGCGCGACCAGCCCGTGCAGACGTGCAACCTGCAGACGGACACGTCCGGCGACGTGCGGCCCGGGGCCAGGGCGGTCGCGGCGCAGGCGGCGGTGGCGCTGCCCGTGCGCGGCGCCTCCGCGGGCGTGCGCGCCGTCGTGGGGATCGCGTTCGCCGGCGAGCGCGAGCTCGGCCAGGACGAGCTCGATCGGCTCGCGCAGGGCGCTTTCGCGCTGCCGGCCTGACAAGAGCGCTCCCGCGCCGGGCCACCTCGCTCGCCGCTGCCCGCCGCAGCGCCGCTGTCCAGCGGCGCCGCCCCGCCACCGCCCCACAAGGCCCTTGTTTTTCGCGGCTGCGATGCTAGCGATGCCCGCTCTCCCATGGAGACGAACGGACGCAGCGCCCCGAAAGCCGCGATCGATGCTCCGCTCGACGCGCTCGATCCGGGCGCCCGCCCGCACGTCCGCGTGGAGGACCTCGTTCGTGGCGCCGCGAACGAGCCCGCGCGCGAGCGAGCCGCATCCGGGCCTGGCGAGGGCGGCGCCGCGGGCGAGCCCCTCACGGCGAAGCTCGCCCGCCGCACCGTGCCGGGCGCGCTCTACGAGCCCGGTCCCGAGGAGGGGTATCTCCGGTGCACCGCGTGCGCGCACCGCTGCGTCCTCGCGCCGGGGCGCGCGGGCGCGTGCGGGATCCGCTTCGAGAAGGACGGCGAGCTGCGCGTCCCGTTCGGCTACGTCGCGCGCCATTACGTGCGCTCGGTCGAGACGAACACGATCTTCCATGTGCGCCCCGGCGCGAGGTCCCTCACCTTCGGGATGTTCGGGTGCGACCTGCGCTGTCCTTATTGTCAGAACTGGAAGGTCTCCCAGGCCCTCCGTGAGCCGGAGAGCGAAGGCGAGCCCATCGACATCAGCGCCGCGGATCTCGTCGAGGTGGCCGTCGCGGCGGGCTGCGGGGTGCTCGCGAGCGCCTACAACGAGCCGATGATCACCGCCGAGTGGGCGCGCGCCGTCTTCGCCGAGGCGCAGCGGCGGGGGCTCGTCACCGCGCTCATCTCGGATGGCAACACGACGCCCGAGGCGCTCGCGTACATGCGCCCGGTCACCGACGTGTTCCGCGTCGATCTGAAGGGGTGGAGCGCGGATCAATACCGGACGCTCGGCGGCCGCGTCGAGCCGGTGCTCGCGGCGATCGGCGAGGCGCGGCGCCTCGGCTACTGGGTCGAGGTCGTGACGCTCGTCGTCCCCGGCTTCAACGACAAGGCGGCCGGCCTCCGCGCCCTCGGCGCCGAGATCGCCGGGGTCGACCCCGACATCCCCTGGCACCTCAACGCCTTCTACCCGCGTTACAAGATGCGCGATCGCATGACGACCGACCCGGCGTTCCTCGTGGACGTGGCGGGCGTCGCCTACGCGCGGGGGATGAAGTACGTCTACGTCAGCAACGTGGCCGACCGCGTCCGTGAGCTCTCGCATACACGCTGCCCGACCTGCCACGAGGTCGTTGTGCGGCGGTTCAACTACGAGACGCAGGAGGTCCTCCTCTCCGGCGGCGCGTGCCCTTCCTGCGGGACGCGCGTGCCCGGGCTGTGGGGACCGGCAGCGCCGTAGGGCCGTACAGACGGACGCCCGGCTCCTGCCGAGCCCGCGAGCGCATCGCCGCCCGGGAGCCGACTGGGCCTGTTGCTGAGAGGTTTCTGCCTCATTTCACCAGACGCCCTGTCCGGCGCTCCGCGCATCCCGGCAGAGCCATATTGCGTCCCTACCGAACTCCCCCGATCGCAGGAGCATCGCTGACCCTCTGGCCGCACAGGCCGGCTGGAATACGCCCCGCCCGCGGATCGGACTGGCCTGCTGGCCGGCCAGTCGATTGGCCGGCCAGTAGCTCACTTCGGCTGGCCACTCCGCTCACAGAGGCTCCCACAAGGAGGCTTGCCACGGCGCCGCATATGGTAAATTTCCAGCATGTCGTCGCCGTCCGAACGTCTCGCGCAGATCCTTGCGGAAGGCCGAGTCATCGCGACGCGCGAGCTCGGCGAAGCCTGTGCGGCGGAGCTCCACACGCACGCCAAGGAGCGGTATCTCGCGCTGGAGGCGACGATGCCGCGGTTCCGGAGCAGCACGAATCGCAAGCTCTTCGAGCTCGGCCCGCCGGTGCTCGCGATCTACCAGGCGCTCCTGCACGACCTCGGCGTGGACCGGGAGCCGGCCCTGCGCCTCGCCGAGGACATGCTGCTGGCCTTCTACCGCAAGCAGCTGAACCGGAGCCCGCTCCTCGGCGCCGCGATGGATGCGGTGTTCCGGCTGAAACCAGCGCGGAGCTTGCTGATGATGACCCTGCGCGCGGACGAGCCGGAGGGCATCCGCTTCGACGAGGCCAGCGGCACCGGCGCGCTCCTGGCCTTCGACGTGCGCGCGTGCCCGATCGTGGCGTTCGCGCGGCGGCACGGCGCGCCGGAGATCGTCCCCATGATCTGCCGCCTCGACGACCTCAAGGTGAAAGAGCTCCACGGCATCGAGCTCCAGCGCACGGGCACCCTCGGCACGGGCGCCGAGCGGTGCGACTTCCGGTACGTGACGGCGAAGAAGTAACGTCGCGCTCCGCGGCCGGCGCAGAACGCACATGGGCTCACCGCCCGTCGCTCGGGTGCGCCGGTGGGCTGCGCGCGCCGCCATTCAATGCTTGCCTCATGACGCGCTGCACCCCTGAAAAGGGTCATGATCGTGGGGCGGTGTGCGCTGTGCACTGTGCGCCGCGCGCATTTCAACATTGAAACATAAATGCTCTTTCCTGGATCCCCAAAGAGCGTGTCCGTGTTAGTTGTTCAATGATCCTCTGATCCCCGATCGCTCCTGAAGTCGCTTTCTCGAGGAGGTCCCATGAAGTCACCGTTCGCCCTGCGAAGGGTCGCCGGCGGCCTTTTGTCCGCCGCGGCGTCGTCTCTCGTCCTCGCGGCCAGCGCCCCCGCCCTGGCCGAGCCGTCTTATACGCTCTTCGAGAGCGGGCAGGTGCGCCCGCTCGCGCTCTCTCCCGGCGGAAACCTGCTCTTTGCGCTCAACACGCCGGATGGACGCCTCGAGGTCTTCCGCGTCCATCACGGCGCGCTCGTCCACCGGAGCTCGATACCGGTCGGGCTGGATCCGGTCGCCGTGGCGGCGCGGAGCGACACCGAGGTGTGGGTCGTGAACCATCTGTCCGACAGCGTCAGCGTCGTCGCGCTGTCCCCTGGCGGATACGGCGGCCGCGTCGAGCGCACGCTGCTCGTGGGCGATGAGCCGAGAGACATCGTGTTTGCGGGCCCCGGGCGGCGCCGCGCGTTCATCACGGCGGCGCACCGCGGCCAGAACAACCCGAACGATCCCGAGCTCACCACGCCGGGCGTGGGCCGGGCCGACGTCTGGGTGTTCGACGCGAACCACCTGGGCTCGTCGCTCGGCGGCGAGCCGCTCGCGATCCTCACGCTCTTCACCGACACGCCGCGCGCGCTCGCCGCCACGCCCGACGGCGCGCGCGTCTACGCGGCCGGCTTCCACTCGGGCAACCGGAGCACCGTCGTCACCGAGCTGCTCGTGCCCGACGGCGGCCCGGCGAACGGCGGCTCGCCGGGCCCGATGACCAACGCGTTCGGCGACCCGGCGCCCGAGGTCAGCCTCATCGTGAAGTTCGACGGCGCGCACTGGGTCGACGAGCTCGGCCGCACCTGGGACGACACGGTGCGGCTCTCGCTGCCCGACAAGGACGTGTTCGCCATCAACGCCATGGCGAACCCTCCGAGGCCGATCGCCGGGCCCTCGGGCCATTTCACCGGCGTCGGGACGATCCTCTTCAACATGGTCGTCAACCCGGTGAACGGGAAGGTCTACGTCTCCAACACCGACGCGCGGAACGAGCAGCGGTTCGAGGGCCCCGGCGTCTTCGCCGGGCAGAGCCTGCGGGGCCACCTGCACGAGAGCCGGATCACGGTGCTCCGCCCCGGCAACGCCCCTCCGCGCGTCGCGCCGCGGCACCTCAACAAACACATCGATTACTCGGTCTGCTGCGCCCCGACGCCGAACGCCGAGAGCGAGGCGAGCCTGGCCCAGCCGGTCGACATGGCGGTCACGAGCGACGGCGCGACGCTCTACGTGGCCGCGCTCGGGTCGAGCAAGGTCGGCGTGCTCGGCACGGCCGCGCTCGAGAGCGACACGTTCGTACCCGACGCTTCCGACCACATCGAGGTGAGCGGCGGCGGCCCGTCGGGGCTCGCGCTCGACGAGGCGCGAGGCCAGCTGTTCGTGCTGACCCGCTTCGACAACTCCATCTCGATCGTCGACACCGCGACCCGGGTCGAGACAGCGCACGTCGCGATGTACAGCCCCGAGCCGCCGAGCGTCGCGCTCGGGCGGCGCTTCCTCTACGACGCGCGCGTGAGCTCGGCGCACGGCGACTCGTCCTGCGCGAGCTGCCATATCTTCGGCGACTTCGACAGCCTCGGGTGGGATCTCGGCAATCCGGACGAGCCGGTCACGACCAACCCGGGCCCCTTCGTCGGCCCGCTGCTCAACCTCTTCACGCAGCAGCCGATGCCCCAGGAGTTCCACCCGATGAAGGGCCCGACGACGACCCAGAGCCTGCGCGGCATGGCCAACCACGGCCCCATGCACTGGCGCGGCGATCGCACGGGCGGCAACGACGCGCCCACCGCCCAGCCGGACAGCGGCTCGTTCGACGAGCGCGCCGCGTTCATGAAGTTCCAGGCCGGCTTCACCGACCTCCTCGGCCGGAGCGGCCCGATCCCGGCCGCCTCCATGGAGGCGTTCGCGGAATTCATCCTGCAGGTGACCTATCCGCCCAACCCGATCCGCCGCCTGGACAACTCGCTCACGCCGGATCAGCAGGCCGGGCGCGACACCTTCATGAGCGGCAACCTGGACGGCACCGCCATCTGCAATGGCTGTCACGTCCTCGACCCGGGGGGCAATCCCGGCGTCGACAAGCCGGGATTCTTCGGAGCGAACGGCAACATGACGTTCGACTTCCAGCCGCAGCTCATCAAGACGCCGCACCTGCGCAACATGTACCAGAAGGTCGGGATGTTCGGGATGGCCGCCCCGCTGTTCGGCATCCTGCCCGGCGACAACGATCCCATGGGAGACCAGGTGCGGGGGTTCGGCTTCCTGCACGACGGGAGCTTCGACACGCTGTTCCGGTTCTTCCGCGGGATGGGCTTCTCGCCGTTCACCGGCTTCACCAACCAGTTTGGCACCTTCCCGGACAACCCGAACGGCCTGCCGGACTCGCCGGCGGGCGACGCGGTCCGCCGGCAGCTCGAGTCGTTCCTGCTCGCCTTCGACTCGAACGTCGCGCCGATCGTCGGCCAGCAGGTCACGCTCACGTACGGCAACCAGGCCGCCGCCGATCCGCGCGTCGATCTCCTGATCGCCAGGGCGGACGCCGGCGAGTGTGATCTCGTGGCGAAGAGCCACCTGACCTTGCAGGAGATCGGCTTCCTTCACACAGGAGCAGGGCAGTTCGTCGCCGACCGGATGGCGCTGCCGCCGATCCCGGACGCGGTGCTCCGCCAGATCGCCCTCGCGACGGGGCGACCCCTGACCTACACGTGCGCGCCGCCGGGCTCGGGGTACCGCATCGGCCTCGATCGCGACGAGGACGGCTTCCTCGACGGCGACGAGCGGAGCGCCGGCAGCGACCCGGCGGACCCGGCCGACACGCCCTGATCTCCGCCTCGCGCCGTGGCGCGCGCCCGGCGCCCGCTGGCCTTCACCTGTCCCGTCATCGCACCTGCACGCCGGCGCGGAGCGCGCAGTCCGGGTCGGCCGGGAACGCGCAGGCGAGGGCGCACACCCCATCTTGGCCGCAGTGGCGATCGGCGCAATCGGGGTCGACGATCTCGGGCCCGACGTCGCACGCCGCCTCGCAGAGGCCGTCCGCGCGGCACGGGTTGTCCGCCTCGAACTCGTCAATCGTCGGCTGGATGAAGCGAGCTATCTGGTCGAGATCGGTGCGCGCCTGCACCCCGTCCAGCGTACAGGGGTCGTCGCCGAACGAGGTCACGCCGGCGTGGCGCTCGACGCCCCCGCGCACGAGGAACGCCGGACCTCCGGAGTCGCCAGCGCACGTGTTCATGTCGGGGACCTGGTAATAGAACTGGGTCGCGTCGATCGTCCCCGGCGTCCCGCCGACCTGGGCGGGGCCGACCGCCACGATGGGGAACGTCACGGCGCGGCGCATGCCGAACCCCGTCCCTGCGACGCCGTCGGAGACACCGTAACCGACGAAGGTGTATTCTGGCCCGACATACCAGGTGGTATTCTCCATCGATTCGCGCAGGAGGGGCGCGGGCTGCACGGGCGCGTCGCTCTCCAGCCGGAGGAGGGTAAGGTCGTTCTCGAGGGTTGCGGGATTGAAGGCGGGATGCCTCCTCGACGCCTCGATCCGCGCGCTCTCCGACCGCCGGCCGAGGGTCGGGCCGAAGAAGACGCGCGTGAGCGCGCCGTGGCAGTGTCCCGCCGTGATCACGGTGCGCCGCGAGATCACGGTCCCGCTGCAGTACGCCCTGTTGCGATTGCCCACGCCCACGACATAGGCATGCGTCGTGTCCACAGCGCCTCCGATGATGCGCTGCCGGGACGTGAGCAATGGCTGCTCGCCGTCGCCCCCGGGAGGTGCATCCGCGCAGCCGAGCCCGCCGAGGCACAGGATCGCGATCGGGATGGCATTCTTCATACTGCAACCTTTCCGTCCAGAAATGGTGTCTAGAGCGGCGGATTGCGGAGGCGCCCGCGGTCCGGCGCCGCTCGGCCCCGCGGGCGCGCGGGGGGCATAACAAGCGCAGTGCCAGCGCCATGCTCGGCGCGCGCGCGTGTCGGCCGCGGGGCGCGGCGGGGAGTCCTGGAATTGCGCGCGAGCGGGGGGATCTCGCCGGGGCGATCGCGGCTGGAGGGACGGCGCGGACGTTCGCTCCGCGCCGGAGGGGGCATGGCGCCGCGGTCGCGGCCGTTGCGCGCTCTCCGATGCCACGATAGCGGAGGACCGGGAGCGGGGCAGCGGCCGTCGGCAAGCTCGCGCGCTCGTCGATCCGCGGCCGGCGCGCCGCCTTCGTCACGCGCCGGCTCGCCCAGGGGGGCCTCGCGGCCGCGCTCGCGATGCCGGCGCGTGACGAAGGCCGCGCGCCGGAGAGCGCCCACGTGCACGCCAGGACGAGCTACGTTGCACCTCGACCGCGGCGGCGCCGGCGCTGGCCGCTTTCGCCCTCTCGAAAGGAGACCATGGAGACCGCCAGAGCAGAAGTCGCCCCGTCAGCGGGCATGCGCGATCTATCGACGCTCCCGGGACCGCGGAGGCTGCCGCTGCTCGGCAACCTCCTCGAGATCCGGCCCACCCAGTTCCACCTCACGCTCGAGGGCTGGAACCGCAGGTATGGCGATCTCTACACCTTCTGGCTCGGCCGCACGCCGGTCGTGGTCGTCGCCAGCGCCGAGCTCGTCCAGCGCATCCTGCGGGAGCGGCCGAAGGAGTTCCGCCGCTGGAGCCCGCTGCAGGAGCTCATCGACGAGATGGGCTTCGGCGGCGTCTTCTCGGCCGAGGGCGACCAGTGGACGCGGCAGCGGCGGCTCGTGATGAGCGCGTTCACCGCCGGGCAGCTGCGCGAGAGCCACGGCACGCTCTCCACGATCACCCGCCGGCTCCGGGAGCGATGGCGCGCGTCGGCCGCGCGGGGGGCGCCGGTCGACGCGCGGCGAGACCTCGCGCGTTACACGGTGGATGTCACCACCGCCGTGGCGTTCGGCCTCGACATGAACCTCATCGAGCGCGGCACCGACCCCCTGTCGCACCAGCTCGAGACGGTCTTCGCGGCGCTCAACCGCCGCCTCTTCGCGCCATTTCCGTACTGGCGGCACGTCAAGCTGCCCGCCGATAGGGCGCTCGATCAGGCGCTCTCGGCGGTACGCACGCGCATGCTGGACATCCTCCGGACGACGCGCGCGGAGCTCGACGGGGATCCGGCGCGGGCCGCGGCGCCTCGCTCGCTGCTGGAGGCCTTGCTCGTGGCGCGCGACGCCGACGACCCGAAGGCGCGGCTGTCGGAGCAGGAGGTGCTCGGCAACGTGCTCACGCTGCTGCTCGCCGGGGAGGACACGACGGCCGACACGATGGCCTGGATGCTCCACTTCATGGCGCTGCGCCCGGACGTGCAGGCGCGGATGCGGGCCGAGGTCGACGCCGAGCTCGGCGACGCGGATCTGCCCGAGGGCCCGGAGCACGCGCAGCGGCTGCGCTATCTCGGCGCGGTGGCGCAGGAGACGCTGCGCCTGAAGTCCGCGGCGCCGGTCCTGTTCATGGAGGCGTGCGCGGACACGGCGGTCGGCTCGCTGCGGCTCGCGGCGGGGGCGCGGATGATCCTGCTGACGCGGCAGATCGCCCTGAAGGAGGAGCACTTCCACGACGCAACCTCGTTCATGCCCGAGCGCTGGCTGACCCCGCGGCCTGCGGGCGCCGGCAAGCACGACCCGCGCGCCGCCCTCGCCTTCGGCAGCGGCCCGCGGGTCTGCCCCGGGCGCGCGCTCTCGATGGTCGAGAGCGCCATGGTGGGCGCCATGGTCGCGCGCGACTTCGATGTATCGCTGGTCGACCCGGCGCGACCCGTGAAGGAGCTGCTCGGGTTCACGATGAAGCCGGAAGGGCTGTTCGTCCGCTTCACCCCCCGCCGCCGCTGACGCCCCATCGCGCCTCGTTCCGGGGCCATGCTGGGGTTGATCCCACCGAGAAAGACGCCCTGAGCCCATCGGGACACGACGTGCCTACCTCTGTCAAAACCGCGAAGCTGCGCTACCTCCTGGTCCTCGGTGTCGCCGTCGTTTCCTTTGCGCTCGGATGGTTCCTTAAGCCATCCGTCCGCGTCGCTGGTTTTCCGGAGCTAGGGGAGCTGCAGCCGTTCACGAAACGGGGCTGCACCAAGGTGGGAGTGCCGTTATCGGAGCTCGAGGCGTTCTCGGAGCCCTCGCTCCGCTACTCGCCCGGCGACAGCGCGCGGCTCCAGGTGGTGGCCTTCCGCCGCACGGGCCCGGACGCGGAGCTGCTGCAGCTCGACGCGGGCGAATACGATGACGAGTTCGACGCCAGCGGGGAGGTGTTCAAGCTGCGCTGGGATGCCGCCAAGGGGTGGTATGTCGGCGACTGTCACGTGGTCGTCAGGTACTGGCCTGGAAGGCCGTGAGCCGGGCGTCGCGCTCATTCGCCCGAGGCCGTGCCGGGCCTGGCGATGCGCGTGGTGGTGCTCGCGGAGCTGCCCCGCACGCGCGCAACCCTGCTGCTGCGGCTGCTCGGCTCGGGCCGCCGCTTCCGCGAGGCGGTGGCGGATCTGGCGGCGTTGCCCCGCGATGCCTGGGAGAAGAGCGTGGCCGTGCCGCTGCTGTTACACTTCGGGCTCGACCAACAGGAGCCGACGACCGACGAGGAGGACGACGTGAGCGCAGAGATCCGGGCTTGGTTCGAGGAGTACAAGCAGCAGCTCCGGAACGAGGGGCGCGCCGAGGAGGCGGCGCGTGCCGTGCTGACCGCGCTCCGGGTTCGCGGCATCGCGGTGCCGGACATCCTGCGCAAGCGCATCCTGATCGAGAAGGATCCTGAGCTCCTGGAGCGGTGGCATGAACGGGCCATCGTCGCTGCATCGATCGAAGATGTGCTCCCGGACCTGAGCTGAGCGATGCCAGCCGACAGCAGACTGCCGAGCTCGTAAGCGTCGCTCATCACCTCCCGGCGGCCTCCGCCGCCTCTCGAGCCACCCCGTGCCCCACGCCGTCATCACCTCCCCCAGCGCCGCCGCCCGCCTCGATCGGGCCGTGGGCTGGCTGCGCCGCCGGCGCCCCGCCGAGCGCGTGCTCCTCGTCGGCGCCTCGGTCGAGGGCGTGAGCGAGCTCGCCCGCGCGTCGATCCGCGGCCGCCGCGCCACCTTCGGCTGGCACCGGCTGACCCTGGGGCGCCTCGCCGCCGCGCTCGCGATGCCGGCGCTCGCCGAGCGCGGCCTCGTCCCGGCCAGCGCGCTCGCCATCGAGGCCCTCTGCGCGCGCACCCTCGACGGTCTCGCGCAGGACGGGCTGCTCGGCCGCTTCGCCCGCGTCGCGGATCGACCCGGGCTGCCGCGCGCCGTCGCGCGGACGCTCGACGAGGCGCGGCTCTCCGGCGTCGCGCCGGACGCGCTCGCGCCGGCCGATCTGGACCGCATCGCCCACGCGTTCGACGCCGCCCTGGACGACGCGGGGCTCGCCGATCGCGCGATCGTCCTGCGCCTAGCGGCCGAGCGCGCCCGGGCCGCGGACGACGGCGACCCCCGCTCGCGCCACCCGCTGCTCGGGCTGCCGATGCTCCTGCTCGACCTGCCCGTGCGGTTCGCGCTGGAGCGCGAGCTCCTCGAGGCCGTCGCCGCGCGCTCGCCGGACGCGCTCGCCACCGTGCCGGCCGGCGACGCCGCGTCGCTGCGCCACCTGCAGGCGGCGCTCCGATCGCCGCCGCGACGGGTCTCGCTGACCGCGGTCTCCGCCGCGCACGACGGCGCCGGCGCTGGCAATGGCGTGGACGACGGCGCCGACGACGGCGCGGGCGACGAGCCGCCGCCGGTCGCGCCCAGCACCTCGCTCGCGCGCCTGCAGGAGCACCTGTTCGACCCGCTGACAGACGATGCCCCCGGGCTCGGCGACGAGGTCGAGATCCTCTCCGCGCCCGGCGAGAGCCGGGAGTGCGTGGAGCTCGCGCGCATCGCGCTGCGCGAAGCCGCCCGAGGCGTGCCGTTCGAGCGGATGGCGATCCTCCTGCGCGCGCCCGAGCAGTACCGCGCGCACCTCGTCGAGGCGCTGCGCCGGGCCGGGATCCCTGCGCACTTCGCGCAGGGCTCGGTGCAGCCCGACCCGGCGGGCCGCGCGCTGCTCGCGCTGCTCGCGTGCGCCGCCGAGCACCTGTCGGCGTCGCGCTTCGCCGAGTACCTCTCGCTCGGGCAGGTCCCCGACGCGACGCCCGCGGGCGAGCCACCGCCGGCCGCGCCCGAGGCCGATCGCTGGGTGCCGCCGGACGACGACCTCTTCCCCGAGCTGCTGCGTGGCGGCTTCGACGAGGCGCCGCCGGACGACGAGATGGCGGGGGAAGATCTCGGGTTCGATCCGCCAGGGAAGAGCTTCAGTCCGGCCGCCCAGAGCCCCGATCCGACAGCCCAGAGCCCCGATCCGGCAGCCCCGACCCCCGATCCTACAGCCCAGGGCCCCGACGCCCCCGTGCACGACGGCACCCTGCGCGCCCCGCGACGCTGGGAGCGCATCCTCGTCGACGCGGCGGTGATCGGCGGGCTCGATCGGTGGGAGGCGCGGCTCTCGGGCTTCGAGCGGGAGCTCCGGCTGGAGCTCGCGCGCGCCCCCGAGGACCGCGACGTCGCGCGCATCGCGCGGACGCTCGCCGACCTCTCGGCCCTCCGCGCCTTCGCGCTGCCGCTGCTCGCGGCGCTGCCCGGCCCGGGCGAGCGCGCGACCTTCGGCGAGTGGCAGCGCCGCCTCTCGGCCCTCGCGACGCGCGCGCTCCGGCGGCCCGAGCGCGTGCTCGCCGTGCTCGCCGAGCTCGCGCCGATGGCCCACGTCGGCCCGGTGGACCTCGGCGAGATCCGCCTCTGCCTCTCGCGCCGCCTCACCGACCTCGTGCTGCCCCCGGCCGCCCGCCGCGACGGGCGCCTCTTCGTCTCGCCCATCGAGGGCGCCCGCGGGCGCTCGTTCGACGTGGTCTTCATCCCCGGGCTCGCCGAGCGGATCTTCCCGCAGAAGGTCACCGAGGACCCGATCCTCCGCGACGCCCTCCGCCGGACGATCGCCGGGGGCGACTCGGGCCTCGACACGAGCGACGAGCGCGTGGCGCGCGAGCGCCTCGCGCTCCGGCTCGCGGTCGGCGCGGCCCGGCAGCGGCTCGTCGTGTCGTACCCGCGCGTGGACATGGATCAGTCCCGGCCTCGGGTGCCTTCGTTCTACGGCCTCGAGCTCCTGCGCGCGGCCGAGGGCAGGCTGCCCGGCTTCGGCGAGCTCGAGCGCCGGGCCGAGCAGGGCGGCGCCGCGCGCATCGGCTGGCCCGCGCCCGCGCGGCCCGAGGACGCCATCGACGCGGCCGAGCACGACCTCGCGCTCCTCGAGACGCTCTTCAGCCTGCCGGAGGCGCAGACGGTCGGCACCGCGCGCTACCTGCTCAACGCCAACCCCCACCTCGCGCGGGCGCTCCGGTTCCGCGCGCGGCGCTGGATCCCTGGCTGGACGAGCGCCGACGGGCTGTTCAAGCCGATCGCGGAGGCGCGCGAGGCGCTCGCGAAGCACGCGTTCGGGCGCAGGTCGTTCTCGCCGACCGCCCTCCAGCACTTCGCCGCGTGCCCTTACCGCTTCTTCCTCTATGCCGTGCACAGGCTCGCCCCGCGCCCGGCGCCCGAGGCGATCGAGGAGCTCGACCCGCTCCAGCGCGGCCGGCTCGTGCACGACGTGCTCTACGAGGTGCTGGTCGCCCTGCGCGACGCGGGCAAGCTGCCGCTCGGCCTGCCAGCGCTCGACGAGGCGCGGGCCGAGCTCGATCGGGCGCTCGACCGCGTCGCCGCGCGCTACGCGGACGAGCTCGCGCCGGCGATCCGGCGCGTCTGGGACGACGGCATCGCGTCGGTGCGGGCCGACCTCCGGGAGTGGCTGCGGCGCGCCGCGGAGGACCGCGACTGGGAGCCGATCCATTTCGAGCTGTCGTTCGGGCTGCCGCGCCGCCTCACCACCCGCGATCCGGGGAGCTCGGACGCGCCCGTGGAGCTCGACTGCGGCGTCCGGCTCCGGGGCTCGATCGACCTTGTCGAGCGGAGCGTGTGGGGCGCGATGCGGGCGACCGACTACAAGACGGGCAAGGCGCGGGCGCCGCGCGACGCGGTCGTGAGCGGCGGCGGCACGCTCCAGCCGGTCCTCTACGCGCTCGCGCTGGAGAAGCTCATGCCCCCGGGCACGCAGGTCGAGTCCGGGCGGCTCTATTACTGCACCTCCGCCGGCGGGTTCACGGAGGTGCCGATCTACCTGGACGCGCGGGCGCGCGACGCGGCCGCCCAGGTGGCGGGGATCATCGGGGACGCGATCGACAAGGCGGCCCTCCTGCCGATGCCGGCGGAGGGGGCGTGCGCGCAGTGCGATTACCGGCCCGTGTGCGGGCCCTACGAGGAGCTCAGGACCGGGAAGATCAAGCGGCGCGACATCGAGCCGCGGCGACGGCTGGAGCAGCTCCGCCGGCTCGCGTGAGCGCGGGTGTCGCACGGAAGCGTCGCCCCTGGACAGTGGCCCGCGATCGCCGGGGGCGTGGCCGGGGATGTATACACTCCGTCATGCACAGCAAGATCGCTTTGCCCTGCGCCCTCCTCGCGCTCGCGGCGACGGGCACCGGTTGCAATCTCATTTTCGGCATCGAGCCTGGCACGGAGGGGGCTTCCTCCGCTTCCTCGACGACGAGCACCGGACCTGGTGACGGAGGCTCTACCCAGACGTCGGGCGGTGGCAACGGCGGCGACGGCGGCGATGGAACCGGCGGCGACGGCACGGGCGGCGACGGCGGCGATGGCGCCGGCGGCACGCCCTCGTGCCCCCCGTCGAACTGCGCCGTGGGGGAGTGCCCGGTGACGCAGATGCAAGGGGAGCTCGGGTCCAACGTGAAAGGCATGGCGGTCACCCGGGATCTCGTGCTCCTGGCCAACAACCAGGCCATCGTCGCCATCCCGAAGGACGGCGGGGCCGCGCGCACGCTCCCGGGCACCCTCGGCTTCGGGGATACCGCCTGGATCACCTACGCGGGCGGGCAGCTCTCGTGGACCAACTGGAGCAATGGAGACGTGCTGGGGATCTCCATCGAGCCGCCGAGGTCCAGCCCGATCCAGATCGCGCAAGTCCCCCCGCAGGAGAACGGCGATCCGGCGGTCACGGCCTTCGGCCGGATCGCCTCCTTCGGCGACAGCGTCTACTGGGCGACGCAGACGCCTGCAGCCGTCTGGCGGGCCAAGGCCGACGGCAGCCAGGCCGTCGCCGAGCTGGTCGCCTCCGACGACCATCCGATCGGCGTCGCCGTCGACGCGACGCACGTCTACTGGTCCAACTACTGGTCGCGCCAGATCCTGCGCAAGACAAGGGACCCGCTCGGCGAGACCGCCGAGGTCTTCGCGGAGACGAACGGCAACCCGACCACGCTCGTCCTCGCCAACGGCGTCGTGCACTGGGTGACCGACACCAACGGCGCGGTCCAGTCCAAGGCGACGAGCGCGGCGCCGAGCGCCCCGCCCTTCACCACCACGGTCGACGCTCAGGCCGTCGCCAAGTCGCTCGCGGTGGACGACGAGTTCATCTACTGGACCGTTTACATGAACAGCGAGGGGAAAGGCGAGGTGCGGAGGGCGCACCTCGGCATGGGGGACACGATCACCCTCGCGACCGGGCAGCCGTACTTCTTCGAGATCGCCGTCGACTGCGGATCCATCTACTGGAATGTCAACGACGTGGAAGCCGAAGAGGAAGGCGTGGTGTTCCAGATGCCGAAGCCCTCGAACTGAGCACCTCGCCCCCTGACTCCGTCGCTGGTAGCGCGCTCCCGGGCAGCTCGGCGGGCGCGACGACTACCCGGCGCCCTCCGCCTCTTCCCTCCTGGGCCACGTGAACCGGAACGTCGCACCCCTCTTGCCGTCCGACTCGACCCACGCCCGCCCGCCGCGGCTCTCCACGATCTTTCGCACGATGGCGAGGCCGATCCCCGTGCTCTCCACCTTGTCCCTCGCCTGCAGCGTCTGGAACATCCCCCACACCTTCTCCTGGAACGCAGGCGCGATCCCAGGCCCGTTGTCGGACACGGAGACCTCGACCCTGTCGCCCTGCTCCCGGGCGGACACGGAGACCGCCGCGTCCTCGCGGCCCGCGTGCTTGAGGCCGTTCGTGATGAGGTTCATGAGCACCTGTTGCAAGGGCACCCTGTAGGTCCGCAGGGTCGCGGGCGGCACGTCGAGCGTCACCCGCGCGGGCGGCCTCGGGGCGATGAGCTCGACCACCTCCCTCGCCAGCCTGTCGAGGTCGACGCTCTCCGGCTTCTCGCGGAACCTCGTGGCGCGGGAGTAGGCCAGGATCCCCTCGATCAAGGCCTCCATGCGCCGCACGCGCCCGCGCAGGAGCTCCATCTGATGGCGCGTGTCCGCGGTGAGCTTGTCGGAGAGGTCCTCCTCGATCCACTGGGCGAGGCTCGCGATGCCCCGGAGGGGCGCCTTCAGATCGTGGCTCGTCACGTACGCGAACTGGTCGAGCTCGGCGTTGGTCCGCTCCAGCGCGCGGATGAGCGATTGCGCCTCCTGGAACCGCCTCGCGTTGTCGATCAGAAGGGCGACGCGGTTCGCGAGCTCCTCGGCGAGCGCGACGTCCGCCTGGCTGAAGCGGCGGCCCGACTCCGCGTGGACCAGCGTCAGCGCGCCGATGGTCCGGTCGCGCCCCCGGAGCGGGACGACGACATACGACCTCAACCCGAGCGACCGGATCAGGCGCAGGTGCTCGGGGCTCAGCGCGGCGGACTCGATGGCCGCGTCCGGGATGTCGGCCATCCACTCGGAGCGACCGGCGCGGATCACCGCGGACACGCCCGCCGGGGCGTCGGGCCGGGGCGGGGACATCGCCCGGAGGCGCTCGGCGAGCTCGATCTTCGCGGGATCGCCGTGGTGGACGGCCACGCGCTCGATGGAATCGCCGTTCAGCATGTCGACAGCACACCAGTCGGCCAGGGTGGGGACCGCCAGGTGGGTCAGGTGCGTGAGCCGCGACGCGACGTCGAGCGAGCCGGAGAGCGCGGCGCCCGCCTCGCTCAGGAGGCGGAGCGTCGCCTGCTGCCGCTCGAGCTCCGCCGCGAGCATCTCCGCGCGCGCCCGGGCCTCGCGCTCCCGCTCGAGGAGGCGCGCCCTGTCCAGCGCCGACGCGCACTGCGCCGCCACGCTGAGCAGGAACTCGCGCTCTTCGGGGCTCCACGCCCGCTCGTCCGCGAACGAGAACGCGAGGCCGCCGAGCAGCGCCGCGTGGGCGACGATCGGCAGGACGGCGAGCGCCTTCACGTCGTCGCGGACAGGCCGCAGGGCCGCGAGCTCGGGGTACGCGGCGTGCAGGCTTTGCCTCGTGTCCACCCAGATGGGGCGGCGCTCCCGGAGCGCGTCCGAGAGCGGTAGTCGGGCGTCGAGGGGCACCCTCGCGTAGGGGCTCGCGCGCTGCTCCTCGAGCCCCGAGTGGCCGACGAGCGCCGCGACGCCGGCCGCCTCGTCCGCCGTGTACATCATCGTCGTCGAGGCGCCGAGCACCCGGTGGATGTCGCTCACGACGGCGGCGGAGACCTGCTCGACCGTCACGGCGCCGCTCAGCGCGGTGCTGACCGCGAGCAGCGCCTGGGTGAGCCGGGCGCGGCGATCGAGCTCCTCGACCCGCTTCGTGAGCTGCGCGGCGAGCTCGCCGCGCTCGGCCTCGACCTGCTTGAGGCGCGAGATGTCGGCGAACACCGAGATCCCGCCCTCGAGCTCGCCGCCAGACCCGATGATGGGCGCGGCGCTCCCGAGGACCATGCCATACGTGCCGTCGAAGCGCTGAATCCGGGTCTCCTCGCTCTCGATGACCTGCCGTTCGGACATCGCGCGGGCCATGGCCCAGTCCTTTGCCTCGTACGGGCGGCCGTCCTCGTGGAAGGCGCGATACAGCGTCCAGTCGTTGATCGATTCGGTCGAGGCGCTGCCGGCCCAGATGCGCTCCGCCGCCCGGTTGTGCAGGACGAGCTTCCCGGACGCGTCGCAGAGGATGACGCCGTGCGGGCTGTGCTCGAGCACGGCGTCGAGCCACCCGCGATCCCGGGACCCCACGGCGCGGAGCCGCTCGAGCTCACGCTTCAGGGCCTCGATGTCCGTCGTGTCGACGCGGGCGGCGGGCCCGGGAGACGGGCCGTTGTGCGCGGAGGTTTTCATAGGATGACGGCGACCGGCGCCTCGGCAGAGGGCCGAGGCGGCGCTCGGTCGGACGTCGCCGGAGCTTACGCGCATCGATGGCGCGGCGGAAGGCGGCGCGCCCCGGCCGAGCGGGTTCCTCGGCCCGCGGCGCGCATGCCCGGCTGCCTGGCGGCGATCCGGCCGCCTGGCAGCTTATCCGGCGCGCGCGGGCGGACGGCGCCGACGGCGGCGGGTCCTCGCGCGGGCGAGTGCCCGAGCGGGTCCTTGGGATCATGGTCGCTCGCCGGGCCGGCCGCTGCGCACCGGCTCGGTCTGGGTCAGCGCCGAGCGGGACTGCGACTCTCGGCGCGATCGCGCAGGGGGCGCAGGGGTGCTCGGGGAAATGACGATGCTGGCTTAGGGCTCCACCTCGCTCACCATCCTCGCTCCCCGAACCCAGATGTTCGGGGCCGATAACTGGCAGGTGAGCGCGACAGCGCGCCGGTGTCGGCCAAGGAGCAAGCAATGATGGGCAATCGTTCAGGTCGCCTCATGGCGATCATGTTCGCTGGGAGCTTTGTCCTCGCGGGGGCCGGCGGCTGCATGGGCAGCGACGATGACGCCGAGGCGAATCGCGATGGAGCGGATGGGCAAGAGCGGACCGGCACGGGCCCCGACGGCAGGAGCCACGGACAGACGGGCCGAGACGGCGCGCGAGGCGCCGGGAGGGGCGGTGGAGCGCAGGCCGGCGGCAGGCAGGCAGGCCGCGAGCAGCCCGGTCATCAAGGCGGCAGACAGGGCGGCGAACGGGCCGGCGGCCAGCGCGCGGGCGACAGGCAGATGTGCGGAGAGCAGGACGGCCATCAAGGCGGCAGGCAAGGGGGCCGCGGACAGATCGGCAGTCAGGGCGACAGGCAGGGAGGCCGCGGAGAGCGCAGCGCGACGCAGCAGCCGTCGGACGCGGAGCTCACGATGCTGATCTCGTTCATCCACCAGAAGGAGGTGGATCTGTCGCAGATCGCCTTGGACAAGGCCGCGTCCCCGGATGTGAAGCGCTACGCCGAGCAGATCGTCGAGGAGCACGCCCAGTCCGAGCAGTTCGGCGCGGGCTCGAGGTTCAAGATGGAGTCGTGCCCGCGCTGCCGGGAGCTCGACGAGAGCTCGACCGAGGTGAGCGGAGCGCTGGAAGAGGAGGAAGGCGCCGAGTTCGACACGGCCTTCATCTGGGCCCAGATCTCCTTCCATCGCCGCGCCCTCGAGCTCCTCGACGTGCCGGGCGTCGCGAACGCGGAGAACGCGAAGATACGAACTCGCGTGAAGGCGATGCGAGCGGACGTCGAGCAGCACCTGACGGAGGCCGAGCAGCTGTTCTGCTTGCTGCTCCACGAGCAGCAGGGAGGCGGCCAGCAGCAACGCGGGCAGCAGGAAGGCACCCAGCCCGGCCAGCAGGAACGCGGCCAGTTCGGCGGGGCGCAAACCGGCCAGCAGCAGGGCATCCAGGTCGGACAGCAGCAGGGCATCCAGGTCGGACAGCAGCAACGCGGACAGGGCAGCCAGATGCAGCCCGGCCAGCAGCAGGGCGCCCAGCTCGGCCAGCAGCAACGCGACCGGCAGCAACGCGGACAGGGCAGCCAGATGCAGCCCGGCCAGCAGCAGGGCGCCCAGCTCGGCCAGCAGCAACGCGACCACTCCGGCCGGCTGCAACCCGGCCAGCAGCAAAACAGCCAGCAGCAAGGCCCCCAGGCCTACGCGCAACGGCAAGGGGAATCGCAGAAGTCCCAGTAACAGGGCTTCATGTCCCGCAGGGCGGCGGCGACGGCGCCTGCTCGCGGCCTTCGCGAGCGCCGAGCTCCCCGAGCGCGACCCCGCCTACCCGATCCAATAACGGCGTCCATGGTCTCGTGACCGCGATCGCGGGCGAGTAGGCGCCCGCGTGCGGTCGCTCAGGCGAGCCGCGCGCGTCATGAGTCGATCCACGTCCACGGGAAGTCGACCTCCACAAGCGTGTCGGCGCCGTCGAACACGTCGACGCTCTCGACGCGCACGATGTCGCTCATCGCGTCTCCGTCGAAATCCACGAGCCAGACATCGACGTCATAGTACCCCTCGGAGAGGCCGTCGATGGTGAGGCCGAGATCATCGCAGTCCGCCACCGCGTCGAGGACGAGGAAGCCATCCTCGTCCTCGACGCTGACCGCGACCCCGCTCACGTCGTGATCGAAGCACGCCCACGGATCGTCGCTGCCGTCGATGGTCAGGGCGACGGTGAGCGAGCCGCGCGTGAGGTGATCGTGGTCATCGTCATGACCGACGACGATGCACCCCGTGAGCGAGGCAGTGGCGAGGACGCAGCCAGCGAGACCGGTGAGCACCTTCGAAAGTTTCATGAGGTTCGTCTTCCTTTATCCAAGTCTGGCGCTGTCGCGCCGATGCGCGGCACGGCAGCAAGCGCTATACCAGCGAGCGGCGCCCTGCGGTGCCACGCGGCGGCGCCCCGCCTTCGGCGGGTGGCACCGCAATTGCTCCTGTGAACCCCCATGGAGATGAACGTGCCAGTCCTCGATGTTTCCTCCCCCAGCGCTGCGGCGCGCGCTCAGCCGCGCGGCAGCAGGCTCGCCGTGCTGGCCGCGCTCGTTGCGCTCGCGCTCCTCGGCGCGACCGGGTGCGCGGCAGAAGTCCACACCAGGGCCGCTGCGCCGGCGCATGCGACCGTCACGTACCAGGAGTTCGCGGTGTACGAGGAGCCGGTCGTTCACATCGCGGCGGCGCCGGTCCACGTCGAGACCTACCCGCGCGTGTACTACCGCGGCACCTACGTCTACTATGTGGACGGCCGCTGGTACTACCCGTCGCACCACGGCTGGGTCTACTACCGGGACGAGCCGCGCGCCCTGGTCCGCTACCGCGTCGGCTTCGAGCGACACGGCCACCATCACCATCACCATCACCATCACGACGTGCACCGCACAACCACGGTCAGGCCGGCAGCGACGGTCCGGGCGGGGGCCTCGGTCCGGGCGGGGGCCTCGGCTAGGCCGGCAACCTCGGCTAGGCCGGCAACCTCGGTCAGGCCGGCAACCTCGGTGAGGGCGGGGGCGGTGAGGGCGGGGGCGACGGTGAAGGCGGGGGCCTCGGTCAGGCCGGCAACCTCGGTCAGGCCGGCAACTCCGGCGAAGCCGGCGAAGAAGCATCGCGTGGAGCGTCGACGGCACCACGTCGAGGAGAGGCACCCCGAGCGCTGACTGCCGCCTCAGAGTTGGCACAAAATTTGCTTTTGTACCAGCGACGAGGCGGTGACGCGGGTCGCGGCATGACCGCGCTCCCTTCGGGGCCGCCTCGACCCACACGCGGGCCCGGCCTCCCCCGATCCCCTGGCCCGCCCCCTTCCGCTACCCGCCCTTCGCGGCATCGGCGAAGGCCTTCCAAGTCCCCTCGGCCGCGCCCACACAGGCGCGCGTCCCGTCGCGCACGATGGGCGTGCGGAGCAGGAGCGGATCGTCGACGAGGAGCTCCGCGATCCGCGCATCGCTCGGGCCGAGGTGCTGGAGGCCACGCTCCTTCACCCGCGCGCTCTCCGCGTCGTAAAGCGCGCGCATGCCGCCCACCGCGCGCGCTACGCTCGCGAGCTCCCCCTTGGAGAGGCCCTTCTCGCGCAGATCGACGAGCTGCACCTTGATGCCCCGGTCGGCGAAGAACCGCTGCGCCGCCCGCGTCGCTTTGCACTTGGCCGTGCCGAAGATCTGGATCATGCGCGTCGTTCCTCGGTGGAATGGCTACTGCGCGCCCCGGAGGGCAGCGCGGGCGTGGAGCATAGCAACCGCTGCCCGGACGGCGCAGGGCCAGCAGCGCGCCGATTCTTCCGACCTAGGTTGCCGTCCGCTGCCGTCTCGGATCGATCCCGCCCCGTCGCGGCCGCTCCACCAGACAGATGGCGACCTCGCTCCGCCCCCTCCGAGACCGCCCGCTCCGCTCTCGACCGGCCCCGCTCCCCCGCCGGACGGCCCCGGCAACCCGCGGCCTCGCTCCGCCCCCTCCGAGGCCGCCCGTGCCGGTTCGAGAACGCCCCCTCTCGAGGCCCCTCCGCCAGCGCCCTCACGTCGCGCCCTCCAACGCCCGCTTCTCCGCCCCGCAGCGCGATCGAGCGGGACGCGTCCGCTCGCCCGGCGGCGCACACTCGTCCGGCAACGCACACGCGCGCGCCGCCATCCGAGGACAACGAGAACGCGCCCCGCCGAGCCGGGCAACAACACCGAAAAACGCCGTGGAAATGGGCGACGTCGGCGGTCGATTCGTTTTCCTATTTACGTCCTCAGCGGTTAGGATATCGAGGCGCATTGATGATCGTGCCCCCTCACACCCTTCGCGGTCGGGTACGACGCAGCGGCAACACTGGAGCGCATTGAATGAGGTTCCGTCCCTCGCTCTCGACGAGCGAGTCCGAATCGAGTCATCCCGTTTCCATCGCTTCCGCGGGCGGACGCGCGGGCGAGCGCGCGCCAGCTCGGCGCGCGAAGGCCGCCGGCGCGCAAGCCACGCTCGGCGCGACCGAGCTCTACTTCCGGGCGCTCGCCGGCAGCCAGCCGCTTACGCGCGAGGGCGAGGTCGCGATCGGCCGTCGTATCGAGGCGGGCGCGCTCGCCTGCTTCGAGGCGTGGGTCCGGTCGCCCGTCGCGCTGCGCGAGCTCGCCTCGACGGCAGAGGACGTCCAGGTCGGGGCGCTGAGCCTCCGGGATCTGCTGTGCGAGGCCGACGCCGGTGATCCAGAGGCGGACGCCTCCGCGAAGCGGCTCGCGGACCTGCTCGCTCTCGCCCGCTCGCTCCTCGGCCGGCAGATCACCGAGGACGGCGTGGAGACCGCCCTCGCGGGCCTCGCCGCGGGCCTCGCCGAGCTGCGCCTCGATCCGACCTTCGAGGAGCGCATCGAGCGGAGCCTTCGCGCAGCAGCGGCCGAGGCGGACAAGGCGGAGCGCGCCGCGATCGAGGCCACGATCGCGGCGATCGCCCGGGGGCGCCGCGCCGTCGCGCAGGCGAAGTCCGAGCTCGTCCAGGCGAACCTCCGGCTCGCGGTCGCCATCGCGCGGGAGCACCAGCGCTTCGGCGTCCCGCTGCTCGACCTCGTGCAGGAGGGGAACCTCGGCCTGATCCGCGCCGCCGACAAGTTCGAGTACCGCCGCGGCCACCGCTTCGGCACCTACGCCGCGTGGTGGATCAAGCAGGCGATCAAGCGGACGATCCTCAACCAGGGAAAGCCCGTTCGGATGCCGGTCCACCTCACCGCGATCCGGAGCCAGGTGGTGCGCGCTCGGCGAGATCTGGTGCAGGAGCGGGGGCGCGAGCCTTCCGTCGAGGAGATCGCGGAGCGCAGCGGCCTCACCGTGGAGAAGGTGCGGGTGATCAGCGAGCTCGCGCTCGAGCCGCTCAGCCTCGACGCCCCCGTCGGCGAGGAGGGCGATACCCGGTACGGCGATCTGCTGGCCAACGACGAGCCCACGCCCGCGGACATGCTGGCCCGGCGCCGGCTGATCGAGCAGACGCGCGAGCTGCTCGACTCGCTGCAGCCGCGCGAGCGCGAGCTCCTGCGGCGCCGCTTCGGCCTCGACGGCAACGAGGACGAGACGCTCGAGGAGATCGGGCAATCGTTCTCGCTGACGCGGGAGCGCATCCGTCAGATCGAGGCGAAGCTGCTCGAGAAGCTCCGGACGCGCTCGCGGCAGCGAGAGCTCGGCTCCTATCTCGAGGGGTGAGGGCGCGGGAAGCGCCGGCGCGCTTCAGAAGCTGTACCCCACCGCCCCGCCCAGCCGGTGCGACGAGCCGGCCGCGTTCTCGTACGCGACCTCGACGTGGTTGGGGACGAGGAAGAGCAGGGTGTCGACGAGCAGGCAGTCGTCCGCGCCATCGCACAGCCGCTCGTCCCGGCTCCCGAAGATCATGCGCCACTTCACGGGCAGGCCGAGGCCGAGGGCCGCGCGCGCGCCGAGCGCGCCGCCGGCCTCGGGGAGCCTGTCGCTCAGCGTCCCGGCGAAGAGGTAGACCGGCGCGACGGCCAGATAGACGTAGTGGTTCATCGTGCCGCTCTCGCCGGCAAAGCCGGCGCGGAGCTCGGGACCGAGCGCGTAGCGCGCGACGCGCACCTCGCCGTCGAAGCCGCGGCGATCGTCAACGTCGGTCGAGCCTGCGCTCGCCGAGAGCCCCGCGGAGAAGTAGGGGAGCCACGACGCGCTGTCGGGGCCGATCGACCCGCACCAGCCGAGGAACAGCCTGCCTTCGACGACCCGCACGCCGCTGCCCGCGCGCGCGCCGAGGGCGAGATCCATCTGAAAGGGCCGCACCGGATCGGCGAGAGCAGCGCCAGGGGCGAGGATGCTGGCGATCCCTGCCACGGCCGCGAGCAGCCACGCGGCGCGCGTCACTGTCGCCCGGTCCCGATCTGGCCTTGGCCGTCGCTGCCCCAGCAGAACACCCCGCCCTCCTCGTCGAGCGCGCAGGTGTGCTCTCGCCCGGCGGCGAGGGCGACCGCGCGCACGTCGAGCGCCGCCCGCACCGGCGCGGAGACCAGGTTGGCCTCCTCGGAGCCGAGCTGGCCGCTCTGGTTGGAGCCCCAGCACACGACGCCGCCGTCGTCGATCAGCGCGCAGCTGTGGCGCCCGCCGGCAACGACGACCTTCGCACTGGCAACGCCCTCGACGAGCGTGACGCCGACAACCTCGTCGGCGCTGTCGACGATGGGCCCGTCGCCGCTCTGGCCGTTGAGGTTCCAACCCCAGCACGCCACCTGTCCCGTGCCGAGGGCAGCGCAGCTGTGGCGCCCGCCCGCCGCAACGTCGGTCGCGCCGCGCACGCCCTCCTTGCGGACAGCTCCGGCGGCACCGTCTCCCCAGCACCACACGTCGCCCTGCGCGTCGAGGGCGCACGCGTGCGCTTCGCCGGCGGCGACGCGCGTCACGCCGCGCAGCGGGAACCCACCCAGGTCGAGGACGAGCGCGGGCTCGCTCCTCACGACGGTCTCGGGATCGGCGCCGAGCTGGTGGCTCCGGTTGTCACCCCAGCAGACCACGGTGTCGGCGCCACGCACGGCGCACGTGAACCCGAGCGATGGGTCGTCCGCCTCCACGAGCCCGCCGGCCGCGAGCTCAACCACGTCCTCCAGGCCGGGCACGTCGCGCGGTGGCACCGGGCAACGCCCACCAGCCACGACGTCCGCGCCCCCGGAAGTGTCGCCGCAGCCCGCCGGCACGACGCCGAGGGAGCCGCCCACGTCATCCCCCCAGCACCTGACCCTCCCCTCGTCGAACAGCGCGCACGTGTGCCGCGGACCAGCGGCGAGACGCACGGGGTCCGCGGCGAGCGAGACCCACCTCGGGGAGGTACTCAGCGAGCCGATGGAAACGTCGCCAAGCTGGCCCGCGTCGTTGTCGCCCCAGCACGCGGTATTACCGTTCCTGAGAATCGCGCAGGTATGGTAGGCACCGGCGACGATCTGCGCCGCGGGTTCGAGCGCCTTCACGCGCACGGGGGTGAAGTGGTAGTCCTCCGAGCAGCCACCGGCGAGGGGCGCCGTGATGAGCAGCGAGGCGGCCGCCCACCGTCGGGAGGTGAGACCTCTTTGTCCGATCATCATTCGCCTCGTGCGCGTGCCTGCATGAACGACCCTACCCAGGTTGCGCCGCACCCGAAAACGACAAAACGACTGACCTACGTTGCGATGCCACCAGCGGCCGGGGGGCGGCGGCGACCCACCCCAGAATGACTATCACATGGGTCCACCTTTCGAGAGGAATCATTCCGCTCGGCCAACCATCGCGTACAGCACTCTGCCCCTGACGCCGCTTCCTCTGCGTTCGGCACCGCCTGCAGACACACGACAGCACGGGTATACCGCCACACGAAATTCATCCGTCCACACCGCCGGTCCCAGACGGACGCGCCCCACGACAAGGCACCGATACCCTCGCCCGTCCCGTCCGCCTCCCTGCCACGGCGCCGCCAGGGCTCTACACCGTGAGCACGACGCCGGCCACGCTGGCGCCGTGAAACGTGCGCATCCACCACGTCCCCGCGGGGAATACAGCGCTGCGTACGCCGGCACGCCATCGCTCCAGTGCCGCACGGTACGACGCTCGAAACGCACGCACAGCGGCACCAGCGATTCGCCACGCATCTCCCTGCTCGCGACCCACCGCAAACGTCGGATTGCCGTCGCGCAGCGGCTCGAAGCTCGTCACGCGCTCGTAAGGGGACACCTTGCCGGCCCCCTCGGCGCCCAAGAAGCGATGCCCTCGCCGCTGCACCTCCGCGTGGGCCCGCGCTTCGTGTCGCTCGAGCTCGGCAGAGACGTCCTGGCGAAAGCCCTCCGCGCTGTCCTGCTCGATGGCCGGGGGCAGCGCGAGCGAGACCGTCGCTTCCTCGGGCCACTGGGGGTTTTCCGGGTCGAGATACACCGAAGGGCGTGCCGCGCGCAGCACGCCGCGACCGAGCTCGTCCACATCCACCTTGACGCCCGGCCACTCGCGCGCATGCTGCACCAGACCAGCGGCAACAGGATTCGCCATGACATAAGCAATCTTCTCCACCACCGCTGCGCGCGTCAGCAGCCGCACCACGCTCGTGGCCTCGTGGTCCCATACCGGGCCTTCCCACCCGCGAAGCACCTTCGTGCCGAGCGCGACGATGCGATGGAAGAATTGCAAGAACCGCGGCAGGACGCCCCTCGAGTCGGTCACGACCAGGTGCAGATGCGTTGACATGGCGCAGAGCGCATGGACCTCGATGTCGTAACGGCGAGTCGACACCGCGAGGACGTAGACCAAGAGCTGGGTGATTGCCGCATCCGGGCGGAAGAGCAGGTGCCGGCGCAGGACGCGACGGGTGATGAGGTAGGTGGCTCCGGCAACGATCTCGCGGGGCTGGCTCATGACAGGCGCAATAAGACAAGCGCCGTGCCAGGGATTTCCATCAATCATTTCGCGGCTCGACCAAGCTTTGTGGGTGGCGGCCGCCTGGCGGTCCGCCACCTAAGCTGGAGCTGTTGCTACTACTACTAGCCCAACCTGGGTTGCGGTTAGTCCGACTGCAGCCAGGTCGGGGCCACCGCCGCGCCGCCAACCTGGGTCGCCGCGCCGCCAACCTGGGTCGTTCCGTGGGTCCGCGCCGCCAACCTGGGTCGGGTCCGCCGCCGGTCCGCCCAGCACGCCCGGGTGCGCTCGACCCCTACAGCGACGATGAGAGGTTGCCGTCAGTATGCAACTCGTCCACGCACTTCAAGAGGCGCGCGGGTGCTTGGCCTTCGCCACGAGGAAGCGACGCTGCCCAGTAGCCGCCTCCCAGCGCGCTGGCCGCTGCGCATTTCCTCCCCGGCGTCCTCCTCAGCCAGCGCGGGCGCGGCACAGCCGCCGCCGGGCCTGCACCGGCCCGGACCCTGGACGGCTGCGTGAACCAGGTTGCGGCGCGAAGGCGCGTGAACCAGGTTGCGGCGCGAAGGCTCGTGATAGTCTCGCTTCGCGCCCACCAGGATCCGGGTAGAAGGCGCGAGGGGCGGATTGAACAGCGACGACAGAGGGCGCCGAGCCGAACGGGGTGGACCGTCCAGGGAGCGACACCGCGGGGATCCGCCGGCGTCGGGCGACACGCTCGCCCGCGCCGTGGCCGACGCGTCGATGGCCCTCTCGCGCGCCGGCGATGACGGTCCGCAGCAAGCGATCGTGGCGGCGGCGGCGCGCCTCCTCCACGTCGACATCGCCTGCCTCTACGATGTCGCGCAGGTGCCGCACACGCTCGGGCTCGTCGCCTGCGCGGGCGGCAGCGCGGGCTCGCTGGACGCCCTCCGGCGCCTGCCGCTCGACGCCCCGAGCCTCGCCGGCGCCGCCGCCCGCTTGAACATCGCGCAGGTCGCGCCCGAGGACGAGAGCGCCGACGCGCTCCTGGACGCCGGCCACCTGCACCGACGTTGCGGCTGCACCCGCGCCTTCGCGATCCCCATCACCTTTGCCGGCACCCTGCGCGCGGTGCTGCTCTGCGCCACGGCGCAGCCCGACCCCCCGCAGACCGAGCTGCTCGAGATCGCGGGCGTCCTGTCGAGCCTCTTCGGGATGGCGCTCGCCGCCCCCGAGCTGCACGCCCAGCGCGCGCGGATCGAGGAGCTCGAGCGGGAGAACCACGAGCTCGAGCGCTCGCGCGAGCAGCTCCACGCGACGATCGCGGAGGCCAGGCAGACAGAGGCCGCGCTCCGGTTGAGCGAGGACAGCCTCGCCCGCGCGCAGAGGTTGGCGAAGCTGGGCAACTGGGACTGGCACATTGCGAGCAACGAGCTGCTCTGGTCCGACGAGTGTTATCGGATGCTGGGCCTGTCCCGCGACGCCGGCGCGCTCACGTACGAGCGGTTCCTCGCCTGCATCCACCCGGAGGACCGCGAGGGTGTGATACGCTCCGTCGACCTCGCGCTCCAGGGCACCCTGCCCTATTGCGTCGATTACCGGATCGTCCGCCCGAACGGCGAAGAGCGCTCCCTCCACACCGAGGCGGACGTGATCCGCGCCGAGGACGGCTCTCCGCTGCGGATGATCGGCACGGCCCTCGACGTCACCGAGCAGCGGCGCGCCGATCGCGCCTTGCGGCTCAGCGAGGAGCGCCTGCGGATGATCGCGGAGCACGCGAGCGACGTCATCTTCCATATACGGCTCGGCCCGGAGGGGGGCTACGAGTACATCAACCCCGCCGTCCTCGAGCACACCGGTTATCCGCCCGCCGCCTGGTACGAGAACCCTGAGCTGTTCGTCACCCTGATCCATCCCGAGGACGTCGGGCGCTATCATGCGTTCGTCGAGCACATGGCCGCGGCCGGCGGCCGGCTCACCTTCCGCATCATCGACAGGAGCGGCCGGACCCGCTGGGTCTCGACCCACATCACGATCCAGCACGACGAGCACGGAAACTCGATCGCCGGGATCGGCATCTCGCGCGACGTCACCACGGAGAAGCTCGCCGACGAGGAGCGCGAGCAGCTCCTCGGACAGCTCGCGGCCGAGCGGCGCTGGCTCCACGCGGTCATCGAGCGCTCGCCTGTCGGCATCCTCCTCCTCGACCGGGCCGGCGCGCAGATCGCCCGGAATCGCCGCGCCCAGGAGCTCGCCGGGACAGACTCGCCGCCCGGGCCCCCGGGCGCATGGGGCCTGTGCCTGCCCGACGGGCAGCCCCTCATGGACGAGGAGCAGCCGTCGGCGGGCGCGCTGCGAGGCGAGGTCACGAGCTCGAGGGAGCTGTCGCTCCGGCGCGCCGACGGCAGCATGCTGGCGGTGCTCGCGAGCGCTGGCCCCATCGTCGACGGGAACGGCAAGCTGCTCGGCGCGGTCGTCGTCTTCGACGACATCACCCGGCTCAAGGAGCTCGAGCGGCTCAAGGAAGAGTGGACGTCGGTCGTCGCGCACGACCTGAAGCAGCCCGTGACGACGATCATCGGCTACGCGACCCAGCTCGAACGGAAGCCCCAGGTCACGACCGCGGTAAAGACGAGGGCGGGGCACATCCTGGCGAGCGCCAAGCGGCTCGGGCGGATGGTCTCCGATCTCACGGACATCTCCCAGATCGAGTCGCGTCGCCTCGCGATCGAGCGCACCCCCATCGACCTGCGCGCGCTCGTGGAGGCGGTCGTCGAGCGGATGGAGAGCGAGACCGAGGGGCGCGCTGTCGACGTCGAGAGCCGCGGGGAGATCCCGATCGTGCGCGCGGACGCCGGGCGCGTCGAGCAGGTGCTCAGCAATCTCATCTCCAACGCCGTCAAATACGGTGATCCAGAGACGCCGATACAGGTGGCGCTGGAGCGGCGCGGCGACGCGGTGCAGATCTCCATCCGGAACAGCGGCCGCGGGATCCCGGCCCAGGACCTCCCGCTCCTGTTCGAGCGCTTCTTCCGGGGAAAGGCGAAGGAGGAGCGCGTTGTCGGCCTCGGCCTCGGCCTGTACATCGCGAAGGGGCTGGTCGAGGCCCACGACGGCAAGATCTGGGTCGAGAGCCCCGAGGGCGGCCACACGACGTTCCATTTCACGCTTCCGGTGGGCGCGGCGCCGCGCCGGGATGCAACGTAGCCACGAGCCGCCCGGCCCTCGGCGTCGCCGCCTGGGGCCTGGTGACCGGCGTCGCGATGGTCGAGAGCGGGCCCACGGCGCCGCCCGCGGCGCGCATGCAGGCGCGGGCGCGCAGGTTCTCCTGAGGCGCCAAGGCTGGTACGCTGGGCGACATGTCGGATGAGAGTGCCCGCCGTCCGCACCAGGCCACCAAGCCATCCGCTCGCGGGAGCGACTCGACCGGGGCCAGGGGCGTTGGCCCGGGGGATGTCGTCGGCCAGCACTTTCGGATCGACGAGCTCCTGAAGAAGGGAGGCATGGGCCGGGTCTACCGGGCAACCGATCTTCGCCTCGGCGAGCCGGTCGCGCTCAAGCTGATGGATCCGGCGATCGTCGGCACGGAGCGGGCGCGCGCCCGCTTCTTCCGCGAGGCGCAGACAGCGGCGAGGCTGCGGAGCAAGAACGTCGTGCAGCTCCTCGACTTCAACGTCGATGCAGCCACGCAGGTGCCTTACATCGCCATGGAGCTCCTTCGCGGCGAGGACCTGGCCCAGCGGATCGCCCGCGGGCCGCTCTCCTACGAAGAGACGAAGGCGATCCTCGGCGATGTCTGCAGCGCGATCGCCAAGGCCCACCGCATGGACATCATCCATCGCGACATCAAGCCGGCCAACGTCTTCCTCGTCGAGGACGACGATGGCCCGCTCTGCAAGGTCCTCGATTTCGGGATCGTCAAGCTCGGTGACCTCGGGCTCGACCCCCAGGGAGCGCCGCAGACGGACGCCGGCGCCACCCTGGGCACGGTGAGCTACATGAGCCCGGAGCAGATCGCCGACGCCCGCGGGGTCGACCTCCGCGCGGACCTGTGGTCTATCGGCGTGATCGCCTACGAGTGCATGACCGGGCAACGGCCCTTCCGCGGCGAATCGCTCTTCGAGCTCGTCCACAAGATCTGCTTCGATGTCCCGGCCCCGCCGTCGCGCCTGGCGGACGTCCCGAGCGGCTTCGACGCCTGGTTCGCCCGGGCGACCCACCGCGACCTCGACCGCCGGTTCACCTCCGCCCGCGAGCTCATCGAGGCCCTCCGGGCGCTCGCCGGGCGCCCGCCGGAGCCGCCCCTGCCCCAGCCCCGGCCCCCGCCGCCCGAGCCCCCCACGAACCAGAGCTGGGCCTCGGACGCCAACCAGATCGATATCGGCGCCCTCAAGGACCTGACCTTCAAGAACGCCGTGGTCCGGGAGTTCCTCGACAGCGCCAACAAGCACTTTGTCTCGGGGAGCAAGGGGCTCGGCAAGACCCTCCTCCTCACGTACAAGCGCTCGGTCCTCAGCGAGATCTACCTGGCGGCGACCGGCCGCGAGCGCCGCCACGCCGCCGTGCAGTTCATCCCGGAGGGGCGGCCGTACCTCGATCTGATGGGCGATCTGCCCACCGTCGATCAGACCCGGAGCGACCTCATGTCGGGCCTCCACGAGTGCAAGCGGCTCTGGAGCTTCAGCTTCCGCATGTCGATCGTCTCCTACCAGTCCGCGGCCGCCGGCGCCGGCGATCCCGCGGATCTGGCGCCGCTCCCCCGGAGCCTGCGCGGGCTCCTGGAGGGCCGTCCGGTCGAGCCGACGATGGTGCTGAAGGAGCTGCTCTCGCTGACCGTGCGCCAGATCAACCAGGTCGTCGACGCGATGGAGCGCCCGCTCGAGCGGCGGCTCCGCTCGCTCCACAGCGGCGTCTTCATCTTCATCGACAAGCTCGATCAGGCGCTCCGGCGGCTCCCGCGCGCCGCGTGGATCCACATGCAAGCGGGGATGATCGAGGCCGCGTGGGATCTGATGAACGCCAACCGGCACGTCAAGATCTTCGCCGCCATCCGCGAGGAGGCGTTCTCCGCCTACGAGTCCGACATCAAGACCAACCTCTACGGCGCGACGTCGACGCTCCGCTACGCCAAGCACGAGCTCTTCGAGCTGCTGGAGAAGCTCACGTATTATTACGAGCGGCTGCCGCTCCGCGAGTTCATCCACCTCGACGTGGTGAGCGCGGGGCGCTCGGCCCGCGGCGAGTCGACCTTCGACTTCCTCCACCGCCACACCCTCGGGCGGCCGCGCGACCTCGTGATCCTCGCCTCGGAGATCTCGCGCAACCGAAAGGCGCTCGACGAGCGGACCTTCACGCAGATCGTGCAGAGCACGAGCGCCGGCCTCCTCGTGGCCAACATCTTCGACGAGATGCGGGTCTTCCTCGAGGTGCTCTGTCACCGCGACAAGCGGGCTCGCTTCCTCGGCCTCCTCCCCTGCGACGTCCTCACCCACGACGAGGTGGTCGAGGTCTGGTGCAGGTTTCACGAGGTCGATCGCGCGTTTTACGACGCCCACGGCCGGGACGCCGACGACGTCTACCACCCTTTTCGCGAGCTCTTCGAGTGCGGCCTCCTCGGGGTGCTCGGCGCCGATCCGGGGGCCGAGCGCCAGGTCCAGCGCTTTCGCCAGCCGCACGACGCCGTCGTCGGCTCGCGCCACGAGCTGCCGCGCTCGCGGTATTACCTGCTCCACCCCTCCCTCCGCGCGTTGATCGAGCCGCTCCCCGGCGGCGGCCGGTTCCACGCGATCCGCCACGTGATCATCGGCCACGGGGAGCCCTGGCCCCGCCACTGGGACCTCGTGGTCGACGTCCAGCGCGAGCTCTTCCGGCGCCCGGACGCCGACGAGGAGATCGGCGGGGCGGTGTTCTCGCTCCTCGACCGCCTCGCGACGGAGATCGCCGACGGCGAGGCTCCAGACGCCGCGCGCCGGGCGATCGCCGCCTCCCCCACCTTCGCCCGCCTCAGCGCGCACCTCGAGCGGATCCACTGGGACGATCTCCACCTCACGCTCCTCGAGCTCTTCCCCGACGAGCGGCGGGAGGAAACGGAGCCGACCGACCGGGTCGAGGTGGCGATGCTGCTCATCGACATCGTCCGGTCGACCCACATGATCCGCAGCATCGGCGACACCGGCTTCGTCGACCACCTTCACCGGCTCCGCGGCTCCCTCCGAGGGGCGACGAACCCGCGCCTGCTGAAGGGGACCGGCGACGGGTACCTCGCTGTCTATCCCACGGTGGCCCGCGCCGTCGACGCGGCCCGCGTGCTCCGCCGCGCCGTCGACGACCCCGCCCAGCTGCGCCTCGTCGTCCACTGGGGCTGGGTGCGCATGAGCGATCACGACGTCATCGGCACCGAGGTCCACCGGCTCTTCCGCATCGAGGCGGTCACCGAGGAGGATCGCGCGGACGAGCCGAGCTCCGGGATCGGCCTGCCGCGCCCCGGCCGCGTGACGCTCTCGCGCTCCGCGGCCGCCGCGCTCCCCGACCCGTCGCGCGCGGACTTCCGCCGCGCGGGCGCGTTCCGGCTCAAGGGGTTCGACGATCCCGAGTCGATCTGGGTGGAGACCGACGAGACCGACGAGACCGACGAGGCCGACGCCTGCCCGTGAGATCGCCCGCGGTGAGCCGGAGGGCCCACCGGCGGGCCGCGCCCGCTGCCCGCGAGCGTTCGGCCGGAGGCGCGCGGCGGTGTGTGGTAGCCTGCCGGCGCCATGACCGAGCTACTTGGCCTCGTTTTCTCGCCGTGGACGGAGAAGGCCCGCTGGGCGCTCGACGTCCGGCGCGTCCCCTACACCTTCCGGCACTTCCAGCCGCTCGTCGGTGAGCCGGCGCTCCGGGTGAAGCTCCGCCGGCTCACGGGCCGTGTCTCGGTGCCTGTGCTCACCACCGATGACGGGCGCGTGCTCGGGGACTCGGCCGACATCGCGCGCTGGGCAGACGGGCGCGGCGCGGGACCGACCCTGTTCCCTGTCGAGCACGAGGCCGACATCGCGCGGCTCATCGATCTATCGGAGCGCGGCCTCGCCGCCGGGCGCGCCCGCGCGCTGAGGCGCATGCTGGCCGACGACGAGGCGCTCGCCGAGATGGCGCCGAGGCCGATCCGCCGCGCGCTCCGCCCCCTCGCCTCGCGGCTGGGCGCGCTGGGGGTCGCCCGCACCCTCCGCAAGTACGAAGGCGACAAAGCCGACGGCGAAGCGCAGCGGCAAACGCAGGTCGCCGTGCTGGAGGAGATCCGCGAGATGCTCGCGCGTGCGGCGCCGTCCGGAGACGCGCCGCGGACGCTCCTCGGCCGCTTCACGTTCGCCGATATCGCGATGAGCCAGGTCCTCGTGAACGTGGCGCCGCCCGCCCAGCTGAAGCTCGGCGCCGCCAGCCGCCGGTGCTTCTCCGACCCCGACCTGCGCGATCGCTACGACGACCTGATCGCGTGGCGCGACGAGCTCTACCGCGCCTTCCGCACGAGCTGACCTGCCCGGTCGGGCGAGCGCGGTATTTCGAGCGCGGTGAAGCCCGGCCAAACCAGCATGGCAATGTGCTTCATCAAGGGGCTCTCTCCTTCAGGCGTCGAGTGAGACTGACCGGGAGCGCGGTCGCCCAGCGTGCCCCCACCGACCGCTGGCAGGCTCGCCCGCGACGCTCGGCCTCGCGTCGCGCCAGAGGCTCGATCGTGGACGCCGGATCTGATAGCGGTGGAATTCACCATGAAACAAGCGTGGCAAACGGACGAGCTGGGCCGCTTCTTGGAGATGTCCGTGGATCTGATCGGCATCGCCGGTTATGACGGGCATTTCAGGCGGGTTGGCCAGGCGTGGGAGCGCACGCTCGGGTTCTCGCGCGAAGAGCTCTTGTCGACGCCGTTCATCGACTTCGTGCACCCCGACGATCGAGAGCGCACGCTGGCCGAGTCGGCGCAGGTGTTCGCCGGCAGCGGCAGCGTGACGTTCACGAACCGCTACCGGTGTCGCGACGGCTCTTATCGATGGATCGAGTGGAACTCGTCGGTTCACCCGGAGGAGGAGCTCGTCTATTTCGTCGCTCGTGATATCACGGATCGCAAGCGTGCGGAGGAGTCGCTGCTCGAGGCCGAGTCCCGGTTCCGGGCGGCGATCGAAGGGAGCCTGGACGCCTTCTTCGTGCTCCGGAGCGCGTTCGACGAGGCCGGGACGCTCGTGGATTTCGTGATCACCGACGCCAACCAGAAGGCCCTCACGGGGCTGTCGTTGCCCCGCGAGGAGATCGTCGGCAAGCGGCTCAGCGAGATCTCGCCCGCCTCGCGCCGGCAGCTGGACAAGTACACGCGCGTCGCTCGGACCGGCGAGCGGCTCCTCGAGGAAGAGCAGAGCGAGGGTCCAGCGCACAAGGATGTGTGGTTCCAGCATCAGGTCATCCCGCTGAGCGACGGTGTCGCGATCACGATCAGGGACATCACGCCCTTCAAGCAGCTGGAGGCCGAGCTCAGGGAGGCGCTCCAGCGCCGGGCGATCCACGCGGAGGAGCTCGAGGAGAAGAACCGCCTGCTCGCGGCGGAGAACGCCGAGCGCGAGCGCACCGAGGCGCTGATGCGGCAGCAGCAGGAGACGATGCGCGCCATGTCCACGCCCATCATCCAGGCGTGGGAGGGGGTCCTCGTGCTGCCGATCATCGGGACCGTGGAGACCGGGCGGGCGAATGACATCATGGAGCGGCTGCTCACCGAGATCGTGCGGACGAGCGCGCGCTTCGCCATCCTCGACCTGACCGGCGTGAGCGCGGTGGACGCCGCGACCGTGGCGCACCTCCTCGCCGTGGTGCGCGCGGCGAACCTCCTTGGCAGCAGCTGCCTCGTCTCCGGGATCTCGCCCGAGATCGCGCGGACGATGACGGAGCTCGGCGCGGCGGATGGCGGGTTCAAGACCTTCGGCGTGCTCCAGAGCGCCTTGCGTTACGCGCTCTCCCGCTGCGGCGCCGAAGGCGCGCGGTGAGCCGCCCGGGCGCGCGCATCGACGCGCGCTCGAGCTGACGTGAGGCGGCGGGGAGCGCCTCGCTGACTGCAAGCGGATGACAGGCTGATGACGCCGCGCGGTCGATGCCGGGCGTGATTTCCGGGTGCCGTCTCCTCCCGCGGTTGCCCGGGAGGAGCGCGGGCACTATGGGAGCCTCCCCGAACGGCGCTGTCCGGTCGGGCCGTGCTCGGCGGGGACGCGCTGCCCGTGACCGGGCTCATCGCCACGAAAGGAACGCTCCAATGCCTGTTGACGTGAAGTACACGACGCAAGCCACGGCCCAGGGCGGCCGCGACGGCCACGCTGCCACGGCCGACGGTGCTCTCAAGGTCAAGCTCTCCACTCCGAAGGAGCTCGGCGGCGCTGGCGGCGAGGGGAACAACCCGGAGCAGCTGTTCGCGGCGGGTTATGCGGCCTGCTTCCTGGGCGCCCTCAAGTTCGTGGCCGCGCAGGAGAAGGCCCGGATCCCGGCCGACGCCACCGTGACGGCGAGCGTCGGCATCGGCCCGCGCTCCGAGGGCGGGTTTGGCCTCGACATCGGCCTGCGGATCGCGCTTCCGGGCCTGGAGCGGTCGCAAGCCGAGCAGCTCGTCGAGAAGGCGCACCAGGTTTGCCCCTACTCGAACGCCACCCGCAACAACGTCCCCGTCCGCCTAGAGGTCGCCTGACCTTCTGACGCCGCGCGCTCCCTCCACGGGGGCCGGCCCCTCATTCACGAGCTCCCGGTGGAGCGCCGCGAACGCTCCCCCCCGCGCGAGCAGCTCCGCGTGCGTCCCTTGCTCGACGACCCGCCCGTGGTCGAGCACGACGACGCGATCGGCGTGCCGGATCGTGCTCAGCCGGTGGGCCACGACGAAGCTCGTCCGCCCTCGCAAGAGCCTCCCGAGCGCCGCCTGCAGCCGGGCCTCGGTGAGGGCGTCCACCGCGCTCGTCGCCTCGTCGAGCAGCACGATGCGCGGATTGGCGACCAGGGCGCGCAGGAAGCACACGATCTGCCGCTGCCCGAGCGACAGCGCCGTCCCGCGCTCGCCGACCTCGGTGCCCAGGCCGTCCGGCAGCGCGTCGAGCATGTCGAGCACGTCGAGGCCCCGCGCCGCGTCGCGGATCTCCGCGTCGGTCGCGGCGGGGTTGCCCAGGCGCACGTTGTCGAGCACCGTCCCGCTGAAGAGGAAATTGCTCTGCAGCACCAGCCCGAGCTGCGCCCGCAGCGAGGCGGACGAGGTCGCCGCGAGGTCGTGCCCGTCGACGGTGATCGACCCCGCCGTCGGCAGGTAGAGCTTCGCGAGCAGGTTCAGGATCGACGTCTTGCCGCTGCCCGTGTGCCCGACCAGCGCGATCATCTGCCCCGGCTCGGCGACGAGATCGACCCCGTGGAGCACCGGCTTGCCCGGATCGTAGGCGAAGTGGACCCCCTCGAACACGACCCGGCCGCGCACCGGGGGCAGCGCCGGGAGGCCGCGCTCGTCGGGCCAGTCGGGCGCCGTGTCGAGCACGCGGAAGAGCCGTTCGGCGCCCGCCATCGCCGTGAGGGCCTGGTTGTATTGATTGCCCAGGACGGGGATCGGGTTGAACAGGAGGTTCGCGAGGAAGAAGAACTCCACGAGCACGCGCAGCTCGATCGCGCCGTGGAGCGCCTGATAGCCGCCGACGACAACGAGGACGGCCAGGAACAGCTGCCCGTTGAACTCGAGGAGCGGGAGGAACGTCGCCGAGTGGCGCGCCGCATCCATGTTGTAGCGGGAGTGGTCGAAGATCAGCGCGCGGAACAGCCCGCCGTTGATGTCCTGCCGCACGAAGCCCTGCGTCACGCGCACCCCCGTGACCGACTCGGCGAGCGTCGCGGTCACGCGGGTGAAGCTCTCCTGCGCGCGCTGGTGGGCGGCCCCGAGGCGCTTGTGGAAATAGACGATCAGCCCCCAGAAGACGGGGACCATCGCGACCACCACGAGGAAGAGCTGCCAGTGCGCGTGGGCCATCAGCGCCATCGCGACCGCCATGGTGCCGAGGTTCACCGTGCTCACGAACACGACGTCCTGCACCGCCACCCGGATCGCGTCGATGTCGGACGTCATGCGGCCGATGAGGCGCCCCACCTTCGTCTTCACGAAGAAGCGCATCGGCATGCGCAGGAGGTGGCTCTCCAGCCGATCACGCATGTCGAACACCACCGCCTCGCCGAGCTCGAGCGCGAGCCGCGCGCGGTAGTGGAAGACGATCTCGGTGAAGAGCACGAGCGCCGCGAAGCCGAGGACGGCGAGCAGCGTGGCGCGCTCGTCGCGCCGGGCCACCGGGCCGCTGATGATGGCGCCGACCGCCCAGGTCAGGATCGGGAGCTGGATCGACCTCACCACCACGAGGGCGAAGAGCGCGTTCCGCTTGCGCGCGTACGGGCGGGTGAAGGCGAACACCCGCCGCGCGAGCCCGAGATCGAGCGTGCGGTGGTGCTGGTCCTGCTCGTCTTCGAGCGCCACGCGCGCGAGGCCGAGGCGCGCGTCGATCGGCGCCGCCCCGGCCGCGGAGCGGGCCGCCCTCGACGCCGTCGCGGGGCGGCTCGGCGCGTCGACCCCGCGGCTCACGCCGACTCCTCGGCAGGGCGCGCGCCCGCGCGGCGCGAGGGGGTGTCGTCCGCCCGCGCCCCGACGGCGTGGGCGTCGTGCAGCGCGAGGGCGCTCGCGTAGTGGCCGCGCCGCCGGAGCAGCTCCTCGTGGGTCCCCCGCTCGGCGATGCGGCCCCTGTCGAGCACGATCACCTGGTGCGCGCGGCGGAGCAGGTGCGCCCTGTGCGTCGCCATGATCGTCGTCCGCCCCCGCGTCGCGCTGAGGATCGCGTCGAGGATCTCGCGCTCCGTGCTCGCGTCCACCGCCGCTGTCGGGTCATCGAGCAGGAGCAGCGGCGGGTCGAGCAGCACCGCGCGCGCGATGGCCAGCCGCTGCCGCTGGCCGCCCGAGAGGTTGGCCGCCGCCTCGCCGAGCTCGGTGTCATAGCCCTCGGGCAGCTCCCGGATGAACTCGTGGGCGCAGGCGATGACCGCGGCGCGCTCGATCTGCTCGCGCGTCGCGTGCGGGGCGCCGAACGCGATGTTCGCCGCCACCGTGTTGCTGAAGAGGAAGTTGTCCTGGAAGACGACCCCGATGCGCCGCCGGATCTGGTCGAGGTCGTGGCGCCGGAGGTCGATGCCGTCGAGCAGGACGCGCCCCGACGTCGGATCGTAGAAGCGCGGGATCAGGCTGAGCAGCGTGCTCTTGCCCGCGCCGGTCGGGCCGATCACCGCGACGAACTGCCCTGGCGCGACGTCGAGGTGGACGTCGTGGAGGACGGGCCTCTCCGGATCGTACCCGAACGTGACGCGCTCGAACACGAGGCGCCCCTCCACCCGCGCGGGGCGCGCCGGCGCCTCGGGGCTCGTGATCTCGACGGGGGTGTCGAGCACCTCGAAGACGCGCTTCGCCCCGATGAAGCTCTGCTGCGCGGTGTTGACGATCGTCGCCATGCTCGCGATCTGCCCCGAGAATTGCTGCAGGATGCCGGCGAACACGACGAGCTGCCCGAGCGTCATCCGGTCGCGCGTGACGAGCAGCCCGCCCATGCCGAGCAGGATGACGAGGTTCACCTGCCCGAGCAGATCGATGGTCGGGCTGAGCACGCTGACGGTCCGGAACGTCTCCTGCTGCTGCTCGCGCACCTCGCGGCTGCGCTCGTCGAAGCGGCGATGGGCCTCGCGCTCTCGCCCGAGCCCCTTGATGACCTGGATGCCCTGCAGCCCCTCCGTGAAGCTCAGGACCATGCGATCCACGAGCTCCCGGTTGCGGAGGTAGGCGGGCTGCGCCCACCGGGCGAAGAGCGTGCTCGCGATCCAGAGCAGCGGCGTCGGGGCGAGGCACGCGAGCGTCAGCAGGACGTGCGCGCGGAGCATGTACGCGACGTACACGCCGAGCGACAGGACCATGATGACGCTCGGGAGCAGCACCCCGTCGACGAAGGAGCGCACGAGCTGCACATCGCCGGTGACGCGGTTGATGAGCGAGCCGCTCTTGTTGGCGTCGAAGAACCGGAAGCTCAGCCGCTGGAGCTTGTCGTACACCCGCGCCCGGAGATCCGGAACGATCTCCATGTGGACGAGGTAGCCCACCGAGAGCGCGTAACCGTAGTTGATCACCGCGCGCGCGGCGGCCATCGCGAGGATGGCGGCGCCGATCGAGAGGACCGCGCGCATGGGCTCACGCTCGGCGTCGACCAGCCGTCCGAGGCCGGCCGGCAGCTCGGGCAGGTGGATCGACGGATCGAGCCGATGGCGGAGGATGTCGATGGCGAGCCCGGTCAGGCCGAGCCCAGCGAGCCCCAGCGAGAGCAGGACGATCTGGTAGCCGAGGACACGGAGGACGCGCCCCCGGTACGCCCAGCTCAGCCCGAGGAGCCGCAGCAGGAGCGAGCCCCCCTCGCGGGAGCGCCCTGTTTCAGACGAAGCGAGGGAAGCGAGGGAAGCGAGGGAACCGCCATCAGGACGTGAACCGGACAACATCAGCGCAGGGCACCTGGCATACCGGCCATGCCGGGGCCCGTAAGCTACCGATTTGTGCGGCGTTCGCCAGCGGCGGGGACACGAACCCCGGGGCGCGGCCCGCCAGTCGCTCGGACCGCCGGGCCAGCGCCCTGACAGGGCTCCTGGCGCTCCGCTAGTACATCAGGTTGCCCTGGCCGAGCTGGAAGTTGATGTTCGATCCGAACTGATCGCGCGCGTTCTGGACGCGCGAGATCGCGTTCGAGATCCGGCCCTGGCGCTGCGACCAGGTCGCCGCCGAGAGGCCCGCGGCGATCTCGGTCTTCGCCAGCTGGAGGCGATCCGTGGAGACGGGGTGCAGCGGCGTGCCGCCGACGGCGAGGACCTGCAGCGCGTCGTCGATCTCGGCCTCGGCCAGCTCCATCAGGCGCCTCTGGACGTCGGCGCTCGTGTCGTGGAACTGCTGGACGAGCACCTGGGCGGCGTTCAGGCGCTGCCTTGCGAGGTCGAGGTTGAACGCGGCGTTCAGCACGCGAAGGAACCGCCCGATCTTGATGATGTCGGTGTCGGGGAACTGAACGGGGCTGCCGAACCGCGCCTCGAGCTCCAGGCCGGCCGGCGAATCCCTGAAGAAGTTCGACACATAGAACGCCACCGCGCCCTCGATGTCGTTCCCGAAGGCGTTCGTGTGGAAGAACGGCGGCGTGTCCACGGCCTCGATGAGGGGCGGGGTGCTGAACGTGCCGTCGCCGAACCCGTTGAGAAAGCCGATGTCGAGGACATCGATGTTGGGCGAGGCCAGCCCGGAGCCGCCGAAGCCGCCGTCGAACGCGCCGATGGTGCCGGTCGCGGGGGCCTTCCGGGTGCCCGTGTCCAGGTTGCGGTTGCGCCCCGTGTCCAGGTGGTTCGCGCCCGCGTTCGAGTGGCACACGTTGCAGCGGCCCCGCGCAGGGTCGAGGAACGCCTGCCGCCCGTCGTTCGCCTCGGTATCGGCGAGGTTCACCTGCGTGAGGTCGAGCTCGTTCGTCCGGCCAAGGCTCATCTGGTAACCGAGCGTCAGATCGAGCTCCTCCTCCGTCGGGAGCCGGAAGGCGACCCCCGGCTCGCGGCCGAGATCCGTCGGGTAGTGCTGGGTGATCGCCCCGGTGAGGAACTCGCGCAGCGAGCCGGTGCCCGGGGCGCCGTCGCCCGACCAGCCCGTGCGATGGACCGGCGGGCTCGCTATCCCGTCCACCGGATCCGGCGTGATGCTCGTCGCCAGCGAGAGCGTGTGGGGGACCGCGCGCATCGAGAACTTGTTGTCGAGATCGTCGAAGCCGTCGATGTTCTCGCGGATCAGGCCGAGCGTCTTCAGCTCGGGCGTCTCGAGATCGGTCAGCCCCGGGTCCTGCTCGAAGACGAACAGCGGGTCGAGCGGGTTATCCACGAGCAGCGCGTCGATGAAAGGGATGTCAATCGTGAAGTTGTTTCCGACAGGATGGCACGTCCCGCAGGAGCGGCCGTTGCCCTCGAAGGTCTCGCGAAAGAAGATGTCGGCGCCCGCGCAGATCTCCCGCGTGACGAGCCCGGCGATCACGCGAGGATCCTGGTCGCACGCCGCGAGCCGCTGCTGAGCCGTGAGCGCGCTCGACGCCGCGCCGAGGGTTTCTACCTCGCCCTCGCCCTCCGGCGCGGACTCCGGCGCGGACGGCGCGCACGAGGCGAGGAGAGAAACAGAGACGATGGGAGCGAGGATCAAGGAACTCAATCTCGGACTTGGCATGACGCTCTCTCTTCCTGTTACGGGGTGTTCGACACCGATTTCGAACCACGGCGTTCATGGATGCGGCGCGCCGTTCGGCGGCAGCGCCGGGGAAACACAGGTGAAACCGACCTGGCGATACGCCGACGACCGACGACCGACGGCCGGCGGCCGACGCGCCGCCGGCGCTGCGGACGAGAGCCGGGGCGAGATGGCCGATCCAGGCCATCCGCGCGGCTTTGGAGGCACGCCGGAGGCTCGACGCCCGGTCCTCGCGCGCTCCATGCGACAAGCGCGCTCGGGCCGCTCCGCCTCGATACGACCCCCTGGCGGGGATCGCGCCACAGGCGATCTCAGGCGGCGATTACTTAGCGGACCGGACCAGACATGGCAACGTTCACAGACGTTCGCAGCACAAATCTGACTTCTTAACGAACCTTTACAAACAAGACCAAGAGACGACGTTCCCCGGCGGATCGGCCTGTGGCATCGCCGGGTATCGCCATGACGGCGGGCGGAGCGGGCGCGAGGAGGAGCCGTGAGCCCGGCTCCGCGGGCGTGCTCGGGAGATCGAAGCGGGACATGGGCGAAGGCCGGCGGCATCCCCCCACCGCTCTCGGTGAGGTCAGTGACCGTGCCGGCTCAATGGCCAACCTTTAGGTCGGCCGATGGCGCCCTTCCAACTCATTAGTAGCATGGGCCCCATGCATCCCGTGCATCTCGCTTCCATCGACCTGAACCTGCTCGTCGTCCTCGACGCCCTGCTGGCGGAGGGGAGCGTCACGCGCGCGGCGGCGCGCGTCGGGCTGAGCCAGTCGGCGATGAGCCACGCCCTCGGGCGCCTCCGCGTGTTGATCGACGATCCCGTCCTCGTGCGCACGCCGCGGGGGATGATCCCGACGCCGCGCGCGCAGGAGCTCATCGGCCCCATCCGCGAGGCCCTCACCAAGATCGAGGCGACGGTCGCGCGCAGCCCTCGCTTCGAGCCCGCGACGGCGCGCCGCTCGTTCACCGTCGCCACGGTCGATTACGTGGAGCTCATCCTGCTGCCGCGGCTCGTGCAGAAGCTCGTCTCCGAGGCGCCCTTCATCGACCTCGTCGCGCGCCCCTACGACAGCGAGATGTGGAGCGCCATGGAGACAGGCAAGGTCGATCTCGCGATCGGCCTGCTCCCCGCCTTGCCCGCGGGGTTTTACCGGCAAAGGCTCATCGAGGAGCGCTACATGTGCGTCGTGCGGAGGAGCCACCCCGCGGTCCGGGGCAAGCTCACGCTCAAGACGTACACGAGCTTGCCGCACGCGCTCATCAGCCCGCGCGGCGAGGGCGGAGGCCGGGTGGACGAGGTCCTCGCCGAACGAGGGCTCTCGCGCCGCGTGGCGCTGCAGATCCCGCATTTTCTGGTGGCGGCCCACATCGTGGCCCAGACCGATCTCGTGCTGACCGTGCCGGCGCGCATCGCGCGCGTGTTCGCGGAGATGGAGGAGCTGCACGTCATGAAGCCGCCCGTGGAGCTCGGCGGGTTCTCGGTGGATCAGGTGTGGCACGAGCGGCACGCGAAGGACCCGGCGCACACCTGGCTGCGCGGCGTCTTCGCGGAGATCGCCCGCGACAGCTGACGCGCTCTCCCGCGCGGCGGCCAGGCCTCGCGGGAGCACGGGCGAGCCGACGTGCCGAGCAGCGCAGCAATGAGCCGGTCAACCCGGGCTTCCGCTCAGCCCGGATCGCCGGGCGCGGCGATGAACGGGGCGCCCTCGGTCTCGGCGAGCTGCCGGTGGAGCGAGGTCAGGCGGGCCGTGACGGGGCCGCGCTCGCCGCGGCCGATCGTGCGCCCGTCGAGGCTCCTGACGGCGATCACGCCGGCGCCGGTGCCCGTCAGGAACGCCTCGTCGGCGGCGAAGAGGTCGAGCCGCCCGATCGAGCGCTCCACGACCGTGAGCCCGATGCCGCGCGCGAGCTCCATGACGGCCGCGCGGTTGATGCCCTCGAGGCACCCGTCGGTGGCCGGCGGCGTCGCGAGCACGTCGCCGCGGAGCGCGAACACGTTGGCCACGGTGGCCTCGGCCACGTGGCCCCGCGTGTTCAGGAGCAGCGCGTCGTCGGCGCCGCGCTGCCTCGCCTCGAGCTTCGCGAGCGCGGAGCCGAGGTAGTTCAGGCTCTTGATCCGCATGTCGAGCGCGTCCGCGTCGGGCCTCCTGTGGCTCGACGTGATGAGCTCGAGGCCGCGCCGCCGCTGCTCGTCGTCGAAGAGGCGGATGGCCCCCACGATGCAGAACAGCCCCGGCCGCTCGCAGGTCGTCGGGTCGACGCCGAGCGGGCCCACGCCGCGCGTCACCACGAGGCGCACGTAGGCCTCGGGCTGGCCGTGCGCGCGCGCCGTCTCCTCGACGACGGCGCGGAGCCCGTCGAGCGAGCGCGGGAGCGCGATGCCGAGCGCCCTCGCGCCGATCTCGAGCCGCGCGAGGTGGCGCTCGATCCGGAAGACGCGCCCCGCCGCGACGCGCATGCCCTCGAACACGCCGTCGCCGTAGAGCAACCCGTGATCGGTCACGTTCACGGTCGCGTCCGCAGCGTCGACGATCCGCCCATCGATCCATGTCTTCATGCCGTTCACCTCCTGCCCTCGCCCTGGAGGGCGCGCGCGACCCGCTCGGCGGCGTCGCGCGTGTGGTTCACCGCGGCGTCACGACGATCGCCGCGCAGGCTCTGGGCGGCCGCGGCGCAGGCGACGCAGCCGTGCAGGCCGCCGCGCGCGAGCACCGGGGCCGCGATGACGGTGAGCCCGTCGATCCACGCGCCCTCGTTGACGTCGTAGCCGCGCTTCGCGGCGCGCCGCGCGGCGCGGAGCGTGGCCGGGTCCGCGCCCGAGGCGCCCACGAGCTCGGGCGCGTGCGCGAGGTAGAGCCGGCCGCTCGCGGTGACGTCGATCGGCACCTCGGCCCCGACGGTGGGCGCCGCGCGCAGGAGGCCCGTGCCCTCCGCCTTGTCGAGCACGACGAGCCTGCCGGCGCGCGCGGCGACGAGGAAGAACGTCTCGCCGAAGGCGCGCGCCGCCCGCTCCAGCTCGGGCCTCGCGACGCGCGCGACAGCGTCGAGCCCCTGCGCCCCGAGCCCGAGCCGGATGAGGCCGACGCCGAGCCGGTAGCGCCCCTCCCCGTCCTGCTCCACCAGCGCGTGCGCGGCGAGCGACGCGAGCAGCCGGTGCAGCGTCGCCTTCGGCATGCGGAGCCGCTCCGCGAGCTCCGAGAGCGAAGCGCTGCCGCCCCCCTCGCCCAGCGCCTCGAGGGCGCGCACCGCCTTGTCGACCGTCCCGGATCGCTCCATGCTCGTTCCACTATTCGGAATTACGTTCCGATTATTGGTATACATCCATCCAGGGCCGCGGTCGAGGGCGCGCCTCGGGCGCGGCGCGGCGCCCCGGGATCCTCGCGGGATGGCGGGCGGAGGCGCGCGGGTGCCGGCGGAGGCGCGGGGAGAGCGGGCTCAGCGCTCGGGGCGACGCGCGCTGGTGTCGCTCGAGGGGGTCGGATAGCGTCTTCGGTCCCGCCGTGAGCTGCGGAGGAGAGGAGCACATGCGCAAGATCTCATCGGTCGTACTCGTCCACGGCGCCTGGCACAGCCCGTCCTGCTGGTCCCAGGTCGCGTGTCGGCTGCTCGGCAGCGGGCTCGACGTCCGGGTGCCAGAGCTGCGGAGCGTCGGGCCCACCGCGGGCGGCCTCGCGGCGGACGCGGAGGTGGTGCGGGCGGCGCTGGCCGACGCGCCCGGCGAGGCCGTCGTGGTCGCGCACTCCTACGGGGGGTTGCCGGTCACGGAGGTGGCGGCCCGCGCGGGCAACGTCGCCCACCTCGTTTACCTGTGCGCGTTCATGCTCGGCCCGGGGGAATCCCTGCTCTCGGCGATCGGAGGCCAGGAGCCGCCGTGGTGGATCACCTCCACGGATGGCCGGACGATGCTGCCCGACCGCGCGCGCGACATCTTCTACAACGACTGCAGCGACGAGGTCGCGGCCGCCGCGGCAGCGGCGCTGCGGCCTCAGTCCAGGGCGTCCTTCGCGGAGCCGCTGGGGGCCGCGGCCTGGCAGGAGCTGCCCTCCACCTACGTGATCTGCGAGCGCGACAACGCCATTCCGGTGTTCGCGCAGGAGGCGATGGCGCGGCGCGCGAGGGACGTGCGGCGCCTCGACGCGGGCCACTCTCCGTTCCTGTCGCAGCCGGACGAGGTGGCCGCGCTCGTGTGCGACATCGTCGCGGCCGCGGCCGGCTGAGCCGACGCCGGCGCGCGGCGACCACGCCGACGCGCGGCGACGTCGGGGCGGCGATCGCCCGCGCCCGGCCCCCGGAGCCGCATCGACATTTCGGCTCGGCCAGCGAAACGGCGGCGGAGGGCTGCCGTATCCAGCGAGCAGGGCGGCCTGTCGCGACGGCCTGTCGCGATGGGCAGACCCGCGCCCGACGCCGCCGTGGAGGATCAAGCCATGACTGTCCTGAACATCGCCTCGATCGAGAAGCTCAGCCTGCCCGGGCTCGCCCACCAGACCCTCGCCGGCCCTCGCGACGGCCTCCGGACGCTCGAGGTGTGGATGCAGACCGTTGCGCCGGGCGCGCAAACGCCGCGTCACCGGCACGCATGTGAGGAGGTGATCGTCGTCCTCCGCGGCTCCGGGACATGCGAGATCGATGGAGTGGCCCTCACGTTCGGCCCGGGCTCGACGCTCATCGTGCCGGCGGGCGTCCCGCACCAGATCGCGAACACGGGTGAGGAAGAGATGCACGTCGTCGCCGCGCTCGGCGCGGCGCCGGTCACCGTGGAGACGCCTGCCGGCGAGCGCATCGAGCTGCCGTGGGATCAGCACCGCTTCGCTCGCAAAAAGTGCGAGGCCTGACATTCATGCCGCTGCGCAGGCCGAGCCAGGCCGCACGCCGCGCTCCGGCGAGCTCGCCTGCCTCGCGCAACCGGGCGGGCGTGCAGCCTTGTTCTGCCCGGCCGCAGACCGCTGCCCGCACCGGAGCCATACGCGGTGTCCTGGCTCGTGGCACAGCGGTTGCCATCTGGCGCCGGCATGAAACCGAACACGCTCTTCAAGGTCCTTGCGCTGGTCGCTAGCTTCCCGTTCGCCGCCGGCTGCGCTCTCGGCTCCGAGGAGGAGGCAGCGCCCGAGCAACAGTCCCTCGGAGCTTCGTCCGAGGCCGAGGGGATCTGGCTCTCCACGAAATACTCCTTCGGTCTCTGCGCCGGCGAGTGCATCACGACGGTGTCCCGCGACGGCGCGGAGCTCTCGCTCACGGCCTGCACGCACGCCAAGAGCTGTCCCCGCTCGAACCTGGCGACGCTGACGGACGAAGGCGCGCGAAAGCTCGACGAGATCGAGGACGCGCTCTCGAGTGTCGCCCTCGACGACCGCTACGGCTGCCCTGACTGCGCCGACGGCGGCGCAACGTCGGTGCGCCTGCGCCGCGAGGGTCTCGAGACGTCGCACATCTACGAGTACGCCGGGGCGCCGGCGCCTCTTCTGGCGCTCGATCACCTGGTGGCCGACCTCCGGCTCGGCCTGGACTCCTGCACATCGGGACCGCTCCTGAAGCTCTCGTCGGGGTGCACGCCCAAGTGAACGCGCTCGACCGGAGGCTCCGCCGTGTGGGCTCGTCTGGGTGAGACCGCCGCCGCCGGAGCCGCGCCCGGCCAGCGCCGCCCGCCGGAGCGGGCGCTACCCGTCGTCCGGCAGGTAGAGCTTCACGTCGTCGAACTCGGCGGTGCCCTCGTAATAGTTGATGTGCGGATCACCGAAGAAGAAGTGATCCGGGTAGGCCGACCCCGCCGGCCAGGTCTCGAAGGTCTTGCCGAAATCGACGGTCTCGTTGGGGTGTTCCGCCTCGATCTCGTCGGGGCGCTGGTTGTAGTGCCACGTCACCGGCGGCTCGCGAAAATCCCTCCGCGCCGCGTACGTCGTGCGGCCGCCGTGGTGGAACCTGCCCGCCGCGGACATCGCATACCCCCGGCCGTCGCGCTCGACGGTGAAAAGGTAAGACTCCCTGTCGAGGTACTTGTCCACGAAGATGGGGCCGTCCTTCCACCCGCCGGCGGTGTACGACGTGAACCCATTTCCGGTCCACGGGCTCCCGAACGCGTCGCCGCGGAGCCAGATCATGCTCACATAACGTGATCCGTCCTGCTCGGCGCGGCCGGTCGAGGGGTTCCAGACCCGCGACCAGGGGCCGTCTTCGCCGAAGTTGCTGTCCGTGTCCATCACGACCTTCCGGTGGTGATGGATGAAGACGTTGTTGTGAGGGGCCGGCCGCGGATAATCGGTGATGCAGAGAAAGTAAACACCGTTACCGAACGTCGCCGACTGCGGCGCGGTGCTGCGATCGCTGAACCGCCAGGGGTCGGCCAGCTCGTCCCCGTCGTAGCCGTTGGTCTTGCCCCCGTGCGTCCAGCTGCCCTCGCGCAGGCCGCCGAAGTCGATGTTCGAGACCGTCACCTCCACGCGGTACCGCGCGGGCAGCGGCGCGGTCGAGCGGAGGATCGCGCCGTCGTAATGGCGGGTGGAGACGAGCCTCGCCTTGCCGCCCGCCGCCTCGAAGCGGCCGCCTGTCTCGGGGACGCCGTCGCGGTCGCTGTCGCGGCCATACAGCTCGACCGTGAGCCAGCCGCCCTCGCCATACGTGAAGAATTTCCGGAACGATCGGAACCTCCGCAGCCCTTCCCGGAACACCTCGCCGCCCCGCGCGGAGAAGAACTCACCATCTTCGTCGAAGACATCGACGTGATAGGGGCTCTCGTCGCCGTACCGATCCTCGGTCCACGCGGCGGGCTCCTGGAACGGCGCATCGAAGGTCTCGTGGTGGACGAGCTTCCAGCCGGCGCCGGCGGCCCGCGCCGCCGGCTTCGACCCGCCGCCGCTCGCCCCGAGCGCCTCGGGCGCGGGCGCGCGCGAGCACGCCGCCGGCAACACGAGGGCGAGCGCGGCGAGGCGTCGCGTCGACGCCTCGCGCGCGCGGGCGGCGCCACGCCGCATCAGCGGTTGGGCTGCGGGGTGAGGCGCAGGTACGGGCGGACGGCGTTGTACCCCTTGGGGAACTTCTGCGCGAGGACGGCGGGGTCCTGGAGCGAGGGGACGATCACCACCTCATCGCCGTCCTTCCAGTTCGCGGGCGTCGCCACGGAGTGGCTGTCCGTGAGCTGGAGCGAGTCGATGAGGCGCAGGATCTCGTCGAAGTTGCGCCCCGTGCTCGCCGGGTACGTGAACGTCGCGCGGATCTTCTTGTTCGGATCGATGACGAACACCGAGCGCACCGTGAGCGTGTCGCTCGCCTGCGGGTGGATCATCCCGTAAAGGCCCGACACCTTCCGGTCCACGTCGGCGAGGATCGGGTAGTTCAGCTTCGTTCGCTGCGTCTCCTCGATATCCACCGACCAGCGCTTGTGCGAGTCGACGTCGTCGACGCTGAGCGCGATGGGCTTCACGCCGCGCTTGTCGAACTCCGCCTTGAGGTTGGCGACCGCGCCGAGCTCGGTCGTGCACACCGGGGTGAAATCCTTCGGGTGCGAGAACAGGATCACCCACGAGCTCCCGGCCCACTCGTGGAATCGGATGGTCCCGTGCGTGGACTCTTGCTCGAAATCAGGCGCGATGCTTCCGAGTTGCAGGCTCATGACATTCCCTCCTGGCCGTAGCCTGGTCTCCGCTATGGCGGAGGAATCTCCGTCAAGCCGCTCAGCGTGTCAAGCCGGGAGCGGCGGTGTTTCGTGCCGGGACGCCGAAGGCGCGCTCTACCGCACCGCACCGCGCCGCGCCTGGCCGGCGCGGCCGCGCCTCAGAGCGCGCCGACCTCGCGCCGGAGGCCGCGCCACGGGATCTCCCGCGGCGGCGAGGCGCGGCGCTCGCCCGCCCCGTCCGGCTGCGCCGCGGTCGAGCACGCGCCGTGCTCCAGCAGGTGCAGGGCCTCGGCGAGGCACGTCTCGCCCGCGTCGCCGAGCTCTGCGCCGAGCGTGTCGTCGGCGGCGCAGTCGGGGGGGAGGCCATCGTAGAAATCGCCCTCTTCCTTGGCGTTGAGCACCCGGAACGCGATCGGGTGCACGACCATGTCGCAGTTGTCCCATCCGTACATGCCGACGGGCTTGCCGTGCGTGGTCGAGCCGACGATCTTCACGTCCATGTAGGCGCGCAGGCTGTTGATCAGCGACTCGCTCGCGGAGGCCGTCCCGCCGGACGTGATGACGACCAGCCGGGACAGGGGGAGCGGCGGCTGGTCGAGGTCGTCGAACGTCTCCCGCTTGTCCCAGTCGACGTGCCTGTCGTTGTGCGCGGTGATGTCGAGCAGCGCGCCGGGCTCCGCCGGCCGGTGGATCAGGCTCGCGAGGTGCCTCTCGACGGAGAGGCGCCCACCGCCGTTGTAGCGCAGGTCGAGCACCAGCTCGTCGACCTGGCTCTCCCTGAACAGCGCAAAGGCGCTGTCGAGCTCGCTCACCGAAGGCTCGATGAAGGTGGTGAGCATGAGATATCCGACGGTCGCGGACCCTGTTTGCAGGACACGCGGGCTCACGACCGTGGTGATGCCATACCACGCCTTCCGGAGCGCGACCGTGAAGGCCTCGACGTCCGCGCGCTCGATCGTCAGCGACATCTCGTACCCTTCCTCGTCGGGGCCCGCGAGCTCCTCCCAGAGGTCGTCGCTCACGACCTGCTCGACGTCGATGCCGTTGATCGCCACCACCGCGTCGCCCCGCCGGAGGCCGGCCTCTCCGGCAGGCGAGCCCGGCTGGATCAGCGCGAGCCGGAGGCTGGACTCCTGGTCGAAGCTCCACCGCATGCCGAACCCGAGGGTCTGCCCTTCCCGGAAGAACGCGTCGTCGACGCTCTTGGTCGAGATGTAGCTCCAGCGGTCTCGCGGCTCGGTGACGAGATCCACGAGCAGCGCCTCGGGCGAGGGGTACGCCCGGTAGTCCAGGTCGGGTACGCCGTCGTACCAGAGATAGGCGTCCTTCATCAGCTCGAACAGGAACTGGTTCTGTCCCTGCGGTGAGCAGTCTGCTTTTGGCTCTGCATCACCGTCCGAGGCGGTGCAGCCTCCCGTCGCGGCAGCGGCCAGCGCGAGGGCGCATGTGGAGAGGACCGCGACGAGCTTCGAGGCGACCATGCGCCTCAGCTCACCACGAAACGGAAAGGGCGAGCAACGGGGTTGGGTTGGCTGGCGGTTCGACCCGGTTCGACCCGACCGGGGTTGGGTTTGCCGGCATCCCGACCGGGGTTGCGGGACGATCCCCGACCGGGGTTGGGTTGGCTGGCGGTTCGGTTCGACCCGACCGGGGTTGGGTTTGCCGGCATCCCGACCGGGGTTGGGTTCGCGATCCCCGACCGAGGTTGGGTTCAGAGCGGCCTCGGTCCCCCGGTCCCCCGACCGGGGTTGCGGTCCACTGTAACCCATCTCACTCTGTCGCCGCGACCAGATCCCGACCGGGGTTGAGGTTTATCGGAGGTTTATCGGAGGTTTACCCCGACCGAGGTTGAGGTTTATCGACCGGGGTTGCGGTCCACTGGGTTGAGGTTTATCGACCGGGGTTGCGGTCCACTGTAACCCATCTCACTCTGCCGCCGCGACCAGATCCCGACCGGGGTTGGGGTTTGCCGGGTTGAGGTTTGCCGGCCGCGGCAGCCCATAGTTGTCCCGCAACGTCTTCCCCGCATATTCCGTCCGGAACAGCCCACGCTTTTGCAGGATCGGGACCACGTGCTCGACGAACGCCTCGAGCCCCGACGGCAGCACCGGCGGCATCACGTTGAAGCCATCGGCCGCCCCCTGCTCCCACCAGTGCTCGATCGCGTCCGCCACCTGCTCGGGCGCGCCGGCGAACGTCCGGTGGCCGCGGCCGCCGCCCAGCCGCCCGATCAGCTGGCGCACCGTCAGCCGCTCCCGCCGCGCCAGGCTCACGATCAGCGTGTACCGGCTCTTCGCCCCCTCGATCTGATCCTCGCTCGGAAGATCCCGCGGCAGCTCCGCGTCGAGGTCGAGCTCCTCCGGCTTCACCCGCAGCGTCTGCGCGAGCTGGCGCTTCGCATACTCCGGCTTGATGAGCCGATCGAGCTCGGCGTCGAGCGCGTGCGCCTCGGCCTCCGTGGCGCCGATGACCGGCACGATCCCCGGCAAGATCTTGATCGACCCCGGATCACGCCCCAGCGCGCGCGCACGCCCCTTCAGATCCACATAGAACCGCTGCGCGTCCTCCAGCGTCTGCTGCGCCGTGAACACCGCCTCCGCGTACCGCGCCGCCAGCTCCTTGCCGTCGTCCGACGAGCCGGCCTGCACGAGCAGCGGATACCCCTGCGGCGAGCGAGGCACGTTGAGCGCCCCCTCGACCTTGAAGTACCGACCCACGTGCCGCGGCGGGTAAATCTTGCGGTCATCGCCCCAGACGCCGTTCTCCTTGTCGCCGAGCGGCGCGTCGTCGCCCCAGCTGTCCCACAGCTTCAGCGACACATCGATGAACTCCGCCGCCCGCGCGTACCGGTCGCTGTGCGCCGGCAGCTCGTCCAGGTTGAAGTTGCGCGCTGCGTCCACGCCCGCCGTCGTGACGATGTTCCAGCCCGCCCGACCCCCGCTGAGGTGGTCCAGCGAGGCGAACCTCCGGGCCAGGTTGAACGGCTCGTTGTACGTCGTCGAGGCCGTCGCGATCAGCCCGATGTGCTCGGTCACCCCGGCGAGCGCCGCGAGCAGCACCGTCGGCTCGAGCGTCCCGGCCGGCCTCCGACCGACGTTGTTCCACAGCACCGGGCTGTCGGCGAGGAACACCGAGTCGAGCTTCCCCCGCTCCGCGATGCGGGCCAGGTTCTTGAAGTGCGCGACGCTCGTGTTCGCGAACGGATCGCTCTCGGGCAAGCGCCACGAGGCCTCGTGGTGGCCGACGCTCATGAGAAACGCGTTGAGATGCAGCTGTCCGGGTCGTTGGGTCACGGGGAACTCCGTTCCAGTTCAGGGTTCGCGTCAGGATCTCCGGCAGCGGCCGCGCCCGGCGCGACCCCCAGCGCCGAAAGCAGCGACTCGCGGTGGGCGAGGAACCGCGGATCGCGCAGCGGGCGCGGCGCCGGCAGATCGATCCGCCGCTCCTCGGCGATGCGGCCGCCCTCGAGCACCAGCACCCGATCGGCGAGCGCGATCGCCTCGTCGACGTCGTGGGTGACCAGCAGCACCGCCGGTCGGTGCCGCGCGCACAGCTCGCGCAGCAGGTCGTGCATGCGCGCGCGGGTCAGCGCGTCGAGCGCGCCGAACGGCTCGTCGGCCAGCACGAGCTCCGGATCGCGCACCAGCGACCGCGCCAGCGCCACCCGCTGCTGCTCGCCGCCGGACAGCTCGACGGGCCACGCGCGCTCCCGCCCGGCGAGCCCCACCTCCGCGAGCGCGTCCAGGCCGCGCTCCCGGGCCTGCGGCGCGTCGAGCCCCAGGATCACGTTGTCGAGCACCCGCGCCCACGGCAGCAGCCGCGTGTCCTGGAACACGACCGCCCGGTTGTCCGGCACGTGCAGCTCGCCCGAGCCGGTCACCTCGTCGTCCAGCTCGGCGATCGCCCGCAGCAGCGTGCTCTTGCCCGATCCGCTGCGGCCGAGCAGCGCGACGAACTCGCCCCGCTCGATCGTGAGATCGATCCCGTCGAGCACCACGCGGGCGCCGAAGCGGCGGATCAGGCCGCGGATCCGCACCGCGGGCGGGGCCGCCGTCAGCCGGCCAGGATGCGGCGCCATGACAGGGCCTTTCGCTCGATGAGCCGCACGGCCGAGTCGGAGGCCAGGCCGAACAGCCCGTACACGACGAGGCCGAGCAGGATGATCTCCGTCTGCCCGTACGAGCGCGCCAGCGACATCATGTAGCCGATGCCGCTCGTGGCGTTGATCTGCTCGACCACCACGAGCGCCAGCCACGCGCCGGTCACCGCCAGCCGCAGGCCCATCAGGAAGCCCGGAAGCGCCCCCGGCAACGCCACCTTCCGGATGAACTGCCACCTCGTCAGGCGGACCGTCTCGGCCAGCTCCACGTAGCGCGCGTCGATGGTGCGCAGCGCCGCGTGGGTGTGGACGTAGACCGGGATGACGACGCCGAGGGCGATGGTGAGCACCTTCATCTGCTCGCCGATGCCGAACCAGAGGATCAGCAGCGGGATGAGCGCCAGCGTCGGGATCGCGCGCTTGATCTGCACCGGCCCGTCGAGCAGCGCCTCGCCGACGCGCGTCAGCCCGGCGAGGAGCGCCAGCACCGTGCCCAGGCCGGCCCCGAGCGCGAGCCCCAGGAAGGCCCGCTGCGCCGACGTGAGCAGGTTGGACAGGAGCCGCCCGTCGGCGATCAGCTCGTGGGCCGTGGTCACCACGGTCCACGGCGCGGAGAGCACGCGCGCGTCGAGCGCGCCCGTCGCCGAGGCGGCGGCCCAGAGCGCGAGCAGCAGCGCCGGGCCGAGCGCGAGGCCGTACGGGATGCGCCGCCCCGGGCCCAGGCGGCGCCGCAAGCGGCGGCTGGACACGCGGCGGCCTGTCGGGGCGCCGGACGGCGGCGCGGAGACGTCCGCGCTCGCGGTGAGATCCGGGAAGCTGGCGAGGCGCGGCGAGCCGGCGCTCGTGGGCAGTGCGGTCGTCATGGAGTGCTCCTGTCGGCCGTCGCCGGCCGGTCCGTCGGTCCGGCGCCCTCGGCGGCGCCGGCCACCTCCGCTCCGATCGTCTGGAATCGGAGGTCGAAGATCGTCCTGGCCTCGAACCGCTTCTGGCCGGAGGCCTCGGCGAGCAAGTCGGCGGTCTCCTGGGTCAGCGCGATCGCCTCGGACCAGTCGCGCGGAACCTGCGGCTTGCCGGCGGCCTCGATGAGGAACCGCCCTTCCTTCGCCGAGAGGCCCTGATCCTTGACGTAATACGCCTCGATCCAGGCCTCCGGGTGCGCATAGGCCCACAGCTGGGCCCTGGCCCGCCACTTCGCGTAGTCGTACAGCGCGGCCGCCTTGTGAGCGTCCTTGAGCGCCTCGGCGCGCACATGAAGGAAGCCGAGGTTGTCGCGGACGCCGTGCGCGATCGACGAGGCGCCCTCGGCGCGGTACTCGTTGAGATAACGCATCAGGGTGACGCCGGCCAGCGGCGCGACGTCGACCTGGCGGCTGGTGAGCGCCTCCTTGAACTCGGTGCTCCCGAGCTGGACGAGCGTCACGTCCTTCTGCGACAGCCCGGCCTTCTTCAGCACGCGCAGGACGAGCGCGCCCTGCGCCTGCCCCGGCGAATACGCGATCTTCTTGCCGCGGAGATCGCCGATGGACGCGACCTGCGCGCCCGGCGCGGTGGCCAGCTCGTAGATGGGCTTCTCTCGCACCTGCACCGTGAGGATCTTCACGTCGACCCCGGTGAAGGTGGCGTGGATGGGCGGCGTGTCGCCGACCGCGCCCGCGTCGAGCACCCCGGCGCGGAACGCCTCGATGGTCTGCGGTCCCCCGCTGATGTTCTGCCAGTCGACGCGGAACGGCAGCCTGTCGATGTCGCCGGAGAGCTGGAGTTGCTTCTGCACCGTCGGATCACCGATGCTGAGCCGCGTCTCGCGCGGGATCTCGGCCGGGATCGGGGCGTCCGGGGCCAGCGTGGCAGCCGCGCTCGCCTCGCCGTCGCGCTTGCACCCGGACGAGGCAATCAGCGTAGAGAGCGCAGAGAGCGCGGAGAGCGCCGCGAACGTCGCGAGTGAGCGAATCCTGTCGATGAACGGGCGCAGATGGACCTCGGTGCGCGGCTGGAAGCGGTGCCGTTTCGCGGATGCCCGGGCGCCGCCCCGCCCGCCGCCCAGCCGGCGGGGAGAGGAGCGCTCGGGAGACGCCGGGATGGGCCTCGCGGAGCCGATGGCTCGCGGCCCGTCCTCGGGATCGTCTCGCCACGACGAGCAACGCCCATGCCGCCGCGCCGCTCGCCCGTGGACGGCGCGGTCCAGCGGCCCGCGCCCGCCGTCGCGCGGCGCCCGCCGGCCGCGGGACGGCCGGGCCAAGGCCGCGCTGCTTCCCCAGCAACAGCCGGTGGTGATCCGCTGCTCCGGCGCGAGCACGGCCCGCCTCCCTCCGGCGGGGGCAGGCGCGGAGGGGGCGGCCCGCTACCGCGCCGCGGCGGGGGCCTCGCGCCGCCCCTGGACGCCGAACGCGTCGAGCAGGTAGTCGCGGAAGGCGCGGATCTTGGACGGCAGGAAGCGCGTCCCGGGGTGGACGAGGTACAGGGAGGCGGCGCCGTGGATCGCGTAGTCCTTGAGCACGGGCACGAGCCGCTTCGCGTCGAGGTCGCCCCGCACGTTGATCGCGGGGACCAGCGCGATCCCGCCCCCGGCCAGCGCCACCTCGCGGCAGAACGAGAAATCGGAGGCCGAGATCGCCGCGCGCACCCGGAGCTCCGCGCGATCGCGGCCGTCGCGCGCCGAGAGCGCGATCGTCGCGTGCCCGCGCGCGGTCTGGGCGAGCAGCAGCCGGTGCCCCTCGAGGTCCTCGGGCCGGCGCACGGCCCCGTGCTTGCGGAGGTAGGACGGCGCCGCGAACAGGCCGACCTCGATGTGCTGCAGCTTGTGGGCGATGAGCGACGAGTCCGGGAGGCTCGAGGTCGCGCGCAGGGCCACGTCGACCTGGTGGGCGTCGAAGTCGAGGAGCGCCTCGGTGAGCAGCAGCTCCAGCGAGATCTCGGGGAAGCGCTCCGCGAAGCCGGCCGAGAGCGGCGCCAGGATGCTCAGCCCGAGATCGAACGGCGCCGTCACGCGCAGGTGCCCGCGCGGCCTCGAGCGCGCCTGCTGCACCGCCACGTTCGCGTCCTCCAGCAGCTCGAGCGCCCGGCCGACGCGCATCCGGTAGGCGAGCCCGTCCTCGGTCGCCTGCACGAGCCGCGGGCTGCGGCGGAGCAGCTCCACCCCGAGCGCGTGCTCCAGGCGCGTGATGCGGCGGCTGACGCTGCCCTTCGTCTCGCCCAGCGTCCTCGCGGCCGCCGTGATCGACCCGAGGTCGACCACCAGGCAGAAGGCCCGCAAATCGGTCACATCCGCGTCGACCGTTTCCGTTTTGGCAACCTGGCGTTTCATTGCAGGGTCATTGTACCACTCCCGGAAACGACCTAGGGTGGGCTCATCATGGATCGCCGGGCTGCATTGAGGCTCCTCCTTGCCGCGGGCGGGGCCGCACCGATCGCCGGCGCCTGCGGGCGCTCGACGCCGACCGCGCCCGGCGCGGCTCCTGCGTCGAGCGCCACGTCCGCCGCGGCCGAGAGAGGTTCGATGTCCGACACCCAGCACGAGGCGCGCGAGGGGCGCATGCCGGCCCTGTTCCTCGCGCACGGCTCTCCCTTCCTGCTCGACGATCGCGCGTGGGTCGCCGAGCTCGCCGCCTGGGCGCAGGCGGTGCCGCGCCCCACGGCGGTTCTCATGATCTCGGCCCACTGGGTGGACGCGCCGGTCACGCTCGGCGCCACCGAGGCCGTGCCCCTCGTCTACGACTTCTACAACTTCCCCGAGAAGTACTATCAGGTGACGTACCCCGCGCCCGGCGCCCCCGCGCTCGCGCGGCGCGTCCGGGAGCTGCTCGGCCCGCTGGGGCCGGTCGCCGAGGCGCCTCGCCGCGGGCTCGATCACGGCGCCTACGTGCCGCTCCTCTGCATGTACCCGGGCGCGGACGTCCCGGTGCTCCAGATCTCTTTACCGACGCTCTCTCCAGCGCCGCTCCTCGAGATGGGACGAGCGCTCGCGCCGCTCCGCGACGAGGGGGTGTTGATCGTCGGCAGCGGTTTCTTGACCCATAACCTCCGCGCGGCAGACTGGCGCGGAGATGCGGTCGCGCAGCCCTGGGCCACGGAGTTCGACGCATGGTGCGCCGAGGTCCTCTCGCGGCGCGACGTGGGCGCGCTCATCGAGTACCGCGCCCGCGCGCCGGGCGTGCGGATGGCGCTCCCGACCCACGAGCATTTCGTGCCGGTCGTCGCCGCCATGGGGGCGTCGATCGACGTGAGCGAGCCTGTGCAGTTCCCCATCACGGGGCTCACCTATGGCTCGTTCACGAGACGTTCTGTGCAGTTTGGCTGACCAATAAGGAGATTGTCTCTCATGTTCACCGCTCGTTTCGCTCGCATCGCCCTCCCCGCCGCGCTCTTGCTCTCGCTCGCGGGGTGCGAGGACCCGACCAAGGACAAGCCCAAGGCGACCATCTCGACCGCCGCGCCCGCGCAGACCCAGGCCGCCGCCGCGCCCTCGGGCCCCGCCGAGGCGCTGCCCCTCGACGCGGCCGCCTCGACCATCGGCTTCGTCGGCTCGAAGGTCACGGGCAAACACGAGGGCAAATTCGAAAAGATCTCGGGCTCGATCACGCTCGCCGGCGGCAAGGCCGCGGGCGGCAAGCTCACCGTCGAGGCCGACGCGTCGTCGGTGAAGACCGACGCCGAGAAGCTCGACGGCCACCTGAAGTCGCCGGACTTCTTCGACGTCGAGAAGTACCCGAAGGCGACGTTCACCTCGACCGAGATCAAGGCCGGCGGCGAGAAGGGCGCGACGCACACCATCACGGGCGAGCTCGATCTGCACGGCGTGAAGAAGACGATCACCTTCCCGGCGACCATCACCGAGGGCGCCGATGCCGTCTCGGGAAGCGCCGAGTTCGTGATCAACCGCAAGGACTTCGGCATCGTCTATCCGGGCAAGCAGGACGATCTGATCCGCGACGACGTGCTGCTGAAGCTCTCGCTCAAGGCGCCCCGCAAGCAGGGCTGAGCGACGGCCGGACAACCGGCGGTCGTGAGGGAGGACTATCCTCCCGTGATCCTGCCGCGCAGCGAAGCGGCGCCAGGTCAGCCGACGCGCTCGCCGAGCACCACCGCGACATCGTCCGGCAGGTTGCCGGAGGGGAGAGTCACCGCCTGGATCAGCGCCTCGACCGCCGTTTTCACGTTGCCCGTACCCGCAAGAGCGTTGATGGTCGCAAGCGACGTGTACTTCAGCAGGCCGTCGGTGGCGACCAGGAGGCGTCCCGAGAGCGGCTGGCGGGGAATGATCGCAGGCTTGCACGCGCCGCTGCCGACCAGCGGCTTGCGGCGCTGCCCCGCCGTCAGCTCGATCGGTCCGTCGGGCGTGACGAGGAGCGCGCCCGAGTCCCCCACGCTGGCGCCCCAGAGCTCGCCTCGGCTCACCTGGACCACGACGAGCGTCGTCTCGCCACATCTCGGCTCTGCTTCGAGCTCACGGTCGAGCTGGCTGAGGCGCTCGCACCAGCCGTCCGCGTCGAGCTCCCTCTCGGCGCCGAGCGCCGCCATCGCACTCGTCGCCGCGCGGGCGGCGGCCGCACCGCCCGACAGCCCACCAGCCCCGTCAGCGACGGCCACGGTCCACCGATCGCCGCGGCAGCTCAGCTCGAGGCGATCCTCGTTCGCGCTACCTGCCACGCGGCGTGACCAGAAGCGCATCCAGCCAGACGAAGGTTCGAGCCGCTCCCACTCGCCGCTGCCTTCCGAGAGCGTGATCTGTATCGCGTGAACAACGTTGTCCCGGAACCAGAGGGCTGCCCCCTCGCCGAGGCCGCAGTTCGAGCAGCCGCTTTCGACGAACCCGGGCACCGCGAGGAGTCCGCCCACGTTCTCGCCATGATCGCCGAGCGGCGCCGGGCGCCCCGGCGGATCGAACCAACAAATTCGGTCACCGAGCCTGTACTCGTGCTGCCAGCAGTAGCCGTACTTGTACTGGACGCGCCACTCCTGGGAATGTCCACAGCTGGGGCAGTCCGCGCGAGCGATGACGATGTCGAACAGTCCCATGACGCTTAGTTTGGCTGACTGATCACGGATGTCTCTGCACCAGCATCACCGTGTGCGCGCAGGAAACCAGCGCCAGCGCGAACAGGTGCACGATGCCGAAGCGCTCCAGATTCCCATCGAGCCCGCCGTAGGCCTTCCGGACCACGAAGAGGGCGATCGCAGCTACCGCGTGGACGCCTCCCAGGAGGCCGGTCGGGATTCGCAGCAGAGACCCGACGCCGAACACGGTGAGGGCGAGGCCGCACAGCAGGAGAACGCTGAGCCCGGTCCGCGTCTTGCTCGGCTCGCCGTCCTTCCAGAATCGCCACCAAGGGCGCCATCCGAGGACGTTACCGCGGCGAAGACGGCGGGCACACTCCTGAACGCACGCGCTGCAAATGCTGACATTCGCGGCAGCGATGAGGCGCTCGAGGAGGGCCACCTCGCGCCGGCAGAACGAACACTGAGAACGCGCGTCAGCGACGCCGTCGCTGGCTGCCACTCGATCCGACAGATCAATCCAGATGCCCGACATAACAGCAAGCTCTCATCACACCTCGAGCTGTAGCTTGTCGTCGTAGGGCCATAGATCGTCGTGCGGTTTCGTCGTAAAAATGAAACAGCGATTGGTGACCAACTCGACGCGCTCCTCCCGCGTCAGGCCATCGTCATCTTCGATCGTTGACTCCAGCGTGCCCAGATCGCGCTTACCGTCGACGTTGTAGTACAGCCTTGGGCCCACTCGATAGTCCCTGCGGAAGGCGGTACGCCACTGCGAGTTGCTGCCCCAGCCATCGGAAAGGTCCTTCTCGGGGCGGTTCTTCCGCCGGTACGTCCAGTACATGGTAGATGATTCGGCGATGTCCTTGCGGATGATATCGCTGCCGCCGCGCACGCGCGCTCCGGCCCGAGAGAAGAGCATGTCACCGAGCATCAGGCACGGCCAGGAGCAGCTGACGAGCGATACCGGCTGACGGCGGTCATCGGCGTACTCGACCTCGACGATCTCGTGATAGAACGGCGAGAACGAGGACGTCTCGGCGATGGTGAGCCCCAGCGCCTCCGCGAACGTTAGGTACTCGGCCTGCGAGATCAATGGCCCCGGCCAATCCGATCCGTCCGCCGTCCCGCGCTGAAACCGCAACAGCAATGTATCATTGACGCGACTCAATGCATACAGCCGCCACAGGTCCTCGACGTCCGCGGATGGAATGGGGCTCCCGCGCCGGGAAGCGAAGGAGCGGAGCCAGATCCGCTCGTCGGCATTCGCCGTGAGCCAGGGTACGAGCACATCCGGATAGAGCGAGCCACCGTCGTAGTCGAGGAGCGATTCATAGAGCTCACGGTAGGTTGCTTGTGCGCTGTGCATTGCGTTCCCCGATGGTCCTGACGATGCTGGCGTTCAGCCGCGGGTGCCAGACCGAGCATGTCGAGCGAGCGCGCCGTCATCCACCAACGGCTCGCTGGGCGGCGTCACCAGCGTCACGTCGGCTCCTGTCCTCGCGGGCGAAATACTTCGTCTATGCGGGCCTGGAGTAGCCTCTTGGCGTCGCCACGAAGCGGCTCACCATGAGCGCTGATGAGATGGTGAAACGGCAGGTCGGCGAGGCGGCGAAAATCGGAAACGTCGGGGGCGCACGCATCTCGCCAGGTCGCGGGGATGTTCGCTGCGCCGATCAACCCTTGGGCGACGAACAGCGCGCCCGTTTCTTCGGAGAAGAAGGGGTCGACGTGTGACCAGTTCTGGACAGCATCGCAGGTAATGAGGATTCCGCCCTCCAGCGGGAGCAAGACGGCCGCTTCCGGAAACCGCGCCGTCGTGAACTCGAATACGGAGCCTCCGTGCGCCGGGAACGGGCCCCCTGCTGCGAGCGCTCGGTCGGCAGGCCGGCCGTCGGCCGCCACCGCCTCGGGGAGCGCCCACAGGGTGGCGCCGTAACGGTCGCGATAGAAGGGATCATCTCGGCCGTGGAATGCTCCGAGCCGCACGATGTGGCGGACCTGGCCGAGGGCGTCGAGCTGGCGCAGCCCTTCCTCGGTCAGGCGCACGGTGTTCACGAGCGTGAGGTCTCGGTCCTGTCGGAGCACGGTCATCGTGCGGCTCGTCTGGAGATCGATCCCGGCGTGGTGAGTCCTGTTCGTACCCACGACATAAAAGACCTCTGGGAATGCGTCCTGTACCTCGCCATGCGGCCATGCGGGGCTGTGTTCGAGCATCTGGAAGGCTCCGGCGAATGATCTGGCGCTCAGCGGGGGCGCGAAGCGCTGCCCGATGGAACACCTTGTTGAACTGCGTCTTCGGTCAGGGGGGTCAGCTCCCTGGTCATCATGATCCGCGGCGAGACCTTGAACCCCTGCCCCTCATACAAAACGATCGCTCGCTGATTGTCCGGTCGCACCATGAGATGGACGGCGTTCACGCTGCGCTCCCGCAGGTGTTGTACGGTCGATTCCAGCAGGGTCCGCCCGAGGCCCCTCCGTCGGGACCCAGGCTCCACGAAGATTTCCGTCACGAAGGCATCACGCCCCGCGAACTCGAGATCATACCCGAACGTGGCCAGGCTATAACCGACGAGGAGGCGACGCGCGCCGACACGCGCAACCAGGATCAGCCCGAGGTCCTTGTCGTTGAGCACACGGTGCAGAGCGGGAATCATGGCCTCGGGCCTCCAGGGAATGCCCTCGGCCTCGTTGAAGGCGACCATCAACGGAAGGATGTCGTGCGCGTCTTCACTCCTGGCGAGCGCTATTTCTTCGGGCTCTTCCATGTTCGTTCACCCGCGCCGCTGTCTTGGTCCGCACGGCGCCGCGCCTCGGCCGCGCCTCCAGAGCTGCCCGCACGTAACCGATACTACAGGGATCTGCGGCTTCTGTCAGGCCGAGCCTTGCATCTGCCGAGCGCGGTCCTTCCGCGCCACGATCGTGCTCGCCGCGCCGGTCTCGGCCAGGGCGTGAGAACGATGCGCGCATGGTCCACAGCGACGTCTCTCGACACGCCCTCTGCCTGCTCGCAGCCTTCTCCGCCTCCGCGCTCCTCGCCGGGTGCAGCGATCACGACGCCGTGCCGCCGCACGAAGGCGATCCGGTCTGCGCCGGCTGGGGCGACGAGGCGCCCGCCGACGGCGTCCTCGAGCTGCCCCGCCCGACCGGCCCGCACCCGGTCGGCACGCAGATCCGGGCCCTCACCGACGGCGCGCGTGGAGAAGAGGCGACGGAAGATCCCGACGACCGCCGGGAGCTCATGGTGCAGCTCTTCTACCCGGCCGATCCTTGCGGCACAGGGCAGCTCGCGCCGTACCTGTCGCCGGAGGAAGGCGACACCCGCCGCACGACCGGCGGCCTCCCGGCCGAGGACGGCTTCGAGGCGAGCATCCTCACGCACGCGCGCGTGGGCGTGCCGCTCGCCGAAGACGGCGCGCCCTACCCGGTGCTCCTCTTCTCGCACGGGTTCGGGATGCTCCGCGCCGACTACACGAGCCTCCTCGAGGACCTGGCGAGCCACGGGTTCGTGGTGGCCGCCATCAGCCACACCTACGACACCGAGCTCACGGTGTTCCCCGACGGCCGCGCCGTGCCCTTCGGCTCGGTCGTCCTGACGCCGGCGATGGACGCGCCGCCGGAGGAGATCGAGGCCTTCACGCAGGCGATGGGCGAGCACGTCGGGGTCTGGGTCGACGACGCGCTCTTCGTGCTCGACGAGCTCACGGCCGCCGCGCAGGACGACCCGGGCGGCCTGCTCACGGGCCGGCTCGACCTCGATCGGCTCGGCGTGCTCGGCCACTCCTACGGCGGCGCGATGGCTGCCCAGGCGTGCGCCCGCGACGACCGCTTCGACGCCGGCCTCGACATCGACGGCAGGCTCTTCGGGCCGCCGGACGGCGCCGGCGGCAGGGGCCTCGCGCAGCCCTTCTTCATCCTGCTCGCGGCAGACCACCCCGACGATCCGAGCATCGACGAGACCTACGGCGCGCTGAACGGCCAGGGCTACCGGGCGCGGGTCGAAGACACCGCCCACCTCACGTTCTCGGACCTGCCGCTGGTCGTCGAGCACTTCGTCGGCGAAGGCGCCCTCCCGGAGCTGCTCGGCACGCTCGATCCGGCCCGCGCGGTCGAAATCACGAACGCGTACACGCGCGCCTTCGTCCAGGCGCACGTGCGCGGCGAAGCGGCCCCGCTGCTCGACGGCCCCTCACCGGAGTACCCGGAAGTGACCTTCGAGAAGCGGCCCTGACGCGAGGCGAACCTGCTGAGTCCGCCCGTCCGTCCACGCAACGCGCCACGTTCGCCCGCAGACCCCCGCGCCCGCCCGCAGACCCTGCGCCCACGCGCCGCGCCCGCCCGCCGGCCCCGCGCGCCTCGCCTCGGCGCCCTGGAACGTCGAAGATGTCAACCCCCCATGTCCGCGGTACACCCACGTCATGGGCGCTGTAGAGTCGGTCCCCGGAGACCGCCGCCGTCCTCAAGCCCCTGGAGAGGTTCATGCTGACGAAGCTCAACGAGCGTGAAGCCGTCGCGTCTTGCGAGCGCTGCTGGGAGCAGGAGATCGTCCCCGCGCTGCACGACTACATCCGCATCCCCAACAAGTCGCCCGCCTTCGACCCCGCCTGGCGCGAGAACGGCCACATGGACAGGGCGGCGTCGCTCATCGCGGCCTGGTGCGAGGCGCAGCCGATCCCCGGGCTCACGGTGGAGGTCGTGCGCATCGGGAACCGCACGCCGGTGATCCTGATGGAGGTGCCGGGCACGCGCGACGACACGGTGCTCCTCTACGGGCACCTCGACAAGCAGCCCGAGATGACGGGGTGGCGCGAGGGGCTCGGCCCCTGGGAGCCCGTGCGCGAGGGCGACAAGCTCTACGGCCGCGGCGGCGCCGACGACGGCTACTCGGCCTTCGCGTCGCTCGCGGCGCTGCGCCTGCTGCACGAGCAGGGGATCCCGCACGCGCGCTGCGTGATCCTCATCGAGGGCTGCGAGGAGAGCGGCAGCCCGGACCTGCCGGCCTACATCGACGCGCTCGCGGGGCGCATCGGCAAGCCGAGCCTCGTCGTGTGCCTCGACTCCGGCTGCGGCAACTACGACCAGCTCTGGACCACGACGTCGCTCCGCGGGCTGCTCCAGGGCACGCTCGACGTGAACATCCTGCGCGAGGGCGTCCACTCGGGCGTGGGCAGCGGCGTTGTGCCCTCGAGCTTCCGGATCCTGCGGCAGCTCCTGTCGCGCATCGAGGACGAGCGGACCGGGCGCGTCCTCGTGGACGCGCTGCACGTGCAGATCCCGGAGGAGCGCGCGGCGCAGGCGCGGGCCGCGGCCAACGTGCTGGGCGCGTCGGTCGTGAGCGAGCTGCCGTGGGTGAAGGGCGCGGGCCCGGTGACCGGCGACACGGCGGAGCTCCTCCTGAACCGCACCTGGCGCCCCGCGCTCTCCGTGACGGGCGCCGACGGCCTGCCGCCCATCGCGGGCGCGGGCAACGTGCTGCGCCCGTTCACGAGGGCGAAGCTCTCGATGCGCCTGCCGCCGCGCGTCGACCCGAAGAAGGCGGCGGCGGCCCTGAAGGAGGCCCTGGAGAAGGACCCGCCGTACGGCGCGGAGGTCCGGTTCCACGTGAGCGAGCCGTCCGCCGGATGGGACGCGCCGGCGACGGCGCCCTGGCTCGAGGCCGCGGTGCGCAAGGCGTCGAAGACGTTCTTCGACCGGCCGGCGATGGGGATCGGCGAGGGCGGGACGATCCCGTTCATGGCGATGCTGGGAGAGAAGTTCCCGGAGGCGCAGTTCCTGATCACCGGCGTGCTCGGGCCGCAATCGAACGCGCACGGCCCGAACGAGTTCCTGCACCTCGGCATGGGGAAGAAGCTGACCTGCTGCGTGGCGAGCGTGATCGCGGACCACGCGGCGCGGGCGCGCTGAGGGGCGCCGCGGCGCGCTTTGCAGACGCGCGCGACCGCGGGCGGGGGCGGTCGCGAACGGGAGCCCGCGCGCGCCGCCCGTTGCCACACTGTTGCCACACCGTTGACACACCGCCAAAATCGCCGTGTGCTGGTGCCGAGGAGAACATCGTGATGGCACAATTTCGATATGCCGCGCTCTGCCTCGCTGCGCTCTGCGCGGCAGGCTGCGGCTCGAGCGACGAGCCCGGAGATACTACGGGCACGCCGGGCTCGGGCGCGACCACCACGTCCCAGAGCTCGAGCTCGAGCGGCGCAGGCGGCGACCCAGGGGGGACGGGCGGCGGGACCGCGACGACGACCGTCGTGGTGAACGAGATCTCGGCCAAGGACGGCGACTGGATCGAGCTCGGCAACCCGGGCCCGGGCTCGGCCGACCTCGGCGGGCTCGGCCTGTGCGACTCCGACGACAGCGGGGAGCCCAACACGGCCGACGCGCTCAGGTTCCCCGAAGGCACGCAGCTCGCCCCCGGCGCGTACCTGCTCATCGTCGGCGACCAGCTGCCCGAGGACGGCCCTGGGCCCCACACAGCGTGCCTGCAGGACGGCGGCCCGAGCAGCTGCTTCTACACGACCTGGAAGGTGAGCTCCTCCAGAGGCGAGACCGTCTACCTCATCTCCGAGAGCGACCAGGTGCTCGCCGAGCTCAAGTACCCGATCGAGGCCGCAGCAGATGGGGAGACGTGGGGCAGGTTGCCCGACCTGACCGGCGAGGGCGCCGTCACGGCGCCGACCCCCGGAGAAGCGAACGCGGCGCCCTAGCTCGGCCCGCTGGGAATCCGGAGAGAGAGAGAGAGAGAGAGAGAGAGAGAGAGAGTCAACGCAAAGGCGCAAAGGCGCAAAAAGGAAAAGGAATGAGTATGGGACATCTTTGCGTCTCTGCGCTCTTGGCGCCTTTGCGTTCAACTCTCTCTCTGCACCGAACCGCGATGCGCGTGTCACTGACGTCCGCGATCGAGGTCCTCCGCGCCCCGCGGCCGCTGCCGGATCGCCTCCGGGCGTCCCGTCCGTGCGGCGGACCTGCACCAGACGCCTTGGCGCGCTGGGCGGCGCCGGCGCTCGCGCTGCTCCTGTCGGCTTGCGGCACCTCGGATCCGCCGGCGGTGCGGGAGACGGGCTGCCCTCGTTGCACCGGAGCCGCGCGGGTCGGCGCGCTCCCGAAGGGCGACATCGACGAGTGCTCCGGTGTCGTCGCCAGCGGGCTGCACCCGGACACGCTCTATGTTCACAACGACCACGGCGATGACGCCCGGTTCTTCGCCATCGGGTTCGGCGGCGCGCTGCGGGCCGAGGTGACCGTGGCCGGCGCGGCCGCGGTCGACTGGGAGGACATCGCGCGCGGGCCCTGCCGTTCGGGCGGGGGCAGCTGCCTCTTCCTCGCGGACATCGGCGACAACGACGGCGAGCGCGACAGCTATACGATCTACGGCGTGCCGGAGCCGGACACGCTCGGAGGAGGGCCGCTCGCCTCGAACGCCGAGGTGTTCGTGCTCTCGTACCCCGACGGACGCCACGACGCGGAGACGCTGCTCATCCACCCCGCCACCGGAGCGCTCACCGTCGTGACGAAGGTCAACAAGGGCACCTCGAGCGTCTACGAGCTGCCAGCGCTGCCCGCCGCGGGCGCGCCGGCGACGCTCGTCCGGACGGGCTCCATCGAGCCGCCCGCCGGGAGCGCGCGCTTCACCAGCGGCGACGTCCACCCGGACGGCACGGGCGTGCTGCTGCGCACCTCATCCCACGTGCTCTACTACCCCATGACACCGGATCAGACGGTGGCGCAGGCGCTGGCCGACCTGCCCTGCGTGCTGCCGTCGCCCGACGAGGAGCAGGCCGAGGCGATCGCGTGGGTGCCCGGCGGATGGGACTATATGACGGTCGGTGAAGGGAAAGAGGAGCCGATCCACCGCGTGTCCTGCCAGGCACCCTGAAGGACGCCCGAGGCGCCGAGTCCGCGCGGGTCGGCGCTCGCGGCCCGATGAGGACACGGCTTCTCGGTGGACGAGGCTTTCTGTATCCTCATCCTCCTCCCGCCACCGAGTCCGCAAGGAGGACCATCATGTCGCGACATGGGAAGACCGCGGCCGCGCTGCTCGCGATAGCGCTGCTCGACGCCGGCTGCGGGTCCTCCGAGCAGGACACGTCCTCCGGCGCGACGGGCGGCGGATCCACCTCGGTCAGCTCCGCGTCCAGCGCGACCGGCGGAGCGTCGTCGAGCGACGCCAGCAGCGCGTCGACAGGCCAGCCGCCCGTCAATCCGGGCGAGGTCGACTGCCGCACCCCAGGTGACGGGAAGTCCACCCTGGCCTTCGTCAACAAGTGCGACAAGCCGCTTCAGTTCCTGGGGAGCCTCATCGACGGCGGGGAGCTCGGCCCGGGGCAGTTCGCGTGCCGCGACGTGGGCACCAGCGAGGAGCCGCTGTCGTCCCTGCGCTACTGGGCATACGCCGGGTCGGACCCCGGCGGGGGCCGGCACACGCTGGCCGAGATGACCCTCAACACCGATTTCAACGACTTCGATTGGTACAACATCAGCCACGTGGACGCGCACAACCTCCCGATGGCGATCGTGCCCGTCGGCCTGCCGGACTGCCGGACGCTGTCGTGCCCGACGAGCCTGCTCGCGCAGTGCCCGGACGAGGGCCGCTACAAGGACGAAAGCGGCGCGACGATCTCCTGCGTGAGCCCTGACCGGGACGATCCCGCGACCCCCGTGGCCGCGTACTTCGAAGAGCAGTGCAAGGACGCGTATTCGTGGTCCGGGGACGACCAGGAGTCGATGGCCGCCTGCGCCGGGGAAGACTACGACATCGTGTTCTGCCCCTGATGTGCGGAAGCGCTCACGCGCCCTGTTCAGCGCGCAGCGTCGGCCCCCCGCCGCCCTCGACCCACGCGACGTGCACCCCGTGCAGGCCCGCAGCCCAGGGAGCCGCGAGCTTCTCGAGGGCCGCGGCCACAGGCGGGCTCTTGCCCAGCCCGATGGCATGGCGGGCGAGGCGCGGGCCCCTGTCGAATGCATGAGGCCAGGCCCGCAGATCCCTGACCCCGGCGCGCTCGAAGGACGAGAGCAGCGCGCGGATCCGGCCGCGCACCCAGCCGAGGCCGGAAGCCAGGCCCTCGGGTTCGGGCGCCTCGACGGTGATCACGGCCCAGGCGGCGTGGTGCCGGTGCAGCGGCGGGGGCGCGAGCAGATCGGGCAGCGGATCGCGGCCGTCGGCCAGGGCCGACTCCACGGCTTCCCAGGCGGAGTACAGCTCGTCGGACAGCGTCGCGAGGGCGGCGGCGCCGACGGTATCGCTGCACGAGCGCACGGGCGCCGTCGGCGTCGCGATGCGCACGGGATCCCCGGGCGTGCCGACCGCCGGAGCCGAAGGATCCAGCGCGATGGGCCGGCGAAAATCCCAGGCTGCCCAGGTGGCGAAGAAGCGGGACAGCAGGGGCCCGGGCTCCAGGTCCGGGGCGTCGCAGACGACCCGCGCGGCCAGGACGAGCCATGCGATGCCCGGCAGACCACCGAACGGCGCAGCGTCGATGCCCTTTGCGCGAGCCCATGCCTTGACGGCGCGGGCCAGCGCCAGGAATGCCTCGCGGCGCCGAGGAGCGGCGGAGGGAGCGGACGCCGGGGGGACGCGGCCGGCGCGGGCTCGGCCGCCCAGCGCACCGAGCCGCTGCCCAGCGCGATCGAGGCCCGCACCTGCATCGGCTCGGCGCCGCGCCGCGACAGCAGGACCAGCTCGCCGACCGCGGCCTCGCGGCGGCCGAGCTGCGCGGCCCAGCCGGGCTGCACGCGCGCCGGGTCGTCCGCGCGGCCCAGGGTCAGGTGGGGCGTATAACCCTCGGCGCGCCCCACGCACCGCGGAAAGCGGCGCGCCAGCGCCTGATGCAGCCGCGCCCACGGATCCTTGCCGCCCGCGGCGGGGTCGAACCAGACGGTGGCGTCCGCGCCGTGCCGGAACGAGCGCGTGCCCTCCAGCACCGCGGGGAACGGGCCGACCTCGCGCGCGGCGGCCGACAGGAGCGGGAGCGCCGCCTCGAAGCTCGACTCGGGCACGAAGCCGAACAGGAGGTTCACGTGCGGCGGCCAGCGGTCGATCTGCGGGTCGTGGAGCGCGCGGATGGCCTGGATCTCGGGCCAGAGCGGCTCGGGCGGTACCCACGCGAGGGCCGTGCGCGCGGTCGTCGCCACGTCGAGGACCTCGTCCGGCGCCTCGCCGGCGGAGAGCTCGACACGGACGCCGTAATGGTCGGACAGGAACAGGCCATCCGGCGGAAGCGGCGTCGTCCCTTCCAGATCGGCGGTGATCGGGCGCAGCGCCGCCCCGCGAAACATCACGCGATCCAGCCGGGAGGCGCGGCCGGTCAGCGACGAGACGGCGGCCAGCGGGTTGACGGTGGGATCGAACGTGGGCGCCTCGTCCCCGCGGGCCTCCAGCCAGGCGTCCACGAGGCCGAGCTTCGACGCGGGACCCGGCCCGCCGTCATTGAGGTCGCCCAGCAGCACCAGATCGCCCTCGACGGCGGAGAGGCCCACGGCGAGCTCTTCCAGCTCGGCCGCGCGTTTCCGTGCCCCCTCCTCCGCGTGGTCGCTCGTGAGGTGCGTGGTCACCACGACGAGCGGCTCTCCCGCGAGCGCCAGCGTCATCGCGACGGCGGCCTTGTACTTCCCCAGGGCGTGCCACCCCACCTCGAGCACGGGCAGCCGGCTCAGGAGCAGGAGGTGGCAGGTCTCGACGTCGCGCCCGCGCGGCCCGTCGCTGGCGGTGTAGCCGGCGCGGACCCAGCCGGCGCCGAGCAGGAGATCGAGCAGCGGCAGCTCGACCTCCTGCAGCGCGATCACGTCGGCGTCGGCGCGGCCGAGCGCCTCGACGAGCAGCGGCCGGCGCCGCGCGGTGTGGATGCGCTCGGCGTCGTGGCGGTCCCAGAGCGTGTTCCACGAGAGGACGCGCAGCCGCGCGCTCGCTCCCGGCGTGAACCGGGGCGCCGCGGCCTCGGCCGGCGCCCAGCGGCCCTCCGCCGCCTCCCAGCGCATGGCCGCGCGCGGCGTGAAGAACGGCGGCCGCAGCCGCTGCGGCGCGCGCACCCGGCCGGCCTGCGTCGTGTCGAGGGAGTCGAGGCCCGTCTGACGATCCCAGACCCTCTCGCCCTCGGCCTCGATGTACACGACCCGATGCCAGGGCAGATCGCCCCCCGGCACGAAGGCCGGCAGCGGGACGCGCTTGGGCTCCGCCGCGTGCACGTCGATGCCCATCACGAAGCGCGCGGGATCGAGGCGCGCATCCCAGCGGATGCGGTGGTAGATCTCCTCGCTCGTACGCATGGCGTTCTCTCAGGGCTCCTCGTCGAGGAGCTTGCCTTGAGCGTCTGCGATGCGGCCCTCGGCGTCAACGTCCCAGAGGCGGCGCGCCTCGCCCGGGCAGCGCAGCGCGAACCGCTCGATCTGCATCGCGCATCGCGCATCGCGCATCGCGCACCGCGCACCGCCTGCGCCGTGAGCAGCGCCAGGGAGATGGAGGGCCCCCGGGCGCTTTTCGCCAGCGCCGCGGGCCGCAGCGCGGGACGTGCCATGAACACGCGCCGTCGAAAGGCAATCGACGACTCACTCCGACGCAGACTCATCGCCTCACGACAAGAAGGCCGCTATTGGTTCGCCGTTCGCGACGCGACGGACCGACGGGGGTCTGGGAGGTCGCCTGCGAAGACCAAAGCGGCCTTGCGCGACCATCAGGGCGGCCCTTTCCGCGCCAGGCGGCGCCGTACACCGCTCCTGTCGGGCCGAGACATCTGCGGCTCGCGGCTCGCAGCTCGCAGCTCAACCGAACCGATTCCACCAGGTCGCGATATTAGCAGTCCACATGGATACACCCGTCGACTTCTCTCTCACGACGCCTCGACGTGCTCGTTGACACAGCGCCATGGGCGTTGGTACGTTGAATGTTGCCGCTCTGTGTTCCGTTCACGAATCTCGGCAATCGAGGTCGCGCGACATCGTTTGGTGTTCCGCGTCGGGGAGGCAGGCAGCGGCATCAGGGGACGGATCCGCCTTTGGGCGAAGGAGCGCTGGGATGAAAAATACCATCAAAATCACGATTCTCGGGGCCATTTCGACGCTGAGCCTCGCCGCGTGCGACGCGAGCACCGCCGGTGAAACAGCAGACTTCGGCGGCGAGCCCGGCGAGCGCGTGGGCCGGGCGACGCAAGCGCTGTCGGTGTGCGTGGACGTCCAGCGCGGGCTGCCCGGCAGCGCTGTCGAGGACACGTTCATCGACGCCGCGGCGCCGAATTACACGGGCGGCGCCGGCCTGCTGCTGTACAGCGGCCTGTCGAGCGGCAGCGAGAAGCGCTCGCTCCTCAAGTTCGATCTCGGGTTCATCCCCGCGGACTCGGTCATCGACTCGGCCACCCTGCAGCTCTACCAGGTCTGGAGGGACGGCGAGAGCGCGGTGCGCGTGCACCAGGTGACGGCGCCCTGGTCGGAGGCGACGGCGACGTGGGAGAGCTCGGCCAGCGGCTACGACGCGGCCGTCGCGAGCACGATCACGGCGCGCAGCCAGCTCGCCGGCTTCGTCACGGCCGATCTGACGGCGCTCGTCCAGGGCTGGTCCGACGCCGGCGACAACCATGGCATCGCGCTCGAGGAGGATCTGGTCCTGAAGACCGAGTTCAAGAGCAGCGAGGAGCCGAACGCGGCGAGGCGACCCCTGCTGAGCGTCTGTTATACGGCGCCGACCTGCGACGACGGCGTCCAGAACCAGGGGGAGTCCGGCGTCGACTGCGGCGGCCCCTGCGCCGCCTGTCCCCCGGAGGGCGTGATGATCACCACGCCAGGGGAGGCCTACGGGCATCACGGCATGTGTGAAGGCTGGAACGGCTGCGGCGACGCGGCCACGTGCGCGCTCTGGGCGTGTGAGGTCAACGGCTACTCCCAGCTCGTGTCGTACGGCGCGGACGCGCCGTGCACCGAGTTCGACAATTGCCACCTGTTCCACTACCGCGGGAGCATCGATCGGAACTGGGGCGACGGGTGCGCGGTCCGCGGCGTCACCGACGTCGTCTGCGCGAACTAGCGACCGCGAACCGTCGACCTAGCCGACCTGGCGCAAGGCCCCCTCTGACCGGGTTCCGGCGGGTTTCGGGGCGTGCTCCCCCGCGTCCAGCGCGACCGGCGGAGCCTCGTCGAGCGAAGCCAGCAGCGCGTCGACAGGCCAGCCGCCCATCAATCCGGGCGAGGTCGACTGCCGCACGCTCGGTGATGGGAAGTCCACCCTGGCCTTCGTCAACAAGTGTGACCAGCCGCTCCAGTTCCTGGGGAGCCTCGACGATCCCGCGAGCCCCGTGGCCATGTACTTCGAAGAGGCATGCAAAGACGCGTATTCGTGGTCCGGGGATGATCAGGAGTCGATGGCCGCCTGCGCCGGGGAAGACGACGACATCGTCTTTTGCCCCTGACGTGCTCCCTCACATCGCGTGCTGCACCCGCACGTCAGGGTCAGCGCACCGCGGATTGGCACCCGAAAGGCCGCTCAGAGGGTGATCCAGAGGGCCGGCGACTGCGTGCTGCCGCACCCCGACGCCGCGGGGCGCCGGGCGGGTCACGGCACTGCGTGGCCGTCGACCCGGAGCTGGAACAGGAAGTACGGCGGGATGCAGGCGCCCTCGCCCGAGCTCGTCCTGGCGCACACGTAGTCCTCGCGGCAGGGCGCCTCGCTCGAGCAGCGCCGCAGGCCCGCGGGCGTGACGTGGCGGCTCAGGCACTCGGTGAACACCGTCCCGCGGGCGAGGCAGCGGTTGAACGGGTCGAGCACGGCGATGGCGCCGCAGACGCCCTCCTCCGGGAGCGCGACGCAGCTGCTCGTGCACATGCCGCCGGGGAACCCGACGGGGCTCGTGTTGCACACCGCCGCGCGCGGGCACGCCCCGGGCTGCGCCGCCGCGGCGCGATCGCGGTGCGGGTCGGCGTGGGGGACGACGGCGCCGACCTGGCACGGGTCGCCGACCTCCGGCGCCGCCGGCAGGCAGACGCCGACGGTCGCGCGGTCCTCCAGGGGCGCGTCGTACGCGGAGCACACGAGCCCTTCCGCGCAGGCCCAGCCCGCGAAGCTCGGATCGCCCAGCCCGCAGCGCGCGCCGTACCCGCCGCGCGCGCCGTCGCCTCGCTCGGGATACGGCACCTCGTGGTCCGGGGCGGCGCCCCGCGCGATGGCCTCGACCACCGCCCGCCGGCGCGGGAGATCGCCCGCGAGGTGCGCGGACTCGACGGTGAACAGCGCGTCGTGGACGCGGCCGGGTGGCTCCTGCCCGAGCAGGTGGAAGCCGGCGACGGACCCGCTCTGGTGGCACCCGGGGCAGGTCATCTGGTCGAGCCGCCGGAGCAGCCCCTCCGGCGAGCGGACGCGCGAGAGGCCGCCGAAGTCGACGCCGGCGAAGTCGCGGGGCTCGAACAGGACGCGAAAGGGCCGGTTGGCGCGGCGCGCGAGCCCGTGGGGCGTCGCCGACAGCGCCTTCGTGGCGAGGAACTCCTCGGGCAGGAGCGCCGTGCCCTCGTCGAGGCGCGCGAGGTTCTCGGGGGCCGATAGCCAGGCGCGCAGCCGCTCGCGCCGCGCCGGGTCGCGCGAGAGCCGGGCGACGTCGGGGGTGTTCTCGAGGGCGAGCGGCGCGTAGCGCCCGGCGCGGGCGTCCCAGCGGAAGGCGCGGAGCACGTACTCCGCGTGCCCGCCGAGGTCCGGGCGCACGGTGGAGGGCCAGCGGACGCTCTGCAGGTTCACCACGAGCCGCGCGAGGTGCGCGCGATCCGTGGCCGGGCGCGCGAGCGGGCCGTCGCTCGAGGTGAGCCAGCGGGCGAGCGCCGGTCCGGAGAGCTCCGCGGCGCGCGACCAGGCCTGCGCGAGGCGGCGGCACGAGAGGGCGTCGCCGCCGGGCGCGAGCAGCTCGAACGACGCGGTCATCGGGAGGCGCGACGTGGCGGCGGGGGCGGGCGTTGCGGGGGCGGGCGTTGCGGCGGGAGCGCCCGCTGCGGGCGTGGCTCCCGCCGCGCCGCCCGGGGTCTTCGCGGCATAGGCCAGCCGGTACACGAGGCGGGTCTCACCACACGAGGAGGCGTGGAACGGGCCCCGATCCATCCGGTTCACCACGCCGATGAGCTCGAAGCGGGCGCTCTCCGCGGAGAGCCACCGCTCGTCGAAGAGGCGATGCGCATGGCGGGCGATGCTGGTCCCGCTCCTCGGATCGGCGCGCTGGACCTGCCGCAGATCCTCGGTGAGCACCCGCGCGACCGAGGCGAGCTCGGCGGTGCGGGACAGGGCGGAGAGCGGGGCCGGCGCGCGCGGCGCCCCGGTGAGCACCGAGCCGAAGTCGAGGCCCGCGGCCTCGAGCTCGGCGAGCACGGCAAGGTCCGTGATGAGCAGGAGAGGCCGCCCTGGCGGCGGGGTTTCCTGCGGCGCAGCGGCAGGCGCCGGCGCGCCCGCGGCCGAGCCGGCGGAAGAGGCCGCGGAGGACGACGGGGCGGACGGCCCCCCTGCCCTCCCGACATCCTGGCGCGGCGCGGAGGGGCCCTCGGACGGCCACCACGAGCACCCGGCGATTCCGGCGCTGGCCGCCAGCGCGGCAAGGGCGAGGGCATGACGGAGGCGGCGGGCGCACACGCTGCCAGGCTACACCAGCGCGCGCGGCAGCGCGCAGCGCGGCGTTTGGGGCAGCCAGCACGCTGAAGCGTGGAGCGACGGGTCGTCGACGCGTTCCACCTGCTCGTGGGCGTGCCGTAGGCCCCGCGGAGATCATGACGACAGCGGAGCGTCAACGCACCGGCTCGTACTCGAATGTGGCTGTTGAACCAGCGGCATTATACGAATCACCCAGCACCCGGAGTCGGTAGAGCGCAGCATGCTCAGCATCCCACACCAGCAACCCGAGCCCGATGCGGTACGACTCGTCGTTCTCATGGGTCGATATATGACTCAGATTTACGAACGGCCACCACTCGGAGCAAGCTGTCGCGTCCGTCGGGACGTCCGCCAGCTTGGCAAAGGACTCTCCCACCGTACAGACTGACCCGTCCACCGGAGACCGAAGACGAACAAACCTCGTAAATTCGACACCAAGGTCTCCAGCATCAGAGACGGCCCCATCTGAAAGGCGCACCTGTTCGCCGACCTCACCCATGTTCTGCACCGCCAACGTGACCGTCTTTGGCCACACGCCAATATCAGAGGGTGATGTCGCCCCGGCATCGTCCTCTCCCATGGTCCCGGTATCGTCCTCTCCCATGGTCCCGGTATCGTCCTCTCCCATGGTCCCGGTATCGTCCTCTCCCATGGTCCCGGTATCGTCCTCTCCGATCACGGCCCCTCCACACCCCACGGTCACCGCCAGCAGCGCGAGGCATGCGCCAGTGCACAGCCGTCTGGCGTATGGCCTCAAACCGGGTTTCATCATCGGCATCTCCATTTCTCTTCAGGACAGCTCGGTCCGTCCAGGTTTGTTGGTGGTGACGAAACAAACACAGCCTTCGCATGGGCCCCGGGTCCGGGGGCAGCACGCGAGGAGAGCGCTACGTCGAGCTCCGCCCCCATCGCGTCGTTCCGCGACGACGCATCGCATCGCGGAGAGACAGCGTAATGGACGGCCGCCCCGCACTGTCAAGGAGACCAGCACAGTTGCGTACGGCCTACACGCCGAGCGATCGCGCGGGCGGGCCCTCGGTCCCCTGACTGGATTACAGGGCCGGCCTCGGCCTGAGCTCGACGAGCACCACCAGGCAACGCGGCGCGCTAGCCCGCCTGGTCAAGCAGCGCGCTGGCCCTGGCCAGGCCGAGCCGCGCCCAGTCACCGGCCGCGACGACCTTTGAATTGCGCCATCGAACGTGCGCGTCGCACAGCCCCGTCGCGTCCGCCGCGCGGCTGGTGCCGTTCATCGACTCCTGGAGGGGCTAGGAGATCCAAAAGCGATCCGAAATCCAAGCTCCTCGAGGTGGCCGTCCCACCGTACAGCCACGCGGCACGCGCGAGACCCGGGCGGGCGAAAGGATCGCGGTCGTGCTGCCATTCCGCGCCCACCTTCCCTCACTCCAAAGATGGGCAGATCCCCGGACGGCCGGACCGCCGTCACCCTTGACGCTTGTCCACCTGGTTGCCCTGCTTCGTGGTGCGCGGCGGCATTTGCACCGGCGCCCCGCCCGGATCGCGCACCCTTCGGACCAACCCCGCGAGCGCCTCCGCGGAAGGAGCAAGGTTGCCTCGAAACAACAGCTGCCCGACCTGGTTCTTCAAAGAAGACGCCATCCTAAGCAATCGCGTCATAGCGTAAATTTGAATTGAGGGCTGGCTCCGCCGCGCCAGCGGGCGCCGCTGCGCCCGCGAGCCTCTGGACGACGGCATTCAAGGCGAGCTGCATCTGCCCGGGGTCGACCTGCTCGGCAGGCCGGATTGCGCCTCGATCCAGCCGCGGAACAGGCGGGCCTCGCCCGGAGGGAAGAACGCCGTGGGCGGCACCTCGGCGTGGTAGCGCCGGAACGCGGCGCTGAACTCCGCAGGATCGCGGTCGAACCACGCCTCCGCCTCGGGCGATCCGCGCAGGAGCCGCTCGAAGCGCAGCCGCGCCACGAGCAGCGCCGACATCCTCACGCCGTCCTCGTCCGCGCCGAGCAGCGCCTTCCGGAGCGCGGACGGCAGCGCCGGATCCTCGGCCGCGGCGCGCAGCGCGGCCACGGGATCCTCGGCGGTCATCGCGCGGGCCACGAGCGCTTCGTAACGCGCGTGCGCCTGCGCCGCGCTCAGCCGCGCCGGCCGCGCCGCCGCGCCCTCCGCTGCCCCGCCGCGGGCCTCCGCTGCCCCGCCGCGGGCCTCCCCGGCCCCGCCGCGGGCCTCCCCGGCCCCGCCGCGGGCCTCCCCTGCCCTGCCACGCGCCGCGCGCCCGCCGCCCCCGCCCCGGGCCGCGCGCGTCACCCGCGCCTCCCGCGCCGGCCGAGCGCGCGCCGCGCGCGGCGGAGCTCCTCCCGCACGGCGGCCGCGTCGTCCGCGCCGTGCACCGTGCCCTCCATGCGCTCCAGGGTCACCCCGCGGAGGTTCGGGCAGCGCGGCGCGACCTCGTCCAGGAGGCGCCACACCGGCTCCGGCACGGCGTCGTCGTGGCCGTCGAGCCGCAACACCCGGCCCGAAGGCAGCCAGCCCGGATCGCTCGGGCCGCCACCCGAGAGGTGGATCTCGATCACCCGGGCGAGATCGAGCCGCGCCACGTACTCGGCCGGATCGAAGCCGAAGTTCTCCGCCATGGTGTGGACGTTGTGCAGGTCGAGCAGCAGGTGCGTCCGCGGCGCCCTCAGGATGCGCTCGAGGAAGCGCGGCTCGTCCAGCGGATCGCCGAGCACGAAGTAGCTGACGCTGTTCTCGACGCCGACGTCCTCCACGACGGCCTGCATCGCCCGGAGCGCGCGGCGGGCGACCGCGGCGCCATGCGCGCTCATGGGCATCGGGAGCGGCAGCCCGGTCGAGAGCCCGGCGGGCGCGCTGATCCCGAGGTGATCGGTGTACCAGCGGAACTGGAAGATCGCGTTGTCGCGCCGGAGGGCCGCGAGCCAGCGGGCGCGCCGGCCCGCGTCGGCAGCCGAGGCGCCGCCAAGCGACCAGCCGACGCCGTGGGCGACGAACGGCCGGTTTGACCGGCGCGCGAGCTCGGCAAAGCGGCGGTGAAAGCCGTTCTCCTGGAGATCGGCCTCGGCGGCGTCCGGCGCGCGCCAGAGCGTCTCGGGCGCCACCTCGTAGTAATCGGCGTCGCGCAGGATCACCTCGGCCAGCAGGTCGAGGAACGCCGCGTCGGGCTGGAGCGTGAGGCCGACAGGGATCAACGCGTGGATGCCCCGCGCCCGTCGACCGAGAAGAAGTACAGGAAGCGCCGTGACTTGGAGGGCACATGCCCCATGCCGCAGGCCATGAGCCCGCTGTCCTCGGCCCCCTCGACGTCGATCCCGCAGCCGCTGGCGATCGCCCAGCGCGCGCCCGCGGGCGGCGCCTTCACGAGCCGCGCGCGCACGCTCGCGGCGCGGGCCTCCACGTCGCGCGCGTCGGCGCCAAGGCCCTTCCGGAGCAGCGCCCCGAGCGCGCCGATCCGCTGCGCGGCGACCTTGTCGTCGTGCTTCAGCTGCTCCTCCCGGCCGCCGCCCGCCATGCGGCGCATTCCGTCGTAGCTCGGGATCGCCACGTCGAGCTGCGTCGCGACGACAGGCACCTTGTCGGTCCTGACCACCACCAGGAGCGGCTCCCCGGTGCCGGCGCCGGGCACGAGCTTCTTCAGATCGGCCATGGTCGCGCAGACGACCTCGACGCCCGCGAGCGGGGCGAGATCCCCGTCCGCGCCGAAGTTGAGCAGCTCGCCGAACGCGTGGCCGCGCTCCCACTTGGCGCTGTCGTCGGCGGGGATGACGAAGACGAGCAGCGCCCTGCTCGCCTGCCGGGCGCGGCGGAACGCGGCCGAGACCTGGACCAGCGACCCCGCGGCGGCCGCCGGCTTGCCCGTCTCGTCGCACGCGGCGCCGTCGCCGAACGCGTCGCGGATGAACGCGGGCCACGCGGTGGCCGCGAGCCCCGCTGCAGTCGCTCCCAGCAAATGCCTGCGCTTCATGGTCACTCCTCACCGCCGTTCCCGAGCAGCTCGCTCTCCGCCTCGCCGCGCCCCGAGGGCTCGGGCGCGAGCGGCACGAAGGCCTCCCAGCCCAGCTGCATCAGCCTATCCCGATCCCGGCCCAGCACGATCGGCGCCGCCCCCGCGGATCGCAGCATCACGCGATCGCCCGCGGCCGAGTACTCGCCCGTCGCGACCACCTCCCCGGTGCAACGGTCCTCGAGCGTGAAGCCCCCGGACGCATCCAGGAGGAGCGTCCGCGGCCCCGCGGCGTAGAGGCCGACAAGCTCTGCCTCCGCGCTGCCAGGCTCCAGCGCGCCGCCTCTGGCGGCCGCTGGCACCGCGGCGAGCGCGTCCAGGGCGTCCTGCGCCGCCGAGAGCGCGAACGCGGCGGGATCGCCGGGATCGCGCCGCGCGTCGGGCAGGGCCTCGATCACGCCCTCGGGCGGATCGAGGAAGGAGCCACGCTCCAGCAGATCCGGCGCTGTGAGCGTCCACATGCCGTCGCGGCGCGGGGAGATCTCGCCGCCGACGAGCGCCGCGAGCGCCGCCGCGGCCGCTTTGCTCGCGTGCAGCGTCAGGCGGTCGTCCCGCGCCTCCTCCCCCAGCGCGAGCCATCGGATCTCGCCCTCGGCGCCGCGGACGTGCGCGAGCATGCCCCCGCGCAGCGCGATCCGCTCCGCGCCCTCGGGGCCGCGCAGCACGGCCGTCTCTTCCACGTCGAAGGCGACCGGCAGGATCGGCGCGCCTTCCCAGCCGTCGCTGGCCACGGTCCAGCGAGCGCGCGCCGCGGGATCGAGCAGCACGTACGCGGTCGCGCCCGGAGCGTCGATCGGCTGGGCACACCCGGCGGAGAGCAGCGCCGGGCAAAGAAGGGAGAACGTAAACAAGACACCACGACGTCGGAGCATCGGGCGGAACCTCCGGGGAGCTGAGACGCCCCAGGGCGGTGAAAGTTTCATCGACCACCCCGGGCGCGTCCGACCGGGGTGTCCCTCGGGCATCGGCCCCACAGGTGCGCTCTGCCGTGTTCTCCGCGGGATGTCAGCGGCGGCGGTGGCCGCGCATAGACCCGAATCGACAGCGGCGAGGTGCCCGGGGCGAGCCCGGAACGGCGCGAGCCGACCGATAGCGCTCGTGGAGCCGTGCATCACACGCCAGCGCGGTACACAGAAAAGGACAGACCTCATGAAGACCATCACCAGCATCGCACTCATGGGAGCTCTCATCAGCGCTTCCGCCGTCGCCGACGCGGCGGTCCAGAACCACCACGGCGGGATCTGCCGTGCCCAGGCCCCCGAGCACGCCAATCGGGTGTACTATCCGGCCATGGGCATCGAGGCGCTGCAAGGCGTCAATGTGGCCTGCCCGCTCGTCACCACCGGGAACAAGATCAATGATGTCGAGGTCAACGTCAGGGACACCACCCGGCCCGCCACCCTGTGCTCCGTGACGGCCACCAACTGGGATGGCACGGAGCTCGGCAACCTCAACTTCACCATCGCCCAGGGCGCGAACTGGAAAGCCGTGACGGTGCCCGACTCCATGAAGGGCTCGTACGTATCGTACCTGGTCACCTGCTCGCTCCCGAAGAATCAGATCCTCACGAGCATCAACGTCGGCACGCCGTGAGCGTCGGGGGCTGCGGCCCTCGATCCCGCTCCCAGGAGGGCCCGGCCGCGACCTGCGCGGCCGGGCCCTCGCGCGACGAGCCCGACGGGCGCCCCTGATTCGCTTCACCTCCACGCCGGGCGCCGGTATAACGAGGAGGCCATGAGCGCCGATTCGTCAGCCCTGAGGCGGCCCAGGTACCCGATGCCGGATTTCATCGAGAGCGCGCTGAACGAGCGTGGCTTGATGGACGCTTACAAGCAGCGCCCTGCCTACCAGCAGAACGATTACATCGGGTGGATCAACCAGGCAAAGCGCCAGGAGACCAGGGAGAAGCGCCTACGCCAGATGCTGGACGAGCTCGAGGCAGGCGGTGTTTACATGAACATGAAGCACCCGGCGTCGGAGAGGGCCTGAGATGCTGGCCTACGTGTTCTGGCACTGGAGGCAGCCGCAGGCCGCCGCGGGCGAGTACGAGCGCCGGCAGCGCGCCTTCCACGCGGCGCTCGCCCGAGCGCCCGCGCCGGGCTTTCTCCGGTCGTTCAGCGTCGGGCTCTCCGGGGCCCCGTGGGCGGCCGGCGGCGGCGACGTCTACGAGGACTGGTATCTCGTACAGGATTTCGGTGCGCTCGGCGCCTTGAACGAGGCCGCGGTCTCCGCCAGCCGCTCGGCGCCGCACGACGCGGCCGCCGCGGTCGCCGGCGGCGGGGCCGGGGGCCTCTATCGCCTGCGGGGCGGGGTTGCGCTGGACGCGCCCGGCTACGCCCACTGGTTCGGCAAGCCCGACGGCGTGTCCTACGGTGAGCTGTTCGCCCGGCTCACGCCGATCCTGGAGCAAGCGAGCGCCGGCCTGTGGATGCGCCAGATGGTGCTCGGGCCCGGCCGGGAGTTCTGCTTGCACGCGGCGACCTCCGTATCGCTGCCCGCGCCGTTCGATGCGCTCGTCCTCCCGCTCCGGCCAGCCTGGCCGGCGCTCGACGACACGGGCATGACCCCGGCGCGCTGAGGCCCGCGCCCGCCGCAGACAGGGTGCTCATGCGAGGCGGCGTTCGATCGCGTCTGGCTCGAGCGCTTCTCCCTCGTGCGGCCGGCCCTTGTCGACCTCGGCATGCCCGAGTCGCTCGTCGCGCTGGCCCGCTGATGCGACAGCGCCCGACAGCAGCGATCGGCACGAGCGCTCCGAGGCAGGCTTGCCGACGTGCTCCCGCGTTCCGTGTACACTACGCGCCATGAACCGCTTTCTCCTGATGAGCGTGCTTGCTTTGTCCGCGTGCAGCCCCGAAGCTCGGGACTTCGCTCCTGGGAGCTCCGACGCCACGAGCTCGGGGACCTCCGGCGGGGGCGGAGGCGGCGCCGTGGCCGCGGCGGGGACCGGAGGCGACGACGCGCCCGGCTGCCAGGACGGCCTGTCCTTCTGCGGCGGCGCCTGCGTGGACAGGACGTCCGATCCGGAGCACTGCGGCGCTTGCGGCCATTATTGCCTGGGAGCGCCGTGCGTGGCGTCGCGCTGCCAGCCCCTCCTCCTGGCGTCGGGCGGCGTCGAGCCGACGGACATCGCGGTCGACGACACCACCGCGTACTGGGTCGATCCCCTCGCTCGACAGGTGATGACGGTGCCTGTCCGCGGCGGCAATGCGGAGTTCCTCTTCATGGGAGACCCCCCCTTCGCCCCCCAGAGCATCACGCTCGACGCCGCTGGCCAGATCTATTTCACCGACTCCGGCCTCGAGATCATCATGCAGGCGACGTACGAGGGCGATTCCACGATCCTCGCGGACAGGCAGACATACGCCATGGGCATCGCGGTCGACGCCGAGAACGTCTACTGGACGAGCGCCGACCAGGGCACGGTCATGAAGGTGCCCGTCGCGGGAGGCGCGCCGGTCGCGCTCGCGGAGGGGCAAGACTCCCCGCTCGGCATCGCCGTCGACGCGACCCACGTCTACTGGGTGAACGAAGGAGGCACGGTGATGAAGGTGCCTGTCGCGGGCGGCGCCCCGAGCGCGCTCGCGGACGAGCAGGTCAGGCCGCAGGACATCGCCGTGGACGCCGCCGCCGTCTACTGGACCAACGACGGAGGCACGGTGATGAAGGCCCCGCTCGAGGGCGGCACCCCCGTCGCGCTCGCGGAGGGGCAGCGCAACCCGCGGAAGCTCGCGATCGACGCCGAGAGCGTGTACTGGACGAACGACGACGGCACCGTGAAGAAGGTGCCCATCCGAGGCGGCGATCCCGAGACGCTCGCGACGGGGCAAGATCATCCGCTGGGCATCACCGTGGACGCGACAAGCGTCTACTGGACGAACAGCGCCGCAGGCACGGTGATGAAGCTCCCGAAGTAACACCCCGCTTGCCAGGGGCCCGGTTCGAGCGCGACGATCGGCGCCCTCCATGAAGCGCGCCGCCCTCCTCCCCATCGCCCTCCTCACCGCGTGCGCCGGCGCCCCGGCTCCCCAGCGTGCTCCCGTCGCGTCGCTGCCCGTGGCGCCGCGCCCGGCCGCCGCCGCGCCCGCGGTCGCGGCGGCGCAGCCCGCGAGCGCACCGGCAGAGCTCGCCTTCGTGCTGAGGATCGCCCATCCGAAGCGGACCTGGGCCAACGCCGCGCAGCTCCTGCCGAGCAGCGCGCTCGTGTTCACCATGGGCTCGACGGACCCCACGAAGATGCTCGAAGCAGCGGTGGGCCCGGACCTCGCCGAGATCGTCGATCTGGACAGGCCGATCGACGTCGCCTTCCTGGGCACCACGGGCGATCACGTCGTGGCCTCCCTGTCGGTCGCGGAGCAGGAGGTGCCGCGGCTGGCCGATCGCTTCGTGCTCAAGGAGCTCGAGAGGCACCCGGGCCTGCTGCGCGTCGAGCGCGCGCGCAACGCCGAGCCCGACGAGGAGGCGCCGCCCTGGGCCTGCGCGTTCGATCCGGGCGAGCGGCGGGACGGCGCGCGCCTGCTCTGCAGCGCGGACGTGGAGGACATCGAGACCGCCGCGGCCTACCTCGTCCAGGTCGTGGCCCGGGAGCCGCTCGACGCGGACGCGCGGATCGAGCTCTCGGAGCGGACCCTCCGCCAGGCCGTGGAGGAGGCGAGCGCCGCGGGCGACGCGGACGAGGACGACGGCCGCGCGGGGGCGCTGGGCGAGGAGCTCGCCGCGGGGTTCCTGCGCGACATCGAGCGGTTGAACGTCGACCTCACGTGGGGCCGCGCGGACGTCGAGGTCGGCCTCACGCTGCGCTTCGCGGGCCGGCGCTCGCCCCTCACGCTGGCCCTCGCGCCGGCCGCGGCGCAGGACGCCGCGCCGCCGCCGGCGTTCTTCCGCCTCCCGGCCGACACGGCGGTCGCGTTCCACACGCAGGGCGCGTCGCGCGCCGAGCTCACCCCGCTGCGGGAGGCCGTCTTCAAGGCGCTGCGCGACGACATGATCGACGACGGCTACGACGAGGCGCGGCTCGATCAGGTCCTCGATCGCCTCGAGACGCTGGTCCTCACGGGCGGCCCCCTCGTCGTCGGCGCGGGCGCGAAGGGCGCGGCGGCGGAGAAGGCGCTCGCGGCCTACCAGCGCGACATGGGCGCGCCGCGCGCGCGAAAGGCGGCGCGCCTCGCGCTCCAGGGGTGGGTGCTGGCCTCGGTCGAGGAGCCGGCGCAGACCTGGATCTCCGGGGTGAAGGAGCTCCTCCAGCGCGGCGATGAGCTCGACAGGTTCAAGCGGAGCGCGCCGAAGGACGGCGCTCGCAAGGACGACGACGACAAGCAGAACACGACGCACGCGATCGTCCGCGCGCCCGCCTCGCTGCCCGCGGGGACGCTCCATGTCGAGCTCCGCTCCAGGCCGCTCACGAAGGACGCCCCGCCCGCGCACACGACCCACTTCTATGTCGTCCCCGCCGGCCAGCGGACGTGGCTCGGGATCAGCGAGGACGACGCCGCCCTGGTGGCCCGGCTGCGCGTCGCGGTGGATCCGGGGCGCGACGAGGGCACGCTCGGCGCGGCGCCGGACATGGACGTGCTGCGGAGGCGCGGGGCGCTGGCCGGCGGGCTCTTCTCGCTGGCTGGCTTGACGCTGCTCGCGGCGAACGGCGACGCGCCGGAGGCGCTGGACGAGGCCGCCAAGGACCTCGCCGCGCTCGCGGCGCTGCCGGCGCGGGGCGGGGTGGCGATCCCGCTCGCCGTCACCTCCGAGGTGCTCGGCTCCGGCGGGGCCCGCGTCGACGTCCGCGTACGGCTGACCCACGCCGGGATCCAGGACGCGATCGCGCTCCTCGCCCGCTGACGTGCCCGGCGCGCCTCGCGGTCAGCCCCACCCCTCCAGCACCAGCTTGCCCACCGCCTGCCCCGACTCGATGCGGGCGTGGGCGGCGCGCAGGTTCGCCGCGCTGATCCGGCCGAGGTGCTCGCGGCGCGTCGTGCGGACCCGCCCCTCGTCGACCCACGCCGCCACGCGCGTGAGGATCGCCCGCTGCGCGGCCATGTCCGCGGTCTCGTAGAGGGACCGCGTGAACATCAGCTCCCACGCGAAGGTCGCGCTCTTCGACATGAGCCTCCCGAGATCGAGCGGCGCCTTCGCCTCGACGATCCCCACGATGCGCCCGCGCGGCGCCACGAGATCGGCCATCGTGTCCCACCACGCCTCGGTGCTCTGCGTGTCGAAGATGAGCTCCACGTGCTGTATCCCCGCGGCCTCGAGCTGCGGCCGGAGCGGCGCGCGGTGGTCGACGAGGACGTCCGCGCCGAGGGAGCGCGCCCACGCCCGGCTCTCCTCGCGCGAGGCGGTCGCGACGACCCGCAGCCCTGCGGCCTTGGCGAGCTGCACCACCATCGAGCCCACGCCGCCGGCGCCGCCGAGGACGAGCACGGAGCTCCCCGCGTCGCGCCCCTCGGGGTCGACGCCGAGGCGCTCGAAGAGCCCCTCCCACGCGGTCAGCGAGGTGAGCGGCAGCGCCGCCGCGTCGGCGAACCCGAGCGACCGCGGCATCGGCGCGGCGAGGCGCTCGTCGACGAGGTGCACCTCCGCGTTGCTGCCCGGCCGCGCGATGCTGCCGGCGTAATAGACCTTGTCTCCCGGCCGAAACACGGTGACATCCGCGCCGACCGACTCGACGACGCCGGCGGCGTCCCAGCCGAGGATGCGCGGCGGGTTCTCGACCCGGGGCTTCGGCGCGCGGACCTTCACGTCGACCGGGTTCACGGCCACCGCGCACACCCGCACGCGCAGATCGCGCGGCCTCGGCGCCGGCTCCGGCAGCTGGAGATCGAGCAGGCTCTCGGGGTGCTCGATGGGAAGGTAGCGGTGGACTCCTACGGCATGCATGGCGTTGCTCCTCTGCGGGACCGGCAAGAGGCCCCGTCACGCGCCGCAAGGTGACTCTCGCCTGCGCGACGGACAATCCACGCGCGGCGACGAAGATCTGTGAATGCCGTTCACAGCTCGACCCGGTCGCAACCTTGTCACTGCCACTCTCCGCAGGTTGCGTCTGTTACTTCTACGGCATGAGAAGAGGCTTACTCCAGTTTCTCTTGTTCATGAGCGCTGGCCTCGCGTGCCAGCCGCGGCCGACGGCGGCACATCGCGCGAGGTCGATGATCGATCTCACGCCTAGAGCGACAAACGGGTCAAAACCACGAGAAGAAGCAGAAATTTCACAGGGAGGCGGGGAGGCGGGGAGCGAGCGACGCCGAGAGGGAAAAATTCATTTCTTCTTCCTCCCCGCCTCCCCGCCTCCCTGTGAAATTCTCCGGGTTTCAACGTGCTCGGTGCTCTAAGTTCACCGGCACGTGACCGAGGCGGCCCTGTCTTCTTCCTTGCATGTGAAAGCCGCCACAACGTACTTCTTGGTGCGAGAGCCGTCTCCGCTCGAACAGCTCGAGGAGATCACCATGCCCTGGTATGTCTATGTCGCGTACTTCTTCGGCGGGGCGTTCCTCGCCAATGCGCTCCCCCACTTGATCGCCGGCGTGTCCGGCCAGCCGTTGCAGACCCCGTTCGCGTCACCGCCGTTCAAGGGGCTGTCGCCGCCGCCGGTGAACGTCGCCTGGGCGCTGGCCAACCTCGCCGTCGCGTACCTCTTGCTTGTGCGCGTCGGAGCCCTCGACCTCCGGAGCTGGTCTGACGTCGGTGTCTGTTTTCTCGGGTTCGGCGCCATGGTCCTCCAGTGCTCTCGCTCTCTCGCTCGCATTCGCAAGCAGGCCGTCCCCTGACCTGCCCCGTCGCGAGGCGACCACCGCTCGTCCCTACAGGGGCTCGGCGCACCGCCTCTCAACGTGCGTCGTCAGCGCCGCGCACGAGGATGACGCGCGTCTTCGACAGCCGGTCGTGCAGACCCACGGGCGCGCCGCCCCGCCGCGTCAGAAACGTGAACGCCTCGAAGGGGATGAACCGGCACAGCGTGCGGATCGCGAGCCGACCGAGGCCGGCGCGACTGCCGTCCTCCATCACGACCCGCGTGCCCGTGACGAGCTTGCCCAGCGTGGCGCCGAAGAGCGCCTCCATCGAGACATAGTACGCGAACATCATCACGAGGCCGAGCAACGTATCGTTGGCCTGCTCGAACACCTCGGCGGCTCCGAGGAGCCCGAAGACCACGCCCACGAGGAACGTGAACAGCATCAATCCCACGTAATCGACGACGAGGTTCGCGAACCGCCTGCCGCCGCTCGCGAGCCGCAACCGCGAGCGCTCCTCCGGTTGCAACGCCGCGGGTGCGTCTGCCTTGGGTGCTTCGTAGGGGTTGTAGCTCTCGGCGGGCTGGGCGGTCGGAGAACTCATGAGACCTCTCGATGCGGGTTGGGTGACGTCTCGGCGCAGCGCTCGAGGGCAGGCTGCCCTGGAGTCGACGCGCCCTGGCACATGCTACGCCCCGCAGGCGGCGGCGTGAAGACAGCCCATTCGGCCCGGCGATGAAGGAACGATCAAACTGGACACGCTTTTCGGAGTGTGGACGGATCGCAAGGGCGACCGGTGGCGCGGCGCCGGATCGAGCTCACCGCCGAGCACGAAGTCGACGCTCCACGTTGCCTTCGCGTCTCACACGGCGCCCCGGCCCGCCGAGGGCACGAGCTCGTCGGCCTCGCGGATGGAAGCAGCCAGCCTGCGGCTTCAGAGATCGACGACCAGCATGGTCACGGCTTCGCCGTCGTCGTACACGATGTCAGGCCTTTCGTCCCCGTTGAGGTCGCCGACACCGAGCGACAGCCCCTCCCGGCTGTTCGCCTCGTCGAAGGTGTGATCTTCGCCGAACGCCGTCCCCGCGCTGACGACGAGGTGGATCATGCCGTCCATGGCCCAGTTCGCGACGACATCGTCTCTCCCGTCGCCGGTGAAGTCGGCCATCGCGGTCCTCGCATGGTGATTCGCCGACACCTGGTGCTCGGGCCCCTGGGTGAAGCCACCCGCGCCGTCGCCGACGAGCACGCGCAGCCTCCCGTCGATCATGGCCACGACAAGGTCCTGGTCGCCGTTGCCGTCGAAGTCCCCGACGGACACCGACGACGCCTTGGAAGGCATCGCGAAGGAGGTCGGTGAATCGAGGCCCCCCGCCCCGTCGCCGAGCCAGACGCTGACCTTCTTCTGGTCCCAGTGGGCCGCCGCCAGATCCGCGTTGCCGTCGGCGTCGAAGTCCCCCACGGCGAGCGCAACCGGAGAGTCGGCGGGCACCGTCGCTGCCGCCACGAACCCGCCCGCGCCGTCCCCCAGGAAAATGGTCACGCCCGAAGCGCCGCCGGAAGCGAGATCTTGATGCCCATCCCCGTCGAAATCGGCGGTCGCCAGGCAGAGCGCGCTCGCCGGATCGATCTCGACCGCGGGCAGAAACGTCGCTCCCGGCCCCCCCAGGGCGAGCGACAGGCCCCACACCTCCGCCGCGACGTCGGGATCGCCATCCTCGTTGAAGTCGGCGACGACCGCCGCGGGATAATAATCCCTGGGTGGCAGCGCCCAGACGGGCTCTTCCAGCCGCCCCGTCCCCTTGCCGCGCAGCACGCCCAGCCCCTCGCCCGAACCACCGCCGACATTGCCGACGATGACGTCGGCGCGGCCGTCCTGATCGGCGTCGCGGACGAAGATCGCGGTCAGGCTGCCGCCCTCGAGGGGCTCGGAGACGCGGACCTTCTTGACCGAGCAGACCGCGTTCAGCGGCGACTGGCTCGGGTTCGGTACGAGGCGACAGGTATCCTCGGCGTCGTAGACACCGTCCCCGTCCTCGTCGAAGAACCTGTCGATATCCGGCACCTCGGCGGTCGAGCCCAGCTCCTCGATCCGCTCGCCGAGGAGATCTTTCACTTCGTAGCGATCCAGCGCCGAGGCCGCGCCGGCGAGCTCCGCGACGAGCGCGGGGTCGAGCGCGCCGTCGCTCGCCAGGTCGAGCGAGAGCTGGTTCACGAGCTCCTGCACCGCCGCGTCGACCGAGCCGTGCTCACCCGCCTCGAGGAGGGCTGCCTTGAGCACGACGGCGCCGACGGCGAGGAGGTACGCGTTGGCGTCGCCATCGCCCCCGAGCGCGTTCATCTCGACGCCGCTCGCGTGGGGGTCGAAACCTGCCGGGCCGATGCCCAGCGCGGCGCGGAGCTCGCCCTCTGCCTGCTCGACCGCAGCCGTGAGATCCCCGCTGCCCTCGGCGAGCCGCCTGGCCCGCTCGTAGCCGAGGTGCGTGATCAGGTTGACGTACGCGGTCTGCTCCGGTGCATTGCCGGCGACGTCGAACAGCGCGCGCAGCGTCAGCGGGGCGTCCGAGAGGCGGCCGGTGACCTCGTTGTAGTAGAACCCTTCGCTCACGATCGAGACCGGACCGGGGTGGGCGAGAGCCACTTCGAAATGTCCAAGGTCGTCGTCCGTCGCCGTGATGAACGTCTGTCCCGTCGGGGTCAGATCATGACCGAGGACCGAGATCACCACCGATGAGCCGACCACGAACGGCCCCTTCTCGACGGCTCCCGTGAGCTGCACAGACCCCGCGCCGCCTGTCCCTCCCCCCGTCGCGCTGCTGCTCGCGTCCGCGCCGCCCGTGCCCGCCGCGCTGCTGCTCGCGTCCGCGGCGCCTGTGCCCGCCGCGCTGCTGCTCGCGTCCGCGCCGCCTGTGCCCGCCGCGCTGCTGCTCGCGTCCACGCCGCCTGTCCCCGTACCGCCGGCGGGCGAGCCCGTCGTCCCGCCCGCCTCCGGGGTGGAGGGCGCTGTTTCCCCACCGCATGCGCCGAGCAACGCAGAGACGGCAACCGCAAACAGGGCGCGACTCGACCTCATCGTCATGGTCTCAACCTAGCACCACAGGCAGCGAGGCGTCGCGATGGGCGCCAATTGCCGCCGCCTCCCGCCGCGCAACGAGCTCTTTCCCGGTGCCGCTGTCGCCCGTGACGCGCGGGGCACCCTTCCGCTCGACGAACGCTCCCGGCCGGGCGAAATCCAAATACGTTCACGCGCCCGCGGGCATTGTAGGGGTGACGGAGACGTGGCGAACGCGGGCATCCGGAGGGCGTTCCGAGTGTCAGCCGGGCGATCATCTCCACTGAGGTAGGAAAAATACGATCATGGCAAAGCGCGTGAACCGAAGAATTTTCCTCCGGGGGCTGGGCGGAGCTTGCGTCGCGGCCCCGTTCCTCGGCTCGATCCTCGACCGCTCCGTGATGGCGCAGCCGGCCACGCCGCCGAAGCGGCTGATCGTGATGTACACGCACTATGGCTGCATCACGACGCGGTGGTTCCCGAAGAAGTCGCACGGCCGGCTCACCGCCGCGGACCTCGAGTCGACGACGCTCAAGCACCTGGCGCCTTACGTCGACAAGCTCCTCATGCCCCGGGGCATCCGCGCGATGAACGAGTGGACGGCGACGATGGTTCGGGGGCAGGGGAACGATGAAAACACGCAGGTGAACGGGTCGTACTTCACTTGCCACCCGGTCACTCCCAACAGCAACGACCCGTTCAGCTTCAACACGGCGACGAAGTTCAACGCCATGCCGACCGGTCCCTCGCTGGACCACGTCATCGCACGACAGCTCAGCCCGCAAGGCACTCCGTTGCTCATGAACACGGGCGGTCAGAATGACAACTCTCAGTCGGCGATCTCCTACTCCGCCGCCGAGACCCTCTTCAGGGGCCTCAACGTGTCGCAGGCCTTCAGCAGCCTCACGGGCCTCTTCGAGGCGGGGAAGCCGACGTCTCCGGACACCTACGCGGCGACGCGCGGCAAGAGCGTCCTCGACATCGTGAAGGATGATCTGCAGAGGCTCGAGCGGTTCGACATGAGCCGTTCCGACAAGCAGAAGCTCGCAGCCTGGAAGGAGCTCATCCACTCGACAGGAAACGTGGTGGCTTCTGCGCAGTGCGACACGTCCCTCGCTACGGCGCTCGGCGTGACGCAAGAAAACATCGACCTGGCGAGCACAACCCCGCTCGGCGAAGACCGGCTGATGCAGCGAATCTCGGACAGCCTGGACGGAGCGGACCTCTTTTCGAACCTCGCCGTGCTCGCGGCGGCGTGCAACGCGAACCCCGTCATCTTGCTGAAGTACCCCGGGAACTACAACTTCAAGGGGCTCGGCCTGACGCAGGAGAGCGCCGGTCTCGCGAGTCGCTTGCCCCACGCGGGCATGACGGGCACCTGCGTCCCGGGGGTGATCGACATGCTCCTCAAGATCGACGACTACTATGCGAGGAAGTTCGCCCACCTCGTCGGGCAGCTGAACGGTATCGACGAGGGCGACGGGACGCTCCTCGACAACTGCGCGGCCGTCTGGTTCCAGGACGCGTCGGACGGCTGCGCCCGCAACCTCAACAACATGCCGATCGTCCAGGCCGGCAGCGCCGGCGGCTATTTCAAGACCGGCTGGGCCGTGAACGTCGATGACGGCTCGCCCGATCTCACGACCGGCAACAGCGAGATCACGTGTGCCGACGGCACGTCGGACCAGGTCGACGCGATCTCCCAGGAAACGGGGACCGATCCGTCGCTCGCCAACGCGCCGATCAACAAGTACTTCTGCAACTTGATGAACGCCCTCGGGGTCAAGGCAGGCGCGGATGGTTTCCCGGCACCGGGCGGCTCGGCGCCGGTGACCCACTTCGGCATGTACGACCGGACGGAAGACTTCATCGGTGGCGGGACCAATCCCCCCACCATCCACGATCCAGGCGAGTTCACCGCGCTCAGGGCGAGCTCCTGAGCGCTCTCGTCCCCCGAGCCTGTCGCGCGCCCGGGGCGAGCTGCCCAGGCCCGGGGCTTGACAGCTGGGCCCGGTCTGGGTCCGCGCCGTCCGAGGGGGCGCGATCCGCCGTCACACCCCCCTGAAACCGCGCACGCGCGATCCGCCGACGCGCGATCGGCCTTCACGCTGGCCGAAACGTCGTCCCGCTTGCATCGGCTGCCCATTCCTGGCTACCCGTCCATGCAAGGAGGGTCCCGATGGCAACGACCGCTGTTCTCCAGTTCCTGCCTGACTGGCAGCACGCGCAGCAGGGTCCGATCGAGCGCGGGGGGAAGCTCAGGATCGAGTATGAGCTCAGCCGCCTGTCGCGCTGCTTCACGACGTGGCGCGGCGCCGAGATCGGCGACATCACCGCCTACGTCCGCTTTCACCCGCGCGGCGCGATCGTGCAGGGGAGCGTCGTCGAGGAGGTGCGGGCCCCGGGGAACCCGCCCGGGCACGTCGTCGCGCACAGGCCCGCGGCCCTGGAGATCTCGGTGCCCGACGACGCGACCCAGGCGGAGATCTGGTTCCACGGCTTCTCTCAGACAAGCCGCCGGTGCGAGGCGTGGGACTCGCGCTTCGGCGACAACTACTGGTTCGACGTGGGCGGCCCGCCGCCGCGGATCCCGGCGCAGCCGGTCCTCTACCGCGCGGGGGCGCAGCGGCGCCCTGACATCACGAACGTCCGGGCCTTCCGGGTCTCGAAGGTCTACGCGTTCCCGAGGCCCGCGCAGGGGCCGAGCGCGGGGACAGACATCCAGATCCACCTGGACCTCGACGCGTGGGTCAGCCATTCGGCGTGGGGCGCCAGCGCGTGGATCGATGTCCACGTGTTCGACGGCCACGACGCGCTCGTCCACGCCGAGACGATCCCGCTCTCGTATACCGGGTGGGGCCCGAACCAGCAGTTCAGCTTCGCCGGCAAGATTTTCCAGGGATCCACCGCGACGCCGGGCTCGGTGTCGCCGCGGCCCGACGCGCGCAAGGTGCAGCTCCGGCTCTATTACGAGATCGACGGCCAGGTGTTCACGGATGGAGTCCTTCACCAGGCCGAGCTCCCCGAGGACGCGCTGATCTGATCGGCGCCGCGCCGGCTCGCCGCGGGAGAGCGCCCCATGCTAAGAGGGCGTTGCCATGGCGAGCCGCTTCTACGTCACGACGCCCATCTATTACATCAACGACGTCCCGCACCTCGGCACCGCGTACACCACGATCGCCGCGGATGTGCTGTGCCGCTACCACCGCTTGCGCGGCCACGAGAGCCGCATGCTCACCGGCACGGACGAGCACGGCCTCAAGATCCAGCGCGCCGCCGAGGCGCGCGGCGTCGCGCCGGGCGCCCACGCCGACGAGATCGCCGCCGCCTTCCGCGCCACGTGGCCGAAGCTCGGCTGCGCTCCCGACGACTTCATCCGCACGAGCGAGCCGCGCCACAAGAAGGGCGTGCAGGAGCTCTGGAGCCGGATCAAGGCGCGCGGGGACATCTACCTCGGCCACTACGAGGGGCTCTACTGCGTCGGGTGCGAGGCCTACACCACCGAGAAGGACCTGGAGCAGCCCGGGAACGTCTGCCCGCTGCACAAGAAGCCCGCCGAGAGCGTCAAGGAAGAGAGCTACTTCTTCCGCCTGTCCAGGTACGGAGACGCGCTGCTCGACTATTACAAGCGCAACCCGACCTTCGTGCAGCCGGCGAGCCGCCTGAACGAGGTGGTGAGCTTCGTGCGCGAGGGGCTCCAGGATCTGTCGGTCTCCCGCACCACGTTCGAGTGGGGCATCCCCGTCCCCGACGACCCGAAGCACGTCATGTACGTCTGGTTCGACGCGCTGGCGAACTACATGACCGCGCTCCGCGAGCCGGAGGACAACACGCGCTTCTGGCCCGCGGACGTGCACCTCGTCGGCAAGGACATCCTGCGCTTCCACGCCGTCTACTGGCCCGCGTTCCTGCTCTCGGCGGGCTACGGCGAGGCGGAGCTGCCGCGCCAGGTCTTCGCCCACGGGTTCCTCACGTACAGCGGGCAGAAGATGTCGAAGACGCTCCGCAACACCATCAGCCCCGTCGAGGTGGCGACCGCCCTCTCCGAGGCGGCCGCGGCGGCCCTGCCCGGCGGCCCCGGCGCGGCGGCCGGCGCGCCCCTCGTCGGGGTGGACGTGGTGCGGTATTGCCTGATGCGCGCGATCTCGTTCGGCCAGGACGGCGACTTCAGCCTTCAGGACGTGCTGTCGCGGTATGGCTCGGAGCTCGGCAACGCGCTCGGCAACCTGCTGAACCGCGTGCTCCCGTTCGCCGAGGAGGTCCCCGCGAAGGGGGCCTCGGGCCCGCTCGAGGAGGAGCTCGCCGGGGCGCAGCGGCAGGCCGCGGCGGCCGCGGCGACGGCGTTCGACGCGAACCAGCCGACGCGCGCGCTCGACGCGATCTGGACGGTGATCGCCGCGGCGAACCTCTACATCGACAGGGCCGCTCCGTGGGTGGCCAAGAAGACGGACCCGGCGCGCCTCGGGACGATCATCGCGACCTTGATCGAGCAGCTCGAGGCGATCAGCGTGATGATCTCCCCCGTGATGCCTGTCGTGGCGGGCAGGATGCGCGAGCAGCTCGGGCTGCCGGCGATCGCGTTCGAGGAGGGCAGCGATCGCTGGCCGATGGCGCTCCCGTCGCGAGCGCCTGGCGAGAAGCTCCGCAGGGGCTCGCCCATCTTCCCCCGCCTCGAGAAGGAGAAAGAGGCCGAGCTGCTCGCCCGGTTCGCCCCGCCACGGCCGGACGCCGAGCCGGGGAAGGCCGATGTGAAGGTTGGCGCGAAGGCCGCCCCGGAGGCGAAGGCCGCGCCCGGGGCGAGCGGCGGCGCCGAGGTGGCCGCCCCGCCGGCGCGCCAGGGCAAGAGCCCTGTGGCGTTCGACGATTTCGCCCGGCTGGACCTCCGGATCGGGGTGGTCACGAGCGCTGAGCGCGTGAAGAAGAAGGACCGGCTGCTCGATCTGCGCGTCGACACCGGCGACGGCGCTCCGCGGCGCATCATCTCGGGCATCGCGGCGAGCTACGCCCCGGAAGAGCTGGTGGGCAAGCGGATCGTCGTCATCTGCAACCTGCCGCCGCGCGACTTCGGCAAAGGGCTCGTGTCCGAAGGCATGCTGCTGACCGCCGAGGTCGAGGGGCGAGTCCGCACCATCACGGTCGAGGATGCCGCGCCGGGCACGCCGGTGCTCTGATACCGCACGCCGGCACGCGATTTACAGCGCAACGACACCACCGGAGCGCGACAGCGGCCTCTGGTGGTGGGGGACTTTGGCCGCAGGTGGGGTCTTTTGAACCGCCAAGTCGCCCAGAGGACGCCAGAAGACGCCAGAAGACGCCAAAAGACGCCAAGAAAAACACAAATAATTCTGGCGTCTTCTGGCGTCTTCTGGCGTCTTCTGGCTACTTGGCGGTTCCATCATTCCCGCAGGGTGGAACAATGCCCTCACCCCCGGCCTCCCCGGCCGCGCGGCGTGCTCGCGGTCGCCGCGCCGCGATCGTGCTTTTCACGCCGGTGGGCGGGGGGACCACCGGGGATGCCGGTCCGCGCGCCGGAGGCGTGCTAGAACTGGCCAATGCGCGCTTGCCTTGACACGAGGAGGCGGTGAGCATCTCCCTGCGGGGGCGCGATGCCGTGGCCCTGGCCATGGCGGTCGCGGCGCACGCCGCGATCCTCGTCGCGCCGACGCCGGAGCGGCCTCCAGAGGGCCCTGCCGAGCCGTCCGCGATCGTGGATGGCATCGATTTCGAGCTGGAACCACCGGCTTCCCAGGCCGCAACCGCGGCGCCTGCCGGGGGCGAGCCGCTCGCGGACGAGCCGCAGGCGGCCGGCGAGATAGGCAAGGCCGCTCCGACCGAGAAGGCGCAGGCGCCCGCGCCGGGCACCGCAGCGGCCAAGGTCGCCTCGGTGGAGCGCGCGAGGCCGGCGCCGGCAGCCCCCGCCGCCGAGCCGAAGGCCGCGCCTCCGGAGACGGCGCCGCCCGCAGCCGAAGCCGCCGCCCGGCATGCGACCGAGGCCCCCGCGCCCGCCGTCGAGGCTCCCGGGGCTCCTGCGCCCGCCGCCGAGGCCCCGGCGCCCGCCGCCGAGGCCCCGGGGGCCCCGGCGACGGCGCCGCCCGGCGATGAGTACGGCGGGGCACCGCCCGCCGAGGGCGGGGGCATCGCGCTCGCCCCAGGGCTCGGGACGCCCCTCTGGACCGTGCCCGGCGTGCTCCCCGGCCCCGACGCGCCGCGCGCCGCCCCGACGGCCGCCCCGCGCGCTCGCCCCGTGGATCCGGCTATCGCGGGCACGGTCCTGAACGAGACGCTGCACGGCAAGGACAAGAGCGTGGGGATCAGCGTCCCCGCCGCGGGCGCTGTGGCGAGCACCCTGGCGGACATGGTCCGCTCCTCGGCCGCGCCCCTCGACGCGCGGGCGACCTTCGAGGTCAAGCTCGGCGCCGACGGCCAGGTCCTCGGCGTCCGGCTGGTGAGCGCGTCGGCCGGGGACGGCCCCACGTGGGATCGCATCGTGGACGGGGCCAAGGGCGCGCTCGCGGGGAGCGCGCTGCAGATGGGGCCGGACCGGCAGCCGGTGACCGTGACGGTCAAGGTCCAGTCCAAGGTGCAGTATCCGTCCGGCAGCAAGAAGAAGCCCAAGCCGGAGCTCGTGTGCGCCGAGGAGGTGCTCGAGCAGCTCCAGCTGGCGATGGAGGATCCGAGTCGGCTCGGCCAGCTGCGCGGCCCGGGCGACGGGGCGCCGCCGGGGGGCGACATGGATGAAGAAGAGCGAAAGAGGCGGTTCTGCATCCCTGTCGGGCTCCGCGCCAAGGGCGATCTGTCCGACCTCGGCGCGCACAGGATCAACGTGGTCTCGGCGTCGTTCGCGGTGAAGCGCGAGGGCGAGCGCGCCCTGCCGCACGAGGACATCCTGCCGATCGACACGCGCGTCCCGTGGGCGCCCAAGGACCCGAAGAAGACGAAGCTGCCGCCGCCAAAAAAGAAGAAGTGGAAGAAGAAGAAGGAGCCTTGAGGGCCACTCCAGCGACCCGCGGTCAAAAACGAGGCTCTTTACCCGCCTCCCTCGTGGGAGAGTGACGCTACGGGCGCCTGGGGTCGATCAGGTACTCGCGCTCGCGGTACTCGAAGTAGTCGAAATCGGCCGGGCGCCCGGTGCCCGACATGTCCTGGCACGCCATGCCGACGAACGCACCGGTGAAGTTGGGAAGGCCGGGCGCGGAGGCCTCGTCCGAGAGGATGCTGGCGTCCAGGTGCTCCGGGAACCAGCTCCAGTCCGCACCGTCGAGGCTGTAGGCGAAGTAGAGCCGGTCGTGGTCGAGCTCGGCGCGCAGGTGCACGGGCGCGGTGCCCGGGATGGGGACCGGTGCGGTGAAGGCGTCCGCCATGACCCCATCCGGGATCGCCGACATGATCCGGATATAACGCCCGACCGTCTCCTCGTGCGAGATGTGCAGGTAATGGAACTTGCTCGTGTTGTAGTAGCAGATGAGCCCGGCCATCTGCTGATACTGCTCGGGCGCGAAGTCGACCGACGTGACCGCTGTGTAGCAGTGCGCCTGCTGGCGGCGTGCGACGAGCGACTGGCGGAACAGGCTGCCGAGCGTCTCGCGGCCGTAGAGCCGGAGATGACCGGGACGTGCGGTGAGGCTGAACAGCTCGTCGGGGTAGGGCGAGCGCAGCCACTGGAAGTCGATCGGCAGCTGCGGTGAATCGAAGTCCTCGCGCGCGGCCCGGGCGGGGAAGGGATGCGCGGGCAGGCCGGGGGCTGGGACCTCGACGCGCGGGATACCTTCACCATCGGCCGTGCGAAGCCAGCCGTCGTCCGACCAGACCATCCTCTGGATCGCGGTCTCGCGGCCGAGCGTCGAGCGCCCGCGGTTCGGGATGGGGCGGCTGCACAGGTGGACCATGTACACGTCGCCCGACGGCGTATCGCACAGGTCAGCGTGGCCCGCGCGCTGCAGCGCGACGTCGGCGCGAGCGCGCGAGGTCAGGATGTACGTCTCGGGGTGCAGCTCGTACGGGCCGGTGAGGTCACGGGAGCGCGCCATGGTGACGGCGTGGCCCTGGTACGTGCCGCCCTCGGCGGTGATCAGGTAGTAGTAGCCGCCGCGCTTGTAGATGTGCGGACCTTCGGTGTAGCCGATCGACGTGCCTTTGAAGATGTTCGTGGCAGGCCCGATGAGCTTGCGCTCGGCGTGCGAGTACTCCTGGAGCACGATGCCGGCAAAGCGATTGCGGCCGGGCCGGTGGTCCCACAGCATGTTGCTCAGGTACTTGTGGCCGTCTTCGTCGTGGAACAGCGAGGGGTCGAAGCCGCTCGAGTTGAGATACACGGGATCCGACCACTCGCCGTCGGCGGTGGGGCTGGTCACCAGGTAGTTGTGGAAGTCGCGCATGGACGCGCCGGACGCGCCCCCGACGGTGGTCCGGCCGTAGCGCTTCACGTCGGTGTAGATCAACCAGAACAGGCCATCCGCATACGTCAGGCACGGCGCCCAGACGCCGCACGAATCGCCGTCGCCGAGCAGGTTCAGCTGGCTCGCGCGGTTGAGCGGGCGCGAGAGCAGACGCCAGTGCACGAGATCGCGCGAGTGGTGGATCTGCACGCCGGGGTACCACTCGAAGGTCGAGGTCGCGACGTAGTAGTCGTCGCCGACGCGGACGATGGACGGATCGGGGTTGAAGCCGGGCAGGATCGGATTGCGGATGACGGGTTCAGGCATGGATGAATGGCTCGCCGGTGATGGTCCAGGGGACGATCGCGCCGAGGATATCGAGGAATGGGGGGAAGGAAAAGTGAAACGATTCGAGGAGTTCCAGGGCGAATCGCCGCGGTCAGAAGCCCCACACGAGCGGGACGACGATGACGGTGGTCGCGAGCACCAGGAGCTGCAGCGGCAGCCCCACGCGCGTGAAATCGTTGAAGCGATAGCCGCCTGGCGCGATCACGAGGACGTTCACCGGAGAGGCGATCGGCGTGGCGAACGCCGCGGAAGACGCGAACGCGACGCCGATGAGGAATGGCTCTGGCGCGAGGCCCAGCGCGCCGGCCAGACGAACCGCGAGGGGGGCCATGAGCAAGGCCGTCGTCGTGTTGGAGAGGACCATTCCGAGGGCCGAGGTGAAGAGGACGAGCAAGCCGAGGACCACCGTGGGCCGCGCCCCGGTCAGGAGCGCCTCGACCGCGGACACGGCGGCCCCCATCGCCCCGGTGCGCTCCAGCGCCGTGGAGACGGGGATCATCCCCGCGATGAGCACGACGCTCTCCCAGTTCACGGCGCGGTAGGCGTCCGCCGGGCGCACGCACCGCGCGAGCACCAGGAAGACCGCGGCGAGCAGCACGGCGACCACGTTGGGCAGCCACCCGAACGCCATGATGACGAGCATACCCAGGGTGACCCCCACGGCGGCGAGGGCGCGCTGGCGATCGACGAACACCGCGCTCGGCGCGTCAGGCTCGGCGACGAGCACGAGATCCCGCCGCTCGTCGCGGAGGTTCCTCAGGTGCTTCTGCCGCCCTTTCACGAGGAGCGTATCGCCGGCGCGGAGCTTGAGATCGCGCAGCTCGGGCGTCGCATGGAACACCGGCAGCGATCCTCCGCCCCGGCGGATCGCGAGCACGTTCGCGCGGTAACGATCGCGGAACTTGGCTTCCCGCAGGGTCTGTCCCGCCAGCTGGGAGCGCCGCGGGAGCACGACCTCACACATGGACTCTTCGTGGGGCAACGAGAAGGCGGGGCGCTCCGGGAGCGCTTCGAGCGCGAAGCGCTCTGCGAGCGCGGCGATCGCGCTGTCGCTCCCGAGCACGCGCAGCTCGTCGCCGACGGCGAACACCGCTTGCGGGACGACGCGCTGGGCCAAGCGGCCACGAGGCCCGTCATGCGTGATCCCCACCACGGTCACGCCGAAGTCGGCGCGGAGGTTCGCGGCGCCGAGCGTGAGGCCGGCGAGCTTCGAGCGCGCGGCGACGCGCAAGGCGCGCAGCGACGTGTCGAGCCCGTAGTCCGTCGCGAGATCGTTCAGCGTGAGCGAGCGCGGCGCGCCCGCGTCCGCCGCGTCCGCCTTGCCAGGGAGCATGCGACGACCGAGCGACACGACGTAGGCCACGCCGATCACGAGCACGGCGAGGCCGGGAACGATGAAGCTGAAGAAGCGAAATGGCTCGCGCCCCGCCTCACGGAGGGCGTCGCTCACGAGCAGGTTCGGCGGCGTGCTGATGAGCGTCAGGTTGCTCCCGAGGTGCGCGGCGAACGCCACGGGCATGAGGAGCCTCGCGGGCGCGATTCCGCGCTTCAGCGCGAGGGTCCCGACCACCGGCAGGAGGATCGCCACGGTCCCCGTGGAGCTCATGAAGGCGGACAGGAGCGCCGTCGCCCCCATCACGACCACCATCACCCTCGCCTCTCCCGATCCCGCGACGCGCTCGAGGCGGTGGCCCAGCCAGTCGGCGACGCCGGTGTCCGTCAGCGCGGCCCCCACGATGAACAGGCCAGCTATCATGAGCACGGCCGGGTTGCTGAACCCGGCGAGCGCGTCCGAGACCGTGGTGACGCCGGAGAGGGTGAGCGCGAGCAAGGACATCATCGCCACGACGTCGAGCCGCAGGCGATCGCTCACGAACAGGACGATCGTGGCTCCGAGGATGGCCAGCGTGAGGGCAGCTTCCGGCATCATGCGACGGCGGAGCCTAGCCGAGGGGGCCGCAGCGCCAACCCCCTATCGTCTCACCGTCTCACCGGCGCTCACGCCGTCTTGCCCTCGGCGGGTCGAGTCGGCGCGCGCGTCCAGGCGCCGCGCGCCGCCGGGGCACGCTTCGCCGCCGCGCCGCTCAGGGCAGCTCCAGCACGAACGAGGAGGGGCGCGCGACAAGCACGTCGCACGGCGCCGAGCGCATGACCGACTCGGCCACGCTGCCCAGGAGAGCGCGCGAGATCCCCGAGCGCCCGTGCGTGCCCATGATGATGAGATCGGCCTTCCACCGCGCGGCTTCGCGGACGATCGCGCGCCTCGCGTCGCCGCGCCGGACCGACGACTCCCACGTCACGCCGAGCCCGTCGAACGAGTCGAGGAGGCGCCGGAGGCCGGCGCGCGCGTCGTCATGGTATCGCGCCTTGTAGGCCGCGAACTCCATCGAGGGGAGGGCGAGCGCCATCCTGTCCTCGAAGGGCACGTGGTAGGCGTGGATCGCCCGGATGCGGCTCACCTCGGGGTCGATGACCTTCGTCGCGAGCGCGGCGCTCCGGAGCGCGACGTCCGAGAGCTCGACGGCGAGCAGCGGCCGCCTGTAGGCGCCGGCGGGGGCTCCTTGTACGACGAGCACGGGCGTGTCCGCGTGACGGACGGTGAGCTCGGCCGTCGACCCGAGCAGGAGATCGAGGATCGGGCGCTCCCCGTGCCTGCCGAGGACGATCAGCTCCGCGCCGCGGCTGCGCGCATGACGGATGATCTCGACGAACCCTCTGCCGACGAGCACGCTCGGGGCGACCTGCAGACCTGCGTTCCCCGCGCCTCGGGCGACGTCGAGGGCGCGGGCCGCGATCTCGTCGAGCGAGCGGCGCGCGGCCTGCTCCGCGCTCTCGCCCTCCGCGGGCGAGGCGGGCGCCGGCAGCACGTGAACGAGGTGCAACGTGCTGCCCGCCGCGAGGGGGAGGCGCGCGGCGCGCTCGATCGCCGCGAGAGCGCCCGGCGAGAAATCGGTCGCAGCGAGGACGTCGCCGAGGCGAGCCTCGCGGCGCGGTGGGCTCGTCGTCCGGCCGTCGCGCTGGGGGGCCGGCTCCGCCTGGGCGGGCGAGCTGGGCGGCGTCGTGGGCGTGGCGTTGGTGCGGCGCATCGGCTCGTCGCGCAAACATAACAAACATAGCAAGCCGCGCGCCAGGCGTCGCGGCCCGCCCTGCGCAGGGCGCACGTGCCGTTGAGGGCCCGCGAGGCACCGAAGACGCGGAAATGTGTATCATGCATACAACTGCGCCCTCCAGAGCGTCAAGGAATTTGTGCAAAATACACGCATCACAAAAAAGAAGCTCCGCGAGCTCCACGGAGCCATGGTCGACCTGACGGCGCTCATGAACCAGCCGCAGCGCGATCAGGCGCTGATCGCGGAGGCAGGCATCTCCCTGGATCAAGCCCTCTTTCGGCTGCTGGTGGGGATCGAGCGCTTCGGGCCGATCGGCGTGGTCGAGCTCTCGAACCGAGCCGGCCGCGATTACACGACCGTCAGCCGCCAGGTCGCGAAGCTCGAGAGCCTGGGGCTCATCGAACGTCGGCCGAGCCCGGCCGATCGTCGCATCCATGAGGCGGTGATCACCGACGAGGGGCGGCAGATGACGGACGCCTTGGACGCCGCGCGTCAGAGGCTCGCGGCCCCTATCCTCGCCAGGTGGAGTGAGGAGGACCTCAGCGATCTGGTGCGCCTGATGCGCCGGTTCGCGGACGACTTGATGGCGCAGTCGAGCGGAGCGGACAGGACCTGAGGTGGTCGCAGGCCTCGTGCGGCGCCGCCTTCACCCGGGGCACGGCGTGTGCGCGCCCGCGGCGTGCACCGCGGCGCGCCTCCCCGGCTCGAAGCGGATCGGCAAGCGCGCCGGACCGTGCACGATGATCGCCTTGCGCGGCTCCCACGGCTCGTCGCTCGCGCGCCGGAGGCCCTTCAGACGGCAGAGGAGATCCGGCAGCGCGATCCGCGCCTCCAGGCGCGCCAGCGCCGCCCCGATGCAGAAGTGGATGCCGTGGCCGAACGCGACGTGCGGGTTGGGGTCGCGCCCGATGTCGAAGCGGCCAGGGTCGTGGAACTGATGCGGATCCCGGTTCGCGGAGCCGATCACGGGCAGCACCAGCTTCCCGGCCGGGATCACCTGGCCGTGCACCTCGACGGCGCGCCTCGTCTCGCGGAACACCATCTGCAGCGGCGAGCGGTGGCGCAGGACCTCCTCGATCGCCGAGGGCAAGAGCTCGGGCGCCGCCCGGAGGCGGAAGAGCTCCGCCGGGCTCTCGAGGAAACACAAGATCGCGTTGTCGATCAGGTTCGTCGTCGTCTCGGTGCCCGCCGCGAGCAGGAACTGGAAGAAGCTCAGGATGTCTCCCTCGGTCAGCCGCTCGCCGTCCACCTCGGCCTCGACGAGCCGGGTCAAGAGATCCTCCGCCGGCGCCCTCCGGCGCGCCTCGATCAGGCCCGCCAGATACGCCTTCATCTCTTCCTTCACCACGGCGTGCTCGCTCACGGCCCTCGCCGCCTCCTCGCCGCCGGAGATCGCGTGGCTGAGGTTCACTATCACCTCGCTCCAGCGCAGCAGCCGCGCCCGGTCCTCGGGGGGAATGCCGAGCATCTCCGCGATCACCATCGTGGGCAGCGGACCCGCGTAGTCCGCCGCGAGGTCCATCTCCCCGCGCTCGATCCACGGATCCAGGAGATCGCGCGACAGCTCCCGGATGCGGGGCTCCAGGCCCGCGATCGAGCGCGGCGTGAACGCCCGCAGGACGATGGATCGAAGCTTCGTGTGGCGCGGCGGGTCGGAGAAGACGATCCAGTCCGGCGCCTTGCCGGTGGGAGGCGTCACCGCGGAGCTGAAGGCGTCATGATCGGTCAGCGCGCGCTTCACCCCGTCGTAATCGAAGACCATCCAGAGATCGAGCGGAGCGACATGGAACACGGCAGAGCCGGTCCGCAGCTGATCGTAGAGGGGATAAGGATCACGCCGCATCTCGTCCGGAAAAAGGTTCATCGTCGAAACCTCCGTCGCCTGGAGTCGCCGGTGGCAGCCGCCCTTCGGCGACGATGGTAGTCGATGCACCCACGAGATGGATCGCTGGAACGCGCCTCCCGCGCGGAATGCGCCAGTCGACACGACCCGGACGGACGCGGCGAGGAGCTCGCCCTGCGCGACGAGCCCGGCCGAGTCGACCTCACCGATCGACGCGCTCCGCTCGCCGATGCTGGCCGTCACGCCAGGATCCAGGTTCACCGCCGTTGGCAAGATCGGCTCGAACCCTGGCATCTTTCAATTCAGCGGCGCCCTCCGAACGAACTTTTGATCCCACGGTGAACCCGGACCTCCGGCAACGCAGCGCCGGGGCCGCGAGCATCGCAGAGCCCGCCAACCGGGCGCGACGGCGCGCCCCCGGCCCGATACCGCTCGATACCGCTCGATCCCGCTCGATACCGCCGCACCGAGGCCGCAGTGCTGATGTCTGTAGGCCTCAATCGGCCCGCCGCAGCGCCGGCTGGAGCCGCGAGAGCCCCGACAAACCACCCGCCCCACGCGACGGCGAGGCGTGCACACGCCTTGCATAGACCGCGCTGCGACGCGCTGCGAAGGCCGGCTCGCAGGAGAGCCGCCCTGTCGAGGCCGATCCGAATTCGGACGGCCGCGCATCGAAAAGTCCACCGGTAGCGTCCTGCGAAGCCTATAAGACGGCCCGGGATTTCGAGGATGCTCGCCGATCCTCCTCGTCGAGCACGCCGCGTTTCCCCCAACTTGCCTGCGCGCCGGAGCAGTCGACGGCCGCTCGCCCAAAGCACCCAAGGTGATCCTGCGCATGAGAGCCCCCTTGCCCCCTCGATGGATCTGCGGCGCCGCCGCCCTAGCCGCGGCGGCGTGGGCCGCGCCAGCGTCCGCTCAGGAAGCGGGACCGGCGCGCGGCCTCGCCCTCAACCGCTTCAGCCCCGCGCCCGCCGGCGACCGGATGTTCGGTGTGCCGTCGCCGTACGCGGCCTCGCCGAACCAGGACGGCAGCGCGACGCTGCACGTGATGCTGCTCGGCGACTACGCGCACAACCCGCTCGTGCTCACGCGGCAGGGCAGCGACGAGCACCTCGGCGCGATCGTCGGCCACCAGCTGTTCCTGCACCTGAACTCCTCGCTCACGCTCTGGGACCGGCTGCACGTCAACGTCGACCTGCCGCTCGCCGTGCTGCAGCAGGGCGACAGCCCCGCGGCCGAGGGCCTCTCGTTCAGGTCGCCGAGCGACGTGCAGCTCGGTGATCTCCGGGTCGGGCTGCGCCTGCGCCTCGTCGGCGATTACTTCGACCCGTTCCAGCTCGCCGTCGGCGGCTTCGTGTGGGTGCCGACCGGCGACCGCGACGGCTCGTTCGTGGGCGAGGAGTCGGTCCGCGGCCTGCCGCAGATCCTCGCCGGCGGCCGGATCCCGGGCTTCGTCTGGTCGGCCGCGGCCGGCGTCGATCTGCGCCCGGCGCAGACGTTCGCGCAGGTGCGGCAAGGCCTGATGTTCAACGGCGGCGCGGGCGTCGGCCTGCTGCTGGGCTCGGAGGAGCAGCTCCAGATCGGCCCCGAGGCGACCGTGTCGACGGTGCTGGAGGACCCGGGGGCGCGCAACACGAACGTCGAGGCGCTGCTCGGCCTGCGCTACCGCTTCGCGCCGACGCTCCGCGACTTCGAGCTCGGCGTCGCCGCCGGCCCCGGCTTCACCTCGGGCATCGGCACGCCGGATTTCCGCGCCGTCGCGATGCTCGCGTACTCGCCCGAGGTCCGGCGCGCGGACCCGGACCGCGACAAGGACGGCATCGTCAACGAGAAGGACGCCTGCCCCGACGTGCCCGGCGTCGGCGACCCGGATCCGAAGAAGAACGGCTGCCCGCCGTCCGATCGCGACGAGGACGGCTTCCTCGATCGCGTCGACGCGTGCCCGGACACGCCCGGCATCGCGAACGACGACCCGAAGAAGCACGGCTGCCCGCCGCCCGGGGACCGCGACAAGGACGGCATCACGGACGACGTCGACGCGTGCCCGGACGAGGCCGGCCCGGCGAACGAGGATCCGAAGAAGCACGGCTGCCCGCCGCCGCCCGACAGGGACGGCGACGGCGTGATCGACGCGGAGGACGCCTGCCCCGACATCCCCGGTATCCGCACCTCGGATCCGGCGACGAACGGCTGCCCCGGCGACCGCGACGGCGACACGGTGCGCGACGACCAGGACGCCTGCCCCGACGAGAAGGGCAAGCCCGATCAGGATCCGGCGAAGAACGGCTGCCCCGTCGCGGTGCGCGTCACCGAGCAGGAGATCGTCATCCTCCAGCAGGTGCAGTTCGACACCGGCAAGGCGACCATCAAGAAGGCGAGCGACGAGCTCCTCGATGAGGTGGCGGGTGTGCTGAAGGAGCACCCGGAGATCACCAAGATCGAGGTGCAAGGGCACACAGACCCGCGCGGCGGACGCGCGTACAATATCAAGCTCAGCCAGGCGAGGGCCGAGTCGGTCACGAAGGCGCTGGTCCAGCGCGGCATCGAGGCCGAGCGGCTGGCGTCGAAGGGCTACGGGCCCGACGTCCCGATCGCGGAGAACGACACCGACGAGGGACGCCAGAAGAACCGCCGCGTGCAGTTCAAGATCCTCGAGAAGAAGCCGAAGCAGCAGGAGGCGCCGTGAAGAGACGTTGGATCCTAGGTAGTCTTGTCGGGCTCGCCTGCGTGGGCGGGCAGGGCAGCGCCGCGCACGCCGCGCCCACGCTGCGCGTGGAGGTCAGCCAGCGGGGCGACTTCCTCCTGATCGGCAACACGCTCGGGTACGAGTGCGGTGGGGACCTGGAGCCGGCGACGCCCGTGGTGGGCAACGCTAACCCTGCGCAGTGCGGGAGCAGCGGGCTCGGCGACAGCTCGCCCGACGTGTACTGGAAGGCCGATTCGCCCGGAGAGGGCGAGGCGGAGGCGAACACCACCATCACCGCGAGCGAGGCGCAGAGCACCGCCTGGCTCGAGGTCCCGGCCGGAGCCACGGTCACGCACGCCTACCTCTACTGGGGCGCACACATCTCGTCCGGCGATCCCGTGGACACCACGGTGACCCTGGCCCGCCCCGGCGCGGGCGGCTTCGAGGAGGAAGTGAACGCCGTCGCCCCGCTCGGGGGGTCGTTCACCCCGGACCCGGACAGCACGACGACGGAGTACTACCAGTCGTTCGCGGACATCACCGCGATCGTGCAGGAGCACGGGACCGGCGCCTACCGGGTGGGCGGCGTCCACAGCAAGGACTTCATCGCTGCCCCCCCCGCCAACTTCGACCACAACAACTTCGCCGGTTGGTGGATGGTCGTGTTCTATGAGCTCGCCTCCGAGCCGCCGCGCCATCTCGCGCTCTTCCACGGGCTGGACGCGGTCAACACCCCGCGCATCGGCCAGCCCAACCAGAGCGTGCAGGCGTTGCTCTCGGGGTTCGTGGTGCCGAACGCGGGCTACGACGCGAAGATCGGCATGGTCACGTTCGAGGGGGACGCGTCGATCGACGGAGACCGCTTCCTCTTCAACAACGAGGTGCTCGAGAACACGCTGAACCCCTCCGACGACTTCTTCAACGGCACGCGCTCCTACCTCGGCACGCCGGTGTCGAATGCCGGGGACTTGCCGCAGATGGTGGGGCTCCCGGGGGCCATGGCCGGCATCGACATCGACGTCCTCGACATCACGTCCCTGGTGAGCGCAGGCCAGACCTCGGCGCCCATCGAGGCGGCGACCGACGGCGACCTGTATTTCCTCGCCGGCTTCGTCACCTCGATCTCGACGTTCAAGCCGGACTTCACGTCGTCCACGAAGACGGCCGTCGACGTGAACGGCGAGCCGCTGCTCGCGGGCGACGTGATCCGGTACACGGTCGAGGTCGTCAACACGGGCAACGACGCGTCGGTCGACACCGTGCTCACCGATCCGCTGCCCCCGGGCGTGACCTACGTGCCGGGCTCGCTGGCGATCGAGTCGGACCCGAAGACGGACGCGGCCGGCGACGATCAGGGCGAGTACGACGCCGCAACGCGCACCGTGCGCGTGCGGCTCGGCGGGGGCGCGAGCGCGGCCGAGGGCGGCACGCTCCCCGCCGTCAACGGCGCGACGACCGTGACCTTCCAGGTCACGGTGGACGCCGGCGCGGAGGGGCTGATCTCCAACCAGGCGATCGTGACCGCCGCCGGAGAGCAGGGCTCGCCGTCCGAGGAGACGCCGACCGACGGCAACGGCCCGGCCGGGGGCACCCCGCCGACCGACGTCATCATCGACGGGTGCGCGACCGACGCGCAGTGCGCCGCGCCGACGCCGTACTGCCAGACGGAGGCGACGCCCAACGAGTGCGTCGAGTGCCTCACCGACGCGCACTGCGGGCCGCTGGCCCCGCAGTGCGATCCCGACGCCAACGCCTGCGTCTGCGTGCCCGAGGCGACCGACGTGTGCGGCGACGGGATCGACAACGACTGCGACGGGGTCATCAACAACGGCTGCGACTCGGACAACGACGGGATCGACGATCCCACCGAGATCGCCGCCGGCACCGACCCGAACGACGCGGACAGCGACGACGACGGCGTGCTCGACGGCGATGAGCCGGACTTCAACGAGGACTCCGACGAGGACGGCCTCATCAACGCGCTCGACCCCGACAGCGACAACGACGGGCTCTACGACGGCACCGAGCTCGGCCTGCCCTGCGACAACGCCGCCACCAGCGCCGCCGCGGGCCATTGTCGCGCCGACGGGGACGCCGGCGCGACCAAGACCGATCCGCTCGACGCGGACAGCGACGACGGCGGCGTGCCCGACGGGAACGAGGACATCGACCTCGACGGCGTCGTCGACGCGGGCGAGACCGATCCGAACAACGGCGAGGACGACGTGCCGCCGACGGACACCGACGGCGACGGGCTGAGCGACGACCTCGAGGAGACGATCGGGAGCGATCCGAACGACGCCGACACCGACGACGACGGCGCGCTCGACGGCCAGGAGCCGAACCCCGCCGACGACACCGACGGCGACGGCCTCATCAACGTGCGCGACGTCGACAGCGACAACGACGGGCTCTTCGACGGCACCGAGCTCGGCCTGCCCTGCGACAACGAGGACACCGACGGCGACGCGGGCCACTGCCGCGCCGACGCGGACGAGGGGGCGACCAAGACCTCGCCGGTCGATCCCGACACCGACGACGGCGGCGTGCCCGACGGCCAGGAGGACCTCGATCTCGACGGCGAGATCGACGCGGGCGAGACCGATCCGAACAACGGCGCCGACGACGGGACGCCGGCGGACACCGACGGCGACGGGCTGATCGACGTGATCGAGGAGGAGATCGGCACCGACCCGAGCGACCCGGACAGCGACGACGACGGCGTGATCGACGGCGACGAGCCGAACTTCAGCGACGATCACGACGGCGACGGCCTCATCAACGCGCTCGATCCCGACAGCGACGGCGACGGCCTGTTCGACGGCACCGAGCTCGGCCTGCCCTGCGACCGCGAGGGCACCGACGCGGAGGCGGGCAAGTGCGTCGCGGACGCCGACCCGGCGACGACGACGCACCCGCTCGACGCGGACACGGACGACGGCGGCATCTCCGACGGCGCCGAGGACGCGAACCACAACGGCGCCATCGACGAGGGCGAGACCGATCCCAACAACGGCGACGACGACGCGGTGGACGAGGATCGCGACGGCGACGGGCTGCCCGACGCGGAGGAGGAGGCGATCGGGAGCGATCCGGACGACGCCGACACCGACGACGACGGCGTGCCCGACGGCCAGGAGCCGAAGCCCGGCGAGGACACCGACGACGACGGCCTCATCAACGTGCGCGACGTCGACAGCGACAACGACGGGCTGTTCGACGGCACCGAGCTCGGCCTGCCCTGCGACAACGAGGGCACCGACGCGGAGGCGGGCCACTGCCGCCCCGACGGGGACGCCGGCGCGACAAAGACCGACCCGCTCGACGCCGACACCGACGACGGCGGCGTGCCCGACGGCCAGGAGGACGTGAACCTGAACGGCGTCGTCGACGCGGGCGAGACCGATCCCAACCTCGGCGAGGACGACGGGACGCCGGCGGACAGCGACGGCGACGGGCTCATCGACGTGATCGAGGACGAGCTCGGCACCGATCCGAACGACGCCGACAGCGACGACGACGGCGTGATCGACGGCGACGAGCCGAACTTCAGCGACGATCACGACGGCGACGGCCTCGTCAACGCGCTCGACCCCGACAGCGACGGCGACGGGCTGTTCGACGGCACCGAGCTCGGCCTGCCCTGCGACAACGCGGCGACCGACGCGGGCGCGGGCACCTGCATCGCGGACGCCGATCCCACGACGAAGACGAACCCGCTCGATGCGGACACGGACGACGGCGGCGTGGCCGACGGCGTGGAGGACGCGAACCACAACGGCGCCGTCGACGAGGGCGAGACCGATCCCAACAACGGCGACGACGATCAGTCAGCGTGCCGGCAGGACAGCGATTGCGGCGGCGCGACGAGCGGGATGATCTGCGAGGATCACGCCTGCGTGGCGGGCTGCCGCGGCACCGACGGCAACAGCTGCCCGTCCGGCGAGGTGTGCAGCTCGACCGACAGCACGGCGGGCACCTGCGCGCCCGAGAGCGAGAACGACCCGACCGGCATCTTCGCCGAGGGCAACGGCTTCTGCGCCGCGCGGCCCACGCCCGCGGGCAGCACCCGAGGCGCCGCCGCGCTCCTGCCCATGCTCGCCGCCCTCGCCGGCCTCGCCCTGCGCCGGCGCCGCGCGGGCCGCTGACCGGCGGATAGAGAGACCCACGGCCGCGCGCCGCCCCGCCCACCTGGCGGGGCGGCGACCCCTCCAGCGGCCGCGGGCGCCTCTCGCCGCGAGCACCCTCAGGGGCGCCGAGCCCCCCCACCCCCTCCCCTACCTGCTACCCGCGTTCGCCCTCGCCACCTGCGGCGCGGGGCGCCGCCGTGTAAGTTTCTTGTCCACCTGTAGCCCTCCTCCGTAGCGTACAGCGCCAAGGAGAACGACCATGGAGATGCTGCTCGCCAGCGAGCGCCGCGCCACGCGCCGCGCTGCGATCGTGGAGTGCCAGGCCGTGCGCGAGCGGGGCTTCCGGCTGCTCGGGACCCGGGCGATCGACCTGTCGATCGACGGCATGCTCGTGCTGACGAGCGCTCGCCCGCTCACGGGTGAGCCGGTGATCGTCTCGTTCCGGATCCCGGACACGAGCGTCTGGATCGACGCGACGGCGACGATCGCGCGCACGCTCCACGGCCGGCGCCTGGGCGACCCGGGGCGCGCGGTGGGCCTGCGCTTCGACCCGCTCGACAGGGCGTCGAGCCGGCGCCTCCGCGCGGCGCTCGAGCATTTCCCGCCGACGTACCCCTACCGCGCGCGGCGCGTCGACTACGCGGCGACGGCCGCGATGATCGCGCTCAGCTGATCTGCGCGCTCGAGCGACCGAGCGGCCCCGACGCCGCTGCGGGCAGCTCCCCGCGGTGAGCGATCAGAGCGAGCCGGGGGGCTCGACGTCGGCGGCCGGGAACTCGGCCTGAAAGCCGGAGAGCCGGACGGCGAACACCACACGACCCTCGTCGACGCGCGGCATGCGCGCCGGATCGACGCGCGCCTCGAGCAGGCGCGCGTGGCGGGCGCTCCCGCGCGCGGTCGGCGCGCAGAAGTAGTCGTGCCCGTCGCGGTGGTGCACCAGCCGGCGGAGGCGCGCAGGCACGAGCGCGCTCGAGGCGGGCAGGCTCGGGCCCGCGGCCGCGAAGCGCAGATCGGCGAAGACGTCGCCGCCCTGCGACGCCCGGAAGCGCTCGCTCCCGTCCGCCTCGCGCGCGATCTCGAAATCGGCGTGCTCCTTGGGGATACCCCAGTTGCGCTGCCCGTTCACCACGCTGTCCCACGAGCTGACGTAGATCTTGCTGATGGACCAGCAGAGGCCGCGGCGCGTGCGGAAGCGCCCGGGGATGAACAGGAGCTCGCGATAAGGCCCCACGTTCGACGACGTGTAGTCGAGCGCCATCAGCAGGCTGTAGCGCCCCTCGAAGCGGGGGCGGAGCGCCTCCGGGATGAAGCTCTGCTCCTCGAGCAGCCGCTCCGGGAGCTCGAGCATCACGATGGTCGCATCGCCGGCCAGCGTCCACGGCGCCGGCGCCGGCTTCACGTCGGGAGGATGACCTCCGGCGCTCTGGCTCATCGCGACCGCTCCCTGGGCTCGATGGGATCGGGGACCTCGAGCAGATCGATCGCCCCCGGAGGGCGCCGCGCGCTCGCGAGCTCCGATCGCTCGAGGTGGGCGAGGACGGCGAGGACGGCCGCTTCGTCCCACGCGTCGCCGAGGATCTGCAGGCCGATGGGCAGGCGCTCGGCGTCGACGCCGACGGGCGCCGTGCCGGCGGGGAGGCCGGTGAGGTTGCCGAGGAAGGCGAAGCGGCACATGCCGTCGAGGGCGATGGGATCCAGGAAGGCGCGGCCTTCCTCGGCCTGCGCGTAGCGGGGCGCGGTGATCGCCGTCGTCGGGAGCGCGAGGACGTCGACGCCGGCGAGGGCGCGCGCCACCTCGCGGCGCATGCCGGCGCGGAGCCGCGCGGCGTCGATCTGCTCGAGCGCGGTGACGCCCGAGAGGAGGCTGAAGGTGACGCGCAGGTCCTCGCTGATGAGGTCGCGCTGCTCCCTCCAGGCGCGCTGGAACGCCGCGAGCGACTCGGGGCCGATGACGAGGTAGCCGATGGAGGCCGCGTGCCTGGCGAGGGGGATCGTCACGTCCACGAGGGTCGCGCCCTCGCGCTCGAGCGCGCGCAGCGCCCCCCAGCACACGCTCGCGACCGGGGTGGAGGCGTCGCGCCACTCCGCCTCGTCGACGCCGATGCGCAGGCCGCGCACGCCGGCGCCGAGGCGCGCGCCGAAGCCTCCGGGGGGCGGCGGGGGCGCCCACGCGGTGAGGTCGTCGTCGGGGTCGGGCTCGCTGGCGACGGCGTCGAGGAAGCGCGCGAGATCGGCCGTGCTGCTGGCGATCGGCCCGGCGTGGGCGACCGAGCCCTTGAAGCCGTCGCCGGCGCGGCTGACGCGGCCGAAGGTCGGCTTGATGCCGAAGACGCCGTTCAGCGCGGCGGGCGCCCGGATGGATCCGCCGCCGTCGCCGCTGGCCGCGAGCGGCGCGAGCCCGAGCGCCACGCCGACGGCGGAGCCGGTGGAGGAGCCGCCCGCGGCGCGCTCCCTGTGGTGCGGGTTGTGGGGCATGCGCTGGTGGACGCTGTTGCCGATCGGCGACATGCCCCACTCGGTGAGCACGGTCTTGCAGAGGAACACGGCGCCCGCCTGCCGGAGCCGGGCGACCACGGCGGCGTCGCGCGGCGCGGGCGGCTGGGGGCCGCAGGGCGAGCCGAGCGTGGTCGGCAGGCCCTCGACGTCGAACTCGTCCTTGACGAGCAGGGGCACGCCGTCGAGCAGGCCGCGGGGCCGCCCCGCGGCGTGGCGCGCGGTCGAGGCGTCGGCGTCCCTGAGCGTCGCCTCGCGCGAGGTGGCGACGGCGATGTTCATGCACGGGCGCTCGGCGGCGAGGGCCTCGAGCGCCGAGAGCGCGCGCTCGGCGACGCGGAGCGGGGTGGTGGCGCCCTTGCGGTAGGCCGCCGCGTAGGCCACCGAGGGCCTGGGCCAGTCGCGGACGGGGGGCGCGCCGAGCCCGGCGTCCTCCCAGCGCCGCGGCGGCGCGGCCTGGAGGGGGCGCGCCTCTGCGGGGACGTCGTCGCGGAAGGCGTCCGGAAGCGAGGCGAGGCGATCGATGCCCAAGCTGCGCTTCATCACCTCCCGGAGCGCGGCGGAGGATCCGGGCGCCTCGGCGGCGAGGCGCGCCGCGGTGAGCGCGCGGCCGGTGAGTCGGGGGACCTTCATGCGGCGCAGCTTACTCGACGGGCTGGGCGGCGCGGCGCTCATGGTCAGGGTGCTCCGCGAGTCGGCGAGATCACGCCGTAGCTGCGTGTCGTCGGTGGCGGGATCGCTCGTCGTTCCTCGTCGATCCACGCGCGTGGAAGGGCATGGGACGTCGGCCGCCGCGCCCTGGAGCTCAGGCAGACGAGGTGAGGTCGTCCCAGACAGGCACCGCCTCGGGGCGCAGCTCGCGCAACCACGTCACTGCGCGCCCCTCGGACAGCCTCCGCTCGAACACCAGCGCCGCGTCGCCCGCGTAGAAGGTGCCGGTGGAGTCGGTCGCCTCTTCGACCTGGTCCAGGCCGAGCGCCTGCGCGAGCTCACGACCGTGCGACGACCGCGAGACATGGACCGGCACTTCTTTGGGGTGTCCCCACAACGCAATGCGGGAGACGAAAGCGCGCACCGAGTCGCTCGTTCGCTCCCACTCGTCCCAGCCGACCCATAGGCCCACATCCTGCCGTCCTCCGTCACGCATGCGAGGGTGTCAGGGTTGTCGATGTCTCGCGGGCTCACCAGGATCGCGGGGCCGTCCGGCGTCTGCTGAAGCGGCCACTCGGCCACGCTCCCTTCAGCGAGGGCTCGATCGAGCATCTGGATCCCGCCGAAGCGCTGGATCCGGTCGACGCTGCGCAGACCACCGAACGAGCGCTCGGCGTCAGCGACCGTCCTGGCGAGCGCCTCGCTACCGCCGTTCTCCAGCACCCACGAGGCGAGCCGCGCGGGGTCGCCGGGATCGTGCAGCCGACAAAGCCAGCGCGATGCTGCCTCTCTCACGCGGGGTGACAACGGAAGCGTCCTCGACGCTGGATCTACGGTCGCGCAGAGAAACCCGACCACGCTCTGCCGACATCGCTTATCTGGTGCCGCAAGCGGGAGATCCAGATGCCAGGCTTCGTTGTCCAGGGCTGCTCGCCCGGTCGCATCGACGAGATCGTCGCGAAACTCTATCCAGCCAGACTCCGGCGCGATAGGCGGCTTGTCGACCGCTCGCACCACCGGAAAGACGCACTGTAACCGCAAGGCCGCGCACTCTTCGAGCCAGGGCCGCAGGCTCGTTGCTGTGGGGCCCAGCACGCGCAAGAACACGTCGTCGCGCAGTGCGAGCACCCCGTCGCAAACATGCCACACGAACCCGTGCAGGCGAGACAGGCGGCTCGCCTGCCCGACCCGGCGAGCAACGCCCTTGACGAGAGCGTTCGTCTTGTCGAGCGCGGTGACCCGTCCCGTCTCGGGATAGAAGTTCCCGAGATCGACGCGCGCGCGCAGCTCGAAGTGCGGAGCACGCCACGGCTCGAGCCTTTCCGCCACCTCGTTCAGCTGCGCCAGGGAGGCCGTGAGCTGCTTGGCCCCGCAGATGGATCGGAGCTGCGGGCTGAACATACCTTTCTCGATGGCTCCGAGAAGAGGATGACTGAATCGAGTTTTCACGTCGGCCCCCGATCGTTGTTCTCCCCGGTGCCTCCGAAGACATCCGGCGTCATTCCGGCCCCGCGGGGATGTTCGGAACCGGAGCTGTGCGCGCCATGATGCGATGGTCGCCCAACGAGCCACGGAGTCAATACCCGCTGCCACGCAGAAATGTGCTGGGACGGCGCAGCCCATGATGGGTTGACGGAGCGTGGCGTCCCTGCGCTCGGCGCCTGAATCCGCCATGAGCTCGATGGGTGAGCGCGAGCCGAGATTGCCTCGATAGAGGGCCGACGATCGCATTCCAGAGGCGGAGAGGCAATCACGGCTCACGGCGCGTGCGCGCCCGAGCGCTCGACCGCCAGGCTGTCACCACGTCCTGTCGATAGCGCCCTACTCAGGCCCCCGGCTCGGCCGCAGCCTCGTACAGCTCGCGGACGTCGAGCCGGGCGCCGATCGACGCGAGGAGCGCGACGTCGCCGTCCCGCGCGATGGCAGACGTGAAGTCGCCGTCGACGTCGCGAGTCCACACCTCCACGCTGCGCTCCCGGTGCGACACCAGGACGTACTGGCGCAAGGAGGCGAGGCTCTTGTAATGCTCGAACTTGTCGCCTCGGTCGTACTCTTCGGTGCTGCGGCTCAGCACCTCGACGATGAGCGTGGGGTTCGTCACGGCTTGCTCGTCCTGGGCGTCGCGCTCGATCGGCCCGCACACGACCGTGACGTCGGGGTAGGTGGCGAGGCCTGTCGACGGCACACGCACGCGAAGATCGGCGTCGTAAGCACGGCATCGACCTCTGCGAAGCTCGGGGAAGAGGAGGCCGATGACCGCCGCAGCGAGCGCGGCATGCTCGGGCGTGCCTCCGGCCATCGCGTAGATCTGGCCGTCGAGGTACTCGTGCTTGACGTTGCTGGACGCCTCGAGGGCCAGGTACTCGGCGTACGTGTAGTGGATGCGATGTGCCGGAGCCACCGTGGCCGCGCAGTATGGCACAGCGCGCGGCGCTCGCCGCGGGCGGCGGGCGCTCGGGCGCGGCCTCCGCGTCCGGCGCCGCAAGGCGGCGTCTCCGGCGCCCTCGATCGCGGCCGAGCCGAACGGCTCACGACGACCGCCCGGCAGCACCTGGTTCAACGGCTCGCAGGCTCCGCTCGGTGCGTCGATGACATCGAATCTCCCGCAGGGAACGCCGATGCGCGGACGCGCGGATTGAACCGGTGATCGCTGCGCCGCGCGACGGCCACAATGGCTTGACAGCAGCGCCGGAGGGCGGGTCTCATCGCTGGTGGATCCATGGCGACGAGCAGCCCTCCGCATATGAGCGCGACGCCGATCGGCGCTGCGACCGCCGCCGCCATGGCCTGGAGGTTCAAGGGCAAGCTCTGGGTGACCGCGATGGTGAAAGCCACCTTCGGGTTCGCCAGCGACACGATGATGCAGCGCATCGCGCCGCAGGAGATCCTTAGGGAAGACGTCCATCACGGCGGGCTCCCCTCGCGGAGCATCCGATTCACGACCGATCTGGTCCCTCGCCTGCTCAAGGCCGACGTGCTCTTCACGGGCCATGCGCATGCGCCGCACGGCCGCCCCGTCGAGGCGGCGCATGTCCGGCTGGGCGTCTTCTCGAGCAGCTGGACGCTGCTCGACAAGACGCTGATGGTCCGCAAGCGGGGCGGCTTCGTGCGGCTCCCCATCGATTACGAGCACGCTTTTGGCGGGATCGGCTTCCCGGACAACCCGTTCGGGGAGGGCCATCCTCAGGGCTCGGGCGAGCCGAATATCCTCGATCCGGTCGACGCGAGGCGCGTGGCTGGCTTCGGCCCGATCTCGAAGGCCAGCCCCGCCCGCCGGCGGCTGCTCGGGGCGACCCCGCGCGCCCTGCTGGAGCGCGGTATACGCGAGATCCCGGACGATCTCAGCTGGGACTATTTCCAGGCGGCGCCGCCGGATCAGCGCACGCACTTCCTGCGCGGCGACGAGTGGATCGTGATGGACGGCCTGCACCCGAGCGCGCCGCGCATGCGCATGCGCCTGCCCGGCGCGCGCGGCTTCGCGCGCATCCACGGCCTCGCGGGCCTCGGCCTCGCCGAGCACCAGGAGCTCCCGCTGAGCGCCGACATGCTGCGCATCGACGGCGACGAGCAGCGCTGCACGGTGACGTGGCGCGGCAGCTTCCCCGTGCCCTCGGAGGACGTGCTCCCGCGCATGTGCATCCTCGCCGGCGTCGAGCTCCCGGGCGAGCCGATCGCGTGGCCCGCTCCGGGCGCCGTGGTGAGCAGGGCCGGAGCGACGGCGCCCCGCGCGGGCGCGGCGGGCGACGAGGATGGCGCCGCCCTCGAGTCGACCGTCGCGCTGTCCGCCGCGGCGAGCATGAGTCCCACCGGGACGCTGGACATCGCGCCGAACGGGGCGCTTGCGGTCCCGGCGACGCTGCCGTTTCGTCCGGCCCCCGCAGGCGCCTCGCCGTCGCCGCCGAAGCGGCCTGCACCATCGCCGCCCGAGGCTCCGCTCGGCAGGTCGGGGACGATGCAGATGCCGAAGGACGCCGGAAGCCATGCGGCGCGCCAGCCGGCGACTCCTTTCACGGCCGAGCCGCCACGCACCCTGCCGGCCGAGCCACCACGCGCCCTGCCGGCCGAGCCGCCACGCGCGCCGCCGGCCGAGCCGAGCGCTCCCACCGCAAGCGCGGCCGCGCCCGCGGTCCCCACGCCAGAGCCGGCGAGCCACGCGGCCGCGGGGGGCACCTTCGCCTGGGCGACGCCGCCTCCCGAACCGCCGCCCCCGGAGCCGCCGCCCCTCGGAGCGCCGAAGCGCCCCGCGAAGCTCGATGTGCGGGCGCTCCTGTACGGCACCGGCAAGGGGCGAGGCTGACGCTCCGATGCCCGTGAAACCCCGAAGAGCGAGCCCTGGTGGCGCAGGGTGTCAGCAGCCCTCACGCGGCCATCCCGGCGCCCACGCGGCGCGCACGCCCACGCGGCCTCTCCACCTTTCCGGTGCCCCAGGGAAGGCCGCGGCGGAATCGGAGAACGAGCGATGAAGGAAGCCTCCGGGACGTTGAGCGTTCGCATCGAGTCGGAGCGGGGACCGTGGGACCACGTGAAGGTCCGCGAGCTCTCCGGGCGAGAGGCGATCTCGCAGCTCTTCTCGTTCGACCTCGACGTCGTGATCGACGAGGGCCGCGAGCTCCCGGCCGACGCCGCGCCCGGCGCCGAGGTCAGCCTGGTCTTCGAGGCCGACGGGGAGGAGATCCGCCGCGTCTCGGGCATGCTGGGCCCGATCCGGGACCGGCTGGAGCCGCTGGCCGAGCGCGCCACCTGCCGCCTGCGCGTCGTGCCGCGCGCGTTCCGGCTCACCCTCGTCGAGACGCAGGAGATCTACCTGGACCGCAGCGTTCCCGACATCCTCCGGAGCAAGCTCGAGCGGCACGGCCTGGGCTCCGAGGACGTCGAGCTGCGGCTGCTCGAGAGCTACCCCGAGCGCGAGTTCGTCGTGCAGTACGGCGAGAGCGATCTCGCGTTCATCAGCCGCCTGGCCGAGCACGTCGGCATCAGCTTCTTCTTCGAGCACGAGGGCGGCCGCGACAGGATGGTCTTCACCGACCACCCGTCCGGCTTCCGCCCCGCCGCGGGAGCGGAGACGGTGCCCTTCCGCGCCCGCGGCGAGGCCGCGGGCATCTTCGCCCTCGAGGTGACGACCGACCTGGTGCCCACCAGCTACGTCGTGCAGGACTACAACTACCGCGCACCGCAGCTCGACCTGACGGCCTACGCCACCCTGGGCTCGGGCGACGGCGGCGGCGTGGTCGAGTACGGCAGCCACGTCAAGACGCCCGAGGAGGCCGGGAAGCTGGCGCAGATCCGGGCGGACGAGCGGCTGTCGCGGCAGCGCGTGTACGAGGGCAAGGCCAGCCGCGCGGCGCTGTCCGCCGGGCGGCGCGTGACCCTGATCGAGCACCCGCGCTTCCCGGAGCCCGAGGAGCTGCTCCTCGTCGCGGTGGAGCACGAGGCGAGGTTTCCCGCGTTCAAGGACGCCGGCGAGCAAAGCCCGTTGTACAGGAACGCGTTCCGCGCCATCCCGGCGCGCGTCGCCTACCGGCCGCCGCGCCGGACGCCGAGGCCGCGCATCCCCGGCGTGGTGACGGGGATCGTGCAGCCGGGGCACGGGGGGAAGACGAACGGCGTCGCTCAGCTCGACGCGGAGGGGCGCTACACGGTGCAGCTCCACTTCGACACGGCGGAGCCGGGCGAGCAGAAGGCCTCGCGCCCGGTCCGGATGGCGCAGCCCTTCAGCGGCGTGGGCCACGGGATGCACTTCCCGCTGCGCCCGGGCACCGAGGTCGTCGTGGCGTTCGCCAACGGCGACCCGGATCGCCCGGTGATCCTCGGGGCCATGTTCAACCCGCTCGCGCCGTCGCCCGTGACGGCCCGCAACGCCAACCAGAGCCGCATCACCACGGCGTCCGGCGCCATGCTCGAGATCTCGGAGAAGCGATGACGAAGCCCACGACGGTCGGGATCCACTTCCGCTCCGAGGCCGCCCCGGCCGGGGCGTTCACGGTGCTGGGGCTCCGCGGCGAGGAGGCGCTGTCGCGCCCGTACCGCTTCGAGATCGATCTCGCGTCGCCCGATCCCGCGCTGCCGCTCGACGACCTCGTCGGCGCGGCCGGGGAGCTCGATCTCGCCGGCCGCGCGGTCCCGGGGGTCGTGGCCGAGGTGGAGCAGGGCGGCGCGCTCGGCGGCGATCGGTACGCCTACCGGGTCGTGCTCGTGCCGCGCCTCGCCCTGCTCGGCCTCGCGCGGCAGACGCGCATCTACCAGCGGCTCAGCGTGCCGGACCTGGTGGAGGCGGTGATCGCCGCGAGCGGCCTCGGGATCGAGGTGGAGCGGCGGCTCGAGCGGGCGTATCCGCCGCGCGCGCACGCCGTGCAGTACCAGGAGAGCGCGCTCGACTTCGTGTCGCGGCAGCTGGAGCAGGCGGGCGTCAGCTACTTCATCGAGCCGCGCGGGGGGGCGGAGCGGCTCGTCCTCTGCGACCACCCCGAGGGCTTCCGGGGCGCGGTCGAGGCCGCGATGGGGGAGGCCGGAGGGGTGCGCGCGCTGCGCTGCCGGCGCCGGATGTCGCCGCGCGCGCTCGTGCTGCTCGACTACAACGAGCGCACGCCCGAGGTGCCGCTGGAGGCCGAGGCCGAGGTCGACGCGCGCGGCTTCGGGCTGCTCGTCGACGAGGGCGGCTCGTTCGCGGCGCCCGAGGAGGGCGCCGCGCTCGCCGCCGTGCGCGCCGAGGAGCTGCGCTGCCGCGCGACCGTGTACGACGGCGCGATCGGCGCGCCGCTCGCCGCGGGCGAGCGCCTCGGGCTCTCTGGCCATTTCCGGGCCGACTGGAACCGCGATTACCTGGTGACGCGCGCCGTGCACCGCGCCGGGGCGGGCGACGGGCCGTGTTATGCTTGCGAGTTCGAGGCCATCCCGGCCTCGACGCGCTACCGCCCGCCGCGCGCCACGCCGAGGCCGCGCCTCGAGGGCGCGATGGTCGCCCACGTCGACGCGCGCGGCCCGGAGGGCGTCGCCGCGGTCGACGCCGAGGGGCGCTACCGCGTGGTGATGCCGTTCGATCTGAGCGGCGCGGCCGAGGCGCAGGGCTCGGTGCCGATGCGCCTGGCGACGCCCTACGGCGGGGCCGACGAGGGCATGCACTTCACGTTGCGCAAGGGCGCCGAGGTGCTGTGGACCGGCGTCGGCGGAGACCCCGAGCGGCCGGTGATCACCGGCGTCGTGCCCAACGCGAAGAGCCGCGTGGTCACGAGCGCCGACGAGGGGCGCGGCCGCATCCGGATGCCGAACGGGGCGATGGTCGAGATGGGAGGCGGCTTCGGGCGCGCGCGCGGTGGGCTCGCGACGCGCGCCGGCGCCGAGGGCGCGCTGCCGATGGAGCAGCAGCTCGGCCAGGACGACATGACGACCACCGCGAGCAGCGCGGAGGACTGGATCCGCATCGCGGTCCCTCACAGCGACGGGAAGTACAGCTACCTGCGCTACGGCGAGCGGGCGACCGCGTCGGCCGGCACGTTCACCGAGTCCGCGCGGCTCGATCCGACCGACGGTTTCGGCAGCAGCGGCTGGACGTGGTCGAGCCTCGACGACGGCTACGACACGAGCTCGGACGCAAGCGACAAGGGGAAAGCGGCGCACTTCGGCTGGGCGGCGAGCGACGGGGTCTACGATCACACGGACGGCAGCCGCACGGTCGTGACCCAGGGGGACTACCAGTCGGTCACCACGGGCAACCGCACCGACGTCGTCCTCGGGAACTACCGGCTCGTCATCCCGAACCGGACGCTCGGCGTCTTCGACGTGGACTTCTACTCGATGACGTTCAGCAACGACTGGCAGGGCTGGCGGAAGACGACGCGCAGCCACGTCTCGACGGTCAACCTCACGTACGGCGACAACTCGAATTTCTTCACCGGCATCAACTTCGGGGCGAGCCTCGGCGGGAACTACGGCATCGCGGCGGGCGTGAACGGCAACGTCTTCCTCGGGCTCAACACGGGGATCACGGCCGGGATGAGCTGCAACATCGCGTACGGCCCGGTGCTCGAGTTCGGCAGCACGAAGAAGCTCACCACGGCCGACGAGCAGGACATCAAGGCGCGCTCCAAGGTGCACCTGCGCGTGCGGAGCACCGACGCCCCGACGGTCGACGCCGCGAAGCCGTGGGCAGCCGCCGTGGCCGCGGGCGCCCTGGGCGCGGTGGCGGGCCCGCTCGGCGCCTCCGCGGGCAAGGACGATCTCGAGAAGGGCGGCGGGCTCACGGGCGCGACGTGGGGCATCGCGACGCTCGGGGCGCTGGTCGGATCGTACCTGGTCCACAAGCTCGCCCACGCGAGCCCGCTGAACGACGCCGAGCTGATCATCGAGCCGACCCAGATCCTGCTGCGCTGCGGCGGGCTGGCCGGCGCGTACATCAAGATCGGGCCCGCCGCGATCGAGCTCGCCTGCGGTCTCTCCAAGCTCAAGCTCGGCGCCGCCACCGGGATCACGCTCGAGACGAGCCCAGCCGCCCAGATCGTGGCCGAGACAGCCATGGCCCGCCTGGTGCTCGACAACCAGAACGCCTCCCTGCAGTTCAGCGCCAACAACGTCACGGCCGACGCGCTGGGGATCGTCGTCAAGGGGGCGCAGACTCAGCTCATGTAGGAGGCGCCCGTTCGGCGGGCGCGCGGGCTCACGGCCTGCGCGCGTCGAGAGCTGCCATGAAGATCATCAACCACACCCCCACCACGTTCGCCGCGGTCGCCTGGCAGATCCGGCCCCCGCAATGGGCCCTGTGCCTGATCGCGAAGGGCACCTACCGCCTCGTGCCCGGCGAGCCGGCGATCCCCGCCGACGCCCCGGAGCCGCCGCTCGGCGACGTGCACGAGGGCGACGATCCGCGCGGGGCGCTTCTCCATGCGTCCGACTTCGCCCCCTTCAAGCCGAAGGCGGATCTCCTGCTGACCGGCAAGGCCCACGCGCCCGGCCGCCGGCCCGTCAGCTCCCTGCCGGTGAGCTTCGCCGTCGGCAAGACGTCGCTCGCGCTGCAGGTGACCGGCGACCGGTACTGGACCGACCCGGCCGCCGGCAAGCGCACCGACCCGCAGCCGTTCGTCGAGATGCCGCTCGGCTTCGACCGCGCCTTCGGGGGCCCGGGCTTCGCGGCCAACCCGGTCGGGTGCGGCGTGTTCGACCCGGGCGAGCGCGATCTCCGGCGACGGCCGCTGCCGAACATCGAGGATCCGCGCGCGCCGGTCGACTCGCCCGCGGCGCGGCCGCCGCCCGCGGGCTTCGGGCCGCTCGCCGCCGCCTGGGCGCTGCGTGCGAGCAAGCTCGGCACCTACGACGAGCGCTGGCTGAAGCAGCGCTGGCCCTTCTTCCCCGACGATTTCGACTGGAGCCACTTCAATGCGGCCGTGCCGGCGCTCCAGGCCGAGTACGCGCGCGGCGACGAGGACATCGTCTGCCACAACCTGCACCGCGCGCGGCGCGAGTACCGCGCGCGGCTCCCCGGCGTCCGGATGCGCTGCTTCCTCGACGAGCTCGCGGGCGGCGCGGAGCGCTTCCGCGAGGTGCAGCTGCACCTCGACACGGTCCGGGTCGACATGGAGGCCGAGGCGCTCACCCTCGTGTGGCGCGGCCATGCGCCCGTCTCCGCCGAGGACCACCCCGAGGTGCGGCACGTGCTCCTCGAGAGCGAGCCGCTCGGCGAGGGCCGCGTCGCGGCCGCGCGCTACCGCGAGCGGCTCGCGCTCGCGCTGCTGGAGGCGCGCCCTGCCGTGGCGGAGGCGCCCGCCGCGGCGGCGCCGCCGGGCAACGACAACGACGGAGCGTCTCCCCTGGCCGGCGTCGACGACGCCGAGCTCCTCGCGCAGATCCGCGCGACGCTCGAGCGGGGCGGCGCCCCCGCGGCGCTCGTGGCCTCGCTCGGCGCCTCGGTCGATGACCCGCGCCCGCCCGGCGCGGAGCTCGAGGCGTGGCTGGGCAAGCTCGGCGGGGATCCGGCGCAGCTCGACGAGATCCAGCGGAAGAGCCGCGAGCAGATGAAGCAGGCGCTCGAGGCCGGGGGGCACGACCCGGCGCAGCTCGACGCGCTGGACCGCGAGGACGAGGCGCGGGACCGGGCAGCCACGGAGCGCGCGGCGCCGTGGACGCGCGAGCGCGTGGAGCTCTGCCTGTCGATCCGCGAGAGCATGGCGGGCGCCGATCTCTCGGGGCTCGACCTGTCGGGGCTCGACCTCAGCGAGGCGAGCCTCGCGCGCGCCTTGCTCGTCGGCGCCGACCTGAGCGGCGCCCGCCTCGCCGGGGCCGATCTCGAGGGCGCGACGCTCGCTCGCGCCAGGATGGCGGGCGCGTGGCTCCCGGCGGCCAGGCTGAACGACGCCGACCTCTCCGGCGCCGACCTCTCGGGCGCCGACCTGACCGGCGCGGCGCTCGGCAAGGCGCGCCTCGACCGCGCGGCGCTGCGCGGGGCCGTCCTGACCGGCGCGGCCGCGGCCGGCGCCTCGTTCCTCGAGGCCGACCTCACCGGGGCGCGGCTCGACGGCGCGCAGCTCGCCGGCGCCCGCCTCGCGCGCGCGGCGCTCGACCGCGCGTCCTTCGGCGGCGCGGCGCTCGAGGGCGCGAGCCTCGAGGGGGCGCACGGCGAGGCGGTCGACCTGCGCGGCGCCGACCTGCGCGGGCTGCGCGCCTCGGAGCACACCCGCCTGCCGCGCGCCCAGGCGCGCGGCGCCCGCGCCGACGGCTCGCGCTGGATGCACGCCGACCTCACGGGCGCCGACCTCGCGCTGTCGAGCCTGCGCCGCGCGGATCTCGGCCGGGCCGAGCTCGGCGGCGCCGACCTGCGCGGCGCCGACCTGGCGGGCGCCGATCTGACGCGGGCGCGGCTCGGCGGCGCCCGCCTCGAGCGGGCGAACCTGCACGGGGCTCGCCTCGAGGCCGCCGACCTGCGCGGCGCCGACCTGCGCGGCGCCGGGCTGTACGAGGCCGCCCTGTGGCAGGCGCGGCTCGAGGGCGCCGACCTGGAGGACGCGCAGCTCGCGTCCACGCTGCTCACGAGCGATCGAGGCGCGACGTGACGGGCGCCGCCGCCTCCTCCGCGGGCTTCGCGCGGGACAAGGAAGATCTCCTCGCGCGCCTCGACGCCGGGCCGCTCGATCCGCCGATGATCATCGGCCTCGACCTGCGCGGCGTCGACCTCGCGGGCCGCGATCTCTCGGGCGTGCTCTTCAACGGCGTCGACCTGAGCGACGCGCGGCTCGCCGGCGCGCGGCTCGCCGGCGCCGTCTTCCTGGCCGTCACGCTCCGCGGGGCCGATCTGTCGGGCGCGCGCCTCGAGCGCGCGGTGCTCGCGCGCCACGCGCGGCTCACCCGCGACGCCGCGGCCGCGACGCTGCCGCTCGAGGCCGATCGCGACCTCGGCGCCGAGTCCGTCGAGGCGCTGCGCGCCGCCGGGTACGCGGGGTATGCCGCCGGGGCCACGTCGCTCGCCGGCGCGTCGCTCCGCGGGGCCGATCTGTCGGGCGCGCGGCTCGAGGGCGTGGACCTCGCCGGCGCCGATCTCTCGGCCGCGACGCTGACCGGCGCCGCGCTCGCGGAGTGCGCCCTCGACGGCGCGCGCCTCGACGGCGCGACGCTCCGCGAGGTCGAGCTCGACCGCTGCGCGCTCGCGGGCGCGAGCTTCATCGACGCCGAGCTCGCCGCCGTGACGCTCATCGGCGTCGCGCTCGGCGCGCTCGACCTGTCGCGCGCGCGCCTCGTCCGCGGGCTCCGCGCTCCGAACCAGGACCTCCGCGGCGCGGCGCTCCCGCGCGACCTCGCCGGCGGCGACCTCACGGGCGCGAACCTCGCCGGCGCGGACCTGTCCGGCTTCGACCTGCGCGGCTGCAAGCTCGACGCGGCCGATCTCGACGGCGCGCAGCTCCCGTCCGCGGCGCTCGGCGGCGCCTCGCTGCGCGGCGCCTCGCTGCGCGGCGCGCGCCTCGCCGGCGCCACGCTGAGCGGGGCCGACCTCGAGGGCGCCGTGCTCGAGCGCGCGAACCTCGACGGCGCCCGGCTCGACGGCGCCGGCCTCGAGGGGGCCGACCTCACCGGCGCCAACCTGTCGGGCTGCGATCTCTCGGGCGCGCGCCTGCGCGGCGCCCGCCTGCGCGGCGCGCTGCTCGCGGCCGCCGCGCTGCGCGGGACCGAGCTCACGGGCGCCGATCTCGCCGAGGCGTCGCTCCAGGACGCCGCGCTCGACGGCGCGGATCTGCGCCGCGCGCGCCTCCCGGGCGCCCGCCTCGCCCGGGCCGAGCTCACCGGCGTCGATCTCTCGGACGCCGACCTCACGGGCGCCGATCTCTCCGAGGCGCGCATCGCGGGCGGGCGCCTCCGCGGCGCGAACCTGGCCAGCGCGCGCCTGCACGGCGCCACGCTGAAGCGCGCGCAGCTCACCGGCGCCGCCCTCTCCGGCGCGGATTTCGGGGGGGCCTCGCTCGAGGGGACCTCGCTGCTCGGGCTCGATCTCCGGGGCGTGCGGCTCGCGGGCGCGCGGCTCGCGAAGAGCTCGCTCGTCGAGGCGAAGCTCGGCGGGATGGATCTCTCGGGCGCGGTGCTCCGCGACTGCGACCTGTCGCGCGCGGACCTCCGGGACGCGCGGCTCGACGGGGCCGATCTGGTGCAAGCGAGCCTGGCCGGCGCCCAGCTGGGCGGCGCCTCGCTCGTCTCGGCGCGCCTCGGGGTCGCGAACCTGACCGGCGCCAGCCTGCGGGGCGCGCGGCTCGCCGGCGCGGATCTCTCCCGGGCGTGCCTTGACGGCGCCGCGCTCACGCGCGCCGATCTCGGCGGCGCGCGGCTCGACGAGGCGATGGCGCGCAAGGCGGATCTGAGCGGCGCGCGGCTCGAGGGCGCCTCGCTCGTCGGCGCGGATCTGTCGCACGCCGACCTGTCGGGCGCCGACCTGTCGGGCGCCGATTGCCGCGGCGTGAACCTGCACCGGGCGACCACCGCGCACGCGCGCTGGGACGGCGCGAAGCGCGAGGGCGCCCGCGGGACCGATCCGGATCGTGCCCGCGCCGAGGACTGGCGCCCGCCCACGCTGTTATGAGCGGCCGACGACGGCCGCGAAGCCACGACCCGAGGACCACCGCCATGCCCACCGCTGCCCTCCCTGCTCTCCCCGTCGAGCCCCCGCCCTCCGACGCGCGCCCCGAGGGGCTCCGCGACGGCGCGCCGTGCGCGCCGTGCGCGCCGTGCGCGCCGTGCGCGCCGTGCGCGCCGTCAGAGGAGCGCCCGCTGCGCATCGTGGCGCGCGGGGGCGCGTCGGCGTCGATCGTCGAGCGCGACGGCCACGAGGTCGTCGCGGTGCACGACCGGGCCGGCCGGCTGCTCTTCGAGTACGACGCGGAGACCGGTCGGGGCAGCCTCGTCGCGGCGGGCGGCCTCTCGCTCGCGGCGCCCGGGGGCGACATCGATCTCGTGGCGGGCGGCGCCATCCGCTGCTGGGCGGCCGGCGAGGTCGCTATCGCGAGCCGGAGCGGCGCGACCCTGAGCGCGCGCGCCGGCGAGCGCGGCGCGACGGTGCAGGTCGCGCCCGGGCGGGTCACCGTGGCCGGGGAGGCGCTCGCCGCCGTCGCCGAGCGGGGCGACGTGCGCATCGCCGAGGCGCGCTACGAGGGGCGGGCGCTCACCGCCGTGCTGGAGCGGGCGCACACCACCGTGGGCAAGATCGAGTCGATCGCCGGGCGGGTGATCGCGCGGGCGGGGGATCTCTTCCAGGAGGTGCGCGAGCTGCACCAGCTCCGCGCCGGGCGGGTGCGCGCGCTGGTCGAGGACGTGATCGAGCTGCGCGGGCGCGAGGTATCGGTGGACGCGCGCGAGGACGTGAGCATCGATGGCCAGCGGATCAACCTGGGTTAGGAGGGCGCGGCGATGTTCCCTGTGACCACGACGCAGGCCGGGATCTGCCAGGCCATGCCGGACACGTGCAAGACCCCTGCGCCGCCTGGTCCGCCGGTGCCGCTGCCGTACCCGAACGTGGCGATGTGCAACCAGGCGCTCCCGAGCACCTGCGCCCTGAAGGTGCTGGTGGAGGGCAAGCCGGTGCTCACGAAGCAGAGCGAGATCCCGATGTCGACCGGCGACGAGGCGGGCGCCGCCGGCGGCGTCGTGAGCGGCAAGATCAAGGGCGAGGCGATGTTCCGCAGCTTCTCGGCGAAGGTGAAGGCCGAGGGCAATCCGGTCGTGTTCCACGCGTGCGCGGTGGCGCAGAACGGAAAGAGCCCGAACATGCCCATGGGCGTGCAGGTCGCGCCGTCGCAGGCGAAGGTGATGGTGGGCGGCTGAGGGGCCGCGCGGCTGGCGGAGGGGGTCCACGTGGCGGCGCGTCGTTACCGCGTGGTTCACCGCAGCCGGTACGAGCTCGGGGCCGAGGGCGCGGTCGCGTGCCGGCTGGAGGCGCACCTCACCCCGCGCGCGCTGCCGCATCAAGCGGTCGAGTTTCACCAGCTCGTGGTGCGGCCATTGCCACGCTCGAGGCGGGTCGAGGAGGACGCCTTCGGCAACCTTTGCGCGCGGATAGAGATCTGCGGGAGCTTCGGCGCGATCGATGTCACGGCCCTCAGCGTTGTGCGCCTCTGTGAGGAGGAGGCGGGCGGCGCCGGCGATCTCGGGGACGACTGGCGGGCGGTGGCGGCGCGCACGGCGGCCGCCGCGACGGAGGACCCGGCGCTGCGCGCGCTCGTGGAGGGCACGGCGCGCGCGCCGCGGAGCGGCGCGATGGCGGACTACGCGCGGGGGTGCTTCCGGGAGGGCCTCCCGCTCGGCGGCGCGCTGGAGGGGCTGGTCGACCAGATCCGACGGGATTTCACCTTCACCCCGGGCGTCACCGCCGCGGACACCGGCATCGCCGTCTTCTGCGAGCTCCGGCGCGGCGTCTGCCAGGACTTCGCGCACCTCGCCGTGGCGTGCTTGCGATCGATGGGCCTCGCGGCGCGTTATGCGAGCGGCTACGTGGCCGGCTCCGCCTCGGCGCCGGCGCGCGCCTCGCACGCGTGGGCGTCGGTGTGGTTGCCGTCGGGCGGCTGGCACGACCTCGATCCGACGCTCGGGCGCCTGGGCGCGCCCGGGCATATCGTGCTGGGCTATGGACGCGACTACGATGACGTCGCGCCCCTCAGGGGCACCGCCGAAGGCGCGCGCGGCGTCCAGCTGCGGACGGAGATCGTTGTGGCGCCGCAGGGAAGCGAATGACGTAGCGCCGTTTGCACGGGGCACACCCATGTCGTTCAAACGCCTGGATCCCTGTCCGATGTTCGACGGAACCGCCGAGAGGGCCATCAGGCTCTACGAGAGCGCGCTCGGGGCGAAGCGTGAAGGCGTGATGCGCTTCGGCGATGTGCCGGGCGACAACGCATCTCCCGAGAGCAAGGACCGGATCATCCATGCCACGCTGCACATCGGTCCTGGCGTCATCCTGGTCAGCGACACGATGCCCGGCACGCCGACCGCGAAGGGGAGCAACACCGAGGTAAGCTTGCGCTTCGGCGATATCGCGGAGAGGACGAAGGTGTTCGACGCGCTCGCCGCGGGCGGCGACGTCACGGTGCCCCGGCCACCTCGGTCCCCCGCCAAACGAACCTCCGCACGCGCGCCCCGCCCCGTGTGTCCTCACGCGTACGCCGCCGCTCGCTCCCTGGCACGGCGCCCGCATACCGACCGTCGCGAAGGACGTGGCGGGGGGACCACGCGGAGGAGACCCATGAGCCAGAGAGCATCCGATCAAGCCATCCAGGTGAAGCCGCTCGCAGGGCACATCGGCGCCGAGATCCACGGCGCCGACATCTCGAAGCCGCTGCCCGACGAGGCCGTGGCGGCCATCCGCGCGGCGCTGCTGAAGTGGAAGGTCGTCTTCTTCCGGAACCAGCCGCTCGGCCACGCCGAGCAGATCGCGTTCGCCGCGCGCTTCGGCGAGGTGACCTATGCCCATCCGCACGAGGACGAGCCGTTCGACGAGCACCCGGAGATCCTCGCCATCGACAGCCGCCGCTACGATCGCCGCTACGGCAGGCGCTTCAGCTACGAGAACCGCTGGCATACCGACGTCACCGCGGCCGTGAACCCGCCGGCGGCGTCGATCCTGCGGGCGCACATCCTGCCGCCCTACGGCGGCGACACGACCTGGACGAACCTCGTGGCAGCCTACGAGGGGCTGTCCGCGCCGGTGCGCGCGCTCGTCGATGGCCTGCGCGCGGAGCACCGCTTCGGGCTGCGGTTCGCGCCGCAGGACCAGGACAGCCCGTACCTGCGCAAGGTGCGCGAGAACCCGCTGATCTCGATCCACCCCGTGGTGCGCGTCCACCCCGAGACCGGAGAGCGGGCGCTGTTCGTCAGCCCGGGCTTCACAAGCCACATCGTCGGGCTGTCGCCGCGCGAGAGCAGCGCGATCCTCGACCTACTCTTCGAGCAGATCAGCCGCCCGGCGTACACGGTGCGGTTCCAATGGGAGCCGGGCAGCATTGCGTTCTGGGACAACCGGGCCACGGCGCACCTGGGGCCGCAGGACCTCGGGCACCTCGACGTCGAGCGCGTCCTCTACCGGGTAACGCTGACCGGAGACATCCCGGTGGGGGTCGACGGGGTCCGCTCCGAGATCGTGGCCGGGGAGCCGTTCGGCAAGCGGCCTCCGAGCAAGGTAAAGCCCGCCCGCAAGGACAAGGCGCCCGAGGCGGAGGTGCAGGCATGAGCGTCGCGAGCGCGGGCGTCGAGAGGACGTCGTTCGAGGGGCCCCACGGGCCGGTGGAGGCGGTGCAGGTCCGTCCGGCGCCGGGCGGGCGCTCGCCGGCGCCGGCGGTGCTGATCCTCCACGAGGGGCTGGGGCTCACGGTCCATACGATCGAGCTGGCAAGGCGCTTCGCGCAGGAAGGGTACCTCGCGTTTGCGCCGAACCTGTATTCGCACGACGCGACGCACCGGACCTTCACCGAGGCAGAGGTGGCCCGGGGGGTGAGCCTGCTGCGCGCGGCCGACCGCGACGAGGTGGTCGCGCGGTTGCCGGCGAGCGAGCAGGAGCGGCTGAAGAAGGTGTTCGCCTGGTTCGGTAGCCGCGACACGTCGACGTACCTGCCCGACGCGAGGGCGGCGGCGGCGCACCTCGTCGGCCGGTCGGACGTGCGGCCGGGGGGCGTCGCCGCCGTCGGGTTCTCGCTGGGCGGGGGGCTCGTGGGGCAGCTCGCGGTCGCAGGCGTGGCGCTCGCGGCGGGCGCGGTGTTCTACGGGCAGGCGCCGGCTCTGGAGCAGGTGAAGAACGTGCGGTTTCCGCTGCAGGTGCATTATGCCGAGGAGGATCCGGCGATCACCCCGAGGGCGCGAGCGGTGGGGGAGGCGTTCAGGGCTGCGGGGCGGGAGCTGATCTCGTTCGTGTACCCTGGGACGCGCCACGGGTTCTTCAACGAGACGCGGCCGGCGTACCACGCCGACGCGGCGCAGCTCTCGTGGCGGCGCACGCGGGAATTCTTCGCCGAGCGCACCGGCAACGTCGCGCAATGGCGGCCGCAGGCCGTCGCCGGCGAGGGTGCGCGCGCTGCAGGGTAGCTGCAGCTCCGTCGCTGGTACCTCAACCTGGTACCTCAACCTGGGTCGGGTCGGCAGCACCTCAACCTGGGGCACCTCAACCTGGGTCGGGTCGGAAGCTCCGGAACCTCAACCTGGGGCACCTCAACCTGGGTCGGGTCGGAAGCTCCGGAACCTCAACCTGGGTCGGGTCGGAACCTGGTCGGAACCTCGTCGAACCTCAACCTGGGTCGGATCGGAACCTCGAACCTCAACCTGGGTCGGGTCGGTCCCGCCCATGGCACGGAGCCTGCTGGGCGCGCGCCATGACCGCCTCCACGCCCATCGCCGAGAGCAACGCTCCGAAGCCCATCCATACCGATGACGCCGGACTCATCGCCGGCGCAATCTCCCTTCCCGCGCCCGCCGGTGATCTCCCCGGCTACCGCGCCCACCCCGCCTCCGGTGGCCCCTTCCCTCTGGTGCTGGTGATCCAGGAAATCTTCGGCGTCCACGAGCACATCCGCGACGTGGTCCGTCGCTTCGCGCACCGCGGCTACTACGCCCTCGCCCCGGATCTGTTCGTTCGGCAAGGCGACCCGAGCCACCTCCGCACCGTCGACGAGTTCCGGGCTCTGGCGGGCCGCGTGCCCGACCGGCAGGTGCTCTCGGATCTCGATGCGAGCGTGGCCTTCGCCGAGGCCTCCGGAAAGGCCGACGTCCGCAAGGCGGCCGCGGTCGGCTTCTGCTGGGGCGGGCGCATCACGTGGCTGTACGCCGCGCACAACCCGGCGCTGAAGGCGGCCGTGGCCTGGTACGGACGCCTGACCGGCGATCGGACCGAGGCCCAGCCCAAGCACCCGATCGACGTGGCGAGCGCGCTGCAGGCGCCCGTGCTGGGCCTCTATGCCGGACAGGACCAGGGCATCCCCCTCCCGACCGTCACCGCGATGCAGGAGGCGCTCCGTACCGCCTCCGAGACCAACAGCGCGCCCGGCGCCGCGCACGCCGAGATCCGGGTCTACCCTGACGTCCCGCACGCCTTTTACGCCGACTACCGGCCGAGCTACCGGCCGGAGGCCGCCGCCGACGCCTGGCAGCGCCAGCTCGACTGGCTGGCACGACACGGCGTCGCCTGACGGCGACCGGCCGCGACAGCGCCCCGGCGATCCCTGCTGCCCCGGCAACAAGCTGCGCCTCCACTGCTACTCCTCACGCACCCCACGCCCGCGCCACCGCGCCCCGCCGATCGGATACCCTGACGCGGTGCGCGCCAGGATCCGAGACACCGAGCTCTACTTCGACGTCGAGGGCATGGGCCTCGTCCCCGACGGCCCGCGATGCGCGAGAAGCCGGTGATATTCGTCGTACATGGCGGACCTGGCGCAGATCACTCCTCGCACAAGGGCGGGATGACGCCCCTCGCCGACCAGGCGCAGCTCGTCTACTTCGATCATCGCGGACAGGGCCTGGAGGGGTTCATGCGGAGATTCGATTTCACGCCGCGCCTCCCCGAGATCGCGGTGCCCACGCTCATCATCGCCGGCCGACACGACTGGATCTGCCCACCCGATCTCTCCGAGGAGATCGCGCGGCTCATCCCGGACGCGGATCTACGTATCTTCGAGCGCAGCAGCCACTGGGTGCGCGCTGATGAGCCACGGGCGCTGCTCGACGCCGTCGCCGGCTTCCTGGCCCAGAGGCGGTAGCGCGCAAAGCGCACCGCCGAGCGCCGCGCCCTTTACTGGATACCGGCCTTCTTCATCGCCGCGGGCATCCGCTGGACGATGACCGTCCCGACCTTCTTCCCCACCTCGCCGCTGATCTCCGGGAGGAGCTTCGCGGCCTTCTTTCCGACCGGCGTACCGTAGAACTTGATGAGCTCCTTCAGCTCATCGGCGGTGAACTTCCCCGCATAGATCTCGACGTTCCACTGGACGAGCTCGTCGTACGGCAGCACCTCGGCGACCACCGCCTTCAGCTTGCTGGCGTCCCTGGCCGAGATCTTCGCGCCCGCTTGCTGCATCGAGGCTCCCATGTTGGTCATCAGCTGATCGAGGAGCGCGTTGTAGACGTCCTTCGGCATCACGAGGTGCGTGAGCTCCAGGGCGAGCTTCTTCTCCGCCTCTCCGGCGTACGCGCTGCCGAGCGACACGAAGGAGAGCAGGGTCACAACGGCGAGCGAGACGATCCATGAACGAAGCGCGTGCTTTCTCATGGTCCCTTTGTATCACGACCGCGCCGCGATCCGCGCCGCGCAGGCGGGCCCGCCGCATCCCCTCTCCGGAGCCGCCGCATCCCATCTTTGGAGCCGCCACGCAGGAGCCGTTCGGGCGCTCGGTCACACGACCGTCACCTCGTCCCCCACGCGCAACGTGCCGGCTTTCGTCTCCTGGATGTAGTTCTGTCCGAAGTTCACGTCGCTGGGCTTCTGCGCATCGCGCCGGTACGTGGCCAGCGTGCGGAGCGGCTCCGGGCCGCGCTCTGCGGTGCGCTGGTCGGTCGTGGTGACGACGCAGCGGGCGCACGGGCCGCCGGCGCGGAGCACGAGGTCTCCGATGCGGACGCGGCCCCACCGGTCCTCGTCGAAGGCAGCGCAGCCGCTCACGACGAGGTTGGGCCGGAAGCGATCCATCGGCAACGGCGCGGCGCCCCGGCCCTCGAGGTGAGCGTTCAGATCGGCGAGGGAGGCCTCGGAGATCACGAGCAGCGGGAACTCGTCGGCGAACGACACGACGTCTTCCGGGCCTGCCACCGAGGCCTTGAGGACGGGCCGCCGGAACGCCTCGCCGATGCGGACGAGACGCGCCGGGTGATCCAGGACGCCGCTGAGCCACGCGGCGGCTTCGTCACCGCAATCCTCGGCCAGGAGGCCGCTGCTGCTCCAGACCTCGACCGTGAGCAGGCGCGCGCCCTCGGCCCTGCGCGGCACGGAGATCGGCGGCCGGCCGGCGAAGCCGAGCGTGAGCGCGCTCTCGGAGAGCTGCGTCTCGATGAGCGCCATGCGCGGCAGCGGGCGCTGCGTGAGGGGCTTTCCCTCGGGGTCGACGATCATGAACCGCCGATCGCCCGCGAGGCCGAGCGCGTCGACGGCGGCCGCGTCGACCGCGAGGCCCCGGCAACCTTTGACGGGATAGATGTGGATCGCGGAGAGTCGCATTCCGGAGCTTATAACACCCCTCGGGCGCTCGACGCCCGGAGAAGCGCGGCGCGCGCGTTCCGAGCGCCCGCGCTCCCCGTCGTCATGCCACGGCGCCTCCCTCCGCCGGTATCCCGAGCACCTGCCGCAGGTCCATCCCCACGACGACGTCGGCGTTCTGCTGCACCCAGTCGACGAGCGCGGGGCGCAGGGCGCGCGCGATCTCTTCCTTGACAAGCCCTTCCACGGCGCTCGGCCCGAGGCGCTGCGGGTCGAGCGCGACGCCGCCGCCCGCGACCAGGGCGCCGAACAGGCGCACGAGCGACTCGGCGCCCGCTGCCTCTCGTGCCGCGCCGAGCGGTTCGACCTGCTCGACGGCGATCTCGCCGCCGCGCTTCACGACGAAGCGACGGACGTCGGCCTGGTCGACTCCCCCCTTGTGGAGCACCGCCGAGGAGCAGTCGACCTCGATGCGCTGCACGCGCGGCGCGGTCTCGATCTCCTGCCGCGTGCCCTCGATATCGACGCTGGCCGCGATGGTCGCGCCGGCCGGAATGCGGAACCCGTCCGAGCCCACCCCGCCTGCGAGCTCCTGGCGCAGCGTCAGCCGCGCAGACAAGCGGGCGCCCCGCACGGCCGTGCTGCCGCCGGCCTCGAGGTTCGAGAGCACCTGACGCACCGTCACGACGAGATCGGGATCGCTCGTGGGGTCGTACGGGGGCATGGCCATGGGCGTCGACGTGACGAGCTCGCGCATGAAGGTGCGCGCCTCGTCCTCCGCCGATCCCTTTCCGACCTGGACGAGCCCTCCCGTGTAGAAGACGTTGGGCGTCATCGTGCCTGAACGGAAGTCGTACTCGACCTGCTGGAGCCCCATGTCGCCGAGCGGCGGCGGCAGGTCGATGACGAGGTACGGCTCGAAGGTGATCCGCAGGAGCGCCGGCGCGAGCGTCAGGCGGAGCGCCGTCGCGCTCGACGTGGCGAGCGCGGCGATTCCGGTGCGCTTCAAGACGGTGCGAGCGGGGAGGTCGAACGAGATCGAGACCGACTCGAGATCGATCCACGACGGCAGGAAGCACCAGGCCATTCGACGAGGGTACACCCACCTGGCCGCCGGAGGCGCGGCCTATTGACCCGCCGCACGGGGCGCGCCCATCATGTCCCGCATGAAGCCAGAGCAATTCCTCGACGAGCTCGACCGCAAGGTCGGTGAGCGCCTCGCCCACATCGGCGCAGTGGCCCGCGCAGCGGAGCCGGCGAGCGGCGTCGGCATCCCGGCGCTGCTCGCGACCGCGCTCAAGAAGGAGCTCGAGGCGACCGAGGAGGCTGCGCTCTGGCTCACCACCGAGACCGACGTGGAGGTGAAGCTCGCCCTCGCCCGCCAGTGCGGCGACGAGGCGAGGCACTACCGGCTCATCGCCGACCGGCTCCGCGCGCTCGGCGTCGACCCCGCCGCGATCCCGGCGAAGTTCGGGCCGCCCACGCCGATGTTCGGGTACTTGAAGGGGCTCGGCTCCACGGTCGAGCGCGTCGCAGCGGGCCAGTTCACGCGGGAGGCGCTCGCGAAGGTGCACAACCAGGCGTTCATCGATTACTGCGAGTCGCAAGGCGACGCCGAGACCGCGCGCCTTTACCGCGAGGTCATCCAGCCGGACGAGGGCCATCACCACGAGATGGGCCGGCGGCTCCTCACGCGCCTCGCGGTCACCGAGGAGGCCCAGGCGCTCGCGCGCGCCGCCGCGATGCGCACGCTCGAGATCGCCGAGGAGCTCCAGGAGATCGCCCGCCTGAAGATGGGTATCTGCCGCGCGCCTGGGTGCTAGTGTTCAGGCACGGTCCTGACGGACCGCCACGATGCTCGATCCAGCCGCTCCGATGCGGTTCGCCGATCTGACCGTCGACGTCCGGGCGTCGATCGCGAGCTAGCGTGTCGCGCTGTCGCGCAGAGAGAGCGACCAGGGCGGGAACAGCCGTTCGGGGGGCATTCGCGCATGTCTCGCGGCGTCCCGGCTGTTCGCGAGGCGCGTTCAGGGCACGGCGGTCTCGGCGTCGGTCGCGGTTCCGAGGCCTATATGCGGGATGGCCCGACATGCGAAAGCCATCGAATCCATGCACCCTCCAGATACCGAAGTTGCCGCCTTGTCGCGAGGCTTACTCGCGGCGAGAGGCGGCCAGCTGGGTCAAGGGGGGTTCTCATGATCAAGTTTCCGGGGGACAGATCGTTCCGGGAGGTGGCTCGGTTCACCCAGGATTGTGGTTCGATCTGCACGCACGCGGCGCAGTATTGCCTCGAGATGGGAGGCTCTCACGTGAGCGCACCGCACATGCGGCTGCTCCAGGACTGCGCCGACATCTGCGAGGCGACGTCGAAGCTCCTCCTGCGCAGCTCGCCGCAGATCACCCAGATGATGAGCGTGTGCGCGAGCCTCTGCGAACAGTGCGCGGCGAGCTGCGATAAGCTCACGGGTGATACGCAGATGAAGACGTGCGCTGACGAGTGCCGCCGCTGCGCTGCCGCCTGCCGGCAGATCTGAGCGCGGCGGAGACATGGTGTTCCTCCGGACCGGGAGCCGAGCAGCGGAGTAGCTCTCCTCGCCTTTGCGGATCGCCGCGCTCCTCCCGGCCAGAGCCCTCGCGCGCGGTGGCCCGTCGGCGCCGCGGTCGCGTGTGGTCCGGGGGCGGAGCGACGCCGACGGCGGCGGCGTTCTGGCTCCCCATGGTACCCTCGCGCGCATGCGTTATCGAAGGACCATGGGAGCCGCCGGGTTCGCTCTCCTGTGCGCCGGGTGTGGCGGGGACGCGCCCGAGGCTGCGGTGCGCGCGGTGCGCGACCTGGGTGCGCTGGAGTTTGTCCCGGCGATTCGAGGGCGGGACGGCGGCTACAGCGCGCGGTGGGGCGACCGATCGGTGTGGGTGTTCGGCGACACGACCCTGGAGATGCCGGGGGAAGACGGAGCGCTGTGGAGGTCGAGCACCTTCTGCGCGACCGACGATCTGGATGCGTCGGATGGGCTCTCGTCGCTCACCGAGCCGCTCGACGCGGCCGGCGCGCCGCGGGAGTTCCTGCCGTTCACCAAGGAGGAGCTGGCGTTCAACCTCGCGCACTCCGACCCTCGGGCGGAGGAGACATGCCAGGAGGACTGCGGAGCGCGCTATGCGCTGTGGCCGGGCCCCATCGTCGTCGATGAGGCGGCTGGCCGTGCGCTCGTCTTCTACAGCAAGGTGACGGGGCGGCTCGGGGTGTTCGACTTCAACATGATGGGTTCGTCGATCGCGGTCTGGGAGGGCTTCGATGCGCCCCTCGCACGCCCGGAGGTGCGCCCGGGCGCTGCGGATCCGACGCTCCTCTTCGGTGCGGATGAGCCATCACTCACGTCGGCGGCGCTCGTCCGCGAGGGGATGATCTACGCTTACGCCTGCGCGTGCTCGGGTCTCACGTGTCCGTGCCTCGTCGCGCGAGCCGCGCTCGCGGAGGCAACGGAGCGCGACGCGTGGCGGTTCTTCTCGGACGGGCGCTGGGTGGAGGGTCATCAGGAGGCGGAGCCGGTCATGGCGGGGGCACCGATGATGTCGGTGCATTGGAACGAGCACGTCGGCAGGTACGTCGCGCTGTACAGCGAGCCGGTATCGTCGGAGATCTCGCTCCGGACGGCGCCGGCGCCGGAGGGGCCATGGTCGGACAGCGCGGTGGTTTTCACCGCCGAGGTCCCGCCTACCCCGGAGGCGTGGCCCTATGCCGGGCTCGTGCACGCGGAGCTCGCGCGGGAAGGAGGGCGGGTGGAGTACGTGACGTACTTCCGGGAGACGGGGTTCCTGGAGGGAGAGATCCGACTCGTCGAGCTGGAGCTCGAGTAGACGACCCGACGCAGACGACCCGACCCAGGTTGGGCCTGAGGCGACCCGACCCAGGTTGAGGCCTGCGGGTTGAGGCCTGCGCCGACCCGACCCAGGTTGAGGCCTGCGGCCTGCCGGAGACCGGCCGACCAGGTGAAGAGGGTCAGCTGAAAATGGTCGAATCGTTGAGACGACCTGGCTCGGTCGACCTCCGCCGTGAACCTAACCCGAATGGCCCCGGCCGGATCGCTCCATCGGTTGGGCAGGTCTACTTTACCGGCACCCGAGGTGCCATTCGCTCAGACGCAGCCAACCACAACCTTAACCCGGCTTCGCGCGAGCCCAGCGCGTCAATCCATCCCAGCGCCACGTGAACGCTGCCGCTCGCTTCACCTTCCCCAAACGGACCTTCCCCACGACGGCGCCTTAGCCCGCCCTGCTGTGGCGCTGTAACGCACCGCCGAGGTGCCTACATCGTGAGCACGACGTCCGCCACGCTGGCGCCATGATAGATGCGCATCCACCACGTCCCCGCCGGAAAGACGGCGCTTCGTACCCCGGCACGCCATCGTTCGAGCGCCGCACGGTATGACGCACGAAACGCTCGCACAGCGGCACCAGCGATTCGCCATGCATCGCCCTGGTTACGGCCGACGGCAAACGTCGGATTGCGATCGCGCAGCGCCTCGAAGCTCGTCGCGCGGCTGTAAGGGGAGACCGTACTGGCGGCTTTGATGCCCAATAATCGGGGCCCTTGCCGCTGCAACTCTGCATGGGCTTGCGCTTCCTGCTGCTCAAGCTCGGCCGCGATTTCACGGCGAAATCCTTCTGCGTTGTCGTGCTCGATGGCGGGTGGTAGCGCGAGCGAAAGCGTTACTTCCTCCGGCCACTGCCGATTCTCTGGATCGAGATACACGTCGGGACGCACTGCACGGAGCACGCCGCCGCCGAGCTCGCTCACATCCGACTTGGCCCCCGGCCACTGGTGCGCGTGGCGGACGAGGCCAGCGGCTACGGGGTTGGCGAGGACGTAGGCGATCTTCTCCACCGTAGCCGCGCGCGTCAGCAGCCGCACCACGCTCGTCGGTTCGTGGTCCCACACCGGTCCTTCCCACGTGCGGAGGACCTTCGTTCCAAGCGCAACGATGCGGTGGAAAAACTGCAAGAAGCGCGGCAAAACGCCTTGCACATCGGTCACGACGAGATGCAGATGCGTTGACATCGCGCAAAGAGCGTGGACTTCGATGCCAAATCGACGGGTCGAAACGGCGAGAGAGTAGATCAGGAACTGGGTGAGGGCAGCATCCGGGCGGAGAAGGAGATGCCGGCGCAGGACGCGGCGGGTGATGAGGTAGGTGGCGCCGGGAGTGATCTCACGAGGCTGGCTCATGGCCGGGCATATGAACAAATGCCGTACCAGGGATCGTGAGCAATGATTTCAATGACTTATGCCGACGCGACGGGTACGACGGGTGGCGGCCGCCAGGTGCTCCGCCACCTGGACCGCGGTCGCTGCGCCGGCTGCTAGCCTTGGCGCCATCGGTTGGGTAGCGGAACCTCCGGCTCACACAAACCGAGGCGCGCGCTCTGGGTGGGCACGCCCAACCTGGGTGCGGTCGCCTGGCCTCGACCACGATCACCTTAACCTGGGTGCGGTCGTGCCCCCCTCAACCTGGGTGCGGTCACCGCCTCAACCTGGGTGCGGTCACCGCCGAGGCGCTTTTTTCTGCCACCAGCCATCAGCTACCCTCCGCCTGTGGCAACGTCCGACAGGAGCCGCGCCGAGTACCAGCGGCGGGTCAACCGCGTGGTCGACTACATCCAGGCCCATCGCGCGGAGGACCTCTCCCTCGACACGCTGGCGGCTGTGGCGGCGTTCTCGCCGTTTCACTTCCACCGCGTGTTCAAGTCCATGACGGGCGAGAACCTCCGCGAGTTCATCCAGCGAACGCGCCTCGAGACCGCGGCGAGCCACCTCGTGCAGCGGCCGCGCGCCGACATCCTCGAGATCGCCCTCGAGAACGGCTTCAGCTCGGCGAGCGCCTTCGCGCGCGCCTTCAAGGAGCGCTTCGGCATGAGCGCCTCCGCGTGGCGCAACGGCGGCGCCACGGACGCGCGCAACGCGCGGCAAGCGGATCGCAAGCCGGGTCAAGTCGAGCGCAATCCGTGCAAAGCAGCGGCCTGCGCGCCCGACCAAGATGCCTCCTCGTCGGGCACGGATGCCCGCCAGGACGAGGAGGAGATCATGAACGTCACCGTGAAGACCCTGCCGAGCTACCACGTGGCCTATGTCCGAACCGTCGGCCCCTATGGCCCGGAAGGGAGCGTCGGCGAGGCCTGGCAGCGGCTCATCCGCTGGGCCAGCGCGCGCGATCTGTGGACCCCGGACCGCATCTGCCTCAGCGTCGCGCACGACAACCCCAAGGTCACCGAGCCTGCCAAGTGCCGCCTCGACGCCGCCATCGTGATCCCGCAGGACTTCAAGGCGGACGGCGACGTCAACGTGACCGACATCGCCGGCGGCAAGTACGCCGCGGGCGCGTGGGTCGGCGACGCACGCACGATCGGCTCTGCCTGGGACCAGCTCTTCGGGAAGTGGCTCCCTGAGAGCGGCTATCAGCCCGACCATCGGCCCTGCTTCGAGCTCTACCAGGGCGAGTTCCGCGATCCCAAGACCAACAACTTCCGCTGCGAGCTCTGCTTGCCGGTGCGCCCGCTCTAGCAGCTCCGAGCCCCAGGGAGCCCGGTCCTCCTGCCCGGGCTCCTGCACCGCCTCGCCGCGACGCTGGCGGGCGGCCGGGCCCCGGTCGCCTCGCCCCTCGCGTCGCCCTTCAGAGCCCGCCGTGGCCCACGCAAGCCATCGATATTACACGACTTTCATGAGAGAGCGGCGCCGCTCGCGTTTGACAGCCGGGGATCCTTGCACTAGGAGCCGACATGGCATTCATCTACGATGAGCCGAGCAGGACGTTTGGCGAGTACCTGCTCGTCCCGAATCTGACGACGAAGGACTGCGTCCCCTCGAACGTCGATCTCACGGCCCCTGTCGCCCGGTTCAAGGCCGATCCGGGCGCGACGCCGCCGGATCCGAGGCTCGCGCCGCTCACGATCAGCGTGCCGATCACCAGCGCGATGATGCAGTCGGTCTCGGGCGCCGAGCTCGCGATCGCGCTCGCGCGCTGCGGCGGCCTGTCGTTCGTGTACGGCTCGCAGGGCATCGAGGAGGAAGCCTCCATGGTGCGGCGCGTGAAGAACTACAAGGCCGGGTTCGTCGTGAGCGACTCGAACCTGCGCCCCGACGCGACGCTCGGCGACGTCCTCGCGCTCACCGATCGCACGGGCCACTCCACGATTGCGATCACCGAGGACGGCACGCCCACGGGCAGGTTCGTCGGCATCATCACGAGCCGCGATTACCGGCTCGGCAAGACGCCGCTCAGCACGCCGGTGCGCGAGATCATGACGCCGTTCAAGTCGATCCACTGCGGCAAGGTCGGCCTCGATCTGCAGGAGGCGAATGAGCTCATCTGGCGTCACAAGCTCAACACCCTGCCCGTCATCGATGAGCGACAGCACCTCCAGTACCTGGTGTTTCGCAAGGACTACGAGTCGCACCAGGCGCACCCGCTCGAGAACGTGGATCACGAGAAGCGCCTCATCGTCGGCGCCGGCATCAACTCGCGCGACTACAGAGAGCGCGTGCCGGCGCTCGTGGAGGCGGGCGCCGACGTGCTCTGTATCGACTCGTCGGACGGCTACTCCGAGTGGCAGGGCGACACCATCGCCTTCGTGAAGTCGCTCGGCAAGCCGGCCTATGTCGGCGCCGGCAACGTCGTCGATCGCGAGGGCTTCCTCTACCTGGTCGAGGCCGGCGCCGACTTCGTCAAGGTCGGCATCGGCGGCGGCTCGATCTGCATCACGCGCGAGCAGAAGGGGATCGGCCGCGGCCAGGCGTCGGCCGTGATCGAGGTGGCCAAGGCGCGCGACGAGTACTTCCAGCGGACCGGCGTCTACGTGCCGATCTGCTCCGACGGCGGCATCAGCCAGGACTACCACATCACCATCGCCCTCGCGATGGGCGCCGACTTCGTCATGATGGGCCGCTACTTCGCGCGCTTCGACGAGTCGCCCGGGCGAAAGGTCCGCGTGAACAACCAGTTCATGAAGGAGTACTGGGGCGAAGGGAGCAACCGCGCGCGCAACTGGCAGCGCTACGACCACGGCGATACCAGCAAGAAGAAGGATCAGCTCGAGTTCGAGGAGGGCGTCGACAGCTACGTGCCGTACGCCGGCAAGCTGAAGGACAACCTCGACGTCACCCTCGCCAAGGTGCGCTCGACGATGTGCAACTGCGGCGCCACCTCGCTGCGCGACCTGTACATGCGCGCGCGCCTGACCGTCGCGTCCGCGGTGAGCATCCACGAGGGCGGCGTCCACGACGTGATGCTGAAGGACACGCGCGGCAACACGCGCGAGCCCTGAGCCACGCAGGCCGGCCGCGCCGACCGTCGCGCTGGCGCCCCGGGGCGCGCGCTCCGGTCGACGAAGCGAGCCCTCGTGTCGCGCCCCCGTCCACCTGACGGGCGGCGGCGCGCCTCGCGCGGCGTCAGCCGCCGAGCAGCGCGCGCGTCCGCTGCTCCGCGCGGCGCCCCTCGGCGGCGAGCCGCTCGACGAAGCGCTCGACGATCGGATTGCGCCGGAAATTCTCGCGCGTCATCAGCTCGACGGGCAGCGGGTCGACCTCCGCGATCTCGACGTCGAGCCGCGAGCGCGCCACGTCGGTCAGCGCGAGCGCCGGCGCGAGGCCGATGCCGAGCCCGCCGGAGACGTACGAGACGAGGAGCGACACGCTCGACACGTCGATCGTCGAGATGGGCCGGATCCGCTCGCGATCCAGGTACGCGTCGAGCATCCGCCGCCCCACGCTGCCGGGCGCCAGCCGGAGCAGCGGCTCGTGCCGGAGCCGCTCGCGCAGCGCCGGCGCCGAGCCCTTGAGCCGCGGCCCCACCCAGAGGAACGGCTGCACGAACAGCGGCTGCTTCACGAGATCGCCGCCCGCCGAGGACGCCGACGCGAGGCCCAGATCCACCTCGCCGCGCTCCACCCCCCGCGCGGCGTCGACCGAGTTCGCCGTCGTGATCGCGAACCGCACGGGCGCGCGCTTCTCGAGCATCTGGCGGATCACCGGCACGAGCAGCCCCTTGCCGAGGTAGTCGCTCGCCGCCACGCGCAGGGTCGTCGACGGCTCCCCCGCCAGCTCCGAGAGCAGCTCGAACACCCCCTCCGCCTGGTCGAACAGCCGCGTGATCGCGCCGAGCGCCGCCTCGCCGGCCGGGCTCAGCCGCACGCCGCGCCCGTCGCGCTCGAACAGCGCCACCCCGAAGCGCTCCTCTACCCGGCGCACCTGCTGGCTGATCGCCGACGGCGTCTTGTGCAGCCGCCGCGCCGCCTCGGCGACCGAGCCCGACCGGGCCACCATCAGCACGTCCTCGAGCGCGGGGAGCAGCGACGCGTCCATGTAGCTTTACTTAATCGATCGTGAAAAAAGTTTCATTCGACTTAATCCTCTCGCGCCCGCATAGTCATGCCGCCCGCCCGACGTTGCACCGCCAGACCGGCGGCGGCCGGCCGCCTTCGAGGGAGGCGCGCTGGCGCGCCCCGGCGCCGGCGTCGGGCCGGTCCGCTTCGCTTCGCACGCCGTCCCCTTCACCCCCCTTCACCCGATTCCAGCGCACCGCGAGAGGCCATCATGGGTAAGAGTCTCTATGACAAGGTTTGGGACCTCCACAAAGTCCGCACGTTGCCGAGCGGCGAGGACCAGCTCTTCATCGGCCTTCACCTGATCCACGAGGTGACGAGCCCCCAGGCGTTCGGGATGCTCCGCGATCTCGGCCTGCGGGTGAGCATGCCCGAGCGGACGTTCGCGACCCTCGATCACATCGTCCCGACCGACAACCGCAAGCGGCCGTTCAAGGACACGCTGGCCGAGGGGATGGTCGACGCGCTCAAGAAGGCGTGCACCGAGCAGGGCGTCACGTTCTTCGATCTCGAGTCGGGGAAGCAGGGCATCGTGCACATCATCGGCCCGGAGCTCGGCCTCACGCAGCCGGGCATGACGATCGCGTGCGGCGACTCGCACACGTCGACGCACGGCGCGTTCGGCGCGATCGCGTTCGGGATCGGGACGACGCAGGTGCGCGACGTGCTCGCCACGCAGACGCTGAGCCTCCAGCGGCTCAAGGTCCGGCGGATCCAGGTGGAGGGCAAGCTCGGGCCGGGCGTCTACGCGAAGGACATCATCCTCGAGATCATCCGCCGGCTCGGCGTGTCCGGCGGCACGGGCTACGCGTACGAGTACGGCGGGTCGACCATCGAGGGGTTCTCGATGGAGGAGCGGATGACCCTGTGCAACATGTCGATCGAGGGCGGCGCCCGGGTCGGCTATGTCAACCCGGACCAGGCGACGTTCGAGTACATGAAGGGGCGTCCGTACGCGCCGAAGGGCGAGGCGTGGGAGGAGGCGCTCCAGTACTGGCGCTCGATCGCGTCGGACGAGGCCGCGCGTTACGACGACGTCGTCCGGATCGACGCGAGCGAGATCGCGCCGACGGTCACCTGGGGCATCACGCCGGGGCAGGCGATCTCGGTGAAGGAGAAGGTCCCGGCGGCCGAGGACGTGGCGAACGAGTCCGAGCGGGCGCTGATCCGCGAGGCGCTCGAGTACATGCGGCTCGAGGGCGGCAAGCCGATCGAGGGGACGAAGATCAACGTGGCGTTCATCGGGAGCTGCACGAACGGGCGCCTCTCGGATTTCCGGGAGGTCGCGCGGCGCATCCAGGGGCACAGGGTCGCGCCGCACGTGCGCGCGCTGGCCGTCCCGGGGTCGATGGAGGTGGCGCGCGCGGCCGAGGCCGAGGGGCTGGATCGGGTCTTCCGCGAGGCGGGCTTCGAGTGGCGCGAGCCGGGCTGCTCGATGTGCCTGGCGATGAACCCCGACAAGCTCATCGGGGATGAGCTGTGCGCCTCCTCGTCCAACCGCAACTTCAAGGGCAGGCAGGGGAGCCCCACCGGGCGCACCGTGCTCATGAGCCCGGTGATGGTCGCGGCGGCCGCCGTCCGCGGCGAGATCGCCGACGCTCGTGACGTGTTCGGAATCTGACGACGCTCGCACCCGAGGGAGATCCCAATGGCACTCGATTTGATTCAATCCGTCACCGGTCGCGCCGTTCACGTTCCGGGGGACGACATCGACACGGACCGCATCATCCCGGCGCGCTTCTTGAAGTGCGTCACCTTCGACGGCATCGGCGAGCACCTCTTCCGGGACGTGCGCTTCGACGAGCGCGGCGAGAAGCGGGAGCACCCGCTGAACGACCCGCGCTTCGCGGGGGCCACGGTGCTGATCGCCGATCGCAACTTCGGCTGCGGGTCGTCGCGCGAGCACGCGCCGCAGTCGATCGCGAAGGCGGGTTTCAAGGCCGTCATCGCCGAGAGCTTCGCCGAGATCTTCTTCGGCAACTCGACGACGCTCGGCATCCCCTGCGTCTCGGTGAGCCGCGAGGACCGCGCCGCGCTCGTGGCGCGCGTGAACGCCGACCCGACGACCCCGGTCACGGTCGACCTGCAGGAGCAGGTCGTCCGGGCGGGGAGCGATCTCACGGTGCCCTTCACGATCAAGCCGGGCGCGCGCGAGTCGCTGATCCGGGGCACCTGGGATCCGATCGCCCAGCTGCTCGAGGGGGCCGCGGAGGTCCGGCAGGTGGCGGCGCGGCTGCCCTACGTGCGGCCCGCCTCCGCGCAGTAGCTCCGCGCTCGATCGGGGCGCTGCCCCAACCTGGGTCGCGCGAGCACCTCAACCTGGGTCGAGCACCTCAACCTGGTTCGGTATCCCGACCCGGGTCGCCTCCGCCCCCGCGAACCTCCGCGAACCTCAACCTGGATCGGGTCATCCCAGCCGAACCCCGACCAGGATCGCGCGCGAACCTCAACCTGGGTCGGGTCATCCCAGCCGAACCTCAACCTGCGTCGGGTCATCCCAGCCGAGCCTCAACCTGGGTCGGGTCACCCTCCCGCGTCCGTTGGCGCGCGAACCTCAACCTGGGTCGGGTCATCCCCACGCCCATGCCCACGAGCACCTCAACCTGGGTCGGGTCATCCGGGGTCGGGGCATCCAAACCTCAACCTGGGTCGGGTCATCCAGGTCACCCAACAAGAAAATTCCCCCATCCTTCCATCCGCTTGCCTGCCGCCCCCCCCGTGGCGCCGGTTGGCTCAACGTGACACGTAGGCAGCGCTCCACGTCACACTGTGGCCCTGTCTCGCTGTGAGGCTGCGCGCAGCGGGCGCCGCGCGTCCGCGAAAAGCCGGCCGATACGCGTCGGTCCGTGCGGCCGGCGGCGCCACCGAGCAGGCGGACGCGCCTGGCATGTCCAGTGCTTTATCTCTACGCGAGCTCTCCGAGTCGGCGCTGAGACGCCGCGCGCAGCAGCGCTCGCATGCCGCGACGCAGAGCCATCGTTCCTTGATCGCGTGTCTCGCACAGGCACGCAGGATGGAGTACCCCCCATGCGTTTCGCGATCTTCTCCTCTCTTATCTCGCGTTCGTCAGCCGCTCGCTCCTCTCTCCAGGGTCTGATTGCGCTCTCCGCGCTCGTTGTGCTCACCGGCGCCAAGGGGCAGGGCTGTGGGGGCGTGGACGAGCCATCACCGCCGCCAGAGCCCGACTGCGGACCTGGCTTTCACTGGGAGACGGTCTGTTCACCGTGCGAGATCGGCGAGATGTGCGAGGAGCAGTGTGTGCCCGACAGCATCTGTCCTCCTGACTGGAGCGAGCAGACCATCTGCAGCGGCGGCACCGCCTCTTCGGGCCAGGGTGGCTTCGCCGGCGGCACCGCCATCCCCGTCGATCCGGGCCAGTGCTGGACCGAGTGCATCCCGCCGCGGCCGTACTGCCCGCCGGGCACGATCGAGCAGACCGTGTGCGGCGGCACCACCACGGTCGGCGTCGGCGTCGGCGGCACCGGTGGCTGGGACGCTGGCGGCATGCCGATGCCGTCCGAGCCGTGCTGGACCGAGTGTGTGCCCGTCGGGCCCTATTGCCCGCCGGGCAGCACCCTGCAGACCTTCTGCGACGAAGGCACCACCGTTACCAGCAGCAGCGCCGGCGTCGGCGGCTCGGGTGGCTGGGCGGGCACTGCCGGCGCCGATGCGGGCGCGAGCCGGCCGTACCCCGGCGGCGGCTGCTGGACCGAGTGCGTGCCCACCGAGCCCTACTGCCCGCCCGGCACCACCCCGCAGACTTACTGCGACGGCGGCTCCTCCGTGACCAGCAGCAGCGTCGGCGTCGGCGGCTCGGGCGGCTCGGGCGGCTGGGCGGGCACCGGCGGCGCTGGCGGCGCCGGCGGCGCTGGCGGCGCTGGCGGGGGCATCGGCGGCTCCGATCCGGGCTTCGCCGCGCCGCGCCCCCCCGGCGGCAGCTGCTGGACCGACTGCGTGCCCACCGAGCCCTACTGCCCGCCGAACAGCATCCCGCAGACCGTCTGCAGCGGCAGCGCCGTCTCGGTCGGCAGCTCGGGCAGCACCGGCACCGGCTACGGCGGCGCCGGCGGCGCCGGCGGCGCCAGCCCGTACCCCGGCCAGGAGTACTGCTGGACCGAGTGCGTGCCTGTCGAGCCCTACTGCCCGCCGGGCACGACCCAGCAGACCATCTGCGAAGACGGCGAGCCCGTGCCCGGCACGAGCAGCAGCGGCACCGGCATGGGCGGCATGCCCTACCCCGGCGGCGGTTGCTGGACCGAGTGCGTGCCCACCGAGCCCTACTGCCCGCCGAACAGCATCCCGCAGACCGTCTGCGGCGGCGGCAGCTCCGTCTCTGTCGGCAGCTCCGGCAGCACCGGCACCGGCGCGGGCGCCATGCCCTACCCCGGCGATTGCTGGACCGAGTGCGTGCCCGTCGAGCCCTACTGCCCCCCGGGCATGATCGAGCAGAAGGTCTGCTCCGGCGAGAGCAGCAGCAGCAGCAGCACCGGCACCGGCATGGGCGGCGCCGACGCGTACCCGCCCGGCGATTGCTGGCTCGAGTGCGTGGAGGGAGCCACCTGCCCCCCCGGCGCGATCATCCGGACGATCTGCGAGGAGCCGAGCGGCGGAGGCGCCGGCGGCCCGGTCTGCCGGACCGAGTGCGTCCTGATGCTGCCGTGACGCGACGGACGCGGGCGATCCCCCCGACCGCGGGAGGTTTCGCGAGCGAAACGCCGCCGCCCGTGCCCTGGAGCGCCGCCGCTCCGATCGAATGACGAAGGCGCCGGGAGCGCCAGGGGAAGCACGACCCCCTGGCGCTCCCGGCGCGTCGGCGTTCCAGGACGGCGCCTCCCCGGCGTTGCGCGGCCCCGGCGTCAGCCCGCGCGCGACCCGACCGGAGGCGCCTTCGCGTACCTGAACCCGAACGCCCACGCCGGGAACACCGTGGCCGCGAAGCCCGCGCCGAGCCCGTAGAGGACCTCGTCGAGCGGCACGCCGAGCAGCGCCCTCCCCGGCAGCAGCACGCTGGGCCGCCACGTGCGCTCGAACACGCCGGGCACGAGCGCCGCGAAGACGAGGCACAGGCCGAGGTAGAGCGCCGCCGACAGGAGCGCTCCGAGCAGGCCCGGCACGAGCAGATCGCGGCGCGCCCCGACGAGCGCCGCCGCGAACGCCGCCATCGTCGCCACCGCGGCGTAGAGGACGGGCACCCCCGCCGCGACCAGCGCCCAGGCCGCGGCGAGCGCGAGCGCGATCACCGCCGCGGCCCGCAACCACGGTCGCGCCCCCGCGCGGAACCACGGTCGCGCGCGCGGCGCGCCCTGCGCCGCGCAGGGCACCGGCGCGCGGCGGAACACAACGGCATAGACGGTCGAGGAGAATCCGCTGAGCCCGACGACGAACAGCACGTCCTCGATGCCGAACCCGATCCGATCGGCCAGGTCGAACACGAACTTCGGAGCCCAGTACCTCGGGTAGAACAGCCGCTCGGTCGCCGCGAACGGCAGCGAGGCGAGCGCCATCCGCTTCATCAGGGGGCGCAGATCCGGGCGCGCGAGCCAGATGACGCCTCCTGGCAGGAGGAAGAGCAACGAGAGCAGCAGGAACTCGTGCGACATCGCGCCCTCGCTCCTCAGCGCGCGGCGAGGGCGATGACGGTCGAGCCGACCAGCGACAGCGTCGCCGCGCCCGCCGCCGCGACCCGGACCAGCAGCAGGCGCGAGCCCGGCGGCGCTGGCCGGGCCAGCAGCACGACGAGCGCCGCCGCCGCCGGCGCGAGCAGGCCCGCCCCCGGGCTCAGGCCCACAGCGCCCAGGCCGACCGGCGCGAGCGCGAGCGAGAGCCCGTTCAGGAGGACCACACACCGAGCCGCCCGCTCTCCGCCCACGCGCGCGGGCAGCGTCCGCTTGCCGCTCGCGCGATCCGAGGGCTCGTCCGGGAGCGCGGTGGCGATCGCGCAGCCGAGGTGGCTCGGCAGCAGGAACGCGAGCAGCGCGAACGGGAAGCGCGCCGGGTCGCCCCCCTGGGCGATGTAGCCGTAGAGCGGCAAGACCGCGCCGACGCCGACCATCTGGAGCAGCTCCCCGCCGCCGCGGTACGACAGGCGAAGCGGCGGGTAGCTGTAGGCCCAGAGCAGCACGAGCGCCGCGATCGCCAGGAGCACGAGCAGCGGCGCGGCGGCCGTCGCCAGCGCCGCGGCGAGCGCCGCCGAGACGGCCACGAGCGCCGCGGCGCTGGCGACGGCCGCGGCGCCGAGCGCGCGGGGCGAGAGGCGCCCCTCGACCAGCACGCGCGAGCCGCCCGAGAAGGGCGTGGCGGTCCGGTTGCGGCGATCGGTCTCCTGGTCGGCGACGTCGTTCGCGTAGACGATGAAGAGCTGGTCCAGCAGGCCGAACAGCTGGACCGCCGCGAGCGTCCCCACGTCGAGCGGTCGGCCGGCGGCCCGCGCGCCGACGAGCTGCCCGAGCAGCAGCGGGAGGGCGATGCTCGGCTGCGAGGCCAGCCGAGACGCATCGAGCCACGCCCGAAGCGCGCCCGGCCGGACGCTCATCGCCCCTCGCCCCGCGACAGGCCGAGGCGATCGGCCAGCTTGGCGCGCAGATCGGTGAAGGGGAGGTCCCAGCGGCGCTCGCCGTCGAGGCGCCAGGCCTTGAGCGGGATCAGGTCGACCTGGGCGAGCAGGCAGTGGAGCTGCGACTCCTCGGGCGGCTCGCGGATGAACGAGAAGGGGTTGCGGTACTCCCGGCCGTTCAGCTGCGAGTACTTGCGGTCGTTGCTGGCCACGAGCTCGACGAGCGCCCGCTGCCGGCCGTCGAGGTAGTCGAAGAACGAGACGTCGAAGGGCCCGATGCCCGCGCGCTCCTCCGGCTTGCGCATCACCCAGCGAGCCCAGTCGTAGCCGTAGAGGAAGTCGTGCGCGTAGCGGAAGCGCAGCTTCGACTTGTTGCCGAAGCCCAGGCAGAGCGACACAACGCGGCGGGCGAAGTCGCCGATCGCGGGCGCGCTCCCGGCCTGCCACAGGCAGCAGGCCAGGTAGTCGAGATCCCAGAAGATGTTGTCGGGGAAGTTGTCGGCGACCGCGCAGATCACCTCGCCGAGCCCGCGGGCAAAGGCGCGCGCCCGCTCGGCGTCCTCGCTGCCGTTCGCGATCTGCTCGACCAGGGCGACGGGGGTGGGCGCGCACGGCCGGTCCGGCGCGACCGAGGCCCGCGCGCCCAGGAGGGGCGTGAGGCGCGCGAGCGCGTCGCGCTCCTCCGGGGGGATGACCGCGACGCCCGTCATGTCGGCCCTCCCCCGGCGCGGAGCCCGGCGGCGAGCACGGCCGCCGACAGGGCGGCGATGCCCCACTGGATCGCGCGGTGGAGCTCGCGCTTGTAGGCCGCCTGCGCGGCGAAGGCGTTCGTCACCGCCTCGGGGCTCTTCTCGAGGAGCCGCGCCCTGAAGAAGAGCGCCACGGCCGCCGCCGGCGCGACCGACCAGAGCGGCGGCGCGTCCTCGGCGAGGAGGGACGCCGCGAGCCAGAGGAGCGGGCCGAGGCCGGCGAGGGCCTCGATGACCCGGCGGGTGGCCGCATTGCCGAGCAGCGCGGCCACGGTGCGCTTGCCGCCGGCGCGGTCGCTCTGCTCGTCGGACAGCCCGCTGGCGAGCGCGCTCGCCAGCGCGAGCAGGAGCAACCCCGGCAGGAGCGCCACGAGCCACCCCGGCGCCAGCACGCCGCACTGGGCATACGCGTGCAGCACGGGGAGCACGCCGCCGACGCCGGCCATCTCGAGGAGCTCGCCGCCGCCGCGGTAGTTGAGCCTGATCGGCGGCAGCGTGTACGCGACGAAGACGAGCTGGCCGAGCGCGGCCAGGGGAAACAGCAGCGGGCGATCGAGCGCGACGCCCGCCCCCCAGGCCATGAGCAAGGCGGAGACACCGGCCCCGAGCCCGGCGAGCAGGAGGGCCTTGGCGGGAAGGATGCCGTCCGGGATGGTCTTCGGCGAGCAGCCATCCGGGAACATGCGCCGCTTGAGGGCGTCCACCTCGCGATCGCCCCAGTCGTTCAGGAGCACGACGAAGGCGACGTCGGCCATCATCCACAGCGCGCCGAAGGCGAGGGCCCCCGCGGACAGCCCGCCGGCGACGGCCGCGCCCACCGCGTGCCCGTAGGCGGCCGGGACGAGCACCTTGGGCCAGCTCGCGGGTTTGAGCGCGTACGCCCACCGCGCTCCAGGGCTCATCGACTCGAGGCGCATGGATCAGCTCCCCCTGCTGCTAGCACAAGAACATCCACGCCCAGCGGCTACATGAGCCCGTCCGGAAAACGGACCGCCTTTCCGCCGGGCACGGCAGCGTTTCCTTCGACGCCGATCTGAGCCACCTTACTTCCCCCCGACAGCCTCCCCACGCGACCCAGTGCGGCACGTCCTCCTCCCCTCCCCGAGCCTGGCCGGCGCGCTCCTGCCGCGCGCCCCCGGGCAGCGCCACGAGCCCGCGCGGAGGCGCGCGTGACCGCCGACGCGACCCGGCCGCGCGGCGCGCGGGAGCTCGCGGATGAGCCCGCTCGCCGCCGCATCCGCGACGATCTGCGGACGACGCTCGTCGTCGAGGCCGCCGCGGGCACCGGCAAGACCACCGCGCTCGTGTCGCGGATCGTCGCCGTGCTGCGGAGGGCGCCCGAGGAGGGCGGCGGGACGCTCGATCGCATCGTCGCGGTGACCTTCACGGAGAAGGCGGCCGGCGAGATGAAGCTGCGCCTCCGGGCCGAGATCGAGCGGGCGCGCAGCGACCCGGGCGCAGGCCCGGCGGAGCGCGCGCGGCTCGACGAGGCGCTCGCGCACCTGGAGGCGGCGCGCATCGGGACCATCCACTCCTTCTGCGCCGACCTCCTGCGCGAGTGGCCGGTCGAGGCGCGCGTCGACCCGCTGTTCCAGGTGGCGGCCGCGGATCAGGCCGAGGCGCTCTTCGACCAGGCCTTCGACGCCTGGTTCCAGCGCACCCTGAACGATCCACCCGAAGGCGTGCGGCGGATCCTGCGCCGGCGCCCGCGCGACGGCGCGCAGGGCCCGCGCGACCTGCTCCGGAGCGCGGCGTGGAGGCTCGCCGAGCACCGCGACTTCACGCGCCCCTGGCGGCGCGATCCGTTCGACCGCGAGCGCGCCATCGACGAGATCCTGGACCGCCTCGCGGCGCTCGCGGACCTGGGCGCCGAGGCCGACCGAGAGGGCGACTACCTCGCGCAGAGCCTCCGGAACCTCGACCGCTACCTCGCGGAGCTCCGGCGCCGCGAGGAGGTGACGGGCGGGCGCGACCACGACGGCCTGGAGGCCGAGCTCGGCGACGTCGCGCGCTGGAAGGAATGGCGCTGGAAGGGCTCAGGCAAGGCGTTCGGCGGCGATCTCACGCGCGCCGAGGTGCTCGCGCAGCGCGACCGCGTGAAGGTCGAGCTCGACGCCGTGCTCACGGCCGCGAGCGCCGATCTCGCCGCCTGCCTCTCGCGCGAGCTCCGGCCGCCGATCGAGGCGTACGACGCGCTCAAGGCCCGCGCAGGCAAGCTCGACTTCCTCGACCTGCTCCTCTGCGCCCGGGACCTCCTCCGATCGAGCCGCGGCGTGCGCGAGGAGCTCAACCTCCGCTTCTCGCACCTCTTCGTCGACGAGTTCCAGGACACCGACCCGCTCCAGGCGGAGATCCTGCTCCTGCTCGCGGCCGACGACCTCTCCGAGGCCGACTGGACGCGGGCGCGCCCGGTGCCCGGCAAGCTCTTCGTGGTCGGCGATCCGAAGCAGTCGATCTACCGCTTCCGCCGCGCCGAGGTCGCGCTCTACGAGGCGACCAAGGCCCGGCTCGTCGCGTGCGGCGCGAGCGTCCTGTACCTGTCGACGAGCTTCCGCAGCGCCCCATCGATCCAGGAGGCCGTCAACGCGGCGTTCGCGCCGCTGATGCAGGGAGGCACCGCCGAGGGCGAGCGCGCGGCGACCCAGGCGCGGTACGTCGCGCTCGAGCGGTTCCGGGACGATCCGCCGGAGCAGCCGACGGTCATCGCGCTCCCGGTGCCGCGGCCTTACGGCGACTTCGGCAAGATCTCCGATTTCCGTGTGCGGCAGTCGATCCCGGACGCGGTCGGCGCCTTCGTCCACCACCTCATCCACGGCGGCGCCGGCGCGGCGCTGGACGGTGGCGGCGCGCGGCGCTGGACGGTGACGGAGCGCGAGCGCCCGGGCCAGCGGGTGCCGCTCGAGGCGCGGCACATCTGCCTTTTGTTCAAGCGGTTCCAGACGTTCGGGGAGGACGCGACCCGCGCCTACGTGCGGGCGCTCGAGGCGCGGCGGATCCCGCACGTGCTCGTGGGCGGGCGGTCGTTCCACGATCGCGAGGAGGTGATGGCGGTGCGGAGCGCGCTGCTCGCGATCGAGTGGCCGGACGACGAGCTCAGCGTCTACGCGACGCTGCGCGGGCCCCTCTTCGCGCTGACGGACGACGTGCTCCTGCTCTACCGCGACCGGTTCCGGCGCTTGCACCCGCTGTTTCAGCCGCCCGATGACGGGGCGCTCGATCTCGCGGTGGAGGGCGGCGCGCGGCCGCTCCGCGAGGTCGCGGAGGCGCTCGCGGTGCTCGGCAGGCTGCACCGCGAGCGCAACCGGCGGCCGATCGCGGACACCCTCGGCGGGCTCCTCGACGAGACGCGCGCGCACGCGGGCATCGCGATCTGGCCGACGGGGGAGCAAGCGCTCGCGAACGTGCTGCGGGTGATGGATCTCGGGCGGCGCTTCGAGGCGGCCGGCGCGACGTCGTTCCGCGCGTTCGTGGAGCGGCTCGAGCTCGACGCCGAGCGGGGCGAGGTCGCGGAGGCGCCGGTCGTCGAGGAGGGGACGGAGGGGGTGCGGATCATGACGGTGCACCGGGCCAAGGGGCTCGAGTTCCCGGTGGTGATCCTGGCCGATCCGGCGTCGCCGGCGGTGCACCAGCTCCCGTCGCGGCACGTGGATCCGGAGCTCGGCCTGTGGGCGGAGCCGATCGCCGGCTGCGTGCCCGCGGAGCTCGTCGAGCGCCGCGACGAGGTGCTGCGCCGCGATCGCGAGGAGGCGGTGCGGCTCGCGTACGTGGCGGCGACGCGGGCGCGCGAGCTCTTGGTCGTGCCCGCGGTGGGCGACGCGCGCCCGGGCGACGGCACGAGCGACGGCTGGCTCGACGTGCTGCACCCCGTGCTCTACCCGGCGCCGCGCGAGCGACGGAGCCCTCGGCGTTGCGAGGACCTCGGCTGCCCTCCGTTCGGGACCGACACGGTGCTGGAGCGCCCGGCGCGGTGCGAGGCCGACGAGCGGGACGCGGTCGCGCCGGGGGAGCACGCGCCGATGGCGGGCTCGCACCGCGTTGTGTGGTGGGATCCTGGCGCGCTGGATCTGGATCGCGAGCCGGAGGCGGGGCTGCGCCAGCAGCGGATCCTGCAGGCGGACGCGGGCGGCGCGACGGCGGGCGTGGCGGCGGCGGGCGCCGGGCCAGCGAGCGGCGCCGGGGTCCTCGGGAGCGGCGGGGCGACGGCGAGCGCCGTGCTCGGAGGAGAGCTCGGGCAGCGCGGGCACGAGGTGTGGTTGGAGGCGCGGCAGCGGGCGATCGTGGACGGCGCGGTGGCGGCGTTCCGCGTGAAGACCGCGACGGAGATCAGCCACGAGGCGGCGGATGCGGCAGCGGCGGCGGATGCGCAGACGAGCGGCAGCGGGGCGGCGCGGGGAGAGCGGGCGGACGCGCTGCCGGTGATCTCGTTCGAGCAGACGGAGATCGCGCGCGAGGGCCGGCCCTACGGCAAGCGGTTCGGGACGCTGGTGCACGCGGTGCTGGCCGAGGTGGACCTCCGGGCGGGCGAGGACGAGGTGCGGACGGTGGCAGCGGCGCAGGCGCGGATGCTCGGGGCGCCGGCCGAGGAGGTCGACGCGGCGGTCTCGGCGGCGGTGGCGGCGCTCGATCACCCGCTGCTCCGGCGCGCAGCGGAGAGCGCGGCCCGCGGCGCGTGCGAGCGGGAGACGCCGCTGCTCCTGCGGCTCGAGGACGGGACGATCGCCGAGGGCATCGTCGACCTCTCGTTCCGCGAGAGCGTGGGCGACGTGGGGATCTGGACCGTGGTCGATTTCAAGACGGGCTCCGACGCGGGCACGGCGCACGCGGCGCAGGAGGCGCAGGTGCGCCTCTACGTACGAGCGATCGCCGAGGCGACGGGCGAGAGGGCGAGAGGGGTCGTGCTCAGGGTGTGAGGGGCGCCGCCGGACGCAGAGGGAAGCCCGTGGGTGGCGCGTCGCAGGGAGCCCGTGCGGTGGTACGATGGGTGCCATGGGTTCGACAGCGACAGCGGAGATCCTCCGACCTGAGCCGATGACGCTGGAGCAATGGGCCGACATGGAGGAGGACCAGCCGGGTGAGCTCCTGGACGGTCGTCTCGTGGAGGAAGAGGTGCCGACGACGCTGCACGAGGCGGTGGTCAGCTGGCTGATCGAGGTGCTGCGCGGATGGGCCCGACCGCGGGGCGGCTGGGTGTTCGGCTCGGAGTACAAGCTCGGTGTCTCGGCGCGACGCGGGCGCAAGGCCGACGTGTGCATGTACGCCCCGGGCGCGCCTCTCCGCGGCCGCGATGCGCTCTCCCGGATCCCCCCGACCGTGGTGGTCGAGGTGCTCTCGCAGCGGCCGCGCGACGTGCGGCGCGACCGGATGGAGAAGACCCGCGAGTACGCCCGCTTCGGGGTGCGCTGGTACTGGCTCGTGGATCCGGACGCGCAGCTCGTCGAGCTGTACGAGCTCGGCCCTGACGGGTACTACGTGCAGCGGTTGCCCGCCTCGGAAGGGAAGGTGCGCGTACCGGGGCTGGACGGGCTGGAGCTCGATCTGGATGCGCTGTGGGCCGAGGTGGCGCCGCTCCTGGACGACGACGAGCCGGAGCGGGGCGAGAGCGGCGACAGGTGAGCCGGGGGCATCAGGCCTCTCCGACGGTTCCGTCGGGATTGTGGACGGCTGCCGCGACCCCGAAGCCGGAGCTGCATGCGGGTCGGGCGATCCGGTCCGGGAGCTCCTCGCGAAGCTCGCGGCCGAGACGCGGGACCCGAGCGGATTCCGAATCGAATTCGTAGGCCTCACCCCCCACACGCGGATCACGACCGAGGGCTCGTGAGGCTCCTGGGCGCCGCGGCGAAGTTCTGGCCATCGAGGCCGCCAGCGCGAGCAGGTGAGGCTCTACGTTCAGGCGATCGCGAAGGCGACGGGCGAGAGGGCGAGAAGGGTGGTGCTCAGGGTGTGAGGGGCGCCAGCGCCAAGCGCCTGCGATAGGCGGCTCAGTTCGGCTCCCACACCGTACGGATCCTGAACTTCCGCGTCGGGAAGGCGCTGCCATTGCCGGTTCGGGCGGTGGCGACGACGCGGTAGCTGTGGGTGGCCACAAAGGGCGTATAGAACTTGAGTCCATGGCTGAGACCGACGTTGCAGCCGCTGCCGGCGACGTACTGGCCGCGTCTCTGCGCCATCTCCACGGGGACCATCACCCCGTCATCCTCGTGGTACAGGGTAGCAGCCATGTACAGATCGCGGCACGCCTCCGGGTCCGTCGGCAGGGTGTCCGCCCAATCCACGTACGTATTCAGCTCGTGGTTGGGACCGGGCGCCGCAGGGAAACCGGCCTCGTAGCCGACGACGTCGACCGCCTGGCTCTTGTAGCAGCCCGTCGTGGTGTACGTCTGCGGCGAGTAGTAGTTGTATCCACCGATATAGGTCGTCACCGGAGCGACGGTGGCGCACGTCGCCTCGCTGTACGCCTGCTCCACCTCGGCGACGTCCTCGTCGCCCGGATCGACCCCGTCGACCTGATCGTCCTGCATCTCCACGGCGCAACCCGTGGCGGCCATCGCGACCATCGAAGCGAATAGACACCCCACCGCGGCATAAGTTCGGCTCATCGTGCCACTCTCCATGTGTAAAGCGTATGAGTACGGCGTCTCGACATTCATCGGGGGGACCGCGGAGCTCATGCTGCGCTGGTTCACCCAGCCAGAGGAGTGGAGGCGAATCGCCTCTTCAGCAGCGCATTCCCTCGCCCGGCTCATCGTCGCCGCAGGGGCGCTTCGCAACAGAGATGCCAGCCCGGCCCCCTCTGCTTCAACGTCGTCACCGAGCCCCCGAGCCCGGACCGGCGCAGCTCCTCGACACGAGAAATCCAGCCCGATGCGAGCTCCTCGCGTCGCGCCAGAAGCCGGAGCGCTGCCCGCGCGAGCAGCTGCAACGTCGTGACATGTCACGCCACGGACCGTGACATGTCACGCCACGGACCGTGACATGTCACGCAGCGGGTCGTGGGCGCCGGGGTCCGGCGGGCGCTCACCGCCGGCCGGGGGTCCGCACGAACCGCTCGTCGTCCACGGCGGTGGGGAAATCCTCGGCGTCGACGTGCTTGTACAGGCCGCCGTCGCGGATCTCGTAGCGCATGTACACGACGGGCTCCTCGATGGGCTCCTCGACTCCATCCTGCAGGATGCGGGTGTACTCGAGCGCGATGTGGCCACGCTCGGTGTCGTACGAGGTGACGCGCGCGTAGAGGTCACGCGGAGCGCCCATGTACGGAAAGCGGAGGTGGAAGCTCGTCGCGCTCAGCTCGAGGAGCGAGCCGTCGTCCTCGCTGACCCACGTGCCCACGAAGGGCAGGCGCTGTGTCTCGTCCCTCCGGGACTCCGGCTCATCCGCCGCCAGCCTGGGCTCGGGCGCGCCAGGGCGCGCGGGCGGAAGCACGAGCTCGACCGGGGCGGCGGCCCCAGACGACAGCCGAGCTGGCGAGGGACCGCAGCCGATGGTGTAGAGCGTCGCGAGCGCGAGGGCGGCGCAGGTCGCGCACAAGCCACGTCGGTGCATAGGACGAGTCTACACCCGAGCGGCGGAAGTCGGCCCCCCTCGACGCGCGATGTCCGGCGGGCGCCGGCGACGCTCGGCGCCAGCACGGAAAAGCCTCTCCGAGGGGCCCGGCGTTCCTCGCACCGGCGCGCATCCCGTGACACAATCGCGGCCCGTGAGCGCTCTCCTCGCCGTCATCGAGCGGTTTTACGATGCCGTCCCTCGCTGGCGCGCTGACGCAGAGGATCACGGACCGCTGACGCTCTTCGTTCGCCGCGGCGACGGCTGGCCCTACTATGCCCGCCCCGCCCTCGGCCATCCCGGCCCCGTATCGGTCGAGGACGTGGCCGCGGTGCGCGCGCGCCAGCGGCAGCTCTCGATCCCGGAAGCGTTCGAGTGGGTGCTGGAGACCACCCCTGGGCTCGACGCCACGGCCGAGGCGGCCGGCCTGCACGTCCGGCGCTGCCCGCTGCTCGTGCTCTGCGGCGAGCCCCACCAGACGCCTTTGCCAGAGGACGTCTCGCTCTCGATCCTCACCGCCCAGGACCCGGATCTCGCCGCCGTGCAGGCCGTCGCGCACGTCGCCTTCGGCGCGCTCGACACCGCGGTCGGTTCTGCGGGACCGGCCGAGCGGGAGGCCGCCGCGGCCGTGCTCCCGGCGGGACAGGCGGCCGCATGGCACGCGTCGCTGATCGAGGGGACGCTCGTGCACGCGGCCGCTCGGGGCCGCGAGGGAGCGCTCGCTGGTCCGCTCTGCATCGGCAGCTACCAGCACGTGCGGGACGTCGCCGAGATCGTCGGCGTGGGGACGCTGCCGGCCGCCCGGCGGCGCGGCCTCGCCGCCGCGGTCACCGCGGTCCTGGCCCGCCACGCCCTGGACGCCGGCAGCCGCACCGTGTTCCTGTCCGCGCAGAACGACCACGTCGCGCGCGTCTATGAGCGGGTCGGGTTCCGGCGCGTCGCCACCGCCTGCGTCGCCGAACCGCCCGCGCGAGCCGAGAGCGGCAACGTCCTCGAGACGTGACGCAGCGCCGTACCGCGGCGCCGGTCAGGCAGGGCCGGCGTGGTAGTCCGGCCCCTCTTCTCCAGGCAGGATCTCTGTGTGGACGACCGACGCGTCCCGCAGATGCGCCACCGCCCCGAGCTCGGCATCGCGGCGATACGCCGAGAAGGCGTGTTCGTCCGGAAAGGTGACGATGTGAATCTCCTTGAAGGTGAGCCCAGCGCCGTCGGGCGCGGTCACCACGGTCCGCTCGATCGCGCCGCCGTACCGCGCCATCACGGCCGCCGCCCTCCTCTCGTACGCGCGGAACGCGTCGAGCGCCTCGCACCGCACCGTGAGGATCACGACCAGCGTCACGGGAACACCCGCTCCTTCACGCCACCGCAAAGCACAAAAAAAAGAGCGCCCATTCGACGGTGGGGGGGAGACCGTCACGGGCGCTCTGCCCTACCTGATTAGCAGGATGCGGGCCAAGGCATGTCCCCTCACCTTCCGCGCGTTTTCCCTAGGGGATCGACGTACTTCTTTCGTTCCTGAAACCAGCGACTTCAATCGTGATATCCCCGACGCTGCCGGAGCCCCCTCCAGGCGTGGTGCGGCCGGCCGACGTCGGACGCGTGAGGCACGAACGACGCAACGAACGATGCAACGAACGACGCCGACGAGCGCCGAAGCGCGCTCGCGACACACACGCATCATGGGTCCGCGCAACAACTGACATCGCGGCCCGCCCGTGTCGTCGGGCACCGCAGAGGAGAGCGCACCATCGCGGGCTGGCCGCGGAGCGCATCAGCCCGCCGCTGGACGACGCGTCGCGCAGCGATCCCGGCCCGCCGGGGGCGAGGGGCCGCCGCTTGAATCGCCCGCGCGCGGCGCGCCCATGAGCGGCGTTGACATCACGGCCAGGCTTGCTCCAATGCGAACGCCCGCTCCGCGCCGTTCAAACGAGGAGGCATCCGATGCGGCACTTCCTGACCACGATGGACTACACCCGCGCAGAGATCGAGGGCCTCCTCGAGCGCGCGCAGCGCTTCAAGCGGCGGCCGATCGAGCCGCGCCTCAAGGATCGCACCATCGCGCTCGTCTTCTTCAACCCATCGCTGAGGACGCGCACCTCCTTCGACGTCGGCATCCGCGAGCTCGGCGGCCACGCCGTCGTGCTCGAGCCTGGCCGGAGCGCCTGGCCCATCGAGTTCGAGGAAGGCATCGCGATGGATGGCGAGCCGGAGGAGCACATCCAGGAGGTCGCCCGCGTGCTCTCCCGCTACGCCGACCTCATCGGCGTGCGCGCGTTCCCCAAGTTCCAGCGCTGGGAGGACGATCGCCAGGACAAGGTGCTCCAGGGCTTCGCCCGCCACGCCACCGTGCCGGTCGTCAACCTGGAGACCATCACCCACCCCTGCCAGGAGCTCGCGCTCGCGCTCGCCATGAAGGAGCGCCTCGGCCGCCTCGACGGCAAGAAGTTCGTCCTCACCTGGACGTATCACCCGCGCCCGCTCAACACCGCGGTCGCCAACTCGGCCGTCCTCATCGCGTCCAAGCTCGGCATGGACGTCACCCTTCTCTGCCCCAGCGAGGAGTACCACCTCGACGCGCGCTACCTCGACGCAGCCAGGAAGAGCGCCGAAGGCAACGGGCAGAAGCTCTCGATCACCTACGACATCAAGTCCGCCTACGAGGGCGCCCACGTCGTGTACGCGAAGAGCTGGGGCGCGATTCCCTACTTCGGCCGCTGGGAGCAGGAGAAGCCCATCCGCGACAGGAACAAGCACTTCATCGTCGATGAGCAGAAGATGTCGCTCACCGCGGGGGGGCTCTTCTCCCACTGCCTGCCGGTCCGGCGCAACGTGAAGGTCACGGACGCGGTGATCGACTCGCCTGCATCGATGGTCATCGACGAGGCAGAGAATCGGCTGCATGTCCAGAAGGCCGTGATGGACGTGCTGGCCAACGGGTGGTGACAACGATGGGCTCGACGCAAGACGTCATCGTCCGCCTGCTCAGGAACCTCGGCAGCCGCAAGGAGGTCGAGCAGTACCTGAAGCAGTACGCGGCCGTCGATCAGCAGAAGTTTGCGATCATCAAGGTCGGCGGCGCCATCCTCGACGAGGACCTCGAGGCGCTCGCGACCTCGCTCGTGTTCCTCAACCAGGTCGGGCTGTACCCCGTCGTCATCCATGGCGCGGGGCCGCAGCTCGATCGGGCGCTCGCCCAGGCGGGCATCCCGACGGAGCGGGTCAATGGCCTGCGCGTCACGACGCCCCGCATCCTGGAGATCGCCCGCCGCGTCTTCCTCCGCGAGAACCTGCGGCTCGTCGAGGCGCTCGAGGAGATGGGCACGCGCACGCGGCCGATCACGGCGGGCGTCTTCGAGGCGTCGCTGCTCGACGAGCCGCGCCTCGGGCTGGTGGGCAAGGTGGAGCGCGTCCATGTCGACGCGGTGAGGTCCAGCCTCCGCGCCGGGCACCTGCCGATCCTGGCCTGCCTCGGGGAGACGCCGGGCGGGCAGATCCTCAACATCAACGCCGACGTCGCCGCGCGCGAGCTCGCGCTCGCCACGCAGCCGTTCAAGATGATCTTCCTCACGAGCACGGGCGGCCTCCTCGACGAGCACGGGCGCATCATCTCGGCCATCAACCTCGAGGAGGATTTCGCGGGCCTCATGGCCCAGCCCTCGCTGAACGGCGGCATGCGCCTCAAGCTGCAGGAGATCAAGCTCCTGCTCGACGGGCTGCCGGCGACCTCCTCGGTCTCGATCACATCGCCGGATCACCTGGCGAAGGAGCTCTTCACGCACACGGGCTCTGGCACGCTCGTCCGCCGCGGCGAGCGGATCCTCCGGCACGACACGCTGGACGGCATCGACCGCGACCGGCTTCGCGATCTGCTCGAGGCGTGCTTCCTGCGGAAGCTCGACGAGCACTACTTCGACAAGAAGCCTTTCTATCGCATCTACCTGTCCGACTCCTACCGGGCGACGGCGATCCTCACGCTCGACCCGGGCGGGAGGGCCCCGCTCACTCCGTACCTCGACAAGTTCGCGGTGACCTCGGAGGCGCAGGGCGTGGGGATCGGCGGCTCGCTCTGGACGCGGATGAAGAGCGAGAACCCGAAGCTGTTCTGGCGCGCCCGGAACGGCAACGAGATCAACCCCTGGTATTTCCAGCAGGCCGAGGGCAGCTACCGCAACGAGAACTGGACGGTGTTCTGGTACGGCCTGTCGAGCTTCGACGACATCCGCGCCTGCATCGATCACGCGCTGTCCTTGCCGGCGACCCTGCGCCAGCACGGCACGATCTGACCCGCCCTCACCCGCCGTGGCGAGGGCGCCTCGCCGCCCTCGCGCTCACGGCGGGTCGCCGCCGCCGTCGTTCTCCGCCTCGTCGAGCGGATCGATCGCCTCGTCCGTCGCGGGGCCCGGCGGGCGCGACGCCGGCCGCGGGCGCGACGCCGGCGGCGGGGCGCTCGACCTCTTCTCGCCGCCGCGCGCCTTCAGCGTCCGCCGCGGCGCTCGCTTCGGCTTCGCGGGCGCGCCGAGCGCCTCCGGGTTGCGGGGCTTCTTGAGCGCCCGAGGCGGCAGGAGCTCCGCGTCGACAGCGACCTTCTTCGCCATGAAGATCGCGGCGTCGAGCCGGTAGAAGCTGCGCTTCCGGTAGAACTTGAGGGCGCCGTCGTTGTTCTCGGCCACCTCCAGCACGAGGTGGGTGCAGCCGTGGATGCGCGCGAGGTGCTCGAGCTGCTCGAGCATGAAGGCGCCGACGCCGCGGCCCTGGTACTCGGGGTGGACCGCGAGCTCCTCGACGAACAGCGGGCGCATGTCGTGCTTCGTGAAGTAGCGCTCGTTCATCCAGTTATCGGTCCCGGTGATCTCGAACGCGCACTCCGCGTAGCCGACGATCTCCTGACCATGCGCCGCCCGGACCTCGAAGAGGAGCTGCTCGACCCCTTCTTCTTCGTAGACCTCGAGGAACCGCTTCTTCGAGCGAGGCCGCTGGTATTCGACCGTCTCCCGGTTGACGTCGCGGAACACCTTCTTGAGGAATTCCCAGACCCGGTTCAGGTCGCGCCGGTGGATCCGGCGCACGTAGATGAGGCTCTCTTCCCCGGCGGCGCGGGTGCTCGACTCGGCCTTGCTCATCGCCGCGCCCAGTCTACAGGACGAACGCGGCCGGGGCACATGGGGTAAATGGCTCGCGGGGTGGTGGGGCGGCGGGGGCGCGCGCCCCCGCCGTGCAACCAAGGGACTAACCCTGCTGAGCGTGCGGCCCGATCTGCGCGAGGCGCGCGTTGATCACGTCCCAGTTCAGGCCCGAGAGCACGTTGGCCACATAGTCCGCCTTCTTGGTCTGGTAGTCCGCAAAGTACGCGTGCTCCCAGGCGTCGATGGCGACCATGATATGCGTGTTCGCGAACAGACCGACATCGTGCTCGGTCCGGACGAGGTTATTGAAGAGCTTCTGCTCCTGGTAGTCGTACACGAGCACCGTCCAGCCGTGCGCGCTCAGGAGCGACGCCTTCGCGTCGGCCAGCCAGGCGTCGAAGCTGCCGAACGACGCCTCGATGAGCTTCTTCGACTGGGCGCTCGGCTGCGTCGAGCCGTTGCCGATGTTCTCGAAGTACAGCTCGTGGAGCACCGTGCCGTTGAAGGCGACCGGCTCGCGACGCTTCAGCTCGCTGTACGCGTTGTACGAGTAGTTCGGCGCGCTGCGGTCGGCCTTGCCAAGCTGCTCCCAGATCTCGTTGAGCTTCTTCACGTAGCCCTGGTACAGCGTGAAGTGCGCCTTGAGCTGCAGGTCGCTCAGGCCCTTGGCGTTGCCGCCGAGGAGGTTGTCGAAACTCTTGGGTTCGCGGGACATGGTGCCTCCTGAACGAGTACCGCAAGCAGTGCGTGCCGCGGGGTCAGGTGGCCGCTCTACCGCCGCCGCTCTCTGGTAGCAACCCTGCCGTGCGACGTGACACACCGCCAACTCACGACGCCATCGGGCCTGACCTTCCACGCAGGAAACTCCGGACGCCGGCTCGAGCCGCGCCGTGATCCCGCGCAGGACGCCACGCCCCCCGCGCGCTGCAGGGCGCCGCGCCCGAGCTGGCCCGATCGGCCGGCGCGCGCCCCAAAAACCTCGTGAAACGTTGAACGCCGCCGCCGTTTCGGTCGATACTCCTCGTGCTTGCTGTTCCTTCGCGCAGGGAGGCGACCTCGTTCATGCCGGCTCGTACACAGGGGACCCATCCGACGGCCGCGCTCGCGGCGGCGCTGTGCCTGCTCGGCGCAGCGGCGCGCGCCGAGGCGCAGGAACCCGCGAGACCCGAAGGCTTCGCGCTCGACAGGTTCCAGCCTGCACCCGCCGGCGACAGGATGTTCGGAGTCCAGTCCGCCTACACGGCAGGAAGCGCCGCACCCCACATCATGCTCCTCGGCGATTATGCCCAGGATCCGCTCGTGTTGCGGCGGTTGTCGGGGAACGAGGAGCTCGGCGACGGCAAGGTCGTCGGCAGCCAGCTCCTGCTCCACCTGAGCGCCTCGCTCTCTCTGTGGGAGCGCCTCACCGTGAACATCGATCTGCCCATCGCGCTCCAGTCGGGCGACGGCGGCGCCGCCTCCGGCGCCTTGCTGCCGCCGCCGACCAGCAGCGCCCTCGGGGATCTCCGGCTCGGCGCGCGCGCGACGCTCCTCGGCGGCTACTTCGATCCGTTCCAGCTCGCCCTCGGCGGCTACGTGTGGCTGCCGACCGGCGACCCCAAGGCGTATTCGGGCGACGGCAGCGTGCGCGGCGGTCCGCAGCTCATCCTCGGCGGCCACCTGGATCGCGCGGTGTGGTCGCTCGCCGCGGGGCCGGAGTTCCGGTCCACGAAGCAGTTCGCCAACGTCGAGCAGGGGATGACGGTGCACTGGGGCGCCGGCGTCGGGCTGCTGCTCGACGACGAGCGACGCCTGCAGATCGGCCCCGAGATCACCGGCGCGATCACGGTCACCGACGTCCAGCAGCGCACGACCAACCTGGAAGCCCTGCTCGGCGGGCGCTACCGCTTCGCGGACGACTTCGAGGCCGGGCTCGGCGTGGGCCCCGGCCTCACCCCCGGCGTCGGCACGCCCTCGTTCCGCGCGGTGGCCATGGTCGCCTACTCGCCCGAGGTGAAGCCGCCCGTGAAGGACCAGGACGCCGACGGCATCGCCGACGTGGACGACGCGTGCCCGCACACCGCGGGCGTCCGCAGCCCGGATCGCACGAAGAACGGCTGTCCGCCGCCCAAGGACGCGGACCACGACGGCATCACGGACGACGTCGACGCCTGCCCCGCCGTGACCGGCGTCGCCTCGCCGGACCCGAAGAAGAACGGCTGCCCGCCGCCAGGGGACCGCGACAAGGACGGCATCACGGACGACGTCGACGCCTGCCCGGAGCAGGCCGGCCCGGCGAACGACGACCCGAAGCAGCACGGGTGCCCGCCGCCGCCCGATCGCGATGGGGACACGGTCCCCGACGCGTCGGACGCCTGCCCGGATCTGCCCGGACTCGTCACGACCGACCCGGCCACGAACGGCTGCCCGGGCGACACCGACGGCGACGGCATCCGCGACGACAAGGACGCCTGCCCGAACGAGAAGGGCAAGCCGAACGAAGATCCGACGCAGAACGGGTGCCCTGTCGCGGTCCGGGTGACCGAGACCGAGATCGTCATCCTGCAGCAGGTGCAGTTCGACATCGGCAAGGCGACCATCCGTCCGGTGAGCAACGAGCTGCTCGAGGAGGTCGCCGGCGTGCTCAAGGACCACCCGGAGATCCTCAAGATCGAGGTCCAGGGCCACACGGACGACCGCGGCACGCGCCAGTTCAACACGAAGCTGAGCCAGGCCCGCGCGGAGTCGGTGCTGAAGGCGCTCGTCGAGCGCGGCGTCGCGGCCCAGCGCCTGCAGGCGAAGGGCTACGGCCCCGACGTCCCGATCGCGGAGAACAAGACCGAGGCGGGTCGCCAGAAGAACCGGCGCGTCCAGTTCAACATCATCGAGAAGGAAAAGAAGCAGCCCTAGGCTGGAGGCGTCGATGACAAAGCGATTGGCATTCACGGGGCTCACCGGCGCCGCGCTGCTCGGGGCGCTCTCTGGGACCGCGAGCGCGGCTCCAGTCCTGCGGGTCCAGGTGGCGCAGCGGGGTGATTTCGTCCTCATCGGCAACACGCTCGCGCACGATTGCGCGCAGTCCACGCTCGCGCCGCTTTTGGGCACGGTCGGGACGTGCGGCACGCCCGAGACGCTGGAGGACTCGGCGCCCGACGTCTACTGGTGGGGCGACAGCCCCCTCGCAGGGCAGGCCGAGGCGAACAACAACGTCGATCCCGCGGCTGCCCGCAGCACCGCGGTCCTCAGCCTCCCCGCGGGCGCGCGGGTGACCCACGCGTACCTCTACTGGACGGTGAGCCGCGACAGCGGCACCTCGGCCGATCTCACCGTGACCCTGGATCGGCGGAGCGGCCCCACTTCTACCGTGACCGGTACGCTCTCGGGCCAGACGGAGATCTTGGGTCTCGCCCACGCCCAGGTCGTCGCCAACGTCACGTCGATCGTGCAGGCGCGCGGCGCGGGGGCGTATCGCCTGAGCGGGATCTCCAACGGGACCGATCTGGACAGCGTGAGCCAGCAGGCCGCGTTCGCCGGCTGGTGGATGGTCGTGCTTTATGAGCTGACGACCGCGCCCGCGCGGAACCTCGCCGTCTTCGACGGGCTGGATCAGGTGATCACCGGCATGCCGGTGCGGTGGAAGGTCTCGGGGTTCGTCGTCCCCCCGGTCGGGGGCCAGGCGAAGGTCGGCGTCATCGGGTACGAGGGAGACAGCTCGACCGGCGACGCGATCGAGTGGAACGGGACCGCGCTGTTCGACGCACAGAACCCGGCGAACAACTTCTTCAACAGCTCCCGCTCGTTCCTCGGCGCGCCGATGTCCTCGGTGGGCGATCTGCCGAGGCTCACCGGCGGGCCGCTGAGCATGAGCGGCATCGACATCGACGTGACGCAGGTGCCGGCCAACCTGCTCAGGGCCGGCGACACGGAGGCCAATGTCGGGGCGGTCGTCAACGGCGCCGACAGCTACCTGTTCGGCGGCCTCATCACGTCGGTGCCGACGCGCCTCCCGGATCTCTCCACGTCGACCAAGTCGGTCCTCGATCTCAACGGCGGCGGCGTCACGCCTGGCGACACGCTCGAATACACGATCCTCGTCGCCAACACCGGGGATGACGACGCCGCGGTGGTCGTGCTGAACGACCCGCTGCCCGCCGGGGTCACCTTCGTGCCGGGCTCGCTGGAGATCGCCTCGGGCCCGAACATGGGCGGCATGACCGACGCGCCCGGCGACGACGAGGGCGAGTACGTCGCCGGATCGAGGACGGTCCGCGTCCGGCTCGGCGACGGCGCCGACGCGGCCCAGGGCGGGTCGCTCGGCGTCAGCGAGACCACGACGGTGCGGTTCCGCGTGACCATCGATCCGGGCACGGGCGGCGAGATCGCGAACCAGGCCATCATCACAGGGCGGAGCCCCGCGGGAGGCGCTGCCCAGGACTACCCGACGGACGGCAACGGCGCGGAGCCGGGCACGCCGCCCACGGAGATCCTCGTCGACAGCGACGGCGACGGGCTGAGCGACGGCGACGAGAACTTCGCCGGCACGGACCCGAACGACGCCGACACGGACGACGACGGCGTGAGCGACGGCGACGAGCAGCTCTGGGACCGCGACACCGACGGCGATGGCCTCATCAACGCGCGGGACGTCGACAGCGACGACGACGGGCTGCTCGACGCGACAGAGATCGGCTTGACGGACTGCGATGGTCCGGGGACGGACGCGCGGGCGGGGCACTGCGCGCCCGACGGCGATGCCGGAGCGACGACGACCGACCCGCTCGACGCGGACACCGACAACGGCGGCGTGCTCGACGGCTCGGAGGACGCCAACCTGAACGGCGTGCTCGACGCGGGCGAGACCGACCCCGCGGCCGGGCACGGCGCCGACGACCAGCGCGCCGACGCCGACAACGACGGGCTCGGCGACGATCTCGAGGAGACGCTCGGCACCGATCCGAACGACGCCGACAGCGACGACGACGGCGTGCGCGACGGCGACGAGCCGAACCCGACGGACGACAACGACGGCGACGGGCTGATCAACCCGCTCGACGTCGACAGCGACAACGACGGCCTCTTCGACGGGACCGAGCTCGGGCTCGGCTGCGACGGCCCGGGCACCGACGCGACGGCGGGCGACTGCGCTGCCGACGGCGACGCGGGCGCCACGAGGACGTCGCCGCTCGAGGCCGACACGGATCGCGGCGGCGCGAGCGACGGCTCCGAGGACGTCAACCTGAACGGCGCGCTCGACGCGGGCGAGACCGACCCCCGTTCCGGTCATGGAGACGACGATCCGCAGAACACGGACACCGACGACGACGGGCTGAGCGATGCTCTCGAGGTCTCGCTCGGCACGGACCCGAACGACGCCGACACCGACGGTGACGGCGTCCGCGACGGGCTCGAGCCGAACCCGGCGGACGACACGGACGGCGACGGGCTCCTCAACGCGCTCGACGTCGACAGCGACAACGACGGCCTCTTCGACGGGACCGAGCTCGGCCTGGACTGCAACGGACCTGGCACCGCGCCGTCGCGGCGCTGCGCCCCGGACGAGGACGCCGGCGCCACGAAGACGTCGCCGCTCGACGCGGACACGGACGGCGGCGGCACGAGCGACGGCTCCGAGGACGCCAACCTGAACGGCGTCGCGGACAACGGCGAGACCGACCCGACCCGCGGGCGCGGCGACGACGACGGCGACAACGACGACGCGGACGAGGACGGGCTGAGCGACGATCTCGAGGAGACGCTGGGCACGGACCCGGACGACGCCGACTCGGACGACGACGGCGTGCAGGACGGGCAGGAGCCGAACCCGGCGGACGACGCGGACGGAGACGGGCTCATCCACCCCCTCGACGTGGACAGCGACGACGACGGGCTCTACGACGGGACCGAGCTCGGCCTCGCCTGCGAGGGCCCCGGCACCGACGCGGACGCCGAGCACTGCACGGCGGACGGGGACAGCGGGGCCACGAAGACGTCGGCGCTGAGCCGTGACAGCGACCGGGGCGGCGCGACCGACGGCTCGGAGGACGCCAACCTGAACGGCGTGCTCGAGGCCGGCGAGACGGACCCGACCGCCGGCCACGGCGACGACGACAGCCAGAACGCCGACGGAGACGCCGACGGGCTGAGCGACGATCTCGAGGTGTTCCTCGGTTCGGATCCGGAAGATCGCGACACCGACAACGACGGCCTGCTCGACGGCGAGGAGCCGAACCCCAGCGACGACGGCGAAGGCGACGGCCAGGCCGACGTCCTGGACGCGGACAGCGACGGCGACGGGCTCTTCGACGGCACGGAGGCGGGGAAGGACTGCGCGGACCCGGACACCGATGCCGTGGCCGAGAGCTGCACGCCCGACGCCGACGGCGGGACCACCACGACGAGCGTGGTGAATCCCGACACCGACCGCGGCGGCCAGAGCGACGGCGAGGAGGACCTGAACCACGACGGCAAGGTCGACGAGGGCGAGACCGATCCGAACGACGCCGGGGACGATCTCGGCGATCGCGACGGCGACGGCCTCTCGAACAGCGAGGAGACGGCGCTCGGCACCGATCCGGACGACGCCGACAGCGACGACGACGGCGTGATCGACGGCGAGGAGGTCGAGCCTGGCGTCGACACGGACGAGGACGGGAAGATCAACGCGCTCGATCCCGACAGCGACGGGGACGGGCTCTTCGATGGGACCGAGCTGGGCAAGGGCTGCTCGCACGAGGACACCGACGCCGACGCGGCCACCTGCGTGCCGGACGGCGACGACGGGGCGACGACGACCTCGCCGACGCAGGCCGACACCGACGGCGGCGGGGCGAGCGACGGCGAGGAGGACACGGACCACGACGGGGTGGTCGACGGGGGCGAGCGCGATCCGAACAACCCCGCGGACGATCAGCCCGCGGAGTGCGAGCAGGACAGCGCTTGCGGCGCCGGGATGGTGTGCGACGAGGCCACGCAGGAGTGCGTCCCGGGTTGCCGCAACCCCGACAACACGATCGGCCCGTGCACCCCACCGCTCCCCGGTGAGGGCGTCGTGGTGGAAGGCGGCGGCTGCGCCTGCACGGTGGGCGCAGAGGGCGACGGCAGCCGCTCGGCGCCGTGGGCCCTGCTCGCGGCCGGCGCCTGCGCCGCCGTGCTGCACCGGCGCCGCCGGCGCAGCTGAGCTCTCCCCCCGGGCGGCGCCCCCCGCGCCGCGCAGGAGGGGGCGCCTGTGCTACAAGTCAGCGGAATGATTATGCTTTTATGCGAGGCGCGCCCGCCTGCGGGGCGCCTCCGCCTGCGACGACCGATGCGCCGCGGGTTGCCATCGGCCGTCCGTGGCCTAACGATGTTTTCCCACGGGAGAGTGCATCTTGCCCCGACCTTCTGATTCCGTCGTCCGCGCCATCACGATGGATGGCGCTTTTCGCGTCATCACGGCGCTGACCACCGAGACCGTGCGGGGGGCCATCGCGGTGCAATCCGCGACCGGCGCGACCGCGCAGCGGCTGGGAGAGCTGATCACCGGCGCCATCCTCGTGCGCGAGGCGATGGCGCCGAACCTGCGGGTCCAGGCGATCGTCAAGGGCGCGGCCGGTCACGGGACCCTGGTGGCCGACTCGCACCCGGACGGCACGAGCCGCGGCCTGGTCAACCTGGGCAAGGGGGCCACGGCGGAGAGCGCGGTGGAGATCGGCGGAGGGTCGCTGCTGCAGGTCATGCGCACGCTGCCGAGCGGCATGCTCCACCAGGGGGTCGTCGAGATCCCGACCGAGGGCGGCATCTCCGCGGGCCTGATGACGTACATGCAGGAATCGGAGCAGGTCGTCTCGATGATCGCGGTGGCGACGCTGATCGGCGAGGACGGCGTCGGCGCTTCCGGCGGCTACCTCGTGCAGCTGCTCCCGGAGGTCGAGCGCGGTCCGCTCATGGTGATGACCGAGCGGCTCAAGGACTTCGAGCGCCTCGACGAGGTGCTGGCGCACGAGGGAGCCTCGGCGGACGTGCTGCTCGGGGAGCTGCTTTACGGCATGCCGTTCTCACGGCTCGAGGACTCTCCGCTCAGCTTCAGCTGTCGCTGCAGCGAGCTCCGGGTGATGGCCACGCTGGCGAGCCTGCCGCGGAGCGACATCGAGGAGATGGTCACGGACGGGAAGGTCCTCGACATCCGCTGCGATTATTGCGGCAAGGATTACCAGCTGTCGCCGTCGCAGCTCCGCTCGCTGCTGACGACGAGCTGAGCCGCCGCGCCTGCGCGGCCGGCGGGCCGCACACCCACGCACGGGGTCACGGGGGCTCGCGAGGCGAGAGGCCGCGGATCACGAAGGCGATGACCCGCTCGATCTCCGCCTCGTCGTCCCACGCCGCATCGGGGGCGATGTACACGCGGTGGACGATGTACCCCACGAACGCCGAGGCGACGCAGCGGATGACGAGGGGCGGCGGCCACCCGACGATCTGCCCTTCGCGCTGGAAGTGCTCGATCAAGGTGATCCCCTTCTCGAGGAGCGGCCCGAAGACCCTGCCGGCGATGCCGAGCCGCAGCTCGGCGTCGAACGGCAGCTCCTGCGCGAGGATGCGCACCAGCTGCGGGTGCGCGCGCACGAAGGCGATGCGCTCGGCGAGGAGCGCCCGCAAGAACGCCTCGAAGGTCGGGTACGTCGCGTCGAAGAGCGGGTCCATGGAGCGCGCCAGCGCGGGCCCGACGAGCCGCTCGACGGCGGGACCGATGACGCCCAGGAGGAGGTCCCGCTTGCTCGGGAAGTACTTGAAGATCGTCGCCTCGGCGACCCCTGCGCGCCGCGCGATCTCCTTGGTCGCGGTGCCGTGGAAGCCCTGCTCGGCGAAGGCGGCCACCGCAGCGTCGACGATCTTCTTCTGCGCCTCGGTCAACGTGTCGTGCGGGCGCGGGCGTCGGCTCATTCGTGTCCTCTCTCCTCGACATCTAGCAGCGCCGCGCGGCGGCTCGGGCGCGCTGCGGGCGGCGCGCCCTAGGCGGCCTCGGCCCTGCGGGTGAAGAGCCGGTCGAGCGCCTGCCGGAGCTGGCGCTCGTCGAGCGGATCGCAGCGCACGCCGACATAGCCGTCCGGCCGGACGAGGACGGCGGCTGCCGCCTCGACGCCGTACGCCGCGTGGGCGCGCCCGCCCGGATCTGCGTACCCTCCGGCCTCGGGCGCGCTGATGATAAGCACCTTGAGATCCGGCCGGCCGAGCTCCGCGGCGAGCCGCCGGACGTGCCCGTGCGCCTCGGCGTTCGCGCGGCCCTGGGGTGGACCGGCGAAGAGCAGCAGCGTGGATTCGACGCCGCGCATCAGCTCGAACAGGTGGACCTGCTGTCCCGCCGCGCCGCGCAGCGAGGCGTCTGGCGCGCGATCTCCGGCGCGGGGCCCGCGCTCCGGCGGGTGCCCGATCTGGATGGACAGCGGGCTCTTCCGGTATCGGATCTTGAGCTGCGAGACGAACCCCAGCATCCGGCGTTGCACGGCAGCGACGCCGATGGCGCGGGTCATCAGGCGCGGCGCGACGACGCGCAGCGCCCGGCCCATGAGACCGTGTCCGGCCATGAGCCCGAAGAGGCGGTCTGTGAAGTCGATCAGCCGGCGCGCGACGGGCAGCCGCTCCATCTCGTAGGTGTCGAGCAGCCACGCTGGCATCCTGCCCTGCTCGACGGCCGCGAGCTTCCACGCCAGGTTGTACGCGTCCTGGATTCCGGTGTTCATCCCCTGCCCGCCGGCCGGGCTGTGGATGTGCGCCGCGTCGCCGGCGAGGAACACGCGCCCCTTGCGCAGCCGCGTGGCGACGCGGTGGTGCAGCCGGTAGCGCGAGAGGACGATCGCCTTCTGTACCCTGAAGGGCGTGGGGATCATCGAGCGCATCACGCCTTCGAACTCCTCGAGCGAGAGCGACGCGCCGCGCGCCGGCGACGCTTCGGGCAGGATAAGGACGATCCGGAACCGGTGGCTTCCGGGCACGGGGAAGGCCGCTGCGAGGCCCCGGCGCGAAGGGCTGATATAGATGTCGCCGTCCGGCAGCGGCCAGTCGATGACGAGGTCGCCGAGCATGCAGTGATCGTCGTAGGTGTCGCCCTCGAAGGCGATGTCTGCGCCCTGGCGGACGGCGCTGCGCGCGCCGTCGCAACCGAGGAGCCACGTCGCGCGCACCACCTCGGTGTTCCCGTCGACCCTGCGGAGAGTGCATGTGACGCCGGCGCTGTCCTGGGTATAGGAAGCGAGCTCGACGCCGCGCTCGACCGTCACGCCCAGCTCCGAGAGGCGCGACTCGAGGACGCGCTCGGTGTCGAACTGCTGGATGACGAAGATGCCCGGAACGGGCGTGGAGAGCTCCGGGAAGTCGAAGATCGGCAAGCGTGCGCGCTGGCCGTTCGAGAGGAGGACGTTGAGCCCTCCGACGCGCGTGGCGCGCGCCATCGCGGCGTCTGCGATCCCCATGCTGGTGAAGATCTCCATGGTCCGCGTCTGCACCACGAGCGCTCGCGAGTGATCCGGCGGGGGCTCCAGTGCCTTGTCCACGATCCGCACTGCGAGCCCGCGCCGAGCAAGCTCTCCGGCCATCGTCAAGCCCGTCGGACCTCCACCGACGACCAGCGCATCCACAGCTTCTGTCATAGGCCGCCTCCGGATTGGTGAGTGAACATTCACTCACCTTATGTGAGGGCCCCCTTCGGTTGGCAAGGCATCAAGGCAAATATGTCTCACATCGGCACACATTCACACAGTCGACCGCACCGAGGTTGAGCTGCCGACCGAGGTTGAGCCACCGACCGACCGAGGTTGAGCTGCCGACCGAGGTTGAGCCACCGACCGACCGAGGTTGAGCTGCCGACCGACCGAGGTTGAGCTGCCGACCGACCGAGGTTGAGCTGCCGACCGAGCGAGGTTGAGCTGCCGACCGAGGTTGAGCTGCCGACCGACCGAGGTTGAGCCGCCGAGGTTGAGCCGCCGACTGGGGACCAACGATCGCACCCTGGTTGAGTTCAGCGACGCGACGCCGCCATATTCAACAGGAACGGATCCTGAAGCCCACCAGCGAACTCCCCGCTCCCCCGCCCTGCCCTCGCTCGGCAGACCGTGCCCGCGTGCTCGCTCGGCGAGGTCTTCGTGCGATGGTCGCCGCATGCAAGAGGTCCACGTCAACGTCTACATCCACGCCCCGGTCGAGCGGGTCTTCGACGCGGTGGCTGACCACGAACGCTTCCTGCGCTCCGGGGACGGCACCCACACGAAGGTTGTCCGGCCAGGGCTCACCGAGCACAACGGCCTCGGCGCCCTCCGCGAGGTGCGCGTCGGGAAGCGGATCCGCTACGTCGAGGAGATCACGGCCTTCGAGCGGCCGTCCTCGTTCGACTACCAGATCGTCGAGAGCACGCAGCCGCTCCGGCACCAGGGCTCGCGTCTCCGCTTCACCCCGCGCGGCGAGGGCACGGAGATCGACTGGACATCGCGCTTCGACATCCCGCTGCCGCTCGTCGGCAAGCCGCTCGGATCGCTCGCCAGGCGCATGTTCATCGCGGCGTTCACCGAGCTGCTGCTCGCTGAAAAGGCGCGGCTCGAGGCCTCGCAGCCCGCGCGCGCCACGTGACCCCCTCGCGCGCTCACCGACAGGCAGCGCCTGGTTTCATGCCCTTCCCCTGGACGTGAGCTACGGCTGGGCGGACCGATCCTCTCGCTGGAGCGCGCCCTGCACAGAGGACAAGGGCGACGCGTTCTGCGGTTCGGCGCTCTCGTTGGGCGACGGGGAGAGACCGGCGCAGTGGTCAACGCGGTTCGTGGCGGGCTCCGCGTTCAACTGGCCCACGCGCCGCCTCCGCGGAAGGACGCGCAGCGCGGCCCCGTCACTTCACCCGACTGACGCCAGGGACGCCACACCGGCGCCGCTGGCGCGGCGTGGCGCGGTGTCCGCAAGACACATGAAACGTCGTCCAGTGTATGGCCAGCATTCATTCGCCCTATCCGAGGGCAATGCATGTAGACGAATACCCTATCAGCTACGACATCGACAGAAAGTTCGCATGGCAAGCCTCTTGCTGATACCAGGCGGTTCTCTATAAGCTGTTGACCTCAACTTCCTTCCGTTCGGCCTTCGGACTTGGTCGAGCGGTCGCAGGGGTGTTCAAGATGCGACCGATGGCAAGGTGTGCGTCGCAGCTCGGCCCGATGACCTCGGGAGCAGCTCGTATCCGGGGTTCCAGGGGGAAGGTATCGACGAGGGCAGGAGCGCCGCCGCAGCTGGGCAGTCGCGGCAATCGGGTCAACCGAGTCAACCGATCGAGCTCCAGGCTGAAGGGAACCACCGCGCTCTGTGCCATCTCGTTCCTGACGCTCGTGGCATGTGCCCAAGGCTCCAGCCTGGACGGCGAGAACACAGGAGCCGGAGGCGGCGCCGCCGCCAGCTCGGGTGGGGCACCTTCGTCCAGCTCAGCCGGCGCTGGCTCCACCGCATCTGCGACGAGCGGCTCGACGAGCTCCGCAACGAGCGGCTCGTCCAGCGCTGCGGGCGATGTCACGAGCGCGACGGTGAGCAGCTCGTCCGGCTCAGGTGGCGCCGATGGTGCCGGCGGCGCTGGGGGTCTGGGCGGCGCTGGCGGGGACGACGCTGCGAGCGCCTCGGCCAGCTCCTCGGCGAGCAGCTCGACCAGCTCCACGACGAGCGCCTCGGCCAGCTCCACGACGAGCGCCTCGGCCAGCTCCACGACGAGCGCCTCGGCCAGCTCCTCGGCGAGCAGCTCGGCCAGCTCCACGACGAGCAGCACGACAGGCACCGGCGGCGGTAGCGCCACGAGCTCCACCACCGCGAGCTCCACCACTGGCGGCGTGACCACACCGGCGCTCGAGCTGCAATATGCTGCGAGGGACACCACCGTCGAGTCCCAGCATCTGTCGTTCATGGTACAGGTCAAGAACACGGACGATGCGAGCATCGCGCTCGGCGATCTGACGATTCGCTACTGGTTCACGGCCGACGTCGCGAAGGTGGATCTCAAGAGCGAGTGCGACTTCTCGTCGATCCCCGGCGGATGCGCCAACGTCACAAGGACGTTCGGCGAGGCATCGGGCACGAAGGCCGATCACTATCTCGAGCTCGGTTTCCTCGCCGCCGCAGGTAGCATCGCCCCGAACGTCACGTCCGGAAATGTGCAGATCCGCATCTACAACGGCGACAACTACGACCGAATGACGCAGACCGACGACTACTCCTTCGGCACCAACACCACCTTCATGCCTTTCGAGCGGGTCACCGTGTACCACGACGGCGAGCTCGCCTGGGGAACAGAGCCTTGACTGGCCACGAGAACGAGCTCCACGTCCTGCGGGAGCAAGCTCCACATCGATAGCCGCCCCGGGCGAACGCGCGCCTCTCCACGCCCTTCGATGCCCTGTGGCGGCCTGACTCGCCGCGCGCGCACGCCACACCCCGCAACATGCCGTTACACGCCCTGGCCCGTCCCAGGTTGCCGCGATGTAACCAATTTTCCATGGAGTTCCGTCCCGCGATGGGACGCGAGCGCTTCCGCTCCATCTGGAGACGGGCAGCCCGGGCGGCACCATCCTTGAATGGCCTCGCTCGGACCCTGAACTCTATGGATGCCACAGCGCGCGCAACGCCTCCTCCCCCGTCGTCTCACACCCGGCCTGTGCAGGCCCCGATCTCGCGTGATGCGCCGCGGAGCGGACCGCGGCTCGGACACGGCCTCGAGCGGTTCGACCCCCTGAAGCGGCGCGCCGCGGACACACCTGGTCTCATCAGCTTCGCGGGCGGGCTGCCCGCCCCGGGCGAGTTCCCGCGCTCGAAGCTCGCGGCCTCGTTCGTTCGCGCTCTTCAGAACCCCAGCCGCCCGGCGCTCCCGTGGTGCTGGCCCGAGGGCGACGAGGACCTCCGCGCCTGGATCGCCGGGCAGCTGCGCCGGCGCGGCGCCCAGGTGGCTCGCGATGACGTCATCGTGACCCGTGGCGCACAGCAGGCCGTGTCCCTCGCCGCGCAGCTGGTCCGCGGATCGCGCGCCAGGATCGGCGTCGACCGCGAGAGCTCCCCCGGCGCGCTCGATCGGTTCCAGGAGCTCGGCGCGACGGTCGTCGACGGCGGCGGCAACGTCGATGCCTATTATCTCATGCCCGCCGTCTCCAATCCGCGTGGACGCACGCTGTCGCGCAGCGATCGAGCCAGGGTCCTCTCGACCCTCCGGCCCATCATCGAGGACGACGCTTACGCGGATCTGTCCTTTGACGGCGCCGCCCCGCGGCCGCTCCTGGCCGAGGCGCCCGATCGCGTGTTCCACGTCGGCACGTTCTCGAAGACGCTCTGCCCCGGCCTCCGCGTCGGCTGGCTCGTGCCCCCGCGCTCGCTCCGCGCCGAGGTCCTCCAGCTGAAGCAATCCGCCGATCAGCAGGCGGCCAGCCTGCCGCAGGCCATCCTGGAAGACTACCTCCGCACGGAGGACTTCGATCAGCGGCTCGTGCGCCTGCGGGAGTTCTACGGTCGCCGCGCCGCCCGCATGGAGCGGGCGCTCCGAAAGCACCTGCCCGGCTGGCGGTTCGACCCGCCCGCCGGCGGCTTCGCGATCTGGGTCGAGCCCGACGCCGAGCCGAACGAGGCCTTCTTCCTGGCCGCCGCCATCGAGCACGGCGTCGCCTTCGACCCGGGCTCGCTGTTCCGGGCTCACGGCGCCGTGAGCCCATTCGCCCTCCGGCTCTGCTTCTCCTCGGTGGCGTGCGACGAGGACCTGGACGAGGGCGTGCGCCGCCTCGCGCGGTGCTGGGCCGAGGTCGCGTAGCCTCGCCGGCGGGCGCCGATTCACGAAAGCGCCCTGCGCGACCTCTCTCCCTCTCTCCTGACTCCCTCTCTCCTTCGACTCCCTCTCTCCTTCACTCCCTCTCTGCTCTCTTCTCCTCCTCTCCGATGACAGCACCGCGGCGGCGGCCTGCGCGCACGCCGCCGACCCCGCGCAGGGCGCGGCCTCACTGCGCCAGCGGCCCGCCTGGCTTGTGCGGGACGGGCGGACGGCGATCGAGCAGCTCCCGCGCCGCGGCCCGGACGACCGCGGGCACGTCCGCCGCCGCCGCGAGCCGCAGGAGCTCGGGCCGCAGGAGGAGGCGCACCATGGGCACCGCGATCTCCTGCGGCGCGCCCGGGTTCTGCACGATCGCCATGCGCACCCGCGCGCGCTGCGGCCACTCGGGGTGCTTCGCGATCTCCGTCAGGACCTCCGCGTTCGCCGGGCGGCGCGCCGCGAGGCGGACGACGTCATCCTCGGTCAAGCGCGGGTTGGCGAGCAGGTTGCGGATGACCAGCGGGTGCGGGTCCCGGAGCAGGGCGTCGAAGGCCGCGCGGGTCGGCCGCCGGGCCAGCGCGCGCCGCTCGCCGAGCGTGAGCGCGCGACCGGCGCTCGACGTGGCGACGAGCCGCTCGTCGGGCGCCGGCGAGGCCGGCTGCGCCTCGGGCCGCCGCGCCTTGCGGCGCAGGAGGCGCGAGAGCGGCAGCAGGGCATGGGAGGACGCGAGCTCGCGGAGCTGCTCGACGCGCTCGGAGAGCGCAGGATCCACGAGGACCGGCACGACGGCGCCCAGCACGTCGCGCGCGAGGGGGTTGGCCTGCTCGGCGTCGCGGCAGAGGTCGTCGAGCGCGCGGGCGACGGAGGGCAGATCGGCGCGCAGCACCTCGCTCCGCAGGAACGCGACCCGCAGCCGGAGCTCCTTCAAGGACGAGACGGCTCGCCTCCATCGTCCCGCCAGCGCATCCACCCCGTCAATCTACATCGCCGGCGTCCCGGCGTGGAGCGCGTGCCAGGCAGTTTGCGCTACGCAACGTGCGCGGGGCGGTTATCCTGCGCCGCGCCATGAGGGGACGGTGGAGCCGATCCCCGATTGCTGACGAGGACGGTGGAGCCGATCCCCGTCTCGAAAGGGAGGAGTCGCATGTCCGAAAAGGTTTCGTTCCCCGCGAAGGACGGGTCCTCGGCGACCGGCGAGATCGTCTGGCCGAAGCAGGGGGACAGGTCGCCTGCCGTCGTCCTGATCCAGGAGTGGTGGGGTGTGAACGACCACATCCGCTCTCTGCTCGACCGGCTCGCCGCCGCCGGGTTCATCGCCCTCGCGCCCGACCTCTACCACGGCAAGACCACGAAGGACGCCACCGAGGCCAGCCGGCTGATGACCGAGCTCGACAAGCCGCGCGCCCTCGAGGAGATCGCCGCCGCCGCCCGCTTCCTGTCGGCCCACGAGCGGTCGACCGGCAAGGTCGGCGTCATCGGGTTCTGCATGGGCGGCGCGCTGAGCTTCGCCGCCGCCGCGATGATCCCCGAGCTCGCGGCCGCGGTGCCCTTCTACGGCGTCCCGAGCCCCGCGCCCGATTACACGCGCGTCAAGGCGCCGATCCTCGCCCACTTCGCCGCGCGCGACGGCTGGGCGACGCCGGCCGCCGCCGAGGCGATCCAGAAGGAGCTCGCCGCCCGCGGCCAATCCATGGAGCTCCACGTCTATGACGCCGACCACGCGTTCGCGAACGACACGCGCCCCGAGGTCTACGCCCCCGAGGCCGCGAAGCTCGCGTGGGAGCGGAGCATCGCGTTCCTGAAGCAGCACCTCGCCTGAGCACGACGCATTGGTCCTCCCCGGGGGATCCGCGGGGCGCGCGGGGCGCGCGGGACGCGCGGGACGTCAACCAGGCGCGTTCTTTGCCACCGCGCAATGAACCCTGATATACACGCAACCATGGCCCTCCCCCCGGTACTCCCGGGCTCGATCCAGCAGGCGGAGTCGCCGATCGACCGCGCGCTCTCGCTGGCGCTCGCGGGAGAGCGGGACGCCGCGCTGCGCTGGGCCGCTGCGCTGGTCCGGCACGACCCGACGATGCCGTCGGCGCTCTGCCTCTGCGGGCGCCTCCTCGGCGAGCTGAACCGGCACGAGGCCGCGCGCGAGGCGTGCTCCACCGCGATCGCCCGCGCGATCGACCTCGAGAACCTGCCGCTCGCCGTGGCGGCCGCGCGCGAGAGCGAGCGCTTCGGCGGCGATCCCGGGCCCGGGCTCGACCTGATCGCCGAGGCCTTCTGCCGGGACTCGCCGCGGCTCGGCGAGGGCGCGCCGCCGCCGCCGCCCCTGCCGGCCGCCGAGGCGTTCCAGCCGCTCGCCTCCGTGCTCACCGGCGCGCTCCTGCTCAACAAGGCGACGGAGATCATCCACGACGCCACGCGCAGGCTGGCCGCCCAGGCCGATCACCCCGGGATCGCGCCCCAGCCGGTCTTCTCGTCCGTCGGGCGCGACGCGCTCCGCGCCCTGTGCGCCGCCTTCACGCCCGTCTGGGTGGCGGCGGGGACGACCGTGATCGAGCAGGGCGCTGCGCGCAGCGAGGCCTACTTCGTCGCGCGCGGGGAGCTCGAGGCGCGGCGCCGGCGCGGGGACGAGGAGATCCTCCTCGCCCGGCTCGCGAACGGCGCCATGTTCGGCGAGATGGCGCTGCTCTCCCGGGCCCCGCGCACCGGGAGCGTCATCGCCACGCGGCCCTCCATCGTGCTCGAGGTGAAGCGCGACGCGATCGACGACATCGCGCAGCGCGAGCCCGAGGTGAGCCTGGAGCTCGCGGCCTACTGCCGGGACCGCATGGTGGAGAACCTCGTCCGGATGAGCGACGTGCTCCGCGTCGTGCCCGAGGCCGACAGGCCCGCGCTCGTGAAGCGGTTCCGCACGCGCACCTTCGAGAAGAACGAGCGGCTGCTCGTCCAGGATGAGCGGCCCCCCGGCCTGTTCCTCATCGCCTCCGGAGAGGTCGCCGTCGTCCGGCGCGACGCGGCGGACGACGCCCGCGTCGAGCCGCTCGTGCTCTCGACGCTCGGCCCCGGCGACGTCGCCGGCGAGATCGCGATGGTCCTCCGCCGCGCGACGAACGCCGATGTGATCGCCGTTCACCCCACCGTGACGCTGTACCTACCGGCCACCGAGTTCATGGGTCTGGTCGAGGATCACCCGGCCGTGCTGGCGCAACTCTACAAGCTCGCCGTCCTGCGCGACGAGGAGACCACGAGCATCATGGCCGAGGAGGTCTCCGTGGCCGAGGACTTCGTGTTGATCTAGGGTACCGGACCGATCGAAAAATTGACGAAACGAACCGCGGATGCGCGGAGGTTTTGTTGTTGTCGCTTCTGTGTCTCTGTGGTTCAAACTCTCTCTCGCGCGCGGCGTTTCAACCTGTTCGGTGCTCTGGCGACGCCCCGCGAGCACGCGGCGGGTGCACCGATTGACGCTCCGCGCCACGCCCCGTAGGCTTTCCGTCTACCCGTTGTCGTCGTTGACCAGCACTGAACAACCACCAGCGTAGGGAAGGCCACGCGCGCACCACAGGTCCTGCGACAATGACGACGAACGCGTTCGGGCTGGAGGGACAGGTGCTGGTCGGCCGGTATCGGCTGCTCCGCCCTCTCAGCTCGGGCAGCATGGGCACCGTCTGGCGCGCGGACGATCTCACGCTGGGCTCGCCGGTCGCGATCAAGATGCTCGGGCCTCTCTATGCGAAGGACGAGACGGTCCGCGCGCGCTTCTACCAGGAGGCGCAGGCGGCGGCGGCGCTCCGCAGCCCGAACGTCGTGCAGATCCTCGATCACGGCGTCGAGAACGACGTCCCCTTCATCGCGATGGAGCTCCTCGAGGGCGAGGACCTCGCGCACCGGCTCGAGCGTGTCGGCGCGCTGGAGCCGGCCGATACGGCGCGCATCTTCGCCGACGTCGCGCGCGCCGTGCGCAAGGCCCACGACGCCGGCATCGTCCACCGCGACCTCAAGCCCGACAACATCTTCCTCGCCCGCGACGACGACCGGGAGGTGGCCAAGGTCCTCGATTTCGGCGTCGCCAAGACGCGCCTGTCCGGCAAAGAGGGCATCGGGACGCAGGCGGGCGTGCTGATCGGGACGCTGCCGTACATGAGCCCTGAGCAGGCGCAGGGCGCGACCGTCGATTACCGGTCGGACCTCTGGGCGCTCGGGGTGATCGCGTTCGAGTGCGTGTGCGGCCGGGCGGCGATCACGGCCGAGGCGCCTGGCGCGATGATCCTCGAGATATGCAGTGATCCGCTGCCTGTCCCCTCGAAGGTGGCGTCTGTGCCCGTGCCGCCGGCGTTCGACGAGTGGTTCATGCAGGCGTGCAGCCGTGACCCGAACGGGCGGTTCGCCTCGGCGACGGCGATGGTCGACGCGCTGCGCGACGCGCTCTTGCCGCCCAGCGACGCGCAGGAGGGCGGGCGGGCCTCGGTGAGCTCGATCCCCGGGGGCGCGGGCACCACGTCGCCCTCCGTCCCGCCGCTCTCCGCCGCGCCGCTCTCCGCCGCGCCGCTCTCCGCCGCGCCGCTCTCCGGTCCGCCGATCTCCACCTCCCCGCTCTCCGTCTCGCCGGACGGGAGCGTGGCCTCGCCGCCGGGCCTCTACGACGAGGCCGGGGCCGACTCGAGACCTCGCCGCAGGATGCCGGTCCCGGCCGTCGCGCTCGGCCTCGCGGCTTCGGTCCTCGGCGGGGCGCTCTTCATCGGCTGGCGCGCGCTCGGGGACGACCCGATCCCGCACGCGCCGCCGCCGTCCGGCGCGGCCTCGCCGCCGGGGGCGCTCGAGACACCGCCTGTCGCCGCCCCCGCGAACAATCCGCCGGCGGAAGCGAATTCGCCCAGGGGGGCGCCCGAGCTCGCGCCTCCCCAGGAGACGACGGCCGCGGCGACCTCGACGCCTGCGCCCCGCGCCGGCTCCGCGCTGGCGGCCAGCGCTCCGGCCGCGGCCGCCTCCTCCGCCCAGACGGCGCCCGCTCGCCCGGGCAGGGCCGCGTCCTCCTCGCCGCGGCCCAGGCCCTCGTCGGGGGCCCCGCCCGCGGCCTCCAGCGCGACGCGCCCCAGGTCCGACCGCCTCGGCTTCTGAGGAGACGAATGCGCGCGCGATCGAGGGTCTCGGGCACCGCCACCATCGCGTTCGCGCTCGCGCTCGCGCTCGCGACCACCGCGCGGGCGGCCGACGTCGACCCCGCCACCATGAACGCCGCCCGGGCCCTCGCCGAAGAGGGCCTCGACCTCTTCGACAAGGGCCAGTACGCGGCGGCGCTCGACAAGTTCGGGCGCGCGGACCAGCTGGTCCAGGCGCCGACGATCGACCTCTATGCCGCGCGGTGCCTCGAGCAGCTCGGGCGCCTCATCGAGGCCTCCGAGCGCTACCTGCAAGTGAGCCGCACCTCGCTCGACGCCTCGGCCAGCGACGTCTTCAAGGCCGCGGTCGCCGACGCGGGGAGAGCGTACGACGACCTCAAGCCACGGATCCCCAGGCTCTCTGTGGGGGTGCGCGGCGCCCCGGAGCGCGAGGTGCAGATCACCATCGACGGCAAGCCGATGCCACCCGCGCTGGTGGGGGTCAGCCAGCCTGTCGATCCTGGCAAGCACGTCGTCGAGGCCACGTGGGCGGGGCGTGTCGTCCGGCGGGAGATCGCGCTGCAGGAGCGGCAGGAGGCGGCGCTCGCGCTCGAGTTCCCCGTCGGTGTCCGCCCGCCCATCGTCCTCCCCCCGCCCGCCGGCCTGGCGCCGGGCACCACGCAGCGCGTGCTCGGCTGGACCGCCGTCGGCACGGGCGCCGCGGCGCTCGTCGTCGGTGGGATCACGTTCGGCATCACGAGCGCGCGGCGCAGCGAGCTGATCGATCTCGGGTGCACCGAGGACGTCGTGTGCCCGGATACGCCGAAGACGCGCGACAGGCTGGGCTCGTACAACGACCTGCGCCTCGTCCCTGCGCCGGCGTTCATCGTGGGCGGGGCGCTCGCCGCGGGCGGCGTCGCGCTGCTCCTCACCGCGCCGTCCGCGGCGGCGGGGCTCAAGGGCGCAGCGGTCCGACCGTGGATATCGCCGTGGGGTGCCGGGATCACGGGGGTGTTTTGATGAGACGCAACGGCTTCATGGTCCTTTGCGGCGCGCTCGGCGTGGCCGGCGCGCTGGGCGGGTGCTTCGATCAAGGCGTGCTCATGCCGGGCGCCATCAGCGGCGGCGGCACCGCGCAAGGGGGAATGGGCGGCGTGGGCGCCGCGGGCGGCGCCGGAGGCACGGGCGGCGTGGGAGGCGCGGGCGCCGCGGGAGGTGCGGGCGGCGCGGGCGCCGCGGGCGGAGGCGGGAGCGAGCCCTGCGAGCCTTGTTATACAGGCCCCGAGTCGACAAGGAGAGTCGGCGAGTGCAAGGACGGCTGCCTGCGCGGCGGCACGTGCGTCGACGAGGTGCTCCCCAGGACCGAGGCCTGTACGAAGGCGAATGACGAGAGCTGCGACGGTGTGGCGGAGTGCACCGGAGCGCACGAGTGGAGCATTCAGCTCGGAGTGAACGGCGAGCAGATCGGTCATGACGTCATCTTCGACAGGGAAGGCAACATCCTTGTCGCGGGTGCCTTCAGCACCAGCCTGGATTCCGTCGGCAGCCAGGGAGCGTCCGACGGCTTCGTCGTCAAGCTCGGCCCTGGCGGCGCGAAGGAATGGTCGAAGGCGTTCGGGGGGAACGGCTCCGATTCTTGCAATCGCGTCGCGCTCGACAAGAACGGCGGCGTGATCCTGGCCGGGACCTTCGAAAATACACTTAACTTCGACGGGACGCCGCTCACGAGCAAAGGCAGCTCGGACGTGTTCGTGGCGAAGCTCGACGCAGAGGGCGCCCTGGACTGGATCAAGACCATCGCCGGTCCGAGCGTCGATAGAGTTTACGGGCTCGCGGTGGATCCGGACGACAACATCGTCGTCGCTGGCAGCTTCACCGACTGGGCCGACGTGCTGGGCGGGCGGCAGATGGGCGGGGACCGCCTGACGAGCAAAGGTGGAGAGGACATCTTCGTCGCGAAGATGGACCCCCTCGGAAACTTCGCCTGGAGCAGGAACTTCGGCGATACGACCGCCGAGGTCGCGAACGACGCTGCCGTCACGCCCGAAGGAGACGTGGTCCTGGTCGGCCGCATCGCCGGCGAGGTGTACTTCGGAACGACGCTCCTCGATGCTCAGGGCGATGACGCCTTCATCGCGAAGCTCAACGGGGGCGGGACGCCGCTCTGGGCCAAGATCTTCGGCGACACCATGAGCCAGGAATTTACGGCGGTCGCGGTGGACGCGAAGGGGGACATCGTCGTGGCAGGGAGCACCGGGGGAACGATCAATTTCGACGGAGCGCCGCGGAGATACGCCGGAGGAAACGACGCGGTCGTCGCCGCCTTCAACGAGGAGGGCAAGCACCTCTGGAACCGTCTGTACGGGGATGCGGAAGATCAGAAGGCGCTGGGGGTGGCGGTCGACCAGGCGGGCAACGTTATCGTGGTCGGAGAATTCGAGAGCTCCATCGACTTCGGCGCCCCGAGCCCGCGGCTCCAGGCCCTCGGCGGCACCGACGCCTTCTTCGCGAAGCTCACGCCGAACGGCGATACGGCCTGGGCCAAATCGTTCGGCGACGCGGCGGAGCAGCGCGCCCGGGCCGTCGCCGTGGATGAGCTGGGAGCCATCGCGCTGACGGGCAGCTTCAGCGGCAGGATCGATCTCGGGGGGGACCCCATGATGAGCTCCGGGGGCGCCGACGCCTTCGTCGCCAAGCTGAAGCCCTGACGGCCACCTCGCGACGAGGCGCGCTCGTCCTCGGATCCCGCGGCGGCGCGGCGGTGGCCGGACTGCGGCCGCAAGTGGCCGGACTGCGGCCGCAAGTGGCCAGACTGCGGCCGCAAGTGGCCGGAATCGTTGGCTCGATCGGGACACTTCCGGTCGCTGCCCCGAGGCGGCGCTCCCTCCGCGCCGACAGCCCCGTGTCGCCGGCGCGTGGTGCAGGACCTCCATCGGACCAGGGGACGCATCGAGGTCCGGTGAGCGATCCATGCACCAGAACAAGTGATCCACCCGGATCTCGCGCGACTCGCCTCGGGGGCGCCTCGAGAGCCCTCATTTTGCGGTGTGAGTCCTCGTTTTGCGGTGCGAGCCGCCCGCTTTGCGGTGTGAGTCCTCGCGTTGCACCGCCGTTTGCTTCACGGACGATGCACACGGCGCCAAGTCGAGGCGCGCTCACCTGGCATCACACTTGCTTGGAGGCCCCCCCACTTGCTTAGAGGAGGAATGGCTCACGCAGGAGGAGGTCGCGCGCGATGATGAACACGCAACAAAGCCCGGGAGTGCTCTACCAGGGGACGAGAGGGCCCGCCAGCATCGCGCCGGTGGCTGCCAGCGTGCCGCCCATGTCGGGCTCGGGGGACCTTGAACGCGAGCTCGAGGCGATCGCCCACGGCGTGCGGCAGAAGCGGCGGGGTCGGTTCGTGTTCGGGGTGGGTCTGATCGTGGCGGCCGTGGCCGCGGTCGCGGTGACCACCTTCGCCGGCAAGGTGAAGCAAGCCGAGGCGGCGCAGGCCGAGGCGGTGGCCGCCCGCGTGGCCGAGCAGGACAGGATCGCGCAGCTCAACCTCCAGCTCGACGAGCGCAACCGGAAGATCACCGAGCTTACCCTCGCGCTCGACGCCGCCAAGAGCGACGCCGAGAAGGCGCAGAAGGCGTTCGCCGATTACAAGGCGACGGAGGCGACCAAGGCGCTGGCGCAGGGCGAGGACGTGGCCAGCGCAAAGACGTCGACCACCAAGGGGGCCGCAACCCTCCGCGGCCGAGCGGCGACGTCCGGCAGCAAGGCGGCGCGGGGCGCCAGCGCGGCGGCGCCGGCCAAGAAGGGCGGAAAGTGCGTGTGCAAGGCGGGCGACCCGCTTTGCGGCTGCCTGTGAGCCCCCGCTCGCGGCCCATTCCTCCCTGATTCTCTTCACTCTCTCCGGGCACAGCCGACAGGACGAAGACACCGGCGCGCGCGGCGCGGACCGCGTGGCGCCGGGCGAACCGCGAGCCGTCGAGGTGCGCTGCGCCGAGGAGCGCAGCGTCTCGGCCGAGCTCACGGCACGTTCGCCGCACCAGGGGTGATCGTCGCGGAGAGCGCCCAGTCGGCGGCGGCCCGGTTCGTGTCCGCCCCGTCGGGCAGGCGGCAGAGCGAGCCTGCCGCCATGCCACCGTCCGCCACCGTGGCCGGCAACGCGTCGCCTTCGACGAGGCTCACGCTGGCGCCCCCGATCGTGACGGCGGGGATGCTCCCCTCGTAGGAGAGCGCGTCGATCACGGCCCCTGTCATGGTGTTTATCAGCGCGATCCCGTCGGGAGCCCCGTTCTGCATCCGGTCGGTCTGCGCGCCCGAGAAGGCGATCGTCACCGCGCCTTCCGCCACGACGCCTGGCATGGTGTCGGTGCCGACCACCGCCGTGCTGCCGACGACGAGGAACTGGCCAGCCGCGAGCGTACCGGCGGAGCTCAGATCGAGCGTCCTGTAGGCGGAGGGCGCGCTGCTGGATCCATCGACCAGCACGAGCGCATGGCCCGTGAGATCCACGGGCGCGCCGGCGCCATTGTAGACCTCGATGAACTCGGCGCCATCTCCGCCCGGCTGATCGTAATCCACCTCGTTGATCACGAGCCCTGCCGTCGCGGCCACCGCCCCGAGGGTCGTCACGAGGTCCTCGACGCCGCGCGGCTCGACCTTCGAGTCGCCGTTCCGGTGGGTGAGGATGCCGCGGATGCTCGCGAAATGGTCGCCTTCCGCCGGGAAGGGGTTGGCCCGGTACAGGAGGTCGTCCACGCGCAGATCGCCTGTGACGATGAACTCATGAACTGCCGTGTCGAGCCCGATCACCGAGATGTCCCCCATTTCGACGAGGACCCCCTCGAGCTCGGCGGCGCGCGCGCCGCCCGTCGCGATGTCGGCCGGCGCGACGGGCTCCGGGGCCGGCGCCGCCTCGCCGAGCGACGCGATCACCTCGACCACGGCGGACCCGAGCTGGATCTGCCCGAAGTAACTCGCGATCACCGCGCTCGGGATCCGCACGCGATCGCCGACAAGCACCGTGTTCTGCGGGCTGTACACGTAGACGCCGGAGTACGCCGGCCCCGCGTACCCCGGGTCCCCCGGCTTCGCCTGGACGAAGAAGCCGCTCGCGTGCTTCCCGGTCACGAGCACGTTCTCCAGGGCCACCGTCTCGCCCGCCGCGCGCGTGCCGTCCTTGATAGCGTAGATCGCCACCGTGCAGCCCAGGGGCCCTGGGTTCGCCTGGTCCGGGCACAGATCGCACGGGTCGCCCTTGCCGTCGCCGTCCGCGTCGGCCTGGCCGGGGTTCTGGAGGTTCGGGCAGCTGTCCGCGCCGTTCGGCGTGCCGTCGTTGTCGGCGTCGTTCGGGTCCGGCGGCGAGCAGAGCGTGCTGCCCGCGTCGAGCGGGCACGCGTCGCAGGCGTCGCCGTCGCCGTCGTTGTCGAAGTCGGCCTGGCCCCCGTCGTCGAGCGGCCGGATCGGGTTGAAGACGCTCGGGCAATCGTCCGCGCCGTTCTCGATGCCGTCGCCGTCGAGATCCGCGTCCGTCGGCTGCCCTGTGTAGACGGTCGAGCCGTTCACCGAGGCGTTCAGGGGCGCGCTCTCCACGCGGGACGGGGTGCAGAGCGGCTCGCCCTCGGGCTCGCCGCAGAAGAAGGCCGGGTAGATCTCGCCCGCCTGCTGCTCGAGGTCCTCCAGCGTCATCCCGATCTCGTCCCGCAGACAGACCTGCTTCGACACGCCGCACACATCGACCGCGTCGCATGCGCCCGCGCCCCGGACCGCGGACACCACGGCCGCGTCGCCATACAGGACCTTTCCGCCGCGCATCACGAGGACGACGTCCTCGGGATCGGCGGCGACCACCGCGCGGTGGCCCTCGCGCTCTCTGCCGTCGAAGATCGCGATGTCGGCGACCTTCCCCGTGGACAGCGCGCCGATCACGTCGTCCGCCGCGGTGACCGCGGCGGCGCTCCCGGTGACCATCCTCCACAGCTCCTCATCGGTGAAGAAGCCGTCGTAATACGCCTCGTTGAGCGCCGCCGCGCACCGGAGCTCGCGCAGGAGGTTCATCGATCCGGTCGCGATCCAGTCGGTGCCGAGCGCGATCTGCACCCCGAGGCGGGCGGCGGCGGTGACCACGGCGGTGTCGCCGTAAAGCGTGATGTTGGAGCGGGGAGACCAGATGAGCGCCGTGCCCTCCGCCGCCATCGCCGCGTAGTCGGGCGCGGTCAGGCCGATCCCGTGGATGAACGCGCTCTGCGGCTCGAGCACGTCGTTCGGCGCCGCCTTCAGGCAGACGAACTCGTTGCGCGCCGACGCGTCGATCCCCTCGGCGACGTGCGGGCAATAGGCGTCCTCTCCCTCGACGTCCTCCCCCGTCACCATGTCGGCCGAGTAGCCGCAACCGCTCACGAGCTCACGGCCGCCCGTGTCGTCGAGCGGGAACGTGTCGAGACGGACCGCGCTCTGGCCCAGGCCCTCCTGGTCGGCCCGGTCCAGGTTCCGGAGGAGGCCTGGCGCGCTCCCCGAGCCCACGATCGAGGTCGCGCCGCCCATCAGGAAGCGGAGCTCGCCCCAGCGGATCTGCGCCTGGCTCGCCATGCCGGGCGTGTCGATCCTCGTGTGTTTGTTGTTGCCGGTGCGCCAGTCGTGCCGGTGCTCATAGCGCTCCTCGGTCGGGGTATACGGGCTGTTCTGCGTGTACGTGATGTGATCATGCGTGTTGATCAGCGCCGGGGAGACGACGCCGGTCGGGCACCGGATCTCCGTCGCGCCCGCCGCCTCGCAAGCGCAGCCGACGCACGCGATCGCGCCCCGCTCGTCCACGAGCACCCGCCCGCCCCGGTACACCCTGCCGGGGGCCAGCACGACGCCCCGGATCAGCGTCGCGCCCGCGCCGGCGGCCACCTCGCACGTCCCCTGCGCGAGCGGCAGAAGCTCCTCGCAGACGGTCTCCTCGGCCGGCGTCTTCGTGCAATCGGCCTCGCAGCCGTCGCCCGTCGCGACGTCCCCGTCGTCGCACTGCTCCCCCGGATCGATGGCGCCGTCGCCGCAGCGCGGGGGCACCTCGACCTCGCACGCCGCCGAGCAGCCGTCCCTGGCCGCCGTGTTGCCATCGTCGCACGCCTCGCCCGCGTCGAGCGCGCCGTCGCCGCAGCGGGGCGCCGCTGGCTTCTCGCGCTGGCACGTCGGCGAGCAGCCGTCGCCCTCCGCGGTATTGACGTCGTCGCACACCTCGCCCTCGTCGACCACGCCATCGCCGCAGACGCCGGAGCGACCGCCCGCGCCGTCGTGCCCGCAACCATTGAAGAGCAAAAGTCCGACGTGCACGGCCATCCGCCGCGCGAAGCGCGCCGAGCTGTGAGGCATGCCTCCCCTGTCGGCGACGAGAGCGCTCGAGTTGCCTTCAAATGACGCGGCGGCAACGCACCATCGCGATCGCGCCGATCGCGAACAATGCGAGCCAACCCACATCTGACCGCGTTCCGCCTCCGCTGGTTGCGCCCGCGGCATAACTGCAGGAGCTCGCGCGCCGCTTTCCGTCGATCGGCCGCCCCACCTGTCCGCTGGTGCCGGGCGGCGAGCCGGCCGCGACGCCGCCGCCGCTCGATCCGCTCCCCCCGCCGCCGCTCCCCGACCCCCCGCCTTGCGCCGCCGGCTCGCAGTTGTCGGCCGACTCGCTGAACGCGGCGAGCGCGAGCTTTTCCACGCCGGCCTCGTCGACGAGGCCGAAGGGCTGCTCGTCGAGCGGCGCGTCCTGGAAGCTGGCCCAGACCACGCCGGCGACGTCGTCGCGCTCCGAGAGGATCTCGAACGACGTTGTCAGGTTCGCCGCCTGGAGCTCCTCGCCGGCGAGCGCGCTCGACCACGCCATCCCGGTCACGGCGAAGGGGCTCTCGTCCCCCTCGTCGTCGGCGAGGTCGCGCAGCGCGTCGAGATAATCGTTGAGCGTCACCGGATCGACCTCGGTGCGCTGATGGAAAAACAGCTGTTGGCCGAGGCGAGACCACGGCGTCCGCTGGCCGAAGCGCGCCTCGAGATCGTCCCACGCCGGCTGCGCGTAGAGCTCGCGCAAGTAATCGACCCCCGAGAACGGCGCGGCGGCGTCGTCCGAGGCGAGCAGGCCGCCCGTGGTCAGCGACAGCGCGTCGACGTTGAAGAGCGCCTCGTTGCGGATGCGGATCTGGGCGAGGATCTGCGCGAGCACCCGGGGCAGGATGAAGGTGCAGCCGGCGTGCTCCGGGTCGAGCGCGGGGTCGGGGAGCTCGGAGCAGTTCGGCTGACTCCAGATCTCCCACTGGACGACGTCCCCGGCGTACCTCGTCATGAGCGCCTCTGCCGTCTCGGCGAACGCCTCCACGTACGCATTGTCGCCGTCCCGGTCCGGATCGTCATTCCAGACGTCCTGTCCTTCTCCGATCGTGCGGTGAGAGAGGAGCCCGACCGGCTCGAGGCCCGCGGCGCGCGCCGCGTCGATGATGGCGTCGTACTGCTCGAGCTTGTCGTCGTCCCACGCGTCGGCGTCATCGAGCAGGAACTCGACGCGCACGGCGCCGGCGCCCGCGCGCGCGAGCCGCTTCGCGTGATCCTCGTCGAGGATCACCTCCCCTGCGTCGACGGGCGCCCCTGGATCGATGCCATAGAAGCCGCACGGCACGCCTCGGGCACCGAGCGCCGGGGGCGCGACGAAAAGGGCGGAGGAGGCGGCAAGAGCGACAATGGCTGCACGCATGTCGCGAGGATAGCTTGGATGAGGGCCTCGACCAAGAAACGACCCCGACATGAACCATCCATGGTAGGGAGAGGCTTCACATGGCTTTCCTGGAACCGCAAGAAGCAGAGCACGGGCAACTCGGGGTCGCCCCTCCGAGCGGCGAGGCCGACGGCGACATGGAAGCGGCGGGCGACGACGTCGTCGGAGGCGCGCCCCCGGCCCGACGCCTGCGCGACTGGGTGCGAGGCGCGCCGCTCTCCGAGCGCCTGCACCTCGCGTTCGGCCTCGTCTTGCCGGCGTTCCTGCTCGTCGTGAACATGGTGCGCGTGCGCTCGTTCACGATCGACGACGCGTACATCTCGTACCGGTACGCGCGCAACTTCGCCCGGGGCCTCGGGCTCGTCTACAACGCCGGCGAGCGCATCGAGGGGTACACGAACTTCCTCTGGACCGTGCTGCTCGCGGGCGGCATCAAGCTCGGCCTCGACCCCGACGTCGTCGCCAAGGTGCTCGGCGGGCTCGCCGCCTGCGGCTCGCTCGGCGCGCTCTACCTGCTCTCGGCCCGGCTCCGCCCGCACGGCGCGGTCCCTTGCATCGCCACGTGGCTGTTCGCGAGCTCGATCGTGCAGAGCGGATATGCCGTCTTCGGCCTGGAGACGCCGCTGTTCGTCCTGCTCGTCCTCGCGGGCACCGAGATGATGTTCCGCGAGCGCGACCGGGGGACCGGCTTCCCGTATTCGGGCCTCGTCTTCGGGCTCGCCGGCCTGACGCGCCCGGAAGCGCCGATGTTCATCGGCATACCGATGCTCTTCCTCGGCCTGCGCTTCTTCGGGCGGCAGAACCTCCTCCGCGGCGTCGTCTTCGCCGCGCCCATCGCGTGCCACATGCTCTGGCGGCACAGCTACTACGGCACGTGGCTGCCGAACACGCTGAGCGCCAAGACCGGCAGCCTCGCGGAGCAGCTGGCCGGGGGGCAGCGCTACCTCGCGGAGTACGCGGAGCACACGTGGCCGGCGCTGCTGCTCGGGCTCTTCGGCCTCTGCGTGGCGATCGTCGCGCGCCACCGCGACGCGCTCTGCGTCGCGGCCCTCGCGCTCGCGGTGGGCGGCTACGTGCTCCTCGTGGGCGGGGACTGGATGCCGTACTACCGCTTCATGAGCCCGTTCGAGCCGTTCTGCTTCCTCCTCGCGGGCCTCGGCGCGCGCGCGCTGCTCGAGCCGCTGCTCGCCCAGCTCTCGGCCCGCGCCGCGGACGCGCCCGAGGGCGGGGCGATCGCCCTCGCCGCGGGGGCCGGCGTGCTCGCGCTCGGCTGCCTCATCGCGCTGGGCGCCTTCCGGGCGCAGCGGATCGAGCGCGCCCAGCACCGGATCCTCGACGACGAGAAGCGGTTCTGGGACAGCGCCGCGGGCGGCGTGGCCAACTGGTTCGTGGAGCACGGCAAGCCCGGCGAGGTCGCCGTGGGCGACATCGGGTACATCGGGTATGTGACCGACTACCCGGTGCTCGATCTCCTCGGCCTCGTCGATCCCGTGATCTCCAAGCTCCCGGGCGGCTACACGCGCAAGACGGGCCCCGGCTACGTGCAGCACGTCTTCGACAAGATGCCGCGTTACTTCGTGTTCGTCGGCGGCGCCGACACGTGCGACAAGCTCCCGTTCCCGGCGCAGGAGAAGCTCCGCAAGGACCGGCGTTTCCGGGGCGTGTACCAGGTGGCCGGGATGGTGCGCCACAGCAAGAACGGCTACTGGTGCGTCTTCGAGCGGCCGGACGACGCCGCTCCGGCCCCCGCGCACTGAACCTCGCCGCGAAGCGGCGGGGTTCGCCACGACAGCCTCGCAGCTTCGCGGGCGCGCGCGACCCCACCGCAGCTCCGCGAGGTTTGCTAGCATCGCCGCCCCATGCCCTGGCTCTGGTACGTAGGTCCCCTTGCGTTGCTCGTCGTCTGGTTCCTGACCGGCTTGCGCGGTCGGCACGAGGCGCGGCGCGACCGCGAGCTCGCGCGCTGGCGCGCCCTGATGACCCCCGAGGCGGCCCCGGCCCGCCCCGGCGCGAAGCCGGGCGGCCGAAAGGCCGACACCGTCGCCGACGGCCCTCGTCCGGTGCGCTCGTTGCCGTCCAGCCTCCAGCACACGCTGCAGGAGACGGGCGGCGGCACGGTCCTCGCCCGCTACGAGCTCGTCCCGAAGCTCGCCTACGTCGCGGTCGTGGGCCCGGACGCGAAGAACGGCAGCGAGTACCAGGTGGTCCTCACCAAGCTGGCCAAGGCCGCGCCCCGGCTCACCGTGTGCCCGCTGCCCATCGTCGATGGCAGGCGTGTCCCCAACACCGGCGTCCAGTTCAAGAAGGACCCGGAGTTCATGGAGCAGTTCCTTGTCGAGGGGCCCGAAGCGAAGGCCATCGGCCGGTGGCTCTCGAAGAGCATCCGCGACGCCCTGCTCGACTTCCCCGACGCGTGGCTGTTCGTGCAGGATCGCACCATGGCGCTCGCCGTGTACGGCCCCGCCGACGCCGACCGCATGGAGGAGCTCGTGATCGCCGCCGACGCGATCTTCGCGGAGCACGGCAACGAAGGCGCTCCCTCCCTGCTGTTCGACGGCGACGATGACGCTGACGAGGACGAGGACGACGAGGACGAGGACGAGGACGAGGACGAGGACGAGGACGACGAGGACGACGAGGCCGCGGGCGCCGAGGGCGCCGTTCGCTGACCACGGCCGAGCCGAGCCATGGTAGTCCTCGCAGGTGGGCCTGAGTGAACGCGAGATCGCTGCTCTCCTCCGCTCTCCTGCTCTCGCTCTGGCTCACGGCACCCCCTGCCGCCCCGGCAGAAAAGAACAGCTGGGCTAAATCCCAGGGATCGCGTGCGGAGCTCGAGCTCGACGTCCTGAGCAAGTCGGCCTCCTGGGCCATGGACGATGTCACGTCCGAGGTGAGCACGTTCGGGCTGACCTTCGATCTCCGAGGTCAGCTCGCGTGGTTCGGCCGGCTCCACCTCGACGTGGATCTCCCGCTCGCTTATGGCGACGTCTCCGCCTCGTTCCGGTCCACCCGGCTCGGCGTCGACGAGAGCAGCAGCGCGGGCAGCCTTCTCTTCGGCAACCCCACGGTCGGCGCCCACTATGCGCGCGCCCTCTCGCGCAAGCTCACCGTCTTCGGCGGCGGCGCGCTCTCGATCCCCGTCCTCAGCGCCCCCGACGCCGACGCCCGCGCCACGCTGCAGGCGACCGCCCCCGCGCGCGCCTCCTTCGACCTGCACCGACTCACCGCCGGGCACCTGCCCCTGAGGGCCCGCGGCGGCGTCGAGGCCGAGCTCGCCGCGCGGCTCTTCTACCGCGCGGACACCGCGGTGATGTTCGCCCTCCCGACCAGCAAGGCCGGCGTCGAGCTCGTGGTCGAGCAGGGCGACGAGCTCGAGCTGCGCGGCCGAGGCCCCTACGGCGGCGGGCTCCGCCTCCAGGCCGCGCTGACGCTCACCCGCGACGACAGGATGCAGCTCGCGATGGAGCCGTTCTTCACCTACACGCTGAAGCAGCCCGGCTTCTACGCCCGGGCAGGGCTGCTCGTGGCGCTCGACGCGCCGCTCGGGTTCGGCCTCGCGGAGGACAAGGTCGCCACCCTGCGGCTCGCTGCCGGCCGCAGCTTCTGACGCGTCGCCCGCCTTCGCTCGCCGCCGCGCCGCCCGCGCCGAGCCAGCCGCCCGCCGTCACGCCGGGGGGGATCCCCCGCGCCCCCTGCCGCTCGCCGTCGTAGGCTTCCCTGGCGCGGGAGCGAGCGAAAGGCGGGGCGATCACCATGGGCGAGCAGCACGTCTCCGAGCAGGCGAGCGACGAGCAGCACAAGGCGTTCATGCGGGCGCTGCTCGACGACGTGGCGGCGCTCGAGCGCCTCCTCCTGGAGGATCGCATCGAGTCCGGCGTGCGCCGCATCGGCGCCGAGCAGGAGATGTTCCTCGTCGACCGCGCGCTCCGGCCCGCCCCGCTCGCGCTGGAGGTGCTCGATCGGGCCGCCGACGCTCGGCTCACGACCGAGCTCGCTCGCTTCAACCTGGAGGCGAACCTCACCCCGCTCCCGTTCGGCGGCGACTGCCTGCGGCGGCTCGAGGCCGAGCTCTCGGAGGTCATCGGGCGGGCGGCCGAGGCCGCGCGCGCCGCCGGCGCCGACGTCCTGCTCACGGGCATCCTCCCCACCCTGCGCGCCGGCGACCTCCGCCTCGAGAACCTCACGCCGGCGCCTCGCTACCACGAGCTCAACCGCGCGCTCTTGCGGCTGCGCCAGGGCGACTTCCGCGTCTCGATCCACGGGCTCGACGAGCTCGAGATGACCCACGACAACATCCTGCTCGAGTCGTGCAACACGAGCTTCCAGGTCCACCTCCAGGTCGGGGCGCGGGAGTTCGCGTCGCTCTACAACCTCGCCCAGGCGGTGACCGCGCCCGTCCTCGCCGCCGCGGTCAACTCGCCGCTGCTCCTCGGGCAGCGGCTCTGGCACGAGACCCGGATCGCCCTCTTCGAGACCTCGGTCGACACCCGCCCGAGCGCGCTCGAGGGCCGGCAGCAGAGGCCTCGCGTCCACTTCGGCGACGGCTGGGTGCAGGGCGGCGTGCTCGATCTCTTCCGCGAGGACATCGCGCGGTTCCGCGTGATCATGACCGCCGATCCCGGCGAGCCCCCCGCGGCCGTGCTCGCGCGCGGGGAGGCGCCGGACCTCAAGGCCCTGCGGGTCCACAACGGCACCGTCTACCGCTGGAACCGCCCCTGTTACGGCGCCCTGGCCGGGGTCGCGCACCTGCGCATCGAGAGCCGCGCGCTGCCCTCGGGGCCCACGATCCTCGACGAGGTCGCGAACGCCGCCTTCTTCTTCGGCCTCATGACCGGCCTCGCCGCCGAGCACCCGCGCATCGACCTCGAGATGCCGTTCGAGGACGCCAAGGCGAACTTCTTCGCGGCGGCCCGCCACGGCCTCAAGGCGCAGCTCACGTGGCTCGGCGGCCGGAGCCTCCCTGCCCCGGAGCTCATCCTCTCGCACCTCCTCCCCGCCGCCCGGGCGGGCCTCTCGGCCGCGGGCATCGACGCCGCCGACGTCGACCGGTACCTCGGCGTCGTCGAGGAGCGGGTCCGCCGCGGCCAGACGGGCGCGCAGTGGGCGCTCGGCTCGCTCGCGGCCATGGCCGGGCGGGGCACCCCGGAGCTGCGAAGCCGCGCCCTCTGCGCCGCGATGCTCGCCCGCCAGCAAGAGGAGGCCCGGGGTGGCGGGGCCGGGCGCCCGGTGCACGCGTGGGAGCCCGCCGCGCTCGAGGACGACCTGGACCTCGTGCGCGACAGCTACCGGACCGTCGGCCAGTTCATGTCGACCGATCTCTTCACGGTGCGTCCCGCCGACATCGTCGACTTCGCGGCGAGCGTCATGGACTGGCGGCACGTGCGCCACGTCCCGGTCGAGGACGAGCAGGGCCGGCTCGTCGGCGTCGTCTCCCACCGCGCGCTGCTCCGGCTCGTGGCCCGCGGCGCCGCGGCGGCGCCGAGCGGATCCGCGCCGCCCACGGTGGCGTCGATCATGCGGCCCGACCCCGTGACCGTCGCGCCGGACACGCCGACGCTGGAGGCGATGCGGATCATGCGCGAGCACCGCGTCGGCTGCCTGCCCGTCGTCGCGGGCGAGCGGCTCGTGGGCATCGTGACCGAGCGCGATCTCCTCGACGTCTCGGCGGCGCTGCTCGAGGCCTTCCTGCGCGAGGCGTGAGCGCGCCGGAGTGGCAAAGAGAGAGAATGAAACGCAAAGACGCAAAGGCGCAAAGACGCAAAGAGAAGCGAGAAAAATTCTTCTCGACGCCTTTTTGCGTCTTTGCGTCTTTGCGTCTTTGCGTCTTTGCGTCTTTGCGTTTTTTATTCTTCTAGGAACCCTGCGAGGAGCAGCGCTCCCGCGCGGAGCTCACAGATCGCTGATCTCGACGCACGTCATCGCGTCGCCCTTGGCCTGGCAGTCGAACACGGTGCCGTACGCGTTGAAGAAGCCCTGCTTCGTGCGCGTGACGTGGTACCGCGTCCCGTCGATCTGCCGGATGCTCGTGTAGCTCCCCTGACAGCCGATCACGCCGAAGCTCGCGAGCAAGAGCCCGAAAATCAAAGAACGCTTCATTCGCCTGCCTCCGTCGTTACCTCGACCTCGGTGCACTCCGCCTTGCCCGGCGCGTCAGGGCACATCCACATCGCAGGCTGGTTGTTCTTGTGACCGGCCACATACACATAACCCGGCGCCGCCGGCGCCGAGTCGCTCGCAAACGTCGCACACCCCGCGAGCGCCGGAGCGCCGCAGAGCAACGCACTGCATAGAATGAGTTTCCGCATGGCCAACCACGCTAACGGCAAGCTCAAGCGTGGGCCAAATTAGCGCCCAGGCTGTCCCAACCGTTCTTCCTCCACGTCGCTTTCTCGCGGAGCGCCTCGCCACCTGCGACGCACCCGCCGCCCACGGTTGACACGCCGCGTTAGCGCACCTAAGGGAATACCTCCAACCGGTGTGCGCTGGCACGCCGGGATCCGGGGGGCTGCGCGGGGCGCGCGGGGCGGGCTCGCGATGGGCTCTCCGGCAGCAGAGGAGTCGACATGGCTTCAGGCAAGAATGGGAAGGGCGGCAAGGACCGGGTGGCGGTCGTTGCCGGGCTGCGCACGCCGTTCACCAAGGCGGGGACGGCGCTCAAGGCGCTGCGCACCGTCGATCTCGCGGCCACGGTGGTCAAGGAGCTCCTCCAGAGGAGCGAGGTGACCCCGCGCGACGTCACGCTGGTCGTCTACGGCCAGGTGGTGCCGACGCTCGACTGGCTCAACATCGCGCGCGAGGTCGTGCTGCGCACCGGCCTGCCCAAGGACACCGACGCCTTCAGCGTCTCGCGCGCGTGCGCCACGTCGCTCCAGGCCATGACGAGCGCCGCCGAGGCGATGCTCGCCGGCCAGCACCACGTCGCCCTCGTCGGCGGCGCCGACAGCATGAGCGACGTGCCGCTCGGCGTCTCCCGGAAGCTCGCCTCCGCGCTGGCCGATTTCCAGAAGGCCAGGACGCTCGGCGCCCGGCTGGAGATCGTCTCCCGCCTCTCGCTGAAGGACCTCGTGCCCCCGATCCCGGGCTTCTCGCGCGAGCCGACCACGGGCGAGCAGATGGGCGAGGCCGCCGAGAAGATGGCGAAGCAGAACGGCATCTCGCGCGCCGAGCAGGACGCGATCGCCCACCGCTCGCACACGAACGCCGCGCGCGCCTGGCGCGACGGCACCTACGCCGCCGAGGTCATGCACGTGATCCCCCCGCCTTACGACAAGCCGGTCGAGCGCGACAACGTGGTCCGGGACGACTCGACCCTCGACGCCTACGCGAAGCTGTCGCCGGCCTTCGATCGGCGGCACGGCACGATCACCGCGGGCAACGCGTCGCCGCTCACCGACGGGGCGAGCGCGCTGCTCCTGATGCGCGAGGGCAAGGCCAAGGCGCTCGGCTACCAGCCGCTCGGGTACGTCAAGTCGTGGTCCTACGCGGCGGTCGACCCTGGCTGGCAGCTCCTGATGGCCCCGGTGCTCGCCGTGCCGCGGGCGCTCGAGCGCGCCGGCCTCTCGCTCGCCGACATGGACCTCGTCGACATGCACGAGGCCTTCGCCGCCCAGGTCGCGTCCAACCTGAAGGCGCTCGCGTCGCCGTCGTTCGCCGCGGAGAAGCTCGGCCGGTCCGCCCCCGTCGGCGAGATCGATCCGGAGAAGCTCAACGTCAACGGCGGCTCGATCGCGCTCGGCCACCCCTTCGCGGCCACGGGAGGACGCATGGTCCTCTCCACGCTCCGAGAGCTCAAGAAGCGCGGCGGGCATCACGCGCTCCTCACCGTCTGCGCGGCAGGCGGCCTCGGCGCCGCCGTCGTCCTGGAGGCCGCATGACAACGACCTCCGCCGCCGCCACGCCGGCCCCCGCTGCCGCGAGCCCGCTCTCCCTCGAGGTGCGCCCCGACGGCGTGGCCGTCGTCACCTACGATGTCCCGGGCGAGGCGGTCAACACGCTGAAGCCCACGTTCACCGGCGATCTCGAGCGGATCGCGGGCCAGATCGCGAGCAACCCGCTCATCAAGGCGGCGATCCTCGTGTCCGGCAAGGCCGACACGTGGATCGCGGGCGCCGACATCGAGATGCTGAAGGGCGTCGCCACGGCGGCCGAGGCCGAGGCGATGTGCCGCGCCGGCCACGAGGCGATCCTGCGGATCGTGCGCTCGCCGAAGCCGATCGTCGCGGCGATCCACGGCGCCGCGCTCGGCGGCGGCCTCGAGGTGGCGCTCGCCTGCCACGCCCGGGTGCTGAGCGACGACCGGAAGACGGTGCTCGGCCTGCCCGAGGTGCAGCTCGGCCTGCTCCCCGGGATCAACGGGCTCCAGCGGCTCGCGGAGCGCGCCGGCCTGAAGGCGGCGCTCGACCACGGCCTCACCGGCAAGAACATGCGCCCCTCGAAGGCGCGGCAGCTCGGCGTCGCCGACGACGTCGTCCCCGCGGCCATCCTGAAGGAGACGGCCGCGGCGCTCGCGCTCGAGCTCGCTGCGGCCGGCCCGCCGTTCCGGCCCAAGCCCAAAAGCGCGCCGAGGCTCGACTCCGCCGCGCTCACCCGCGCTGCCCTCGAGGGGAACCCGATCGGCCGTGCCCTGCTCTTCCAGCAGGCAGCGCGGCAGACGCGCAAGAAGACCGGCGGGCACTACCCGGCGCCCGAGCGGATCATCGACGTGCTGAGGACCCATGCGGAGAAGGGCTTCGAGGCGTCGAAGGAGGTCGAGGCGCGCGCGTTCGGAGAGCTCGTCGCGTCGAGCACGGCGCACCGGCTGATGGAGCTCTTCTTCGCGACGAACGCGATGAAGAAGGACACCGGCGTGGACGACCCCGCCGTGCAGCCGAGGAAGGTCGAGAAGATCGCGATGATCGGCGCCGGCCTGATGGGGGCCGGCATCGCCTATGTCAGCCTGAACGCCGGCATCTCCGTGCGGCTCCGGGACCGCGACGACGCGTCGATCGGCCGCGGGCTCAAGTACGTGGCCGACATCCTCGGCGAGCGGGTGAAGAAGAAGCAGCTCACGCCGCTCGAGCGCGACGAGAAGCTCGCGCTGCTCACCGCGACGACGGACGGCTCGGGCCTCCGCAGCGCCGATCTCGTGATCGAGGCGGTGTTCGAGGATCTCGCGGTGAAACAAGCGGTCCTGCGGGACGTCGAGCAGCACGGCAAGGACGGGGTGATCTTCGCGTCGAACACGTCGTCGATCCCGATCTCCCGGATCGCGGCCGCGTCGAGGCGGCCGGAGAACGTGGTCGGGATGCACTACTTCAGCCCTGTGCACAAGATGTCGTTGCTCGAGGTCATCCGGACCGAGGCGACGTCGCCCGAGGTGGTCGCGACGGCGGTCGCGGTCGGCAAGCGCCAGGGCAAGACGGTCATCGTCGTGAACGACGGAGTCGGCTTCTACACGAGCCGGATCCTCGGGCCGTACATGAACGAGGCGAGCTGGCTGCTCGCCGAGGGGGTCGCGGTCGAGCAGGTCGACGCGGCGCTCGTCGCGTGGGGCTGGCCGGTCGGCCCGCTTGCGCTGCTCGACGAGGTGGGCATCGACGTGGCGGCGCACGTCGGCCCGATCATGCTCGAGGCGTTCGGCGACCGCCTCGCGCCGCCTCCCACGATGGCCAGGCTGGTGTCCGACGACCGGAGGGGCCGCAAGAACGAGCGCGGGATGTACCTGTACGGCGCTGCGGCGAAGAAGAAGGGCAAGGGCAAGCACGCCGACGAGAGCGTCTATGGCGTGCTCGGGCTGCCGGTGCCGAGGGCGAAGGACGGCCCGCCCGTGCCGGTCGAGGAGATCCAGCTGCGCTGCTCGCTCCAGCTCGTGAACGAGGCGCTGCACTGCCTCGGCGAGGGGATCCTCCGGAGCCCGCGCGACGGCGACATCGGCGCGATCTTCGGCCTGGGTTTCCCGCCGTTCCGCGGCGGGCCGTTCCGCTACGTCGACAGCCTCGGCGCCGCGGAGGTGCTCCGCCGCATCGAGACCTACGAGCGCCGCTTCGGCAAGCGCTGGACGCCCGCCCCGGCGCTCGTCGAGGCGGCGAGGACCGGGAAGCCGTTCTACGGCTGAAGAGAGAGAGAAGAAAAAACGCAAAGGCGCAAGGGCGCAAAGACGCAAGGGAGAGAGAAAGATTTATTTCTTCTTCTCCTTGCGTCTTTGCGCCCTTGCGCCTTTGCGTTTTAAATTCTTCATCCCTCCACCACGCTCCCCGTTTCAATCGAGCTCCGCGGCCACATCCGACCCGGCCCCCGGCCCCTGATGGCCCGCGCCTTGCTCTCCTCTCGGCGACGGACAGACAGCGCGGGAGGGGGCCAGTCATGCGGAAGTGCATTCGCGACGCGGTGGTCGTTATCACCGGGGCATCTTCGGGCATTGGCAGGGCGGCGGCGCTCGCGTTCGCGAGGCGCGGCGCGCGGGTCGTCATCGCCGCTCGGAACGAGGCGGCCCTCGAGGCGGTCGCCGCCGAGTGCGCCAGCGTCGGCGCGCCGGCGCTCGCCGTCCCGACGGACGTGAGGGACGAGCACGCCGTCCGAGCGCTCGCCCGCGCCGCCGTCGAGGTGTTCGGCAGGATCGACGTCTGGGTCAACAACGCCGCCGTGTTCCTCTACGCGCGCGCGGACGAGGCGCCCTACGAGGCCTACCGCCAGGTCATCGAGACGAACCTGCTCGGCTATGTGCACGGGGCGCGGGCCGTGCTGCCCTGTTTCCGCGCGCAGGGCGCCGGGGTGCTCATCAACAACGTCTCCGTTCTTGGGAAATTCGGCGCGCCGACGATGAGCGCCTACGTGATCTCCAAGTTCGGGGTCCTCGGCCTCACGTCCTGCTTGAGACAGGAGCTCTCCAGCACGCCGGACATCCACGTTTGCAATCTCCTGCCCGCGACGATCGACACCCCGATCTACCAGCACGCCGGCAATTTCACCGGCCGCGCCGTCCAGCCGATCCGGCCGATCGTCGACCCCGAGCGGGTCGCGGCGGCGATGGTCTCCCTCGCCGAGCGGCCGCGGCGCGATGTCTACGTCGGCGCCGCCGGCCGCATCACCGCCGCGGCGTTCGTCGCCTTCCCGGGCCTCATGGAGCGCCTGCTCGCGGCGTACACGCTCCGCGCGACCTTCCTGGATCGCGCGGCGCCGCACACCGACGGCAACCTCTTCGTGCCCATGAAGCACTGGACCGGCGTGACCGGCGGATGGCGCGCGTCCTCGGGCCTCGCCGCGCTCCTCGACACCGCCCGGGCCTTCGCCGGCCTCGCGCTCACACTCCCGTCCACGGCGGCAGAGCGCCTCAAGCCACGATGACATTGCCGCCCTGGCACCTTCCGTACGCGATTCCCCAGCCATCTTGACGCGCCATCGCCCCCGACGTGTCTCTCAACCTCGGGGGTCCTGTGACGTGTTCTCCACGGAGCCCCGGCATGCTGCGCCCACAGCAACGATTCAATTGAAATGAGGAGGCGCAACAATGAGCCGTTATGTGGCGCGCACGCTCCGAGGCGATGACTTTTCGACTCTGATGGAACTGGAGACGACCCTCTTCGGCGGCGCGGGCGAAGGGGAGCTCGGGCGGTATTACATCCGTCTTTGCTGCGACTTCTTCAAGGACTCTTGTTTCATGGTCGAGGCCGCGGGGAGGCCCGCGGGCTACCTGCTCTCCTTCACGCGCGGCAAGGAGGTCTACTGCACGACCCTCGCCGTCCTGCCCGAGTATCAGGGCTCCCGCGCGACGCACACGCTGCTCCGCGCGTTCGTCGGGTCGATCCTTGGATGGGCCGAGTCGTGCTGGTTCACCGTCGAGGAGGACAACCACGCCGCGCGGGCGCTCCACGCCATGCTCGGCGCCAAGGAGATCGAGGTGCGCCCCGATTTCTATGGCACCGGACACCCGCGCATCATCTCGCGCATCGATCGCGACGCGTTCATGGCGCTCCGGGCCCGCTTCGAGAAGGTGGGGCTCGTCGATCGCCAGGCCGACGCGAAGGAGCCGCGCGCGGCGGAGAGCGGCGGCATCGCCGCGGTGGCCTGAGGCCGACGGACCATGACGACCACCGCTCCGCTCGACCACGGCCGCCGCGCGCCGGCGGCGGGCGACCGGCCCTGGACCGAGGCGCTCTCCGTCGCCAGCCGGGTCTCCGGCGTGATGGGGCTCGCGCTCGACACCGTGTTCCGGACCAGCCTGCTGCCCACGCTGCCCGCCTCGCGCCGCCGCGAGAGGGCGCGCCTTCTTCACGGTATCGCGCGGGACCTGTGCGCGCTGCACTGCCTGCGCGTCCGCGTGACCGGCGCGCTCCCCGCGTCCCCGTTCGTGGTCGTGGCCAACCACGTCAGCTACCTCGATCCGATCCTCCTCGCGTCGCTCACCCCCTGCACCGCCATCGCGAAGCAGGAGATCGGCAGCTGGCCGATCATCGGCGATCGCGCGCGCGATCTCGGCGTGCTGCTCGTCGATCGGCAGCGCCCGACGAGCGGGGCGCGCGTGCTCCGGAGCGCGCTCCGGGCCCTGCGCCATGGCGTCCCGGTGCTGAATTTCCCGGAGGGCTCGACCACCCGCGGAGAGAAGGTCCTCCCGTTCCGGAAAGGCATCTTCGGCGTCGCCCGGCTCGCGGGCGTCCCCATCGTGCCCGCGGCCATCACCTACGATGATCCGGAGCTCTGCTGGGCGGGCGACGACACCTTCCTCCCCCATTTCCTCCGCTTCTCCAGCCGCCGAGAGGCGAGCGCCCGCGTCGCCTTTGGCCCGCCGCTCGGCGATCACGGCGGCGCGGCGGATCTCGCGGACCGCGCCCGCGCCGTGATCCTGGACCTCTTGAGCCTGTAGGAGATCTCATGTCCCAACAACGAGCAGCCGCGTACCTGCGGCACGGGCAGACGCCGTTCTTTCGCCTCCCGACCGCGGGATTCCACGAGGCCGGCGCGTCCGCCTATTCCGGCGCCGACGCCGTGCTCCTCGGCGTCCCGTGGGACGGGAGCGTCACGTACCGCCCGGGCACACGCTTCGCCCCCTACGAGCTGCGCCGCGTGAGCGCGCTCGTGCAGTCGTATCACCCTGGCCACGGCGTCGACGTGTTCCGCGCGCTCAACGTGCTCGACGGGGGCAATGTGCCCTTTCCCCCGTTTCACGCAGACTCCGTTCGCGAGCTGATCCAGGCCTCGGTCGACGAGGTGCTCGCGGCCGGCGCGGTCCCGTTCGTCGTCGGCGGCGACCACTCGATCGCGCTCCCGGTGCTCCGCGCGCTGTCGCGGCGCCACGGCCCCGTCACGGTCGTTCACGTCGACGCGCACCTCGACACGAGCACCTCGGAGGTGTGGGGCGAGCCGTTCCACCACGGCACGTCGTTCCGCAACGCGATCGAAGAGGGGCTCATCGGGCGGAGCGCGCTCCACCAGATCGGCATCCGCGCCACGTGGGGCCACCCGGAGGAAGGCGCCTTCGCGGCGCACGCCGGGGCGACCCTGTACGGCATGGATCGGATCGACCGCGACGGCGCTTCTGCGATCGCCGCCGCCATCAGGGCAGCCGCGGGCGAGTCGCCCGTCTACATCTCCTTCGATATCGACGGCATCGACCCGGCCTATGCCCCGGGCACCGGCACGCCCGTGCCCGGCGGGCTCACCTCACGCGAGGCGATCCAGCTGCTCCGCGGCCTCGCGGGGATCAACCTGGTGGGCATGGATCTCGTCGAGGTATGCCCCGCGCTGGATCACGCCGACATCACCCTCCATCTCGGCGCGCACCTCCTGTTCGAGGGCCTGGCTCTCCTCGCGACGCGAAACGGCGACCAGCGCGACCAGCGCGACCAGCGCGACCAGCGCGACCAGCCGCGCGGATGACGTGAATCGACGTGAATCGACGTGAATCGACGTGAATCGACGTGAATCGACGTGAATCGACGTGAATCGACGCGAATCGACGCGAATCGTGGAACCGCGGAATCGGGACACATGAATCCGCTCAATCCGCTGGCGCCCGCCGCCATTCCGGTGTCACATAAGAGACGCTGGGATGACACGCACGCCCGACCTATGCGGCCGCTACGCCGAGCTCCCGCAGCTCGATGATGCCTGGGCGCGCCTCGCGCGCACCTACAGCGGACGGGAAATAGCGATCGGGACGTCCGCGAACGGAAGACCCTTGCGGCGCTACGACTTCGGCAATCCGCTGGGTCCGACGTTCCTGCTGACGTCGCTCATGCACGGGGTCGAGGTGATCGGCGGGCTCGCGCTGCTCGATGCGGTCCGGTCGATCCTGGCGAGCGGACGATGGGGCGCGGCGGCGCGGGCGCGGCTCGTCGTGGTGCCGGTCGTCAACCCCGACGCGTTCGCCGACAACCTGGAGCGCCTCCGCGGCGAGCGGCGAGCGTCGCAGCGCTGCAACGCCCGCGGCGTGGATCTGAACCGGAATTTCGCGCCGCTGTCCTCGTCGCGGCCGCTGCACCCGTTCGCGGGCTCGCGGCTCCGGTGGTCGCCGCACTACACGGGGCCTCACGCGTTCTCGGAGCCCGAGTCGCGCGCCCTGCGCGACGTCGCGCTGGAGACGCGGCCTGCGCTCGCGATCGGCTTTCACAGCTGCGGCAACTTCCTGCTCTATCCGTGGGCGCACACCGACATGCCCAACCCGCGCGAGCCGCTGTACCGGGCGCTCGGCGACGCCTTCTGCCGGGCTCTGCCGCGCGAGCGGTACGAGATCCGCCAGGCGGCGCACTGGTACCCCACGGTCGGCGACATGGACGACTGGCTCGACGCCAACCTCGGAACGCTCGCCTTCACGGTGGAGGTCAGCCGTCCTGCACGCTCCTTCCGCGACCTCCGCCGGCTGCTGAACCCGTTCTGGTGGCTGAACCCGCGCGAGGCCGACGAGGCGATCGCCAACGTCGTCCCCGGCGTCGGCGCGCTCCTCTGCGACGCCCTCGACCGCGGCGTGGGCGGCGCGGCCTCGCGGGCGGCCCCGCCGATCGACGCGCCGCCTGCGGAGCTCTTCGCCGACGCCGCCGAGTGAAATGGCCGCGCTCGCGGCGGGATCGCGGCTGCCTCTGGCCGCCATCCCGCGCTGGCCAGAGGGCGACGGCGGCGAGGGCTGTCGAAAAGTGCCAGTCCCGCGCGCGGCATCCACTATCCTTCGGGCGTGGACGCCGCCACGCCCCGCATACCGCCGACCGTGCGGATCAGCCCGAGCGCGGCGGCGCGTCAGGCCGGCGCCGACGAGTCGGACATCTGGCAGCACACCCCCGACGAGGTCGTCGACGGCAAATACCGGCTGGTCCGACCGCTCGGGCGCGGGGGCATGGCCGAGGTCTGGCTCGCCGTGCACGTCACGCTCAAGACCGAGCTCGCCGTGAAGTTCCTCAGCGCCTCGCTGACCGGCGACGCGGAACGGAGCCGCACGGTCCTGGAGAGGTTCCGGTTCGAGGCCCAGATCTCGGCCCGCCTGAGCGCGCGCACGCGGCACATCGTCGCGGTCCACGACGCAGGGGTCCACGACGACATCCCTTACCTGGTGATGGAGTACATCCCGGGGCGAACGCTGTTCGCCGAGGTGCGCCACAAGGGACCGATCGAGCCGGTGCGCTTCGGGCACATCCTTGATCAGATCGGGGACGCGCTCACCGTGGCGCACGACATGGGCATCGTGCACCGCGACCTGAAGCCTTCGAACGTGATGCTCGTCGGCACCCCCGGCGCGGAGCTGACGGTGAAGGTCGCGGATTTCGGCATCGCCAAGGCGCTGCACGGCGATCTCGGCCTGGATCGGCCGCAGGAGACGGAGGCCGACGTCATGCTGGGCTCGCCGAACTACATGAGCCCGGAGCAGCTCGCCTCGCCGCTCGCGGTCGACGCGCGGGCCGATGTCTGGGCGCTCGGCGTGCTGGCCTACGAGGTGCTGACGGACTGGACGCCTTTTCAGGGCAACAGCATCGCGGAGATCATCGTGGCGGTCAGCACCCGCGATTTCGAGCCTGCCACGGAGGTCCGGCGGTCGCTTCCCCAGGGGCTCGACGCCTGGTTCTCGCGCGCCCTCGCGAAGGGGCCGGCGCAGCGGTTCGCCTCGATCCGCGAGATGGTGGAGGCCTACCACGCCGCGCTCTCGGCGCCGCCGCCCGAGCAGCCCGCGGAGGTCGCGCCGCCGCGGCGGCGGCCTCGGGTCGCGCCCGCCGTGGCGCTGGCCTGCCTGACCGCGCTCGGGGGGACGGCCGCGCTGGCGGCGCGCCTGCTCGATCGGCCGCGCCTGGAGCAGCCGGCGCGGCTCATAACCCCCGGCGTGCGGGGCGCCCTCCAGGCGGTCGCGCTGCGCTCGCCGCCCCCGCCGCAGCAGCCCGCCGCGGCGGAGCCGCCGGCCACGGCCGAGCCGCCCGCCTCCGCGGCGGCGCCCGCGCCGCCTGCCTCCGTAGCACCTGCGCCGCCTGCCTCCGTAGCACCTGCGCAGCCGCGCTCGTCCCAGCGCCGCCCCGGGGCTGACAGGGCCGCCCCACGCGCGACGGCCACCGCCGCGCCCACGGTGCCCCGGCGCCGCAAGGAGATCGACAAGAGTGAGACCTTCTGAGCGACGGCTCATCACGCTCTGCACCGTCGCCATGCTCGCGGCGGCGCCGGCGCGCGCGCTCGCCATCGGGGCCGAGGAGGACGCGAAGACGCTGTTCGCCCGGGGCCGCGAGCTGCGGAGCACCGGACAGTGCGAGCAGGCGGTCATCGCCTTCCGGAGCGCGCTGGAGATCTACCCCGAGGGGCTCGGCGCGCTCCGGAACATCGCCGAGTGCGAGGAGGAGCTCGGCCGCTATGCCTCGGCGAGGCGAGACTGGTGGGATCTCCGGCGCGCCGCGCTCCAGTCCAACGAGGCGAAGTACGCCGGGTGGAGCGATGACGCCGAGGCCCGCTACCGGGCGCTCGGCAGCAAGGTCGGGACGCTGACCGTCCGGCTGAAAGGCGCCGAGGGGCGGCCGCCGGTCCGGGTGGTGCTGGACGGCAAGCCCCTCGACCCGAGGCTCCTCGGCGTCGAGCTCGAGCGCGATCTCGGCGCCCACACGGTCGAGCTGTTCTACGGCGGCGCCGCGCCGATCGCGGAGCGCGCCGAGCTCACGCCTGGCGCCCGCCAGGTCGTGACGCTGGCCGTCCCCGCGCCGCTCCCGGGGCGCGACGCGCTCTCCGCGCCGAGCGCCTCCGGCACGCCCGCGAGCGGCATTCGCATGGGCGGCTACGTCGCGCTCGGCGTCGGCGGCGCTGGCGCGATCGCGACCGTCGTTGCGCTGGCCGTGCGCGCCGGCGCTCTGTCCGCGGTCGAGGACGGGTGCTCCCCGGCCGGCGGAGGCGCGTACGCGTGCCCGCCGTCGCTCCAGGGCGACTACGACACGGGCAAGACCACGTCGATGCTCGCCGGTGTCTTCGCCGGCGTCGGCCTGGTCGGGATCGGCGCCGGCGTCACGCTGCTCCTGCTGAGCCCTTCCGAGCCCACGGCGCCGTCCCCTGGCAAGCCGGCGGCGGAGCTCGTCCTCACGCCAGCGCCGGGCGGCCTCGGCTCGCGCCTGCTCGTGAGGTTCTGAGGTCCGGCGATCGGGCGCGGCCGGCGCGGAGACGTGGCGGCGCGGGAGCGCGCGTCGCTGAGCTTGTCTTTCCGCACCCGGGCGCTACCCCATGATCGGGGTGAGGGCGCGCGAGGCGGGGAGGTCGAGATGAGCTCACAGCGAAACAAGATCCTTGGTTCGATCGCAGGGAGCGGCGCGGTCGCCGTCCGCGGGGCGGCGGAGGCGCTGTTCTTGGCGGCGGGCAAGAGGCTCCTCGACGAGGGCGCGCGGGAGGGCCTGCGCCGCGTGATGGTCGAGAACACGACGGCGGTCGTCGACGCGCTCGCGCCCGGGCTCTCGCTGGGCGCGCAGACGACGGCGAAGATCATCGCGGATCAGGGCGGAACGCAGGCCGCCGCGATCGTCGCGCGGGCGGCGGGGCGGCACGCGGGCCAGGCGGCGCTCACCGACGGCGTCTCGGGCGCGGTCGCGAAGGGGCTGGCCCGCGAGGCGATGATGGCTGCGGGCCGGGAGGTCCTGAAGGGCGCGGGCAAGGCGGCCGGCATCGGCTTCGTGATCGACGGCGCCTTCGGCGCCTACGAGGGCGTCACGGCCTACCAGCGAGGCGAGATGACGAGGAAGGAAGCGCTCGCGCACGCGGCGCAGGAAGCCTCGACGGGCGCCGTCGCGACCGGCGCCGGCGTGCTGCTCGCGGCGGGCCTCGTCGCGGTGACCGGCGGCGCCGCGGCGCCTCTCGTCTTCGCGGTGGGCGCAGGCGGCGCGATCGGCGCGAAGCAGGCCCTGCGGCGGCTCGTCGGCCGGGTGTCCTCGAAGGTCCTGGCCCGTAGCGTCGCTGACGAAGGCCTGGTGGGATGACGCCGCGAAGGTGGCGCGTGTCACGGCCAGCGCGATGACCGACTCGACCTCTCCTTGCGCGCGGCCCTGCGTTCCTCTCGTGCATCGGCCCCGCGCCGCCCATGTGGCAATTGCCTTCCGTGCCTTTCGCGAGACGGTGTTCCGACGTAGATCATCTCCATGCGACGACGCATCCCGAGGCGTTCATTCCTGCGCGTCGGTGGAGCAGCAGCCGCGACGCTGACCCTACCGTTCTCGCTGATCTTCTCGCGGAGGACGCAGGCGGCCGGCCGGTTCGGGCCGCTCGTGCCCGATCCCGCGGGCATCCTCGACCTCCCTGAGGGCTTCACGTACCGGGTCCTCGAGCGCACCGGCGGCGAGATGGACGACGGGTACCGAGTTCCCGGCCGGCCGGACGGCATGGGGTGTTTTCCTGGGGCCGACGGCGCCGTCGTCCTGCTCAGGAATCATGAGAACTCGCCCACGGACAAGGGAATTGGCCCGTATCGATCCGGCCAGGGCGCGCCGGCGGAGGCGTACGACGCGGCCAGCATGGGCTGCGTCACGAGGCTCGTGCTGGACGCTGCGACGTTCGAGCGCCGCTCGAGCAACCTCGTGCTCGCGGGCACGAACAGGAACTGCGCGGGCGGCTCGAGCCCTTGGGGCTGGCTCAGCTGCGAGGAGAATGTCGACGCTCGCCACGGCTACGTCTTCGTCTGCGCGGCCACCGCGTCCAGGGTGGAGGCCCCGCGCCGCCTGGCCTGCTATGGCCGCTTCCATCACGAAGCGGCGGTCGTCGATCCCACGACGAGGATCGCTTACCTGACCGAGGATCGCCCGGACGGCTGCTTCTACCGCTTCAAGCCGGCGGACCCCGCGGCTCCGTTCGAGGGCAAGCTCCAGGCGCTCCGCGTCGTCGGGGCGCCCAACGCCGAGACCTCGGGCTGGGAGCTCGAGGCGCCGCGCGAGATCGCGTGGGTGGACATCGACGAGCCCGATCCGCGCGACGACACGGTCAGGAGGGAGGGCCGGGCCAAGGGGGCCGCCATCTTCAGGCGCGGGGAGGGCGTCTGCCTGTCGCAAGGCGTCGTGTACATCTGCGCGACGAGCGGCGGCCCGGCCGGGGCCGGGCAGATCTTCCAGCTGGTCCCCGACGGAGACGGCGGCACGCTCGAGGTCATCGCGCAATCGACGGCCAGGAACGAGCTGGACGCTCCCGACAACATCACCATCGCCCCCTGGGGAGAGCTCTTCATGGCGGAGGATGGCTATCGAGAGAACCACCTTCGAGGCGTGACGCTGGACGGGCAGATCTTCGATTTCGCGCGCAACGCGCGGAGCATGAGCGAGCTCTCCGGCGTGTGCTTCTCGCCCGACGGCAAGGCGCTCTTCGTGAACCTGCAGGAGGACGGCCTCACGCTGGCGGTCATGGGCCCGTTCCCCGAGGTGGGCGCCCTTCGCGAGTGAGGCGCGCTCGTTCATTCCGACTCGGGGATCCGCGCTGCGCGATCTCCGCGCGCGGCCATGGCCGCGCGCGTCGTGTCAGGGGCTGGCGCGGTCGCGCACAGGGCCCGCGGCCGGAGCGCGTCGATGCGCTGCTCGATCTGCGCGCGCTCTCGGGCGTTGGCCGCGCAATCGCGGGCTCGCTCGAGGGCCGCCAGCGCTTGATCCACCCTCCCCGTCTCCTCGAGCAGGACGCCCTGGACGAGGTGTGCATAGGGGTAACGCGCCAGCGCCGGGTGATCGATGGCCGTCGCGATCAGCTTCAGCCCTTCCGCCGCGCCCAGCGCCCGGGCGACCGCGAAGGCACGGTTCACGCGCACGATCGGGCCCGGGCGGTGCTGCTCGAGCGACTCGTAGAGGATCGCTATCTGGAGCCAATCGGTGTCCTCGGCGCGCGGGGCCGAGCAGTGGACCGCCGCGATCGCGGCCTCGATCTGGTAGGGGCCGGGGCGCCCCCGCTCGAGCGCCTCCCGCAGCAACGCGCAGGCCTCGTCGATCGCGGCGCTGTCCCACTTCGATCGGTCCTGCTGCTCGAGGCTCCGGGGCTGCCCTTCCTCGTCGGTGCGGGCCGGCATGCGCGCCGCGTGCAGGAGCAGCAGAGACAGCAGGCCCTGCACCTCGGGTACCCGTGGCAGCGTTGCGTCGAGCGCCCGGGCCAGGTGCATCGATAGCCGGGTGAGGCCACGGCGTATCGGCGCCTCGTCGCCACGGGACCAGTATCCCGCGTTGAAGACGAGGTGGATCACCGCGAGCACGGCGTGAAGCCGCTCCGGCGCCTCGTCGAGCCGCGGAACTTCGTAGCGCTTGCGCCGCTCCCGGAGCCTCTCGCGCGCCCGGGTCAGCCGGCGCTCCATGGCCTGCGCGCTCACCAGAAACGCATGCGCGATCTCGTCCGTGGAGAGCGCCGCGACCGTCGACAGCGCCAGCGCCGCCCGCTCCTCGAGGCCGAGCACGGGATCGCAGCAGGTGACGACGAGGCGCAGGACATCATCCGGCCACCGCGCGGCGTCCGGCGCCGAGAGCAGCGCCTCGGACCAGGGACATCGCGCCGCGAGCGCCGCGAGCGCGGTCGCGTGCCGCTGCTCTCCGCACCGCCGCCGCAAGCCGTCTCTGTGGATGTTCGTGGCGACGCGCACGAGCCACGCCTCCGGCGCGTCGGGCACGCCCCGCTCTGGCCACGTCGCGAGGGCCCTGGCGACGGCCTCCTGCACCGCGTCCTCCGCCGCGTGCAGATCCCGCGTGTGGCGCAGCAGCCGCGCGAGCACGGGCGCATACGCGCGGCGGAGCAGCGGGGCGAGCCCCTCCATGACTACGGCGTGCGCTGCCAGGTGACAGGCCTGATCTCCACGGATCCATCCGCCGGGCAGATCTGCTGCGCCCGGGCCGCGGCGATGGTCTCATCGGCGCACTCGATCAGGTAAAAGCCGACGAGCCACTCCTTGGTCTCCATGTAGGGCCCGTCGGTGATCGTCGCGGTCGCCCCCTGCACGCGCACCGTGCGCGCCTTGTCTCGCCCGTCGAGCCTCGCCACGGCGAGCAGCTCGGCGCGCGCGGTCGCCTCTTGCTGGAGGGCGCGGTGACGGTCCAGCACCGCGCGCTCGTCCGCCGCGGGGAGCGGATCGCCCTCGGGGCGCGCGCTGTGGATCAGCAAGGCATAGATCATCCGGTATCTCCTCGCGCGAACGCGTACGACGCCTGCAGATACGACTCCCACCGCGCGGCGTGCTCGAGCGGCACCGCGAGCCACTCACGAAAGATCCTCCCGTTCGGCGCGAACACCGCCCCCTCACCGGCGGCGATCGCCGCAGCGACACGCGCCGCCGGGAGCTTGACGACGAGGTGCCTCCCGTCGCGGTCGATCGACGCGAAGAACCGGCCTTCCACGCGCAGGCACGGGAAGCCCATCATCGTGCTGCGCGCGACGCTCGGCTCGAGGACCCACCGCTCGGAGAGCCGCGAGAAGAGCTCGGCTCCGCCCGTCCTTGTCGTCACGCTCCTCCGCGCTCCGAGCGATGCGCCGCCTGCTCGAGCGCCTGCGCCATCGCAGCCGGCATCGCCGTCGCGCGCCACGCTTCCCGCTCGTCGAGCCGGGCGAGCCACGCGCGGAGGTTCGGGAACGGCGCCAGGTCGACGCGGCCGAGGGCGGCCAGGGGCAGCTGGCACCCGAGCGAGAAATCGGCGAGCGTCACCGCGTCACCGGCCACGAATGCGCGCGCCTTCAGGTGCGCCTCCAGCAGCGCCGCGTACGGCTGGAGCTGCTCGAGGGCGCGCTCGGCGACCACCTCGTCGGGCTGCCCCCCCATGAGCGGCTTGAACAACCGCTCGAAGAGCACCGCTCCGAGGGCGCGCCCGAAGTGCGAGATCTCCCAGCACTGCCAGCGAACCACATCGATGCGCCGCCTGGGGTCGCGGGGAAACAGCGACGTCGCGCCATCAGCATCCGCAAGATACTGCATGATCGCGTTGGACTCCCAGAGACGCAGATCTCCGTCCACGAGGCTCGGAACCAGGCCGTTCGGGTTGATCGCGAGGTAATCCTGGCTCTTGTGCGCGCCTGTGGCGAAGTCGACGAGGATCGTCTCGACGGGCACCGACAGCTCGTGGACGACGGCCTGGACCTTGCGACAGTTGGGCGATCCCGGGACGACGTAAAGTTTCATGAATCGGCTCCTTTCGGAGGCTGGCGAGCCCCGCCCGCCGCTTCCTGGAGCGAGACGTCGAGCGCTCCGCATTCCGGACAGGAAAAATGCCGCGGTCGCGCTTTCCTCGTCCGGCGGTGTCGCCGCCCTCGACCTGGGGGATCACCGTCGCTCCTGACGCCCCTCCGAGCCCTCCGATCTTGTGCGCCGCTCAGAACGGCGGCGGCGCCGTCTCGAAGGCCGGCAGCGGGCCCGGCTCCGGCGCGTGCTCCGACTCGACCGGCGCTGGCGCGGCGCCTGGCTCCACCGGCCGCGGCCCCTCGCCTGGCGCCGGCCGGGTGCCCTGCTGCTCGGCTGGCGCCACGCCGTCCGCCGGCTCTGCGCCCGCGTCCGCCTCGGGGACCTGCGCCTCCTCGGTCGGCTCCGTCCCGGCGACGAACACCTCCTCGATGGCGTCTTCCTGCCCCTCGCGCGCGAGCAGGCCCGTCAGCGGATCGATCTTCACGCGCACGACGCCGCTCGGCACCGGGAAATCGGCGGCCGGGCGCTTCGCGTGCGCCTGCTTCATGAAATCCACGAACGCCGGCAGCGCCGCCATCGCGCCCGTCTCGCCGCTGCCGAGCGGCGCCGCGTCGTCGTAGCCGGTCCACACGGCGCACGCGATGTCGGTCGAGTAGCCCACGAACCAGGTGTCCTTCGACTGGTTCGTCGTCCCCGTCTTGCCGGCGATCGGGCGCCCCAGAGAGCGCGCCTGCCTGGCGGTCCCGCTCTGCACGACCGACGTCAGCACGCTCGTGAGCACGTAGGCCTCCGCCTCCTCCATCACGCGGTGCCCCGGAGGGCGTGGCGGCAGCGGGATCTCCACCCCGCCGGGGCCGACGATCTTCGTGATCAGGACAGGCTGCTCGTGGACGCCGCCCGCGGCGATGCTCGCGTACGCGGCGGCCATCTCGCGCGGCGTGACCTCGTAGGCGCCGAGGGCGAGCGACAGATCTGCGCCGAGCTTCGACTGGACGCCGAGCGCGCCGGCGAAGGCGACCACGTTCGAGGCGCCGACGCGCGACAGCGCCGACACCGCGGCCACGTTCACGCTGTGCGCCGCCGCCTCCCGGAGCCGCGCCGGCGACTTCCCCTCGCTCTCGTCGTAGTTCTGCGGCTTGTACCCGGCGAAGGCCAGCGGATCGGTGTCGAGGATCGTCGCCGGCGTCAGCGTGCGCGCGTGGATGCCGTAGCCGTAGACGAACGCCTTGAACGTCGACCCTGGCTGCCGCCGCGCGAACGTCGCCCGGTCGAGCCCGCCGCGCATCGCCTCGTAGCTGCCGACGAGGGCGACGATCTCGCGCGTCCGCACGTCGATCGCGACGAGCGCCCCCTCGGGTCCGAGCTCGAGCCGCAGCGGCACCGGGGCCGCGGGCTTCCCCGGCTTGCCCGCGGGCGCGGCGCGCCCTGCCTCTCCGGCGGCGTCCTCGTCCTCTTCCTGGCCTGCGGCGGCCGCTTCGACGACCGGCTCCGGCGCGGGGCCGATCAGGCTGACGCGCACCACCTTGTCGACGTCGGCGAACTTGCTCGGCGGGAGCCCGCTCGGGTTGTACCGCTGCGCGCCGCGGAGCGTGACCGTGCCTTCCAGCGTGCCCACGCGCACCGAGAGCGTCCCTCGGGCGTCGTCGGCGCCCGTCACGACCCCCCGGAAGACCTTGTGGCCGGAGGGCGTCCCGTCGAAGGCCGGCGGCTCCTTCTTGCTCCGCGCGAGCGGGCCGAGCAGCTTGTGCCGCTTCGCGTAGGCGTCGAGGTTCTTGCGGACGGACGCGCGCGCCGCCGCCTGCATCGCCGGATCGATCGTGGTCGTGATGGTGTAGCCGCCTTGCTGCGCGGCGGGCCCGACGAGCTCACGCAACAGGCGCTGCGCCTCGGCGACCACCTCGGGCGCGAGCTCGGCGAGCGACTCGGTCTCGATGGCGAGCACGACCGGCTCCTGCTTCGCTTGCGCCACCTGGATCTCGTCCGCGAAGGCCTTGCGCTGCATCTGATCGAGCACGAAGTCCCGCCGCGCCACGGCGCGCTCGAGGTTCACCCGCGGCGAGTACACCGACGGCCCCTTCACGATGGCGACGAGCAGCGCGGCCTCGGCGAGCGTCACGTCGCGCACGCCCTTCCCGAAGTAGTAGCGGCTCGCCTCCTCGACCCCGTAGCGGCCGTGGCCGAAGTAGATCTTGTTGAGGTAGAGCTCCAGGATCTCGTCCTTGGTGAGCTCCTGCTCGATCTTGCGGGCGAGGATGATCTCGCGCGCCTTGCGGTTGAAGGTCCGATCCGGCGTGAGCAGGACGTTCTTCACGACCTGCTGCGTGATGGTGCTCGCGCCCTGCCGGGCCCGGGTCGAGCGGAGGTTCACCGCGAGGGCGCGGAGCATGCCGAGGTAGTTCAGCCCTGCGTGCTCGTAGAAGCCCGCGTCCTCGGCGGCGAGCGCGGCCAGCTTCACCTGGCTCGGGATCTCGCCGATGCGCACAACGGTGCGCCGCTCGGTGAAGACCTCGCCGAGGCGCGTCCCGTCGCGCGCGAGGATGCGCGTCACCTGCGGGGGCCGGTAGTCCTTGAGCTCGTGGGTCGAGGGGAGATCTGCCTCGTAGTGCCGGATGACGAGCGCGATCGTGGCGGCGGCGAGGACGAGCAGCGCCGCGAGCGCGATCCCGATGCGCTTCGCCCACGTCGCGATCGAGGGGCCTCTCTCCTGCGGGGGCGCCCCGTCCGGTCGGCTGGGCAAGCGCTGCGCGCCCTCGAGGTGCGGCGCGCTCGCCGGCCGCGTTGCTCCGCTGATCCGCTCCGGCGGCTCGCTCCCTCGCCCCGGCGGCCCCGACCGCCGCGCCGGCGGCTCCGACGCCTGACGCAGCGGGTCCGACGCCTGACGCAACGGATCCGATGCCTGACGCAACGGATCCGACGCTCGGCGCAACGGCTCCGACGCTCGGCGCAACGGGTCCGATGCCTGACGCAGCGGATCCGACGCCTGACGCAGCGGCTCCGACGCCCGATCCGGCGCATCGGTCTTCCTGACCGGATCGTTCTCGTTTCCCCCTGGGTTCCGTGATTGCTCCGAGGCCATGACGCCGTCCCCGTGAACGCTGGCGCAGGCGATGCGCATCCAGAGCGCCCGGCGCGCCGGCGCGCCGACGCTAGCACGCCCGCGGAGGCCCGCCTCGATCCGGGGCGCGCTCGCGGAGGATCAGCCCTGGAACAGCCGCATGGCCACGATGGTGATCAGGATGCCCGCGATCAGGCAGCCCGCCGCGATGCCGACGAGGAGCAGCGGCTTCGCCTCCGCCTTGACCGGCGCCTTGGTGTGCTGCTTGGCGAGGGGCGCCGGCGCGGGCGCTGGCTTCGCGGACGGCGCCGGCGGCTGCTGGACCATCTTCACCGTCTTCGCCGGCGACTTGAACGCGGACGACGCGGGCGCCTTGTTCGCCTGGAGCGCGGCGGCGTGCTGTTTCGACGCTTGCTCGAGCGCCGCGTTCGCCTTCTTCGGCATCATCGCCGTGTAGCCCTTGCCCGCGCCGCCCGCGAACGGCTTGAGCGCGTCCGCGAACTCCGCGGCCGACTCGAACCGATCCTCGGGCCGCTTCTCGAGCGCCTTGCCGAGCACCGCGCCGAGCCCCGGCGGAAACTGCTTCCCGGGGACGCGCTCGTCGAGCGGGATCGGGTTCCTCGTCACGTGGTGCTGGATGTACTCCATGGGCGTCCGCGCCTCGAACGGCAGCTTGCCCGTGAGCACCTCGTACAGGATCGTCGCGAGCGAGTAGATGTCGCTCCGCGCGTCGAGCACCTTGCCCTGCGCTTGCTCGGGCGACATGAACTCCGGCGTCCCGAAGACCATGCCCTCCTGCGTGAGCATCACCGACCCCGGCCTGAGCTCGCGCTCCGTCACCTTCGCGAGGCCGAAGTCGAGCACCTTCGGGTAGTCCTTCAGCCCGCCGTTGGTCGACAGGAAGATGTTCTCGGGCTTGAGATCGCGGTGCACGATCCCCTGGATGTGCGCCTCCTGCAGCGCGCCGCAGACCTGGATGAGGACAGGGATCGCGCGCTCGACGGGCAGCGGCCCTTCCTTGCGGACCACCTGGTTCAGGTTCTTGCCCTCCAGGTACTCCATCACGATGTACAGCGAGCCGTCCTCGAGCTCGCCGTAGAGCAGCACCTTGACCGTGTTCGGGTGCGTGAGGTGGCTCATCGCCCGCGCCTCGCGGCGGAAGCGGGAGACGAGATCCTTCCGGTTCGCGAGCTTGGGGTGGAGGATCTTCACCGCCACCATCCGGTTCATCGCCGGCTGCGCGGCCTTGTAGACCGACCCCATGCCGCCGGAGCCGATCTTCTGAAGGATCTGGAACTGCCCTCCGAGCAGATCTCGACCGATATTCGGGTCCGGACCGGCAGCCATGCGTGGAGCCGGAAAATACCACGCAACCCACCCGTATCGTCTATGACCGAAGCAGCCGACGCATCGGATCCCGCCGTGGAGCCAAAATGACCGTAAAAATCGACGACCCCGGGGCCGCCGAGGCGCTCGAGAGCCCGCTCCTCGCCGCCGCCGGCTTCGCGCACGCCTTCTTCACGCGGCGCGGCGGCGTCAGCGCCCCCCCGTGGGACACCCTGAGCTTCGCCATCGCCCTCGGCGACGACCCCGCCGCCGTCCGGGAGAACCTGGAGCGCGCCGCGCGGCGCCTCGGCATCCCGGCCGCGCGGCTCTATTTCCTCAGCCAGGTCCACGGCGTCGAGGCCCGGGTCCTCACCGGTGAGGAGGATCGCGACGCCGTCGTCCGCGAGGTCGGGGACGTCACCCTCTCGCGTGTACCCGGCGTCGGCTGCGGTGTCCGCAGCGCCGACTGCGCCCCGATCCTCCTCGCCGATCGCCGGACCGGCGCCGTCGCCGCGGTCCACAGCGGCTGGCGTGGGACCGTCCGCCGGGTCGTTGTCGAGGCGGCCCGCGCGCTCCGCTCGCTCGCCGGCCCGGACGCGGATCTCGTCGCGGCCATCGGCCCGCACATCGAGGCCTGCTGCTTCGAGGTCGGCGACGACGTCGCCGCCGATCTCGCCGCGTGCTCCAGCGCCGGCGCCGCCGCCGTCGTCCGCGGGGCGCCCGGCGCGCGCCCGCACGTCGACGTCCGGCGCATCCTCAAGGCCCAGCTCACCGAGGTCGGCCTGGACGCAACCTCGGTCGAGGACGTCCCTGGCTGCACCGCGTGTGACCCCGCCCGCTTCTTCTCGTACCGGCGCGACGGACAGCGCAGCGGCCGCCTGCTCTCCGTCATCGTCGCCGGCCGTACCGTCATCGGCTAGAACGCTCCCATGGTCTCGCTCGCGCGCGACTCCTCGCCGATCGTGCTCGCCATGGTGGGCCTGCCCGCCCGCGGGAAGACGTCCATCGCCCGCAAGATCGCGCGGTACCTGTCGTGGCTCGGCCACCCCACGCGGCTCTTCAACGTGGGCAACTACCGCCGCGCGCACCTCGGCACCGCGCAGCCGCACCAGTTCTTCGACCCCAACAACACCGAGGGACGCCAGGCGCTCCTCGGCATGGCGATGACCGCCCTCGACGACCTCATCGGCTGGCTCAGCTCCGGCGGCGAGGTGGCGATCTACGACGCCACGAACAGCACGCGCGCTCGCCGGAACCTCGTCACCGAGCGCTGCCAGGCGCACGGCTTCCCGGTCGTCTTCATCGAGTCGATCTGCAACGACGAGTCGATCATCGAGACCAACGTCCGCGAGACGAAGCTCCGCTCGCCGGACTACCAGGGCGTCGACCCGGAGGCGGCGCTGCGCGACTTCCGCGCGCGCATCGCGCACTACGCCCGCGCGTACGAGCCGCTCGGCGAGCCGGAGCGGAGCTACATCAAGATCATCGACGTCGGCCGCCAGGTCGTGCTGAACCGCATCCACGGCTACCTGCCGGCGCGCCTCGTCCCGCTCTTGATGAACATGCACCTCACGCCGCACCCGATCTGGCTGACCCGCCACGGGGAGAGCGTGTTCAACGAGAAGGGGCTGCTCGGCGGCGACTCGGATCTCAGCGCGCGCGGCGACGAGTACGCGAAGAACCTCTCCGCGTTCATCCGCGAGCGCGCCGGCGACGAGCACGTCAACGTCTGGACGAGCACGCTGCGCCGCACCATCCAGACCGCGCGCCCGATGACGCAGAACCACGTCGCCTGGCGCGCCCTCGACGAGATCGACGCGGGCGTCTGCGAGGGCATGACGTACGAGGAGATCCGCCAGCAGATGCCCGAGGTCTTCAACGCGCGCGCGGCCGACAAGTTCCGCTACCGCTACCCGCGCGGCGAGTCGTACGAGGACGTCATCCAGCGCCTCGACCCGCTGATCATCCAGCTCGAGCGCCAGCGCTCGCCCGTGCTCGTGATCGGCCACCAGGCGGTGCTGCGCGCGCTCTACGCCTACCTCGTCGATCGCCCCGCGCCCTCGTGTCCGACGCTGCCGATCCCGCTGCACACCGTCATCGAGCTGACCCCGACCGCGTATGCCTGCGAGGAGCGCCGCTTCCAGCTCGCGCCCGCCGTCCAGGGCGGCGACTCGAGCACCGCGCACCCCTGAGCCAGGCAGCGCGGCCGCGCTCGGGACGCCGGCCGCGCTGCGGCGGGGCCGCGCCGGCTCAGCGATCCCGGCTGATCAGCTTGCGGAGGAGCTCCAGCGGGTGGAACGGCAGCATCGCGGCCATGTCGCTGTCGGTCCCGGCCCGCTCGAGCACCGCCCGCACCGCCGGCGCCACGATCCCCATCGGGTCGATCCGCTCCACGAGCGCGCGGAGCGCGCTGAGCGCCGCGCGCCCCGCGTCGATCCCGAGCGGGATGGCGAGGGCCGCCGGCACCGGCGCGAGGATCACGTCGCGCACCGCCACCGCCCTGGCCCAGGCGCCCGGGCTCGGATCGACCTCGAGCTGCCGGATGGTCTCCGCCTCCGCGAAGCAGCCGAGCGACAGCTCCCCTGCCCGCTCCTCGATGGCGCGCGAGAGGTGCCGGTAATCGCGGCGCCAGTCGCCCGCGAGCAGCCCCATGTCCTCCCGCACCTCGTCCGGCCCGAGGATCAGGTTGATCCCGCGGGCGTCGCGGCGGAGCGCGACGCTCGTCCAGAGCTCCCCGCCTTCGAACAGGCCGATCACCACCGTCTTGCCGACCCCGGCGAGCGACTCCAGCGTGCCGCGCACGACGCCCGCCGAGGGCATCGGCACGCCGCGCAGCCTCGCCGGCCAGAGATCGATCCTCCCCGCGAGGAGCTCCTCGCGCGCGAGCTGCAGCAGCAGGAGCGACTGGCCGATGAGATCGTCACCGCGCCGCGCCCGCGCCCCGAACCGCTCCACGATGGCCTCGAGGACGCCGGCCTCGATCACGGCGGCCCAGCTCGCGTGGTGGCCCGCGGCGAGCTCCTCCGCGGAGAGCGGGAGGGCGCGCTGCGCGTCGTCGATCCGGAGCCGGCCCGCGTCCGTGTGCACGAGCTTCCTCAGCTTGCCGCCCGCGTGGACCGCGACGACGCCTCCGCGCGGACGGCCGACCTCGCGCTCCTCGATGCCCGTGCGCCTGGGCCGGAACAACGACAGCACGCGGACCCAGTCGGTCGCGGTGAACCCCTCGAAGCGGACGTCGGGCGAGAGCACGGGGCGAGCCTACCGCCGGCGCGCTCGGTGCGCGAGCCGGCTACGCCCCCCACCAGAGCATCTCGTGCACCTGGCTCTCGCCGCGCACGGACACGATCACCCGGATCTTCTGGCCCTCGATCTGGACCACGTGGGCGGGGAAGCTGTCCGCCGGGTAGTAAAGCGACTTCACGAAGCCGCTCGCGTCGAGCCAGAGCAGGTGCACCCCGTCCGCTGTCGCCCCGTGCATGAGGAGCATCCGCCCGCCGCCGAGCAGCGCGAACTCCATGCTCTTGAAGCCCAGCTCCTCGAAGCGCTCCGGGGACGGGAAATCGTCGCCCACGGACCGGAGCTCCGGCAGGTGCGCGCGGAGGTGCTTGTAGAGCGTGTCGTAACGGACCTTCGCGAGCTTCGGGATCCGCCGGTCGCCCGCGGCGAGGATCGGCAGCCGCTCCGCGTCGAACGTCGGCACCTCCACGTGGGTGCGGTAGCGATCCACGAGCCTGCCGCGGCCGATCTCCTCGTCGCTGAGCGCCTTGAGCCACCACTGGAAGATCGCGAGATCGCCCGTCCCTGCGCTCGACTCGAGCCGGACCAGCGACTCCCACAGCGGCCTCCGGACCTGCCATGTTCCGCCGTGATTCTTGACGACGCACGCCCCGACGTAGAGCGCCCCGTGCGTCACGAGGGTGACGAGCATGGGGGGCTCGCCGCCCGCGCTGGCCGCCGGCGCGCCGCTCGATCCACGCGTATCGGAAGGGCCGCGCGCATCGGAAGGGCCGCCTGCCGGCGCGAGCCAGGCGTCGCGTCGCTCGCGCGTCAGCGCCGCGCCCAGCCGGTGGACCGACGCATCGGAGAAGTCGAGCCCGAGATCGGGCGCGCCGAGCGCCGCGGGCGCGAGGCGGGCGAACACCTCGGCCGCGTGGTCGATCTGGGCCAGGATCGACGGGTTTCCAGCCGGGTTCGCGTCCGTGGAGCGCACGCCTGCCAGGTCGGCGAGCGCGTCGGGCGGGTAGTGCGGCGCGAAGAAGCGCTCGAAGATCTGGGCGGCCGTGATCGGTTCGGCGGGCATGGCTCGGGGCCGTGAGGATCGGCGTGGCGGAGGGGCGGGCGACCGCGGCCGGCCGCCGCGGCTCAGAACATCTTCTTGCGCTTCGACGAGCTCAGGATGCCGAGCATCTCGCGGTACTTGGCCACGGTGCGGCGGGCGATCTTGATGCCGTCCGTCTCCTCGAGGATCTTGACGATCGCCTGGTCGCTGTAGGGATTCGACTTGTCCTCGGCCACGATGATCTTCTTGATCGCCTGCTTGACGCTCTCCGAGGCGATGTCTTCGTCGGCGACCCGGTGGATGGATGAGTTGAAGAAGTACTTCAGCTCGAAGAGCCCCTGGGGCGTGTGCACGTACTTGTTCGACGTCACGCGGGAGATGGTCGACTCGTGCATGCCCACCGACTCGGCGACGTCCCTGAGGATCATCGGCTTCAGGTAGCCCACGCCGCGCTCCAGGAACTCGCGCTGCTTCTCGACGATGCACTCGGTCACCTTGATGATCGTGCGCCGCCGCTGCTCGATGGCCCGGATCAGCCACTGCGCGCTCCGGAGCTTCTCGCTGATGAACTCCTTCGCCTTCGGGTCCCTGAGCATCCGCTGGGCGAGGTTCTCGTTGATGTAGAGCCGCTGGAGCCCCTTGTCGTTGTCGGTGACGACGAACTGGGTGCCGTCCTTGATGACGTACACGTCCGGGGTGATGGCGATGGTCTTCTCGTCGACCTCGGCGAAGTTGCGCGCCGGCACGCTCTCCAGCTTCTGGATCTCCTGGACCGCGTCGTAGACGTCCTCCAGCGGGATCTTCAGCGCCTTCGCGATCGCGGGGAAGTTGCGCCGCTCCACGTTGTGGAGGTGGTCCTTGATGATGGCCATCTCGATGTCGTCGAAGCCGAGCACCTCCGCCTGCACCCGCAGGCACTCCGACAGGTCGCGGGCCGCGACCCCGACCGGATCGAAGCGCTGGATCATCGACAGCACCTCCTCGGCGTCCTCGGGGTGGAGCTCCGCCTCCCGCGCCAGGTCCACGAGGCTGATGTCGGGCCCCTTCGTGCCGTCCGGACGTTCGCCCCCCTTGAGGTCGAGGTACCCCTTCTCGTCGAGGTTGCCGATGACGAGCAGCGCGAACTGCCGCTCGTTCTCGACGAAATCGCTCATCTGGAGCTGCCAGAGCAGGTGGTCGCGCAGGTTCGACGGCTTGGTCAGGTTCTGGTCGATCGGCGGCAGCTCCTCGAAGCCGCCCCGGTGCGCGGGCATGGCCTGCTGGAGCTGCCTGTTTTCCAGGAACTGCTCCCAGTCCACTTCCTTGACCCGCTTCTCCGTCTCGCGCGCCGCGATGTCGGTGTCTCGGTCGAACCGCTCGCCGTTCTCGAGCCGCTGCTCCGTCGGCAGGTCAGCGTTCCTCCCCCGCTGATCCCCCTTGTCGCCGTCCCGCGCCTTCGGGTCGGTCATGTCGTCCGCGAGGACAGGGTTGCCGTCCAGCTCCTTCCTGATCTCGTCGACCAGCTCGAGCCGTGAGAGCTGGAGCAGCCGGATGGCCTGCACCAGCTGCGGGGTCATCACAAGCTGCTGCGACAGCTTGAACTGGAGCTTCATCTCCATGCCCATGAGGAGCTCCTTCTCTCAGTTCGCCGCCAGCGCCACCCGCCGAACGGGGGCCGGGGCATTGCGCGAGGTTCGTGCCATCGAGTGTCTCATTGGTGGCCTCACCCCCAACGTAGCATCGAACGGGGCAGCGGCCCGGGTCTTGCTTTCACGTCTGCACCAAAAAAATAGCGCAGGGCTTGCATCCTACACCGCTGAACATGGTTTCAGTCTTCGCCGCGGAAGATTTTTCGCCCCGCGCGGAGCGCTGCCCGTAGCCAGTTCGGATTGGCCCCCATCTGCCGATCGTTGCACTATCGGCCGCCGATCGGGAGGCTTGAAATCCCGAAAGGTTGGGCGAAGGCGCGATGGGAAAGCCGAAGGTGCGCGGACCTACGCGCGGGCACGGACACGGGATGGAGGCGGAGGGCGTGCGCGGCGGGGCTTCGCAGGATGCCGAGAAGGAGCGGATCCTGTCTCGCTCGCCCCTCGCCTCGCTGCCCTCACCGAGCCGGCGTCTGCTGTTCGAGCTCGGCAGGGTCGAGCGGCTCACGCGCAGGCAGTGCGTTTGCCAGCAGGGTGCGCCGCCGAGGCACCTGTTCCTGATCGGGGCGGGTCGCGTGAAGGTCGAGCGTGTCGCCGACGGTCGGGTGGTTCCGCTCGGGCACCGCGGGCCTGGCGACCTCGTCGGCGAGGGCGCGCTCGCGGGCGCGACGGTCTCCTCCGAGAGCGCGACGGTGCTCGACGAGGGGCACGCGCTCGTGGTGCCGCTCGCCGGTCTCGAGCGGCAGCTCGCCTCCGACGCAGCGCTCCGCGGCGCGCTCGCGGCGGCGCTCGTGGCGCGCCAGCTCGAGACCGAGGCGCGCCTCGGCTCCCTGCTCCTCTGCACGGTCGAAGCGCGCCTGATCGAGTTCCTCCGCGCCGCTGCGCGGCGATGGGGGCAGCCCCACGCCGCCGGCCAGCTGGTGTCGGCCCCGTTCACGCACGCGGACATCGCGCTGCTGATCGGGTCCACCCGCGAGACGGTCACCCTGCTGCTCGGCAAGCTGAAGCGCGCCGGCCTGATCGCGTTCGACCGGCGGCGGATCGTCATCCGGGATGGCGAGCACCTCGAGGCGCTCGCCGCGACGGCCTGAGCGTCCGCCCGGAGGGGCCGCTGCGCGGCCTGCGCTGGAGCCTGTACACCGCGGCGCCGTTCGGCTCGATGAAGGTGCGCCGCTCGGCGGGGTGGCCTCCCACGCCTTCCACGCCCGCCGCAGCGCCACGCGCGCTCGGACGGCTCCCTTCCAGGTCGGCGTGTTCGCCCTGGACCAGACGGAGGCGAGGAAAGATCCCGGACTGCGTGGAGGGCCGGGGGCTGACGTCGACGAAGATCGTGCTGAGCAGCCGACCGAAGGCGTACGGCTTGAGCAGGACCTCGCTGACGTCGTCCGTGCCGTCGCACGAGACCGGCTCGTCGGCGCAGAAGATGACCCGCCGGGGCATCGTGCCCTCGCGCCGCAGGCGGCCCAGGATCTCCCGGGCGCCTTTCGTTCCGGGGGCGAGATCGATCAGCGCGACGTCGTAGACGCGCTCGCGGGAGAGGGAGATCGCTTCCTCCAGGGTCGCGGCCGGGCTGACGAGCGCGCCGCGGTTGCAGAGGAGGAGCGCCGTGGCCCTCCGGAGGACATGGTCCTGATCGAGGAGGAGAACGTTCGGTTGGTACGTCATCGGGTATCCCTGCGGCTTGCAGTCGAATTGCGCCGCATCGACGAGGACGGCGACGAGCGCGCCCCTCCGTCGTTCAGCGGCAGCATCCGCGTCCGCGGACGGTCCCCCCTTCGCAACGCACGTGCCGAAGGCGAGGCGCCGCCGCCGCCTGGGCCTCGTTTCCCCTGTTCTCGGCGGCAACGCGCTCGTGCGAGCGTCGCTGCCGGTGAGGCTGCCTCGCCGACCCCGGGGCCGCCGCTGTGCCCATTTCGCGCTCCCTCCGCGGCGCCTCTCCGCCCCGACGAAGAGCGCCCCCCCACCCTGTCGGCTTACCCACCGCGTCGCTGGCCGTCGGTGGGCGGTTCGTGCGCACGGGCCAGCCCAGGTTTGCGGCCCCGCCAAGGCGGTGCGGTCCGCCGATCCGCCGGTTGCTCCAGGTCCGACGTACCGCGGGCCACATGTCCGGGCCGCTCGCGCTGCCCCGCCCTGACGCGTTCGGCGCAACGCAGCAAACTGATTTTCCCGCTTGATGAGGCTGGCGTAGGGTGCCACAAGCGTCCGCGCGCACGAGTGGCGGAATTGGTATACGCACCGGTTTTAGGTTCCGGCGCCGGGAGGCTTGGGGGTTCGAGTCCCCCCTCGTGCACCACGGCTTGACGCCTGGAGACTGGGAGGACTCGACCACCTCGCGGCGTGACGCGCCGCCCCGGGGCGCCTCCCCCGGTGGCCCGGGACGGTCGTGGTCCGCTGGGCGCGCGGCGCGGGAACGAGCGTTCGCCCGCGCGCGGCTCCGACGACGAACGCGCGACGGGCCCCGGGCTGCAGAGCCTCGGGCGGATCGCGTCGGCGGCGTCGTCGACCGCGCGCGCGGTCCTGGAATTGCGCGACGCCCGCGGCGCGACTACGTTCGCGTTCCTCGGCCGGACCCTCTCCTCCCACCTGACCGCCGCGGAGCCAAGGCACGTAAAGATGTTCACTTGGGCGATGAAGAAGATTTTCGGCACCTCGCACGAGCGTGCCATCCGCCGCATGCGACCCCGGGTCGAGGCGATCGGCAGGATGGAGCCGGAGTTGCAGAAGCTCTCGGACGCCCAGCTCCGAGCAAAGACGGCGGAGTTCAAGGAGAAGCTCGCCAACGGGGCGACGCTGGACGACATCCTGGTCCCGGCGTTCGCGGTCTGCCGCGAGGCGTCGAAGCGCGCGCTCAAGATGCGCCATTACGACGTGCAGCTCATCGGCGGCATGGTGCTCCACAACGGCTGCATCGCCGAGATGCGCACCGGCGAGGGCAAGACCCTGGTCGCGACGCTCCCCTGCTATCTGAACGCCCTCGAGGGCAAGGGCGTCCACGTCGTCACGGTGAACGATTACCTGGCGCGGCGCGACGCCGAGTGGATGGGCAAGCTGTACGGCTTCCTCGGCCTGTCGACGGGCGTGGTCGTCAACCAGCAGGGCGACGCCGAGAAGCGCGACGCGTACCGCTGCGACATCACGTACGGCCAGAACAACGAGTTCGGCTTCGACTACCTGCGCGACAACATGAAGTTCTCGGCGCTCGAGTACGCGCAGCGCCCGCTGCACTACGCGATCGTCGACGAGGTCGATTCCATCCTCATCGACGAGGCGCGGACTCCGCTCATCATCAGCGGGCAGGGGGAGCGCTCGAGCGACAAGTACCGCACGATCAACGAGGTGATCCCCCAGCTCCGGAACGAGGAGCATTACGCCGTCGACGAGAAGGGGCACTCGGTGACGCTGACCGACGAGGGCGTGGAGACGGCGGAGCGGCTGCTCGCCTCGCTCCAGGTGCTCAAGGGCACGAACCTCTATGATCCGGTGAACCTCGAGACGCTGCACATCCTGAACCAGTGCTTGCGCGCGCACACGCTCTACAAGCGCGACGTCAACTACATGGTGCGCGACGGCAAGGTGCTCATCATCGATGAGTTCACCGGCCGCGTCCTCGCGGGGCGCCGGTGGTCGGACGGCCTGCATCAGGCCGTCGAGGCGAAGGAGAACGTCCGGATCCAGGAGGAGAGCCGGACGATGGCGACGATCACCTTCCAGAACCTCTTCCGGCTCTACAAGAAGCTCTCCGGGATGACCGGCACCGCGGACACGGAAGCGGCGGAGTTCCACAGCACGTACAAGCTCGACTGCGTCATCATCCCCACGAACAAGCCGGTGGTCCGCGTCGATTACGAGGATCTCGTCTACAAGACCGAGAAGGAGAAGTTCACCGCGGTCATCAACGAGATCCTCGAGAAGCACGAGCTCGGCCAGCCGATCCTGGTGGGCACGACGAGCGTCGAGAAGAGCACCGCGATCAGCCGGATCCTGGCGAAGCGGGGCGTGAAGCACAACGTGCTGAACGCGAAGCACCACGAGAACGAGGCCTACGTGGTCGCGCAGGCGGGCCGCAAAGGGGCCATCACGGTCTCGACGAACATGGCGGGTCGCGGGACGGACATCATCCTGGGCGGCAACGCGGAGATGCTCGCCAAGCTCAAGTTCAAGGAGCAGAACCGCCAGCCCGAGGCGGAGCCCGAGGCGTACGAGGCCCTGGTCGACGAGCTCAAGAAGGAGTGCTCCGCCGAGGGCGACGAGGTGCGCGAGATCGGCGGGCTGTACATCCTGGGCACCGAGCGGCACGAGTCGCGCCGCATCGACAACCAGCTGCGCGGCCGCGCCGGCCGCCAGGGCGACCCCGGGACGTCGAAGTTCTACCTGTCCCTCGAGGACGACCTCATGCGCATCTTCGCCGGGGATCGGGTGAAGAACCTGATGGAGCGGATGGGCATGCCCGACGACGAGCCCATCGAGCACCCGTGGGTGACGAAGAGCGTCGAGAACGCCCAGAAGAAGGTCGAGGAGCGCAACTTCGACATCCGCAAGAACCTGCTCGAGTACGACGACGTGATGAGCGCGCAGCGCAAGACGATCTACGACATGCGCCAGTCGCTGCTCGTCGGCCGTTACTCCCCCGAGATCCTCGACGAGGAGGGGAAGCCGACGGGCGAGAAGCGGACGATCAAGCCGCTCGCGTCCATCGCGGAGCTCGTCCGTCCGGACGTCGGCTACCTGCTCGGCATGTTCGCGAACGACCCGGTGATGCCGCTCGACGCGGACGGCAACCGGCGCGAGATCGTGCGAAAGGACTTCGAGAAGACGGAGCGGTTCGTCGAGCTCGAGAACATGCAGCGCGAGATCTACACGCGCTGGGGCGTGAAGATCGAGCTCGAGACGCGTGCCGACAAGGCCCTCGAGATCTACGACGAGTGCTCCGAGCTCATGCCCCTCGCGCTCACCGAGCAGCGCGAGCGGCTGCTCGATCTGATGGACCGGATCATCGGCGCGATGGTCGAGGAGTCGTGCCCGGCCCGCAAGCCGCCGGAGGACTGGGACTGGGGCGGCATCTTCCAGGGCTTCCGCGAGCACTTCGGCGTCGAGCTGCCGGACGACATCGCGCACATCGGCGACCAGGAGACGCTGGCGCGGGAGCTCTACGAGCGCGCCGAGAAGGCGTACGAGAAGCGCGAGGAGGAGATCGGCGTCGAGCTGTCGCTGCGCATCTTCCGCCACCTCTACCTGGAGGAGCTCGACAAGGCCTGGGTCGACCACCTGACCGACATGGACCACCTCCGCGACGGCATCGGCCTGCGCGGCTACGGGCAAAAGGACCCGAAGCAGGAGTACAAGAAGGAGGGCTACAACATGTTCGTCAACATGGTGGCCCGCGTCTCCTCGAACGTGGTCACGAAGCTCTTCAGCGTGAACGTCAGGCGCGCCGAGCAGGAAGAGGCGCAGATCGAGGCTGCGGATCGCGAGCGGCACGCCGCGGCGCTGCTCGACGCGGTCGCGCAGCACGACGAGTCCCTCCCGCTCGGCGCGAACCCGGCCCCCGCGCTCCCGCAGCCTGCCGTCATGCAGGAGCAGGAGTGCCCCTGCGGCAGCGGCAAGCCGTTCAACAAGTGCCATGGCGGCGAGGACGAGGCGACGGCCTGAGCCGGCGCCCCCTGCCCGCCCCGCCTGACAGCCAGAACGAGGCAGCGAGGGCCCCTGTCAGGCCCTTGCTCCTCGGCATCTGACCCCAGCATGAACACCGCCGAAGGGCCGATCCATCGGTTCCCGGAGGCAGCATCATGAAGGTGTTCATCGATTCAGGGGATATCGCGGAAATCAAGGAAGCGCAGTCGATGGGGGTCATCGACGGCGTCACGACCAACCCGTCGCTCCTCGCCAAGGCCGGCAAGCCGACGAAGCGGGCGATCGCCGAGATCTGCGAGGTGGTCGACGGCCCCGTCTCGGCCGAGGTGGTGGCGGTGGAGAAGGACGCGATCCTCCGTGAGGGTCGCGAGCTCGCGAAGATTCACCGGAACGTGGTGGTCAAGGTGCCGCTCATCGACGAGGGGCTCAAGGCCGCGCGGATCTTCGCTTCCGAGGGCATCAAGACGAACGTGACCCTCTGCTTCTCGGCCGCCCAGGCGCTGCTCGCGGCCAAGGCGGGGGCCACGTACGTGTCGCCGTTCGTCGGGCGCGTCGACGACGCCGCGGGGGACGGGATGGATCTCGTCCTGCAGGTCGTGACCATCTTCAGGAACTACGGGTTCTCGACGCAGGTGCTCACCGCGAGCGTACGGCACCCCGTCCACTTCGTGCAGGCCGCCATGATCGGCTCGCACGCCGCGACGATGCCGCTCAAGGTCATCAAGCAGCTGACCAGGCACCCGCTCACCGACGTCGGGCTCGCGCAGTTCTTGGCAGATGCGAAGAAGATCCCCGAGCTGGTATAGCGATCCCGTGGCCGAGAAGCGCAAGGAGAGCCCGGGGACGAAGCGCCGCGGGAGCCGCCCGGCGGCCCCCGCGGTCGTGTCCGTCACGACGCAGGGAGGGCCCTTCAAGGGGGTGTCGACGGCGGTCGTGCGCCGGCGGGCGGGCAAGATGCTCTCCCACCTCGCGTTGCAGGGCGTGGAGCTCTCCGTCGCCCTGGTGAACGATGAGGCCATCCACGAGCTCAACCGCAGCTACCGGCGCAAGGACAAGCCGACCGACGTCCTCGCCTTCCCGATGCTGGACCAGAACGGGGCCGACGCGCGCAGGCGCGGCCGGCGAGGTCCCGTGGATCCGTCGGTGTGGCGCGGTCTCCTCGGCGACGTGATCGTCTCGATCGACACGGCCGCGCGGCAGGCCGCCGAGCGCGATCGCCCGCTGCTCGACGAGATCACGATGCTGCTCGGGCACGGCCTGCTCCACCTGCTCGGCTACGACCACAAGACCGACGCAGAAGAACGGGAAATGACGGATTTGACCCGGGAGCTCGAGGTCGCGGCGGCGTCACGAAGCAACAGCATCACTGTAATCGATCCGCGTCGCAGCACCGCGAGGCAAAAGAAGACGGGGGCGCGATGAGTTATCGCTTGCGATGCGAAACCTCGCTTGTTAAACGGACGCCCCCTTTCGACTTGGAGGAGACATGCCCGGTTCGAACAAGCTGACCAAGGCGCAGATGATCGTCGGTCTTGCCGAGGCCACCCACCTCGACAAGAAGTCCGTGGCCAGCGTGCTCGATGCGCTCGGCGAGCTGGTGAAGAAAGAGCTCGGTCCGGAGGGGCCGGGCGAGGTCACGGTTCCGGGCCTCGTGAAGATCAAGGCGAAGGAGATCCCGGCCACGCAGGACCGGGAAGGCGTCAATCCGTTCACGAAGCAGCCGATGACCATCAAGGGCAAGCCGGCGAGCCGCAAGCTCCGCGCGGCGCCCGTCAAGGCGCTCAAGGACGGCTGAGCGGCGCGTCCGTGGCCGCAGCTTGCGTCGCCGCATCGGGCGGCGCGAGCTCCGGGGGCCCCGCAGGCGGCCGCGCCCCCGAGCCGACGCCCCGGGCTTGCCGCGGGGCCTTCGCTGTGGAGCGTCGCGCCCGGAGCGCGCAAGCGACGCTCGCGAAGGCGAGCAGCAACGCCATCGGGGCGTCGCCCAGACGGGTGTAGAGCGTCAGCGGCGTGTCCCTGACCGAGGGGGTCGCGAAGGTCACCCCCGGCGCAGCGCTCTCATCGCGGCTGCGCACCACGCCCCGGGCGTCGATCCATGACACGACGCCGAGGTTCACGGCCCGCACGAGATCACGGCGCAGCTCGATGGCGCGCATGACCGCGAGCCTCGCATGCAGCTCGGGCTCGGCGCTCCCGGTGAACCAGGCGTCGTTCGTGATGTTGACGAGGAGGTTCGGGGCGAGCGCCCCGGTGATCCGCCGCCCCACCCCGGTGAGCGTGTCCTCGTAACAGTTGAGCACCCCGATCCGGAGCGCCGGCCCGTGCTCTCGGGGCAACGTGAGGGCGCGCGGCTCCGCGCCCGGGACGAGCCCTCCGCTCTTCTGGAAGATGCGCCGCAGCCAGGGCAGGTAAGCGCCGCCCGGGACCGTCTCGCCGAACCAGAGCAGCTGCAGCTTGTCCTGCGTCGGCTGCATGCTCCCATCGGGGAGCACGAGGGTCGCGGAGTTGTAGCTGTTCCGTTCCTCGACGCCGTCGGCGGCCTTCACGGGCGGCGCCTGGGTGATGAGCCCCGCGAGGATCGGGCCACGGATGCCGGGCCCCACGATCGCGCGACCGCCGCGCGGCGCCTGCCGGGCGCTGTGCGAGAGAGGGTAAGGGTACGCCGCCTCCGGCCAGAGGGTGAGCTCTGCGCCGCCGGCCTCGGCCTCCCGGGTGAGCTCGTGCAGGGTTCGCAGGATGCGCGGGTGGTTCTTCGCCTGCCAGCGCTCGTGAGGCCCGACCGCCTGGTTGACGAGCGCGACGCGCGCGGTCGGCAGGCCGGCGCCGGCGCGCTCCACCGCGGCCATCCGCAGCGCGCCGTGAGCCGCGAGCAGCCCGAACAGCGCGACGCTCGAGAGCGCCGGGTAGAGGATCGCGCGGGACGACCGAAGGCGGGTGGACCGCGGCTGCTGCGCGGGCGCACGCTCGAGCGGCCGCCCGCCCGGCGCTCTCCCGGAGGCGGCCAGGCCAGCGCGGGTGAGCAAGGCCGCCCCGACGGCGAACAGCACGGAGACGCCCCGCTCGCCGATGAGGTCGGCGAGCTGCACGAGCGCCGGCCAGGGGCTCATGAGACCCGCAGGAGTCCAGCCGAAGACGGTCGGGATGGCCACGGCGGCGAACACGCCGGTCGCAAAGGCGAGCTCGAGGGGAGCGCGGAGGCGCCGGATGAGCGCGCTCGTGATGCCGCCGCAGATCGCCCAGACCAGCGACTGGGCGGCCGCGAGCAGCACCAGCGCGAGGTACGAGGCCGCCGAGCCGAGTGGCGTGAACCGCTGGATGACCTCCGGCACGAAGCGCAGGCCCACGACGCCCGCCGCCGTTCCCCAGACAGCGCCGCGCCCGAAGGCGCGCCAGATCGTCGGGGCGTCGTGGACGGCGGCCGCCAGCAGAGCGAGCCCAACGATGACAGCGGGGACCAGATCCGTCGGCGGCGCCGTGAGGGCGAACGTCGCGCCGCCAGCGAGGGCGAGCAACAGCGGGGCGCGGCCGCGGAGCGCGCGCATGATCGAGGCCTGGGGCACGATGCGTGCGTTATACCGCGTGGAGACGGTCCGGACCGCGACCGCCTGGTCGAGAGCAGAACGGACGCGAACACCGCGCGGTCAGGGTGGACGGGAGGCTATGACGAGCCGCTCACCAGTAGATGCTGAGCCCGCCGCGGAAGAGCCCCCCGCCCGACGTGTTGGTCGTCCGGCCGGTGTCGGGATCCGTGAACTCGGGAACGAGCCCACCGTCCGTGCGGCTGCGCACGAAGCCAAGCGCATCGACGTTCAGGGCGATGCGGGGCGAAAGCCGGAACTCGAGGCCGATGCCGCCGTGCGCGCCGAAATAGTCGTACTCCGTGTCCGGAGCGAACTCGGCGCCGCCGGCCGCGGCCTCGCTCGAAGAGCGATCGACCTCGGCATGCGCGATGTTCAGGCCGCCCATGAAGTAGAACTGGGTGCGGCTGCGCGGGTTGACGAACAGCATCCCGCTCAGCGAGAGCGGCACCTCGGTCCGCTGGTCGCCGTTGTAGTCCGTGCCCGCGAGGAAGTCGGCGCCCGCATCGATCGCGAACGCCGGGACAGGCCGGTAGCGCAGGCTGATCCCGACGCCTCCCATGCCAGCGTCCTCCGCTCCGCCGTGCTCGCGCCCCAACATGACGCCCTCCATGCGGAGGTTGATCCCCCAGTGGCGCCGCCAGCGCCGCTTCACCGGCGGGGGCGGCGCCGGGGGCGCCACGCGGCGCACGATCACGCGCGGCGGAGGGGCCGCCCCAGGCGTCACGACGATCACCTGGGGAGGCGAGCCCGCCGGCGAGGTCTCGTAGACGACGACCGGCGGGGCTGGACGGGCGGCCCCCCTGGGCGGGGGCGGGGGCGGCGGCGCCTCGGCAGGCGCGGCCTCGGCAGGAGCGGCGGGCGGCGGTTCCGCGACGGGATCGCGAGGCGGCTCCACTTCCTCGCAGAACCACGCGCCGGGAGGACAGTTGCTGTCCTCCTGCGCGAACGCGCTCATCGGCGCGGTCATCGCCACCGCAACAAGGGCATGGGTCAAGCAACGGCGCATCGGGCGACTCCTCTTCGGTGCAGGGAAGTTAGCAACCGGGATGCCATCGACCATCTTGCGGGATCGTCGTCACCATGGCCACGCAGCACGCCGGCGTGCATCGGCCGCCACGGCACGCTGTGGCGGAAGGTTCACACGCGCGCCGTTCCGCAGGGTACTAGCTCCCAAGGCAAAGGTCACGGCGCGGTCGCCCCCGTCGGGAGCCCTGCCACCATCGAGACCAATCGGATTCCACCATGCCTACGGTTACGTTGAAGCAGGGTCATGTTCGGCCGGTGTGGTCGGGGCATCCCTGGGTGTTCGCTCAGGCGATCGCGCGCATCGAGGGCGGCGCGGTGGCCGGGGACGAGGTCGTCGTCACCGACCCCTACGGCAGCGTGCTCGGGCGCGGGCTCTACACCCCGCGCTCGGCCATCCCGGTGCGCATGTACACGCGCGAGGACAGGCCGATCGACGCGGCCCTGTTCCGGCACCGGATCGAGCGCGCCATCCTGCACCGCCGCGAGCTCGGCCTGCCCGCGCGGGCGCCTGGCCATGAGACCGACGCCTTCCGGCTGATCCACGCGGAGGGGGACGGCCTGCCCGGGCTCATCGTCGATCTGTTCGGCGACGTGGTGGTCGTGCAGCTCGGGACGATCGGGATCAAGCGCCGCGAAGGGGTGATCTTCGATGCCCTCCAGGCGGCGCTCTCGCCCCGCGCGATCGTGGACAGGACCCCGGAATCCCTCGCGAAGCTCGAGGGGTTCACCGCCGACGCGGGCGTGGTGCGCGGCGACCCCGCGCTCGATCAGCTCCGGTTCGTCGAGCGGGGGCTGCGTTACACGATCCCGCTCGCGCTCGGCCACAAGACCGGGTTCTACCTGGACCAGCGGACGCTGCGGACCCGCGTCGAGCAGCTCGCCCACAACCGGCGCGTGCTCGATGCCTTCTGCTTCGTCGGCACGTTCGCCATGGCGGCGGCCCGCGGCGGGGCGAGCGAGGTCCTCGCGATCGACGAGAGCGCGACGGCGATCGAGGTCGGGGCGGAGTGCGCGCGGGAGAACGGGCTCCTCGACCGGATCAAGTTCACGCGCGACGACGCCCGCAAGGCGCTGCAGAACGCGTCGAGGCAGGCGGGCTACGATCTCGTCATCTGCGACCCTCCGAAGCTCGCAGGCACGCGCGCCACCAAGGACACCGCGCTCACGGCGTACAGGCGCCTCGCGGCCGGGGCGTGCCGCGCCACGCGCCCGGGCGGCGTCCTCGTGCTCTGCTCCTGCTCCAGCGCCGTGACCCTCGACGATCTGACCCGGGTGCTCGCGCTCGGCGCGCGCGACGCGCGCATGCAGGCCGCGGTGTTCGACCGGCACTTCCAGGGAGGGGATCACCCCGTCCCCGCCGCCTTCCCCGAGGGGCTCTACCTGAAGAGCCTCATCGCGCGCATCGACGCGCTCTGACGATCGCCCGATGAAGCCGCTCTCCCTTCTGCCTCCCGACGTCGCGCGCGCCCTCGCCGGGGTGATCTTCGATCTCGACGACACCCTCCTGGATCACGGCGCCCTCACCGAGGCGGCGTACGCAGCGCTCTTCCGTCTACGCGAGACAGGGCTCTCGCTGATCGCCTGCACCGGCAGACCCGCCGGCTGGGGCGAGGTGCTCCAGCGGCAGTGGCCGATCGACGCGACGATCGTCGAAAACGGAGCCGTCGCACTGGTCCGCGAGGAGGAAAGCGACGCCGCCGGCCATCGAGAAGGGCAAGCCCCGCGCGCGAGCCGCGTCATCACGCTCGATGACCTGGACCGCGAGGCGCGGCGAGCCCGTCGAGCCGAGCTCATCGGGCTCGCCAATGACATGGTGCGTCGTTTTCCGGCGGCGGCGCTCGCGGACGACAACGATCTGAGGGTGACCGACGTTACCATCGACATCGGGGAGCACCGGCATGTCCCGCCCGAAGACGTGCGGAAGATGCGCGCCGAGCTGCGCGAGCGGGGGGTGAGGACGCTGCTCTCGAGCGTCCACCTCCACCTCACGCACGACCCGTCCGACAAGGCCACGGGGATCGTGCGCCTGCTCTCCGCTCGGTTCGGTGAGGATCCCACCCGGGCGCGGCACCGCTACGCGTTCATCGGCGACAGCGGCAACGACGGCGTCGCCTTCGCCGCGTTCGTGCTGACCTTCGGGGTGGCCAACGTGCGCGCCCACCTCGGGAAGCTGTCCGTACCGCCGCGGTTCGTGGCGTCCCTCCCCATGGGCCGCGGGTTCGCGGAGATCGCCCAGCAGATCGCCGAACTGCGGAAGAATGCACCCGAACCGTGATCTTGCCGCGCGCAAGTCGCTTCGCGCTGCGATCCGCCCCACACCTGATGCAGGTAACCTAGCCGCGGCGTGCACTGAAGGAATAGGATCGGTCTTTCGGGAGGGCCGTGCCTCCCAACCCTTTACAGGGGCGCGTGTTCTCGGGGACCATGACGTTGGTCCCTCGCCCGCCAGCGGCAGCAGATGGCGTTTCGACCCCCGACCCCCGGCCTCCTCGTCGACAACAAGTACCGCCTCGCGGAGCGCATCGGCGGGGGCGGCATGGGCGACGTGTTCCGGGCGGAGCACGTGCTCGCAGGTCGCGCCGTTGCGATCAAATTCCTCCACCCGGAGCTGGCGGACAACTCGGAGCTCTCCCACCGCTTCTTCCAGGAAGCGCAGGCGGTCAACCGGATCCGCCACCCGAACATCGTCGACGTGATCGACGCCGGCGTCGGCGAGCTCGGTCCGTACATCGTGATGGAGCACCTCGACGGCGAGTCGCTCGGCATGGCGCTCGCGCGCTTCGGCCGCCTCGACATGGAGGCCGCCGTCGGCGTCGCGATCCCGGTGCTCGAGGCGCTCGACGCCGCGCACCGCGCGGGGATCATCCACCGCGATCTCAAGCCCGAGAACATCTTCATCGCCTTCGATCCGAGCCGCGGCTCGGCCGTCGTCCGCCTGCTCGACTTCGGCATCGCCAAGGTGCTCGACTCCGATGGCCCCTCGCCGCGGACGCGCACGGGCGTCGTGTTCGGGACGCCCGACTATCTGTCGCCCGAGCAGGCCACGGGGGAGTCGCCGCTCGACGGTCGGAGCGATCTCTTCTCGGTGGGCGTGCTGCTCTACGAGGTGCTCACGGGCACGCGGCCGTTCCGCGCGCCGACCGCCGTGGCGACCGCGTTCCGCGTCGTGCACGCCGAGGTGCCCACGCTCGCCTCGGCGGGCGTGACCGTCGACCCGCGGCTCGAGGCGATCGTGCAGCGGCTCTTGCAAAAGGATCCCGCGAAGCGGTTCCAGACGGCCGGCGACGTCGTCCGCGAGCTCGAGCGCGTCGCGCCCGATCCGCCCCGGCGGACGACGGCGCTCGGCAGGCTGATCAACGTGCAGCGGCGGATGGCCCTGAGCCTGGGGAACGCTCCGGAGAACGAGCGCGACCGCCTCTCGTCCTCGCGCGATCGATCGCGCCCGGGGTTCGACGTGAACCCCCCGCCGCCGATGCGCATCTCGCCGTCGATCGTGCCGGGGGGGCGCGTCACCGAGGCGCCGCCCGGGATGCGGCCGTCGTCCTCGGAGCCAGCGAAGCCCGCGCCCGGCGTGACGCTCTCGAACGCGCTGCGGAGCCGCGGCTCGGAGCCCACGATGCTCTCGCAGCGCGGCGAGTCGTTGCCCACGGTGCGCAGCGCCGACCTCGGGCACCGGGCCGAGCCGACCGTCCGCAGCGCGGACTTCGGCGCCTTGATGAACCGGACACGCGACACGCGGCGGCCCAACGTCACCCCGGTCCGGCCGCTGCCGGCGCGCTTCGCCGGGCAGTACCAGGTGCGCGGCCCCGTCCTGCGGAGCGTCGATCGCACCATCGTCGATGAGTACGGGAGGAGCGCGCGCGACGAGGTCGTCTCGCAGATGCCGCTCCGCTACGCCGACGACTTCAAGCACGACTCGATCAACGCGCTCGTCGGGTACGAGCTCGAGGCGCTCGACGCCTACATGGAGCTCGCGACATCGCTGGTCCTGCGCGATCTCGAGCGCTGGCGCGACATCGGCAGGCTCGGCGTGGGCGGCGAGCTGCACAGCCTCGTGCGCACGCTGTTCGCCCGCCCGCTGACCGACATCGCGTCGCTCATGCGCCGCGGGACCTCGATCTGGTCGCGGCTCTTCACGTTCGGCTCGTGGCGCGTGGCGACGGGCCCGACCGGGCGGGTCACGCTCCACATCGGCGACTTCGACCCTGCTTCGCTGCCGCTCCGGCTGTGGGTCGTGGGGATGGTCGAGGAGACAGCGCGCCGCGCGTCCGGCGGCGGCGTGAAGGTCACGATCACGCTCGGCGAGCTCGGCTTCACCTCCGAGCTCGCCTGCGAGATCAGCCTCTAGCTCCGCCCGCCCGAGGCGCGGCCGCGCCGCGCCGGCCGCACGAGGAGCGACCGGCGCTCGGGGGTGTGCCGCAGCGCGATGGCTGCGCGTCGCTGGAGGCGTCTCTCAGGAAGGCTTGCGCGCGCGGTAGCACGCCTGACAGAACACGTCGCGGCCCTCGACCGGCTTGAACGGGACCTCGCCCTCGGAGCCGCACGACTTGCAGGTGATCGAGAACGTCGGACGAGTGCGCGGCGCGCGAGGCTGCTGCGCCGGGCCGCGGCTCGGCGCGGCAGCGCGGCGCTCACCGGCGAACGAGGGGGCGCGGTAGTTGCCGTCATCTCGGAAGGGCGCGCCGCCGCGCGGGCGGCTCGGGTAGTGGCTCGGCGCCGCCCATGCGGGCGTCAGCCCCGAGTACGCGTCCTGCATCGGGCTGCGGTACTCGTTCACATCACCCGTGTAGCGAGGCTTCCGAGGCTGGCCGTCGGCGCGCGCCAGGCCGCGATGCCCCCCGGCACCCCGGGCCGGGCCAGGGCGCTGGCGCTCCGCTGCGCGAGCCGGCGATCCGCTCTCCCCTCGATTGTCCTTGCGCGCGCGGCGGCAAGTCCGGCACCGCTTGGGCGGGGCCGCGAGCTTCCGTTCGGCGTAGACGGCAGCTTCCGCAGCCGAGAATAGGAACGACGTGCCGCAGCTCGCGCAGACAATGTGCTCGTCTCGATGCTGTTCCATGATTCCTCTTTCGTCAGGCCGACGGGCCTCGCAGGCTCACGGGCTCGGGTGACTCGGATGACTCGGGTGACTGGAGCGCCCGGGAGCTGCCCCGCTGCGCTGGAGAAGCGCGATTTACGCGGGGTTCTACGTGATATCGGTGGGATCGCCCTCTTGATGGGGCACGGGAGTGCCTACGGTGACATGCTTGTCATGGCGGTCAAGCGTGCCGCCTCCACGCAACGCCAGGATCGATCGCGCGGCGCGGAGCTTTGATTTCGAAGCTCCTCACGATACCATCCGCGCGACTTTCACGAGGAGCACAGCTCCTTCCGTGACGGACCACGAGCAGCATCCGCCCACGCCGCGCATCGCAACCAGTCGAAGCAATGAGCCATCCCTCCCTGCACCTCACCGCTCGTGACTTCGACGCGTACGCCGCCGAAAAAGCGACCTCGAAGGCCTACTCACGCCCCCGCCTCGAGGTGAAGCAGCGCGCGCTCGCCTGGGCGCGCGGCGTCGTCGCCCGGCTGGCCGAGCTCGGCATCTCGGTCGACGTCCATGGGTCGGACGAGCACCCGTCGATCCGCAACAAGCACCGGGCCGACTGCCAGTGGGTCTTCTTCTGGCGCGACCAGGCGGCGCGCGACGAGCTCGATCGCCTCCTCGACCGCGGCCGCTCGATCTCCGACGCGATCGACGACCCGAGCCCCTTCACGCGGCACGCGTTCCTCGCGCTGCGCATCTCGGAGAGCGAGGTGCAGGTGTGCTTCGCGGTCCACCCGGACGCGAAGGTGGACGTCGACAACCTCCGGGCTCGCCTCTCGGCGACCGAGGAGGCGACGGGCGCGCCAGCCTCGCCGCTCTCCGCCGAGCTCACGAGCGCGCTCCACGCGCTCCCGGAGCAGTTCTCGTTCGGCGCCGCCGGCGGCGATCGCGTGGCCTGCAGCGCGGCCACCTCGGACGCGATCGCCGAGATGCTCCGCCGCGCCGCCGACGGCCAGGTGCCGCTCTGGATCGGCTGGGCGGTCCCGCGCGAGACGGCGGTCGAGCACGCCGACATCCTCGATGAGCAGCTCGAGGACGCGCTCGTCGCGCTCGCCCCGATCTACCGGCTCGTCGCGTGGTCGCGCGAGAACGACCGCATCGCGCTCGACCGCAAGCTCGAGGGCATCGAGCAGGAGCGGGCGCGCGCCCACGCCGAGATCGAGGCCGAGAACGAGCGATGGCGCTCCGAGCAGGCCCGAGCGCGAGAGCGCTCGATGGAGCAGGCTCGAGCGCGCGGCGATGAGCGCGTCGAGGCCGCCCTGCCCGCCCGCCGGCCGACCCTGGCGACGCTGTTCAAGTCGCCGAACAACGCCGGCGCCGGAGCTGGCCGCGGCGGAGAGCCGCGGCCAGCGCTGAAGCGGGTCGGAGAGGGCGGCGCGCCGGCCCGGCGAGCGCCGCACGGCGAAGCGGAGCCGCAAGCGAAGGCCGAGGCTCCGCAGAGGCCCTCGGCCGATCACGCGCCGCGAGCGCAGCGTGGTCCGTCCGGCGAGCCAGAAGCAGCCGCGAAGGTCGCGCCCGATCCCGCCAAGGGCGGCGTGCTGGAGAAGGGCAGCCGCGTCCGCGTGCGACGAGGCCCCTTCGGCGACAAGATCGGCGTGGTGAGCGAGCTCGATGGGCGCGGCGGCGCGCGCGTCCTGCTCGGCCTGCTCTCGACGAGGCTCGAGCTCGACGATCTCGAGCTCGTGGTCGACGGAAGAGATCGGCCCGCGCTCTCGACGTCGCACCGCAAGCCGCTCGCGCCGACGCCGCGCAAGGCGCGCTGAGCGTCGCCGCGCGGCCCTCCCCCCCCACGCAATGCTCAAGCGCGATCCCTCAACGTACCCCGTCGGCCTCGGCGCGCAGTTCCGCCACAAGCTTCCGCTCTACCTGACGGGCGCGGCGCTGCTCGCTGCGCAGCAGTTCCTCATGGCCAGGCGAGATTTCCTGGTCAAGGACGCCGTCGACGCCGCCGTGAAGGCGCAGTCGAGCGAGGCCGCGCATGCGGCGCTCCTCATGCTCGCGGTCAGCGTGGGCGCCGCGATCATGCGCGTGTTCTCGCGGGTCACCATCTTCACGGCGGGCCGCAACGTCGAGTACGAGCTCCGGGCGATCCTGCTCGCGCGCCTGCACAAGCTCGGGCCGGCGTTCTTCCGCAAGATGCCGACCGGCGACATCATGAGCCGGGCGACGAACGATCTGACGCAGGTCCGCCTCCTCCTCGGCTTCGGCCTGCTGAACGTCGTGGGCTCGATCTTCGCGTTCACGAGCGCCCTGTACGTGATGCTCCACATCTCGAAGAGGCTCACGCTCGCGGCGCTCCTGACGATGCCCGCGCTGATGCTCGTCACCCGGTCGTTCTCGACCAAGCTCTTCGTCCGCACCCGCGACAACCAGGAGGCGATCGGCGCCATGAGCGACCGCGTCCTCGCGAGCCTCGCCGGGGTCAGGGTCGTCCGCTCGTTCGCGCTCGAGGCGTCCGAGATGGCCGCGTTCACGAGCACGAACCAGGGCTACCTCGAGAAGAGCCTCGCGCTCGCCAAGCTGCGCGGATCCATGGCGCCGCTCATGGGGGCCATCAGCTCCGTCGGCGTGCTCATCGTCTTCTGGTACGGCGGGCGGCTCGTGCTGGAGCAGCAGATGACGCGGGGAGACTTCGTCTCGTTCTGGCTGGCGCTGTTGCGGCTGACCTGGCCGATGCTCGCCCTCGGCTTCGTCGCCGCCATCGTCCAGCGCGGTCGCGCCGGCTACGACCGGCTCAAGGCGATCTTCGAGGCCATCCCCGAGGTCGTGAGCGGCCCGATGCCCTCCCCCGAGGTCGTCCACGGCGCCATCTCCGTCAAGGACCTGACGTTCTCCCACGGCGCGAGGAAGGTGGTCGACGGCGTGAGCTTCGAGGTCGAAGCGGGCAGCTCGCTCGCCATCGTCGGGCGCACCGGCTCGGGCAAGAGCACCATCGCCACGCTGCTCGCCAGGCTCATGCCCACGCCCCGCGGCGCTGTGCTCCTCGACGGCGTCGACATCTGCGACCTGCCGCTCGACACCGTGCGCGCGAGCATCGGCTACGCGCAGCAGGATGCGTTCCTCTTCTCGACGACCGTGGCCCGCAACATCGGCTACTCCCTCGACGATCCGGATTCGCCGGCCGCGTTCGAGACGATCCGCGCGGCCGCCGCGGAGGCCGAGGTGCTGAACGAGGTGCTCTCGCTCCCCGACGGCTTCGATACGGTGGTCGGGGAGCGTGGCGTGCAGCTGTCCGGCGGGCAGCGCCAGCGCGTCGCGCTCGCGCGCGCGCTCGTGCGCGAGCCGAACGTCCTCGTCCTCGACGATCCGCTCTCCGCCGTCGACGCGAAGACCGAGCAGGCCATCCTCGAGGCGATCGAGCGGCAGGCCGCGCGACGGACCGTCATCCTGATCACCCACAGGGTCGCGGCCGCGCGGCGGTGTGACGCGATCGTCGTGCTGGAGCAGGGTCGGGTCGTCGAGCGCGGCACGCACGACGACCTCGTCCGCGCGGGCGGGATCTACGCGTCGTTCGCCGAGGAGCAGCAGCTCGAAGAGGATCTCGCGACCTTCGAGGCGTCGCCGTCCTCGCAACCGGTGGGGCTCTCGTGACACAGCCGGCTCACGGAGACAGCGCGACGATGCGGTCGAAATCGAGCGGCGCCTCGGCCGCGGGCGAGGCGGGCGCGGGCCCGCGGCGGCAGCCGCAGGCGGCCACGGCCAAGGGCCGCGGGGCGGCGAAGGCGAGCCGCACGGAGGACGTGCTGAGCCGGTTCCACGAGGAGTCACGGCTCGGCGAGGCGTACGACGCGCGCATGCTGCTGAGGCTGTGGCCGTTCGTGCGCCCGCAGGGCACGCACCTCGCGCTGTCGCTGGCGCTGCTCGTCGTCACGGCGCTGCTGGCGCTGCTGCGCCCGCTCATCATGCGCGACGCGCTCGACGCCTTCGACACGCCCGGCGGGCTCGATCACCTCACGCGCAGCGGCCTGTTGCTCACGGGCGTCATGGTCCTGGAGCAGTCGCTCGCCTTCCCGCAGCTCTACCTGATGCAGCTCGCCGGCGCGCGCGCGATGGCCGACCTGCGCGTGCGCGTCTTCGGCTTCTTGCACACCCGCCGCCTCGGGTTCTTCGATCGCACGCCGGTCGGCCGGCTCGTCACGCGCGTGACGAACGACGTGGACGCGATCGGCGAGATGTTCGCGTCCGGCGCGCTCAACGCGTTCGGCGATCTCCTCCGGCTCGCCGTCATCGTCGCGGTGATGGTGTCGCTCGACTGGCGCATGTCGTTGCTCGCCTTCGCGGCGGTCCCCCCTGTCGCCCTCGGCGTCAACTGGACGCGGCGGCGGATGCGCGACGCGTTCCGCGAGGTGCGGGCGAAGACGGCCCGGATGAACGCGTACCTCAACGAGCAGGTGTCCGGGATGGCCGTCGTGCAGGCCTACGCCCGGGAGGAGCGCTCGGCCGAGGAGTTCGACGAGATCAACGCGGCGTACCGCAACGCGAACAACCGCTCGATCGTGCTCGACGCGACGCTCGACGCCGCCATCGAGATGGTCTCGAGCGTCTGCATCGCCGCGGTGCTCTGGTACGCCGGCGTGAACAGCCTGAAGGACGAGATCTCGTTCGGGACCTTGTTCGCCTTCGTCGCCTACATCGACATGTTCTTCGTCCCGATCCGCGATCTCTCGGCTCGGTACACGCTGCTGCAGTCCGCGATGGCCGGCGCGGAGCGCGTCTTCGAGCTGCTCGACAACAAGGACGAGGACGCGACGGCGGCGGCGACGAGCGGCGGCGACGCGGCGAGGGCGGCGGACGAGGGCGTCGCGTTCGAGCTCGACAACGTCGGCTTCGGCTACAAGCCGGGCGCGCCTGTGCTGCGGCACGTGTCGATCGCGGCGAGGCGCGGCGAGAAGGTCGCGCTGGTCGGCGCGACCGGCGCCGGCAAGAGCACCGTGGCGTCGCTGCTGCTCCGCCTCTACGACGTGGACGAGGGCGTCGTGCGGGTCTTCGGCCGCGACGTCAGCGCGTACCCTCGCGACGAGCTGCGCCGCCAGTTCGCCGTCGTCCCTCAGGACGTGTTCCTGTTCCCGGGCACGGTGCTCACCAACATCGCGGCCGGCGACGCGATCCCCGATCGGGCCAAGGTGGTGAGCGCGCTGAACCGCATCGGCGCCCTCGACCTCTTCGAGCGGCGCGAGGGCGGGCTCGACGCCCCCGTGCTCGAGCGCGGCAGCAACTTCAGCGCCGGCGAGCGCCAGCTGATCGCCTTCGCCCGGGCCCTCTACCGCGACCCGCCGCTCCTCATCCTGGACGAGGCCACGGCCAACGTCGACAGCGACACCGAGGCGCGCCTCCAGCGTGCCCTCGAGGGAGCCATGGAGGGGCGCACCGCGTTGATCATCGCGCACCGCCTCTCGACGATCCGCGCCGTCGATCGCATCGTCGTCTTCCACAAGGGCTGCGTCGTCGAGCAGGGCACGCACGAGGACCTGCTCGCCGCGGGCGGCGTCTACAGCAAGCTCTACCGGCTGCAGTTCGCCCGGCAGGCAGCGGCGCACGCCTAGGAGCGCGGGCCCTAGGGCTCCGCGCTCCCCCCGCCGGGATCGGCGCCGTCGCCGAAGCACCTGCCGACGACGGTGCCCCCGGCGGCTCCCATCCCATCACCGTCGGCGCCGGTCGCGCCTCCCGCGGCGCCGGTCGCACCGTCATCGGCGCCGATCGCGCCCCCGGCGACCACCCGCAGCCAGTACTCGGAGCAGCTGCCGTTGACGACGATCAGGTGCTGGTCGTCCACGCAGGGCACCTCGGCCTGGTTGCCAGCCGCCTGCGCCAGCGTCCCGCCGCCCTTCGTCCCGTCGCGCTCGAACGACAGGTACAGCTGCCACCACCGCGGGCGCGCGCCGAGGTGATGCTTGAGCGCGTACCGCATGCCGCCCGGGAAGAAGAGGAGCTCGCCGTCCGGCGCCGAGGTCTCGTAGATGCCCCCCTCCGGTGTGGCCTCGACGAACTCGATCGGCGGGTTCGCTTCCTCGGATCGGTCGCACCTGTTCGGCGAGCACCCCGCCGCGAACGCCATCGACGCGCCCATCGCCCAGGCGACGGCCCATCTCAAGCGCTGCGCGGCGTTCCCGCCGGCGCCCTGGCTCCGCATCGCTCAGCCGAGCCAGCGCGCGGCGTCGAGCGCGTGGTAGGTGAGGATGAAGTCCGCCCCGGCGCGCCGGATCGACGTCAGCAGCTCGAGCACGGCGCGCTTCTCGTCGATCATCCCGCGCTCCGCGGCGGCCTTGATCATCGCGTACTCGCCGCTGACGTTGTACGCGCCGAGCGGCAGCGTCGTCACCTCGCGCACGCGCGCGATGACGTCGAGGTACGCGAGCGCGGGCTTGACCATGAGCATGTCGGCCCCCTCTTCCTCGTCGAGCGCCGCCTCGCGCAGGCCTTCGCGGGCGTTCCCGGGGTCCATCTGGTAGCCCGCCCGGTCGCCGAACTTGGGCGCGCAGTCGGCCGCCTCGCGGAACGGCCCGTAAAAGCCGGACGCGTACTTCACGGCGTAGGAGAGGATCGCCGTCCCCGTCAGCGACTCGGCGTCGAGGGCGCGCCGGATCGCGGCGACCCGGCCGTCCATCATGTCGCTCGGCGCGACAACGTCGGCCCCCGCCCTGGCGTGGACCACCGCCGCCCGCGCGAGCACCTCCAGCGTCGCGTCGTTGTCGACGTCCACCGCCCCTGACGCGTCCTGCCGGAGCAGGCCGCAGTGGCCGTGATCGGTGTACTCGTCCACGCACACGTCGGTGATCACGAGCAGCTCCGGCACGGCCTCCTTCATCGCCTTCACGGCGCGCGGCACGGGCCCGTCCGGGTCGTAAGCGCTCGTACCCGACGCATCCTTGGAGCGCGGGAGCCCGAACAGGATCGTCCCGCCGATGCCGAGCTCCTTGCAGAGCCGCGCCTGCGCTGCCGCGGCGCTCACGGGCAGCTGCGAGACGCCCGGCATCGTCCCGACCGGCCGAGGCGCGTCGAGCGCCTCGTTGAAGAAGAGGGGGAGGATGAAATCTCCCGGATGGATGGTTGTCTCGCGCACCAGGGCGCGGAGGGCGGGCGAACGACGGAGCCGGCGCGGTCTCTTCGTGGGGAACACGGCGGCGGAGCATAGCAGCCCTGCGCCCGCGTGAGCCGCTCCGGTCCAGAGGAGCGCGCGATCCGTGGATCGCCTGGGCGCTGCGAATCGGTTAGTGTTCGCAGTGTTCGCAGTGTTCGCCCGAAACCGCCAGCATGAGAACGGCCCTCCACTTCCCGTTTTCCGGCCGCGCTCGCCCCGCGGCGCGCGCAGCTCGCGCCGGGCGCGGTCCGCGCGCGCAGCCATCGCTCAGCGGTGAGCCGCTCCAGAGCGCGCGGCCGAGCGCGCAGCCGGGCCGGGGCGCGGCGTCCTCGGCTGGGGCGTCTGCTGGGACGACAGGGGAAGCGTGTCGTCGTCGTCATCCGCCGCCGAGCCCTCCTCCGGCTGCTCCGCAGGCGTCGCCGTGGCGGCGACCGTGACCGTCGCAATGTCGGACAGCGGGCACCACACGGTCCACGCCTCATTGCGGACGAAGCTATCGAGGGGGACCACGCCGCTCTCGATGCCGCGCGCGAGCTGGTCGAGCTTGACCGGCCCGACCGAGCGCTCCCCATTGGTGACGTACCATCGGTCCGGAAAGCCGCGCTCCGAGCTCAGCAGCTCTTCGACCAGTTTCACCGATCTCATCGAATGGACTCCAGAAACCGCCGGACGTTGAATCGACCGGATGCGATTCTAATCCCATAACGCACCGGGTCAACATCACTGCAGAATCGCTATGACAATCAACGTCTGCCATGCATGAACGAGAGAATGACGGGAGTTTGACTGTGTTTCCGAGGCGTAACAATCCTTCCGAGGAGGGCCCCGGCGCGGCGGCCGCGGGGGCAATGAACGACGGAGCGCCGGGCGCGGCGGCCAGGCCAGGCGTCGTGTACCTGGTCGGCGCCGGCCCGGGGGATCCGGGGCTCCTCACGTTGCGCGGCGCAGAGCTCCTCGCCACGGCCGACGTCGTCCTGCACGACGAGCTCGTCCACCCCGCGCTGCTCGACCGCGTGCGGGAGGGCGCCGACGTGCGCTCGGTCGGCAAGCGCGGCGGCGATCGGGTGGTGAAGGACGCGAAGCAGGCGGAGATCGACGCGGAGCTCGTCGCGCTCGGCCTCGCGGGCCGCAGCGTCGTCCGCTTGAAGGGCGGCGATCCGTTCCTCTTCGGGCGTGGCTCGGAGGAGGCGGAGGCGCTCGCGCGGGCCGGGGTGCCGTTCGAGGTGGTGCCGGGCGTCTGCTCTCCGCTCGGCGCGACGGCCTACGCCGGCATCTCGCTGACGCACCGGCACATCGCCTCCAGCGTGATGATCGTCAGCGGCGTCACCCGGGCTGGCAGATCCTTCGACTGGAGCGAGCTCGCCTCCGTCCGCGGGACCATTTGCGTCCTGATGGGCATGCAGGCCCTCGACGCGGTGGTCGAGGGCCTGATGGGGCCGGGGCGCCGCGATCCCGCGACGCCGGCGGCGGCGATCCAGTGGGGGACGCGGGCCGACCAGCGCGTCGTCTCCAGCCGCCTCGACGACCTGCCTCGCCGCGTGAAGGAGGCAGGGATCGAGAGCCCCGCGGTCATCGTCGTCGGCGCCGTCACCGGCCTGCGCGACACGCTCCGCTGGTTCGATCGGAAGCCGCTCTTCGGCAAGCGCGTGCTCGTGACCCGGCCGCGCCACCAGGCGCGCTCGACGTCGAGGCTCGTGCGCCTCCGCGGCGGCGAGGCGGTGGAGCTCCCGACCATCGAGATCCACCCTCCCCCCGACCCCGGGCGCATCACCGAGGCTGTCCGCGGCGTCTCCGGTTACGACGCCGTCGTCTTCACGAGCGAGAACGGGGTGGCCTGCTTCTTCAAGGAGATGGAGCGGCTCGGCCTGGACGCGCGCGCCTTCGGCCCTGCGCGCCTCGCCGCGATCGGCGCCGGGACCGCCGCCGCGCTCGCCGCGCGCGGCGTCCGCGCCGACATCGTCCCGCGGGAGTTCCGCGGCGAGGAGCTCGCGGATGCCATCCTCGCCGACCCCGCGCTGGCCGGACGCCGGGCCGCGTCCCCTCGAGTCCGCGTGCTCCTCGCGCGCGCGCTGGTCGCCCGCGAGGTGCTCCCCGAGCGCCTCCGCGCCGCCGGTTGCGAGGTCGATGTCGTGCCTGTCTACGAGACCCGCCCTGCGTCGGCCGGTCGCCGCGAAGAGCTGCTCCGGGCGCTCTCGGCGGGCGCGATCGACGTCGTGCTGCTCACCTCGAGCAGCACCGTCGATAGCCTCTGCGATCTCCTCGGCGAGGGCGCCGCAGCGCGCCTCGAGCGCGTGCTCCTCGCGAGCATCGGGCCGATCACGACCGCGACCGCCGAGAAGCGGGGGCTCCGGATCGGCGTGACCGCCGAGGTGAGCACCACAGCAGGTCTCCTGGACGCGCTGGATCGACATTTCACTGCATTGCAAGCTGCCCCTGGGGGCGCCAGGAGCGAATGAGCTGGTCGCACGATGTGCGGCCGGCGCAGCTGCGGAAATAAAGAGAGCGTCGCAGCGGACCTGGGGGGGGAAGGTCTCCGCCGCGACGCTCGATCCCAGCGGAGAGCAGGGCGCGTGCCTGCGAACTCTTCAAGTCGATTCAGGTACTTAGGACGTCCCAGCAGGAGTCTCCTTGCGCTGCTGCGCCGCCACGGCGACAGAGATGCAAGGACACGCCTGATTCAGCCTTACCGTCGGACATCGACAGCGCCCTTCCCCGGGCCGGAGCGGGCGTGCAGCGTCACAGCCGGACAGCGCTTGTGAGATGAGCGCCCTCCGGTGCCGTTCGGCTCACTCGAACGTCGCTCGCACCACGAGGAACTTGTTGTTGAGCTCGATGGACGTGAGCTTCTCGAAGATGCGAGGGCTGCCGAGCTCGTTCGACAAGGAGCCCGTGCGTCCATGCTCGGTGACGAAGTAGAAGGTCTTCACGCCCTTCTTCTTCTGCTCGTTGATGTAATCCTGGAACTTCTTGCCGCTCGACACGAAGGCCGCCAGCCGGTTGCCGGCATAGAAGTTCTCGCCCTTCCAGTTCAGCTGGTAAGCGACGAGCGGCCCCGGGATCTGCTGATTCGCGCGCACGTAGGCGAGCAACGTCTCGCGTTGCCCCCAGTGAGGCGACGTCCGCACGAAGTACACGTCGATGCCCCACGCCGTGAACACGACGGCGAGCGAGAGGAGCGCGTAGACGACCAGGCGGCGCCAGCGCGCGACCATCAGCAGCAAGCACAGGGCAGCCGCGGCGGCGGTGAAGGCCCACAGGGTCGCGGAGAAGTCGAGCGACTGCGGCCAGGGGCGCTTGTAATTGTACGTGAACAGGTGCAGCAGCCTGGCCTGGCTCGGCTGTCCCTCGCGCACCATCGCGAGATCGCGCCCGACGAGGAACACGAGCAGCGCAGCGCCGAGCGCGACGGCGCCGAGCATCGCGCGCTCGTAGCTGACCACCGCGGTGGAGCGCGCCGACAGCGCCGGCGAGGAGGCGCCGATCGAGCGGCGCGCGAGCCCTCCCGCGCGGCCGTCGAGGCGCAGCATGTCGTCGAGCAGGATCCCCGTGAGCATCGCCGCCGGCGGGACGGCCGGCAGGATGTAGTGATGGAACTTCGTCAGCATCAGCGAGAACAGCGCGAAGCCGAAGAGGAACCACATCGCCAGGAACACCGAGGCGTCGCCCTGGCGGACGTCGGCCGAGCCGCGCTCCCCGGGCGCGGCCCCCTCGCGCCGCCTGAGCCACCACACGAGCGACGCGGGCACGAGCCCGGTCCACGGGAACATCGCGTAGCCGAGCTGCCACACGTAATAGCGGAAGCTCACGTCGTCGCCCTCGTTCGTGTCGTGGACGTGGGTGAAGGCGCGCTTGAACATGTCGTGGAACAGGAGCCTGTCGGTGAACGGCTGGCCGTGCCGCGCGTACATCGCGACAAACCAGGGCAACGCGACGCACGCGAGCACGAGCAGCCCGACGGGGATCTCCATCTTGAGCACGTCGCGGTACCGGCGGGAGACGACGACGTAGCCGAGCGCGCAGAGCACCGGGAGCCCGAAGCCCGCCGGGCCCTTGGCCATCGTGGACAGGGCAGCGAAGAACCACGCCGAGAGGAAGAGGAGCCGCTGGACGCGCCGCTCGCCCCAGCTGGCGTACAGGACGATCCCGAGCGTCTGCGCCCAGACGAGCGCCTGGAGCGCAGGCTGAAGGCCGGGGAGCACGGGCAGCACCGACCGGCAGGCCTCGTTGCCAGGGAGACCGCAGTTTCCCGGTGAGCCCGAGCTGAAGACGTCGCCGCGGAAGTGGAGGCCGAAGGGCGAAAGGCCGATCTCGACGTGACGCGACAGCAGGTAGAGGATCTGCGGCAGCGCGCAGGCGAGGATCGCCCCGAGCACGAGGTGATAGGCCGAGAGGCCCACCTTGAGCGGGCCGAGATCCACCTCGTAGACGCGCGCCTCCTCCGCGTCGTCGGTGTGGATGCCGAGCAGCAGGAGCGCCATCGCCGCGGCCATCGTCGCGACGAACGGCATGTCGGTCATGGTCTGGTGGGAGACCAGGAACCACTGCGGCATCGTGGCGAGGACGAGCCCCGCGAGCAGCCCCGCGCGGCGGCTGAAGATCCGCGAGACGGCCTTGTAGAGGAGATAGACGGCGATGAGCGTCAGCGCGAAGACGGGGAGCCTGACGGCCCACTCGGGCCACGGGGCGCGCCCCTCGGCCGCCGCCGAGAGCATCTCGCCCGAGCGGTAGCGGACGCCGAACGCGGCCATCGCGAGCGCCTGCATCCAGAAGTCGAGCACCGGCTTCGACCAGAACCAGCCGTCCTGCGCCCACCAGAGCGAGATCCAGTCGTTCCTGGCCAGGATCTCGCGCGCGACCTCGCCGTAGTGCGTCTCCCAGGGATCGGCGAGCGAGTGGCTCCCGAGCATGGGCAGGTAGAGCAGCGTGACGACGGCGACGAGCCAGAAGCCGTGCCGCCGGCCGAGGGGGCGCGGAGCTCCCGCCTCGTCGACGCGGCAGGGGCCGAGGCGCTCGCCGAACCGGAACGCGCCGATGACCGCCGTGAGAAACGCGGCAGGGACGGCGACGGCGGGCACCGCCAGCGAGAGCAGCGTCGGCGCGCCGTCCGACGAGGGTGGGCTCGGCGAGAAGAAGCCCGCGACGCTCAGCGTGATCAGGACGAAGAGCGCGACGAGCCCACCCCCGAGCAGCGCGAGCGGGCCGAGGAGGTCGCGGATCCCGACGCGCGTGGCGACGCGCTCGGGGGGATCGTCGAACGTGCCGAGCAGATCGAGCAGGCCGATCGCCGCGATCGCGACGCCGAGCGCGCCGATCGGGACACCCCAGCGCAGCTGAGGCGCGAGCGCCATCACGACGAACGTGAGGAGGGCGCCCGCGGCGGACACGGCAGCGCCACGCCAGCGGAGCGGGTTGCCCTGCGGCACGAGGCGAGCCTCCTCGGCGTCGGCCGCGGCCCCGGCCATCCCGACCATGCCGTCGCTCTCTGCCAACCCGTCACCGGCGGAAGGCGCGCGTGGCTCAGGAGCGCTTGAGCTCTCCAGATCGCCCGCGGCCGTCCCGTCGCGGGCGTCCGCGGGCGCACCGCTGCGTTTGTCGTGTGTGTCGTTCATGGCTGCGCCGACCGCGGAGCGAGGCGCGGCCCTGGCGTAGCAACTCCAGGTCGCCGGACAAAGCAGCCACGGCCAGGCAGGGGCCGCGGTGGGCGGCCTACTTCGTCAGGCGCGCGATCTCTTCCTTGATGATCGTCTCGGCGAGCACCGGCACGACCTCCCACACGACGCGCTCCACGACGTCGCGGGACAGCGCCATCACGGCCTCCACCTGCTCGGAGGTGAGGCCGAGGCCCTCGAGCTTGCTCGCCATCTGGCCGTTGACCTGCGCGGAGGCGGTCGCGGCGACGGCGGCAGGCCCCGTCGCGGTCTTCGGCACGCCGGACACCGGCGTCGGCGAGAAGGCCATCGTCGTCGTGACCGGCACGTTCGCCGAGCCGCCCGGCGCCGTCTTGACCGAGGCCTGGGCCGGCGCAGCGCTCGTGGCCGGCGCGTTGGGCGTGTAGATGAGGGTCTTCGCGCGCTGGAGCGGGCTCGCTGCCGCCTGCTGCGCGGCGGCCGCCTGCTGCGCGGCGGCCGCGGGCTGCGCGGCGGCCGCGGGCTGCGCCGCAGGAGAGCGCGCGGGCGCGGACGCCGCGGCGGCAGGGGCCGCAGCGGCGGCGGCGGGCTTCGCTTCGCCGCGCGACGCCAGCAGCTTCTTGACCTTGTCGATCATCTGCTGGGTGTCGAACGGCTTGTCCATGTGATCGTCCGCTTGCGCGCCCGATCCCTTCGCGGGGTCGAACGGGTTCTGCTTGGACGACAGGATCAGGACGGGCGTCGCCGGTGAGGCCTGCTTGATCGCCTTGCACAGCTCGTAGCCGTTCTTCGGCTCGAGCGTGACGTCGGCGATCACCAGGTCGGGTTTATCGCTCTTGAGCTTCTGCAGCGCAGCGTCGGCGCTGCTCGCCGTCACGACGCGGAAATCCTGACCCGCAAAGGTGATTTCGAGCACTTTGCGCATGGTCACGCTGTCGTCTACGGCGAGAAGGGTGCTGGCCACGAACGGGTCTCCTCTCAGATGGCGAGAAAGCGATGACGGCTCTGGATATCTTCGGCCCCCGTCGCGCGATGTGTCAACATTCGCGGTGTAATTCGCCCCCGCGGGCCCCGCGGAGGCGCGTTTTTCCGCGCCGGTAGAGCCCGGTCCCACGCTGGTGGGCGGAGCCGAGGCGCCCCGGTGAGCTCTACATGCGTCCGCTCCGACCCGCCACTCCGCCGAGCCACGAAGACAAATCCGCCGAAACGACCGGCGTCCACCCGGCCGCCCAGGTGCGGCCTCCGCAGGATGGCCGCTGGACGGTGCCCGCCGAGCTGGATCGGCGCCCGCTGGACGGGGCCGTCCGTGCGCTGGCCGAGGTCTCGTGGTCCGACGCGCGCCGGTTGATCGAGACCGGCAAGGTGCTGGTCGGGAGCGCGGTGGCGACGAGCGCCCGCCGGCGGGTGCTCGGCGGGGAGCTGATCGAGGTCCGCCTGCACGCGCCGAGGCCCGAGACGGTGCGGCGGCGCAAGCTCGAGGGCGAGCTCGTGGTCTACGCGGACGCGAGCGTCGTCGTGGTGAACAAGCCCGCCGGGGTGAGCACCATCCCGTACGGCGACGAGGCCCCCGCGGAGCAGGCCGCGACCCTCGACGCGCTGGTGCGCGAGGTGCTGGCCAGGCGCGACCGCCTGCGCGGGCGCGCGCCGCTCGGCGTTGTGCAGCGCCTCGACAAGGGGACGAGCGGGCTGCTGGTCTTCGCGCGGACGCTCGCCGCGAAGAAGCACCTCGCGCAGCAGCTCCGCGTCCGCGCGATGCACCGGCAGTACCTGGCGCTCGCGCACGGCGCCGTCCCGCGCGGCACCTACCGCAGCTACCTCGTCGAGGATCGGGGCGACGGGCTGCGCGGCTCGGCGCGAGACGGGCGGCGCGAGGGGCAGCTCGCGGTGACGCACGTGGAGCCGATCGAGGTGCTCCGAGGGCCGCCGGAGGGGGCCGGCGCCGGGGGCGTGACGCTCGTCGCATGCCGGCTCGAGACGGGACGCACGCACCAGATCCGCATCCACCTCGCGGAGGCCGGGCACCCGCTCGTCGGCGAGACCGTCTACGTGCGGAATTACCGAGGCACGAGGGTCCCGGCCGCGCGGCTGATGCTCCACGCGGCCGAGCTCGGCTTCGACCACCCGGCCGACGACCGGCCGATGCGCTTCCAGGCGCCGCCGCCCCCGGACTTCGACGACGTGCTCGAGCGGCTCCGCGCGCCGCAGCGGAAGGGCGCTACTTGACCTTGCCGCGGACCTCGGTCATCGCCGCGGCCGTGGCGTCGACGAGCGGCATGACCTTCGCGTAGTCCATCCGCGTCGGGCCGAGCACGCCCACGGTCCCGGCGACGCGGCCGTTCTCCATGTACGGCGCGGCGACGAGGCTGAGCTGGCCTCCGCCAAGGTCGCCCGCCTCGCTGCCGACGAACACGGTGACCTCGCCCGCGCCGGCGGCGAGCGTCCGGTCGAGCAGATCGACGAGCTCCTCGCGCTCCTCGAGCGCCTTCATCAGCTTCTTGAGCCGGTCGACGTCGGCGTACTCGGGCAGATCGATCAGGCGGTTCTGCCCCTCGATGACGACCTCGCTCCGCGGGGTCACGTCGGCCGTCGCCTTGCTGCCGAGCTCGAAGGCGCGGCGCCTCAGCGCGTCGATCTGGAGGCGCTCGTCCGCGAGGCGGCGGGCGAACAGGTCCCGGATCTCGCCCAGGGTGCGCCCCTCGATGACGTCGGTGAGCAGGTTGTGGATCCGGGTGAGCTCGCCCTCGTTGATCGTCTCGTCGGCCGAGATGAAGCGGTTCGCGACCGAGCCGTCGGTGAAGACGAGCACCGCGAGCAGCTGCCCGGGCTTGGTCGGGATGAAGCGCAGCTGGGCGAGGGCGCGGAGCTCCGCCCGCGGCGCCGCGACGACCGCCGCGGCGCCGGACAGCTCCGAGAGGTAGCGCCCGGTCTCGCGGAGCGGATCGTTCGCCCCCGCGTAGATCTCGGTGAACCTGGCGCTCAGCTCGGCCTGCTGCTCGGGCGACAGCGACCGGAGCTCGACGAGCGCGTCGATGAACAGCCGGAGCGCGCGGTCGGTCGGGATCCGCCCGGCAGAGGTGTGCGGCTGGTGGAGGTACCCGGCCTCCTCGAGGTCGGCGAGCACGTTGCGGATCGACGCAGCCGAGAGATCCAGCCCGTACTTCCGGGCGAGCGTCCTGCTGCCAACTGGGTCGCCCGTTGCAATGAACTCGGTGACCGCGGCGAAAAGGATCTTTCGAGCTCGGTTGGAAAGATCACCCATGTCAGTTGCATGCAGCGTACAAGCGCGCCGCCGTGGCTACCTGGACAGGGACCGCCCGGACCGGGAAGCCATGCGGGCCGGACCTTCGCTCCCGTACGTCAAGCTGCGCGTGCGGGCGCTTGACCCACGGACACGCATGCGACCCATTTTGAGGGGATCGCGCGGCCCGGTCAAATGTCGCGGTAGGATCGGGCAGCAGCCACCCCGCGCACGGGGGGCCCCGCTCCGCCGGATGGCGGCGCGGCCGGCCACTCGGCCACCTCGATCATCTCGATCACCTCGATACACGTGCACGTGATCACTTGGCCCCCCGAGAGGGTCGGCCTGCCTTGCTTCGCACGAGGATGTACCGCAACGATGCCGCCTGCACGCCACGCCGCCGCTGCCTGCGCGCTCGCCCTCGCGCTCGGCCCCCTCGCCGCCGCGCCGAGCGCGCAGGGCAAGCCGAAGGTCAGGTACCACCAGGACTGGGCGAAGCACCCGTCGGCGCGCTACGCGGCCATGAGCGCGGAGCAATGCCGTGCGGCGCTCACGCAGCGGAAGATCGCGTTCCAGCCGGTGCAGCGCGCGCCGGGCGTGCTCGCTCCGGTGCGGTTGATGCAGGGGGTCGGCGGGGTCCTCTACCGGACGGCGCTGCCGGCCCATCAACGCGCGGGAAACCCGCACGACGTCTTCGACTGCCGCCTCGCGCTCGCGCTCTCGGACTTCAGCCGGATCCTCCGCGCGCACGACATCGACGAGGTGCTGATGTTCTCGGCCTGGCGGCCTCCGGCCAGGATGTGGCCCGAGGGCAGGCTCGCCACGAGGCACCCCGGCGGGCTCGCGATCGACCCCTACAGGTTCATCAAGGAGCGCGTCGGCGGCGGGTTCGCGGAGGACTGGCTCGAGGTGGAGCGCGACTTCGTCGGCAGGCGCGGCGCGCCGGTCTGCGGCGAGGGCGCCGGCCCGACCGGGCGGCCCCGCCGGGCCGGCAAGGGGGCGGGCAGCGGCCCTCCAGCGGACGCGGCGGCGCGAGAGCTGCGATCCATCGTGTGCGAGGCCCTGGACCAGCACATCTTCACGTCGATCCTCACGCCCAACTACGACCGGGCGCACAAAAATCACCTGCATCTCGAGGTGACCCCCGGCGTCCAATGGCATCTCGTGCGCTGATCCGGGAGGGGCCGTCCCCCCGCGCGCAAACCCGCTCTCCCTCCGAGGTCGACCCGCTATGTTAGCCCGCGTGCCCGCACGAAGACCCCCGCTCTCCCGCGCGTCCGCCGCGCTGGCGCTCGCCGCTGTCGCGCTGTCGTTCACGTTCGTCGGCTGCCCCTGCGTCAGCGGCCCCGTGAACGCGAGCCCCGCCCTCCGCTGGTTTCTGTTCTCGAACTTCGGCGCCAGCAAGATCTGCCCCGAGATGCTGAAGAGCGGGGTCTCGCTGCGCCTGCAGGACCGATCGGCGTCCATGGGGCGGTTCTTCCCGATGCAGTGCTCGTACGACGTCAACGACGCGGCCCAGACGATCACCGTCCACATCGCCGGCACGGGCTACGGCTACATGCAGCCGGCCAAGCGGGTGGGCTTCTCGCTCACGACGTCCGTCGAGTACCGACCCGACTTCCAGATCGCGGACGACAACGTCTACGTGTGGGGACGGCTGAACCGGATCGTGCAAGGCCCGAGCTTCCAGCTGGGCTACGTCGAGAACCCGGTCATCGACGTGATGGCCAACGTCCCGCCGTTCGGAGGGCTCGCCAACCTGCTCGGCAACCAGATCGTCGCTGGCGAGCTGACCCGCGGGTTCACCGTCCTCTACAACGAGGAGACAGGGAAGGACTTCACGCTGGGGATCCTCATGCCGCCCCAGCGACCGCACCACCCGTTCGAGGCGGAGGACGAGGAGCGGTACACGTTCGCGAACGAGACCGTCGAGGTGTACGCGAACCAGCGCGACTACCTCGGGCCGTTCGAGATCGCCGACCCGGACCAGGCGCTCTACCTCAAGGTCAGCGCGCAGGGCGCGCCCGTGGACCTCATGATCGTCGACAAACCCACCGGCGACGCGTGGCGCGAGGCGTACCAGACCGGCAAGCCGCTCGGACCCCCGCCAGGCCCGGTGCAGGCAGGCGGCCCTCTCCAGCCCGGGATCATCGAGACCCGCCGGTACGCGCTGCGCCCGGGCCTCTACTACGTCGTCATCGACAACACGGCGGCGGCCGGCCTGGTCGCGCCTCCCATCACGCTGCTCAGCCCCCTCGGAGGTTCGGCGGCCCAGATCAGCTACATGGCGCAGGTCGGCGAGTAGCGCCGACGGGCGGGGCACAGGCAGCGTCGGCGAGGTCGCGCCACGTGGGCTCGGTCACCGGCCTTGACGCGGTTCGCCGCGAACGGGATAAACTTGCCATGGCCGTCATGGAGAGAGAGGGGAGCGGCGCCAGCCACGTGGACCAGATTGCCCTCGACCGGCTCCGCGCTCGCCTCCAGGCGTACATGGCGAAGAAGGGGCTGAGATCGACCGCGCAGCGCCGGCTGATCGTCGACACGTTCTTCTCCGGCGCCCCGCACATGACCATCGAGGACCTGCTCGCGGAGGTGCGCGCGCACGACCGAGGCATCGGGTACGCGACGGTGTACCGCACGCTCAAGCTGCTCGCGGAGTGCGGCGTCGCCTCCGAGCGCCGGTTCGGGGACGGCCTGAGCCGCTACGAGCTGGCGGACGACGCCAGCGCGCACCACGACCACCTGATCTGCGTCAACTGCGGGAAGATCATCGAGTTCGAGGAGCCGCGGATCGAGGCGCTCCAGGAAGAGATCGCCGCGAAGTACGGCTTCGAGGTGACCTGGCACAAGCACGAGATGTACGGCGTCTGCGCGGACTGCCGCGACGCCAAGGACACGACGCCCGACGTCTCGTAGCCCGCCCCGGCGCGGCGAGGAGCCCCGCGCCGGCGAGAGCGCGCCCGGCGCTCAGCTCTTCGCGTCGAGCGCGCGGGCGTGGACGACGGCCATGACGCCGCCGAGCAGCGAGGCGATGGGCGCGTAGGCCGGCGGGAGCACGAACGCGGCGATGACCGCGGCGCCGACGAGCGCCGGGGCGACGCTGAGCGCGAGCCCGACGCGCGCCTCGAGGCGCGTGCGGTGCGCGAGCGCGAGGGAGAGCGCGGCGTCGCGGACGTCGTCCGACGCGAGGACCGTGGAGAAGTCGGCGGGCGCCGAGCCGGCGGCGCCGAGCGCCACGGAGACGTCCGCGGCGCCGAGCGCGGCGTCGTCGACGCCCGCGTGGCCGAGGACGGCGACGCTCGTGCCCGCGTCGATCAGGCGACGCACCTCCGTGCCGCGATCCGCGGGGAGGATCTCGGGGCGGATGTGATCGATGTCGAGCGAGCGGCCGATCGCCTCGCACGTCTCGCGCGCGTCGCCCGACATCAGCACGGGCTCGATCTGCGCGTCGAGCAGGTGCTGGATGGCGGCCCGCGCGCCGGGGCGCAGCCCGTCCTGCAGGCCGATGATGCCGACGAGGCGAGCGCCGACAGCGACGAGGACCACCGTGCGCCCCAGCGCCTCGAGCTCGGCGACGCGGCTCTCGGCCGCGGCGATCGAGATCCGCTGCTCGAGCATGAGCGCGCGGTTGCCGACGCAGAGCTCCTCGCCGGACGAGGTGACGGCCGTCACGCCGAGGCCGGGGTGGAAGTTGGGGTTGCGCACGCCGTCGGGCCGCAAGCCGCGCGCGCGCGCGGCGCGGACGATGGCCGTCGCGACGGGGTGCTCCTCGGTGCGCTCCGCCCCGGCCGCGAGCGCGAGCACGTCGCTCGGCTTGAGCTTCTGGCCGGTCGCCTCCAGCTCCGCGAGCTCGGGCTCGCCGAGCAGCAGCGTGCCGCGGGCGCAGAACACGGCGACCGAGGTCTTCCCTGCGCGATCCCAGGCGTCGGCGCTCTTGTAGACGATGCCCCGGCGGAGCCCGAGCAAGATGCCCCGCGCGACGTGCACCGAGGCGATGGAGGCCGTGATCGCCGTGGACAGCGCGGCGAGCACGGCGGCCGCGGTCATCGCGATCTCGACCGGAGCGCGTCCGGCGACGAAGGCGGAGAGCGCGCCGATCGCCGCGGCGCCGATCGCCCAGCGCTCGGTCAGCGCGCGGGAGGCCTGCGCGATGGGCGCGAGGGCGTCCGCGCGCCGGCGGGCGTCGAGCAGGACGCGCGCGACCGCGCGATCGCCCCCGGAGAAGGTGCACGCGCCGACGAGGCGACCCCGGACCACGGTGGCCCCGGCGACGACCGGGTCGCCGTCGCGGCGGCGGGTCGGCGTGGTCGCGCCGATCCAGGGGAGCACCTCGACGTCGCCGCCCGTGACGACGAGGTCGACGGGGACGATCTCCCCCGCGTCGACCTGGACGCCCTCGCCCGGTCGCAGCTCGTGGAGCTCATCCCCGGCGCCCTCGACAGGACCGCCGTCGCCGCCGCGCTGAGGGGCGCGGTCGGCGGGCGCCTGGCCCTGCGCCCACGCGGAAGGCGGCCGGCGCGCCGGGGTCGAGAGCACGGATCCGATCCACGCCCGCTCCGCGAACACGCGGTGTCGTGCGCTCTCGATGAGCCACGCGCTGATCGCGCTGGCGGTGGCGATCACGCCGGCGAGCGACGCGGCCTCGGCCGCGAGGGCGCGGTCCTGACCGAAGAGGGCCCAGACGGCGGCGACGAGCCCGCCAAGGACGGGGGCGAGCATCGGCGCAGGGTGCGGATCGGTGGCGTCGCGCGCGGTCGTGGCCGCGCGGCCGAGGAGCATCCCGGCGCTCACCGTGGCGAGCACGATCCGCGCGCCGATGACGAGCTTCGCGTCCCCGGCGAGGGTGAGCGCGACGGCCAGCGTCCCCGCGATGATCGCGAGCACGAGCAGGAGCGCGCCGATGTCCCGCGCCTCGACCGCGTCGTAGCGCTGCGGCTCCTCGCTCAGGATGGTGTTCCCGATGGGCTCGAGCAGCGCGCGATCGTCGTCGAGGACGGGCAGATCGGGGAGCTTCTCGTCGAGCGACACGGGGGGGAACGCGTCCACGATCGGCGCGTCGAGGTCCGCGACGCGCGCCGCGCCCTCGTCGGCGCTCGCCCGCGCGGGCTCCGCGCGCGGGGTGCGCGGGGTGGAGGCGTGGTGCCCGCCGGCGCCGGGCGGCGCGCCCGACGGGAGCCCCCGGGGAGGAGGGCCGGCGAAGGGCGCGCCCGACGCCGCGAGGCCCGCAGGCCGGCCGTCCCCCGGCGCAGGCGGCGCTTCACCGAGGAAGGCGTGGCGGCACCGCGCGTTGCAGAAGTAATGGAAGCGCTGGTCGAAGATCGCCACCTGCCCCGCGCGCAGGGGATCGATCAGCTTGCTGCAGCCCGAGCACGGGACGGGTGCGACGGCGGGACCCGCGGCGCGCGATGCGACCACCTCAACCTGCAGCCGGCGTCTCGGAGAGCGCGGCCTCGACCTCGGCCAGCGCCTCGTCGATCTGCGCCTCGCTGACGATCAGGGGCGGCGTGAACCGGAGCACGCTGCTGCCAGCGATCGTGAGCAGCACGCCCCGATCGCGCGCGCGGCCGAGGGCGGCCCGCGCGTCGACGGTCGGCGCGAGGATGAGCCCGCGGAGCAACCCGCGCCCGCGCTCGCCGAGGCACACGCCCGGCAGCCGCGCGGCGATCGCGGCGAGGCCGCGGCCGAGCTGCTCGCCGCGCTTCACGGCGGCCTCGCACAGCTTCTCTTCCTCGATGACCGCGAGCACCGTGCGCGCCGTGGCGGAGGCGAGCGCGTTGCCGCCGTAGGTCGAGCCGTGCGAGCCCGGGGGCAGCGCGCCGTTGAGCCGCTCCCGCAGCACCAGCGCGCCGACCGGGAACCCACCGCCGAGCCCCTTCGCGAGCGCCGCGGCGTCCGCCTGGACGCCGTCGTACATCGCGCCGAGCCAGTGCCCCGTGCGCCCGATGCCGGTCTGCACCTCGTCGGTGAGCAGCAGCGCGCCGTGCTCGTCGGCGATGCGCCGCAGCTCGGCGAGGAAGCCGGCCGGGGCCGGCAGCACGCCGCCCTCCCCTTGCACCGGCTCCACGAGGATCCCCGCGACGTCCGGGCCCATGGCCGCGCGCACCGCCGCCGCGTCTCCGTACGGCACGTGCGTGACGCCGTCGAGCGAAGGGCCGAAGCCCTCGCGGTACTTCGGCGTCCCGGTCAGGGCGACCGCGCCGAGGGTGCGGCCGTGAAACGCGTTGTCGAACGCGATGATCCGGTAGCGCCCCTCCTCGCCCCGGTTGAAGAAATGGCGGCGCGCGAGCTTGAGCATCGCCTCGTTCGCCTCCGCGCCCGAGTTGCAGAAGAAGGCGCGGTCGAAGCCGGTCTTCGCGCAGAGCTCCTCGGCGAGGCGGAGGTTCTCGGCGTTGAAGAAATAGTTGGAGACGTGCATCAGGCGACCCGCCTGCTCGGCGATGGTCGCCACGAGCCGCGGGTGAGCGTGCCCGAGCGAAGCCACCGCCACCCCCGCGCACATGTCAAGGTACCGGCGCCCCTCCGTGTCGAAGAGCTCGCACCCCCTGCCGCGGTCGAGGACGAACGGCGGCTGGCGGTAGTTGCCGAGCAGGTGCTTCTGCGCCGCGAGGAGCGGCGCGCTGGCCGGCGTCGAGGCGTTCGCCGGAGGAGGTTCGGCGGCGGGGTTTGTGGCGATGCTCATGGGGGGCGATCTAACGCCGGGCGGGGGGTCGGAGCAAACGCTCGATGCAGCGCCCGCAGCGGATCGTGGAGACCCGGGCAATCTGAGCATCCGGAGCGCGGCCGGAGCGCGGCCGGAGCGCCCGCGCGCCTCCCCCCCGCGGGCGTCCTGGGCCGGCACGGCGGCGAGCGCCGGCGCGCTCGGGCGGCGGCGCTCGCCTGCGGCGCTCGCCTCCGGACCGACCATGGGCCTGGCGATTGCCAGCGGATCGCGGCTGGTTATAGTGCCGCCGTCCTATGAGCGATTCGGAACAAAATGGGTCGAACCAGAACACGGGGGAGACGGCAGAGGCGCACGCGGAGCGCGCAGAGGCCGCGGAGCAGCAGGCCTCCACCCCCGAAGACAAGCTAGGCGAGGCGCAGGCCGAGGCCGCGCGGATGCGCGAGCAGCTGCTGCGCACCGCCGCGGATTTCGACAACTTCCGTAAGCGCTCCCGGCGCGAGGTCGAAGAGGCGCAGCGCCGCGGCCGCGAGGCGATCCTGAAGGATCTGCTCCCGGTCTTCGACAACCTCGAGCGCGCCGCCAGCCACGCCGAGAGCGCGCCGGACGTGAAATCGGTCGCCGAGGGCGTCCGGATCGTGACGAAGCAGTTCGTCGACACGCTGGAGCGCATGGGCATCAAGCGCATCGCCGCGGTCGGCAAGCCCTTCGATCCCAGCGTGCACGAGGCCATCCAGCAGCTCGACTCGACCGAGCACCCCGCCGGCGTCGTGATCGCGGAGGTCCAGCCGGGATACATGCTGGGCGATTACCTGATCCGCGCGGCCATGGTCGTCGTCTCGAAGGGCTCGCCCGCCGAGCCGGCGCCCGCGGCGAACTGATCCTCCGCGCGGCGTCGCGCCGGCTCCCTCGGCGCACACCTCCGGCACGGTGCGCATCCTGGCGGTGATCGTGTCCGGGATCTGCCGTGCCCCGCTACCTCGCCGCACGATCTCCCCAAATATCGCGGGCGCCCAGGTCGTCTCCCCACCCGGCGAGCATCCAGGCCTGTAGTATCTTTCGCCGCATATGGGGAAGGTGATCGGCATCGATCTCGGGACGACGAACTCGTGCGTGGCTGTCGTCGAAGGGGCAGGCGTCGCCTCGGCCAACGACGTTCGGGTGATCCCGAACGCCGAGGGCGCGCGCACCACGCCGTCCGTGGTCGGCTTTCCCGCGAGCGGTGAGCGCCTGGTCGGGCAGGTCGCGCGCCGCCAGGCGGTCACGAACCCGCAGAACACCATCTACGCGGTGAAGCGGCTGATGGGCCGCAAGTTCACCGCGCCCGAGGTCAGCAAGCAGATCAGCCTCGCCCCCTACAAGATCGTCGAGGCGCCGAACAGCGACGCGTGGGTCGAGGTCAAGGGGCGCAACTACTCGCCGCCCGAGATCTCCGCGGTGATCCTCGGCCAGATGAAGCAGGTCGCCGAGCGGTTCCTCGGCGAGCCCGTGACGGAGGCGGTGGTCACCGTCCCCGCCTACTTCGACGACGCGCAGCGACAGGCGACGAAGGACGCAGGGCGGATCGCCGGGCTGGACGTGCGCCGGATCATCAACGAGCCGACCGCCGCGGCGCTCGCCTACGGCCTCGACAAGGTGAAGGCCGAGACGATCGCGGTCTACGATCTCGGCGGAGGCACGTTCGACATCTCGATCCTCGAGATCGCGAGCGGGGTCTTCAGCGTCAAGGCGACCGGCGGCGACACGCACCTCGGCGGCGAGGACTTCGACCAGCGGATCATCGACCTGCTCGCCGACGAGTTCGAGGGCAAGAGTCGCATCGATCTGCGCCGGGACCGCATGGCGCTGCAGCGGCTCAAGGAGGCGGCCGAGAAGGCGAAGCACGAGCTCTCGTCGTCGCTCGAGACCGAGATCAACATCCCCTTCATCGCCGTCGGCCCGGGCGGCGGGCCGCTCCACCTCGAGCGGACGATGCGGCGCAACGAGCTCGAGATGCTCTGCGAGGGCCTCATCCGGCGGACCATCGACGTCTGCCGCGCGACGCTCGGGGACGCCAAGCTCCCCGTCTCCGCCGTCAACACGGTGGTCCTCGTCGGCGGCATGACCCGGATGCCCGCGGTGCAGGCGGCGGTGCGCGAGTTCTTCGGCCGGGAGCCGAACAAGGGCGTGAACCCCGACGAGGTCGTCGCGGTCGGGGCCGCGCTGCAGGGCGCCGCGCTCTCCGGGCAGGTGGACGAGGTGCTGCTCCTCGACGTGACGCCGCTGTCGCTCGGCGTCGAGACCGGCGGCGGCGTGAGCTTCAAGCTCATCCCGCGGAACACGACCATCCCCACCGAGCGGAGCGAGATCTTCACGACGAGCGTCGACAACCAGAGCTTCGTCCCCGTGCACGTGCTCCAGGGCGAGCGCGAGATGGCCGCGGACTGCCGGAGCCTCGCCCGGTTCGAGCTCACCGGCATCCCCCCCGCGCCGCGCGGGCTGCCCAAGATCCAGGTCACCTTCCGCATCGACGAGAACGGGATCGTCCGCGTCGAGGCGCGGGATCTCGGGACGGGGCGGGTGCAGGAGATCCGGGTGACCCCCACGAGCGGCCTCACGCCGGACGAGGTCGAGCGGCTCGTCTCGGAGGGCGAGCGGTTCAAGGAGACCGACGCGCTCCGGCGCGATCTCGCCGAGCTCCGCAACCAGGCCGAGACCCTCGTCTACACGACCGAGCAGGCCCTCGAAGGTTACGGCGATCTGCTCGACGCCGAGCTCCTCGGCGAGGTCCACGCCGAGTGCGCGGCGCTGCGGAAGCTGCTCGAAGCCGGCGGCGACCTCGACGCGCTCCGCGACGCGTACGCGCGTCTCGAGGGGGCGGCGTTCCGGATCGCGGAGTCGATGTATGGAGGGGACGATGACGCCGGCGCAAACAAGGCCGTCGAGACATGACGCGCGGCTAGTCGACGCGGCGGCGCCGGCTCGCGCGCCGAGCGCGGGCCGTCCCCTCCGGAGCGCCGCGCGCGCCAGAGGCGCGAGGCTGCGCGGGGCGCGGGCGGGGCGATGCTGAGCGAGACCTTCGGGCGGTATCGCCTGCTCGAGCGCCTCGGCGAAGGCGGCATGGCCGAGGTCTTCAAGGCGAAGAGCTTCGGCGTCGAGGGGTTCGAGAAGGTCCTCGTCATCAAGCGCATCCTCCCCAAGCTGGCCGAGCAGGGGCGCTTCGTGGACATGTTCGTGCACGAGGCCAAGCTCGCCGTGCGCCTCTCGCACGCGAACATCGTGCAGGTGTTCGACCTCGGCCGCGTCGACCATCCGAACGGCGATCCGACCAGCTACTTCATCGCGATGGAGTACGTCCCCGGGCTCGACCTGGCGACGCTCCTCGCCCGCTGCCGGAGGGCCAAGAAGCCGATCCCCCTCGCCATGGCCGTCTTCATGACGGCCGAGATCGCGAAGGCGCTCGATCACGCGCACCGGCGGCGCGACGAGCAGTCGCGCCCCCTCGGCATCGTCCACCGCGACATCTCTCCGCAGAACATCCTGCTCTCCTGGGAGGGCGAGGTGAAGGTCACCGACTTCGGCATCGCGAAGGCGACGCAATCGATGACCGACGAGGAGGTCGGCGAGAACCGCGCAGGGAGGATCCGCGGGAAGCTCGCCTACATGAGCCCCGAGCAGTCGCGCGCCGGCGCGATCGACGGCAGGAGCGATCTCTTCTCGCTCGGCACGGTGCTCTACGAGATGCTCGCCGGGTCGAACCCGTTCGCGGCGCCGACGGCGTTCGAGATCATGCGGCGGCTGCAGGCGAGCGAGTATCCGCCGCTCGCGCTCGTGCGCCCCGACGTGCCCCGGTCGCTCGTCGACGTCGTGAGCACGATGCTCGCGAGGGACCCGGAGGATCGGTTCCCCGACGCCGGGCGGCTGCACGAGGCGCTCCTCGGCTTCTTCTACGCGACGGCCGAGCGGTTCGGGGCGAACGACCTCGCCGATTTCCTGGAGCCGTTCCACGAGGAGAAGAGCGCCGAGATCCAGGCGGGCGCCGTGCTCCAGGAGGAGCCGAACGGGGCCAACGAGCGCACGCCCGTCGAGGTGCCGCACACGACGAGCACGCGCAGCCGCTCGGCGTCGGGGCTCCTCCAGCTGCTCGAGAAGGCCGACAGCGGCCCGGCCGCGCGCGGGCTCGGCGAGCGGCGCGAGGTCACGGCGCTCGTGCTCATCTTCACGGGATCCGAGGACGACGCGGCGAGGCGCATGGCGCGCGCCCGCGACGTGCTGGCGCGCTACGGCGCGCTGCTGCTCGAGCAGGAGGCGTCGCAGCTCGTCGCCGTCTTCGGGCTCGGCGACGCCGACGGCCGCGACACGGAGGCCGCGGCGCGCGCCGCCCTCGTGATCCTGCGCTCGCGCGGCGGGGGCGCCGCGGTCTCCGCCGGCATCCACCTCGCCCGCATCCTCGTCGACAGCGCCGGCGCCCCGATCCGCGACGAGCGGCTCACCTCGCTCATCGCCTCCGCCCAGGCGCTCGCCCGCGCGACCGAGTCCCAGGTCGCCGTGTCGAACCTCACCGGGCGCGTCCTCCGCAACGCGTTCGCGACCGAGGAGCTGCCCGGCGCGGGCCGGACAGCGCCCGAGGGGGGGCGCGTCGTCACGTCCGCGCAGCCCCCGGACGGCGCGCACGGCCGCTTCATCGGCCGCCGCGACGAGCTCAAGCAGCTCGGCGACATCCTGGCCGACGCCACGAGGAAGCGCGCGCAGATCGTCGTCATCCAGGGCGAGCGCGGCATCGGCAAGACGCGGCTGCTCGCCGAGATGGAGCGGCGGCTCTCGAAGGGCGACTACAACGTCGGCGTCTACGTCGCCTCGTGCCCGCACAACGGCGCCGACGTCCCGTGGAGCGGCCTCACCGCGATGCTCCAGGTGCTCTGCGGCATCCAGGAGGGCGACGACGAGGAGCGCATCCGCGCGGTGCTGCCGCGGCTGCGGGCGCTCGGCCTGCGCGACGACGAGTCCGCGGCCGTGCTCGGTCAGCTCGGCGCGGCGCTCGCCGAGACGCGGGCGCCGCAGGGGACGACCGCGATCCTGCGCACGGCGTTCCCGCGCATGGTGCAGAGCCTCTGCGAGGATCGCCTCCACTGCTTCGCGTGGGACGACGCGCAGGCGATGGACCAGCTCACCGCCGAGGCCCTGCTCGCCACCGCGGGCCGCGCCGGCGGGCTCCGCGCCGTGCTGATGCTGGCGACGCGCAGCGACCCGCCGCCGCTGCTCGAGGCGCACCCCCACTTCTACCGGCTCAAGGTCGGGGAGCTCTCGGACAGCGACGGCGCGCGCCTCATGTCGGCGCGCATCGGCGCGAGCTTCCTGCCGCCCGACGTGGTCGCCTTCTGCCGCGAGCGCGCGGGCGGCCACCCGCTCTTCCTCGAGGAGCTCATCAAGGAGCTCCTCGACTCCGGCGCGCTCAGCGTCGTCAGCGGCGTCGTGAAGGCGCGGCTCGACGGCGCGTCGGCGGTGCCGCGCTCGCTGCGCACGCTCATCGCGACCCGGGTGCGGCGGCTCGATCCGAGCGACCGCGCCGTGCTCCAGGCGGCGGCCATCCTCGGCGATCCGGTGCCGACCGAGGTCCTCGCGGCGCTCCTCCAGCAGAAGCTCCCCGCCGTGAACCGCGCGATCTCCGGGCTCGCGACCCGCGACCTCTTGCGGCTCAAGGGCCCCGCGCAGGCGAGCTTCGCGTCGCCCATGCACGGGGAGATCGTCCTCGACGCGATCCCGCCGGAGCTCCGCCGGGAGCTGCACGCCGCGGCCGCGGCGGCGTACGTCGCCGTCGTCGGCGAGGACGGCGCCGAGCACGCCGAGCGCATCGGGCAGCACTTCTACCAGGCCGGCGATCGCGACCGCGCCGCCACGTTCTACGCGCGCGCGGCGCTCCACAAGATCCGCGCGAGCCAGCTCGATCCGGCGCTCCGGCTCATCTTCCAGGCGCTCGATCTCGGCGACCACGCCCACCGCTCGCCGGCGGAGCTCGCCGCGTGGCTCGGCTCGCTCGCCGACGTCGTCGTGCGCGTGCGCTCCGCGCCGGATCTCGCCGACGTCGCCGCCCGCGCGCTGCGGCGCATCGACGAGGCCGGCGCGCCGGAGCAGAAGCTCTCGGCCCGCGTCGACCTGGCGCGCGCCCTCGGCGCGGTGGATCTCTTCGCCGACGCGTACGCGAGGCTCGAGGAGGCCTACGCCCTCGCCGGCGATCGGGAGGACCTCCGCCGCAAGGCGCTCGCGTGCGAGACGGAGATCGGCGTCCGGAGCGGCGACTTCGCGCGCGCGGAGCGCGCCGTCGAGCAGCTCGAGGCGACGGGCGCGATCGACGATCCGAGGCTCTTGCTCGCGATCTCCCAGACGCGCGCGGCGACGGGCGACATCGCGGCGGCGCTCCGCGCCCTCGATCGGGCGGAGGCGCTCGGCGATCCGGGCGACCTCGCGGCGGCGAGCGAGCGCGAGAAGCAGCGCGTCCTCGTGCACGTGTTCCTGCGCGACTTCGACGCGGCGGTGCAGAGCTCCGCCCGCGCCGTCGACCTCGCCCGGTCCGCGGGCCTGCGCTTCGAGACGGCCGCCGCGCTGCACAACCTCGGCGACGCGAGCCGGCGGCTCGGCGATCTGCCGCGCGCCTACGCGTCGCTCACCGAGTCGAAGGAGCTCGCCGAGGAGAGCGGCCACGAGCGCCTCGCCTCCATCAACCGCGCGCACCTCGCCTACCTGGACGGGCTGAGCGGCGCGGCCGGCGCCGGCGAGCTCCTGCGCGAGCTCGCGCGCTACGCCGACGCGCGCTCCTACCGCACCGACGCCCTCGAGAGCCGGTACCTGCTCGGCGCGCTCCTGAAGCAGCGGGGCCTGGTCAAGGAGGCGCGGCGCGAGCTCGCCGAGGTGCTCGATCTCGCGTCCGCGTACGGCAACAAGCTCGTCGCGGACGACGCGCGCTCCGCGCTGTCCGAGCTCTGACCCCGCGCGCGCGTCTCCCGCGTCACGCGCGCGCGGTTCACTCGTCGGCGAGCTTCTTCTCGAGCGCCTCGAGGTGGGCGCGGACCTGCGGATCCGAGTCGCGCTGCGCCTCGATCTTGCGGACGGCGCTCATCACCGTCGTGTGATCGCGGTTGCCGAAGGCGCGCCCGATCTCCGGGAAGCTGCACTTCAGCCGCTGCTTGCAGAGGTACATCGCGACGTGGCGCGCGAAGGCCACGCTCTTGTGGCGGTCCTTCGAGGTGAGGTCGATCGAGCGCAGGTGGAAGTGGTGGCACACAGCGCGCTGGATGTCCTCGACGCTCATCATCTGCGCGCGCGGCGGCGACGTGGCCGTGATCTCGGCGCGCGCGAACGGGAGGTCGACGGGGCGGCCCGTGAGCGAGCTCTTGGCCGCCAGCCGGATCAGCGTCCCCTCGAGCTCGCGGACGTTGGAGCGGACCATCTGCGCGAGGTAGAGCGCCACGTCGTCCGTGAGCGCGATGCCCTCGAGCGCCGCCTTGTTCCGCACGATCGCGACGCGCGTCTCGAGCTCCGGCACCTGGATGTCGGCGACGAGCCCCCAGGAGAACCGCGAGACGAGCCGCTCTTCCATGCGCTCGAGGTTCTGGGGGTACTTGTCGCTCGTCACCACGATCTGCCGGTCGAGCGTGTGGAGCGCGTTGAAGGTGTGGAAGAACTCCTCCTGCGTCTGCTCGCGTCCGGCCAGGAACTGGATGTCGTCGACGAGCAGCACGTCGCAGCTCGACCTGTACCGCGTGCGGAACTCGTCCATCCGGTGGTGCTGGATGGCCGTGATGAAGTCGTTCGTGAACTTCTCGGCCGAGACGTAGATGATCCGCGCGTCCGGCCTGCCCTCGAAGACGCGGTGCGCGATCGCGTGCATGAGGTGGGTCTTGCCGAGCCCCGTGCCGCCGCAGATGAAGAGCGGGTTGTAGCGGCGCCCCCCGCCGCCCGCGGCCGCGATCGCGGCCGCGTGCGCCAGCTGGTTCGAGGGGCCCACGACGAAGCTCGCGAAGGTGTGCTTCGGGTTGAGGTCGTCCGGCATCGACGGGACGCGCCGGAGCGTCGGCTCGGGGCGGGGCGCCGGCGCCGGCGCCGCGCTGGTCGGACGCACGACGAGCGCCCGCGGACGCACCGGGGTGAGCTCCACGCGCTGCGCAATGGGCGCGTCGAGGTTCTGATCCACCGTCCACGCGACCTGGACCGACCAGCCGGTGAGCTCTCGGATCTTGTCCGTGAGCGCTGGCAGGAAATTGTCCCTGACCCACTCGAGGACGAACTCGTTCTGGACACGCAGCGTCAGGACGCCGTCGGTCAGATCATCGAACTGAACTCCCCCGAACCACTGATCGAAAGTGGCCGGGGAAAGCGCCCGCGTATGCTCGATCGCCCGATCGAAGACCTCGCGCGGCTCGTGTTTCGGAATCGTCAT